>NZ_NKFO02000003.1:0-3726162 GCF_002223045.2 Burkholderia sp. HI4860 | reverse complement strand
CGCCGGGCGTTTTCCTTTTGAAAGCGGCGCAGCCGCTTCGCCTTTTCCAGGAGTGCATGCCATGCAGTTCGACCTGACCGATGACCAGCGCGCGATCGAAAGCGCGATCGAGAAAATCTGCGCGCGCTTCGGCGACGACTACTGGCTCGAACGCGACCGCGCGGGCGGGTTTCCGGCCGACTTCCACGCGGCGCTCGCCGAGGCCGGCTGGCTCGGCATCGCGATGGACCCGGCCCATGGCGGCGCCGGGCTTGGGATGACCGAGGCCGCGCTGATGATGCGCACGATCAGCGCGTCGGGCGCCGGCCTGTCCGGCGCGTCTGCCGTCCACATGAACATCTTCGGGCTGAATCCGGTGCAGGTGTTCGGCACCGACGCACAGAAGGCGCGCTTCCTGCCGCCGCTGATCGCCGGGCGCGACAAGGCGTGCTTCGCGGTGACCGAACCCGATGCGGGCCTCGACACCACGCACCTGAGCACGCAGGCGCGCCGCGACGGCGACCATTACGTGCTGAGCGGGCGCAAGATCTGGATCTCGACCGCGCAGGTCGCGAACAAGATGCTGATCATCGCACGCACGACGCCGCTCGACCAGGTCGCGAAGCCGACCGACGGGCTGAGCCTGTTCTATACCGACCTCGACCGCTCGCGCGTCGAGGTGCGCGAGATCGAGAAAATGGGCCGCAAGGCGGTCGATTCGAACATGCTGTTCATCGACAACCTGCGCGTGCCGGAAAGCGACCTGATCGGCAACGAAGGCGACGGCTTCCGCTACCTGCTGCATGGGCTGAATCCCGAGCGGATCCTGATCGCCGCGGAGGCGATCGGGCTCGGACAGGCCGCGCTGCGCCGCGCGACGCAGTATGCGTGCGAGCGCGTCGTGTTCGGGCGGCCGATCGGGCAGAACCAGTCGATCCAGCATCCGCTCGCGCAGCGTGGATGCAGCTCGAGGCCGCGTGGCTGATGTGATGAAGGCCGCGACGCGCTACGACGCGGGGCAGTCGTGCGCGCGGAGGCCAACGCCGCGAAATACTCGGCGCGGAAGCCGCGTTCCAGGCTGCCAGACGGCGGTCGCGACGCCACGGCGGGATGGGCTATGCGAAGGAATACCATGTCGAGCGCTACCTGCGCGAGTGTATGATTCCGAGGCTCGCGCCCGTGAGTCCGCAACTGATCCTGTGCTACATCGCGGAGAAGGTGCTCGGGCTGCCGAAGTCGTACTGACCGGTCCGACCTGGCAGCCGGCCCGGTGCGCGGTGTCCCGTTCCGATTCAAGCACTCGTCATGGACGTCAAACTCGTTGCCCGCACGCTCGACCTGTTCGAGCTGTTCGCCGCCGAACGGCGGCCGCTGCCGCTCACCGAACTCGCGCGCCTGCTCAATGTGCCGGCGTCGAGCTGCCTCGCGATGGCGCGCACGCTCGTGAGCCGCGGCTACCTGTACGAAGTACGCAAGCGCGGCGGCTACTACCCGACGCGCCGCCTGCAGACGCTCGCCGCCGCGATCGACGCGACCGATCCGGTCGTCGACATCGTCCATCCGCATCTCGTCGCGCTGCGCGACGCGAGCCGCGAGACGGCGGTGCTCGGCAAGATCCAGGGGGTGTCGGTCACGTATCTCGACGTCGTCGAATCGGAGCAGGCGATCCGCTATACGCGCGCGCCGGCGAACTGCGCCGCTGCATGCGAACTCGATCGGCAAGGCGATCTTCGCGGAACTGGCCGGCGACGCGCAGCAGGCGCTCGGCGCGCAGTTGCCGTTCGAGCGCTTCACCGACGCGACGGTGGCGGATCTGCCCGCGCTCGTCGCGCAAACCGCCGGTTTCGCGAACTCGGCTGGGCCGAGAACTTCGGCGAGAGCGCGCCCGAGCTGTCGGCCATTGCGGTCGCACTGACGCTCGACGGCGACTGGTACGGGCTGTCGGTGGTCGGGCCGACCGAGCGGATTCGCCAGCATCGCGACACGCATGCGGCGCTGCTCGTCGACGCGAAGGCGAGGCTGCTGGCCGAGCACGCGCGCGACTGAAAGCGGGCAGGGTGCTACCGATCAGCGGGCCGTCCGCCGGCGATCCCGTAGCGGGCGATCGCCGTGAACGGCCCCCGATGCACGGGCCTGAAGCCTAGCGCCGGCCGCTACGCCGCATCACGACTTCACCCACACGCCGCCCGCACTCGGGTTGTCGCCTTGCGTCCACCATTTCGCGCAGTATTTCGCGCCCTGGTACATCACGCAGGTGCCGCCTGAATACGCGGTGGTGGCCGACCACGTGCGGTGCCGCCGCCGACCGCCTTCCACACGGCGGCCTGGCCGGGCACGTCGCCCTGCGTCCACCATTGCGCCTGGTACGTCGTGCCCTGGTAGGTGACCGTCGCGCCGGCCGTATAGACCTGGCCGGCCGCCCAGGGCGCACCCGGCTGCGGCGTGCCGCCGTTCGAGCCGCCGCCGTAGTTCGGATCCTGCGTGACGCCCGCGCCCCACTTGCCGTCGAGCTGCTTGAAGATCGTCGCGAACGCATACGGCTGCTGCGCGACGCCCGAGCAGGTCGGCGACGCATACGAGCCGCCCGACGGGCAGGCCTGGTCGCGACCGACCGACCAGTTGCCGAAGAAGCCGTAGCCGTTGCCGACCGCCGCGTTCAGCGCGCTTTGCGCATTCGCGAGCGTGAAGGTTTCGCCCTGCACGTCGTTCACGCCGATCATCGGCGTGACGCCGACCATCTGCCAGAGCTGCGCATTCGTCTTCGGCTGGCCGGCCGATTTGAAGGCCGTATCGAGCTGCGAATAGAGCGCCTGCGCGGCACTGATCGCGGCCGCGCCCATGTCGAGGTTCGCGGGCCATAGTCCATCGCCATCACGTTCACCGCATCGAACGCGGTCTTGTTCGAGATCGCCGCGTTGACGACGTTCAGGCCGTCCTGCGTGAGCCCGGTCGGCATCGTCGCAACGTCAGCGTGACGTGCAGCGGCTTGCCTTTCGCCGCATAGCTCGCCTGCAGCTGCGTGACCGCCTGGAAGTTGCGTGCGACCGCGGCCGTGTCCGTTTGCGACGCACCTTCGATGTCGAAGTCGATGTGCGTGAGCCGTACGTGTCGATCACGGTCTGGTACGCGCTCGCCAGCGCGGGGACCGTCGTGCACGCCTGCATCAGCGGCGTGCCGTTCGCGCCGCCGAACGACACGGCGACTTCGCCGCCTTTCGCGCGATAGCTCGCGATCGACGTCGACAGCGCGGTCAGCAGGCCGCCGCTTGAGCCGTTGCCGATCGGCTGCACGCCGCCCCACGACGGCACACAGCCGTTGCCCGCGACCACGAACGCGAGCGTGAACTGCTGGATGCCTTGCCGGACGCCGATCTGGTCGACGAGCGGCGTCGGATAGAGCGTCACGTCGACATAGGGCGCATAGACGCCGGCGCCCTGGGACACGCTCGCCACGGCAAGCAGGCAACCCGCCGCAAATGCGCGCGGGATGAAACGCGGCAACACATTGTTGTTCATTGTGTTCTCCAAGTGGAAGAGGATACGCTGGCCCGCGTATCGCCGCCGGTCGGGCGACCGGGCATGCCCGGCCGACGGCGTGCTCATCTTGGAGGATTCGCGTCGAATAGTGAATGGTCAGGAGTTCTTTTTGTTATTTGATTCCCGATACGTAACGATCTTGCCGATTCGACACAGTTCCGGCATGCGCGACGCGGGTGATTTTTCCGATCGACCGGGTGAGGCCCGCCGCGTATTGCTCGCCGTGCTTCAAGCCGATGGCGGCTGCACGAGCGAGCGTGCCAGCGCGACGAAGCGTTCGACGCACACCGATGCGAACGGCTCGTTCCACGACACGATCTGCTCGACCGCGCGCGTGCCGGCGAGCGGCACGTAGACGACGCCCGGACGCTGCAGCGTCGCCGTGAAGCCCGGCACGATCGCGATGCCGCGCTCGGCGGCCACCAGCGACACGAGCGTCGTGATCTGTGCGGCGGTCGCGCCGATCCGCGGCGTGAATCCGGCTTGCGCGCACAGGTCGTCCAGTGCCGCGGTCAATGCCGAGCCGTAACCGGGCGGAAAGGTGACGAAGGTTGCGTGCGCAAGCGCTGCGACGTCGACGCTCGCACGGCTCGCGAGCGGATCGCCGGCCGGCACGGCCGCGACGAGCGGTTCGCGCGACACGACGAGCGACGCCACCGGCGCGCCGGGCGCACCGTGCCATGCCCAGCCGAAACCGATGTCCATCGTGCCGTCCGCGATCTGCTGGCGCTGGCTTGCGGTCGCCACCTCGCGGAACGCGAGCTCGACATCGGGCATCGTCCGGCTCGCGACGCGGATCACGTCCGGGAACGTGTCGGACATCGGAATCGAACTCGCATAGCCGATCACGATCCGCCCGGCGATGCCCTGCGCGATCTTGCGTGCACTCGCCTCGGCCTCGGCGGCCGCGCTGACGACGTGGCGCGCATGGTCGAGGAACGCGGCGCCCTCCGGCGTCAGCCGCACGCGCGCGTCGAACGCTCGAACAGCCGGACGCCGAGCTCGCTTTCCAGCGCGGCGATATGGCGCGTCAGCGGCGGCTGCGCGACCCGCAGGCGCAACGCCGCGCGGCCGAAGTGCAGTTCGTCGGCGACGACCACGAAATAGCGGAGGCGGCGCAGGTCGAGCATTGTTGTCGTTCCGGTATCAATCGCGATGAAAACGGTATTGGCGTGCACGCGGCGCGCTCGTCAGACTGTCGGTATCGACGACCAGGCAGCTCCGATGAACGACAGGACCACGCGCATCGCGTTCTTTCTCTGCGGCTTCGCCGCGTTTCTCAATCTGTATTCGACGCAGGGCATCCTGCACGAACTCGCGGCCACCTTCGGCGTCAGCGCGGAGCACGCGGGCAGGGCGTGAGCGCCACACCACGGCCGTCGCCATTATCGCGCCGTTCGTCGGCGTGCTGGCCGCGCGCATCGAGCGGCGCGTCGCGATCTCGCTCGCGGCGGTGGCCGTCGCGCTGCCGGTCGTGTGGTCCGCGCAGGCGGGCAGTTTCGCGTCGTTCCTCGGCGCGCGCTTTGCGGCCGGTCTCGTCATGCCGTTCATCTTCGCGCTGTCGATCGCGTATATCGCCGAGCGCTTCGATCGCGGCACGTCGGCCGAGATCAGCGCGCTGTTCGTCGCCGGCACGACGCTCGGCGGTTTCGCCGGCCGCTTCGCGACCAACCTGATGACGTCGATCTGGGGCTGGCGGCATGCGCTCGACGTCGTCGCGGCGTTGTGTCTCGTCACGGGCGTCGCGATCTACGCGAGCCTGCCGGCGTCCGGCCAACCGCGCGGCGCGTCGAGCATGAGGCAGATCGCGGCGCGGGGCCGTCCTGGCGCATCGTCACGCGCGGCCCGCTGCTTGCGTCGTTCGCGATCGGCGCATGCGTACTCGCGTCGCAGGTCGCGACGTTCACGTTCGTCGGCCTGCGCCTCGCCCGCGCGCCGTTCAACTTCGGCACGGTCGG
Source organism: Burkholderia sp. HI4860 (assembly GCF_002223045.2). Lineage (NCBI taxonomy): Bacteria > Pseudomonadati > Pseudomonadota > Betaproteobacteria > Burkholderiales > Burkholderiaceae > Burkholderia > Burkholderia sp. HI4860. The sequence goes on along the minus strand of NZ_NKFO02000003.1, from coordinate 3,720,689 downwards.
GATCGGCGCGATCTATGCGGTGTTTCTGGTGGCGGTGGTCGTGACCCCGCTGGCAGGACGCCTCGCGCGGCATCGCGGCCCGCGCGCGCCGGGGCTTGCCGCGGCCGCGCTCGCGATCGGCGGGGCGCTGTTCACGCTGTCCGACCACGTGCCGGTGATCCTGGCCGGCCTCGCGCTCAGCTCGACCGCCGTGTTCGTCGAACAGGCGTCGGCCAACACGTTCATCTCGCAGGCGGCGTCGAGCGCGCGCTCGACGGCGATCGGCATCTACCTGTCCTGCTATTACTTCGGCGGCAGCCTCGGCTCGATCCTGCCGGTGCCCGGCTGGCATCGGTGGGGATGGGCCGGCTGCGTCGCGTTCGTGGTCGCGGCGCAGGCCATCGTCGGCGTGCTCGTATGCCGGTTCTGGCATGCCGACGGTGCAGCCGGCACTGCGCAGGCAGACACGCGCGGCGTCACGCCGACGCGCTGACCGGGTTCAGCGATACCAGCGCGGCGTATAGACCCACTCGCGTGCGTTGCCGACCGCGAAGCGCCGCGTCGTCGACGAGCCGACGATCACCATCGTGCGCATGTCGACCTGGTCGCTGCGCAACGCGCCGAGCGTCGTCGTCGTGAGCGTGGCGCCGGCCGGCCGATGTCGCGGCCGAGCACGACCACCGTCTCGGCGCTGCGGTGCGCGCGCACGACGTCGAGCGCGCGATCGAGCTGCCACGGTCGTGCGCGCGAGATCGGGTTGTAGAACGCCATCACCAGATCGGCCTGCGCCGCATGCCGCAGGCGCGTCTCGATCACGTCCCAAGGCTTCAGGTTGTCCGACAGCGAGATTGCACAGAAATCATGGCCAAGCGGCGCACCGGCCTGCGCGGCCGTCGCGAGCGACGCCGAGATGCCGGGCTCAATGCGCAGGTCGACCGCGGCCCAATGCGGGTCGCGCGCTTCGTCGAGCGCTTCGAGCACGGCCGCGGCCATCGCGAACACGCCCGGGTCGCCCGACGACACGACCGCGACGCGCCGGCCTTCGGCCGCAAGCTCGAACGCATGGCGGGCGCGCTGCATCTCTTCGCGATTGTCGGTGCCGTGCACGCGCTGGTCGTCGCGGAACGGGCCGGCCATGTTCACGTAGGTCGTGTAGCCGAGGATGTCGGTCGCGTCCGCGAGCGCGGCGCGCGCAGCCGGCGTGAGCCACGCGGCGCCGCCCGGGCCGAGGCCGAGCACCGTCAGCCGGCCGCGCGCACGGCCGAGCGTGGCTGGATCGACCGGATGCGACGCGACCGTGCATGCGATGCCGTTCGTCGTGGCACGCAGCGTGTGTGCGACGCGCAATGCGCGACCGAGCAGGGTGGCCGCATCATCCGTCGCGTCAGCGTCGCCGCCTTTATCGGTATCGGCATCGACGAAACGCAGCGGCACGTCGAGCGTGTCCGCGGCTTCTTCCAGCACGGCATCACCGATTGCCGATGCGGGCGCAACGATCGCCGCGAGCGCCAGTCGTGCGAGACCTTGCGAATCGAGTGCCGCATCGATGCGTGCGGCAAGCGCTTCATCCGCGTGGATAGCCTGCGCATCGACGCCGATCACCACGCTGCGCGGATGAATCACGAGTTCGTCGCGCGACCCGCGCCATGCGTTGGGTGTCACGCGAATCGCATGCGCGGCCGCATCGTCGCGCGGCAGCGCGACATCGTCGAGCCACGGCGCCGCGCCGTCGATGCGCGTCGACGCGCCCGCGAGCAGATCGGACACGAAGCGCTTGCCCTGGCCGAGATCGGCGAGTGCATAGCCTTCCGGCGGATTGAGCACGCACGCGCCGAAACGCAGTTCGCCGCTCGTCGTGATCGCCGGCGCAACGCCGACGCATGCGGCGATTTCCCGCGCGATCACGTTGACGCCCGTCAGCCCGCCGAGCAGCGGCACGACCGCCGAGCCGTCTTCCGCCACCGCGAGCACGGGCGGCTCGACGCCCTTGTCGGCGAGCGAGGCGGCAATGCAGCGGATCACGATGCCGGCCGCGCACAGCGCGACGATCGGCAGCCCGCGCGCATAGAGTTCACGCAGGTGCGCGCCGAGATCGTCGAACGGCACGTCGGCCGCGACGCGCGATGCGAGGCCATGCACGCGCGCGCCCGGATAGCGCGCCTGGATGCGCCGCGCGGTATCGAGCGCGCCCGCGCCGAGAATCACGATCGCGGGCGGAGTCGTCATCCTTGCCATTTTTCCCCCGGCACGACGAGCAGCGAGAAATACGGCGACGCCATCGGATCGACTTCGTCGAGCGGCACGATGCGCTGGCTCGCCATCGTCGCGCGCTCGACATACAGCGCGCGCTTCGCGAGCCCCAGTTCGTCGAGCACGCGGCGCACCTTGTCGAAATTGCGGCCGAGCTTCATCACGACGGCCGCGTCGGCCCGCGCGAGCCGCTCGCGCAGTTCGGGCTCGGGCAGTACACCCGACAGCACCGACAGGCTCTGGTTGCGATAGACGAGCGGCTGGCCGAGCACCGCGGTGCCCCGAGCATTGAACACACGCCGGGGATCACCTCGGTGTCGTAGCGCGGCGCGAGGCGGTCGTGCAGGTACATGTACGAGCCGTAGAAGAACGGGTCGCCTTCGCAGATCACCGCGACGTCGCGCCCCGCGTCGAGGTGCGCGGCAACGATCTCGGCAGCCGTGTCGTAGAAGTCGGCGATCACCGTCTCGTAGCACAGCGGTGGCGGCAAGGCCTCGGTCGTCACCGGATAGACGAGCGGCAGTTGCGTCTGCGCGTCCTGCAGGTGCGCTTCGACGATGCCGTACGCATTGCCTTTCTTGCCCTTCGCGACGAAATACGCGACCACGGGCGCGGCCTGCAGCACGCGCAGCGCCTTGATCGTCATCAGTTCGGGATCGCCGGGGCCAACGCCGACCCCGAACAGGCGTCCGCGCGCGGTCGTCATTCGACCTCCGTCGCGAGTGCGTTGACCGCAGCCGCCGCCATCGCGCTGCCGCCGCGCCGGCCGAGCAGGGCGACGTACGGCACGCCGCGGCTGTCGGCATCGAGCAGCGCCTTCGATTCGGCCGCGCCGATGAAGCCGACCGGGAAACCGAGGATCAGCGCGGGGCGCGGCGCACCGGCGTCGATCATGTCGAGCAGGTGGAACAGCGCGGTCGGCGCATTGCCGATCACGACGACGCTGCCCGCGAGATGCGGGCGCCACAGCTCGAGCGCGGCGGCCGAACGCGTGTTGCCGAGATGCCGCGCGAGATCCGGCACCTCGGGCTCGCCGAGCGTGCAGATCACGCGGTTGTCGGCAGGCAGCCGTGCACGCGTGATGCCTTCGGCGACCATCCGCGCATCGCACAGGATCGGCGCGCCGGCCGCGAGCGCCGTGCGGCCCGCCGTGCCGGCGCCGGCCGAGAAACGCAAGTCGTAGACGACGTCGACCATCCCGCACGCATGGATCACGCGCACCGCGAGTTTCTCGAGGTCGGGCGGAACCTGCGACAGGTCGGCCTCGGCGCGGATCGTCGCGAACGACTGGCGGTAGATTTCCTGCCCGTCGCGAATGTAGTCAAGCATCGGTGGTGTCCTGGCTGTGCCGCGCGCCCGTCAGTCGGGCCGCGGCCTGGTCAATCGTCAGATGGCGCGCGAGCGGGGCGCCGAGGCCCGCCGCGGCGTCGCGCCGGTAAAGGTCGTAGTGCGCGGGCGCAACCGCGACGAGCGTGTGCGTCGCGGGATGCGGCAGCGCGCAGTGGCGCTCGCAGCCGGTCAGGTGCACGTCGACTGCGTGGCCGATGCGGGCGGCGAGCGCGAGGGCGTCGTGCTTCGTGTCGGCGCGCGCCTTCGCGCAGCCCGCGCTGCCGGTGCACGCGACGAGCGTCGCCAGCGGGTCGGACGACGCGCAGACGAGGCCGAGCGACGCGAGCGCATCGCGCGTGGCCGGTGCGCGTTCGCGCGATACGCGATGCAGGAATACGCCTTGCCATGGCGTCATCGACAGCGTGCCGTCGCCGTCGGTTTCGGCCAGCGCGGCGAGCCGTTCCAGTTGGGTGGCATCGAGCCGGCCGAGCACGAATTGCGCGCCGACGTTGCAGCGCGTCGCATCGAGCGACGGGCGCACGCCGAAACGCAACGTCGGGTCGGTGCACGTGCGGCGCCAGCCGGCAAGCGCCGGATCGGCTTCAAGCGGAAAGGGCAGGTAGTGCTGCGCGCGTTCGAGCAGCACACGTTCGCCGCATATTGCGAGCAGCGCGCGCATCCGCGTGACGTCGGCCGGTGCGAGATCGAGGAATGCGAGCAGCAGCGCGCGAACCAGCGCGGTAGCTTGATCGGGCGCGACATCGACCGAAGCGGGTGGATCGTCGTATGCAACCGGCGGACAGCCGGTCAGCCCGGCCGCGATGCGCACCGCGCCATCGCCGCGACGCCAGGCGGCCAGCCAGATGTCGTGCGGATGGTCGAGCGCCGCAACCGATTCGCCACCGTCGAGCTGGATCGAGAATTTCGGCGACAGCTCGCCGCGGCGGGGCTCGCGCGCCAGCATGTCGAAGAGCGGCGCGGCGAGCGCGCGGCTGTCGACGAGTGCGGCAGGGTCGTGGCCGGCGAGCGGGCTGAGCATTACGTTGCGCACGTCGTCGCTCGCGGCGAGCGCGGCCGCATCGGCGTCTGCATTCGAGGTGGCGTCGACGGGCGGGCCGAGACCCGCTTCGAGCAACGCACGCGTCAGCGCGTCGGCCGCGCCGTCGCGAATGCCGCGCAGCTGGAGATTCGCGCGATTGGTCGCGTCGATCGCGCCCGAGCCGAAGGCGCGCGCGGCGGCGGCGATCGCACGTGCCTGACGCGCGTCGAGCCTGCCGCCCGGCAGCTTGATCCGGCACAGCCCGCCGTCGACGGCCGCGACCACGCGCACGAGCCCCGGGCAGGCCGACGGGCGCACGACGGGCGACGCAGGAATCGAAACGGGGGCGGAACTCAACGGGGTACCGGGACAGTGTCGGGCCGCGGCCAACGTATCGGTACACCCCGCCCGACGCCGACTGGCACGCACGCACTTTCTGGCCGGCAGGTCTCCTGGCTGACAGGTCGGCGCCGGCTCCCGGCCTTCCCGGTGGAACCAGTGGCATGAGGGGGAGATCGGCTCGCTGTCTACAGTTGCGGGGGCAGCCACAGCGGCGCGTGGCGCGCCCTGTGTTCCCTCTTCGGCCCCGAGGGGCACCGGCGAACGAACGGCCGTAGGATACCCGATTTTCGAGACGATCCGGCATTGTCGATTTGCCGCACAACCGCGTCACAGCGCAGTTTCAGCCGGTTTTGCTCTATCTCGCAAATGGTACGATTGGCAGCTCGACACCAGGCCGGCGACCGCCGGTATCCGCGATGAGACTCGCCAGGACGGAGCTGTTCGGCATGGGCATTGCGCTCGGCCTGCTGGCCATCCCGGCCTGGATGCTGCTCGCGTGCGTATTGATCCCGCTTGCGCCGTCGGCCGAGTGGCCGAAGAATGTCGGCCTCGCGGGCCTCGGCGTGCCGATCGTGGCGGGCGGCACGTTCCTGTACCGGAAAACCGATGCACGCTCGCTCACGTGGCTGCTGCTCGGCTGGCTGCTGATCGCGTCGATCGGCGGGATGGTTCTCGCCTTGCTGACGTTCGTCGTCGGCGTGCCGCTCGGGTGACGTCGTCGTCGCATCGCACCGGCGGGCGGGCAGCACGCACGGCGCGGGGGCGGATCGGGATCATCAACGAATCAACGCGCGGCAGCCCGGCCGCCGCGCATCGCAACACACGGTAGGAAATCGAACGATGGGGAAGGGTGCATGACGGCGTGGCTGACGGTAGTGGGCATCGGCGACGACGGTTACGCGGGGCTCGGACGCAGTGCGCGGCGCGCATTGCTCGACGCGACGCTCGTCGTCGGCGCGAAGCGGCATCTCGACATGCTGCCCGCACGGCTGCCGGCCGCGCGCGAAACGTGGCCGTCGCCGTTCGACCTCGCGGGCGTGCTGGCGCGGCGCGCGTCGCCCGTCTGCGTGCTCGCCAGCGGCGACCCGATGCTGTTCGGCGTGGGCGCCACGCTCGCGCGCCGGCTTTCCCCCGACGAATGGCGCGTACTGCCCGCGCCGTCGTCGCTGTCGCTCGCGGCCGCGCGCCTCGGCTGGGCGCTGCAGGATGTCGGCGCGGTCTCGCTCGTCGGCCGGCCGCTGGCGACGCTCGCGCGTCACCTGCTGCCCGGGCGCCGCCTGTTCGTGCTGAGCGCCGACGGACGCACGCCGGCCGCCGTCGCGGCCGAACTCGTCGCTCGCGGCTTCGGGCCGACGCGCATCAGCGTGTTCGAACATCTGGGCGGCCCGCTCGAGCGGCGCCTCGACGGCCTCGCGCAGGACTGGCGCATCGACGAAACGGCCGCGCTCAACCTGGTCGCACTCGACTGCCAGCCCGGCCCCGACGCGCCGCGCCGCGCGCTCACGCCCGGCCTGCCGGACGATGCGTACCGTCACGACGGCCAGCTCACCAAGCGCGACCTGCGCGCGATGACGCTCGGGCGTCTCGCACCGGCGCCCGGCGAACTGCTGTGGGACGTCGGCGCCGGCAGCGGCTCGATCGGCATCGAATGGATGCGCGCGCATCCGTCATGCCAGGCGATCGCGATCGAAGCGCATGCGGAGCGGCAGCGCTTCATCGAGCACAACCGCGACGCGCTCGGCGTACCGGGCCTGCAGCTCGTCGCGGGCCGCGCGCCCGACGCGCTCGCGGGACTCGCCGCGCCCGACGCGATCTTCATCGGCGGCGGGGCGACCGCGCCCGGCGTGCTCGACGCGTGCTGGGCCACGCTGAAGCCCGGCGGCCGGCTGGTCGCGAACGCGGTCACGCTGCAAGGCGAGATGATGCTCGCCGCCTGGCGCGACGCGCATGGCGGCACGCTCACGCGCGTGTCGCTCGCACACGCCGAGCCGCTCGGCCGCTTCGATACGTGGCGACAGACGTTGCCGGTCACGCTGTACGACGTGCGCAAGCCCGACGCGGCCGACATATCCGCCTCGTCGGCCGCGACGAACACAACGGACGCGTGATGCGCGACGAGACTCCCGAACAGCCCGCGCCGCTACGCTTCGGCTATACGACCGGCAGCTGCGCGACCGCGACGTCGCTCGCCGCCGCGCGGCTGCTGCTCGCGGGTCGTGCGGACGACGCGGTCGAGATCGTGCTGCCGAAGGGGCAGCGCGTGATGATGCGGCTCGCGTTCTGCCGGGCCACCGCCGACGGTGCGGAAGCCGGCACCATCAAGGATGCCGGCGACGATCCGGACGTTACGCACGGCGCGCTGATCTTCGCGCGCGTCGCGCTCGCGGCGGCGCCCGGCGTGCGGTTTCATGCGGGGCCGGGCGTCGGCACGGTCACGCGCGCGGGGCTGACGCTGCCGGTCGGCGAACCGGCGATCAACCCGGTGCCGCGCCAGATGATGACGACGCACCTGGACGCGCTGGCGGCCGAGCACGGCTATGCGGGCGGCTTCGACGTGACGATCGGCGTCGAAGGCGGCGAAGCGCTCGCGCTGAAGACGATGAACCCGCGCCTCGGCATCGTCGGCGGGCTGTCGATCCTCGGTACGACCGGCATCGTGCGGCCGTTCTCGTGTTCGGCCTATATCGCGTCGATCCACCAGGGCATCGACGTCGCCCGCGCGAACGGCATCGCGCATATTGCCGCGTGCACCGGCAACGCGAGCGAGGACGCGATGCGCGCGCACTATCAACTGCCCGACATGGCGCTGATCGAGATGGGTGACTTCGCGGGCGCGGTGCTCAAGCACCTGCGGCGCGCGCCGGTCGCACGGCTGTCGATGTGCGGCGGCTTCGGCAAGCTCAGCAAGCTCGCGGCCGGCCATCTCGACCTGCACAGCCGCCATTCGAGCATCGACCTGCCGCTGCTCGCGCAGTGGGCGGCCGAAGCCGGCGCAAGCGACACGCTGCAGGCCGCGATGCGCGCCGCGAACACCAGCCAGGAAGCGCTGAAGCTCGCGCACGCCGACGGCGTGCCGCTCGGCGATCTCGTCTGTGCGCAGGCGTTGCGCGTCGCGCGCGACATCGTGCCGCCGTCGGTCGCGGTCGAGATGTTCGCGATCGACCGGCAGGGCCGCTTCGTCGGGGAGGCGCGATGAGCCTGCGCATCCTGCTGCTCGGCGGCACCGGCGACGCGCTGAAGATCGCGCGCGCGCTCGGGCCTCGGCACGTCTACAGCCTGGCCGGCCTCGGCAAGGTGCCCGACGATCTGCGCTGCGACGTGCGTGTCGGCGGCTTCGGCGGCGCGGCCGGGCTGGCCGCCTATCTGCGCGACGCCGGCATCGGCCTCGTGATCGACGCGACCCACCCGTATGCGGCGCAAATCAGCGCGAATGCCGCCGCCGCGGCGCGAGAAGCGGGTGTGCCGCTGTGGGCGCTGCGCCGCGCGCCATGGTTGCCGCAACCCGGCGACGACTGGCGCATGGTCGACGACTGGGCCGGCATCGAAGCCGCGCTCGCGCCGTTCAGGCGGCCGCTGTTCACGCTCGGCCGCGAACCGCTCGCGCATCTCGACGCGATCCCGCCGCACCAGTTCTGGCTCGTGCGCTGCCTCGACGCGCATCCCGGCAATGCCCGCGCGCAGATCGTCGCCGCGCGCGGGCCGTTCACGCTCGACGGCGAGCGCGCGCTGTTCGCGCTGATGGGCATCGACGTCGTCGTCAGCAAGAACAGCGGCGGCGCGGCCACGGAAGCCAAGCTCGAGGTCGCGCGCGAACGCAGGCTGCCGGTCGTGATGCTGCGCCGGCCGCCGCTGCCCGACGCCGACCGCGCGTTCGATTCGGCCGCGGCGCTCATCGACGCGCTCGATCCGGCCGCACGCGCATGACGCCGCGCGGCCGGGCATCCCATGAATTGACGGAGATTTTTCGATGACGGTGTATTTCATCGGCGCGGGCCCCGGCGACCCGGAGCTGATCACGGTGAAGGGCCAGCGCCTCGTGCGCACCTGCCCGGTGATCCTGTATGCGGGTTCGCTGGTGCCGGCGGCCGTGCTCGACGGCCATCGCGCCGAGCAGGTCGTCAATACGGCCGAACTCGACCTCGACGCCATCGTCGCGCTGCTCGCCGGCGCGCATGTGAAAGGGCAGGACGTCGCACGCGTGCATTCGGGCGACCCGTCGCTGTACGGTGCGATCGGCGAGCAGATTCGCCGATTGAAAGCGCTCGGGATTCCGTATGAAATCGTGCCCGGCGTCACGGCCACGGCCGCGTGCGCGGCGACGCTCGGCGTCGAGCTGACGCTGCCCGGCGTCGCGCAGACGGTGATCCTCACGCGCTTCGCGGGTAAGACAACGATGCCGGAAGGCGAAGCGCTCGGCGCGCTCGCCGCGCACCGCGCGACGCTCGCGATCCATCTCGGCGTGCGCCATCTCGCCCGCATCGTCGACGAAGTGCTGCCGCATTACGGCGCCGATTGCCCGGTCGCGGTGATCTATCGCGCGAGCTGGCCGGATGAAGAACGCGTGACCGGCACGCTCGCCGACATCGTCGCCAAGGTGCAGGGCACGCAGATCGAGCGCACGGCGCTGATCCTGATCGGACGCGTGCTCGATGCCGAAGGGTTCGCCGATTCGACGCTGTACGCGAGCGCGGGCTGATCACGCGCGGGGCGGCCCGGCTTCGGTACGGCGTGCGCGCAGGGGTGTGTCGCGCGCCGCGCCGATCGTGACCGCGCCACCAACGAAGTGGATCGGCGACGCCGATTCACCGAGAATGCCGACGACAGGGACCAGGTTGAGCGGTTGAGCACGCCCACCGTCCTGTCCGATCGCGGCGGGGCAACATTGCGCGGGACACATGCTACGCACGCGCCGCATGCAGCACCCGCTTCGGCGCAAACCCCGCCGCCAGCGCAAACAGCGCGACACACAGGCAGGCCATCGCGATCCACGCCGGTGACAGATCCGCGAGATGCTGGCGCACGATGCCCGCCGCGAACGGAAACAGCCCGGCGATCAGGTAGCCGATGCCCTGCACGAACCCGGTCAGCGATGCGGCGTCGGCCGGCGTCGCCGCATGGTCGACGGTGACGATCAGCGACAGCGGAAACAGCGCGCCGATCCCTGCGCCCATCAGCAGCGCGGCCGGCAGCGCAAGCGCTTCCGGTGCGGCCAGCATCACCAGCAAGCCGACGAACAGCGACGCGATCGCCGCATGCAGCGCGGGCCGGCGATCGGGCAGGCGGTCGATCGTCGCCGAGATCGTCAGCCCCGCGACGACTTCCGCGAGCGTCACGCCGCCGAGCAGGCTGCCGGCCGCCGTCGGCGACCAGCCGAGCCGCATGTAGTACGGCGGCAGCCACGCGAGCACGAGCGTGTACGCGCCCGTCGCAATGCCGAAGAACAGCGCGAGCCGCCACGCGCGCGTCGAGCGCGACGGTTGCGCGTTCGACGCCGACGTCGGCCCGGCGGCGAGCGCGTCGCCGCCGCGGCTGGCCAGCGGCCACGCCAGCGCGGCCACCCCGGCCGGCAGCGCCCAGCCCGCGAGCGCGGGGAGCCAGCCCCACTGGGCCGCGGCGAACGGCGCGACGACGCTCGCGAGCACGGCGCCGCCCATGATCGACGTCGAATAGACGCCCATTGCACCACCGATCCGCGACGCGAAATGCGCCTTCACGAAGCCGGGCAGCAGCGCCTGCACCATCGCGATCCCGACGCCCGCGCAGCAGGCGCTCGCGAGCAGCAGCCACGCATGCTGCGCGCCGATGCGCGACACGCAGGCGAGCCCGATCAACGCGACGCCGAGCCAGACGCCGCCCGCGATGCCGGTCAGGCGCTGCAGGCGCCGCGCACTCAGTGCGCCGAGGCCCATCAGCAGGATCGGGATCGTCGTCAGCAGGCTGGCCGCGCCGTCACTGATGCCAGTCGCGCGCTGGATCATGTCGAGCAGCGGGCCGACCGCGGCTAGCGCCGGCCGCAGGTTCAGCCCGACGAGGACGATGGCGGCAAGCCGCCATCCGGGGGAAGTGAAGCGATTCATTGCAAGGCCCTCGATATCGGTGCGCGGCCGCCTCGGGGGAGGTGCCGCGCGCTTTTCATGTAAAGTATCTCGACATCAAGATAAATGCTGATTTATCTCGACGTCAAGATAACTGGTGAGCCGAGGAGGGTTAATGGATCGAGCCGCGCATGCACTCGCACAATGGCGCGCCGAGCGTCCGGATCTCGACGCGTCGTCGATGGTGGTGATGGGGCGGCTGCAGGAAGCGGCGCTCGTGATCGCGCGCGACCGTCTCAATCCGCTGTTCGCGCGCTACGGGATGCAGCCGGGTGAGTTCGACGTGCTGGCCACGCTGCGGCGCGGCGGGGCGCCGTTCGCGCTGACGCCGACGGCGCTGTACGACGCGCTGATGATGTCGTCGGGCGGGATGACCGCGCGCATCGACCGGTTACAGAAGGCCGGGTGGGTGGAGCGCCGGCCGAACCCGGCGGATGGGCGCGGCACGCTCGTCGCGCTGACGGAGACCGGCCGCGCGCTGATCGATGAGGCAGTCGTCGCGCATATCGACAATCAGCGGGAATTGCTGGCCGTGTTGTCGGATGCGGAACAGGCACAGTTGTCCGAACTACTGGGAAAGTTGCTGGCGGGGCTGGGAGACGGGGCGTCGAAAGGGGCGGAGGGAAAGTAGCGCCGCAGAATGCGCGAGGCGAACACACGAGGCGGAAAAATCGTCGTGAAGGATCGTAGACGTCGCTTGCCGAGCGGTTGCAGACGCCCCCCGTCACGCGGAATCCACGTCTGCGCCTCAGCGAAAAACGGCCAATAAAGCGACCAAACCGAGCTTTTCGTACGACGCGCCACTATTAAAGCATGTCGTTGCGATCGAACCGAAAGATACGGTTTCCTTACCGAAAAAGCTCGACCATCACGACATCGGTGTCGTCTCGTGCCACCAACGTGAGCCGCGATTCGTCGCGAACGGCAACCCCGTCGCGCGGCGCGAGCCGGACGTCGCCGACATCGAGCCGGCCATGATCTGCAACCAGGTACGCCACGCCTGACCCCGGCAACACGTGATGCACCGTCGTGCCTGCGCGTAATGTCGCGATGCGCACGCGCGCGTCGGCGTGGATGGGCAGCGCGCCCGCGCACACGTCATCGGGATCGCCGCTCGCCAGCGTGACGAAGCGGCCTTCGCGACATTCGCGTGAACAGGTTCGCGTCGCCGAACGCGGCGTGCCGCCAGGCGTGCGCGGATGCAGCCAGATCCGGAACAGCCGCGCAGGGACATTCTCGTCGTTGCGCTCGGCAAAGTGGACCGCGGCGCCCGCACGCATCGCCTGGATGGAATCGGTGACCAGCCGTGTGCGATTGCCCGCGTCATCTTCGAACGTGATCGCGCCCGAGCGCACCCAGGTCACGATCTCGACGTTCCGATGAACGTGCAGGCCAACGCCGGCATGCGGAGCGAACGCTTCGTCGTTCCAGGCGTAGAGCGCGCCGAGCGAACCATGATCGGGGCGGCCGCAGGCGCCGAGGCGGAAATGCATCCGCGTGTCGCGCCAGTCGCTCCGGGTCGCGCCAAGCAACTGAAACGATCGATGTTCGATCATGAGGTGTCCGGATTCAAACGCGCGTACGCGCCGGGCGCGGGCTCGATCGTCGACGATCGCATCCGCACCCGGCGCAATGCTTAAGCGCAATGCTTAAATCTGCTGCTGGCCGCCATCGACGAACAGCTCGACGCCGTTCACGAAGCTCGCGTCGTCCGACGCGAGGAACAGCGCGGCACTCGCGATCTCGCCCGGTTCGCCGAGGCGTCCCATCGGGATCTGGGCCGCCAGGTAATCGGCAAGACCCTGGCGCTGGGCGGCGTCGTCGCCGGCGAGGTCGAGCAGGCCGGGCGTGCGGGTCGCCCCCGGGCTGATCGTGTTCACGCGGACGCGGCGGTCCTTCAGGTCGAGAATCCAGCTGCGTGCGAAGGCGCGCACCGCGGCTTTCGACGCCGAATACACGCTGAAGGCAGCGGTGCCGGCGCTGCCCGCGGTCGAACCGGTGAGAATCACCGATGCGCCTTCGGCGAGCAGCGGCAGCGCTTTTTGCACCGTGAACAACACGCCTTTCACGTTGCGATCGAAGGTGTCGTCGTAGTGTGCTTCGGTGATGTCGCCGAGCGGCAGCATCGAACCGCCGCCGGCGTTCGCGAACAGCACGTCGAGGCGCCCCTGTTCTTCCTTGATCTGCGCGTACAGCGCGTCGAGCTCATCGAGCTTCGTGGAGTCGACACGGACGCCGGTCGCGTTCCCGCCCGCTGCCTGGATGCCTTTCACGGCGGCATCGAGTTCGGCCTGACGGCGACCGGTGAGGTAGACGTGCGCGCCTTCTGCCGCGAAGCGTTGGGCGGTGGCAAGACCGATGCCGCTGGTTGCGCCGGTCACGAGGGCGATCTTGCTGTCGAGTTTGCGTGCCATTTTGCTTCTCCTTGCATTCGATAAGTGGGACTGCGTTCGGTGTGGCGTGCTGCGATGTGAGGAGAATATCGACGCCCCGATCATTTCGAAATAGAATTGATTGCAACCTAACGTTGCATAAATGAAAAGATGAGGGACGATGGCCAAGCTGCCGGATTTCGAAGGACTCGCGATGTTCGCGAAGGTCGCCGAGGAAGGATCGTTCGCGGCGGCGGCGCGTGCGATGGGGGTGTCCGTCGCGACAGTCTCGCGGGGCGTCGCCCGTCTGGAGGACCGGCTGGGTGCGCGGCTCTTCAATCGCACGTCGCGCCAGCTCGCGCTGACCGAGTTCGGCCGGACCATTTGTGAGACGGCCGGCGAGATTTATCGCCGGGCCGAGGAGGCGGAAAGCGCCGCGCGCGAGATGTCGTCGCAGCCGCGTGGATTGGTGCGGCTCGCCGTGCCGATGTCGTTCGGGCTGCGCTGGGTCGCGCCGCTGTTACCCGGTTTCTTTCGCGCGTATCCCGAGGTGTCGATCGACTTGCATCTTTCCGATGCGTCGGTCGATCTGGTCGCCGACGGTTTCGACGCCGCGCTGCGCATCGCCGCGCTGCCGGATTCCTCGCTGGTCGCGCGGCGGCTGTGCGCGGTCACCCAGTTCCTGGTGGCGTCGCCGGCGTATCTGAAGCGGGAAGGACGGCCCGCCCATCCGCGCGAACTGGTGGATCGGCCGTGCCTTTCCTATGCGTATCGCGCACGCGGCGATGTGTGGCGGTTCACGAACGGCGCGGGTGACGAGGAACCGGTCATGCCGACCGGACCGCTGCGCGTGACGAATGCCGATGCGCTGCTGCCCACGCTGCTCGATGGCCTCGCGATTGCGGAACTGCCCGAATTCATCGCCGGCGAATATCTGGCCGATGGCCGCCTCGAGGCGCTCCTGACCGACTGGTCGTTGACGAAGGGCGGCCTTTACTTCGTCACGCCGTCCGCGCGCGCCCGTCCGGCCAAGGTGGCTGCGCTGTCCGATTACTTTGCGGAACACCTGTCCGATCCGTCGTGGCGGTGGCCCAGGTGATGCGCCGGCGCAACTGAACACCGACCGCCTTCCCGGAAATTCGCAACGAACTTCAAATAAAAAACCCGCCGCGCAATGCGGCGGGTTCTTCAGATCGCGGCCTGCACGGCGTGCATCCGCTTGACCCGTCAGCCGCGCGCCGGAATATTGAGCCCGCGCTCGACCGCCGGACGCGCCACGAACGCGTCGAGCACCCGCTTGACGTTCCGGAACTCGCTGAAGCCGACCAGGTCGCCCGCTTCGTAGAAGCCGACGAGGTTGCGCACCCACGGGAAAATCGCGATATCGGCGATCGTATAGGTATCGCCCATCACCCACTGACGATTCGCGAGATGTGCATCGAGCACGCCGAGCAGGCGCTTCGATTCGTCGACGTAGCGGTCGCGCGGGCGCTTGTCCTCGTAGTCGCGGCCGGCGAACTTGTGGAAGAACCCGACCTGGCCGAACATCGGCCCGATGCCGCCCATCTGGAACATCACCCACTGGATCGTCTCGTAGCGGCCCGCGAGATCCTTCGGGATCAGCTGGCCCGTCTTGTCCGCGAGATAGATCAGGATCGCGCCCGATTCGAACAGCGGCAGCGGCTTGCCGTCCGGGCCGTTCGGATCGATGATCGCCGGGATCTTGTTGTTCGGGTTCAGCGACAGGAAAGCGGGCGAGAACTGGTCGTTCGTGTCGAAGCGCACGAGGTGCGGCTCGTACGGCAGGCCGGTTTCCTCGAGCATGATCGACACCTTGACGCCGTTCGGCGTCGGCAGCGAGTAGAGCTGGAGACGGTCGGGATGCTGGGCCGGCCACTTTTGCGTGATCGGGAAGGCGGACAGGTCGGACATGGAGGGTCGCTCGTCGAAGTGAAGGATCCGCGCCCCGTTCCTGCTGCCGCATGCGCCACGGTCGACGGCGAGACGGCAGGGCGGAGCGCGCCGAAAACGCCCACTGTAGCCGATCCCGCCGATCGATGCAGGTGGTGGCCACGCGCGACCGCCGCGGCATCGCCAGGCGCCGCCGGCAACCGTCAGAAGTTGTGCCGCAGCCCGACCATCGCGGCCGTCGTGCCGACGCCCGGCGCGACCGGCTGCCCGTACACGAGCATCTGGTCCATCGTGCCGCGGTTGTTCACGTGGCCGACCTGCGCATAGACCATCGTCCGCTTCGACAGGCTGTAGTCGGCCGCGAGCACGACCGCCGTCGACTTGTTCGCCGACACGTTGCGATCCTTCAGGTAATACACCGCGGACGTCACCTGCAGCGCGGGCGTGAAGCGATAGCCGAGGCCGGCAGACAGCATGTCGAGGTTCACCTTGTCCGCATGCGACGGATTCCGGCCGTTGCCGTACGACGCCGACACCGAGAAATCGTGGATCGTATATTTCGCGCCGAAGTAGATGAAGCGGTTGTTGTCGACGCCGGTCGGCGCGACGCCCGGCGCCGGGCTCGTGTCGTGGCCGTTGTAGTAGGCGGCCGAAGCATTGAGCCCATCGTTCGCATACCTGAGCACGACCGATTCGCGCGTGCCGCCCTGGAACTGCCCGGCCACGCCGCCCGGCGCGTATTCGAGCGCGATCGACGCCCCCGCGACGGTCGGCGACTGGTAGACGAGCGCATTGCTGTCGTAGAGCGCGCCGATCGCTGCGTTGGTGCTCGCCCCCGACCAGCCGGCCGCCGTGTTCAGGCCGAGCCACGCAATCAGCACGCTGCCGAAGAACTGCGCGTTGCGCACGTCGGTGTCGGCCATCGCGTAGATCATCGGCACGATCTGGCGGCCGGCCGTGAATGTGCCGAACGGGCCCGACACGCCGAGCGACGCGACCTGGTTGAAGATCGCGACGGCGCCCGGCGTGTCGCTCAGCTGCAGCTTGCCGCTGCCGCTGTCGAACGAGCCCTGCAGCTTGAAGTTGACCTTGTAGCCGCCGCCGATGTCCTCGCTGCCCTTGATGCGCCAGAAGCTCGAGTAGATGCCGCCGTCCTTCATGCGGAACACCTTGCCCGTGTTCGGCGCGGTCGGGCTGAACGACGCCGCCGACGTGCTCTGGTACAGCAGGCCCGAGTCGATCACGCCGTAGAGCGTGACGGAGGATTGCGCATGCGCGAGCGCCGAACAGCCGGCAAGCGCCGCGAGCGCGGCCAGTTTCGTCTTCATCGAAGTCTCCAGGGGCGTATTGGACCGGACGGGATCGAGCCCGTCCGGGTGAAGCGGGAAAGCAGGGAGGCTGGCGGGAAGGTGTGACAGGCGACGCCCGCCTGAGCCGTGCGGAAAGACTACGCAACGGCGAGCGGCCGCTCCCCCCCATGCGCGGGGGGCAGGGTTGCGGAGAATCGGCGGAAGGCGGGCCCGACGCTGCGCCCGATCGGCGGAACCGGCGTTACGACGTCAGGGCGCGCTTTCGAGGAGGCCGAGCACCAGCGCGCGGCGCACCGCATGCTTGCGCGAGCTGGCGTCGAGCTTGCCGAACAGGTTCTTCAGGTGCCACTTCACGGTTTCCTCGCCGACGGCGAGCGCCACCGCAATCTCCTTGTTCGACAGGTTGCGCGCGAGCAGCTCGAGAATCGCGCGCTCCTTCGGCGTCAGCACGACGCTCGGCACCGCGCGCGGGCTGGCCACGGCACGCGGCGCGGGCGGCACGATGCGCGGCAGCGGCAGCGCGTGCCGCGCGGGGCCGCTGCCGGTGGCCGCTTCGTCGCCGGCGCGGCGCGCCCAGTCGGCGATGGCCGGATGCGCGTCGGCGAGCGTGCGCGTCAGCCCGAACAGGTCCGCGAGGTTCATCGCTTCGTCGAGCAACGCGCGGCCGCCGCCGCCCGACTGTTCGCGCGCGAACGCGCTGAGCGCCATGATCTCGATGCGCGCCTGGCCCATGCTCATTTCGCGAGCCAGCACGGCAGCTTCGTCGAGCGCTGCGCTTGCGTCGTCCCAGCGGCGCGCGGCCAGCGCGGCACCCGCGTGCGCCGTTGCCTGCAGCAGCACGACGGGGCGCCGCCACAACGGCCCATGCGACGGAAACTCGGCCGCGGCGATCGCATCGATCCGCTCGACGAGCGCATGGCAGGTCGCCTCGCGATAGCGCGCCGCATGAATGCGCACCTGTTCTGCGAGGCTCGCGACCGACAGGCGCGGCAGGCGGCGCGCGACCCCCATCGCGTCGAGCGCTTCGAGCAGGTCGATCGCGCGGTGCTCGACGCCGCGCAGCAGCGCGATGCGCGCGGCGGTGCGATAGCCGAGCAGCACGGTGTCGGGCGTGCCCGCGTGTTCGAGTACGTCCAGCCGGTTCGCGAGCAACGCGGCGGCCTGGTCGACGCGGTCGGCCTCGTACGCGAGCGCCGCGCACATCGCCGCGAGCATGCAGGTGAGGGGATGGCGGCGCCCGAGATCGGCTTCCGCACGCGCCAGCGCGGGCGACAGCGCGTCGTCGGCCAGCCGCACCTGGCCCTCGCGCAGGTAGCTCAGGCCCGTGATCAGCTCGCCCCAGCGTGCGACGTAGCCGAACCCGGCCGCCGTCTCGCCGCGCGGCGCCGCGTGCTGGAAGCGGCGTGCCTGCGCCGGTTCGCCGACGATGATCGCGCGCGCCGACAGCCGGTTCGCATGCATTTGCGCGAGCCAGGTCGCCGCCGGCGGCGTGAAGTCGGCCCACGGTTCGAACAGCTCGACGAAGCGGTCGATTTCGTCGGCGTAATACGCGGCCGCGCTGAGGATCAGCGCGCACTCGTAGCGCATCGCCGCGGGCGTGCCGGCGTCCGCGAGGATGCCCGCGATCTGGCGCTGCGCTTCGACATGGCGCTCGCCGAGCGCCAGCGCCCACGCCACGGCGACGCGCAGCGTCGGGCGCTTGTCGAGCTCCGCATCGGGCAGCAGCGCAAGCCAGTCGAGCACGTCGTTGATGCGGCCCTGCTTGATCGCATCCTCGAGACAGCGCTGCGCGAGCGCGTACGCCACCTCGAACTGGCCGGCCGCATACGCGTGACGGGCGGCTTCCTCGGTCATCCCGTGCGCGTCGAGCCAGGCAGCCGCCCGCGCATGCAGCGCGCTGCGCTCGGCGTCGGAGCCCGCGGCCAGGCGGTCACGCAGCGTGTCGCGCACGAGTGGATGCAGCCGGCACCAGTCCGAATCGTCCGACGCAATGAACAGCGGCGTGTCGCGTGCGAGCCGGGCGAGACGGCCGGGTGCGCCTGCGTCGTCGAGCAGCGCGGCGCATAGCGACGGATGCAGGCGATCGGCGACGCTCGTGCGCGTCAGGAACGCGGTGTCGTCGGCCGACAGGTTCGCGAGCAGCAGCTCGACGAGCCGGTCGCGCGTGCCGTCCACGCGGGCGGCAAGTGCGTCGACCGCCTGGCGCGGGTCGGCCGAGCGCGCCATCGCGGCCATCGCGAGCTGCAGGCCGAGCGGCCAGCCGTCGACGCGCTCGAACAGCCGCGCGCACGCGTCGGCGTCGACCCGCTGCGCAAAGCGCGCGCCGACCAGCGCGATCGTCTCGTCGAGCGTGAAGCGCAGCCAGTCGGGGCCCGCGAGCGTGCATTGCCCGCCGGCGAGCAGATCGCCGGCCACGAGATCGAGCCCGCGCCGCGCGGCGACGACGACATGCAGGTTTTGCGGCGCGTTGTGCAGCACGTAGGTCAGCGCATCGAGGCCCGCGGGCGGCAACCGCTCCGCATCGTCGACGATCAGCAGCGCATCGATCGACAGTTGCGCGACCTCGGCCAGCCACGCGGTCACGCCCTCCAGCGCGCGCGCCGCGTCGGCCGCGCCCATCGGGATCAGGCGCCCGAAGCCGGGCCGTGCACAACCGGTCCGCACCGCCTGCACGAGCCCCTGCAGCAACCGCGCCGCATCGTCGCGCTCGTCGGCCGACAGCCATACGACCGCACGGCCGAGCGCGAGGGTTTCGCGGCGCCATTGCGCGAGCAGCGACGTCTTGCCGTAACCGGCCGGCGCCTGCACCAGCGTGACCGGCCGGCCGTCGAAAGCGGGCGCGGCGAGGCTCAGCCGCGCGCGGGCCAGCAACTGCGCCGGCACGCGCGGCGCGGTCGTCTTCAGGACCAGTTCGGTGGGAGGCGCGTCGGCGCGATCGGGTGGGTGGGCCATCGGGGCAACAGTCGGATTCCGGCGGTGCCGTGCGGGCCAGCGTCCGGGGTGGGTGTGGGGGAAGGATCGGTCGAACCGCGTTCGCCCGTCAATCCCCCCCGCGACGAGTGGGGCCGCACCGGCAGCGCATCGATAGCATGGGTTCCGATGCAAGACGAACACCACGAGGAGCCCACCCATGAAGATCGTATCGACCGGCACGCGGCGCAGCGCGCCGCTCGCCGGATAAGCGGAGCGGCACGATGTACCGCCATCTGCTCGTGACGGTCGACGGCTCGCCCGGCGGCATCGACGCGATCGGCCATGCGCTCGAACTGGCGCGCGCGGTCGGCGCCCGGGTCACGTTCATGCTGACCGGCGCCGCACCGGACTCGCGTTTATCCGGAGCGCGGCTGCCGGAGCACGGTGCGAAAGTGGAAGCCGCCGCGCGGGCACAAGGGTTGTCTCATGCGATCGCGGGGGCCGGCCATCCGGGGCCCGGCCATCCGGGGGCGGCCGGCAACGCAGCGCCCGGTGCGCTGGCGGCCGAACTCGGCTGCGACCTGATCGGCGTCGCGGCGCTGCCGCACGATGCCGATGCGGCGGCCTGCGCGCAACGGCTGCACCTGTTCGCGACCAGCGGCGTGCCGGTGCTCGTGTGCACGTCGCGGCGAACGCCTGCCGAGGCGCGCGTGATGGCGCGTTGCCTCGATGCGCATCGTGCGGTCGAAGGGTGGCTGCGGGCGTTGACGGCGACCGGCACCGCCTCGCGCGAGCCACGGCAGCAGGTAGCCGACACGCAGGAGGCGCTGACATCGCTCGCCGTGCTTCAGCGCGCCCGGTTCGGCACGGCCGCCGAAGCGCGCCTGTTCGCGGCATTGCGCGTCCGTGCGGAGTGCGTCGCGGCCGAACTGGACGAACTCGACCGCCAGCGGCAGCGCGATGCGCAAGCGCTCGATGCGCTCATGCGGATCGCCGCGGAAGGGCTACCGTCGGTCGCGTTCGACACGGCGCTCGCCCGCTATGCGCACGGCGCGTTCGAGCAGATGGGGCGGATGGAAGGCGTGATTTTCCCGGCCGCGCGGCGCTATCTCGGCGACGCGGACTGGGCCGGACTGGATGAATCGCTGGCGGACGGCGCAGCCGCGACGCCGCCATGCGCGAACGAACCGAACGAACCCGACGATGCGCGACGCGCATCCGACTGACACCCTACGGAGAACAAAGATGGCACATGCAGTGCGATTCCACGAAACCGGCGGCCCCGAGGTCCTGCGCTGGGAGGAAGTCGACGTGGGCGACCCGGGTTCCGGCCAGGTGCGCCTGCGGCACGACGCGGTCGGCCTGAATTTCGCCGACACGTATTTCCGCAGCGGCCTGTATCCGGTGCCGCTACCTGCCGGCCTCGGCGTCGAGGCGGCCGGCGTGGTCGAAGCGGTCGGCCCCGGCGTGACGAACGTCGCCGTCGGCGACCGCGTGACCTACACGGGCTTCCTGAACACGCTCGGTGCGTACAGCACCGAACGGCTGATTCCCGCCGCGCCGCTCGTGCGGCTGCCGGCCGGCATTTCTTGCGAAACGGCCGCGGCGATGACGATGCGCGGCCTGACGTCGGCCTACCTGCTGCGCCGCATCCATGCATTCGCACCGGGCGACACGATCCTGCTGCACGCGGCCGCCGGCGGCGTCGGGCTGATCGTGTCGCAATGGGCGAAGCTGCTCGGGCTCACGGTGATCGGCACGGTCTCCAGCGCGCACAAGGCCGAAATCGCCCGCGCACACGGTTGCGACCACACGATCGACTACAGCCGCGAGGACGTCGCGAAGCGCGTGCGCGAGCTGACGGACGGCGCGGGCGTCGACGTCGTGTTCGACAGCGTCGGCAAGGACACCTTCGAAGGCTCGCTCGATTCGCTGAAGCGGCGCGGGCTGATGGTGTGCGTCGGCACCGCGTCGGGCCCGATTCCGCCGTTCGATCCGCAGCGCCTCGCGATGAAAGGCTCGCTATACCTGACGCGCCCGGCGCTGGCCGACTACATTGCCGATCCGGCCGAGAAGAACGACCTGGCCGGTGAACTGTTCTCACACGTCGCGGCCGGCCGGATCCGGATCGAGATCAACCAGCGCTACGCGCTGCAGGACGCCGCGCAGGCGCATCGCGATCTCGAATCGCGCAAGACGACCGGTTCGTCGGTGTTCATCGTCTGAGGAGGCGCGCATGCGAGTCGAACCCCTGACCTGCGCGATCGGCGCGGAACTGCTGGATGTGAGCCTCGCCGACGCCGTGCACGACGACGGCCTGTTCGCCGAGATCCGTGCGCAACTGCTGCGGCATCGCGTGCTGTTCCTGCGCGACCAGGACATCACGCGCGCCGAGCACGTCGCGTTCGCGCGGCGCTTCGGCGAGCTCGAGGATCATCCGGTGGCCGGCAGCGATCCCGAGCACCCGGGGCTCGTGCGGATCTACAAGTCGCCCGACCAGCCGAACGACCGCTACGAGAATGCGTGGCACAGCGATGCGAGCTGGCGCGTGGCGCCGCCGTTCGGCTGCGTGCTGCGCTGCATCGACGGTCCGCCGGTTGGCGGCGACACGATGTGGGCGAACATGGTGCTCGCCTACGAGCGCCTGCCGGAGCACGTGAAGCAGCAGATCGACGACTTGCGCGCGCGCCACAGCATCGAGGCGAGCTTCGGCGCGGCGATGCCGATCGACAAGCGCCTCGCGCTGAAGGCGCAGTACCCGGACGCCGAGCACCCGGTCGTGCGCACGCATCCCGAAACCGGCGAGAAGGTGCTGTACGTGAATGCGTTCACCACGCATTTCACGAACTTCCACACGCCGGCGCGCGTGCGGGTCGGGCAGGACGCGAATCCGGGCGCCGGCCAGTTGCTGCAATACCTGATCAGCCAGGCGTACATCCCCGAGTACCAGGTGCGCTGGCGCTGGAAGAAGCACAGCGTCGCGATCTGGGACAACCGCAGCACCCAGCACTACGCGGTGATGGACTACCCGCCGTGCGTGCGCCAGATGGAGCGCGCGGGCATCGTCGGCGACGTGCCGTTCTGAGCCCGCCAACACCGTAGCCCATCTCTGAAACCCCATGCAACGCGCCGGGCCCGCCGCCCGGCGCGGCGGGATACGCACGCCCGTACCCGCAATACAACGATTTCCACTGGAGGACGACATGCAATTTCTCGACGATTCGCTGCACCCGGAAAACCAGGACAAGGTAGTCATCACGGTCGCGCCGTACGGCCCCGAATGGATGCCGGCCGACTTTCCCGAAGACATTCCGGTGACGATGGACGAGCACGTGCAGAAGGCCGTCGACTGCTACAACGCGGGCGCGACGGTGCTGCACATGCACGTGCGAGAGCTCGACGGCAAGGGCAGCAAGCGGCTGTCGAAGTTCAACGAACTGCTCGGCCGGCTGCGCGAGGCGGTGCCCGACATGATCCTGCAGGTGGGCGGCTCGATCTCGTTCGCGCCGGAAGGCGAGGGCGCCGACGCGAAATGGCTGTCCGACGACACGCGCCACATGCTCGCCGAGCTGACGCCGAAGCCCGACCAGGTGACGGTCGCGATCAACACCGTCCAGATGAACATCACCGAGCTGATGGACCGCCGCGACATCGCCGGCACGTCGCTGAACGAAGCCGCTTACTGGGACGCGTACCGCGAGATGACCGTGCCGGCCGGCCCCGGCTGGGTCGACGAACACCTGCGCCGCCTGCAGGCGGCCGGCATCCAGCCGCATTTCCAGCTCACCGGCATGCACGCGCTGGAAACGCTCGAGCGGATCATCCGCCGCGGCGTCTATCGCGGCCCGCTGAACGTCACGTGGGTGGGCATCGGCGGCGGCTTCGACGGCCCGAATCCGTACAACTTCATGGAATTCGTGCGGCGCTGCCCGGACGGCGCGTGCATCACGCTCGAATCGCTGATGAAGAACGTACTGCCGATCAACACGGTCGCGATGGCACTGGGCCTGCATCCGCGCTGCGGGATCGAGGACACGATCATCGACCAGAAGGGCAACCGGATGACGTCGGTGCAGCAGGTCGAGCAGTGCGTGCGGATCGCGCGCGAACTCGGCCGCGACATCGCCACCGGCAATGAGGCGAAGGCGATCTACCGGATCGGCGTGCAGTACGACGGCATCGACGAGACGCTGGCGCACCTCGGGATGGCGCCGAACCGCCGCGCCGGCCAGGTGAACGTGCCGCTGCGGGCCGCCTGACGCGCCGCGCATCCGGGCAGGCGGCCGTCACGGCCGCCGCCCGCCGACGTTTGTGGCGTGGCACCACTCCTGCGCAGCGCGCGGGAGCGGACTCCGGTCAACGGAGCGGGGCCACGCAAGCCGCGCCGGAGCACGACCTCCGGCGCCGGAGGAGACACGCATGCTGATCCATCAAGTCGAGCCGTCGATCCAGGACGTCGCCGCCGCCGGCCGGCGCGCGCCCGCGTATGCGTGGCTCGTGTTCGGGCTGACCGTCGGCCTGCTGCTGTCGGACTACATGTCGCGACAGGTGCTCAATGCCATATTCCCGCTGCTCAAGCACGCGTGGGGGCTGTCGGACACGCAGCTCGGTTCGCTGTCCGGCGTCGTCGCGCTGCTGGTCGGGCTGCTGACGTTCCCGCTGTCGGTACTCGCCGACCGCTTCGGGCGCGTACGCAGCATCGTGCTGATGGCCGCGTTGTGGAGCATCGCGACGCTCGGCTGCGCGCTGTCGACGAATTACGCGGAGATGCTGGTCGCACGCGGCCTCGTCGGGCTCGGCGAAGCCGCGTACGGCAGTGTCGGCGTCGCGCTGATCCTCAGCATCTTTCCGGCGCGGCTGCGCGCGACGCTGACCGGCGCGTTCATGGCCGGTGGCGCATTCGGCTCCGTGTTCGGGATGGCGCTCGGCGGGCTGGTCGGTGCGCATCTCGGCTGGCGCTGGTCGTTCGGCGTGATGGCCGCGCTCGGCATCGTGCTGCTCGTCGCGTATCGCTGCGTCGTGACCGAACGGCGGCTCGCCGCGTATCGGATCGAACCGTGCCGGCGCGACACCGGCGCGCCGCGCGACCTGCGCGGCAACGTGCGTGCGCTGATGTCCGGGTTGTTCGCGTCGCGTTCGGTGATCTGCGCGTACCTCGGCAGCGGGCTGCACCTGTTCGTGCCGGGCGCGCTGTTCGCGTGGCTGCCGAGCTACCTGAACCGCTACTACGCGATGGCGCCCGACCGCGCGGCGGTGCTCGCGGCCGGCTTCGTGCTGCTCGCGGGCGTCGGGATGGTCGGCTGCGGGATCGTCACCGACCGCGTCGGCAAGATCGACGGCAAGCGCAAGTGGCTGACCGCGATCGCGTATTGCGTCCTCACGGGCGTGTGCCTCGCGATTGCGTTCCGGCTGCCGCCCGGGCCGCTGCAGCTCGCGCTGATCTGCGCGGGGATGCTGGTCGGCGCGGGTGCGTCCGGTGCATCGGGCGCGATGGTCGCGAACCTGACGCCGGCCGCGATCCACGCGTCGGCGTTCGCGACGCTCACGCTCGCCAACAACCTGCTCGGCATGGCGCCGGGCCCGCTGCTGACGGGGTGGGTCGCCGATCGCGCCGGCCTCGTCGGCGCGCTGCAATGGATTCCCGTCGTGCCGCTCATGGCCGCCGTGCTGTTCGCGATCGGACGCGCGAGCTATGCGGCCGACCTCGCGCGCGTCGAACGCGAACGGCGCGCGTCCCACCTTTCCTGAACGTTTCGGAGACTGCATGACCCTGACGACCACCCCCACCATCCTGATCGTGCCCGGCTTGCGCGATCACGTCGACGACCACTGGCAGACGCACCTCGAACGGCGCCTGCCGAACGCACGCGCCGTCGCGCCGCTCGAAGCCGACAAGCTGAGCCGCGCCGCACGCGTTGCCGCGCTCGATGCGGCGCTGGCCGGGATCGACGGCCCGGTAATCCTCGTCGCGCACAGCGCGGGCGTGATGATCACGGTGCACTGGGCACGGCAGGCCACGCGCCAGATCCACGGCGCGCTGCTCGCGACGCCGGCCGATCTCGAGTCGCCGATGCCCGCCGGTTATCCGGCGCCCGATGCGATCGCCGCGAACGGCTGGACGCCGATACCGACCGAACGGCTGCCGTTTCCGAGCATCGTCGCCGCGAGCCGCAACGATCCGCTCGCGCGTTTCAAACGCATCGAGGCGCTGGCGGCCGGGTGGGGCAGCCAGCTCGTCGATCTGGGGGAGGTCGGGCACCTGAACCCGGCGTCGGGGTATGGCGAGTGGCGGGATGCAGAGCGGTTGATCGAAGAAGTGGCCGCTCTCGGCACGGCCTGACTGACTGAATATTCCCGCCTTTCGCGCGCCGCGCCCGACCGGGTGCCCGGCGCGCGCGCCGTCACCGTCGGGTCGCGATGCAGCCCCGAACCGATTCCATTTCGCCGCCCGCCGAGATACGACGTCTTAACACGCAGCCCAATCTACGTGGCACGACGCTACAGCAGCGTCCGACACACAAATCGTCAACAAACGGAAGCTGTTTGTCAGGGAAAGTCCCGCCCCGCACGCCGTGGTTTTTTGTTGACCGACATCGTATAACGCCGTCATGATTTCCTGAAAAGAAAGGTCCCATCCATCGACCGAAGTGAGGAGACATGAACGCCACCCCGATCGCTCGCCGTGTCCGCCGGATCGCACTCGCCCTGGGCCTCGCGCTGTCTGCAACGGCAGCCGTCGCCGCCCCCGTCTCGCTGAACATCGTCGATGTCGCGGGCAACCTGCAGCTCACGCAGAAGGCCATCGAAGCCTTCAAGGACAAGAACCAGAACCTCGTCTCGAACGTCACGTTCACGAACGCGCCCGCGCCGCAGTTGCCGGGCAAGATCAAGGCGATGCAGGCGGCGGGGCGCGCCGACATCGACCTCGTGCTGACGGGCACCGACGCGCTGGCCGCCGGCATCGAGCAGAACCTGTGGCAGAAGCTGCTGCCCGACAACGCGGCCGCGCTCCCCGGCGTGCTCGACAAGTACGCGCCCGGCCCGCGCAAGATGCAGGATCTCGCGCAGGGCTACGGCCTCGAAGTCACCTACATGCCGGCCGGCCCGCTGCTCGAATACAACCCGGCGAAGGTCAGCGACCCGCCGAAGACACCCGATCAGCTGCTCGCCTGGTGCAAGGCGCACCCGAACAAGCTGATCTATGCGCGCCCGGCGAACTCGGGCCCCGGCCGCACGTTCCTGATGGGGCTGCCGTACGTGCTCGGCGACAAGAATCCGCAGGATCCGATCAACGGCTGGGACAAGACCTGGGCGTTCCTCAAGGCGCTGAACGACTGCGTGCCGTACTACCCGGGCGGCACGTCGGCGGTGATGAAGGAACTCGGCGAGGGCACCCGCGACATGACCGTGACCGTCACCGGCTGGGACCTCAACCCGCGCGCGCTCGGCATCGTGCCGGCGGAATTCAAGGTCCAGGCGTTCGACAACATGACGTGGGTCAACGACGCGCACTACATGGTGATCCCGAAGGGCGTGCCGAAGGAAAAGCTCGACGTGCTGTTCAAGCTGATGAACTTCCTGCTCGAACCGGCGCAACAGGCGATGACCTACGACGACGGCTACTTCTATCCGGGCCCGGCGGTGAAGGGCGTGACGCTCGAGATGGCGCCCGCGCACAGCCAGGAAGTGATCAAGAAATTCGGCCGCCCCGAGTACGCGAAGCTGCTCGCGGATCGCCCGCACGTGCAGCCGCTCAACGCGCAGGCGATGGTCGCCGCGTTCCAGAAGTGGGATCGCGAGATCGGTTCGCAGAAGTCGAAGTGACGCATGAACCGGCGGGCGCCGCGGCGCCCGCGTCGAGGGAGTTCGCGCAATGAAGCACAGTTTCGAACGGCTGCGGCTCGATGGCGTGTGCCGCAGTTTCACCAATGCGCAAGGCGCGCAGGTCGCCGCGCTGAACGGGCTCGATCTCGAGATCCGGCGCGGCGAATTCATCGCGCTGCTCGGCCCGTCGGGCTGCGGCAAGTCGACCGCGCTCAACTGCATCGCGGGGCTGCAGCCGCTCACGCGCGGCGGCATCTGGCTCGACGACACGCGCATCGACGTGCTGCCGCCCGAGCGCCGCGGCTTCGGGATGGTGTTCCAGAACTACGCGCTGTTTCCGCACATGTCGGTGCTCGACAACGTCGGCTTCGGCCTCAAGATGCGCGGCGTGCCGAAGCAGGAAACGCGACGGCGCGCGCAGCAGGCGCTCGAACTCGTGCAGCTCGTCGGCCACGAGGGCAAGCTGCCCGGGCAACTGTCGGGCGGGCAGCAGCAGCGCGTCGCGATTGCGCGCGCGATCGTGATCGAGCCGCCGCTCGTGCTGATGGACGAGCCGCTGTCGAACCTCGACACGAAGCTGCGCATCGAGATGCGCGCCGAGATCCGCCGCATCCACACGCAGCTCGAACGCGCGACGATCTACGTGACGCACGACCAGGACGAGGCGCTGTCGATGGCCGACCGCATCGTCGTGATGAAGGAGGGCGTCGTGCAGCAGGTCGCGACGCCGAAGGACGTCTACACGCGCCCGCACAACCTGCACGTCGCGCGCTTCATGGGCTATCGCAACGTGCTGCCGTTCACGCTCGAAGGCATGGCCGGCGATTACGTGACGGTCGCGGCCGGTGGCGTGCGCGTCACGGGCGTGCCGATGGCCGGCTTCGATGCGAAGGAGGTCGTGGTCGCGCTGCGCCCCGACGACATCGAGCGGGCAGACGATGCGGGCGACAACACGAACGCGTTCGACTCGACCGTCGAAACGGTCGAGTATGGCGGCCGCGATTCGCTGATCCGCGCGGTCACGCCATTCGGCCCGATCTGGGCGCGCGTCGCCGGCGAATTCACGGAAGGCGAGCCGCTGCGGCTGCGCGTTGCGCCGTCCCGCACGCTCGTCTACCCGGGAGCGCCGACATGAGCGGCGCAGCCGCCGCGCCGTCATACCGGGAGGCCGCATGAGCACGGTCGCATCCGGCGGCACGCCGCGCGACGCGAAAGCCTGGCTCGTCACGCCCGCGCTCGCGTTCATCGTCGCGCTGTTCATCTATCCGTTCGCGTATGGCCTCGTGCTGTCGTTCCAGCCGATGAACGGCGGCGGCGCGCTCGCGAACTACGTGCAGTTCTTCACCGACACGGCGATGTGGCCGACCGTGCTCGTCACGCTGAAGCTCGCGGTGCCGGCGACGCTGCTCAACGTCGGCATCGCGGTGCCCGTCGCATTCGCGCTGCGCCGCCACTCGCCGTACCAGAAGTTCGTCACGACGCTGCTCGTGATTCCCGTGACGCTCGGCACGGTGCTCGTCGCCGACGGGATGCTCACGTATTTCGGGCCGAACGGCTGGTTCCCGCAGGCGTTGCAGGGGCTGCACTTGTACACCGACGAAGTGCGCCTCACGCACAACTACTGGGGCGTGCTGCTGTCGCTGATCGTGTCGGGCTTTCCGTTCGCGTTCCTGCTGATGCTGTCGTACATCAGCGGCATCGACCCGACGCTCGCGCGCGCCGCGGCAACGCTCGGCGCGAACCCGTGGCAGCAGTTCCGGCAGATCTACCTGCCGCTGCTCGTGCCGGGGCTCACGATGGCCGCATGCCTGTCGTTCGTGCAGGCGTTCTCGGTGTTCCCGTCGGCCGTGCTGCTCGGCGCGCCGGCCGGGCCCACGCGCGTGATCTCGATCGCGGCGGCGGAAGCCGCGTTCGAGAGCTACGACTATTCGCTGGCGTCGGCGATCGCGATCGTGATGGGTTTCGTCCAGTTGCTGGTGGTCGCGTCGATGCTCGGTGCGCGCCGCTTCTTCTATACCGGCGCGGTGACGGGAGGCAAGGGCTGATGGCGACCGACAATCATGCCGCGCACACCTGGCCGCCGAAGCACGACACGCCCGATGCGCCCGACGCGCGCCCCGTCGACGCGAGGAAACCGCAGAAGATGACAAGCAATCTCGCCGGCCGCGCCTGGAAGGCGCTCGTGTGGGGGCTGATGGCGTTCTTCCTGCTGAACGTGATGCTGCTGATCGCGACCGTCGCGGTGAACTCGATCGCGACCCGCTGGTTCGGCACGCCGCTGCCGCAAGGCTTTACGCTGCACTGGTATGCGAAGGCGTGGGAAGACTTCCAGCTCGCGAGCGTGCTGTGGGTGACCGTCGAGGTCGTCGGCGCGGTCGTGCTGCTGTCGATCGCGCTCGGCGTGCCGGCCGCGTATGCGCTCGCGCGCGTGCCGTTTCGCGGCAAGCGCTTCGCGCTGCTGGTGTTCCTGCTGCCGCTGATGGTGCCGCCCGTCACGTACGGGATCCCGATGGCCACCGTGATGTACAAGGTCGGGCTCGCGGGCACGCTGCCCGGCGTGATCCTCGCGAACCTCGTGCCGGCGCTGCCGTTCGTGATCCTCGTGATGACGCCGTTCATCGAGCAGATCGATCCGAACCTCGAAGCCGCCGCGCGGATCTTCGGCGCGAACACGTGGCGCTATTTCCGCTACGTGCTGCTGCCGCTGCTGGTGCCCGGCATGCTCGCGGCGGGGCTGCT
Organism: Burkholderia sp. HI4860; assembly: GCF_002223045.2. Taxonomy (NCBI): domain Bacteria; kingdom Pseudomonadati; phylum Pseudomonadota; class Betaproteobacteria; order Burkholderiales; family Burkholderiaceae; genus Burkholderia; species Burkholderia sp. HI4860. Next base: position 3,690,586 of record NZ_NKFO02000003.1, on the reverse strand, counting down.
CGTGCTGGTGCGCACGATCGGGATGTTCGAGCTGACCTTCTTCACCGCGGGGCCGAGCACGCAGACGCTCGTCGTCGCGCTGTATTACGCGGTGTTCTCGACCGGCGTGCGCGCGCCGCAGTCGATCGACGCGATGGCGATGATCTACATGGCCATCACGCTCGTGTGGGTCGTGATCGCGCTGCAGTTCGTGAGCCCGACGCAGCTCGTGAGCCGCGTGAAGCAGGGGCGGCAATAGGCGAGGGCGCCGCACGGGCGCGCGATGCCGCGCGCGCCTCCGTGCAATTGGTTACAAATGGATACCGCGCACCGCGCGCGGACGTTGCAGACTACGCGGCGTTCCACCGATCACGGATATCCATGAAGTTCCACACGCTGCTGACACTCGCCGGGGCATCGACGCTGCTGGCTGCCTGCAACCTGCTCCACGACGGCCCCGGTTCGAGCGACGTCGACGCCGCCGTGCGCCGCGCGCTCGAGGCGGAAAACCACGGCGGCCTGAACGCGCTGTTCGGCCAGCCGCTGCCCGTCTCGGCCGATGTCGTGTCGGCGAAACCCGACGGCGACTGCAAGAAGCTCGGCGATCGCACCTACTCGTGCGACGTCGTCGTCACGTGGCGCAATGCCGACTACAAGCCTTCGCGCGCGAACCTGACCTTCGTGCAGGCCGCCGACGGCGCGTGGCAGACGTCCGGCGTCGACGCGGCGATCGTCACCGGCACCGCGAAGTCGCTGGTCGACGAAATCGGCAAGGCGTGGCCGGGCAATGCCGCGAGCGGGGCGTCGGCGCCGCAGTGACGCGTCGGCGGCGCGGCGTGCCCTGATTCCGCGGGCACGCGGCTTCGTCCCTGCGGGCCGCAATCGCCCCGTTTCTTCAAGCCATCGATGACCATCGCCCCGTGCAGGTACGACCACGGCCAGCGCGGTGGCGCCAATCGACCGGCGCGACCCGCGTTCGACACCGATTCAGCGAAAAGGGGCGCGAACACCTGCCCCCAAGGACCGAACGCATCCTCGGTATGCGGGCTCGATTATAGGGAAAACCCTTATTTCGAGATATAATCACGGCCTAAGAGATAGGTCGAACCATGCCTGAACGTTTCCAAACCCTTGAAAAATTTGTGTTTTCCCTCGTCGTGATGTCCGCCGTCGTGTGCTCGGCCTTCCTCGCGTACGAGCGTCACCCCGAGATCAAGATCGCGCTGCACGAAGGCGAAGCGCTGATGCGCGAGAGCGCCAAGTATTCGGTCATCTGCTCGCCATCCAAGGTCGATCCTTGCGTCGAGATGTCCGCTTACTGACCTTTGCGTCGGTCGCGGCGCACCGCGATCGAAACGGCCGTTTCCAGAATTGGCCCCATTCAGTTTCGGACTTGTCCTATATCGCTGGTCGTCTGGATTCCTTAAAGTAGAGCCCATCAGGAATTCAGAAACCGGCCGCAAGATAGGGCGGATGCACGAACCCGTAACGTGCCGAGTCGCTGGCGTAAGCAGCCCCACATTCTGCCGGCCCCGCTTCGAGCCATCGAGCGGGGCCGTTCTGTTTGCGCGGTTCAAATGACCTCCCGCCGCACTTTGCGCCACGCACGTCACACCACGTGCCGCGGTGCGCCATCCACGAACGCGGCGACGTTGTCCACGAGTTGATCGGCGAGCGCCTGCATCGCTTCGTCACTCGCCCACGCAATGTGCGGCGTCAGGATGAAGGCCGGATGCGACAGGATCGCGTGGAACGGATGCGCAGCCGGCAGCGGCTCCTGCGTGACCACGTCGAACCCCGCGCCCGCGATCTGCCCCAACTGCAATGCGTCGACGAGCGCACCTTCATCCACGAGCCCGCCGCGCGCGGTATTGATCAGCAACGGCCGGCGCGCCATCCGCGCGAACGCGGCCACGTCGATCAGGTGCCGCGTCGCGGGCGTGAGCGGGCAGTGCAGCGTGATCACGTCGCTGTCGCGCAGCAGCGTGTCGAGCGGCACGTAGTCGTCCCCCGCCGCATCGCCGTGCGCCGCGAACCGCACCCGCATGTCGAGCGCGCGGGCGATGCCGGCCACCGCGCGCCCGAGCACGCCGTCGCCGACGATCCCGAGCGTCGAGCCGGCCAGGTCGCGAATCGGATGATCGAAAAAACAGAACTGCCCGCTGTCGAGCCAGCGCCCCGCACGCACCGCGTCGCGGTATGCAACGAGACTGCGGCGCAGCGCGAAGATCAGCGCGAACGTGTGCTCGGGCACCGTGCGGACCGCATACCCGCGAATGTTGCTCACGACGATGCCGTGCGCCGCGCACGCGTCGAGACGGACGATGTCGGTGCCCGTCGCGGCGATCGCGATCATCCGCAGGCGTCGCGCACCGGCAAGCGCTGCCGCGTCGAGCCGCACCTTGTTGGTCACGACGATGTCCGCGTCGCGGATGCGCGCGGCCGTCTCGTGCGCGGCCGTCCGCTCGAAGGTCTGCGATACGTGCGGGAACGGAAACGGCTTCAGCACGGTGTGCGGCGACAGCGTCGCGCGGTCGAGAAACACGATCTTCGCGGGAGAGGAAGCAGAAAACATGGCGGGTCCCGCTGACAGGCGCCCGGCGGGCGCGGAACGGGTTCGATTCTGCCGGCGGCGCGCGTGCCGTCGTTTGCCCGTTGCGCGAGCGCGCTTTCCCGGATGGAAAGGCTGACGCAACGCGTGCATGACGGGCGCGACGCGCGCCTTTCCGAAACGGAAAGGCGGGTTGAGCATCGATCGATTTTCGCCGGGCGCGAACGCGGTCATGATCGCCTTCATCGACACCACGATTGCATCGGAGACAGCCATGACACGCCCCCTGGACGGCATTCGCGTGCTGGAACTCGGCCAACTGATCGCCGGGCCGTTCGCGGGCCGGATACTCGCCGAATTCGGCGCCGACGTGCTCAAGGTCGAGCCGCCCGGGCTCGGCGACCCGCTGCGCAAATGGCGGCTGCTGCATGAAGGCACCTCGGTCTGGTGGGCCGCGCAGTCGCGCAACAAGACCTCGCTCACGCTCGACCTGCGCACGCCCGAAGGGCAGGACGTCGTGCGCCGTCTCGTCGCGGAAACCGACGTGCTGATCGAGAACTTCCGGCCCGGCACGCTCGAGGGCTGGGGGCTCGGCTGGGACGCGCTGTCCACGATCAACCCGGGGCTCGTGATGCTGCGCGTGTCGGGCTTCGGGCAGACGGGCCCGTACCGCGACCGCCCCGGCTTCGGCGTGATCGCCGAGGCAATGGGCGGCCTGCGGCACCTGACCGGCGAGCCCGGCCGCACGCCGGTGCGCGTCGGCATCTCGCTCGGCGATTCGCTGTCGGCGCTGCACGGCGTGATCGGCGTGCTGCTCGCGCTGCGGCATCGCGAGCAGCAGGGCGGCCACGGGCAGGTCGTCGACGTCGCGCTGTACGAGTCGGTATTCAACATGATGGAAAGCCTGCTGCCCGAATACTCGGCGTTCGGCGCCGTGCGCGAGGCGGCCGGCAGCAGCCTGCCCGGCATCGCGCCGACCAACGCGTACCGCTGCCATGACGGCAAGTACGCACTGATAGCCGGCAACGGCGACAGCATCTTCCGGCGCCTGATGGAGCTGATCGGCCGGCCCGATCTCGGCAACGATCCCGCGCTCGCGCACAACGACGGGCGCGTCGCGCAGGTCGAACGCATCGACGCGGCGATCGGCGAATGGAGCGCGCAGCACGATCTCGACGCCGTGCTGGCCGCGCTGAACGACGCGCGCATCCCGTCCGGGCGCATCTACGACGTGGCCGACATCGCAGCCGATCCGCATTACCGCGCCCGCGACATGCTCGTCGATGCGGCGTTGCCCGACGGTACGCCGGTGCTCGTGCCCGGCATCGTGCCGAAGCTCGGCGCGACGCCCGGGCGCATCGAACACGCGGCGCCCGCGCTCGGCGCGGATACCGACGCGGTACTCGAATCGCTCGGTATCGATGCGGCGACGCGCGGCGACTGGCGCACGCGCGGCGTGATCTGAGATGCGGAAACAGGAGCAGACAACATGATCTGGCAACGCAAACGGCTCTACCTCCACGAAGTCGCAACGCGCGACGGTTTCCAGAACGAAGCAGCCTTCGTCGACACCGACGACAAGATCGCGCTCGTCGATGCGCTGAGCGCGTGCGGCTACGCGAAGATCGAGGTCACGTCGTTCACGTCGCCGAAGGCGATCCCCGCGTTGCGCGACGCGGAGGCCGTGATGCACGGCATCGCGCGCGCACCGGGTGTCGTCTATACGGTGCTCGTGCCGAACGTGCGCGGGGCGGAGCGCGCGCTGTCGTGCGGCGTCGATGAAGTGAACCTCGTGATGTCGATGAGCGAAAGCCACAACCGCGCGAACCTGCGGATGACGCGCGAGCAGTCGTTCGCACAACTGCGCGACGTGATCGACGCGGTACGCGGCACCGGTGTCGCGATCAACGTGTCGCTGTCGACCGCGATGGGCTGCCCGATGGAAGGCGATGTCGCAGCCGAAGGCGTACTCGCGTGGATGCAGCGCTTCGCGGATCTCGGCGTGCATGGCTTCACGCTGTGCGACACGACGGGCATGGCGTTTCCGTCGCAGGTGCGCGACCTGTCGGCACGGGCACGCGAACGCTTCGGCGCGCTGCAGCTCACGCTGCACTTCCACAACACGCGCGGGATGGCGCTCGCGAACACGCTCGCGGCACTCGATGCCGGGATCGACCGCTTCGACGCGTCGCTCGGCGGGCTCGGCGGCTGCCCGTACGCGCCAGGGGCGACCGGCAATGCGTGCACCGAAGAACTCGTGCACATGCTCGAACTCGACGGCTACGACACGGGCATCGATCTCGCGGCCGTGCTGGCCGCGTCGGCACGGCTGCCCGCGCTGATCGGTCATGACGTGCCGAGCCAGATCCTGAAAGCCGGGCGCCGCTCGGACCTGCATCCGCCGCCGCGCGCGGACGCCGGCGACATGCCCGCGCAACGCGCGTTCTCATGAACCACGAACAGGAGCGAACCTCATGGCGCTGATCGATCACCTCGACCATCTCGTGCTGACCTGCGTCGATCCCGACCGGACGAAGCATTTCTACACCGAGGTGCTGCAGATGCAGCTCGAAACCTTCGGCGCGGGCCGGATCGCCTTCCGCTTCGGCAACCAGAAGATCAACCTGCACGTGCGCGGCGCGGAGTTCGAACCGAAAGCGCACGTGCCGGTGCCCGGCGCGCTCGACCTGTGCTTCATCGCGTCGGTGCCGCTCGACGACGTGATTGCACACCTGAAGCGCGTCGACTGGCCGATCGTCGAAGGGCCGGTCGAGCGCACGGGCGCGACGCAGAAGATCCGGTCGGTCTACGTGCGCGATCCCGACCTGAACCTGATCGAGATTTCCGAGTTGATCTGAGCACCCGCGCATCACCGCGTCGTCTCGCCGCTTCGCACTCACGCGTGCGGACCTGATCACGGTGCGACTGCACGCCGCGCCGATCTCCCGCCGAAATCGGACAGCCGGTTTCCGCGCTCGCCGATTCCGGATAGCCGGCCCATGCCGCGCTGCGGATAATGCAGGCATCGGCGACTGAGAAGCCGCCTTCGCAGCGGACGCAACGCTTGCGTCCGCACTTGCGCAACCCGACCCAGGCAATTCCCGATGACGATCCTCTATCGCGGCATGGACCGCGCGGCGCTCGACGCCGCTTATCTGAACACGAAGGTGGTACCCGATTTCCCCGCGTTGCTCACGTCGATGCAGGCGCGCAGCGCAGCGCTCTATGCAACCGCGTCCGTCCGGCGCGACCTGCGTTACGGCGCGCAACCCGCGCAGCGTTTCGACTGGCTGTCGTGCGGCCAGCCCGATGCGCCGCTGTTCGTGTTCGTTCACGGCGGCTACTGGCAGCACTGCGCGAAAGAGGATTTCGCGTACGCGGCAAGCGGGCCGCTCGCGCGCGGTTTCGACGTGATACTCGCCGAATACACGCTCGCGCCGATCGCGACGATGACCGACATCGTCGGCGAGATTGGCGCGCTGCTCGACTACCTCGCGAGCGATCCCGACGGCCTCGGCACGGCGAAGCGGCCGATCCACCTGAGCGGCCATTCGGCCGGCGGCCACTTGACGGCCGTGCATCGCGCGCATCCGGCCGTCGTCTCGGCGCTCGCGATCAGTCCGCTCGTCGATCTCGAACCGATCTCGCTGTGCTGCCTGAACGACAACCTGCAGCTCACCGCGCACGAAGTCGACGCATATAGCCCGTTGCGCCATGTCGGGCCCGGCGCGCCGACGGTGGTGGCGGCCGGCGAAGCCGAGCTGCCCGAACTCGTGCGGCAAGCACACGACTACGCGACGGCGTGCGAAGCGGCCGGCGAACGGATCGTCCACGTCGGGTTGCCCGGCATGCAGCACTTCGACGTGCTCGACGATCTCGAGAAGCCGGACGGTGCGATGCTCACCGCGTTGCTGTCGATCGCGCCGCGCTAGACGCGCGGTATCGCGCAGGGGCGGCCGGGCGTATGATCCGCGTCAGGCCGCCGCGCCGACGGCGGGCGCCGGCACGGCCTTCCCAGGACCCACGACATGGTGAATCCGCTTCATTTCGATCTGCAGTCGCTGCGCGTGTTCGCGCTCGTCGCCGAGCACGGTAGCCTGACGAAAGCGGCCGAACACGGCCAGCTCACGCTGTCCGCGGTCAGCAAGCGCATCGCCGAGCTGGAAAGCGTGACGGGCAGTGCATTGTTCGTCCGGCATGCGCGCGGTGTCGAGCTGACGCCCGCGGGCCGCGCGCTGCTCGACCATGCGGCGAAGGTGATCGAGCAGGTCAACCGGATGGCGCACGAGATGAGCGATTACGTCGCCGGTGTGCGCGGCCACATCCACGTGTGGACCAACACGTCCGCGATCGTGCAGTTCCTGCCCGCCGATCTCGCCGCGTTCCTCACCGACCATCCGGGCATCAAGGTGAGCCTCGAGGAGCGGCTGAGCCACGAGATCGTCGACGCGCTCGCGTCCGGCAAGGCCGATCTCGGCGTGTTCGCCGACAACGTGCCGGCCCCCGGCATCGAACGGCGGCTGTACCGGCGCGACGAACTCGTGCTGCTCGTGCCGCGCACGCACCGGTTCGCCGCGCGCGGCAGCATCCGCTTCGCGGATACGCTCGACGAGGACTACGTGGGACTCAGCGACGGCAGCTCGCTGCTCGCGCGCATGACCGACGCCGCTTTTGCGGTCGAGCGCTCGCTGAAGCTGCGCATCCAGGTATCGAATTTCGACGGCGTGAGCCGGATGATCGAGGCGGGGCTCGGCATCGGCATCCTGCCGCGCGATGCGGTGACCGGCGAGCGCGCGGCGCGGCTCGGGGTCGTAAAGCTCGACGACGCGTGGGCGACGAGAACGCTGTGGGTGGGGGTGAAGGCCGGCGCCGTGCTGACGACCGATATCGCGAAGCTGTTCGATTTCATGTCGGCAAGGTGAGGCGGGGCTGCCTCCAGTTCCGGTCTTCGACAGGACGCGTCGGGAATTCACAAGATTCCATCTGCCAAAGCCAACTGAACGAGGATGGCGAACGGGGCGACTCGAGGCTTGTATGGTTGCCGCCCCACCACGAGCAACGATTAGGCAGGAAAGTACCGGTTGGCAAGTCTCTGCCGATTGCGCCGCCTTGGGCGGTTGCAGTCAGTCGGCGCCAAACGTAAGATCGCCGATCAATGACACGAACGCATGTGTTCGTCGCGCTTCGTTTGAGGTTCGTTCATCGGGAGGACTAGTGCGAGTTGAAGTTCAGATCGTCAACGCTTTGACGGACGGAAAAGCCGGGGGCAATCCTGCGGGCGTGGTGATCGATGCCGATGCGCTGACCGCAGGCCAGAAGCTGCATGTTGCGCAGCAGGCCGCATTGTCGGAAACCGCGTTCGTGTCGAAATCGAATATTGCAACGATCAAGCTGGAATTCTTTACGCCGACGCGGCAGATCGCGCATTGCGGCCATGCCACGATCGCCACATTTTCCCTCTTGAGCGCAATCGGCAGGGTAGGTGACGGCAAGTCGTCGAAAGAGACGATCGACGGATGCCGAGACATCGTGATCGATGGCGACACCGTTCTAATGGAGCAGCGTTCCCCAACTTATCGCGCAATCGAAGCGGACTCCCCGTTCTCCGCGAAAATCGCTCAATCGCTGGGCGTATCGACTGCCCGGATCCATGGTGTCGAAAGCCCGACCGTCGTCAACACCGGCAACAGCTTTCTGATGATTGCATTGCCCGACGAGCAGTCCGTGGCGGCGATTCGTCCGGACCCGCACGCGATTGAATCGATCAGCGACGATCTTGACTTGATTGGCTATTACGTATTCTCGACGACGACGAAAATACCCGGTCGTCATGCGGGAGCCCGCATGTTCGCGCCGCGCTTCGGCATTGCCGAGGAGTCGGCGACAGGAACTGCAGCCGGGCCGCTGGCGTGCTTGCTGTACGAGCGGATGGGGCAGGCGACACGGAAATCACCATTGAGCAAGGGCACTTGATGCCACAGCCTTCGCCAAGCGTCGTCAAGGTGCTCCTTGATGTCGACGGTGGCAAGATCTCGCGATTGATGGCCGGCGGTACAGGGGTTGTCATGCGGTCGATCACGGTCGATATCTGAGGTTGCGTCGAGCGTGTGCTTCCCGGTAGTCCGAACGACTTCAATGCATCGGCAAGCGACGGATACCGCGAAACATCCATCGTGACGAGGGAGCGCGTTTCCGTGCCCCCTCGGCGACATCCGCTCAAACCGGATTGATCTCATCCTGGCTGCGCCGCGTGGTCAGCGGCCCGAGCACGCGCAGCGTGACCGCGACGATACCGAGCGCGACCGAGATCACCCCGAACATCGCACCCGCGCCATAACTGCCAAGCACCGGCAACAACACGAACGGCAACACCCCGCTGACGATGCGCGACAGCGCATAGGTACTGCCGATCGCCGTCGAGCGCACGCGCGCCGGGAAAATCTCCGCCTGGTACACGTGATACGCGTTGCTGAACACGTTCGACGCGCAAGTCGTCAGGAACCCGAAGCCGACGATCAGCACGGTATTGCCCGAATACGCGAAGCACAGCCCGAACGCGGCGATCGACAGGATCGACACGATCACGAGCGTGCGGCGCTCGATCCAGTTGAGCAACGGAATCGACAGCAACGAGCCGATCGGATAGCCGATGAACGACAGCGCGATGAACAGCGTGCTGTCCGTCACGTCGAAGCCGCGACTTTTCACGACCGTGCCGGCCAGCGTACCGAACCCGTAATAACCGAAGCCCTGAAACAGGTGAAAGATCGCGAGCATCACATAGCGCGCGCCGTACGGTTCGCGTCGCAGCAGCGCGATACGCTCGCCAAGCCCGAGCGGCCGTTGCGGCTCGACCGGCTCCGCGAACTGCTCGGGCACGCGCACGCCGGTGCCTTCCGCGAAGCGCCGCAATGCCGCATGCGCGTCGGCTGTGCGACCCTGCGCGAGCAGCCAGCGCGGGCTCTCCGGCAGCCGATGCTGGACGAACAGCACGTACACGGCGCCGAGGCTGCCGATCGCGAGGATGATGCGCCAGCCGGCCACGCCGCCCACATGAAGCGGGTTCAACCACAGCGCAAGAAACCCGACGAGCGGCACCGCGACGTAGGAAGTCGTATAGGCCCACGCGGCGAGCCTGCCGCGCTTTTCCTTCGGCAGGATCTCGGACAGGAAGCTGTCCGCAACCGGATAGATCGCGCCGACGCCGATGCCGGTCAGGAACCGGCACGCGACGAGCATGTCGGCATTCACCGAAAACGCGCCGACCAGCGAGAAGGCGCTGTACCACGTGAGCGTCAGCAGGAACGCCTTGCGCCGGCCGATGCGGTCGGCGAGGCTGCCGAGGCACATCGCGCCGACGAACATGCCGATGAACGCCGATGCCAGCAGCAGCTTGAAATCGGTGCTCTGCCGGCTCAGCCCGTATTCGTTCTGCAACGCGGAACCGATCGTACTGACGAGGAAGATCTCGTACATGTCGAAGAACAGCCCGATGCCGATCACCCAGACGACGAACCGGTGCAACGCGCCGACCGGCAGGTCGTCCATGAAATCGCCGAGCGTGACGCGGCGGGCGGGGCGGGCCGACGCATCGCCGCCGGCGGCAGTGGCAGCGGCCGGCGGTCGTGCGGACGCGGGTCCGCCCGCGTTGCCGCCGAGATCGAGGGAATGGCTGTTCATCGTGTCTCCTGATTATCGATACGCCGTGGCGCGAGGCCCGGCCGTTCGCGACCGGCGCGCTGCATCCGGTCGCACGACGTGGCGGCAGGCATCGCAAGTCCAGTGAAAGGGCCGAATAGGCGGGCTGTCCCGATCGTTCGACACATGGTGGGCAAATCCGCGGCACGTGATAATTGCGGATGCTTCAAGCGTCCTTTCCTGCGCAGAAAGGGTGCGGAACACGCGACAGCCGGCATGCACGCGGCAGGCCGGTGCAGCCTGCCTGGCGCGCGGTCATGCACCGGAGCCGATGGCGCGCTCGCGCAACCGGCAGGCCGGGAAAACCATGAGTCGGATTACGTGGCCGCCAGCGCGAAAGCCACCGGCGGCCAGGCGCTCGTGCTCAGTCGGCCGGCACGAACGCCGCCCCGTAAAACACGCGCACGGGGTTGCCGCGCTCCAGCGCAAAGTGCTGCATCCGCCGCTGCCGGCGCGCCTCGGACGCGTGACGGTCGGCCTCGTGCTGCAGGCGAACCTGCAGCAACTGCAGCGCCAGGCGCTTGTTCGCGTGCTGGCTGCGCTCGCTTTCCACGCGCACCGACAAGCCGGTCGCGACATGGGTCGCACGAATCGCGGAGCTCGTCTTGTTCACGTGCTGGCCGCCCGGCCCGCGTGCGCGCATCGCTTCGAACCGCACATCGCCATCCGGCAGCGGCTGAGCGTCGGCGCAGCGCGTGACGCCGATGAACCAGTTCTTGCGCGGATGGCGCAACCGGTACGGGCTCGCGCAAATCCATTGCAGCGTGCCCGTCCAGCGATCCGCGAGCGCCTGCGCACCTTCGCCGTCGAGGTCGAGCAGCGCCGAACGCAGCGTGCCGGAGCGTTCGCCCGGCTGCGCATCGAGCACGGTGACGACGACGTGCTGCGCATCGGCTTCCGCCTGCAGGCGCCGCAACGCATTGGCCGCGGCCAGTTGGCACTCGAGCGGGCCGTGTGCCGAAGAAATCTGCATCAGCATCGGCCAGCCTCCCCGGACGTCTTGTAGGTCAGCACCGGCGCGAGCCGCGCCAGCTTGCGCAGCAGCCCGGCCGCTTCGAGCGCGTCGACGACGCTGTCGATCGGCTTGTAGGCCTGCGGCGCTTCCTCGTACAGCAGTTCGCGGTCTTCGCAGATCACGTGGCTGCCGAGCGGCGTGCGCGTGAGCTGCGACGGCGTGAAGCGCCGTTCGAGACGCCCCTTGCAATCGCCGCGCGCCCACTTGCGGCCCGCACCGTGCGCCAGCGACGCCAAGCTGGCCGCATCGTCGGGCCGCACCGACGCGACGAGGTAGCTGTAGTCGCCGCGCGACCCGGGAATGACGACCGGCCCCGCATCGGCCGGCGTCGCGCCTTTGCGATGCAGCCAGCCCGGCTCGCCGTCGACGCTCGCGCGGCTCACCAGGTTGTGGTTCACGTCGAGCACGCACCCGCCGTCGGTGCGCCAGCGCGCCAGCATGCGCCGCGCGATCAGGTCGCGATTCGCGATGGCGTAGCGCAACGCCGCATCGTGACGCGCGAGGTACGCCGTGCAGGCGGCATTCGTGTCGTCGAGGCCGTTGTAGCCGTGCTCGCGCATGTGCTGCTCGAGGATCGACTGGCCGAAGCCGCGCGATCCGCTATGCACGAGCATCAGCAGGCGATCGGGATCGAGGCCGAGCGCTGCAACGGCATCGGTGTCGTACACCGCGTCGATCCGCTGCGCCTCCGCGAAATGATTGCCGCTGCCGATCGTGCCGAGCGATGCCGCGTATGCGTGATCCGCGAACCCGGCGGCCGCGACAAGCGGCTGCCAGCTTGCATCGGGTGTGGCGTCGATCGAGCCGAGCCGGCTCGCGAGCTTCGACGCACTGACGCGCCGCGCATCGAGCGCGGTTTGCCACAGCGCCATCCCGCAGCCGATATCGCCGCCGATCAGCGCCGGATACAGCCGGCCCGTCGAAAAGAACGCGGCGCCGACGGGGTAGCCGCGTCCGGGGTGAAGATCGGGCATGCCGGCGACGCGCCGCATGCCGGGGAGGGTGGCAGCGTGTTCGAGCTGCCGGATAGCCTCACCTTCGATCCAGGTGGTGGCGCAAGCGCACAACGTGACGCGCTCGCCCAGGTATTGCATGGAATTGCCCATGGAGGTTTCCGTTCGATGAAAAGGAAGAACGGCGGGCCATGGCGCAGGCAGCGCACACAGGCGCTGCCCGACATCGGAAGTCGGGAAGAGGGCGGCACGACCGGATCGGAACGACCCGGCTCGTCGCCGTGACGGCGATACGATGTGCTGCTTGGCGTGAACGATGAGACGAACGGACGCGAAAAACCCGAACTACGACCCGCGACGGGAGGAGTGCTGGCGTGACGTCATGATTTTTTCTCCTTGCGAGTGAGGGGTTGATCGGAATGGCGGCGACTCTAGCATGCATGCGATGCGCGCAACAAGCGGGGAGCGCGTCGTTGCCCATTGAACCACGGCTCGATGTGGCGAAAAACACACAAATAGGAATCCGGATCATTCCCATGTCGATGGCGCACGTGGCACGCCGCAGCAAGCATTCGACGCACGCCGACAACCGAGGCGACCGTACTCAACCACGCTTGACAGCGCACATGCCGTTTCGTAGCATCCGCCTGCTTCATCCCTGAACCCTCATCGAATCGGTGATCCAAGTGCCCGCAAACATTCGTTCCTTCGCCTGATACGCCGACGACTGCCGTCCCGGCCGCGTGTCGTCCTGCCCGTTCCCGTCTGCCTCGCGGCGCCGGAACAGTGATCGCAGGGCCGCGCCCGGACACGCACTGACACCGCAACGCACACCCCATCGTTCGTTCACGTCGTCGGCTTTTTCTGATATTTCCGGAGAAAGACCATGACGCTGGATTTCCGCGCCTACGCGCAATCGCTCGACCTCGCCCGTTACCCACGCACGCCGCACCTCGAAGGCTCGCGCCTGCAGGACGGCGACGAAGGTCACGACCACGTTCCCTATCGCACCCTCGCGGGCGCGCATCTCGTCGTCGAGGAAAAGCTCGACGGCGCGAACACGGGCATCAGCTTCAGCCCCGCGGGCGAACTGCTGCTGCAGTCACGCGGCCACTATCTGGCCGGCGGCGGCCGCGAGCGGCAGTTCGGGTTCGTGAAGACCTGGGCCGCCGCCCATGCGGGCTGGCTGCTCGATCGCCTCGGCGATCGCTACGTGATGTACGGCGAGACGATGAGCAAGAAGCACGCGGTGTTCTACGACGCGCTGCCGCATCACTTTTTCGAATTCGACGTGTTCGATCGCGCAACGGGCCGCTTCCTGTCGACACCCGCGCGTCGCGCGCTGCTCGCCGACGGGCCCGTGCTGTCGGTACCCGTGCTGTACGAAGGCATCGCGCCGGCGCGACTCGCGGACCTGAAGGCCATGCTCGGCCCATCGCTCGCGAAGACGCCGGACTGGCGTCGCGCGTTCGAGGAAACGGTGCGGCGGCAGGGGCTCGACCTCGCGCGTGCATGGCAGCAGTGCGACAAGTCGGAGCGCTCCGAAGGGCTCTACGTGAAGGTCGAGAAGGACGACACGACGACCGCGCGCCTGAAGTGGGTGCGCCACGATTTCGTGCAGGCCATTCTCGAATCGGCGCGCCATCACTCGGAGCAGCCGTTCATCCCGAACCTGCTCGCGCCGGGTGTCGACCTGTATGCGCCGCGCCCGACGCTCACGTGGGCATCGAATCCCGCCGCGCGCCCGAACCCATGAATGCGGAACGGCCGTACGCCGTTTCGAGAGGAGTCTTGATCATGAAGTACGAACACCTTCAGGCACTCGTGCCTGCGCCCGGCCGGCAGCCGGACTATCACGCGTGTCTCGCGGCATTTCCCGCGCTCGAACACGCGAAAACGACCCCGCAGGAGCCCGCGCACCACGGCGAAGGCGACGTGTGGACGCATACGATGATGGTGATCGATGCGCTGCTCGCGCTGCCCGAGTACCAGGCCGCGTCGCGTGGCGACCAGGAGATCGTGTTCCTGGCCGCGCTGCTGCACGACATCGCGAAGCATGGCACGACGGTCGTCGATCCCGTTACCGGTGCGATCGGCCACCCCGGCCACTCGCGCAAGGGCGCGATCGATGCGCGGATCGCACTGTGGGATGCCGGCGTGCCGTTCGCAGTGCGCGAGGCAATCTGCCGGATGATCGCCGTGCACCAGGTGCCGTTCTTCGCGATGAGCGGGGCGCGCCGCGGCACACCGGAGTTCATCGCGCGCGAGCTGTCGTGGCAGGTCAGCCTGCCGCTGCTGTGCCTGCTTGCCGAAGCCGATATCCGCGGGCGCATCTGCGACGACACGCCGCGCGTGCTCGACAACATCGAACTGTTGCGCGAACTGGCGCGGGAAGAGGGTTGCTACGGCCAGCCGCGTGCATTCGCCGATGCGCACACGGCGCTCAGCTACTTTCGCGGCGCGGACGTGCATCCCGACTATCCGCTGTTTCGCACACCGGGCGCGCAGGTCGTCGTGATGTCGGGCCTGCCCGCGTCGGGCAAGAACACGTGGGTGGCGCGGCATCATCCGGATCTGCCGGTCGTGTCGTTCGACGATGCGCGCGATGCATTGGGGCTGCGTCATGGGCAGAACGAGGGCGCGGTCGCACACCATGCGGTCGACGCCGCGAAGGTGCTGTTGCGCGCGCAACAACCGTTCGTGTGGAATGCGACGAACCTGTCGCCGCTGATGCGCAAGAAAACCCTCGACCTGCTGTTTGCGTATCACGCCGACGTGACGCTCGTCTACCTCGAACAGCCGCGCGCGGAACTGTTGCGCCGCAACGCGCGGCGTGACACCTCGCTGACGAACCGCGCGCTCGAGGCGATGCTGCTGCGTTGGGATGTGCCGCTGCCCACCGAAGCGCATGCGGTGCGCTATGAAGTCTGATGCGGCGACGTCACGACACGAGCCGGTACGCCGTAATTCACCGCGGCGTACCGGCTCGTTTCATTTCAGCGACGCATTCTGCTGCGTCGCGCAAGCTCGCAGCCGATCCGGAACAGGTGTCCGGCAGGTGATTTCATCGTGAATTCCGGCCTCAACTCGCCACGATGATGAATGTGGTGAGCGCGATCGGGAACAGCGCGAGGCCGAGCAGACCCAACGCGCCATCGGCTGCCATCGCGATCGGCGACAACGCCAGCTTGGCGCCGCGGCCGACAGCCGTCAGCTTGTCCGTCACCGTGACCTCGTACGGCCGATTGAACGCCTGCGGGACCGACGAAGGCGTGACGTCGTTCGGCAGATAGCGCTTGCCGCTGATCGCGCCTTTCGACGTCAGGTCGCCACGTTCCTGCTTGAAACCATCCGCGAGCGCGCGCTCGCGCACGTCGGAGCCAGTCGGCGCATCCGAGTCGTCCAGCCTCATCGTGTATCGACCGGTGATCTCGTCGCCGTGCGCCTCGAAACCGTTGAACGCCGTGTGGATCTTGGGGCGATAGGGCGCGTTGAGCACCGTTGCAAGGCTCGGCGGCATCTCGAAGATGTAGTGATATTTCTTGCCGAGCACGACGAGCTGCTTGCCGTCCGCGGTGATCAGGAACGTCGACAAGGTTTCGTCGTATTCCGAATCCTTCATCCACGCCTTGGTGACGGGACCGAAATTGGAGCAGCCGACAAGCATGCCCGACGCTGCCACGGCAGGCAGCGCGAGAAATGTTCTTCTTTTCATGTGTGCTGTTGGATGTTGTTGGTTATTCTGCGGAACCGCTTGAATGTCGGACGCTGCGTTCGATGAACGCGGCACCCTGACGGCCGATCATGCGGTTTCTTCGCCTGCGCATTGTAGGGCCAAAACGGCAAGCGCAGTATCCCCCGGCAAAGCGCGTCACCCGCGTGCGGTAGACTGAACGCTCGCTTGCCCACCGCCCACTCCACGACCGCGCGCACTCGCTGACACGCCATGGATCGAATCGATGCGATGAAGGTGTTCGTCGCCACGCTGGACGAGGGCAGCCTCGCGGGCGCGGGCCGGAAGCTCGGCCGCTCGCCGGCGGCGGTCAGCCGCGCGATCGCGTTCCTGGAAGCACACACGGGCACCGCGCTGCTGTACCGCACGACGCGCACGATCCGGCTCAGCGAGGCCGGCGAACGCTACGCGGCCGCGTGCCGCCGCATCCTGTCCGATCTCGAGGAAGCCGACATGCTGGTCGCCGACGAACGTTCGGCGCCGCGCGGCCTGTTGACGGTCACCGCACCCGTCGCCGCGGGTGAGGACGTATTGCGCGCGCTCCTCGACGAATTCATCGAACGCCATCCGGCCGTGTCGATCCGGCTGCAGTTGCTCGACCGTCCCGTCAGCCTGATCGACGAAGGAATGGACGTCGCGCTGCGGATCGCGCACCTGTCCGATTCGACGCTGGTCGCGATTCCGGTCGGCGCGGTGCGGCGGGTCGTCGTGGCGTCGCCCGACTACTTGGCGAAGCATCCGGCAATCGAGACGCCAGCCGATCTCGCGCAGCACCGGATCATCTCGATGACGCATTTCGGCCTCGACTCGTGGAGCTTCCCGCCGTCCACGCCGTCGGCGCTGCCGCAGGTCGTCCAGTTCGCGCCGCGCTTCATCATCAACACGATCCGCGGCGCGGTGGCGTCGGCCGTCGCGGGGCACGGCGTCACGCGGCTCTTTTCGTATCACGTCGCCGAACCGGTGCGGGACGGCACGCTGCGGATCGTGCTAAGCGACAGCGAGCACGCGCCGCTGCCCATCCATCTCGTCACACCTTACGGACGCCTTGCGGTGCCGAAGGTGCGCGCATTCGTCGATTTCGCGGCGCCGCGCCTGCGTGAGCACTTCGCGCGGCTGGCGGCCATTACCGACGGCGATTGAACCGGGATGCGGAAGAATGGCTTTCGTGAGACGAGGATTCTCCCGATAACCAGCTCAATCTAGACTTCCTTCAACCAACGGTCGCGCATGGCGCCCGTTCAGCGAATGGAGGTCGACATGCATCAAGCGCTTCCCGTCCAGCCTCGCGCCCGCGCGTTCGGACTGACCCACCGCGTGCTCACCGGCATCGGCAGGGCCCGTTTCGCATTCGCGCCGTTGCCGGCCATCTTCGTCACGCAGGGGCTTCCCGCCCAGCTGGCCTCGACGGGGAGCGCGCAATGAGCACGATCTCGCATGCCCCCGCCACGGCACGGGCCGAGCGACCCGCCGCCAGCTACGCCGAACGCAACACGCGCTACTGGCGACGCAATCTCGCCGTCTGCGTGTTCGGCTCGTTCACGACGCTCGTCAGCCTGAGCATGCTGCTGCCGTTCCTGCCGCTGTACGTCCGGCAACTCGGCGTCGATGCGCAATCGGCCGTGATCCAGTGGTCGGGCATCGCGTTCGGCGCGACGTTTCTCGGCACGGCCGTCACCGCGCCGCTGTGGGGCCGCCTCGCGGATCGATTCGGGCGCAAGCCGATGCTCGTGCGTGCCGCGATCGGCATGGCGATCGTGATGTCGTTGATCGGCGTCGCGCACAACGTCGTCGAACTCGTCGCGCTGCGGCTGCTCGCGGGGCTCGTCGGCGGCTACGCGTCGGCGTCGACCGTGATGGTCGGCACGCAGGCGCCGCGCGAGCGCGCGGGCTGGGCGCTCGGCATCCTGTCGACCGGTGCGCTCGCGGGCAACCTGGTCGGGCCGCTCGTCGGCGGGTTGCTGCCGGGCTGGCTCGGCATTCGCGGCACGTTCTTCGCCGGTGGCGCGATGATCGCCGTCGCCGCGCTGCTGACGATCTTCGTCGTAAAGGAAGACTTCCATGCCGGCACCGATGCCGGCACGCGCACGTCGAGCGCCGCGGCCGGCACGCCGCACCGCACGAATCGTGCAGCGGTCGCCGCGCTGCTGGTGACGGCGATGATGGTGCTGCTCGCGAACATGTCGATCGAACCGATCATCACCGTCTATATCGGCAGCCTCGGCGTGGGCGGCGACCACCTTGCGCGTGTCGCCGGCGTCGTGATGGCGTGTTCGGCGCTCGGCAGCATGCTGACCGCAGCACGGCTCGGCGCGCTGGCCGACCGTGTCGGCAGCTGGAACGTGATCATCGGTTGCCTGTTGCTGACCGCGCTCGCGATGGTGCCGCAGGCGTTCGTCACGCACTGGTGGCAGCTTGCCGCGCTGCGCGGGCTGATGGGCATGTCGCTCGCGGGGTTGCTGCCGTCGATCGGCAAGCTCGTGCGGCAATCGGTCGACGAGCGCGCGACCGGGCAGATGCTCGGCTACCTGCAGTCCGCGCAGTTCAGCGGGCAGGTGGTCGGCCCGGTGATCGGCGGGCAGATCGGCGTCGCGCTCGGGCTGCATTCGGTGTTCTTCGTGACGGGCGCGCTGCTGGCGGCCTGCGCGGGGCTCGCGCACTGGGCGCGCGGCCGATAGTAGCGGCTGGGCGGCGGAGCGCGGGCTGGCGTAGGATGAGCGCAGTGACCGGTGTCGCGCCGGGAAGCGGCGACGACATGCACCATCGCCGGCATTGCAGACACCGCCGCACCGCACGTGCGACCCATCGTATTCGACATCACGCTCACGTGACCGGCCGCGCGCCACGCACGACGAACGCGCATCGATCCGAACCCGACACACGCGTGTCGGCCCGCATCCGGCCGACGCATTTCGATGACGAATCCTGCAGGAGGCAAGCGACATGAATCAATCGACCGACAACCGGACGCTGCTGCGCACGCTGGGCATGCGCGCCCCGATCGTCCAGGCGCCGATGGCCGGCGTCAGCACGCCGGCGCTGGCGGCCGCCGTGTCGAATGCCGGCGGGCTCGGCTCGCTCGGCGTGGGCGCGACGAACGCCGACGGCGCCCGCAAGATGATCCGCGACACGCGCGCGCTCACCGACCGGCCGTTCAACATCAACGTGTTCTGCCACCAGCCGGCGCACGCCGACGCGGCCGTCGAACGCGCGTGGCTCGAATGGCTCGCGCCGGCGTTCCGCGAATACGGTGCAACGCCGCCCGCCTCGCTGTCCGAGATCTATACGAGCTTCGTCGCCGACGATGCGATGCAGGCGCTGCTCGTCGAAGAGAAGCCGGCCGTCGTCAGCTTCCATTTCGGGCTGCCGTCCGCGGACGTGATCGCCGCGCTGAAGCGCGCGGGCGTCACGCTGTTCGCGTCCGCGACGCATCTCGACGAGGCGCGCCAGATCGCCGCTGCCGGCATCGACGCGATCGTCGCGCAGGGGATCGAAGCGGGCGGGCACCGCGGCGTGTTCGATTCGACCGCGCATGACGATCGCCTCGGCACGATCGCGCTCACGCGCCTGATCGTGCGCGAATGCGCGCTGCCGGTGATCGCCGCCGGCGGCATCATGGACGGCGAGGGCATCGCCGCCGCGCTCGCGCTCGGCGCGCAGGCCGCCCAGCTCGGCACCGCGTTCGTCGCATGCCCGGAGACGTCGATCGACGACGGCTATCGCCGCGCGATGCTGGGCGACGCGGCCCGCCGCACGACGTTCACGGCCGCGATCTCGGGCCGGATCGCACGCGGCCTCGCGAACCGGCTCACCGCGCTCGGCGACGACCCGCACGCGCCGGCCACCCCCGCCTACCCGATCGCGTACGACGCCGGCAAGGCGCTGCACGCGGCCGCGAAGGCAAAGGGGGAATTCGGCTACGGCGCGCAGTGGGCCGGGCAGGCGGCGCCGCTCGCGCGGTCGCTGCCGGCGGCCGAGCTGTTCGCCGCGCTCGAACGTGAAACGCGGGCGGCGATCGAGCGGCTGCAGCACGTGCTGGAATGATTTGATCGCAAGAATCGCGGGCGGCGAGCCGCCGGCCTATAGCGGCGATCGTGAACGCACCCCGATCGCCGAATCGATACGTCGCCGCCCGCGGCTAATTTGCAATGTTCTGTATCAGCACGAACCCCGGATACATCGCGATACAAAGCACGCTCGAGCGTCCGTTATAAAGCAGGCATGACCTCTTCAGGAGTGCACCATGTCTGCAACCTGGTTCAAAGGGTCCTGCCATTGCGGGACCGTCAAATTCGAAGTCCGAACCGCCATTACGCCGGCGACGCGCTGCAACTGCAGCATGTGCCGCCGGCGCGGCGCATTGATGAGCCCGATGTTCGCGGCCAGCGAACTGAAGATCGTCGAAGGCGAGGGCGCGCTGACGTGCTACCAGTTCAACACACGCACGGCCCGTCACTATTTCTGCAGCCATTGCGGCATCTATCCGTTCCATCAAACGCGCATGAACCCCGCCTGCTGGCGCGTCAATCTCGGCTGCCTCGATGGCGTCGACCCGTATGCGCTCGATGCAACGGTCGCCAACGGCGCGAGCCTCTCGGTCGTGGAGGACGCATGAAACGCTGGCTGATGATCCTGCTGTTTGCCGCGGGCGGGCTCGCGACCGAAATCGCGCATCCGGTGCAATGTTCGATGCTGTCGGTCAGCCGGACACAGACCGGCAAGCGCCGCAGGGCGGGCTGACCGCGCGCCGGTTCATCGCGAGCGATTATCATGCTTCCGATAAGATCGCACGCGATATATAATGCGTCTATCTGCGGCCGTTCGTGCCGCTGGAGGACGTTCATGAAACCGACCGAAGCCCCATCCGCCGCCGCGCCAAAGCTGTCCGAGTTCCTGTGCTTTGCGATCTACTCGACGAACCTTGCGTTCGGCAAGGCCTACAAGCCGATTCTCGAGGAGCTCGGCCTCACGTATACGCAATACATCACGATCATTGCGCTGTGGGAGCAGGGCAACCAGACGGTCGGCCAGCTCGGCGAGAAGCTGTTCCTCGAATCCAATACGCTGACGCCGATCCTGAAGAAGCTCGAGGCGATGGGCTACCTGGAACGGCACCGCGATCCGTCGGACGAGCGCCAGGTGCTGGTCAGCTTGACGAAGACCGGCCGCCGCGTGAGAGAGAAGGGGCTCGACATGAATCTGGTCGAAGCCACCGGGTTGAAGCCGGACGAATTCGCGAAGATGCAGAAGGCGATCGTCACGCTGCGCGGCAACCTGATCCGGTCGACCGACGAATAAATACCCGGACAACAGCGGCCGGCACGTGCATCGTGCCGGCCGCGTCGTCATGCGTGCTCGTCGCCCAGCACCAGGAGGTTCATCTCGCGGCGTACGACGAAACCCAATGCGAGATAGCGCTCGATCGCCACCTGGTTCGACGTGAGGACGTGCAGGAAAGGCGTATCCGCGCGCGCATCGATCTCCGCGATCAACGCACGCATCAGACGCGCCGCCAGCCCTTGCCCCCGGAACGCGGCATCCACGCACACGGCGCTGATCTCCGTATACCCGTCGACCTGCATCCGCTCGCCGGCCATCGCGGCCAGCCTGCCTTCGCTGCGGATGCCGATGTAATGGCCGAGCTCGACCGTGCGCGGGCCGAACGGGCCGGGCTGGGCGGCCGTGGTCAGCGCGAGCATGTCCGGCACGTCGGCTTCGGCGAGCGTGACGTAACCCGATTGAGGCGCCGGGTCGAGCGTCCGTTGCCAGACCATCTGCAACAGGTTCGCGCGCCGGATCACCGACAATCCCGCCGGCGGTTCGATCTCGTCCGGCGTGACCAGTGCCGCCGGCCCGTGGGCGGCGATCAGTGCGCGCAACGCGTCGAACGACGCCGCGCTCGTGTCCTCCATCGCGGCAAACGGCGCGATGGCTACCGGAAACCGCCATGCTCGGTCATGACCGAGCGCCAAGCGGCGCTGCCTGCCCGTCAGCGCATTCCACACCACACGGTCGAGCGGGTGCGCACTGCCTGGCGGGTTTCCGGTCGTTGCATCGGACATGAAACGCTCCTTGATTGAAGGTGTCGGTGGCACAGCATAGACCGGGATCGGACGGGCAGGGCGCGGCGCGCCAACTACCGCTGCCAGCGCTGCGGATCCATCCATATCGGGAACGACAGGATCACCGCCAGCCCGTCCCCGCCGATCCCGGTCGTTACTTCGACCGAACCGCCGTGAGACTCGGCGATTCGCGCGACGAGCGACAGGCCGATGCCGCTGCCCGGCTGCACCGTCCCCGGTACCCGGTAAAAGCGTTCGAAGATCCGCTCGCGCTCATCGGCCGGCACACCGGGCCCGTCGTCCGCGATCCGCAGCCTGACCCGTGCGCCGTCTGCATCGGCAGGGACGTCGCACGCAATCTCGACCCGCCCGCCGTCACGGCCGTATCGCAGCGCGTTGTCGATCAGGTTGCGCACCGCAATGGCGATCTCGTCGAGGTCGCCCCAGACACGCACCGGTTCGACCGCGATCCGCATCGTCTGTCGGCGCGCATGCGCGGCCGCGTCGAAGTCGCTCGCGATCAGTGCAACGAGCCGCGACAGGTCGACCGGCGCGTGCTGGTCGGCCCGTGACCCGGCATCCAGCCGCGCCAGTTCGAGCAATTGCCCGGATAGCCGCGCGCTGCGCTCGACGCCCGTTGCGAGCCGGCGCAGTGCTTCGTTCTTGTCCGCCAGGCTGTCCGCCTGCAACGCCACTTCCGCCTGGGCCGACAACGCAGCGAGCGGCGTGCGCAACTCGTGCGCCGCATCGCCGATGAAACGGCGCTCGGTATCGACGGCCTGACTCAGCCGCGCGAGCAGACGATTGAACGATTCGACGAGCGGCCGCAGCTCACGCGGCAGCGTGACCAGCGGCAACGGCGAGAAATCGAAGGCCGCCTTGCGCTGGATCGCCTGCTGGACGTCGCGCACCGGCCCGAACGACCAGCGGATCACCCACCAGATCACGACGCCCAGCATCCCGAGCATCACCGCCATGTTGAACAGGCCGAGTTGCAGCGCATTGTTCGCCTTCTCCTGCCAGGTCGTGGCCGGGCCGCCCGTCTGAACGTGAATCCGGCCTGCCGGATCCGACAGCGAGTACACGCGCCAGGTCTCGTCGTGCGCGACGCCACGCCCGGTGCTCACCCCGTATCCGTCCCGCAGGTCGGCCTTGAGGGCCGGCCCCGGCGCGTCCACGCTGTGCATCACGTTCCGGCCATCGACCCAGACCTGGAACGCGACGTCGTAGTTGCCATACGCCGTGTTCGGTACGACCGCCTGGGCGTTCGCCGCGGGCAGGCGATCGATCGTATCCGGCAATGCCAGGAGCAGCAGTTGCGCGGCGCTCTCGAGCATGCCGTCGCGCCAGCCGCGCTGCTCACGCCACAGGCCGATGCCGAGAAACGCCCCCCAGCTCGCCCAGAACACGACGACCGCCGCCATCACGGTCGCGAGCAGGCGCACGCGTAGCGACTTCATGCCGGGCTCTCCCCGACGCGATAACCGAAGCCGTGCACCGTCACGATCAGCTCGTCGCCGAGCTTGCGCCGCAGTTGATGGATGTACACCGCGATCGTGTTGCTTTCGATATCGCTGTCGTTGCCGTACACGCGCGCTTCGAGCTGCGTGCGCGTGACGACGCGGCCTTGCCGCTCCATCAGCGCCAGCAGCGTGCGGTACTCGTGGATGCTGAGCGCAACGGGTTCGCCGGCGCGCGTGACTTCCTTGCGCGCCGGATCGACGTGCACGTCGCGGTAGACCAGGCGTTCCGACACGCGGCCCTGGCTGCGGCGCGTCAGCGCGCGCAGCCGCGCGTAGAGTTCGTCGAGCTGGAACGGCTTCACGAGATAGTCGTCGGCGCCTGCGTCGAGGCCGCGGATCCGGTCGCTCAGCTGATCGCGCGCGGTCACGATCAATACCGGCGTCGGGTCGTAGTTCGCGCGCATCGCGGCGAGCAGCGTGAAGCCGGACGCGCCCGGCAGTTGCAGGTCGAGCAGCACCGCGTCGTAGTCGTGGCCGACGAGCGCGAGCCGCGCCGCCGGCACGTCGGCCGACCAGTCCGCGCGCCAGCCGTTCTGCCTGAGGCCCGCGCACACGGCGTCGGCCAGCATGACATCGTCTTCCACCAGCAGGATATGCATCGGTTTCGCTCCTCGATTGTCGAGGTCGCCAGCCTGACCGACCGCGATTAAAAACTTCTTAAAGCCCGGGGGCCACGATGCGTGCCATTCGCCACATTGCCGGTGCAATGCATCTGGCGTTTCCTCGAGAGGCTCGCGATGACCGTGTCACGTCCTTCAATTCCGTTGCTGCAATGCAATGCGGCACGACGCTCCACCTTCGCGCCGCGTCGGTGCGGGCCATTCTGGCACGGAAGGCCGCGTGCGTTGTGCGCGTGGTGGGCGTTGCGCGCCGGTCGCGCGGGAGCGATGCGATGAACCAGCTCGCCACGCTCGTCCCGTTCGGCCTCGCGTTCAGCGTGGCCGGCGCCAACAGCATTGCCTGCCTCGTCGGCCTGTCGCTGATCGAGCGGCTGATCCCCGTGCTGCCGTCCCACGCGCTCCTCACGATGATCGGCGTCGCCAGCGCGCAAGGCGTATGGACATTGCCGGAAGCGATCGTCGTCACGGCACTTGGAAGCTTCGCCGGCTGCCTGTTGCATTACGCGCTCGGCAACCTGTGGCCGGAAGACAGCGTGCTGACCCTGCTGCGCCGCATCGCGCCGCTGGGCAGGCTGCAGCCCGCAAGAATCGACGCGCTGATCGACGGCATCCGCGCGCGGCCCACGCGGCTCGCACTCTGGTCGCAACTGGTGCCGTTCGTCCGGCTCGTCGCCCCCGCGCTCGCCGGCTTGCTGGAGACGAGTTTCGCGCGGTTCGCGTCGGGTGCCGCGGCCGGCATCGCGCTCTGGAACACGCTGTTCATCACGGCCGGCTACCTGGCTGCACGAGCTGCCACCTAGCCCGACATGTCGTTGACCGATCGATCCTGTCTGGAGCCTGTCGATGCGAATCCCCGAATGGTTGCTGTTCCTGCGTACCTGGTTGCGCCATCCACGCCGCGTCGGCGCGCTTGCGCCATCCGGCCCGGCACTCGCTGCACTGATCACCGCCGATATCCCGCGCGACGGCGCCACCGTGATCGAACTCGGCGCGGGCACCGGCGTGTTCACGCGGGCACTGCTCGCACGCGGCGTCACGAGTGACCGGCTGGTGCTGGTGGAAGCCGATCCCG
The DNA here is from genome assembly GCF_002223045.2 of Burkholderia sp. HI4860. Taxonomy (NCBI): domain Bacteria; kingdom Pseudomonadati; phylum Pseudomonadota; class Betaproteobacteria; order Burkholderiales; family Burkholderiaceae; genus Burkholderia; species Burkholderia sp. HI4860. The sequence continues at coordinate 3,665,383 of NZ_NKFO02000003.1, read as the reverse complement.
CTTTCGCGAGCACACTGCGGCATCAGTTTCCCGCGCTGCGGGTCATGCAGATGGATGCGGCGCAACTCGGCATGACGGGCGACTTCTTCGGCGGGGCGCGTGCGGATGCGATCGTGAGCGGGTTGCCGCTCGTCGCGATGCCGGTCGAACGGGCCGTCGCGATCGTTCGCTGCGCGTTTGCGCGCCACCTCGCCGCCGATGGCGCGTTCTACCAGTTCACGTATGTGCCGCGCTGCCCGATCCCGGCGTGCGACCTGGAGGCCATGCGCATTCGCGCCGTCCGGGTGGGTGTCGCGTGGATGAACTTCCCGCCCGCCATCGTGTATCGCTTCGAGCGCCGAATCGATGCGGCCGGCCATCAGAGGCCCGTTGCGCGGCCGTTGCGCGATACGGTTGTGGAAGCCGCTATTTTGCGCGGCTTCGATGCCATGCCATCGCTCGATTCGAGCGGCATGCGACCCTCGATGGAGGGGAGCGCGTCATCGTGAACGCGCTCGGGTACGGCTTGTTGTCCGGCCTGCCACGGCTGATGTTGCTGCTTCGACGATCACGGGCCGCGAGCGCCGGCCGCCGCATCGACACGGCGCACCGTCGAATCCCGGGCCGACACGAGTACGTGGTGCGTGCCGACCTGCAACGCTGTTTTTCGCCGACGACCGGCGAGGCGCGCGCCGCGCTCGCGCGCTCCCGTTTCTCACCCCCCGTACCGAACTGCCCGGATCGGCGCGACGATTCCAACGCGCCATGCTCAATGGCCGAAGTAGATCGACCGCTCGGCCATGCGAACCGCGCTGCGGCTGCCCGACTGCGTCGCACTGCCGGCGTCGCTGCCGTAACCCGATGCCTGCGACTCGGCCGCGATTGCATCGGTGTCGTGGACCCGGCGCAGCGCAGCCTGAAGATTGTCCGGATAGTTCGGGTCGTTGGGCCGGTTCGGCAGGTAGCCGGCCTTCTGCAGCGCGGCCAGTTCCGCACGCACTTGCGCGCGCGTCACGGTGCCGTCACCGGCAAACGCCGGCGCGGCAACGGCAGCCGAAACGGCAGCGAGAACGGCAGCGATCAGTTGGGTCTTCATCATTCACCTCGACAAGAAAATGGGAATTCAGCGGTTGCGCACCGTGCGCGGTTTCGTTCAATGGCCGAAGTAGATCGAACGCTCGGCGATTCGCGTCGTGGCCCGGCGGCCCGACCGCGTCGCGGCGGCGGCGTCGCTGCCGTAACCGGACGTCGCTGCGTCGGCCACTGCGGCGTCGTTCGCGTGAATGCGCGTCAGCGCGGCCTGCAGATCGTCCGGGTAGTGCGGATCGTTCGCGCGGCCCGGACGATAGCCGGCCTGTTCGAGCTGGACGAGTTCGGCACGCACCTGCGCGCGGGACACGGCGGTTGCATCGGCGAACGCCGGTGCGGCAGCGGATGCGGAAACGGCCACGAGAAGGGCGGCAATCAATTGGGTTTTCATCATTGACCTCGACAGAAGAGAAATAGAAGGGATTCAGGGTTCGCGTATCGACGATGCGTCGCGCTCAATGACCGAAATACACCGAGCGGTCGGCCACGCTGAGCGCATGCCGGCGGCCCGATTGCGTTACCGCCTCGCCGTTGCTGCCGTAGCCGGACGCCTGCTCGTTGCGGGCGACCGCATCGACGACATGGATCTGCGTGAGTGCAGCCTGGAGATCATTCGGATAGGTGGCGTCGGTCGCGCGATTCAGCGGGTAGCCGGCCTGTTGCAACTGCGCGAGCTCGGCACGCACCTGCGCACGCGTCACGGTCGATTCGCTGGAGAACGCCGGTGCGGCCACCGTGGCCGAAACAGCGACGAGAAGGGCGGCGATCAGTCGGGTATTCATCATTCACCTCAAAAGGAAAGAAAGGAAATCGGGCATTCGGCAAGGCGGCGCCAGGCCGCCTGATGCATCGTTCAAGCGATACGGATGTCGACGTCGATGTTGCCGCGCGTCGCCTTCGAATACGGGCAGGTCTGGTGCGCCGCATCGACGATGCGCTGCGCGACGTCGCGATCGAGCCCCGGCACGCTCACGTTCAGCCGGGCCTGCAGGAAGTACGCATTGCCGGCGGTGCCGAGATCCACTTCGGCGTCGACCGCGAGATCGGCCGGCAGCGTCACCTTCGCGGCACGCGCCGCAAGCTGCATCGCGCCGATGAAGCAGGCCGACCAGCCGGCCGCGAACAGTTGTTCCGGGTTGGTGCCGGTGCCGGCGCTGCCCGGGGACGACAACTGGATGTCGAGGCGGCCGTCGGAACTGCGCGCCGAGCCGTCGCGGCCGCCCGAAGTCGTATGCGTCTTGCCCGTGTACAGCACTTTTTCGATCTTGCTCATCATTTGCTCCGTCAGTTGGGTGGTTTGTTTCAGATGCGATTCGATCGCATGCGATGGAGTTTCGTCGAGGCGATCCGCTCAGTCAAGCGTATTCGATTAAATCGCATGCGATATTTTGTATTTCAATGTATCTGGAACGTGTACAGCCTTACGGGATAAGGCATTCCGACGGTCGATCCCCGATATTCGACGCGCGACGCCTCCGGGCAGGGCAGGTGAAAACGCTCCGGGAATGGCGGGCCGCCCCGCAGGGCGGCCGATCGGTCAGGCCGGGTCGATCTCGGCGATCACGACGAGAATCACGGCCGCGTTGGCCGGCAACTGGCGCTGGGAGAACGCCGAGCGCGCGTGGCCCGACTTTTCGCCCAGCACGGCGGCGAACAGGTCCGACGCGCCGTCGATCACGGCCGGCTGCCCGAAAAAGCCGTCGGCCGAACTCACATGCCCCTCGACGCGCACGATCTTGCGCAGGCGCTCGAACCCGCCCAGGTGCCGGCGAATCTGCGCGAGCACGTTCAGCGCCGCGAGCCGGGCGGCATGCTTGCCTTCGTCGACGTTCAACTGCTCGCCGACGCGGCCGGTATACGCGACCTTGCCGTCGACGAGCGGCAATTGTCCGGACACGAACAACAGGCTGCCGGCTTCGCTGGCGGCCGTATAGCTGCCGAGCGGGTTCGGCGGCTCGGGTAACGGGAGGCCGAGGTCGGCCAGTTTCTGTTCGACGGTCATGTCGGGCTCCTTGCGGGAAAAGGGTTCGGGCGATCGGTGCTGCCTGTGAGTCACTGTAGTCAGGCGGCCGAAACCGGTAAATGTCAGCGGCGCAATTGATTCACGACGCGGTGTAACGAATCTCGCCATGCACGCCCGCTGGTTTCCCGGGCGGGATTCATGCACACTCGGCTCCATCGCGCGCCACGCGCCGGAGACGGCAGGAATCGCCCCATGCAACGACAATTCGACGATCTGCTGCTCGGCAGCATCGAGCTATTCTGTCTCGCCGCCGAACTCGGCAGCTTCACGCTCGCGGCCAACGCGGCGAGCGTCACGCCGGCCGCGGTCAGCCGCTCGGTCGCGCGGCTCGAGGCGCGCCTCGGCGTGCGGCTGTTCGTGCGCACGACTCGCCAGATCCGCCTGACCGATTCCGGCCGCCGCTATTTCGAGCAATGTCGCGACGCGCTGTCGCAACTCGTCGACGCGGAGCGCGAGGCGACCGGCCAGCAGGCGACGCCCGCCGGCGTGCTGCGGATCAGCATGCCGACACCGTACGGGCACTATCGCGTGCTGCCGCTGCTGCCGGCGTTTCGCGAGCGGTATCCGGACGTGCGCGTCGACACCCACCTGAGCAACCGCAACATCGACTTCGCCGAGGAAGGCTACGATCTCGCGATCCGCGGCAGCGCGCCGGCCGATTCGAACCTGATCGCACGCAAGCTGGAGGATGCCGAACTCGTGATCGTCGCGACGCCCGGCTACCTGAAGCGCGCCGGCATGCCGGCCGCCGTCGACGACCTGCATGCGCACGAATGCATCCAGTTCGAGCTGCCGAGCAGCGGGCGAGCGATTCCGTGGCTGTTCAACGATGGCTCGGAAGGGATCGACGTCGCGACGACCGGCAGCTACGGTACGTCGGGCGACTATCTTGCCGGTGTGACGCTCGCGCGCAGCGGTGCGGGCCTGTTCCAGACCTATCGCTTCATCGTCGAGCAGGATCTGCGGGCCGGCACGCTCGTGGAAGTGCTGCCCGGCCTCGGCGGCCGGTCGCGGCCGTTCATGCTGCTGTATCCGCATGCGCGCTTTTTGTCGTCGCGCGTGCGCGTGTTCGTCGACTTTCTCGTCGAGCATCTGGCGCGCGCGCCGGCCACGCAGCCGGCCGGGACACGCGCCAAACGAGCCGGCGCATCGCGCTAGGCGCGCCGGCTCGTGGTATCGACGCCGCGTCTCAATGCCCGGCGCTCTGGCCGCCGTCCACATGCAGGATCTCGCCCGTGACGAACGGCGCCGAATCCAGGTACAGGATCGCGTCGACGATGTCGCTCATTTCGCCCATACGGCCGACCGGATGCAGCGACGCGAGCGTCGCGTGCGTCTCGGGCGCGTGCATCGGCGACTTGATGATCCCGGGCGACACCGCGTTCACGCGAATGCCGGCCTTCGCATACTCGATCGCGAGCGACTTCGTCGCCGCATTCAATCCGCCTTTCGTCAGCGACGCGAGCACCGACGGCACGTTGCTGTTCGCATGATCGACCAGGCTCGTGGTGATGCTGACCACGTGGCCGCCGCCGTGTTTCTGCATCGCGGCGATCGCATGCTGCGTGACGTGGAAGAGGCCGCTCAGGTTGACGTTCGTGATCTGCGCGTAGTCGTCCGCGGTGTATTGCGTGAACGGCTTCGCGATGAAGATGCCCGCGTTGTTGACGAGCGTGTCGACGCGGCCGAAGCGTTCGATCGCGGCGTCGACCACGCGCCGTGCGACGGCCGCGTCGCCGATGTCGCCCGCGACGGTGACGAGATCGGGCTCGTTCGACGGCCCGATCGAACGTGACGTTGCGACGACGCGATGGCCGCGGGCCCGGAATGCGTCGACCGTTGCCGCGCCGATGCCTTGCGATGCGCCGGTGACGATGATGACTTTGGATGCGCTCATGATTTGCCTCGATAGGTGAAGGGTTCTCGGCGTCGGTGCCGACCGGATCCGTGAATCCGATGGGCGAACTTTAGGCGCGCCGGTTGCGATCTCGAATACCCACCGTGGAGCAACAGTCTTGCGTCGGGGGAACAAATGCGGGGTGGGGTGGCGGGTTGCGAGTCAGGCTCGTGGGCGCGTGGCGTGGACGGCCTGACGCCGGGCATCGGCACTGTGTTGCCCGACTGCAAGCGTTCAGCCTATTCACCGAGAGGCCGGCCCGAATGCCCGCCACATTCGCGGCTGAACTGCGATACGCCGCCGCTGCGCCTGCTGCTCGCCCGATCGGCGCTCGACGTCGCCCTCGATGCGCTCAAACGTGGCGCGATCTCACCGAAAGAAACGATTTTCCTGCGGCTTGACGGGTCTATTCGTCTGTCACAAAACACGCAGTTGGATAATCTTTCACGTCTATCCGGATAACTTTTCTTATCACAATAGCGTGATTCCATTTCAAAACTGACCAGTCGGCAAACGCGTCAGTGTCGGTAGCCGAGCATGCCGCGGTCAGCATCGCCCGCGGCAAAGTCGTCACGACGCGCCTCCCGTGCAGACCCTGCGGTCGCGCTTGCGCTGCGCGCGTTGCTGCACGTCGACATACATCGCCTTGACCGCATTCGCCGTGAAGAACGCCATGTGCTCGTCAAAACGTCCCGGATGGACGATCGAGAACGGGGCGGGCGGTCGTTTGCCGAGCGTCGCCTCGTAAAGCGGGCCGATCGGATCGTTCATGTGCGAGCTGCGGAAGTTGTGCGCGGTCTGGGCTGCGTTTTTGGCGCCCGAAATCGAGGCAGTCGGCGTGTTGTCTTCAGGACTGACGCCGATCTGCATCTTGACGAACCGAATGTGCTCGTCGCGCAATGTCCGCACGTGCTGGTACACGTCGACCGTCTGGCGAACCATCGATGGTCGCTGCCATCGATCTGGATCAGTTCACCCAGGCACGCCCGGCGCGCTCGCGGCTGGTAGACCTTCGGCGGGCGTTGTTTGCGCGGGATCCACAAGCCGGAAGCCATCATCAGCGTACGAACCGTTTCGACAGCCAGGTCAATGCCATGACATTCGCGGAGCTTCTCGCTGGCCAATGTCGGCCCAAAATCCACGTAACGCTCACGGATCAACGCCAACGCCCGTTGCGCCTTGCCCGCGGGCAATTGATGGTTGCTCGGGCGCCCACGCTTGCCTGACACCAATCCTGCGACGCCGGCCGCTCGATAGCGCAGCACGAGGCGTTCGACCTGCCGCACGCTCAGTTCCAGCCGTTCGGCGGCTTGGCCCGGCTTAAGTCGACAATCGGCTACCGCCTCAATGACCTTCAGTCGATCGACTTCGCGCATCGTCATGGTGATCGTCCCAGTTGCGTTCATCGCCGGCGCTCCTTGAGGGGGGCTGGCGGTCAACCTACACGCCAAAACACGACATTTTTATTTAGCGGAAACGCGACATCTGAACTTGGGACCTACACCCATGTCATACCCGGATTCAGATGTCGTAGCGCCAGCTAAATACAGATGTCGCATGTTTCATCGGCTTTCCATCCTTCAGTGTTGAAGTGCCGAGCCTGAGGCGGCAGGGCGCTGACGCTCACCCGCGGGCCTTGGCAGACCGCCGCTCAGTTTCTGCTTTTGACGCAACTTCCAGAATCGCGGCTTCCATGTCAGTCACCGTGAACCGGCGAGGTTTCTTCGTGCCGGGTTGCGCTTCATTTGCCCGCACCGGCAGCCCCCGATGCGTTCGCGACGGCGCAGTGCCGATCCGCCGGCTGTCGCGCTGCGCCTGAAACGCTTGTGCCACCTGCAACGCATGGCTCAGGCGCTTGTGATCCACGATCGCGCCTTGATCCACCTCGGCCAGCCGATCGTAGGATTGTGCCGACAGTAGCTGGCCAGCCGCCCGAAGCTCGATGCGTCCGTCCGGGTACTCCCACACCTCGATGTCACGATGTATCCACGCCCGATTCCCCGGCGTATCGTCCAGCAGATAGAGCACCCGGTCGTACTGCACCGTCAGCGCCTTCGTGACCCGGCGTGTCTCGCGCCAGGTCAGCAGCAGATCCAGATCCTCGTCGGACCGCAGCGGTCGATGCGCATCAAAGCCGCTCTTCGGTGGCTTCGCGAAGCGCTCGTTATACATGGCCATGAAGGAGGGCGCGTAAGCGTTCGCGTCGGCGACCGTGCTGATGCCGCGCAGTCTCAACTCCTTGACGAGCCGATCCTGCAGCGTCAAGTGCGCTCGCTCGACACGTCCCTTGGCCGAGCTGCTGTTCGCGCAGAACGTGTCAATGTTCAGCTCGTACATCGCCCGACCGAAGTGCGTCACGCTTTGGCCTGTCTTGCTGGCGCTCGTATTGCGGAACACGCTGTACTTGTCGCTGTAAAACGCCACCGGCTTGCCATGGCGCTCCAGATACGCTCGCGTGGCCTCGAAGTAGCTGAACGTCGACTCGGTCTGCGTGAAGTGCAGCATCATCAGCCGGCTCGTCGCGTCGTCCACGTACACCAGCAGCGTGCAGGCCGGCGCCCGTTCCTCGAACCACCGATGATCGCAACCATCGATCTGGATCAGTTCACCCAGACACGCCCGGCGCGCTCGCGGCTGATAAACCTTCGGCGGACGCTGCCGACGTGGAATCCACAAGCCAGCGTCCGTCATCAGCTTCCTGACCGTCTCCTTGGCCAGCCGAATGCCATGGCATTCCCACAGCTTCTCGCAGGCCAACGTCGGCCCGAAATCGGCGTAACGCTCTCGAATAGTGGTCAAGGCGCGTAACGCTAGTCCTTCGTCGAGCTTGCGGTTGCCTGGCCGGCCACGACGGCCCGAAGCGACGCCGCTAGGTCCATGCTCTCGATATCGGATGACCAGCCTTTCCACCTGTCGCACGCTCAGTCCCAGCCGTTCGGCCGCACGTCCGGGCTTCAGGCCCGTGTCCACCACGGCCTGGATTACCTTGAGTCGATCAAGCTCTCGCATCGTCAGTGTCACCAATCCGGCTGGCTGCATGGTCGGCTCCGCGCTCGCTCAACGAGCCGTCCAGCATGCCAGCAGTCAAAAACACGACATCTGTAAATAGCCAGAACACGACATTAGGATATGGCTGCTACAACCCAATCCAGCGATAATGTTGATTATGTCAAATACGATATTTCGCCTGCAGACGTCGTGTGGCCAGCGTAGATAAACCGCGAGATACATCACCCGCACCAGGCAACTGACCCGAGCACGGCTCCCGCGGCTTCGACCTCTCACTTCCCCGACGCAATCTTCTGGAGCTCTTTGCGAGCATCCGGAAAGTGCTCTTCAGCCTGCTCAAGCGTAAGAAAGTACGGAACTCGAGCTTCCGCAACGATCTCGAGAAGTTGACCACAATTCTTGCACCGGTACAGCTCCGCATGCCTGGAAATATTTATACCCAGGGATTCATAGTTAGAGCTTGTTCCGCCAAAGTTTCTACACTTTTCGCACGACATCAAAATCTCCTAATTCGGGCTGTTCCGATTGCTCGCTTGCCGAGTGACATAGCAATCGGCCCGTGAATTTTGACCTGCCTCGCGTCCCGATTCGGCAGGTTTTTCTTGTCGCCGTGTCCGACTAGACTGGCGGCGTGATGCCGGGTTGCGGCTTCATGGCGAGCGATGCGTTCCGCTCGGATCAGCAGGCAGATCGTCTTGTACTGTCTTGGTCCATCTCGTCACCGCCCTACGCCTGCCGCCTCGCCCGACCGACGCCACGACCCGAAACGCCACCGGCGCGAACACGAGCCCGAACACCGTCGCCGCCAGCACACCGCCGAACGCGCCCGTGCCGATCGACCGTCGGCTTTCCGCCCCCGCGCCCGTCGCCAGCACCAGCGGCACGACGCCCAGCAGGAACGCCATCGACGTCATCACGATCGGCCGGAATCGCGCGGCGGCCGCATCGACCACCGCCTGCCGCAACGGCACGCCCTGCACGACCAGATCACGCGCGTATTGCACGATCAGGATCGCGTTCTTCGCCGCCAGCCCGACCACGGTAATCATCCCGACCTTGAAATACACGTCGTTCGGCATGCCGCGCGCGAGCGCCGCCGCGATCGCCCCCATCATGCCGAGCGGCACGATCGTCAGCACGGACAGCGGAATCGTCCAGCTTTCGTACAGCGCGGCCAGCGCCATGAAAACCGCGAGCACCGACAACCCGACGAGCAGCGGCGTCTGCCGCGCGGCGACCTGCTCCTCGCGCGCCGCATCGACCCAGTCGAAGCCGATCCCGGCCGGCAGCGCAGCGGCAAGCCGCTCCATCTCCGCCATCGCCGCGCCCGAACTCGTGCCGGTCGCCGCCCGGCCGCTGATGTCGAGCGACGGATAGCCGTTGTACCGGTTCAGCATCACCGGCCCGATCGTCCAGTGCGGCGCGGCAATGGCCGACAGCGGCACCATGTCGCCGGTGCGGTTCGGCACGGTCAGCGCCATCAGTTGCGTATCGGTTGCGCGTGCAACCGGATCGGCCTCGATGATCACCCGCCGCATCCGGCCCGACGCCGGAAAGTCGTTGATGTAGTTCGAGCCGAACGTGCCACCCAAGAGCCCCGCGATCCGCTCGAACGGCACGCCGAGCGCATACGCCTTCGCGCGATCGACATCAAGCTCGATACGCGGTGCATCCGGCAGGTCTTCGAAATGCACGGCCGAGAGCAACGGGCTCGCCTTCGCACGCTCGGCAAGCTGCTCGCGGGCCGCCTTCAACGCATCGAGCCCGACCCCGCCGCGATCCTCGAGCCGGAACGTGAAGCCGTCCGAATGCCCGATGCCGCGCACCGACGGCGGCAGCGCCGCCTCGACGTCGCCGTCGAGGATCGCACCGAAGCGCCCGTTGAGCCGGTCGCGCAGCGCCATCGCGTCGACGTCGCGCTTCGCCCAGTCCTTCAGTTCCACGAACGCCATCCCGACGTTCTGCCCGCTGCCGACGAAACTCCAGCCGATCACGCTCGTCACGTTCGCAATCGCCGGCTCCGCGTGCAGGATGGCCTCCACCCGCTCGACGACCGCGAGCGTGCGCGCCTGCGTGGCGCCGGCCGGCAACTGGATCATCACCTGCAGTTGCCCCTGGTCCTCGGTCGGCAGGAAGCCGCCCGGCATCATCCAGTACAGCAGCCCGCACGCGATCACGAGCGCCGCGTACACCACCACGACCATGCCGGTGCGGCGCACCGCAAACACGGCGACGCGGCGATAACCGGTTTCGGCGCGCGCGAAAGCCGCACCGAACCGGTCGGCCAGACGCGCGCCGATGCCGCGTCGCCGCGCACGGCCGGCGCCGCCATCGTGTCGCGCAACCGGCTTCAGCAGGTTCGCGCACAGCGCGGGCGTGAGCGACAGCGCCATGAACGACGACACCAGCATCGACGCGATCATCGCGACCGCGAACTGCCGGTAGATGCCGCCGACGCTGCCCGGGAAAAACGCCATCGGCACGAACACGGCGGTCAGCACCGCGGTCACGCCGACGATCGCCCCGCCGATCCGCTTCATGGCCCGGCGCGTGGCGTCGCGCGGCGACACGCCCTCCTCCATCACGCGGTGCACGCTCTCGACGACGACGATCGCATCGTCGACCAGGATGCCGATCGCCAGCACGAGGCCGAACATCGTGAACACGTTGATCGACAGACCGAACGCCCACATCGCGACGAACGCGCCCATCAGCGTGACCGGAATCACGACGGTCGGCACCAGCGTGTAGCGCAGGTCGCGCAGGAACAGCCACATCACGCAGAACACCAGCACCACGGCCTCGACCAGCGTCAGCACGACTTCGTGGATCGCGATCTTGACGAAGTGCGCGCCGTCGAACGGAATCTCGACCGCGACGCCCGGCGGCAGCGTCCGCGAGAGTTCCGCGAGCCGGGCGCGGATTGCATTCGACGTTTCGAGCGCGTTGCCGCGCGGGCCGAGCTGGATGCCGACCGTCGCGGCCGGCCGGCCGTTCAGCCGCGAATAGAACGAATAGTCGTCGCGACCGATCTCGATGCGCGCGACATCGGCCACGCGTACCACCGAGCCGTCCTGTTTAGATTTCAGCACGATCCGGCCGAACTCCTCGGGCGACGTGAGCTGCCCCTTGACCACGACCGTCGCGGTAAGCTGCTGGCCGCGCACGAACGGCGCATCGCCGATCGCGCCGGCCGTGACCGTCGCGTTCTGCGCGCTGATCGCCGTGATCACGTCGTCGGCGCCGAGATCGTATTCGCGCAACTTCACCGGATCGAGCCAGACTCGCAGCGCCTCGTCGGCATCCCACAGCTCGGCCGCGCCCACCCCCGGCGCGCGCTTCAGCTCGCGCAGCACGTAGCGGTTCAGGTAATCGCCGAGCTGCGCGGAATCGCGCGTGCCGTCGGTCGACGTCAGCGTGACGAGCATCAGGAACGTGTTCGCCGCCTTGAACACGCCGATCCCCTGCTGGACGACCTGCTGAGGCAGCCGCGGCTCGACCTGCTTCAACCGGTTGTTGACGTCGACGAGCGCGATGTCGGGATCGGTGCTGGGCGCGAACGTCACGTCGATCTCGAGGTTGCCGTGGCCGTCGCTGCTGGTCTCGTAGTACAGCAGCCCGTCGGCGCCGTCGAGGCTTTCCTCGATGATGCTGCCGACGTTGGCATCGACCGTCTCGGTCGACGCACCCGGATAGGACGCAGTAATCACGACCCGCGGCGGCGCCAGCCGCGGATACTGCGCGATCGGCAGTTGTGGAATGGCCAGCACGCCCGCGACGACGATCGCGAGCGCGACGATCCACGCAAAGACGGGACGGTCGATGAAGAATGACGGCATCGGCGAGGGTCCGCGAACGCGCTACAGCGTGAGCTCGAATGAACGTGCGAGCAGCCCCGGCAGCTGCGCGCCTCCGGTGGCGCGCTCGCCGTACGTGTCGTCGTTCGCGAGCAGCATCGGTGTCGCGCCGAGCTGCTCGAGCGCCGACCCGAACAGCCGGTAGAAGCTGTCGTCGAACCGCATCGCGTCGACCGGCGCGACGATGCGGCCGCCTTCGACCCAGAACGTCGCGAACCGCGTCATCCCCGTCATCCGGCACGCGATCGGGTCCGAGAAGTTCAGGTACCAGAGGTTGCCGACGTAGAGCCCCGTGTCGAGCGCGGCCAGCACGTCGGCATCGGCGAGCGTGCCGCCGGCGATCGTCAGCGACTGCGGCGCTTCGCCGTTGTCCGCTCCGTTCGGCGTGCCCCCTTGCTCGCGCGCGGTGCGTGCGCAGACGAGCTGCCCGGCGGCCCGCCCTTCGACGACGAGCGGCACGCTGTCGCGCCGGTAGCCGTCCGCGTTGAACGCGGGCGCGATGCCCAGCGAGAAATCCTCGGTGATCGATACGCGCGGATCGAGCGCGACCTCGCCGGCATACAGGCGATGCAGCGGGCTGCGGGCGCTCGCCACCGCGCGCGCCGAAAAGCCGCTCCAGCCGAGCAGGCTCGTCATCTCGTGAATGGCGTCCGGCGCGAAATACGCGCGGTAGCGCCCGGGCGCAAGCGCCTTCGGCGTGCGGCCGAGCACGGGCAGCCGCGCGGCGGCCGCGTCGACCTTGGCCGCGAACGCTGCATCGCGCCAGTCGTCGCCCGCATAGACGGTCTTGATCGCGCGGCCGCTCGGGTCGTACAGCGACCAGCTGAAGTTGAAATTCTCGACCTCGTACCAGCCGCGGCTGCCGGTTGACGACGCGAAGCCGCGCGCCAGCGTGCCGCCCGCGTAAAAGCCGACGAAGTCGAGCCCGCGCGCGCATTCGGCCACGATTCGCGCGAGCCCGTCCGCATTCGGCAGGCGCCCGGTGCGGCGCGTTTCCTGCACCCACGACGAGGTATCGAACAGCAGATGAGGATCGTCCTGCGCATCGCGCAGGCCGTCGCGCAGCACGGCGAGCGCGTCCGCCAGTTCGCGCAGGTCGGCTGCCGGATCGCCGCACACGGTCAGCGCCGAATGCGCCTGCCGCGCGCCGTCGATGAGCCGCACGGACAGCCGCCCCTGCGTCACGCGCCCGGTCTGGCGAATCCTGCCGCCATTGAAACGGATGAAGTCGGACGTTTCGCCGGAGAAGCCGAGCAGCACGGTTTCGGTCGGCGCGGTCAGCCGTTGTGCCTCCTCGGCGAGCCGGGCGAAATACGCATGCCAGTCGATTCCGGCCTGGCGTGTCATCGGATCGAATCCCGTCATCACGCGCCTCCGAAGACGTCGACGCCGGCGAACACGCAGGCCGGCGCGGCGTGGCCGACACGGATGATCTGAGCAGGCTCGCCCTTCCCGCAGTACGGCGTGCCGTAGATGCCGAACGTGCTGGCATCGCCGACCGCGCGCAGGCTGCGCCAGAACTGGGCGGAGATGCCGCGGTAGTTCGGGCGCTTGACGACCTGCGTGAGCCGGCCGTTCTCGATCAGTTGCCCGAATTCGCAGCCGAACTGGAATTTGTTGCGGTGGTCGTCGATCGACCAGGACGTGTTGGTGCGCATCAGGATCCCGTGCTCGGTGCCCGCGATCAGCGCATCGAGCGACTGGTCGCCGGGTTCGACGTTCAGGTTCGCCATCCGGTCGATCGGCGCGCGGTTCCAGCTCGACGCGCGCGAGTTGGCCACGCCCGGCAGGCCCGCGCGCTGCTGCGACAGCGCCCCGCCGAGCAGCCGTTCGAGCACGCCGTGGCGGATCAGGTACTGCTTGCGCGCCGGCGTGCCGTCGTCGTCGAATGCGTAGGACGCGGCTTCGGCCGTCGGCTCCGGATCGAACGTGACGTTCAGCAGCGGCGAACCATACTGATAGTGGCCGACCATCTCCGGCCTGACGAAGCTCGACCCGGCGAAGTTGCGCTCGTCGCCGAGAATCCGGTCGAGCTCGAGCGGATGGCCGATCGACTCGTGGATCTGCAGCATCATCTGGTCCGGCATCAGCAGCAGGTCGCGCCGGCCGGTCGGGCAGTTCGGCGCGGCGAGCAACTGCAGCGCCTCGTCGGCCACGCGCGCGCCGGCACCGTCGAAACCGTAGCGCGCGAGCACGTCGATGCCGCCCTGCGCGAGCGTGCCCGACTGACCGAGCGAGCGCGTCTGCGTGTCGCCATCGCCATGGGCGACGGCCTGCAGCTCGGGCATCAGGAAACGGAAGCGCTGGTCGATCCGCACGCCGTCGCTCGTCACGTAATTTTGCTCGGTGTGCACGATCATCACGCTCGCCGAACGCTCGACGATGCGCGCGCCGAGGTTCGCCGCCGCGCATTCGTGCGCGAGACGCTCGATCCATTCCGCGCGCGACGGCAATGCCGCGTCGACATCGGGCGACGCATAGGTGCCGCTCGCCTGCGGGCGCGCGGCCTGACGATGATCGACCAGCGCCCACGGCGCGCTGGCCCGGGCCCGCGCGGTCGCGATGTCGAGCGCCGCCTGCAGCCCGGCCGGGGACAGGTCGGGCGTCGCCGCATAGCCGGCGCCCGTGCCGGCCCAGGCCGTCAGCATCGCACCACGCTCGCGCGTGCGCGAAAACGGCTGCGCGACGTCGTTGCGCACCGCATGTTCGTCGATCGTCTCGTCGACGATGCGCAGCGACCAGAAATCGGCGTCGCTGCGCAACCCCTGTGCTGCCTGCACGGCTCGGACGCCCGGCGCCCGGTTCTCGTCAATCATCGGTTCTCTCTTGCTGCTCCTGCGGGCCGCGCTCAGGCGCCAGCATGGACGACGCGAGCAGCGCCCGCGTATACGGATGGGATGGCGCGTGCAGTACGTCAAGCGTCTCGCCCGCCTCGACCACGCGCCCCGCCTTCATCACGATGACCCGGTGGGCCATCGCGCGCATCACCGCCAGATCGTGCGTGATGAACAGGTAGCTGAGTTTGTACTTCTTTTGGAGATTCGTCAGCAGATTCAGCACCTGCTTCTGGATCGACACGTCGAGCGCGCTCGTCGGCTCGTCGAGCACCAGCAGTTCCGGCTCCACCGCCAGCGCCCGCGCGATCGCGATCCGCTGGCGCTGCCCGCCGGAAAACTCGTGCGGATAGCGCAACATCGCCTCGGGCGGCAGGCCCACCTCCTGCAGCAGCGCGGCGATGCGCGCGCGCCGCGCGTCGCCGGCCACCTGCGGCCGGTGCACGGCGAGCCCCTCGCCGACGATCTGCTCGACCGTCATGCGCGGCGACAGCGAGCCGAACGGATCCTGGAACACCACCTGCATGCGCCCATACAGCGTGCGCCGGCCCCGCGTCGTGCGCAGCGACGCCAGCGGCATGCCATCGATCTCGATCCCGCCCGACGCCGGCCGCTGCAGGCCGAGCACGGCCGACGCGAGCGTCGATTTCCCCGAGCCCGATTCGCCGACGATCCCGAGCGTTTCGCCGCGCTTCAGGCTCAGCTGCACGTCGTGCACGGCGCGGAACGTCGTCTTGCCGAGCACCGAGCGCCAGCCCTTTGCCGCGATACGGTAGTCGACCGCAAGGTGCTGCACGTCGAGGATCGTCTGCGCGCCGGCCGCAACCGGCTCGACCGCCCGTTGCGGCGCGCTGTCGAGCAGCCGGCGCGTATACGGATGCTGCGGCGCCGCGAACAGCGCGGCGGTCGTGTTGGTCTCCACCAGCACGCCCTTCTCCATCACGGCCACGCGCTGCGCGAAGCGCCGCACGAGGTTCAGGTCGTGTGTGATCAGCAGCACGGCCATCCCGCGCGCGGCGGCCTCCTGCTCCTGCAGCTCGATCAGCAGGTCGACGATCTGCTGGCGCACCGTCACGTCGAGCGCGGTGGTCGGCTCGTCCGCGAGCAGCAGCCGCGGCCGGCACGCCAGCGCCATCGCGATCATCGCGCGTTGCCGCTGCCCACCCGACAGCTGGTGCGGAAAGCTGTCGATGCGCCGCTCCGGCTCCGGAATCCCGGTGCGCCGCAGCAGCGCGATCCCGCACTCGCGCGCGTCGCCCGGGCGCAGCCCCTCGTGCAGCCGCAGGCTCTCGGCGATCTGCTTGCCGATCGTATACAGCGGATTGAGCGCGGTCATCGGCTCCTGGAACACCATCGCGATGTCGGCGCCGCGAATCCCGCGCATCTGCTGCTCCGTTTTCGCGAGCAGATCCTCGCCGTCGAACAGCATCCGCCCCGACAGCGTCGCCTGCTGCGCGAGCCGCAGGATCGACAGTGCGGTCACGCTCTTGCCCGACCCCGATTCGCCGACGAGCGCCACGCGCTCGCCGCGGGCGATCGACAAATTCAGATCCTGTACGGCCGCGTTCGCGCCGAAATGCGCGGAAAACCCGTCGATCTGCAGCAACGGTCTCGTCATCACCGCCCTCCGCCGAATGCCGAACCGCGCGTGCGCGTGTCGAGCGCGTTGCGCAGCGCATCGCCCATGAAGGTGAGCAGCAGCAGCGTCACCACCAGCGCCGCGAACGCCGCGATCGAGATCCACCACGCATCGAGGTTGTTCTTGCCCTCCTGCAGCAGCTCGCCGAGGCTCGGCGTCGGCGGCGGCACGCCGAGGCCCAGGAAATCGAGGCTCGTCAGCGACAGGATCGCCGCGCTCATCCGGAACGGCAGGAACGTGATCACCGGCGTGAGGCTGTTCGGCAGCACGTGGCGCCACATGATCTGTGCATTGGTCAGCCCCATCGTGCGCGCGGCCTTCACATAGTCGAGCGCGCGGTTGCGCAGGAATTCGGAACGCACGTAGTCGGACAGCACGAGCCAGCCGAACATCGACAGGAGGATGAACAGCAGCCACAGCGACGGCGTGAAGATCGACGCGAAGATGATCAGCAGGTACAGGTCAGGCAACGCGCTCCAGATCTCGATCAGGCGCTGCCCGACCAGGTCGGTGCGGCCGCCGTAGAAGCCTTGCAGCGCGCCCGTCAGCACGCCGACCAGCACGCCCGATACGGTCAGCGCGAACGCCATCAACACCGACAGCCGGAACCCGTACAGCAGCCGCGCGAGCACGTCGCGGCCGAACTGGTCGGTGCCGAGCCAGTTGCTCGACGACGGCGGCGCCGGATACGGCCGCGACGCGAAATAATCGATCGTGTCATAGCGATACCGGTTCGGCGGATAGATCGCGAAGTTGCCGTGCGACTCGATCTTCGTGCGGATATACGGATCGAGATAGTTCGTCATCGCGGGAAAGTCGCCGCCGAACGCCGTCTCCGGATAGTCCTTCACGATCGGGAAGTAATAGTGCCCGTCGTAGCGCACGATCAGCGGCCGGTCGTTCGACAGCAGGTCCGCACCGAGGCTGAGCGCGAACAGCACCGCGAAGATCACGAGGCTCCAGTAGCCGAGCGGCTGCGCGCGAAAACGCAGCCACGTGCGCCGCCACGGCGACGGCGAGGCCGCGCACGCGACGCAGGCCGGGTCAGTGGTCCAGGCGGTTGAACTGGATACGGGGGTCGACGAGGACATAGCAGATATCCGCGATGAGTTTGGTCAGCAGGCCGATCAGCGTGAACAGGAACAGCGAGCCGAGCACGACCGGATAGTCGCGGCGGATCACCGAGTCGTACGACAGTTGCCCCATGCCGTCGAGCGAGAACAGCGTCTCGATCAGCAGGTTGCCGTTCAGGAACGCGCCGACGAACGCGGCCGGCAGCCCGGTGAGCAACGGGATCGCCGCGTTGCGCAGCACGTGCTTCCACAGCACGTCGCGCTCCGGCGCGCCCTTCGCGCGTGCGGTCAGCACGTATTGCCGGCCGATTTCCTCGAGGAACGTGTTCTTGGTCAGGATCGTGATGATCGCGAAGTTGCCGACGACCGACGCCGTCACCGGCATCACGACGTGCCACAGATAGTCGAGCGCCTTGCCGATCAGCGTCAGGTCGTCGAAGTTGTCGGACGTGAGCCCGCGCATCGGAAATACCTGCCAGAACGTGCCGCCGCCGAACAGCATCAGCAGCAGCACGCCAAGCACGAAGCCCGGCACCGCGTAGCCGGCCAGTACCAGCACGCTCGTCACGGTGTCGAACCGCGACCCGTTGCGCACCGCCTTCGCGATCCCGAGCGGCACCGACACCAGGTACGTGAGGATCACCGTCCACATCCCCAGCGTGATCGACACCGGCAGCTTCGAGCGGATCACCGCCCACACGCTGCGGTGCGCGAAATAGGACTGGCCGAGGTCGAACGTCGCATAGCTTTTCAGCATCAGCACGTAGCGTTCGAGCGGCGGCCTGTCGAAGCCGAACTGCTTGCGGATCTGCTCGATCTGCTGCGGGTCGACGCCCTGGCTGCCGTGGTAGCCGCCTGCGCCGCCCGCCTCCCCGCCGCGCGCACTGCCGTGGCGCAACTGCGCGAGCACCTGTTCGACCGGGCCGCCCGGCACGAACTGCGTGACCGCGAACGTGATCGTCACCACCCCGATCAGCGTCGGGATCATCAGCAGCAAGCGCCTGAGTATGTATGCCAGCATCGTCGTTCCTCCGTCAGGCGGCCGGTGCGGGTTTCGCCGCCGGTTGCTTCACGTACCAGTAGTCGATGATCCAGTCCTCGTATTGATAGGAGTCCGGCACGATCGCCGGGTGGCCGAGCGTCGCCTTGTACGCGATCCGCGCGTTCGGCAGGTAGTACTGCGGGATCAGCGCGTACAGGTTGATCAGCACGCGGTCGAGCGCGTGCGTGGCCGTCTCGAGATCGTCGAGCGTGTCGGCTGCGAGCGCCGCACGGATCAGCGCATCGACCGCCTTCGATTTCACGCCCGGATAGTTCTCGGACCCGGGCTGCGACGCGGCCGCACTGCCGAAGCGGCGCGTCAGCTCCGCGCCCGGAATCGTCACCGGCAGGTAGATGTACGTCGTCATGTCGTACTCGAAATTGTCGAGCCGCTTCAGGTAGAGCGCGCTGTCGATCTCGTGGAGATACGCGTGGATGCCGAGCATCGCGAGCGCCTGCGTGTACGGCAGAATCAGGCGGTCCATGCCGGGCTGGTCGTCGATGATCTCGATCGTCATCGGCGTGCCGTTCGCGTCGCGCAGCGCGCCGTCGCGGTAATGCCAGCCGGCCTGCGCGAGCAAGTCGCGCGCCTCCTTCAGGTTCGCGCGCAGCGAGTTCGGCGGCAGCGTCGACGGCTGCCGGATCATCGGGCCGAACACCTCGGGCGGCAGCGTCGCACGGAACGGTTCGAGCAGCGCCAGCTCCTTCGCGCTCGGCATGCCGGATGCCGCGAACGGGCTCGCCTCCCAGAAGCTGTTGGTGCGGCGATACTGCCCGTAGAACATCATCCGGCTCATCCAGTCGAAATCGAACGCCAGCGCGAGCGCATGCCGCACCCGCACGTCCTGGAACATCGGCTTGCGCATGTTCATCAGGAAACCCTGCATCTGCGCGGGGCCGTCGGGAAACTCGCAGCGCGTCAGCATGCCGTTGCGAAAATTCTTGCCGACGTACTTGCGCGCCCACTGCGTCGCGCTGTATTCCATGCGCGCGTCGATGTCGCCGGCCTTGAACGCTTCGAGCGCCGTGTATTGATCCAGGTACAGCTTGAACGACACGTATGCGAAGCGGAACATGCCGCGTCGCGACGGCAGGTTCGCTGCCCAGTAGTGCGGGTTACGCACGTAGCTGATCTGCTTGTCGTTCCTGCGCTGGTCGATCAGGTACGCGCCGCTCGCGATCGGCGGCACGTTCGCGATCTGGTCGAACGGCGGTCGCGTGCCGTCCGCGCGCTGCCCCCATTTCGGCGAGAACACCGGCAGGTCGCCCGCGATCAGCGCGGCGTCGCGCTCCGCGTGCTTGAACTCGAAACGCACCGTGTGGCCGTCGACCACCACCGCGCGCTTGATGATCGCGAACTGCGCGTTGTACAGCGGCGACGCCTGCGGGCTCGACAGCGTGTCGTACGAATACTTGACGTCGGCCGCGGTGATCGGGTCGCCGTTCGAGAAGCGTGCGGCCGGGTTGATGTGAAACGTCGCCGACAGCCCGTCGGGCGCGACGTCGACGTCGTCGGCGATCAGCGCGTATTCGGATGCGAGCTCGTCCCAGCTGCGCTGCATCAGCGTGTCGAACATCAGGTTCTTGATGTCCGGTGCGGGCGCGCCGCGCACGAGGAACGGGTTCAACGAATCGTAGCTCTGCGCTTCGTCGTAGTTTTCGAACTGGAGCGTGCCGTTGTCCGGCGCATCCGCATTCGCGTAGTCGAAATGCGTGAAGCCCGGCGGATACTTCGGATGGTCGTATTGCGAGATCGCCGGCACCGCGAGCGCGGCCTGCGGCATGACGCCGCCCGACACGAGCCACACGGCGCACGCGAGCAGCGCGGCGCGCGCGGCGGTGCGCATCCGCCCGTGCGTGCGCGTCAGGTGCGAGTGGCGCGGCACGCGTGCCCGTCGCCCATTCAACAGTCTCATGGTCAGTCTGTCCGGAAGCGTGCGGGTGTGAAGCCCGCGCGCAATCGATGCCCGTGCCGGACGCCGCATACGGCCGCGTCCCGCGGATGGTTCGTGCTGGTCACGATCGGATGAACTGCACCGCCGCGCGTCCCGGTTGCGGGCCGTCGTGGCGCCAGGTGAAAAAAGGCCGCCCCGAAAAGGGGGTAGTGGACGTGGAGCGGCCTGTCCCAAACCTGTCAGTGCATCGCGATCGCCATCAGAACTTGTACGTCGCGCCGACCTGTGCGAACCGGCCGATGTACGAGTACACCGACGTGTCGTACCCGCTCTGGCTCAGCGTGCCGTTCGCGAAGATCGGGTCGAACGGCGGCGTGCGGTTGAAGAGGTTGTCGATGCCACCGTAGATCGTCCAGTTCTTGAAGCCCGTGTACGTCACCATCAGGTTGAACTGGCTGTACGAACCGACCTTGTTCGGCTCGGGCATCAGGTTCTGCGCGTACGGGCCCGTGAACTGCCACGTCAGCGCCGCATCGAACTTCCGGTAGTTCCAGTCCAGCGTCGTGTTGCCGCGCCAGCGCGGGAAGCTGCCGCCGAACGGCTGCGTGATCGTGAAGTTGTTGCCCGCGCCGTTGACCGGCGCGGCGCCTGGGAAGCCGATCTTGTAGCTGTTGACGTAAGCCCAGTCGCCCGACAGCGTAATCGTGCCCCAGCCCTTCAGCGGCAGGCCCTGGCGGAACGTGCCTTCGAAGCCGTTCGTGTCGAGGTAGCCGAGGTTCTGGTACGGGATCACCTTGTACAGCAGCTGGCCGGTCGTCGGGTCGGTCACGACCTGCGATGGCTTGCCCTGGCCGATCACGTTGTCGATGCGGATCTTGTACCAGTCGAAGCCGAGGTCGGTGTAACGGCTCGGCGAGACCTGGAAGCCGATATTGAGGTTGCGCGTGCGTTCCGGCGCGAGGTTCGGGTTGCCGACGGTGATCGACGTGTAGTTCTGGCCGGTGGCCGGGTCGACCTGGATGCCGAGCGTCTGCGACTTGCTGTCCTCGACGAAGGTCGGCGCGCGGAAGCCGCGGTTGTACGACGTATACAACGTGAGCGCCTTGATCGGCTGGTACCGCAACGCGAAGCGCGGCGAGAAGGCGCCGCCCACGTCGGTGTAGTGGTCGTAGCGGCCTGCCTGGCTGAACGTCAGGTTCTCGATGATCGGTATGTTGATCTGGTAATAGATGGCCGCGACGTTGCGCTGGCCATCCACCGTCTCGAGGTCCGGCGTGATGACGGCGCCGCTCAGGTATTCGGAACCCGGCGTCAGCGTTTCGCTCTGGTGCGTGAACTGCGCGCCGAAGCCGATGCCGACGTCGCCGGCCGGCAGATGGAACAGGTTCGGCGTCGACAGCGTCGCATCGATCGTGTCGAGCTTCGAGATGCCGAAGTTGTTCGCCTCCTGATAGAGACCGTTGAACGCGTTAGGCGTCGCGGCCGGGTTCGCGAAATTCAGTGTGCCGTTCTGGTAGATGTTGTTCAGCGCGTTCACGTTCAGCTGGTTCGTGAACACGTTCGACACCGTGCTCTGCGAATGGCTGACCGACGTCGCCCAGTCCCAGTCGCCGTACGGCAGCGTGAACGACCCCTTGATGCCGGCGGCCGCCCGCCAGTAGCTGGCCCAGGTCTTTTGCGCGACCGTGTTCGGAAACGCATAGGTGAGCGGCGTGGCCGCACCCGTCGTGTTGTACGGGTTGCTGACCGGCACCGTGTAGTTGAACGGCGACAGCAGCTTCGTCTGCGGATTCCAGACGAGCGCCGGGTTCTGCGAGTTGCCGATCACGTTGTTCCACAGGCCGTCGTTGGTCGTGGTCGTGTTGTAGCTCTCCATAAAGTCGGCGAACGCGGTCGTCTTGTCGTCGATCTTGAAGTCACCGTGGAGCTTCGCGTTCAGGCGCTCGGTCATCGGCAGGATCGACGTGCTTTCCGCCGTGTTGTACCCGCAGATGGTGCCCGGCAACCCGGCCGACAGCGAATTCGGCGCGGCCGGATGAACCGAGCCGCCGAACGGGCAGCCGCCGTTCAGCGCCTGCGCACTGCCGTCGGGCATGTTCCAGTAGGACGGCGCGAGCAGCGAGAAGCCGCCCGGTTTGCCCGTGAAGTCCTGGCTGCGCGTGGAATCACGGTCGGCCAGCGTGAAGCCGTTCGACTTGTAGTAGCTGAGCGCGGCCGTCACGTTGAAGCGGTCGGCGTTCAGGTCGCCGAAGCCGCCGAGCACGCCGAACTTCATCGTGCCGTCGCCGTTGCCGGCGTTGATCGCGCTGCCGAGGCTGCCGTCGAGCTGCAGGCCACGGAAATTGTGTTTCGTGATGATGTTGACGACACCGCCGATCGCGTCCGAACCGTACTGCGACACGGCGCCCGTCTTCACGATTTCGATCCGCTCGATGTCGTTGAGCGGGATCGTGTTGAGGTCGAAGAACGAATCGACGCTGTTCGAGAAGAACGCATACGGCGCGACGCGCTGGCCGTCGACCAGCACGAGCGTGTACTTCTCCGAGAGGCCGCGCAGTGCAATGCCGGCCGCGCCGGCCGCGAAGTTGCCCGATTGCCCTTCGCCCCAGCTGTTCGCCGAGTTGGCTGCCGCATCGCGCAGGAAGTCGGCGACGGTCACCGCGCCGCTGGCCTGGATTTCCTTCGGCGTGATCGTCTGCACTTGCTGGAAACCCGTCTTGTCGGCCTGCCGGATCAGCGAGCCCGTCACTTCGAACCGCTTGATCTGCGCAACCTTGCCCTGCCCGTTCGCGGCGGGTGCGGCAGGCGTCGCCTCGGCCGCTGCACCGGGTGCTGCATCGGGCGCCGCGGCGTCCGGTGCGGCGGCGCTGCCCGCCGTACCGGCCGCCTGTGCAACGGTCACGGGCGCGCCGCTCGCGACCGCATCCGCGATCGCGACGGCGCCCGGCGCCGGCTGGCTCTGGGCGAACGTCGGCGGCGCCAGTGCGGCCGTCAGCGCCAGTTCCGCCCAGACTATCCTGTTGATGGCCAACGCCAAAACTCTCTGCTTCATCTTGTTCCCTCTCGCTCGTAGTAAGACCCCACCTGCTGTGCGCCGGAACCTTGTGAATTCCTTGCGCGTCCTGGGTGCCCGTGTACCGGAACCCGCGATTGCCACGCTTTCGACTGCCACGACTCGAACGGATCGGCCTCGTAGCACCAGCGCCATTCGGCATCACCGTCTTGTTCTATTTTTATTCGTCATACTAAACACCCACATTGAGCGCATTGCCTGCTTCTTCCCGGCTCGACGGGCAGCGGATTCCGTACAACGCGAACCTGTGCATGCGCCGTACCGCGCACCCTCTTCGTCGACCGGGCACTTCTCCTTCCTGCCGGCCGCCTTCGCTAGAACAGCCTCGGCGTGCCGACCCAGACGATCACCGCCTCTTCGTCGGCCGTGTTGCGCCACGCATGCGGCATCGTCGATTCGTAATGCGCGGTATCGCCCTCGTTCAGCGTGAACGTGCAATCCTCGAGCGTCAGCGCCACCTGCCCGCGCAACACGTAGACGAACTCCTCGCCCGCGTGCGTCGTCATCTCGGACGACAACTGCCCCGCCGGCATCCGGACGAGAATCGCGTCGAGCTTGCGGCCGTCCACCAGGTTCGTCAGCCTGGCGAACCGGCTGGCCGAGTTCGTGAACTGGAAATACTGCAGCGCGTTGCCGCGGCATACCGAGCGCGCTTCCGTCGGCGTGTCGATGAAGTACTGCATCGTCACGCCCAGCGCCTTCGCGATCCGCACCAGCGACGTGATCGACGGCGTCGCCCGCCCGCGCTCGACCTGCGACAGGAACGGCTTCGATATGCCGGCGATCGTCGACGTTTCGTCGAGCGTGAGTTTCAGGCGCTGGCGCAGCGCCCGGATCTTGTTGCCGAGCGACATGGCGACGAGCACCGACTCATCAGGGGGCAAAACCATGGAAAGACGGTTCCTCGCAGTCGAAATCGGTTTGATGTCGTCAAGCCTCGACCGATGCCGCGACGCAGCCGGCCCGGCGCGATCCCCCGCCGCACGCTGTCGCGACGTGCAAGCGACGCGCGGTGCGGCAGCGCACTCGCGTGGTGCGCCCGCACATCGCCCGCCCATTTCATTCGGTTTACTAATTAACAAGTTTGCCCCTTTTCATCGGCTGACCTGCTCGTCGTGCATCCGCGCGATCGCGGCGGCACACCGGTTTCCGACCGCCAGCATTGCGCGCGGCCGTGCACGTCCGTTGCGTTACCGGGAGGCCACCACCGTCCAGAGCCGTGCCAGATCACCGGAACCGTCGGTGCCCTTGACCGTACGCAGCACCTGGAGCGCACGCGCTTTCTGGCCAGCCACGTAATACGCCTCGCCGAGCCGCAGCCTCGCCGCGTCGGGATGCTCGAGGCCGCCCTTCGCGATCGCCTGCTCCATCATCGGCAGCCCCTGCTGTGCATGGCCCTCGAAGACGAGGTTCATGCCTGCGTCGATCGGCGCTGCCGGCGTCGTGGCGTCGCCGCCCGATTGCGCGCGCTTCGCCGCGAGCGCCTGCAGCCGCTTCTCGCGATCCGCCTGCGCGTCCTTGCCGAGTACGCCGGATGCGAACCCCTGGTCGATCACCTGCTTGCCCTCGGCGGCCGAGCCCGCTACCAGCGCGAGCTGCGTCATTTCCATGTACGCGTTGGCGGTCGTGAGCGAGCCCGTCGCCCGCCGCAACCGGTAGATGTCGAGGTCGAGCGACGGCAGATACCCGGGGTTGCCGCGAATGGCCGTGACCATTTCGTCCCAGTACGCGGGGCTCGGGTGATAAGCTACCAGCAGCCCGAGCGCACCGCGATACGCGTTGCCGTCCTTCACTTTCTGCGCGCAGGTCGCCAGCATCTGCAACTGCCCTTCATCCGGTGCGTGTCCGCCATTCGCCTGCGCGTCGGTGCTCGCTTTCAACTGGCTCACGAGCGGTGCGCAATCGTTCGACAGGTAGTAAGACTGCGTGAGCAGCGTGCGCATTTCCGGATCCGAGCCACCCGCCTTCAGGTAGCGCTGCGCGACGCGGATCGCCAGCGGGTAGTTCTTCTGCTGGAAGTAGATGCCCGCCAGCGCCGCCGTGGTCCGCTGCTCGTCGTCGCCCGAGAGCCGCCCGGAGTTCAGCACGCTCTCGTACGCCTGCGCGGCCGTCCCCGAATCGCCGGCCGCCATCGCTGCCGCGCCACGCATTTCCTCCACCACGGTGGTTTCGTACGGCGTCCGGTTCGGCACGGCGGCCGCCTGCGCGATCTTGCCCAGCGCGTCGCGATACTTGTGCGCGCGGTACAGTTCCTGCGCGGCCGCCAACGGTTTCGCCACGTCCGGCCGCAGCGCGTCCGCCGGCAGCGCCGGGCGTCCGAGCAGGCCCGCCGCGCCGAGCGCCGTCACCGCCATCATCCGTTTCCATCGTCGCTGGTTCATCGGCTCGTCCGTGTCGTCATTGCATGAACTGTTCGTTACCGATCAGGCCGATCTTGGTCGCGCCCACGCGTTGCGCGGCGGCGAGCACGGCGGCCACGTCCTTGTACGGCACCAGCTTGTTGGGGCGCAGATGGATCTCCGCCTGCACGGGTTCCGCGGCCACCTGGGTCAGTTTCGACTCGAGCGCCGCGCGATCCGGCACCGGGGCGCCGTTCCATGTCGTCGTGCCGTCGAAGTCGATATCGATCTGCACGATTTCCGGCGGCGCGGCCGGCGGCGGCGGATTACCCACCGGCAGGTCCATCTTCACCGAATGCATCTGAATCGGGATCGTGATGATCAGCATGATCAGCAACACCAGCATCACGTCGATCAGCGGCGTGGTGTTGATATCGACCATCACTTCCGGCTCGGCGTTGCTTCCGCCCGAAGGCACATTCATTCCCATCGTCGAACTCCTGTCGACCAGCGTTAGCGCTTTAGCGCTTACGCTGGTCCCATGCTTCGCGGTCGATCCACGTTAGCGCTTCAGCGCTTACGTGGATCCCATGCTTCGCGGTCGATCAGCGTTAGCGCTTCAACGCTTACGCAGATCCCAAGCTTCCCGGTCGACCAGCGTCAGCGCTCCCCCACCTACCGCCAGCCCCCTGTCCCACCCCGATTCCGCTGCGCGACTATCCCCCGCGCGCCGGCGGCTCCGTAATGAACGACAGCTTCGCGATCCCCGCGCGCTCGCACATCGTGACCACCCGGCCGATGAACTCGTAACGCGTGTTCTGGTCGCCCCGCACGTGGACGCTCGGCTGCGGCTGCTGCTGCGACACGTCCTTCAGCTTCGCGAGCAGGGTCGTGGCATCCACCAGCTGTTCGCCCCAGAAGAAATCGCCATCGCGGTTCACCGCGATCTCGATGCTCTTCGGCGTCGTCTGCAGCGGCTGCACCGTCTCCTTCGGCAACTGAAGCTGGATCGTGTGCGTCACGACCGGAATCGTGATCAGGAAGATGATCAGCAACACCAGCATCACGTCGACGAGCGGCGTCGTGTTGATGTTGGCGATCACCTCGTCGCTATCGTCCTGCCCGACGTTCATGGCCATCGCGCGTCTCCGTCAGCCGGTCAGTTCGCGAGCGACGCCGCGGCCGGCGACGACGCGCGTGCCGGGCGCCGATTGCCGGCCAGCAGCACGGTATGCAGTTGCGCGCCGAAGTTGCGCACCCGCTCCATCACCGACTTGTTGCGACGGACCAGGAAGTTGTAGCCGAGCACCGCCGGCACGGCGACGGCGAGGCCGATCGCGGTCATGATGAGCGCCTCGCCCACCGGCCCCGCGACCTTGTCGATCGACGCCTGGCCGGCGATGCCGATGGCCGTCAGCGCGTGATAGATCCCCCAGACGGTGCCGAACAGCCCGACGAACGGCGCGGTGGAGCCCACCGTGGCGAGGAACGCGAGCCCGTCCTGCATCCGGTTCGACACGTTCGTGATCGAGCGCTCGACCGACACGTCGATCCACGTATTGCGGTCCACCGCTTCCAGCAGCGCCTCGTCATGATGCTCGCCGGCCTCGATCGCCG
This sequence comes from Burkholderia sp. HI4860, assembly GCF_002223045.2. Classification (NCBI taxonomy): domain Bacteria; kingdom Pseudomonadati; phylum Pseudomonadota; class Betaproteobacteria; order Burkholderiales; family Burkholderiaceae; genus Burkholderia; species Burkholderia sp. HI4860. The sequence continues at coordinate 3,638,018 of NZ_NKFO02000003.1, read as the reverse complement.
TTTCGGCGATGAAGCGGAACGGCGACGCCTCGTCGAGCAGCCTGGCGCCCTCGGCCAGCGACGGCGCGGTCCAGAGTTGCGCGTCCGCCAGCTTCGCGCGGCGATTGGCGCGCAATTGTTCCACGAACTTCGTGATCATGATGTACCAGCTGCCCATCGACATGATCACCAGCAGGATCAGCACGAAACGGGCGACGAAATCGCCGTTCTTCCATAGCGCACCGAGCCCGTACGGATTCTCGACCGCTTCCGTCGTGGCCGGCGCGGGCGGCGGAGCCGGCTCGGCGGCGGCCGGAACCGGGGCCGGCGCAGCCGACGGCGCCGCGGCCTGTGCCGACGTGCCGGCCGCGCCGCTCGCCTGCGCGTGGGCGAGCTGTGGTGCAACGAACCCGTCGATTGCGGCGACGGACATCAGGATGCTTGCCGCCAGCGCGGCCAGTGAACGCTTCGTCATACCCCACTCCAGTTAATTCGAAGAACTGAATACCCCAGTTCGAGATGGTTTTTTCCGGCCCGGATCGCACCGGGCCGCCCACTGCATCAATTCAGATTGAACGAGAACGGAACCTGGACCCGCACCGACTGGCCCTGCGCGACGCACTTGAAGCGCTTCACGGTGTTGAAGGCAGCACGATCGAGGATCGGATCAGCCGACTGCGCCACACGCTCGTTCGTGATGTTCCCTTCCGCATCCACGACGAACTCGATCGTCACGTCGCCCGTGATGTTGTTCTCCTGCGCCTCTTTCGGATACTGGATCGACGCGCGAAGCGTGTCCGAATTCGGGCAGACCACCCCCACGTCATGGCTGACGGGCTTGGCCGGCGCGGGAGGCGCCACGACCGGCGCCTGCACGGCCGGTGCGGACGGTACCGGGGCCGACTGGTGCGTGATCGTCGCCTGCGGCGGCGCCTGCACCGGCACTTCCGGCGGCGGGACGAACGGCGGCGGCGGCGGCGCGAATTTCGGTGGCGGGAGCTTGACCACGGGCATCGGCGGTGGCGGCGGCGGCTTGACCGGCTCGATGATGCGGGTTTCGATCGGGTGCTGGATCACCTGCACGACTTTCGTCGCGAGGCCGTTGAGCAGCGCGTAGATCAGTACGGCATGCAGCACCAGGACGATGCCGATGCCGCCGAACCGGCGCACCGGATTCTGTTGCTTCTTGCCGAACTCTCGCGGACGGCCCAGCGTAGCCAGTCCGCTGTTCGACGTAGCCAGACGTTCTTCGACTTTCATGCCCACCATCCATCCCCCAAGCGATTCGCCCAGTATCGGATTGCTGCCGGCCGCAAAGCCAGGTCGGCATCGCCACCGCATCAACCCGAACATTTCATTTCAAATTCAATTAGCAATCCGAATTGAAAGAATTCAATTCGAATGCAAATTCATTTTTTCAAGGAATCGTTCCGGCCGGCGCGGCCCGGTTATGCACCGAAAAAAACGCGCCAGCACGTTCAGGCAATTGTCAGCTGAGCGGGCGGCACCTTACATTTCGTATGACGACCCACCGTTCGTTACACGGTGATGTCAGTGGCGCCGCTCACTTGGGTGCAGACAATAGCAAGGAAAAAATTTTGACGTCAAACTTTATTTGATGCCCGAATACAAAGTTTGGAGGGTTTATTCAAATAATATTCCGGTAAGCACAAATCAAACTTCTATTATAAAAACGGTAATTGAATTGTATGGATATATGCAAAACCGGATATTAATCTGCTTCAGCATAAATATCGGCATATTTCCCGCGCCGCACCAAAATGGCCCGCTCCGGATGCGATCGCCAAGATTCACGCCTCTCCTCATCGGCGTCCCCATCGGTCGCCGGATACGCTGGTCAACTGCCTCGAGCTGGTCGACACAGCTTCTTCAGAACGCCCGAAATACCCTGGATATCCGGAAAGTTAGTCTGCAATGCGATACAAATTTCGTGATGGATTGGGCACTCGACAAACCATCGCAAACAATTTCGCAGACCGAATTAACCATCGCACGACCACTTACCGCCTCTACACGCGCCCCGTCAGACACGCACCGACCAGCGCCCAAACACCGCGCGCGTCAGGAGTGCATGCCCTGCATCTTGTGCGAGAAATGCGCGCGCTCGGCCGTCTCCATCAGCATCAGGAATTCGTCCTGCATCATGTGGATCAGCGCTTCGTGATCGCCGGCCTCGAAATAGACTTCCGGCTGCTGCGCGAGACGTTCCTCGAGGAACGTCTTCATGCCGTACGCCATGCACACCGGCGGCAACGCGCCCATGTCGCAATCCTTGAACAGCTCGCGCAGCTCGACCTCCCGGGCAAGCACGAGATGGCGTCCCGTCTTCACCCAGAGATCCGACAGGCGCACGGCGTGCGTGGTCGGCAATACAGCGGCGACGTAGCCTTCGTCGTCTTCGAGGAGCACGGTTTTCGCGAGGCGATCGCCGGGGATATGCGCGGCGGCGGCCGTCTCCATGCTCGTATGGCTATAGGGTACACCACTTCGTACCGCGATGACTTCTGACGCAGGCAATCCTGCAGGGTGGCTGACACAGGCATGGCACACCTCGTCTGGACGAAACGGGCGAACGGCGTTCGCACCGGATTCGTTCAGCATAGGTCGCATTCCGGCGGATGGAAAACCTCGCCGCTCGCGCGCTTCGCACCGATTCGACACACGGGTTCAGTCCCCCGGATCCTGTCCCTTTTCGCGTAGCCATTCGCGATTGAAAAGCCGTGTGCGATAGATGTCGCCACGGTCGCACAGCAAGGTCACGATCGTGTGCCCCGGGCCCATCCGGCGGGCCACCCAGACCGCCGCGGCGACGTTGATGCCGCTCGATCCGCCGACGTACAGCCCCTCCTCGCGCAGCAACCGGTAGACCATCGTCACGCACTGCTGATCGTCGATCCGCACGGCGTCGTCGATCGGCGTGCCGGCAAGGTTCATCGTGACGCGCGTCGATCCGATGCCTTCGGTGATCGAGCTGCCTTCCGCGCCGAGGTCGCCCGTTTTCACGTACCCGTACAGCCCGCTGCCGTGCGGGTCGGCCAGCACGATCCGCACGTCCGGATTCTGCTCTTTCAGATAACGGCTCACGCCCGCCAGCGTGCCGCCCGTCCCGGTCGCGCACACGAATGCATCGATCGTGCCCGCCGTATCGCGCCAGATCTCGGGCCCGGTCGTCTCGTAGTGCGCCTGGCGATTGACGACGTTGTCGAACTGATTGGCCCATACCGCGTTGTCGAGTTCGTCCGCGAGCCGCCCGGCAATCTTCTGGTAGTTGTTCGGATCACGGTAGGGCGCCGCGGGCACCGGGCGCACCTCGGCGCCGAGCGTGCGCAGGATCGCCAGCTTGTCCGGCGATTGCGTGTCGGGAATCACGATCACGCAGCGATAGCCGCGCGCCGCGCAGATATGCGCCAGGCCGATGCCGGTGTTGCCCGCCGTGCCCTCGACCACGGTGCCGCCCGGCTGCAGCACGCCACGCCGCTCGGCGTCGCGGATGATGTAGAGTGCCGCGCGGTCCTTCACCGACCCGCCCGGATTCATGAATTCCGCCTTGCCCAGGATCTCGCAGCCCGTCTCGGCGCTGAGCTTCGTCAAGCGAATCAGCGGCGTGCGCCCCACGCAGTCGACGAAGCCTTGTCGCACGTCCATGTCGTCCTCCGTTGCCTTCGTGCGGCGCAAGCGCCACACACAACCAAGGATAGGCCGCCCGCGCGGCTTTCGTCGCCGGACGCCGCGTACTAAGCTTGAAGCGCCCATTGCGGCCCACGCGCCGCATCGCGAGACGAGGTCCGCCATGCTGCAACTACAAACCGTTGCCGTCGACAAGCCCGAGACCGTGAACTTCATCCTCGGCCAGTCGCATTTCATCAAGTCCGTCGAGGACATCCACGAGGCGCTGGTCGGCACCGTGCCCGGCATCCGCTTCGGGCTCGCCTTCTGCGAGGCATCGGGCAAGCGGCTGGTGCGCCACTCCGGCACCGATGCGGCGCTCGTCGACCTCGCCTGCCGCAACGCCAGCGCGATCGGCGCCGGTCACGCGTTCATCGTGTTCCTCGGCGACGGGTGCTTTCCGGTCAACGTCCTCAACGCGATCAAGGCGGTGCCGGAGGTCTGCCGGATCTATTGCGCGACCGCAAACCCGACCGAGGTGATCGTCGCGGAAACCGCGCAAGGACGCGGGATCGTCGGCGTCGTCGACGGCTTCGGGCCGCTCGGTGTCGAAAATGACGACGACATCCGCTGGCGCAAGGATCTGCTGCGCACGATCGGCTACAAGGCGTAGGGATGCGCCCCGCCGGTGGCCTGTAGACCATGGCTGCATGGAAGGCGCGTTGCGGCCGGAATTCCAGGACGGTTAGCGCTCAGACCGTTAGTTGCATTTATAACCACAAAAGCGCGCCGCCCTCCCCGTCGTGTCGCCGCCGTCCGCCTGCCCTATACTGCCCGCAGCAGACTGACTGACGGCGCGCTGACGCACCGGCCGCCGCGATCCTTCCCGGAGCCGCCATGCATTACCAGTTGACCTACGAACTCGTCGACGATTACCTGTCCCGCCGCGAACCGTTCCGCGCCCAGCACCTCGCGCTTGCGCAGGCTGCGACCGAGCGCGGCGAACTCGTGCTCGCCGGCGCGCTGTCGGACCCGGCCGACCAGGCCGTGCTCGTGTTCGAAGGGGATTCGCCGGAGGCGGCCGAATCGTTCGCGCGCGCCGATCCGTACGTGCAGAACGGCCTCGTGAAATCGTGGCGCGTGCGGCCGTGGCGCGTCGTGGTCGGCAAGCACGCGCCGCCCCGCGCGTGACGCGTGGCTACAGCCACCCTGCCCGCTTGAAGCGCCACCACAACCCGAAGTCGGCGGCCACCATCACGGCGATACAGCCGTAGAAGCCGTATTTCAGGTGCAGTTCGGGCATGTTCGCGAAGTTCATCCCGTAGATGCCGGCGATCATCGTCGGGATCGCGAACAGCGCGGCGAACGAGCCGAGCCGCTTCGTCACCTCGTTCTCGGCCAGCGAGATCATCCCGAGGTTGACCTGGATCGCCGTGACCACCATCTCGCGCCGCCCTTCGATCGTCTTCACGATCCGCTGCAGATGGTCGTACACGTCGCGAAAGTACGGCTCCATGCCGCTGCAGACTTGCGGAATGCGCCCGCCGGTGAGCTTCGCCAGCGGCTCGAGCAGCGGCGCCGTGTGCTGGTACAGCATCACGAGCCGGCGCTTCAGCGAATAGAGATCCTCGATGATCGCGCGCGACGAGGCGGGCGTGGCCTTCGCGAAGATGCGGTCCTCGAGTTCCTCGAGCTCGGCGCCGAGCGTTTCGAGGATCGGGAAATAGCGGTCGACGACCTGGTCCATCAGCGCGTAGAACACGAATGCCGAACCTTCCCGGAGCAGATGCGGCTCGCGCTCGCAGCGCTTGCGCACGTCGCGAAAATCGTGCTCGGTATGGTTGCGGATCGACAGCACGTAGTTCGCGCCGACGAACACGTTCAGCTCGCCGACCTTGAATTCATCGTCGTCGTCCAGCTCGACCGTATGCAGCACCGCGAACAGCGAATCGCCGTACTCCTCGATCTTCGGCCGCTGATGCCCCTTGCGGGCATCCTCGAGCGCCAGTTCGTGCAGCCCGAATTCCTCGCCCATCAGGTCGAGTTCCTCGGGCGTCGGATCCTTCAACGCGACCCACACGAAGCACTCGGGCTTCGACACGTAGTCGCTGATGGCGTCGATATCGATGTCGGCCAGCTTGCGGCCGTCCTGGTATGCAGCACAGTTGATCAGCATGGTGTTGTGACGTTGCGGTTTGCGCATCAGTTTACCGGTTTGCTGCGCGGGCGGCCCGGCTTGCGCGGCTCGGCGATATTGGTCATGATCGGGCTGCGTGCGCCGCGGCATGCGCACCCGGCAGTTCGGACCACCCGCCGCACGGCCGTGCGGCCCAACCGTCAAGGAGACAGACCCATGTGGTATTTCTCGTGGATACTCGGCATCGGCGTGGCGCTCGGCTTCGGCATCATCAACGCGATGTGGCTGGAAGCGGAAGTCTTCTCGCGCGGCGACAAGCGCAACGGCGCGTCGAGCCCGCGCTCGGGAGGCAAGGCTTCGTGACGCATCTGGTGTTCTTCTGCGGTCACGCCGGCACCGGCAAGACCACGCTCGCGAAGCGGCTCATCGGGCCGCTGATGCGCGCGACCGGCGAGGCCTTCTGCCTGCTCGACAAGGACACGCTGTACGGCCGCTACAGCTCGGCCGCGATGGGTGCGCTCACCGCGGATCCGAACGACCGCGACAGCCCGCTCTACCTGAAGCACCTGCGCGATCCCGAATATCAAGGGCTGCTCGACACGGCCCGCGAAAATCTCGCGCTCGGCATCGGCGCGCTCGTGGTCGGCCCGCTGTCGCGCGAAGTGCGCGATCGCCGCATTCTCGACCGCGCCTGGCTCGGCATCGCGCCCGACGTCGCGCTGACGGTCGTCTGGGTCCACACGTCGGAAGACGTCGCGCACCAGCGGATCGTCGCGCGCGGCAACCCGAACGACGCATACAAGCTCGCGCACTGGGACGAATACCGGCAGCGCCGCTTCGTGCCGACCGGCCACGAATGCGACGGCATCGTGATGTTCGACAACACCGCGCCCTCCGATGCCGACGTCGAGGCGCTGCTGTACCATATCGCGCCGCCTCCGCCTGCGGCCACGATCGTCCCGCCGCTGCCGGCCTGACCGGCCGCTCCTTTTCGTCACCCGCAAAAAACAACGCCGGAAGCGCTGTTGCGCTCCCGGCGTCGTACGGCCCTCGTGCCAGAGGCTGACGGATGGTCAGGCCACTTCGTGCACGCGCTCCATCGTGCCACCTTCGTACAGCTTGCCGAAGCGGTTCGACAGGAACGCCTTCAGCGACACCTTTTCCTGCGGGATGAAACCGCTCTGCGGCAGCTTCTTTTCGCGGAACAGATCCAGCACCGCGCACATCGCGCCGGCCGTCGTGATCTGGATCGCGCTCATGTGCATCCCGCACACGTCCTTCGCGAAGATCTTGCGCGTGAACACGTCCTGCACCAGCTGGCCGTCCTTCACGCCCGTCACCGTGATGAACACGAGCACGACGTCCTGCTTCGTCGACGGCACCGCGCGGCGCATGATCGACTTCAGCGTGTCGCGGTCGGTCGACAGGCGCAGGTCTTCGAGCAGGAACTGCACGAGATCGCGATGGCCCGGATAGCGCACCGACTTGTAGTCGAGCGTCTCGACCTTGCCCGACAGCGTCTCGCACAGCGTGCCGAGGCCGCCCGACGTGTTGAACGCTTCGTATTCGGTGCCGTCGAGCGAGAAGTGCTCGAGGCCTTCGAGCGGCTGCACCCATTGCTTGCGGCCGTCGCGGATCGCTTCGCACGGCTGGCAGTATTCGTTGATCAGGCCGTCGACGCTCCACGTCAGGTTGTACTTCAGCGCGTTGGTCGGATACTCGGGCAGCGCGCCGACGCGCATCTTCACGTCGCGCACTTCGCTGAAGCCGTTCACCAGTTCGTGTGCGGCGAGACCGATGAAGCCCGGTGCGAGGCCGCACTGCGGCATGAACGCACGGTCGGAGCCTTCGGCCAGTTCGCGGATCGCGTGGGTCGCGCGCACGTCTTCGGTCAGGTCGAAGTAGTGGACGCCGGCAGCCTTCGCGGCGGCGGCCACGTTGACCGCGAGGTAGTAAGGCAGCGCGTTGACGAGCGCATCGAAGCCCTTCACGGCTTCGCGAATCGCGTTTGCATCGGCCGAATCGACCCGTTGCGTCGCGATGCCTTCGCGCGACAGCTTCGCAAGCGCATCCGCGTCACGGTCGAACGCGACGACTTCGTAGTCGCCCGTTTCACGCAGCATGTGAGCAATGGTGTGGCCGATCAGACCTGCGCCGACGATGGCGATTTTCATGCGCTTATCTCCTGATGATGGGTTGGTGTTGTGAACGGCGTTGAGCCATGAACACAGTGTAGGGACGCTCAAAATCAGTTCCAAGACGAAGAATGATGCGAAACGACCGATAATTTCGACGTTTCGACGACACATTTCGTCGAAGTGTCGAAACAACACGTTTTACCGCTGCCGGCCCCGCTATGGCTGGCCTAAGTCTTCCGTTTCAGACTGCATGCCGACCACCCGACTTCCAAGGAGGCATCGCATGCAATCCCTGCCCGCTCATCGCACGCCGCACTGGCTGAACAAGGTGCCCGACGTCGCGCTGTCGTTCTGGATCATCAAGATCATGTCGACCACGGTCGGCGAGACCGGCGCGGACTTTCTCGCGGTCAACGCGGGGCTCGGCCAGACCGTCACGCGCGTCGCGATGGCCTCGCTGCTCGCGATCGCGCTGTGGCTGCAGTTGCGCACGCGCCGCTACGTGCCGTGGATTTACTGGCTCACGGTGGTGCTGGTCAGCATCGTCGGCACGCAGATCACCGACCTGCTCACCGACGGCCTGAACGTCAGCCTCTATGCGAGCACCGCCGCGTTTGCCGTCGCGCTCGCCGCGATCTTCTTCGTGTGGCATCGCGTCGAAGGCACGCTGTCGATCGACACGATCGTCACGCCGCGGCGCGAGCTGTTCTACTGGTCGGCGATCCTCTGCACGTTTGCGCTGGGCACCGCCGCGGGCGATCTCGCGACCGAGGCGCTCGGGCTCGGCTTCACGCTCGGCGCGCTGTGCTTCGGCGGCCTGATCGCGGCCGTGTTCGTGATGTGGCGGCTCGGCGCCAATGCGGTACTGGCGTTCTGGATCGCGTACATCCTGACGCGCCCGTTCGGCGCATCGCTCGGCGACCTGCTCACGCAGGCCCGCGCCTACGGCGGGCTCGGCTTCGGCGCTGCCTGGACGAGCCTGCTGTTCCTGACCGTGATCGTGCTGCTCGTCGCCGTCGCGCAGTTCGGCAGCGGCCCGCGCACGCAGGCCGGCACCACCGAATGACGCCCTTTCCTTTCCGTTCTTTCCATTCATCGAATCGAGGACACGCCATGCGCATCCCCCATCCCGTTTCCCGTCTCGCCGTTGCCGTTGCCACGATTGCCCTGCTGAGCGCCGCCGCCGGCTGCTCGAAGCAGCAGGACGCGAACGCAGCGACGTCGGCGCCGGCCTCGGCCGCCGCCTCCCCCGCAGCGGCCCACGCATCGAGGCTCGGCGACTTGTCGCAGTTCCGCACGATCGCCGTCGACGTGAACGCGCTCGTCGCCAAGGGCGACCTGCCCGGCGCGAAAACGCGCATCAAGGATCTCGAGATCGCGTGGGACTCGGCCGAAGCCGGCCTCAAGCCGCGCGCCGCCGCCGACTGGCACATGGTCGACCAGGAGATCGACCGCGCACTCGCCGCGCTGCGCGCCGATCATCCGACCCAGGCCGATTCGGCCGCCGCGATGAAGAACCTGCTCGCGACGCTCGACCGGTTCAGCGGCAAATAAGGATCACAGCGCGCCGCGGCACGTGACGCCCGTGCGGGAATCGCATACGCTGGCGGCGTTTGCGCCGCACGGAGAACACGCATGCGAATACTGCTCGTCGAAGACGACCCGATGATCGGCGAGGCCGTCCATGCCGCGCTGAAGGACGCGTCGTACGCCACCGACTGGGTCACCGACGGCGTGCGCGCGTTGACCGCGTTCGCCGCGCAGCCCTATGACCTGGTCCTGCTCGATCTCGGCCTGCCCGGCCGCGACGGGCTCGACGTGCTGGCCGCCATCCGCGCGAAGGACGCCAGCGCGCCGCTGCTGATCGTCACCGCCCGCGACGGGCTCGACGATCGGCTGGCCGGCCTCGACGGCGGCGCCGACGACTACATCGTGAAGCCGTTCGAGATGGCCGAGCTGCTCGCACGGATTCGCGTCGCGATCCGGCGCCGGGCCGGTTCGGCCGCGCCGCTGTTGAGCAACGGGATCGTGTCGCTCGACCCGGCGACGCGCGAGGCCGCCGTCGACGGGCACGCGCCGGTGCCGCTGTCGAATCGCGAGTTCGCGCTGCTGCGCGCGCTGCTGGTGCGCCCGGGCGCGATCCTGTCGCGGCGCGAGCTCGAGGATCGCCTGTACGGCTGGGGCGAGGAAGTCGAAAGCAATGCGGTCGAATTCCTGATCCATTCGCTGCGCCGCAAGCTCGGCAGTACCGTGATCAAGAACGTCAGGGGTGCGGGATGGATGGTTTCAAGAAGCGCCTGAGCGAGTCGATCGGCTTCCGGCTGTCGGTCGCGCTGTCGGCCGCGATCCTGGTCGTCGCGACGGCCGCGGCCGCGTTCGCGTTTTCATCGGCGTTCGACGAAGCACACGAACTGCAGGACGACGTGCTGCGCGAGGTCGCGACGCTGCTCGACCGCGAGCACGTGTCGTCGCTCCATGCCGACGGCACCGGGCCCGCGCGCGAAAGCGACGAGCTGTCGCGCGTGTTCGTGCAGCCGCTCGGCAGTGCACCGCAACCGCAGCCGGGCAGCGACGGCACGCCGCGGCTCGCGCTGGCGCCGACGCTCGCCGACGGGCTGCATACGGTCGATGCCGGCGGCAGCACGTATCGCGTGATGGTTCGAACCTTCGCGAACGGCGAGCGCATCGCGGTCGCGCAGGAAGCCGGCGTGCGCGACGATGTCGCTCGCGAAAGCGCGTGGCGCACCGCGTTGCCGCTGCTGATCCTCGTCCCGATCCTGCTGCTGCTCGTCGCCGATCTCGTGCGCAAGCTGTTCCGCCCGGTGGCCGCGCTGTCCGCCGGCATCGACGCCCGCGACGAGCACGACCTGCGCCCGGTGCCGGCCGAGCGCGTGCCGGTCGAGGTGCGGCCATTCGTCGTCGCGATCAACCGTATGCTGGCGCGCGTCGCGCAGTCGGTCGCCGCGCAGCGCCGCTTCGTCGCCGACGCCGCACACGAACTGCGCTCGCCGCTCACGGCGATGTCGCTGCAGGCCGAGCGCCTCGCCGAGGCCGACCTGCCGGACGATGCGCGCGCACGGCTCGCCGCGCTGCGCGGCGGGCTCGACCGCAGCCGCCACCTGGTCGGGCAGCTGCTCGCGCTCGCGCGGGCGCAAAGCGCGCCGGCCGCGCCGCCCGGCGACGTGTCCGTCCATGCGATCTATCGGCGTGTGCTGGAAGACCTGATGCCGCTCGCCGACGCGAAAACCCTCGACATCGGCATCGAGGACGGCCCGGACACGCACGTGCCCGTCGACGAGCTCGAACTCGTGTCGCTCGTGATGAACCTGGTCGACAACGCCATCCGCTACACGCCGCCGGGCGGACGCGTGGACCTGTCGACGCAACGCACGGACACGCACGTGTGCGTGACGATCGCCGACACCGGGCCGGGCATCGCGCCGCACGAACGCGAACGTGTGTTCGACCCGTTCTACCGGGTGCCCGGCAATGCGCAGATCGGCTCCGGGCTCGGCCTGTCGATCGTGAAGATCGTCGCGGACCGGATGGGTGCCGACATCGCGCTCGCCTATGCGGATGAAACGGAAGCGCGCGGGTTGCGCATCTCGGTGCGGATTCCGCTCGTGCGGCCGCCCGGCGCGGCGCAGGCCGGCAGCCGGGCCGATACCCCGGCGCCACACGCACGACGCGACGCAGGCCGCGCCTGAGCGTCAGCCGCCGATGGTCCCGCGATCGATCTTGCGCGACAGGATGATCGACGTCGTCGTGCGTTCGACGCCTTCGAGCGTGCCGATCTGGTCGAGCAGGTCGTTGAGCCGTTCGGGCGAATCGGCGCGCAGCCACGCGACGTAGTCGTACTCGCCGCTCACCGCGCACAGCAGCTGCACCTCGGGCATCCGGTCGAGCTTGCGCAGCACGTCCTTGCCGAACTTCGGCGTGAGGATGATGCCGACGTACGCATAAATGCTTGCATCGAGCACGTCCTGCCCGAGCCGGACGCTGTAGCCGGCGATCACGTTGGTGCGTTCGAGCCGCGCGATGCGGGCGACGACCGTCGTGCGCGCGACATCGAGCTGGCGCGCGAGATCCGCGACGCTGGCGCGCGCATCGGCCTGCAGCAGCGCGACCAGTTGCCGGTCGAGATCGTCGAGTTGGTCGAGGCGGGGTGGACGCATGAGGCTGGGCCGGGGCATGACGCGCCGGCTGAGTGGAAGGTGACGCGATGATAGCGCCGAACGCCGGCCCGCCCAAACGGCGCCGCCACGATCCGGCCGGATCCTTTCAATTTCGATTCGTATCGGATGTAAGCAAGTGTCGCATTCGCTGCTGCACCGCATTCAACGTGCTACTAATAGCTGGCGACGCGAGAAGCGCGCTTGCGGCAGTTGCCGCCGCGCCCGCTCGCAAGACACCACCCCGGAGAGCCAACCATGAAGAAAATCTCGCTCACCCTCGCTACGCTCGCGGTTGCCGCCAGTGCGTTCGCGCAAACCCCGGCGCAGCCGCAGGCGCCCGCCCAGGCCCCCGCAACGACGGCCGCGGCGTCGGCCCCGAGCGCCGAGCAGCGCGCGGCGCGCCACGAAGCGCGCGTCGAGCAGCGCATCAAGTACCTGCACGACCAGCTGAAGATCACGTCGGCGCAGGAACCGCAATGGAAGACGTTCGCGGACACGATGCGCGACAACGGCGACACGATGGGCCGCCTCTATCGCGAACGGATGGCGAAGCACGACGTCTCCGCACTCGACGACATGAAGCAGTACGCGGAACTGTCGCAGGCGAACGCCGACGGCGCGAAGAAGCTCGCCGATGCCTTTGCCCCGCTCTACGAGAGCTTCCCGGCCGACCAGAAGGCGCTGGCCGACACGACGTTCCGCAGCTGGCTGCGCCACGGCGGCGAGCATCGCGGCAAGGGCAAGACGAAGGGCACGGATGGCAAGGCGGCGGCCGCGCCGGCCGCCAGCGCACCCGCGCAACCCTGACGACCGCCCTGCCGGCGCCGTACCGCCCGTCCGGGCCGAACGGCGCAGCGCCCCTCCAGGCGACCGGCGCGTCACACGGCGCGCCGGATTCGGGATAAGCTCCCGGCTTTTACCGCTTTCCCGCCCCTTTCCCGCCATGCTCGAACTCAAGCACCTCGACCTGCGTACCGATCCGCAGGCCCGTCACGTCGTCAAGGACGAAACCGTCGCCGTCGCCTTCGCGCAGGCCGACGGCGAACTGATGAGCCTCGAAGGCCCGAACCGCTATGCGGCGGGCGACGCGCTGATCACGGGCTCGACCGGCGACCGCTGGGTCGTGTCGCGCGCGCGCTTCGACGCCAAATACCTGCCTGCCGATCCGGCACTCGCACACGGCGAACCGGGCGCCTACCGGAACCGGCCGGCCGTCGTGCTCGCCCGCCGGATGGACGAGCCGTTCACGATCGCCCGCTCGGAAAACGGCGACACGCTGCGCGGCGTCGCCGGCGACTGGGTGATGCAGTACGCGCCCGGCGACTACGGTGTCGTGCAGGCGCAGCGCTTCGCGCAGGTCTACCGCGACGCGTAATGCAGCGCGCCGGCATGGCGCCGGCGCGAACGGTCACGCAAAGTCTTCGTCGAGTACGAGTTCCGCGTCGCGCGCGACGGCCTCGCCGGCCGCGTGACGCTCCTCGAGCGACCCGAGCATCGCTTCCGTGTACGCATGCAGCACCGCATGGCTGCGCGCCCGTTGCATCGGCTTGAGCGCCAGGTAGCGCGCGAGCGCGGCCGGCACGATGCGGATATCGAGCGTCATCCGCTTCGGCGCCGAGCCGAAACGCATCGCGAGCCACTGCACGGACAGGAACCGCCCGCGTGCGTCGCTGCTTTCGGCGAAACGCGTCTGCTCCGGAAAGAGATCGCAGATCACGCGTGCGAGCGCGTCGAATTCCGCGCTCTGGCATTCGATCAGATAGTCATCCATCCCGTCTCTCCCGTCAGGCTGCCGATTGCGACGGCCGGCACGCCTTCACCAGCACGATGACCAGGATCGCGGCGAGCACGAAATACGCGGCCTCGACCCAGCCGGCCGGCAGCACGCGCACCTGGTACAGCAATGCCGGCGCGGCCGCGAGCGCATGCAGCACGATCGCGAGCGGCAACACGCCCGCGCGGCCGGCGCGCACGCCGCGCCAGACCAGCACCGACAGCGCGAGCTGCAGCACGAAAGCCGCGCAGCGTTCGAGCAGCAACAGCAGCATCGACTGCGCCGACAGCGTCGCGAGCATCACGTGCAGCCGCACGACGGTATCGCCCGGCAGGTCGGCGAGCTGCGTCTCGAGCTGGCCGCGGCTCGCGAGCCACGCGAGATACGACCACTGGCCCCATACGAGTACGCCGACGAACCATGCTTCGGCGCCACCGTGACCGATCCCGTAGCCGATTCCGCGGCTGTCGCCGGCCGGCGACGGGCCGTAGCGGCGATTCAGGAAACGCATCCCGAGATAGCGGCCGACTTCCTCGAATACGGCCGTTGCGAGCGCGCTGTACGCGACGAACGCGAGCGGTTGCGTGAGCCAGCCATCCGGCGGCGTCTGGCTCAGCACGAGCCCGTGGAACGCGCGTTCGAGGATCATCGCGAACAACGTGAAGACGGCCACGCCGACGATCGTGTCGCGGCGGTTCAGCGCCAGCGGCTTGCGCAGGATGCGGTAGAGGACGAGCGGCAGGAGCGCGATGATCAGCGTGGCGGCGATCAGCACCGCCAGCGTGACGGGAGCGACAGTCATGTATTTCCTTGTTCGGGGCAGCGCACCTGACGCGCTGCGTGCCCCGAATGATACTCAGCTTGCGGTCGACGCGCGCGCAACCAGCTCGCCCGGCAACAGCGAGACGCGTACGTCGCCCGCCGCGCCGTCGATCCGCTCGTGCACGAATTCGACGGCCTTGTAGCCGATTTCGTAGGTCGGCTGGCGGATCGTCGTGATCCCGATCAGCTCGGCCCATTCCGGATCGTCGATCGACAGCAGCGCCGCCCGCTGCTGCCATGCGGTGCCGAAACGCGCGCGCAGGTGGCGCGCGATCGCGAGTGCGACCGGCGCGTTCGCGGCGAACAGCGCCGCGCGCACGCCGCGCCGTGCCGCGTCGTCGATGCGGGCATCGATGTCGGCCAGCGCCGCCGTGACCGCGTCGGGCGCGTCCAGGTCGAGCACGACCGTCGACGGCACCGTCAGCCCGCGCGCCGCCAGTGCCGTGCGGAACGCGGCCTCGCGCAGGCGCCGCGAGCTGACGCGCTCGAACGGCTGCACGACGAAATGGATCGCGTCGAAGCCGTGTGCGACCAGGTGCGCGAGAGCCGTCTCGATCGCGTCGGCGTTGTCGAGGCCGATCAGGTCGGCCTCGAAGCCTTCGACCGTGCGGTCGACGAGCACGGCCGGGATGCCGGCGCCGCGCAGCGGGCGCAGCACGTCCTCGTCGGCGCCGAGCGCGTTGACGATCAGCCCTTCGACGCGGTAGGTCGTGAGCAGCTGCAGGAAACGGCGCTCCATCTCGACTTCGTTTGCCGCGTGGCAGATCAGCGGCATGTAGCCGAGCGCGTGGCACGCGGCCTCGACGCCCTGCAGCACTTCGACGGTATAGGGATTGGTCAGGTCGGCCGCGAGCATGCCGAGCAGGCGGTTGCGGCCGCGCTTGAGCCCGCGCGCCATCTGGTTCGGCCGGTAGTTGAGCCGCGCGATCGCCGCTTCGATCCGCTGGCGCAGATCGGTGGACAGCACGTGCGTCTCGCCGTTCAGGTAGCGCGACACACTGGTCTTGCCGGTGCCGGCCTCGCGCGCGACATCGCTGATCGTCGCCGGACGCGTCGTGGTTGGTTGCGAATCGGTCACTGTCGTGCCTCGCGACGTACGATCCGCGCCGCTTCGTGAGCAGACGGACCTTTGTTGTTGGAAACGTAAGCCACCCGGTGGAATCTCCCTGTCGGTCAGCGTTAGCGCTTTAGCGCTTACGCTGACCCCATGCTTCGCGGTCGGTCAGCGTTAGCCCCTTCAGCGCTTACGCTGCCCCCAATGCTTCGCGGTCGACCAGCGTTAGCCCTTCAGCGCTTGCGCCGATCCCCTGCTTCGCGATGATCGGCACCGGCGCTTCGGCATCCACCCCGGTCACCTGCAACAGCAGTCGGCCGCACCGGACCTGGCGCGGATACCCGTCGCGAAACGCCGCCGGCAGCATTGCCGGGCCGTCGATACGACGCGCGGGGATCATAACGCAGCCAGCCCTCCGGCACCAAGACCATCGACTCTAACGAAGCCGGCGCCCCGCCGGCCGGGGGTCGGCCGGGGTCGCCCCGCTACCGCCGCGGCTCAAGCGCGTGCGAGCGCGTCCGGATTGACGAGATTCGTGCGCAGCGTGCCGGCCAGCGCGCCGACCAGGTTTTCCGCGGCGCAGCGCGCCATCGCGTGGCGCGTCTCGTGCGTCGCCGAGCCGATATGCGGCAGCGCGACGACGTTCTTCATTTGCAGCAGCGGCGAATCCGCCGCCAGCGGCTCCTTCTCGAACACGTCGAGCCCCGCGCCGCGGATCGTGCCCGCGCGCAGCGCATCGATCAGCGCGGCCTCGTCGACTACCGGCCCGCGCGACGCGTTGATCAGGATCGCACCGCGCTTCATCTTCGCGAATTCGGCCGCACCGATCAGGTGGTGCGTTTCCGGCGACAGCGGCACCTGCAGGCACACGAAATCCGATTGCGCGAGCAGTTCGTCGAGCGTGACGCGCCGCGCGCCGTACTGCGTCTCGGCTTGCGCATGCGCGGAACGGTTCGCGTACAGCACCTGCATCCGGAAGCCGAGCGCCGCGCGGCGCGCGACCGCGCCGCCGATCCGCCCGAGCCCGACGATGCCGAGCGTCTTGCCCTGCACGTCGGTGCCGTACAGGTCGGGGCCGATGCTGCGATGCCAGTGGCCGGCCTTCACCCACTCGGCCAGCTCGACCACGCGTCGCGCGGACGCGAGGATCAGCGAGAACACCGTATCGGCGGTCGATTCGGTCAGCACGTCCGGCGTATGCGCGAGCACGATCCCGCGCCGCGTGAGATCCGCGACGTCGAAGTTGTCGTAGCCCACCGAGATCGTCGACCACGCCTTCAGCCGCGGTGCGCGGTCGAGCATTTCCGGCGTGACCTTCAGGCTCGCGCCGATCGCGCCGTCCGCGTCGCCGAGTGCGTCGGCGAGGGCGGCGGCGCCGTCGGCCTGCACGACGTCCGCATGCTCGCGCAGGTACGCGAGAACGTCATCGGGCAGCGGCTTGTACGCGACGATACGGGGCTTCATCGGATTCATTTTCCTTGCAGCGGCGTCGCGAGCGGATGCGTATCGCGCGCCTGGGGTTTGACGGACAGCGTGAGGATCACCGCGGCGACGAGCGCGGCGCTCATGAACGCATACGACGCGACGGGCGAGCCGGTCGCCCCGTTCAGGTAGCCGACGAAGTACGAGCCGACGAACGAGCCGAGCGCGCCCATGCTGTTGATCAGCGCCATCGCGCCGCCGGCGACGTTCTTCGGCAGCAGTTCCGGCACGATCGCGAAGAACGGGCCGTACGGCGCGTACATCGCGGCGCCGGCCACGACCAGCAGCGCATACGAGATCCAGAAGTGCGACGAGCCGAGTGCGTACGATGCGGCGAACGCAGCCGCGCCGATCAGCAGGAACGGCCACACGAAACCGCGGCGGGAGCCGACCTTGTCGGACGCCCACGACGCGGCAATCATCGCGATCGTCGCGGCGAGATACGGCAGCGCCGACAACCAGCCGGTCGCGACCATCCCGAGGTCGGAGCCGTTCTTGACGATCGACGGCAGCCACAGCACGAAGCCGTACACGCCGATGCTCCAGCAGAAATACTGGGCGCACAGCTTGATCACGGCCGGCGAGCGGAACGCTTCGCCATAGTTGCGCACGGGCTTGATCGCTGCCTGCTCGGCCGCGAGTGCGGCGTCGAGGTCACGCTTTTCCTGCGCGTTGAGCCACGGCGAATCGGCCGGTTTGTCCTGCACGAGGAACCACCAGCACACGGCCCAGAGGACGGCCGGCACGCCTTCGGCGATGAACATGTGGCGCCAGCCGAATTCGTGCACGAGATAGCCCGACACGATCGACATCCACAGCACGGTGACCGGGTTGCCGAGGATCAGGAACGTGTTCGCGCGCGAGCGTTCGTTCTTCGTGAACCAGTTGCTGATGTAGATCAGCATCGCCGGCATCACGGCCGCCTCGACGACGCCGAGCACGAAGCGGATCGCCATCAGCGACGGGATGTTGCTGACCACGCCCGTGAGTGCCGCGCACGCGCCCCACAGGATGAGGCTGACGAACACGAGCTTCTTCACGCTGCGGCGTTCCGCGTAGATTGCGCCGGGAATCTGGAAGAAGAAGTAACCGAGGAAGAACAGCGCGCCGATCAGCGACGACAGGCCCTTGCTGATCCCGAGGTCCTGGTTGATGCCGGCCGCGGCCGCGAACCCGTAGTTCGCGCGGTCGAGGTAGGCGAGGCTGTACGTGATGAAGACGATCGGCATGATCGTCCACCAGCGGCGGGCAGCGAGTGTGTTGGCCATCAGAATGTCTCCTGTGTCGATCCACGTTAGCGCTTTAGCGCTTACGTGGATCCCATGCTTCGCGGTCGATCGGAGTTAGCGCTTTAGCGCTTACTCTGATCCCATGCTTCGCGGTCGATCCACGTTAGCGCTTTAGTGCTTACGTGGATCCCATGCTTCGCGGTCGATCAAAGTTAGCGCTTTAGCGCTTACTCTGATCCCGTACCTTGCCGTGCGCATGCACGACGAAATGAGTCCGCGGATTGTGCCGTGTCCGGCCTCTCATTGCGCGGTGAAGGTTTCCTCTAAGCGATCGGTGCGATTGCTGACGTTTTCGAATCGATCGAGCGCGGCGCGGGTCGGCAGTCCTTCCGAGTCGCCGATCACCTGGATCGCGAGCGCACCGATCCGGTTGCCGCGCGCCACCGCCTGCTCGACCGTCTTGCCTTCCAGCAGCGCGCTGACCACGCCGACCGCGAAGCCGTCGCCGGCACCGACCGTGTCGACGACATTCTGCACGCGCTCGCCCACCACGGTTCCGTCACGGCCGTCAGCCGTCCGGTAGTACGCGCCTTCGGCACCGAGCTTGATCACGACACCGCGCGCGCCCTGTGCAAGATAGAAGCCCGCGATGTCGGCCGGCGTGTCGTGCCCGGTCAGTTGCCGCCCTTCGGCGATGCCCGGCAGCACCCAGTCCGCGAGCGACGCGAGCGCGTTCAGCGTCTTCGCCATCACGTCGGCCGACGGCCACAGCGTCGGGCGCAGGTTCGGGTCGAACGAGATCGTCTTGCCGGCCGCGCGCATTTCGCGCGCGAGCTTGAACGCGAGCTCGCACGACGTCGCGGAGATCGCCGGCGCGACACCCGTCAGGTGCAGGTGGCGCGCGCCGAGCACGTAGTCGGCCACGTAGTCGTCGCACGACAGGTGGCTCGCGGCCGAGCCCTTGCGGAAATATTCGACGGTCGGGTCGCTGCCGTCGTCGTTGCGCGACTTGAGCTGGAAGCCGGTCGGGTAACGCGGATCGACGCTCACGCACGACGCGTCGATGCCCTCGCGCGCCAGCGTGTCGAGCACGTAGCCGCCGAACGAATCGCGGCCGACACGGCTCATCCAGCCGACCCGGAAGCCGAGCCGCGACAAGCCGATCGCGACGTTCAGGTCGGCGCCCGCGACCCGCTTCGTGAATTGCGTCGCGTGCGCGAGATGGCCGGGCTCGGTCGCGACGAACATCGCCATCGCTTCGCCGTAGGTCACCACATCGAGTGCTGCTTTCATGAATGAACTCTCCAGGATCCTGCCGCCGTCACGCCGTGGCGAGCCATGCCACGCGCCGGCATGCATCGCCCGCCAGGTCGGCCGCGTCGAACGGGAACTCGATGCCGCGCGGCGCGTGTTGCGGCAGCACCGCGAGCACGCCGGTCACGAGCGGATCGTTCGGGGCCGGCGCGGTGGCGAAACGGCGCGCGCCCTCGCCCGCGACTGCCTTGCAGTGAATGTATTCCACATGCGGCGCGAGCACTTGCGCGCACTCAAGCGGCGCTTCGCCCGGCCACTGCCAGTTGCCGATGTCGAAGGTCATCCCGAGCGCATCGGGCACGCCCGCCGCGGCCAGTGCGTCGAACAGCCCGCGGAACTGCGCGAGCGCGCCGCCGACCGGAAGCTGGCCGTTCTCGACCACCACGCGGGCCCGCGCGCCGCGCGACAGCGCGACGATCTCGGCTGCGTGCGCGTCGCCGGCGAAGCCGCCGAGCTGGAATTTCACGAAGCGCGCGCCGAGCGCGTCGGCTTCCGCGAGCGCGCTGCGCAATGCGTCCGCATCGAGTGCGCCCGTTTCCGTGTACAGGTTGGCCGGCGTCGAGAAGACCGACCACAGACCGTGGCTGGCCAGTTGCGCGCCGAGCACGGCCAGCGCGCCAGGCGCGGCCGCCTCGTCCGACGCGAACAGCTCGCGCCGCACCTCGAAGCCGGTCGCACCCGCTGCCGCCGCGGTCGCGATGAATGCGCTGTGGCCCTCCTGACGCACGCGGTCCATTCCGAATGCGCTCGCCACGATCACGATGTCTGTCATGTTGCCCTTTTTCACCGGAATGGAACCGGTTCCATTTGCTTGAGACGGATGGTGCGCCTCGCTTCGGGCCCACGCCATAGAGGAAATCCCTAAGACGGTGCACCGCTCAAACGCGCGCCCGACGGCGCGCAACGCGCGTTCCCGGGCCGGGTTCGGGCGCTCAGGCGAGGTCGTGCGCGAGGCTCATTTCGAGAAATTGGGCGGCGACCCGCGACGGCGCACCGCCGTGCGGCACGAGGATGGAAAAGTGACGGGTGAGCGGCTTGGGCGCGAGCGAGCGCAGGACGAGCGCGGCATCGTCGTGACGCAGCGACATCGCCGATACGAACCCGACGCCCATCCCGGCCCGCACGGCCTCCTTCACGGCCTCGACGCCCGCGATCTCGAACGCGACGCGCATCGGCGCCGCGCCTTGCGCAAACGCGCGCTCGACGAGTTGCCGCACGGCGGAGCCCGCCTCGCGCAGCACGAGCGGATGGGCGGCCAGCGCGTCAAGCGTGACCCCCGACGCATAGTCCGGAGCGGCCAGCGGATGGCCGGTCGGCACGATCGCCACGATCTCGTCCTCGCGCCACGCGTGCACCGCGGTGCCCGGCGGCAGCGCCTCGCCGGGCGGCCCTTCGATCATCGCGATATCGAGCGACGGCAACGCCGCGACGACGTCGGCCGTGTTGCCGCTCATCGTCTGGATCGCCACGCGCGGCGCACGCGGCTGGAACGCCGCGATCAGGTACGGCAACAGGTAACTCGCGGGCGTCGTACTCGCGCCGATGCGCAGCGTGCCGGCCTCGAGGCCGCGTACCGCGTCACGAAACGCACGCGCCTGCGCGAAGGTGTCGCGCTGCGCCTTCGCGTACTGCGCGAGCTGCTCGCCGACCGGAGTCAGGCGGATGCCGCGGCCTTCGCGCTGGTACAGCGGCTCGCCGAATTCGTCCTGCAGCAGCCGCAACTGGCCCGACACGGCCGGCTGCGACAGATGCAGCGCCACGGCGGCGTGGCTGATGTTCAGGTGCTCGGCGACGGCGGCGAACGTTATCAGTTGATCCGGGGTCATGGGGATAAATTATCGGCTTTCCGGATAGTTTACGTCACAAATCACAATTTTTCATATCGATATAACGAAATTAGGATTACACCATCGCCACACGCTCCATCACGGTGCTTCCATGTCCACTGCTCCGAGTCCCCATCTCAGCCCCGCCGCGCCGTCGATGCGCGGCCAGTTGAACGGCGTGCTGTTCGTCGCGCTGTTCGCCGCCGCCGTCACGAGCCTGTCCCAGCTTCCCGCGATCGCGGGGCTCGGCCTGTCGCCGCTGATCGTCGGCATCGTCGCAGGCGCGTTGTACGGCAACGCGCTGCGCGACGGCATGCCGGCCAGCTGGGCAGCCGGCGTCAATTTCTCCGCGCGCAAGCTGCTGCGCATCGCGGTCGCGTTCTTCGGGTTGCGCGTGAGCCTGCAGGAAATCGCGCAGGTCGGGCTGCCGGGCCTGACGGTGTCGGTACTGGTGGTGGTCAGCACACTCGTGATCGGCACCTGGGCCGGCATGAAGATCATGAAGCTCGACCGCGATTCCGCGCTGCTGACCGCCGCCGGCAGCGCGATCTGCGGCGCGGCCGCCGTGCTCGCGTTCGAATCGACGCTGCAGTCGAAGCCGCACCAGAGCGCGATGGCCGTGGGCAGCGTCGTGCTGTTCGGCACGCTGTCGATGTTCCTGTACCCGATCGCGTATCACGCCGGGCTGCTGAACCTCGATCCGGCCGGCCTGGGCCTGTTCTTCGGCGGCACGATCCACGAGGTCGCGCAGGTGGTCGGCGCCGCGAGCGACATCAGCCCGCAGGTCGCGCACGTCGCGACGATCGTCAAGATGACCCGCGTGATGCTGCTGGTCCCGGTGCTGCTGGTGCTCGGCGCGTGGCTGGCCCGCTCGGCACGTGCGACCGCCGGCGGCGCGCACGGCAAGCGCAAGGTGGCCGTGCCCTGGTTCGCGCTCGGTTTCCTCGGCTTCGTGATCGTCAATTCGCTGAACGTGCTGCCTACCAACGTCACCCACACGCTGAACGTGCTCGACACCTTCGCGCTGACGATGGCCATGACCGCGCTCGGCATCGAAACCCGCGTCGCGCAGATCCGCGCAGCCGGCCCCCGGGCGCTGATGACCGGCCTGATCCTGTACGTGTGGCTGATCGCCGGCGGCTACGGGATCACCTGGGCCGTGCAGCACTGGCTTGGCTGAGCTGCCCGCCCGTGACGCTTCGCGCGCCGCGCCCGACGGGAAGGTCCCGCGGGCGCGGCGCAGTGCTATGCTTCGCGTCGTTTTCCATCGCCCTCTTTCAGCCGTGCTCTCGTTCCTGCTGAAGCTGCGCACTCGCGCCCAAACGCTGTTCCGCCTGTCGGACGCCCATACGATGCTGATCTGGTCGGCCATCGTCGGCGTCGGCGGCGCCTTTGCCACGATGGCGTTCCGCGAAGGCATCGACCTGATGCAGCACCTGATCTCCGGGCAAAGCGGCAGCTTCGTGCAGATGGCCAAGCGCCTGCCGTGGTACGTGCGGTTCTGGATGCCGGCCGCGGGCGGCTTCCTCGCCGGCTGCGTGCTGCTGCTCGCCACCCGCGGCGCCAAACAGGCCGCCAAGACCGACTACATGGAATCGGTCGCGCTCGGCAACGGCATCGTGCCGGTCCGCCAGAGCCTATGGCGCAGCATGTCGTCGCTGCTGACGATCGGCAGCGGCGGCTCGATCGGCCGCGAAGGCCCGATGGTGCAGCTCGCGGCGCTCGCCGCGTCGCTCGTCGGCCGCTTCGTGCACTTCGACCCGCCGCGCCTGCGCCTGCTGGTCGCCTGCGGGGCGGCCGCCGGCATCACGTCCGCGTACAACGCGCCGATCGCCGGCGCCTTCTTCGTGTCGGAGATCGTGCTCGGCGGCATCGCGATGGAAAGTCTCGGGCCGATGATCGTCTCGTCGGTCGTCGCGAACATCGTGATGCGCGAATTTGTCGGCTACCGGCCGCCGTACGAGATGCCGGTGTTTCCGGCCGTCACCGGCCCCGAAGTGCTGCTGTTCGTCGTGCTCGGCGCGCTGTGCGGCGTGCTCGCGCCGCAGTTCCTGCACCTGCTCGATGCATCGAAGAACCAGTTCAAGCGGCTGCCCGTGCCGCTGCCCGTGCGGCTCGCGCTCGGCGGCCTCGTCGTCGGCGTGATCTCGGTGTGGGTGCCGGACGTGTGGGGCAACGGCTACAGCGTGGTGAACCTCATCCTCCACTCGCCGTGGACCTGGCAGGCACTCGTCGCGGTGCTCGTGTTCAAGGTGATCGCGACCTCCGCCACCGTCGGCTCCGGCGCGATCGGCGGGGTGTTCACGCCGACGCTGTTCGTCGGCGCGGTGTTCGGCTCGCTGTTCGGGCTCGCGATGCAAGCCGTGTGGCCCGGCCATACGTCCGCGTACTTCGCGTACGCGATCGTC
This sequence comes from Burkholderia sp. HI4860, assembly GCF_002223045.2. NCBI lineage: Bacteria > Pseudomonadati > Pseudomonadota > Betaproteobacteria > Burkholderiales > Burkholderiaceae > Burkholderia > Burkholderia sp. HI4860. The sequence goes on along the minus strand of NZ_NKFO02000003.1, from coordinate 3,614,053 downwards.
GGGATGGGCGCGTTCCTGACGGGCGCCACGCAGGCGCCGCTGATGGCGATCCTGATGATCTTCGAGATGACGCTCAGCTACCAGGTCGTGCTGCCGCTGCTGGTGTCCTGCGTATTCGCGTACTTCGTCGCGCGCGCGACCGGCACGACGTCGATGTACGAGATCACGCTGCACCACCACCAGGATGCCGAGGAACGCAGCCGGATCCGCACCACGCAGATGCGCGAACTGATCCAGCCCGCGCAGACGGTCGTGCCGCTCACCGCGAGCGTCGCCGACATGACGCGCGTGTTCCTCGAATATCCGGTGAAGTATCTGTACGTGACCGACGACGCCGGGCGCTTTCGCGGCGCGGTCGCGCTGAAGGACATCACGTCGGACCTGCTCGACAAGCGCGACACGGCCGACAAGACGGCCGCGCACTATGTGCACACGCCGTTTCCGCTGCTCACGCCCGACATGCCGCTCGCCACCGCGCTCGAACGCTTCATGGCGTTCCAGGGCGAACGCCTGCCGGTGATCGAAAGCGAAGCCGAGCCGACGCTCGCCGGGGTCGTCTACAAGACGTCGCTGCTCGATGCGTACCGGCGAATGACCGGCGAACGCTGACCGGCGAACGCTGACCGGTCGGGTCGCGGCCGGCAGCGTGACGAAGGGGGCTCGAGGCCGGGGCCGGGGGCGGCTCAGTCCGGTGCGCGGCCGAGCACCACGCGCGCGAAGAACCCTGCCAGCACCGACTCGGCCGCCTCGGCCGACACGTGCTGCGGATCGGCCGTGTAGTACGACTGCACGCCATCGCACAGACACATCAGCCCGAACGCCAGCGTCTCCGCCGGCAGCAGCAGCGGCGTGCCCGCGCGCTCGGAGAAGCGCCGGATGAACTCGGCCATCTGCAGGCGCTTGCCATGCAGGAACTGGTTGAAGCGCACGCGGAATTTCGCGTCGCGCGCGGCCTGCAGCTTCGCCTCGCCCCACAGCAGCGAATATTCGTCGTCCTGAAACAGCGTCCGGTAATACGCGAGCGACATCGACTCCATCTGCTCGCGCGTGCCGCCCCCGTCGAAGATCGCCTGGAAGTCGGCCTGCACTTCCGCGTGATCGCGCTCCAGCAACGCCAGCAGCAGATCGGACTTGCTGCGGAAATTCGAGTAGAACGCGCCGCGCGTATAGCCGGCCGCGGCCGCGATGTCTTCGACGCTCGCGGCGACAAAACCTTTCTTCAGAAAAATACGGTGCGCGGCAATCAGCAGACGTTCACGCGTCTGGTCCCTGCTCTGCTCGCGAGTTAAGCGCTGAGGTTTCATGGCGCGCAGTCTAGCACCCTTTCCCTTACGGATTCATCTTTGCATTCAGATACAGGTGTGCATTAGAATTCGCCACAGTTTCTGAAAGATGGTGTCCGCACGGCCGTGCCGACGCCGCTCGGGGCAAGCGCCCGCCGCGCTTGCCGGCTTCGTTCCGCTCTCGCTCTCACCTCATCTGGGGGTTTCGTGAATCGCTCCGGTTCCCGCGTCGCGCTGCTGGTCGGCGCCGCGCTCGTCGTCGCCGCCTGTCATCCGAAAGACTCCGCGCCGCCCGCCCCGCGCCCCGTCGTCGCGCTGCCCGCTCATGCCGACGACGCTGCCGTCGCCCGCACGCTCCCCGGCGAAATCCAGCCTCGCTACGCCACCCCGCTGTCGTTCCGCATCGCCGGCAAGATCATCGAGCGCAAGGTGCGCCTCGGCGATACGGTCAAGGTCGGCCAGGTCGTCGCGCTGCTCGATCCGTCCGATGTCGAGAAGAACGCCGCGAGCGCGCAGGCGCAACTCGATGCCGCAACGCACAGCCTCGCGTTCGCGAAGCAGCAGCTCGACCGCGATCGCGCGCAGGCGCGCGAGAACCTGATCGCGACCGCGCAGCTCGAGCAGACCGAGAACAGCTACACGTCGGCGCTCGCGCAGCGCGAGCAGGCGCAGCAGCAGCTCGCGCTCGCGAAGAACCAGCTCCGCTACGCGACGCTCGTCGCCGATCACGCGGGCTATATCACCGCCGAACAGGCCGACACCGGCCAGAACGTGTCGGCCGGCCAGGCCGTCTACCAGCTCGCATGGTCCGGCGACGTCGACGTCGTCAGCGACGTGCCCGAGGCCGCGCTGGCATCGCTCACGCCGGGCCACGCGGCCACCGTCACGCTGCCGTCGCTGCCGGGCCGCCCGTTCGCCGCGAAGGTGCGCGAAATCGCACCGGCCGCCGATCCGCAAAGCCGCACGTATCGCGTGAAGCTCACGCTCGCCGCGCCCGACCCGGCGATCCGGCTCGGGATGACGGCCAGCGTCGCGTTCGACGGCGCACCGGCCGCCGGCGGCGCGCCGTCGATCACGCTGCCCGCGACCGCGCTGTTCCACGACGGCCCGCAACCGGCCGTGTGGGTCGTGCGCACGAAGGACGACACGCTCGAGCTGCGCCGCGTCGACGTCGCGCGCTTCAACGAGCGCACGGTCACGGTGTCGCACGGGCTGCAACCCGGCGAGCGCGTCGTGCTGCAGGGCGTGCACACGGTCAGCGCGGGCGAGAAGGTCCGCGCGATCGCGCCGCTGCATCCGGAGGACTTCGCATCGTGAGCGTTTCCTACGAAGAAGGCCGCTTCAATCTGTCGGCGTGGGCGCTGCGCCACCAGGCGCTGGTCGTCTACCTGATCGCGCTCGCGACGCTCGCGGGCATGCTTGCCTACACCCGCCTCGCGCAGTCCGAAGACCCGCCGTTCACGTTCCGCGTGATGGTGATCCGCACGTTCTGGCCCGGCGCGACCGCGCGGCAGGTGCAGGAACAGGTCACCGACCGGATCGGCCGCAAGCTGCAGGAAACGCCCGCCATCGACTTCCTGCGCAGCTACTCGCGCCCCGGCGAATCGCTGATCTTCTTCACGATGAAGGATTCGGCGCCGGTGAAGGACGTGCCGCAAACCTGGTACCAGATCCGCAAGAAGGTCGGCGACATCGGCTATACGCTGCCGCCCGGCGTGCAGGGCCCGTTCTTCAACGACGAATTCGGCGACGTCTACACCAACATCTGGACGCTCGAAGGCGACGGCTTCACGCCCGCGCAGCTCCACGATTACGCCGACCAGCTGCGCACCGTGCTGCTGCGCGTGCCGGGTGTCGGCAAGGTCGACTATTTCGGCGACCCCGACCAGCGGATCTTCATCGAGGTGAACAACGCGCAGCTCACGCGCCTCGGCATCTCGCCGCAGCAGCTCGGGCAGGCGATCAACGCGCAGAACGACGTCTCGTCGGCCGGCACGCTGACGACCGCCGACGATCGCGTGTTCGTGCGGCCGAGCGGCCAGTTCGACAACGTCGATGCGATCGCCGACACGCTGATCCGCATCAACGGCCGCACGTTCCGGCTCGGCGATCTCGCGACGGTGAAGCGCGGCTACGACGATCCGGCCGTCACGCAGATGCGCGCCGGCGGCAAGGCGGTGCTCGGCATCGGCGTCACGATGCAGCCGGGCGGCGACGTGATCCGGCTCGGCAAGGCGCTCGACGCGGAATCGAAGGACCTGCAGGCGCAGCTGCCGGCCGGCCTCAAGCTGACGCTGGTGTCGAGCATGCCGCATGCGGTCGCGCATTCGGTCGACGACTTCCTCGAAGCCGTCGCCGAAGCCGTCGCCATCGTGCTGGTCGTGAGCCTCGTGTCGCTCGGCCTGCGCACCGGGATGGTGGTCGTGATCTCGATTCCGGTCGTGCTCGCGGTCACCGCCCTCTTCATGTACCTGTTCGACATCGGGCTGCACAAGGTGTCGCTCGGCACGCTCGTGCTCGCGCTCGGGCTGCTCGTCGACGACGCGATCATCGCGGTCGAGATGATGGCCGTGAAGCTCGAACAGGGCTACAGCCGTGCCCGCGCCGCCGCATTCGCCTATACGAGCACCGCGTTCCCGATGCTGACGGGCACGCTCGTCACCGTGTCGGGCTTCCTGCCGATCGCGCTCGCGAAATCGAGCACCGGCGAATACACGCGCTCGATCTTCGAGGTGTCGGCGATCGCCCTGATCGCATCGTGGTTCGCGGCGGTCGTGCTGATCCCGCTGCTCGGCTTCCACCTGCTGCCCGAGCGCAAGCGGCAGGCGCATGAAGCGCACCTGCCCGACGACCACGAGCACGACATCTACGACACGCGGTTCTACCGGCGGCTGCGCGGCTGGATCGACTGGTGCATCGAACGGCGCTTCGTCGTGCTGCTGATCACCGGCGCGCTCTTCGTCGTCGCGCTGATGGGCTTCACGCTCGTGCCGCAGCAGTTCTTCCCGAGCTCCGACCGCCCCGAGTTGCTGGTCGACCTGCGGCTGCCCGAAGGCGCGTCGTTCGCGGCGACGCTGCGCGAGACCGAACAGCTCGAGAAAGCGATCGACAAGCGCCCCGAGATCGATCATTCGGTGAACTTCGTCGGCAGCGGCGCGCCGCGCTTCTACCTGCCGCTCGACCAGCAGCTTCAGCTGCCGAACTTCGCGCAGTTCGTGATCACCGCGAAATCGGTGAAGGACCGCGAGAAGCTCGCGACCTGGCTCGAAACCACGTTGCGCGAGCAGTTCCCGGCCGTGCGTTCGCGGCTGTCGCGGCTCGAGAACGGCCCGCCGGTCGGCTATCCGGTGCAGTTCCGCGTGAGCGGCGACAGCATCGCGACGGTGCGCTCGATCGCCGAGAAGGTCGCGGCGACGATGCGCGGCGACGCACGCACGGTCAACGTGCAGTTCGACTGGGACGAGCCGGCCGAGCGCTCGGTGCGCTTCGAGATCGACCAGAAGAAGGCGCGCGAGCTGAACGTCACGTCGCAGGACGTGTCGAGCTTCCTCGCGATGACGCTGTCCGGCACGACCGTCACGCAGTACCGCGAGCGCGACAAGCTGATCGCGGTCGACCTGCGCGCGCCGCGGGCGGATCGCGTCGATCCGGGCAAGCTCGCCGGCCTCGCGCTGCCGACCCCGAACGGCCCCGTGCCGCTCGGCTCGCTCGGCCGCTTCAAGCCGACGCTCGAATACGGCGTCGTGTGGGAGCGCGACCGCCAGCCGACCATCACCGTGCAGTCGGACGTGCGCGCCGGCGCGCAGGGCATCGACGTCACCCACGCGGTCGACGCGAAGTTGAACACGTTGCGCGCGCAACTGCCGGTCGGCTATCAGATCAACATCGGCGGCTCAGTCGAGGAAAGCGCGAAGGCGCAGAAGTCGATCAATGCGCAGATGCCGCTGATGGCGATCGCCGTGTTCACGCTGCTGATGATCCAGCTGCAGAGCTTCTCGCGCGTGCTGATGGTCGTGCTGACCGCGCCGCTCGGGCTGATCGGCGTGGTCGCGACGCTGCTGCTGTTCGGCCAGCCGTTCGGCTTCGTCGCGATGCTCGGCGTGATCGCGATGTTCGGGATCATCATGCGCAACTCGGTGATCCTCGTCGACCAGATCGAGCAGGACATCGCAGCCGGCCACCGCCGTATCGACGCGATCATCGGCGCGACCGTGCGGCGCTTCCGCCCGATCACGCTGACGGCCGCGGCCGCCGTGCTCGCGCTGATCCCGCTGCTGCGCTCGAACTTCTTCGGGCCGATGGCGACCGCGCTGATGGGCGGCATCACGAGTGCAACCGTGCTGACGCTGTTCTACCTGCCCGCGCTGTACGCGACGTGGTTCCGCGTGAAGCACGACGAACGCGACCCGCAGGACGGCCCGCCGCCTGGCGGCACGCCTGTCGCGCCGTCGGGAGCCTGACCATGGATCGATCGATGAACCTGAAAACCCAAGCCGTGCGGGCACTCGCGGTGGCGAGCCTCGCCGGCCCGCTCGCGGGCTGCGCGTGGTTCGCGCCGAGCGGCGAGCCGCCCGCGATGCCGTCGCCCGCGCACTACGGCGCCACGCCGCAAGTGCAGCAGACCGTGTCCGCGCAAGGCGTCACGCAGCAGTTCGAGGTCGGCGCGAAGCCGGTGCCCGACTGGTGGAAGCAGTACCGCTCCGACGCGCTGAACGCGCTCGTCGACGAAGGGCTGCGCAACAGCCCGACGTTGAGCGCGGCATCCCACTCGCTCGATGCCGCGCGCGAACAGTTGCGCGGGCAGATCGGCAGCTCGATGCTGCCGTCGATCGATGCGGGCGGCCAGGCGTCGCGCCAGCGCGCGCTCGGCGTGCCGATTCCGGCTCTCGGCGACTCGACGCTGCTGTACGACTCGTTCGTCGGGCAACTGCAGGCGAGCTACACGATCGACCTGTTCGGCGCGTCGCGTTTCGCGAACCGCGCGCTGGCGCGCCGCGTCGACGTCAGCGCGTTCCAGCTCGACTCAGCACGGCGCGCGCTGGCCGCGAACATCGTCACCGCGTCGATCACGGTGTCGGTGCTGAATGCGCAGATCAATACGACCGAGCGGCTCGTCGCGCTCGCCAACGACCAGGCGCACGATGCCGAACGCCGCTACGCGCTTGGTTCCGCCTCGCGCAGCGACGCGCTGAACGCGCGGCAAAGCGCCGACACGTTCGCGGCGAGCCTGCCCGCGCTGCGCCAGCAGCGCGACTCGGCCCGCCACGCGCTCGCGGTGCTGGTCGGCCGCACGCCTGACCAGCCGCCGGCCGATCTCACGCTCGCCGACCTGCATCTGCCCGAACAGGTGCCCGTCGTCGTGCCGTCGGACCTGCTGCAAAGCCGCCCGGATATCCAGGCGGCCGATGCGGGGCTGAAGGCGGCCGCGGCCGAAGTGGGCCTCGCGACCGCGCAGATGTTCCCGCAGCTGTCGCTGTCGGCCGCAATGGGTAAAGGCGGCTTCAGCTGGCCGACGATGCTGTCGGGCGCCGGCGCGATCTGGAACGTCGGCGCGTCGCTGAGCCAGCCGATCTTTCATGGCGGCGCGCTGCTCGCGCAGCGCCGCGCGGCGAAGGCGACCTACGAGGCCGCCGTCGACCAGTACAAGCAGGCCGTGCTCGGCGCGTTCCAGAACGTCGCCGATTCGCTCGCCGCGCTCGAGCACGACGCGGAAGCGCTCGATGCGTCGTCCCGCGCCGCGCTGTCCGCGCGCGGTGCGTACGACGACGCGGCGGCCCGCGTGCGGCTCGGCGCGCTGCCGCCGTCGGCCGCACGCGCCAGCGAGCTGCAGTATCGCAATGCACGGCTCGACGAGATCCGGGCGACCGGCGCACGGTTCGCGGATACCGCGCGGCTTTACCAGGCGATGGGTACGCCGCCGGTCGACAAGGCCGGCCAGTCCGGGAAGGTGGCCGACGCTTCCGCCACCGGCCAGCAAGCGCGCGCCGCCGGCGCCGACACCCCGCCTTCGCCGCAATAAGCCGGCCCTGCGATCGGGTGCGCGGAATTCCGCCGCGCACCCGATTTCCGATCTTCCGCTTGACCCTCACGTAGCGTAACGTTCGAGACTCCAGTGTGCGCCCCGAATGGAGGAACGAATGCGACTGAAAGTGGGAGAACTGGCGAAACGCAGCGGGCTGACCGTCCGCACGCTTCATCACTATCACGCGATCGGTCTGCTGACGCCTTCGGCGCGCGCCGACAACGGCTACCGGCTGTACGACCGCCACGACATCGCCCGGCTCCACCAGATCCAGGCGCTGCGTCGCTTCGGCCTGTCGCTCGCCGAAATCGGCGACCACCTGAACCAGCCCGACACGCCGCTCGTCGAGATCGTCGCGAAGCAGATCGCGCTGCTCGACCGTCAGCTCGCGCAGACCGCGCAGCTGCGCGAGCGGCTCGTGAACCTGCATGCGCAGCTCGCCGCGGGCACGGAGCCGGAGCTGGCCGATTGGCTCACCACACTGGAGTTGATGACCGTGTACGACAAATACTTTTCCGAGGAAGAACTCGCGCGCCTGCCGATGTACCAGAAGAGCCAGACGGGCGACGCCGAATGGATCGCGCTCGTCGATGAAGTTCGCGCGCTGCACGACGCGGGCGTGCCCGCCGAGGACGAACGCACCCGTGCGCTCGCCAGCCGCTGGATGGCGCTGCTCGTGCGCGACACGAACAACGATCCGCGGCTGCTGGCGAAGCTGAACCTGATGCACGAACACGAACCGGCGATGCAGTCGAAGATCGGGATTTCGACCGCGCTGCGCGACTACGTGCTGCGCGCGTCGTCGGAGAACAAGATGCGGATCTTCGAGAAGTACCTCACGCCGGACGAGATCCGTTTCATGCGGGCGCACTACGGTGAAAGCGCGATGGCATGGCCGCAACTGATGGGCGACGTGCGCGACGCGATCGAGGCGGGTGCCAAACCGGATTCACCGGAAGGCCGCGCGCTCGCGCAGCGCTGGCTCACGCTGTTCTGCAGCTATGCCGGCAACGATCCGGCCACGCATGCGAAATTCCGCCAGGCGATGACGAACGAGCCGTCGCTGACGAAGGATTCGTGGATCGACGATACGTTGATCGGCTTCGTGCGGGAGGCGATGGCGCAGCTGGCGCCGGCGCGTTGAGCAGGTTGAGCGCATGAGGTTGCGGGCGGCAGGCGGGTTTTCCGCGTGCTGCCCGTTTCACCTCTGCAACCCGTGCGCGGCGCGGGACCGGTGGCGCCCCGCCACGTCGTCACCTCGGCACGTGACAGTAGCGGTACGTCAGTCCACCTCGCCGACACCGTCATCGCTGAACGCGAGCAGGTCGCCTGGTTGGCAGTCGAGATAGCGGCAGATCGCCTCGAGCGTTGCGAAGCGGATGCCCTTGACCTTCCCTTGCTTGAGCAGCGACAGATTCTGTTCGGTGATGCCGACGGCCGCCGCGAGATCCTTCGAGCGAACCTTGCGCGTCGCGAGCATCACATCGAGCCTGACCACGATCGACATGGCGCGCCTCAGACGAACTGCCGATGCTCGGCGTCGAGCGTACTTGCCTGCCGGAGGATGTGTGCGATCACGGCAATGCAGGCCGCGGTGAACAGCGCGACGACGTACGGCAGACCGAAGCCGATGCTGACCATCCGCTGGCCGACCGGTTCGAGCATCGTCGCCCACATACTGAGAAGCGGTTCGCACAGTACGCTCAGCAATACCCACAGGCCGATCGCGCGGCCGGTCTTGCCGAGATGGCCGGCCGCTTGCGCGGAGAAGTAGTCGCGCTGCGCATACGTGCGGAACAGCAGACGCAGGTGACGCAGGCCGTTCGCAAGCGCGACGAGCGGTACGCCCGACAACAGAAAGCCGCCAACCTTCTGCCACCACGGGAACGCAGCGACGTCGATGTTCAGGTTGGAGATCACCGAGTCGGACAAGCCGAATGCAAACCCGGGCCCAGTTCGACTCAGGATCAACGACGGAAAGGCCCAGAACGCTGCGTTAAGCACCAACAAGCCGACGATCAACGACAGCGTGACGGCAGCCATGCACTGGCTGATACGGGCAATGCGATCGGAATGCATGCGAAGTCCTCGACGGGGAATGAACGTGCGTCGAGTGTACACCGATAATTATCGTAAAACGATAATTAATTGTTGCTTCGCCATGATTTATTATCGTACAGCGTGTTCTCTGCCCGCCTCAGCAGACACGTGTCGCACGCCCCGTCGCAATCGCCCTGCGCATGCCTACCGATAATCGCGCACACTGATCCCGTGCCAATGCTTCGTCATGTAGCGCAGAAACGCGGGTTGGCCTTTCAGGTCCGCACTCGGCACGGGCGCCGCGCCGCCGTCCATGAACTTGCCGTTGACCGTCACCGTCTCCTCGCCGCGCAGCACGTACTTCGTGCCCTGGTCGATCAGGAAGTATTTGACCTGGTCGGCGCTGACGTCGCCGCGACAGCCGATCTTGTACGCGAACAGGAACTGCTTGCGGCCGTTGCCGAGCAGGTCGCGCATTTCGATCGACGCAGGTACGACGTCGAGAATCACGTCGACCGGGCATGCCTTCACGTAGTCGCGCACGGTCCAGTCGGGCCGGCCGTCGAGCGTCGCGGCGACCTTGAGCTCGACGTCGTCGCCGGACTCGGTTCTCGCAAGCGTCACCGCATGCGCGCCGGCCACGTCGGTCCACGTGTACTCGGCGGCGGCCTGCGCCAGGTTGCACAGCGCAGTGGCTGCGAGAAACAGGCAAGGCGAAAGGAAGCGTCTCTTCATCGGCGACGTGGGAGGTGGGATCGGGATCGAACGCGCCATTATCGACAAAGCCGCCTGCCACTGCCAGCCACCCGTCGCATGCGCCCGTTCAGCGCTCGCGCATCCCGAGCCCGAGCGCCTTCATCCGCCGGTACAACGTCCGCTCGCTCATCCCGACCTGCTCGGCGAGCGCCTTGCGCGTGCCGTCGAACGTGCGCGCGATGCGCACGAGCTCTGCATCCGACACGCCGCGCGCATCGGCAACCCGGTCCTGCGGCGCCGCCGATGCGGCAACCAGCTCGGCCGGCAGATGCTCGATGCGGATCGTCCCGTCGTCCGCGAACAGGCACGCGCGTTCGAGCACGTTGCGCAGCTCGCGGATGTTGCCCGGCCACGCATACGCATCGAGACACGCGAGCGCGCGCTCGGTCAGCACGAATGGCCGGGCCCCCGCGTCGCCCGCGCTGGCGCGCGTGTTCGCGATCCGCCGCAGGATCGACTCGGCCAGCAGCGCGACGTCCCCGCGCCGCTCGCGCAGCGCCGGCAACGGAATCGGAAACGCGTTGATCCGGTAATAGAGATCCTGCCGGAACCGGCCGTCGTCGATCATCTCGCGCAGCGGCTTGTGCGTGGCCGCGACCAGCCGGAAATCCGCGCGCAGCGCCTCGACGCCGCCCACGCGCCGGAACGTGCCCGACTCGATCAGGCGCAGCAGCTTCACCTGCATCGGCAGCGGCACGTCGCCGATCTCGTCGAGAAACAGCGTGCCGCCCTGCGCGGTCTCGACGAGGCCCGGCTTGCGCTGGTTCGCGCCGGTGAACGCGCCCTTCTCGTAACCGAACAGTTCGCTCTCGAACAGCGTCTCGGCGATCCCCGAACAATCGACGACGACGAACGGCCCCATCGCGCGGTCGCTCGCCTCGTGCAGCGCGCGGGCGAACAGCTCCTTGCCGGTGCCCGATTCGCCGAGCAGCAGCACCGGCAGCATCGAGGGCGCGACGCGCTGCAATGCGCCGAGCGCCGCGTTGAACGCGTCGGCGCCGCCGACGAGCCCTTCCGCGCTCGGCTGTGCGGATGCACTGCGCACCGTCGTCAGCCGCTCGACATAGGCGATCACGTTGCCGTCGGCATCGAAGATCGGCCGCAATTCGACGTCGACATGCTCGGGGCCGCGCGGCGTGTGGTGGATGTGCAGCACGCGGTTCAGCCCGCGCGATTCGAGCGCCTGCTTCATCGGGCAATGCTCGCCCGCCTGGTCGCACGGCACGTCGTAGTGATGCGAGACCTGGAAGCAGTGCCGGCCCACGTGCTCGACGCCCGCGACGCCGAACTGGCGCCGGTACGCATCGTTCGCCGCGAGGATGCGGTAGTCGGGATCGACGACGATCATCGGCTGCGGATCCTGCTCGAGATACGCGACGAGCGCGCGCACGTCGGGCATGGCGCCGTGGCGCGGCGCGGGGACGATCGGGATGGTGTCGTGCGGATTCATGCGGACGCTCGATGAAGGCGTGCCCGACGAACTGCCAGGCAGACTGCCAATTCTGCCACGACACTGCCAAACATGGCAGTCGGCAGCGGCAGCTGTGCGCCACCGACACGCGCGCATCGCTGCCGTTGCACCGAAAACCCGAGCCGAATCAAGTCCCTGGCGGATCGACCGGTGCGTCGGCGCAGGCTGGCACGCTTCTTGATTTACCCCCCCCCGATTGCAAATGCAGAACCCGATCGAGGACACCCCGTGAGCGATGCCACCACGCTGTCGGTCGAAGGCTTTTTCGACCCGGCGACCCATACCGTCAGCTATCTGCTGCTCGATACCGCGAGCCGCGCGTGCGCGTTGATCGACAGCGTGCTCGACTATGACCCGAAATCCGGCCGCACGCACACCGCGAGCGCCGACCGGCTGATCGCCCGCGTCGCCGAACTCGGCGCGGACGTGCACTGGCTGCTGGAAACCCATGTGCATGCCGACCACCTGTCGGCCGCGCCGTACCTGAAGGAACACGTCGGCGGCCGGATCGCGATCGGCTCGCACGTGCGCCGCGTGCAGCACGTGTTCGGCATGCTGTTCAACGCCGGCCCCGGCTTCGCGCAGGACGGCCGCCAGTTCGACCGGCTGCTCGACGACGGCGACACGCTCGCGCTCGGCGCGCTGACGATCCGCGCGCTGCATACGCCGGGCCACACGCCCGCCTGCATGACCTACTGCGTCGACGACGCGACGCAGCGCGCGGCATTCGTCGGCGACACGCTGTTCATGCCCGATTACGGCACGGCGCGCTGCGATTTCCCCGGCGGCGACGCGCGCACGCTGTACCGCTCGATCGCGCGCGTGCTCGCGCTGCCGCCCGACACGCGCCTGTACCTGTGCCACGACTACCAGCCGGGCGGGCGCGACGTGCAGTTCGAGACGACCGTGGCCGAGCAGCGCCGCGCGAACGTGCACGTGAAGGACGGCGTGACCGAGGACGATTTCGTCGCGATGCGCACCGCGCGCGACGCCACGCTCGCGATGCCCGTGCTGATGCTGCCGTCCGTGCAGGTCAACATGCGCGCCGGCCACCTGCCCGAGCCCGAAGACAACGGCGTGCGCTACCTGAAGATCCCGCTCGACGCGATCTGAGCGACACGCCCCGCCCCCTCCGGAGACCCCCGACATGACCCTCCACAAGCTGACCGACACGCTGTCGGTCTCGCCGCAGATCGCGGCGGCCGACCTGCCCGCGCTTCACGCGGCCGGCATCCGCGCGATCATCTGCAACCGCCCCGACGGCGAAGGCCCCGACCAGCCGACCGTCACCGAGATCCGCGCGGCCGCCGCGCCGCTCGGCATCGACGTGCATTACCTGCCGGTCGATACCGGCAAGGTGACCGATGATCAGGCCGCGCAGTTCGGCGCGCTCGTCGCGTCGCTCGAAGGGCCGGTGCTCGCGTACTGCCGCAGCGGCACGCGTTCGGCCACGCTGTGGGCGCTGTCGCAAGCCGGCCTGCGTCCGCTGAACGACATCGTCGCGACGGCCGCTGCGGCCGGCTACGATCTGCACGCGATCGCATCGCGGGTCGCGCAAGGCGGCAGGCAGGCGGCGCCGGCCATCGACGCGCGGCACGACATCGTGATCGTCGGCGCGGGCGCGGCCGGTATCGCGGTCGCGTCGAGCCTGCTCGCGCGCGACGCGTCGCTCGACATCGCGGTGATCGATCCGGCCGACGTCCACTACTACCAGCCCGGCTGGACGATGGTCGGCGCGGGCGTGTTCCGGCCCGAGACCACCGCGCGCCGGATGACCGACGTGCTGCCGCGCGGCGTGCACCGGATCCAGGCCGCCGTCGCGGGCTTCGAGCCCGACGCGCACACGGTCGTGCTCGACGGCTGCCGCCGCATCGGCTATCGCAAGCTCGTCGTGTGCCCGGGGCTCAAGCTCGACTGGCACGGGATCGAAGGCCTCGCCGACACGCTTGGCCGCAACGGCGTCACGTCGAACTACCGCTACGATCTCGCGCCGTACACGTGGGAGCTGGTCCGCACGTTCCGCGGTGGCAACGCGCTCTTCACGCAGCCGCCGATGCCGATCAAGTGCGCGGGCGCGCCGCAGAAGGCGATGTACCTGTCGTGCGACCACTGGCGGCGCGCGGGCCGGCTCGAAGCCGCGAACGTCGAGTTCCTGAACGCGGGCGCCGCATTGTTCGGCGTCGCCGACTACGTGCCCGCGCTGATGGAGTACGTGAAAAGCTACGACATCGCGCTGTCGTTCGGCCACAACCTCGTGTCGATCGACGGGCCCGCGCGCCGCGCGACGTTCGCGCGCGCGCTGCCGGACGGCGGCAAGGAAACCGTCGTGCGTGCGTTCGACATGATCCACGTCGTGCCGCCGCAGAAGGCGCCCGACTTCGTGCGATCGAGCCCGCTCGCCGACGCGGCCGGCTGGATCGACGTCGATCCGGCGACGCTGCGGCACAAGCAGTATCCGGACGTCTACGCGCTCGGCGACGCCACCAACACGACCAACGCGAAAACGGCCGCGGCCGCCCGCAAGCAGGCACCCGTCGTCGCACACAACCTGCTCGCGTCGCTCGGCCGCGCGCACGGCGATGCCGCGTACGACGGCTACGGTTCGTGTCCGCTCACCGTCGAGCGCGGCAAGATCGTGCTCGCCGAGTTCCTGTACGGCGGCAAGGTCGCGCCGACCTTCCCCGCGTGGCTGATCGACGGCAAGCGCCCGTCGCGGCTCGCCTGGCTGCTCAAGGAACGCGTGCTGCCGCCGCTCTACTGGAAGGCGATGCTCAAGGGCCGCGAATGGCTCGCGAAGCCCGCGATCGTACGTTGACCGGAGCACGATGACGTCATGCTGATTTCCCTCGTCCTGGGCGGTTTCGTCGGTGCCGTGCTCGGCCTGACCGGCGCCGGCGGCGGCATCCTTGCGGTGCCGGCGCTCGTCGTCGGCATGAGCTGGCCGATGCAGCAGGCCACGCCCGTCGCGCTCGTCGCGGTGGCGGGCAGCGCCGCGCTCGGCGCGCTCGAAGGTTTCCGCCGCGGGCTCGTGCGCTATCGCGCGGCACTGCTGATGGCCGTGGCCGGCGTGCCGCTGACCACGCTCGGCGTCCGGCTTGCGCACGTGCTGCCGCAACGCCTGCTGCTCGCGCTGTTCGCGCTGACGATGCTGGTCGTCGCCGGCCGCCTGTTGCGGCAGGCGCTGCGGCACGCGCCGGTCGACGCGGAAGCGTCGCCGCTATGCGTCGGCCGCGTGAATCCCGATACGGGCCGGCTCGTGTGGTCCTGGCCGGTTGGCGTCGCGCTGGCGTCGACCGGCGCGATGACGGGCCTGATGACGGGCTTGCTCGGCGTCGGCGGCGGCTTCGTGATCGTGCCGATGCTGCGCAAGTTCACGAACGTATCGATGCACGGCGTCGTTGCGACGTCGCTGATGGTGATCGCGCTCGTCGGCACCGGCGGCGTGTTCGCCACGCTTGTGTCCGGCACACGCGCGCCGCTCGACGTGACGCTGTGGTTCACCGTCGCGACCGCGCTCGGCATGGCCGCCGGCCGCGGCGCGTCGCGCCACCTCGCCGCGCGGCACGTGCAGGCCGGGTTCGCGACCGTGCTCGTGTGCGTCGCGCTCGGGCTGCTGGCGAAGGCGGCGTTCGGCGGGTAAGCCGGCGCGCGACCGGGCGCGGGAATCGAACCCGCGTCCCGTCTTCGATGCCGTTCATCTGTCGCAATCGCGTATAGACCGGCACCGATCCACACGCCGCGCCACCCAAACAAAACGCCCGGCCCGACTCGTCGTCGGCACCGGGCGTTTTTTACGGCAGCAATCCCAACCCGGACGTCAGGCCGCGAACCCCGCCATCCGCTTGCGCTCCTGGCGCAGCATCACGAAGTTCGCGATCACGACGCCGGCCGTCACCGCGACGATGAACAGCGTCGCGAGCGCGTTCATCTCCGGGTTCAAGCCCAGCCGCACACGCGAGAACACCACGAGCGGCAGCGTCGTCGAGCCGGGGCCCGACAGGAACGCCGACAGCACGAGGTCGTCGATCGACAGCGTGAACGACAGCAGCCAGCCCGCGATCAGCGCCTGCGAGATCAGCGGCAGCGTGATCGTGAAGAACACCTTCAGCGGTGTCGCACCGAGATCGAGCGCGGCTTCTTCCAGCGACGGATTCAGTTCGCGCACGCGCGACTGCACGATGATCGCGACGTACGAGATGCACAGCATCACGTGGCCGAGCCAGATCGTGAACACGCCGCGCTCGGCCGGCCAGCCGATCCACTTCGCCAGCTCGATGAACAGCAGCAGCAGCGAGATCCCCTGGATCACCTCGGGAATCACGAGCGGCGCATTGATCATCCCGCTGAACAGCGCGAAGCCGCGAAAGCGCCCCATCCGTGCGAGCACGAAGCCGGCCCACGTGCCGATGAACACCGACGCGAACGCGGTCAGCACGCCGATCTTCAGCGACAGCCACGCGGCCGTCAGCAGTTCGTCGTCCTCGACGAGCGCCGCGTACCAGCGGAACGAGAAGCCCGACCACACGGTGACGAGCTTCGACTCGTTGAACGAATAGACGATCAGGCTGATGATCGGGATGTACAGGAACGCGAAGCCGGCAAACAGCGCCGCGAACTGCAGGTAACGGTTCGGCTTCATCGGCGGCCCCCCTGCTCCTTCGCCTGGAAGTGCTGGAACATCGCCATCGGCACGAGCAGCAGCAACACCATCGCGCAGGTCACCGCCGACGCCATCGGCCAGTCTGCGTTGTTGAAGAACTCATTCCACATCACGCGGCCGATCATCAGCGTGTTCGCGCCGCCCAGCAGTTCGGGAATCACGTACTCGCCGACCGCCGGGATGAACACGAGCAGGCAGCCCGCGATGATCCCGTTCTTCGACAGCGGCAGCGTGATCTGCACGAACGCCTTCCACGGCTTGGCGCCGAGGTCGTACGCAGCTTCGAGCAGGCGCAGGTCCATCTTCACGAGGTGCGCGTAGAGCGGCATCACGAGGAACGGCAGGTACGAGTACACCATCCCGATGTACACCGCGTAATTGGTGCGATACAGCTCGATCGGCGTATGCATGAGGCCGATCCACATCAGGAAGTTGTTCAGCAGCCCGTTGTTCTTCAGGATGCCGATCCACGCATACACGCGGATCAGGAACGACGTCCAGAACGGCAGCATCACGCCCATCATCAGCAGGTTGCGGGTCGCCGGGTTCGAGCGCGCGATGTAGTACGCCATCGGATAGCCGATCAGCAGGCACAGCAGCGTCGTGATCGCGGCCACCCACACCGAATTCACGTAGGTCGCGAAATACAGGCTGTCCGTGAACAGGAACGCGTAGTGCGACAGGTTCAGCGCGACGTGCACGACGCCGTCTGCGTACGACGCGAGCTCCGTGTACGGCGGGATGCCGAGCTGCAGCTCCGCGAAACTGATCTTGACGACCAGCACGAACGGCACGAGGAAGAACAGCACGAGCCACGTGAACGGCCCGGCGACAACCGCCGTGGCGCCCGTCAGGTTGAAGCGCCGCACCGGCCACTCGAGCAGGGACTTGAACGCGGTCATGACGTCAGCACCACGCCGGCCGTCGCGCTCCAGCGCACGTAGATCTCGTCGCCGAGCGCCGGCGTCTCGAGCTCCGAAATCGCGAGGCTCGACACGTTCGCGATCACCGTCTTGCCGCCGTCGAGCTTCACGTGATACAGCGAGTAGCCGCCCATGTAGGCGACGTTGCTGATCCGGCCGCGCGCCCAGTTGAACGCGCCTTCGGGCGGCTTGCGCGTGAGCGCGATCCGTTCGGGGCGCACCGACACGGTGACCGGCATCCCGAGCGGGCCCGAGATCCCGTGGCTCACGTACAGCCGGCTCGGCAGCTCCGGCGACTCGATGTACACGTGGTCGGGCTCGTCCTCGACGGTCACGCCGTCGAACAGGTTCGTCGAGCCGATGAACTCGGCCGAGAAGCGGCTGTTCGGATATTCGTACACTTCGTTCGGCGAGCCGATCTGCACGATCTGCCCTTCGCTCATCACCGCGAGGCGATTGGCCATCGTCATCGCTTCTTCCTGGTCGTGCGTGACCATGATGCAGGTGACGCCGACCTTGTTCAGGATGTTGACGAGCTCGATCTGCGTGCGCTGGCGGATCTGCTTGTCGAGCGCGGACATCGGCTCGTCGAGCAGCAGCAGCTTTGGCCGCTTGACCAGCGAGCGCGCAAGCGCGACGCGCTGCTGCTGGCCGCCGGACAGCTGATGCGGCTTGCGCTTCGCGTACTTGCTCATCTGCACGAGTTCCAGCGCCGATGCGACGCGCTCCTTCAGCTCGGCCTTCGGCGTGCCTTCCTGCCTGAGACCGAACGCGACGTTCGACTCGACCGACATGTGCGGGAACAGCGCATACGACTGGAACATCATGTTCACGGGCCGCTTGTACGGCGGCATCTGCGCGAGGTCCTCGCCGTCGATCAGGATCTTGCCCGACGTGACCGTCTCGAGGCCCGCGAGCATCCGCAGCAACGTCGACTTGCCGCAGCCCGAGCTGCCGAGCAGCGCGAACAGCTCGCCCTGGCGCACGGTCAGGTTGACGCTGCGCACGGCTTCGGTGTCGCCGAATTTCTTGACGACGTCGACGATCTGGACAAAGTTCTCGGCGCGCGCATCGGCGCCGGAGGAGGAAACGGAGGACGGCGCGCCCGCGACCGGCGCACCCGACTGGCTATTCATGATGTGCTGCTTCTCTCCTGCGTTGAACGAACAAAGCCCCCGGGGGTACCAGGGGCTTCATGACTGCCGGGAACATCGGCTCGCGTCAGCGGCCCGACTTCAGCTCGGTCCACAGACGCGTCTGCAGACGCTGGATTTCAGGCGGCAGCGGCTTGAGCAGGAACAGCGTCTTCACGACATCGGCCGGCGGATAGACGGCCGGGTCGTTCGCGACGTCGGGCCGCACGTACTTGCGGGCCTCTGCGTTGGCGCTCGGGTAGTACACCGCGTTCGTGATCGCCGCGTGCACCTTCGGATCCTCGATGTAGTTGATCCACTGCAGCGCGGCATCCTTGTTCTTCGCGTCCTTCGGGATCGCCATCACGTCGAACCACACCGGCGCGCCGCCCTTCGGAATGTAGTACTCGACCTTGTACGACTTCTTCGCCTCGATCGCGCGATGCTTTGCGATCACGACGTCGCCCGACCAACCGAACGCGAAGCAGATGTCGCCGCCGACCAGGTCGTTGATGTAGCCCGACGAGTTGAATTGCGTGATGTACGGGCGGATCTTCTTCAGCACGTCCATCGCGGCCTTGTAGTCGGCCGGGTTCGTGCTCATCGGATCCTTGCCGATGTAGTGCAGCGTCGCCGCGAACATCTGGTCGGGTGCGTCGAGCACCGACACGCCGCAGGTCTTCAGCTTCGAGATGTTTTCCGGCTTGAACAGGATGTCCCAGTTGTCGAGCGGCACCTTGCCGAGCGCCTGCTGCGCCTTCGTCAGGTTGTACGCGAGACCGGTCGTGCCGTACGCCCACGGCACCGAGTATTTGTTGCCCGGATCGGCGCCGGCGACGAGCGCCATCAGTTGCGGATCGAGGTACTTGAGGTTCGGCAGCTTCGACTTGTCGAGCGGCGCGAAGATGCCGGCGGCGATCTGCTTGCCCGCGTAGTTGCTGGTCGGCACGACGATGTCGTAGCCCGAGCTGCCCGTCAGCAGCTTCGCCTGCAGCGTGTCGTCGCTGTCGTAGTTGTCGTAGCGGACCTTGACGCCCGTCTGCTTCTCGAAGTTCGGGATCGTGTCCTTCGCAATGTAGTCCGACCAGTTATAGACATTGAGCTGCGTATCCTTCGCCGCTGCCGCCGATGCACCCACGCACAGCGCGAGCGCTGCGAACCGGCCCACTACCTTTGCTTTCATCCCGCTCTCCCTCCGGCCGGACCGTGTGTCCGGCTGCCGTCTGCCTCGTCATGACGGCGCATTCTGGCGCGCCGCCCCTCGAAAACCCCGAAAACTACCATCATTCGCGCCCCGTCACAAAAAAATCATGCCGGTGTCGCGCAAACGGAACAGATTACCGCCGCCGGCCAGGCTGGCCGCCCGTGCGGCGGGGCGTTCCCAAGGAATTCTATCGGGTAATCGGCGGCTGTCCACCGGGAAAAACGGGCGGCGGCGCACCCGCGTCCGTCGGCCGGACGCGAACCGCCCGGCGGCCGTGCCCGAGCCCGCCGTACTGTCACGCCGCTGCACCGGTACGGCATGCCGGCGGCACCCGTCCGACCGTCCGGCCGCGATGCATTAAAATGGCGGCTGACGATTCAACCGCGTGAACCTCCCGATGGCCTCCAATCTCCACGACCTGCCCGACAGCCCCTGCATCGGCGTGTGCTCGACCCTCTTCGACGAAGTCTGCAAGGGCTGCGGCCGTACGGCTGCCGAAGTGTCGAACTGGGTGTTCCTGAGCGACGACGAAAAGCGCGCGGTGTGGGAGCGCATCTCGCGCGAAGGCACCGCGATGCGCTTCCAGTACGACAAGCTGTAAATCCGCCGCGCAAAAAAAGAGCGGCATGCCGACCGCCATGCCGCCAACCCCAACTCTGTTTTTTTCCCGCCGCGTCTAGAACTTCATCCCGACGCCCACGCCGACGATCAGCGGATCGATGTGCAGCGTGCCGATGCCCTTGTCGCCCAGCGTCGCATCGGTGCTCATCCAGATCTTCTTCACGTCGACGTTCATGAAGACCTTCTTCGTCAACTGCACGTCCACGCCGAACTGCAGCGCGGGGCCGAAGCTGCTCTTGTTGATCGACACGCCCTCGCCGCCGACGTTGAGCCCGTTGTTGTAGAAGTACGTGTAGTTCACGCCCGCGCCGACGTACGGACGCACCTTGCCGGCATGGTTGAAGTGGTACTGCAGCAGCAGTGTCGGCGGCAGCACGCCCACGCCGCCGAGATTGCCGATGCTCGACGTCAGCTGGTGCCGCGACGTACCCAGGATCAGCTCGACGCCGAGGTAGTCCCGGATCATGTACGTGAAGTCGAGCTCGGGCACGATCGCGTTGTTCACCCCGACGTTGAGCGCGCCCAGCGTATCGCTCGCGCGTTCGTTCGGCTGGATGCTGATCGCGCGCAGCCGGACCAGGACGTCGCCCTGGTTGATGCCGTCGCCCGGCGAGGCTGCGTGCGACAGCGAAGGCAGCGCGGCGAAAGCGGCCGCAACGGCCGCAGCGGTGACACAAGTTCGAATCGTTTTATGCATGGTACGGACCCCCAAAGAATGGTTTCCATTCTCCCTGTAGGGTCTTTTCTTCATCTTGATATTCGTCAAGCCAGCGTAAACGTGGGGCGGTTTGCCGCAGGCTCGGTCGCACTGCCCGTCAGCAACAGGTCGAGCAGATCGCGCACGCTGCGGATCGCACGGCCGAACGGCAATGCTTCGCGGCCACGGAAGAACAGCCCGTTCGCGACGTCGCCGCGCAGCGCGGCCGCGAGCCGCGTGTCGATGCAGAAATGGCCGAACTTCTCGATGCCGTCGCGCAAGCCGCATACGCTCAGGCATTCGAGCGCGGTCGGGCAGCGCTGCTTCAGCGCGCCGAGCTTGGTGCGGATGCGCGTCTCGTTGCGCAGGTAACGATCGAGCCACGGCGTCTTCACCGCGCGCGCGGGCAGCCCCGTCACGCTGACGAAGTCGACGATGTCCTCGGGCGTCGCGTCGGCCAGCACGCGCTTGAAGTGCGGATGCGCATCGCCCTCTTCCGTCACCGCGAACGGCGTCCCGACCTGGACGCCGTTCGCGCCGGCGTCGAACGCCGCGCGCACCGCGTCGTGACTGTTGATCCCGCCCGCAACGATCAGCGGAATCGTTTCGCGCGCGAGGCCGAGCGTCGCCATCACCTGGGCGGTCTCGTCGAGCACGCGCGCGAAATCGAAGCGAGGGTCGTGCATGTCGTCGATCTGCGTGACGCCGAGATGGCCGCCCGCATGCGCCGGATGCTCGATCACGATCGCGTCGGGCAGGCGTCCCTTCTTCATCCACTTCTTCAGCACGAGCGCGATCCCGCGGCTGTCCGACAGGATCGGAATCAGCGCGATGCCGTGTCCCTGCGTGAGGTCGGGCAGGTCGAGCGGCAGGCCCGCGCCCATCACGATCGCGTCCGCCCCCTCGTCGCACGCCACCCGCACGTAGTCCGCATGCGCGCTCACGGCCTTCATCACGTTGACCGCGATCATCCCGCGCCCTTCGCTGTAGGTCTTCGCGAGGCGGATCTCGCGTGCGAGCGCCTCGCGGTTCGCGGCCTCGAGCGTCGCGCGATCGGGTTGCGCGCGGCAACGCGCGAGCAGGTCCGCATGATGGTGGCGCAGGTCGATGCTCGCGATCGTGCCGACCGCGCCTTCGCGCGCGACGCTGCCCGCCAGCCGGTGCGCGGAAATGCCGACGCCCATGCCGCCCTGCACGACGGGCAACAAGGTGCGGCCGCGAATCGTCAGCGGCGGAAAGGAAGTGCGTACGGTCATCTGAAACCTCGTCGGAACATCGGAACCGCGATGATCGACGATCCACCGACGCGCACCTTGACGCCCGTCAATAAAAAAACGGCACGCGAGCGTGCCGTTTCCGGTTCAGGCCGTGACAAACGCTCAGGCCGGCTTCGCGGGCTTCAGTTGCATCGACTTGTACTCGAGATATTCTTCGAGCCCGTACACGCCGTTCTCGCGGCCGTGCCCCGACTGCTTGTAGCCGCCGAACGGCGCGGCCATGTTCCATGCGCCGCCGTTGATGTCGACCTGCCCGGTGCGGATGCGGCGCGCGATGCCCATCGCGCGTTCGTCGCTGCCGGCCCATACCGCGCCGCCGAGCCCGTACGGCGAATCGTTCGCGATCCGCACGGCCTCGTCTTCATCGCGATACGTGATGATCGACAGCACCGGCCCGAAGATTTCTTCCTGCGCGATCGTCGATTTCGGATCGACGCGGCCGAACACGGTCGGTTTCACGAAGAAGCCTTTATCCAGCCCTTCCGGCAGGCCCGTGCCGCCCGTCACGAGTTCGGCGCCTTCGTCGATCCCGCGCTGGATGTAGTCCTGCACGCGCTGCTGCTGCACGGCCGATGCCAGCGCGCCCAGGCGCGTCGCATCCTGCCGCGGATCGCCGGCGACGTAGGTTTCGGCCGCCGCCTTCGCGAGCTCACGTGCCTCGTCGTAGCGCGCTTCCGGCACCAGCATGCGCGTGTGCGCGGAGCAGGTCTGCCCCGCGTTCAGGTAGCACGCGTTGACCGTGCCCTTCACCGCCGTCGCGAAATCGGCATCGTCGAGGATCACCGACGCCGACTTGCCGCCCAGTTCGAGTGCAACGCGCTTGACGCCCGCGGCCGCCAGTTCCGCCACGCGCTTGCCGGCGCGCGTCGAGCCCGTGAACGACACCATGTCGACGTCCGGATCGGTGGCCAGCACTTCACCGACGACCGGGCCGTAGCCACACACGAGGTTGAACACGCCGGCCGGCAACCCGGCTTCGTGAATCGCTTCGGCGAGCATGAACGCGTTCAGCGGCGCGACTTCGGACGGCTTCAGGACGACCGTGCAGCCGGCCGCGAGCGCCGGCGCGACTTTCAGCGTGATCTGGTTGAGCGGATAGTTCCACGGCGTGATCGCCGCGACGACGCCGACCGGCTCGCGCACGACGAGCGAGTTGCCGACCTGTGCCTCGAATTCGAACGACTCGGCGAGCTTCGCGTACGCCTTCCAGTTGTAGATCGGGCCGCCGACCTGGATCGCGCGCGACAGCTTGATCGGCATCCCGACTTCGCCGGTGATCGACTGCGCGAGTTCCTCGCTGCGCGCCTGCAGATGCTCGACGATCTTGCGCAGGTAGCCCGCGCGTGTCGCGGGCGGCGTGGCCGCCCATGCGTCGAAGGCTGCGCGCGCCGCGCGGATCGCGTCCTGCGCGTCGGACGCGACGCCTTCCGGAATCCGGCCGATCACCGCCTCGGTGCCCGAGTCGATCACGTCGATCGTGCCGGTGCCGGCCGGTTTGCGCCACGCGCCGTCGATATAGAACTGGTCGTAGATTTTCATCGCTTTCCGCCTCCAGGAAAGCCGCCATTCTAGCGAGCGTTCCCGTCCGCCGGTGTGACGCGGCGTGACGATTGACAGCCATTCGAAAGGTCTTTAGCCTCGGCGCCTCATTCATCATAAGAAAGGAGAATGCCTTGAGCATCCTGACCAAAATCGAGGGCGGCTATCTTCAGGTATTGCGCGTGATCGTGCTGTTGTTCGCGACCGCAGTCCTGATCGGCGGGGTCATATTCGGCGTGGTCGCACTCGATGCGCGCCTGTCGAAACCGCCGAAGGTCGATTCGGCCATCCAGGTCGATCCGGCATCGTTCGCGTGGGAGAACGATGCGCCCGCCAAGGCCACGCCGGCCGCCGGCGGCGCCGCAGCCAAGGACGACAACGCGTCGCCCGCGCTGCGCCTGTCGACGCAACTGTCGGGCATCGTGCAGAAGCACGGCCGCGCGGCCCTGTCGCCGGACTACGCGGTCGATCGCGACGCATACGAGCCGTCGTTCCAGCGCGTGCTCGGCGACGACGACCATCCGGACGTCGCGTACTACGAGCAGCAGATCGCGTATCTCGACAAGGTGCTGTCGCGCACGGACGTCGCGGCCAGCGTCAAGAAGAAGGTCACCGGTCACGGCGACGAATATGCGCGCGAGCAGGCGTACACCGACGTCGTATCGGCGGTCATGCGCGACTTCTCCGAGCGCTACGACGCACGCCGCACCGCGCTCGACAACGAGAAGAAGGCCGCGGAAGAGACCGCTGCCGAGAACGGCCAGACCGCGCGCTACGCGGGCGTCGCCGCGCTCGTCGCGCTGTATTCGTTCGTGTCGCTCGCGGTGCTGATCATCCTGATCCGCGTCGAGCGCAGCATCCGCTCGATCGCGCGGGCCACGCACACGACGACCTGAGTTCGCTCATCGGCAGCCGGGCCCGCGCGCCGGGCTGCGGCGGGCCCGCCAACGGGCCCGCTTCATGGCGCCGGCGGCCGTTCCCTGGCCGCCTCATCCCGCGCCGCGCCTCACGCGCTGGCGCACTTTCCGTTCCCGCGACCGCCTCACTTCGCCGTCGGCGATCCTCGCCGGCGCGGCGTCCGTTTCACCATCGCGATGTCAGCATCCGCCCGGGTGCGCGGTCGGGCCCGCATCGTGCTATGTTTTTATTATCGGCACCGGCCCAATGCAACCGGCGCCGCCCGGAATCGACGTATTTCGTGAGCGCTGCCATGTCCGACGCACCCCATATCCTCGGCTCGCAAGACCGCCTGGAACTGCTTTGCTGGCTCACCTGCGGCAATCTCGGCGCGTTTTACCTCAACGAATCGTGGCCGGACGCCACGTTCCAGGTCCAGGCCGCGCACCGCTGGCTCGACCGCCATCATCGCCAAGCCGATTGGCTGGCCGTTGCCAAGCTCGCGGCGCTCGCGCAGGACATCGCGAAGCGGCATGCCGGGTTCGTCGATGCGTCATGGGCGCGCGACGCGGTCGAGGAAATCGTCGATACCGACGATCTCGACTATCGGGCGAAACTCGTGCAATGGGTCTACGAAGACTGCTGCAAGGCGCTCGCCGACAAGCGGCTGGCCGACTGAGTCCATGCGTGCGGGCCGCGGCATCGCGCGGCCGCCCGCCTTCTCCTCGATGATGTGCGCGGGGCGGCCGGAATGGCCTGCGGAAGCTGTGCGCATCGCACCGCCCCGCGACGAGTCGCTTACAGCAGCGACTTCGCCTGCGTCAGCACCTTGTCGCAGATCTGCTTGGTCACCTGCTGCTTCAGGCCGCCGCCGCTCAGGTCGAGCTTGCTGCCGTTGCCGGCATCGAGCACCCCGCTCGCGCCGCTGGTATAGCCGCTGTCGGACGATGCGTTGCCGCCGAGCTTGCCGATCAGCGCGTCCTTCACCGACGACGCACCGCCGGACGCCCCGCCGAGATAGTTGTTCTGGATGCAGAACTGCAGCAGGCCGGCGACGTTGCCCGTGCTGCCCGGCGTCAGCGACGCACCGCCCCCGCCCGTCAATGCACCGCCGAGGCCGCCGAGATTGCCGAGCGCACCGCCCGCGCTGCCGCCTGAGTCGCCACCGCCGCCGACCTGCTTCAGGACATCGCCCAGCTGCGCATGCGCCACCGAAAACGGCGCGAGCAATCCGATCAGCGCGCCGGCAACGGTCGCGCGGTATAGACGTGCATTCATGTGAAGCCTCCCGGTTGTGATGGCATGAGTACCGCGAATCGAATCCAAGGATACTCAATCGAACCGTGCATGACAGCGTTCGAAGGCGGCCTGAAACGTCAGGCATCGTGATATCGCCGCAATTTGACAAAGCTTGACGGCGCGCCGTGTGCGCAACGTCGGCTTGACGCAGGCTCGCGATCGCGGCGCCAGGTCGTCGGCGCGCGTGAAGCGTCATAGAATCGTCGGGCCGGCCGTTCGGACCCTCCGGCCCGATCCCCATCCCGAACCTGAAGGATGCTCGCGTGATGCTTGCCCATCGACTGCTGCTGATCGCCGGCGCGTCGGCCGCGCTGCTTGGCGGTTCCGGCACCGCCCGCGCGGCGACGGCCTCGGCGGCCGCCGCATGCCCGTCGCCTTCGTTCGACCGCTATCCGGCACTCGCGGCGAGCGCGCCACGCAAGCCGGCTGCGGCACCCCGCCTGACCACGAGAGAAACCCGCCTCTACCGCACCGTCATTCGCGACGAATTCACGCAACCGGCCAATTTTGCCGGCCACTATCGGGTCGCGATCTGGGGTTGCGGAACGGATTGCCGGAATTTCGCGATCGTCGACAAGTACACGGGCGCGACGTACACGATGCCCGGCGTGCAGGCCATCGCAGGCGTGATGGGCAACGACGAGGAGCGCGTCGATTTCCGTCCCGGCAGCAGGCTGCTGATCGTCGCGGGCTGCTTCAACGACGAATGCGACGACAACAGCGCGAAGGCCGCCCGGTTCTTCTACGAGTGGACCGGCACGCAGTTGCGTCGGATCGGCACCTGTCCGCTGGCGATCGAGCCGCTCCAGTAGCCGACCGATGAAAGCGCCGGCCGCCGCTCGCCGCGACTTGCGCTATCGTTGCTCCGATACACGTTGAACGGCGCCCCCACCCGCAATGTCCATTCGCCTCAGTTTCGACGACGGGCCCGGTCCCTCGACACCCCTCTTGCTCGATGTCCTGCGCGCCGCGTCCTGCCAGGCGACCTTCTTCCTGCTCGGCCAGAATCTCGCAGGCGCACTCGACGTCGCGGCAAGAATGGCGAGCGAAGGCCACCTGCTCGGCAATCACACGCATTCGCACGCGAGGCCGGGCGCGCTGGCGGATGACGCCCTGATCGACGAAATCGACGCAACCGACGCGCTGATCCGCGAGGCCTATCGTCGAGCCGGCGTTCCGGCGCCGGACACGATTCCATTGCGCCTGCCTTACGGCCTGATGCCGGAGGATAGTCGCGCCGGCGTGCTGGCGCGGCTGCGGCGCGAACACACGGGCTGGACCGCGATACTGGACGACTGGCAGCGGCCGGCGCCGTCACCGCAGGCGCTGTTCGACGCGATGTGCGCGCACGTCGAAGCCAGCGCGGCACGGCAACGTGACGTGCTGTTCTGCATGCACGACGGATCGCGGCACGGCGAGGCGCGGCCCCATACGGTCGAAGCGGTGCGCCTGTTTCTGAATCGGCCGCGCTGAGAAAGCAGCCGGTTAACGTTCCGGCGCCGCACCATCCAGCAACTGCCACCAGCCGCCGAGAAAACCGATACCCGGCCCCGGTGTCCACAGGCCGCGCTGGGCAGCTTCGAGATGGATCAGCGTCTGGTCCGCGCAGAACAAGGCCATCAGCGCATCGCGGCGGTCGTGCAGCCAGTCCGGCACGTCATCGCGCCGCGTCGCCGCATAGACTCGCAGGCCGGCGTCCCAGCGCTGCGCATCGAATACGAAGCGATCGTCCCTGCCCGCATCGCGCGACAGCGCGAACAGCGCAAAGGCCGCTTCGAGCCACTGCGCGCCCTGCCCGACATCGTCGAAATCGAGCACGCCGTTCACCGCGTGCCCCACATACAGCAGGTTGCCCGCGTGATAGTCGCCGTGCAGCCAGTGCACCGCGCCCGTCAGCCAGCGGGCAGCAGCGTCGAGATGTGCGCCGATCCGGTGAATCATCGTCTCGTAGTGGCCGCTCAAGTCACCCGGCAACGACGGCGCAGCGCGCGCCGCTACACGCGCGTGGCGTGCCGACAGCCAGGCCAGCGGCGCCGATTCGGTCACGGGCATCGCCGCCATCGCCGCATGCAGATGCACGAGTGCACGCATCGCATCGATCGCGCCCGCCTCCGCATCGTCCGGCAGGCCGGGGCGGCCGTCGATATGCTCGAACAGATGCAGCCAGCTCCCATCAGGCAGTTGTACACCGGACTGGCCGTCCACGGTCGGCCGCAGCTTCGGCAGCGCAGGCAGCATCTCGGCCGCACGCGAGCGGCCGAGATGGCCGAGCATCGCCGCCTCGCGATGCACCTGCTCGATCGCCTTGCCGGACCACGACACGCGCAGCACCGCGCGCCCCGCATCGCACTCGACGAGATACGTTTTGTTAGTATGGCCCGACGCCAGCGCCTGCAGGTGCGCCGGCCCGATGTTCCAGTACCGGTGAAGCCACGGTTCCAGCGTTTTCACGTCACTCCTACTCGTTGCATTGACCATGTCAGAGCGTCCCTCGGCCCGCATGCGGGACATCAATATCGAATGGCTGACGCGTGCTGCCGAATTCGACCATCTGTTCCAGACGCGCTGGCTCGGCGAGCGCTTCTTCCACCTGCCCGGCGACATGCTCGCGCTCCAGGAGCTGATCTGGCGCGAGCGTCCCGACTGCATCGTGCAGACCGGGATCGCGGCGGGCGGCGGCGTCGTATTCTCCGCGTCGATGCTGGAACTCGCTGGCGACAGCGGCCGCGTCGTCGCGATCGAGCCGCGCCTGCGCGACGAAGTCAGGCAGCGCCTGCAATCGCACCGGCTCGCCCACCGGATGACGCTGATCCAAGGCGAATCATGCGCGGCCGATACGCTCGCCTCGGTGCGTGCGCAGATCGATGACGACGCACGCGTGATGGTGATCCTCGATCTCACGCACACCCACGCGCACGTGCTGCGCGAGCTCGAATGCTATGCGCCGCTCGTGACGCCCGGCAGTTACGCGATCGTGATGGACACCATCATGGAGTACCTGCCCGCGTCGATGTTCGACGGCAAGCCGTACGGCAAAGGCAACAACCCGGCCACCGCCGCGCACGAATTCCTCGCTCGCGACAAGCGCTTCGAGGTCGATTACGACATCGAGGACCGCGTCCTCATGACGCTGTCGCCCGGCGGCTTCCTGAAGCGAGTGCGCTGATCAGGCGCGCCGCCTCGGCCGAACCGTCGCGCGCTGCGTAGCTCGCGCGGATCCGCGCCGCCTGCTCGCGCAACGTCCCGGGCCGCAACAGGCGTTCGAGCGCAGCGGCGATGTCCGCCACGCCGGCCTGCTGCAGATCCAGCACGCCCCCCGCGCCGGCCCGCTCGACGAAGTGCGCCGAATGGAACTGGTCGTTGCAGAACGGCGACAGCAGCATCGGCACGCCGCTCGCCAGCGACTCCATCACCGAATTCGCGCCGCCGTGACTGACGAACGCGTGCGTGCGCTGCAACAGCGCCAGTTGCGGCGCGTAACGCACCGCGATCACGCGCTCGTCGTCGGCCGGCAGCAGATCCGAATCGACCAGCTCGCCCACCGACAGCACCAGTTGCGCCGACGTCGCGCGCGTCGCCTCGATGACCTTCGCAAACACGTCGGGATGGTAGTAAAGCTGGCTGCCGAGCGACATGTAGACCAACGGACGATCCGCATCGAGGCGATCCCACGGGAACGGCGTCTCGTCGCCGCGCGGGCCGGACGGCATGGCCGGGCCGACCAGCTCGACACCCGGCGGCGGCGCGCCGACCAGCGCGTCGGTCGTGAACGCGAGCGTCAGGTGCGGCGAAAGGATGTCGCAACCGCGAAAACGCGCATCGAGCCCGTAGCGCGCGAACAGCCGCGTGCGTTCCGGCGTGAGCCAGCGCACCGTGCGCAGCAGTTCCGAATCGAGATCGTCCGGCAGCACCGGATTCAGCGAATTCGACATCGAGACCCACGGCAGCCCTTCCAGTTCAGCGGCAATCGCCGCCGCATAGAGCAGCGGATCGATCACGACCACATCGGGCCGCCAGTCGCGCAGCACCGTGCGAATACCGTCCACTTGCGCGGGCGCGAGATCGATCAGCAGCGTGCGGATCCAGTGCCGTAGCCAGTCCGCGTCGCGGATGTTCGCGGCGAAGCTCGCGCCGCGCGACAGGTCGTGGCGCTCGGGCGTCTCGCGCGGCCCGACGAATTCGAAGCCGCCGGCACCGTCGAGCTGTGCGCTGATATCGGCCGGCGCATAGAACGCGACGTCGCAGCCGGCAGTACGCAGATGCTGGGCGGGGCCGATACACGGATTGACGTGCCCCTTTTCGGGCACCATGCAGAACAGGATGCGTTTCATGAGCGGCTCAGGTTGGGCGATGCGCGGCATCGAGGGAATCGAAATGATCGAGAAGCAGGGAAAGCGTCGTCCACAGCACGCGTTCGGTATCCGCCTGCAGCGTGGGGGCGGCCAGGCCGAGCGTATCGGCCAGCGCGTGCGTGCGGTCGCGCTCGAGCAGCGCTGTGAGATCCATCGCCGGGGCGAGCCGCCCGCGCTTGGGGCCGTGCACGAGACGGTCCGGCAGGTTCAGGCGCGCACCGAGATCGCGCAGGCATTGCTTGTCCGGATCGGGCGCGATGCTCGTCAGATGCGCGACGACGGCCGCGTCGACGAACGGCGGATGCAGGTCGACCGACGCCGCGTCGAACAACGCATGGCACAGCGGCAGATAGTTCGCCGACTGGTCGCGTCGCAGCACCTGGTCCGCGCCGTCGCCGGTGATGGCCACCTCGACGCCGTCCGCGGCCATCGCCTCGGCGAGCAGCAGCTTCGCGACCGGATGCAGATTGAACATCGGCTCCTCGACCGCATGCGTCGTTCTCGGCAGCGCCGCGACGAAATCGGCCTCGTTCGCGCGCACGATCTTCACGTTCGCCTGCATCTGCGCGGCCAGCTCGAGTGCGGCATCGCGCTCGCAATAGTCCGGCATGTCGGTCACGAGAACGTAGGACGTCACGTGCCGCTGCGCGCCGAGTTCGCGCAGCAACGCGAGCAGCAGCGCCGAATCGAGCCCGCCGCTCAGCGCCAGCGCAACGCGCTTGCCGCTGTCGAGCGCGCGCTGCAGCGATGCGCGCAGCACGGTTTCCAGATCGGTGTGCTGCGACTGCCCCGGTGCCGGCTGCACCGTCAGCCCTTGCGGCGAATGGACCAACGCATGGCCGGGCGGCACCGCGCGCACGTCGCGCAATACGGTGCGGCCGACCAGCCGCTCGCCGCTCAGGTAGCCCGCGATGGCCGCTGCGTCCGGCTCGCCGGCCGGTTGCCCCGACGCGCGCAGGACGGCCCGGATGCCGGATGCCGCCGCACCGCTGCGCGGACGGTAGTGAAGCCGGTCGAAACCGAACAGGTCGCGCGTGCCGACGATCATGGATAACGCGCCTTCAAGGCGTCCACTTCAATGCGTTTGAGGATGCGATGCGGCGCCACCGGCGCACTGCCGCCCTGGCAATGCAGGCACGCTTCGAGCGGCGCCTCGCGTTGCAGATAGGCGAGCATCGCGTCGAGCATGCCGGCGTCGTCGCGCAGCGGCAGGCCGTCGGACTGAAAATCCTTCTCGCCCTGGTAGAGCGTATGGAAATGCGCGGGGCGCGTGCACGTGTAGAACATGCCGTCGCGAATCATATGGCAGCGCTCGCGGATCCAGCAATCATGATAGAGGCGCCGTGCTTCGTCGCGATCGGTACCGGGCTGCGCGCGGTTCATCGTCGTGAACACGTCCTGCACCTTCCAGTTCAGGCGCACGTCGAAGCGCGCGGCCTGGCGCTCGATGTGCGCGACCAGGTCGGGCGCCAGCGACGGCTTCGGATAGCGCGAGATCGTCAGTGCGTCCACCGCCTGCCAGAACGCGTCGCTCATCTCGCCGAGCTTCAGGCCGTTCGTCGTGACGGAGATCACGGGCGCGATGCCCGTGGCGCGCACGCGCTGGACGAGTTCGACGAGCGCCGGATGCAGCAGCGGCTCGCCGCCGACCAGCTTGAACATACGCGGGCGCAGCACCTTCGCCGCGCGGCGCAGATCGGCTTCGATCGATTCGGGGCTGGCATACCACTCGGGCAGCAGCGGCGACAGCGAGCAGCATTCCGCGCAGGTCAGGTTGCAGTGATCGACGATGTGCGCTTCCAGCGAGCGCGTCAGCACGCGCCCATCTTCGACGCGGTAATCGCGATCCAGCGGCGGCGGAAACACATGCTGCCGTTCGGTGGGCGGCGTCGGCTTCGACATCCGGTTCAAATTCGCATTCACTTCAGCGTCCTGTTTCCACACAACGGGAAAAGAAATCGACCAGACGGTCGCGCGCATCCACCATCGCGGCGGCCATCGTCACCGCGCCGTTCAGATGCGATGCAAAGCGCGACGGATCGTCGAGCCAGCCCTGCACGATCCAGAGCTTGAGCGCGTGCTGCAGACACGCGGCATCGACCGCCCACGCAATGCGCGCGGGATCGATCGGCCGCGTCCGCCGATAAGCCAGCACGAACGCTTCCGCCCGATGCGGCGCCTCCAGCGGCAGATGATTCAGGCAACGCACCAGCTCGTATTCGCGCGGCGCGCCGATCGACGCTTCCCAGTCGAGGATGAGCGGCGGCAGCGTGCCCGTGAACAGATAGTTGAACTGGTTGTAGTCGTTGTGGATCGGGTGCTGCGGATCGTCGGCCGGAAACGCGTCGATGCTGCCCGGATAGTAGCGGTCGAGCATGCGCAGCGCGAGATCGACGTAGCGGCGCAGGTTGTCGGCGGCGTGGTTCGCGCGTGCGCGATCGAGTGCGTCATGCAGGCTGCGGCGCACCGCGTCCGCGTCGATCGCGGTCAGGCGTGCGCGGAGCGTGTCGAGCTGCGGTACATGGAGTTGCTCGAGGCTCAGATGCAACGCGGCCAGGCTCGCGCCGAGCGCATCCCATTCGGCCGGCGAAAACGTGTCGTAGGCTCTGAACTGCCCGGCTTCCCAGCGCGTCAGCATCGCGTGCGAGCCTTGCCCCGTCCACAGCGGCTCGCCGGACGCCGTGCGTTTCAGTGCCTGCACATGGAAACGCGCATCGCGATGCGTCTCGAAGTGCGCGAGCACGACGGCCTCCTTGGTCGCACGCGCATGGTGTTCGAGCGCGTAGAGCTTGACCGCTACGCCACCGTCGTCGGTCGGCAGGTGCCACACGCGTTCGCCGACTTGGCGCGGCGGCCCGCTGCGGCCGAGCGCATAGGCCGCGCGGATCTCGTCGAAGGTCGCGGCGAGCGAGTCCATTCAGATGTGCTCGGCCGGTCCGTATCGATACGGATGGCCGCTCAGGAACGTGTTGTGACCGACGTAGCGCACCTTGTACATCGCCGGGCGGAACAGCACCGAAGGATCGTTGTTCGCGATGCCGAGCAGCGGATACAGGTCCTGCCGCACGAAGAACGCGTTGTTGCCCATGTCGTCGCAGCAGACGAGTTCATAACCCTTCTGCCTGCCGAGATGGACGAGCGATTCGAGGCTCGCACCGTAATAGGTCGAGCCGTCCCATTCGTGGTCCGGGTTGAAGCACATGACCCAGCGCTCGGGCGGCGTGTAGTACGGGTTGTATTCGATCACGACGATACGCGGCTGGAACGCTTGCAGGCCGCGCCAGACCCAGTAGTCGTTGCCGTCGATGTCGATCGACAGCAGGTCGAGGTCGGTTGGCGTATTCGCATCGGCGAGCAACGTGTCGATCGTGTCGGGCTGAACGCGGTCGTGATGCAAGCGAACGCGGTCTACACCTGCGTAGTGGGCGGCCAGCTTGCCGAAGCGGTACGCACTCCCTTCCACCAGCACGCCGGCCCAATCCCGTTCGCGCAGCAGCCGCGCGGTGTTGCTGTTGCGCAGCCCGTCGCTCGCGCCGATATCGACGCAGAAGCGGTTGGTCGGCGCGATCCGTTCCATCAGGCGCGCCAGGATGCCTTCCTCGGTGCCCTGTGCATAGAGGCTTGGCGCAAGGCCGGATAAATCGAGCGGGAGAGGATGGTCCTGCATCGAGGGCGGCTCCGGGTCGGAATTGAGGGTGGTATCCGGAGCGTAATTTACCCGAAGTCGATTGACGGGAGGAAACGGGAATCGCGACACTGCCGGGCGTCACCGGCACGGAAATGAAAAAGCCCGCATCGACAACACTGTCGATGCGGGCCCGATGCGCTTCTCGCGGCTTCGCGCTGCTATACGCTCCGGCTTCGTACCACCGCCAGACCGCAACACACGGACGGAAGCGTCAGGACACTTACTCCTGCCCCTGACTCGTCAGGAACTCCTCGTAATTGCCGCCGAAGTCGAACAGCGTGCCATCCGTACGCACTTCGATGATCCGGTTCGCCAGCCCGCTCACGAACTCGCGGTCGTGCGACACGAAGATCAACGTGCCTTCGAACTGCTCGAGCGCGATCTGCAGCGACTCGATCGACTCCATGTCCATGTGGTTGGTCGGCTCGTCCATCAGCAGCACGTTGTGGCGGCCGAGCATCAGCTTGCCCCAGATCATGCGGCCCTTCTCGCCGCCCGACAGCACCTTCACCGACTTCTTGATGTCGTCCGACGTGAACAGCAGGCGGCCGAGCGTGCCGCGCACCATCGTTTCGTCGTCGCCGTCCTTGCGGTACTGGTCGATCCAGTCCATCAGCGTGATGTCGTTCGGGAACTCCTCGTACGTGTCCTGCGGCATGTAGCCGACGTTCGCGTTCTCGGACCACTTCACCGTGCCGTGATCGAGCGTGAGCGCGCCGAGCAGCGAACGCAGCAGCGTCGTCTTGCCCGCGCCGTTCTCGCCGATGATCGCGATCCGCTCGCCCGGCTGAACCGACAGGTTGAAGTTCTGGAAGATCGTGCGCTCGTACTTCTTCGTGATCTCTTCAGCGACCACCGCGACGTTGTGCAGCTTCTTCTCGAACTCGAAACGGATGAACGGGTTCTGGCGCGACGACGGCTTGAATTCCTCGATCTTGATCTTGTCGATCTGCTTCGCACGGCTGGTCGCCTGACGGGCCTTCGACTTGTTCGCCGAGAAGCGGCGCACGAAGTCCTGCAGTTCCGCGACACGTTCCTTCGCACGCGTGTTCGCCGCGGCCTGGCGCTCGCGTGCCTGTGCGGACGCGAGCATGTAGTCGTCGTAGTTGCCCGGCCAGACCTTCAGCGTGCCGAAGTCCATGTCGGCCATGTGCGTGCACACCGAGTTCAGGAAGTGACGATCGTGCGAGATGATGATCATCGTCGAGTTGTACTCGTTGAGCGTTTGCTCGAGCCAACGAATCGAGTTGATGTCGAGGTTGTTGGTCGGTTCGTCGAGCAGCAGCACGTCCGGCTTCGAGAACAGCGCCTGCGCGAGCAGCACGCGCAGCTTCCAGCCCGGTGCGACCTCGCTCATCGTGCCGTTGTGGAATTTCTCCTCGATGCCGATGCCGAGCAGCAGCGCACCCGCGCGCGCCTCGGCGTCGTAGCCGCCGTATTCGGCGAACTTGCCTTCGAGTTCGGCGGCGTGCATGTAGTCGTCGTCGGTGGCTTCCGGGTTCGCGTAGATCGCGTCACGCTCGGTCATGGCGGCCCACATTTCGGTGTGGCCCATCATCACGACGTCGAGCACGCGCACGTCTTCGTACGCGAACTGGTCCTGGCGCAGCTTGCCGAGACGCACGTTCGGCTCCAGCGCGACGTTGCCGGCGCTCGGCTCGAGGTCGCCGCCGAGGATCTTCATGAACGTCGACTTGCCACAGCCGTTCGCGCCGATCAGACCATAGCGGTTGCCCTCGCCGAATTTGACCGAGATATTCTCGAACAAGGGCTTCGGCCCGAATTGCATCGTGATGTTGGCAGTAGAAAGCACGGCAGGTCCCGTTAAAGGATAAATCGACGGAAAACCGTGTATTTTAGCAGGTGTCGGAGAAACTGCCGACCACGCCGTTCCGGCAGCGCATTTCCGGCCTCCCGGCCTGCCGCCCGGCGGCCCCGCCAACACGACGGCACGCGCCCCACCGCCGCCTTACCGGAATCCCGCATGCTTGCCAGCCAGCTTCGCGAACAACTCGTCGGCGCATGGCGCCTCCTGTCCTACGAAGTCCGCCCGCGCGACGGCAGCGCGGTCACCTATCCGCTCGGCCGCGACGCGCGCGGCTGGATCCTGTACACGCCGGACGGCTACATGTCCGCGCAGCTGATGGCCGCCGGCCGGCCGCCCTATGCGGACGGCGACCTGCAGGGCGGCACCGCCGACGAGCGCGCGGCGGCCGCCGGCGGCTACATCGCGTATTCCGGCCCCTTTCAGGTCGCCGACGACGGCACGCTGACCCACGAAATGGACGTCAGCCTGTTCCCGAACTGGCTCGGCAACGTCCAGCAGCGCGCCGTCAGGCTCGACGGCGATCGCCTGCAGCTCGGCACGGCCGCCCCGGTACGGATCGACGGCCGGGAAGTCGATGCCGTGCTGCTCTGGGTGCGCGCGGGCCGCTGACGCGCACGCGCGTCACTTGCCGGCCTTCGCCGCTGCTCGCTGGGCCGCCTTCGCGTTCATCTGACCGAACAGCTCCGAACACGGCACTTCGCGATTGTTGCTCGGCGCGATCAGCGGAATCAGGGCCGCGAACGGGTTGATCAGCCCGAGGCCGACCATCGCGCCGGCGCGCAGCGCGAGCGCGCCTGCATCGACGCCGACGTTCGGGTTCTTGAACGTGCCCTTCGCGTACAGCGGCGAGCGCAGCGAGAAGATCCGGAAGCCCTTCGTGTGCGGATGGATCTTCAGGTTCAGCGTTTCGTCGCGCAGGCTGATCGGGCCGTCGACGTTGATCAGCGCGTCGTCCGTATCGAGCGCGAACACCTTCGGGTCGAGAATGCCGTTGGTCGCGACGAAGTCGATCGCCGCGCAATTGATCTTCACGTCGTTGTTGCCGAACAGCTTCTCGTAGACGACGTTCGCGACGTTCAGCCCCGCCGCTTCCATCAGCAGGCGGCTGATGCGGCCGTCGGTCACGAGCGCCTTCACCTCGCCGGTCGACGTCGCGGCCAGCGCGGCAGGCGAGTTGCCGGTCGCCGACAGCGACGCATCGCCGTTGATCTCGCCGAGCGCCGACTGCATGACCTTCTGCGCGGGGAACAACTGCTTGAGCTTCAGGTGCCGCGCCGCCACGGTGAAGCGGCCCTTCAGCGGCGCACCGCTGCCGTCGAGATGCGCGGTCGTGGCGAGCGTGCCGCCCGCGACGCCGAACTGCAGCGGCTCGAGCGACAGCACGCCGTCCGTCATCACGATGTGCGTGTACAGGTTGGTGATCGGCAAGTCCGAACTCTTGATCAGCTTGCGGCCCGTGAACTTGACGTCCGCGTCGAGCGCACGCCAGCGGTCGGTGCGGAACGTCTCCACCGGCAGCACGCGGCCCGACGGCTGTTTCGTCGTGTCGCCGCGCTTGGCCTTGCTCGCGGCCGTATCCGCGCCGATCACCGGCGCGAGGTCGGAGAACTGCAGCAGGTTCGACACGAGCTCGCCCGACAGCTTCGGCCGCGGCTCGCGCTGCTCGTAGACGAGCGTGCCGCCGAGATCGCTGCCGCCGACGCGGCCGTTGAAGTGCTCGTAACGGAACGTGCTGGCCTTGCGCTTGAAGTTGCCGATCAGTCGCCCTTCGGTCGCGTAAGGCGGCGTATCGGGCAGCGTGATGCCGGTCAGCTGGTAAAGGTGCGACATCGACGTGCCCTGCAGCCACAGTCGCAGGTCGATGGCCGCGAGATGCATCGGGTCGGTCAGCGTGCCGACGATCGCAAGCCGCGTGTCGCCGGCCTTCACGTCGGCCTGCAACGGGAACGGCCGCGATGCGTCCTGGATCGCGAGCACGCCGCCCAGCTTGCCGGTGCCGCTGATCGGCACGTTCTTGTAGCGGCCGTCGACCTTCAGCCCGAACGCATAGGTCGGGCCGGACGGCTTCGCGGGCACTGCGACGCTGCTTGCACTCGATGCGGCAGCGGCAGCCGATGCCGAAGAGGTAGGTGAAGAAGACGAAGCCGACACCACAGCAGCCCCGGCCGCAGCACCCGTTGCCGACGCCGCACTCGCAGCCTGCGCGGCGGAAGCACTCGACGCGGCCTCCGCGTTGGCCTTCGCGCTCAACTGCGCGGCGCCATGCTTGCCGACCCGCTGCGCCGATGCCGCGCGCGATGTCTGCTCCTGCTCCTTCAGCACGTCGCCGAGCGGAATCGGCTGCCCGAGCGTATCGATCGCGACGGTCAGGTCGGCCTTCGTGATCGCGTCGCGATACGTGACGGTGCCCTTCGCGAAGCCGAAGCTGTCGAGCCGCACCTTCCACGGCGACGGCTGCGACGATTGCTTGAACTGGAAGGTCCACGTGTTGCGGCCGTCGGCATGCCGCTCGAGGTCGACGGCCGGATTCACGACGTCGATCGACGGGATCACGATTTCATGCGCGAGCAGCGGCAGGATCGCGAGATCGAAGTGCGCGGCGTCGAGCGTGACGAACTTGGGCATCTTCGCCCAGTCGGGGTTGCCGATCTCGAGCTGCGTGGCCGTGAAGCTCGGCCAGGGCACCCAGGCGCGCCAGCCGGTTTCGCCGTCGGGGCGACGCCAGCCCACCTTCAGGTCGCCGTTGATCGCGAACGGGCGGCCGAGCGCAGCCGTGACCTGCTCGTTGACCCACGGCTTCGCGCGGTTCCAGTCGAAGATAAAGAGAAAGACGCCGGCCGCCGCGATGAGCACCGCGACGATACCGACGATCCATGCAGCCGATTTGCCGATGGCTCGGGCTAGCGTCATGGCGGTTCCGTTGTTGTTCTGAAATGTTGCCGCACCATGCCGGGCCGCTTGCGTGGACGAACGGCGCACGACACCCGCGGCTTTTCAATCGGTATTATGACGCACGCCATGGTGACGTTTCGGCGCCATTAACGCTTTTTTTCATTTGTGACATGACAGCCCCCACCGGCCTCATCGATGCATCGCGCATCACGCGGCGCGATGCCAGCAGTGGCAAGACCCTGCTCGCCCCGACCGATTTCAGCCTCGCGGCGGGATCGCGAATTGCTATCACCGGGCCGTCCGGGTCCGGCAAGAGCGTGCTGCTGCGCGCGCTCGCGCTGCTCGATCCGCTCGACGGCGGCCACATCCTGTGGCGCGGCAAGCGGATCCGGCGCAATGCGATCCCGCGTTACCGCCGCTGCGTCGCCTATGTGCGCCAGCGCCCCGCGCAGATGGACGGCACCGTCGAATCGCAGCTGCGCTATCCGTATTCGCTCGCGATCTATCGCGACGTGGCGTTCGATCGCGCGCGCGCCGAAGCGCTCGCCGCGCAGGCCGGCCGGAGTCCCGACTTTCTCGACAAGCGCGCGAGCGACCTGTCCGGCGGCGAAGCGCAGATCACCGCGCTGCTGCGCGTGCTGCAGCTCGATCCCGACGTGCTGCTGCTCGACGAGCCGACGTCCGCGCTCGATCCCGAATCGGCGCGCGCGATCGAGGCGCTCGTCGGCGCGTGGTTCGACGCGGCACCCGACGCCCGGGCATACATGTGGATCTCGCACGATCCGGCCCAGGCCGCGCGGATCGGCACGAAGCGGCTCGTGATGCAGGCCGGCGTGATGCACGCGGCCAACCCGACGGAGGCCACGCAATGAGCCCCGCCCTGCAGGACCTGAGCCTCGTCGACGTCGGCATCGCCGCCGCGCTCGTCGCGGTCAACGGCGCGATCTCGACGGCCCTGTCGCTCGGCCTCGGCCGCAAGCTCGCGCTCGCGGCCGTACGCACCGTCGTGCAGTTGCTCGCGATCGGCTACGTGCTCGGCTGGGTGTTCGGTCATCCTCACTGGTACATCGTGCTGCCGCTCACCGCGCTGATGACGCTGATCGCCGGGTTCGCCGGCGCGGGGCGCGGCAAGCGCACGTATCGCGGCCAGCGCATCGACAGCATCGCGTCGATCTGGTTCAGCAGCTGGTTCGTCGCGGCGGTCGGCCTGTTCGTCGTGATCCGCATCCACCCCTGGTATGCGCCGCAATACGCGATTCCGATCCTCGGGATGATTCTCGGCAATACGCTCACGGGCGTGTCGCTCGGTGTCGAGCGGATGATGGAAGAGCTCACGGCGCGCCGCGACCGCGTCGAAACCGCGCTGGCGCTCGGCGCGACGCGCTGGGAAGCCGCGCAGGACGCCGCGCGCCAGGCCGTGCGCGCCGGCATGCTGCCGACGCTGAACCAGATGGCCGTCGTCGGCGTCGTGAGCCTGCCGGGGATGATGACGGGCCAGGTCCTGGCCGGCCAGTCGCCGCTGCAGGCCGTGCGCTACCAGATCGTGATCATGTTCCTGATCGCCGCTGCCTCCGCGCTCGGCACGGTCGGTGCGGTGCTGATGACCTATCGCCGGCTGTTCTCGGCGGATCACCGCTTTCTCGCCGCGCGGCTCGAAGAACGCGCGCACTGACACGCGGTGCCATCGCGCGACGCGTTCGCGCGGTTCGCCATTCAGCGCGGGTCGTGGCGCTTGCCGAGTGCCTGCCGCAACGCAGCCGCGATGTCCGCGTCGGGCGCGAGCCCGTCGACCGACGCAACGAGCTCCACGGCGCGCGGTGTCGTGACATAGGCCTGCGCGCCGACATAGCCGCCGCTGCCGGCCGAGCGCGTCGTCACGACGAGCGCCTGCGGCGCACGTGCACCGAGGTCGGCCGTGAATGCATCGGTGACCGTACCATCACGCGCATGCAGCGCGCCCGTCACGTAATCGTCGGTATCGAAGCCGGGGGCGGCATGCGCGGTCGAATACACGCGCACCGCGTAGCTGCCGGTCGAGGACGGTTCGAGCGCGCCGCTCGACACGACCGCCACCTGCTGCCGCGACGGCAGCCCGACTTTCTTCACGAACCCGCAATCGTCGGCCGCGTGCGCGTGCGCGGCGACGAACGCAAAAACACACAACAGCGCGCGCATTCGGTATTTCATCGGGATGTCGTGACAGGAAGGTGATGATGCGGGCGAGCATAGCGTGACACGCTCATGACGTCACGCGGGTCGCTACGCGACGCCACCGCACGGCGAACGGCCGCCATGCCGCTGAAGCAGGTCGCGAGAAAGCATGGTGACGGCGACACGAAACGGTCACGTGTCGCCGCGTGGTACCGCAAGTCGAATCCGTTGCGCGCGCACCGGCTCCGACGCCGGCCCATGCGCACCGCTCAACGCTTGATCGACACCGTCACCTTCGAGCCATCGCTCATCGTGACGGACTTCGACCCGCCGTTGGTCGAAATCGACACCCACTTCACCTGGCTCACCGACACGACGTCCGGACACTGCAGCGACTTGCCGCCGGCCGTCACGTTGCGCGTGCCTTTCGGCGCGGCCGCCTGGAAGCTCAACTGCACGTTGGCGATCCCCTTCGCGTCGATCGACGGCGCGAGCCGCACCTGGGTCTGGCGCACCATCGCGCCGTTCTCGTCGCGCGGCAGGCCGTCGGCGTTCGGGCAACCGTCCGGCATCGCGACCGCCCCGCTCGGCGGCACCGACTTCCAGTTGAAGTCGTCCGTCTCGCCCGAGCGGATCTTGCGGGTCTCCTGCGTATTGCCGAAGGTCTTCGAGTCGACCTTGACGGTGTATTCGAGCTGTCCGGTACCGCCGCCCTTCAGGCTGCCCTTGACCGGCGGCGCCGCGAATACGCTCGCGCTGACGCACGCCGCCGCGAACACGACCGACCACGTTGCGGCGACTGACAAGCTGCGTTGGCTCATGCTGACCTCCTTGGTATGCGGCGGCACGCGCGTGCCGCGCGGTTTTCGATGCATGATGCGCTGCCAGTCTACCGCCAAGCGGGACGCAATGCGCCGCAAACGCATCGGGTGTTACCCCGCTTGCGTTCGCGACGCCGCGACCTTAAACGCGAGGCAGGCTCAGAAGCCGCTCAGCACGAGCTTGCCGATCGAACGCCCGGCCTCGAGCAACTGGTGCGCGCGCCGCACGTTCGCCGCGTTGATCGTGCCGAGCTGCTCGCCGACCGTGGTGCGCAGCGTGCCGCCGTCGACCAGCCGCGCGACTTCGCCGAGGATCCGGTGCTGCTCGATCATGTCCGGCGTCTCGAACATCGCGCGCGTGAACATGAATTCCCAATGAAACGCCGCGCTCTTCGCCTTCAGCAATTCGACCGGCACCGGCTTGTCGTTCTCGACGATCGTGCAAATGCCGCCCTGCGGCCGGATGACCTCCGCAGCGGCCGGAAAGTGCCGATCCGTGTCGTTGAAAATCAGCACGTAGTCGACGTTCGGGTGCCCGGCCTCGCGCAGCTGCGCAGGCAAGTCGCCGAAATGGTCGACCACCGCGTCCGCGCCCAGCGAGCGCACCCATTCGGTCGACGCCGGCCGCGATGCGGTTGCGATCACGTGCAGCTTGCCGAGCGTCTTCGCGAGCTGGATCGCGATCGAACCCACGCCACCCGCGCCGCCGATGATCAGCACCGACTTGCCGGCGTCCGCGCCCTGCGGCGATACACGCAGCCGGTCGAACAGTGCTTCCCATGCGGTCAGCGCGGTGAGCGGCAGCGCGGCGGATGCGGCGAAATCGAGCGTGCGCGGCTTCAGCGCGGCGATTCGCTCGTCGACCGTATGGAATTCGCTGTTCGCGCCCGGCCGCGTGATGCAGCCCGCGTAGAACACTTCGTCGCCGGGCCGGAACAGCGTGACGTCGGCGCCGACCGCGACCACCGTGCCGGCCGCATCCCAGCCGAGCACGCGCGGCGTGTCCTCGACCTGCGGCTTCGGCGCGCGCACCTTGAAGTCCACCGGGTTCACGGAAATTGCCTCGACCTTCACGAGCAGGTCGCGCGGGCCCGGCACGGGCTGCGGCAGCTCCACGTCGAGCAGCGCTTGCGGGTCGTCGATCGGCAGATAACGGGTCAGTCCAACGGCTTTCATCACGACACTCCTTCAAGGAAACCTGTGGGCCGCGGCGCAGCCCCATGAACGTCATCGTAGGCAACCCGATCATTCGAGAAAAGCGCTATATTTCCTGAAACATTTTCAGGAATTTCAGAATAATGGCCTCCGATCCGATTCCGGCCCCGGACAAGCCGCTCGACCTGCTCGACGTCGCGCTGTTCGTACGCGCGGCGCTGCTCGCGAACGTCACCGCGGCCGGCCGTGAATTCGGTGTATCGGCCGCGGTCGCGAGCGCGCGCATCGCGCAACTCGAACGCCAGCTCGGCGCGCGGCTGCTGCACCGCACCACGCGCCGCATCAGCCTCACGCAGGATGGTGAAGTCTTCATGGCGCACGCCGACACGCTGCTGTCGGCCGCCGATGCCGCGCGCGCATCGGTCGGCCACGGCCGCTCCGAGCCGTACGGGCGGCTGAAGGTGTCGATGTCCTCGTCGTTCGGCCGCCAGCATGTCGCGCCGGTGATTCCCGCGTTCCTGCGCCGCTACCCGTCCGTGTCGCTCGACCTGCGGCTGTCGGACGAGATCGTCGACCTCGTCGACGACGGCTACGACGTCGCGATCCGACTCGGCGCGCTGAAGGATTCGACGCTCGTCGCGCGCAAGCTCGCCACGAACCGCCGCGTGCTGTGCTGCTCGCCCGCGTATCTCGCCGAACACGGCACGCCGCGCCATCCGGCCGACCTCGCGCAGCACGAATGCGTGATCCTCGGCGAC
Organism: Burkholderia sp. HI4860; assembly: GCF_002223045.2. Taxonomy (NCBI): domain Bacteria; kingdom Pseudomonadati; phylum Pseudomonadota; class Betaproteobacteria; order Burkholderiales; family Burkholderiaceae; genus Burkholderia; species Burkholderia sp. HI4860. Next base: position 3,570,586 of record NZ_NKFO02000003.1, on the reverse strand, counting down.
CAGCGCGACTGGTCGTTCGCCACGCCGCAAGGCCCGCTCACCGTGCGGGTGGGCGGCCGGCTCGTCGCGAGCAACGGCGAGGCGATCCGCGAAGCGCTCGTCGACGGCTTCGGGATCGCGATCAAGTCGACCTGGGACGTCGGCCCGCTGCTCGCGAGCGGCGCGCTCGTCACGGTGCTCGACGACTATCCGTTCGCGGAAGACATCGCGATCTGGGCCGTCTACCCGAGCCGCGCGCACGTTCCGCTGAAGACGCTCGCCTTCATCACGTTCCTGGCCGAGCATTTCGGCGATCCGCCGTACTGGGATCGCACGGACAGGCCATGACCGCCCCCCGCGCACGGTTTCGATCCTCACCCGACCGCCGCGTGCGGCCAACCGGCTACAATGGCGCGTTCGCCACGCAAGGGCCCGACGCCGGACGGGGCCCGCATCGGCAGGCGGCTGCCCGTTGGCCGCAGACGCATTTCATTCGCTTCCCAACCATTCCGTCATGACCCACAACCTCGTCATCCAGAGTCTTGCGCCGCTGTCGGACACCCATCACAAACCGCTGCTCGCGCTGTCGCGCGGCACCCGCATCGTGCAGACCGACGATCATGCGCTGCGGATCGACCACGCGAACCCGGCGCAGCGCCTCGACATCGATGCCTACTGCGGCACGCACGCACTTGACTTCGCGTTCGTCGAGGCCGGCCTCTCGCTCGGCGATTTCGGGCTCGCCGTGATGGACATGGATTCGACGCTGATCACGATCGAGTGCATCGACGAGATCGCCGATTTCTGCGGGCTGAAAACGCAGGTCGCCGAGATCACCGAAGCGTCGATGCGCGGCGAAATCCGCGACTTCAACGAAAGCCTCACGCGCCGCGTCGCGCTGCTGGCCGGGCTCGACGCGCACGCGCTCGAACGCGTGTACGAGGAACGGCTGCAACTGTCGCCGGGCGCCGAGAAGATGCTCGCCGGCGTGAAGGCCGCCGGCATGAAGACGCTGCTCGTGTCGGGCGGCTTCACGTTCTTCACCGAACGGCTGAAGGCGCGCCTCGGCCTCGACTACGCGCATGCGAACACGCTCGAGATCGTCGACGGCAAGCTGACCGGCAAGGTGCTCGGCGAGATCGTCAACGCCGACGTGAAGGCGCGCCTGCTGCGCGACACGTGCGCGTCGCTCGGCCTCGAGCCGCGCCGCGCAATCGCGATGGGCGACGGCTCGAACGACCTGAAGATGATGGCCGAAGCCGGGCTGTCGGTCGCGTACCACGCGAAGCCCGTCGTGCGCGATGCGGCGTCGGTCGCGTTCGATCACGTCGGCCTCGACGGGCTGCTGCGACTGTTCTGATCCCACGGCAGCCGACATGAAAAACGCCGGCGCGATGCAACATCGCGCCGGCGTCTTGTTTTTCTGCCGAACGTTGTTGGCGGGCGATCAGCCCAGCGCAGCCTGCATCGCGCGCTCGATGTCCGCACGCAGGTCGCCCTCGTCTTCCAGGCCGACATAGAAACGCACCAGCGTGCCGCGATGCGCCCAGTCCGGACGCATCGACGCGACATCGTAAGGCATCGCGAGGCTGCACGCGCCGCCCCAGCTCCAGCCGATCGCGAACAGCTCGAGCGACTCGACGAAGCGGTCGACCTGCTCCGCACTGTAGCGCTCGTCGAACACCACCGAGAACAACCCGCCCGCGCCGGTGAAATCGCGCATGAACGACGCGTGCCCCGGGCAATCGGCGATCTGCGGGTGCAATACCGCCGCGATCTCCGGCCGCGCCTTCAGCCATTGCGCGAGCGCGAGCGCGCTCTTGCTGTGCGCGTCGAAACGCACCTGCATGCTCGGCAGGCTGCGCAGCACGAGCGAGCAATCGTCGACCGACACGCCGACGCCGCAGCGCATCCGCGCAAGCTTCAGCTGCGCGTGCAGTTCCGCGTTCGCGGTGATCGTCGCGCCCATCAGCACGTCGCTGCCGCCCGACTGGTACTTGGTCAGCGCCTGCACCGAGATGTCGACGCCGTGTTCGAACGGCTTGAACGCGAGCCCGGCCGAAAACGTGTTGTCGATCGCGGTGACGATGCCGCGCGCCTTCGCGGCCGCCGTGATCGCCTGCACGTCCGGCACTTCCATCGTCACCGAGCCGGGCGCCTCGATCCAGATCAGCCGCGTGTTCGGCTGGATCAGGTCCGCGATGCCGGCGCCGATCAGCGGATCGTAGAAGCGCGCGGTGATGCCGAAATCCTTCGCGAGCCAGTTGCCGAAATCGGCGTTCGGCCCGTACACGTTGTGCGGAATCAGCACGTCGTCGCCGGCTTTCACGATCCCGAAGTAGACGTTCATGATCGCCGCGAGGCCCGACGGCTGCAGCAGTGCATGCGTGCCGCCCTCGATCTCGGCCAGCCGCTGCGCGAGCGCGAGCGACGTCGGCGTCGCATGCAGGCCGTAGCGCCATTGGTTGTCGTTGTGCCAGACGAGCGCACGCATCGTCGCCAGATCGGGAAACACGACCGTCGACGCGCGCGCGACCGGCGGCACGAACGAACGGAAGCCTTCCGGGATCACGTCGTCGGGTTGAACGATGCGGGTTTGCAGTGCGCGCTTGGGAGTGGATGCAGTCATGACGGGAAGCCGGGCACGAGGCCGTTCGGTTGCGGAATATGCAGCTAGATTAGCCAAAATCGGCGCAATTGGCCCGGTACAATGCGCGCCGCGCGCACCGAGCCAGCGCGGGTTCAGTCGTCGGTGCGCAGGTTGACGACGCCGCCCACCGTCTCGATTTCCTGCACGCGGCCGTCGCGCACCTGCAGCGCCGCACGCTTGCCCGGCGCGAGACGCAGCACGACGGGCTGCGGATCCGACTCGTCCGAATTCATCCGGTCGGCCTTCAGGGCACCCGTCGCGTCGAAGCGGCCGATCCACACGCCCGTGATGTTCGTGCCGTCGTTCGATTCTTCGATTTCGAGCGTGTCGCCGTCGCGATCGCCCGCGAGCAGCACGACCTCGCCCGTATCGGCGAACTGGTATTCGCCGTGCACGCCTTCCTCGTCCGTCTTCGGGCCGAGATGCACGACGATCGGCCGGTCACCGAGCGTGCCTTCGTAGCGCGGCAGGCGGGCGAACTCGGGATTCGGCTTCAGCGGCCGCGCCATGGCCGGTTCATCCTGCTGCGCGCCCGGCGTGGCGGCCTGCGCCGCGCAGACGCCCGGCATCGCCATGCCCGCCGCCAGCGCGCCCGCGACGACGAGCGCCCGTTGCCATTGCGAATATCGACCCACCTTGTGTTGCTCCTTGCTTCAGATTCGCTCGAAAATCGCGGCGATGCCCTGCCCGCCGCCCATGCACATCGTCACGAGCGCATTGCCGCGGCCGGCGTGCGCATGCCGCGTCAGCCCTGCATCAGGCGCTCCACCGCATCGCGGTGCGGAATCGGCGCGACCGCGCCGTAGCCCGTCGTCGACAGCGCTGCCGCGGCGTTCGCATAACGCGCCGCCGCGAACGGATCGTCGCCCGCGACGATCCGCGCGACGAACGCACCGCCGAAGCAATCGCCCGCGCCCGTCGCGTCGACGGCCTCGACCGCGAAGCCCGGCACGACGCGCCGTTCGTTCGGCGTCGCCACGTAAGCGCCTTCCTTGCCGAGCTTCAACGCGACGACCTGCGGCCCGTGTTCGAGCATCGCATCGACGATCGCATCGCGATCGTTCGCGCCCGTGAGTGCCGTCACGTCGTCCCAACTGGGCAGGCAGATGTCCGTCTGGCGCAGCGCCTCACGCATCACCGCGCGGGCGCGCGGCAGCGGCCACAGCTTCAGCCGCAGGTTCGTGTCGAAGCTGACCTTCGCGCCGTGGCGGCGCGCGTGGTCAGTCGCCGCGAATGCGGCGTCACACGCAGCCGTGCTGATCGCCAGGCTGATGCCCGACAGGTGCACCGCTTTCGCGGCAGCCAGCGCGTCGAGCGGCAGATCACCGGTTGCATAACGGCTCGCCGCCGAGCCCGCACGCAGGTAGTCGAACTGGTGACCATCGGCGCCGTGCGTGACGAAGTACACGCCGGTCGGCGCCGTGCGGTCGATCCGCACGTACGTCGTGTCGACGCGTTCCGCGCGCCACATGTCGGCCAGCAGGCGGCCGAACGGATCGTCGCCGATCGCCGACACGAAACCCGTCGATGCGCCCTGGCGCGCGGCGGCGATGCAGAAGTTCGACGTATCGCCGCCGAAGCCCTGCAGGAATTCAGGCCGGCCCGGCTGCGACTGGTTGAATTCGATCATCGCCTCGCCGAGCGCGAGGATCTCCGGAAATGCGGCGGCCATCGCTTATACCTCGCCCCACAGATCGTGGCCGTCGGCGCCCGTGATCTTCACGGACACGAAATCGCCGACCTTGTAGCGCTGAGATGCCTTCGCCGCCGGCTCGACATAGACGACGCCGTCGATCTCCGGCGCATCGGCGGCCGTGCGGCCGATCCCGCCTTCGTCGCTGACTTCGTCGATCAGCACCTTGAGGGTCTTGCCGACCTTGCGCTGGATGCGGTTCGCCGACACTTCCTCGGCGACTTCCATGAAGCGCGCGCGGCGTTCCTCGCGGACTTCATCCGGCAGCGCGCCGTCGAGTTCGTTCGCGGTCGCGCCTTCGACCGGCGAATACGCAAAGCAGCCGACGCGATCGAGTTCCGCCTCGCGGATGAAGTCGAGCAGCGTTTCGAACTGCGCTTCCGTCTCGCCGGGGAAGCCCGCGATGAACGTGCTGCGAATCGTCAGGTCCGGGCAGATCTCGCGCCACTTCTGCACGCGCTCGAGCACCTTCTCGGCGTTCGCCGGACGCTTCATGCGCTTCAGCACTTCCGGGTGCGCGTGCTGGAACGGCACGTCGAGGTACGGCAGCACGTGGCCCTTGAACGGGCCTTCGGCCATCAACGGAATCACTTCGTCGACGCTCGGATACGGATACACGTAGTGCAGGCGCACCCATGCGCCATACTGCGCGGCGAGTTCGCCGAGCGCGGCGACCAGGTCCGTCATGCGCGTCTTGATCGGCTTGCCGTTCCAGAAGCCCGTGCGGTACTTCACGTCGACGCCGTACGCGCTCGTGTCCTGCGAGATCACGAGCAGTTCCTTCACGCCCGACTTGAACAGGTTCTCGGCTTCCAGCATCACTTCGGCGACCGGGCGCGACACGAGGTCGCCGCGCATCGACGGGATGATGCAGAACGTGCAGCGGTGGTTGCAGCCTTCGGAGATCTTCAGGTATGCGTAGTGGCGCGGCGTGAGCTTGATGCCGGCGGCGGGCACGAGATCGGTGAACGGATCGTGCGGCTTCGGCAGGTGCGAATGCACGGCCTGCATCACTTCGCCCACTGCGTGCGGGCCGGTGACGGCGAGCACCTTCGGGTGTACTTCCTCGATCAGGTTCGAGCCGCTTGCGCTCGACTTGGCGCCGAGACAGCCGGTGACGATCACCTTGCCGTTCTCGGTCAGCGCTTCGCCGATCGCGTCGAGGCTTTCCTGCACGGCTTCGTCGATGAAGCCGCAGGTGTTCACGACGACGAGGTCGGCACCGTCGTAGGTGCCGGAGATTTCATAACCTTCGGCGCGCAGTTGCGTGATGATCTGTTCGGAGTCGACGAGCGCCTTCGGGCACCCGAGGGATACGAACCCTACTTTGGGGGATTGGGACATCTGGAATGTGGGGGCGTGGCAGCAAAAGCGTGAGTTTACAGCCATTTAGGGGTGGCGAGGCAAAACAGGCGATCGGCGGCGGCATCGATAGTCGAATTGGATGCACGACGCGGCGGCGGGCCGTCATGCGACGACTGCTCGATACGTCCCTTTCACTTTGAAATCGCGCCGTCTGTCGCTACGCGTCGACGGTCAAGCCACGTACGGCCGTCGACGAACGCATCACGGCAGCGACGCCCCCGCAACGCGCCATCGGTCAACACGCATCGAAAAGTATGAAAAACTCCACGTTCGCCGCGCTCGACGCATCGCAGTCAACTGACCGCCGAGCCGGCGCCTACACAAAAGGACGCTACATGTCAGTACGACGTTTGATATGCACCTGGCTCTCGCTGTGCCCGTTGATTGCAGGCACGGCGATGGCCCAACCCGTCGAGGTACCGGGCTTTACCCACGTGCGCTCCCTGGGCGGCATCGACGAATACCGCCTGGATGCCAACGGCCTTACCGTGCTTGCCGTGCCCGATTCCGCTGCGACGGTGGTCAGTTTCCAGGTGTTGTACCGGGTGGGTTCACGCAACGAAGCCGCGGGCACGACCGGCGACACTCACCTGCTCGAGCACCTGATGTTCAAGGGCAGCCAGCACTACAACAAGGCGCTCGGCAATGCACTGAACAGCTACATGGAGCGAGTAGGCGCAACCTTCAACGCCACCACTTCGATGGACCGCACCAACTACTTCGGCACGCTCGGGCGCGATGCGCTGGAAGGCTACATCGCGATCGAGGCCGACCGCATGCGCAACCTCCTGCTGCGCCCGGAAGACCTGGCCAGCGAGATGACGGTGGTACGCAACGAGTACGAGCGAGGCGAGAACAGTCCTTTCACCGCCTTGTTCCAGCAGGTCATGGCCACGGCTTACCAGGCGCATCCCTACCACCATCCCACCATCGGCTGGCGTAGCGACATCGAGCATGCGAGCGTGGACAAGCTGCGCCGTTTCTACGACACCTTCTACTGGCCGGACAACGCCACCGTCATCCTGGTCGGCGATTTCCGGCCGGACCAGGCGTTGGGGTGGGTCAGGCAGTATTACGGCGGCATCCCGCGCGCGCCCCAGGCCATTCCCGCCGTCACGACCGAAGAGCCGCCGCAGCAGGGGCCGCGAAGGCTGGTGCTCAAACGCGCGGGCGCAACGGGCAGTCTGATCATCGCCTTCAAGGGGCCGCGCGCGCTCGACCCCGATGCGCCTGCGTTGACCGTACTGGGCCTGGTATTGAGCCAGGGCAAGAGCAGCCGGCTGTACCGCGCACTGGTCGACACGACGGTTGCCACGCAAGCCGGCGCCGGCTTCCATGCACTGCGCGATCCCGGCCCGTTCGTCGTGACGATCAGCCTGCCGCCCGACGCGAAACACGAGCAGGCCGAGAAAATCGTCTGGACCGAACTGGAGCGGATCAAGACCGAGGGCGTCACTCGCGAGGATATCCAGCGGGTGCTGGGTCCTTACCGGGCCGATCAGGTCTACCAGCGTGACGGCGTCCGCGCGACGTCCGCCCGATTGGGCAACGCGGTCTCGCAGGGCGACTGGACACGGTTCGTCACCGAGCTCGAAGAACTCGAAAAGGTGACGCCCGCCGACGTGCAGCGCGTCGCCCGCAAGTACCTCGTTGAAAACCAGAGCACCACCGGCTGGTTCGTCCCGGAGAAATCGTGATGAAGCATGTTCGTTTCAACCCTCTGCGGACGTGGCTCGTGTGGTTCGCCGTGCTGTGCCTGCCTGTTGCGGCTCAGGCAGGCATCGCCGAGCGCGTCGTGCGCGCCCAGGCCGGCAGCATCACGCTACTGACCTATTCGATGTCGCCGCAGGAAATGGTGTCCGTGACCGGGGTGATGCCCCTGGGCGATGCCGACACGGCCAGCAAGGCGGCCAATCCCGCCGTGCCGTTGCTGACGGGCATGTTGCTGCAGGAGGGCACCACCCGTCGCGACAAGGTGGCGATCTCCGCGCTGCTGGAAAGCCTGGGCGCCCAGTTGTCGTTCCAGACCGACGGCGGCTATGTCGGCATACACGGCCAAAGCCTGACCAAGGATTTGCCGACGCTGATCGACCTGATGGCCGAGCAGTTACGCCTGCCGGCCTTCAAGCCGGAAGAGCTGGCCAAGGCCAAGAGCCGGCTGGAGGCCGCGATCCGTCACGCCGGAGAAAACCCGTCGGTTCGGGCCACCGAGGCGCTGGATCGTTCCATTTACCCCGCTGCCCACCTCAATGCACCGGTGCCGCGCGAACGGATGCTCGACGCAATCGCCGCTGCCACGCTGGACGACATCAAGGCCTTTCATCGAGCCTATTACGGGCCCGCCCACATGACGCTGGTCGTGGTCGGCGGCGCGGACCCTCGCGGCCTGCAGTCCATGGTGACCGAAGCCTTCGCGGGCTGGAGCGGGGGCCGGGCACTCGTGCGACAGGGCCCGCCACGCAAGGCAAGCCGGCCGGACACGCAGCGCATCGCCATGGGGGACAAGGAATCCGTCAGCGTGATGCTGGGTCAGGCCATCGACCTGCGCGCCAACGATGCCGACTATCTGCCCCTCAGCGCGGGTATCAACATCCTGGGCAACGGCTTCACCGGCCGCCTGATGGCAGGGGTCCGCGACAAGGAAGGCCTGACCTATGGCATCCGCGCCGGCCTGTCCGGGCTCTCCCTGATGGACGGCGGATTCGTCATCACGAGCAGCTTCGCCCCGCCCCTGCTGAACAAGGGCGTCGCCAGCACGCGCCGGATTCTGGATGCCTGGTGGAAACAGGGCGTGACCCAAGCGGAACTGGATGCACGCAAGGACGGCATGATCGGCCGCCATCAAGTCGCGATGGAAACCACCGGGCAGATGGCCGCCATGATCGCCCAGACGGTACTCCAGGATCGCCCGCTGAGTGACCTGGACACCTATCCCGAGCGCGTCCGCGCGTTGACCGTCGAGCAGGTCAACACCGCCATCCGCAGGTACCTGGATCCCGACAAGATGACGTTGGTGGAAGCTGGCACGTTCGCGGAGAAATAACCGCCGCCTCGCTTCGTTCCGTGCCCCGCCCGGCTTCGGCCGGGCCGCTGCCATCGCACGATCGTGCGTGCGCCTGTGCTTCGCAGAACGCCACCGGATGTACCTTCGCGCCGACGGTCGCAATCGCCGACCGGTTCTGATCATCCGCGCCGGTCGCCCAGTCCTCGCCCTGGCTGCCGATCCGTGCACGATGCTCCACATGGACCGTGCCGAAACACGCATGGGCAACGTGCGTGCCGCTCGCGTCGGTTTGAGGCGGGATGAGGGGCTGTCGGCTTACCGTCAACGCCATGTGCGGCAAGATGCGTGGCCACTTCCCGAACGACGAGGCGGCGATCAAGCTGCTCTGGCTGGGGCTGCACAATGTGCCGGCCAGGACCGTGCGGTCCGCCTTCGACTGGAAATCGGCGAAGTGACGGGGATCCACGCGCACGCGTCGCTTCCCGACAATTCCGCCGGAACCGCCCCGTCGCTATGCGAAAATCGCAGCGTCCACGCTCTTCCCTCTCTTCCATTACCCAACGGGGTTCGCATGACCACCCACATCACGATCGAATTCACCGAACACGCAGCCGAAACCATCGGCGAGCAAACCAGCACCAGCTTCTCCTACGACCAGGGCGCGCACGTGCCGCAACCGGGCGACTTCGTCGAGCTCGAGAATTCGCGACAGACGTTCCTCGTGATCGGCCGCGTGTTTTCGCTCAAGGCGAACTACTGCGCGGTCAAGCTCGTGCTCGATCTGCCGCCGCACGACGACGAGCAGGGATTCCCGGCATAAGACAAGCCGGGCCGGTAACGTCGGCCATTGCGCACGCCCGGCCCGCCGCGTATTGAACCGCCCACCACGCGCGCGTAAAAAAGCCCGCCGAAGCGGGCCCACACAACGGACCAATCCCATCCGGCGCTCACGGAAACTTCGCGGCCGTCAGGCACCGCTCGAACCACAAGGCATCGTCTCCATCGCCGATCGGCCACATTTCCGCATCGAGTTGCGGCAGCCCGGCTACCGGCGCTGACGCGCGGTTATCCCCGCCAGAAGCCCCCGCACGCGTCCACGCCGATTGCGCGCCACCGGTGTCGCACGCACTCCCATGGGCCTGCGCTTCGCAGTACGCAACGGGGCGCACCTTCGCGCCATCGGCCGTGCTCACCGACCGGTACTGATAGACCGCCCCGGTCGCCCAGTCCTCGCTCTGGCTGCAGACCCGCGCGCGATGCTGCACATGGACCGCGCCGAAACATGCGTAGGAAACGTGCGCGCCAGTCGCATCGTCGGGAATGAAATCGCAGTTTGCATCGAAACCGGTAAGGGGGCCGCCCGTGTATTTCGCGAGCCACTGGCGCTCGGCCTGCGCACGCGCGATCAACCCTTTGTTCGATTGATCGGCCAGTACGGCGGTGCGCCGATCGATTGCCTTGCGCACTTCGTCGACGGCGAGCGCACGACCTTCGTAATCGGCGTCGAGACGATTGTTGCGCGCGCTGATCCAGCGGCGCTGGCTGCGCACCAGCATGTCGCGGATCGCCGTGTCCGGTGCGGCCTTCAGCGCACCCGCGTACGCCGAATTCATCCGCGAGTCGGCTGCGCGCAGGATGGAGCTCGCGCAGATGCGCTTCTCGAGCGACTGCACGGCTTTCGCGCAATCCATCGCAAAGGCAGGCACCACCACGCCAACGCCCAGCATGAACATCGAAGCTAAACCAGCCAGCCGGCCGGCTGGTGCCACTCGAATCCCACGCATGCTTTCTCTCAGTCGGTTTTTTCTTGGTCGCATTGCCTCGACGCGGCATCGCGCATCACGGCCTGTCTTGCCCGGGCGGCGTCATTGCATTTCGCCGAACGCAGCTTCCACGCCACACCGCGCGGCGCCGCTCATGGTACGCGTGCGTGCACGAACGCGCACCATCAGGCACGACACGCCCCAGTGTTCCTTCGCAAGTGACGGGATCTCGATCGACTGAACAACGTCCGCGCACGCCCGAACCCGGCATGCGCATTCGGTGCCGACGGTCATGAACGACCGTCGGCGAGAGGAACCGGCAGGCGGCGGCCGCACACATCGTCGCGCCAGAATGCACGATCGGCCGACCCGCGCCGCGCTGCTTCGCGGCACCGACGCCCGACGGGTTGCCCGCCGCGGTCGGCCTGCCGCGAAACCGTTACTTCTTTTCCGGCTCCGACGCGCCCGGCTGCTTGAACGGGAACGTACTGAACATCGACTTCGCCTGGTTCTGCATCTGCTCCTGCATCTGCACGAACATGTTCTTCGACTGCTCGATGTAGCTGGTCATCATCCCTTGCATCATCGGCGCCTGCATGTTCATGAACTGCGACCAGACTTCCGGATTCATCGCATTGCCTTCGTACAGGTTCTTCGACTGATCCGCGAGCTTGTTCTGGATGTCGATGAACGCCTGGATGTTCTTTTCCAGGTACGTGCCCATCATGCCCTGCATCGCATGCCCGTAGAAACGGATGATCTGCGACAGCATCGACGACGAGAACATCGGCACACCGCCGCTTTCCTCTTCGAGGATGATCTGCAGGAGGATGCTGCGCGTCAGGTCTTCGTTGGATTTCGCATCGACGACCTTGAAGTCCTCCTGCTCCAGCACGAGTTGCTTCACGTCGGTCAGCGTAATGTACGTGCTTGTCTCGGTATCGTAGAGCCGACGGTTCGGATACTTCTTGATGAGCCGTTCGGCCGTCTTCTTTGTAGTAGTCATGTAACGCCTTTGAGTGCAGCGTAGCGGAAGTGACGAATCCCCGCCGCCCGAATCCGGGAGGCGGGGGCCTTCGGAAAACGCCCGGCTGCGCGGCCACCCGGCCCGCGCAGCGCGGACGCTCAGCCCATGTGCAGGCCGCCGTTCAGCGAGAAGTCTGCGCCCGTCGCGAAACCGGAATCGTTCGACGCGAGCCACGCGACGATCGAACCGATTTCCTCCGGGCCGCCGAGACGCCGCACCGGGATCGTCGCGACGATCTTCTCGAGCACGTCCGGGCGAATCGCCTTCACCATGTCGGTGCCGATGTAGCCCGGCGACACGGTGTTGACCGTCACGCCCTTCGTCGCGACTTCCTGGGCGAGCGACATCGTGAAGCCGTGGATACCGGCCTTCGCGGTCGAGTAGTTGGTCTGGCCGAACTGCCCTTTCTGGCCGTTCACCGACGAAATGTTGATGATCCGGCCCCAGCCGCGTTCGACCATCCCGTCGATCACCTGCTTCGTCACGTTGAACAGGCTCGTCAGGTTGGTGTCGATCACGGCGGTCCAGTCTTCGTGCGTCATCTTGCGGAACACGACGTCGCGCGTGATGCCCGCGTTGTTGACCAGCACGTCGATCTCGCCGACTTCGGCCTTGACCTTGTCGAACGCTTCCTTGGTCGAGTCCCAGTCGCCGACGTTGCCTTCCGACGCGATGAAATCGTACCCGAGCGCCTTCTGCTCCTCGAGCCATTTCACCCGGCGCGGCGAGTTCGGGCCGCAACCTGCGACCACCTTGAAGCCGTCTTTCGACAGGCGCTGGCAGATGCTGGTGCCGATGCCGCCCATCCCGCCCGTTACGTACGCAATTCGCTGAGACATAAATCTCACTCCATTTTTTGGTTTCGAGAGCTGCCGGAGGCCCCCTCTGACTTCACGTGACGCCGGCCGAAGCCGCAATCGGCCGGCACACGAATTCGGTTCGCTGGTCGCGAATGGCCGCTTGAGAACAGCCGCCTACGGAGGGCCGCTTACGGACGCTCGACCGCGAGCGCGACACCCATCCCGCCGCCGATGCACAGCGACGCCAGCCCGCGCTTCGCATCGCGCTTGGCCATCTCGTGCAGCAGCGTCACCAGGATCCGGCAGCCCGACGCGCCGATCGGGTGCCCGATCGCGATCGCCCCGCCGTTCACGTTCACCTTCGACGTGTCCCAGCCCATCTGCTTGTGCACCGCCAGCGCCTGCGCCGCGAATGCCTCGTTGATTTCCATCAGGTCCAGGTCGCCCGGCGTCCAGCCCGCGCGCTCCAGGCAGCGGCGCGATGCCGGCACCGGGCCCATCCCCATCACGCTCGGATCCACGCCCGCGTTCGCGTACGCCTTGATCCGCGCCAGCGGCGTCAGGCCGAGTGCCGCCGCCTTCTGCGCCGACATCACCAGCACCGCCGCCGCGCCGTCGTTCAGCCCCGACGCGTTCGCCGCCGTCACCGAGCCGTCCTTCGAGAACGCCGGCTTCAGCCCGGCCAGCGATTCCGCCGTCACGCCGTGACGCACGAATTCATCGGTGGCGAACTGCAGCGGCTCGCCCTTGCGTTGCGGAATCGCCACCGGCACGATTTCATCGTCGAAGCGGCCGGCCTTCTGCGCGGCTTCCGCCTTGTTCTGCGACAGCGCCGCGAATGCGTCCTGCTCCTCGCGCGTGATTCCGTACTCCTTCGCGACGTTCTCCGCCGTGATGCCCATGTGGTACTGGTTGTACACGTCCCACAGGCCGTCGACGATCATCGTGTCGACCAGCTTCGCGTCGCCCATCCGGAACCCGTCGCGCGAGCCCGGCAGCACGTGCGGCGACGCGCTCATGTTCTCCTGGCCTCCCGCGATAACGATCTCCGCGTCGCCCGCGACGATCGCGTTCGCCGCCAGCATCACGGCCTTCAGGCCCGAGCCGCACACCTTGTTGATCGTCATCCCCGGCACGGCGTTCGGCAGCCCGGCCTTGATCAGCGACTGCCGCGCCGGGTTCTGCCCGGAACCGGCCGTCAGCACCTGGCCCATGATCACTTCGCTGACCTGCTCGGGCTTCACGCCCGCACGCTCCAGCACCGCGCGGATCACCGTCGCGCCCAGCTCGGGCGCCGCAATCTTCGCAAGCGATCCGCCGAATTTGCCGACCGCGGTCCGCGCGGCCGATACGATCACTACGTCCGTCATTTCCCTTTCCTCCAGGCCCGCACGACACGGCGCATCGCTACCGGCCCTGTTAAAAAAACTGCGGTGCACCGGACAGCCTGCGCCGCTGTCCGGTTTTCGTCAATCGCGCTGCAATACGTAGCGGCCCGGCGCCGGTTCGATCACCGGGAACTGCGCGGTACCGGGCTGGGCGGGCGGCTCCACCTTGCGGCCGCCGTACTGGTCGAGCCATTCGACCCAGGTCGTCCACCAGCTTCCCGGGTGCTCCGTGGCACCGGCGAACCAGTCGTCCGCCGATTCGGGCAGGTCGCTGTCGTTGACCCAGTAGCTGCGCTTCTTCTTCGCCGGCGGATTGATCACGCCCGCGATGTGCCCCGACGCGCCAAGCACGAACTTCAGCGGGCCCGACAGGATCGACGTGGACGCATAGGCCGTCTGCCACGGCACGATGTGATCCTCGCGCGAACCGTAGATGAAGGTCGGCACGTCGATCAGCGTCAGGTCCACCGATTCGCCGCACACGGTCAGCGCGCCGGGTTCGCGCAGCTTGTTCTCGAGATAGGTATTGCGCAGGTACCACGCGTACATCGGGCCCGGCAGGCTCGTCGAATCGCTGTTCCAGTACAGCAGGTCGAACGGCGCCGGCGTGCGTCCCTTCAGGTAGTTGTCGACGACGTAGTTCCACACGAGGTCGTTCGGCCGCAGGAACGAGAACGTGTTCGCGAATTCGACGCCGCGCATCAGCCCCGGCGGCGTGCCGTTCTTGCCGCCGATGGTCTGCTCGCGCATCTGCACGTGCGCCTCGTCGACGAACACGTCGAGAATGCCGGTATCGGTGAAGTCGAGCATCGCGGTGAGCAACGTCATCGACGCGGCCGGATGTTCGCCGCGCGCGGCAAGCACCGCGAGCGCGGTCGCGAGCATCGTGCCGCCGACGCAGAAGCCGAGCGTGTTGATCTGCTCGCGGCCGCTGACCTGCTGCACGGCGTCGATCGCCGCGAGCAGCCCTTCGTTCATGTAGTCGTCCCACGTCTTGTGCGCGACCGATGCGTCCGCGTTGCGCCACGACACGAGGAACACCTGATGGCCGTTCGACAGCGCATGCGCGACGAGCGAATTCTCGGGCTGCAGGTCGAGGATGTAGAACTTGTTGATGCAAGGCGGCACGATCAGCAGCGGCCGCTCGAACACCTTGTCCGTCTTCGGCGTGTACTGGATCAGCTGGATCAGGTCGTTCTCGTAGACGACCGCACCTTCAGTACACCCGAGGTTCTTGCCGACCACGAATTGCGATTCGTCGGTCTGCGAAATCTTGCCGCGCTGCATGTCGCCGAGCAGGTTCATCATCCCTTGCCGCAGACTTTCGCCCTGCGTTTCGAGGATCGATTTCTGTGCGTCGGGATTGAGTGCGAGGAAGTTGCTCGGCGCGGCTGCGGCCGTCCATTGCTGGACCGTGAAACGAATGCGCTCGCGCGTCTTCGGATCGGTCTGCAGCGCATCGGCCAGTTCCTGCAGATAACGCGCGTTGAGCAGATACCAGGCCGCCGCGAATGCATGCGCCGGCGACGCCTTCCATGCATCGCCGCTGAAACGGCGGTCCTTCAGTTCGGGCGACTCCAGCTTCGCCGCGGCGGCCTGCTGCATCAGCGCCATGCAATCGCGCGCGTAGTCGGCCTGCAGCGCCTGCAGCCGCTCGGGCGGAATCGCGGCGGCCGGCAGCTTCAACCCGGCGAATGGCGACGCCATCGCGCCGAAATCGGGCATCGACGGCATCTGGAACGGGAACGATGTCGGAAACTGGAATGTGGCGAACGGATTCACGGTGGCCGACGCAGTCGCGGCGCGTGCCGGATCCGCAAAACCGCGCCACGCGTTCAACCACGACTCGAACATCTGCTGCATCGGCTGGGCGGCCGGATCGAAACCAATGCTGCCCGGGGAAGTGCCCGCCTGAGCGGACGTCGACGATTTTTTCGATGCTGTCATTACCTGCCTTACCGGTGATTCGTGAGCGTCTATCGTGAAATCCTGCTCGCGCGCGGCATGCCGGCTGCGAGCCGGGCCGTCATGCTCTGGAGAGGCGTCTCCAGATTCTGCCGCAGTGCGGTATTTTTATCATTATCGTTTTCCCCATGTGAAGCGCCATGTCAAACCACTGAACATTTCCGTACGGAGATAATCCTCGCACAACAGACGGGACAAGGGTTCCGGCGAAACATAAAACATTTTGGTTGACTTGACTTCGGGATTTTTCATTCAATCGCGCATGCAGCGCGGCATCGCGGCCGAAATATCGAGATAACCCGATTTTGCGACGCAATAAACTCCACGCGCACGCGCATTCCATCAATCGGCCAGCCAGATCGCCGCTGCCATGCGGCCCGTCACGCGATCGCGCCGGTACGAATAGAAGCGTGCCTGTTCGGTGACCGTGCAGGCCGTCCCGCCGCTCACGTGCACAACGCCCGCACGCGCGAGACGCAGGCGCGCAAGCGCATAGAGATCGGCAAGAAATTTGCCCGGCGCGCCATCGATCGCGGCGAACGCAAGCCGGGTTTCATCATGCTCCGACTGCGGGGCCGTGTCGAGAAACGCGTCACGCACGTCGGCGCCCACCTCGAACGCCTGCGGGCCGATCGCCGGCCCGAGGTACGCGTGAAGCGCGTCCGTCGCACCGCCCGCGAGTGCCGCGACACGCGCCGCGGTCTGCTCGACGATGCCGGCCGCCAGCCCGCGCCAGCCCGCATGGGCGGCGCCGACGGCACGGCCCTGCGTGTCGCACAGCAGCACGGGCAGGCAATCCGCGACCATCACGACGCAGACGGCACCCGCGCGGTCGGTGACGCTCGCGTCGGCCTGCACGGGCGCCGTCGCCATCGGCGCCGCCGCGATCACCTCGTCCGCGCGCACGATCTGCGCGCCGTGAACCTGCTCGAGCCACGCAGCGCTCGACTGGCCCGCCAGCGCCAGCAAGCGTGCGCGATTCCCTGCCACATGGGCCGGGTCGTCACCGGTATGCAGGCCGAGATTCATCCCGCCCGGCAGCGCGTCGCCGCGCTGCCAGCGCCCGTACGGGCCTTCGCTCACCCCACCGTCGCGCGTCGTGATCAGCGCGCGCACGCGCGGCGACACCTGCCAGTCGGGCTGTACGCAGTCCTGCCACGTCAGCGGCGCCAGGTTCGTCATCGGCACTCACTCCTCCTCATCGTCCAGGTCCGGCTCGTCATCGTGATACTCGCCGCCGAAATCGTCATCGTCGTAGACACCGTCATCGTCGTCGAATTCCTCGTCGCCCTGCCCGAAGCCGAGCGCCGCGACGAGTGCGTTCATGTCGTCCGGCAGCGGGCAGCGCCACTGCATCGCCTTGCCCGTGACCGGATGCACGAGGCCGAGCCGCCACGCATGCAGCGCCTGTCGCGCGAACCCGTCCGGCAGCGGCGTGACCGAACGCTTGCCGCGCGCACGTCCGTACACGGGATCGCCGAGCAGCGGATGCCCGACGTGCGCGCAGTGCACGCGGATCTGGTGCGTGCGACCGGTCTCGAGATCGCACTGGATCGCGGAAACCGGCTGACGTTGCCACAGGCATGTGTCAACCGTGCGGAAATGCGTGCGCGCCGGTTTGCCCGATGCGCCCGTGACGACGGCCATGCGCGTGCGTTCGCGCGGATCGCGGCCGATCGGCGCGTCGATCGTGCCGTCCTCGGGCATCGTGCCCCACACGAGCGCGAAATAGCGGCGCTTCACCGTGCGGGCCTGCAGCTGGCGCACGAGGTCCGTCTGCGCGGCCAGCGTGCGCGCCACCACCATCAGGCCCGACGTTTCCTTGTCGAGCCGGTGGACGATCCCGGCGCGCGGCAGGCCGGCCGCCGCGTCGCCGTAGCGATGCAGCAGCCCGTTGAGGATCGTGCCGCTCCAGTTGCCGGCGGCCGGATGCACGACGAGGCCGGCCGGCTTGTTGATGACGACGAGCGCGTCGTCCTCGTAGATCACGTCGAGCGGCACGGGCTCCGGCGTAAAGGCGAGTTGCTCGGGGAGCAGGTCGGGCACGAGTTCGATCTTCGCGCCGAGCGGCACCGGCTGGCGGATCTTTGCCGGCGCGCCGTCGACGAGCACGCGCTGCGCCTCGATCCAGCTCTGCAGGCGGCTGCGCGAGAATTCGGGGAACAGTTGGGCGAGCGCCTTGTCGAGGCGTTCGCCCGCGAGCGACATCGGCACTTCGACGACGCGCGGCGCTTCATCGACCGCCGCGGACGGCACGACGGGCGGCTGCATTGCGTCGCCGGTCAGATCGTCATCGAGGGAATCCCCCGAGGCAGCGTCGGCGGGCCGATCGCTTGGGCTATAATCTTCGCGATTTGGTGTGCCCGGCTGGGCATTCTGCGAACTTGAACGGGTCATTTAGACTGGGTCACCGAGACTTGAAGCTAGGACATGCGAGCATGATGAATTCGACCAAACGCACGGCCAGAACCGTCGCCGCCCGGGCTGCGGCGGTAGCGGCCGTGGCCCTCATCGCCGGCTGCCACGGCTTGCCGCAGAAGCAGGACGAGACGGCTACCTGGTCGAACAACAAATTATACTCAGAGGCCCAGGACGCACTGTCCGGCGGCGACTGGGGCAAGTGCGCGAAATATTTCGAATCGCTGCAAGGTCGCGATCCGTTCGGCCATTTCGCGCAACAGGCACAGATCAACGTTGCATACTGCAACTGGAAGGATAACGAAGCGGCCGCCGCCGACCAGGCCGTCGATCGCTTCATCCAGCTCCACCCCGATCATCCGGATATCCCGTACGCGTACTACCTGAAGGGGATGATCCACTTCAACGACGATCTCGGCCTGTTCGGCCGCTTCTCCGGCCAGGACATGAGCGAGCGCGATCCGCAGGCACTGCGTGAATCGTACGATGCGTTCAAGGTCGTCGTCGACCGCTTCCCGAAGAGCAAGTACGCGCCCGACGCCGCCGCGCGGATGCGCTATATCGTGAACGCGCTCGCATCGCACGAAGTGCATGCGGCCGACTACTACTACCGGCGCGGCGCCTACGTCGCGGCCATCAACCGTGCGCAGCTCGCGATCAAGGACTACAAGGGCGCCCCGGCGATCGAGGACGCGCTGCACATCATGATCCTGTCGTACGGCAAGCTGAACCAGCCGGAACTCGCCGAGGACACGAAGCGCGTGCTCGCCGGCACGTTCCCCGACAGCCCGTACGTCACAGGCCACTCGCGCCCCGGCGCGAAGAAGTCGTGGTGGCAGTTCTGACGACAGCACCGTGCGGCACGCGCCGCACGAACAAAAAACCCGGCCATCGAGCCGGGTTTTTTATGGGCGCCGCATTCAGGCGGCGCCGGTGCAATCGCGCGACGATCGCCGCGCGCACCGTCACGTGCGCTTTGCCGAACGGTGCTCGTCGAAGAAGTCCTGGACGACCGCGATCTCGCGGGTCCGCTTGAACGGCGGCAGGCTCTGCCAGATCCGGCGCCCGTAGGGCTTGTCGACGAGCCGCGTGTCGCAGATCATCAGCACGCCGCGATCCGTCTCCGCACGAATCAGCCGGCCCGCGCCCTGCTTCAGCGTGATCACGGCCTGCGGCAACTGGTGCACGGCGAACGGGCTCAGCCCCTTCTTCGTCAGCGCGTCGAGCCGCGCGGCCAGCACCGGATCGTCCGGCGGCGCGAACGGCAGCTTGTCGATCACGACGAGCGACAGCGCGTCACCGCGCACGTCGACGCCTTCCCAGAAACTCTGGCTGCCGACCAGGATCGCGTTGCCATACGCACGGAAACGGTCGAGCAGTTCGGTGCGGCTTGCATCGCCCTGCACGAGCAGCGGCGTATTCCAGCCGCGCGATTCGATCACGTCGCGCAGCTTCGACGCGATCCGGTCGACCGCGCGCAGCGTCGTGCACAGCATGAACACGCCGCCGCCGGACGCCTCGATCGCCGGCAGCGCGGCGTCGAAGACGGCATCGGTAAACACCGGCGAAGACGGTTGCGGCAGGTTACGCGGCACGTACAGCAACCCTTGCGACTGGTAGTCGAACGGGCTTGCGAGCGTCATCGAGCGACGCGAGCTGAGGCCCATTTGCGCCGCATAGTGCGTGAAGTCGCCGCGCACCGACAGCGTGGCCGACGTGAACACCCAGGCACGCGGCACGCCCGCGCGCTGCTTGGCAAAGATCGGCGCGACCGACAGCGGCGTTTCGTGCAGCTGGACCGTATGCGCGAACACTTCGACCCAGCGCACCTTCTCGTTCGGATCGCCGTCGGATGCCGCCTTGTCGCCGGCCGCCGTTGCGTCGGCCTTCGCCGCCGCTTCCGTCGCGCCGGGTGCGACCCAGCCGGCCAGCAGGTCCTGCAGCTCGCGGGCGCGCCGCAGGCACGCGCCGAGCGATTCCGCCCGTTCCGCCTGGCTGGCGAGCGCCGACGCCAGCGCGTCGAGCGCAGCCTCGAGCGCGTCGAGCGCACCGAACATCGGGTGATCGTCGCCGAGCTGGGCGAGCGACATGCGGACGATCTGGTCGTTCGCGAACGCCAGGCGCAAGTCGCGCGCCGCACGCTCGAGATCGCCGCCGAGCTTCACCCACTCGACCGCGTCGCGCGCATGGCTCAGGCCTTCCGCCACCGTGTCGCGGGCGAGCTCGAGAATCTGCGTCGTCGACAGCGTTTCGCCGAAGAACAGCGTCGCCGTTTCCGGCAACTGGTGCGCCTCGTCGAAGATGACCGTGTTCGCGTTCGGCAGCAGCTCGGCCATCCCCGTATCGCGCAGCATGATGTCCGCGAAAAACAGGTGGTGGTTGACGACGACGATGTCGGCCTGCTGCGCCTCGCGCCGCGCCTGCATCACGAAGCAATCCTTGTAATGCGGGCATTCCTGGCCGAGGCAGTTGTCGCGCGTCGACGTGACCATCGACCACACGGGCGCCGTTTCCGGCACGCTCGCGAGCTCGGCCTTGTCGCCGCTCTTCGTGATCTTCGCGAAGCGGACGATTTCCTGCAGATAGGCCGTATCCTGCCGCGACGGCAACCGGCCGTTGTCGGCCGTGCGTTGCAGGTAGTAGTGGCACAGGTAGTTGGCCCGGCCCTTCAGCATCGCGACCGACACCGGCACCGCCAGCGCGTTGCGCACGGTCGGGATGTCGCGCGCGAACAATTGGTCCTGCAGGTGTTTCGTGCCGGTCGACACGATCACCTTGCCGCCCCACAGCATCGCGGGCACGAGGTATGCGTAGGTCTTGCCGGTACCCGTGCCGGCCTCGACGATCAGCGTGTTGTCGCCGGCATCGCCGTCGACTTCGGCTGCCGCGGCGGCGTCCGCGCCCGTTTCGGCCGCCTTGTCGCCGTCGCCGAGGCGCCGCGCCGGCCGCTTGCGGGTTTCGAAGATCTCGGGTTCGGGCATCCGGCGCGCGGACGCTTCCATCGCGGACGCGACGGCGCGCGCCATCTCGATCTGCGACTGTCGCGGCCGGTAGCCGTCGAGCGCACGCGCCAGCAATCCGCCTTCGCCGAAGATCGTGTCGAGTTCGTCGACGCGCTTGCGGCTCAGCTCAAAGGTGCCTTCGGGCGCACGAGCGCGCCCGGCGGGCGACACGTCGCGCCGGGCATCGGGGGTGGCTTCAAGCGGTGAATTCAAGGCAAGCGTTCCTGTGTCCAGCGCCCGGGCGGCGCCGGCGCTTGCCAGGCCGCGCTCAGGCGCGCTTATCCGGTTCCAGCTGCGATTGCAGCAAAATGATTTTGTCCTTGGCCGCCAGCTTTTCCTTCTTCAGCCGGTGCAGCGTGATGTCGTCGATGTCGGAGTGCCCTTCCTTCAGCTCGATCTCCCGAGCGAGCTGCTGGTGCTGCTCCTGCAATGCAGCCAAACGGTTGTGCAATTCCTGCTGCTGTTCCGTGTGACGGTTTTGCATACTTGCCTCCTCATCGAAGCAGCGCGCCGACTGGCGTGCCAGCGCGCCCGAGACTGATCCCGATCAATCCAACACGTTACTGCCCCTGCTGTTGCTTCTGCTGCGCCTTCTCGGCCGCTTCCTTCTGACGCTGCTCGACATCGGCCTTGTGCTGCACGGCTTCCTTCTGCTTCTGCTCGTAGCGCGCGGCGTTGTCCGCGCGCTCCTGCGCCTTCTGCGCGGCCTGCTGGTGCGCCTGGTCGAGCTTGCGCTGGAAGTCGCCCTGCTTCTGGTCGTATGCCTGCTTGTTCGCCGCGCGCTGCGGTGCTTCCGCCGCGTTCTGCGCCGCCTTCAGCGCCTGCTGCTGGTCGCGCTGCTGCGCACGCACGGCCCGTTGCTCGTCGTTGAGCGCGAGTTGCTCCTGGCGGATGCTCGCCCGCTCGTCGCGCATCTGTTCACGTGCCTTGCCGAGACAGTGATTGACGAAGAACTTGCTGTAGCAATCGTGCTCGGCCACTGCATAACGATAATCGTTTTCTGCGGAACGTTGATTGAGCACTTTTTGACGGGCGTCGAAATCCGGTGCGGCGGTGGCCGTCACGGGCGCAGCCGCGGCGGCGGCCGGCACGGTTGCGTCCGACGCTTGCGCGAACGCGCCGGAAGGCCCGGCAGACAAAGCTGCGGCGAGCGCTGCGCCGAGCGCGACGAGAGAAATTCGGGAAGTTGGCAACGTCGTAGGAAAGCTGCGGGACATGTGTCAAATTCTATCACCCCCGGCTGGGCGCTCCGCCATTTATGGCAAAATGCCCCGCTTCACTCACCCGCGGCATCCGGCCCGTCGGGCCCGCCACGCAGCCCGCCGCTTCGGGCCTGCCGGCCCCCGCCGCGATTTCAGCAGGCAGATCATCCACGACATGACGGAAACCGTAGCACTCAAGATCGTACAGCGCATCGCCACCGAACTGTCCGTCCAGCCGCGCCAGGTCGCGGCGGCCGTGCAACTCCTCGACGAAGGCTCGACCGTTCCGTTCATTGCCCGGTACCGCAAGGAAGTGACCGGCAACCTGGACGACACGCAGTTGCGCCAGCTCGAGGAACGCCTCCTGTATCTGCGCGAACTCGAGGATCGCCGTGCGTCGATCCTGTCGAGCATCGACGAACAGGGCAAGCTGACCGACGAACTGCGCGCCGCGATCGACGCGGCCGACAGCAAGCAGGTGCTCGAAGACCTTTATCTGCCGTACAAGCCGAAGCGCCGTACGCGTGCGCAGATCGCCCGTGAAGCCGGCCTCGAGCCGCTCGCCCAGGCGCTCCTCGCGAACCCGCTGCTCGACCCGCAGGCCGAGGCAGCCGCGTATGTCGACGCCGAGAAGGGCGTGGCCGACGTGAAGGCCGCGCTCGACGGCGCGCGCGACATCCTGTCCGAACAGTTCGGCGAGACGGCCGAGCTGCTCGGCAAGCTGCGCGACTACCTGCACAACCAGGGTGTGGTGTCGTCGGCCGTCGTCGAGGGCAAGGAAAACGAGGAAGGCGAGAAATTCCGCGACTATTACGACTACGCGGAAACGATCAAGACCGTGCCGTCGCACCGCGCCCTCGCGCTGTTCCGCGGCCGCAACGCGGGCGTGCTGACGATCAAGCTCGGCCTCGGCGAAGAACTCGACGCGCAGGTGCCGCATCCCGGCGAGGCGATGATCGCGCGCCATTTCGGCATCGCGAACCAGAACCGCCCGGCCGACAAGTGGCTGTCCGACGTATGCCGCTGGTGCTGGCGCGTGAAGGTGCAGCCGCACATCGAGAACGAACTGCTCACGCAATTGCGCGAAACGGCCGAAACGGAAGCGATCCGCGTGTTCGCGCGCAACCTGAACGACCTGCTGCTGGCCGCGCCGGCCGGCCCGAAGGCCGTGATCGGTCTCGACCCCGGCCTGCGCACGGGCGTGAAGGTCGCGGTCGTCGACCGCACCGGCAAGGTGCTCGCGACCGACACGATCTACCCGCACGAGCCGCGCCGCGACTGGGATGGCTCGATCGCGAAACTCGCACGCATCGCCGCACAGACGCAGGCCGAGCTGATCAGCATCGGCAACGGCACGGCGTCACGTGAAACCGACAAGCTCGCGGGCGAACTGATCGCGAAGCACCCGGAGCTGCGCCTGCAGAAGATCGTCGTGTCGGAAGCCGGCGCTTCGGTCTATTCGGCGTCCGAGTTGGCCGCGAAGGAATTCCCGGAGCTCGACGTGTCGCTGCGCGGCGCCGTCTCGATTGCACGCCGCCTGCAGGATCCGCTCGCCGAGCTCGTGAAGATCGAGCCGAAGGCCATCGGCGTCGGCCAGTACCAGCACGACGTGAACCAGCGCGAACTCGCCCGCTCGCTCGACGCGGTCGTCGAGGACTGCGTGAACGCGGTCGGCGTCGACGCGAACACCGCGTCGGCCCCGCTGCTCGCCCGCGTATCGGGCCTGAACGCGACGCTCGCGCGCAACATCGTCGACTACCGCGATGCGAACGGCCCGTTCCCGTCGCGCGAGCACCTGCGCAAGGTGCCCCGCCTCGGCGACAAGACCTTCGAACAGGCCGCCGGCTTCCTGCGCATCAACGGCGGCGAGAATCCGCTCGACCGCTCGTCGGTGCACCCGGAAGCGTATCCGGTCGTCGAGCGGATGCTCGCGAAGATCAACAAGCGCATCGACGACGTGCTCGGCAACCGCGAAGCACTGTCGGGCCTGTCCCCGACGGAATTTGTTGACGAACGTTTCGGCCTGCCGACCGTGCGCGACATTCTGTCCGAACTGGAGAAGCCGGGCCGCGATCCGCGCCCCGAATTCAAGACCGCGACGTTCCGCGAAGGCGTCGAAAAAGTGTCGGATCTCGTGCCCGGCATGACGCTCGAAGGCGTCGTGACGAACGTCGCCGCGTTCGGCGCGTTCGTGGACATCGGCGTCCACCAGGACGGCCTCGTCCACGTATCCGCGATGTCGACCAAGTTCATCAAGGATCCGCACGAAGTCGTGAAGGCCGGCCAGGTCGTCAAGGTGAAGGTGCTCGACGTCGACGTGAAGCGTCAGCGCATTGCGCTGACGATGCGCCTCGACGACGATGCGGCGGCACCCGGCATGGCGTCGCGCGGCAGCCAGGATCGCGGCAACGCGGGGCGCGGCGCGGCCCGCCCGCAGCAGCGTTCGCGCGAGCCGGAACCGGCAGGCGCGATGGCCGCGGCATTCGCGAAGCTGAAGCGCTGAGCACCCGCAAGCCGCTGCGCGACAGATAAAAAAGCCCGCCGAAAGGCGGGCTTTTTTACGACTTCGGCAAACACGGCGCGCGGCCGGACGGCCCGCGCGCCATACGTTGCGTCAGATCTCGATCTTCGTCCCGAGTTCGACCACGCGGTTCGCGGGGATCGAGAAGAAGTCGGTCGGCTTCGCGGCATTCTGGTGCATCCAGGCGAACACGCGCTCGCGCCAGATCGACATCCCGGGCAGATGCGTCGGCACGACCGTTTCGCGCGCGAGGAAGAACGACGTATCCATCAGCTCGAACGTCATGTCGTGCGTGCGGCCGAATTCCTCGAGCACGGCCTTCACGTCCGGCGTCTCGTTGAAGCCGTACTCGGCCTTGACGATATACAGGCCGCCCCCCGCATCACGCGAGGATTGACGCTTGTCGTCGCGCACGTAAGGAATGTCGCGCGTGACGAACGTGAGGAAAATGGTGCGCTCGTGCAGCACCTTGTTGTGCTTCAGGTTGTGCAGCAGGCTGACGGGCACGAGCTTGTCGTTGCCGGTCAGGTAGATCGCGGTGCCCGACACGCGATGCGGCGGATGCGCGAGCAGCCCCTGCAGGAACGGCTCGAGCGGGATACCGTCGGCCGCCGTGCGCTCCTTGACGATGTGACGCCCCTTGTACCAGGTCATCAGCAGGAAGAACAGCAGCGCGCCGATGCCGAGCGGCAGCCAGCCGCCCTGCGCGACCTTCAGCAGGTTCGCGCCGAAGAAGCCGAGGTCGACCGCGAGAAACACCGCGATGATCGCGCCGACCAGCAGCCGGTTCCAGTTCCACACCTTCACCATCACGACCGCGGCGAGCACGGTCGTGATCACCATCGTCGCCGTCACCGCGATACCGTACGCGGCCGCGAGGTTGTCGGAGCTCTTGAAGCCGATGACGATGCAGAGGATCACGAACAGCAGCAGCCAGTTCACGACCGGCACGTAGATCTGGCCGATCGCGAGCTCCGACGTATGCAGCACCTTCATGCGCGGCACGTAGCCGAGCTGGATGGCCTGCGACGTCAGCGAATACGCGCCCGAGATCACCGCCTGCGACGCGATCACGGTCGCGACCGTCGACAGCACGACGAGCGGCAGCAGCCCCCATTCGGGCGCCAGCAGGAAGAACGGGTTTTCGATCGCCTTCGGGTTCTGGATCAGCAGCGCGCCCTGGCCGAAGTAGTTCAGCACCAGCGACGGCATCACGAGCCCGTAGGCGGCGATGCGGATCGGCTTCGCGCCGAAGTGCCCCATGTCCGCGTAGAGCGCTTCCGCACCGGTCAGCACCAGCACGACCGAGCCGAGCACGACGTACGCCTGCAGCAGGTGATCGGCCATGAACGACGCCGCGTAATACGGGTTGATGGCGGCCATGATGCCCGGCACGCGCACGATGTGGTACACGCCGAGCGCCGCGATCACGACGAACCATAGCACCATGATGGGGCCGAACAGCTTGCCGACCAGTGCGGTACCGTGACGCTGGATCCAGAACAGCGCGATCAGGATCACGATCGTGATCGGCAGCACGAGATGGGACAGGTGCGGCGTCGCGATTTCGAGGCCTTCGACCGCCGACATCACCGAGATCGCCGGCGTGATCACCGCGTCCCCGTAGAACATGCACGCGCCGAAGATCCCGAGCGCCATCAGCGCACCCGCGACGCGGGTCTTCGAGTCGAGCGGCCGCAACGACAGCGCCATCAGCGCGAGCACGCCGCCTTCGCCGTTGTTGTCCGCCCGCATCACGAACAGCAGGTACTTGATGCCGACCACCAGGATGATTGCCCAGAACAGCAGCGAGATCACGCCGAGAATCGATCCTTCGGTGAGCGGAATGCCGTGTGCGGGGCTGAACGCCTCCTTGAGCGAATACAGCGGGCTGGTGCCGATGTCGCCGAACACGACGCCGATGGCTGCTATCGCTAGCGCCCGCATCGAGTGTTGTTGCGTCGAATGCGGCGCGTGTGCTGCGTCGGTCGCGTGGATCGTGTCGTTCATATGAAGCGTAATAATCGGGTCCGGGTCGGACAAAACGAGCGCTATTCTACTCGCGCCCCCGTGAAACGCCGCCCTGCTCTGTTGCCTTGTCACCACGTGATCCACGCTGCGCATGCAATCCGGCGCGAGCTGTGGCAGGGCTGCCAATCATAGCCGGGGCAGCGCGGTCTGCCTACCGGATCCGCGGCACGCGCGGCGCCGGCGCGTATGGCGCCCCAACGAAAAACGGCGCCGCAAGCGGCGCCGTACAAGGCTTTCCTTCGATTGGCCGGCCGCTTACGCGCCCGAGCCGTCGCGCTGTGCGCGACCGCGCTTGATCCACGCCTCGAGGTTGTGCGGGCGAACCGTGTCCCACTCCTCGAACGGCTGATGAATCCACGGATTCGTCGGCAGGAACTGCGTGTGATAGTCGGGCTTGACCTTCGAGCAACCCTTGTACCAGAGCACGGCCGAGCGCACGGCCGTTACCGACGGATAGCGCTCCTTCAGGTGCTCCTGCACGCGCGCAAGCGTGACGCCCGAATCGACGAGATCGTCGACCAGCAGCACGTTGCCCGCCAGGTTGCCGCGCGTCATCGTGATGTACTGCGCGATATCGAGTTCGCCCTGCTCCGTGCCGGCCGCTTCGCGGTACGAACTCGTCGCGAGGATCGCGAGCGGCACGTCGTAGATGCGCGACAGTTGATCGCCGACGCGCAGGCCACCGCGCGCGAGGCACAGGATCTGGTCGAACTTCCAGCCCGATGCATGCACCTGGAGCGCGAGCAGCTCGATGAGACGGTGATACTCGTCCCAGCCTACCCACAGGTTCTTGTCGTCGTTGCGCGGATCGGTCATCAAGTCTGCCGCCGTCATCGTGATTTGCTGCGTCATCTGAAAATTACACCTTGAACGGATGGCGGAGCAGGATCGTTTCGTCGCGGTCCGGACCCGTCGACACCATGTCGACCGGCACGCCAGCCACTTCCTGGACGCGGGTCAGGTAAGCCTGCGCGTTCGCCGGCAGGGCTTCCCACGTCTTGATGCCGACCGTGCTTTCCTTCCAGCCGGCAAACGTTTCGTAAACAGGCTCGCAACGGGCCACGTCAGCGGCGCCGCGCGGCAGGATGTCCGCATCCTTGCCGTCGATCTTGTAGCCGACGCACAGCTTGACTTCGTCGAGGCCGTCGAGCACGTCGAGCTTCGTCATGCACAGGCCCGACACGCCGTTGATCTGGATCGAGCGGCGCAGCGCGGCGGCGTCGAGCCAGCCGGTGCGGCGCGGACGGCCGGTGACCGAACCGAACTCCTTGCCGACGTTCGCGAGCGTGACGCCAACCTGGTCCTGACGCTGCGGGTTATCAGCATCGTACAGTTCGCTCGGGAACGGGCCCGAGCCGACGCGCGTGCAATAGGCCTTCGTGATGCCGAGGATGTAGTTGAGCTTCTGCGGACCCACGCCCGCGCCGGCCGACGCCGCACCTGCGACGCAGTTGCTCGACGTGACGAACGGATAGGTGCCGTGATCGATGTCGAGCAGCGTGCCTTGTGCGCCTTCGAACAGCAGGTTCTGGCCCGCATTGTTCGCGTCGTACAGGCGACGCGACACGTCGGCCACCATCGGCTTCAGGCGGTCGGCATAGCCCAGCATCGTGTCGAGCGTGGCCTGGAAATCGACAGCCGCGCCGCCCAGGTACTGGGTCAGCACGAAGTTGTGGAAATCGAGGTTTTCGCGCAGGCGGTCAGCGAAGGTCTTCGCGTCGAACAGGTCCTGCACGCGCAGCGCGCGGCGGCCAACCTTGTCTTCGTACGCAGGGCCGATGCCGCGGCCCGTCGTACCGATCTTGCCGGCGCCCTTGCGCGCTTCGCGCGCCTGGTCGATCGCGATGTGGTACGGCAGGATCAGCGTCGTGGCTTCGGAAATGAACAAGCGGTCGCGCACGTTCACGCCGGCTTCTTCCAGCTCGCCAATTTCCTTGAACAGTGCTTCGGGGGACAGGACGACGCCGTTGCCGATGTAGCAGGCGACGCCTTCACGCATGATGCCCGACGGAATGAGGCGCAAGATCGTTTTCTTGCCGCCGATGATGAGGGTGTGGCCGGCGTTGTGACCGCCCTGGAAACGCACGACGCCCTGAGCGTGGTCCGTCAGCCAGTCGACGATCTTGCCCTTGCCTTCATCACCCCATTGCGTTCCCACGACGACGACATTGCGCCCGGGAGTCACGTTCACTGCGCTGGCAGACATGTTGATTCGTTAGCTGGTTAAAAACGTATTCTACCTATGTTCGCGGGCGATTCCGAATTTTTCCGTTTCGCTTCAACGATATGCACGCCGAAGCACGTCCCGCGAACGCCTGTTTATCGGGGTTCGACCACCCATGCACCGTTGCGCTCGACGAGCGAACGGTCGCATGCGAACTCGTCGAGCACATGATCGTGGCCCGGCAGCGCCTGGATCACGACCTCACCCGCATCGCGCAGCGCCGCGACGGCCGCGCTCAGTGCGTCGTCCTGCGCCCACGGCGCGAGAATCGCGGTGCCGCGCGCCTCGACCGGCGAAATCCGCGCGAGCTCGCGCAGGTCGAGCGAGAAGCCCGTAGCGGGACGGGCACGGCCATACGCCTGGCCGACGTGGTCGTAGCGGCCGCCCCGCGCGATCGCGTTCGGCACGCCATCGATGTAGGCACTGAACATCGCGCCGCTGTGATACGCATAGCCACGCAGGTCGCCGAGATCGATCGCCACTTCGGCACCTTTCGCCTGCGCCGCGAGCTGCGCCAGATCGTCGAGCGCCCGCGTGATTTCGGGCAGCACCGGCAAGCGTGCACGCGCCTCGGCGAGCACGCTTGCGTCGCCATAGAGATGCGGCAGCGCGCGCAGCGCGGCGCGCGTATCGGCACCGAGATCGTCGGTGAGCTCGTTCAGCAGCGGCACGTCCTTGCCTGACAGCGCGTCGTACAGCGACTCGCCACGCTCGGCGGCCTGCGCATCGCGCGCCAGCAGCGCCGCGAGCACGCCCGCATGGCCGAGGTCGAGACGGATGCGCGACAGGCCCGCGAGATGCAGCGCGTCGAGCATCAGTTGCTGGATCTCGAGGTCGGCTTCCAGCCCGGCATGCCCGTAGATTTCGGCGCCGATCTGGATCTGCTCGCGCGTCGCGTGCAGACCGCGCGGACGCGTATGCATCACGTGGCCCGCATAGCAGAGGCGCGTCACGCCCTGGCGGTTCAACAGGTGCGCGTCGATCCGCGCGACCTGCGGCGTGATGTCCGCACGCAGCCCGAGGGTGCGACCCGACAGCTGGTCGACCAGCTTGAAGGTGCGCAGGCGCAGATCTGCACCGCCGCTCGTCAGCAGCGATTCGAGATACTCGAGCAGCGGCGGCATCACCATTTCGTAGCCATACGAACGGAAGCGGTCGAGCAGCCTGCGGCGCAGCTCCTCGATCTTGCGCGCTTCCGACGGCAGTACGTCGGCGATATTCTCGGGAAGTAACCAGGTCGACATCGGTACGGTCCTACGACGGGAAACAGCGCGCGACACGCGCGCCGCGATGTGAATCGGAAATTCTGAATTCGGGCGGGACGAACGGCGGATAAGCCGTCCGGATCAGGTCTCCGGTCAGGTGGCGAGCAGCAGCAGTATGAGCCCGAGCACCATCACGATCAGCCCGCCGATCCGGATATGATGCGGCGGCCGCTCAGCTATTCTACGAAACGTGTCGCGCCAGGCGACGGGAAACACGAAGGGGAACGCCCCCTCGATGATCAGCATCAGCGCTACTGCGAGCAACAACGAGCCAGCCAGGTCCATGCGAGCGACGGCGCCGCTCGACGCGGCGCCCCAAGGTCAGTGTTTGCGGGGAGCAGGCGCCGCCGGTGCGGGACCGCCCGTCGGGCTGCGCATGAAGCGGAAGAACTCGCTGTCGGGATCGACGACGATGATGTCGTTGCGCTTGAACGTGTTCCGGTAAGCCTGCAGGCTCGCGTAGAACTGGTAGAACTGCGGATCGCGGCCGAACGCGTCGGCGGCAATCGTCGCGGCCTTCGCGTCGCCCTCGCCCTTGATCGTCTGTGCGGACTTGTACGCGTTCGCAAGCACGGCCTGCTGTTCGCGCTCGGCGTCCGCCTTGATCTGCTCGACGTCGGCCGCGCCTTGCGCACGCACCTGCGCCGCCTGATCGCGCAGCGCGCCGATCATCCGCTGATAGACGGCATCGGTCTGCGCGGCCGGCAAATCGACGCGCGTCAGCTGGACATCGACCACATCGACGCCGAAACCGGACGCCTTCGCCTTCACCTCGTCGCGGGCCGCATCGGCGATCGCACGCTGGCCGCCGAGCGCGTCGTCGAGCGCGCGCTTGCCGAACGCGTCACCGAGTGCGCTCTTCAGCGCGCCGGCGAGACGATCACCGGCTGCCGACGGGTCACCGCCCGTCGTCGTGAAATACTTCATCGGATCGCTGATCCGGTACTTCACCGCATAGGCGACGAGCAGGTCGCGCTTGTCTTCCGTTGCCAGTTGCAGCGGATCCGACGACTCGAGCGATTGCAGGCGCGTGTCGATCAGCGTGGCCGTCTGCAGCGGCGGCGGCAATTTGAAATGGATGCCAGGGCCGGCCAATTCGGGTTGCGCGCCGTCGCGCCCCGACAGCACGGCCGCATGGCGCGGATCGACGGTAAGGACGGTCGACGATGCCGCGAAGGCAACGATCACGATTGCGACGACGAGCGCAATGATTCGGTTCATGTTCTGCGCTCCCCGTTACTTCAGATCGTCTTCGCGCGACCGGCTGCGAAACGCCTCGCGCGATCGCAGCACGTCGGCGCCCGACGCCGCCACGGCCGACGCCGCACTCGCGGGCGCCGCCGCAGCCGGCGCGGCAGCCGCCGGTGCCGATGCCGCGTCGGGCGCGGATGCGCCCGTGGACGTCGCGGCGTTTTGTCGCCCCTGCTCGACGAGCTTGTCGAGCGGCAGATACACGACGCTGTTGCCGCCCTTGTTGCCGACGAAGACTTTCGTCGAATTCGAATAGATTTCCTGCATCGTCTCGAGATACATCCGCTCGCGGATCACCGCAGGCGCCTTCGAGTACTGCGCATAGACCTGCTTGAAGCGGTCGGCATCGCCTTCGGCTTCCGTGACCACGCGATCGGCATACGCCTTCGCTTCGTCGACGAGCTTCGCCGCATCGCCCTGCGCCTTCGGCAGCAAGTCGTTTGCATACGCTTGCGCGGCGCGCTTCGCGGCCTCGCGCTCGTCGCGTGCCTTCGCGACTTCACCGTACGCGGCTTGCGTCTGCTCGGGCGCCGCAACACTCTGCATCGTGACGGCCGTCACCTCGAGCCCCGACTGATAGCGATCGAGATCGCGCTGGATCGCGGCCGAGAGCTGCTCGCGCAGCGCGTCGCGGTCCTGGTTCAGCACGTCGGCCGCGCTGCGCGTACCGACGATCGCGCGTACCGCGGCCTGGGCGGCCTGCGAGACGCTGCGCTCGGGGTCGACACTGCGGAACAGGTAATCGGTCGCGGAACGGATGTGGTATTGCACGATGAAGCGCACGTCGACGATATCGGCGTCGCGCGTCAGCATCGCCGCTTCCTTCACGTTCGCGAGACGCACGACGTTGTTGCGGCCGATCTCGATCGAGCGAACCTGCGACGTATCCACGATCTCGTGCGACGCGAACGGATACGGCGCGCGCCAGTGCACGCCCTGACCGACCGTGCCCGACAGCTTGCCGAGCTGCAGCACGACGCCCGTCTGCCCTTCCTGCACGACGAACAGCCCGCTGCCTGCGTAGACCGCGACCAGCACGCCGATCACGATGCCCACGCCGACGCGCGCGGCTCGCCCGTTGTCAGGACGGAAGCCGTTGCCGCCCTTGCCGCCGAACAGGCCGTTCAGGCGCCGGTTGAAGTTGCGCCACATCTCGTCGAGATCGGGCGGACCATCGCCGTCGCCGCCTTGCGGACGCTTCGATTCGTTCGGGCGGGGACGGGATCCGTCTTTGCCATTGCCTTCACCGCGCCCCCAGCGGGGATCGTTGATCGACAGCAAGGCGCGCATCCGCCGCCAGGTACTCCGCTCGTTGTATTCGTTCACCAGAGTTTGTTCACCAGATTAGACGCCGACGAACCGGCCGGGACCGGTTAGCGCCCGTGTTCGGAAATCGTGTGGTCTTCGTGTGGTTCAGCGGGGGCGCCGTCGAGCGCGCCGTTGGGTAACGTCGCGCTGGAAAGGTGTTCCGCGGAGGCGATTTCGGCGATGGCGGCACGCAACGTATCAAGACCCTGACCGGTGCGCGCGCTCAAAAAGACGCGCGAAATATTACCATACTCGTCCCGCTCGACCGCGTCGCCGCGGGCCGCCAGCTCAGGCACGGCGTCGATCTTGTTGAACACCAGCACCTGGCGGATCGTGTCCGCGCCGATCTCGTGCAGCACGCCATTGACCTGCTCGATCTGTTCAAGCCTGACCGCGCTCGACGCATCGACCACGTGCAGCAGCAGATCCGCGTGGATCGTTTCCTCGAGGGTCGCACGGAATGCGGCGACCAGCTGGTGAGGCAACTCGCGGATGAACCCGACCGTATCCGACACGACGATCTGGCCAACCTCGTCGCCGAGGTACACGCGCCGCGACGTCGTATCGAGCGTGGCGAACAGCTGGTCGGCCGCGTAGGCCTGCGCTTTCGTCAGCGCATTGAACAGCGTCGACTTGCCCGCGTTCGTATAGCCGACGAGCGACACCGACATCGTGCCGCTGCGCGCGCGCTGGCGGCGTTGCGTGCTGTGTTGCCGGCGCAGCCGGTCGAGCCGCGACTTCAGCATCTTGATGCGTTCGCCGATCAGGCGGCGGTCGGTTTCGAGCTGGGTTTCACCGGGGCCGCGCAGGCCGATACCACCCTTCTGCCGTTCAAGGTGGGTCCATGCGCGAATGAGCCGCGTCGACAGGTACTGAAGCTGCGCGAGCTCGACCTGCAGCTTGCCTTCGTGGCTGCGGGCACGCTGGGCAAAGATGTCGAGGATGAGGCTGGTGCGATCGACCACGCGCCTGTTAAGTGCCTGCTCCAGATTACGTTGCTGGGCGGGCGCCAGTGCGTGGTTGAAGATGACGATTTCGACGTTGTGCGCGTCGCAGGCGAGCCGGAGTTCTTCGGCCTTGCCGCTGCCGATGAACATCTTGGCATCGGGACTGGAACGACGCCCCGTGAGGGTGACTGCGGGACGGGCCCCCGCGCTGGAGGCGAGAAGACTGAGTTCTTCGAGACTGGCTTCGAAATCGGTCTTGCCGAAATCGATGCCGACGAGCGCTGCGTTGATCAAATTTTCAGGTGTCAAGATAAGGCGGCTGGCATCGGTCGCTCGCGGCGACCGGATGCCGGCCGCTGCGATAGGTTAGGACGAGGCTTCCGCGTCCGGGTGGAAATTCACCGGGCGCGCCGGCACGACCGTCGAGATGGCGTGCTTGTACACCATCTGGGTCACCGTATTACGGAGCAACACGACGTACTGGTCGAACGATTCAATGTTCCCTTGAAGCTTGATGCCGTTGACGAGGTAGATCGAAACGGGAACGTGCTCTTTGCGCAGTGCGTTCAAAAACGGGTCTTGTAACAATTGCCCTTTGTTGCTCATGGCGTACTCCATCTTTTTTTGCAGGTTGATCTGGACTGGCGGCGAAGAAAAAGAGATCCGGCGCCAATCGCTACACTATAGCCGATTTTGCCTGGCTCGCCGGGGGCATAGGCCTTGCGGCCAACCCCTTGCGTGACGCGTGTAACAGACGTCTTCAGCTCTTGTCCGCGTACGGATTGTTCGACGAACGGAACTCTATGCGCAATGGAGTCCCTGTCAGCGAGAAAGTTTCGCGGAACCGGTTTTCCAGGTAGCGCTTGTACGTTTCCGTCACGGCGTCGAGCGCGTTACCGTGGATGACGATGATCGGCGGATTCTGGCCGCCCTGGTGCGCGTAGCGCAGCTTCGGACGCACCGGGCCGCGACGGCGCGGCTGCTGGAATTCTACCGCCTCGATCAGCGCGCGCGTGAGCTTCGGCGTCGGCAGCTTCGCCATCGCCGCCGCGTACGCGTCGTCGACCGAGCGCATCAGCGTGCCGATACCCGTCTTCTTCGTGGCCGAAATGAAGTGCGATTTCGCGAAGTCGAGGAATTTCAGCTTGCGGGTCAAATCCGCTTTCGCGCGATCGCGCGCATGCTCGTCGAGCCCGTCCCACTTGTTGACGCCGATCACGAGCGCGCGGCCCTGTTCGACGACGAAGCCGGCGATGTGTGCGTCCTGGTCGGAAATGTCCTGCTGCGCATCCAGCAGAAGAATGACGACGTTCGCGTCGGAGATCGACTGCAGCGTCTTCACGACCGAGAACTTCTCGATCGCCTCGAACACCTTGCCGCGGCGGCGCAGGCCGGCCGTGTCGATCAGCGTGTATTTCTTGCCGTTGCGCTCGAAGTCGACGTAGATCGAATCGCGCGTCGTACCCGGCATGTCGAACGCGATCACGCGATCCTCGCCGATCAGCGCGTTCACGAGCGTCGACTTGCCGACGTTCGGGCGGCCGACGATCGCGATCTTGATGCCGCGCGAAGGATCGTTCTCGTCCTCTTCCTCCGGACGGTCCGCATACGCGACATCCAGCGCCTCGTTGATCATGTCGGTGACGCCGTCACCGTGCGCAGCCGAGATCGCACGCGGATCGCCGAGCCCGAGCTCGTAGAAGTCCGTCGCGACCGCCGTGTACTTCATCCCCTCGGCCTTGTTGACGACGAGGAAGATCGGCCGGCCGGTCTTGCGCAGGTAGTCGGCGATCGACTTGTCCTGCGGCGCGAGGCCGTTACGGCCGTCGACGATGAACACGACGACGTCGGCTTCCTCGACGGCCTGCCGCGTCTGGCGTGCCATCTCGTGCAGGATGCCGTCCTTCGCGACGGGCTCGAAGCCGCCCGTGTCGACGACCAGGTACGGCCGCTCGCCGACGCGACCTTCGCCATAATGGCGATCGCGCGTCAGGCCCGGCAAGTCGGCGACCAGCGCATCGCGCGAGCGCGTGAGCCGGTTGAACAGCGTGGATTTCCCCACATTGGGGCGCCCAACGAGGGCAATGACCGGTTTCATCTGTGTTTTCTACGGTGAAGCGCAGCAGCGGGAGGCCCGCTGCTGCGGGCGGCTGCGCTGAATGAAAATATCACGAATTCGCGCCGCGCCGGATGCGCGCGCCTGGCGCGCGCTGCGCGCCATCGTCTTTCGTCTCGAACTGCCTTTCAAATACCGAGCGGCCGGGAGCACCGGCCGCCTTCAAGTCACGCGGCCGCGGCGCACGGGACAAGCCCGTCGCGCCGCGGCCGCGCATGTTTCCTGCGCGTCAGCGCGGACGGAATCCGTACAGGCCGCCGTCCTTCGTCTGCACGACGAGCGTATTGCCCGCGAGGACCGGCGCCGCCGTAATCGCGCTGCCGTCCGTCTTCATCCGTGCGATGAAGCTGCCATCTTCGCGCGACAGGAAGTGCACGAAGCCCTTGTAGTCGCCCAACACGACCGCGTGCCCGAGCAGGTACGGCACGCCGACGTCACGGCTCTTCAGCTTGTCGTTGCGCCACAGCTGGTTGCCCGACGCAGCGTCGTACGCGGTCACGACCGACCAGTCGTCGCCGCCGGCGACCACCGAATCGTCCTGCGCGAGGCCGCTGCGGCTCGAGAACGCCTTTTCCCACAGCGGGCGGCCCGAGTTCGCATCGAAGCAGCCAAGCTGACCCTGGAACGTCACCGCGCAGGCTTCCGCGCCCACGAGCGTCGGCGGACCGCTGACGTCGTTGATGCGCTCGACTTCGGTCACGCCCTTCGGGAACGACACCGGCGTCTGCCAGAACGGCTCGCCCGTCTGCAGGTTGATCGCGACCAGCCCACCGCCGGGGAAGCCCGCCAGCACCGCCGCGTCACCCGCGAACGTCATGCCGGCCGACACGCGCAGGTTCAGCGGCACCGCGCGGTTGCGGTAGTTCCACTTCTGCTCGCCCGTCTGCGCGTTGAACGCGATCACCTGGCCGTCGATCGTGCGGACGACCACGAGGCCGTTGCCGACGAGCGGCGGCGAGAAGATCTCGCCCTGCACGG
This sequence comes from Burkholderia sp. HI4860, assembly GCF_002223045.2. Taxonomy (NCBI): domain Bacteria; kingdom Pseudomonadati; phylum Pseudomonadota; class Betaproteobacteria; order Burkholderiales; family Burkholderiaceae; genus Burkholderia; species Burkholderia sp. HI4860. The sequence goes on along the minus strand of NZ_NKFO02000003.1, from coordinate 3,533,689 downwards.
TGGTCTTCCACAGTTGCTTGCCGTCCGGGCCCAGCACGAACACGCCGCCCTTCAACGCACCGACCGCGGTCAGGTTGCCGTCGCTGCCGACACCGGCCGACAGGTCGGAGCCGACCTTCGCGCGCCAGAGCGTCTGGCCCGTCTTCGCGTCGATCTTCTCGACCGAACCGTTCTCGCCCGCTGCATAGACGGCGTCGCCCACGGCCACCGGCGAGAACAGGTAGCGCCCGCCCTTGCCGACGCTCGCCTTCCAGACCTGTTGCACGTCCATCACGGGCTTGAACTCGGTGAGCGGCGTCGGCACGCGGCGCGCGTCCTTCGACGACGAGCAGGCCGCCAGTGCGAGGACAGCCGCCGCGCAGGCAACGGGCACAGCGTAACGTTTCAGCAAATTCATCGGTTAGCGAAGCAGAGTTAAGAGGTTGAGGGGACCGGGGTTCAGCCGCCGAGCGCGTCCAGCTTGAACTGCACGAGCTGGCGCGCAGACTGGTCGTCCTTCGACAGGCCGTCGAGCGCGAGCTTGTACGCCGCGCGCGCATCGTCGGTCTTGCCTTGCGCGGCAAGCAGATCGCCGCGGCGATCGGCCACGAGGCCCTTGAATGCATCGACCGGCGTACCCGACAGCAGCGCGAGGCCCGCATCGTACGCCTTCTCGTCGAGCAGCAGCGACGCGAGGCGCAGCTTCGCGATCTGCTTGTACTCGTCATCCTTGGCGTGATCGGCGGCCCATTGCAACTGCGCCTTCGCACCAGCCGAGTCGCCGGCTGCGTACAGCGTCTTCGCAGCGGCGAGTGCAGTCATCTGCGCATACGGCGTGCTGCCGAACTTGTCTTCCATGTCGGCGGCCGCGCGCGCGATCGTCGCCTTGTCGTTCGCGGCGGCGGCCTTCTGGACCTGTTCGTACAGCCCGGACGCCTCGGCAGCCTGACGGCGCTGCCAGTAGTTCCAGCCGTTGAAACCGGCCGCGACGACGAGCGCCGCGAGCACGATACACGTGGTGAGGTTGCCCCAGCGGGCCCACCACGCCTTGACACTTTCAATCGATTCTTGTTCGTCGTGGTAACTCATCGGCGAGCGATTCCTTCCTGTTCAGGCTTTTCTTGTCGAGCGGATGCCAGCGCGATCAGTCGTCGCCGTCTTCGGCGGATGCAACCATCGCATTGATTAGGAATTCGGTCAAGCCTTCGACCGGTACGGTCTGCTGAACGTTCTTTTCCCCGTCTCCGCCCGCACCGCGCAGCGCTTTCACGCCCACCGTGCCGTTTGCGACCTCTTCTTCACCGAAGATCACCGCGAACGCGGCGCCGCTTGCGTCGGCCCGTTTCATCTGCGACTTGAAGCTCGCCGGCGCGCCGTCGGCGCTGCAGTGGAAGATCACGTCGAGGCCCGTGTCGCGCAGGCGCTCGGCCGCGATGAACGCCTGTTCGCGCGCGGTCTCGCCCTGGTGCACGACGTACACGTCGACGCCTTCCTGCTCGGGCGCGAGATCCTCTTCCTTCAGCAGCTCGAGGATCCGCTCGATGCCCATCGCCCAGCCGCATGCGGCGGTCGGCTTGCCGCCGAGCTGCTCGATCAGCGGATCGTAGCGGCCGCCGGCTGCAACCGTGCCCTGCGCGCCGAGCTTGTCGGTGACCCACTCGAACACGGTCAGGTTGTAGTAGTCCAGACCACGCACGAGACGCGGGTTGATCTTGAACGGAATGTTGTTCGCGAGCAGCAGGCGCTGCAGCCCTTCGAAGTGCGCGCGCGACTCGTCGCCGAGGAAGTCGATCAGCTTCGGCGCGTTCTGCGCGATTTCCTGCAGCGCGGGGTTCTTCGTGTCGAGCACGCGCAGCGGGTTCGTATACAGGCGGCGCTTCGCATCCTCGTCGAGCACGTCGGCGAACTGCTCGAGGTACTTGATCAGTTCGACGCGATGCGCGGCACGCTCTTCGGCAAGGCCGAGCGAGTTGATCTCGAGCTTGATGCCGGTCAGGCCGAGGTCGTCCCACAGGCGCTGGCACATCATGATGATCTCGGCATCCGCATCAGGACCCGCGAAGCCGAGCGCTTCGACGCCGACCTGGTGGAACTGGCGATAGCGGCCGCGCTGCGGACGCTCGTGACGGAACATCGGGCCGATGTACCACAGGCGCTTCGGGCCGTCGTACAGCATGTTGTGCTCGATCGACGCGCGCACGACCGCCGCGGTATTTTCCGGGCGCATCGTCAGGTTCTCGCCGTTCAGCGCGTCGGTGAAGCTGTACATCTCTTTTTCGACGATGTCGGTGACCTCGCCGATACCGCGCGTGAAGAGCTGCGTGTGCTCGACGATCGGCGTGCGGATGTTCTGGTAACCGTATGCGCGCAGCAGCGATTTCACCGTAGCTTCGAAGAACTCCCAAAGGCCGGCATCCTGCGGAAGGATGTCGTTCATGCCCTTGACGCCGGTGAGCTTCTCGATCTTGCGTTTTTGTTCAGTCATCGTGTGTGTGGACGAATTAGTTCGTGGCCTCAGCGCGGCCGTAGTTGCGTTCGACGTAGTCGCTGACGATCTGTTGGAATTCCTCGGCGATCCGCTCGCCGCGCAGCGTCTTGACCTTCTCGCCGTCGATGAAGACAGGCGCGGCCGGGTTCTCGCCCGAGCCCGGCAGGCTGATGCCGATGTTCGCGTGCTTCGATTCGCCCGGGCCGTTGACGATGCAGCCCATCACCGCGACGTTCATTTTCTCGACGCCCGGATACGCCTTGCGCCAGACCGGCATCTGTTCGCGCAGGTAGGTCTGGATCTGCATCGCCAGTTCCTGGAACAGCGTGCTCGTCGTACGGCCGCAGCCCGGGCACGCGATCACCATCGGTGCGAACGAGCGCAGGCCCATCGTCTGCAGGATTTCCTGGCCGACGATCACCTCGCCCGTGCGCGACGCGCCCGGTTCCGGCGTCAGCGAGATGCGGATCGTGTCGCCGATCCCTTCCTGAAGCAGCACGCCGAGTGCAGCCGTCGATGCGACGATGCCCTTCGAGCCCATGCCGGCCTCGGTCAGCCCGAGGTGCAGCGCGAAGCCGCAGCGGCGGCTGAGTTCGCGGTAGACGGCGATCAGGTCCTGCACGCCGCTGACCTTGCACGACAGAATGATGCGATTGCGGCCGAGGCCCAGCTCGACCGCACGCTCGGCCGAGCCGATCGCCGACTGGATCAGCGCCTCGTACATCACGCTCTGCGCGTCCCACGGCTGCGAACGCGCCCCGTTCTCGTCCATCATGCGTGCGAGCAGGTCCTGGTCGAGACTGCCCCAGTTCACGCCGATCCGCACCGGCTTGTCGTACTTGGCCGCCGCCTCGATCATCTGCGCGAACTGCGTATCGCGCTTCGCGCCCTGGCCGACGTTGCCCGGGTTGATCCGGTACTTCGACAGCGACTCGGCGCAGCCCGGGTAGTCGCGCAGCAGCAGGTGGCCGTTGTAGTGGAAATCGCCGACGAGCGGCACGGTCACGCCCATGCGATCGAGCTGCTCGCGGATCGCCGGCACGGCGGCCGCGGCCTCGGGCGTGTTGACCGTGATGCGCACCAGTTCGGAGCCCGCGTTCGCGAGTTCCTTGATCTGGATTGCCGTGCCGATCGCGTCGGCCGTGTCGGTATTCGTCATCGACTGCACGCGCACCGGCGCGTCGCCGCCGATCGTCACGAGCTGCCCGCCCCAGCGGACATCCACCGCATGCGATACGCGGCGCGGCTGGTGCCCGCCGAACACCGGCTCGGTTGAACAAATCTGACTGCTGCGTGGGGATTGAGCTTCGGATTGCATCGATAGATCCATTTACGCGGAATGCGCCGCGACGCGGCGCATGAATTGAAAAAGCGCCGTGCCCTCGCGGCCTGCCGATATCGACGACAGGCCTTCGCCACGGCGCTTGACGTCAGGGCAACGTGAACCGCGCCACATTACCCCGCGCTGCCGAATATTTTGCCGGATCGACAGGTTTTCCGTCGAACGCGATCGCGTCGAGGCCCGCCTTGTTGCCGATCGTGACCTTGAACGGGCCGTCGCCGGCGACCTGCTTCGCCTCGCCGCCGTGCACCAGCCCGGAGAACAGCTCCTTGCCGCTCTTGTCACGCACGCTGAACCAGCTGTCCTGCTTGACCTTCAGTTCGATCATCGACTGGCCGGCCGCCACCGCGACGCTCGCCGGCTGGGCCGGCACGGCGGCGCTTGCCGCCGTCGTTGCCACGACGGGCTGCGATGCGGCTGCCGTCACGACCGGCGCCACGGGCGCGGGTGCCGGAGCAGCCGACGCAACTGCCGGCGCCGGGGCTGCAGATGCAACAGCCGGGGCCGGAACCTCATTCGCGACTGCCGCGGACGCACCGCTCGAGGCTGCCCCTTCGACGAATGACGACGATGCCGCCGGCGCGCTTGCGGCCGACGCATGCTCGGCATCGCCGCTCTTGAAGCGCGCGAGCAGGCTCGACGAATCGCCGCCAGTGTGCCACATCAGTACGGCGACCACCGCGACGACGACGATCCCCGTGCCCCAGAGCCACGGGTGATGCCGCGACGACCCGCCCAGCGGAATCGACACGCGGCCGCGCGGCAGATCCGTCCCCGACGACGCGGGCATCGACAGGTCGACTTCCGGCACCCCGCGCTCACGGCGCAACGCCTGCGCGAACGGTTCCGGATCGACGCCGAGCATCTTCGCGTAGCTGCGCACGACACCGAGCGCGAACGTCACGCCGGGCAAATGGCTGATGTCACCGGCCTCGAGTGCCCGAAGCTTCTGCGGTGCGACCTTGAGTCGCGCCGACACGTCGTCGACGGTCCAACCCCTGGTCTCCCGAAGCTGCGCCAGTCGGCTGCCGACTGCCGCAAGCGATTCCAACCCTGCCGGTGCCGGCTTCGCGCCATTCGTCTCTGCGCCGTTAGACGGCTGCGGCTCACTCATCCTTGTCCTCGCGTCGATTCTTCTTCACTGGCGGCCGCCGCCGGTTCCCGCCGGCCGGCACCCGCAACTGTCCATACCATGCGCGACGCCGAGGCGCCGCGACCGATCGCTATTCGCGTGTTGTACCGCTTAAAGGCCCTGGCATCCCCGGCCAGGCATCCCTGTCAAATCGCCCGAACTTCGATGATTTTTCCTGCTGCGCCCGTCCGTTCCGCGAGGCGCGTGCGGTCCTTCACTGCACCGGCCAGCTGGCCGCACGCGGCATCGATGTCGTCGCCGCGCGTCTTGCGCACGGTCGTGACGACACCCGCGTCGATGAGGACCTGTGCAAAGCGCTTGATCTGCTCCGGCTTCGAGCGGATGAGGCCCGATTCCGGAAACGGATTGAACGGGATCAGATTGAACTTGCACGGCACGTCGCGTGTGACGGCCAGCAGTTCGCGTGCATGCGCTTCGGTGTCGTTGACGCCGTCCAGCATGCAGTATTCGAAAGTGATGAAGTCGCGCGGCGCGACTTTCAGATAACGCTGGCAAGCCGCCATCAGCTCGCGCAGCGGATACTTCTTGTTGAGCGGCACCAGCTCGTCGCGCAACGGATCGTTCGGCGCGTGCAGCGACACGGCCAGCGCGACCGGCAGCTCGGCGCCGAGGCGGTCCATCATCGGCACCACGCCGGACGTCGACAGCGTGACGCGGCGGCGCGACAGGCCGTACGCGTTGTCGTCGAGCATCAGCCGCATCGCCGGCACGACCGCGCTGTAATTCAGCAGCGGCTCGCCCATGCCCATCATCACCACGTTGGTGACGACCCGTTCGGCCTTGCCGTTCGGGCCGGGCGCGCGGCCCAGTGACGCTCGCAATGCAAATTCGGCCATCCGGAGCTGGCCGATGATTTCAGCTGTCGACAGGTTGCGGGAAAAGCCCTGCTTGCCCGTCGAACAGAAGCGGCAGTTGACCGCACACCCGGCCTGCGACGACACGCACAGCGTGCCGCGCGTCTCTTCCGGGATGAACACGGTTTCGACCGCATTGCCGTTTCCGACATCGATCAGCCACTTGCGCGTGCCGTCGGTGGAAACGTGATCGCTGGCGATCTCGGGCATGCCGATCGACGCGCGGCCCTTGAGTTTTTCTCTCAAGGACTTCGCGAGATCGGTCATGCCGTCGAAGTCGCCAGCGTTGTACTGGTGGATCCAGCGCTGCAACTGCTTGGCGCGGAACGGCTTCTCGCCGAGGCTGCCGCAGTACGCGACAAGACCCTCGGCATCGAAGTCGAGAAGATTGACGGAAGTTTCGCTCGTCATGATGTGCTGCCTTGCCGCGTGCGCTGAATCCTGCCTACTTGCTGCCAGCCAGGGCTTAGCGCGAGTAAACGTTCATTTCCGGGAAGAAGAACGCGATTTCGACCGCTGCCGTTTCAGCAGCGTCCGAGCCGTGCACGGCATTCGCGTCGATGCTGTCGGCGAAGTCGGCGCGGATCGTGCCCTTTTCTGCCTTCTTCGGATCCGTTGCGCCCATCAGGTCGCGGTTCTTCAGGATCGCGCCTTCACCTTCCAGAACCTGGATCATCACCGGGCCCGAGATCATGAAATCGACGAGGTCCTTGAAGAACGGACGCGCTGCGTGAACCGCGTAGAACTTCTCTGCGTCAGCACGCGACAGGTGTGCCATGCGCGATGCGACGATCTTCAGGCCGGCGCCTTCGAAACGGCTGTAGATCTGGCCGATCACGTTCTTTGCCACCGCATCCGGCTTGATGATCGACAGGGTGCGCTCGATTGCCATAAAAACTCCAAAAAATTAAGAAGTTACAGGTTCAAATGAATCCGCTATTGTAGCACGATCCCGTGTATCATTGCGATTGAACCCTTACACACGTGAAAGGTTCCGAATCCATGTGTTTTGTGCCGCCTGGCCATTGAAACCTCCCGGCACGGAACGTATCTTAGCCATAGCTGCTCCGGTTTGCTGCGCCGCACACCGCGTGTGCCGAACCGGCCCCGGACGCCCACGCGTTCAATGTTAGGAGAAACCATGAACGACTATCCGTACAATTTCGGCCGCGGCGGTTCCGTCAGCACCGCCGAGGTTCGCAACCGCGTGCTGCGGAACACGTACTGGCTGCTCGCGCTGTCGATGGTGCCGACCGTGCTGGGCGCCTGGGTCGGCGTCGCGACAGGCTTCTCGCTGTTCGCGGCCACGAGCCCGATGATGAGCCTGCTCGCGTTCTTCGCGATCGCGTTCGGCTTCATGTTCGCGATCGAGCGGACCAAAAACAGCGCGGCCGGCGTGTTCGTGCTGCTCGGCTTCACGTTCTTCATGGGCCTGATGCTGTCGCGGCTGCTGAGCTTCATCCTCGGCTTCTCAAACGGCCCGTCGCTGATCATGCTGGCGTTCGGCGGCACCGGCATCATCTTCGCCGCGATGGCGACGATCGCCACCGTCAGCAAGCGTGACTTCTCGGGGCTCGGCAAGTGGCTGTTCATGGGCGTGATCGTGATCCTGCTCGCATCGGTCGCGAACATCTTCCTGCAACTCCCGGCGCTGATGCTCACCGTGTCGGTACTCGCGATCGCGATCTTCTCCGCCTACATGCTGTTCGACGTCCAGCGCGTCGTGAACGGCGGCGAGACGAACTACATCTCGGCAACGCTCGCGATCTACCTCGACCTGTACAACGTGTTCACGAACCTGCTCGCGCTGCTCGGCATCTTTGGCGGCAACCGCAACTGACGTTCGCTACCCCCCATGAAAAAACCGGCCCGCGGGCCTAATGCCGTTCAGTTAAGGTCTTTCCGAAGATATCGAACGGCATAACGAGCCGGAAGGGATTTGACGGCCCGATCGCATTTACGATCGGGCCGTTTTACGTTGATGAGCAGTTTGAGGTGCTCACGTAGTCGTTTCAGAACGGCGGGGAGCTTTGCCAATGCTGGCGTACGCGCGGCCCACATCATCTCGTGCTGGATAAGGTGGAAGGAGCGCACGAAACTGAGTTCGGTTGGCTCGCACTTGGCCTCGAAGGCAGCGCAGGCCATTTCGCGACGGATCAGGTTGTAGGCGATCAAAGCGCCCCAGATTTCCTGATAAAGGCCTTCGACAGTCCGGCTGCGTAGCGTCAGTGCGCTGCCAAGCATGGATTGCTTGAGCTCGCGATAGCTGGTTTCAACCTGCCAGCGACGTTCGTAGCAGGCATTCAAATCCGCCACCTTGAATCGACGTCGATCGGTCAGCGAAGTCAGCAGCACCCGCTCACGGCCCGCCGCATCAAGCACGCGAATCGCGCGAGCCATCCACCATTCAGGCAACTCCGGGCACTTCTGCCGCGCCTGCGGTGAAACACGCATTCGCACCAAGGCATCCTCGGATTTGCCAGACACGACTTCCCAGCGCGTATTGGATTTGGCGGGAATCAGGAAGTGGCGATTACGTTCGCCTGCGCTCAGGCCGCACAGGATCTCGGCGGATAGAAAGCCCTTGTCGAAGACCGTCAGCGAATGATCCGGAATCTGTTCCAGCAATTGCTTGGCATACAGCATCTCATTCGTGTCGTAGCGACCAAACGCAATGTTTGCAACGAGGTGAGTCGGAAGCGAGCTCAGGGTCACGGCTCGCACCTGCGGATAGCTCGCCACCTTGCCGCTGGCATAGCCCTGAGCGCCGAAGTGTTCGCGATTGGCCGGACTGTCTGGCGTGCGTAACGTGGTGCCATCCATGGCCCACAAGCTCAACCCCTTGAAGGCGTGGCGTGCCGCGTCTTGCTGGCACCAGGCTTGCGCGGTTCGCTCGAACAACCACGCCATGGGCGCATCACCCAATCGCTGCCGAGCCTGAGCGATGGCGCTCTTGCTGACGAACGTCGCTTCGTTGGGCAACACCAGATCCAGGCTATCGACCACCTCACTGATGGACCAGTGGCGGTAGATCGCCAGCGCGATGACCAACCACACGACTTGTTCGGCCGGTAAGCGTCGGCGACGAATGCTGGCCGTGCCCGTGGCATCAATGGCTTGCTCGATCCACTCCTGCGGCAGATGCTCGCCCAGCCGACTTAGGTCGGCGGGCGCTGCATCCAACAGGAAGGTCAGGTGGTCGCTTAGCATCGCGACCAAAGTTAACAGCTTGCCGCCCCGTTTACAACTCCAAACCCCGAAAACAAAAATGCCGTTCAGGTCTTAACTGAACGGCATTAGGCCCGCGGGCCGGTTTTTTTACGTCCGCCGCCCGACTCAGTCGCGCTCGAACAGCGCGATCGATTCGACGTGCGACGTATTCGGGAACATGTTCACGACACCGGCGCCCTTCAGGCGGTAGCCGGCTTCGTGCACGAGCAGGCCCGCGTCGCGTGCCAGCGTCGACGGGTTGCACGACACGTAGACGATGCGCTTCGGCAGCGGACCTTCGCCGCTCTGCGCGATCTCGGCCAGCGCCTTCGACACCGCGAGCGCGCCTTCGCGCGGCGGGTCGATCAGGAACTTGTCGAATGCGCCGAGCGCACGCATGTCGTCGCCCGTCACCTCAAACAGGTTGCGGCATGCGAACGTCGTGTGGCCGTCGACACCGTTCTCGCGCGCATTCGCCAGCGCGCGCGTCGTCAGCGTATCGCTGCCTTCGATGCCCATCACCTCGCGCGACAGGCGCGCGAGCGGCAGCGTGAAGTTGCCGATCCCGCAGAACAGGTCGAGCACGCGGTCGTCGCGCGACGGCGCGAGCAGACGCAGCGCGCGACCCACCAGCACGCGGTTGATCTGATGGTTGACCTGCGTGAAATCGGTCGGCTTGAACGGCATGCGGATGCCGAATTCCGGCAGCGTGTAGTCGAGCGACACGTCGAGCGGATAGAACGGCGTCACCGTGTCCGGCCCTTTCGGCTGCAGCCAGAACTGTACCTTGTGCTCGTCCGCGAACGCGCGCAGCAGCGCTTCGTCGTCCGCGTTGATCGGCTCCAGCACGCGCAGCACGAGCGCCGTGACTTCCGAACCGACCGCGAGCTCGATCTGCGGCATCCGATCGCGGATCGACAGCCCCTCGACGAGGCGGCGCAGCGGCACGAGCATCGCCGACACGTGCGGCGGCAGCACTTCACAGCTCGTCATGTCGGCGACGTAGCTGCTCTTCTTCTCGTGGAACCCGACCAGCACGCCGCCCTTCTTCGCGACGTTGCGCACGGTCAAGCGCGCGCGGTAGCGATAGCCCCACGACGGGCCGTGGATCGGCGCGAACATCGTTTCCGCGCGCAGCTTCGCCAGGTGCCACAGGTTGTCTTCAAGCACACGCTGCTTGACCGCCACTTGCGCCCGCATGTCGAGATGCTGCATCGAGCAGCCGCCGCAGGTGCCGAAGAACGCGCATTTCGGCTTCGTGCGCATCACGCTCGGGCGCAGAATGTCGACGACCGTCGCCTGCTCGTAGCTCGGCTTGCGGCGGAAGCTCGAATAGGTCACGCGCTCGCCCGGCAACGCGCCCTCGACGAAGATGACCTTGCCCGGCTCGCCGTCCTCGGTGATCGTGCGGCCGACACCGCGCGCTTCCATGTCGAGCGATTCGATCTCGAGAACCGGGGCGATTCCGGGCGCGACGGGCGCATTTCTTGATTTGCGCGCAGAAGTGGGGACGGCTTCGGACACCAGCTTTTCCTGACAAACGTTGAAGAAGGCGAGATTGTAGACGACGCGGGCCCGCATCGCCCGCTTTGCATGCGCCAAGCGTCGATACTTAAGCATAGACGGCCCGGCATTGCGCCGGAACGGCCAGACAGGCGGGGCCGAGAGCGCCAGCGGCCACGTGCCCCGTGGCGCCGACTCAGGAACCGCCCTGGGCCGAGATCCGCCCGACAGGAGATTCGACCATGCAACTGATCGACTGGAACATCCAATGGGGTCGGGACGCGGACGGCAGCGTCGATCTGTCACGCACCGTCGCCACGATCCGCGCGCTCGGCGACTTCGACGTGCTGTGCCTGCAGGAAGTCACGCGCGGCTTTGGCGCACTGCCCGGCCGGCCCGGGGCAGACCAGTTCGCCGAACTCGCGGCGCTGCTGCCCGGATATACGATCGTCGACGCGATCGGCGCCGACTTGCCACCCATTGAAACCGGCGCACCGCGCCGCCAGTTCGGCAACGCAATCGCGACCCGGCTGCCGGTCGGGCGCGTGCTCCGCCGCTTGCTGCCGTGGCCGGCCGACGCCGGCGCGCCGTCGATGCCGCGCGTCGCGCTCGACGTCGAGTTGCAGACGCCCTTTGGGCCACTGCGGGTGGTCACCACGCATCTGGAATATTATTCGGCGCGCCAGCGGCTCGCCCAGGTCGACGCATTGCGCGACCGGCACCGCGAGGCCTGCGCGCACGCGGCACGACCGGCGCCCGCCGAAACCGCCGAGGGGCCATTCAGCGCAACCGGCCAGCCATGCGATGCAATCGTCTGTGGCGACTTCAACAGCGCGTTCGGCAGCGACGCCTATTGCCGACTCCTGGAGCCGATCCCGGACGCGCCGCGCTTCATCGACGCATGGGTCGCTCGACACCCGGGCCGCATGCCACCGCCGACGGCGGGTGTCTACGATACGGTGCAATGGTCGGAGGGGCCGCTCGCGTGCGACTTCGTGTTCGTGACCGATACGCTGATGCCGCGCGTCACGCGCTGCGAGATCGACGGCGACGTGCGCGCGTCCGATCACCAGCCGGTGCTGCTCGAACTGGCATGATCGCGCCGCCGGCCGCAGCGCACCTCGCCCGCGCTAGGCGTCGAATCCGGCCAGGTATTCGGCCCAGTGCGACGCAGGCTCCTGTGCAAGCGAGTTCTTCACGAGCAGGATCTCGTCCGCATACTCGCTCGGCGTCAGGCCGCCGCGCATCAACTGGAACCGGCAGTACAACAGGTAAGTATTGACGACGTCGGTTTCGCAATAGTTGCGGATTTCCTCGATCCGCCCGGCCTGGAACGCCGGCCACACCTGGCTGCCGTCCATCCCGAGCTTGCCCGGAAAACCGCACATCTTCGCGAGCGCGTCGAGCGGCGCATTCGCGCGCGCCTGATACATCGCGAGCACATCCATCAGGTCGGTATGCCGCGAGTGGTAGCGCGAGATGTAGTTGTTCCACTTGAAATCGCGGTCGTCCTCGCCGAGATCCCAGTAGCGGCTCGCAGGGATACCGTGCACGAGTGCGCGGTAATGGAGCACCGGCAGATCGAAGCCACCGCCGTTCCACGACACGAGTTGCGGCGTGTATTTCTCGATCACGCGGTAGAACGACTGGATCAGCGTCGCTTCGTTGTCCTGCGGCGTGCCGAGCGAGCGCACACGAAACCCGTTGTTGTCGCGGAACACGCAGGAAATCGCCGCGATGCGCTGCAGGTGGTGCGGCAGGAAATCGCCGCCGGTCTTCTCGCGACGGGCGGCGAATGCATGCTCGGCCACGGCGGCATCGTCGAGCGTCGCGGGCAGGTCTTCCAGACGGCGAATGCCGTCGACATCGGGAATCGTCTCGATGTCAAAAACAAGAATCGGAGTCATCAGTTACAGAACGGCGTCCTTGCGCACGCCGTTGGAGGCGAAAAACCGCTTGAGGCGCACCAGCGCTTCCTGCTGGATCTGGCGCACACGCTCGCGCGTGAGCCCCATCTCGTCGGCCAGCTCCTCGAGCGTTGCCGGTTCGATGTGGTTCAGGCCGAAGCGGCGCTCTATCACGTGCCGATGCTTGTCGGACAGCCGCGACAGCCACGCGCGCGTCAGCGTCTCGAGCTCGCGGTGCTGCACCTCGGCGTCGGGCGACTGGCTCTGGTCGTCGGGCAGCAGGTCGAGCAGGCTGCTCGCGGGATCGAGGTCGAGCGGCGCGTCGAGCGACGCCGTGTGCTCGTTGAGCGCAAGGATGTCGGTGACTTCTTCGGCGGTCTTGCCGGTGAGATAGGCGATGTCGTCGATGCTGGCTTCGCGGCGCTCGGCCGCTTCACCCGTCGACATCGAGTTCTTTTCAAGGTGGCGCTTCGCGCGCAGCACCTGGTTCAGTTCGCGGATCACGTGCACCGGCAGGCGCACCGTGCGGGCCTGGTTCATGATCGCGCGCTCGATGCTCTGCCGAATCCACCACGTCGCGTAGGTCGAGAAACGGAAGCCGCGCGTCGGGTCGAATTTCTCGATGGCATGCATCAGGCCGAGGTTGCCTTCCTCGATCAGGTCGAGCAGCGGCACGCCACGGTTCAGATACCCCTTCGCGATGCTGACGACGAGACGCAGGTTGCGCTCGATCATCACCTGCCGCGCCTCGAATTCGCCGGCCTTGGCCAGACGCGAATAGCGCTGCTCCTCCTCGACGGTGAGCAGCGGCTTCACGCTGATGCGGTTCAGGTAATGCTGGATCGTGTCGGCCGTGAGCTCGGCCTGCAGTATCGTGCGGAAATCGTCGACATCGGGCGCCGCCTCGACACGGCCTTCGCGCTCGTCGTCGCCACCGTCCGCGTCGGCGTCGCGTGCCTCGAGGTCACGCTCGTTGTCCGCGACGTCGTCTTCGTCGTCCGTCGAAGCACCAGCTCGCCCCACCGATGCTTGCGTGGCTCGACTGATTTTCTCAGATTCGGCTTGCGGCTCGTGGCGCTTCGATTTCGGCATGGTCGTCTCGGTTATTGAGGCGGCAAATACTTCAGCGGATCGACAGGTTTACCCTGCCGGCGAACCTCGAAATGCAGCATCACGCGGTCGGAATCGCTGTTCCCCATCTCGGCGATCTTCTGCCCCTTCGTTACCGCGTCCCCCTCTTTTACCATCAAAGCGCGATTGTGTGCATACGCCGTGAGGTAAGTTGCATCGTGCTTGATGATAATGAGGTTGCCGTAGCCGCGCAGGCCATTGCCGGAGTAGACGACGCGACCGTCGGCCGCCGCCTTCACGGTCTCGCCGGCCGACCCGCCGATATTGACGCCCTTGTTCTTCGCGTCGTCGAAACCGTTCAGCACGGGGCCGCGCGCGGGCCATGCGAACGTCACGGGGCCGCTCGGCGCGGCTGCCGTATCGCTCGATGCGGCTGCTGCGGCAGGCGGCGTCGCGACCGACGACGACGTGCCGGCGGCCGGCGCTGCCGGGCCGCTGCTGAGCGGCGCGGTCGCAACGGCGGCGCCCGCGATCGGCGCGGCGACCTGCGTGCCCGCCACGGCGGCACCGGCCTGCGGCGAAACGCGCAGCAACTGGTCGACTTCAATCTGATTCGGATTCGCCAGGTTGTTCCACGCGGCGATGTCGCGATAGTTCTGCCCGTTTTCGAGTGCGATCCGGTACAGCGTGTCGCCCGGCTTCACCCGGTAGTAACCCGGTGGCGCCGGCGGAAGCGGCGCCGCGGGCTGCGCGGTGCCGGTCGTGCCGAGCGAACCGGAGCGATCGACGACGGGCGCGTTGTCGAGCCGCGTCGCACAGGCGGCCAGAAGCGTGGAGAACGCAGCTACGCAGATCGCCCGCTGGGCGAGCGTGAGCGGTTCCCTGGAACGGTTGTTTTGCATCGCGCGCAACATACTCATCGGTTTCAAATTACTCCGGATTTTAAAGGGACAAAGAAAACGCGATCAAGCCGTGACTCTCGCCATTGCGCGTGCGCGACGCGCTCGACGAGCGTGAGCACCTGGTGCTGCCCGCTCTGCGCGCCGACCGGCGCGACGAGCCGCCCGCCGATCGCGAGCTGCTCGAGCAGCGCCTGCGGCACGTCGAGCCCTGCCGCCGCGATCACGATCGCGTCGAACGGGGCCGCGGACGGCAGGCCGACACGCCCGTCGCCGTAGTGCAGACGGATATTCGGCACGCGCAGCGGCCGCAGGTTCAGCTTCGCGCGCTCGTAGAGCGGCTTGATGCGTTCAATCGAATACACGTCGCGTGCCACGTGGCTCAGCACGGCGGCCTGATAGCCGCAGCCCGTGCCGATCTCGAGGACGCGCTCGAGCGTGCGGCCGGCCATCGCGAGCTCGATCATGCGCGCGACGACCGACGGCTTTGAAATGGTCTGCTGGTGGCCGATCGGCAACGCCGAATCCTCGTAGGCCTGCGTTGCGAGCCCCGGATCCACGAACATGTGTCGCGGCACCGCGGCCATCGCTTCCAGCACACGCGCGTCGGTCACACCGTTCGCGCGCAGCCGTTCGACCATCCGTTCGCGCACACGTTCCGACGTCAGCGCGAACGTGCCGGCCGGCGCGACGCTCGGCGCGGCCGGCTTCGGCATCGCGGGCTTCAGTGCGGTCGGCTTCGGTGCGGTCGCCGGCTTCGCGGCGGCGGAGCCGGGCAAGGCCGATCGCGTCGCAGCGGGCTTCACCGCAACCGGTTTCAGCACGGCCGCAGGCTTGTCGGCGGCCTTCGATGCCGAGACCGCCGCATGGCGTTCGCCGGCCCGACCTTCCGACTTGCGTGGCGCTCGCTTGAGATCTTCGAGCGCGAGCGGGAACCGCTTCGCGCGCTCGCCGCTCATGAAGCCCGCCCTCCGGCGCGCGCCCATTCGCGCGTCGCAGGCAGCATCTGCGTGTGCGTGAGGTCAAGCTGCAGCGGCGTGATCGACACGAAACCGTTTGCCACTGCATGAAAATCGGTGCCGTCGCTGGCGTCCAGCGCTTCGCCCGCCGCGCCGATCCAGTAGATCGGTTCGCCGCGCGGGTCGGTCTGGCGAATCACCGGCTGCGACGGATGACGCTTGCCGAGGCGCGTGACCTTCCAGCCTTTCAGTTCGTTGTACGGCAGGTTCGGAATATTGACGTTGAGCAGCGGCTGGCCCGGCAGCGGATGCGCGAGATAGTGCTCGACGATTTCCGCGGCGACGCGCGCGGCGTCCGCCAGATGGGCCCAGCCCTTGTCGACCAGCGAGAATGCGATGGCCGGCACGCCGAACATGATGCCTTCGGTGGCGGCCGCAACTGTCCCCGAATAGAGCGTGTCTTCGCCCATGTTCTGGCCGTTGTTGATCCCGGAAACGACGAGGTCGGGCCTGGCGTCGGCCATCCCCGTCAACGCGACGTGGACCGAATCGGTCGGCGTGCCGTTCACGTAGAAGAAACCCGTACTCGCCGCGCGCTGCACCGACAGCGGCCGCGACAGCGTGAGGGAATTCGACGCGCCGCTGCAGTTCTGCTCGGGCGCGATCACCGTGAGCTCGGCCAGCGGCTGCAGCGCGTCGCTGAGCGCGGCGAGACCGGGGGCGAGATAGCCGTCGTCGTTGCTGAGTAGGATTCGCATCCGGCGATTGTAACCGAGGAAAGATGGCGCGAGAGCGACAGTCCGGCGACTGCGGATGGACGGCTGCCGGCACCCGGACACGCTGCGCCGCCGCGTTGCGGCGCGGCGTTCCGCATGCTCAGGAAAACGCCGCGCCGCCCCGGGTTTCCCGCCGCGAACGGGGCGCCTTGGGGAAATGCTCAACCTCGGGAGCCCGGCGCGAAGCCACAGGCCCGAGGGTGCTCAAATCGCGCCCGCTTCGCGCAGTGCGGCAATCGCCGGCGCGTCGTAGCCGAGGCCGCGCAGCACCTCGTCCGTATGCTCGCCGAGCTCGGGCCCGAGCCAGCGCGTTTCGCCCGGCGTGTCGGACAGCTTCGGCGTGATGTTCGGCAGCGGAATGTCGGTGCCGTCGGCCAGCTTGAAGCGCTGGATCATCTGCCGCGCGACGAACTGCGGATCGGTAAACATGTCGGCGGCGCTGTAGATGCGCCCGGCCGGCACGTCGGCCGCGTTGAGCACGACGAGTGCTTCTTCGATCGTGCGCGGCGCGAGCCACGCGGCAATCGCGTCGTCGATCTCCTGCGTGCGCGGCACGCGCCCGTCGTTTTGCGCGAGCGCGGGATCGTCCGCGAGGTCGTCGCGCTCGATCGCCTTCATCAGCCGCTTGAAGATCGGATCGCTGTTGCCGCCGATCACGATGCTGCCGTCGCGGCACGCATACGTATTCGACGGCACGATGCCCGGCAGCGACGCGCCGGTGCGCTCGCGCACCATCCCGTACACGCCGTATTCGGGCACCACGCTTTCCATCATGTTGAAGACGGCTTCATACAGTGCAACGTCGACCACCTGCCCCGCACCGCCGTTGACCTTGCGGTGATGCAGCGCCATCAGCGCGCCGATCACGCCGTGCAGCGCGGCGATCGAATCGCCGATCGAGATGCCGATGCGCGGCGGCGGCAGTTCGGGATAGCCGGTGATGTGACGCAGCCCGCCCATCGATTCGGCGATCGCGCCGAAGCCGGGCCGGTCGCGGTACGGGCCGGTCTGCCCGTAACCGGACAGGCGCACCATCACGAGGCCCGGGTTCTCGGCCGACAGCACGTCGTAGCCGAGCCCGAGCTTTTCGAGCAGGCCCGGGCGGAAATTCTCGATCACGATGTCGGCCTCGCGCGCGAGCTGCCGCGCGATCGCCTTGCCGGCGTCGGCCTTCAGGTTGAGCGTGACCGATTTCTTGTTACGCGCCTGGACGGACCACCACAGCGACGTGCCGCCCTGCTCCGGATGGAGCTTGCGCCACTTGCGCAGCGGGTCGCCACCGTTCGGATCCTCGATCTTGATCACTTCCGCGCCGAATTCGGCGAACAGCCGCGACGCGAACGGCCCCGCGATCAGCGTTCCGAATTCGAGCACTTTGACGCCCGCGAGCGGGCCCTGGCTGGTGCTCATGTGTCTCCTAGGGTCTGTTTACATATGGAACGTGCATGCGTTGCCACGAGAACGGCCGCTCGAGAGGCGCGCGACGCCGCCGGCCGGCGGCGCCCGGCTTACATCGTGCGGCGGTCGAGCATCGCGCGGGCGATGGTGCCCGCGTCGACGTATTCGAGCTCGCCGCCCACCGGCACGCCGCGCGCGAGGCGCGTGACCGCGAGCCCGCGCGCCTTCAGCGTCTGGCCGAGGTAGTGCGCGGTGGCTTCGCCTTCGTTCGTGAAATTGGTCGCGAGCACGACTTCCTTGACGACACCGTCGGACGCGCGCCGCACGAGGCGGTCGAAATGGATTTCCTTCGGGCCGATCCCGTCGAGCGGGCTCAACCGGCCCATCAGCACGAAATACAGCCCGCGGTAAGTCATCGTCTGCTCGAGCATGATCTGGTCGGCAGGCGTCTCGACGACGCACAGCAGCGTCGGATCACGCTCTTCGTCGCTGCAGACCTCGCAGATCTGCGCTTCGGTGAACGTGTTGCACTTCTCGCAGTGCTGCAGGTGCTCGGTCGCGAACAGCAGCGACCGGCCGAGCCGCTCCGCGCCCTCCCGATCGTGCTGCATCAGGTGGACCGCCATGCGCTGGGCGGATTTCGGCCCGACGCCGGGCAGCACGCGCAACGCTTCGACGAGCGCGGACAGGGCGGACGGCTGTTTCATACGGCAGCAAAAAGTGACACGGACGCTACGCTCAGAACGGCAGCTTGAAGCCCGGGGGCAGCGGCAGGCCCGACGTCATGCCGCTCATCTTTTCCTGCGACGTCGCTTCGGCCTTGCGCACGGCGTCGTTGAACGCAGCCGCGACGAGATCCTCGAGCATGTCCTTGTCGTCCGCGAGCAGGCTCGGGTCGATCGACACGCGACGCACTTCGTTGCGGCACGTCATCGTCACCTTGACGAGGCCGGCGCCCGACTGCCCTTCGACTTCGATCAGCGCAAGCTGCTCCTGCATCTTCTTCATGTTTTCCTGCATTTGCTGCGCTTGCTTCATCAGTCCGGCGAGGTTGCCTTTCAACATGGGAATACTCCTTCTTGATCGTGTGAAAACCGGCACGCGGCGCGTGCCGGCCAATATATGGGCGTGATTGTGCCTGTCGCGGGGCGCTCAGTTCAATGCAGCGTCGGCGGCGGGCCGTCCGGCGCCGCATCGGCGAGCGGACGCACCGAACCCTCGACGATGCGCGCACCGAAGTCGCGCACGAGCTGCTGGACGAACGGATCGCCATGAATCTCCTGCTCGGCCTCGCGCTGGCGAGCCGCGCGCGCGGCCGCATCGAGCGCCGCCGCCGTACGCCGTGCGGGCCCGACTTCGACGGCCACCTCGACCGGCTTGCCGAGCGCATCGGCCAGCGCGGCCTTCAGCTTCGCCACCTGCGCGGCGTCCGCATATTGCGGCACCGGCACGGAAAGTTTCAACGTCGTCGCGTCTACGGCCGTCAGTTCGCTGTTGAACGCGAGTTGGTACGCGACGCCCTTGAGCGGCAGCCGCGCGGCCAGCGCCGGCCATTCGCCGTCGAAGCCGACCGGATCGAGTGCGATCGCGGGCGGCAACGGACGCGTGTCGACCGGTGCGGACGGACGGGTTTCCGCCGGCTTGGGCGTGACGCGTACGTCGTCGGGGCCGCTGTCGAACACCGGCACGAAGCCATCGTCGGGCGGGCCGCCGAACATTTCGTCGGCACTGAGCGGCACGTAGTCGTCGGGCGGGATGTCCTCCCACGGCGGCGACGCCTGGCGCGAATCGGCTGCCTGCGGTGCACGGGCCGCTGCGCGCGGCGTCGGCACCTGGACGGCGGCAGGACGCGGAGCGGCCGGCTTCTCGACGGCCGGCTGGGCTGCCGGTTTCACGGCGGCGGCGCCTGCGCGCCCGCGATCGGACGACACGCGCATCCCCGCATTGCGCAGCACGTCGAGCGCGGCGGCGGCGCCTCCGGAACGCGCCGACGGACGCGCGGCGGGCTCAGGCGGCGCAGCGCGCGGCATCGGTTCGGCCGGCGCAGCCGGCTCGTCGCTTCGCTGCGCAACGGCGGCGGGCGGCTCCGGTTCCTTGCGGACAGGCGTCGGGTGATCGCCGGCCGGCTCCGCTTGCGGTGCTGCAGCCGTCTGCGGCTGCGGCGTTTCGATGACTGGCGCGTCAACCGGGGCCGGCGCGGCTGCTTCGACGACAGCCGGTTTCACGGCCGGCCGGTCTGTTTCGTCGCCGGACTGCACCGGCGCTGCGCGCACAACGGGTGCCGCCGGCGCTGCCGGGGCAATTGCCTGCGGCCGCGCTGCTGCGGCAGGTGCGGCCGATACCGGCTTCGCCGTAGCGGCCGATGCCGCCGCCACGCGCGGGCCCGGCACCGCGCGCGGCGCGGACGGCTGCCCGACCGGCGCACTGCCGGCGGCAACCGCCGGCTCGAACGCGAGCATCCGCAGCAGCGTCATCGTGAAACCGGCGTACTCGTCCGGCGCCAGGCCGAGCTCGGCGCGACCGACCGTCGCGATCTGATAGAACAACTGGACCTGCTCGGGGCTCAGCGTCTCGGCGAAGCGGCGCAGGTCGCCCGCTTCGGGCCATTCGTCGAGCACCGAGCCCGGTGCGAACTGCGCCCACGCGATGCGATGCAGCAGGCTCGCGAGATCCTGCAGCGCGGTCGAGAACGACAGGCTGCGCAGCGACATCTCGTCGGCAATCGCGAGGATTTCCGGGCCGCCGCCTGCGGCGAGCGCGTCGAGCAGACGCACCATGTAAGTCTGGTCGAGCGCGCCGAGCATGCCCGACACGGCCGACTCGGTCACCTCGTTCGCCGAATAGGCGATCGCCTGGTCGGTGAGCGACAGCGCATCGCGCATGCTGCCCTGCGCGGCGCGCGCGAGCAGGCGCAGCGCCTGCGGCTCGAACGTGATCTGCTCTTCGCCGAGGATCCGTTCGAGATGCGACACGATGTGCCCGGCCGGCATCTGCTTCAGGTTGAACTGCAGGCAGCGCGACAGCACGGTGACGGGGATCTTCTGCGGATCGGTGGTCGCGAGGATGAACTTGACGTGCGGCGGCGGCTCCTCGAGCGTCTTCAGCATCGCGTTGAACGCGTGATTCGTCAGCATGTGCACTTCGTCGATCATGTAGACCTTGAAGCGCGCATCGACGGGCGCGTACACCGCGCGCTCGAGCAGCGCGGCCATTTCGTCGACGCCGCGGTTGCTCGCGGCATCCATCTCGACGTAATCGACGAAACGCCCTTCGTCGATTTCGCGACAGGCGCGACACACGCCGCACGGCTGCGACGTGATGCCGGTTTCACAATTGAGTGCCTTGGCGAAGATCCGCGACAGCGTCGTCTTGCCGACACCGCGGGTTCCGGTAAACAGATAGGCGTGATGGAGACGCCCGCCGTCGAGCGCGTGCGTAAGCGCCCTGACGACGTGCTCCTGGCCGACGAGCGAAGCGAAATCCTTCGGACGCCACTTGCGTGCGAGAACTTGATAGGTCATCGGGAAATTGTATCAGTAACGCTGCGTCGCGCCGACACGCGAAACGGTGCGGAAGACAGGCAAACGCGCAGGTAAAACGGAGCGGGGTGCAGAAATAAAAAACGCCCGGCGAACGGGGCGAGATGGAAGGTGACGAGCCCAACCCTCGGCACTGGCGGAAAACGATTGTGGCTGCTTCGTTCCCGACCTGACCAGGTTCACCGCCCCACCATGCGAGGAGGCCCGTCACGGCATATTCTATCACCGCTTCCGGATGAATGCGACCGTTTGTTCGCATCAATGCGAATATGACCCGACAAACCGACGCGCATCGGGCCATGCAGCCCACCCGACGCGAATGACCTGCGCGTCCGCCCCTTGTAATTTGCGAGCCGGCCTCCACCTGCTGGACACAACGGTCGAACGCCGCGTCGTACCCCTACTCGCGTAGCGGCTACTATCGCCGCCCGCAGCAGATAGCAATTTAGGCTAATATGACGCCCGAACGACCCGCGAGCCGCGGCATGCAGCGCTTACACGCCTCCTTTCCGGAGAGTGGAGTGACCTGCCGCAGCGGCCGGCCCCCAACGGCGGCCGGTACGCCGCAACGCGCAAGCAGGCAGTCCCCGAACCGTAAGAGGTATTGACCCAATGAGCGAACAGATCAAACACATCAGCGACGCATCGTTCGAACAGGACGTCGTCAAATCCGACAAGCCCGTGCTCGTCGATTTCTGGGCCGAATGGTGCGGCCCGTGCAAAATGATCGCCCCGATCCTGGACGAAGTCGCGAAGGACTACGGCGACAAGCTGCAGATCGCGAAGATCAACGTCGACGACAACCAGGCAACGCCTGCGAAGTTCGGCGTGCGCGGCATCCCGACGCTGATCCTGTTCAAGAACGGCGCGGCCGCCGCGCAGAAGGTCGGCGCGCTGTCGAAGTCGCAGCTCACCGCATTCCTGGACAGCCACCTGTAATACAGGCAGTTCCGCGGACGTGTTGTCAGCCGGCAACACGTCCGTCGACAAGCCGCCGATCGCTCGCTCAAGCGCGAATCGGCCTATGCTAGAATTAAAAAACGTCTACAAGACGCATTTAAGTCTCTGAGCGCTTCCGCTCGCCCTCCTCCCTTTATTTCTTTCGTCGTCTCCTCCCTGGCGGGTTCTCCGTATGCATTTATCCGAGCTCAAGTCTCTGCACGTCTCCGAACTGATCGAAATGGCCAATGGCCTGGAGATCGAAAACGCGAACCGCCTGCGCAAGCAGGAGTTGATGTTCGCCATTCTCAAAAAGCGCGCCAAGACGGGTGAGACGATCTTCGGCGACGGCACGCTCGAAGTGCTGCCGGACGGCTTCGGCTTCCTGCGCTCGCCGGAAATGTCGTACCTCGCGAGCACCGACGACATCTACATCAGCCCGTCGCAGATCCGCCGCTTCAACCTGCACACCGGCGACACCATCGAAGGTGAAGTCCGCACGCCGAAGGACGGCGAGCGCTACTTCGCGCTGGTGAAGGTCGACAAAGTCAACGGGCAGCCGCCCGAGGCCTCGAAACACAAGATCATGTTCGAGAACCTCACGCCGCTGCACCCGAACAAGCCGCTGTCGCTCGAACGCGAAATGCGCGGCGAGGAAAACGTCACGGGCCGCATCATCGACATGATCGCGCCGATCGGCAAGGGCCAGCGCGGCCTGCTCGTCGCGTCGCCGAAGTCGGGCAAGACCGTGATGCTCCAGCACATCGCCCACGCGATCAAGCAGAACCACCCGGACGTGATCCTGTTCGTGCTGCTGATCGACGAGCGCCCTGAAGAAGTGACCGAAATGCAGCGCTCGGTCGCCGGCGAAGTGATCGCATCGACGTTCGACGAACCGGCCACGCGCCACGTCCAGGTCGCCGAAATGGTGATCGAGAAGGCCAAGCGCCTCGTCGAAATGAAGCACGACGTCGTGATTCTGCTCGACTCGATCACGCGTCTCGCACGCGCATACAACACCGTGATCCCGGCATCGGGCAAGGTGCTGACGGGTGGCGTCGACGCGAACGCACTGCAGCGTCCGAAGCGCTTCTTCGGCGCGGCGCGCAACATCGAGGAAGGCGGTTCGCTGACGATCATCGGCACCGCGCTGATCGAAACCGGCAGCCGCATGGACGACGTGATCTACGAAGAGTTCAAGGGCACCGGCAACATGGAAGTGCACCTCGAGCGCCGCCTCGCGGAAAAGCGCGTGTATCCGTCGATCAACCTGAACAAGTCGGGCACGCGTCGCGAAGAAATGCTGATCAAGCCCGAGATCCTTCAGAAGATCTGGGTGCTGCGCAAGTTCATCCACGACATGGACGAAGTCGAAGCGATGGAATTCCTGCTCGACAAGATCCGCCAGACGAAGAGCAACTCCGAATTCTTCGACCTGATGCGCCGCGGCGGATAATCGCCCCGCCCCGCACCCAAAAGACGGCCGCCCGCGCATCCTGCCCGGCGGCCGTTTTTCGGTGTCAACCTGAACGTGAACGTACAGGTTGATCTATAATCGCGTCATCGCCCGAATCCCATCCTCCTCCCGATGCCGAATGACACCTCCACTCCGCTGCTGACCGTGAGCGATGCGGCGTCACGACTCGGCGTCACGCCGCGCACGCTGAAGTATTACGAGGAGCGCGGGCTCGTCACGCCGTCACGCAGCGAAGGCCGCTACCGCCTCTACGACGAGGCCGATCTCGAGCGCTTCTCACGCATCCTGCGGCTGCGCGCGCTCGGTTTCTCGTTGCACGGCATCACCGAGATGCTGAAGCGCCCGCTGGAAGAAACGGGCGACGGCCGGCGCCGCTATTCGGACGCGTCGCTGCGCGACATCCGCACCGGCCTGGCCGAGCAGGTCGACACGCTCGACCGGCGGATCGCGGCCGTCCAGCGCGAACTGAAGGAAGCCGTCGCGCTGCGCAAGGAACTGCAGCACGACATCGACTACGTCGAACGGCGTCTTGCCGGCGAAAACGCCGATGCGCTGATCGCGCAGCGGCAAGCCGAAGCCGGCACGCGGCGCACGCGCAAGGCGCGCGAGTGAGCGCGATGCCCGGTCGCTCGCCGCTGTGGAGCCGCGCGAACCTGCGCGCGGACCTGTTCCCGTGGGCGCTCGCGCTCGTTACCGGCATCGACTACTTCGACAACGCGATCTTCTCGTTCTTCGCGAGCTACATCGCCGGCGGCATCAACGCATCGCCCGATGAACTCGTGTGGTCGTCGAGCGCCTACGCGGTCACGGCCGTGCTCGGCATCCTGCAGCAGCAATGGTGGGTCGACCGGCTAGGCCATCGCCGCTACGTCGCCGGCTGCATGCTGATGTTCTCGTTCGGCGCGATCGCGGCCGCGCTCGCCGACACGTCGCTCGAACTCGCGTTCGCGCGCGGCTTTCAGGGCTATTTCATCGGCCCGATGATGGGCGCGTGCCGGATCCTGATCCAGATCAGCTTCAAGCCGCAGGAACGGCCGCCCGCGACACGGGCGTTCCTGATCATGATCCTGCTCGGCAGCGCGCTCGCGCCAATTGTGGGCGGCCTGCTCGTCGCACATTCGACGTGGCGCGCGCTGTTCGCGTGCTCGGCGCCGGCCGGCATCGCGTTCGCGATCCTCGCGCTGCTCACGCTGCCCGATTCGGGCCGGACACCCGACGACGAACGCGGCTCCGGACACTTCTGGCCGTATGTCGTGTTCGCGCTCGCGCAAGGCGCGCTGCAGATCGTGCTGCAGCAGGTGCATTACCAGCTCTACAGCGGCTCGCCGATGCTGATCCTGCTGACGATCGCGGGGATCGGCGCGCTTGCGTGGTTCGCGTATCACCAGTGGAACCACCCGACGCCGCTCGTGCGCCTGCACGCGTTCCGCGAACGGACGTTCCAGGTCGGGCTGCTGCTCTACATGTTCTATTACTACGAGTCGACGGGCTTCAGTTACCTGACGTCGCGCTTTCTCGAAAGCGGGCTCGGCTATCCGGTCGAGAACGCCGGGCGGCTGGTGGGCACGATGTCGCTGATTTCGGCCACCGCGCTGTTCGCGTACCTGCGTTACGCGAAATTCGTCACGCACAAGAAGTGGTTCGTCGTGCCGGGGTTCGCGATCGCGATCACGGCCGCGCTGTGGATGACGCGGATGACGCCGCAGGTCGGCGAAGCCGCGCTGATCGTCCCGCTGCTGCTGCGCGGATTGCTGCTGCTCTTCATCGTGCTGCCGGTGGCCAACCTGACGTTCCGGATCTTCGCGATCGACGAATATACGCACGGCTACCGGCTGAAGAACATCGTGCGGCAACTGACGATCTCGGTCGCGACGTCGTCGGTGATCATCGTCGAACAGCACCGCGTGGCCGTGCACCAGACGCGGCTCGTCGAGCGTGCCAACGTGTTCGACCCGCTGTTCCAGCAGACCGTCGATGCATTGACGCGCAGCTATGCCGCCGCCGGCCACGCGTTGAACGAGGCGCACGGCCTCGCGATCGCGTCGATCGCGCGCATGGTCGCGCAACAGGCGTCGTTCCTCGCGTCGCTCGACGGCTTTTACTTCCTGGCGGGCGTGGCGCTCGTCGGCGGCCTTTTTGCGGCATGGCAAAAAGAGATCGATTGAGTTAAAAGACAGGCTTTGGATTTCCGCGAACCGCCTTCATGCTCTCGAAACTGACCCGCTGGTTCGACGACCGCCGCCGCAACCGCGCGCTGCGCAGCCACCCGATTCCCGACGCGCTGTGGCAGGACACCGTCGAGCGCCTGCCGTTCCTCGCGGCACTGCCGCCCGACGCGCTCGGCCGGCTGCGCGAATTGACGAGCCTGTTCGTCGCGAAGAAATCGTTCTCGACCGCGCACGGGCTCGAGTTGACCGATGCGATGATCGTCTCGATCGCCGCGCAGGCCTGCCTGCCCGTGCTGAATCTCGATCTGTCGCTGTATGACGGCTGGGTCGGCGTCGTCGTGTATCCGGGCGAATTCGTGATCCGCAAGACGGTGCAGGACGAGGACGGGGTCGTGCACGAAGTCGAGCAGGATGCGAGCGGCGAAGCCTGGGAAGGCGGCCCCGTGATCCTGTCCTGGGAAGACGCGCAGATGACGGACGGCCACGACGCGTACAACGTCGTGATCCACGAGTTCGCGCACAAGATCGACATGGTCAACGGCGCGGCCGATGGCTATCCGCCCCTATTTCGCCGCTGGCACGCGCCGCACCTCGATGCGCAGGCCTGGGCCGACGTGTTCGAGCACGCGTACGACCAGTTCTGCGCGCGCGTGGACGCCGTGCCGGACCGAGCGTGGGCGCGCTTCGAGCGGGATTCGCTGATCGATCCCTATGCCGCCGACCACCCGTCGGAATTCTTCGCGGTATGCAGCGAAGCGCTGTTCGTCCGGCCGAAAGCGTTCGAGTCCGAATTTCCGGAGTTGTACCGGCTGCTCGCGCGCTACTACCGGCAGGATCCGGCCAGCACCGGCGCGCTCGACGCACCGTGAAAATTATTCGTCAACCATCTGATTTTCTGGCATAATCGCCGTTTTTCGACCTTAGGCAAGTGGCTCGCGCCGGGCTTGGCGTCCTCCGGTTTGCGCAATATGCGCGTTCCGGCACGGCAAGCGGCGGGTTGGCTACCGCTCTCACCAAGGAAAGACCATGAAAGAAGGCATCCACCCGAACTACCGCGAAGTCGTCTTCCAAGACATGTCGAACGGCTTCAAGTTCATCACGCGCTCGACGATCCAGACGCGCGAAAACATCGAACTCGACGGCAAGACCTACCCGCTCGCCAAGATCGAAGTGTCGTCGGAATCGCACTCGTTCTACACGGGTCAGCAAAAGATCATGGACACGGCAGGCCGTGTCGAGAAGTTCAAGAACAAGTTCGGCGTTCGCGCCAGCGGCAAGGCGAAGTAAGCTTCGCATTGCATCCGGTGGTTGCATTGCACCGGTACCGCACAAAAGGGCAGCCCAGGCTGCCCTTTTTTGTCTCTGCTCGCCCGGCAGGCGCCAGCCGGCGCCCGGGCATCGACCTGACGCGCAACAGCGGGCGCGTCTACAATGCCGGATGCTCGAAACCGGCTCGACCGCGCGCATCCGCGCCGGCCACCCGCCCATAACAAATCGCTCATCTGCATGAAGCCTGTCGTCCGTCTCACCGCCTCCGCCACGCGCGCGCTACCGCGCTGGCTGCTGCTCACGCTCTGCTTCGTCTACGCCGCGTTCGGCCTGTTCGGCCGCGCCCCGTGGAAGAACGAGGACGCAGCAGGCTTTGGCGTGATGTGGACGATGGCCAAGGGCGGCTGGCACGACTGGCTGCTGCCGAATCTGGTCGGCAAGTTCATCACGACCGACGGGCCGCTCGGCTACTGGCTCGGCGCGCTGTCGATCCGCGGCCTGGGCCCGTGGGTCGACGCAAGCAACGCGTCGCGCGTCGATACCGGCCTGCTGTTCTGCGTCGCATGCGCATTCGTCTGGTACGCGGCCTACCTGCTCGGCCGGCGCGCCGAAGTCCAGCCGTTCAAGTACGCATTCGGCGGCGAGCCCGAGCCGCGCGACTACGGCCGCACGCTCGCCGACGGCGCGCTGCTGGTGCTCGTCGCCTGCTTCGGCCTCGCGGAGCGCGGGCACGAAACGACGCCGCAGCTCGCGCAGTTCGCGTGGATCGCGATGCTCGTCTACGGGATCGTGCGCGGCATCGACAAGCCGATGCAGGGCGCGCTGTGGTGGGGCCTCGCGATGGGCCTCGTCGCGCTGTCCGGCAATCCGGTGCTGGTCGTCGCGCTGCTCGCCGGCACGGCCGTGCTGTGGCTGGTCACACCCGAGATGCGCAACCTGCGCCTGCCGCTCATCGGCGTGCCGCTCGCGGCCGCGATCTTCGCGCTGTGGCCGCTGGCCGCGTACGTCGCGGCGCCCGACGATGCCGCATGGTTCTTCAACCAGTGGATCCACGGCAGCCTGATGCGTTTCTCGGGCCCGCCGACCGCGGTGCTCGGCTATGCGGCGAAGAACCTGCCGCTGTTCACGTGGCCCGCGTGGCCGCTCGCGATCTGGGCATGGTGGAGCTGGGCCGGCATGCGCCGCCGTGCGCACATCGCGATTCCGCTGTCGGTCGCGGTGCCGCTCGTCGCGCTCGTGATCCTGCAGAGCCAGCAGTCGAACCGCATGTACATGCTGCTGCTGCCGCCGCTCGCGGTGCTCGCGACGTTCGCGCTGCCGACCCTCAAGCGCGGCGCGATCAACGCGATCGACTGGTTCGCGGTGCTGAGCTTCACGATCCTCGGCACCTTCGTGTGGCTCGTGTGGCTCGCCTCGATCACGGGCTTCCCGCATCCGCTCGCGCGCAACCTCGCCCGCCTCGTGCCCGGCTACGAGCCGCACTTCAAGATCCTGTCGTTCATCTGCGCGGTGATCGCCACCGTATGCTGGTGCTTCCTGGTGCGCTGGCGCATCTCGCGGCAGCCGAAAGTGCTGTGGCGCAGCGTCGTGCTGTCGGGTGCCGGCACCACGCTGATGTGGGTGCTGCTGATGACGCTGTGGCTGCCGATCGTCAACTACGGCCGGACCTATCGCGACGTCGCGCAGCAGATCGCCGTGCACCTGCCGTCCGACTACGAGTGCATCTCGCCGGTGCGGCTCGGTGACGCGCAGATCGCGACCTTCGCGTATTTCGGCAACATGCGCTTCGACTTCTCCGGCGACTGCGACGTGATCCTGCGCCAGGACCGCTCGGACTTCGGCGAGCCGAGCTCGATGTCGCAATACGTGTGGCGTCTCGTGTGGGAAGGCCGCCGCGCCGCCGACCGTGACGAGCGCTTCCGCCTGTACGAGCGCATCGAACGGCCGAAGACGCCCGTCAAGCGGCGTCCGCCGCGCCGCCAGCCGGCCGATTGACGATGTTTGGCGACATCCGCCGGATCGTCGGTCTCGCGTGGCCGGTGCTCGTCGGCCAGCTCGCGATCATCGCGTTCGGCGTGATCGACACCGCGATGGTCGGGCGCTACTCGGCCGTCGATCTCGCCGCGCTCGGGCTCGGTTCGTCGATCTACATTTCGATCTATATCGGCTTGACGGGCATCCTGTCGGCGCTGCAGCCGATTACCGGGCAGTTGTACGGCGCGCGCCGCTACGCCGAGATCGGCGAAGAAGTGCGCCAGGCGCTGTGGCTCGCGCTGCTGCTCGCGGTGCCCGGCTTTCTCCTGCTGCATTTTCCCGAACCGCTGCTGCGCGTCGCGCACACGCCCGCCGCGCTGCACGACCGCACCGTCGACTACCTGCGCATCCTGTCGTACGGGCTGCCCGCCAGCCTCGTCTTCCGCATCTACAACGCGCTGACCAACGCGGCCGGCAAGCCGCGCCTCGCGATGATCCTGCAGATCGGCGCGCTGCTGCTCAAGTTTCCGCTCAACGTGTGGTTCATCTTCGGCGGATTCGGCGTGCCGGCCCTGGGCGGCCCCGGCTGCGGGCTCGCCAGCACGCTGATCAACTGGGCGCTCGCGCTGATCGGCTACACGCTGCTCGCGAAGCTCGACGTATTCGCGCCGCTCGCGATCTTCTCGCGCTTCTGCTGGCCGGTCTGGGCGCGCCAGAAGGCGATCCTGAAACTCGGCGTGCCGATGGGCCTGTCGTACCTGATCGAGGTCACGTCGTACACGTGCATGGCGCTGTTCATCGCGCAGTTCGGCACGACGACGCTCGCCGGCCACCAGATCGCCGGCAACATCGGCGCGGTGCTGTACATGACGCCGCTGTCGATCGGCGTGGCGGCGTCGACGCTGGTCGCGCGCGCGCTCGGCGCCGGACGGCCCGAGGAAGCCCGGCTGCTCGGCCGGCACAGCGTGATCTTCGCGTGCGGCATTGCCGCGACCTACGGCCTGCTCGTGTTCGTGCTGCGCCCGCTGATCATCGGCGGCTATACGCCGAACCCGGCCGTCGCCGCGGCCGCGATGCCGCTCGTCGCGATCGTCGCGTGCTACCACGTCTTCGATGCGCTGCAGGTCACGTCGGCGTTCGTGCTGCGCGCCTACAAGGTCGCGGTCGTGCCGACCGTGATCTATGCGGTCGCGCTGTGGGGCGTCGGGCTCAGCGGCGGCTATGCGCTCGGTTTCGACGTGGGCGGCATCGCGCCCGCGTGGCTGACCGGCGCGCGCGGCTTCTGGTTCGCGAACACGATCAGCCTGATGCTCGCGGGCGCCGGGCTCGTGCTGTACCTGCGCCGCGTCAGTCGTGCGCATGCCGCCGCTTCCACGTCCGCCTGACGCGCCGCCCGTTACGTCTCTTCCAGCACGTCGGCCGCGTGATACGACGACCGCACGAGCGGGCCGGCGACGACTTCCCTGAAACCGAGCAACAGCGCCTCGTCGCGCCACGCGGCGAATGCGTCCGGGCTGACGTAGCGCCGTACCGGCAGATGGTGCGCGGACGGCGCGAGATACTGGCCGAGCGTCAGCACGTCGACGTCATGCGCACGCAGGTCGCGCAGCGTGTCGCGCACTTCGTCGTCGCACTCGCCGAGCCCGAACATCAATCCCGATTTCGTCACCAGCTCAGGCCGTGCCCGCTTCGCCTGCGCGAGCAGTTCGAGCGAGCCGCGATAGTCGGCGCCCGGCCGCGCCGCGCGATACAGCGACGGCACCGTCTCGATGTTGTGGTTGAACACGTCGGGCCAGGCCG
Source organism: Burkholderia sp. HI4860 (assembly GCF_002223045.2). NCBI lineage: Bacteria > Pseudomonadati > Pseudomonadota > Betaproteobacteria > Burkholderiales > Burkholderiaceae > Burkholderia > Burkholderia sp. HI4860. Next base: position 3,502,984 of record NZ_NKFO02000003.1, on the reverse strand, counting down.
TCGACAGCGCATCGAGCGCGCGGGCCACGCGGCCGCGGAAGTCCGGTGTCAGCACTTCGACGCCGATGCCCGGCACGCTCGCGCGCACCGCCGCGATGCAGGCGGCGAAATGCGCGGCGCCGCCGTCGCGCAGGTCGTCGCGATCGACCGACGTGATCACGACGTAGCGCAGCCCGAGCGCCGCGGCCGCATCGGCCAGCCGCGCGGGCTCGTCGGCGTCGAGCGGGTCGGGGCGGCCGTGCGCGACGTCGCAGAACGGGCAGCGCCGTGTACACAGGCCGCCCATGATCATGAAGGTCGCCGTGCGCTGCGCGAAGCATTCGCCGATGTTCGGGCACATCGCCTCTTCGCAGACGGAATGCAGCCGATGGTCGCGCAACACGGCCGCCATGTCGGCGACCGCCGCGCTCATCATCGGCCGCGCGCGCAGCCACGGCGGCTTCGGCAACGCCGCACCGGCCGCGGGCTCGACGCGCACCGGAATGCGCGCGAGCTTGTCACGGCTTCTCGCGCCCGGCTGGCCGAGCGCCGTGAGGCTGGGTCGTTCGAGCGCGGCGGCCATCGTCAGTCTCCGAGAAACGCGACGATCAGGCGGTTCACGTCGGCGGCCGCCTCCATCTGTACCATGTGCCCGCTGCCGGCGATCACCTCGGCACGCACGCCGTCAGGCAAACCCTGCGCGTGCTGCGCCGGGATCACCTGGTCGCGCTCGCCCCAGATCACGAGCGTGCGCGGCGCAAGCGTCGCGAGCCGGTCGCGGAACACGCGCCGCTGGGCAGCGCCGTCGAACGCGGCATGCGCGATCTTCTCCAGCGCGGCCTGCACGCCTTCGAGCCGCTTGTACTTGACGAGATCCTCGACGAGCTGCCGCGTGACCAGCGCGTTGTCCGCGAACAGCGCGCCGAGGTGCGGCTTCAGCGTGTTGCGGCTGTTGCCGGCGACGAAGCCGTCGATGTAAGCGCGGTTGATGTCGGTGCCGAGCCCCGCGCTCGCGATCAGCGTCAGCGACGCGACGCGTTGCGGCGCGCGCTCGGCCGCCGCCATCGCCACCGCACCGCCCATCGAATGGCCGATCAGGTGGGCCTGGTCGATGCCCTTCGCATCGAGCAGCGCGAGCACCGCGTCGGCCAGCTCATCGAGGCTGCCCGTCTCGACCGCCTTGCCCGACTCGCCGTGACCGGGCAGGTCGAGCGCCCACACCGGCCGGTGCGCGGCGAGATCCGCGTGATTGAACAGCCAGTTGTTGAGATCGCCGCCGAAGCCGTGGATCAGCACGGCGGGCGTGCCGCTGCCTTCGCCGAGCTTCAGGAAGCGTACCGTCCGGCCGCCGATCTGCGCCTTCTCGGGCTGCGGGCCCGCGGCTTCGTCGGACGCCGCGCTCGGCACGAAATCGCGCTGGAATTCGGCGATCGCCGCGTCGATGTCGGCATCGCTCGCGTCGGCGGCCGCGACGACGCCGAGCAGCGCGCCGACCGGCAGCGTCTCGCCTTCCTGCGCGACCTGCCGGCGCAGCGTGCCGTCGAACGCGCATTCGACGCCCGACGAGATCTTGTCGGTCTCGACGTCGAGCACTTCGTCGCCCTTCGTCACGCGTTCGCCGAGCGCCTTCAGCCAGCCGTTGACCTGCCCCTGCTCCATCGACAGCCCCCACTTGGGCATCGTGATCATGTGAATCGACATCGTGTCAGCTCCTCGTCTTCAGGACCGCCTGCGCAATCGCATCGGCGGACGGGATATACAGGTCTTCCAGCACGCTCGCGAACGGCGCGGGCGTATGCGGCGCGGTCACGAGCTCGATCGGCGCCTTCAGCGCATGGAACGCGCGCTGCGCGACCAGCGCGGCGATATCGGTCGCAATCGAGCAGCGCGGGTTCGCTTCGTCGACGACCACCACGCGCCCGGTGCGCTCCGCGCTTTCGAGGATCGTGTCCTCGTCGAGCGGCGACGTCGTGCGCAGATCGATCACGTCGACCTGGATCCCGTCCTTCGCGAGCTTCGCGGCCGCGTCCATCGCGAGATGCACCATCCGGCCGTACGTGACGATCGTCGCGTCGTCGCCGTCGCGCATCACGTTCGCTTCGCCGAACGGAATCGCATAGGACTCCTCCGGCACGTCGCCTTCACGGGTATAGAGCAGCTTGTGCTCGAGGAAGATCACGGGATCGTTGTCGCGGATCGCCTGGATCAGCAACCCCTTCGCGTCGTACGGCGTCGACGGGCACACGACCTTCAGCCCCGGAATGTGCGTGAACAGCGACGTGAGCATCTGCGAGTGCTGCGCGGCCGCCCGCAGGCCGGCGCCGTACATCGCGCGGATCACGACCGGCGTCACGGCCTTGCCGCCGAACATGTAGCGGAACTTGGCGGCCTGGTTGAAGATCTGGTCGAAGCACACGCCCATGAAATCGATGAACATCAGCTCCGCGACGGGCCGCATCCCGCACGCGGCGGCGCCGACCGCCGCGCCGATGTAGCCGCCCTCCGACAGCGGCGTATCGAGCACGCGGCCCGGAAACTTGTGGAACAGCCCCTTCGTCACGCCGAGCACGCCGCCCCACGCGTCGTCCTCGCCCGGCGCGCCCGCGCCGCCCGCATTGTCCTCGCCCATCACGATCACGCTGTCGTCGCGCGCCATTTCCTGCGCGAGCGCCTCGTTGATCGCCTGCGAATAAGTGATTTTCCTTGCCATGTCTGTCTCCTGGAATGTTCGGTTCGCCGTGTCGGCCGCGGTATCAGGCCGCGCTCACGGGTACGACACGTAGACGTCGGTCAGCAGGTCGGCGGCGTCGGGTACCGGCGCGGCCTTGGCCTGCGCGACCGCATCGTCGATCAGCGCCTTCACCTGCGCATCGACCGCGCGCAGGTCGGCGGTCGTCAGCGCTTCGGCCCGCACGACGCGCGTTTCGAAATGCTTCAGGCAGTCCTTCTCGTCGCGCAGCTTCTGCACCTCACCCGGTGCACGATAGGTTTGCGCATCGCCTTCGAAGTGGCCGAAATAGCGCGTGAACTTCACCTCGACGAGCGTCGGGCCGCCGCCGTTGCGTGCGCGCTCGACGGCTTCGCCGAGCGCTTCATGCACCGCGAAGAAGTCGAAACCGTCGACGATCACGCCCGGCATCCCGAACCCGTTCGCGCGATCGGCGATGTTGTCGGTCGCGACCGACCAGCTCGACGACGTCGCTTCCGCATAGCCGTTGTTCTCGGCCACGAAGATCGCGGGCAGCCGCCACACCGACGCGAGGTTCATCGATTCGAAGATCACGCCCTGGTTCGACGCGCCGTCACCGAAGAAGCACACGCCGACGCCGCCGGTCTTCCTGTGCTTCGCCGCGAGCGCCGCGCCGCAGACGAGCGGGCCGCCCGCGCCGACGATCCCGTTCGCGCCGAGCATCCCCATCGACAGGTCGGCGATGTGCATCGAACCGCCCTTGCCGTGGCAGACGCCCGTCTTCTTGCCGTAGATCTCGGCCATCATCCCGTGCACGTCGACGCCCTTCGCGATGCAATGGCCGTGGCCGCGGTGCGTGGTCGCAACGTAGTCGTCGAGCCCGAGGTGCAGTATCGTGCCGACCGCGGACGCCTCCTCGCCCGCATACAGGTGAACGAAGCCGGGGATCTCGCCGGTCGCGAATTCGACGTGCAGGCGCTCCTCGAATTCGCGGATCGTGCGCATCAGCCGGTACGCGTCCAGCAGTTTGTCCCTGCTGAGCTGTGTCGAAGCGGTCATGTGTGTCTCCTGGGTAGGTCTGACTGCGAATGCCGCCGCGGCCGGGCCGCGGCGACGGATTGCACGGCCGGCGGCCGTCAGTGGAACGTGAAGCCGCCGTCGACGTTCACGGCCTGGCCCGTCACGTTGTCCATCGTCGCGAAGAACAGCGCAAGCCGGCCCATGTCCTCCGGCGTCTGCGCGCGACCCTGCGGAATCAGCGTCAGTTGGTGCCGCTGCCACGATTCCTCGACCGATTCGCCGTCGGTCTTCCATTCGTCGGACAGCCGGTCCCACATGTAGGTCCGCACGATGCCGGGGCAGATCGCGTTGACGGTCACGCCGTCGCGCGCGACCTCCTTCGCGAGCGCGTTCGTGAAGCCGACGACCGCGAATTTCGATGCGCTGTAATGCGCGAGATTCGGAAAGCCTTCCTTGCCGGCGATCGACGCGACGTTGATGATCCGGCCGCGGCCCTGCGCCTTCAGCGGCGCGAGCGCCGCCCGGCAGCCGAGGAACGTGCCCTTCGCGTTCACGTCCATCACGAAATCCCAGTCGCGCTCGGTCAGTTCGCCGACCGGATGAATGCTGATCACGCCCGCGCAGTTCACGAGGATGTCGAGCCGGCCGAGATCCGCGAGCGCCTGCGCAACCATTGCGTCGACCTGCGCGGCCTGCGTGACGTCGACCTTCGCCACCGCCGCCCGGCGGCCGAGCGCGCGTACCTGGCGCGCGGTGGCGTCGAGTGCGTCGTCGAGCAGGTCGGCCAGCAGGATGTCGGCACCCGCGCCGGCGAGCGTCAGGGCAATGCCGCGGCCGATGCCGCGCGCGCCGCCCGTGACGATGGCGACCTGTCCTTCGAGTGGGGCTGTCATGGCAATGTCTCCTTGTCGATCGTTATGGATGCCGAAATGTCACTCGGTAAAGCGGTGTCTCAATAGCGCCACTCGCCGGCATCGCGCAGCAGCTGGCGTGACGACGCATAGCGCAGCGTGCGGCCGACGTCGACCGTCAGCGGCCCGCGCCAGTCGAGCGAGATCTCGTAGCGATCGCCGCGCGCGACCTCGATCTCGCGCTCGCCGTCGAACGCGAGCGTGCCGTGCTCGAACGGAATCGTCTGCCACGCATCCGGCTCGAGCCGCTCGCAACTGCGCATCACGACGCGGTCGACGCGGCCCGGCGCAATCGGCGCGACGAGCGGCGTGCCGGCGGTCATGCCTTCGGCCGCAAAGCGCATCGCCAACCCGTGCGGCGCGCTGCGTTCGAGCGGCGCCCACGCGCCGCCGAGCGCGGACAGGCCGATCCCGTCCGGCTCCGCAAACGTCAGGTACAGCGAATCGATGTCGTCGGCCCCCGAGATCGCGCGGGCGCCGATGAAGCGCTGCCGCGCGGCGCACACGTCGACGAGCGCGACCTCCTCGCGCCCCGGCTGCGCGCCCGCCACGCAGCGCACGACGAGCCGCTTGTTGCGCGTGAACGCGACGTCGGCCGGCACCGCGCCGGTCGCGGCGAGTCCTGCCGCGACGCCGGCGACCGTGGCTTCACGATGTTCGGGAAATGCGTTGTTGGTGCCGGTGGACAGCGCGACGAGCGGCGTCGCGCCACAGTGCGCGGCCACCGCGCGATGGGTGCCGTCGCCGCCGAGCACGACGATCAGCGCGACTTCCATCCGGTGCAGGTACGCGGCGCCGGCCTGCGTATCGGCGACGGTGTCGGTGATCGGCAGGTCGACGAATTCGACGTCGGGCCAGCGCTCGTGCGGCGCGACCGCACGGTGCGTGTCGATCGCACGCAGCAGCAGCGTCGCGATGCCCGTCCGGTCGCGCAGCGTCAGCACGCGCTCGACGCCCATCGCGCCGAGGCCGGCCAGCAGGCGCACGATCATGTTCGCCTTCTCCGCCGTCGGAAAGACGGAGGCATGCGTCGTGAGGCGGCGGATGTCGCGCCCCGATGCGGGGTTCGCGATCACGCCGACGGTAACGGGCATCGTCACGGGTTCGTCTCCATCCAGTTGGCCGGCCGCGGCGCGTTGGCGTGCCGCGGCCCTGCCTGTCTCGTCCGCTGCCATCGCCGGGCGGCGGATCGTCGTCGACGCGACCGCGCCGACTTGCCCGTGATCTCTGCAAGCGGCGTGCCACCCTACATACGATGAACGTAAAACCCTTGTGAATGCTGAAGCGACGGGGATGCCGGTGTTCCGCAATCGCTGCTGGAAGGACGGAGTGCGCGGCCATTCGGCCCGCTCGTCTCACCGCGTCGATACGGCGAAACGGCTGCCGCGACGCCGGTGCAAGCGCACCGCCCTGCCCGCAAACCCCCGCCATTGCGCGGCGCCGCGCAGGCCGCGTCATACCGGACGATCCCCGCCTGTCGCACACGCACGCGTCTCAACGACACGAGACAGCTCGCGATACCGTGAGACGAACGTCTCAGGCCCGCCGCGTGCTGCGATGCAATGTGATCCGACGAACGGGATGTGCTACAAGAACATCGCATCCCCGCCGTACGGAACCGGAGCCGACCATGCCCTACGCCGTCCCCCAGGCCCAGCACGCCGACCGCGTGCTCGGCGCGCTCGCCGGACGCCTGCCCGCGCCGGCCGACTCCACGCGCCTCGTGTCGTCGTGGCAGCGGTCGCTGGAGCGTTACAGCCTCGACCCCGCTTCGTCGATCGGCCCGCGCGTGCTGACCGCAGCCGAGCTCCGTGAAGTACGCGACAAGGAAGAGGCCTTCCTGCGCGCGTCGGGCCAGTGCCTGACGCGGCTGCACGACATGATCCGCGTCGCCGACTACTGCGTGATGCTGACCGATGCGCACGGCGTGACGATCGACTACCGGATCGACCGCGAGCGCCGCAACGACTTCCGTCATGCGGGGCTGCACATCGGCTCATGCTGGTCGGAAAGCGAGGAAGGCACCTGCGGTGTCGCGAACGTGCTGACCGATCTCGCGCCGATCACCGTGCACAAGACGGATCACTTTCGTGCGGCGTTCACGACGCTCACCTGCAGCGCGGCACCGATCTTCTCGCCGGGCGGCGAGCTGATCGGCGTGCTCGACGCGTCGGCCGTTCATTCGCCCGACGGCCGCGACAGCCAGCGTCTCGTCTATCAGCTCGTGCGGCAGAGCGCGGCGCTGATCGAGGACGGCTACTTCGTGCACAGCACCGCGCAGCACTGGATCCTGTTCGGTCATCCGAATCGTCACTACGTCGAAGCGCAACCCGAATGGCTGATCGCGTTCGACGAATGCGGCAACATCGTCGCCGCGAACCGGCAGGCGCGCGACGCACTGCCGGCGCTGCGCGAACCGCGCCATATCGACGAGATCTTCGACGCGACCGAGATGCCGCTGCGCGATGCCGCGCGGCTCGATGCGATCGTCGCGCTGCGGCTGCGCGCGACCGGCGCGCCGCTCTATGCACGGCTGCGTGCGCCGCTACGGCGCACCGGCCGGGAGCCCGGCACGGCCTCGCGCCGCCCGGGAAGCGCGCAACGCCACGTCGGCGCACTGGCGCCGTTTCTGCAAAGCAGCGACGCGCATATCGCGCAGCAGGCCGAACTCGCGCTGCGTGTCGCAAGCAAGCGGCTGCCGATTCTCGTGCTCGGCGAAACCGGTGCGGGGAAGGAAGTATTCGCGCGCGCGATCCACGATGCCGGTGCGCGGCGTGCGCGGCCGTTCGTCGCGGTCAACTGCGGCGCGCTGCCCGAAGCGCTGATCGAGAGCGAACTGTTCGGCTATGCGGCCGGCGCGTTCACCGGCGCACGCAAGCACGGCGCGCGCGGCAAGATCGCGCTCGCCGACGGCGGCACGCTGTTCCTCGATGAAATCGGCGACATGCCGCTCGCGCTGCAGACGCGCCTGTTGCGCGTGCTCGCCGACGGCGAAGTCGTGCCGCTCGGCAGCGATACGCCGGTCCGCGTCGATCTCGACGTGATTTGCGCGACGCACCGCGATCTCGCGCGGATGGTGGCCGAGGGCACGTTCCGCGAGGATCTGTACTACCGGCTGAGCGGCGCGACGTTCGAACTGCCGCCGCTGCGCGAGCGTGCCGACGTGCGCGACGTGATCGCCGCCGTGTTCGCCGAGGAGGCGCAGGCCACCGGCCACGTGCTGACGCTCGATGCGACGCTCGCCGAACAACTCGCCGCGTATCCGTGGCCCGGCAACGTGCGGCAATTGCGCAACGTGCTGCGCTATGCGTGCGCGGTGTGCGACGCCGCGCGCGTGACGCGGCGAGATCTGCCGGCCGATATCGCCACGCAGCTTGGCGGCACGTCGCCCGGCGGGCTGCCCGACGACGAACGCGGCCGCATCGTCGCGGCGCTCACCGCGCATCGCTGGCGGCCCGACGCGGCCGCGCAGGCGCTCGGCATCTCGCGCGCGACGCTGTACCGGCGCATTGCGAAGCACCGGATCGTCGCGCCGCACCGCGCGTGACGCGCGGGCGCGTGCTTCGTCATGCGGGCTGCATAGCTGCTTCGTTCGCATCTGCCGCGTTACCGGCCGCCTCATCGCGCCGCGTGAACACTTCGTGCGCGGCGAACAGCGCGTTGAGCGCGGCCGGAAAACCCGCGTAGACGGCCATCTGCATGAACACCTCGACGATCTCGTCGCGCGTGCAGCCGACGTTCAGCGCGGCCTCGACATGCACTTTGAGTTGCGGCTGCGCATTGCCGAGCGCGGCCAGCGCCGCGATCGTCGCGATCTCGCGCGCTTTCAGGTCGAGCTGCGGCCGGCTGTAGATGTCGCCGAAACCGAACTCGACCAGGAGCCGCCCGAAATCCGGTGCGATCGGCGCGAGCGCCGCGATCACGCGTTCGCCCACTTCGCCGTCGATTTCCTTCAGTTTGTTCCAGCCGCGCGTGTAGCGGTCTTCAACGAGTCGTTCCATTGTGTCCGTCCTGTTCCGAGGGAGAGTGAGAAGGTTTCGCCCGTCGCGCCGTATCCCGCTCCTGAGCCTCGTAATACGCGATCTTGTCGCTGATCACGTCGAGGCTCGCCTGCAGCTCCGCGATATGCGCGCGCACTGCGTCGCGATGTGCGACGAGCAGGCTGCGCCGCGCACCGAAGGTCGACTCGCCTTGCGCACGCAGCGCCGCGAACGCCTGCATCTGCGCGATCGGCATGCCGGTCGCCTTCAGGCGCATCACGAAGGCCAGCCAGTCAAGGTCGGCCGGCGCATAGAGCCGGTGCCCGGCCGCCGTGCGCGAAATCGCGCGCAGCAGGCCGGCCTGCTCGTAGTACCGCAGCGTATGCGTCGACAAGCCGGTCATTTCGGCGACCTGGCCGATCGTCAGCGGGCCGGCGGAGGAAGATTGGGATACGGTGTTCGACATGGCAGCAACAAGGTTAGGAGTTAGAGTTCACTCTAAGTCAAGCCCTGTCGAACGGCCAGTGCAACGATCGTCAGCGACACCCCGGCGACACCGTAAAGAATGGTCAAAACCGCCGCCCGGCGCAGGGTTCGGTCTTTACAGCGCCGCAAGCCTTCAGCAAGATTCGGTCAGCCTGTCTTAAAAAGGGCACGCATTTGTCCTATGCTTAACGGCGACGTCCGGCCGGGCGTCACGCCGCCGTCCGTTGCAACAGCCATTCATCCGTCAGAACCAGGGAGCCTTTGCCATGCTGAAAAAGCTGCTGATGCTGTTCGTCGCGCTATCGCTGTCGCTCGCCGCAGGCGTTGCCGCGGCCGTCGAAGTCAACACGGCTGACCAGGCCGCGCTCGAATCCGTGAAGGGTCTCGGACCCGTGAAGTCGAAGGCGATCATCGACGAACGCACCAAGAACGGCCCGTTCAAGGACGCGGACGATCTCGCAAACCGCGTCAAGGGCCTCGGCACGAAGTCGGTCGGGCATCTCGAGGAAAACGGCCTGACGATCGGCGGCGCGTCGACGCCGCCGAAGGGCGTGAAGCTGTCGAAGCCGGCCGCGACGACATCGGCCACCACGTCGACCACGACGTCGGCAGGCACGGCGTCGACGTCCACGACCGCGACGGCCGGCACGACGGCCACCGCACCGGCACCGGCGGCAAGCGCGCCGGATACGGCGAAGCCGGCCAAGGCCAAGCGCATGACGAAGAAGGAAAAGGCGGCCGCAGCAGCGGCGGCATCCGCCGATGCGGGTGCGAGCGCACCGGCCGCCGCGTCGTCGGCAAAAGCGACGAAGGGTTCGAAGAAGAAAGGCAAGAAGGACAAGGCAGCCTCCGCCGCCGCGGCGTCGGGCGCCTGATGTGCGCCGCGCGCGCGACGGCGTGTGCGCGGCATTCGTTCAACGGGCGCCCACTGTGTGGCGCCCTTATCGGTAAAGGTGAAGAACCATGGGTCTTCTCGACATCGTTGGCGGTCTGATCGGCGGCCAGGCCGGCGGCAACTCGCAAAGCGCGCTGATCACGACCGCGCTCGAATTCATCAACAACCAGCCGGGCGGCCTGAACGGCCTCATCGAGAAGTTCAAGGCCGGCGGCGCCGGCGACATCATCGGCTCGTGGGTCGGCAACGGCCAGAACCAGCCGATCTCGCCGGACACGCTGCAGAACGTGCTCGGCTCGGACGCGATCGGTGCGCTCGCGAGCAAGTTCGGCGTCGATCCGTCGACGGCGTCGACCGTCCTCGCGCAGGTGCTGCCGCACGTCGTCAACCACGCGACGCCGGACGGTGCGGTGCCGGCCGACGGCCAGGCACAGGTCGACCCGTCGAACGTGCTCGGCTCGCTGTCGCAGATCGCCGGCATGTTCGGCGGCAACAAGCAGGGCTGACACGCTGCGTCGTTGCGACGCGCCATAAGCAAACACCCCGCCGAGGCGGGGTGTTTGTTTTTGTGCGCCCGGCGCGAACCGGGCGGCGGCCGGAGCCCTGCGATCAGTGAACGACGCGGTCGAACACGAACTTGCCGTCCTGGACGTCGACCGGGATCACGTCCTTCGGACCGAAGCGGCCCGCGAGGATCAGCTTCGCGACCGGGTTCTCGATCTCCTGCTGGATCGCGCGCTTCAGCGGACGCGCACCGAACAGCGGATCGTAGCCGACCTTGCCGATCTGTTCGAGCGCCGCTTCCGACACGTCGAGCGCCATGTCGAGCTTCGCGAGCCGGTCGTGCAGGCGGGCGAGCTGGATCTTCGCGATCGACTCGATGTTGCTGCGGTCGAGCGCATGGAACACGACGACGTCGTCGATCCGGTTCAGGAACTCGGGGCGGAAATGCTGCTTCACCTCGAGCCACACCGCGTCCTTGATCTCTTCCTGCGGCGCACCCGTCATCGCCTGGATGACCTGCGAGCCGAGGTTCGACGTCATCACGATCACCGTGTTCTTGAAGTCGACCGTGCGCCCCTGCCCGTCCGTCATGCGGCCGTCGTCGAGCACCTGCAGCAGCACGTTGAACACGTCCGGATGCGCCTTCTCGATCTCGTCGAGCAGGATCACGCTGTACGGCTTGCGGCGCACGGCTTCCGTCAGGTAGCCGCCTTCCTCGTAGCCGACATAGCCCGGCGGCGCGCCGATCAGCCGCGCGACGCTGTGCTTCTCCATGAACTCGCTCATGTCGATGCGGATCAGGTGCTCTTCCGAATCGAACAGGAACGACGCCAGCGCCTTGCACAGCTCGGTCTTGCCGACACCCGTCGGGCCGAGGAACAGGAACGAGCCGTACGGACGGTTCGGATCGGCGAGACCGGCGCGCGAACGGCGGATCGCGTCGGCCACCGCGCTGATCGCCTCGTGCTGGCCGACCACGCGCTCATGCAGCTTTTCCTCGATGTGCAGCAGCTTCTCGCGTTCGCCCTGCATCATCCGCGACACCGGAATCCCGGTCGAACGCGACACGACTTCCGCGATTTCCTCGGCGCCGACCTGCGTGCGCAGCAGGCGCGGGCGCGTCGGGTTGTGCTGCTCCTGCTCTTCGGCCTGCGTGACCTGCTTCAGCTGCGCCTCGAGCTGCGGCAGCTTGCCGTACTGCAGCTCGGCCACCTTCTCCAGCTTGCCGTCACGCTGCAGCCGCGCGATGTCCGCCCGCACCTTCTCGATCTCTTCCTTCAACTGCGCGCTACCCTGCACCGCGGCCTTCTCGGCGGTCCAGATTTCCTCGAGGTCCGCGTACTCGCGGCCGAGACGCTCGATCTCTTCCTCGATCAGCTGCAGGCGCTTCTGCGACGCTTCGTCCTGCTCCTTCTTAACGGCTTCGCGTTCGATCTTCAGCTGGATCAGGCGACGATCGAGCTTGTCCATCTCTTCGGGCTTCGAATCGATTTCCATCTTGATCTTCGAAGCGGCTTCGTCGATCAGGTCGATGGCCTTGTCCGGCAGGAAACGGTCGGTGATGTAGCGATGCGACAGCTCGGCCGCGGCGACGATCGCCGGGTCGGTGATGTCGACACCGTGGTGCAGTTCGTACTTCTCCTGCAGCCCGCGCAGGATCGCGATCGTCGCCTCGACGCTCGGCTCGTCGACGAGCACCTTCTGGAAGCGGCGCTCGAGCGCGGCATCCTTCTCGATGTACTTGCGGTATTCGTCGAGCGTGGTCGCGCCGATGCAGTGCAGCTCACCGCGCGACAGCGCCGGCTTCAGCATGTTGCCCGCATCCATCGCGCCTTCGGCCTTGCCTGCGCCGACCATCGTGTGGATTTCGTCGATGAAGACGATCGTCTGGCCTTCGTCCTTCGCGATGTCGTTGAGCACCGCCTTCAGGCGCTCCTCGAATTCGCCGCGATATTTCGCGCCGGCGAGCAGTGCGGCCATGTCGAGCGACAGCACGCGCTTGCCCTTCAGCGTCTCGGGCACTTCGCCGTTGACGATCCGCTGTGCGAGCCCTTCGACGATCGCCGTCTTGCCGACGCCCGGCTCGCCGATCAGCACCGGGTTGTTCTTGGTGCGGCGCTGCAGGATCTGGATCGAACGGCGGATTTCGTCGTCGCGGCCGATCACCGGATCGAGCTTGCCCGCACGGGCGCGCTCGGTCAGGTCGACCGTGTATTTCTTCAGCGCCTCGCGCTGGCTTTCCGCGTCCTGGCTGTGCACCTGCGAGCCGCCGCGCACGGCGGCGATCGCGGCTTCCAGCGCCTTGCGCGTGAGGCCGTGCTGGCGGGCGAGCTTGCCGGCGTCGCCCTTGTCGTCGGACACGGCGAGCAGGAACATCTCGCTCGCGATGAACGTGTCGTTGAGCTTCTGCGCTTCCTTGTCGGCCTGGTTCAGCAGCCCGGCCAGTTCACGGCCGATCTGGATGTCGCCGCCCGTGCCCGTCACTTGCGGCAGGCGCGAGATGGCCTCGTTCAGCGCGCCTTGCAGCGCCTGAATGTGAACACCCGCGCGCGACATCAGCGAGCGGGCGGAACCGTCCTGCTGCGCGACCAGCGCCGCGAGAACGTGAACGGGTTCGATGTATTGATTGTCGCGGCCTGCCGCGAGGCTTTGCGCGTCCGCGAGTGCTTCCTGGAACTTGGTGGTGAGCTTGTCGATTCTCATTTAGTCGAGACCTCCAATTTTCGATTAACACCAAGATGAGGATGGTTATGCGGCTTTCAAGCGAAATTCGGGTTGATTCAGCGCAAAAATCGATGGATATCCTTGAAGCGGCCCCGGGACGGGCCACGGCCGGATCGAGACGCGCGGCGAGCGCGTCTCAGCGCGCCGTCGACGGCGGCTCGACGGACGCCGGTGCGTCTTCCGGTAAAGGCTCGGCATGCAGGCGCACGACCGAATGAATGCCGAGCAACGCGGCGAGCGGCGACGCGGGCTCGATCAGTGCGCCGAGCGTGTGACGGTCGAGTTCGGCGAAAAACGCGTCGCGCGCGGCCGCCAGCACGCCCTTCAACCGGCAATGCGGCTCGATCACGCAGCCGCGCGATTCGTCGTCGGCCGAGAAGCAGCCGACCAGCGCGAAATCGCTCTCGGTCGCACGCACGACCTGGCCGACGGTCAGTTGCAACGATTCGGGGAACAGCCGCAGCCCGCCATTGCGACCGCGGACGGTGTCGACCCACCCCAGCTCGCCGAGCTGCTGCACGACTTTCATCAGATGGTTCTTCGAGATGCCGTAGGCGTCCGAGATCTCCTGGATCGTAGCGAGCCCCTCGCCGCGCACGGCAAGGTACAGCATCACGCGCAGCGAATAGTCGGTGTAGTCGGTGAGTCTCATGGGCGAATACGGAAAAAATCGATCGTACCCCGATTACGTGAGCCGGGCCGACCGGGATGCGCACGAGGCCGGTTGGCGACCCTGCTCCGCGGCCCCGGGTTGCCGGGATGGCGTGCGCGCAATAAGATGCGTGACACTTGCACGTTTTTCAGGGGTGTTGGACGCTATTTTGCGTCAAAATTCGGTCGGCGTCCTACTCGATGCCCGCGCCGCCCCTGTCGTTGCCTATTTCTGCCGGCCCTTTTGCCATGACCGTCCTGCCCGCCTCGCCCGATACCGCCCCGGCCCGCCCTCGCGACACCGAGCCGACCGAAGGGAACATTCGCGATCTCGTCTACGCGTTCTACGACCGCGTACGCGCCGATCCGCTGCTGGGGCCCGTGTTCGACGCAAAGCTGGCCGGCCGCTGGGACGACCACCTGCCGAAGATGGTCACGTTCTGGTCGAGCCTCGTGCTCGGCACCAAGGGCTATCGCGGCAACGTGCAGCAGGCGCACCAGCCGCTCGACGGGATCGAGCCCGCCCATTTCAGCCGCTGGCTGTCGCTGTTCCTGAAGACCGTCGAGGCGCGCTACGCGCCGCCCGCGGCGATCCGCTTCATGGAGCCGGCACTGCGGATCGCCCAGAGCCTCCAGTTGAGCCGGTTCGGCTGGGACTATCATATTCCGCCCGAGCAGCAGGCGCTGCTCGACGCGATCGCGCCGCGCCGTCGCGATGCAGGTGACGATCCGCACGCGCTGCCGTCGCGCGCCCGCGGCGAGCCGTTTCCGACGAAGATCATCGGGCGCAGCAGCGATCCGGACGCGTAACGGGCCACCGGCGGGCCGCCGGCGCGCGCGAGGCTTCGCGCGCATGCGGCATCGCGCCGCATTACCGTGGCGCCACGCTCAGCGCCGCGTATTGCCCGATTCGATGCCCCAGCGCGCGAGCGCGGCATCGTCGGTGCTGCGCGCATCGACCCAGCGCTCGCCATCCGGCGTCGTTTCCTTCTTCCAGAACGGCGCTTCGGTCTTCAGGTAGTCCATCACGAACTCGCACGACGCGAACGCGTCGCCGCGGTGCGATGCGACCGTTGCGACCATCACGATCTGGTCGAGCGGCAGGAGCGTGCCGACGCGGTGCACGATCGCGACATCGATGCCCGGCCAGCGCCGGCCGGCCTCGGCGGCAATCTTCTCGAGCGCCTTCTCGGTCATCCCCGGATAGTGCTCGAGCGCCATCGCGGCCACCGAATCGCCTTCGTTCAGGTCGCGCACCGTGCCGACGAAGCACGCGAGCGCGCCGATCTTCGGGTTGCGTGCGCGCAATGCCGCGACCTCGACGTTCAGGTCGAAGTCGTCGGTCTGGATTCGTACCGTTGCCATCGCCAGCGCCTCAACCGCCCGTGACCGGCGGAAAGAACGCGACTTCGCAGCCTTCGGTGAGCCGCGTGTCGGGATCGGTCATCTCGTGGTTGCACGCCATGCGCAGCGCGCGCCCTTCGGCGAGCGTCTCGGCCCATGCCCCGCCGCGCACGCGCAGCCACGCGCGCACGTCGCCCACGGTCGTGACGCTGTCCGGCACGTCGGCCTGCTCGTCGGCAACGCCCAATGCCTCGCGTACGCTTGCAAAAAATTTCAGTTGAATCTTCATGGTTCGGGAAGCCGTCGCATTACGACAGCAGTTCGGAAAACGGAATGAAACGCACGGTCTCGCCGGCACTGATCGCGTGCTGCGGCGGGTTGTCGATGAGGCCGTCGCCCCACACCGTCGACGTCAGCACCGCCGAGCTCTGGTTCGGGAACAGATCGAGGCCGCCCGCCGCGTTGACGCGCGCACGCAGGAATTCGTTGCGCCGGTCGCCCTTGTTTTGCGAAAAGTCGGCGCGCAGCGACAGCGCGCGCGGCGCGACGTCGCGCACGCCGGACAGGCGCAGCAGGAACGGCCGCACGAACAGCAGGAACGTGACGAAGCTCGACACCGGGTTGCCGGGTAGCCCGATGAAGTGCGCGTCGGGGCGATCGTCGCCGCGGCGCACCGCGCCGTACGCAAGCGGCTTGCCGGGCTTCATCGCGATTTGCCAAAGCGCGAGCCGCCCTTCGGCCTCGACGGCCGGCTTCACGTGGTCCTCGTCACCGACCGACACGCCACCGCTCGTCAGGATCACGTCGTGATCGCGCGCGGCCGCGCGCAGCGTGTCGCGGGTCGCGGCGAGCGAATCGGGCACGATCCCGTAGTCGGTCACGTGGCAGCCGAGCCGCTCCAGCAGCCCGCGCAGCGTGAACCGGTTCGAGTTGTAGATCGCGCCGGGCTTCAGCGGCTCGCCCGGCATCGTCAGTTCGTCGCCGGTGAAGAACACCGCGACGCGAATTCGCCGCGCAACCGGCAGTTGCGCGCAGCCGACCGACGCGGCGAGGCCGAGCGCCTGTGGCGTGAGTCGCGTGCCGGCCGGCAGGATCACCGAACCCTGCCGGATATCCGCGCCCTGCGCGGTGATCCATTCGCCGACCTTCGGCGTGTGCAGGATCTCGACCGCATCGCCGTCGGCCGACGTCTGCTCCTGCATCACGACGGCGTCGGCGCCGGGCGGCACCGTCGCGCCGGTGAAGATCCGCGCGGCCGTGCCGGCAGCGAGCGGCGCGGCCGGATGACCGGCCGGAATGCGCTGCGACACCGGCAAGCGCCGCTCGCCATGCAGCAGGTCGGCGACGCGCACCGCATAGCCGTCCATCGCGCTCGTATGCATCGGCGGCACGTCGAGCGGCGAGCTCACGTCGGCCGCCAGCACGCGGCCGAGCGCGTCGAGCGTGGCGACGGTTTCGGCGCCGGGCAACGGCTTCGCGGCATCGAGCAGCGCGGCGAGCGCCTCGGCGGTCGACAGCATCGGCGCGCGCGGCGCCGCGGGATTCGGGTTCGACATCGATGGAATCGGGGATCGTTGAATTCAATACGTCATTGTAGCGACGCCGTCGCGCGGGCGCGCGATATGGCGGCCATGCGGAAACTGTGATTCGCGCGAACGCGCCGGTCTGACACTTGTTTCGAACGCATTGTGACGACCGCCGCTTGGCAGTTGCCAAACGAAACGGCCGGAACCCCGATCCGTTCGACGAATCGGCGTTCCGGCCGTCCTGCGCAGCCGGGCCCGCAGGCCCGGCCGTGCGTCATGCGCCCGTATGGGCGGCGATGAAGTCCTTCACTTGCTGCGCGTCGGCCTTCACGACCTCGAAACGCTGCGGCAGCGCCTCGAGCCCGTCGAATGCGGCCGGCCGCTCGGCTTCGCGATCGAGTGCCTCGCGAATCGTCTCGCCGAACTTGATCGGCTGCGCCGTCTCGAGCACGACCATCGGCACGCCCGCGTCGAGATGCTCGCGCGCGACTTTCACGCCGTCGGCGGTGTGCGTATCGATCATCGTGTCGTAGCGCGAGAACACGTCGCGAATCGTCGCGATGCGGTCCGTGTGGCTGCTGCGCCCCGACACGAAACCGAACTCGGCGACGCGCGAGAAATCGCCGCTCGCCGCGAGATCGAAGCCGCCCTTCTCCTCGACGTCGCGGAACAGCTGCATCACGCGCGCCGGGTCGCGGCCGAGCAGGTCGAACACGAAGCGCTCGAAGTTCGACGCCTTCGAGATGTCCATGCTCGGGCTGCTCGTGTGATAGGTGTTCTCCGCGCTGCGCACGCGATACGCGCCCGTGCGGAAGAACTCGTCGAGCACGTCGTTCTCGTTGGTCGCGACCACGAGCTTCGCGATCGGCAACCCCATCATCCGCGCGATGTGGCCGGCGCAGACATTGCCGAAGTTGCCCGACGGCACCGTGAACGACACGCGTTCGTCATTCGACCGGGTGGCCGCGAAGTAACCCTTGAAGTAGTACACGACCTGCGCGACGACGCGTGCCCAGTTGATCGAATTGACCGTGCCGATCTTCTGCTGCGCCTTGAACGCGTGATCGTTCGACACGGCCTTCACGATGTCCTGGCAATCGTCGAACACGCCTTCGACCGCGAGGTTGAAGATGTTCGGATCCTGCAGGCTGAACATCTGGGCCGTCTGGAACGCGCTCATCTTCTTGTGCGGCGACAGCATGAACACGCGCACGCCGGCCTTGCCGCGCATCGCGTATTCGGCCGCGCTGCCCGTGTCGCCGGACGTCGCGCCGAGAATGTTCAGCGACTGCCCGTGCTTCGCGAGCGTGTACTCGAACAGGTTGCCGAGCAACTGCATCGCCATGTCCTTGAACGCGAGCGTCGGGCCGTTCGACAGTTCGAGCAGCGAGAGCGGCGCGCCGTTCTCGGTACCGAGCGCCTTCAGCGGCGTGATGTCGGACGCGTTCTCGCCATGGCGCGTGTTGCGGTACACATCGGCCGTGTACGTGCGGCGCGTGATCGCGCGCAGGTCGTCGGCCGGCACGTCGTCGCAGAACTTCGACAGGATCTCGAACGCGAGATCCGCGTACGACAGCGTGCGCCAGCGCGCGAGCTCGTCGGCGGACACCGTCGGATACTCGGCCGGCAGGTAGAGCCCGCCGTCCTTCGCGAGACCGCCGAGCAGGATGTCGGAGAACGTGTGGCGCTCGCCGATGCCGGCGCCGCGCGTGGAGATGTAGTTCATGTCGTCCTCAGCTCAGTTCAGCGCTTCCATGCGCAGCTTCGTCACCTTCGAGACCACCGTCGCGAGGCTCTCGATCTGCGCGATCGCCGCATTCACGTTCTTCTCGACCGTGACGTGCGTGATCAGGATGATGTCGGTTTCGCCATTCGCACCGTCGACCTGCTCCGACTCCTTCTGCAGCAGTGCGTCGATCGAGATGCCCGATTCGGCGAGGATGCGCGTGATCGCGGCGAGCACGCCGGTTTGATCGGCGACGCGCAGGCGCAGGTAGTAGCCGCTCGTCACTTCCTCGATCGGCAAGATCGGCGTGTTCGACAGGCTGTCGGGCTGGAACGCGAGGTGCGGCACGCGATGCTCGGGGTCCGCCGTGTGCAGGCGCGTGACGTCGACGAGATCCGCGACCACGGCCGATGCGGTCGGCTCCGCGCCCGCGCCCTTGCCGTAGTACAGCGTCGTGCCGACCGCGTCGCCGTGCACGACGACCGCGTTCATCGCGCCTTCGACGTTCGCGAGCAGGCGCTTCTCCGGGATCAACGTCGGGTGTACGCGCAGCTCGATGCCGTTTTCGGCGCGGCGCGTGATGCCGAGCAGCTTGATCCGGTAGCCGAGTTCTTCCGCGTAGCGGATGTCGGTCGCGTCGAGCTTGCTGATGCCCTCGACGTACGCGCGTTCGAACTGCACCGGCACGCCGAACGCGATCGCGCTCATGATCGTCGCCTTGTGCGCGGCGTCGACGCCTTCGATGTCGAAGGTCGGATCGGCTTCCGCGTAGCCGAGCTCCTGCGCCGCCTTCAGCGCGGTCGCGAAGTCGAGCCCGCGATCGCGCATTTCCGACAGGATGTAGTTGGTCGTGCCGTTGATGATGCCCGCGATGTACTGGATGCGGTTCGCGGTCAGGCCTTCGCGCAGCGCCTTGATGATCGGGATGCCGCCGGCGACGGCCGCCTCGAACGCGACCATCACGCCCTTCGCGCGCGCGGCCTCGAAGATCTCGGTGCCGTGCACCGCGAGCAGCGCCTTGTTGGCCGTCACGACGTGCTTGCCGTTCGCGATCGCGCGCAGCACGAGCTCGCGCGCGATGCCCGTGCCGCCGATCATCTCGGCGATGATCGCGATCGACGGATCATCGACGACCGAATTGAAATCGTCGGTGATCTGCGCGGCGCCGGCGTCGCCGCCGAGCGCGGCCAGCGCCTTGGCCGGGGTGCGCACCGCAATGCGCGTCACCTCGATGCCGCGCCCCGCGCGTCGCTTGATTTCTTCCTGGTTGCGGCCCAGCACCGTGAAGGTGCCGCTGCCCACCGTGCCGAAGCCCAACAGGCCAACTTTGATCGGTTCCATGCTGCGTGTGATCGAATGAGTAAGAATGAGTGAGTCCGTGTGGCCGTGCCGCTCAGGCCGAATGGCGCTTGCGGTAGCCGTCGAGGAAGCGTGCGATCCGGTTGATCGAATCGGTCAGGTCGTCGAAGTTCGGCAGGAAGACCACGCGGAAGTGATCCGGCGTCGCCCAGTTGAAGCCCGTGCCCTGTACGAGCAATACGCGCTCCTCGAGCAGCAGGTCGAGAATGAACTGCTGGTCGTTCTGGATCGGATAAAGCTTCGGGTCGAGGCGCGGGAACATGTACAGCGCGGCCTGCGGCTTCACGCAGGTCACGCCCGGGATCGACGTGAGCATGTCGTACGCGAGTTCGCGCTGCTTGTACAGGCGCCCGCTCGGCACGATCAGCTCGTTGATACTCTGGTAGCCGCCGAGCGCCGTCTGGATCGCGAACTGCCCGGGCACGTTCGCGCACAGGCGCATCGACGACAGGATCCCGAGCCCCTCGAGATAATCCTTCGCGTGCCGGCGGTTGTCGCCGCCGAGGCCGGACACGGCCATCCAGCCCGCGCGGTAGCCGCACGAGCGATAGCTCTTCGACAGGCTGTTGAACGTGACGGTGATCACGTCCTCCGACAGCGAACCCAGGGCCGTGTGCTCGAGGCCGTCGTAGACGATCTTGTCGTACACCTCGTCGGCGAACACGATCAACCCGTGCTGGCGCGCGATCTCGAGCAGTTCGAGCAGTAATTCGTCCGAATAAAGCGCGCCCGTCGGGTTGTTCGGGTTGATCACGACGAGCGCCTTCGTGTTCGGCGTGATCTTGCGGCGGATGTCGTCGAGATCGGGCATCCACGCGTTCTGCTCGTCGCAGACGTAATGCACCGGCGTGCCGCCCGACAGGCTGACCGCCGCCGTCCACAGCGGGTAGTCGGGCGCGGGCAGCAGCACTTCGTCGCCGTCGTTCAGGAGCGCCTGGGTCGCCATCACGATCAGCTCGGACGCGCCGTTGCCGATGTAGATGTCGTCGAGGCCGACGCCCACGACGCCCTTTTCCTGCGTGTAGTGCATTACGGCCTTGCGCGCCGAGAACACGCCCTTCGAATCCGAATAGCCTGACGATGTCGGCAGGTTGCGGATCATGTCCTGGATGATCTCGTCCGGCGCGTCGAAACCGAACGGCGCGAGGTTGCCGATGTTCAGCTTGATGATGCGGTGGCCTTCTTCCTCGAGGCGCTTCGCGTGCTCGAGCACCGGGCCACGGATGTCGTAGCAGACGTTGAGCAGCTTGTTCGACTTCTGAATCGGTTTCACGACGACACGGTTCCTGGATTGGCCTTGCGGCCGGGGGGACGGGATCAAAACTGGAAAGCGGCCGGTCTGTGCGCGCTGTCTAGACTGGGAAAAAGCGGGCGGTCGGGCGCGGCTTGTGGCGACGCGCGACGCAAATGGCGCCCGGGGGCGACCAAAAAGTTATAATTTAGCGGATTTTGGCTGACTTTCGCAATGCACCATAGCCGCGCCGGGCCCGCACCGTCGGGCGTCCCGCGTGCCCGGGCAAGCGAAACCGGCCGTCCGGGCCCGTGTGGCCCTGCGATACATTCCCCTACGGAACCGCGGAATACCGATTTGAAACTGCACCAGGACACGAGCGGCGCGCTCAACACCGTCACCGGCTACGGCCCCGATTATGTCGACGTCAATCTCGAACGCCATGAAACGAGCGTCATCGTGCTGCCCGGCGCGCCGGTCCAGGCATGGCCCGTGTCGTCGTTCGACGCGCTCGCGCCCGAGCATTTCGCGATGCTGCTCGACCCGACACCCGAACTCGTGATCTTCGGCAGCGGCGCGCGGCTGCGCTTCCCGCACCCGCGGCTCGTCGCGGCGCTCACGGCGAAGCGGATCGGCGTCGAGACGATGGATTTCCAGGCCGCCTGCCGCACCTACAACATCCTGATGGCCGAGGGCCGCAAAGTCGCCGCCGCGCTCTTAATTGAACGTTAATCCCGGATGCGGTAAAACTCGGGCCGGCGCAGCGGGTCGATCCCCCGGATCGGCCCGGCCAGGCCGCCCGCCCCCGGCGCAACCCGCCGGCGGCCCGTCACAACAACCAACAGGCTGAAAATCCATGAACGATACGCCGTCGAGGCTACCGCTCAATCGCATCACGCTCGTCCTCCTCGTCATCGCGCTCGCGATCGTCTGGTTCGCGCCGCTCGGGCTGCGCCACCTGATCCCGAGCGACGAAGGTCGCTATGCGGAAATGGCGCGCGAGATGTTCGTCACCGGCGACTGGATCACGCCGCGCTACAACGGCTACAAGTATTTCGAGAAGCCGCCGCTGCAGACCTGGCTGAACGCGCTCACGTTCGCGTGGTTCGGCATCGGCGAATGGCAGGCGCGCCTCTACACGGCCGTCGCGAGCTTCGCCGGCATCCTGCTGGTCGGCTACACCGGCGCGCGCCTGTTCAACCCGCTGTCGGGCTTCCTCGCCGCCGTCGTGCTCGCGTCGTCGCCGTACTGGAACCTGATGGGCCACTTCAACGCGCTCGACATGGGGCTCGCGTTCTGGATGGCGCTGTCGCTGTGCTCGCTGCTGCTCGCGCAGCGGCCCGGGCTGCGCCCGGCCGCGGCACGCGGCTGGATGTGGGCATGCTGGGCCGCGATGGCGTTCGCGGTGCTGTCGAAGGGCCTCGTCGGCCTGATCCTGCCCGGCGCCGTGCTCGTGCTCTATACGCTGATCGCGCGCGACTGGGCGCTGTGGAAGCGCCTGTACCTGGTGAGCGGCCTCGTGATCTTCTTCGCGATCGTCACGCCGTGGTTCGTGCTCGTCCAGCAGCGCAACCCCGAGTTCTTCAACTTCTTCTTCATCGTCCAGCAGTTCCGCCGGTACCTGACCCCGGAACAGAACCGCCCGGGCCCGCTCTACTACTTCGTGCCCGTGCTGCTGGTCGGCTTCCTGCCGTGGCTGTCGGTCGCATGGCAGAGCATCCGCCATGCGCTGCGGATGCCGCGCCAGCCGAACGGCTTCTCGCCGATGCTCGTGCTGCTGATCTGGAGCGCATTCATCTTCCTGTTCTTCAGCGCGTCGCATTCGAAGCTGATCTCGTACGTGCTGCCGGTCGCGCCGGCGCTCGCGCTGATCATCGGCGCATACCTGCCGCTGATGAGCGCCGACCGGTTCCGCCGCCACCTGCTCGGCAACCTCGTGTTCCTCGTCGTCGCGGCGTTCGGGATCATCTTCCTCGCGTACCAGGGCGATGCCCGCACGCCGAACGCGCTGTACCGCGCGTTCCAGATGTGGCTATACGCGGGCCTCGCGGTCGCGGCCGCGCTGACGCTCGCGGCCGCATGGCTGAACCGCCGCGCGGGCGTGGCCGCCGCGCTCGCCGCATTCGGCGCCGCCTGGCTCGCGTTCGGCACGATCGGCGGCACCGGTCACGACGAATTCGGGCGCTACAGCTCCGGCGCGCTGCTCGCGCCCACCGTGCGCGCCGAACTGGCGAAACTGCCGGCCGACACGCCGTTCTACTCGATCGAGATGCTCGATCACACGTTCCCGTTCTACATGGGCCACACGACGATCATGGTCCAGCGCCAGGACGAACTCGCGTTCGGGATCTCGATGGAGCCGAACAAGTGGATTCCGACCGTCGACGAGTGGATCACGCGCTGGAAGCAGGAAACCCATGCGCTCGCGATCATGCCGCCCGGCGAGTACGACACCCTGGTCAAGCAAGGCGTGCCGATGCGCGTGATTGCACGCGACAACCGCCGCGTGATCGTCGAGAAACCGCAATCGTAAGGACGCCCGCTGCATGAATCCCGTTTCGTTCGTCTGCATCATCACCGGCGTAATGCTCAACGCCTGTGCGCAACTTCTGCTGAAAGCCGGCGTCAACGCCGTTGGACACTTCGAATTCAGCCGTGCGAACATCATCCCGGTCGGCCTGAAGATCGCGACCCAATTGCCGATCATCGGCGGCCTCGGCTGCTACGTGCTGAGCGTCGTGGTCTGGATCGTCGGGCTGTCGCGGGTCGACGTGTCGATCGCGTACCCGATGCTGTCGCTCGGCTACGTCGTCAACGCGTTCGCGGCCTGGTACCTGTTCGGCGAAGTGCTGTCGGTCCAGCGGCTCGTCGGCATCGGCATCATCCTGATCGGCGTGCTGGTGCTCGCGCGAAGCTGAGCCGGCCGCCGCGCGCATTAAGCGTCTGCCTACAAAAAATCACGGTGCGATTCCGCCAACCGGTGTTTAATGCCGGTTTCGGCCGGGATCGCCCGACCCTTTTATTACACGCCATTACAGGCCAAAGCGTTCATGAGCCAGACTACCGCTCCGTTTCTGCCGTTCACCCGCCCCGAGATCGATGAGGAAACCATCCAGGGCGTCGTCGACGTGCTGCGCTCGGGCTGGATCACCACCGGCCCGCAGAGCCAGAAATTCGAAGCGGCGCTGTCCGAATACTGCGGCGGCCGTCCGGTCCGCGCGTTCAATTCGGGCACCTGCACGCTGGAGATCGGCCTGCGCATCGCGGGCGTCGGCCCCGGCGACGAAGTCATCACGACGCCGGCGTCGTGGGTCTCGACCAGCAACGTGATCCTCGAGACGGGCGCGACGCCCGTGTTCGCCGACATCGATCCCGTCACGCGCAACATCGACCTCGACAAGCTCGAGCAGGCGATCACGCCGCGCACGAAGGCCATCATCCCGGTGTTCCTGTCCGGCCTGCCGGTCGACATGGACCGCCTGTACGCCATTGCGCGCGCACACAAGCTGCGCGTGATCGAGGATGCGGCGCAGGCGTTCGGCTCGACGTGGAACGGCAAGCGCATCGGCGCGATCGGCGACATCGTGTCGTTCAGCTTCCACGCGAACAAGAACCTGACGACGATCGAAGGCGGCGCACTCGTGCTGAACAACGAGGAAGAAGCGACGCTCGCGCAGAAGTACCGGCTGCAGGGCATCACGCGCACGGGCTTCGACGGGATGGACTGCGACGTGCTCGGCGGCAAGTACAACCTGACCGACGTCGCCGCGCGCGTCGGCCTCGGCCAGCTGCCGCACATCGAACGCTTCACCGCGCAGCGCCGCGCGCTTGCGCGTGCCTACTTCGCCGCATTCGACGGCAGTGCGGCCGTGAAGCTCGGCGTCGGCCTGCCGATCGCCGAATTCGAGAACGGCAACTGGCACATGTTCCTGATCACGCTGCCGCTCGAGCGCCTGACGATCACCCGCGCCGAGTTCATGGCGCAGATGAAGGAACGCGGCATCGGCACGGGCATCCACTACCCGGCGATCCATCTTTTCACGCTGTACCGTGCACGCGGCTTCAAGGAGGGCATGTTCCCCCACGCCGAACGGTACGGCGCGTCGACCGTCACGCTGCCGCTCTTCACGCAGATGACGGACGGCGACGTGCGTCGCGTGGTCGACGCCATCAACCAGATTTGTGAACAATACGGAAAATAAGCGTACATGAGTCACCTTGAAGCACGCGCCGGGCATCCGGCCGCCGGGCACCTGGACGCCGGCCGGCCCGAAGTATCGGTCATCATCCCCGTGTACAACGAGGAAGACGGCCTCGCTGCGCTGTTCGCGCGGCTGTATCCGGCGCTCGACGCACTCGACACGTCATACGAAGTGATCCTGATCAACGACGGCAGCCGCGACCGCTCGGCGGCGATGCTCGCCGATCAGTTCCACGTCCGTCCCGACACGACACGCGTCGTGCTGCTCAACGGCAACTACGGCCAGCACATGGCGATCCTCGCCGGCTTCGCGCAATCGCGCGGCGAGATCGTCATCACGCTCGACGCCGACCTGCAGAACCCGCCCGAGGAAATCGGCAAGCTGATCGCGAAGATGCGCGAGGGCTACGACTACGTCGGCTCGATCCGCAAGCAGCGCCAGGACAGCCTGTGGCGGCGCAAGGCGTCGCAGATGATGAACCGCCTGCGCGAGCGCATCACGCGCATCAAGATGACCGACCAGGGCTGCATGCTGCGCGCGTACAGCCGCCGCATCATCGACACGATCAACGTGTGCGGCGAAGTCAACACGTTCATCCCGGCCCTCGCGTACACGTTCGCGCAGAAACCGACCGAGATCGAGGTCGCGCACGAGGAGCGCTTCGCCGGCGAGTCGAAGTACTCGCTGTACAGCCTGATCCGGCTGAACTTCGACCTCGTGACGGGTTTCTCGGTCGTGCCGCTGCAGTGGCTGTCGTTCATCGGCGTGATCCTGTCGCTCGGCTCCGCCGCGCTGTTCGTGCTGCTGCTCGTGCGACGCTTCATCGTCGGCGCGGAAGTGCAAGGCGTGTTCACGCTGTTCGCCATCACGTTCTTCCTGCTCGGCGTGATCATCTTCGCGCTCGGCCTGCTCGGCGAATACGTCGGCCGCATCTACCAGCAGGTGCGTGCACGGCCGCGCTACCTGATCCAGGCCGTGCTCGAGCAGCACGACGGCGTGCCGCCGGTGCCGGCCGGCGCGAACCGCACGGGTACCGCGCAATGAAGCCGCGCGCAGTCGTCTTCGCCTATCACAACGTCGGCGTGCGCTGCCTGCAGGTGCTGCTCGCGCGCGGCGTCGACGTCGCGCTCGTCGTCACGCACGAGGACAACCCGAACGAGAACATCTGGTTCGGCAGCGTCGCATCCGTCGCGGCCGAGCACGGCATTCCGGTGCTCACACCGGCCGATCCCGCCGATCCGGCGCTGCGCCGCGCGGTATCCGACGCGCAGCCGGACTTCATCTTCTCGTTCTACTACCGGCACATGCTGCCGGTGGACCTGCTCGCGATCGCGCCGAAGGGCGCGTACAACATGCACGGGTCGCTGCTGCCGAAATACCGGGGTCGGGTACCGACCAACTGGGCGGTGCTGAACGGCGAAACCGAAACCGGCGCGACGCTGCACGAGATGGCGGCGAAACCCGACGCCGGCGCGATCATCGGCCAGACCGCGGTGCCGATCCTGCCGGACGACACGGCCACGCAGGTGTTCGACAAGGTCACGGTAGCCGCCGAGCAGACGCTCTGGCGCGTGCTGCCCGCGCTGCTCGCGGGCGAGGCGCCGCACCTGCCGAACGATCTCTCGAGCGGCAGCTACTACGGCGGGCGCAAGCCCGAGGACGGCCGCATCGACTGGTCGAAGCCGGCCGCGCAGGTCTACAACCTGGTGCGCGCGGTCGCGCCCCCGTATCCGGGCGCGTTCACGGACGTCGACGGCACGCGTTTCGTGATCGCGCGCGCGCGCCTGGCGGCGCCCGGCAGCGCGGCGGCAGCCGCCGCGGCAGATTTGCCGCCCGGCCTGCACGTAAGCGATAATGCGCTATTCGGCGTCTGCGGCGACAGCCGCGCCCTATCCATTCTCGAGCTGTGGCAGCAGCGCGACGGCAGCGAAACCGTCGTGACGCCCGCGGAATTCGCGCAGTTCATTCATTCTTCCCGTCATTCATGAAAGCAAAAAAAGTCCTGATCCTGGGTGTGAACGGCTTCATCGGCCATCACCTGTCGAAGCGCATTCTTGAAACCACCGATTGGGAAGTGTTCGGCATGGACATGCAGACCGATCGGCTGGGCGACCTCGTCAACCACGAGCGGATGCATTTCTTCGAAGGCGACATCACGATCAACAAGGAGTGGGTCGAGTATCACGTGAAGAAGTGCGACGTGATCCTGCCGCTCGTCGCGATCGCGACGCCCGCCACCTACGTCCAGCAGCCGCTGCGCGTGTTCGAACTCGACTTCGAGGCGAACCTGCCGATCGTGCGTTCGGCCGTCAAGTACGGCAAGCACCTCGTGTTCCCGTCGACCTCCGAGGTCTACGGCATGTGCTCGGACGAGCAGTTCGACCCGGATGCATCGGCCCTCACCTACGGCCCGATCAACAAGCCGCGCTGGATCTACGCGTGCTCGAAGCAGCTGATGGACCGCGTGATCTGGGGCTACGGGATGGAAGGCCTGAACTTCACGCTGTTCCGCCCGTTCAACTGGATCGGCCCGGGCCTCGACTCGATCTACACGCCGAAGGAAGGCAGCTCGCGCGTGGTCACGCAGTTCCTCGGCCACATCGTGCGCGGCGAGAACATCAGCCTCGTCGACGGCGGCTCGCAGAAGCGCGCGTTCACCGACATCGGCGACGGCATCAGCGCGCTGATGAAGATCATCGAGAACAAGGACGGCGTCGCGTCGGGCAAGATCTACAACATCGGGAATCCGAAGAACAACTTCTCGGTTCGCGAACTCGCGCACAAGATGCTCGAACTGGCGGCGGAATTCCCCGAGTACGCCGATTCGGCCAAGCAGGTGAAGCTCGTCGAGACGACGTCCGGCGCCTACTACGGCAACGGCTACCAGGACGTGCAGAACCGCGTGCCGAAGATCGACAACACGATGCAGGAACTCGGCTGGGCGCCGCAAGCGACGTTCGACGACGCGCTGCGCAACATCTTCGAAGCGTATCGCGGCCACGTCGCCGACGCGCGCGCGCTCGTCGAACAGCAAGGCTGATCGGGACGTCCGCTTGGCTCGCATCGTCCTCAAGATCGACGTCGACACGCTGCGCGGCACGCGCGAAGGCGTGCCGAACCTCGCGCGCATCTTCGACCGCTTCAATGCGCGCGCGACCTTCCTCTTCAGCCTCGGGCCCGATCACACGGGCTGGGCGCTGCGGCGCGTGTTCCGCCCCGGCTTCCTGAAGAAAGTGTCGCGCACGTCGGTGGTCGAGCACTACGGCGTGAAGCAGCTGATGTACGGCGTGCTGTTGCCGGGCCCCGACATCGGCCGTCGTGCCATCGCCGACATGCGCGCGATCCACGAGGCCGGCTTCGAATGCGGGATCCACACGTGGGATCACGTGTACTGGCAGGACAACGTCCGTGCACGCGATCGCGACTGGACCGCGCGTGAAATGCAGAAGAGTCACGCGCGCTTCATCGAGGTCTTCGGCGCGCCGCCCGTCACGCACGGCGCGGCCGGCTGGCAGATGAACGATTCCGCGTTCGAGCAGATCGACGCATGGGGGATGCGCTACGCCTCCGACGGCCGCGGTCATTCGCCGTACCTGCCCGTCGTCAACGGCCGCACGCTGTCGCACGTGCAGATGCCCACCACGTTGCCGACGCTCGACGAAGTGCTCGGCATCGACGGCATCGACACGCACAACGTCGCCGCGCACATCCTCAAGTTCACCGAAACCAATCCGCACGACCAGGTGTTCACGCTGCATGCGGAGCTGGAAGGCCAGAAGCTCGCGCCCGTGTTCGAGCAACTGCTCGCCGGCTGGCGCGCGCAAGGCCACACGTTCGCGACGATGGGCGACTACCACGCGACGCTGGACCGCGACTCGCTGCCATCGTACCCTGTCACGTGGGGCGAAATCCCCGGCCGCTCCGGCGAACTGATCATCCAGCCCGACTGAGTTCGCACGAGCCGGCGTCGCCGCACCGCCCTTGCGGCGCGCTGCCGCGACGCCCCGCCGTACCGCGCCGCCGCAGCGGCGCCTTTCCATAACAACAGGAGAAACACGTGTCCGTCGAAGTTGACCGTCAAGTTCCCGATTTCACCGCACCGGCCACGGGCGGCGACATTTCGCTGTCCGACCTGAAGGGCAAGAAACTCGTGCTGTACTTCTATCCGAAGGACAACACGCCGGGCTGCACGACCGAAGGGCTGCAGTTCCGCGATCTGTATCCGAAGTTCAAGAAAGCCGGTGCGGAAGTCATCGGCGTGTCGCGCGACAGCCTGCGCTCGCATGACAATTTCAAGGCAAAGCTCGAACTGCCGTTCCCGCTGATTTCCGATGCCGACGAGGCGCTGTGCGCGCTGTTCGATGTCATCAAGATGAAGAAAATGTATGGCAAGGAAGTGCGCGGAATCGAGCGCTCCACGTTCCTGATCGACGCCGACGGCGTGCTTCGCCAGGCATGGCGCGGCATCAAGGTACCGGGTCATGTGGACGACGTGCTAAGTGCTGTACAAGCGCTTTGAGGCGCGTTATATTGGGCCGCAATGAATGCCAGTTCGCCCCATATTTCTCGTAGCTGCGCCGGTGCTCGTTGCGATGCTTGCCGGCACCTGACGCGCATTACGACCGTATCAGCTGAGCCGCATGCCTCTATCGACGGGGCAGCGGCTTTTTTTATGGATTGCGCGCCGGGCCTCGGTCCGGCCCTCACCGCGTCAAGGAGCTGATCGACACTTAGGCGAACCGGCTAGACGAACTTCCTGTGCGCCACCGCGCGCAAACTGCATGCGTCTACGTCACGCAGGATGCGATCAGCGGCGCACGCCATGCGACACGATTCCTCCCGAGGGACACCATGCCTTTGCCTACTCCCCCCAGCAAGCTCGGCAGCCTGCTGCCGCCCGACGAATACAAGGCGAAAGCGCGGCCCGCGAAAGCCGCGAAGAAATCCGCCGAAGGGGACGCATCCACAGCCGGTGACTTTGGTCCGGCGAGCGTGGCCCAACCGATGACCGAAGCCGCGAACACGGCCGCGCCCTTGCGCGCCGTCGCGTCTTCGGCGCAAGATGCCGCGAGCGCACCCGCACGCGGCCGCAAGACCAAGCAGACGGCCGCCCTGCTGCAGCCGATGCCGGCTCCCGCCGAACCCGCGGTACCCGTCGTTGCACGCAACGACAAACCGGCTGCCGACAAACCGGCCGCCGCACCCGCGCGCGATACCGGCGCCGCGACGAAGTCGCGCAGCCGCAAGCCCGCCGAAGCCGAACTGCAGAAATTGTTCGTGCTCGACACCAACGTGCTGATGCACGATCCGAGCAGCCTCTTCCGCTTCGAGGAACACGACGTCTATCTGCCGATGATGACGCTCGAGGAACTCGACAACCACAAGAAGGGGATGTCCGAAGTCGCGCGCAACGCACGCCAGGTCAGCCGCACGCTCGACGCGCTCGTCGCCGATGCCGGCCCGATCACGGCCGGCATCCCGCTGTCGCGCCTCGGCAGCCGCGAGGCGCTCGGCCGCCTGTACTTCCAGACGAAGCTGGCGGACATCGCGCCCGTCGAAGGCTTGCCCGAAGGCAAGGCCGACAACCAGATCCTCGGCGTCGTGCGCGCGCTGCAGCGCGACCGGCCCGATCGCCAGGTCGTGCTGGTGTCGAAAGACATCAACATGCGGATCAAGGCGCACGCGCTCAGCCTGCCCGCGGAAGACTACTTCAACGACCAGGTGCTCGAGGACAAGGACCTCCTGTACAACGGCGTGCGCGAACTGCCGCAGGACTTCTGGACCAAGCACGCGAAG
The DNA here is from genome assembly GCF_002223045.2 of Burkholderia sp. HI4860. Classification (NCBI taxonomy): domain Bacteria; kingdom Pseudomonadati; phylum Pseudomonadota; class Betaproteobacteria; order Burkholderiales; family Burkholderiaceae; genus Burkholderia; species Burkholderia sp. HI4860. The sequence continues at coordinate 3,471,961 of NZ_NKFO02000003.1, read as the reverse complement.
GGCATGGAGAGCTGGCAGGACACGAAGACGGGCACCACGTACTACCGCGTGACCGGCCCGCTCGTCGCGTCGATGCTCGTCAACGAGTTCGTCTATCTCGAGCCGCAGAACGGCGAGCCGACGTTCCATGCGATCGTCCGCGAGCTGAACGGCAAGACGGCGCTGCTGCAGACGCTGCGCGACTACAGCCACCACAAGAACAACGTGTGGGGCATCACCGCGCGCAACCGCGAGCAGAATTTCGCGCTGAACCTGCTGATGAACCCCGAGATCGACTTCGTCACGCTGCTCGGCCAGGCCGGCACCGGCAAGACGCTCGTCGCGCTCGCGGCCGGCCTCGCGCAGGTGCTCGACGACAAGCGCTACAACGAGATCATCGTGACGCGCGCGACCGTGCCGGTCGGCGAGGATATCGGTTTCCTGCCGGGCACCGAGGAAGAGAAGATGCAGCCGTGGATGGGTGCATTCGACGACAACCTCGAAGTGCTGCAGAAGACCGACGACGCGGCCGGCGAATGGGGCCGTGCCGCGACGCAGGAACTGATCCGTTCGCGCCTGAAGGTGAAGAGCATGAACTTCATGCGCGGCCGTACGTTCGTCGACAAGTACCTGATCATCGACGAGGCGCAGAACCTGACGCCGAAGCAGATGAAGACGCTCGTCACGCGCGCCGGCCCGGGCACGAAGATCGTGTGCCTCGGCAACATCGCGCAGATCGACACGCCTTACCTGACCGAAGGCAGCTCGGGCCTCACGTACGTCGTCGACCGCTTCAAGGGCTGGGGCCACAGCGGCCACGTGACGCTCGCGCGCGGTGAACGCTCGCGGCTCGCCGACTACGCGTCGGACATCCTGTAACGCGGCTGGCCGGCCGATCGGCCGGCTGTCGACGCCTCGCGGCGCTCCTCTCAGGAGCGCCGTTTTTATTTGGGGTCGAAGACGTAAGTAACGCTTCGTCACGCAACAACGCAGTTTACGCGCGAAACTTCGAGTAAATTCTCAAGAATGGTTGCTTAAGCCCCGCCGGAGCGTCTACCATCGGGTCTGTCTGTTGTCATACGATTCGCGAGCGCGCCGCGCTTGCCCGCCTTGCCATGCTTCGAATTTGGGTTCCCGTCGCCGTCGTTTCCCTGCTTGCGGCCTGCTCCAGCGTGCCGCCGCAGTCGGCATCGCGCTCCGATTCAGGCATGAGGATCACGACGCCGCGCGCGTTCCCCGCCCCCGCCAATTTCCCGAAGTTCGTCGATCACAGCGTCGGCCAGGAAGAAATCTCGATCCAGGCGATGAGCCTCGTCGGCGTCCCGTATCGCTGGGGCGGCAACACGCCGACGAGCGGCTTCGACTGCAGCGGGCTCGTGCGCTACGTGATCGGCCGCGCGGCCGACGTGAACCTGCCGCGCACGACGGCCGACATGAGCGGCCGCGGCGTGTCGATCGAGCCCGACCAGATCGCGCCGGGCGACCTGATTTTCTTCAATACGACCGGACGGCCGCATTCGCACGTCGGCATCTATGTCGGCAAGCTGCGCTTCGTCAACGCACCGTCGACGGGCGGCACCGTTCGGCTCGACTACCTGACGAACCCGTACTGGGCCAAGCGTTTCGACGGCATTCGCCGCGTCGCGCCGCCGCGCGGGGCGCCGACGCCGTTCGATGCACCGACCTACGAGGCGAAGCGCGACGAGCCGCGCAGCGCGCCGGCTGCCGCACCGGCCCCGGTGGTCGTGACTGCCGCCGCGCCGCGGCCGCCTGCCTATGCCTCGTCGCAAGCGAGAACCGCGCAGGCGCCTGCACCTGCGCCGGTCATCGCTGCCGCGCCGGTCGTGACGACCGCCGCAGCCGCACCCACGGCCCCGGCCGCCGATCCGTACGAACCGCCGCCACCGCGCAGGCAGGCCGCGCAGCAACAGGCAACGTCAGTGAATGATGGGATGACCGCGATGACGGCCAATGCAGCGCCTGCCGCCCCGGTCGAGTCCGGCACGCAGATTCCGACGACGGCGCTCACGGCCGCCCAGGCCGCCGCGTTCGATGCCGAACCGCCGCCTGCCACCGCGGCGGCGTCTCCGCGCGGTATCGAACCCGCACCTGTGCAGGTATGGCGCGCATCGACGCAATCCGCGCCCGTCAGCCCGCGCACCAGTACGGCAGACGATCCGATCGCGCGGTTTGCGAACGGAAGCTACTGACCGGTTGCCCGAACCTCGACAGTCAATCACATTGGCGGTATCCGCCGCCACCCCGCCCGTTCCGCCGCGAACTCCCCGTTCCAAAAGAAAATGCGCCGCAGCCTTTCGGCTGGCGGCGCATCGGATGTCGATCCGGCTACGTCGGCGATCAGAAGATCTGGTGCCCGAGCCACCATCCGCCGGCCGCGAACAACGCAGCCGCAGGCAGCGTCAGCACCCATGCCCACACGATGTTGCCGGCCACGCCCCAGCGCACGGCCGACAGCTTCTGCGTCGCGCCGACACCGACGATCGCGCCGGTGATCGTGTGCGTGGTCGATACCGGAATGCCGAGGAACGACGCGAGGAACAGCGTCATCGCGCCACCGGTTTCCGCACAGAAACCGCCGACCGGCTTGAGCTTCGTGATCTTCTGGCCCATCGTGCGCACGATGCGCCAGCCGCCGAACAGCGTGCCGAGGCCCATCGACAGGTAGCACGCGCCGATTACCCACGCCGGCGGCGCATCGGCGGTCGCCGACGCATAGCCCGACGCGATCAGCAGCATCCAGATGATGCCGATCGTCTTCTGCGCGTCGTTGCCGCCGTGGCCAAGGCTGTATAGCCCGGCCGACAGCAGTTGCAGCCGGCGGAAGCGCCGGTCGACCTTGCTGGGCGCGGTACGGAAATACAGCCACGACACGCCGAGCATGAACAGCGAGCCGAGGATGAAGCCGAGCAGCGGCGAGATGAAGATGAACGCGATGGTCTTCAGCAGCCCGTCGATGTTCAGCGAGCTCCAGCCCGACTTCGCAAGCGCCGCGCCGACGAGGCCGCCGATCAGCGCGTGCGACGAGCTCGACGGGATCCCGTAGTACCACGTGATCACGTTCCAGCCGATCGCACCGACCAGCGCGCCGAAGATGACGTAGTGGTCGACGATCTCGGGGTCGATCGTGCCTTTACCGACGGTCTGGGCGACTTTCAGGTGGAAGATGAAGTACGCGATCACGTTGAACGCGGCCGCGAACACGACGGCCTGCTGGGGCTTCAGCACCCCGGTCGACACGACGGTGGCGATCGAGTTCGCCGCGTCGTGAAAGCCGTTCATGAAGTCGAATACGAGCGCGACGAGCACGAGTGCCGCGACCATCCATAGGGCGAGTTGTATCGAATGCATCGTGGTCCGCTCAGGCGTTTTCCAACACGATGCCTTCGATGATGTTCGCGACGTCCTCGCACTTGTCGGTGATCTCTTCGAGCAGCTCGTAGATCGCCTTCAGCTTGATGAGCGTCTTCACGTCGTCTTCCTCGCGGAACAGCTTCGACATGGCCGCGCGCAGCACGCGATCGGCTTCCGACTCCCAGCGGTCGATCTCCTCGCACTGCTTGAGGATCTGTGCCGATTGCTTCATGTCGGACAGCAACCCGACCGCCTGCTGCACGTGCTGGGCCGACTGCGTGACGATGTGCGCGAGCTGGCTCGCTTCCGACGTGACGGAACGTACGTCGTACAGCGACACGGCGGTCGCGACGTCTTCCATCAGGTCGAGGATGTCGTCCATCGTCGTGATCAGCTTGTGGATCTCGTCGCGATCGAGCGGCGTGATGAAGGTCTTGTGCAGCAGATCGATCGCCTCGTGCGTGAGCTTGTCGGCGGCCTTCTCGGCGGTTTGCACGTTTTGCTTGTGAATCTCGGCGTCGGCGAGATTGTCGATCAGCAGTTCGAGCTCGCGGCCACCGGAAACGATGTGCTTCGCGTGCGCGTTGAAGAGTTCAAAGAACTTGCCCTCGGTGGGCATGAATCGACCGAACATGGGATTCCTGAGAGATTGTCAAACTACTGTCACGAAAACGGGCGACATTGTACCGTTTTCGGTCGCGCCGCGACGCGCGCACATGCGCGCGCCGGGATTGGATACAACGTTTGGCGATTTAGGGCTTTACAACCGGCGTTACTCGCCGTAGAACGTCTGCGCCCCGGCAAAGTTGTCGAACTTCGTGTATTGCCCCAGGAACGTGAGCCGAACGGGGCCGATCGGGCCGTTACGCTGCTTGCCGATGATGATTTCGGCCGTGCCCTTGTCGGGGCTGTCCGGGTTGTAGACTTCGTCACGGTAGATGAACAGGATCACGTCCGCGTCCTGTTCGATTGCGCCGGATTCACGCAAATCCGACATCACCGGGCGCTTGTTCGGGCGTTGTTCGAGACCGCGGTTCAGCTGCGACAGCGCGATCACCGGCACGTCGAGTTCCTTCGCGAGGCTCTTCAGCGATCGCGAGATTTCCGAGATTTCGGTCGCGCGGTTCTCGCCCTGCGACGAACCCGACATCAGCTGCAGGTAGTCGACGATGATCAGGCCGAGCTTGCCGCATTGCCGCGCCAGCCGCCGGGCGCGCGAGCGCAATTCCATCGGGTTCAGGCCGCCGGTTTCGTCGATGAAGAGTTGCGCCTCGCTCATCTTCTGCACCGCGTGCGTCAGTTTCGGCCAATCCTCGTCCGTCAGGCGGCCCGTGCGCATCCGGTGCTGGTCGAGCCGGCCGATCGAGCCGAGCATCCGCATCACGAGCTGGGTGCCCGGCATTTCCATCGAGAACACCGCGACCGGCAGCCCGTACTCGACCGCGACGTATTCGCCGATGTTCATCGAGAATGCGGTGTTGTGCGTCACGACATAGTCGTCGGTCACGTACAAGCGCGACGGATGCGACACCGAAATGCACTGCGTCGCCGTGCGACGCGTCGGCTCGATGCCGACGATCACCGGCATCTTGCGGCGCGAACGCCCGCTCGCCAGCCGCTCACGCTTACCCTCGAACAGGAAAAGATCCTGAGGATCCGGATGGCTGATCGTGCACACGTACGCCGTCACGCCGGCCACGCGCTGGCCATGCGACGTGAAACTGGTCGCCTTTTCCGAAATCTGGCACCAGGCGCCGAGCGAGCGCGCCAGCTCCTGGACGTCGCGCGCAAGTTGCGGACTCGCGGTCGAGTAACGCACCGTGCCCCAGGATTCGACCCAGCCATCGGTATCGAGCAACCCACGCAACAGATCAAGTCGCGCGTCCTTGCCCGCGTCGAGGTACTCGCGCGGAATGAACTTGTCGTAGCTCGTGCGCCCCCAGACACCAAGCCGCTCGAGCGCCGCCTTCAACGGGTTGACCGTCGGCCGCGATACCGAACCGGCCGGCCGGCGCTTGATTCGCCAGTCGTACCGCCCCGCATGTTCGAGTTCGAGCGTCGCATCGACCCGCGCACGCATCCGCTCCAGCGTCTCCTCGGCCTTGACGCTGAATCGCACCGCCGTACCCCCCATCGAGCCGTCGCCGAGCAAAGCGCCGAGTACCCACGGGTCGACGGGCAGTGCCTCCGTATGCCCGAAATCACCGCTCGCCATGTCGATCCACAAACGGTTGCGATAGCGCTCGCGCGTCAGCAGCGTACGGATTTCCGCCGTGCTCAGGATGCGAGGCTTCGCCCACTCCCGGTAATGGACGCACCACAAATGCTCGTCGCAGCACTCGGCAGAACGACCGTCCGAGAAGCGGACGCGGTACACCTGCCGCTCCCCCTGCGGATAGATGCCGGTCACCGCCGATGGCGCGCCATCGGCCGAAGCCAGCTGATCGCCCACCGCCAGCTCACCCATCCGCTTCCAGCCGGCGAGCGTCCTGACGCGAGCATCGAGCGGCTGCGCCTTACCCATCGACGGGCGCCCTGCGACGATGATCAGTTCGCCGCCGTGCATCCCGGACGTCATCCGGTCGAGGTCGACGAAGCCCGTCGGCGTGCCCGTGACGTCGCTCGGGTTCGCCGTGTGGTACAGCGTATCGATGCGCTCGACGACCTGCGTGAGCAGCGGGCCGATCTCGAGGAAGCCCTGGTTGCCGCGCGCGCCCTCTTCGGCGATCGAGAACACCTTCGACTCGGCCTCGTCGAGCAGCTGGCGGACTTCCTTGCCCTGCGGGTTGAACGCATCGGCCGAGATTTCGTCGGCAACCGACACGAGCCGGCGCAGCACCGCGCGGTCGCGCACGATTTCCGCATAGCGGCGGATGTTCGCCGCGCTCGGCGTGTTCTGTGCGAGCGCGTTCAGGTAGGCCAGCCCGCCGACGTCGTCGGCCTTGCCGGACGTGGTCAGCGCTTCGTACACGGTCACGACGTCGGCCGGGCGCGTCGACGCGATCAGGCGGCCGATGTGCTCGTAGATGATCCGGTGGTCGTAGCGGTAGAAATCGCCCTGCGACAGGAAGTCGGCAATCCGGTCCCAGGCCGCGTTGTCGAGCAACAGGCCGCCGAGCACCGACTGCTCGGCTTCGACCGAATGCGGCGGGACTTTCAGCGATTCGATTTGAGGATCTTGCGGCGCGTTCATGGGTTGGGATTATCGCGAATTACACAGGACGGCGCCATACCGGCCACCGGCGAACGAGCAATAAAAAAGGCAGGCCCCGGTTGCCCGGGCGCCTGCCCTTGTCCGGACGGCGGAAGCCGCCCGGAAAGCTTGCGTACGCTTACGCGTGGTCGCCGATCACGTTGATCGTGACGTCGACGACGACGTCCGTATGCAGCGCGACCTGGACGTTGTGCTCGCCGATCATCTTCAGCGGGCCTTCCGGCATGCGAACTTGCAGCTTCTCGACTTCGAAACCTGCCTTCTTCAGCAGTTCCGCGACGTCGCCGTTCGTGACCGAGCCGAACAGACGGCCGTCAACGCCCGACTTCTGCGTGATTTCGAACGACTGGCCGTTCAGCTTCTCGCCGACTGCCTGCGATGCTGCCAGCTTTTCAGCGGCGATCTTTTCGAGTTCCGCGCGGCGAACTTCGAATTCGGCGATCGCTTCCTTCGTTGCACGGCGAGCCTTGCGGTTCGGGATCAGGAAGTTGCGAGCGTAACCGTCCTTGACCTTGACGATGTCGCCGAGGTTACCCAGATTGGCGACTTTTTCCAACAGAATGATTTGCATTCGAATTCTCCTTATTGCGTCGCCTGATTACGCCTTGTGCTGATCGGTGTACGGCAGCAGCGCGAGGAAACGCGCACGCTTGATGGCCGTATCCAGCTGACGCTGATAGTGCGCCTTCGTACCCGTCAGACGAGCCGGCGTGATCTTGCCGTTTTCGCCGATGAAGTCCTTCAGCGTTTCCGTGTCCTTGTAGTCGATCTGCTCGACGCCTGCGGCCGTGAAACGGCAGAACTTCTTGCGCTTGAAGAGCGGGTTTTGTTGCTGACGACGCTTGTCGAATTTCTTACCAGTCGGGCGGGGCATGATTTCAGTCCTTTCCAATGTCCTGCAATGCTGTGATGTGAAACACCAAGGTTCTCGCGTTGCGGCTTTTCTTTGCCAGGAAGCCCGTGAACAGCGTTTCGACGCCCATTTCACGGCTTTCCAGCCTGCCGCTCGCCTCACCGGCCGCCACCGCCTCGATCGTCATTTCGACCTGACGGGGAATGCCTGCCTCGACGACTTCCGTGCGGTGATGCAATGTGGCGCTTGCGATCGGAACACCTGCCGGCGTATATCGCACCGGTGCGCGTTCGACGACGCTCGCCGTCAATTGCAACCTGTTCACGTGAGTGACGCGCTCCTTGATGGCTTAATGAATGACGAACTTAAGCCTGCGCTTCGGTCGGCTGAGCTGCAGCCGCCTTCTTGGCTTCTTCGCGCTGAACTTCCTTCATCATCGGCGACGGGCCGGTTTCGGCCTTCTTCATCTTGACGATGAGGTGGCGCAGCACGGCGTCGTTGAACTTGAACGCGTGTTCGAGTTCGTCGAGCGTCGTCTGGTCGCACTCGATGTTCATGCAGACGTAGTGAGCCTTCGCGAGTTTCTCGATCATGTAGGCCAGTTGGCGACGGCCCCAGTCTTCGACGCGGTGGATCTGACCGCCGTGCGACGTGATCGTGGTCTTGTAACGCTCGATCATCGCGGGCACTTGCTCGCTCTGATCGGGGTGCACGATGAATACGATTTCGTAATGACGCATTACACACTCCTTGTGGATTAAAGCCACCCGGGCGTCTGAACCGGTGTGGCAAGTGAGAAGCCGAAGATTCTAACCCGGATACGGGGCGCGTGCAAGGCCAATCGACGGCTCGTGCACGGATTCGGCCATGTTTTCAAAGACTTGAAGGGGCGAACCCGGCAGGTCGGCCGCGTTTCGGCTTTTTTCCCGATCAGGGTCGGAACGGAAAAACGCGCGGCAAGCGGCAGGCCGCGCCCGCCGCCGTCACTCGGTGCGTGTCACGCCGAGTCGCGCATCGAGCGCGGTCCTGAATGCCGCGAGCGCCGACGGTTCGGCGTCGGTCACGGCCCACCAGGTCATGCCGGCCGCCTCCCAGCGGTCGAGCGCGTAGCCTTGCGACACGGTCGTGTACGGCGCCCCCGGCCCCTCGCCGGCCGGCCGCACGTAGACGTCGATCACGTGCTGCCGGTGACGGTAGACGAGCACCGCGACGCGACGCCGCCCGACGTAGTCGAGCCGGCCGCCGACCAGCGCGAAGCCGTCCGCCGCGAGATCCTCGACCGGCGGCGCATAGTCGATCCGGCCGTTGAACCACGGCTTGACCGTGTGCCGGTCGGTCGAGATCACGTCGATGTCCCGCGCCGACAGGTCGGCCCGCACGTGGCTCGACACGAGTTCGTCGACCGTGCGGTCGGTGTCGGCATGGCGGGCGGACAACGTCATCCCGCCGGCCGCGGCAAGCGCCACCAACAGCGCGACGCCCCAGCCGAGGCCGGGCAGCGCGGCCACGCGCGGCCCCATGCCGGCCGACGCCGGGCGTGCTGCCCCGCCTTGATCCGTCAGCCACGAAAACCAGCGGCGGCCACGCGGACGCGCCTGCGGCCTTGACTTCGGTTCGGGCTGCGCCTGCTCGCGCACGGGCGCATCGGCCGCTGCCGGCAGGCTCGCGAGAATGCTGGCCCGCAACGCATCCGGCGCACGATGGTAGTCGGCCTGGCGCACCGCCTGCACCAGCGTGACGATCCGCGCGCGCTCACGACGGCACGCTTCGCACCCTTCGACATGCTGCTGGACCCGCAACGCATCGGGCGCCGACAGCTCGCGGTCGACGTCCGCGTCCAGCAACGCTCGCGCTTCGTTACAGTCCATCGATAGCCTCCGATGCGGCTCCGCCAGCCGGCGTACGGCCGGGCCTGCCTGCGGCCGCCGGCGCCGGCTCGCCGCCCAGCAGCGCGGCGAGCTTGCGCCGGCCGCGTGCGAGCCGCGACATCACGGTGCCGACCGGCACGTCCGCGATCGCCGCAATCTCGCGGTAGCTCAGGTCCTCCATCTCGCGCAGCACGAGCACCTCGCGGTATTCGGGTGCCAGCTTCGCGAGCGCTTCGTTCACGAGCCGCACGTTCTCGCCGCGCAGCAGGTGCGCGAGCGGATCGTCGGTCGCGGGTTGCCAGTCGTCGGGCACGTCGGTGTCGTCGAGCGTGTCGGGCAGCGCAACCTCGTGCGCATGCGTGCGGCGCCGCCATTCCGTGTACCAGGTGTGGCGCACGATCGTCAGCAGCCACGGCCGGGCGTTGTCGCCGCGACACGAATCGACGAAGCGCAGTGCGCGCATGCACGCGTCCTGGACGACGTCGTCCGCATCGCCGGCGTTGCCGCTCAGCCAGCGCGCGAGGTTGTACGCGGCGTCGAGATGCGGCAGCACCAGCGCACGAAACCGCTCGCCGCGCGCCACCGCGTCGTCCGCCGACCGCTCTTCGATCGCCTGTCCGGCTTGCCCCACATGGCCTCCCTGGTCCCGGCGGCCGAAGCCGCGCCCGTTCCGAGCACGGCGCCCGGACAGACTGGCAACGTGCACGCTCGATGACCTTACCGTCGTTGCGTCGAGTTTATTCCCGCGCCGCACGCCCGAAGCGTAAAAAAACACCGGACAGCCCGGTGGCCCGACCGTCCGCGCCGTTACGGCGTGGTGCTCCAGTAGCCCGGGCTCGCGTAAGCGGCGCGCAGGTAGTCGATGAAGTAGCGCACGCGCGCCGGCACGTAGCGCTGCTGCGGGTAGACCGCGAGGATGTCGTAGTCGGGCAACGCATATTCGTCGAGCACGGTTTCCAGCTCGCCCGTCTCGAGCTGCGCGGCGATCTCCCAGGTGGAGCGCCAGCCGAGCCCGAGACCTTCGGCCACCCAGCGGTGCAGCAGTTCGCCGTCGTTGCAGTCGAGATTGCCCGCCACGCGCATCGTCGCGATCTTGCCGTGGCGCTGGAAATACCAGCCGCGGTTCTGCCCGCCCTGCAGGTTGAACGCCAGGCAGTTGTGCTTGAGCAGGTCGTCGAGCGACTTCGGCCGGCCGTGCCGGCGGAAATACTCGGGCGTGCCGCACACGACGCGCCGGTTCGACGCGAGCTTCACCGCGACGAAGTTCGGATCGACGGCCCCGCCGATCCGGATCGACAGGTCGTAGCCTTCGCGCACGAGATCGACGACGCGGTCGGTCAGGTTGAACGACAGCTGCATCTCGGGCTTGTCGGCCAGAAAGCCGGGGGCGTGCGGCGCGACGTGCTTGCGCCCGAATGCGGCCGGCGCGGACACGATCAGGTGCCCGCTGACCGCGCGCCGCCCGGCGGCCAGCTCGTTCTCGGCCTGGTCCCATTCGGACAGGAGGCCGCGGCAGCGCTCGAGGAACGCGGCGCCTTCCTCGCTGACCACGAGGCGCCGCGTCGAGCGGTACATCAGCTTCACGCCGAGACGCTTTTCGAGCGCGTCGATGCGCCGCCCGAGCACCACCGGCGACACGCCCTCCTCGAGCGCCGCCGCCGCGAGGCTGCCGGCATCGGCCACCCGCACGAACGTCTCGATCTGCTTGAAGCGATCCATCTCCCGTCTCCGTCTCTATGCCGGCACCGGCGGAAAGCCCCGCCCGGCCGTCATTCCATACTTTTAGTTTCGAAAAAAGCGACTTCGGCTGATCTTATCAAACCTTTCCTGCATCCCTAAAGTGTCCCCAACAGACCCATTTGCAAGATCCACCCCATTCAAGGAGACATTCATGGCCAAGATGAGAGCCGTCGACGCAGCTGTGCTCGTGCTCGAGAAAGAAGGCATCCAGACCGCGTTCGGCGTGCCGGGCGCAGCGATCAACCCGTTCTACTCGGCCATGCGCAAGTCGGGTGGCATCAGCCACGTACTGGCACGCCACGTCGAAGGCGCGTCGCACATGGCCGAAGGCTTCACGCGTGCGGCCCCGGGCAACATCGGCGTGTGCATCGGCACGTCGGGCCCCGCCGGCACCGACATGATCACCGGTCTCTATTCCGCTTCCGCCGACTCGATTCCGATCCTCGCGATCACCGGCCAGGCACCGCGTGCCCGCCTGTACAAGGAAGACTTCCAGGCCGTCGACATCGAGTCGATCGCGAAGCCCGTCACGAAGTGGGCCGTCACCGTGCGCGAGCCGGCGCTCGTGCCGCGCGTGTTCCAGCAGGCGTTCCACCTGATGCGCTCGGGCCGTCCGGGACCGGTGCTGGTCGACCTGCCGATCGACGTGCAGCTCGCCGAAATCGAATTCGACATCGACACGTACGAACCGCTGCCGGTCTACAAGCCCGCGGCCACCCGCGCGCAGATCGAGAAGGCGCTCGCGATGCTCAACGACGCGGACAAGCCGCTGATCGTGTCGGGCGGCGGCGTGCTCAACGCAGCGGCCGAAGACCTGCTCGTCCAGTTCGCCGAAACGATCGGCGTGCCGGTGATCCCGACGCTGATGTCGTGGGGCGCGATTGCCGACGACCACCCGCTGATGGCCGGCATGGTCGGCCTGCAGACGTCGCACCGCTACGGCAACGCCACGCTGCTCGCGTCCGACTTCGTGCTCGGCATCGGCAACCGCTGGGCGAACCGCCACACGGGCAGCGTCGAGGTCTACACGAAGGGCCGCAAGTTCGTGCACGTCGACATCGAGCCGACGCAGATCGGCCGCGTGTTCGGCCCGGATCTCGGCATCGTGTCGGACGCGAAGGCCGCGCTGGAACTGTTCGTCGCCGTTGCGCAGGAATGGAAGGCCGCCGGCAAGCTGAAGGACCGCAGCGCCTGGGTCTCGGAATGCCAGGAACGCAAGCGCACGCTGCAGCGCAAGACGCACTTCGACAACGTGCCGGTCAAGCCGCAGCGCGTGTACGAAGAGATGAACAAGGTGTTCGGCCGCGATACGTGCTACGTCAGCACGATCGGCCTGTCGCAGATCGCCGCCGCGCAGTTCCTGCACGTGTTCAAGGCACGCAACTGGATCAACTGCGGCCAGGCCGGCCCGCTCGGCTGGACGATTCCTGCCGCGCTCGGCGTGCGTGCAGCGGACCCGAGCCGCCCGATCGTCGCGCTGTCCGGCGACTACGACTTCCAGTTCATGATCGAGGAACTGGCCGCCGGCGCGCAATTCAAGCTGCCGTACGTGCACGTCGTCGTGAACAACTCGTACCTCGGGCTGATCCGCCAGGCGCAGCGTGCGTTCGACATGGACTACTGCGTGCAGCTCGCATTCGACAACGTGAACGCACCGGAACTGAACGGCTATGGCGTCGACCACGTGGCCGTCGCGGAAGGCCTCGGCTGCAAGGCGCTGCGCGTGTTCAAGCCGGAAGAGATCGAGCCGGCGCTGCGCCAGGCGCAAACGCTCGCGGAAGAGTTCAGCGTGCCGGTGGTCGTGGAAGTGATCCTCGAGCGCGTGACGAACATCTCGATGGGCACCGAAATCGACGCGATCAACGAATTCGAGGATCTCGCCGAAAAGGCCGAGCACGCACCGACCGCGATCTCGATGCTCGACTGAACCGCACGACATTTTTGACTGACCGACCGAAGAGGCTTAGCTCATGCCGAAGTTTGCTGCAAACCTGACCATGCTGTTCAACGAAGTGCCGTTCCTCGACCGCTTCAAGGCGGCCGCCGACGCGGGCTTCGACGCCGTCGAGTTCCTGTTCCCGTATCCGTACGCAAAAGAGGAACTCGCCGAGCGGCTCGAGACGCATCGCCTGCGCCTCGTGCTGCACAACCTGCCCGCCGGCAACTGGGACCAGGGCGAGCGCGGCATCGCATGCCTGCCCGATCGCGTCGGCGAGTTCCAGGAAGGGGTCGGCCGTGCGATCGAGTACGCGAAGGCGCTGAAGGTGCCGCAGCTGAACTGCCTCGTCGGCATTCCGTCGGCCAGCACGGCGCGGGACAAGACGTTCGTCACGATCGTCGACAACCTGCGCTTTGCCGCCGACGCGTTGAAGCGCGAAGGCATCCGCCTGCTCGTCGAGCCGTGCAACAGTTTCGACATCCCGGGCTTCGCGCTGAACCGCTCGTCGGAAGGGCTCGACGTGATCCGCGCGGTCGGCTCGGACAACCTGTTCCTGCAGTACGACATCTATCACATGCAGCGCATGGAAGGCGAACTGGCCGCGACGATCGAACGCAACCTCGCATCGATCGGCCACGTCCAGCTCGCGGACAACCCGGGCCGCAACGAGCCGGGCACGGGCGAGATCAACTACGCGTTCCTGTTCGCGCTGCTCGACCGGCTCGGCTATGCCGGCTACGTCGGCTGCGAGTACAAGCCCCGCACCACCACGACGGAAGGCCTCGGCTGGCTGCACAGCGTCGCCGGCTGCGCACCGGGCTCGGCGCGTCGCGCCGCCTGAGATCCGCCCTTTCCGTTTTCAGCCCTATAGGAGACTTTCACATGGCAACCATCGGTTTCATCGGCCTCGGCATCATGGGCGCGCACATGGCGCGCAACCTGCTCAAGGGCGACCACCAGCTCGTCGTGAACGGCGCGTTCCCGATCCCGGACGACCTGCGCACGAGCGCGAAGGTCGTCGCGAACTCGACCGAAGTCGCGAAGAACGCGGACATCATCATCTCGATGGTGCCGGATACGCCGGACGTGCGTAACGTGCTGTTCGCCGACGACGGCGTCGCGAAGGGCCTCTCGGCCGGCAAGCTCGTGATCGACATGAGCTCGATCTCGCCGCTCGACACGCAGGAATTCGCGAAGCAGATCAACGCACTCGGCTGCGACTACCTCGACGCGCCGGTGTCCGGCGGCGAAGTCGGCGCCCGCGAAGCGACGCTGACGATCATGGTCGGCGGCCCGGAGGCGGCATTCGAGCGCGCCAGGCCGCTGTTCGAGAAGATGGGCAAGAACATCACGCTCGTCGGCGACAACGGCGCCGGCCAGACCTGCAAGGTCGCGAACCAGATCATCGTCGCGCTGAACATCGAGGCGGTCGGCGAAGCGCTGCTGTTCGCCGCTCGTTCGGGCGCCGATCCGGAGCGTGTGCGCCAGGCGCTGATGGGTGGCTTCGCCGCGTCGCGCATCCTCGAAGTGCACGGCGCGCGGATGACGAAGCGCACGTTCGATCCGGGCTTCCGCATCGAGCTGCACCAGAAGGACCTGAACCTCGCGCTCGACGGCGCACGCAAGCTCGGCCTCGCGCTGCCGCATACCGCGAGCGCGCAGCAACTGTTCAGCGTGTGTGCGTCGCACGGCGGCAAGGCCTGGGATCACTCGGCGCTCGTGCGCGCGCTCGAGATCATGTCGAACTTCGAGATCGGTCAGACGCCGGCCGCGTAACACGGCTGCAACGATGCGCGTTTCCGCCGCGATGGCGGACGCGCGCGACAGACACACGTGACCGGCACGGCCGGTCGCATCGATGCGCGAGGCGCCACGCACTTGCGCATCACGGTGGGGCGCCCCGCCCTGCACTGCCGATGGCATGCAGGACGGGGCGAAAAACGCCGCTCTGGGCTGAGAGCGGCGTGGTGGGGTCCGCAGCGGCACCCGGCGACGCCGGGGAAGCCTTGGTCGGTCAGACGTCGTCGTCGGGTGTCCGCCTGTCGGATTTCGCGTATTACATTTCTTTACGTTCGAGCGTGCGATTTTTCATGCAATCGTCGTCATGAACGCCTACACTTTCGCCACGCCTTTCGAGAAAATCGCCGCGCTAGCGTTCACCTCCGGTGACCGCGCCCAGCGCGGTGTTTTTTTCGCCACTTCACGGCGCGTTTTCTTTTCAACCACCTAAGGAGTGCAACGATGGGTCTTCTTTCGTTTATCAAAGAGGCGGGCGAAAAACTGCTGGGTCATGCCGATGCGCAAGCCGCGGAAGATCCGAATGCCGCAAACCAGACCGCGGCCGATGCCATCAAGAACTACATCAACACGCAGGGTCTCGATACGTCGAACCTGACCGTGGCGTTCGACGGCGCATCGCGCACCGTGACGCTGTCGGGCAGCGTCGCCGACCTCGACACGAAGGCCAAGGTCAAGGTCGCGGCCGGCAACGTGCAAGGCGTCGCGGGCGTCAACGACGACGATCTGCAGCCGGACGATCCGGAAGTGCAGTACCACGACGTGAAGCCGGGCGACACGCTGTCGGCGATCGCCAAGGAAGTCTACGGCGACGCGAACAAGTACCCGGTGATCTTCGAGGCGAACAAGCCGATGCTGTCGAGCCCGGACCGGATCTACCCGGGCCAGAAGCTCGTGATTCCGCCGCAGTCCTGAGCATTGTTGCCGGACTGACGGACAAAGAAAGGCAGGCCGATGGCCTGCCTTTTTTCATGGTGACGCGCGCGGCCCGCACCGCGCCCGTCGATCAGCCGGTCACAGCGTATCGAACGCGCGTTGCAGCGCATCGCGGCCGTGAATGCCGTTCGCGAGCGCGAGCATCAGCAGCACGCGCGCCTTGAACGGGTTCAGCGACCCTGCGCTCACGAAGCCGAGCGCATCGTCGCTCGCGGCGCCGTTGCGCATCACGTGCCCCGATCCGACGCGCGACGCGCGAACCACCGCCACGCCCGCCTTCACCGCATCGGCCAGCGCCGCCTGCAGCGTCGCATGGATCGAGCCGTTGCCCGTACCCGCGACGACGAGACCGCGCACGCCGGCCGCGACGAGCGCGTCGACGGCCGTGCGCGTCACGCCCGCGTAGCTCGCGACGACTTCGACAGGCGGCCACGCGGTGGCGATCGCCAGTGGCGTGTCGCGCGAACGCGTGACGCGGCGGGCGAATTCGACCCGGCCATCCTGCACCCAGCCGAGCGCGCCAAGCTCCGGCGACTGGAATGCATCGACCGCATAGGTGCTCGTCTTCACGACGTCGCGCGCGCCGTGGATCCGGTTGTTGAATGCGACCAGCACGCCCTGCCCGCGCGCGGACGGATGCGCGGCCACCGTCACCGCATTCAGCAGGTTCAGCGGACCGTCCGACGACAGCGCGGTTGCCGGCCGCATCGCGGCCGTCAGCACGACCGGCTTGTCGCCGTTGACGACCAGGTGCAGCGCATACGCGGTTTCCTCGAGCGTGTCGGTGCCGTGGGTGATCACGATGCCGTCGACCGCCGGATCGGCCATCAGCGCGTCGATCCGCGCGGCGAGCGTATTCCACAGCGGCAGCGCGAGATCCTTGCTGTCGATGCTGGCGATCTGCTCGGCGTCGACGCGCGCGACGGACGCGAGCGCCGGCACCGCGTCGACCAGGAAATTGACGCCGAGCGCGCCGGCCTGGTAGCCGGCCGTGCTGGCCGCGTCGGGCGCGGCACCGGCGATCGTGCCGCCGGTGGCGAGCACGGCGATGCGCGGCAGGGCCGCCGCGGACGAAGGGGATGCGGAATTCGAAGTATTCATGGCCGCGATTGTAAAGGCTTGCGGCCAGGTTCCGGCGTGGCGACCGACGCCGGCCGCAGCGCATCATGGTTTGTCCCGATCGTTCGGCAACACGTGCCGTCAACGGCCGTGGTGTCCGCAACGTTATAGAAAGTGCCGTTTTGGTGTTTTCACATTGATTTGCCATAATCGGAGCGCGCTGTGCGATGCGACCCTATCCTCATTGCACGGTGCTTCGTGACGGCGTCGATAACACGCAATTCACCCCATGGGAGTGTCGAAATGAAAATCCAATCGCTCGTAGCCGCAGTGCTTCTCGGCGGCATGCTGGCTTCCCCCGCGTTCGCGGCGAACAGCCAGCAGGACAAGATGAAGGCCTGTAACACCCAGGCAGCCGGCAAGACGGGCGACGAACGCAAGGCGTTCATGAAGGACTGCCTGTCGGCGAAGCCCGCGAAGGCGATGTCGCAGCAGGAAAAGATGAAGGCGTGCAACACGCAGGCCACCGGCAAGAAAGGCGACGACCGCAAGGCGTTCATGAAGAGCTGCCTGAGCAGCCAGCCGGCCGCCTGAGTTCCGGCGCTCCCGTATCGAATGCCGCGCACCGCTTCGGCGGGCGCGGCATTTTTGTTTTCGTTGCACGCGCATCGACGCGCCCCGCCCGCGCGCCTCTTCCGCGCTTTTGTGACGGCTCCCGCCCCGCTTCCCCGGCTCGCCGTGCCGGCGCCGCCACATGGTGCGGCAATTCGCCGCGTTTTCTTCTATGATGGCTGCAACGCGGCCCATCCAAGTACAAGAAGCGCCATCGGGCCGCCCTCGAGACAGACGCGCACACGCGTCAAACGGAGGCATGGATGGCATGGAGACAACACCGCTGGTTCCGCCGCTGGCTGATCGTGATCGTATTCTGGGCCGTGCCCGTCGCGATCGTCGCCGTGCGCGAGATCCGCGAGGAGATGGCGTACAACAAGGCGGACCTGCAACTCGCGCTGACCACCTGGCAGCTCACCGATGCGCAGCAGGCCGCCGGCGCCGCCGCGAAGTGCCACGGGGATCCTGACGAGGCGCGCGCGGCCGGCTGCCCTGCCGACGTGCTCGCCGCCAATGCGCCGCGCCAGCAGGCGGCCCGCGACGAATACGTGGTGCGCCGCAATACGCTCGCCGGCTATCTGTGGCACGCGTTCGTCGGCTATTGGGTCGTGCCGGCCGCGTTCCTGTTCGCCTGCGGCGTCGTGATCGCGCTGATCCGCCGCGCGCTGCGCCGTCCCCCGATCAAGCCGCCTGTTCCCCCCGTCACGCACTGATGCGCGGCAGGCGCCGACATCAGATCGCCCCCCGTGTTTGCCGCATGCCGACACAATGTCGGCGCGGGGGTGCCGGTTCGTCCGTTGGCGCGCCGCGACATCCCCGCGCGATTTGACGCTTTTTCACGTCGCAATGAAAAGAGGCTGTAATCCGCTGTGATATAACTGCCGACGTGATCCGCTCCCTGAGCGAGACTCACTCCGAACATCATCCGATGGAGAAGAACGATGCAAAAACGGAATCTCGTGCTGAAAGCCGCCGCTGCGCTCATCGTCGGTAGCCTCGCGCTCACCGGTTGCACCACCACCCCCGACAAGCCGGACAACGCCGCAACGAACGCGTCGAAGCGCCAGGCAATCGACTCGAGCGTCGACGCCACGCTGTCGCGCATGTACTCCACGGTCAAGGGTTCGCGCGAACTCGTCGCGAAGTCGCGCGGCGTGCTCGTCTTCCCGGACGTCATCCAGGCGGGCTTCATCGTCGGCGGCCAGTCCGGCAACGGCGCACTGCGCGTCGGCGGCAGCACGGTCGGCTACTACAACACGTCGTCGCTGTCGGTCGGCCTGCAGGCCGGTGCGCAGTCGAAGGCGATCGTGTTCCTGTTCATGACGCAGGAAGCGCTCGACGAATTCCGCGGCTCGGACGGCTGGGCAGCCGGCGCCGGCGCATCGGTCGCGCTCGTGAAGATGGGCGCGAACGGCGCGGTCGACTCCAACACGGCCACCGCGCCGGTCCAGGTCGTCGTGCTGACGAACGCAGGCCTGATGGGCGACGTGTCGATCAACGGCACGAAGGTCACGAAGCTGAAGATCTGACGCTCGCGTACCGCCCGTGCGCACCGCGCGCGGGCCATGCACAAACGGCGATGTCCTTGCGGGCATCGCCGTTTTTTCATCCGCGCGCGTCGTGCGCGTCGCGTGTCAGGTCGTCGAGTCGATCACCTTGAAGCGCGAGCGCTTCTGCGCGCGGATCACCGACTGGTAGACGTCGACGTACTGCTGCGCCATGCGGCGCGACGTGAAGCGTTCCTCGAAGCGCTGCCGCACGCGCGCACGCGGCAGCAGGTGCAGCCGGTTCACGGCGGCCACCGCGCTGATTTCGTCCTCGACGATGAAACCCGACACGCCCTCGTCCACTACTTCAGGCACCGCGCCGCGGTTGAACGCGATCACCGGCGTGCCGCACGACATCGCCTCGATCATCACCAGGCCGAACGGCTCCGGCCAGTCGATCGGGAACAGCAGCGCATGCGCGCCCGACAGGAATTCGGCCTTCTGGTGATCGGCGATCTCGCCGATGAATTCGACGTGCGGCAACGCGAAGAGCGGCTTGATCTCGCGCTCGAAGTATTCCTCGTCGGCCGCGTCGATCTTCGCGGCGATCTTGATCGGCAGCCCGCACTGGCGGGCGATGCGGATCGCCGTGTCGACGCGCTTCTCCGGCGAAATGCGGCCGAGGAACGCGAGATAGCGCGGCTCGACGGGCTGCGGCATGTACAGCTTATCGGGCAGCCCGTGGTAGACCGTCGTCAGCCATTTCGCCTGCGGCAACGGCTGGCGCTGCGCGTTCGAGATCGAGATCACCGGCGCCGTGTTGAACGTATCGAACACCGGCTGCTGTTCGGGCAGGTCGAGCCGGCCGTGCAGCGTCGTCACGTAGGGCGTTTCCTGCCGGTTGAAGACCGAGAACGAGTAGTAGTCCATGTGGAAATGGAGCACGTCGAAGTCCTTCGCGCGGCGCGCGACCGTCTCCATCAGCAGCATGTGCGGCGCGACCCGGTCGCGGATCGACGAATCGAGCCGCAGCGCGCGCGGCCAGACCGGCTCGAGCTTCGCCCGCGTCGTCGAATCGCCGCTCGCGAACAGCGTCACGTCATGGCCAAGCTCGACGAGCGCCTCGGTGATGTAGGACACGACGCGCTCCGTGCCGCCGTACAGCTTCGGCGGCACCGATTCGGTCAGCGGCGCGATCTGGGCAATTCTCATGGTCCACGTCTCCTGTGTCCTGTCCGTTGCGGCATGGCCGGCGGGCCTTCGGGCTTTCACGCCCCGCCCCCCATGCAGCGCCGGCCGGATATCCCTTCATTATTCGCGATCCCGCCGCGCGGAACCGCCCGTCTTTCATTTTATGGGTGTTGTTACAGGCAGGATACATTCCGCCTGTCGGGCCGATCCGGCCCCCTATGCGCCGATCGCGCCCGAACGCGCGCCGCCGCCTTGCCCGTCAGCGCGACGGCCACTTCCACGGCGGCAGGTCGCGCGTATCGGCATCGACGAGCCCGGTCGCGCCGAGCTGCTTGTCGAGCACCAGCGATTCGCAGCCGGCCTCGCGCTCGAGCGTCGCGATGAGCCGCGCGGCGTGCGACACGACGAGCACCTGCGAACGCTGCGCCGCCTGCGCGATCAGGCGGCCGAGCGCCGGCAGCAGATCGGGGTGCAGGCTCGTCTCCGGTTCGTTCAGCACCATCAGCGCCGGCGGCCGCGGGGTCAGCAGCGCGGCCGCGAGCAGCAGGTAGCGCAGGGTGCCGTCCGACAGCTCGGCCGCCGCGAGCGGCCGCAGCAGCCCCGGCTGGCGCATCAGCACGTCGAAGCGGCCACGGCCGCCCGGATTGTCGATCTCGACCGACGCGCCGGGAAACGCGTCGTCGAGCGCCGCATCGAGTGCCGCGCCGTCGCCGATCTCGCGGATCGTCTGCAACGCGGCGGCCAGGTCGGCGCCGTCGTCCGCGAGCACCGGCGTATGGGTGCCGATGTGCGACTGTCGCGCCGGCGCCTGCGCATCGGTCCGGAAGTGATCGTAGAAGCGCCACGAGCGGATCCGTTCGCGCACCGCGATCATCTCGGGTGCGCCGGTCGGATCGGCGAACTCGGTCATCATGCTGTCGAAGCTCGCCACCGGCTGCGGAATCGTCTGCCAGTCGCCCGAGGCGGTGCGCGCGCGGATCTGCGCGCCCTGACGGTCGACCAGCAGCGTCGACGGGCGCAACATCGCGCCGCCCCAGATGCACTCGCGCTTCACCACCGGATCGAGCGAGAACTGCGTCGCGTCGTTCTTCACCGGCATGCCGAGATCGATCGCATAGCCGAAATCGTCGCAGGCGAAGCCGAGCTTCAGGCTCACGGGCCCCTTGCGCACCGTGCCGGTGACCGGTGCGTCGCCGTCCAGCATCGCCCGCGAAAAGCGCTCGGGGCCGGCCCACAGCGTCGACGGCAACCCGCCTTCGCGGGCGAGCGACGGAATCACGCGCCCCTGCGCGGTATCGGCGAGCAGCCGCAGTGCGCGGTACACGCTCGACTTGCCGCTGCCGTTCGGCCCCGTGACGACGTTGAGCGCCGCGAGCGGCACGATCAGCTCGCGCAGCGAGCGGTAATTGGCGATGGCGAGCGTGTTCAGCGCGGTCATGACGATGGACGGTGAGCATGCGGGCCGCTGTCAGCGGCCTTCGGCGGTCTGCGGGTCGGCCGCGGTATTGGCCGCCGTACTGGCGGCAGGCGAGCGCGCGTGCGGCCGTTCGGGATTCGGCGCATCCGGCGCGGCATCGTGCGGATACAGTTCCATCCGGCTGCGCGGCAGGCATTGCGGATAGCGGTCCTGCAGGTAGGCGATCAACCCTTCGCGCACGCGGCAGCGCAGATCCCAGCACGACGATGAATCGGCCGCGCTGACGAGCGCGCGCAACTGCATCGTGCGCTCCGTCGCGTCGGTCACCTGCAGCACCTGCACGCGGCCGTCCCACTCCGGTGCCGCGTGGACGAGCCGCGCGAGCTCCTCGCGCAGCGGCGCGAGCGGCGTGCGGTAATCGACCGACAGATAGACCGTGCCGATGATTTCCGAGCTGCTGCGCGTCCAGTTCGTGAACGGATTCTCGATGATCCACTGCAGCGGCACGACGAGGCGCCGCTGGTCCCACAACCGCACCGACACGAACGACCCGGTGATTTCCTCGATGCGGCCCCACTCGCCCTGGATCACGACCACGTCGTCGAGCCGGATCGGCTGCGTGAGCGCAATCTGCAGCCCCGCGATCAGGTTGCCGAGCACCGGCCGCGCGGCAATACCGGCGACCAGGCCCGCGACGCCGGCCGACGCCAGCAGGCTCGCGCCGACCTGGCGCACGTTCGGGAACGTCATCAGCGCGGCGCCGGTGCCGATGATCACGATCAGCACCATCACGGTCCGCACGAGTACCTTGGCCTGCGTATGGATGCGCCGGGCCTGCAGGTTGTCGGCCGTATCGATCGGATGGGCCTGGATGATGGCGTCGCCGACGCCGGCCGCAAGCCGCACCAGCAGCCACGTGAGCGAAACGATGGAGCCGACCGCCGCCGCCGTGCGCATGCCGCGCACGAACGACATGCCGTCGTCGGCCTGGACCCACAGGAATTCGAGCGCCAGCAGCGCGAGTACGACGAGCGACGGCCTGTCGATGTAGCGCAGGATCGCGCTCATCAACGGATACGGCTGCGCGATGCGCTTGACGATGCGTGCGCCGAGACGGTGCACGACCGTGACGACCAGCAAGACGATGACGGACACGGCCAGCGTGCCGAGCCATGAATGCAGCGGCGCATCGGTGATGCGCTGCAGTTCCTCGATTGAAATCATCGGCGCCCTTGGGTAATGAGGCGCGCACGCCTCGTCCTGGATGCGTCGGCGACGCCCGGGCCGCGCGCGGGCCCGGACACGGCGTCAGGTCAGCTGCCGCTCCTGCAGGGAAACGCCTTGCCGAGACCGAGCGACACCGCGGTGCTCGCGTTGTAGTCGGCCAGCTTCGGATTTTCCGCGATGTACTTGCGCACCGCGTCGGTCATCTGCTGCGCCCGGATGTCGGGCGGCAGGCAGAAATACTGGCCGACCCGCGGCCCCGTCGTGCCGCCGATCGCATCGATGGTGTTGTAGACGCCGTCGGCGGCGCCTTCGATGTAGGCCGCGCACGACGCCCGCGACTTGACGTCCGTCTTCGCGCACAGCCGGTCGAGATCAGCGCCCGTGAACGCCGCTGCCGACAACGGCACGGCAAACACCGCGGCACAAAACATTGCGCGCAACATGGGGTTCCTTATGTCAATGCGGCCCGAGACCGCCTGCTACCTTGGCCGGCGCGGCGCCGGGACGCCCTGCTCCGGCCGGAATCCGGCCGGGCGGGCACCGTCTGCCGCACCGAAAACCGTCATTTTGCACTCTTTTGCGCCTCTGCCGGCGTCGATGCCCCGATGCGGGTCGTCCGCTTGCTCAGGATCTCGATCGCGTCCGGCGCGTTGTAGTGCTTCGCGAATTCGAGTGCGGTGATGCCGAGCTGGTTCTTCACCTGCGGATCGGCGCCCTGGTCGAGCAGCAGCGTGACCGTCGACGGATGGTTGCCGCGTGCGGCCATCATCAGCGGCGTCGTCCCGTTCGGCGATGCGGTATCGATGTACGCGTCGTGGTCGAGCAGCAGCTTCACCACTTCATCCTGGCCGTTGGTCGCCGCGTAGTGCAGCGGCGCCCAGCCCTTCTTGCTGACTTCTGCGCCCTTGTCGATCAGCAGCTTCGCGAGGCCGACGTCGCCGTTCAGCGACGCGAGCATCAGCGCGGTTTCGCCGGCCTTGTCTTCCTTCTCGAGGTCGACGTTCGGCGTCGTGGCGAGCGCCGCCGCGACCTTGTCGGACTTCTCGCGCGCGGCGATCACGATCAGCGGGTCGCCGTTCGGCGCGATCGTGTTCGGGTCGAGCTTGCCGCTCTTGAGCTGCTTGCCGATGTCGGCGATGTCGTCGAACTTGACGGCCTTGACGATCGCATCGAGCGATTCGGCATGCGCGCCGGCTGCCGCGAACAGGCCGCTCGCGACGAGCGCGGCGGCAACGAGTGCGCGTTTCGGCAGATGGTTGGTCGGCTTCGTCATTGTTGTGGGCTCCTTCCCTGGGTTGTCGGCTGCGCGCCCGTCGTTAGCGGGCGATCTTGAACAGCCGGAAAAAGTTCTGCGTCGTCGCATCGGCGAGCGCCTCGACGGCGATCCCGCGCTCGGATGCGATAAAGCGTCCGACATGGCTGACGTACGCAGGTTCATTCGGCTTGCCGCGATACGGCACCGGCGCGAGGTACGGCGAGTCGGTCTCGATCAGCAGCCGGTCGAGCGGCACGCGCCGCGCGACGTCCTGCACGTCGGTCGCGTTCTTGAACGTGACGATGCCCGACAGCGAGATATGGAAGTTCTGCGCAAGCGCCTGCTCGGCCACCGGCCACGGCTCGGTGAAGCAGTGCATCACGCCGCCCGGCACGTCCGCGCGCTCCTCGGCCATGATCCGCAGCGTGTCTTCCGACGACGAGCGCGTGTGGATGATCAGCGGCTTCATCGTCGCGGTCGCCGCGCGGATATGCGTGCGAAAACGTTCGCGCTGCCATTCCATGTCGTCGATCGAGCGGCCTTCGAGACGGTAGTAGTCGAGGCCCGTTTCGCCGATCGCGACGACCTTCGGGTGCGCCGCCAGCTCGACGAGCTCCGCGAGCGTCGGCTCGTGCATGTCCTCGTGATCGGGATGCACGCCGACCGACGCATAGACGTTGTCGTGCGCGTCCGCGATCGCCAGGACCTCCGGCAGCGTCTCGAAGTCGACCGACACGCACAGCGCGTGCGTGACGTCGTGCTCGCGCATGTTCTCGAGAACGGCCGGCAGGCGGTCGGCCAGGCCCTTGAAATTGATATGGCAGTGAGAGTCGACGAACATCGTGTTTCCTAATACGTAAGGCGGGCGCTCATGCGCGCACCGGCATGCGGCAACGGGCGGCGTTCGCGGGCCGGACGGCCACGGTCGCGTCGCGGCGTGGGCCGGTCATCGTTTCGCAACCCGCGAGAAGCAATGCCGGATCACGCGAACATTTCCCGATATCCGAGAAACAATTCCTCGAATACGAGCCGCGCGTTGAGCGGATGGTTCTCGACCGTCCGCTGCCGCGTCACGGCCTTCATGAAGCGGGCGAACGCGTTCGCATCGACCGCTTCCGCGCAGCGCGCGAGCGCCGCCGCGTGCATCGGGAAGTAGCGCGGCGCGCCCGCCATCCGCTGCGCGAGCAGATCGTACAGCCAGCGCTGCAGCCAGCCGAGCACCAGCGGCACCGGCAGCTTCTGCAGCGTCTCGCCGCACGCGAACGGGTCGCAGGCCGCCCCGGCCGCGAGCTGCCCGAGCGTGTAGTCGCGCAGCGGGCGGTTCTCGTCGCTCGCGAGCGCCAGCGCGGCGAGCGGCGCACCGCCGGCCTCGGCGAGCAGCGCCGGCGCATGCTCGACGCCCTGCGCGGCGAGCCAGGCCGCGGCCGCGTCGGGCGCCGGCACGGTCATCGGCCACTGCCGGCAGCGGCTGATGATGGTCGGCAGCAGGCGGTCGATGCGCGCCGACACGAGCAGGAACACGACGCCGGACGGCGGTTCCTCGAGCGTTTTCAGCAGCGCGTTCGACGCGGCGACGTTGAGCGCCTCGGCCGGATACAGCACGACGACGCGTGCGCCGCCACGGTGCGAACCGACCCCGCAGAAGTCGAGCAGCGCGCGCACCTGCTCGATCTTGATTTCCTTGCTCGGCGCCCGCGTCTTCTTGCCGCCTTCGTCCGCGTCGGCCGCCTTCGCGTCGTCGGCGGCGCCCGGCGCCTCGCCCGCCAGCGCCTCGGGCAGCACGATCCGGTAGTCCGGATGGTTGCCCTGCGAGAACCACGTGCAGGCCGCGCAGGCGCCGCACGGCTCGCCGTTCGGCTGCGGCGATTCGCACAGGAAGCCCTGCGCGAGATGCTGCGCGAACTGCAGCTTGCCGATCCCGGCCTGGCCATGCAGCAGCAGCGCGTGCGGCCATTGCGCGCGCAATTGCTGCAGGCGGTTCCAGTCGTCGGTTTGCCACGGATAGATCATGGGGTGCGTTCCTTGCGAATTACAGCGCGGCGAGCACGCGTTCGAGCTGCTGGCGGATCTCGGGAATCGTCTGCGTCGCATCGACGATCGCGAAGCGGTGCGGCGCCTCTTCCGCGCGCCGCAGATACTCGCTGCGCGTGCGCGAGAAGAACGCGTCGGATTCGCTCTCGAACTTGTCGGGCATGCGCGCGGCGCCGCGGCGCTCGCTCGCGACTTGCGGCGCGACGTCGAACAGCACCGTCAGGTCGGGCTGGAACCCGCCCTGCACCCAGCGCTCGAGCGTCTCGAGCTTGTCGCGCGGCAGCCCGCGGCCGCCGCCCTGGTACGCGAACGTCGCATCGGTGAAGCGGTCGGATACGACCCAGTCGCCGCGCGCGAGCGCCGGCTCGATCACGAGCGCGAGATGCTCGCGGCGCGCGGCGAACATCAGCAGCGCCTCCGTCTCGAGATCCATCGGCTGGTTCAGCAGGATCTCGCGCAGTTTCTCGCCGAGCTGCGTGCCGCCCGGCTCGCGGGTGACGACGACTTGCCGGCCGGCCGCGGCCAGCTTGCCCTGGAGGCGTTCGCAGAACCATTGCAGGTGGGTGGTCTTCCCCGCCCCGTCGATGCCTTCGAACGTGATGAATTTACCGCTCGCCATTATTGACCTCGTATGTACTTGTCCACGGCCTTGTTGTGGTCGCCGAGCGTGTCCGAGAACACGCTCGTGCCATCGCCTTTCGCGACGAAATAGAGCGCGCTCGTCGGTGCCGGATTGATCGCCGCCTGCAGCGCGGCCACGCCCGGCAACGCGATCGGCGTCGGCGGCAGCCCGCGTCGGGTGTAGGTATTGTAAGGAGTGTCGGCCTGCAGGTCGCGCTTGCGCAGGCGGCCGTCGTACGCATCGCCGAGCCCGTAGATCACCGACGGATCGGTCTGCAGCGGCATGCCGATGCGCAGCCGGTTCGCGAACACGGCCGCGACGAACGCGCGGTCGGCCGCATGGCCCGTTTCCTTTTCGACGATCGACGCGATCGTCAGCGCTTCGTAAGGCGTCTTGTACGGCAGGCCCGGCACGCGCGCGGCCCAGGCCTCGTCGAGACGCGTCTGCATCAGATGGTACGCGCGCCGGTAGATGTTCAGGTCGCTCGTGCCCTTGTCGAACAGGTAGGTGTCGGGGAAGAACAGCCCCTCGCCGCTGCCGCGCTGCACCGCGCTGTCCGGCGCGCCGATCGCGCGCAGCAGCTCGGCGTCGCTCATGCTGGCCGTCGCGTGCGCAAGATCGGGGTTCGCGTCGAGTTCCGCGCGCATCCGCTTGAAGGTCCAGCCTTCGATGACCGTCGCGACATACTCGTTCACGTCGCCGCGCGCGATCTTCTGCAGCACCTCGTAAGGCGTGATGCCGGTCTTGAATTCGTAGTTGCCGGACTTGAGCCGGCTCGACAGCCCGAGCACGCGCGTCATCGCGACGAAGCCGAGCGGCTCGACCGGCACGCCGCCACGCTTCAACTGCAGCGCGACGCTCTTCACGCTGCTGCGCGGCTTGATCGTGACGTCGAGCGATGCCGAACCCAGCAGCAGCGGCCGGGTTGCCCAGTAATATCCGCCGCCCGCGCCGGCAGCGGCCACGACGACGGCCAGCGCCACGATCGTCGCGGCGCATTTCTTCAGTAGGGACATGGAAACGTGACTCAGGTAAGACCCATATAATACTTGCTCGCCTCCGTCAAAGTCAGGGTTGACTGTTCCCTCATTCCATGAGCACACCGTTCGCTTCACCGGCAGTCCAGGCCGCACCCGCCTCGCTCCCCGTTTTCCCCCGCCCGTCCGCCGCCGATTTCGATGCGCCGGGCGCCTGCATGCCGTTGCCGCAGTTCGGCGTGATCGACGTGGCCGGCGATGATGCCGCGACGTTCCTGCACAGCCAGCTCACCAACGACATCGAACATCTCGACGCCGCGAGCGCGCGGCTGTCCGGCTACTGCTCGCCGAAGGGGCGCCTCCTCGGCTCGTTCCTCGCGTGGCGCGCCGGCCACGGCGTGCGCCTGCTGGTGTCGAAGGACGTGCAGGCCGCCGTGCAGAAGCGGCTGTCGATGTTCGTGCTGCGCGCCAAGGCGAAGCTGACGGATGCGAGCGACACGCTCGCGGTGGTCGGTTTCGCGGGCGACGTGCGCGACGCGCTGTCGGGCATCTTCGACGCGCTGCCGGACGGCGTGCACGTGAAGGTCGACGGCCCCGCCGGCACGCTGATCCGCGTACCCGACGCAGCCGGCCGCAAGCGTTATCTGTGGATCGGCCCGCGCGCCGAAGTCGACGCGCGCATCGCCGCGCTCGGCGGGTCGCTGCCGGTCGTGTCGCCGGCCGTGTGGGACTGGCTCGACATCCGCGCGGGCGAACCGCGCATCACGCAGCCTGCCGTCGAACAGTTCGTGCCGCAGATGGTCAATTTCGACGTGATCGGCGCCGTCAACTTTCGCAAAGGGTGCTACCCGGGCCAGGAAATCGTCGCGCGCAGCCAGTACCGCGGCACGATCAAGCGCCGCACGGCGCTCGCGCACGTCGCCGGCGAGACCGCTACCGTGCATGCCGGCGTCGAGCTGTTCCACAGCGACGATCCCGGCCAGCCCTGCGGGATGATCGTCAACGCGGCGGCCGCGCCCGCGGGCGGTGTCGACGCGCTCGTCGAGATCAAGCTCGCCGCGCTCGACAGCGGCACGGTACACCTCGGTTCGGCCGACGGCCCGGCGCTCGCGTTCGATACGCTGCCGTACGCGTGGCCGACGGAAGCGTGATGCACTGACAACCCGTTCGCGCGCCGGCTCGCGAGTCGCAGCCGGCGCCCGATGTTTCCTGCGAGAGATTCGCCCGATGTGTCTGATTGCCTTCGACTGGCAGCCCGATGTCGCCGCCGGTCCCGTCTTTACCCTCACCGCCAACCGCGACGAGTTCTTTCGTCGAACCAGCGCGCCGCTCTCGTGGTGGGAAGATGTACCGGGCGTGCTGGCCGGCCGCGATCTCGAAGCGGGCGGCACGTGGCTCGGCGTGTCGCGCGACGGCCGTTTCGCCGCGCTGACGAACTACCGCGCGCCGTTCGACATCCGCGCGGGCGCACCGACCCGCGGCAAGCTCGTGTCCGACTTCCTCGGCGGCCCGTCCGTCGCGCCGCTCGACTATCTCGGGCGGCTCGCGGAGCATGCGGCCGTCTACAACGGCTTCAACCTGCTCGTCGGCGACTGGCGTCGGCGTGAGCTCGCATGGTTCTGCAATCGCGCGCCCGAAGGTGAGAGTGCTGTCGCCGCGCCCGTCGCGATCGCGCCCGGCGTGCACGCGCTGTCGAATGCGCGGCTCGATACGCCCTGGCCGAAAGTGGTGCGCAAGCGCGCGGAGCTCGGCACGCTACTCACCGACAATCCCACCCCGTCGCTCGACGAACTGATCGCGTTGATGCGCGACCCGCATGTCGCGGACGACGACGCCCTGCCGCACACCGGCATTCCGATCGAGCGCGAGCGCGCGCTGTCGGCTGCGTTCATCGAGACACCCGAATACGGTACGCGCGGCACGACCGCGCTGCGCGTCACGATGAAGGAAGGTGTGCGGCTGACGGTCGAGATCAAGGAACGCTGCGACGACGACGGCTCGCACCGCACCGTTCGCCCGGGCACGTTCGAGCGCGCGCTCACGTTCGACGTCGACGCGACGCCGCCGCGCTGAGCCCGCGAGCAGGTGCCGCGCTACGGCGCGCGCGCCATCTCGACGTGCGGCACACCGGCTTCGACGAACGGTTCACCGACCGCCGCGAAGCCGTGCCGCAGGTAGAACGACACGGCCGAATCCTGCGCGTAGAGCCGCACGACGATTTCGCCGCGGCGCCGCGCCGCCTCCAGCAGCGCGTTCAGCACGGCTGACCCGACGCCCTGCCCGCGCGCATCGGCCAGCACCGCGACGCGACCGATCGTGCCGGACGGCAGCAGCCGCCCCGTCGCGACCGCGCGGCGCGCGCCGGTCGCCGCATCGACGCGGTACGCCACCGCATGGAGCGACAGCGGATCGTCGTCGTCGAGTTCCCATTCCGGCGGTATCTGCTGCTCGCGCACGAACACCGCGTCGCGGATCCGCGCGGCGTCGCCGCCGAGTACCGTCCAGTCGCCCGTTTCCACCACGCCGTTCGTCATCGCAGCTCCCATGTGGCGCGTACGCCGCCAAACAACCACCGTCAAACGTCGTCGAATGCGGCCTTCAACGCCGCGACCGCGTCGGCATGCGCGGCCCGCACTTCGGGCACGTAGCCGCCCATCTTGAAGAATTCGTGGATCATCCCCGGATAGCAGACCAGCGTGACCGCGTTTCCCGCCGCGCGCAACTTCTCCGCATACGCGGCGCCTTCGTCGCTCAGCGGATCGTATTCGGCCGTCGCGATCCATGCCGGTGCGACGCCCGCGAACGACGGCGCATCGCGCGTGCCGTCGAGCGGTGCGAAACGCCAGTCGTCGCGGTCCGCCGGATCCCGCACGTATTGCGTGAAGAACCACTGGATCGTGTCCTGTGTCAGCAGGTAGCCGTTCGCGAACCGTGCGTGCGATTCGGTGTCCTGGAAGCCCGTCACGCCCGGGTAGATCAGCATTTGCAGCGCAAGGCGCATGCCCGCGTCGCGTGCGAGCACCGCGCAGACGGTCGCGAGCGTGCCGCCCGCGCTGTCGCCGCCGACAGCCAACTGTTCGGCATCGATGCCGAACGTGGCCGCTTCGCGATGCAGCCATTGCAACGCGTCGGCGGCGTCGTTCACCGCCGTCGGAAACCTGTGTTCGGGCGCGAGCCGGTAGCCGACCGACAGCACCGCACATTGCGCGTCGTGCGCGAACATCCGGCACAGCGCGTCGTGCGTATCGACGCTGCCGACCGTGAAGCCGCCGCCGTGGTAGTAGACGAGCGCGGGCAGCGGCTCCGCGAGGCTCGGCGCGACCGGCAGGTACAGCCTCGCACCGATCGTGCGGCCATCGCGCGTCGGCACGACGCACGCCTCGACCGAATGCATCGGCGCCGGTGCGACGTCGAGGATCGGCGCGCTCTTCTCGTACGCGGCGCGCGCCTGCTGCGGCGTCTGATGGTGATAGGACGGACGTTTCGCGCGCTCGATCATGTCGAGCACTTGGGCGATCTTCGGATTCAGCGGCATCGGTGAGGACGGCGCCTGCGGGGCACCGTGAACGGACAAGCGTGCATGATGCCATGCACGCGTCCGGCGGGCGTGATGCGCCGTGCGTTGCGACATGCCACGGTGGGCGGTGGGCAATGCATGTCGCCAAACAAAACGGCCCTGCCGGTGAAGAGGCAGGGCCGCCGTGCGTCCGGGCGCTTATGCGTCGCTCGGGCCGGGCTGGGCGTCCGGCGCCGTGCGCGAACGTTGCCGCTTGATGTCGCGGCCCACCGCGAGCCGCCGCATGTACTTGAACGTGCCGAGCGCCTTCGCGACGAAATTGCCGTCGCTGTCGCGCACTTCGCCTTCGCAGTAGGCCATCGTCGTCGAGCGATGCATCACGCGCCCGTAAGCGCGCAGCTCACCGCGCCCCGGCTGCATGAAGTTCACCTTCATCTCGACCGTGACGACGCCGATACCGTCGTCGGTCAGGCTGCGTGCGGCCATCGCGAGCGCGATGTCCGCGAGCGTCATCGTCACGCCGCCGTGCGCGATGCTCCACGTGTTCATGTGCCGCTCTTCGAGCGGCAGCACAATCTCGCTTGCGCCGTCTTTCGCGGACACGAGCTGCACGCCGAGCATGTCGACGAACGGGCTTTCGATCGACGGGCCGTCCGTCGGGGTTGCCGCGTCGCTCATCGTGGGCTGTCGACGATGTAGTCGACGCACTCGCGCGATTCGGCCACCGCGACGACGAATTTCTTCACTTCCTGGTGAACCGGATGCATCTGGTAGGCATCGAGTGCGGCCTTGTCCGCGAAATCGGATACCAGCACGATGTCGGCGGTTGCATCGAGGCCCGGCGTCGCCACGCCGACGTCGATCTGCAGCGTGCCCGGCACGAGATCGCGACAGCCTTCGAGCTTTTCCTTCAGCTTCAGCGCGTTCTGTGCGCGCGTCGCGCCTTCGGCCGATTCTTTCAACTTCCACATGACGATATGACGGATCACTTCGGTTGCTCCTGTTCGTTCCGGTTCGGCGACTTGCCTGTCACCCTTGCCAATCGGGCATCTTACGCCCTTTCACCGTTCGCTTGCGTTCGCCGGAAGTGGCATCCGGCCGAGCGAGATGCGGGTGACAAAGCGGGTATCGTTTCGATCACCCGAAGGCGATTCCCGCTTTTTCACCGTGTCACTTGATGCCATCAAGTTCCGACCAGCGAAGGCAGACGACAAGCCTACCAAACTTGCCGACTTCGATGGGCTGGATCTGCTGGTGCAACTGTCCGGCGCCAGGCTCTGCCGGTACAAGTACAGCATTGCCGGGACGGAGAATCGCGTTGCTATCGGCAAAGGCAAAGCAGCTTTTCGAGCAGGGCGCGGCTCCCGTTCCGTGGCGAATTTGGCGAGCGATGCCCCCCTACTCAACACGACCTCGATCAACGATCGGACCGTCACCTCGAGCAACCGAATCCGCACCCGAAGCATCACCGTCATATAGAATGGTGCGCTTTGCCCGTACTCCTATGTGGTTCAAGAACCTTCAGCTTCATCGTCTTCCGGCACCTTGGGCCGTTACCCCCGATCAGATGGAAAAATGGCTGGCGCCCCACGCGTTTCAGCCGGGCACCAGCGTCGAGATGCAGAGCCACGGATGGGCGTCGCCGCGTGACGACGGCGCACTCGTGTATTCGATCAACCGGCAGATGTTGCTGACGTTTCGTGCGGAGAAGAAGCTGCTTCCGGCGTCGGTCGTCACTCAGGTGACCAAGGCACGCGCGCTTGAAATCGAGGAGCAGCAGGGCTTCAAGGTCGGGCGAAAGCAGATGCGCGAACTCAAGGAGCAGGTGACCGACGAACTGCTCCCGCGCGCGTTCACCATTCAGCGCGATACCCGCGTGTGGATCGATACGGTGAACGGCTGGCTCGTCATCGATGCGGCTTCACAGGCTGTTGCCGACGACGTTCGCGGCCTGCTTGTCAAATCGATCGATCAGTTGCCGCTCGCCGGTGTTCAGGTGGTGCGTTCGCCGGTCGCCGCGATGACGGATTGGCTGTTGTCCGGCGAGGCGCCGGGCGGATTCACCGTGGATCAGGACGCCGAATTGCGCTCGAGCGGCGAAGGCGGCGCCACGGTGCGATACGTCGGCCACGCGCTGGAAGCGAACGACATGCGCCGGCACATCGAGGCCGGCAAACAATGCATGCGCCTGGCGATGACCTGGGACAACCGGATCTCCTTCGTGCTGACGCCGTCGCTGACGATCAAGCGCGTGACGCCGCTCGACGTGATCAAGGAAGCGGCGGATCCGACCGCGCAGAACGACGATGAACGCTTCGACTCGGATGTCGCGCTGATGACCGGTGAATTGGAGCGAATGCTGGCCAGTCTCATCGACATCCTGGGCGGCGAGCAGCGTGACTCGGCGCATCAGGCGGCAGCGGCCTGAGCTCCGTCGGCGGCCGAGAAACCTCGCCACCAACGACGGCGAGGTTTCGAGCCGGCGCGACAGTTCGACGAGAACGGTCGTCGCGCGGTCGGAGGGTCGCGACCAGGCGCTCGCGCACGATTCTTCTCCGTGTCGCCCGCCGACGCGAGGATTCCGCCCACGACCGCCGGCAGCCGACCGGCCAAGCCTGACGGCGCCGATGCGCCGACATTCCAAGGTACACGGATCCGGCTCCCGAAACGCTGTTTCCGTCAGCGCACGCGCGCCGCGACTCACTTGATCAGGCGCAGCACATCGCGAAAACGCGGATGCCGGCTGGAGCCCAGCCATTCGAACCCGATCATCTCGACCGTCGCGATTTGCACTCCCGCCGCCCCGAGCCGGGCGATCCCCGCGTCCCGGTCGATCGTCCTGCGCGACCCCACGGCATCGCTGACCACCGTGACTTTGCGGCCGCTGCGCAACAGCCCGAGCGCCGTTTGCAACACGCACACGTGCGCCTCGCAACCGGCGACGATGACGCTGTTGCGCCCGGCCGGCAATGCCTCGACCAGGCCCTCCGCGCATGCGTCGAAATGATCCTTGACGACGGTGCTGGAGCACAGGTCCTTGATCTCCGGTAGGTTCCGGCCCAACTGGACGGGGCTCTGCTCGGTACCCGTCACCGGCACCCCGAGTATCTGCGCAATACGGGCAAGTCGGACAGCCTGCGTGACGACGGATGACCCTTCGTGAATCACCGGCATCAGCCGCGTCTGAAAATCAACCAATACGACCACTGAATCGTCGGACACGTGCAGCACGGTGCATTCTCCGGGGTGAAGGCGAGGTCAACCACCGTCGGCCATCGATGAAAAGGCGCTCTGTCGCAAGAGCGTCGGTCCCGCAAAAGACGGATGTCGAATCGCATCAATGACCGAGTGCGGCAATTCGGTAAACGGAAGCGGTTCCCAAGCCTACCAAACTTGCCGACACCGCTGGCGCGATCGCATGGAGTCCAGTTCACGGAGTCACGCGCCAGCCCGGTCCCAGGAACGCCGATTGCTCACCGCTCCGTATTGCCGAATCCACCACATTCCACGGCTTCGTTTGCACCACCCGAGACACGGCGACAGGCAAACCGCCACGATTCAATCCCGGTTCGGAATCAATCACCCATACCGACATCGATTGCCAATCGATTTTCACTCAATTCGACAATCAACGCCTCTCTATTTCCCCATGAATTCGCACATTTTACCGGCCTAACAAGCAATAATTGCGACCTCATTCCGGAGCATTATTCGAAAACCATAAAATCATTATTGACTTCGAATTTATCCGAACTTTAGAATCCCCTACGACAGCTTACGTTTCGTTTTTCACTTCGCGCACACCCATGTCGGCACAGCGCCGGAACGTCAGCAAAGAAGTCTTTCATGCCTGGCCGGGGCAGCGCCTCCTTTTGTTTTCAATTCCGGCATTAACCGCCAACCGGTTATTTCGCGTTCAATTCGCCCCCGAAGTACGTCTGGATTAATTCTGAATTTCCCAGGAATTCAGCAATACCGGATGAAGCAGATCGAGCACCCGCTCATTCGATAATTCTCATAAAAATCGCCAATCATCAGGAGGGACATCAACATGCATCGCCTTGCGAAGTCGCTGTGTCTCGGATTCATCTGCGCCGGCCTGCTCGCGGCCTGCAATGACGACGACGTCAAATCGAGCAACCCGCCGTCGAACCACGCCGCACTGTCGTTCCGCATGGACACCGGCGGCCAGATCAACGCGTTCTACCGGCAGGACAACGTCGCCGCACACCTGCTCGTGCGCTCGTCGACGAAGCCGCGCCTGCTCGTGGTCTTCCCCGCCGGCAACAGCGGCACCGGGCTGTGGTTCGACGATACCGCGCAGCCGGTGAACTGGAGCCTCGACACGCCGCCGTCCGCGCTATCGGCACCCGACACGCATGGCCGTCCGCTGTACGGCATCGGCGCCGACGTCTCGGTGGACACCAACACGCTGACGATCCGCCAGGGCGTGCTCAGCAACGTGCGCTTCCTGCGCGACTTCAACGGCGGCGCCACGATTCCGCAGCAGATCCTCACCGCGCCGACGGTTCAGGGCAGCGCCGCGCAATGGCAACGCGACCGGATCGACGGCGCGCCCGGTTATTCACTGCGCATCACGCTGCGCGACGGCGGCAGCATCGCGCCGGCAGCGGGCGGCAAGCTCGTCCTGAGCGCGCCAGCGGGCTCGCACACGCTGCGGCTGCATGTCGATGCGCTGTCGGGCGAGACGCCGTTGTCGCCGATCACGCACGCCGACCTGCTCGCGCCCTCGGTGAACCCCGACCCGGTGAGCCAGAACGTGCTCGAATTCCTGAGCTTCCACGACAAGCTGCTGGCCGGCTCGTGGCAGTACGACACCTACTTCGGCCGCGACACGCTGATCTCGGTACGCATGCTGATGCCCGTGCTCGAACCCGCGGCGATCGAGGCCGGCCTGTCGTCGGTGCTGAGCCGGCTGTCGACCGACGGCAAGGTCGCGCACGAGGAAGGGATCGGGGAATTCGCCCTCATCGACAACCAGAAGAACGGGCGGCCGAACGATCCGACGCCGACCTACGACTACAAGATGATCGACAGCGACTACCTGCTCGCGCCGATCGCGGCCGCGTGGCTGATCGACGATACGCGCGGCCAGGCCCGCGCGGCCGCCTATCTCGCGCAGCGCGGCAGTGACGGGCAGACCCTGGGCAGCCGTCTGGTCGTCAACCTGCTGCACGTCGCGACGACCGCGCAGCCGTTCGCGCAGCAGCCGACCGTCGCGAACCTGATCCACCTGCGACCCGGCGAAATCGTCGGCAACTGGCGCGACAGCACCGACGGGCTCGGCGGCGGCGTCTATCCGTATGACGTCAACGCGGTGCTCGTGCCGGCCGCGTTGCGTGCCGCGAACGCGTTCCTCACACACGGCCTGCTCGATCCGTATCTGGATGCCGGGCAGCGCGCGACGCTCGCCAACACGGCGAACCAGGCGGCCACGTGGGAAACGCAGGCGCCGCCGCTGTTCCAGGTCAGCGTGCCGGCCGCACAGGCAGCCACCGACGTGTCGGCCTATGCGCCGTCCGCGGGCGTGCCGGCCGGCGCCGCACCGGGCACGCCGCTGGCGTTCTACGCGCTGTCGCTCGATCAGCAGGGCAACCCGATTCCGGTGATGAATTCGGACGGCGGCTTCGCACTGCTGTTCGGCACGCCGCCGGACGACGAGCTTCAGCGGATCGTCACCGACGTCACGCGGCCGTTCCCGACCGGGCTCGTGACCGATGCCGGGATGCTGATCGCGAATCCTGCGTATGCAAGCCAGGCGCTGTGGCCGAAGTTCACCAGTTCCGCGTATCACGGCACGGTGATCTGGTCGTGGCAGCAGGCGATGTGGGTCGCCGGGCTCGACCGCCAGCTCGCGCGCCAGGACCTGTCGGCCGCGACACGCTCGCTGCTCACTCAGGCGCGACAGACGATCTGGCAGGTGATCTCGAACGGGCGCGACATGCGCACGTCGGAGATGTGGACGTGGTCGTACGTGAACGGCAAGTACCAGACCGATGCATTCGGCACGCGCAGCGCGGACGCCACCGAAGCGAACGCGGCACAGCTCTGGAGTACGACGTATCTCGCGATCCGCGACCCGCAGCAGCGCGCGGGCAAGTACTGGTGGCAGGCGTCGCAGCGGATGCAGGATGCGCAGCCGACGCAGCGCGCGGCGGCGCTGGCAGCGCGGTAGCGCGTCGCCGGTCGCGTGCTGCCCTGACACGCAAAAGCCCCGGGGGCGTGACCGCCTCCGGGGCTTCGTCGGAGATCGAGGCGCTGGACACAGCCGCTGTACGCCCGCGCGGCCGAATGTTGCGCGTCCGTTCACCAGCGCCCGTGTGCCGCGCGAACCCGTATCACCGCGCCACGACCCGGTTCCGCCCTTCCCGCTTCGCCTGGTACAACCGTTCGTCGACCGCGCGCAGCAACGCATCGACCGTGCTGCCGTCGGCCCCGTATTGCGCGACGCCGACACTGACCGTCACCTGCACGCGCTTGAAATCGAGCCCGAACGGCGAACTCGCGATCGACGAGCGTACGCGTTCGGCCGTCATCCGCGCGCCTTCGAGCGGCATGTCCGGCAGCAGCGCCATGAACTCCTCGCCGCCGACCCGTGCCAGGCCGCCCGCGGGCCGGATCGCATCGAGGCACTGGCGCACGACGCCGCGCAGCACCTCGTCGCCGATCTGATGCCCGTACGCATCGTTGATGTTCTTGAAATTGTCGAGATCGAGCGCGAGCAGGCAGAACGGCGTGCCATCGCGCTCGGCCCGCACCATCTCGCGCTCGACCTGTGCGATGAACTGCCGGCGGTTCGACGCGCCCGTCATCGGATCGGTCGCGGCCATGTATTCGAGCTTCTGGTTCGTGCGCCGCAGCTCCTGCAGTGCGCTCTCGGTGCGCGCCATCGATTCCGACAGCCGGCTCATCAGGTCTTCCTGGCTGTAGATCGCCGAGAACGAGCGCGTCGTCTGTAGCGCCTGCACGACACCGTAGCTGAGCAGGAAGAAGCCGCCGGCAAAAATCGCATGCGCGAGCCACCACATGTGATTCCACGGCTTGCCGAGAATGAACGCGAGCGACGACAGCGCGAACGCCATGATCGACACACCGTAGATCACCATCAGCGGCGAGCGGATCCGTCGCGCGAGCAGCACGGCGACGTTCAACAGCGAGAACACGAGCGCGCCGCCTTCCATAGACAGCCGCGTGCCCGGTGCGCCCGCGACCGGCGAATACGCGATGTACGCCACGATCACGTTGACGATCACGAAGAACACGATCCACGGCAGCCACGTGCGCACGCTCGTGCGCTTCTCGAGGCGATCCGGCGGACGCGAATACGACAGCAGGCCCGTGAGCAGCAGGATCGACATCACGAGCCGCGACGCGGGCCCGTACAGCAGGAACAGCCAGATGTTGTGATGCGCCATCCCGGTGAACGCACCGTGCAGCGCATAGATCATCGCGAAGCCGAGAAAGCCCAGCGTCAACCAGCGCAGCAGCGGCTCGCCGGACGACCGGTAGCAGACCCACGTCACGTAGGTGACGAACGCGCCTTCGAGGGTGGCGGCGGCGATCGCGATTTCATGGAACGCGTGGTTCTCGAACACGACGTGCGGGTCGCTGAAGAACCACAGATAGGCGATCAGATAGGCGGGCAGCAACGCGAATCCGACCAGCAGGCATTTCGCGTAGAGCCTTGCGGCCGCGCTGACGACGCGCGGCGGTTCCCCGGCTGCATAGGTCGTACTCATTCGGTCCCCGGTCGGTCTGCTGCGTTGGTTCGAACCTTCGCGGCACGGATCGCATGACGCACGATCCGGCCCATCGTGCCGAAAGGCAAATGTCAGAGCAAGTATAGGTGGGGCAATTTGTTTGACAAGTAAGGGGAAACGGCATTGCCGGGCGCATGCCTGTTGCTTCCCGATTGTTTCGAATGGCGGATCAGTCGCGCCGATTCGCGTCGCGGCCGCCTGTCTCGCCGAAGCGAAACCGCGGCCGCTCCGTGTCAAAGATCAGAGGATTTCAAACAGGCCGGCCGCGCCCTGCCCGCCGCCGATGCACATCGTGACGACCGCGTACTTCACGCCGCGCCGCTTGCCTTCGATCAGCGCATGGCCGGTCAGGCGTGCGCCCGATACGCCGTACGGATGGCCGACCGCGATCGCGCCGCCGTTCACGTTCAGACGATCCTCAGGAATCCCGAGCGTGTCGCGGCAGTACAGCACCTGCACCGCGAACGCTTCGTTCAGTTCCCACAGGCCGATATCGTCGACCTTCAGCCCTGCCTGCTTCAGCAGCTTCGGCACCGCGAACACGGGGCCGATGCCCATCTCGTCCGGCTCGCAACCGGCCACCGCGAACCCGCGGAACACGCCGAGCGGCTGCAGCCCGTCGCGCTGCGCGGCGTCGGCGCTCATCACGACGCAGGCCGACGCACCGTCCGAGAACTGGCTCGCGTTGCCCGCGGTGATCACGCCACCCGGCACGGCCGACCGGATCTTCGATACGCCTTCGAGCGTCGTGTCGGGGCGGATCCCTTCGTCGGCCGAGACCGTCACTTCCTTCGTGAACAGACGGCCCGTCGCCTTGTCGGCCACGCCCGCGAGCACGGTGATCGGCACGATCTCGTCACGGAAACGCCCGGCTTCCTGTGCGGCCGCGGCGCGCAGTTGCGACTGCACGCCGTACTCGTCCTGCCGCTCCTTCGAGATGCCGTAGCGCTTCGCGACGTTCTCGGCCGTCTGCAGCATGTTCCAGTAGATCTCGGGCTTGTGCTGGACGAGCCAGCCTTCCTGGATCATGTGGTGGTTCATCTCGTTCTGCACGCACGAGATCGATTCGACGCCGCCCGCGACATACACGTCGCCCTCGCCCGCAATGATCCGCTGTGCGGCCAGCGCGATGGTCTGCAGCCCGGACGAGCAGAAACGGTTCACCGTCATCCCCGGCACCGTCACG
Organism: Burkholderia sp. HI4860; assembly: GCF_002223045.2. Lineage (NCBI taxonomy): Bacteria > Pseudomonadati > Pseudomonadota > Betaproteobacteria > Burkholderiales > Burkholderiaceae > Burkholderia > Burkholderia sp. HI4860. Next base: position 3,431,901 of record NZ_NKFO02000003.1, on the reverse strand, counting down.
GGCAGCCCCGCACGCAGTGCGATCTGCCGCGCGATGTTCGCGCCGGTCGCGCCTTCGGGGTTCGCGCACCCCATGATCACGTCCTCGACGCGTGCGGGGTCGAGCTTCGCGCGCTCGACAGCGGCCGCGACCGCGTGGCCGCCGAGCGTCGCGCCGTGCGTCATGTTGAATGCACCGCGCCAGGATTTCGCCAGCGGCGTACGGGCGGTCGATACGATTACGGCTTCGGTCATGCGAGTCTCCTTCGGTCCTGCTTCATGTCCTGAATCGGATGGGGAATGCGCTACGCCTGCGGGCGCGCGCCCGCGGACGTCACATGCGCGACGCCCGCTGCCTGCATCTGCTGCCATGCATGGGCGAGCGACCCGTTCAGGTCGATCGCGCGGCACGCATCGTTGATCACCGCGGCTTCGAAGCCGGCCGCGCGCGCATCGAGCGCCGACCACGCGACGCAATAGTCGGTCGCGAGCCCGCAGCACCACACGCGCTTCGCGCCGAGCTCGCGCAGATAGCCCGCGAGCCCGGTACGCGTCGTGCGGTCGGCTTCGACAAACGCGGAATAGCTGTCGACCTGCGCGTCGCCGCCCTTGCGGATCACGAGCCGCGCGTGCGGGATGTCGAGATCGCGATGCAACGCCGCGCCGTCGGTGTCCTGCACGCAGTGCACGGGCCACAGCACCTGCTCGCCGTACGGCAGCGCGAGCGTGGAGAACGGTTCGCGGCCCGGGTGATTCGCCGCGAACGACACGTGTTCGCGCGGGTGCCAGTCCTGCGTCAGCACGACCTGGTCGAAGCGTTGCGCGAGCGCGTTGATCACCGGCACGACCGCGTCGCCGTCCGGCACCGCGAGCGCGCCGCCCGGCATGAAGTCGTATTGCACGTCGATCACGAGCAGGACGTCGTCGGTACGTTTCATTGCATTTCTCCGGGTGTGCGTCGCGCCGCGATCCGGCGCGTCAGCCGTTGAACCCGCGGCCGGCCTTCGCGAGTTCCGCGATCGACGGCGCGAGCTGCCATGCGTCGCCGTTCGGTGCCGCCGCATAGCGGCGAATCGCGCGCTCGACGTTGTAGAGGCCGACCACGTCCGCGTACAGCATCGGGCCGCCGCGCCACAGCGGGAAGCCATAGCCGGTCAGGTAGACCATGTCGATGTCGGACGCCTTCGACGCGATCTTCTCCTCGAGAATCTTCGCGCCTTCGTTGACGAGCGCGAACACGAGCCGTTCGACGATCTCGTCGTCGCCGATCTTGCGACGCTCGACACCGCGCTCCTTCGAATACGCGACGACCATCTCGTCGACGAGCGACGACGGCTTCGCCTTGCGATCGCCCGGCACGTAGTCGTACCAGCCGGCGCCCGTCTTCTGGCCAAAGCGGCCCTGCTCGCACAGGCGATCGGCGATCTTCGAGTAATGGAGATCGGGCTGCTCGACGTAGCGGCGCTTGCGGATCGCCCAGCCGATGTCGTTGCCGGCGAGGTCGCTCATCCGGAACGGGCCCATCGCGAAACCGAATTTCTCGATCGCGCGATCGACCTGCACGGGCAGCGCGCCTTCCTCGAGCATGAACAGCGCCTGGCGGATGTACTGCTCGATCATCCGGTTGCCGATGAAGCCGTCGCACACGCCGGACACGACCGCCGTCTTGCGGATCTTCTTCGCGACGGCCATCACGGTGGCGAGCACGTCCTTCGCGGTCTGCGCGCCGCGCACGACCTCGAGCAGCTTCATCACGTTCGCCGGACTGAAGAAGTGCATGCCGACGACGTCCTGCGGACGCTTCGTGAACGCCGCGATCTTGTCGACGTCGAGCGTCGACGTGTTCGACGCGAGGATCGCGCCCGCCTTCGCGACTTCGTCGAGCTTCTTGAACACCTGCTCCTTCACGCCGAGCTCCTCGAACACGGCCTCGACGATCAGGTCGGCGTCCTTCAGGTCGTCATAGGACAGCGTCGGCGTGATCAACGCCATGCGCGCGTCGAGCTTCTCCTGCGTGAGCTTGCCCTTCTTCACCTGCGCGTCGTAGTTCTTGCGGATCGTCGCGACGCCGCGCTCGAGCGCTTCCGGTTTCGTCTCGAGCAGCGTGACGGGCAACCCGGCGTTGATGAAGTTCATCGCGATCCCGCCGCCCATCGTGCCCGCGCCGATCACGCCGACGCGGCGAATCTCGCGCAGCGGCGTATCGGCCGGCACGTCGGGAATCTTGCTCGCGGCACGCTCGCCGAAGAACGCATGCCGCAGCGCGCGGCTTTCCGGCGTCATCATCAGCGCGACGAACCCCTCGCGCTCGGCCACGCTGCCTTTGTCGAAGCCGTGCAGCACGCCGGCCTCGATCGCGTCGATACATTTGTGCGGCGCGGGGAAATTCGGTGCGGCGGCCTTCGCGGAATTGCGCGCGAACTGGATGAAGCCGGCGGCGTTCTCATGGACGATCTTGCGATCGCGCACGCGCGGATGCGGCCCCTTCTGCGCGCCGACCTTGGCGGCGAACGCGACGGCCGCGTCGAGCAGGTCGCCGTCTGCCATTTCGTCGAACAGCCCGCTCTTCGCGAGCTGCTCCGACGGCACGGGCGCGCCCGACACGATCATGTTCAGCGCGGTTTCGAGCCCCACCGCACGCGGCAGGCGCTGCGTGCCGCCCGCGCCCGGCAGCAGGCCGAGCTTCACTTCGGGCAGCGCGACCTGCGCGCCCGGTGCCGCGACGCGGTAGTGCGCGCCGAGCGCAAGCTCGAGGCCGCCGCCCATCACGACGCTGTGCAGCGCCGCGACGACGGGCTTCGCGCTCGCCTCCACCGCGCGGATCACGGTGTGCAGCGTCGGCTCCTGCAGCGCCTTCGGCGTATTGAATTCGGTGATGTCGGCGCCGCCCGAGAATGCGCGTCCCGCGCCGGTCAGCACGATGGCTGTCACCGACGGGTCCTGCGCGGCGCGATCGAGCGCGTCCATGACGCCCTGACGGGTCGACAGGCCGAGCCCGTTGACGGGCGGATTGTTGAGCGTAAGGACGGCCACGCCGTCGCGAGTCGAGTAATCCACTGCCATCTGCCTGCCTCCATGCATCGCGCGCCGGGGTGGCTGCGCTTCATTGTGCGCGGTCGAACAGCCGCATGTCCTGTTGAACGGAGGCAGCATACAACGAAAAAGCACGGTCGTTCAATTTGAATTTTGCTCCTGATCCGGGGACGGATCGGGCGACCGCCTCACGAGCCGCTTTCGGCCCGGGCCGGCGTTACGGCTCGCAGATCGCCGTCGGCAACACGTAGTCGCGGAACGTCTCGCGCAGCTTCAGCTTCTGCAGCTTGCCGGTCGCGGTGTGCGGCAGCGATTCGACGAACACGACGTCGTCGGGAATCCACCATTTCGCGACCTTGCCTTCGTAGAACGCGAGCAGCGCGTCGCGGCTCAGGTTCGCCCCTTCGCGCGGCACCACGACGAGCAGCGGGCGCTCGGTCCATTTCGGGTGCGCACAGGCGATGCAGGCGGCCTCGGCCACGCCCGGGTGCGCGATCGCGACGTTCTCGATGTCGATCGAGCTGATCCACTCGCCGCCCGACTTGATCACGTCCTTGCTGCGATCGGTGATCTGCAGGAACCCGTCGGGGTCGATCGTCGCGACGTCGCCGGTCGGGAACCAGCCGTCCGACAGCGGCGACGACTCGCCGCGGAAGTAGTGCTCGATCACCCATGGGCCGCGCACCTGCAGTTCGCCGAACGCGACGCCGTCCCACGGCAGTTCGTGGCCGTCCTCGCCGACGATGCGCATGTCGACGCCGCAGATCACGCGCCCCTGCTTCTCGAGCAGCTTGCGCTGCGCGTCGAGCGGCCGCTGCGACTGCGCCCAGTTGAGCTTCGCGAGCGTGCCGAGCGGCGACAGTTCGGTCATCCCCCATGCGTGGATCACGCGCACGCCGTATTCGTCCTCGAAGGTGCGCAGCATCGCGGGCGGGCACGCGGAGCCGCCGATCACCGTGCGGTTCAGCGTCGAGAAACGCACGCCGGCCTCGCGCATGTAGTTGAGCAGGCCGAGCCACACGGTCGGCACGCCCGCGGAAAACGTCACGCGCTCCGCTTCCATCAGCTGGTACAGGGATTTCCCGTCGAGATCCTTGCCGGGCAGCACCAGCTTGCCGCCCGTGAGCGGCACCGCGTACGGCAGCCCCCATGCGTTGACGTGGAACATCGGCACGACGGGCAGCACGGCGTCCATCGCGGACAGGTTCATCGCGTCGGGCAGCGCTGCGCCGTACGCGTGCAGCACGGTCGAGCGGTGCGAATACAGCACGCCCTTCGGGTTGCCGGTCGTGCCCGACGTGTAGCACAGCCCCGACGCCTGCTGCTCGTCGAGGCGCGGCCAGTCGTAACGGCCATCCTCCGCTTCGACGAGCGTTTCGTAACAGAGAAACGGCGTCGTGCCGGACGGCAGGTGCGCGGCGTCCGTCATCGCCACCCAGCCCTTCACGTGCGGGCATTGCGGCGCGATGGCCTCGACGAGCGGCGCGAAATTGATGTCGAAGAAGACGTAGCGGTCTTCCGCGTGATTGACGATGTACGCGATCTGCTCGGGAAACAGGCGCGGGTTGATCGTGTGGCACACGGCGCCCATCCCGCCGATCCCGTAATACGCTTCCAGATGCCGGTAGCCGTTCCACGCCAGCGTACCGACGCGATCGCCGGTTTCGACGCCGAGCCGGGTGAGCGCCTGCGCCAGCTGCTTCGCGCGTCGTTCGCAATCGCGGTACGTGTAGCGATGCAGGTCGCCTTCCACGCGCTTCGACACGATCTCCGTATCGCCGGCGTGGCGCGCGGCGTGAGAAATCAGCGAGGACACCAGCAACGGCATGTCCATCATCTGGCCCAGCAACGGCTTACCCATCGTCTTGTTCTCCGTGAGGATGCGAATCGGTGCCTCTGCGGCGCGCCCGTCAGCGGCCCCGGACGGGCCTGGCGCACGGTGCGCGGGCCACCATGCGGGCGGCGCGGCGCCGCCTTACAATATCGGCTTACCCAGAGGCGCTCAACATGTCGTTTTCCCGAAGCGCAGCCGATCCGGCTGACACCCTCCCCGACCTCGCCGCCACGCTCGGCGAGCCCGCCACTGGCGCGTTCGTCACGCTCGGCGACGCGTTTCATACGCGGCTGCCGGCCGCGCCGCTGGCCGCGCCGTATGTCGTCGGCTTTTCCGGCGAAGTCGCGCAACTGCTCGACCTGCCGCCGTCGATCGCCGCGCAGCCCGGCTTCGCCGACCTGTTCGCCGGCAACCCGACACGCGACTGGCCCGCGCACGCGATGCCGTATGCAGCGGTGTATTCCGGCCACCAGTTCGGCGTGTGGGCCGGTCAGCTCGGCGACGGCCGCGCGCTGACGATCGGCGAGCGCACCGGCACGGACGGCCGCCGCTACGAGCTGCAGCTGAAAGGCAGCGGCCGCACGCCTTACTCGCGCATGGGTGACGGCCGCGCGGTGCTGCGCTCGTCGATCCGCGAATTCCTGTGCTCGGAAGCGATGCATCATCTCGGCATCCCGACCACGCGCGCCCTGACGGTGATCGGTTCCGACCAGCCGGTGGTGCGCGAGGAGATCGAGACGTCGGCCGTCGTCACGCGCGTGTCGGAGAGCTTCGTGCGCTTCGGCCACTTCGAGCACTTCTTCTCGAACGATCGCCCCGACCTGCTGCGCCAGCTCGCCGACCACGTGATCGACCGCTTCTATCCGGATTGCCGCCGCGCCGACGATCCGTACCTCGCGCTGCTCGAGGCCGCGACGCTGCGCACGGCCGACCTCGTCGCGCAGTGGCAGGCCGTCGGCTTCTGCCACGGCGTGATGAACACCGACAACATGTCGATCCTCGGCGTGACGATCGACTACGGCCCGTTCGGCTTCGTCGACGCGTTCGACGCGAACCACATCTGCAACCACTCGGATACGAGCGGCCGCTACGCATACCGGATGCAGCCGCGCATCGCGCACTGGAACTGCTATTGCCTCGCGCAGGCGCTGCTGCCGCTGATCGGCCTGCAGCACGGCATCGCCGACGACGATGCGCGCGCCGAACGTGCGGTGGAGGACGCGCAGGCCGTGCTCGCGAAATTTCCGGAACGTTTCGGCCCCGCGCTCGAACGTGCGATGCGCGCGAAGCTCGGCCTGGCGCTCGAACGCGAGAACGATGCCGAGCTCGCGAACCAGCTGCTCGAGACGATGCACGCGAGCCACGCGGATTTCACGCTGACGTTCCGCCGGCTCGCGCAGATCTCGAAGCACGACGCGAGCCGCGACGCGCCCGTGCGCGACCTGTTCATCGACCGCGACGCGTTCGATGCGTGGGCGAACCTCTACCGTGCGCGGCTGTCCGAGGAAACACGCGACGACGCGGCACGTGCCGCCGCGATGAACCGCGCGAACCCGAAATACGTGTTGCGCAACCATCTGGCCGAAGTCGCGATCCGGCGCGCGAAGGAAAAGGATTTTTCGGAAGTCGAGCGGCTCGCGCAGATCCTGCGCCGCCCGTTCGACGAACAACCGGAGCATGAAGCGTACGCGGCGTTGCCGCCCGACTGGGCCGGGTCGCTCGAAGTGAGCTGCTCGTCCTGAGCCCCGACCCGCGCGTATCGACCGACCGATCAGGAGAACCCCACATGTCCCACGATTCCGACGACAAGACCTTCCCGTACCAGAAGGACGACGCCGAGCTGCGCCGCCGGCTCACGCCGATGCAGTACGAAGTCACGCAGCATGCGGCGACCGAGCGCGCCTTCACCGGCGAATACACCGACACCGAAGACGACGGCATCTACAAATGCGTCGTCTGCAGCACGCCGCTGTTCGAATCCGGCGCCAAGTTCCACTCGGGCTGCGGCTGGCCCAGCTACTTCAAGCCGCTCAACGGCGAGGTGATCGACGAAAAGGTCGACTACTCGCACGGGATGGTGCGCGTCGAGGTGCGCTGCAACCACTGCGGCGCGCATCTGGGCCACGTCTTCGAGGACGGCCCGCGCGACAAGACCGGTTTGCGGTACTGCATCAATTCGGCTGCGTTAAACTTCGAGTCCCGACCCGAAAACGAATGAGCGGCGCCGGGCGGATCCGCGGGGGCGCCCCTCGCGCCACCGCCCCGATCCGCTCCGGCGGTGCCTGGCGGGTCCCTACAACGGTGAAAGGCCGCGCAAGCGGCCTTTCACGCAGCTGCGAGCGCCATGAAATTCCTGTTCGATCTGTTTCCGATCATCCTGTTTTTTGCCGCCTTCAAGGTCTGGGGCATCTTTACCGCCACCGCCGTCGCGATCGTCGCGACGCTGGCCCAGGTCGCCTGGGTTGCCTTCCGGCACCGGAAGGTCGACACGATGCTGTGGGTCAGCCTCGGCGTGATCGTCGTTTTCGGTGGCGCCACCCTCGTCCTGCATGACGAGAAATTCATTCAATGGAAACCGACTGTGCTGTACTGGCTGTTTGCGATCGGGCTGCTCGCCGCGCGCTATGCGTTCGGCAACAACCTGATCGAGAAGATGATGGGCAAGCAGCTCACGCTGCCGCACCCGGTGTGGGACAAGCTGAACGTCGCCTGGGCGCTGTTCTTCGCGGTGCTCGGTGTCGCGAACCTGTACGTGGTGCACAACTTCACCGAATCGCAATGGGTGAACTTCAAGCTGTTCGGCACGACAGGCGCGATGGTCGTATTCATCATCCTGCAGAGCCTGTGGCTCACGAAATACCTGAAGGACGAATGACATGACGGACGCCTTTCTCCACGCGTCGCCCGACGAGCGCATCGCGCTGATCGAAGCGCGCCTCACCGCAGCGCTCGCCCCGCTGTCGCTCACCGTGCGCGACGACAGCGCGCAGCACGCGGGCCACGCCGGCGCGTCCGCCGGCGGCCATTTCACGGTCACGATCGTGTCGTCCGCCTTCGCGGGCAAGCCGCGCGTCGCGCGGCACCGGCTGGTGTATGATGCGCTCGCTGATGCGATGCAGCGCGGCATTCACGCGCTCGCGATCGTGGCTTACACGCCCGAAGAATTCAACGAATCTTCAATCTAGTCTCATTAGGAATTCCCGATGATCCTGAAATCCCCCCGCCTGTGGGTCGCGGCGGCTGCTTTTGCAGCGGCACCGGCATTTGCCCAGAACATCGCCGTCGTCAACGGCACGCCGATTCCGAAGTCGCGCGCCGACGCGATGGTGGCTCAGCTCGTCCAGCAAGGCCAGACCGACAGCCCGCAACTGCAGCAGGCCGTGCGCCAGGAACTCGTGAACCGCGAAATCCTGATGCAGGAAGCGATCCGTGAAGGCATCCCGAACCGTCCGGACGTGAAGGCGCAGGTCGCCGTCGCGCAGCAGACCGTCGTGCTGCGCTCGATGATCGAGAGCTTCCTGAAGAAGAACCAGCCGACCGACGCCGAAGTGAAGGCGCGTTACGACGACCTCGTCAAGGGGGCCGGCGGCAATCGCGAATACCACCTGCACCACATCCTCGTCAGCGACGAGCAGCAGGCGAAGGACCTGATCGCGAAGATCAAGGCCGGCGCGAAGTTCGAGGATCTCGCGAAGCAATACTCGAAGGATCCGGGTTCGGGCAAGAACGGCGGCGATCTCGACTGGTCCGACCCGAAGGCGTACGTGCCGGAATTCGCGGCGGCCGCGCAGAAGCTGCAGAAAGGCCAGATGACCGACACGCCGGTGAAGACCCAGTTCGGCTGGCACATCATCCGCGTCGACGACATCCGCGACATCGCCCCGCCGCCGCTCGAGCAGGTGAAGGCGCAAATCGCGCAACAGCTCGTGCAGCAGAAGCTGCAGGCGTTCGAGGAAGGTCTGCGCCAGCAGGCAACGGTCAAGTAACGCCGGCACGCACCGCACGCGTATCGAAAGCCGCTCTTCGGAGCGGCTTTTTTATTGCCCGCGCACACTGCCTGCAGACGCGTCACGATGCGCTTGCAGCCCGGCAAATGAAAAAGGCCGCTCCGAAGAGCGGCCTTTCCCGTGCCGGATTCACGCGCACCGCAAGCGCGGCAGGCTACGCGGGATAGAACACGTCGTGATAGCGAACGTCACCCGACGGCCGCGGCGCCGAAGCGTCGAGCGACAGCGCGAGGAAATACTCGGGCGGTACGCCCGGGAACACGATGTCGCCGGATGGCGCAAAGCCGAACCGCGTGTAGTACGCGGGTTCGCCGAGCAGCACGCAACCGCGCGCGCCAAGCCGGCGCAACGCGTCGAGCCCCGTGCGCACCAGTCCCGCACCGATGCTCTGCCGCTGGCAGTCGGGCAGCACCGCGAGCGGCGCCAGCCCGTACCAGCCCTGGCTGCCGGACGGTTCGCCACCGATCGACACCGGCGAGAACGCAACGTGCCCGATCAGGCGGCCGTCGCGCTCCGCGACGAGCGAGACGCTCAACGCACCGTCCGCCCGCAGCGTATCGACGATCCGCCGTTCGAACTGGCCGGCTTCCGGCTCGCCCGCGAACGCGGCGACGATCACGCGGCCGATCGCGCCGGCCTCGCTCGCGCGCTCGTCGCGCAGCGTGACGACCTCGACCGGCGCGTTCGGGTCGAACATCATCCCGATCAGCCGATCCAGCGGCGCGCGTTGCGGAACACGCGCATCCACGGGCTCGCTTCACCCCAGCTTTCCGGGTGCCAGCTCATCGCGACCGTGCGATGCACGCGCTCCATGTGCGGCATCAGCACCGAGAAGCGCCCGTCGGCCGTCGTGACCGACGTGATGCCGGCCGGCGAGCCGTTCGGGTTGAACGGATAACGCTCGGTCGCTTCGCCGCGGTGGTCGACGTAACGCATCGCGACCGCGACGCGATCGATGTCGCCCTGCTGCGAGAAGTCCGCATAGCCTTCGCCGTGCGCGACCGCGACCGGAATCCGCGAACCTTCCATCCCCGCGAAGAAGATCGACGGCGACTTCTCCACTTCGACGAACGAGAAGCGCGCCTCGAACTGCTCGGACTTGTTGCGCGTGAACTTCGGCCACGCCTGCGCGCCCGGGATCATTGACGCGAGGCTCGACAGCATCTGGCAGCCGTTGCAGATGCCGAGCGCGAACGTGTCGGGACGTGCGAAGAAGGCCGAGAACATGTCGGCGAGGTTCGCGTTGAAGCGGATCGTCTTCGCCCAGCCTTCGCCCGCGCCCAGTACGTCACCGTACGAGAAGCCGCCGCATGCGACCGCACCCGCGAAATCGGCGAGCGTGGCACGGCCGGCGAGCAGGTCGCTCATGTGCACGTCGTGTGCATCGAAGCCCGCGCGGTCGAACGCGTAGGCCGTTTCCAGATGCGAGTTCACGCCCTGCTCGCGCAGGATCGCGACGCGCGGCCGTGCGCCCGTCGCGATGAACGGCGCGGCGATGTCGTCGGCCGGATCGAAGCTCAGCACCGGCGAGATGCCCGGATCAGCCGCGTCGAGCAGTGCGTCGTATTCGGCATCCGCACACGCGGGGTTGTCACGCAGGCGCGCGATGCGCCAGCTCACTTCGCTCCATGCGCGATGGAGTTCGGTGCGCGGTGCGTCGAAGATCTTCTTCGCGTCGCGGTACACCTCGATCACGTCGCGATCGTTGACCGAGCCGATCACGTGCGAGCACGCCGACAGGCCGAACTCGCGCAGCACGCCGAGCACCGCGTCGCGATCGGTCGCACGCACCTGCACGACAGCGCCGAGTTCCTCGGAGAACAGCGCGCGCAGCGTGCGATCCTCGCGGCGGCCGCTCGTCTGCTTCGCCCAGTCCTTCGCGTCGCCATAGTCGGATTCGTGATTCGGGTCGAGCGTCAGCATGTCGACGTTCAGCGACACGCCCGCGTGGCCCGCGAACGCCATTTCGCACACCGTCGCCCACAGGCCGCCGTCCGAGCGGTCGTGGTATGCCAGCAGCTTGTCTTGCGCATTGAGCGACTGGATCGCGTTGAAGAAGCGCTTCAGGTCTTCCGCATCGTCGACGTCCGGCGTCGTGTCGCCCACCTGCTGCGTGACCTGCGCGAAGATGCTGCCGCCCATCCGGTTCTTGCCGCGGCCGAGATCGATCGCGATCAGCACGCTGTCGCCCGCGTCGGCGATGCGGCGCAATTGCGGCGTCAGGTGACGGCGCACGTCCTCGACCGGCGCGAACGCGGAGATGATCAGCGACACCGGCGACACCACTTCCTTCGCGACGCCCTGCTCGTCCCACTTCGTCTTCATCGACAGCGAATCCTTGCCGACCGGGATGCCGATCCCGAGCGCCGGGCACAGCTCCATGCCGATCGCCTTGACCGTGTCGAACAACGCGGCGTCCTCGCCGGCCGTGCCGCATGCCGCCATCCAGTTCGCCGACAGCTTCAGCTTGTCGAGCGCCGCGATCGGCGCGCTCGCGATGTTCGTGATCGCCTCGCCGACCGCCATGCGGCCCGATGCCGGTGCATTGATCACGGCGAGCGGCGTGCGCTCGGCCATCGTCATCGCCTCGCCCTTGAAGCCCGCGTAGTCGAGCGCGGTGACCGCGCAGTCGGCCACCGGCACTTGCCACGGGCCGACCATCTGGTCACGCACCGACGTGCCGCCGACCGAGCGGTCGCCGATCGTGATCAGGAACGACTTGCTGCCGACCGTCGGGTGCTTCAGCACGTCGACCGCGACCGCCGACAATGCGATGCCCGTCACGTCGACCGGCGCACGCTCGGTCGTCACGCGCGTGACGTCGCGATGCATGCGCGGCGGCTTGCCGAGCAGCACTTCCATCGGCATGTCGACCGGGTATTCGTCGGCGCCCGTCGCCTCGTCGTCGACGAGCTTCAGCTGGCGCTCGTCGGTCGCGACACCGACCACCGCGAACGGGCAGCGCTCGCGGGCGCAGATCGCCTCGAAGCGCGGCAGGTCGGCCGGCGCGATCGCCAGCACGTAGCGCTCTTGCGCTTCGTTCGACCAGATTTCGCGCGGCGACAGGCCCGACTCCTCGAGCGCGACCTTGCGCAGCTCGAAGCGCGCGCCCTTGCCCGCACCGTCGACGATCTCGGGGAACGCGTTCGACAGGCCGCCCGCGCCGACGTCGTGGATGCTCAGGATCGGGTTTTCCGCGCCGAGCTGCCAGCAGCCGTTGATCACTTCCTGGGCGCGACGCTCGATTTCCGGGTTGCCGCGCTGCACCGAGTCGAAGTCGAGTTCGGCCGTGTTCGCACCGGTCGCCATCGAGCTCGCGGCGCCGCCGCCCATGCCGATGCGCATGCCCGGGCCGCCGATCTGGATCAGCAGCGAGCCGGCCGGCACGTCGTGCTTGTGCGTATGTTGGTCGGCGATGTTACCGAGGCCGCCCGCGATCATGATCGGCTTGTGATAGCCGTGCACCTTCCCGCCGACGTTCTGCTCGTACACGCGGAAATAGCCGCCGAGGTTCGGACGGCCGAATTCGTTGTTGAACGCGGCGCCGCCGAGCGGGCCGTCGATCATGATCTGCAGCGGCGACGCGATGCGGTCGGGGCGCCCGTACGGGCCGTGCGCCTCGTTCGGGTTGCGCTCGCCGACGGGCTGGGCCGCGTCGCGCGCGTTTTCCCACGACTGGCGTGCGTCGGGCAGATCGAGGTTCGACACGGTGAAGCCCGTGAGGCCGGCCTTCGGGCGCGCACCGCGGCCCGTCGCGCCTTCGTCGCGGATCTCGCCGCCCGCGCCGGTCGCCGCACCCGGGAACGGCGAGATCGCCGTCGGGTGGTTGTGCGTCTCGACCTTCATCAGCGTGTGCGTGAGCTCGGTGTGGCGGCCATAGCGTTCACCCGGCTCGCCGGCCGCGCCTGCGTTGCGCGGGAACCAGCGTTCGGCTTCGGCGCCGACCATGATCGACGAGTTGTCCGAATACGCGACGATCGTGCCCTGCGGGTTCAGCTTCTCGGTGTTGCGGATCATCGCGAACAGCGACATGTCCTGCGGTTCACCGTCGATCGTCCACTGCGCGTTGAAGATCTTGTGGCGGCAGTGCTCGCTGTTCGCCTGCGCGAACATCATCAGTTCCACGTCGGTCGGGTTGCGTTCGAGCTTGCGGAATGCATCAACGAGGTAATCGATCTCGTCGTCGGCGAGCGCGAGGCCCAACTCGACGTTCGCGCGTTCGAGCGCGCCGCGGCCGACGCCCAGCACGTCGACGCGCGCGAGCGGCTTGGCCGGCAGTTCGTCGAACAGGTGCTTCGCGTCGTCGCGTGCCGCGACCACGCTTTCGGTCATCCGGTCATGCAGCGCGGCTGCCACGGCTGCGCGCGCGTCGTCCGACAGCGCCTTCTTGCCGCCGAGCAAGCCTGACTTCAGCGTGACCGTGAATTCGACGCCGCGCTCGATGCGGCGCACCTGCGTGAGACCGCAGTGCTGCGCGATGTCGGTCGCCTTGCTCGCCCACGGCGAGACCGTGCCGAAGCGCGGCAGCACGACGAAGGTCTCGGCGGTGCCCTTCTCGGTCGCCGGCTCGAACGGCGCGCCGTAGTGCATCAGCGCGTCGATGCGCGCGCTGTCGTCGGCCGACAGCGGCTCGGCCGCATTGACGAAGTGCAGGAACTGCCCGCGCACCGCGACGATGTTGGCGTCGATTTGCTTGAGCGTGTCGAGCAGACGGGTTTGACGGAAATCGGAGAGGGCCGAAGCGCCGGGAAAACACGAGAAGTGAGCCATGGGCTGGACTGACGTCGATGAGTCGCGCGAGGTGGCGACGTGGGGCGAAAGGAAGGCCGTAATTATACCCGGAAGTCGGTCGCCCCAGACCGGCCAATCGGTAGCGTGCATGCACCGCAACGGTGCCACGGTGCGCGCCGCGCACAGCCCGCCCGCCGGGCCGCCCCGCGCGGGCGCGGCAGCCGGCGGCCGTGGCGCGGCTGCACGGTCCGTGCTCGCCCGGCGCCGGTTCGCGCGATTTTGGCGCTATCATTCCGGGTTCACCGGGCCGGGGCCCTCAGCGAATTCTCACCGGGCGGCGCCTGCGCGCCGCCCGTCATCGAAGCAATCCATGGATGTCATCGTCATCGGCGGCGGAATCAGCGGCGTCGCCACCGCCTACCAGTTGCGCGCGGTCGGCCATCGCGTGTGCGTGGTCGAACGTCACGCCACCGTCGCGCAGGGTGCGACCTACGGCGACGGCGGCGCGCTGCTGCCGAGCCCGCTCGACGTCTGGTTCGGCCCGACCTTCATGCGCCAGCGCCAGCCGCGCGACAGCGGCATCGTCTACAAGCCGGGCTTCAACGGCGGCGTGCGCCGCTTCGTCAAGCAGCTCGGCACGCTGCGCGAACCCGACGCGTTCGCCGCCCAGTACGCGCGGCTGCGCCCGCTGATCGATGCGTCGCGCGACACGCTCGCCGACATCGAGACGCGCCTCGAACTCGAATTCGAACAGAAGCCCGGCATCCTGCACGTGGTGCGCGATGCGCGCGACTGGGACGCGATGCAGCCGGCGCTCGACCTGCTGCGCACGCTCGACCAGCCGTACCGCCTGCTCTCCGCCGACGAATGCGCGACGCTCGAACCGTCGGTGCCGGCCGAACCCGGCTTCGCCGGCGGCGTGCTGCTCGAGACCGAACGCACCGGCAATTGCCCGCTGTTCGCGAAACTGGTCAAGCAGACGCTCGACGAGCACGGCGTGCAGTTCCGCTTCGGGGCGGAAGTCGCCGCGATCCGCGTCGACACCGGCCGTGCCGCGGTCGAGCTCGTCCCGCCCGGCGACCGGCGCGCGTCGAACGCACGCGAGGTCGACGTGATTTCCGCCGATGCGATCGTGGTCGCCGCCGGCGCCGGCAGCCTGCCGCTGCTCGACCGGCTCGGCTGGCGTCTGCCGCTCCATCCGGTGCGCGTCCATACGCTCACCGCACCCGTCGCGTACGAAGAACACGCGCCGCACTTGAACGTCATCGATTCGATCAAGCGGATCTCGATCACGCGCACGCACCAGCGCCTGCGCGTCGGCGGTGGCGCCGTGCTGCAGAGCCTGCCCGATACCGCGAAGCCGCTCGCCGAGCCGCTGTCCGAGGCCGCGCTCGCGCTGCTCGGCCAGGCCGTCCACGACTGGGTGCCCGGCGCCGCGCGGATCTCGGCCGCGTTGTCGTGGCAAGGCACGCAGTTGCTGTCGCCGGACGGCCTGCCGGTCGTCGGTCCGACCCCGCATCCGCGCGTGTTCGTCAATTTCGGACACGGCCCGGCCGGCTGGGGGCTCGCATGCGGGTCTGCTAAAGTGGTGACCGACTATCTGGGCGGCGACGTGCAGCACTGGCCCGCCGACACGCTCGCCGCGCTACGCGCCGGGCGCTTCACGACCTGACCGCCGCGGGCCCGCTCCCGGCGGCCACCTAGCCAGCCGCCACGACCCCGCGATGACCGTTACCCGCCCGCTCCCCGATTCCGCTCCGATCGCGCTGCTGCGCGTCACCGACCTGCGCACGGCCGAAACCGACGCGGCGGCGGCGCTGCCGCCGCATACGCTGATGGGCCGCGCCGGCGCCGCGGCCGCGCACTGGCTGTCCGAGCGCATGGCCGGCGACGACCGCCCCGTGTGGTTCGCGGTCGGCCCGGGCAACAACGGTGGTGACGCGCTGGTTGCCGCCGCTCACCTCCAGCAGCTCGGCGTCGCCACGCAAGCGTGGATGCCGGTGCCGGTGAAACCGGACGACGCGCAATGGGCGCTCGGCCTCGCGCGCGCAGCCGGCGTACCGCTGTCCGCCACACCGCCTGCTTCGCTGGACGGCTTTGCATGGGTCGTCGACGGGCTGTTCGGCATCGGTCTCGGCCGCGCGCTCGACGGCGCATTCGCCGAGCAGGCCCAGCGCATCGCCGCGCATGCGCGCAGCGGCAGCCAGGTGCTCGCCCTCGATGTACCGAGCGGGCTCGACAGCGATACGGGCCAGATCGTCGGCGCGGGCGTCGCTGTTGCCGCTACCCATACGCTCACTTTCATCGCCGCGAAACCGGGCCTCTACACCGGCGAAGGCCGCGATCTCGCCGGCGAGATCGACGTCGCCTCGCTCGGCGTCGCGCCGCCCGCGGCGCCGGCCATCGTGCTGAACGCGCCCGCGCGGTTCGCCGCCGCGCTGCCCGCGCGCGCATTCGCGTCGCACAAGGGCACGTTCGGGAGTGTCGCCGTGCTCGGCGGCGACATGGGCATGTGCGGTGCGCCGATCCTGGCCGCCCGCGCCGCGCTGTTCGCCGGTGCCGGCAAGGTGCACGTCGGCTTCCTCGGCGCCGGTGCGCCGCCGTACGACCCGCCGTTCCCCGAACTGATGCTGCATCCGGCCGACGGCCTCGAGCTCGGCGCGATGACCGCGATCGCGGCCGGCTGCGGGCTGGGTACGCGCGAGGCGGCGACGACGCTCGTGCGCGACGTGCTCGCACACGATGCCGCGACGCTGCTCGATGCCGATGCGCTGAACCTCGTCGCGACACATGCCGATCTCGCGACCGCCGTCGCCACGCGCGGTACGCGCGGCAATCCGTGCGTGCTGACGCCGCATCCGCTCGAAGCCGCCCGGTTGCTCGGCAGCGACACGGCGACCATCCAGCGCGACCGCGTGGCGGCCGCGCAGGCGCTCGCGGCTCGCTACGTGGCGAACGTCGTGCTGAAAGGCTCGGGCACGGTGATTGCGGCGCCCGACGGCCGCGTGACGATCAATCCGACCGGCAATGCGGCGCTCGCGACGGGCGGCACCGGCGACGTACTCGGCGGACTGATCGGCGCGTTGCTCGCGCAGCGCGTCGCACCGTACGAGGCAGCGCTCGCGGGCGTCTACCTGCACGGCCTCGCGGCCGACACGCTGACCGCACACGGCACCGGCCCGGCCGGACTCACGGCCGGCGAACTCGCGCCGATGGTGCGCACGCTGATCAATCGCCTTTTTTATGCGTCGCCGCGCGCCGACACATAAGGCCGCTATACTGACTGCCCCGCCGCACGGCGGGCCCTCTCGTCCGCCGGCCTTCCGATCCCGATGAGCCGGCGCGGCATTCCTCCCGATTCACGCTTCACTCGAACCGCCATGACGCTGAATTCGCTCCCCGCCTGGACTGCCCTTCAATCCCACTTCGAGCAAATCCGCCATGCTCGCCTGCGCGACTGGTTCGCGCCGGAACACGACCACGCGCCGACGCGTGCCGAACGCTTCACGCTCGCAGGCGGCGGCCTCGCGGCCGATTTCTCGAAGAACCGCATCAATGACGAGACGCTGCGCCTGCTCGTCCAGCTCGCGCGCGACGCGGGCGTCGAAGCACGCCGCGACGCGATGTTCGCGGGCGAGATCGTCAACCCGACCGAAGGCCGTGCCGCGCTGCACACCGCGCTGCGCGCGACCGATCCGCAAGCGCCGTTCCACGCGCAGATCAGCGCCGAGCGCGCGAAAATGGCGACCTTCGCGCGCGCCGTGCGCAGCGGCACGTGGACGGGCTACACCGGCAAGCGCATCCGCCACGTGATCAACATCGGCATCGGCGGCTCCGATCTCGGGCCGAAGATGGTCGTGCATGCGCTGCATCACGTCGCGACGCCTGAAATCTCCACGCACTTCGTGTCGAACGTCGACGGCGCCGATCTCGCGCGCGTGCTCGAGCAGGTCGACCCCGAAGAAACGCTCGCGATCATCGTGTCGAAGACGTTCACGACGCTCGAGACGATGACGAACGCACGCTCGCTGCGCGACTGGTTCGTCGCGCGCGGCTGCCCCGAGGACGCGCTCGCGAAGCACTTCGTCGGCGTGTCGGCGAACCCGGCGGAAGTCGTGAAGTTCGGCATCGCCGCGGACAACGTGTTCGAAATGTGGGACTGGGTCGGCGGCCGCTATTCGCTGTGGTCGGCAGTCGGCCTGTCGATCATGATCGCGATCGGCCCCGAGCAGTTCGACGAGCTGCTGGCCGGCGCGAACGACATGGACCGTCATTTCCGCGAAGCGCCGCTCGAGCGCAACCTGCCCGTGCTGCTCGGCCTGATCGGCATCTGGTACCGGAATTTCTTCGGTTCGCAGAGCTATCTCGTCGCACCGTATTCGGAAGCGCTGCACTACCTGCCGTCGTACCTGCAGCAGCTCGAAATGGAGAGCAACGGCAAATCCGCGCGCCTGGACGGCACCTTCGTCGACTACCCGACCTCCGCCGTCACGTGGGGCGAGCCGGGCACCAACGGCCAGCACGCGTTCTTCCAGATGCTGCACCAGGGGCCGACGATCGTGCCGATCGACTTCATCGCGGTGCTGACGCCCGAGCATCCGCTCGCGAGCCATCATCCGAAGCTGCTGGCGAACTGCTTTGCGCAGAGTGAGGCGCTGATGCTCGGCCGCACGC
The DNA here is from genome assembly GCF_002223045.2 of Burkholderia sp. HI4860. Lineage (NCBI taxonomy): Bacteria > Pseudomonadati > Pseudomonadota > Betaproteobacteria > Burkholderiales > Burkholderiaceae > Burkholderia > Burkholderia sp. HI4860. The sequence continues at coordinate 3,413,644 of NZ_NKFO02000003.1, read as the reverse complement.
TCGACGAAGCGCGCAAGGTGGCGGGCCCGGGCAAGGAGGCGCTCGCGCCGCACCTGACGTTCCCGGGCAACCGCCCGACGACGACGCTGCTCGTCGAGGCGCTGACGCCGCGCACGCTCGGCGCGCTGATCGCGCTGTACGAACACAAGGTGCTCGTGCAGGCAACGGTGTGGGACATCAATCCGTTCGACCAGTGGGGCGTCGAGCTCGGCAAGATTCTCGGCAAGGTGGTGGAAGCCGACCTGACGGCCGAGTCGGTCGATCCGGCCAAGCACGACTCGTCGACCACCGCGCTGATCGAGCGCGCCCGCGCGGCGCTGAAGCGCTGACGCGCTCGGGTATCGCGGCGCCATGCCGATGCCGGCCGCGCAGCCCTGCTTGCGCGGCCGGCCGCTCCATTCAGGTGCCGCGCCGCTCCGCGTGCGGCTCGACGATGCGTCCGGCGTCGATCGTCACGGTCGTCGCACAGCGGCGCGCAAGTTCGACATCGTGCGTGACGAGCACGAGCGTGGCACCGTGCGTGCGGTTCAGTTCGAACATCAGGTCGATGACGGCATGCCCGGTGGCCGCATCGAGGCTGCCGGTCGGCTCGTCGGCGAACAGAATCGCCGGGCGCGTGACGAATGCGCGTGCAAGCGCGACGCGCTGCTGCTCGCCCCCGGACAACAGCTTCGGATAATGCGCGGTGCGCTCACCGAGACCGACCTGCACGAGCAGCGCCCGGGCGCGATCGGCTGCCTCACGCGCGCTGATGCCGCCCTGCAGTTCGAGCGGCAGCATCACGTTCTCGAGCGCCGTCAGGTGCGGCATCAACTGGAACGACTGGAACACGAAGCCGACTGCGCCGTTGCGCAGCGCCGCGCGCGCATCCTCGTCGAGCTGGTCGAGCGCGCGACCGAGCAGGCGAACCGTGCCGCTCGTCGCGCTGTCCAACCCGGCAAGCAGGCCGAGCAGCGTCGATTTGCCCGACCCCGACGCGCCGACGATCGCGAGGCTGCTGCCCGGCTGCACGGCAAGTGTGATGCCGTCGAGGATCGTCAGCTCGCCCGTTGCATCGGCGACCCGCTTGCATACGTCATGGACTTCGATGATCGGATCGGTAATCTTGAACATGGACACGACATTTCGCTGGAAAAGACGCGCGGCGGTCGCCGCGCTGCTGGGCACCTTGCTCGCTGCCACCGTGCCGGCGCGCGCCGCAACGACGCCGGCGGCGACATCAGGCCAGCCCGTGATCGTCGTGCTCGGCGACAGCCTGTCGGCCGAATACGGGCTACCGCGCGACACCGGCTGGGTGGCATTGCTGCGGCAACGGCTCGCGACCGAGCGAATCGATTATAGCGTCGCGAACGCCAGCGTCAGCGGCGACACCACGAGCGGTGGCCGCGCGCGGCTGCCCGCGGTGCTGCAACGGCTCAAGCCGTCGATCGTCGTCGTCGAGCTCGGGTCGAACGATGCGCTGCGCGGCGTGCCGCTCGCGACGACCGAGCAGAACCTGCGCGACATCATCGCCGGCGCGCGACAGGCGCGGGCGAAGGTCGTGCTGGTCGGCATGTATGTGCCACCCAATTACGGCCCCGACTATACGCAGAAGTTCCACGCCGTCTATACGCGGCTGTCGAAGGATCTCGGCGTGCCGCTCGTGCCGTTCCTGCTGGCCGGCATCGAGAACAAGCCGGAGTTGTTCCAGGCCGACCAGATGCATCCCGCGCAGCAGGCGCAAGGCATTCTGCTCGACAACGTCTGGCCTGCGCTGAAGCCGCTGCTCGGCAAGCCGCGCGGCTGACGCTGCCGCCCCGCCGGAAAACAAAAAGCCCCGCATGAAGCGGGGCTTTTTGTTGCGTGCGAAACGACGCTCAGTTGTCGCCGTCCTGCGTCTGGCTGGCCGTCGAACCGTACAGCTTCACCTTCGAGCGGTCACGCAGTGCGGCGAGATACGCTTCGCCTTCGCTCTGCGCGTCGACCTGCGCCATCTGCTGCTGCGCGGCGGCCAGTTGCTGCGGATCGACCGCCGACCCCGGGATCACCGCGTTCACGCGGTAGATCGCGTAGCCGTCCGCGCCGAGATCGACACCGACGTACGCCGGCAGCGTCTTCGCATCGACCTTGTACACGGCGCTGAGTGCAGCCGGCGTCAGGCCCTGCGACTGCGTGCGCGACACCTTCTGCGCGGCCGCGAACCCGTCGACCGACTTCGACTTCTGCAGTTCGGCAAGCTTCGCCGCGCCGTCCTTCTTCGCGAGCTCCGCAGCCTGTTCGGCAACGACCTTCTGGCGCACGACGTCCTTGATCGCGTCGAGCGCGGGCACGGCGGCCGGCTTGTAGTCGGTCACGCGCGCCGAGATCAGCGTGTTGTTGCCGACGTCGATCGCCTGCGTGTTGTTCTGGCTCTTCACCGAGTCGTTGGCGAACACCGCGGCCAGGAACTTCGGATTGTTCAGCGGGCTCGTCGGCGGCAGCTGCGGATTCGGCGTCGGCGTGACGGTGGCCGTCTGGATCGTCAGCTTGTACTTGTCCGCGGCCGGCTGCAGCGTCTTGGCCTTTTCATAGACGGTAGACGTGAAGCCTTCCGCGTTGTCCGTGAACGCCTTCGATGCGTACTGCTGCTTGAGCTCGACTGCGATCTGGTCCTTCACGTCAGCGAACGGCTTGACGGCGGCCGGCTTCACTTCCGTTGCCTTCAGGATGTGGAAGCCCAGATCCGACTGCACGACACCGCTCACGTCGCCCTGCTTGAGCGCGAACGCGGCATCGTCGAACGCCTTGCCGCCTGCCGTCGAGCCACGCGTGATGAAGCCGAGGTCGCCGCCCTTCGCGGCCGACGGTGCGTCCTGCGAGCTCTTCTGCGCGATCTGCGCGAACTGGTCCGGATGCGCCTTCACGTCGGCCAGCAGCTGCTCGGCCTTCGCCTTCGCCGCAGCCTTGTCGGCCGCGCTTGCGTTGCCCGGCGCGGCGATGAAGATGTGGCTCACGCGCACCTGTGCTTCGGTGCGGAAGTGCGTCGGGTTGTCGTCATAGAACTTCTTGATGTCCGCCTCGGTCGGCTGCGCGCCCGCGGCCGCTGCGGCGGGCGAATAGACGAGGTACTGGATCGTCGCGGTCTCCGGCGTCGCGAAGCTCTGCTTGTGCGCGTCATAGTACGCGGCGAGCTGCGCATCGGTCGGTTGAACCTTCGCGGCGAAGTCGCTCGTCTTCAGCACGAGCGCCTGCACTTCGCGCTGCTGCGCGGCGAGTTCGGACAGGCGTTGCGCGAGGCTCTTCGGCGTGAATGCGCTCGACACGATGCTGGCCGGAATCTGTTGCAGCGCGAGGCTGTAGCGCACGCGCTCCTGATACTGCTCGGGCGTCATCCCCTGGAACGACAGCAGTTGCGCATAGCGCTCGACGTCGATCGAACCATCGGGCTTCTTCAGCGACGCAATCATCGGGTCGCTCATCAGCGCGTCGCGCACGGCGTTGTCGGATGCGGTCAGGTGCAGACGTTGGGTCTCGTCGGCCAGCACGCGTTGCTGGATCAGGCCGTCGAGCACCTGCTTGCGGTGCTCGGGCGTATCGAACATCTTGATGTCGAACTGCCCGCCGAGCGCCTGACGCGCCTGATCGATCTGCTGACGGAACGCGCCGTCGAATTCGACCCGCGTGATCTTGTGCCCGTTGACTGCCGCGACGTTCGCGCTGTCGTCGAAGAAGCCGCGGAAGCCTTGGATCCCGACGAAACCCAGCCCCGGCAACACGATCAGGAGCAGGAGCGCCATCATCAGGCGCTGGTGATTACGGAAGAAATCGAGCATGCGTGACGGGAAAATTGGACAAAACGACCGATATTACAACATACGGAGTGGGACGGGAGAAAAGCAGGCGTCGCGTGGGCGACTACGGCGCGGCAAACAGGCGCACAAAACAAAAATGCCCGCACGCGGCGGGCACTTTCGTTCGTTTGGCGGAGCGGACGGGATTCGCCCACATGCTGCAGGCCGCGGCTGCGCTTGCAGGCGCCGCTAAACGCAAATGAAAAAGCCCGCACAAGGCGGGCTTCTTCATTTTCTGGCGGAGCGGACGGGACTCGAACCCGCGACCCCCGGCGTGACAGGCCGGTATTCTAACCGACTGAACTACCGCTCCTTGGTCTGGCTGAATCAGGAAACTGGTGGGTGCTGAGGGGTTCGAACCCCCGACCTACGCCTTGTAAGGGCGCCGCTCTACCAGCTGAGCTAAGCACCCGTTTCCGATTCGTTCTGGCTGCGATCTGCGTTTCGGCATCAACAACCAGCGAGCCCGCAAGTTTAATTCATCCCCGATCATTTTGCAAAGCCCCGGCGCGAATTTTTTAAACGTTCGCGCACACGATTCGGCGACGCATAAAAAAACCCGCGGCCATGCCGCGGGTTTCGTGAACAACCGTCAGGAACGACGATGTCCCGATGCTTAGTGCTTGACGAATTCCGTCGAGCCGGCATCCTTCGCCGCATCGGCGACCGGGGCCGCCGCCTTCGCCTCTTCTTCCGGCGGCAGCGGGGTCGGCGAACGCTCGAGCGCGAGTTCCAGCACCTTGTCGATCCAGCGGACCGGCACGATCTCGATCGCGTTCTTCACGTTGTCCGGAATCTCGGCGAGATCCTTCACGTTCTCTTCCGGGATCAGCACGAGCTTGATGCCACCGCGATGCGCGGCAAGCAGCTTCTCCTTCAGGCCACCGATCGGCAGGACTTCACCACGCAGCGTGATTTCGCCCGTCATCGCGACATCGGCACGCACGGGGATACCCGTCAGCACCGACACCAGCGCGGTCGTCATCGCACCGCCTGCGGACGGACCGTCCTTCGGCGTCGCGCCTTCCGGCACGTGGATGTGGATGTCCTGCTTCTCGAACGCTTCGTCCTTGATGCCGAGACGACGCGAGCGCGAGCGCACGACCGAACGTGCCGCCTCGACCGACTCCTTCATCACGTCGCCGAGCGAACCCGTACGGATCACGTTGCCCTTGCCCGGCATCACCGCGGCTTCGATCGTCAGCAGATCGCCACCAACTTCCGTCCACGCGAGGCCCGTCACCTGACCGACCTGGTTTTCCTTCGCCGCGAGGCCGAAGTCGTACTTGCGTACGCCGAGGAACGTATCGAGGTTTTCGCCGTCGACCTTGATCGCGCCCGATGCCTTCTTCAGCAGCAGCATCTTCACGACCTTGCGGCAGATCTTCGACACTTCCCGCTCGAGCGAACGCACACCGGCTTCACGCGTGTAGTAGCGGATGATGTCGCGGATCGCCTGCTCGGTGACCTCGATCTCGCCTTCCTTCAGCCCGTTGTTCTTCTTCTGCTTCGGCAGCAGGTAACGCTGGGCGATGCTGACCTTCTCGTCTTCCGTGTAACCCGACAGGCGGATCACTTCCATCCGGTCGAGCAGCGGCGGCGGGATGTTCAGCGAGTTCGACGTCGCGACGAACATCACGTCCGACAGGTCGAAATCGACTTCGATGTAGTGATCGGCGAACGTGTGGTTCTGTTCCGGATCGAGCACTTCGAGCAGCGCCGACGACGGATCGCCGCGGAAATCCATGCCCATCTTGTCGACTTCGTCGAGCAGGAAGAGCGGATTGCGCACGCCGACCTTCGTGAGGCTCTGCAGGATCTTGCCCGGCATCGAACCGATGTACGTACGGCGGTGGCCACGGATCTCGGCTTCGTCACGCACGCCGCCGAGCGCCATCCGGACGAACTTGCGGTTCGTCGCGCGGGCGATCGACTGGCCGAGCGACGTCTTGCCGACGCCCGGAGGCCCGACGAGGCACAGGATCGGCGCCTTCACCTTGTCGACGCGCTGTTGGACCGCGAGATACTCGAGGATACGTTCCTTCACCTTCTCGAGGCCGAAGTGATCCTCGTCGAGCACCTGCTCGGCGTTCGACAGGTCGTTGTTGACCTTGCTCTTCTTGCGCCACGGCAGGCCGATCAGCGTGTCGATGTAGTTGCGCACGACGGTGGCTTCCGCCGACATCGGCGACATCAGCTTCAGCTTCTTCAGCTCGGCGTCGGCCTTCTTCTTCGCTTCCTTCGGCATGCGCGCGGCGTTGATGCGCTTCTCGAGTTCCTCGAGATCCGCGCCCTCTTCGCCTTCGCCCAGTTCCTTCTGGATCGCCTTGACCTGTTCGTTCAGGTAGTACTCGCGCTGGCTCTTTTCCATCTGGCGCTTCACGCGCCCGCGGATGCGCTTTTCGACCTGCAGGATGTCGATCTCGGCTTCGAGCTGCGCGAGCAGGTGCTCGAGGCGCTCGATGACCGGGAACATCTCGAGGATGTGCTGCTTCTGGTCGAGCTTCAGCGGCAGGCGCTCGGCGATCATGTCGGCGAGGCGGCCTGCTTCGTCGATGCCCGACAGCGACGTGAGGATCTCCGGCGGGATCTTCTTGTTCAGCTTCACGTACTGGTCGAACTGCGACACGATCGCGCGGCGCAGCGCTTCCGTTTCAGCGCTGTCGGCGTGATCGGGCTCGAGCGGCATCACTTCGCAGGAGAATTGCGTTTCCTGCTCTTCGATCGACAACGCCTTCGCGCGCTGCAGGCCCTCGACGAGCACCTTCACGGTGCCGTCCGGCAGCTTCAGCATCTGCAGGATGTTGGCGATACAACCGACCTCGTACATGTCCTTTTCGGTCGGTTCGTCCTTGGCCGCGGTTTTCTGGGCGACGAGCATGATGTGCTTGCCGCCTTCCATCGCTGCTTCGAGGGCCTTGATCGATTTCGGCCGGCCCACGAAGAGCGGAATCACCATGTGCGGGAAAACGACGACATCCCGCAGCGGCAGCAGCGGGAGCGTGATGCGTTCCGGCGGGAGAAGTTGGGTGCCTGACATTTCATTTCCCCATGAGTGGAATCAATTGTTCGGTAATTGAGGCCGCCACAACGAATTGCAAGCCTTCAAGTGCGGGAAATATTCGGTAAGAAAGTAACCACCGCGTGTCGAGTCAGAGTTACCCACAAGATAAACGAAAAAAAGCCGCCCACGGTCTCATGAACGGCCTTTTTCGCAGAACATCGTCGGCAAGCCGGTCAGTTCGAACCCGCCACCTTCGGCGTGTCCTCGTAGATCAGCAAAGGCTTGCCGTCGCCATCGATGACGTTCTCGTCGATGATGACCTTGCTGACCCCTTTCATCGTCGGCAGCTCGTACATCACGTCGAGCAATGCCTGTTCGATGATCGAACGCAAACCGCGCGCGCCGGTCTTGCGGCGGATCGCCTTGCGGGCGACTGCCTGCAGTGCGCCCGGCCGGATCTCCAGCTCGACGCGCTCCATCGCGAACAGCTTGTGATACTGCTTGACGAGCGCGTTCTTCGGCTCGACCAGGATCTTCATCAGCGCGGCTTCATCGAGCTTGCCGAGCGTCGCGACCACCGGCAGGCGGCCGATCAATTCGGGGATCAGACCGAATTTGATCAGGTCTTCCGGTTCCGTTTCGCGCAGCACCTCGCCCGCGTCGCGTTCCTGCTTGCTCTTGACCGTCGCGCCGAAGCCGATACCGGTTTTCTCGGTACGATCGGTGATCACCTTCTCGAGGCCGTCGAATGCACCGCCGCAGATGAACAGGATGTTGGTCGTGTCGACCTGGATGAAATCCTGGTTCGGGTGCTTGCGGCCGCCCTGCGGCGGCACCGACGCCATCGTGCCCTCGACGAGCTTCAGCAGCGCTTGCTGGACACCCTCGCCCGACACGTCGCGCGTGATCGACGGGTTGTCCGACTTGCGGCTGATCTTGTCGATTTCGTCGATGTAGACGATCCCGCGCTGGGCCTTGTCGACCTCGTAGTTGCAGTTCTGCAACAGCTTCTGGATGATGTTCTCGACGTCCTCGCCGACGTAGCCGGCTTCGGTGAGCGTCGTCGCATCGGCGATCACGAACGGCACGTTGAGCAACCGCGCGAGCGTCTGCGCGAGCAGCGTCTTGCCGGAGCCCGTCGGGCCGATCAGCAGGATGTTGCTCTTCGACAGCTCGACGTCGTCCTTCTTGTCGAGATGCTTCAGGCGCTTGTAGTGGTTGTACACGGCCACCGCGAGGATCTTCTTCGCTCGTTCCTGGCCGATCACGTACTGATCGAGGATGTCGCGAATTTCCTGCGGGCTCGGGAGATCCGACCGGGACAGGCTGGCCTCGACGCCGGCGGCAGCCGCCTCGTCGCGAATGATTTCGTTGCAGAGGTCGATGCATTCATCGCAGATGAACACCGACGGGCCCGCGATGAGTTTTTTCACCTCATGCTGACTCTTTCCGCAAAACGAGCAATACAACAGCTTCTCGCTGTTCGAACCTTTTTTGTCCGCCATGAATGTAGAGCCTCCGGACAGGTAAATGACATGATACGCCGATTGCTCCGGACGCCGCGCCTAGGGCGCGACCGGAGCCGGCTGGATGCGCTTGCCGCAGATGCTCAGGGCACTCGGGACGTTTGACGGCGCCGCCCGAATCGGGGCGGCACCCCGTTTAAGCTCACGGACGCTTCAGCAGCACCTGATCGATCAGCCCATACGCCTTCGCGTCCTCGCTCGACATGAAGTTATCACGATCGGTGTCGCGCGCGATGCGCTCGACGTCCTGGCCCGTGTGCTGCGCGAGCAACTGGTTCAGCCGCTCCTTCAGGTAGAGGATTTCGCGTGCCTGGATCTCGATGTCGGATGCCTGGCCGCGTGCGCCGCCGAGCGGCTGGTGAATCATCACGCGCGAGTTCGGCAGCGCGAAACGCTTGCCCTTCGCACCCGACGCGAGCAGGAACGCACCCATGCTGGCCGCGAGGCCCATGCACAGCGTCGACACGTCCGGCTTGATGAACTGCATCGTGTCGTAGATCGCCATGCCGGCCGACACCGACCCGCCCGGGCTGTTGATGTACAGGCTGATGTCCTTGTCGGGATTCTCGCTCTCGAGGAACAGCAGCTGCGCAACCACGAGGTTGGCGGTCTGGTCGTTCACTTCGCCGACCATGAACACCAGGCGCTCCTTCAGGAGACGCGAGTAGATATCGTACGAACGCTCGCCGCGGCCGCTCGTTTCGACGACGATCGGCACCAGCCCCAGCGCTTGCGCCTCGAAACCCTGCGGCGCGTTCGAAGCAAGCATGTCCAGCAATTCAGCGCGAGTGATCATTCAATGAACCTTGTTCGAATGGAAAATTGAACGGAAGGAAGCCGCCCGCTCAATCGCCATATTAATGGCAACCGTGCGCTTGACGTAAAAACGGCGTGCGGGCCGTCGCTCCGACAGCCGGCACGCCGCTAGAGCAACACTTACGCTTGCGCCGATGCGCTCGCGAGTGCTTCGAAGCTCACTTCCTTGTCCGTCACCTTCGCCTTGCCCAGCACGAAATCGACGACGTTGCTTTCAACGACGAACGCTTCCATCTCGGCGAGGCGCTGCTGGTTCGAATAATACCAGCGGACCACTTCCTTCGGGTCTTCGTAGCTCTTCGCGAACTCGTCGACTTCCGCGCGGATCTGTTCCGGCTTCGCCTCGAGGCCGTTCGCCTTCACGAGCTCGGCCAGCACGAGGCCCAGCTTCACGCGACGTTCTGCCTGCTCGGTGAACATCTCGGCCGGGATCGGTGCGTCCTTCGCGTTCGGCACGCCGCGCTGCGCCAGATCCTGGCGAGCCATTTCGACGAGGCGTTGCTGATCCTGCTCGATCAGCGCCTTCGGCACGTCGAGTTCGGAAATCTTCAGCAGCGCGTCCATCACCTGGTTCTTGACGATCGACTGCGTGCGGCGCTTCGCTTCACGCTCGAGGTTTTCCTTGATCTCGGCGCGCATCTTCGTGAGATCGCCGTCTTCGATGCCGAGCGACTTCGCGAATTCGGCGTCGATTTCCGGCAGGTGCGGCCACTCGATCTTCTTCATCGTGACCGTGAACTGCGCCGTCTTGCCCGCGACGTCCTTGCCGTGGTAGTCCTCCGGGAACGCCAGGTCGAACGTGCGCGATTCGCCGACCTTCAGGCCCAGCGCCGCGGTTTCGAATTCCGGCAGCATGCGGCCTTCGCCGAGCACGAACGGGAAATCTTCAGCCGTGCCGCCCTGGAACGCGACGTCGTCGATCTTGCCGACGAAGTCGACCGTCACGCGGTCGCCGTTCTTCGCTGCGGTGTCCGCGCCGCCGTCGCCGTGCTCGCCGGCTTCGCCACGTGCGTGGTAGTGCACGCGCTGCTTGCGCAGGATGTCCAGCGTGCGGTCGATTTCGGCGTCGCCGATCGACGTCGTCGAGCGCTCGACTTCAGCGGTCGCCAGATCGCCGATCTTGACTTCCGGGTAGACCTCGAACGTCGCATCGAACGCGTACGCACCTTCAGCCTGCTCCTGCTTCGGCTCGAAGCTCGGCTGGCCAGCGACGCGCAGGTTTTCCGCGCGGCTGATCGTGAAGAATTCCTGGCCGATCTTGTCGCTCAGCACTTCCGCCTCTACCTGACCCGCGTACTGTTGCGCGACCATCTTCACCGGCACCTTGCCCGGGCGGAAACCCGGCATGCGCACGGTCTTCGCGAGTTTCTGGATACGGGCGTCGATTTCCTTCTGCACGGTGTCTTTCGGCAGGGAAATCGTCACGCGGCGTTCAAGCTTGCCGAGGTTCTCAACAACGTTAGCCATGGCTTCAATCGTCCTAAAATTATTCGAGCGAATCGGGTTTTCCTTGCCGTGCCTGCCTGCGGCGTGATGTGTGTCACATCCACTCGCCGCGCCGGAGCGCCACGCCATCCCTGCACGCGCCGGATGGCTAGCGCAAGCGGCTCGGAGCACGGCTTTGGCCGGAAGAATCGACTATTCTAGCAAACAATTTTCATCACACCGCCAGATCGGCGCGACGCGCATGCGTCCGCGCCGCGTCAACCGCCCTTTGCACGGCAATGCAAGCGGATCGCCGCTATGCCGAACGCCGTATCCACCACGGGCCCGCCATCCTGTAAGCTCCAATTGAGAGGTCGCCGCCGTCGCGGCCCCAATATTCGTCACACCAATCACGCCTTCCGGAGACACCATGCCGCAACACCCGTCCGCGCCTGTCGTCGTCATCGCGCCCGATTCGTTCAAAGGCTCGCTTTCCGCCGAGCAGGTCGCGGACGCGATCGCCACCGGCATCCGCCGCGCCCGGCCCGACGCCGTCGTGCGCTGCTGCCCGATGGCCGACGGCGGCGAAGGCACGCTCGACGCGATGCTGGCAGGCGGCGGCACGCGGCGCACGCTGCGGGTGGCCGGCGCGTCGCTCGCGGCACGCGATGCGGCGGTCGGCGTGATCGATGCGCGCACCGCGATCGTCGAGACCGCCGAGATCGTCGGCATTACGGATCCGGTCGGCATGAGCGTACCGGTCGACGCGCGCAGCACGCGCGGGATGGGCGAGGCGATCCGCACGCTGCTCGACGAAGGCGTGCGCCGCTTCTTCGTCGCGCTCGGCGGCAGCAGCACCAACGACGCGGGCGCCGGGCTGCTCGCGGGCCTCGGCCTGCAGTGCTTCGACGCGGCCGGCCAGCCGGTCGAGCCCGTGCCGTCGCGGCTCGCCGACATCGCGCGCATCGACGCGTCGGGGCTCGACCCGCGCCTGAAGGAAACGGAATTCATCGGCATGTCCGACGTCGACAACCCGCTGACGGGCGCGCACGGCGCGACCGCCGTGTTCGGCCCGCAAAAGGGCGTGACGCCCGCGCAGGTTGCAACCCTCGACGCCGCCCTCGCCCGCTTCGCCGACCTCCTCGAAGCCGCGCTCGACCGTCGCGGCCGCGACTTGCCGGGCGCCGGCGCGGCAGGCGGCCTCGGTTTCGCGCTGCACATGCTCGGCGCGCAGTTCGAAGCGGGCGCCGAAGTGGTCGCGCGGCAGGTCGGCCTCGATGCGGCGCTCGCCGGCGCCGACTGGCTGATCACCGGCGAAGGCCGCTCGGACGTGCAGACGCTGCACGGCAAGGCGCCGTTCATCGCGTGCCGCCACGCGCAGGCCGCCGGCGTGCCCGCATCGCTGCTGTCGGGCGCGGTCGACCCGGCCGCGCTGCCGCGCCTGTCCGAATATTTTTCCGGCTGCTTCTCGCCGGCTCCCGGGCCGATCACGCTCGACGTCGCGATCCGCGACGCGGCCAATCTGCTCGCGAACGAAGCGGAGCAATTGACACGCCTGAAGTACGGCGCACACTGACCGTTGACCCGAGCGCGCGATACAGGAACAATCGGGCCCGCCCTTTTTCTTCAGGATTCGACATGAAAGGCCGTCAAGCCGGGCTCGATCAGTTTCTGACCTATCGCCTCCATGCGCTCACGAAGCGCTCCGACCGCGGGATCGGCGAGGTGTACCGGCACAAGCTCGACATCTCGCTGCCCGAGGCGCGCGTGATCGCCGCCGTCGGCGCCTTCGGCCCGTTCTCGATCATGGATCTCGCGCGCCACACCAATCTCGACAAGAGCCAGGCGAGCCGGGCAGCCGAGGCGCTGCTGCGCCAGGGGCTGCTCGAACGCAGCGCAAGCGAGGAGGATGGCCGGATCGTGCTGATCGCGCTCACCGCCGACGGCCGCGCGCTGCATCGCAAGATCATGCCGATCGTGCGCAAGTGGAACGACGGCTTGCTCGCGTGCCTGTCCGACAGCGAACGCCAGACGTTCGAACGGCTGCTCGACAAGGTCGTCGCGCACGCGACCGAGCGGGACGACTGAACCGCGACACGGGCGCAGCGCCCGCAGGTTTGATCCGACGAATTCGACGGGCCGCCCCGGTCGCTTGATCCGCGACGTGGGCGGCCCGCTTTGCGTCATGCCGCGCTACGCGATGCAAACGAACCACAGCGCGCCGCCTTGCCTGCGTCGAGCATGCAGCGGCCCGGCCCGCACTACAGCCCGCTGTTCGTCGCGCGCTGTCGGAGCAGCCCGAGCACCGCGTCGCAATACGGGGTCGGCACGCCGAGCTTGCGCCCGAGTTCAGGGAACACGCCAAGGATCGGCCCGATCTCGAGCGCGCGCCCCGCTTCGAAATCCTGCAGCATCGACGTCTTGAACGCGCCGAGCTTGCGCGTGACCGCGATCCGCTCGGGCCCGCTCATCCCCGTCGACAGACCGAGCTTCGCGCCGATCGCGGCCGCCTCCTCCATCATCCGCAGCGCGAGATCCTGCGTGAACGGATCGTCGAGCAGCTGCTCGGCCGTCGACCCCGTCAGCGCGCTCAGCGGATTCATGTTCATGTTGCCCCACAGCTTCGTCCAGATCTCGGTCCGGATCGCAGGCGTCGACTCGACGTCGAAACCACCCGCCGCGAGCGCCGCGGCGAACCGGGCCGTGGCGACGTCAAGCCGCGGATCGGGCGCACCGACGATCAACCGGTTGCCGCGTCCGCGGCGCACGATGCCCGGCGCGTCGGTACTCGACGACAGGTGCACGACGCAACCGATCGCCTGCGCGGGTGGCAACGCCGCCGACACCGCGCCGGCCGGATCGACCGCATCGAGCGGCACGCCGTCGAGCGCGCCTGCGAGCCCGTGCGTGAACCACCACGGCAGCCCGTTCATCGCCGCGACGATCACGGTGTCCGGCCCCACCAGTGGCGCGATGCGCGCGGCCAGCGTCGGCAACGCCTGCGCCTTCAGGGCGATCACCACGTAGTCCTGGACCCCGAGCGCGGCCGCATCGTCGCTCGCCCGCACCGGAACCGACGATGTCTCGCCCGCCTCGTCGATCACACGCACGTCATGCGCATTCAGCGCGTCGAGCGTCGCGCCGCGCGCATACGCGCTCACGGTCATGCCGGCCCGCGACAGCGCGGCCGCGAGCAATCCGCCGATCGCGCCGACCCCGACCACCGCCGCGCGCACCGACCCTGAATTCGTGTCGTTCATGATGAAATTCCGTCTCCTGGGAACTGACGAGCATAGCGCTCAATAGTTGCGGACACAACCATTCGCGCGACCGCATGCCACGTGCGGCGGTCGTGCGACCCAGCACAACTCAGCGCGGCTCGCCACCGGCTTCCAGCGGCTCGTCGTCGGCCGCGCTGCCCGTCGCGCCGAGCACGCCGGCGATCTGGCTCTTGTCGTGCATGCCGAGCTTGCGGTATGCGCAGCGCAGGTAGTGGCGCACGGTCGTCGGCGAAATCGCCATCTGTTGCGCGACTTCCTTGTGCGAGCGCCCTGCGCCGTAATAGCGGATCGCCGCGAGCTCGCGCGGGCTCAGCCGGTCGAGCAGCGAGCGCGGCCGCGCCTCGATCTGGAACAGCCCCGCAACCGGCACGCACTGGATTCGCAGCGCCTCGCCGACGAACGGCTGGCCCGGCTGTCGCCGCAAATGCGCGACGAGCGGCTCCGGCACGCGTGCACCGGCCCATGCCGGCCATTCGGTGCGCAGCACGTCGTCGAAACCGTGATCGGCATGGTGAAGCACGCCGAAGTTGTCGCACAGTGCACGCGCCGCCGGTGCGACCGTTTCACCGCGTTCGCGCGTGAGCTGCGCGGCGCGATTGATCGTCAGCGCCGCCGCGAGATGCGGAATCACTTCCTCGAAGCGGCGTGCATCGTCATCGCTGAACGGGCGATTCAGGCCCTGGCGGTAGATCGACATGAACGTCGTCAGGCCGAACCGGCGATCGAGCGTGCACACGCACATCAATTGTGCGAGCCCGTACTTCACGCACCAGTCGCGAAACCGGGCATCGAGCCCCGGTTCGACGACCGACAACCGCACCGCATGGCCATACGCGCCGCGCAGCGTGCGGCGCGCGAGCGGGTCGCAATCGCGCACGCGCTTCCAGTCGCTGAAGAACGCGTGCGGCAGACGGTACAGGAAGCTGTTGTGCATCACCGGGCCGGTCGGCACGTGGGTCGCGACGCCCGTCCATGCGGCGTCGAACGGGATGAGCGCCTGCAACAGCGAAAAGAACCGGTATTCGAATTCGCCGATGCCGGACCGGGCAGCAACCGCGTACAGGTCGAGCAGCATCAGCCCGAGTTCGCGCTGCGATGCGTCGCCGCGCGTGACGCCGTCGAAATCGGCGCGCCGGGCGGGCAGCGGCGGCCACGCGAAGTCGTCGAGCACGATGGCGGCCGGCACGTCACGCAGCGCATCGAGATCCTGCCCGAAATCCGTCGTGATCCTCACCTTCCGCTCCCCTGCCCGATCCGGGCTGCTGATGTGCGCAACGACACCGGCCGATTATAGCGATCGGCTTTTTTGACGGGCCACGGTTCCGGAACGGGCGCCAGCCCCATCCATTTGAACGGTGCACGGCACGTTGCTGCTCCGCAGCACGCCGCGCGACGGCTACTCGCCGCTTGCGTGCCGCGCACCCCGGGTTTTCCACCCCGTTCATCTGTACGACTGTTCGACGGTTTTCCCGCTGCGGACACTGCGTCGCGACAACACCAACGACACACCGATGCAGGACGGTATGGAGAATCCCACGTGACGAAACCCCGCTTCATCCGCACGGCCGCGGCCGTCGCGACATTTGCCGCGTGCGGCGCTGCCGCGCACGCGCAGACGAGTCTCACGCTGTACGGCGCGCTCGACGCCGGCGTGCAATACCTGACGCACGCCGACGGGCACCACTCGGCCGTGCAGTTGCAGAACTACGGCATCCTCCCTTCGCAGATCGGGCTGAAAGGTCACGAAGATCTCGGCGGCGGCTGGCGTGCGCTGTTCAAGCTCGAACAGGGTCTCAACCTCAACGACGGCACCGCGACCGTGCCCGGCTATGCCTTCTTCCGCGGCGCATACGTTGGCATCGCCGGGCCCGTCGGCACCGTCACGCTCGGCCGGCAGTTCAGCGTGCTGTTCGACAAGACGCTGTTCTACGACCCGCTCTGGTATGCGTCGTACAGCGGCCAGGGCGTCATCGTGCCGCTGAACGCGAACTTCATCGACCACTCGGTCAAGTACCAGTCGCCGACGTTCGCCGGCTTCGACGTGGAGGCGCTTGCCGCGACATCCGGCGTCGCCGGCAATACACGCGCCGGACGCGTGCTCGAACTCGGCGGCCAGTTCACGAGCAACGGCCTGTCGGTCAGCGCGGTACTGCATCAGGCTCACGGCGATGTTTCGGCGGCCGACGACACGTCGGCGCGCCGCCGCGAACTCGGCACGCTCGCCGCGCGCTACGCGTTCGCCACACTGCCGCTCACCGTCTATGCAGGCGTCGAACGCCTGACAGGCGACCTCGACGCGGCACGCACGATCGTCTGGGGCGGTGCGCGCTACCAGATGTCGAGCGAGATCGGCCTGAACGCGGGCGTCTACCACACCGACTCGCGCACACCGGCAATCGGCCACCCGACGCTGTTCATCGCGAGCACCACGTACGCGCTGTCGAAACGCACCGTCGCCTACGTGAACCTCGGCTACGCACGCAACAGCGGCCAGAGTTCGCAGACCGTCTACGAATACGACCCGACGCCGCTCGCCGGCGCATCGCAGTTCGGCGCGATGGTCGGCATGTACCACCTGTTCTGATTCCCCACGCGAGAACCCGCCATGAAAACCCTTTCACCGGATGCCGCACTCCCGTCCGACGGCCGCGCATCGACCTTCGCGCGCTCGACGCTCGTCGCGCTCGTCGTGTTCGCGGCCATCACGCCGCTGCTGCTGCTCGTGGCACCCGCCGTCGCGGGCCAGCTCGCGACGCAGCTCGGGCTGTCCGCGTCGCAGATCGGCACTTACTTCTTCGTCGAACTCGGTGCGTTCAGTCTCGCAACCGTGCCGTCGTACCTGTGGCTCGGCCGGGTCGACGCGCGCCGCGTCGCCGCATTCGCCATCGCGCTGTTCGGCGCGGGCAACCTGCTGACCGCACTGTGGATGCCGGGTTTCGTCGCGCTGCTCGCGCTGCGCGCCGTCACCGCGCTCGGCGGCGGCTCGCTGATGGTGCTCTGCATGACGAGCGCCGCGACGAGCGAGAACAGCGACCGCGTGTATGGCCTGTGGGTCGTCGGCCAGTTGATCGCCGGTGCAATCGGCCTGTTCGTGCTGCCGCATGTGTTCGCGGCGTTCGGGTTGCGCGCGCTGTATATCGCGCTCGCCGCGCTCGCGCTGTTCGCGGCGCCGCTGTCGCGCGGCTTTCCGTCCACGCTGGGCACGCGGGCCGCACCCGCGCAGAACGCGCGCAACGCTGCGGCGCAGACACCGCAAAGCTTCGTCGTACTCGCGATCGGCGCGGTGCTCACGTTCTATCTCGCGATCGGCAGCGTGTGGACGTTCGCAAGCCGCGCCGCGACCGAAGCCGGGCTCGATCCGCAGTCGACCGGCAACGTACTCGCGATCGCAAGCGTGATGGGCATCGCCGGTGCGGCGCTCGCGTCGTGCGCAGGCGGCCGGCTCGCGCGGCGCGCGATGCTCGCGGCCGGTTACGCGTTGCTGGCGGCCTCGCTCGTCGCGCTCGCGGTGATGCGGCATGCAGGCGGCTACAGCGCGGCGATCTTCGCGTTCAAGTTCGCGTGGACGTTCGTGTTGCCGTTCATCCTCGCGACCGTCGCGCAGATCGACACGTCGGGCCGCCTCGTGGCCACGCTCAATTTCGTGATCGGCGCGGGCCTCGCGGCCGGCCCGTTGCTCGCCGGGCTGATGCTCGACGCCGGCGGCACGATGCGCGTGCTGTTCACGGCCGCGACAGCCGTCGCGATCGTGTCGTTCGCCGCGCTGCGCCACATCGACCGCCGCACGCGCGCCTCCATTTCCACCCACCCGTGACAGGTCACGCACATCCATGAATCGCACTGCCTTCTTCACCGACGAACGCACTTTCTGGCACACCGGCGGCACGCACGCGCTGTTCTTCCCGGTCGGCGGCTGGGTCCAGCCGCCGTCGAGCGCGGGCTACGCGGAATCGCCCGACTCGAAGCGCCGTTTCCTGTCGCTCGTGCTGGCCTCGGGCCTGGCCGCGCAGCTCGACCTGCGCGGCGCCGAGCCGGCCTCGACCGCCGACCTGCTGCGCATTCACCCCGCACACTATCTCGACGCGTTCCGCGCACTCAGCGACGCGAACGGCGGCGACCTCGGCGACCTCGCGCCGTTCGGCAAGGGCAGCTACGAGATCGCTGCGCTGTCGGCCGGACTCGCGATCGCGGCCGTCGATACGGTCCTCGGCGAACGTGCGGCAAACGCCTTCTCGCTGTCGCGGCCGCCCGGCCATCATTGCCTGCGCGATCGCCCGATGGGTTTCTGCCTGCTGGCGAACATCCCGATCGCGATCGAGGCCGCCCGCGCGAAACACGGCATCGAGCGCGTCGCGGTGATCGACTGGGACGTGCACCACGGCAACGGCACGCAGTCGATCTACTACGACGATCCGGACACGCTGACGATCTCGCTGCACCAGGATCGCTGCTTCCCGCCCGGCTACAGCGGCGCCGACGACCGCGGCGAAGGCGCAGGCGTCGGCGCGAACCTGAACGTGCCGCTGCTCGCGGGCAGTGGCGACGATGCATATCGCTACGCGTTCGAACGAATCGTGCTGCCGGCGCTGGAGCGTTTCCGGCCCGAGCTCATCATCGTCGCGAGCGGGCTCGACGCAAGCGCGGTCGATCCGCTCGCGCGCATGCAGTTGCATACCGACAGCTACCGGTTCATGACGCGTGCGGTGAAGGAGGCTGCGCAACGCCATTGCGGCGGGCGGCTCGTGATCGTTCACGAAGGCGGCTATTCGGAGGCGTACGTGCCGTTCTGCGGGCTCGCGATCGTCGAGGCGCTGGCGGGCGTTCGCACCGACGTCGCCGATCCGATGCTCGAGCTCGCGATCGCGCAGCAGCCGGGTGCGCGGTTCGTTGCGTTCCAGCGCGAATTGCTCGACGAACTGGCTACGTCGTTCGGGTTGTAGCGCGCGCCGGCGGACGCGACGAGGGCCGGCCGACGCCGGCCCTCTTGCGCGATCGGTGCGGATGGGGTTTCCTGTGCCTTTATCCCCGTTCCGGCACGAAGCCGCACTCTTCCGATGAAATCGTCCCCGCGCGATCACAATGACGATGCCAAGACGCGCCGCCAGCCTTCGAAGCTGGTCCTGAACATCGCCGCCGTGACGGTCGGCCTCATCACGTTCGCGATCGGCGCCGCGTGGGTGATCTATAGCTGGGTCGTCGATCGCGAAGCGCAATATTTCGCGATCCCGCTGGTGTTCTCGGTGCCGGTGATCGTGGCGGTCGCGATCCGGAGCTTCTGGGAATAGGTGCGCGTCAAATGACGCAGCGCCGCGGGTCGGGCGACGCGCGGCGCTGGTATCCGGCTTGTTTCAGATGAGGCGAGAATTCCCGCGGTGCGCTTGCGGGCCGGTCACAGGCCCGGTCGGGCACACGGATTGGGGGCTGCGCCCTGATATCCACCCGTGACGGCGCCCAGCGCGGCGCCGGCCAGCGACGTGCCAAGCGCTTTCAGCACGTTTTCCGTAGAGAACGTGTCGCCGCTCGACATCACGCGCCCCGAATACGCGGAGCACGCCGACGACGTCGATGCAACGGTCTGCAGGGGCCGGGCGCTCCACGCAATGTTCTCCGCCGGCGTATTGGCAAAGGCCGGCGCGACCAGCATCAGCGCCAGTACGGAAATCGGAATGCGTACGTTTTTCATCGTTGATCCTCGGCGTAATTGTGTTTCTTATAGGGGAAGCGAACACGATATTACACGCGGCACGAATATTCGCGCACCGCTTGCTCGGCTCGCGTGCCGGGAGCCACACCGCCATCAACAAAAAAGCGCTGCGGTCAATCGACCGACAGCGCTTTTGGGTGAACGGCCCCTGATTGAGGCGCATTCGACTTCTGGTGCGTGAGGCCGGACTCGAACCGGCACACCCTTGCGGGCGTCAGGACCTAAACCTGGTGCGTCTACCAATTTCGCCACTCACGCGCATTTCTGTTGCCTGGCCACGCGGCACGAAAGATGCGTGACCACGCGCCCGGGACATCGCGCCGGCTTGTAACCGGCACGCCCGATCAGGCGAGCGCGAGATTCTACCCGATCCGCGCCGGCTTGTCTCGCCCCTGCCGGCACCCGTCGTGCAGCGGTGCTAGAATGCCGCGCTCGACGTTTCGGCACCGCGCCGCCGCGCGTCCCCCGAACCCGCCCCCACACGATTCCGCCCGTGAACTTCGACGACTACTGTCAGCAAAAGGCCGCCCCTGCGGGCTCCAGCGTCTACTACGCACTGCGTCAGGCGCCGCCCGCCACGCAGCCGCGCCTGACCGCGCTGTTCGCGCTGCGCCGTGAACTCGAGGAAACCGTCAAGGAAACCAGCGACCCGACCGTCGGACACACGAAGCTCGCGTGGTGGCACAAGGAACTCGCGGCGCTGGCCGACGGGCAGCCGTCGCACCCGGTCACGAAGGCGCTCGCGCAGCATCATCCGGCGATCGCCGCCGAGGCCGATGCATTGCGCACGCTCGTCAACGGCTACGGGATGGATCTCGAACAGGCGCGCTACCTCGATCTGGCGAACCTGCAGCGCTATATCGCGCAGGTCGGCGGCACCTTCGCATCTCTGGTCGCGCGCGCCAGTTCCGCAAACCCGGCGGACCCGCAACCGTGGGCCGCGGATGCCGGCCGCGCGCTGATGCTCGCGCAGTTCGTGCAGGATCTCGGCAACGATGCACGCCACGGCCGCATCTACCTGCCGATCGACGAACTGCAGCGCTACAACGTGACCGCGGCCGATCTGCTGAACCGCCGCTACAGCCCTGCCTTCACCGAATTGCTGCAATTCCAGACGGCCCGCGCGCGCGAAGCACTCGTGGCCGCCGAAGCGGCGATCCCGGCATCCGAACGCCGCGCCCAGCGCACGCTGCGCGCGCAGATCGCACTGGCCGGCTCGCTGCTCGACGAAATCGAGCGGGACGGCTACCAGGTGCTGCATCAGCGCATCGCGCTGACGCCGATCCGCAAGCTGTGGATCGCGTGGCGCGCCGCGCGCCGCCGCTGATCCTCACGCCTCACGCCTCACGCCTCACGCCTCACGCCTCACGCCTCACGCCTCACGCCTTCAACAACGGCAGCGTGTCGAAGCGCTGCTGCAGCACGCGCGTCGAATCGAGCCCCCACCACGGCCCGAGCACGGTCGCGTAGAGCTGGCGGAAATCGACCGCGACCGGCAGGTTGCCGTTGCCGTCGAGCCGCCCGAGCGCCGGCGGCGCACCGTACAGCCCGCCGGCCACGCGGCCGCCCATCACGAAATGCGGCGCGGCCGTGCCGTGATCGGTACCGTTGCTCTGGTTCTCGCGCACGCGCCGCCCGAATTCCGCATACGTCATCACGAGCGTCTGGTTCCAGCGCCCGAGTTCGATCAACGCGCCGCGCATCGCGCTCATCCCTTCCGCGAACTGCTTGAGCAGCGCGGCCTGCTGCCCCGGCTGGTTCTGGTGCGTATCGAAGCCGTTGAGCGTCAGGCGCAGCACCGCGACACCATCCTGCGCACCCGGCCCGGACGCTTCGCACGCGGCCAGCACCTGCATCGCGGTCTTGACCGACGTGCCGAACGCGCCGGCCGGAAAGGCCGTCCTGAATTCACGCATCCCGCCGCGCGGACGCAGCCGGTCAGCCGCCTTCACGATGTCGTTCTCGACGTCGATGATGTGGGCGAGCGCGGGGTTCTGTTCGCGCAGCGACGACGGCTCGGCAAGCCGGGCCGCACGAATGAACTGCGCGGGATTGACGAGCGCGATCGCACGCGCCCCGTTCGAGAGCGGCCCCATCTCGGCGCTGCCGAGCACGACGCCGTCGGCGGCGAAACCGGGCGGCACGGGCGCCTGCGCGAACGTGCGCGTCAGCCAGCCTTCGTGCAGATATTGATCCGAGCGCGACGCGGTATCCCAGATCTCGATCGAGCGGAAATGCGACAGGTTCGGCTGCGGATAGCCGACGCCCTGCACGACCGCGACCTGCCCGTCGCGCCACAGCGGCATCAGCGGCGCGAGCGACGGATGCAGGCCCGTGTGCGCGTCGAGTTGCAGCACCTGCTCGCGCTTGATGCCGATGCTGCGGCGGAACTGGTAATACAGCGGGTCTGCATACGGCACCACCGTGTTGAGGCCGTCGTTGCCGCCCTTCAGCTCGACGAGGATCAGCACGTTCGCGTACCCGGCCGCCGATGGGCGCCCCGCCTGCGCCACGGAAGCCGCCATCGCAGGCGCCTGCCACATCGACACGCCGGCCGCGGCCGCGGCGCCCGTCAGCGTCAGAAAATCACGTCGGTTCATCGCGCATCCTTTGGTTCGCCGCCCGGCATCGTTGCCGCACCGGCACCCTGCTTCATCGTCGTTCGAATCATTTCAGTTGATAGGCCGGATCCATCAGCAGCGCCTCGAGATACGCGCTGCCGGTCGAATCCGTGTCGATCGCCGCGACCGGCGACAGCTGCAGCACCGCGTGTTGCAACTGAAGCTCGGTCGACAAACCGGCGATCGCCTGCGGCCGCGCGCGATATTGCGCCAGCCAGCGTTCGAGGTCGAATCGCAGGCCCGCGCGCGCAGGCTTGGCGGGCGTTGCGTGCATGCCGGCGGCGGATGCCGTCTCGACCACCGGCATCGCATGCGCACGGGCATTCGGCGGCGGCACCATCGCATGCGCCGGCGGGTGCATGCCGGCCGTCTCCGTCGCGCGGAACAGTTGCTCGACGAACTGCTTGCGCGCGAGCAGCGTGGTGCTGTTGATCCATAGCGCGCCGCCCGGCCAACCCTTCACGTTCGGCGGATAGAACAGGTTCTGCCCGAGCGTGCGCACGGTGTTCGCGAGCATCTGCGGATCGCCGTATGACACGTCGAACAGCCGCACCGACCCGACGACGAATTCCGCCGGCGACTTGACGAGCACGCCGCGGTTGCGCGGATCCCAGAAGGCGTCGGTCGACCACAGCGCGGCGAGCGCCGCGCGAATGTCGTAGCCGCTCGAGCGAAACCGTTCGGCCACCGCATCGAGCGCCGCCGGGTCGGGCGTATCCGACACGAACTCGCGCCACAGCTTGCCCGCGATGAAGCGCGCGGTGCCGGGCCGCTTCAGCAGGATGTCGAGAAAGCCGTCGCCGTCGAATGGCCCCGTTTCACCGAGGATCGTCTTGTCGCCTGCGTCGTGCAGATCCGGCCGCACCTCGAAGCGATACGTATCGGGATCGACCGTCCAGCCCGTCATCGCACGCGCGGCTTCGGTCACGTCGTATTGCGTGTAATGCCCTTCGCCGAGCGTGAACAGCTCCATCACCTCGCGCGCGAAATTCTCGTTCGGGCGCCCCTTGCGATTGCTCGCGCCATCGAGGTACTGCAGCATCGCCGGATCCTTCGCGACCGCATGCAGCAGCACGCCGAAGTTGCCGAGCGCCTCGCGGCGAAACAGCGCGTTCTGCGCCGCCATCGTCTGCGGGTAAGGCACCTTGTCCTGCCCCGACGTGAAGTGCCCGTGCCAGAACAGCGTCATGCGCTCGGTGAGCGGCGACGGCGTGACGATCATCTCGTTGACCCACGCCGCGCGCAGCGCATCGTATCGAACGTTGCGCTCGCGCTGCTCGTCGCGCCGCATGTCGGGCGTCAGCGCCTGGCGCTGCGCGCGCGTCGGCGGCAACTCGGCGATCCAGTCGGGCCAGGTCGTGACGGGGTCGCGGCGAACGTTGCCGAGCGTGTCGGCCACGACTTGCGCGCGCGTCATGCCGACGACGCGCGCGACATCGGCGGGCGCGGGAGAAAAACCGGTACGACTCAGGAAAAACAATGCATCGTCGGCGTCGAGCGGCGACTGCATGGCGGGCGACGGCGCCGGTGCGGCAGCGTTCGCTTTCATCGTCATGGACTCCCGGAGCGCACCGGCGGTGCGGATGCCGGTACAACGGCAATCGGCAGGCGAAAGTTGACGGAAAAATTGCTACGAAACTTTTCCGCGCGGTGAATTCCGCGCAGGGAGAAAGACGACGTGTCAGCGCTTGTACAGCTCGCGAACGGCGTCCTCGATGTGCTGGCGCAAAAGGTGGCGTTCCTCGGGCGTCATGTGCCCGTCGCGGCGGCGCTGTTCGAGATCGGGAGGCACGGCGGAACGGACCGTCATCTCGGCGGTACGATCGGACTGCGGCGCTTTGCCGCGCGGCAGCTTGCGCGACGATGCGCCCTGCTCGGGGCGCTGCGCATACGCGAAGTTCGACGCATACGGACCGGCAAGCGCGATCGTCAGCATCAGTGCAATCCGGGCAGATCGCATGACCGTCCTCGCTTCTTTGGTCGATTTGTTCCCTTCGTCACGCGGCAACCGGCTACCTCTGGTACTTGAAAAACCCTGCGGAATTCGGGTGTGCAAAGATGAATGATGGAGTGCAGGGGAGTATCTACCGAATTTCGGCTTCGAGTAAAGGAATCTCTATAGCCTGCCTTTACTCGGCGCGACACTACGGGTAAATTTTGTAACCGACTGTAACGCACGAAAATTCACGGCCGTGCGTCAATTCCCATTCGCGATAAGATGCCGATCATGGAAACGAAAAACCCCTCCAAGATTCTCGTCGTCGACGACGACCCGCGCCTGCGCGATCTGCTGCGCCGCTATCTCGGCGAGCAGGGTTTCAATGTCTACGTCGCGGAAAACGCGACTGCAATGAACAAGCTCTGGGTACGCGAGCGTTTCGACCTGCTCGTGCTCGACCTGATGCTCCCGGGCGAAGACGGCCTGTCGATCTGCCGCCGCCTGCGCGGCAGCAACGACCGTACGCCGATCATCATGCTCACCGCGAAGGGCGAGGACGTGGATCGCATCGTCGGCCTCGAGATGGGCGCCGACGATTACCTGCCGAAGCCGTTCAACCCGCGCGAACTCGTGGCGCGCATTCACGCGGTGCTGCGCCGCCAGGCGCCGGCCGAACTGCCGGGCGCGCCGTCGGAAACCACCGAGGTGTTCGAATTCGGCGAGTTCTCGCTGAACCTCGCGACGCGCACGCTGACGAAATCCGGCCAGGAAATTCCGCTCACCACCGGCGAATTCTCGGTGCTGAAGGTGTTCGCGCGTCATCCGCGCCAGCCGCTGTCGCGCGAGAAGCTGATGGAGCTCGCACGCGGCCGTGAATACGAAGTGTTCGACCGCAGCCTCGACGTGCAGATCTCGCGCCTGCGCAAGCTGATCGAACCGGATCCGGGCAGCCCGCGTTTCATCCAGACCGTCTGGGGCCTCGGCTACGTGTTCATCCCGGACGGCGCCGCCTGATCTTTTTCCTTTCCGGTTTCGCCCGCCCTCGGCCCGTCCCATGCGTATCGACCGGCGCCTCCTGCAGCTCGCGTTCGGCGGGCTGTTCTGGCGCACCTTCCTGCTGATCGCGCTGCTGATCTCGGTCAGTCTCGCCGCGTGGTTCCAGAGCTTTCGCGTGATCGAGCGCGAGCCGCGTGCGCAGCGCGTGGCTCTCCAGCTCGTCGCGATCGTGAAGCTCACGCGCACCGCCCTGCTCTATTCCGATCCCGATTTGCGGCGCGCGCTGCTGCAGGATCTCGAGAGCAACGAGGGCGTGCGCGTTTACCCGCGCGAGAAGACCGACAAGTTCAAGCTGCAGCCCGATGAATCGCTGAACCGCCTGATCGAACACGACATCCGCAGCCGCCTCGGCGACGATACCGTGATCGCCCAGTCGGTGAACGACATTCCCGGCGTGTGGATCAGCTTCAAGATCGACGACGACGATTACTGGGTCGCGCTCGACCGCGACCAGCTCGACAACGTCACGGGCCTGCAGTGGGCCGGCTGGGGGCTGTTCGCGCTCGCGTTGTCGCTATTCGGCTCCGCGTTCATCACCAGTCTGGTGAACCGGCCGTTCTCGCGGCTCGCGCTCGCCGCGCGGCAGATCGGCTCGGGCCAGACACCCGAGCTGCTGCCCGAGCGCGGGATGGGCGTCGCGGCCGACACCAATCGCAGCTTCAACCAGATGGTGCGCGACCTCGAACAGCTCGAGGCCGACCGCGCGCTGATGCTCGCGGGCATCTCGCACGACCTGCGCACCCCGCTCGCGCGGCTGCGGCTCGAAACCGAGATGAGCCCGTCCGACCAGGCGACCAAGGACGCGATGGTCGACGACATCGAGCAGATGGATCGCATCATCGCGGCCTTCATCGACTACGCCCGCCCGTCGCAACGCAAGCCCGAGCCCGTCGACCTGTCGTCGATCGCGCAGGAAGTCGCCGCCCGCGTGTCGGGCGAGGACGGCGTCGAGATCCGCACGCGGCTCGCGCCGAGCGCGGTGATCGAAGCCGACGAGACCGACATGCGCCGCGTGATCGGCAACCTCGTCGAGAACGCGCGCAAGTACGGCCAGAGCAAGCAGGACGGCGTGTCGCGCATCACGCTCGAGACACGCGTATCGCATGCGCGCGTCGAGCTGTCGGTGAGCGACGAAGGCCCCGGCATCCCGGAGGATCAGTTGCCGCTCGTGATGCGGCCGTTCTACCGCGTCGATACCGCCCGCACCAAGGCGGACGGCACGGGCCTCGGGATGGCGATCGTGCTGCGTCTCGTCGGCCGCTATCGCGGCGCGCTGCGGCTGCGCAACCGCAACCCGGAAGCGGGCCTCGAAGTCACGCTCGAATTCCCCGGCGCCGGCAAGGCGCGTGCGACTGCGTGACGCGCTCGCGCACGCTGCTTGCGCTGCACACTATCGATCCGGTTGAAAAAAGCTATGAGGCTTGTTAGTCAAAATCTATTGAAGCGACTAACTAATAGTGTTATAGTTTTGCCCATGCTGTCACATCATCGTTGCAGCACCGAGGTAGCTTGACTCAGTCTTCTTCCCAACTCATACAGGAGTATCCGCATGAAAACCGTGGGCGATAAACTCGAAGCTTTCACCGTCGTAGCCGCGAAGCCGGGCTTCAACAATCACGAGGAAAACGGCCAGTCGGCGTTCGAGACCGTCACCGAAGCGTCGTTCCCGGGCAAGTGGAAGATCATCTACTTCTATCCGAAGGATTTCACGTTCGTGTGCCCGACGGAAATCGTCGAATTCGCGAAGCTCACGAAGCAGTTCGAAGAGCGCGATGCCGTCCTGCTGGGCGGCAGCTCGGACAACGAGTTCGTCAAGCTCGCATGGCGCCGTGAGCACAAGGACCTCGACAAGCTGAACCACTACTCGTTCGGCGACGTCAAGGGCGAGCTGATCGACCAGCTCGGCGTGCGCGACAAGGAAGCCGGCGTGGCCCTGCGTGCGACGTTCATCGTCGATCCGGACAACACGATCCAGCACGTTTCGGTGAACAACCTGAACGTCGGCCGCAGCCCGGAAGAAGTCCTGCGGATTCTGGACGGCCTGCAAACGGACGAACTGTGCCCGTGCAACCGTGCAGTCGGCGGCGCAACGCTGTAAGCGCATCGATGCACGAAGCCCGCGGCGCACATCCTGCCTGCGGGCTTTTTTAACGGCCAACCCATAGGAGATATCAATGGAATTCATCGATTCGATTAAGGCACGTATTCCCGACTACGCGAAAGACATTCGCCTGAACCTCGACGGCACGATCTCGCGCTCGTCGCTCGAAGGCACCGACGCGGTCGGCGTCGCGCTGGCGGCGGCCATCGCGGCGAAGAGCACGGTGCTCATCAAGACGATCCGCGAAGCGGGTGTCCTGTCGCCGGAAGAGACGAACGCCGTGCTGACGGCAGCCGCGCTGATGGGGATGAACAACACCTGGTATCCGTATGTCGAGATGGCCGACGATGCCGACCTGAAGACGCAACGCGCCGAGCTGCGGATGGGCGCGTATGCGACGCACGGCGGCGTCGACAAGCGCAAGTTCGAGATGTACGCGCTCGCCGCGTCGATCGTCGGCAAGTGCCACTTCTGCGTGAAGTCGCACTATGCGCTGCTGAAGAACGAGCAAGGGATGACCGTCACGCAGCTGCGCGACGTCGGCCGTATCGCGTCGGTGATCAACGCCGCCGCGCAAGTGATCGCCGCGGAAGGCGAATAAGCGGTCGCCTCACCCGGCCGGCAGCCGCGCCGGCCCGGTCGCCGCGCCAAACGAAAATGCCACGCATCCGCGTGGCATTTTTCATTTCCGCAGCGCGGTGCGGCGGGCGAACCGTGCGCCGCCGCAGCCGGGCGTCAGCCGCCCTGCTTCATCAGCAGCGCGGCGGCCTGCGCCTCGATCCCCTCGCCGCGGCCGAGATAGCCGAGCTTCTCGTTGGTCTTCGCCTTCACGTTCACGCGATCGAGCGGCAGCCCGAGATCGGCCGCGATGTTCGCGCGCATCCCGTCGATATGCGGCGCCAGCTTCGGCGCCTGGGCGATCACGGTGCTGTCGACGTTCTGGATCGTGAAACCGGCCGCCTTGATGCGTGCGGCGCACTCGCGCAGCAGCACGCGGCTGTCGGCGCCCTTGAACGCCGCGTCCGTGTCGGAGAAGTGGCGGCCGATGTCGCCGAGCGCCGCCGCGCCGAACAGCGCATCGGTGATCGCGTGCAGCAGCACGTCCGCATCCGAGTGGCCGAGCAGGCCGCGTTCGTACGGAATCGTCACGCCGCCGATGATGAGGGGGCGCCCCTCGACGAGCTGGTGCACGTCGTAGCCTTGTCCGATTCTGAAATCCATGCGTATTCCGATTGTGAGGGGGTGAAAGTCAGGAAGCGTTCGTGGCGCGCGCGAGGATCGCTTCCGCGAGCGCGAAATCTTCCGGGTACGTGACCTTGAAATTGCGCAGGCTGCCCTGCACGACGCGCGGCGTATGGCCGGCCCATTCGATCGCACTCGCCTCGTCGGTCAGGTCGTGCCCTTCGCGCTGCGCGCGCAGGATCGCCTCGCGCAGCATGCCGATGCGGAACATCTGCGGCGTCTGCGCCTGCCACAGCGCGTCACGCGACTCGGTGCGCGCGATCGCGTCGCCGCCGGCCGGCACGCGCTTGAGCGTATCGGCCACCGGCAGCGCGACGATGCCGCCGACCGGATCGTCCTTCAGCGTCGCGACGAGCGTGCGAATCAGCTCCGGCGTGATGCCGGGGCGCGCGGCGTCGTGCACCAGCACCCAGTCGTGGTCGGTCGCGCCGAATTCGGCCAGTTCGAGCAGCCCGTTCAGCACCGACGCCTGGCGCGAGCCGCCGCCGCAGCGGCGCACCGCGAAGCGCAGGCCCGCGAAGCGGCGCGCATCGAAGTGGGAATCGTCGGGCGCGAGGACGACGAGCGTCTGCGCGAATTCGCTGCATGCGTCGAACGCGGCAAGCGTGTAATGCAGCAGCGCGCGGCCGGCCAGCGTGCGGTATTGCTTCGGCACGGCCGAGCCGGAACGGCTACCGGTGCCGGCACAGGGAATCAGGGCGAAAAGTCGGGGGGTCACGAAGGGAAACGCCGATAAGATGAAATCGAGAAGCGGATTTTATAATAGGTCTTTCGTCTCGACCGGCGCACCGCGATGCGCCCGTGCACGCCACCCCTGTCGTCCCTATGCCAGATAACGCTTCCACCCCGTCCGCCTCGCCCGTTGCCCGCGTCAAGCCCGGCCAGCGTTTCGCCTTCGACGGCGCGCATGGTTCCGCCGACGCGCTCGCCATCGCCCGTTATCTTGCCGACAACCGCCAGGACGTGCCGCTCCTCGCGGTGATCTGCGCGAACGCGGTCGACGCGCAGCGGCTCTCGCAGGAAATCCGCTATTTCTCGCCCGACGCGCGCGTGCGCCTGCTGCCGGACTGGGAAACGCTGCCGTACGACACGTTCTCGCCGCACCAGGATCTCGTGTCCGAGCGGTTGGCCACGCTGCACGACCTCGGCGAGGGCCGCTGCGACATCCTGCTCGTGCCCGCGACCACCGCGCTGTACCGGATGCCGCCCGCGTCGTTCATGGCCGCGTACACGTTCGCATTCGCGCAGGGCGAGCGGCTCGACGAGGCGAAGCTGAAGGCGCAGCTCACGCTGGCCGGCTACGAGCACGTGAGCCAGGTCGTGCGGCCCGGCGAATACTGCGTACGCGGCTCGCTGATCGACCTGTATCCGATGGGCTCGCCGCTGCCGTACCGGATCGACCTGTTCGACGACCAGGTCGACTCGATCCGCGCGTTCGATCCGGACACGCAGCGCAGCCTGTATCCGGTGCGCGACGTGCGCCTCCTGCCCGGCCGCGAGTTTCCGTTCGACGAAGCCGCACGCACGGCCTTCCGCAGCCGCTGGCGCGAGACCTTCGAAGGCGACCCGAGCCGCGCGCCGATCTACAAGGACATCGGCAACGGCGTGCCGTCGGCCGGCATCGAGTACTACCTGCCGCTGTTCTTCGACGAAACCGCCACGCTGTTCCACTACCTGCCGCAGGATGCGCACCTCGTGTTCACCGGCGATCTCGAGGCGTCGATCCGCCGCTTCACGGCCGACACGAAGCAGCGCCATGCGTTCCTCGCGCACGATCGCGAGCGGCCGATCCTCGAACCGCAGCGCCTGTTCCTGTCCGACGAGGATTTCTTCGCGTTCGCGAAGCCGTTCGCCCGCGTCGTGCTGCCCGCGCAGCCGGCCGGCGGCTGGGCGACGGCGCTGCCCGAGCTCACCGTCGACCGCCATGCCGACGATCCGCTCGCGTCGCTGCGCACGTTCGTCGAATCGTCGGGCAAGCGCGTGCTGCTGACGGTCGAATCGGCCGGCCGGCGCGAGACGATCCTGCAACTGCTCGCCGAACACCATCTGCGCCCCGCGTCGAACGACCACTTCGCCGGCTGGCTCGAGAGCGACGAACGCTTCGCGCTCGGCGTCGCGCCGCTCGCGAACGGCTTCGCGGTGCCGGGCGAAGGCTACGCGGTCGTCACCGAAACCGAACTGTACGGAGCGCTCGGCCGCCGCGCGGGCCGCCGCCGGCAGGAACAGGCCAGCAACGTCGACGCGATGGTGCGCGACCTGTCGGAGCTGAAGGTGGGCGACCCGGTCGTCCACGCGCAGCACGGCATCGGCCGCTACATGGGCCTCGTGTCGATGGATCTCGGCGAAGGCGAAACCGAATTCCTGCATCTCGAATACTCGGGCGACAGCAAGCTCTACGTGCCGGTCGCGCAATTGCACGTGATCTCGCGCTACAGCGGCGCCGATCCCGACAGCGCGCCGCTGCACGCGCTCGGCTCCGGCCAGTGGGAACGCGCGAAGCGCAAGGCCGCGCAGCAGATCCGCGATACCGCCGCCGAGCTGCTGAACCTGTATGCACGCCGCGCGGCCCGCGAAGGCCACGCGTTCTCGCTCGATCCGCGCGACTACGTGAAGTTCGCGGAAAGCTTCGGCTTCGAGGAAACGCCCGACCAGGCGGCCGCCATTGCCGCCGTGATCGGCGACATGACGAGCGGCAAGCCGATGGACCGCCTCGTGTGCGGCGACGTCGGCTTCGGCAAGACCGAGGTCGCGCTGCGCGCCGCGTTCATCGCGGTGCTGGGCGGCAAGCAGGTCGCGCTGCTGTCGCCGACCACGCTGCTCGCCGAGCAGCACACGCAGACCTTCGCCGACCGCTTCGCCGACTGGCCGGTGCGGATCGTCGAGCTGTCGCGCTTCAAGACCACGAAGGAAGTCAACGCCGCGATCGCGCAGATCAACGAAGGCAGCGTCGACATCGTGATCGGCACGCACAAGCTGCTGTCGTCGGACGTGCAGTTCAAGCGCCTCGGCCTCGTGATCATCGACGAGGAACACCGCTTCGGCGTGCGCCAGAAGGAAGCGCTGAAGGCGCTGCGCGCAGAAGTCGACGTGCTGACCCTCACCGCGACGCCGATCCCGCGTACGCTCGGGATGGCGCTCGAAGGGCTGCGCGATTTCTCGGTCATCGCCACCGCGCCGCAGAAGCGGCTCGCGATCAAGACCTTCGTGCGCCGCGAGGAGGAAAGCGTGATCCGCGAGGCGATGCTGCGCGAACTGAAGCGCGGCGGCCAGGTGTACTTCCTGCACAACGAGGTCGAGACGATCGAGAACCGCAAGGCGATGCTCGAGGCGCTCGTACCCGAGGCACGCATCGTGATCGCGCACGGCCAGATGCACGAACGCGAACTCGAACGGGTGATGCGCGACTTCGTCGCGCAGCGCGCGAACGTGCTGCTGTGCACGACCATCATCGAGACCGGCATCGACGTGCCGAGCGCGAACACGATCATCATGCACCGCGCGGACAAGTTCGGCCTCGCGCAGCTTCACCAGCTGCGCGGCCGCGTCGGGCGCTCGCACCACCAGGCGTATGCGTACCTGCTGGTCCACGATCCGCAGGCGCTGACCAAGCAGGCGCAGCGCCGGCTCGAAGCGATCCAGCAGATGGAGGAACTCGGCTCGGGCTTCTATCTCGCGATGCACGACCTCGAGATCCGCGGCACCGGCGAAGTGCTCGGCGACAAGCAGTCCGGCGAAATCCACGAGATCGGCTTCCAGCTCTATACGGACATGCTGAACGACGCGGTGAAGGCGCTGAAGAACGGCAAGGAGCCCGACCTCACCGCCCCGCTCGCCGCGACGACGGAAATCAACCTGCATGCGCCGGCGATCCTGCCGGCCGACTACTGCGCGGACGTGCAGGAGCGGCTGTCGCTGTACAAGCGTCTCGCGAACTGCGAGCACGGCGACGCGATCGACGGCATCCAGGAAGAGCTGATCGACCGCTTCGGCAAGCTGCCGCCGCAGGCGCACGCGCTCGTCGAGACGCACCGGCTGCGGATCGCCGCGAAGCCGCTCGGCATCGTGAAGATCGATGCGAGCGAGGTGGCGATCGGGCTGCAGTTCGAGCCGAATCCGCCGATCGATCCGATGCGGATCATCGAGATGGTGCAGAAGCATCGGCACATCAAGCTCGCAGGCCAGGACAAGCTGCGCATCGAGACGCGCTCGCCCGATCTCGCGATCCGCGTGTCGACGATCAAGGAAACGCTGCGCGCGCTCGGACCGAAGCAGGGAGCAGCTGCCGCGGTGCGCTGATGCGCTGATGCGCTGGCGGCAGATGCGGCGTTGCTGCACCGCACTGCGCCCGACGCGGGCGGGCCGTCGCGTTTTTGAGTATGATTTTCCCATTCATCAGACGGAGTTTTGCCATGTCCACTCTCGACGCGACAGCGCCGTCCGCCGCACCCCAGGGCGACGCGTCGCTCGTCAGCCTGCCCTGGATCAAGCAACTGGTGTCGATGGACACGACGAGCCGCGTGCCGAACCTCGGCCTGATCGAAACGGTGCGCGACGCGCTCGCCGCGAAAGGCATCGCATCGACGATCACGCACGATCCGCGTGAAGGCTGGGCGAACCTGTTCGCCACCGTGCCCGCGCACGACGGCTCGACGAACGGCGGCATCGTGCTGTCGGGGCATACCGACGTCGTGCCGGTCGACGGCCAGCAATGGGACAGCAACCCGTTCGCGCCGGAAATCCGCGACGGCCGCCTGTACGGCCGCGGCACCTGCGACATGAAGGGCTTCATCGGCGCCGCGCTCGCGCTGCTGCCCGAGATGCAGGCGACGAAGCTCGCGAAGCCGATCCACTTCGCGCTGTCCTATGACGAGGAAATCGGCTGCGCCGGCGCGCCGCTGATGATTGCGGATCTGGTCAAGCGCGGCGTCCAGCCGTCCGGCTGCATCGTCGGCGAGCCGACCAGCATGCGGCCGATCATCGCGCACAAGGGCATCAACGCGTACCGCTGCTGCGTGCGCGGCCACGCGGCGCATTCGTCGCTGACACCGAAGGGGCTGAACGCGATCGAGTATGCGGCACGCCTCATCTGCCATATCCGCGACATCGCCGAGCGCTTTCGCGCCGAAGGCCCGTTCGACGAACTGTACGACGTGCCGTTCACGACCGCGCAGACGAGCACGATCCAGGGCGGCAACGCGATCAACACGGTGCCGGCCGAATGCCGGTTCGACTTCGAGTTCCGCAACCTGCCGACGCTCGATCCCGAGCAGATCTTCACGCGCATCGAAGCGTATGCACGGGAAACACTGCTGCCGCAGATGCTGCGCGAGCATCCGAATGCCGCGATCGAATTCTCGAAGATCGCCGCGGCGCCCGGCCTCGACGCCACCGAACAGGCCGCGATCACGCAGCTGGTGCGCGCGCTGACGGCCGACCAGGACAAGCGCAAGGTCGCGTACGGCACCGAGGCCGGTTTGTTCGAACGCGCGGGCATCCCGAGCGTCGTGTGCGGGCCCGGCAACATCGAGCAGGCGCACAAGCCGAACGAGTATGTCGAACTCGCGCAACTCGCCGGCTGCGAGCAGTTCCTGCGCAAGTTCATCCGCAGCATGTCGGTCGACGCGCACTGACTGCCCCCCGCCACGCCGGCCTGCATGTGCGGGCCGGCCCACTTCGCCACCCGCCACGTCATGTCGACTGAACAACAGGGCACTGCCCATACGACGATCGACGGCGAGCCGATTCCGACGCTCGACGAAATCGCCGCGCAGCATTTCGCGCTGTCGCCGTGGGTCGCGCGCACGCCCGTGTTCGAACGCGCCGACCTGCCATCGCTGGAAGGCACGCACGTGAACTTCAAGTTCGAGTTGCTGCAGGTCAGCGGCAGCTTCAAGGCGCGCGGCGCATTCACGCACCTGCTCGCGCTCGACGAGGCACGCAAGAACGCCGGCGTCACCTGCGTGTCGGCCGGCAATCACGCGGCGGCCGTCGCGTACGCGGCGATGCGGCTCGGCAGCAGCGCCAAGGTCGTGATGTTCCATACCGCCAGCCCGTCGCGCATCGCGCAGTGCAAGCAGTACCGCGCGGAAGTCGTGCTGGCCGGCAGCGCATCGCAGGCATTCGATCTGGTCCGGCGAATCGAGGCCGAGGAAGGCCGCTTCTTCATCCATCCGTTCAACGGCTATCACACGATCCTCGGCACCGCGACGCTCGGCTACGAATGGGCGACCCAGACCCCCGACCTCGACGCGGTGATCGTGCCGATCGGCGGCGGCGGGCTCGCTGCCGGCATGGCGACCGCGCTGCGGCTCGCGAATCCGCGTGTGCACGTGTACGGCGTCGAGCCGGAAGGCGCGGACGCAATGAGCCGCAGCTTCGCGGCGAATCACACGATCAAGATGAGCGCGATGCAGACGATCGCCGATTCGCTGATGGCGCCGCATACCGAGGAATACAGCTACCAGCTGTGCCGGCGCCACGTCGACCGCATCGTCACCGTGTCCGACGACGCGCTGCGGGCCGCGATGCTGTTCCTGTTCTCGCAGCTGAAACTGTCGGTCGAACCGGCGTGCGCGGCTGCGCTGGCCGCCCTGCTCGGCCCGCTGCGCGAAACACTGCAGGGCAAGCGCGTCGGCGTGCTGCTATCGGGCACCGACACCGACCCGGCCACGCTCGGCATGCATCTCGCGCACGCGACACTGCAGCACTGACCCCACATCGGGCACGCGCGGACGAACCTAGGGTTATCCCCAGATTATGTTGACAGCCCTGTTGATAACCCGCCGGACAAGCACGCAAGTGGTTGAGCGCGCAGCGTTTTGCGTGCGCGGAGGTCGATCGTCACGAAATGGGCAGATGCGGCCGCTGGCCGCCTGCGTCATGGCGGTCGCCCTGCTCGCCGGTTGCGCGGCACCGCCGTCGCCCGTCGTCAACGCACTGCCGGTTTGCACGCAGCCGGGCGAAAACCGCATGCTGCAGGCCGACCTGCTGTTCGGGCGCGACGTCACGGGGCGCGGCCCCGTCACCGATGCGGAGCGCGCCGCATTCCTCGCCGACACGGTCACACCACGCTTCCCCGACGGCCTCACCTACTGGGACACACACGGCCAGTGGCGCGACCGGACAAGCGGCCGGATCACGCGCGAAGACAGCTTCGTGATCCGTATCATCGCCGACGATACGCCCGAGACACGTGCGCGACTCGCCGCGATCCGGCAAGCGTACATGCAGCGATTTCACCAGCAATCGGTCGGCATGACGGTCGTGCCGGCCTGCGCATCGTTCTGATTCACGCATCTCCGTCTGCCTGCCGTTCGCGCAAAAAAAACGGGCGCCCGAAGGCGCCCGTCGCATGCCGGAACCGCGGCGTGCCGCTTACTTGTTCTCGAACATGTCCATGATCTGCTGCTTCTCCTGCGGCGTGACGGGCGGCGGCGCAAGCCCCGCCGCGCCAGCCGAGCCGAGCGCATCGTTCGCGCTGATCGAATTCTCGGCCGGGTTGATGTCGACGTTCGCGACGAAGCCATTGCCCGGCGTGCGATCGGCGTAGTACAGCTCGCCGTCGATCGAGGTCAGGCCGTCCGGCATCGGCATCTGCTGCTCGGGCACGCCGTTCAGCGCGGTGCGCATGTAGTTCACCCAGATCGGCAATGCGAGCTGCGCGCCGAACTCACGGCTGCCGAGGCTCTTCGGCTGGTCGAAGCCCATCCACGCGACCGCGACGAGCGATTGCTGGTAGCCGGCGAACCAGCCGTCCTTCGCGTCGTTCGTCGTACCCGTCTTGCCTTGCAGGTCGCTGCGGCCCAGTACGTTGGTGCCCGCGCCCGTGCCGGCCGTCGCGACCGAATGCAGCAGGCTGTTCATCACGTATGCATTGCGGCCTTCGATCGTGCGCGGCGCCGTGCTGCCCGCGAGCACCGGCTGCGATTTCTGCAGCGCCTGGCCGCGTGCGTCGTCGACTTCGGCGATCAGGTACGGATCGACCTTGTAGCCGCCGTTCGCGAACACCGCATAGCCGGTCGCGAGCTGCAGCGGCGTCACGAGGCCCGCACCGAGTGCCATCGGCAGATAAGGCGGCGTCTTCGCGGGATCGAAGCCGAAGCGCTGCGTCACGTACTGCTGCGCATACTGCGTGCCGATCGACGCGAGGATCCGGATCGACACGAGGTTCTTCGAACGCTGCAGGCCGGTGCGCATCGTCATCGGGCCGTCCGGCTGGTCGTCGTCCTTCGGCTCCCAGGCGGTGCCGCCCGGCACGCTCGGCGGGAAGTACAGCGGCGCGTCGTTGATCATCGTCGCCGGCCCGAGCCCCTTGTCGAGCGACGCCGAGTAGATGAACGGCTTGAACGACGAGCCCGGCTGCCGCCAGGCCTGCGTCACGTGGTTGAACTTGCTCTTGTTGAAGTCGAAGCCGCCGACGAGCGAGCGGATCGCGCCATCCTGCGGCGCGATCGCGACGAGCGCGCCTTCGACCTGCGGCAGCTGCACGACCTGCCAGCCCGTCTTGCCGTCCTTCAGCACGCGCACGACCGAGCCCGGCTTGATGCGCAGCGTGTCGTTCGCGCGGGGGCTGAGCGCGCCCGCGACGAAGCGCAGCCCGGCCGGGCCGATCGTCGTGGTCGCGCCGCCGACGAACTGCACCTCGACCGCATTCGGCGACGCCGACAGCACGACCGCCGACTGCAGGTCGCCGTTGTCCGGGTGATCGGCGAGCGCGTCGTCGATCGCCTCGTCGCGGTCGTCGCCGGCCGCGGGCAGCTTGATCGACGCTTCCGGCCCGCGATAGCCGTGGCGGCGCTCGTAGTCGAGAATGCCGCGACGCACGGCCTGGTACGCGGCTTCCTGGTCGGACGAGTTGATCGTCGTCGTGACGGTCAGCCCGCGCGTATAGGTTTCGTCCTTGTACTGCTGGTACATCATCTGCCGCACCATCTCGGCGACGTACTCGCCGTGCACCGCGTACTGGTTGCCCGGCGTGCGCACGTGGATCTCTTCCTTCACGGCCGCGTCGTACTGCGGCTGCGTGATGTAGCCGACCTCGAGCATGCGCTTCAGGATGTATTCCTGGCGCACCTTCGCACGCTTCGGATTGACCACCGGGTTATACGCGGACGGTGCCTTCGGCAGCCCCGCGAGCATCGCCGCTTCCGCGAGCGTGATGTCCTTCAGGTCCTTGCCGAAATACACGCGCGCGGCGGCCGCGAAGCCGTACGAGCGCTGGCCGAGATAGATCTGGTTCATGTACAGCTCGAGAATCTGGTCCTTCGTCAGGGCCTTCTCGATCTTGTACGCGAGCAGCATTTCGTAGATCTTGCGCGTGTAGGTCTTCTCGCTCGACAGGAAGAAGTTGCGCGCGACCTGCATCGTGATCGTGCTCGCGCCCTGGCGCGCGCCGCCGTGCATCAGGTCGGCGACACCCGCGCGCAGGATGCCGACGAAGTCGACGCCGCCGTGTTCGTAGAAGCGGTAGTCCTCGATCGCGAGCACCGCCTTCTTCATCACGTCCGGAATCTCCTGGAAACGCACGAGGCTGCGGCGTTCCTCGCCGAACTCGCCGATCAGCACATGATCGGCCGTGAACACGCGCAGCGGCACCTTCGGCTGGTAGTTGGTCAGCGCGTCGAGCGACGGCAGTTGCGGCGCCATCACGACCAGCGCGTAGCCGACGATCAGCGCGCCGACGATCGCCAGCGTCGCGAAGAGGCCGGCGAACCACAGCATGACGCGCGAGCCGAACGAGCGGCCGCGCCCTCCGCCGCCGCTGCGCTGGGTGCGGCGGTCGTCGTCGCGATCGTCGTCATCGGGGTAATAGGCTCCGGACGGCGAACGGCGCAGCGTGTAGTGGGGTTCGTTCCTGTCGGAAGAAGAAGACGGTCGTTTGATAATTGGCATGTCGGAATGGCGGGCGGTCGTGGCACCCTCGGACGCATGCGGAAATGCAGGCGAATGAATCAGAGCGGATACAGCGTGATGCGGCTGTCACGTCGACAGACCCCGCCGCGCGGCGATCCGTTCCCGCGACGTGACAGCGCATTTTAATGAAATCGACCGGGGGCCTTCGCGATTTTTTGTAAAAATTCCCGCAATGCCGTGATTTGAGGAACGTATTGTCGGCATCCTCTGCCTATCATGGACACGCAATATCGCGCGCACGCGCCGGCTTTCTTTCAATCGCGAAAGGTTCGACATCGTGATGCGCAAGCCGCTTGAACTCGCGCGTTTAAGCCGTATTTAAGTGAACCGGTGGTGTAATATCCGCCGGCTCATGCGGGTCGGAACCGGCTCGCAACGGGCACTGCCGCTCTCATGCGGCGCCTTTCAACCACGGAGGATTTCATGTCGCTTTTCGACTCTGTTTCGCGCACGATCAAAGGCCTGCTGAACGATGCGGCCGATTCGGTACAGGATCCGTCGCGCGACGCACGGCAGATCGTGCGGGAGCTCGACGACAGCATCGGCCGTGCCGAGAATTCGCTGATCGAGATCGAGGCACAGGTCGCGACCCAGCGCAGCAAGCGCGATGCGGCCGACGACAAGGTGAAGAAGTACGAGGACGGCGCGAAGCGCGCGCTGCAGGCCGGTGACGAAGCGCTCGCCCGCGAGGCGCTCGCCGCGCAGTCGAACGCGGAAGCCGAGCGTGACGCGCTCGCAGCCGAATTGACGACGCTCGAGCCGTCGGTCGACAAGCTGAAGGGGCAGATCGCCGACATGCGTCAGCGCCGCAACGACCTGAATGCACGCTCGAACATCCTGCAGGCCAAGCAGGAAATCGCGCAGGCGAAGGACGTCGCGGCCAGCGCCCTGGGC
The DNA here is from genome assembly GCF_002223045.2 of Burkholderia sp. HI4860. Classification (NCBI taxonomy): domain Bacteria; kingdom Pseudomonadati; phylum Pseudomonadota; class Betaproteobacteria; order Burkholderiales; family Burkholderiaceae; genus Burkholderia; species Burkholderia sp. HI4860. The sequence continues at coordinate 3,374,314 of NZ_NKFO02000003.1, read as the reverse complement.
GGCATCGGCGGCAAGAACCTGTCCGAGGATTTCCAGAAGCTCGAGGACAAGGTCGCGCTGCAGAACGCCCGCTCGGACGCGCGCCTGAATTCGGCCGACACGTCGAGCGGCAAGGCGCTCGACGACAAGCTCGCCGCGCTGAACAAGGGCCCGTCGGTCGAGGATCGCCTCGCCGCGCTGAAGAAGCAACTCGACACGCCGGCGCAGTAACGGCCGCTGCGGGCCACCGCGCCGCCGCCCGCCCCGGGCGCGGCGCGAACCGATCGTCAGGAGACGGGCGCCTGCGCCCGGTTCGACCATGAAGAAATCTCTCGCCGCACTCGGCCTCTCGCTGATGGTGCTGTCGTCCGCCGCGTTTGCGGTCCCGTCGCTGCAGCAGGTCGAGCAATCGATCGCGCAACGCAACTGGCAGCAAGCCGACACGCAGCTGTCGCAAGTCATCGACGCCCACCCGAACAACGCGCATGCGCGCTACCTGTACGCACAGGTGCTGGACCGCGAAGGCCGCGCGTCCGACGCACTCGAGCAGCTGCAGCGCGCGAAGTCGCTCGATCCGCAACTCAAGTTCACCGACGCATCGCGCTTCGCGCAGACGGAGTCGCGCATCCGCGCCGACGCCGCGCGCGTGAGCGGCAACGTGCCGTCGGCCACGCAGGCCGGCACGCTGCAGCCGGGGCTCGCTCCCGCTGTCGCGCCGGCCGAAAAACACGGCCCGTCGACCGGCATGTGGATCGGCTTCGGGGTGCTCGCCGCGGTGATCGCGCTGGTGCTGCGCTGGACGCTGCGGCGTGCACGCACGGCCGACGACAGCCGCGCCGACGACGAACGCCGCACGCAGCTCAAGCGCGCCACCGACGTGCTGAACGACATCCGCCCGCTGAAGCTCGACGCGAAGCTGTCGACGGCGCCCGGCGCCGCGGCGCTCACGGGCGAACTCGAAGCGATCGAGACCGATGCGCGCACGCTCGTCGAAACGCTGTCGAACGGCAAGAATCCGGTGCCGCCGTATCGCGTCGACGAACTCGAACAGCGTCATGCGAGCGTGAAGGCACGCGTCGAAGGCCGTCCCGACCCGGCCGCGCAACCCGCGGCACCGGCGAACGGCAGCGGTTCCGTGTATGCGCAGGAAGCCGATCGCATGACGGGCGCGCCAGGCCAGCCGTATCCTCAGCAGCCCTACCCGCAACAGCAACCGCCGGTGGTGATCCAGCAAGGCGGCGGCGGGTTCGGCGGCGGCATGGGCGGGCTGCTGACCGGCGTATTGCTCGGCGAGGCGATGTCCGGCGGCCGCGAGCGCGTGGTCGAACGCGACGTGATCGTCGACGGCGAACGCCGCCGGCAGGAGAACGACCCGGGCTTCGACCTCGGCCGCGGCGACAGTTCGAACTGGAGCGACGGCAACGGTGGCGGCGGCGGCATGGATCTCGGCAGCAACGACGACGGCTGGACCGACGACAACACCTGACGCGAGGCAGCGCGTCGACGCCCCCGCGACGCGCTGCAATGCACGCCACGCTCTCCTGCTGGGCCGGCCGCGCCGACGCGCGGATTTGTCAATCATTTCAAGATGGACTACCGGCAACGGGGAGCGTTCGCTATCATGCGGCCATCGGCGTGCCACCGACCCTCATTCGACGCTCTGCATCCCCGCGCGTCGCGGCACGCCTCCCCTCGCCCCACACAGGAGAAAGCCGCTCATGAGCATCATCAAGGAATTCAAGGAGTTCGCCGTCAAGGGCAACGTCATGGATCTCGCCGTCGGCGTGATCATCGGCGGCGCGTTCTCGAAGATCGTCGACTCGGTCGTGAAAGACCTCATCATGCCGGTCATCGGCGTGCTGACCGGCGGCCTGGATTTCTCGAACAAGTTCGTTCTGCTCGGCACCATCCCCCCGACGTTCAAGGGTAATCCCGATTCGTTCAAGGACCTGCAGGCCGCGGGTGTCGCCGCGTTCGGCTACGGGTCGTTCATCACGGTGGCGATCAATTTCGTCATCCTCGCGTTCATCATTTTCCTGATGGTGAAATTCATCAACAAGCTGCGCAAGCCGGACGAAGCCGCACCGGCCGCGACGCCGGAAGACACGGTGCTGCTGCGCGAGATCCGCGATTCGCTGAAGCAGCGCTGATCGCCCGGCGCCCCGCCAGCCCGGCCCGCCCCGTGCGGGCCTTTTTATTGCGTGCGCGATGCGCCGCCGCATGCGGCCTATCTCACTTTTTTGTGACGGGCGAATGCACGCGCGGGGAAAGCAGGTCTATGATGGAGACTAAACGACAGTACGGGCGCCAAGACGCTGGCTGTGTCGATCATGGCGAGCAGGTCGACGGGAGACATTGATCGTCGTACTGCACGAAGGCAGCATTTTCGTGTGCTATAAAGGATCGACATGCGGCGTACATAGCCGGGAGTGGGTCGCATGAAAGTGCCGCATTTCTTGCAATTGTTTTTGAGGCGAGTGTTTATGTCCTTCCCGAAAAAACGTCGGCGTGCCCAGCAGGATGGCCAGGAGTCATTCCTCGCGGTATTGCGCCACTCGAAACCGTTTGCCCAGCTCGACACCAAGATTGCCCGCGCCCGCGCGCAGGACGAACCCGTCCTGTACGCACATGTGCTGCCCGGTCTCGACGTGCTCCTGTGCAGCGTACGCGGCGCCCAGCCGCCTTATCCCGCCATCGCCGAGTTGCGCAAGCGCTGCATCGAATCGATCGCCAACGCGCTCGAGCAGCCGCTGGACGGCCTCGAGAACGGCGGATACTGGTATGAAGCAAACGGCTTCGGCTTCCTCGTGTTCGCGAGCCGTGCGCGTGCGCGCATCCTGCCCGAGTTTGGTGCAGGCACGAAAGCAAGCCTGCGCGGCGGGCTCGGCCGCCAGAACGCCGGCGACACGACGCCACGCTCCCTCGGCTGATCACCCTGCCATTCGATGGGCCGCCTCCGGGCGGCCCATCTGCCATTCACACGCCCCGCTTGCCCGTCACGACACCTGCTGACGCCCGTTGCCGGGCCGCACGATGTCGATGAATGCGGCGAAATCGGCACCGGCGAGCCCTTGCGCGGCGCCGAGCCGCAACACCTGCTGCACGGTGGCCGATACGGGCATCACGGCGCCCGTGTCGCGCGCCGCGTCGGCGATCGCATCGACATCCTTCTGGAACGTGCCGAGCGCGCCGATCGGAGCATGACCGCCCGACGTCATGCGCGGCACGAACGTCTGCAACAGCACCGAATCGGCCCAGCCGCCGGCCAGCGCTTCGGCGAGCCGAGCGGCATCGATGCCGCTCGCCTGCGCCAGACCGACGGCCTCGGCGATCGCGGTCACCGTCGCGGTGACGATCGCCTGGTTGCACAGCTTCGCCGTCTGCCCCGCGCCCGCGTCGCCCATGTGCGTGATCCGCGACGCGTAGGTATCGATCAGCGGCCGCACCGCGTCGAGATCGGCCGCGCGGCCGCCGGCCATCACCGCGAGCGTGCCGGCCTGCGCGCCGGGCACGCCGCCCGACACAGGCGCATCGACCCAGCCGACGCCGAGCGCCGCGGCACGCGCCGCGTAATCACGCGTGGCGGCGGGCGCAATGCTCGAATGATCGACGATGCGCTGCAGGCGACGCGCACGCGCATCGCCGGACAGTAGGCCGTGCTCGCCGAACACGACATCGCCCACCGCGCGGCCGTCGAGCACGCACACGAATACCGTCTCGACGCGCTCCGCCAGTTCGCGCGGCGTGCCAAGCACCTGCGCGCCGTCCTTCACGAGCGCCTCGGCCTTGTCGCGCGAGCGATTCCACACGCTGACCCGATGCCCTGCCGCCAGCAAATGCCGAATCATCGGCGCGCCCATCAATCCCGGTCCGCAAAATCCGACTTCCACGATGCTCCTCGTCTCCGATATGGGTTGAACTTGCCGCCCATCATACCTATCACTCAAGAAGCCGGGCACGCGCGGCGCCGCTTCGGGACCACGGCTTGCGCCGGCCATTTATCCCGACATCCCAGGGAGCGCATCATGAGCGACCACGTGTACAAGATGATCGAGCTGACCGGCTCGTCGAAGCAATCGAGCGACGACGCCATCCGCAACGCGATCTCGAAAGCCGGCAAGACACTGCACAACCTGCACTGGTTCCAGGTGACCGAGACGCGCGGCCACATCGAAGGCGACCAGGTCGTGCACTGGCAGGTCACGCTGAAGGTCGGCATGCGCATCGACGACTGACGCGCCCCCTGCGTCACACGCCGCGCCGCTGACCGGATCCGTGCAACGCGCTTTCCGCGCGGCGCCGCGCGCTTCACCTCGCCCCCCGTTCGGGCCCCTTCGCGCCCGGCCGACGGGTACCTGCGGGTATCCATCTCTTGACGCTGGTTTTCATTCATATTAAAAACGATATACCCACCCCACCCCTCGATCAGCCCAGCCATATAAACCGGAGATAACATGAGTCAGCAACGCGAGGCGATCGACACGTACCTCTTGCGCGTCTTGCACACCTTGTTGATGGAGCGCAGCGTCACGCGCGCGGCCGTCAAACTGAACCAGTCGCAACCGGCGATCAGCGCCGCGCTGCGGCGCCTGCGCGACATCACCGGCGATCCGCTGCTGGTGCGCGGCAAATCCGGCATGGTGCCGACCGAATACGGGCTGCGCCTGCTCGAGCCCGTGCAGAACGCACTGCGTGAAATCGAGCGCATCAAGTTCCAGCAGCACAATTTCGACCCGGCCACGTCGATCCGCTGCTACCGGATCGGCTGCCCCGACTACCTGAACGTGCTGTTCGTGCCGACCGTGGTCGAGCGCTTCCGCCAGGCCGCGCCGAACGCGACGCTCGAGTTCCATTCGCTCGGCCCCGCGTTCGACTACGAGCTCGCGCTGGAAGACGGCAAGCTCGACATCGTCGTCGGCAACTGGCCCGAACCGCCCGAGCAGCTGCACCTGTCGAACCTGTTCGTCGATGAAATCGTCTGCCTGATGAGCAATACGCACCCGTTCGCGAAGCGCGGCGGGCTCACGCTCGACCAGTACCTGAACGCCCCGCATCTCGCGCCGACGCCGTACTCGGTCGGCCAGCGCGGCGCGATCGACGTGCATCTCGCGCGCGAACGGCTCAAGCGCCACGTGGTCGTCACGCTGCCGTACTTCAACCTCGCACCGTACGTGCTCGTGAAGTCCGACCTGATCTTCACGACGACGCGCCTGTTCGCCGATCACTACGCGAAGTTCCTGCCGCTGTCGGTCGTGCCGGCGCCGCTCGACTTCCCGCCGATGCAGTACTACCAGCTGTGGCACGAGCGCTGCCATTACTCCGACGAAGTGCGCTGGCTGCGCAGCCTCGTCGCCGAAGCCACCCGCACGCTGATCGAGGCGTAACGGCGCGCGCCGCCCGCGCCGTTTCGGCAGGGCGTGGCGACTGCCGGCGGCCTGTCCGGCGGCAACGCGGCCGCCCGATGGCGCCGGCGTTCCTTTAGCGCGATGCCTCGACCAGTGCCTGCGCGAGCGCGTTGTGACGCGCGATGACGGGCGGCAGGTCGAGCGTCGCCAGACGCCCTTCCCTTACCACCACCTTCCCGTTCACCACCGTGTACGCCGTCTGCGACGGCGCGCAGAACACGAGCGCCGCGACCGGATCGTGCAGCGCGCCCGCAAACAGCGGCTGACGCAGGTCGAATGCGGCGAAGTCCGCCGCCATGCCGGGCTTCAGCGCGCCGATGTCGTCGCGGTTCAGCACCTTCGCGCCGCCGAGCGTCGCGATCTCGAGCGCTTCGCGCGCGGTCATCGCATCGGGCCCGAAACCGACCCGCTGCAACAGCAGCGCCTGCCGCACTTCCGCAACCATCTGCGCACCGTCGTTCGACGCGGAGCCGTCGACGCCGAGGCCGACCGGCACGCCCGCGAGACGCATCTTCTTCACCGGCGCGATACCCGACGCGAGCCGCATGTTCGAGCATGGGCAGTGCGCGACGCCCGTGCCGGTGCGCGCGAACAGGCTGATACCCGCATCGTCGAGCTGCACGCAGTGCGCATGCCATACGTCGTGGCCGACCCAGCCGAGATCTTCCGCATATTCGGCCGGCGTCATCCCGAACTTCTCGCGGCTGTACGCGATGTCGTTGACGTTCTCCGCGAGGTGCGTGTGCAGCGACACGCCGTATTCGCGCGCGAGCACGGCCGCGTCGCGCATCAGGTCGCGGCTCACCGAGAACGGCGAGCACGGCGCAACCACCACGCGCAGCATCGCGTAGCGGCCTTCGTCGTGATAGGTCTCGATCAGGCGCTGCGTGTCGCGCAGGATGTCCGGCTCGCGCTCGACGACCGAATCGGGCGGCAGCCCGCCGTCGCGCTGGCCGACGCTCATCGCGCCGCGGCTCGCGTGAAAACGCATGCCGATCCGCTGCGCGGCGCCGATGCTGTCGTCGAGGCGGCTGCCGTTCGGATAGATGTACAGATGATCGCTCGACGTCGTGCAGCCCGACTGCAGCAGTTCGGCCATCGCGGTGAGCGTCGACACCTCGATCATCTCGGGCGTCAGATGGGCCCAGATCTTGTACAGGTTCGTGAGCCAGCCGAACAGCTCGGCGTTCTGCGCCGCAGGCACCGCGCGCGTCAGGCTCTGGTACATGTGGTGATGCGTGTTCACGAGCCCCGGGATCACGAGATGGCCGCGCAGGTCGAGCACTTCGTCGGCCGTCTCGGGCAGCTCGGCGGTCGGGCCGACCGCGACGATCCGGTTGTCTTCGATGTAGAGCCCCGCGTCGCGCAGCTCGCGACGCGTGTCGTCCATGGTCACGAGCACGTCGGCGTGCTTGACCAGCAGGGTTGTCGGGCGGGATGAGGAGGTATTCGGCGCGCGTGCGCCAGCGTGCTGCTCGAGGTTCATGCGTTCTCCGCGTCGGTCTGCCCCCAGGGGCTGTCCTGGAGGCGGTCACACAGCCGTTCGAACGCTGAATCGCGGCACGCGCCGGTGCCTGCGTCCGTTCGAACGCCCTGGCCCGGTTACCCGGCGTGCTCGCCGTCTTCGGGGTACGCGCGGGCCACGGGCCGACGCGCACGGCGGGAGGATCGCCCAAGCGCGCGCCGCACACAATGCGCGATCCGGAATACCGCGTTTCACGGTTTCAATATGGTACGCCGCGCAACACCCCGCCGGCGGCCCGAAACGCCTGCCGGAAGCCCGCCGGAAGCCGCCTCCGGCGTGCCGTCGACAGCCGCTCATGCGCGGCGCATTATCTTTGATATCGCGCCCGTATTTGCGTGGGGAACCTTTTTACAATGCCTGCACGGCGCTCGCTTCAATCTCGCCGACGGGTATGTAGCCACGTGACGTGGAGCCTCGATCCGCCGCACAGTCATGGATCGAGTCGCCGCCGAACCTCGCATTCACACAAGGACACAACGAATGGGAAAGCTCACTACCCACGTACTCGATACGGCGCACGGCCGTCCCGGCGCTGCAATCAAGGTGGACCTCTACGCGCTGGACGGCGAATCGCGCCGCGCGATCAAGACCGTGCTGACCAATAGCGACGGCCGCTGCGACGAACCCCTGCTCGAAGGCGCCGCGCTCGCCGCCGGCGAATACGAACTCGTGTTCCATGCCGGCGACTACTTCGCGTCGCTCGGCGTGAAGGTGCCCGAACCCCGCTTCGTCGATCGCGTCGTGCTCCGCTTCGGCATCGCCGACACCGGCTCGCACTACCACGTGCCGCTGCTCGTGTCGCCGTGGTCGTACAGCACCTATCGCGGCAGCTGACATTCGAATCAGCGCCCGCATCAAACAAACGATTTGAGTCTGGAGGAGTTTCATGGAAGGCTTCATCACCGACTGGCTGAACCTCGCGCTGCGATGGCTGCACGTCATCGTCGCCATTGCGTGGATCGGCGAGTCGTTCTATTTCGTCGCGCTCGACAACAGCCTGAAACCGCCGACCGACCCGAACCAGCGCAAGCGCGGTGTGTTCGGCGAGCTGTGGCACGTCCACGGCGGCGGCTTCTACAACATGCAGAAGTACACGGTCGCCCCGCCGGAAATGCCGGATGACCTGCACTGGTCGAAGTGGCCGTCGTACACGACCTGGCTGTCGGGCTTCTCGCTGTTCTTCGTGCTGTACCTGCTCGCGCCGAACACCTACCTGATCGACAAGAGCGTGCTCGACATGGGCCCGGTGGTCGCCGTCGCGTCCGCACTCGGCTTCCTCGCGGCCGGCTGGATCGTCTATGACTCGCTGTGCCGCATCCTCGGCACCAACGACCGCGTGCTCGGCATCTGCGTCGGCATCTACGTGGTCGCCGCCGCCTACCTCGCGTGCCACATCTTCGCGGGTCGTGCCGCGTACCTGATCGTCGGCGCCATGCTCGCGACGATCATGTCGGCGAACGTGTTCTTCGTGATCATCCCCGGCCAGCGCAAGATGGTCGACAAGATGCTCAAGGGCGAAGAGCCGAACCCGATCTACGGCAAGCGCGGCAAGCAGCGCTCGGTGCACAACACGTACTTCACGCTGCCGGTCGTGTTCGCGATGCTGTCGAACCACTATGCGATGACGTACACGAACAAGTTCAACTGGGTCGTGCTCGTGCTGATCATGCTGGCCGGCGCGCTGATTCGCCAGTTCTTCGTGATGCGCCACCGCGGCAAGCAGCTGTGGTACCTGCCGATCGGCGGTGTCGCATTGCTGGCCGGCGCACTGGTCTGGACGACGCCGAAGCCGGTTGCGCCGGAAGCGCAGGCCGCGAACGCGCCGAAGGTCGTGATCAACGACATCATGCCGATCCTGCAGCAGCGCTGCGTCGAGTGCCACTCGGCGAAGCCGACGCTGATGGGCAGCGCGCCCGCGGGCGTGATGTTCGACACGCCGGACGAAGTGTCGAAGAATGCGCAGCGTATCTATGAACAGGCCGTGCGCCTGAAGGCGATGCCGATCGGCAACGTCACGCACATGACCGACGACGAGCGCACGAAGCTCGCCGCGTGGTTCGAGGGTGGTGCGAACAAGTAAGCCGCCGTGCGCCGGGGTCGTGTTCCGGCGCAATCCTTTCCGTTCGCGGGCCCGTTACGGGCCCGTTTTTTTGCGTGTTGCAGCGGCGTTGCTAGCGCTCACCGCTCAGCGCGCATCGCGTCGCGCTGAAGCGCGACGAGCGCATCGAGTGCGCGCGGGCCGTCGTCGAACGGCACGAAGATGTGGTCGTGGCAGGCAGCCGCCATCACGTTGCAACTGATGCCGGCCGCGCCCAGCGCGCGTGCGAACGCCGCCGTGAGGCCGACAGCCGCAAGGTCGGAATGCACGGTCAGCGTGATCCAGGCCGAGCGGAACAGCACGGGCCAGCCGTGACGCGCTGCCGTCTCCACTTCGACCACGACCGTCAGCCCTTCCGCTTCGCGAAACGTTGCGATCACTTCGGATAACGATACGCCTGCGTCGGTCGGCAACGATACGAAGGCGAACGCGCCCGGATGCAGCTCGGGCTGCATCGTGCGCAGCAGGATCTCCAGGTCGTTTTCAGGTTGGCTCATCGGAGGAACATGCCCGGAATCGGGCGTCGCGCGGTCAAGATGCGGGCACGATAGCACGCGCAGACGCCACCACGACGCGCGCATCGTCGCAACGCGTTCATCTGCGAGCCGGTCGCACAACTTGCGGTATGAGGATCGTCCAGGATGCGCTGCGGATACACGACGTGATACTGGCCGTGCGCCGGTTCGGCGCGACGACGCTGCCCGACGCATCGTCGTTCGTCGCGCTGCTGCATCGCGCATACGAACAGGAGCCGCCGGCCGCGCCGTGGCGCGCGCAAAAACACGGCGACCTGAATCTCGCCGAACCGGCCGCACATAAAAAAACCCGCGCATGATGCGCGGGTTTCGTCAGACGCCGGCAGCAACGCCGGCGACTCAGGCCGTCACCGCATCCAGTGCATCCTCGGTGAGCCACAGCGATTCCTGCAGGTCCTGCTCGTTCAGGTTCAGGCCATCGCCGCCGCGATCGACGACGATGAAGTCGCTGACGCCGCCGAGCGCGATCAGCGGGTGATGCCACACGCCCTTCGCATAGTTGACACCCTGCCAGCCGCTCGTCACGAACGCGCGGATCTTCGCCGGATCGAGATCGCCCGCGGGCGCGACGACGACGAGATACGGCTGGTCGTTCAGCGGCACGAACGCCTGGCTGCCGAGCGGGTGCCGCTCGAGCATCTTCACTTCGAACGGCAGCGTGCGCGGCTGGCCGCGGAACAGGTTGACGAGCGTGCGGCCGCCTTCATCGGTCACGTCGACTTTCGCGAGATCGTGAAAACGGATCGTGGTGCCGAGGTTGATCGGGATCTGCTTCGCCCCTTGCGTTTCGATCACGTCGCCGAACGGCGCGAACGCTTCCTTGGTCAGCGGTTCGATGGCAAGCGTCTTCATTTGTCGAGCGTCCCCCACAGACGCAGGCGCGACACGCCGCCGTCCGGAATGATGTTCAGTCGCACGTGCGTGACGGGGCCGAGCGACGCGATGTCCTGTTCGAAGTAGTGCTGCTTGTCCATCTGCAGCTTCTGCTCGCCGAGCAGCACCGGCCAGAACATCGATTGCGTGATCAGCGAGCTGTCCGTGCCGCCCGACACGTACGCGGCCTGGACCGAGCAGCGGTCCGGGTAGTTGCCCTTGAAGAACGCGGTATCGACTTCGATCTTGCGGATCACGCCCGGCTGCGCGAGCGCGATGATCGCCCAGTCGTTGCCCGGTTCGCGGCGGCGGCGGGTTTCCCAGCCGTCGCCCATGTTCACGCCGCGGCCCGGCAGCAGCAGGTTCGACGCGACGCCGAAGTGCTGGTTGTTCGCGGCCACCACGTAACCGCCGTTTTCCATCGCCGCGAGATCGAACTGCTCGGTCGCGCTCGCGCCGGCCCAGTCGAGCTGCGGCTGGCCGTACACGCGCAGGCGTGCAATGCCGCCATCCGGATAGATGTTCACGCGCAGGTGCGTGAAGGCGCGCGCATCGCTCGCTTCGACGTAATGATGGCTGTTGCCCTGCAGCGTCGTCGACGGGACGATCTCGACCCACTCGGTCGCATGCGTCGGCGCGCCGTCGGCCACGAACGCGGCCTCGATCGATGCAGCCGGCGGGAAGTTGCCGGTGAAGTGGCTCGTGTCGATGTCGAAGCCCTTGATCACGCCCGGGCGCGCGAGCTTGACGATGCACCAGTCGTAGCCCGTCGTGCGCTTGCGGCGCGTTTCCCAGCCGTCCATCCACTTGCCGTGGTCGTCGTACTTGCCGGGGATGAACACGGCCGGCTCGGGGTTCAGCATCCGGTCCTTCGGCGCGAAGAAATCGTCGCTGGCCTCGAGCGCCTGCGCACCGAGACGCGGGTCGGCCAGGTTCACGTAGCGCCGCGTGAAGTCGGGTGCGTTGGGATCGAGAAGCGGAACAGCCATGATGTTTCCTTGTTTCAGTGAGGCGATCAGGCCGCTGCGACGCAGCAGGCCGTACGCAGTGTCAGACGGCGATGTCAGGCGTCGATCAGGTCGTCGAGGCGGAAGCGCGCGATCCGGTAGATCTGGTCGAGGCTCGCCCGCAGCTCCTCGGTGCGCGAGTGATTCACGCGCGACTCGAAGTTCGCGATGATGCCGTGCCGGTCATAGCCGCGCACCGCGAGGATGAACGGGAAGCCGAACTTCTCGCGATACGTGCGGTTCAGCGTCAGCAGCTTGTCGAACTCTTCCTGCGTGCACTGGTCGAGGCCCGCGCCGCTCTGCTCGCGCGTCGACTCGGCGGTCAGCTCGCCGCGCACGGCAGCCTTGCCGGCCAGCTCCGGGTGAGCGTTGATCAGCGCGAGCTGGCGCGCTTCGCCGGCCGTTTCCACCGCATCCGACATCGTCTCGTGCAGCGCATCGATGCTCGCGAACGGCCGCTGGCCCGCGGCGACTTCCGCCACCCACGGCGAATGTTCGAAGATCCCCGACAGTGCCGCGACAAATGCGCTCGGCGCCATCGTGTTCAGTTGTTCCAACGTGTAGCGCATCGCCTTCATGCTTTCCCTTCGTTTCGATGATTGGGCTGATACGGATGATGTTCACGCCAGTGACGCGCGATATCGACACGGCGCGTCACCCATACGCGATCGTGCTTCTCGATGTGGTCGAGGAAACGCTGCAGCCCGCGGAACCGGCCCGGCCGGCCGAGCAACCGGCAGTGCATGCCGATCGACAGCATCTTCGGCGCTTCGTCGCCTTCCGCATACAGCACGTCGAATGCATCGCGCAGGTAGTCGAAGAAGTGATCGCCGGTGTTGAAGCCCTGCGGCGTCGCGAAGCGCATGTCGTTCGTGTCGAGCGTGTACGGCACGATCAGCTGCGGCGTTTTCTTGCCGCCCGACACGTCGACGTCCATCCAGAACGGCAGGTCGTCGCCGTAGTTGTCGGAGTCGTACAGGAAGCCGCCGTATTCCGCGACCAGGCGGTGCGTATTGGGGCTGTCGCGGCCGGTGTACCAGCCGAGCGGGCGCTCGCCCGTCACGCGCTCGATCGCTTCCATCCCGAGGCGCATGTGCTCGGCCTCGAGTTCCGGCGTCATGCTCTGGTAGTGGATCCAGCGCCAGCCGTGGCACGCGATTTCATGGCCCAGCTCGACGAAGGCACGTGCAAGCTCAGGATGGCGTTCGATCGCCATGCCGACGCCGAATACCGTCAGCGGCAACCCGCGCTTCTCGAATTCGCGCAGGATGCGCCACACGCCGGCCCGCGAACCGTATTCGTAGATCGACTCCATGCTCATGTGGCGGTCGGGATACGCGGCGGCGCCGACGATTTCCGACAGGAACTGCTCGGAGCCCGGATCGCCGTGCAGCACGCAGTTCTCGCCGCCCTCCTCGTAATTCAGCACGAATTGCACGGCGACGCGGGCGCGTCCCGGCCAGTTCGCCTGAACGGGATGGCGGCCGTAGCCGATCAGGTCGCGAGGATAGTTGGGATCGAGTGACATGGTTCGAAGTGCGGCGAAAGCTCGCTGAAATAATGGGTTCGCATCGACTGCGCGGGGGCCGGAGGCCGGCTGCGCAAGCCGATGCGATGACGGCCCAGTTTAGCGAAAACGCCCATACGCGCCCATACAGCGGCGCAGATAGTGCGTGTCAGACGGTGTGTATGTGCGGTTGCGGCAAATCCGGCACAGGTTCCGCCTGATCCCCGTCCGGCGGGCTGAAGCGGGCGAACGCGCCGTCGTAGCGCTTCGGCAGCGGGCGCGCGAAGTCGCCGCGCTTCGCGGTCGCCAGGCGCAGTGCGACGAGCGCCTCGGCCCACTTGACGGCCGCCGTGACGCCCTCGACCACCGGCGCGCCGATCTGCTGCTCGATCTCGTGCGCGAACTCGGCCATCCCCGCGCAACCGAGCACGATCGCGTCGGCGCCGTCCTCGTCGAGCGCGCGCCGGCATTCGTCGACGATGATCCGGCGCGCGGCCGAGCCCGGCCGGTCGAGCTCGAGCACCGCGACGTCGGTCGCGCGCACGTTGCGGCAGAACCGTTTCATCCCGTAGCGCTCGGCGAGATGCCGAGCCATCCCGCAGGTGCGCGCGAGCGTCGTGACGACCGAGAAGCCCGGCGCGAGCACGCTCGCCGCATGCATCGCGGCCTCGGCGATGCCGATCACCGGCCCGCGCGCGAGCTCGCGCGCCGCGTACAGGCCCGGATCGCCGAAGCACGCGATCACGTACGCATCGCAGCCGTCGCGCTCGCCCTGCACGATCTCGGCGAGCAGCCCCGGCGTCGCGAGCGCCTCGTCGTAATACCCTTCGATCGACGGCGGCCCCATCGGCGGGCTCACCGCGACGATCTCCGTGCCGGCGGCCGCGACCTCGCGCGCGCAGCGGCCCATCGCGTCGGTCATCCGCTGGGTCGTATTCGGATTGATCAGTCGGATCTTCATCGCATGCTCCTCAGGCCTTCGCGCTCACGAGCAGCCGGTAGAACACGAAGCCGAGCCCCGCGCCGATGAACCACGAGAAGTTCGCGACGCCCTGCCAGCCCGGCACCATCACGCAGACGATCGCGATCACCGCGGCCGGCAACAGCGCGGCAAGCGCGCGGCGGTTCACGCCGCCCGTGTACCAGTACGTGCCGCTTTCCGACATCGTGTACAGATCGTCGCGCACGAGCCGGCCACGCTTGACGAGGTAGAAGTCGGCGATCAGCACGCCGTACAGCGGGCCGATGAACGCGCCGAGCACGTCGAGCGTGTAGTGGATCACGGCCGGGTTGTTGAACAGGTTCCACGGCGTGATGAAGATCGACGCGACGGCCGCGAGCATCCCGCCCGCGCGCCAGCTGATCAGGCGCGGCGCGACGTTCGAGAAGTCGAACGCGGGCGACACGAAGTTCGCGACGATGTTGATGCCGATCGTCGCGATCGTGAAGGTCAGCGCGCCGAGGATCACCGCGGTCGGATGGTCGATGCGGCCGACCGTCTCGACGGGGTCGGTGATGAGTTCGCCGAACACCGGCAGCGTCGCGGCCGTCGTGATCACCGTGACGAGCGAGAACGCGAGGAAGTTGACCGGCAGCCCCCAGAAATTGCCGCGCTTCACTTCGCCGAACGAGCGGCAGTAGCGCGAGAAATCGCCGAAGTTCAGCATCGGCCCGGAGAAGTACGACACGACCAGCGACACGGCCGTGATCATCACCGGAATCACTTCCGCGCCGTGGTACTTCACGCCGCCGAGGTTGAGGCCGATGTTGCGCCAGCCCGCGCGCCACACCATGTAGCCGGCGAGGATGAACATCACGACGTAGACGGCCGGCCCCGCGAAGTCGATGAACTTCTTGATCGTCTCCATCCCGTTCCAGAACACGAACGCCTGGAGCACCCACAGCAGCATGAAGCCGGCCCAGCCGACCGCCGAGAGCCCGAGGAAGCCGTAGCGATGCACGTCCGCGTACGGCAGCCATTGCGGGAAGAATTTCAGCACGACGATCACGAGCGCGCTCGACGCGAGATAGGTCTGGATCCCGTACCACGCGATCGCGATCAGCCCGCGGATCACGGCCGGCACGTTCGCGCCGAGCACGCCGAACGTCGCGCGGCATGCGACCGGATACGGCACGCCGATCTGCTGGCTCGGCCGAGCGATCAGGTTGCACAGCAGGTTCACGAAGCCGATCCCGACGATCAGCGCGATCAGCACCTGCCAGCTCGTCAGCCCGAGCGCAAACAGGCTCCCCGCGAACACGTAGCCGCCGACGCTGTGCACGTCCGACATCCAGAACGCGAAGATGTTGTACGCACCCCATGTCTGATTTTTCAGGGGTGCCAAATCTTCGTTGTACAGACGTTCGCTGTAACCCTTCGGCAGTGTCGGGTCGCCGCCCTCGCCGCCTTCATCCGCCGGATAGGCGCTGTCGTGCGCCACACTGAACTGAGCCATGACTTCTCCTTGACGCGGCCGCAAGGCCGCTCCACCGTCATCGATATCGCTCCGGATCGACGCCCGGAGTCGGACCAGCGGCCCGCGGCAAATGCCGCGGGCCTGCATTTCGCTCGTTCTTGTGGCGCGTGGCCGGGTTCGCGTCGCCGCTCAGGCGCCGCCGAACACTTCGCGCAAATCGACCTGCCCTTGTGCGGGCCGGTCCAGCATCTTCAGTTCGACATGCTGCAGGTGGTGCGCCATCAGCGTCACCGCCCGCTTCGGATCGCCGGCCTCCAGCGCGCCGAGAATCTCGTCGTGGTCGTCGCACGAGCACGGGCTGCGCCCGTGCGACTCGTACAGCGCCGACATCAGCGTCGAGCGGGCGACGAGCCCTTCGAGGCACGCGCTGAGCGTCGCATTGCCCATCAGCGTGGCGAGCGCCGTATGGAATTCGCCGGACAGGCGGATCCAGGCCGCGAAGTCCTGCCGCTGGAACGCCTTGCGTTCCTTCTCGATCAGCGCGGCGACGCCCTTCAGCCGCTTCGCGCCGGGCCCGGTCGCGAGCCGCTCGACCACGGCGAGCTCGATGATCCGGCGCATCTCGAACACCTCGTGCACGTCCTGCAGCGTCGGGCTCGCGACGAACGCGCCGCGGTTCGGCTCCAGATCGACCAGCTTGTCGGTCGCGAGCTGCGCGAGCGCCTGGCGGATCGCCCCGCGCTTCACGTTGAACACCTCGCAGAGCTGCGCCTCCGTCAGCTTCGCGCCCGGCGCGAGCCGATGCTCGAGGATCGCCGTGCGGATCCGCTCGGCGATCGCTTCGGGACTGGCTGCACCGGACGGGTGGGATTCGGGCTCGTTCATGATCGGCATCGTGTGATGATCCTCATCCTAGGGCGGACATAAAGATTGTCAACAATTCTTTTCGAGCATTGCGCACAATCGGCGTGCATCGTCGCGACCCGGTTCGGTGCGCGATGCATCGAATCCATGCACGACAAGGACAAGACGTATGACAGACGTGCTTCTCGTCGTATACCCGCCCGGTCATTTTGTTGACAAAACTGGTGCAAGATCCGGCGATGAGCATGCTGATGTCGACGAAAATATTTGACCGTTAGTTGCGCGCCTACATAAAGAAAAAGGCGGGAACCCCCGCCTTTCGACCGGCTGCGCCCGCCTCAACCGAGGTGCGGATAGTCCGACACGGTGAGCCGGAAACCGTGCGCATTCGCGACCAGTTGCGCCTGTGCGCCGAACGGCAGCGTCAGCAGGTCGGGCACGTGGCCGAACTGAAGCCCCGTCACGACCGGAATCCCGATCACCGCGCGCACCTGGTCGATCATCGCCTGCATGTCGTAGCCGTTGTCGTACTCGAACGGCCGCGCACCGGTGAACTGGCCGAGCACGAGCGCCTGCTGGCGCGCGAGCAGCCCCGACAGATGCAGTTGATAGATCATCCGCTCGATCCGGAACGGCTGCTCGTTGACGTCCTCGATGAACAGGATGCCGCCTTCGATGTCGGGCATGTACGGCGTGCCGACGAGCGACGTGAGGATCGCGAGGTTGCCGCCCCACAGCGTGCCCGTCACGTTCACGGTCTGCACCTGCGGTGCTTCGGCGATGATCGTCGTACTCGGCTGCGTCAGCGTCTGCCAGAAGTGCTGCATCGTGAAGTCGCTCGGCGTTTCCGCACCGAAGTCGGCGGACAGCATCGGGCCGCCGAACGTCTTGATGCGCGCCTTCGCGTACAGCGCGAGCTGGAGCGCCGTGAAGTCGCTGTGGCCGACGAGCGCGACCGGCTGGTCGCGCAGCCGGCGTTCGAGCCCGCGATAATCGAGCCCGTGCAGGATGCGCGCCGCGCCATAGCCGCCGCGCACCGCGAGCGCGATGTCCGGCAGCGGCCGCTCGGGATCGGCAAGACGGTTCAGGTCGCCTGCCCGCTCGCCGTCGGTGCCGCCGAACCGCTGGAAGCGCCGCTGCGTCGCTTCGATGTTCTCGATGCGATGCTGCGCGGTGCTGAGGCGTTCGAGCGCGCGATTGATCGCGTCCGGATCGTGCGGATAGCCGGACGGCGCAAGCAGGCGGATGGTGTAGGACGCGGCAGGCTGGAAGGACATGGCGAAGAAAGGTGTCGGGTCGTCAAACCCCTTAGAGGGACCGAACCGTCTCCGGTTCACGGAACCGTGCACGCCCGGTTCGCGCCGAGCGCGCCTATGACGCGCCGGAGTCGGCGTCGCGGGCGAGCCGTGCTTCGCGCAGTGCGCGACGGCGCTCGGCGAAGAACGACTTCAGCGCGGCGCCGCACTCGTCGGCGAGCACGCCGCCGGTCACTTCGGTATGGTGGTTCAGTTGCGGATTCGCGAATGCGTCGATCACGCTGCCGCACGCGCCCGTTTTCGGATCGGCGGCACCGTAGACGACCCGCGCGATGCGCGCATGCATGATCGCGCCCGCGCACATCAGGCACGGCTCGAGCGTCACGTACAGCTCGCAGCCGGGCATCCGGTAATTCTGCAGATGCTGTGCGGCCATGCGCAGCGCGGCCATTTCCGCATGGGCGGACGGGTCGTGCCCGCCGATCGGATGGTTGAAGCCGCGTGCGATCACTTCGTCGCCACGCACGAGCACCGCGCCGACCGGCACTTCGCCGGCCGCGCGCGCCTCTTCGGCGGCAGCCTGGGCGAGACGCATGAAATGCAGGTCGCGCGCCGATACGGGCGCGGCTTCTGGAACGGGAGATTCGGCGGCAGGTTCGGCCGCCGGGGCGACTGTCGACCGGGCTGCGTCGTGCAGCGCGTCGGACGTCACATCGGCCCCGCTTCGGCGGACGCTTCGTCGAGCCCGCGCTCGCACAGGCGCTCCGCGATGCGCCGGCAGTAGTCGCGCGGCATCACCATCGGGCCGCCGCGCAGCGATTCGAGCGCCATGTCGAGTGCGAGGATCTTCGCCTGCAACCGGCACCGCGCGGCGCGATCGCTGACCGCCTGCACTTCGTCATGCAGGTTGCGCAGCGCGCGCAATTGCTCGACGGCCGGCGGCACGAAGCCCGCATTCTTCAGGATACGGTTGGCCACCCGCACCTCCTCGGGCACGAGCAGGTCGTCATCCAGCGCCTGTGGCGCGCCGGTACCCGGCAAATCGTCGAACTCGCCCCGCGCGGCGGCGGCGGCAATACGTTGTTCGACCAGGGCGTCAAGCAATCTCATCAGTCAATCGGAACAATGCGGCAGGCCGAATTCTAGCAGGGTGACGCGGGTATGACAGGCCCTTCGAATATATGCTCGATATTGTGCTTTTTAGGGGCCGAATCGCGGGGCATGCGCGCCGATCGGTCTCATTTGCCGCTCTGCTGCGCTGCAGCGGGCTGTGGGCCATCTGGACACCGGTCATCGCGCCCCGTGTCGGGCTCCGTTTTGGTGTGGGACGACGCCAACGGAACCGCGCCGCCCCGGAAAAAAGACGCGGCCCTGTTTCCCGTTTTCCCGGTTCAGGCAGCCGCCGCTTCCCGCCGCGCGTTCGCGAACGGACGGAACATCGTCGCGATCAGGAACGCGCCGAGACCGATCGCAAACGAGCCGAGATACAGCCAGCCGTAGCTGCCGAACGTATCGACGATCAGGCCGCCGGCGACCGGCCCCGCGGCCATCCCGAGGCTGCCGGCCATCGCGCAGCCGCCGATCACCGTGCCCATCATCCGCAGCGGGAAGTTCTCGCGCGCCAGCACCGCATACAGCGGCATCACGCCCGCGTAGATGAAGCCGAACACGATCGCGACCGCGTAGAACCCGTCGAGCGTGTGCACGAAGTAGTACCCGAGCGCCCCCAGCGCCTGCGCAAGCAGCCCGGCCACCAGCATGCGCTTCGCGCCGAGGCGGTCGCCCAGGATCCCGAACGCGATCCGGCCGCCCATGCCGGCGAGCCCTTCGACGCTGTAGATCGACACCGCGGCGATCAGCGGGATCCCGCACGTCACCGCGTAGCTGACCGTATGGAAGATCGGGCCCGAATGCGTTGCGCAGCAGAAGAAGTTGGTCAGCAGCAGCACGATGAACTGCGGCGAACGCAGCGCGTCCGCGACCGACATCGCCGCCGGCTCGCCGGCGGGCGCCGGCACCGCTGAAGCCGCCCGCGCGCCGTCGAGCGCGGGCGCCCGGCGCACCAGCAGCGACACCGGAATCATCACGACGGCCGCCAGCACCGCAATCAGCAGCATCGACGTGCGCCAGTCGCGCACCGTCACGAGCCACGCGGCCAGCGGGGCCATCGTCATCGGCGCCATCCCCATGCCGGCCGACACGAGCGACACCGCGAGGCTGCGGTGCGTGTCGAACCAACCGGTCACGCACGCCATCATCGGCGCGAATATCGCAGCCGTCGCGCCGCCGACGGCGAGGCCGAACGTGAGCTGAAACGCGAGCAGCGACGGCGCGCGGCTCGCCAGCGCCAGGCTTGCCGACAGCAGGACGGCGCCCGTGATGACGACCGGGCGCGTGCCGATGCGGTCCGACAGGCTGCCCCACGCGATGCTCGCGAAGGCCATCGCGATGAAGCCGAGCGTCATCGCGCCGGAAATGCCGGTCACCGACCAGCCCGTGTCGCGCGCGATCGCGCGCAGGAATACCGGCAGCGAAAACATCGCGCCGATCGCGATGCAGCCCATCAGGCCGCCCGCGGCGACGATGACCCAGCGGTATCGGGAATCCGGCATGGGGTGCCTCCTTATCGTGATGGCGATCCTCGGGAACCGGGCGCCACCTGCTTCGCGCAAGGCCCGGTCGACATGGATACGACGGGCGACACATCGGGAAATCGACATGCGCGGCACACACGCCGGCGAATTTTGGTTGTCCGCCGATCCGTTGCGCCCGTAACGGGCGAAGCGAGCCGACACCACATGGCGGATGGTCCGTTCGGTCCGTCCCCTGCCGCCGCGCTTTTCCGGAATCGGAAAGTCGAAATCAGAAATAGTTGGTTGGGCCGCGCGATCCGGCTGACTACACTCGAGCGATCTTGTCATAACAAGTTGACCGATGACCTCCCCCAACGTCGTGCCGCTGTCGCCGGCTCCTCTCTACGTGCAGATCAAGGACACGCTGCGCGCGCGCATTCTCGACGGCACCTATGCGCCGCACAGCCGGATGCCGTCCGAGCACGAACTCTGCGCGATGTTCGACGTCAGCCGCATCACGGTGCGCCAGGCGCTCGGCGATCTCCAGAAGGAAGGACTGCTGTTCAAGCTGCACGGCAAGGGCACCTTCGTGTCGAAGCCGAAGGCGTTCCAGAACGTGACGTCGCTGCAGGGCTTCGCCGAGGCGATGTCGTCGATGGGCTACGAGATCGTCAACCAGGTGCGCAGCTTCCGCACCGTCAAGGCCGACCGCCATCTCGCGACGAAGCTGAACGTGCCCGAGGGCGCGCCGCTCGTCGAGATTCATCGCGTGCGGCTGCTCAATCGCGAGCCCGTGTCGCTCGAACAGACGTGGGTACCGGAAGCCCTCGGCAAGCGCCTCGCGGGCGCCGACCTCGCGACGCGCGACATTTTCCTGGTCCTGGAAAACGACTGCGGCATCCCGCTCGGCCATGCCGACGTATCGATCGACGCGATCCTCGCCGACGACGAGATCGTCGATGCGCTGCACGTCGAGGAAAGCAGCCCCGTGCTGCGCATCGAGCGCCTCACGCATGACGCGTCGGGCGCACCGATCGACTTCGAATACCTCTACTTCCGCGGCGACGCCTTCCAGTACCGGCTGCGCATCGACCGGCAGAAACCGCGCAAACCTGCAAGGAAACAGCAATGACTACCCATGTGCTCGAATACGACATCGTCGTGGTGGGCGGCGGCACGGCCGGCCCGATGGCGGCGATCAAGGCGAAGGAGCGCGACCCGTCCCTGCGCGTGCTGTTGCTCGAAAAGGCCAACGTGAAGCGCAGCGGCGCGATCTCGATGGGGATGGACGGCCTGAACAACGCCGTGATCCCCGGGCATGCGACGCCCGAGCAGTACACGCGCGAGATCACGATCGCCAACGACGGCATCGTCGACCAGGAGGCCGTGTACGCGTATGCGACGCACAGCTTCGAAACGATCGAGCAGCTCGACCGCTGGGGCGTGAAGTTCGAGAAGGACGGCACCGGCGACTACGCGGTGAAGAAGGTCCATCACATGGGCTCGTACGTGCTGCCGATGCCGGAAGGACACGACATCAAGAAGGTGCTGTACCGGCAGCTGAAGCGCGCGCGCATCGCGATCACGAACCGGATCGTCGCGACGCGCGTGCTGACCGACGCGCAGGGTCGCGCAAGCGGCGTGCTCGGCTTCGACTGCCGCACCGCCGAGTTCCACGTGATCCGCGCGAAGGCCGTGATTCTCTGCTGCGGCGCGGCCGGTCGCCTCGGCCTGCCGGCCTCGGGCTACCTGATGGGCACCTACGAGAACCCGACCAACGCGGGCGACGGCTACGCGATGGCGTATCACGCCGGTGCCGCACTCGCGAATCTCGAATGCTTCCAGATCAATCCGCTGATCAAGGACTACAACGGCCCCGCGTGCGCGTACGTCACCGGCCCGCTCGGCGGCTTCACCGCGAACGGCAAGGGCGAACGCTTCATCGAATGCGATTACTGGAGCGGCCAGATGATGTGGGAGTTCTACCAGGAACTGCAAAGCGGCAACGGCCCCGTGTTCCTGAAGCTCGACCATCTCGCGGAAGAAACGATCCAGACCATCGAGCAGATCCTGCATACGAACGAGCGGCCGAGCCGCGGCCGCTTTCATGCGGGGCGCGGCACCGATTACCGCAGCCAGATGGTCGAGATGCACATCTCCGAGATCGGTTTCTGCAGCGGGCACAGCGCATCCGGCGTGTACGTGAACGCCCGCGCGGAGACGACCGTGCCCGGGCTCTACGCGGCCGGCGACATGGCGGCCGTCCCGCACAACTACATGCTCGGCGCATTCACGTATGGCTGGTTTGCCGGACAGAACGCGGCCGACTACGTGGCCGGCCGCGCGCATGCGCCGGTGGACGACGAACAGGTCGCCGCCGAACGCACCCGTGTGCTTGCCCCGCTGCTGCGCGAGCGCGGCCTGGCGCCGGCGCAAGTCGAATACAAGCTGCGCCGCATGGTGAACGACTATCTGCAACCACCGAAGGTGACGCGCAAGATGGAAATCGGGCTGCAACGCTTTGACGCCATTACTGAGGATATCGAAGAGATCAAGGCGAACCACCCGCACGAACTGATGCGCGCCGCCGAGGTGCGCGCGATCCGTGACTGCGCGGAAATGGCCGCGCGCGCGTCGCTGTTCCGCACCGAAAGCCGCTGGGGCCTGTACCACCACCGCGTCGACTTCCCGCATCGCAACGACGCCGAATGGTTTTGCCACACCTGGCTGCGCAAGGACGCCGCGGGAGCGATGCGCAGCGAGAAGCGGCCGGTCGAACCGTATGTCATGCCGCTTGCCGACGACGAGCGCGGCGCCTACACGAATCTGCGCATCCGCGAACCGGCCGCGCTCGCGGCCGCCCTTTGAGGAACCAGCCATGCCCCATACCCCGCACGACATCTTCCAGCGCAGCAGCGCACCCGTGACGATCGACGAGAACCTGTGCATCGCCGACAAGGGCTGCACCGTCTGCGTCGACGTGTGCCCGCTCGACCTGCTCGCGATCGACGTGACCAAGGGCAAGGCCTATATGCAGTTCGACGAATGCTGGTACTGCATGCCATGCGAACGCGACTGCCCGACCGGCGCGGTCAAGGTCGACATCCCTTACCTGCTGCGCTGACCCTGTCCCCCAACGCTCCCTCCCGTCGCCCATGACCGACTCCTCCTTCGCTGCCGCGCCGGCCCGCGCGCACGCTTCCGACGAAGCCGCACTCGCCGCCCGCCTCGCGGCGCCCGATGCCGCCGTGCGCCGCGTCGCACTGTTCGAACTCGCCGATCTCGAGGACCCCGGGTTCGTGCCCGCTTTCATCGTCGCGCTGCGCGACGATCCGTCGGCCGACGTGCGCGCCGAAGCGGCGCGCGTGCTCGGTGCGTGGGAGCAACCCGACGTCGTCAACGCACTGTGCGGTGCGTTGCTCGATCCGGACGACGACGTGCGCGCCGCCGCGGCGCAAAGCCTGTCCGAACTGAAGGACTCGGCATCGGGCGCCGTGCTGTGTCGATGGGCGGCCCGGCCCGAGCCGTTCGTGCGCCGAGCCGTACTGCGTGGATTGCGCGAGTTGCGCGACCCCGGCGCATTCGCGCCCGCGCTGCACGCGCTCGACGCGGAACACGCCGCAGTGCGCGCCGAAGCCGTGGCGGTGCTCGGCTGGCTCAAGGATCCGCGTGCGCTGCCGCCGCTCGCGGGCATCGCGACGACAGATACCGCAGCGGACGTGCGACGTATCGCGGTCGGCGCGATCGGTTTCGCGGCGCCCGACGATGCGTCCACCATCCACGCACTGTTCGTCGCACTACGCGACCACGAATGGCAGGTGCGCGAGGAAGCGGCCACGACGCTCGGCAAGCTGCGCGTTGCGACCGCACGCGAACCGCTCGTCGCCGCGCTCGACGACGACTACTGGCAAGTGCGCCTGCGTGCCGCACGTGCGCTCGGGCAACTGCGCGATGCGGACGCGGCGCCGGCCGTCGCCGCGCTGCTCTCGCATGCAATCAGCAACCTGCGCAAGGAAGCCGCGCTTGCGCTCGGCGAATTGCGCGACCGCGCGACGTTGCCCGCGCTGACCCGCGCGCTGGAGGACCACGATCCGGAAGTACGCAAGGCCGTGCGGATCGCGATCCGGCAAATCGACGCGTCGTCGCCATGATCGCCCCGACCGAAATCGCGCTCGATCACCCTGCGCGCACATTGACGCTCCGCTGGCCGGACGGTCACACGCAACGCATCGGCTATGCGCAGCTGCGCGTTGATTGCCCGTGTGCGGAATGCCGAAGGATCCGGCGCGACGGCGGTCGTGTCGATGTACGACCCGATGTGATGCTGAACGACGTCGAGGCAGCCGGCTACGGTATCCGCGCGGTATTCGGCGACGGTCATGCGCGCGGCATCTATCCGTGGCCGTATCTGGCGGAGATGACGGCGCAACCGTGACGTGGCGCCCGCAGGCGTGCGGACCACATGGCAGGCGTGCGGAAACGCTGCGATACTGACGCCCACGATCGTCTCCACCCACCGTGGGAGCCAGAACATGCAGACCGCAGTCGGATTCATCGGCCTTGGCGTGATGGGCACGCCGATGGCGCTCAATCTTGCACGGGCCGGTACGCCGCTCATCGTGTGGAGCCGGTCGCACGGCAGCGACGATGCGCTGCGTGACGCCGGCGCGCGCGTGGCCGACCATGCAGACGACGTGTTCGCGGCCTGCCGCACCGTCATCCTGATGCTCGCGAACGACGCGGCGACCGATGCCGTCCTCGGACGCGGCACGACCGATTTCAGCCGCCGCGTCGCCGGACATACGATCGTCAACATGGGCACGCATCCGCCCGAATACTCGCGCGCGCTGGCCGACGAAATCGCCGCCGCGTCGGGCCGTTACGTCGAAGCACCCGTGTCGGGGTCGCGCAAGCCGGCCGAAGCCGGTCAACTCGTCGTGATGCTCGCCGGCGCGCCGGACGACGTCGACGCCGTCCGTTCGCTCGTGAAGCCACTGTGCCGCGACAGCTTCGTGTGCGGCGACGTTCCGTCGGCGCTGACGATGAAGCTCGCCGTGAACCTGTTCCTGATCACGATGGTCACCGGCCTGACCGAAGCCACGCATTTCGCGCAACGCCACGGCATCGATCTCGCCCGCTTCGCCGACGTGCTGAACGCAGGCCCGATGGCGAGCGACGTGTCACGCGTGAAGCTCGGCAAACTCGTCGCGGCGGATTTCTCGGTGCAGGCCGCGATCACCGACGTGCTGAAGAATGCCCGCCTCGTCGCCGAATCCGCGCGCGGCATCGGCATCGCGTCGCCCCTGCTCGACATCTGCCATGCGCTGTACGGCGAGACCGAGCGAGCCGGACATGGCGCGGACGACATGGTCGCGGTGATCCGCGCGATCGAGCAGCGCACCGACCGCGCGCAATGAAACGTCGCCGGCCGCCCCACCCACCCGAACGCACCCGCGCGTAGCACCACATGTCCGACTCACCTCGCTCCCCGACCCGCATCCCCGCTTCCGTCCGCCCGGTTCCCGCCGTGATCGGCATCGTGCTGCGGGAGCGCGACGTGCTGCTGGTACGTCGCGCCAATCCGCCCGATGCGGGCTGCTGGGGCTTTCCCGGCGGCAAGATCGAAGTGGGGGAATCGATTGCGAACGCGGTCGTGCGCGAGATCGCCGAAGAGACGACCATGGACGTCGAGGCGCTCGACGCCTTTACCGCGCTGGATGCGTTCGATTACGATGCTGGCGGCGACGTGCGTCAGCATTTCGTCATGGTCGCGGTGCTGTGCCGATGGTTGCGCGGCACGCCTGCCGCCGGCGACGATGCGCTCGATGCGCGCTGGTTCGATCTCGCCGAACTCGACCGCGATGACTTGCCGATGAGCGCGGGAGTTCGTGATGTCGCGCGACGCGCGATCGAGCATGCTGCGGTCCCTGGTCACGCGCAGCGTCCGGCCAATACTTGAAAACCTGAAACACCGCCGTCTTTCTCGCAGCCTTTGCGAGCGGCCCGATCGGGGCCATGACGGTGCCGGCTACCCGCCGACGAACTGCCAATTACAAATCAAAGACGGGCCAACCCATGATCAGAATTCGCAAATCCACCCCGGCCGACGGCGCACGCGTGCTGGATATCTGGCGCAACGCGGTCGACGCCACGCACCCCTTCCTCAGCGACGACGACCGACGTGCGATCGAATCCGAAGTCGTCGCGTTCCTGCCCGGTGCGCCGCTCGATCTCGCCGTCGACGATTCCGACCGCGCGATCGGCTTCATGCTGCTCGACGGCAGTCATATGGAAGCGCTGTTCGTCGATCCCGCTCACCATGGCGCGGGTGTCGGGCGCCTGCTCGTGGAAGATGCGCTCAAGCGTCACCCCGACCTGTCGACCGACGTCAACGAGCAGAACGAAGCGGCGGCAGGATTCTATGAACGGCTCGGCTTCGAGCGCACCGGGCGATCGGCGCTCGATGGGCAGGGGCGCGCCTATCCGTTGATTCACCTGCGCTATCGCGCGAAATCGTCGTCCTCGCCGCAGCACGCATAACCGTGGCCGGCGCGGGATTGCGCGCCGCCCTCCACGTCATGCGCGCCGGGCACGCGAACGCGGCGACCTGCCCCAGATCCGCTCCACGTATGCCGCATGCGGCCACGCGACGCGTCATGCACGACGCACCGGCACCACGCGCTCGACCATTGCAACCGCGCGCCGCATGAAACCGTTGAACCGGTCGGCATCGCGCCGCAGCCCGGCCTGTTGTCCACCGATCAGGCACATGTGCACGGCCTGCCCGACGATCTCCGCCTCGCCAGACGTACGTACCAGCCCGCGTGACGTCTCGATCGCAAACGCGAGCCGCGCCGCATCGACACGCTGCTGGAATTCCGCGACCAGCGGATCGTGCAGCGCCCATGCGCGAATCGCGATTTCACGCCCGGGCCGCTTCTCGGCGGCAATGCGCAGATAGCGCGCGAGTGTGTCGCCGGCACCGCGGCCCTCTGCCGCATACGCAAGCATGCGCGCGGTGTAGTCGTCCTCCCAAGCGGTCAGCAACGTCCTGACGAAGTCCTCGCGATTACGGAAGTGGTGATAGAACGATCCGCGGGTCACGTTCAGCCGGCGCGCGAGGCTCTCGGCCGAAATGCCCGCATACCCTTCCCCGTCGAGGGCGTCGAAGCCCGCTGCAATCCAGTCGTTTCGCGTCAATGTGCTCATCGTCATCGGCATACAGGCTGTGTATGGTGCGGCATGGACAGATAGGCTGCGAACTCTATCACGGCCGCGGCCGCTCCCGGCTGCGCGCCCCGACGCATGGAGTCCATCTTGAAAGACATCGCGCTCGTCGCATTCGACCGCTTCACCGACGTCGACCTGTTCCTGATGTGGGACATTCTCGGCCGCAACAGCCACGATTGGCGCGTCCGGATTCTGGGCGCACAGCCGGTGCTGCATTCCGCACATGGCTTGGCCATCCCGACGCACGGCCCGCTTGCCGACGCCAATCACGCTGACGCTGTCCTCTTTTCGAGCGGCAAGGAAGGCGTGCCCGCCGCATTGGCCCATCCCGATTTCCTGCCGTCGTTCGATCTCGATCCGGAGCGCCAGCTTGTCGGGTCGATCTGCGGCGGAGCGTTCATTCTCGAGCGGCTCGGGCTGCTGCCGGCGCGCCGCGCCACGACGCATCCCGACGCGCGGAAGGGTCTGCAGGCACTCGGGCTGGACGTCCCGGACCAGCCGCTGGTGTGCCATCGCAACGTCGCGACCGCCGGCGGATGCCTTGCGTCGGTCTATCTGACAGGATGGCTGGTCGAATCGATGTTCGATGCGGACAAGCGCCGCGAGACGCTGCTGCCCGTGCTGCCGGCCGGGCAACGGGAGATTTATGAAGACCTGATCGAGTTCAGCATCAGGCAGGGTGCGGGACGAACCGCGGGCCCGATCCGGATGGTCGAAGGCAAAAACGGGCTTGCAGCATGACGCGCGGGCCGATGCGCTGCCGATAGCCGGCGGCCAGCAGCCTGTTGCATTGTCGTGCGTGCTGCCGGGCCAACGGCGGATCGGGACGAAGTCGCGGGCGGTCCGGGGCCTCGATCGGGTCGGCGCGGTCCGCACGGATGATCGTTTCCCGGACTGAACGAGCCTGTCGCGGGCCTGGAGATGCTAACCTCTCGGCCACTCTAACGACACCGCGTGACGCCACAGGATTCGACCATGCAAACCGTTGCGGTACTGGACTTCGAAACAACCGGACTTTCGCCGAATCTGGGCGACCGTGCGACCGAAATCGCCGTCATCCTGCTCCGGGACGGTGAAATCGTCGACCGTTTCCAGAGCCTGATGAATGCAGGCAGACGCATACCGTCCGATGTCGTCGCGCTGACCGGCATCACGAACGAAATGATCGCAGCGGCACCGCCGGCGTCGGAAGTCATGAAGGAAGCCGCGGCGTTCGTCGGCAAGCATGCGGTCGTGGCCCACAACGCCGGGTTCGACAAACGGTTCTGGCAGTCGGAACTCGGGCTGCTTGGCGTGTCGGCCGAGCATGCCTTTGCGTGCACGATGCTCGTGGCGAGACGTATCTATCCGGATGCCCGGAGTCACCGCCTGTCGAGCCTGGTGGATATGCTGCGGCTGCCGAAATCGGGCCGTGCGCACCGGGCGATGGTCGATGCCGAGATGGCCGGGCGCCTGTGGTGCCGGCTGCAGCACGACATTGCGCGGACTTACGGACTGAATCGCATCGATCACGCGCTCATGACGCGTGTGCAGGCCACGGCGAAGGCGAAAGTGCCGACCTACCTGCGTTCGCTCGTGGGCGCACACGCGTGAGCATTCGGGTCGCGATGCTTCCGACTCGCGCAATCCACTGATGAAAAACGGCTTGGCAACCTCAAACTGCCAAGCCGTTTTCATGTCGCAACAGTCTTCCGGTTGATTCCGAATTACCACGTGTACCACCGGTCCTGCGCCGAAAATGGCAGGCACCCTCCTTATGACATTCTCGGCTGCGTTGCTTGTTTGGCGGCCGCAGGCACCAGCTCGCTCAACCGCGACAAGAAGAGCTTGAGGATCGGAGAGGCGTTGGAGCGGCTGTGACCGACAACGAGGTCGATTGTCGGTGCATCTCCCGCCAGGGGGCGGCTCACCACGGACCACGGCAGCAGGTTCTCGACATAGTCGGGAATCAACGTCA
The DNA here is from genome assembly GCF_002223045.2 of Burkholderia sp. HI4860. Lineage (NCBI taxonomy): Bacteria > Pseudomonadati > Pseudomonadota > Betaproteobacteria > Burkholderiales > Burkholderiaceae > Burkholderia > Burkholderia sp. HI4860. The sequence continues at coordinate 3,345,087 of NZ_NKFO02000003.1, read as the reverse complement.
GCCCGCGCGTCGACGCCACGAGCGACATCACCATCGCCGGGTTGTCCACGCCCTGGGTGGGCGTAAGCGTCACACCTTCGCGCTGCAGGTACGTGTCCACCACGGAACGCAGCACGCGTGCCTTGTTGGCCATGGCCACGAAGGGCTGTCCCACGAGTTGCTGCGGTCGGATGCGCTCTTGCGACGCCAACGCATGATCGCTCGGCATCAGCACGACCAGCGGCTCTTGGCCAACCGTCGTGTAATCCAGATCGAAGCCCGGCTCGGCGCGCAGAAAGGCCAGGTCCAGCCGGCCACGCGCCAATGCATCCGCCAGGTCCGGTGAGTAATCGCTGGAGACCGTCACATCGATGTTCGGCAGCTCGTCGCGTAGCAAGTTCAGCGCCTTCGGCAGCCAGGTCATCTCCTGCCCGGTCAGGAATCCCAGTGCAAAACGCTGCTTGCTCGGCTGCGCCGCCCGGCGCGCGGCCTCGATCGCCGCATCAACCTGGCTCAGGGCCAGCCGCGCGTGATCGATGAAGGCTTTCCCCGCCGGCGTCAGTTCGACGCCGCGCGTGCTGCGGCTCAGCAGATCCACGCCGACCTGATCTTCCAGATCGCGAATCTGCCGGCTCAGCGAAGGCTGGGAGGTGTGCAGCCGACGCTCGGCAGCCACCGTCAGGCTCCCCGTCTCCGCCACGGCGATGAAGTAGCGCAGATGTCTCAGCTCCATGCTTTCTCCCATGCTTTTCAAGCACCCCCACCCGCTTACAAAGTCTTTTTGTTTGCGAGTGGAAGCCCCTAAATTCTCAACCATGGCGCCGGGAAAAGCAGCTTCCGAACCCCGGCAACCCATCGCCCATACGTCAACCGTCATACCTCAAGGAGCATATCATGACCTCCAACCCCGTCATTCTCGTCACCGGCGCGCTGACCGGCATCGGTCGCGCCACCGCCCTGGCGTTTGCAGGCAGCGGCGCCCGTCTCGTCATCTCCGGCCGCCGGCCCGCGGAAGGCAAGGCGCTCGAGTCCGAACTCCGTCAGCTGGGCGCCGAGGCCCACTTCATCCAGGCCGATGTCCGGCACGACCAGGAGGTCCAGGATCTGGTGGACCAGACCGTGGCGCACTTCGGCCGCCTGGACGTGGCCGTCAACAACGCCGGCACCGAAGGCCAGCCCGGCCTGATCGTGAACCAGACCGCCGACAGCTACGCCGCCACCTTCGACACCAACGTGCTCGGCACGCTGCTGAGCATGAAGCACGAACTGCGCGTGATGACTGCCCAGGGCAGCGGCAGCATCATCAACATCTCCTCGACTTACGGGCATGAAGGTGCGGCCTACGCGTCGGTGTACGCCGGCAGCAAGCATGCCGTCGAGGGCATGACCAAGTCCGCAGCGCTGGAAGTGGCGGCCGCGGGCGTTCGCGTCAACGCCGTGGCTCCCGGTCCGACCGACACCGGCATGCTGGACCGCTTCACCGGCACGCCGGAGAACAAGGCCGCGCTCGCTTCGGGCGTGCCGCTGGGCCGCGTCGGCAAGCCGGCCGAGATTGCAGCGGCCGTGCGCTTCCTGGCTTCGGACGCTGCAGCGTTCGTAACCGGCCAGATCGTCACCGTCGACGGCGGCAAGACCGCCGGCTGATCCGAGCCGCGCCGAGCCGGCGCGGCCCTCCCTGTCGCCCGGGCAACGCCCGGCTTTGCACCGGAGCCGGGCAGCGTCTTGCCCGCTCGAGAATCCGTCAGCCTCATCGGGAATACGACCATGAACACCTTCACCCATCACACCGCCCCGACCCGGTACGTCGAGGCCAATGGCATCCGCTTCGCCTATCGCCGGTTCGGTAAGTCAAGCGGCGTGCCAATCGTTTTCAACCAGCACTACACCGGAACGATGGACTATTGGGATCCGGCCGTGACCGACGGCCTCGCAGAGACGCGCGAGGTGATCCTGTTCAACAACGCCGGCGTGTCCAGCTCGTCCGGCGAGACGCCGGCAAGCTTCCCGGAAATGGGCGCCAACGCCATTGCCTTCATCCGCGCGCTCGGCCTCGACCAGGTCGATGTGCTGGGCATCTCGATTGGCGGTTTCGTCGCGCAGGAGATCGCACTTCAAGGCGGGGATCTCGTGCGCAAGCTCATCCTCGTCGGCACCGGCCATCGCGGCAACGACATGACGGCCAGCCGCTCGGCCGAGATCTTCGCGGGCCGCTACGAGCCGCCTGAACATCTCTGGCTGTCGGTGCACTTCGCGCCGTCCGAGGCCAGCCAGAAAGCCGGCATCGCCTTCCTTCAACGCAAGTGGCGCCGCCAGGATCGCGACCCGGAAGTGAGCGCGCAAACCGTCGCCGCCCAAGGCGCCGCCATCGGCAAATGGATCGCGCCGGACGAGAATGCGCTGGCCTACCTGAAGTCGATCCGGCAGCCCACGCTGATCGTCCAGGGCAGCAACGACGCGATCATCCCGACAGCGCACTCCGTCACGCTGCAGCAGCACCTGCCGAACGCCCAACTGGTGCTCTATCCGGACGCCGGCCACGGCTCGATTTATCAGTACCCGGAGCGCTTCGTCGCGCACGCCGTTCAGTTCCTGAACGAAGGCCCGGCCGGCATGGCCAGCGCTTGAGCGACCTCGCAACCTCTTTGGAGACGGACGTCATGAACTCACTCACGGGCAAGACCGCGCTCGTCACCGGTGCTTCGCGCGGCATCGGCCGCGCCACCGCCTTGACGCTGGCCGCGGCCGGAGCGCAGGTGCTGGTTCACTACGGCAGCGGCGAGACGGAGGCGACCGCCGTGGTCGACGAAATCCGCCGGGCCGGCGGCAAAGCCGAGACGATCGCCACCGACCTGCGTTCGCCGGACGGTCCGCACCAGCTCGCCGAACGCGTTCGCACCATCATCGGCGGACGGCTGGATGTCCTGGTGGCCAATGCGGGCATCGCCAAGGCCGCGTCGATCGAGGAGACGACGGTCGAGGACTTCGACGCGCTCTTCGCCGTCAACGTGCGTGCACCATTTTTCCTCGTGCAGCAACTGCTGCCTGCTCTGTGCAAAGGGAGCAGCATCGTCCTGCTGTCGTCGCTGGCGGCACACGCCTCGGTCGGCACGCTCTCTGCCTACTCGGCCACCAAGGGTGCGATCGATACGCTGGTGAAGCACTGGGCCGCGGCTCTCGGCTCGCGTGGCATCCGCGTCAACGCGGTGGCACCGGGCGTGGTGGAAACCGAGATGTCGAGTTTCACCAAGACGGACGCGGGCCGCGAGGCAACCCTCGGCATGCAGGCCTTGCAACGCGTGGCCCAACCCGAGGACATCGCCAGCGTCGTCGCGTTCCTGGCCTCGGACCAGGCGCGCTGGATCACCGGTGACACGTTGCGCGTGGATGGCGGCTCCAAGCTTTGAGCCCGGACCCATTCAATCTCTCAAGGAAATTCAAATGAAGCTCTATCACTCCACGTCGTCGCCCAATTCCCGTCGCGTGCGCATCCTGCTCGCCGAGAAGGGCCTCACTCCCATCCTGGTCCCGGTCGACCTGGGCAAGGGCGAACAACACGCCGACGCCTACCGCGCCATCAATCCGCGCCGCGTCGTGCCCACGCTGGTGCTGGATGATGGGACGGTCCTCGGCGAAGTGCCCGTCATCAACCGCTACCTCGATGATGTGTACCCGACGCCCTCGCTCTTCGGCACGACGCCCGCGGAGCAGGCCGTGGTCTCGATGTGGGATCGCCGCATCGAGCAGGAAGGATTCGCGTCAGTGATGGAAGCGATTCGGAACAAGGCGCCCGGCCTGAAAGGCCGGGCGATCGCGGGACCGCACGACTACGAGCAGATCCCTGCACTGGTCGAGCGCAGCACGCGGCGCGTAAAAAATCTGTTCGCGGACATGAACGCGCGGTTGGCCGAGTCGCCCTTCGCCGCTGGCGAGAACTTCTCGGTAGCGGACATCACGCTGCTCGCCACTGTGGATTTCGCCGCCAAGGCGATCGACTTGTCGATTCCGGAAGAATTCCGTGCGCTGCGACGCTGGTACGACACCGTCTCGCTTCGCGGCAGTGCAGCCGCTTGAACACGGTCCGTTTCGCATATTGCGAAGCGTTCACCGCGTTCAATTTTTTGACGGCGTTACCGTCGGTTTTACCGTCAGGGATCGGGAGACCTGCGGATGCCCGGAAAGCCGCGTAAAACAAGCTTCCCCGGGAAGACTTTTACCGTCAAGGACGGTAAAAGTCTGAATAGTGAACGGGTATGTCTTGATGCGGCCTCGATTTTTACCGCCCACTCTGCGGCCAACTTGTTTTGCAGGCCGGCGGTAGCCACCGATAGACTCCGCGACGTATTGATTTGAAAGTCAAAACGTTACGGCAGTTTTTCGATGGCTGGCGATAATCGTCGACGGACGTCAATTCACTCCCACTCTATTGTAAACAAGACATTTTTATCTTTTATATTCAATGGCTTATTTTCCTGCTAATTGGTAATACCATGAAAAATACCATGCTCAGAAAAGGCTTAACAATATTTTGAAAAATTGCCTACTGAGCGCTGCCGCACAGCTCCATAGGCCGCTTTCCTGGCTTTGCTTCCAGATGTATGCTCTTCTGCTCCTGCAGCTAATGGATCACCGCAAACAGGTTACTCGCCTGGGGATTCCCTTTCGACCCGAGCATCCGTATGAGACTCATGCTCGATTATTATTATTATAGAAGCCCCCATGAATAAATCGCTCATCATTTTCGGCATCGTCAACATAACCTCGGACAGTTTCTCCGATGGAGGCCGGTATCTGGCGCCAGACGCAGCCATTGCGCAGGCGCGTAAGCTGATGGCCGAGGGGGCAGATGTGATCGACCTCGGTCCGGCATCCAGCAATCCCGACGCCGCGCCTGTTTCGTCCGACACAGAAATCGCGCGTATCGCGCCGGTGCTGGACGCGCTCAAGGCAGATGGCATTCCCGTCTCGCTCGACAGTTATCAACCCGCGACGCAAGCCTATGCCTTGTCGCGTGGTGTGGCCTATCTCAATGATATTCGCGGTTTTCCAGACGCTGCGTTCTATCCGCAATTGGCGAAATCATCTGCCAAACTCGTCGTTATGCATTCGGTGCAAGACGGGCAGGCAGATCGGCGCGAGGCACCCGCTGGCGACATCATGGATCACATTGCGGCGTTCTTTGACGCGCGCATCGCGGCGCTGACGGGTGCCGGTATCAAACGCAACCGCCTTGTCCTTGATCCCGGCATGGGGTTTTTTCTGGGGGCTGCTCCCGAAACCTCGCTCTCGGTGCTGGCGCGGTTCGATGAATTGCGGCTGCGCTTCGATTTGCCGGTGCTTCTGTCTGTTTCGCGCAAATCCTTTCTGCGCGCGCTCACAGGCCGTGGTCCGGGGGATGTCGGGGCCGCGACACTCGCTGCAGAGCTTGCCGCCGCCGCAGGTGGAGCTGACTTCATCCGCACACACGAGCCGCGCCCCTTGCGCGACGGGCTGGCGGTATTGGCGGCGCTGAAAGAAACCGCAAGAATTCGTTAACTGCACATTCGGGATATTTCTCTATATTCGCGGTTCAGCAGGCATGTCCCCTTTGAGGGCGACCCGACGACAGGATAATCGACCTTATGGTGCGCAAATATTTCGGCACAGACGGTATTCGTGGCAAAGCCAACGAAGGCGCGATGACGGCGGAAACCGCCTTGCGCGTCGGCATGGCGGCTGGCCGTGTCTTTCGTCGCGGTGACCACCGCCATCGTGTCGTGATCGGCAAGGATACGCGCCTGTCGGGCTATATGCTTGAACCCGCGCTCACAGCCGGTTTCACCTCGATGGGCATGGACGTATTCCTTTTTGGCCCGCTGCCGACAACGTATAGGAAGAATAAACGCCCTTTTCACCCAAGTCCAACAGCTTTGGACCGCAGTTGACTCTTTCGACACCCCTGCGATGCTGTCAGCGTCGGATAGATACTCCCCACTTTCGTCGAAGTAATTTTCCCCAGTTTTTTGTCTGACGGCGCCGCGGTAGCGGCGCCGTCCTGTCGATCGCCGACCATATCGCCCTGGAGATCCGTCGTGGGGGTGTCGGTGGTCGAGCTGGAGGAAGTGATGACGATTCTGGAATTGCATCGGCAAGGGCTGAGTATTTCGGCCATCGCTGCTCGACTGAGTATGGACCGCAAGACCGTTCGTAAATACATCAGGAATGGCGTTCAGGCGCCGCGTTACGGTCCGCGCGCACCGCGACCGTGCGTGGTCGATCCGTTCGTCCACTACGTCACCGAACGTGTCCGCGAGTTTCCCGACCTGAGCGTCGAGCGTCTGCTGCGCGAGATTCGAGCCATGGGTTACGCGGGCGGCCGCACGGCGCTGGGCGATCTCGTTCGGGAGGTCCGCCCCCCACGCCAGCGCGGCTTCGAGGTGCGCTTTGAAACGCCTGCGGGGCATCAAGCGCAGGTGGATTTCGCCCACTTCAATGTCGAGTTCGACGACGCGCCTGGCCAGCGACGTTCGATCTGGCTGTTCTCGATCGTGCTTGGACACAGCCGTTATCTCTGGGGACGCTTCGTCGAGCATCAGGACCTGCAGACCGTCCTGCGCTGCCACATGGAAGCGTTCGAGCACCTCGGCGGCGCTCCGCACGAGATTCTGTACGACCGGATGAAGGCGGCTGTGCTGGGCGAAGTCGAGAAGCACATCGTCTACAACGCGAAGCTGGTCGCGTTTGCGCAGCACTACGGCTTCGCGCCGCGCGCCTGCAAGGCGTATCGCGCCAAGACCAAAGGCAAGGTCGAGCGGCCGTACCGCTATATCCGGCAGGACTTCTTCCTGGCGCGTCGCTTCCAGAATCTCGCCGACCTGAACCGACAGTTGCGCGAGTGGCTCGACACGGTTGCCAATGTCCGCGTGCACGGCACCACGCACCGCGTCGTCGCTCAGCACTTCAGTGAGGAGCGTCCTACGCTGCAGGCGTTGCCGGCCGGCACCTTCAACGGCGTGATCCGGCTTGAGCGGCGCGTGAGCCACGAAGGTCTCGTCTCGGTCGGCGGCAACTACTACAGCGTGCCCGATCGTACGCGCAAGCGCGTGCTCGACGTCCACAGTCTGGCTCACGAGATCCGTATCTACGAGGACGGTGAACTGCTGGCGGTGCATCCCGTGTTGGAAGGCCGGCGACGAACCTCGCTGTTGCCCGGTCATCGGCGTGCAAACCAGCGTAAGCAGCCGGCACGGCACCCCGTGCCATCGGTGACGGCGAGCGTGGCTCGCCGGCCCTTGTCGTTCTATGACCAGGTCGCAAGACGTCTCGCAGAAGCCGGGAGGACCGCATGAACAGCATGCCTGCCTCGACACTGGAGCGCATCCGGCGCTATCTCGTCGGCCTGCGCATGCCGCGCGCGCTCGAAACGCTGGATGCCACCCTGAACCGCTTCGAGCAAGGCGACAGTTCGATGCTCGAAGTGCTGGAAACGTTGCTGGGCGAGGAGTTCACGACACGCGAAACACGCCGCATCCGGATGGCGCTGCAGACCGCGCGGCTCGGCACGATCAAGACGCTGGCCGGCTACGACTTCAGCTTCCAGCCGAGCCTGGATCGCGATCGCATCATGACGCTTGCGCAACTCGAGTTCATCGAACGACGACAGACCGTTCACTTCCTGGGGCCGCCCGGCACGGGCAAATCGCACCTGTCCATTGCGCTGGGCGTGGAAGCCGTACGCGCGGGCAAGAGCGTCTACTTCGGCTCTCTGGCCGAGATCGTGAACTCGATGGCCAAGGCCGAACGGGAAGGCAACTTGGCGCAGCGCGTGCGCTTCCTTGCCCGTAACAGCCTGCTCATCGTCGACGAGATCGGCTACCTGCCCATCGGCTCCAACGGCGGCAATCTGTTCTTCCAGCTCGTCAACGCCTGCTACGAGCGCTGCGCGATCATCCTGACGTCCAACCGCAGCTTCGGTGAATGGGGTGACGTGTTCGGCGACAGCGTGGTGGCCGCGGCGTTGCTCGACCGGCTGCTGCACCACGCGATCGTCGTGCAGATCGAAGGCACATCGTACCGCCTGCGAGAACACGCCGATCTGCTGCCGGACCATCTGCGCAACCGTCTGTCTTCCCTGAACCCCGTGCCCGCTGAACCGGCTCGCCGGCGCCCGGGCCGCCCCCGAAGGAACCCATTCGATCACGTCGCCGGTTGATCACCGTCCGAACAGGGTGGGGAATTTTACTTCGACACTTCTGGGGAAATTACGGCCGAGGTTGACAGATGCAACCCAATCCGGCTGACGGGGAGCCAGCAACGCTGAAAATTTACCCTCCTCTTTCCCACTAGCGGCTCCTTTTCCGACAACCAGCACGGCGGATCCCTGCCGCGGCGCTGTGAACGCAGCATTTTGATTGGTATCGTTGGCCTTCAGGCTCGTCAGTCAAACAGACCCAGGAGCAGCTCAGCCGGTGGCGCCCGGCTTTCGGGTAACGCCCTGGTCCCGCTGGTTTCGGCTTTGTGCTTCAGGTGATCAAGGATCTGCTTGATCACTATAGGGTCTTCAATGCAGGCGATGACTTTCATGGCGCCGCCGCAGCCGCTGCAGGTCTCGATGTCGATATTGAAAACACGCTTGAGCCGTTGCGCCCATGTCATCGACGCTCGCCGTTGTGCTGGTGTTGCCGGTTCATCAGCCACCCTGACCTTGTTGCCCCTGCCCCGTTTTGCCGGCGTGACCAACGCCCGGTGCCGACTGTTGGGTGCGAACACCCCGTGGAAGCGGGTTAGGTTGACTCTGGGCTTCGGTACCAGGGCGGCCAGCCTTGCAATGAAATCCAATGGGCCATCAACAGCGAGCCGGCACGCGCGGACAGCCGTGTCGAAGTCATCGCGCCGGCGCCCCGCGACTGGCCGGCCCTGAGTGCCGCGCTGCTGGCCATCCGCCAGGCCGACTAAAAGACAACAATCCCGTCACAGAAGCTGCCGCCAGCGTGCAGCCGGTTCACGCATTGCCCTTTGAAGCGCCTTCTTGTTTACAGACAAGGTGTGAAAACCCGACACCCGGACCGGCGGTGGCCGTCAAGAATGTCCCTGCATTCAAGCAGCCCGGCATTTGCTGCGGGTACCACCCAAGGAGGTTCACCATGAACACGGACATCATTGAAGGCAAGTGGAAGCAGGTTGTGGGCAAGGCCAAGCGCGCCTGGGGCGAGCTGACCGACGACGACCTGAAGAAAGCCGAAGGCGGCAAGGACAAGCTGATCGGCGTGGTGCAGGAACGCTACGGCCAGACCAAGGACGACGCCCGCAAGGCTGTGGAAACTTTCCTGGACAAGAACGATTTCTGACGGTGACGGCAGAAATTGTTCCAGCAGAATGAAAAACGGCCCCGCGGGGCCGTTTTTCATGGGTGGCTTTTTCAGAAGGGATTGTGGTGCATGCCAGGCGGCAGCGATCCGGCCGTTAGGCCGGCACTCGTGAGAACCAGGGCTGTTCCTGTTCCAGTTGTGCCGCCAGTCGCAGCAGGCGTGCTTCTTCGCCGGAAGGCGCCATGAATTGCACACCGACCGGCAGGCCCGCAGCTGTCCAGTGCAGGGGCACGCTCATGGACGGCGTGCCGCTCAGGTTGGACAGCTGCGTGAACGGCACGCGCCACAGGTTGTTGTAGGCGTTTTTCTGTACCTGGCCGCTCTTCAGCAGCAGCTTGCCCAGGGGCAGGGCGGGACGCAGTGCCAGTTGCTGCCACAACGGCGTGTCCTGTTCGCCAATCAGCGCCGGGACTGTGGCCACCGTGGGGGTCAGGTAGAGATCATAGCGATTGAAGAACTCACCGACGGCGCGTGCAAAATCATTCCAGCGAAACAGCGAGCGGGTGTATTCGCCGGCGGAAAGGGCGCGACCCAGTGCCGCCAGGGCGCGGGTATCCAGTTCGAAATCACTTTCAGCCGCACCCGTGAGTCGTTGCGCTTCAGCCATGTTGGCGGCTGTCTGGCCCATGTACATGGTGAGGAAGGCTTCGGCCAGCACGCGGCCATCCACGGCGGGCTCGGCTTCTTCCACGTCATGGCCCAGGCGACGCAGCAGGGCGACGCTGTTTTGCACGGCCTGCACGCAATCTGCCTCTACTCCCAGGCCCAGCGGCGAACGGGTGGAAAACGCAATGCGCAGGCGGCCGGGTTCACGGGTGATTTCTTCGCGGTAAGGCCGTTCGGGTGGACGGATGTGAAAGGGCGCACCGGTATCCGGCCCTTGCAGTGCGTCCAGCATGGCGGCGCTGTCACGCACGCTGCGCGTCAGCACATGTTCGCTGGAGGCGCCATGCCAGAATTCGGCGTAGTGAGGGCCTGACGGCACGCGACCGCGCGAAGGGCGCAGACCGAAGAGACCGCAATGTGAGGCGGGAATGCGTATGGAGCCGCCACCGTCGCTGGCGCCGGCCATGGGCACGATACCGGCCGCTACGGCAGCCGCAGCGCCGCCCGAAGAGCCGCCGGGTGTGCGCGATGTATCCCAGGGATTGCGTGTCGGTCCCCAGAAGGCGGGCTCTGTCGTGCCTTTCAGGGCGAATTCCGGTGTGTTGGTCTTGCCGAAAATCACCAGGCCGCTGTCCAGCGCACGCTGCACAAAGGACGCATGACGATCAGGCCGGTAATCACGCAGCGCACGGCTGCCGGCCGTGGTGGGTACGCCGGCATAGTCCTGGGCGATGTCCTTGATGAGGAAGGGCACGCCGGCAAATGGACCGGACAAGGTGTCCTGCACACGCTTCTTCGCGATCTCCGCCATGGGAATGACGATGGCGTTGAGCGCGGGATTGACCTCGGCGGCACGCGTTTGTGCGCATTGCAGCAGTTCAGCGGCCGTGGTGTCGCCGCGGGCCACCAGCTCGGCAAGTCCCAGGGCATCGTGCTGGCGGTACTCTTCGAATTTCATGCGGCCTCCGGTTGCCGTTGCTAACGGGTCTTGCGGGCTACCCGCCATCCCGCTACCACGTATAGGAAGAATAAACGCCCTTTTCACCCAAGTCCAACAGCTTTGGACCGCAGTTGACTCTTTCGACACCCCTGCGATGCAACCCAATCCGGCTGACGGGGAGCCAGCAACGCTGAAAATTTACCCTCCTCTTTCCCACTAGCGGCTCCTTTTCCGACAACCAGCACGGCGGATCCCTGCCGCGGCGCTGTGAACGCAGCATTTTGATTGGTATCGTTGGCCTTCAGGCTCGTCAGTCAAACAGACCCAGGAGCAGCTCAGCCGGTGGCGCCCGGCTTTCGGGTAACGCCCTGGTCCCGCTGGTTTCGGCTTTGTGCTTCAGGTGATCAAGGATCTGCTTGATCACTATAGGGTCTTCAATGCAGGCGATGACTTTCATGGCGCCGCCGCAGCCGCTGCAGGTCTCGATGTCGATATTGAAAACACGCTTGAGCCGTTGCGCCCATGTCATCGACGCTCGCCGTTGTGCTGGTGTTGCCGGTTCATCAGCCACCCTGACCTTGTTGCCCCTGCCCCGTTTTGCCGGCGTGACCAACGCCCGGTGCCGACTGTTGGGTGCGAACACCCCGTGGAAGCGGGTTAGGTTGACTCTGGGCTTCGGTACCAGGGCGGCCAGCCTTGCAATGAAATCCAATGGTTCGAAAATGACGTGCGTGGTGCCGTCCCGGTACGGCGTCTTGAGCTGGTAGCGCACGTTGCCGCCTCGTGTTAACGACAGCCGCTTCTCGGATACCGCCGGGCGGCTGATGTACCGGCACAGCCGTTCGAGCTTCTTGCGTTCATCGGCCCTGGCCGCCACGCCGGCGTGCAGGCTGGACCCGGCTACCTTGCCAATCCCGTCACCGAACGGATCACCACTGGTCGGCAGAGTTTGCAAAGTGAACACCTTTCGCCCCGCCTGTGAACCGACAGCGATACGGTAAGTGATCGAGTGCCCCAGCAGGGGTGTCATCGGGTCGTCATCCACCGCATCCGAGGCCAGATAGCTGTTTTCGACATCCCGTTCCAGCAGGCCTTGCCGTTCCAGATAGCGACCCACCCGGTGGGCGATGGTGTGCGTCAGCTGGGTGAGCTCTGGGCTGGTCGGCGCCTTGACCCAGCGGAAACGCGCTGAGCCGTGGGATTGCTCGACATACACACCGTCGAGAAACAGCATGTGGAAGTGAACATTCAGATTGAGCGCCGATCCAAAACGCTGGATCAGGGTGACCGCGCCCGTCTTGGCCACTTGGTGGGTATGGCCCGCTTTCTTGACCAGGTGCGTGGCAATGACGCGGTAAACGATGCCCAGCACCCACCCCATGATCTCGGGCCGGCTGGCAAACAGGAAACGCAGCTGAAACGGGAAGCTCAACACCCACTGACGCATGGGTTGTTCAGGCAGTACTTCATCAACCAGCAAGGCGGCACTTTCGGCCATCCGCCGCGCCCCACAGCTCGGGCAGAAACCGCGACGCTTACAGCTGAAAGCGACCAGGTGCTCGGCGTGGCAAGACTCGCAGCGAACCCGTAGAAAGCCATGCTCCAGCCGCCCGCATTGGAGAAATTCTTCAAATTCCCGTTGCACATAGCCCGGCAATTCCTTTCCCTGCTCTGCCATAAGCGCAGCGAATGCCGGGTAATACTCGTCAACGATCTGATAGAGAAGGGTTTGCTCGGGTCGGTGGCTCTGGTAACGACCAGTATCCCGATCCCGGCTGGCCGTCCTGGCCGCCACATGAGGCATGTTCCGCGTCCTTGCAATACTGTGTTTACATACAGTCTATCGCTTAGCGGAAAGTTCTTTTACCCTCAGCCGAAATGCCTGCCGTTGCTAGACATTGCCAGCCAGTGCCCGTCACTCCCACTCGATTGTAAACAAGCACACAAAACCCTTTAGTGACAACAATTTGCAAGAACTATCAGGCTCAGTGCCATGAAAAATACCATGACCAGATCATGAGGTTGAACACGGCTTGCGCCGGCAGCGTTCACGCTCCTGGTCGGCGATCTCGCCCGGCTGCAATGCTAGCTCAGCATCGGTCATGCGCTCCAGCACGTCGCGTAGGCGGATGGTGCAAGGAATGGGCGGCAGCTCGAACTCATAGCCGCCGGCGATCATTTCGGCCGCAATCTCCTCGGTGATGAAAAACGGCTCGTCGTCTTGGTTCGGCTTCTTCATGCCCTTTCCTCCTGGCGCTCATCCTGGCCGACAGCGGCCAGGGCATCGGCTTCCGTCAATGCGTCCTCCACGAACGCGCCGTGCTGCTTCGCTTCGGCCTGGCTGACCTCGGCCCATATCCGTTTCACCTGGGCCGCACTGTACCCGGCCAGCTCGGCGGTCTTGTTGATGCTGTAGCCGGACTTGCGCAGCGCGACAACTTGGGCGCGGCGCTTCGGATCAGCACGGCGGCCCTTGTACCGCCCGGCCTGGCGGGCCAACTCAATGCCTTGGCGCTGGCGTTCGCGCCTGTCCTCGTAGTCGTCGCGGGCCATCTGCAAGGCCAGGCGAAAAAGCATGATCTGCACGGCTTCCAGCACGATCTTGGCGACGCCCTGGGCCTCGGCCGCCAGGTCGGATAGATCGACCACGCCAGGGACGGCCAGGCGTGCGCCTTTGGCCTGTATCGAGGCCACCAGGCGCTCGGCCTCGGGCAAAGGTAGGCGGCTGATGCGGTCGATCTTCTCGGCAATGACCACCTCGCCGGGCTGTAGGTCGCCGATCATGCGCAGCAGCTCAGGCCGGTCGGCGCGTGCGCCGGATGCCTTCTCACGGTAGATGCCGGCGACGTAGTAGCCGGCGGCCTTCGCGGCCGTAGTGATCGCCTCTTGGCGTTCCAAGTCCTGCGCGTCGGTGCTGACGCGCAGATAGACCCGCGCCACCATCGGCGCGGCTACTGGCTTCGTCCTGCGCATACTTGCGGGCTCCTTTGGGCATACCTAAGTGCGCCCACTATAGCCCGGCAGTGTCATTTCCAGAAGACGACTGCACCATTCAGCGCGGTTTGAAGCCTCTTGTGCATACGGCTCCTGACAGCCAGATATCAGGACTCCTCTGCACGAAACTCGTCTATGCTCAATACTCGTGTGCACCAAAGCGAGATGAGCATGGCGACCGATACCGCACCGATTACCGAGCACGGCGTGGCCACCCTGCCAGAACAGGCATGGGAGCGTGCGCGTCGTCGCGCGGAGATCATTGGGCCGTTGGCGCAGTCGGAGACGGTTGGGCATGAAGCGGCCGACGCGGCAGCCCAGGCATTGGGGCTGTCCCGGCGGCAGGTCTACGTCCTGATCCGCCGTGCCCGGCTAGGATCGGGGCTGGTCACTGACTTGGCTCTTGGGCAGTCGAGCGGTGGCAAAGGTAAAGGCCGCTTGCCGGAGTCGGTCGAACGAATCATCCGCGAGTTACTGCAAAAGCGCTTCCTGACCAAGCAGAAGCGTAGCTTGGCGGCGTTCCACCGCGAAGTTGTGCGGGCGTGCAAGCTGCAAAAGCTGCGGGTGCCGGCGCGCAACACGGTGGCTCTGCGGATCGCCGGCCTCGATCCGCGCGAGGTCACTCACCGCCGGGAAGGACAAGATGCCGCCCGCGACCTGCAAGGTGTTGGTGGTGTTCCGCCACCCGTCTCCGCGCCGCTGGAGCAGGTGCAGATCGACCACACAGTCATCGACCTGATCGTGGTGGACGAGCGCGACCGGCAACCGATTGGCCGTCCATACCTGACCCTCGCCATCGACGTATTCACCCGCTGCGTGGTTGGCATGGTCGTTACGCTGGAAGCCCCGTCCGCCGTCTCGGTCGGCTTGTGCTTGGTGCATGCCGCCTGCGACAAGCGCCCTTGGTTGGAAGGGTTGAACGTAGAGATGGATTGGCCGATGAGCGGCAAGCCCAGACTGCTCTACTTGGACAACGCGGCTGAGTTCAAGAGCGAGGCGCTGCGCCGTGGCTGCGAGCAGCATGGCATCCGGTTGGACTATCGCCCGCTCGGGCAGCCGCACTACGGCGGTATCGTGGAACGGATCATCGGCACGGCGATGCAGATGATCCACGACGAATTGCCGGGGACGACCTTCTCCAATCCTGACCAGCGCGGGGAATACGCCTCCGAGAAGATGGCCGCCCTGACACTGCGCGAGCTGGAGCGCTGGCTCACATTGGCGGTCGGCACCTATCACGGCTCCGTGCACAACGGCCTGCTCCAACCGCCGGCCGCGCGCTGGGCCGAAGCTATCACGCGGACCGGCGTGCCAACCGTCATCACTCGCGCTACGGCTTTTCTGGTCGATTTTCTGCCCATCATCCGCCGCACGCTGACCCGCACCGGCTTCGTCATCGACCACATCCACTACTACGCCGATGCGCTCAAGCCGTGGATAGCTCGGCGGGACCGCTTGCCTGCGTTCCTGATCCGGCGCGACCCGCGCGACATCAGCCGCATATGGGTGCTGGAACCAGAGGGGCAGCACTACCTGGAAATTCCCTACCGTACCTTGTCGCACCCGGCTGTCACCCTCTGGGAACAACGACAGGCGCTGGCGAAATTGCGGCAGCAAGGGCGCGAACAGGTGGATGAGTCGGCGTTGTTCCGCATGATCGGCCAGATGCGCGAAATCGTTACCACCGCGCAGAAGGCTACGCGCAAGGCGCGGCGCGACGCGGATCGACGCCAGCATCTCAAGGCAACGGCAACGCCTGTCAAAACCACGCCACCACCGGGCGCTGACATGGATGGGCAGCAGGCAGACAACCAGCCGCCGGCCAAACCGTTCGACCAGATTGAGGAGTGGTAGCCGTGGAAGAATATCCCATCATCGACTTGTCCCACCTGCTGCCGGCGGCCCAGGGCTTGGCCCGTCTCCCGGCGGACGAACGCATCCATCGCCTTCGCGCCGACCGCTGGATCGGCTATCCGCGAGCAGTCGAGGCGCTGAACCGGCTGGAAATCCTGTATACGTGGCCAAACAAGCAACGCATGCCCAACCTGCTGCTGGTCGGCCCGACCAACAACGGCAAGTCGATGATCGTCGAGAAGTTCCGGCGCACGCATCCGGCCAGAGCCGATGCCGACCAGGAGCACATTCCGGTACTGGTCGTGCAGATGCCATCCGAACCGTCGGTAATCCGCTTCTACGTCGCGCTGCTCGCGGCGATGGGTGCGCCATTGCGACCGCGCCCACGGCTGCCAGAAATGGAACAACTGGCGCTGGCACTGCTGCGCAAGGTCGGCGTGCGCATGCTGGTGATCGACGAGTTGCACAACGTCCTGGCCGGTAACAGCGTCAATCGCCGGGAATTCCTCAATCTCCTGCGCTTCCTCGGCAATGAACTGCGCATCCCACTGGTCGGGGTCGGCACGCGCGACGCCTACCTGGCCATCCGCTCCGATGACCAGTTGGAAAATCGCTTCGAGCCGATGATGCTGCCGGTATGGGAGGCCAATCACGATTGCTGCTCACTGCTGGCCAGTTTCGCCGCTTCGCTTCCACTGCGGCGACCCTCGTCGATTGCCACGCTGGACATGGCCCGCTACCTGCTCACACGCAGCGAGGGCACCATCGGCGAACTGGCGCACTTGCTGATGGCGGCGGCCATCGTCGCAGTGGAGAGCGGCGAGGAAGCGATCAACCATCGCACGCTGAGCATGGCCGATTACACCGGTCCCAGCGAGCGGCGGCGGCAATTCGAGCGGGAACTGATGTGAAGCCAGCGCCACGCTGGCCACTGCATCCGGCCCCCAGAGAAGGCGAAGCCTTGTCTTCGTGGCTCAACCGCGTGGCCCTTTGCTATCACATGGAGGTGTCCGAGCTGCTGGAGCACGATCTTGGTCACGCTCAGGTTGATGACCTGGATACCGCGCCACCACTGGCGCTGTTGGCGATGCTCTCCCAGCGGAGCGGCATCGAGCCGGACCGGCTGCGTTGCATGAGTTTCGCCGGCTGGGTGCCTTGGCTACTGGACAGCCTTGATGATCAGATTCCAGACGCATTGGAAACCTATGCGTTCCAGCTCTCGGTGCTGCTGCCGAAACTCCGCCGTAGGACGCGATCCATCACGAGCTGGCGTGCCTGGCTGCCCAGCCAGCCGATACATCGCGCCTGTCCTCTCTGTCTGAACGACCCGGCAAACCAAGCCGAACTGCTTGCATGGAAGCTGCCCCTGATGCTGAGCTGCCCGCTGCATGGCTGCTGGCTGGAATCCTATTGGGGCGTGCCTGGGCGGTTTCTCGGCTGGGAGAACGCCGACACTGCGTCGCGCACCGCCAGCGACGCGATTGCAGTGATGGACCGGCGTACCTGGCAGGCACTGACGACCGGCCATGTGGAACTGCCGTGCCGACGCATCCACGCTGGATTGTGGTTTCGACTGCTACGCACGCTGCTCGATGAGCTGAACACCCCGCTTTCGGCGTGCGGAACCTACGCGGGGTATCTCCGCCAAGTCTGGCAAGGCTGCGGGCATCCGCTGCGTGCTGGGCAAAGTCTGTGGCGACCGTATGAAACCCTGAACCCGGCAATACGGTTGCAGATGCTGGAGGCGGCGGCAACGGCAATCAGCTTGATCGAGTTGAGGGATATCAGCCCGCCAGGCGAGCATGCAAAGCTGTTCTCGTCCGAGCCCCAAACCGGGTTCACCAGTGGTCTGCCGGCGAAACCGCCGAAGCCCGAACCCGTCAATCACTGGCAACGGGCGGTCCAAGCTATCAGTGAGGCGATCATTGAAGCCCGGCACGACCCCGAGACGGCACGCTCGCTGTTCGCGTTGGCTTCCTATGGTCGGCGCGATCCCGCTTCCCTGGAACAGTTGCGCGCCACCTTTGCAAAGGAAGGCATTCCCCCGGAATTTCTGTCACATTACGAGGCTGATGGACCCTTTGCATGTCTTAGACAGAATGACGGGTTAAGTGACAAATTTTGACGACCAGAACTTTCCGGTGCACACTGTCACATAATCGAACGTATACGTGACGGGTGAAAAGGTGCTGATCGGCTACATGCGGGTATCGAAGGCGGACGGATCCCAGTCCACCAATTTGCAACGCGATGCGCTCATCGCCGCTGGTGTGAGCCTTGCGCACCTTTACGAGGATCTGGCCTCGGGCAGGCGCGATGATCGCCCAGGGTTGGCTGCTTGCCTGAAGGCGCTTCGTGAAGGGGACACGCTGATCGTGTGGAAGCTCGATCGGCTTGGCCGTGATCTGCGCCACCTGATCAACACCGTGCACGACCTAACTGCGCGTAGCGTGGGCCTGAAGGTCCTGACCGGTCACGGTGCGGCGGTCGACACGACGACTGCCGCCGGCAAGCTTGTGTTCGGTATTTTTGCCGCGCTGGCCGAGTTCGAGCGTGAGTTGATTTCCGAGCGAACAGTCGCTGGACTTATCTCGGCGCGCGCTCGCGGCAGGAAAGGGGGGCGCCCCTTCAAGATGACCGCCGCCAAGCTACGCCTGGCGATGGCCAGCATGGGGCAACCGGAAACCAAGGTGGGCGATCTCTGCGAAGAACTCGGGATTACCCGGCAGACGCTCTACCGGCACGTGTCGCCCAAGGGCGAACTGCGGCCAGACGGCGTAAAGCTGCTCTCCCTCGGTTCAGCCGCATAAATGGAGGCGACCTGGAACGGGGCGCTGTTCAGTGCGGCAACGATCCGATTACCGGTGTCGACCCTCAAGAGCCGCTCAGAATTTCTGGCCCAGCGCCGGCAGTGCAGCGGTTGCGGTCAGTGAGATGCGCGCAGAGAAGGTCAGCTCTCGGCCAGAAGCAGACATTCGTTTTGCTATTTATATTCTATTGAGCCTAAATCCGGAGAATGGAGAATCAAATCTGCAAGGCTTGCCACCGGACCGCTTAACGAAGTTTCTGAGCGATGTACGAGATAAAGATCTTTGTAAACATCTTCTTCAATCGGAATTGCATGTAACCATCCGCTTGCCTGTTCATGCTTGACCGCGCTTTCCATCACAAGCGAGATTCCTAGCCCTGCGTGGACCGCGTGTTTGACCGCCTCGGTGCTACCTAACTGCATACCCACTGTGAACTCTGCCGAGTCGGCACCGGCATATTGTTGTAGTAGGCGCCCAGTTCCGGTAGCCGCTTCGCCTCCAAGCAAGATCTGGGATTTTAACCACTTAAGTGGAATGGTCGACTCGGCAGCCCAAGGATGGCCGGGGCGAACAATGACAACCATCCTCTCGCGCCGCCATACTGTTGAGACGAACCCAGGACGTGAGTCCCACCACTCCATTACCGCTACATCCACTTCAAGCGTTTCCAGCAAAGCGGCAATCTCGATATTTTTGCCGATCCTCACATCGATCTTGTTTGCTAATTTATCTTGGAGCGCCTTGATATAGGGTTGTAAAAGATAAATGCCGATATTGGAGCTTGCACCAACGACCAGGCTTTTATTGTGGAGGGCTGCCGTAGCCTTATGGCTAGTACGGAGCAATTGTTCCGCATAGGGGAAAAAAATCTTTCCCTCCAATGTCAGGCTTTGCGGCATTGTTGCGCGGTCAATCAGCCGGGCCTGCAAAGACTGCTCCAGCCGCTTGATATGCTGCGTTACTGTTGGCTGGGACAATCCAGTTTGCTTCGCCGCTTCGCGAAAGCCCCCGCATTTGACGACGGCAATGAACGTCGCCACACGCTCCAGATCTATCACGCCGCCTTTACTCCCGGATACGGCTGATTAATCGCGCCCATCGGTTTTTCACCAGCGAGTGCCTGGATGATGTTCATCGCTGCCTGCCGCTCGATTTCAAGCCGAACTTCCTTGACCGCCGATCCCAAATGCGGCGTAAAAAACGTTTGTGCCGTATTGTCGAGCAGCGCCTTGGGGATAGCCTGCGGGCGATCAGCGCGTATCCATTCTTCCATCTCGAAGACATCGGCTGCATATCCAGCTAGTTTTCCAGACGCCAGTGCTGCTATCACCGCATTCTCATCCACGACCGAGCCGCGACATGCATTGATCAGGTAGCTACCGGTTTTCATCTTGGCCAACGCGGTGGCATCGATCAGATGCAGTGTCTCTGCGGCCATCGGAACCATCGGCACGACATAATCACATTTTTCGAGCAGTTCATCGAGCGTGACGCGCTGTACGTGCCAAGCCTTTTCTTGTTCGGCATTGAGCGGAATCGGATCGCAATACAAGAGATTCATTTCAAAGCCAGCCAAGCGCTGGGCGATTGCACGGCCGACCGCCCCCATACCAATGATGCCAAGCGTTTTTCCTGTCAAACCAGAGCCATATAGTGTCGGCCGCCAGCCTTGGAAGTGTCCGCTACGGATTTGCCTATCGCCTTCCAGCATATGCCTTGTCAAACCGAGAAGAAGGCCGATAGTCAGTTCAGCGGTCGGGATCGTAAGCAAATCCGGCACAATCGTAAGCCATACACCGTGGCGTGTGCAGGCGTTGACATCGAAGTTATCATAGCCTTTAAGCGCGGCGCCGATGACACGCAGCTTTGGACATTCCTCGAGAAACGCGCTGTCGATGCTGTCCGGCATGAAAGCCATGAGTGCATCCGCATCTTTGGCTCGCGCAATTACCTCAGAACGCGGCAAGGTTTCCCGTGTGGTGTTGGGGATAACATCGGCGCTAGCGGACAACAATTCGATGATTTCCGGGTGCACCCAGTGGGTGAGGACGACTTTGGGCTTCATAAAAACCTTTGTAAGCTTTGGGAGTTATTTGAACTTGCGACGCAGGAAGGAGCTGAAGGCGTCGACGAGGGTAACCATGCCTAAAATAACCAGCAAAATAGCCGAGACATCCTGGTATTGCATGATGCGCAGAGAGCCCATCAGCTCGAACCCGATTCCACCGGCGCCGACCATGCCCATCACGGTCGAAGCACGGAAGTTGTATTCCCATCGATAGATCGCGGTATCGGCCATTTGCGGAAGCACTTGGGGAAAGATCCCATGAAAAATCACCTGCAATGGCGTGCAGCCCGCTGCATGCGCGGCTTCTACCGGTGCCGGATCGGCATGTTCGATCGATTCCGAAAAAAATTTGGCGATCATGCCAACCGAATGTAAGCCTAGGGCTAAAACACCCGGCAATGCGCCGAAGCCAACGGCTGCCACGAACAGGATGCCCATGATCAGTTCGGGTATCGATCGCAAAGCGTTTAACATGCCGCGTGTGGCTTGATACACGAGTGGATGAGGGCTAGTATTCCGCGCGGCGAGCACTCCTAAGGGAATGGATAGCAATACCGCGATTGCCGTGCCGGCGATACTCATGGCCAAGGTATCCAGTACCGGTTTGACCCAGGTGCCAGCCTGCGAGAAGTTCGGTGGGAACATCTCGCCGGCAATTTTTACCAGGCTTGGCATGCCATCCTTCAATCGCTCGGCATCAAATAGGCCGACGTAATACCAGCAACCGATCACAATCGCCAGCACAACGGCAAACTGCAGTATCGTGCGGTTCCATACGCGCTGGCGCTCGGCCAGAATCAAACCAAAATCAGCTTGCATGCTGTCGCTCACTTAGAACTTCGACAGATCGAGCTTGAGCAGTGTGCCAAGGCTGCGCACCACGTCATAGTCTTTGTCGCTGATCGGGCCGAAACCATCGGCTTTGAAAGGTTTCAGGACTTCCGGATCTTTGAGATTCAAGAAGGCTGCACGGATCTTTTCCTTCAGTTCCGGCTTCAGATTGCTGCGCATGGTCCACGGGTATTGCGGATATGGCTTCGATTCGGCAAGAACTTTTACTTTGTTGGGATCGACCAGTCCGCGCTGAACCAGGGATTCAAAAATCGGCTTACTCAAGCCGCCAGCCTGCGCGTGACCGTTTTGCACGGCCATGGCCACCGCGTCATGCGCACCGACAAAGTGTTCGCGATAGTTTTCGCCGGCTTTCAAACCGTTTTCCGCCAATATCGACTTCGGAATCAAATGGCTGGAGGTGGATGCCACATCACCGTAAGCGACATTCTTGTTGACGATATCACTGATTTTGGCGATGCCGGCGCCAGTATTGGCGATCAATACGGACTGGTAGGTAGTGCTACCCTTTTGCTTCATCGCTGCGAATGGCTCGATGTCGCTCTTTTGCTTAGCCAGCACATACGACAAGGGGCCAAAATATGCCATGTCGATACGGCCGTGACGCATGGCTTCGATCATTGACGAGTAATCAGTGGTAACCACCAGCTCAATTTTCTTTCCCAGCTCTTTTTCCAGATAGATTTCGAGCGGCTTGTTGTTTTTAATTACGGTCGATGCGTTTTCGTCCGGCAGTAGCGCAACTTTGAGCGTTTCTGGATCGGGATTGGATGATGCATGGCCAATGCTGCAGACGGCGGCAAGCAAGACAGACATTAATGCGGATGCGAGTTTTTTCATAATCAATCCTTTACGGTAGCAAGTTGCATGGGAAATGAAGTATCGATAAGCCGTTCCTCTCGAGCGTCTTGTGGAACGCTCAAAGAAGAACGGGGTACTTGTTCATACAGCGTGTCGTAACTGGCTTGATCCAAAGTCTGCGGTGCGGCATCAAAAATGACTCGGCCATGGGACAGGCCAATAATACGGTCGGCATAACGTTGAGCGAGGTCTACCTGATGCAGGCTGACGACCGCCGAAATCCCGTCCTCTTTACAAATGCGGTGCAGCAGACTTAGCACTCGCTCTGCAGTAGCAGGATCGAGGCTGGCTACCGGTTCATCAGCCAACACCAGTTTAGGTTGCTGAGCCAGAGCCCGGGCAATACCGATGCGTTGCTGCTGGCCGCCGCTCAATGCGTCGACACGGCTTAAGGCTTTGTGCAATAAGCCGACTCGGTCCAGACTTTGCAGGCATATGGATTGATCCTTCGCCGGGAGGGGGAATAGACTGCGTAATGCCGTGTGGTAGCCCATTCGGCCCATCGAAACGTTTTGCAAAGCCGTCAGTCGGCCAATCAATTGATGCTGTTGAAACACCATGCCAGTCTGTCGGCGATGCATGCGCAATGCACGCGAGTTCGCCAAATTTCCTAAGCCGGCGACAATGGTGGTGCCGCGCTGCGACGCATGCAGCGAATTAATACAGCGAAGTAGCGTGGATTTTCCAGCGCCGGAAGATCCGAGCAATACGGTGAACTGTCCCTGATGGAGTTTGAGAGTGGTGGGATACAGTGCAATCGCATCACCATAACTGACTGAGACATTCTGTAGTTCGATCATGACACCTCCGGCAGATTTGAATTCGTAATCAAAAATGATGACCTGATTACGAATCTGAATTGCAGCGATGGTAATGTCGTGATATGACACCATGATGACTCGTTGATGTCATTTTTGAGACATGGTCGCGGGTGCCTGTGAGGGAAATAAGTTGTGCTATCTATGCCAAATATAGACGCCTGCTATCGGTCGATAGCCGCCGATCCAAGCGCGCAGCACGAGGGGCAGCTCTCAGCCTCAAACTGCCGCTCGGGTTCTCACATCAGTTGGTCGCTCTTGGCCGGCAGCAGCCCGTCGTTGCCTGATGGATCCAACCCCTCCGCTGCTATAGTGCAGTCGGCTTCTGACGTTCAGTGCAGCCGTCTTCTGAAAACGACAGGCAGGCTCATTTAATAAAGTGCAATCTATATGCGCCTAGCTCAATATGACAGCTTCAATGAGCCGGGCAAGACAATCAGCGTGAGGTATGCGATGGGCAAGAAGGAAACCGAGGAAGCAATTGAAGAAGCCCAGCGGGGCGGCTTGAAGCGGTTCGATTCCGTCGAAGCCCTGTTCGCCGACCTGAACGCCGATGACACGCCGGAAATTGATGAAGGCAGCACGAACGTCTATGCCGAACTGGGCCGCCCCGACGCCGACGAAATGCAGGTCAAGGCCACGCTCGTAACCAAGATCAGCCAGGCCATCGCGGCGCGGCCGTTGTCGAACGACCAAGCGGCGGCGGTGCGTATTCCGGCGAACGTGATCACGCATTTCGGCGGATCGTGATCATGGATTCCGAATGATCGTGATCACCCGTTTCGGTTGATCGTGATCGCTGATCACAGGTTTCCGAAACGCGTGATCACGATGCCGGAATGAGCGATCACGGGACCGAAACGGGTGATCACGTAACCGGAACGTAATCCGGGTTTGAGTCTGGCGGTGGCGTTGCGCATGTATTCACCGACGGCGTTAGCCTGCTCCCTTTTTTGCGGGAGAAGTGCCGATGCCGACACCTCGGATGAGCATGCGCAAATTGAAGGAAGTCCTGCGACTAAAGTGGGCGTGTGGCCTGACGCATCGGCAGATCAGCCGGGCTATCGGCATCAGCGTCGGTGCCGTCTCGAAGTTCGCGGCCCAAGCCAGCCAGGCGGGACTCGATTGGGCGGCAGCCGAAGCAATGTCCGACGACGAACTGGACGCGCGCCTGAGGCCTGCGGCAACCAATGCCGCGGCGACGACGACGCGACGCATCGAGCCCGACTACACGGCATTGCATCGCGAGCTGCGCCGCAAGGGCGTGACGCTGCAACTGCTGTGGGAAGAATACGCTGAAGCGAACCCCGGCCAGCGGACGTACCGCTACACGCAGTTCTGCCAGAAGTACAAGGACTGGGCGAAGTCGATCAAGCGCTCGATGCGTCAGCAGCACCGCGCCGGCGAGAAGCTGTTCGCGGACTTCGCGGGTCCCACCGTGCCGGTCCTGGCGAGCGATGGCGGCGTCGAGTTCGAGGCGCACGTGTTCGTTGCCGTGCTCGGCGCATCCAACTACACGTTCGCGTGCGCGACGCGCACCGAGACGATGGCGGACTGGATCGGCAGCCTGTGCGATGCGCTAGAGTTCATTGGCGGCGTGCCCGAGCTGCTCGTGCCCGACAACCCGAAGGCGCTGATCGCGCGACCCGACCGTTACGAACCCGGACTCGGCACGACCACGCAGGACTTCGTGAACCACTACGGCACCGCGATGCTGCCGGCGCGTCCGCGCAAACCGCAG
Organism: Burkholderia sp. HI4860; assembly: GCF_002223045.2. NCBI lineage: Bacteria > Pseudomonadati > Pseudomonadota > Betaproteobacteria > Burkholderiales > Burkholderiaceae > Burkholderia > Burkholderia sp. HI4860. Next base: position 3,320,220 of record NZ_NKFO02000003.1, on the reverse strand, counting down.
GACAAGGCCAAGGTCGAAGTCGGCGTGCAGATCGTCGAGCGCTGGGTGCTGGCCCGACTGCGCCACTATCGCTTCTACAGTCTGGCTGAACTCAACAAGGCGATTGCAGAACTGATCGCCGACCTAAACCAGCGCCCGTTCAAGCGGCTCGAAGGCAACCGGCGTGAATGGTTCGAACGGCTGGACCAACCCGTCCTGCGCCCGTTGCCCGTGCGTCGCTACGAGATCGCCACCTTCCAGAAGTGCCGTGTGAACATCGATTACCACGTCGATGTCGGCGGCCACTATTACAGCGTCCCGCATAGCCTCGCACGGCAGGAGGTCTGGGCGCGTATCACACGCCACGGCGTAGAGATCCTGCATGGCGGCAAGCGTGTCGCTGCGCACGCTCGCTCGCGCCTCAAAGGCAAACACACGACCATCGCCGAACACATGCCGGCTGCGCATCGCGCGCACATGGAATGGACGCCTGGGCGCCTGCTCAACTGGGGCGCATCCGTCGGCCCCGGCGCCGAGGCTGTCGTGCGGCATCTGCTGACCAACAAACCTCACCCCGAGATGGGCTATCGCGCCTGTCTCGGTCTTCTCTCGCTCGCGCGCAAGTACGGCAAACACCGCCTCGAGGCCGCATGCCAGCGTGCATTGAAGATCGGCTCGCCCACGCGTCGCTCCGTGCTGTCAATCCTGGAAGCGGGACTTGACCTGCAGCCCTCGCTCCCGACCACGCCCGCCGAATGGCGCTCGCCCGAGCACGAGAACGTGCGCGGCCCCGACTACTACCACTGACCCGAAGGAGGTCACGATGTTGATGCAGCACACCCTTACCCAGCTAAAGGCGCTCAAACTGGACGGCATGGCTCGCGCGTTCGAGGAGCAGTCAACGCTCACGGCAAGCACCAGCCTGTCATTCGAGGAACGCGTGGGCATGCTCGTAGATCGCGAGCTGGCCTGGCGTGATACGCGACGACTCGAACGTTTGCTGCGCGCCGCGAAGCTCAAGAACCCACAGGCCTGCGTCGAAGACATTGAATACCGGCAAACCCGTGGGCTGGACCAGCGCATCGTCGCCACGCTCGCCGGCTGCGACTGGGTGCGCAATGCTCAGAACCTGATCCTGACCGGCCCCACCGGCGCGGGCAAGACGTGGCTCGCTTGCGCGTTCGGCCAGCAGGCGTGCCGGCAGGGCTTCTCCGTGTTCTATGTGCGCGTCGCGCGGCTGTTCGAAGAGCTGAAAATCGCGCACGGCGACGGCAGCTTCACACGTCGGCTTGCGCAACTCGCGAAGATTGATGTGCTGATCCTCGACGATTGGGGCTTGCAGGATCTCGACCAGGCGGCGCGCAATGATCTGCTTGAGGTACTTGATGATCGTGTCGGTACGCGCTCGACTGTGATCACCAGCCAGTTGCCGCTCGAACACTGGCACGCGTGGCTGCAGGACCCCACGCTCGCCGATGCGATTCTCGATCGGCTCGTGCATCAGGCCCACAAGCTTCCGGTCAAGGGCGATTCGATGAGAAAGAAAACGAAATCCGAGTCCGCTGACGCCTGATCGTGATCACCGTCGCTATAATCCATTGACCGCGCAACACCACCTTCCAGACTGATCACGTTCGCCGAAACGATTGATCACCATCGCCGAAATCCGCAGCGGCGGCTCTTGGATTGACGCTGGCCGAGCTGGGCGAGCTGCTGACCGGCCACTTCTGTGCGCATTCGGTCGATGACCTGGAACGCTTGGCGGCGCTGCTCGATGAGGCCGGCCGATGATTGACCCGAAGAACCTGGAAACCTGGCTGCATGAGAAGGCCGGCCCGGCCCATGACGCGCTGAAAGCCGACTCGGCCCGCGCAGTCTCGGCCGACCGGGTGCGCTACACGCTCGATGAGCTGCTGGCCGAAGCCGAAGCATCCGGCCAGTATCCATTGCCGCCGGAGCAGCGCGAATGGATGGATGCCCCGGCCGTTGGCCGTGAGCTGCTGCCCGAGGACTTGCAAACCGCCGAAGCCATAGCCGCGTTCCTGGTCGACGCTGAAGCTACTGCCGACCCGGCCTATATCGAGCACGCCCGCGAAGTTGCGGCACGTGCGCGGGCCATGCACGGCATCAAATAGCGAAGCTGGCCAGCATCGCTATTTCTGGCGGTGCTGCAGGTGGATCTCATCGCCGGAAATGACGAGGCGAGATCCACGCCAAGGGAAAGATGCAGGGCGGCCGTCATCGCTCGATCTGGCGATGCTCGAGCACGCTGGCGCGCATCGTCGCTTCCGGCGATGCAGGCCCGAAAACGACAAGGGCGGCCAACGGCCGCCCTTGTCGTTCCTGGTGCGCGAGCCTACGCGGTGAGTGACTGCCGCACTGCATCCAGGGCCTGGCGGAAATCGTCCCGCGTGGCTCGGCCCGTCTCGGCCTGGTAGTACAGCACCATGAACATATTGGCGACGGCCTCGGCCATCGGTGAGAGCTGCCGCGCCGCGTCCTGGTCGATCCAGTCCAGGGCCGCGAGCTGCGCGGCCGCATGATGAACTGCCTGGGTTGCGATTGCATTGGTAGGATTCAAGGTTGCCATGATTCACCTCTGTAGTAGGTGGGTTGTGGAAGTGTCGGCCGGCCCCACGCCGGCCGGCGCGCTTTACCGCTGGCCGCTGCTGTAGAAGCCGGCAGCTACTGCTAGCGGCGTATTCCTGTTGCTGCCGCTGTAGCTGTTGCTCGATGACCTAGCCGCCGGCCTGGTGGCCTCGATGGCAGAAGGAGCAGAGCGACCAACAAAGGCCGAGACTTCCGCCGCTGCATCAAGCTCGGTTGATTGATCGCCAGGCTGCTCAAACTCCACTGCCAGCCGCTGCACCTGGTCGAGCGCCAGGCAGTCGAAAAAGCCACTACGTTTCATAGTCACGCCTCCGGTTTACCGTGCTCGCGGTTGGCGAACGCGGCCACTTCATCATCAGGATCGGCAGCGGCCGAATCGGCCCCTGCCAGGTTGTTGCCACCGAATGTCGGCACCGCCTCGACAGCGCCGGCCTGGTCGCTCTCCGCGCTCGCCCTGATCGCCGCCGCGATCTTCCCGCCGGTGGTGTCGGCGATGCGCTCGGCGGCGGCGTCGCGGATGCTGACGGCCTTGGCCTTCGCAACCTCTCCGACGCCTTGCATCAGGTTCGCGCCGGCGTCGGCTGTCACGCGGCCCGCCGTGCCAAGCGCCGATGCGGCCGAGGCCAGCAAGCCGGGGCCGGTGCTGCCTGGTGCGGCCTGCTGGCCGCCTTGCTGGGCTTTCTTGCTGCCGGCTTCGTCGCCACCCTTCGAGCTGGAACCTCCACCCGATTTACCGGGCTGCTGCCCATTGCTTCCACCTGAGCCGCTGGCACCGCTGCCCGAGCTGCTGCCGAAACCGGCGGCCTGTGCAAGTGGTGTAGTGGTGCCCGCACCTGAGCTTGACCCGCCACCAAAGCCAGCAGCTTGCGCAAACGAGCCTGCATCGCTACCGGAGTCGGAGCCACCGCCGAGCATGGGCATTCCGCCCGATTCACCGCCTGCGCTAGACCCTGCTTTCTCGAACGCTGCCTTGATCGCCGACATGCCGCCGGCGGCCGAGGCCGCACCACCCATCACGGCCGCGCCAGCCACGCTTGCCGCACCGGCGGCCATGCTCGCCGCGCCCATAGCCGCACCAATGGCAGCACCTGCGCCGAAGTTGCCGATGCCACCCGCGCCGCCGATACCCGAGCCGGTGATGATGCCGGCGACCAGAGGGGGCACACGATTGACCAGCATGAGCAGCGCCACGCAGAAAACCAGCATAACGCCCAGCTCTTCAAAGTTCAGCGTGCCGGTGTTCATCCTGGCGTAGAAGCTGGTAAGCAGATCATTCCCGATGCCGACCAGGAGCACCATCGTCATGATCTGCACGGCAACACCCAGCACGGTCTTGTAGTAGTTGATCGCCATGTCGGACGTCCAACGCGAGCCACCGAACCCCAGGAAAAAGATGCCCGCGTACATCAAAATCCAGCTCGACACGAGCAGCAGCAACATATTCACGGCAACGATGGTCAGCAGGATCAGGATGCCGAGGCTCAAGGCCACACCAATGACGCTATCGACAGGCGAGAAGGCCGACAGGTTGGCAAGGGCCTGTTTCAAGATCAGGAACCCCACATCCACGATGCCCGAGGGTGTCACCGAGGACACGCCAGAAGCCTGTTCCCCGAGCTGGCGCAGTGATCGAATGATCGAGCCGGCAAAGGTCGGGCCGTAGCGCAGCAGCCAGAGGAAGAAGCCGAAGAACAGGATGAACCTGATGAACTCGGCGAAGAACTCGCCAATGTCGGCCTTGCGCAGCGCCATGAAGCCGAACGTGATGACCAGCGAGATTGTGCCCAGCGTCCAGAACAAGAACATGGCCGCATTCATCACGGCGACCTGCCAGGAACTCGCCGCTGAGGCGAAGTCCGTCACTACCTGGTCAAGCATCCCCTGGTTGGTGAGCTGGGCCGATGCGGCGGTGGAGTAGAGCGCGAGGGCGACGCCGATCAGCGCCGCCTTGTGCAGTACTTTCATGGTTTTGCCTCCTGCCCCTTCGGGGTCGTCTGGTCGATCAGCTCCAGCCAGTTCTTCGGGTCTTTGGTCGGTGCAATGCCGCCGCCGGTGAGCGAGCGGCGTGCGCACTTCCCGGCAAAGGCTTCTCGCGTCGCCTTGTCCTTGATCTCCATGATCCTGGGAAGCTGACAGTTGGCGTCGCTCACTTCGGGCATGACCGGCGCGGGTGGCTGCTTCTCGCAGCCAGCCAGCAAGGCCGCCATGAGGGCGGCAATCAGCAGCGTTTTTTGCATGGTGTCTGCCCCCCGATCAGCGGATCAGCTCAAGCCAATTTCTCGGGCTGGCTGTTTTGCCGATCCTGGATTCCGTCGCTGTCGCGTGCGCCGCCTGCTGCCGGGCCTCAAGATCAGCCTGGGCCTGCATCCTGGCGGTCGCGGCGTTCTGCTGCGCGATCAGCAGGCCGCGGATTTGCAGAAGCTGGTTTGCCTGGTTGGCGGCGAGCTGATTGGCGAAGCCGATGGCCTGCATCTGGCCGTTCGCACCCTGCGCGGCGGACTGGAGCCGTTCGAGCTGGCGAGCATCGGCGGTCAGGTTGCGCTGCTGTTGCTCCAGACCCTTGAAAAGCGCGTCGTTCGCCTTCTTCTGGCTCTCGCTCGCCAGGCGGCGGTTTTGCTCCATCGCGGCGCGCTCGGCATCCGAGCACCCGGCAGCCGAGAAGCACGGCGAGCTGCGGTAATAGCTCACGTCCTGGAACTTGCCCAGGTAGGTGTCGAGACTGCCGAGCTGGTTCCTGTAGTAGTCCAGCGTGTTGACGGCATTCATCAACCCGTTGATGGTGGACTGCGCCTGATCCCAGATGTAGGCCGCCGGGGCCATCGTGTTTTGCAGCATGTTCTCGTACTGCTGCAACTGGGTCTGGTACTGCTCGATCTGCTTGAGCGTCTGCGCCACCGACTCGATGGCCGTCATGACGTTCTGCACCAGGTTGCCGCCGTCGATGACGGGGATGCCGGCCGAGGCCGGCGTGGTCACGATGACGCCAAGGAGGGAGGCGGCAAGCGCGGTTTTAGCCGCTAAAAAACGGACGTGTTTCATGGTCGAGTTCCTGGAATGTGATGAGCGGCTGCACTGCGCCTGCCGGCTGCCTGGTCGGCAACTGGCGGCGTTGGGCCATCACAGAGACAGCACGCCGTATCGCTGTCCCGGTACCCCGACCTGAGCGACACCGTAGCGCCCGGCCATTTCTGTTGAACATCGGTGTACGGGGGTGAAGCTCGCACTGCACCTCCCAGGTAGTGAAAGCGCTCGTCATCGACCACGCCCCTTGCCGTTCTCTTGGCGTTTGGCCCTCTTGGCCTCCATCTGCGCCCGCAGCCGCGCCTCGCGCTGCGCTAGTTCGGACGGTGCTGATGGTCGTACCTTGGCTGGCATCGGCGCTGGCCTCGGCGCTTGCGCCGGCCGCTGGGCTCCGCCCTCGATGTACAGACCGCCGAGCTGGCCCAGCGTGCGCAGGCCATGCCGACGATGCGGCGGTGGTTGCCGGCCGACAGGTGGCGCGCCGGGACGGACTCTGGCCTGAGCCTTCGCGGCCTCGACCAGCCGCCGACGCTCCAGGATCGGATCGGTGAAGACGATGGGCAGCCGCGCATCCACGGCCGCCCGGATCGCGGTGGCCTTGAACGCCACGCTACCGCTGACGGTGATGCGTTCGCCGTAACGCTCCATCGCCATGCGCAAGGCGGCTAACACGCCGGCGCGGTCGGCCTCACTGGACACGGCCAAGCGCTCGCCGTCATCACGCACGGCTGAGCTGCCGGCGCGGTAGATGATGGTGCCCTTCTTCGTGATGTTGTCGATCACCAAGGCACGACCGGCCTTCACCACACCCTCACCCTGAAGGGTGTCCCCCTTGAGGCCCTGAGCTGCCTCACGGGCGCGCAAGGCATCGATGGCCTGGCCGTCGCCGGCGATTGCCTGCTGCTTGAGCCAGTCGGCCCACGTGCGCCGGCTGTGCGCCAGATAGATAGCTGCCCGTTCCTGGTTGTGGCGCTCGTGGATCGCCGCCAGATCGGCGCGCAGTGCCGCGCTGGCCTGGCCGTACAGCAGTCGCTTGGTCAGCCGGCCATCGGTCAGGTGCTTGATCGCCGCCCGCCTCATCGCCGCCGCCTTCTTGGCGTTCTCCACGGCCTTGTCTTTCTGGCGCTTCGCCTCGGCCAGTGCGCCGGCCCTGGTCGCCGTGAGGCCCTGCTGTGCGTCCTTGTACCGGGCGTAAAGCTCAGTCGTGTCCAGCCCACCACGCAAGCGCATCGGCTGGCCCTTCTGATAGCCGCGCCGCGTCGGCGCGGCCTGATGCTCGGGCGAAGCCTCGAAGACCCCGAAACGCTTCTCCAGCGCCGACTTGGACAGGTCACGGGCGACGGTGCTGGCCTTGATCGTGGTGCCGTCGCCGGCTTCGATGACCAAGCCATTGCCTCGGGCGCGCAACGTCAGGCCGTTCTCACGCATGACCTGGTGCAGTTCGGCCCAACTCGCCGCGCTCTTGATCTCGGCCAAGCATTCACGTTTGATCCAGCCGGACAGGCTTTCTTGGCCGGAATGCCGCTCCATGTCGGCGGCCCGCCCCTCCGCACCGCGCCGGCGCGGCTCGTGGTTGTCGCGCTCCAGGCCGTAGTCGCGCTCCAAGGTCATGCAGAGTTCCGCCAGCGCCCGGTGCGAGTAGTACGGCTCGTGCATCGTGTGCCGCGTCGGGTGAATCTTGTTGATGGCGATGTGGATATGCAGGTTATCGGTGTCGTTGTGGACGGCACTGACGCGCTGATGCTCGCTATAGCCCAGCCCGACGCAAATGCGTTCCTCAATCGCGCGCAGCGTGTCGGCGCCGGGCTGCTCGCCGGCCCGGAAGCTGACGATCAGGTGATAGGTCTTGTCGCCCTTGGCCCGCGTGTTCGTGTGCTGGGTCGCCAGAACCTCGGTGATGGCGTCCTGCACGGACACGGCATCGCAGTTCGTGATCTGCACCTGGCCCAGCCGGTGATCCTTGCTCTGCGCGTCGGTGACGTAGTTCACTAGGCCGGCGAAGTCGGACTTGCCCAGCGAGCGCATCGGCACGTGTTTGGCGATCATGGCCGGCCCGCCAGCGTTTTAGCGGCTAAAAAAATCATGCCCCCGCCCTCGGCTGCACCACGGATTTCATGAGGCGGCTCATTTCGTCCTGTGTGGATTCGATCCGGCCCAGCAACGCCAGGATGGTGGCCTCGCCGAACTTGGCCGTGCGCGCGTCATCCGTCAGCCAGAGCTTGAGCAAACCGCCAAGACGGCCAAGGTCGCCGTTGACGCGCACCAGCTCGCGCACGTGCCGGTAGTCCATGACACCCTTGATCTGGTAGCCCTGGCCCACGTCGCGCAGATAGCGCGCCACGCTGACGCCCGCCCTCTTGGCGTTCGCCTCGATCTCGGCCCGCTCTTCGGGCAGGCAATAGACCTTGATGGGCGGGCTGCCCTTCCTCGTCACCTTGTTCTCGTTGACCTCCATCTTGGCGTCCTCATGTCGTTGCCGGCGGTCGCCGGATGCCTCGCAGAGCAGGATGCCCGTTGAGCGCCGTAGGCGCGAATAAGGGAAAGTGAAGAGGAACACTGCGCTTGCGCGGTGGGCCTACTTCACACATCCTGCCCGCATCACGGCGTTGATTACTCCACGGAAAGCACCTCGAATCTGTCGCTGTGCATGTGCTGTTGATGCGCTGTCGACGTGGAACAGCGCGCCGAGAGTGCGGTAATGGCCGGAAAGGGCCAAGAACAGCGCGGCGACAGCGCTAGGGTTGCGTATCAGCAGCGCATCGACTGCACGCTGACAGCGATGCAATGCGATCATCAGAGCACCGCCGCGTTGTCGAGCTGCTGGAAGATTTGGGTCTTCACGATCTTGAGGCGTTGCCGCGTCATGATCGTGAGCGCCGGATCAGCCAGAGCCTCATCGAAGGTGCGGCGCTCCTGGAGCATTTCCGAGAAGTCGCGCCCGTAGGTTTCCGCCTTGAGTGTCGGAATCTGGATGATGGCCGACACGCGAGCCTTGTTGTCCGTGTACGCCTTCATCTTCTCGAAGCCCTTGCCTTCGCTTTCAATCGGCCCCCAATAGGGATTGAGCCAGACGACGAACGTGCATTCCGCCGGAAACTGCGCCGCGAGCTGGGCAAGTCCCATCAGCGTGTCCTTGAATGCCTGGCCGCCGGTGACGACCGTATGCACCACGAGTTCGTGGCCCATGTCCTGGAGCATCGCTGGAACCTGATTCCCGATGAGGTAGCTGGACAGCGGCACGAACGAGCTGGCCCCGTTGTCGACGATGACCTCGCCGTCCGCCAACGCGATCATTTCGACCAAGGCGTCGAAGGTGCGTGTATTGATCTCGTCGCCATCCATGATGTCGAGTCGACGCACGTTCAGGGCTTTGTACCCCTCAAAGGTCGAATTGACCGGATCGGTGTCGATGCAAAGCGGCTTTGCGCCCTTGCTCGCTTTGTACTGAGCAAGAGTCGCGGCAATCATCGATTTACCGACACCACCCTTGCCTTGAAGAACCATGTGAATTTTGGTCATTAGATCAAGTCCTTATCTTCCATTCTGGGGTTGTAGTGAAAACTGCGAATTCCAACGGGCTCGACTGGTTTTCTCGGCTCGTGGATCGGCTTGTTCGGGCGCTCATTGCTTCGCTTCACCGGCACCGGCTTGCTCTGCTCGGCCGACGGATTCGTGATGTGTCGGCGAACGTGCTTGAGAAAGGTCTCGTAGCGGAATGACACGCGCCCAGCTTCGTGCAGGTGTTCCCAGATGGTCTTGAGCGCGTAGCCGGCGGCGGTCGCTTCGATCACATCGGCACGCACGGCCAGAAAGGCCGCCAGGGCCTCCCTGCGCTTGGGCCTTGCGGCTTGGTCGCGCTGCGCAACCCAGGCGGCCAGCTCTTCCCGAAAGCTCTTCGTCACCTCGCCGCCTGCCTTTGATCCATCGGCCATCGCGTCACACCTCGTAGCCGTGCGAGCTGAAGACCTGCGCCATGTTCGCGCCCTCCCAGCTTCCAGGACGGGTGATGACCATGCCGGCATCCTCGGCCAGCATCGCCAGAAGCGACGCGACAGTGAGGGGGCCATGGCTGGTGTAGCCGTCAAAACGGGCGTTCGCAGCGGTGCACCTCTTGGCGAGTTCGTGCAGGCTTGCCGCCGTGGCTTCGCTGACTTGAATCGTTATCCGCTTCATCAGTCCTCCCCACGACCCAACGAAGGGGAATCCTCGCCCACGGCCAGAGGGCCGGGGCGGCGGGCCAGTTCGCCCGACAACTTGCGCGCTTCGATCCACTGCTCGACCTCGGCCAAGTCCCAAGCCACATTGCGGCTGGTGAGGGTGATGCGATGTGGAAACTCTCCCCGCAACTCCATGTTGTAGATGGTGCGGTCTGACAGCGGGATCATCGCCAGCAGCTTCTTGCGATTGATGAGGGTCTTGCCCTTCACCACCTCGGCAATGGGCTGGCGTGGTTTTTCTGTTGCGTGCATCTTCTGGCGTATTCAGTCACTTGCGAACGAGTGCCTGATGTTGCCCGGACAATCCTAAATCTTCAGCAACTTAATTATCCAATTAGGTTGACATCAAAATTCTGCTGCTTTTGCGTTGTATGTTGTAGCGCTATACAACATACAACACGCTACAACGAACCAAATCCATCTGGCGGCCGCCATCGTCGGAAGTAGCGATGCTGGCCAGTTTGTCTGGCCTGGTCAGCCTGAACTCGCCGCCCCTTTTCTTGGCGTTCAACCTGCGACCGTTCCGACAGCGCGGCAATCTGTTCGTGGCGCTGCCGTTGGCCGGCCTGGCAGCGTCCAGGAAGCCCACAGGAGCGTTTTCAGGAGCAGGAGCGCCCTCTCGGCCTCGCCTTGCCGTTTTTTTCGTCCTAAGCGTTTCTGGCGCGTTCGGCGCGGCGTGTGCCGCGCCACTCTCAGCTCACCGGCCTGAGGCCGGCACGATTTGTCGGAGGAGGAGCCACCGCATAGCGGTGGGGGAACCCCGCAGGGGTGCCCCGGCGAAGCCGCCAGCGCACGAACTGTCAAGTTGTCCACAGCCCCGCCGACGTTAAAGATCTTTAAGTTAAAAAGACAGTTAAAGGCGCGCGCGCGTTACAGGTTTCAAAAACCCTTGCGCGACAATGCCTTGTGGGGTGGGCGTGCAGGTAAAAGCACGAAGTTGGGTGCAGGTGAAAGCACGATACGAGTGCAGGTAAAGGCACGCTCCCATCCACAGATGGCGCAGGTGAACGCACGTGCCAATCCACAGAGATCACCCCTGGAAGCCCGAAGTCAAGTGCAGGTAAAAGTACGTGCCCTGCGTGGAAGCACGTGTTAGCCGGATCGCTTCCCGGTCTTCCGGGTATGGGCCTTCTCGTGGGCCAGCAGCGAAGCATGCGGCCTCCCAGCCAGCATGTCCTTGGCCTCGGCGATGCGGCCCTTGGGGCCATTGGCGTAGAACGTCACCATGTCTCGGCCGCCGTCGAACGCCATGAGAAAGTCGGGCAGTACGCCAGATTCGGCCAGCGAGCGCATTGCCGCACGGAAATTCCGCAGCGCATCGGTGCTACCGCTCTTCTGGTGTAGGACGGCCAGCGACACGCGCCAGCTTGGTTGACGACCGCAGTGCTTTCGCGCCAGCTCGTAGATGCGCCGGTCAAGCGGTTTGCGCAGTCGGTAATAGTTGCGCGAGAGCGTGAGGAATTCGCCGGCGTCGATGGCTCGGAACAGCCATTCCGGTAAGGTCACTTCCAGCGACACCATGCGACCGTCGTTGGGTGACTTCTCGATGATCTTGGCCGATTCCACCAGGCCCCAGAACGCACGAGTGCGCCGCCCGCCTGTCTCGATGTTGGTTTCGACCCGCGTGCCGGTGAGCCGCCCAAGCATCTCGCCCGCCCGCTCGTAGGCGCGGCCACTGGTGTCGCGGTTGGTGGCCGTGAGGAAGTCGTACATGGTGAGGCGCACCGTGCGCGAGATTCTTGCCCCGCGGTTCTTCGCCTCGACGAGCTGGCCGGCGCAGTAGAGCCACAAATCCTTGTCGTGGATCGTTGCGCAACCGTCCGGGCCGGGCTTCACCGTCACGGTGTTGCCGTTGCGCTCGTAGGTACGCACGCGAGTGTCGCCAGCCTTCAATGCGAACAACGGATGTTCCATGCTGGCGAGGTCATCTTTCGGCGCGGCATCGGGGATGCCGAGCGTGAAGAAATCGCCCTGCCTGCCACGGTCAGGCGCAAGGTGTGTTGTGGGCTCAGCGGCTGTGCGCTCGTCCTTCTCGTCACGGGGCGAGCGGAGCGGCCCCGGTGATGAGAAAAGCGAGTCCGGCATTCATGGTCTTCAATTGATCACCACAAGGCTAGCCGTCACACCAATTGACTGTCAGCGATTTAGTTGTACACTTTGGTTGACATGGAAACGGAAGATCAAACAAGAGAACGCCTAGGGCGGTACTACATCCATATCTGGGATGGATGCGCGCCCATCGTTTCTCAAGCGATCAAGGAGTTCCGAGAGCGCTGGAAACCCTACTCCGCGTCCTCGCGCCAGTACCCCATCGTCCGACTGGTAGAGGAACGCATCGATCCCGCCGTGGCGGCGTACATGGCGACTCTTCCGGCGCGCTACTCGGGCTTCGTGCCCGGAGCCAGCGCACGGGCAGGACTCAGCACCATCATTCGTCAAGTGGGGCTTGATGAGATGGTTCGATTGCAGCGGTGGTTGCTGCGTAACTTCATCAAAACGGAGAACAACTGGACTGCCAGAGATCAGCGCTTTATCGCAACCATCGAATCCTTAATCGAACTGATTTGGGACTGCGCCTGCAAAAGACCGACACGATCCAAGATACCAGGCGAACACCAGCTCCCTTTGCTCCCTTTCGGGAACGCGCAGCGTCGTCAAGGTTTTTGTAGGTTCTGCGGAGCGTTGACGGAATTAGCCTCGTTCATCGAACATGGAAATTGGCCTCGGGGGGATCAAGAGAAACTACGCTTGAGCCACCGCTACTGTGCCGAGCATCGGCCAATGCTCCCGGATGGCACCCAGAATCCAGCCTATCGACGCGCCATGCGTTCGGCGGATCACTTCGATCAGGAGCTACTGCGGCTGAGCAAGCAAAGCGCCAAACCGGAGAAGCTGCGTGCGGCCTCAGGGGATCGGGCTGTTGACCGCTACATCCAAGGCCATGTGGCCCAAAAATCCTTGCAGCCCGTCGACAAGGCCGAGTTGAGAAACCAGGCGCGCCTGATGGCCGACAAGAGGCTGACCGACCGAAAGAAGGCGATCGTCATGATGATCGCCTCGGGACAGAGTAAAAAACAAGTCGCAGACGCCCTCGGGATCAGTCGCCAGGCCGTTTACAAGGCCCTGGCAACGATCTCGAAAGACTTCCATCTCGACGAAGCACAGTGACGGCCATCGACCTCGGCGGGCTGCTTTTTAGCGGCTAAAACGCCTTCCTGGCTGTCCAGCCGTCGATCATGTCCGCCCAGTCTTGCAGCATGGCGGTGCGTTGCTCGCGGTATTCAGCCTTGTTGTAGACGGCCCTGACACCACGCTGTTCGTGCGCCAGGCACTTCTCGATCCAGTCGGTGTTATAGCCCGCCTCGTGCAGCAGCGTGCTCGCCGTGCGTCTCAGGTCGTGCGGCCCGAACTTGCCAAGGGTCTTTCCTTCCTTCTGCGCCAAACGGTACGTCAGCGTCAGCACCTGGTTGAGCGTGGCGCTGCTCATCGACGTGTCCGAGTCGTACCGCGACGGCAGCACATAGTCCGATCCGCCGGCGAAGGTCTTCAGGGCAATGAAGATATCCAGCGCCTGCCTGGACAGAAAGACCAGGTGCGGATTGCGCCGCTTCATCCGCTCCTTCGGGATCGTCCAAAGCGCCTCGCTGAAATTGATCTCGCTCCACGTCGCGTTTGTCAGCTCGCTTTTGCGCACCATCGTCAGCAACAGCAGCTTGGCCGCCGCCCGGATGGATGGCGTCGTGCCGATGCGCTCCATGTACTGGTACATCAGCCCGATTTCGTCGGGCGTCAGCGCGCGGTCGCGCGGCTCGAACTTGGCGATGCTGGTGGGGCGCACCAGCTCGGCGGGGTTCTCGACCTTCTGGCCGCGCTCGATGGCCCAGCGGTAGACCTGGAGCACCACCTCGCGGGCATGCACGGCCGTGGCCGGCGCACCGCGCTCCACGATGGCATCGGTCAGCGCCCGCAAGTCCTCGTGGGTGATTTCGACCAGCTTCTGATTGGCGAACTTGGGTTTCAGCTCGCGCTCGTAGACCGCCCGGCGCATGTCGCGGGTGGAGTCGGCCATCTGGTAGCCGCGCAGCCACTTTTCGGCCCAGGCGTCGAAGGTCTCGGCATCCTTGATGCGGGCCTTGTCCCGCGCCTTCTCCTTGGCCGGCGACTTCCCGACCGCGATCAGCTTCTTGGCCTCGCCCAACTGCTCGCGGGCTTCCGACAGGGTGATGCCGCCGACGCCGTAGCGGCCGAAGGTGATGGTCTCCTGCCTGCCGTTGATGGCGTAGTTGTAGCGAAACGAGATCGCCCCGGCCGGGGTGACGGCCACATAGAGGCCGTCACGGTCGTTCACCTTGTAGAGCTTGTCCTGCGGCTTGAGATTGCGCAACTTGGTATCAGTAAGCATGGGCACCCTTCTTTTCAGGCCGCCGATACCATGCTTACAAACTCTCGGAATCCCGCCTATTTTTCCTTATAGATCAACGATCTATCGGATTTCCATACCATGACAGCTCGTGAAGCGACGACATGGTATCGAAGCAGGATCATGGCATCGGCTCAGCCAGTGCCATGCACCATACCATGAAAAATTCGTGCTTGGCGATGCCAAAATCTTCCAGCCGTTGCCAGACAGAAAACAAAAAAATCCATTTACATCAATGACTTATAAGTGGTTTCTTGCCTGCCATTGCTTGCCGCTGCCAGACGCCAAATCACTCCCACTCGATCGTCGCCGGCGGCTTGCCCGAGATGTCGTACACGACCCGGTTGATCCCGCGCACCTCGTTGATGATCCGGTTCGACGCGCGGCCGAGCAGCGCGTACGGCAGGTGCGCCCAGTGTGCGGTCATGAAGTCGGTCGTCTGCACCGCGCGCAACGACGTCACGTAGTCGTACGTGCGGCCATCGCCCATCACGCCCACCGACTTGACCGGCAGGAACACCGCGAACGCCTGGCTCGTCAGGTCGTACCAACTCTTGCCGACATCGGCTTCGCCGCACAGGCCGGCGGCCGCATCCTGCGCGGTCGCGGTCGTGTTGCGCAGTTCCTCGATGAAGATCGCGTCCGCGCGGCGCAGCAGGTCCGCGAACTCGCGCTTCACTTCGCCGAGAATCCGCACGCCGAGGCCCGGGCCCGGGAACGGATGGCGATACACCATTTCCGGCGGCAGGCCGAGCGCAACGCCCAGCTCGCGCACTTCGTCCTTGAACAGGTCGCGCAGCGGTTCGAGCAGCTTCAGGCCGAGCGTTTCCGGCAGGCCGCCGACGTTGTGGTGGCTCTTGATCGTCGTCGCCTTCTTCGTCTTCGTGCCGCCCGATTCCACCACGTCCGGGTAGATCGTGCCCTGCGCGAGCCACTTCGCCTTCGACAGCTTCTTCGCCTCGGCCTGGAATACCTCGACGAACTCGCGACCGATGATCTTGCGCTTCGCTTCCGGATCGGTCACGCCGGCCAGGTGGCCGAGGAACTGTTCGGACGCGTCGACGTGCACGACCTTCGCATGCAGGCGGCCCTCGAACATGTCGAGCACCATCTTGCCTTCGTTCAGGCGCAGCAGGCCGTGGTCGACGAACACGCAGGTGAGCTGGTCACCGATCGCGCGATGGATCAGCGCAGCGGCGACGCTCGAATCGACACCGCCCGACAGGCCGAGAATCACTTCCTCGTCACCGACCTGCTCGCGGATCTTCGCGACGGCCTCCTCGATGTGGTTGCTCATGATCCAGTCGGGCTTCGCACCGGCGATCTGCAGCACGAAGCGTTCGATGATCTGGCGGCCCTTCACCGTGTGCGTGACTTCCGGATGGAACTGCACCGCGTAGTAGCCGCGCGCCTCGTCGGCCATGCCGGCGATCGGGCAGCTCGGCGTCGACGCCATCAGCGCGAAGCCCGGCGGCAGCTCGGCAACCTTGTCGCCGTGGCTCATCCAGACCTTCAGCATCCCGTGGCCTTCGTCCGTCTTGAAGTCCTCGATGCCGTCGAGCAGGCGCGTATGGCCGTGTGCGCGCATTTCCGCGTAACCGAATTCGCGGTGGTCGCTCCACTCGACCTTGCCGCCGAGCTGCACGGCCATCGTCTGCATGCCGTAGCAGATGCCAAGCACGGGCACGCCGAGATCCCACACGGCCTGCGGCGCGCGCAGCTGATGGTCTTCGTACGTGCTCGCATGGCTGCCCGACAGGATCACCGCCTTCGGCGCGAACTCGCGCACGAAGTCGTCGGACACATCGTTCGGATGGATTTCGCAGTAGACGTGCGCTTCGCGCACGCGTCGCGCAATCAGTTGGGTGACTTGCGAACCGAAGTCGAGAATCAGGATTTTGTCGTGCATGGCTGCGGACGGGATGAAGAGAATAAGAAAAGCAGCGCATCATTTTCATCATGCGCTGCGTCAATAGCATGGACAGCGGCGTCGGGCGGAAGGCAGCACGCTCGACGCATGGCCGGTCAATCCTGCATCGGGGGGCGCTCGTCGAGTGCGACGGTGCCGGACGACGATGGGCGGGATGCGGCCGGTGACGACGATGCAGCGGACGCTGCGGGGCGGCTGACGACGGGCTCGACACGCTGCGGTGTGGGCGACGACGCGGGCGCCATCGCCGGCTCGGCCGGACGCTGCGCCGGCGCGCGTGCCTCGAGCGCCTGCGCTTTTTCGCGCTGGCGCACGGCCGATGCGAGCCGCACGCCGCCGAGGCCGAGCACGATCAGCGCGACACCGGCCACCGCCGACAGCACGCGGCCGGCGGCCGCGAGCGCGGGACCGCTGCCGGTGCCGATCGACCAGACGATCGTCAGCGCGCCGGTCAGCCAATACACATGGCCGACCGATCGCGCGACCGGCGCCGTGAGATCCCCGTTGAACGCTGCATGAAACGCGAGCCACGCGAGCCCGAGCAACGCGATGCCGAACGCCTGGCCGAGCATCGCCGGCTGGACGTTCGCAAGCTGCAGCGCGTTGAAGAGCGACTGCCAGGGCGTCAGCACGAACAGCACGCCGAACGCCAGCAGCAGTACGGCATCGATGATCAGCACGGCTCGCAGCAGCGGTTTCATCGGCAATTAGTCCACGTGGTAGTTCGGCGCTTCCTTCGTGATCTGCACGTCGTGCACGTGCGACTCGCGCATGCCCGCCGCGGTGATCTGGACGAATTCGGCCTTGTCGTGCAGCTCGTCGATCGTCTTGCAGCCGCAGTAGCCCATGCTCGCGCGCACGCCGCCGACCAGCTGGAACAGGATCGCGTTGACCGAGCCCTTGTACGCGACACGGCCTTCGATGCCTTCCGGCACGAGCTTGTCGATGTTCGCCGAGTTGTCCTGGAAGTAGCGGTCTGCCGCGCCGTCCTTCATCGCACCGACCGAACCCATGCCGCGATACGACTTGTACTGGCGGCCCTGGTACAGGAACACGTCGCCCGGCGCCTCTTCGGTGCCCGCGAACATGCTGCCCATCATCACCGCGTTCGCGCCGGCCGCGAGGGCCTTCGACACGTCGCCCGAGAAGCGCACGCCGCCGTCGGCGATGCACGGCACGCCCGTGCCCTTCAGCGCTTCCGCGACGTTCGCGATCGCGCTGATCTGCGGCACGCCGACACCGGCGACGATCCGCGTCGTGCAGATCGAGCCCGGGCCGATACCGACCTTGACCGCATCCGCGCCGTATTCGACGAGCGCCTTCGCGGCGGCGGCCGTCGCGATGTTGCCGCCGATCACTTCGACGTGCGGGAAGTTCTGCTTGACCCAGCGAACGCGCTCGAGCACGCCCTTGCTGTGGCCGTGCGCGGTATCGACGACGATCACGTCGACGCCGGCCTGCACCAGCAGCTCGACACGCTCTTCGTTGTCGGGACCGACGCCGACCGCCGCGCCTGCGCGCAGCTTGCCGTGTTCGTCCTTGCACGCGTCCGGGTGCTCGGTCTGCTTCGTGATGTCCTTGACGGTCATCAGGCCGCGCAGTTCGAACGCGTCGTTGACGACCAGCACGCGCTCGAGGCGGTGGCTGTGCATCAGCGCCTTCGCTTCGGCGAGCGGCGTGCCTTCCTTGACCGTGACGAGGCGCTCGCGCGGCGTCATGATCGACTTGACCGGCTCATCGAGGCGGGTTTCGAAACGCAGGTCGCGGTTCGTGACGATGCCGACGAGCTGCGGGCCTTCGACGACCGGGAAGCCCGAGATGCCATGCTGGCGCGACAGCGCGATCACGTCGCGCACCTTCATTTGCGGCGGGACCGTGATCGGATCGCGGACGACGCCCGATTCGAAACGCTTGACCTTCGCGACCTCGCGGGCCTGTTCGGCCGGCGTGAGGTTCTTGTGGACGATACCGACGCCACCCTGCTGGGCCATCGCGATCGCAAGGCGACCTTCGGTGACCGTGTCCATCGCGGCGGACACGAGCGGCATGTTCAGGGAGATGTTGCGGGTCAGCTTGGTCTTGAGGCTGGTGTCGCGCGGGAGAACGTCGGAGAAGGCGGGAACGAGGAGCACGTCATCGAAAGTGAGTGCTTTTTGGATCAGACGCATGGCAAATCCTATGGGCGCAAAAGCGAATTATACGCGAAGCGCCGTGAATTTTCACAACACGAACAACGGCTTAGCCGGTTTCGGCCGTTCGGGGGCCGAATCGTTCGGATCGCCGTTCGGTTCGTTTTCGATCGCCTTTCGTTTCACCGCCGCATCGAGCCATTCGCGCAGCCGGCCGCGAAACGGCCCATCCGCCTGTTGCGGACGGGCCACGCAGCGGTAGCGGCGGCGGTAAAGCGCGGCCCGGCAACGGGCCGAACGGGCCCGCCGTCCCGCCTCACGGCAGCCCGGCCGCGCGGACGATCATCACCACGCCGCCGCCGACCGCAACGCAGCCGACGAGCCGCGCTACCCGCCCACCAGCCGGCGCGAGGCGCTCGGCGGCGATCGCAACCGTCACGACCGCCATCACGCGCAGATCCATCATGCCGGTGGCCAGCGCGACCGCCATCAGGTTCCCGCAACACGCCCCGCATCGGATGGCGGCTCGCACCCCGTGCCGCCATGCCGCACCGCCCCCCGCGTGCGGCGGATGCACGCCGGTCGCCGCACGCCGGCAGCACGTCAGCCGGCGCGTCTTCCACCCGCAGAATTGCAGGACGCCTGCGGCCAATACGACCGCGCCGGCCACGAACGGCATCGCGCGGCCGAGCACCGGCAGCCGTGCGGCTGCGCTCGTCAGCACGGCGCCGGCCGGAAACACGAGCGCGCCGACTGCCATCCAAACGGCGAAATACCCGGCGCCCACCACCGCGACGAGCCAGGACGAACGCGCCGCCGCCAACGGACCGGCGCCCTGCCGATATCGCCACAGCACCGGCGCCAGCACGGGCAGCATCATCGTCACGGTCATCGCGCCCCACATGCCGGCGAACGCCGCGAACGTGCGGCCGGCGCCCCATCCGCACGGCCGCTGCCATACCGCCTGCGTCATCCAGCCGCCGGACACCGGTGCGCCGCCCATCGCGGCCATCGACGCGTGCTGCGCCACGGTCGCAACAACGGCAACCGCGAACACGGCCGCGAGCGCCACCGCGAAGGCCCGCGGATCGGGGCCCGCAGCGCCGGCCGCTGGCCGAGTCATCGCCCGCCCCCACCCGTCGCCGGCGCGCTCAGCCACGGGCGTACTCGTCATGACGGCGCCACCACGGGCCGGTTTCGTTGCGCCCGCGCGGCGCGCGATCGAGCCACTGGTACATCCCCCACAGCCCGTCGAGGCCGCGCGCATAGGTGGAATACGTGTGATAAACCGCGCCGTCCTCGCGCACGAACGCGCTCATCCCCGGCCGGTCGAGCGAATACGTGAGCGCGTCGGTGCCGCACGTCGCCGCGAACTGCACGACGGGTGGCGGCGGCGGATCCATGTCCATCGCGTGGCTGGCGCGCGCATAGTTGTACTCGACGTCACCCGCGCGCTGCTGCGTTTCGGTGAACGACACGTTGAAGTCGAAGTTGAAATCGCTGCCGACCGACGACGCCCACGGAAAGTGCCACCCCATGCGCTGGCGGTACGCGAGCAGCTTCGCGAGCGGCGCACGCGACACGGCGGCGAGCGTCACGTCGTGGTTCGCCAGGTGGACGGCAAACCCATCGAAACCGTCGGCAATCGACGAACACGACGGGCAGCCGGCCTGGTAGTCGGGGCCGAACATGAAGTGATAGACGAGCAATTGCGAGCGGTCGAGAAACAGGTCGTCGAGCGTTGCCTGCCCGTCTTCGGTATCGAACCGGTAGGTCTTGTCGACGCGCACCCAGGGCAGTGCCTGGCGCCGCCGCGCGAGTTCGTCGCTTTGCCGCGTCAGCGCCTTTTCCGCGTCGAGCAGCGCGCGGCGTTCGGCCAGCCATTCGTCGCGGGTTCCGGTGAGATGGGTCGTCATGGCGGGTTCCTCCTTCTGATGGGTATCCGGGCACGGCGTCCGGTGCCGTGTGCGTGGTGCTAGATTAGGGGCGGGCATCGGACCGGAGGGAGTGACAAGTGTGTCGGGATTCGGATGGATTCGCTGATCACCGCGGCCGCGCGCGCGCTCGCGGCCGGTGACGCGCTCGGCGCGCTGAACCGCGTCGCGCTGCGCGACGATGCGCCGGCGCTCGCGCTGCGCGGGATCGCCATGGCGCAGCTCGGCGATTTCGAACGGGCTCGCGCGCTCGTGCGCGGCGCCGCGCGTGCGTTCGGCGCCAGGGAGGCCGTGGCGCGTGCGCGCTGCGTCGTCGCGGAAGCGGAGATCGCGCTCGCGTCGCGCGACCTGCGCTGGCCGACGCGCGCGCTCGATGCCGCATGCGCGACGCTCGACGCGCACGGCGACCGCGCCAACGCCGCGCATGCGCGCTATCTCGGCGTGCGCCGGCTGCTGCTGATCGGCCAGCTCGACGATGCGGAGCGGATGCTCGCGAATCTCGATCCCGCGCCGTTGCCCGCTGCATCGCGCGCCGCCCATGAGCTGATCGCGGCCGGCATCGCGATGCGCCGCATTCGCACGCACGCGGCCCGCGCCGCGCTTGCCCGTGCGCGCGCAGCCGCCCGCGACGCCGGCATCGCCGCGCTGACGGCCGAGGTCGACACCGCGGCACGCGTGCTCGACGCACCGGCCGCGCGCCTCATCGCGCGCGGTACATCGCGGCTCGTGCAACTCGACGAAGTCGAGACGCTATTCGCGTCGAACGCGCTCGTCGTCGATGCGTGCCGTCACACGGTGCGCGATGCGCGCACGAGCGTGTCGCTCGCGCGGCGGCCGGTGCTGTTCGTGCTCGCCCGCGCGCTCGGCGAGGCCTGGCCGGCCGACGTGTCGCGCAACGCGCTCGTCGCCGTCGCGTTCCGCGCGAAACATGCGGACGAATCGCATCGCGCACGCCTGCGCGTCGAGATCGGCCGGCTGCGCGCGGTGCTGCGGCCGCTCGCGAACGTCGTCGCCACGCCGCGCGGCTTCGCGCTCGAACCGCTCGGCATACGCGAGACCGTCGTGCTGGCGCGCCCGGTCGACGATCGCCACGCGGCCGTGCTCGCGCTCCTCGCCGATGGCGAAGCGTGGTCGAGCTCCGCGCTGGCGCTGGCCCTCGGCGCGAGCCAGCGCACCGTGCAGCGCGCGCTCGACGCACTCGCCGAAGCCGACAAGGTCCAGGCGCTCGGCCGCGGCCGCGCGCGCCGCTGGATGACGCCGCCATTGCCCGGTTTCGCGACGACCTTGTTACTCCCCGCCCCGCTGCCGGGCGATTAGGATGACCGCATCGAACGACGAGGTGACGAACATGAAACGCTCCCGAGCAGACATCCTTCGCGAATACGGCCCGTTTCCGGGCGTCGACGGCGTACACGGCGTCACGTACGACGGGCAGTACGTGTGGTACGCGTCCGGCGACAAGCTGAATGCGCTCGACCCGGAACGCGGCACGACCGTCCGCTCGCTCGACGTCGCCGCGCATGCGGGCACGGCGTTCGACGGCCGCCACCTGTACCAGATCGTCGAGGACCGCATCGAGAAGATCGATCCCGAATCCGGCCGCGTGCTCGCGACGATCCCCGCGCCCGGCAACGGCGGCGATTCCGGGCTGGCCTGGGCCGAAGGCGCGCAGTGGGTCGGCCAGTACCGCGAACGCAAGATTCACCAGGTGGATCCGCAAACGGGCGCCGTGCTGCGCACGATCGAATCGAACCGCTTCGTCACCGGCGTGACGTGGGTCGACGGCGAGCTGTGGCACGGCACCTGGGAAGCCGACCAGGCCGACCTGCGGCACATCGATCCGCGCACCGGCCAGGTGCTCGAGCAGATCGACATGCCGGCAGGCGTCGGCGTATCGGGGCTCGAATCCGACGGCCACGACCGCTTCTACTGCGGCGGCGGCAACAGCGGCACGTTGCGCGCCGTACGTCGGCCCGCGCGGGCCGGGGCGTCGGGCAACAAAGCGGGCGCCTCGTCCGATTCGGCTGACGAATGATCAGCAGCCTGCCGTGATCGCTCCCGGGCGCGGCACGCCCGCGCTCCGCCGTGCGCCGAGTGCAGGAATGAACAAGACGACGTGGCGGCCGCATCGCTAAGCTGCGCGCTCGTCAGTCATGTGTTCGGAGCGGTCGATGCGACGCGGTGTGGTCTATGGTGTTTTGGCAGGTGCCCTGTGGGGCATGGTGTTTCTCGTTCCTCGGCTGCTGACCGACTTCTCGCCGCTGCTGCTGAGCGCCGGTCGCTACGCGATGTACGGCCTCGTGTCGCTGGCGGCCGCGCTGCCAGCCGCCCGCTCGCTGCTCGCGCGGCTGACCCGCGAGGATCTCGTCGCGCTGGTCAGGCTCGCCGTCGTCGGCAACGTCGCGTACTACATGCTGCTGTCCGGCGCCGTGCACCTGATCGGCATCGCGCCCAGTTCGCTGATCGTCGGCGTGCTGCCCGTCACGGTCACGCTCGCGGGCCTCGGCGACCACGGCGCCGTGCCGCTGCGGCGGCTCGCCGCCCCGCTTGCGCTGGTGATCGCGGGCATCGTCTGCATCAACGTCGACCTGTTCACGTCCGAGGCCGCGCATGCGACGACGCTCGGCCAGAAGCTCGCGGGCATCGCCTGCGCGGCCGGCGCGCTCGCGAGCTGGACCTGGTATGCGGTCGCGAACGCACGCTATCTGCAGCGCCATCATCATTTCGGCGGCAACGAGTGGTCGGTGCTGTGGGGTGTCGTGACGGGCCTGATCGGCGGGCTCGTCTGGATCGCGATCGTCGCGCTGCCGGCCGGCACCGTGCAGGCGTCGGTGCCGGCGTCGCGCTGGCAGCTGTTCTGGCTGCTGAACCTGGTGCTCGCGATCGGCGCATCGTGGCTCGGCAACGGGCTGTGGAATGCCGCGTCGAAGCGGCTGCCGCTCACGCTGTCGGGCCAGCTGATCGTGTTCGAAACCGTGTTCGCGATGCTTTACGCGTTCGTGTACGACCAGCGGATGCCGCATGCACTCGAGATCGCCGCGCTGATGCTGCTGCTCGCGGGTGTCTACGGATCGGTGCGGCAGCACGGCGACACGCCCGCCGGCAGCGATACGTCGGGAAGCGCTCCCGCAAACGCGAACGCCGCGGCCCACTGAGCGCCGCGGCGTTCGATCAAACGAATCGGGCCTGAAGCCGCGAACCGACCCGCGTCAGCGCGCGTCCTTGTGCATCCACTTGCGGCCCTCGATGGAGCCGGCGCGGCGCGACTTGTCGACGCGCCGCTGGCGCGCGAGCTTCGGATCGACGATCAACGGGCGGTAGATCTCGACGCGGTCGTGGTCGGCGAGCGGTGCGTCGAGCGGCGCCAGCTTGCCGTACACGCCCGTCTTCGCGTTCGCGAGATCGATTTCCGGGTGCAGCGCGAGCACGCCGCTCGCATCGATCGCCGAACGAACGGTCGCCCCGTCGGGCAGCGACAGCGGAATCAGCGTCTGGCGATCCGGCAGCGCGTAGCAGACTTCGATCGACAGCATCGCGTCACCCCTTCCCGTAGCGCTGGTCGGCGCGCTTCACGAACGAATCGACGAACGTGTTCGCGATATGGCTGAACACGGGCCCGATGATCTTCTCGAGCAGGATGCTCGAGAACTCGTAGTGCAGCGCGAATTCGATCTTGCAGGCATCGGCGCGCAGGGCCGTGAAGCGCCACGAGCCCGTGAACTTCTTGAACGGGCCGTCCGTGAACTCCATGTCGATCCGCGTCGGGCGCTGCTGCGTGTTGCGCGTCGCGAAATGCTGCTTGATGCCCTTGAAGTTGATGTCGATGCGCGCTTCCATCCCGCTCTCGTCCTGACGGCGAATCTCGACACCGCCGCACCAGGGCAGGAAATTGGGGTAGTCGGCCACGTCGGTGACGAGGTCGAACATCTGTTCCGCCGAATGACGGATCAATACGGTTTTCTGGACATCTGCCATAAATCGCGCGGCATCGCTCAAAGTGAGAACGCAAGCCGGGCGATTCCCGCCCCGCTTTGCTAAAATCGTGATTTTAAACGAGTTGGCCCGATCCTTTCATGAGCATCATCGACAACAGGAAAGCGCACTTCGATTATCACATCGAGGAACGCTACGAGGCGGGGCTCGTGCTCGAGGGCTGGGAAGTCAAGGCGCTGCGCGCCGGGCGCGGCCAGATCAAGGAAGGTTACGTCGTGATCAAGCACGCCGAGATCTTCCTGATCGGTACCCATATCAGCCCGCTGCCCGAGGCTTCGACCCACATCACGCCCGACCCGGTTCGCACGCGCAAGCTGCTGCTGCACCGCGAGGAAATCAAGAAACTGATCGGCAAGGTCGAGCAGCGCGGCTACACGCTCGTGCCGTTGAACTTCCACTACAAGGGCGGTCGCGTGAAGTGCGACATCGCGCTCGCGAAGGGCAAGAAGCTGCACGACAAGCGCGAAACCGAGAAGAAGCGCGACTGGGAACGCGAAAAGGCACGCATCATGCGCGCCGGCACCTGACCCGCGCGACACGCATCACATACGACACGGCCCGCTCGAAGCGGGCCGTGTTGCTTGGGTATCTGGTGAATCGGGCACGCCAGGGACAAGAGCGATCCCAGGCACGCCACGCCGCCGGTTTCGGCCGAAGAAAGGTGCCGACGACGGCACCGCACGGGCATCACCCGCCTCCGGCCGCGCGACGATTCGCCGCACACCGATCACATGCGGCGGCCGCCGGCGCACCGCGCCAATCCGGACTCAGGCCTTCCCGCCCGACGCGGCCCCCGCGCTCTTGACGATCGTCAGCGCCGACGAGATCGCCGTGCCGAGATCCGACAGGTTCGCCGGCACGATCAGCGTGTTGCCCTGCTTCGCGAGATTCGAGAATGCGCTGACATACTGCTCGGCTACCTTCAGGTTCACCGCGTCCATCCCGCCCTGCGATTGCATCGCGTTCGCGATCTTCTGGATCGCCTGCGCGTTCGCCTCGGCCACCGCCAGGATCGCGGCGGCCTCGCCCTGCGCCTGGTTGATCGCAGCCTGCCGCTCGCCTTCGGATTTCTGGATCGCCGCCTCGCGCGCGCCCGACGCGAGGTTGATCTGCTCCTGCTTGCGGCCTTCGGATGCGGCGATCAGCGCACGCTTTTCACGTTCCGCGGTGATCTGCGCCTGCATCGCGTGCAGGATTTCCTTCGGCGGCGTCAGGTCCTTGATCTCGTAGCGCAGGACCTTCACCCCCCAGTTCGCCGCGGCCTGATCGAGCGCCGACACGATGTTGTGGTTGATGAAGTCGCGCTCCTCGAACGTCTTGTCGAGTTCGAGCTTGCCGACCACCGAGCGCAACGTCGTTTGCGCGAGCTGCGTGATCGCGAGCACGAAGTTGCTCGACCCGTACGACGCCTTCATCGGATCGGTCACCTGGAAATACAGCACGCCGTCGACCTGCAGCTGCGTGTTGTCGCGCGTGATACAGACCTGGCTCGGCACGTCGAGCGGGATTTCCTTCAGCACGTGCCGGTATGCGATGCGATCGACGAACGGCAGCACGATGTTCAGGCCGGGCGACAGCGTCGCATGATAGCGCCCGAAGCGTTCGAGCACCCACGCATGCTGCTGCGGCACGATCTTCACCGTCTTCGACACGATCACGATCGCGATGACGAGCAGGACAACCCAGATGATCAGCGAATCCATGAAATATTCCCTCCTTGTTGTATCGGCGGACGATCAGCCCGCGGGTTTCGCCACGACCACGAGACAATTGCCGCGCACGGCACTCACCTGGTACACGTGCGCATCGTCGCGCTCGCCGTTCTCGAGCTCGACGTCCCAGTCGGCGCCGCGATACTGCACGCGCGCGCGGCGATCACGCCACGCGTCGACCGTGACGGTCGCCCCGATATCGAGATTGACGTCGGGATTCGTCGACGTGTCGCGCTTCTGCTTGCGGCCGAGCCCCGAACGCCGCAACACGACCATCGCGACGATCGCGACCACGGCCGCCGCACCGAACTGCACGTGCGGCGCGAAACCGGCCAGCTGCAGCAGCCCGCCCGCGAGAAAGCCGAGCGCGATCATCAGCAGGTAGAACGTGCCCGTCAGCAACTCGGCCACGACCAGCACGCCCACCGCGACCCACCAGAACAGATGCCCCGACATCATTGTGGTCTCCCGAAAAACATCTCCCGCGCTTACTTGCGTGGCATGGAACCAGAATACGCGCTGAAGCGCTGTTCCGGATCGATTTGTTCGTGGCTCCCGGCCGTGCGGTCGACAGGCTCGGGCAGCCCGGTTCGTACCGACAAACAAAAACACCCCGGTGGCTACCGGGGTGTTTATAGCATGAACCTTGCAATTTGCCTTCACTGAAGGAGCGGCAGCGCCGCTCCTTCGTCGATGGCACGTTACCGACCGTTACTTCCGGTTGGCGAGTGCCTGCCACGTATCGATGATCGTGTCGGGGTTCAGCGAGATCGATACGATGCCTTCGTCCGTCAGCCATTGCGCGAAGTCCGGGTGATCGGACGGGCCCTGGCCGCAGATGCCGACGTACTTGCCCATCTTGCGGCAGGTATCGATCGCGCGCTTCAGCAGGAACTTGACGGCCGGGTCGCGTTCGTCGAAGTCGACAGCCAGCAGTTCCATGCCCGAATCGCGGTCGAGGCCGAGCGTGAGCTGCGTGAGGTCGTTCGAGCCGATCGAGAAGCCGTCGAAGAACTGCAGGAAGTCTTCGGCGAGGATCGCGTTGGTCGGGACTTCGCACATCATCACAAGGCGCAGGCCATTTTCGCCACGCTTCAGGCCGAACTTCTCGAGCAGGCCGACGACGCGCTCCGCCTGCTTCACGGTACGCACGAACGGCACCATGATCTCGACGTTGGTCAGGCCCATCTCGTCGCGCACGCGCTTCAGTGCACGGCACTCCATCTCGAACGCCTGCGCGAAGTCTTCGGCGATGTAACGCGACGCGCCGCGGAAGCCCAGCATCGGGTTTTCCTCGTCCGGCTCGTAACGCGAACCGCCGATCAGCTTCTTGTACTCGTTCGACTTGAAGTCGGACAGACGCACGATCACGGGCTTCGGATAGAACGCCGCCGCGATCGTCGCGACACCTTCCGTCAGCTTGTCGACGTAGAACTGACGCGGCGATGCGTGACCGCGCGCGACGCTCTCGACGGCCTTCTTCAGGTCCTGGTCGATGTTCGGGTACTCGAGGATCGCCTTCGGGTGAACGCCGATGTTGTTGTTGATGATGAACTCGAGACGCGCGAGACCCACGCCGCCGTTCGGCAGTTGCGAGAAGTCGAACGCGAGCTGCGGGTTGCCGACGTTCATCATGATCTTGACCGGGATTTCCGGCAGTTCGCCGCGCTGCACTTCCGTGACTTCCGTCTCGAGCAGGCCGTCGTAGATCTTGCCCTCGTCGCCTTCCGCGCACGACACGGTGACGAGCGCGCCGTCCTTCAGGATGTCGGTCGCGTCGCCGCAGCCGACGACTGCCGGCACGCCGAGTTCACGCGCGATGATCGCCGCGTGGCAGGTCCGGCCGCCACGGTTCGTGACGATCGCGGCTGCACGCTTCATCACCGGCTCCCAGTTCGGGTCGGTCATGTCGGCCACCAGCACGTCGCCCGGCTGCACGCGTTCCATTTCCGACGGATCCTGGATCACGCGCACGGGGCCCGCACCGATCTTCTGGCCGATCGCGCGGCCCGTTGCCAGCACCTGCGACTGCCCCTTCAGCTTGAAGCGCTGCTCGGCTTTGCCGCTCGCCTGGCTCTTCACGGTTTCCGGGCGTGCCTGCAGGATGAAGATCTTGCCGTCGCGGCCGTCCTTGCCCCACTCGATGTCCATCGGACGCTGGTAGTGCTTTTCGATGATGACCGCGTACTTCGCCAGCTCGATCACGTCTTCGTCGGTGATCGAGTAGCGGTTGCGCTGCTCGTGCGGCACGTCGACCGTCTTCACGCGACCCGGCTCGCCCGGCTGCGTGAATTCCATCTTGATCAGCTTCGAGCCGATCGAGCGGCGGATGATCGGGTACTTGTCCTGTGCGAGCGTCGTCTTGAACACATAGAACTCGTCCGGGTTCACCGCGCCCTGCACGACGGTTTCGCCCAGGCCGTAGCTCGACGTGATGAACACGGCGTCCTTGAAGCCCGATTCGGTGTCGATCGTGAACATCACGCCTGCCGCGCCAACGTCCGAGCGGACCATGCGCTGCACGCCGGCCGACAGCGCGACTTCCGCGTGCGTGAAGCCCTTGTGCACGCGATACGAGATCGCGCGGTCGTTGTACAGCGACGCGAACACGTGCTTCATGCGGTCGAGCACGTCGTCGATGCCGACGACGTTCAGGTACGACTCCTGCTGGCCGGCGAACGAAGCGTCGGGCAGGTCTTCCGCGGTCGCGGACGAACGCACGGCGAACGACAGCTCGCCCGGCGAGCTGTTCTTCAGGGCTTCGAACTGCTCACGGATTTCCTGCTCGAGACGTGCCTGCATCGGCGCCTCGACGATCCACTTGCGGATTTCGGCGCCTGCTTCGGCGAGCGCCTTCACGTCGTCGATGTCGAGCGACTCGAGACGCTTGGCGATGCGGTCGGTAAGGTCGTTGTGCTTGAGGAAATCGCGGAACGCGAGCGCGGTCGTGGCGAAACCGGTGGGTACGCGAACGCCTGCCTCGGAAAGCTGGCTGATCATTTCGCCCAGCGACGCATTCTTGCCGCCGACGATCTCCACATCGGTCATCCGCAACTGCTCGAACGGAATTACATACGCCTGGTCCTTTGCGACGTTTGCTGCGTTAGTCATACAAGCCCCTAAGTGTGAAAAAAATGCTCGATTGCGCAAGTGGGCTTGGACGCGAGCGCTTGCAAAAAGGCGCGGCGCGTCTTGCGCAACCTGTTGGAGAAACAATCGCAGCGGCGGATGATCTTCCGACCCGATTTGCAAAAATCCCGGCAGAAGAGCGATATTTTCAGACAAATCGCCAAACTTGCCGGGAATTTTGGAATCGATCGGCGAAGCCTGGGGCGCCGTTCGCGCCCTGCCCCCGCAATTGCTTATCCAACAGGTTGCCGCTATTCTACCGTGCCGGCTGCCGGATGTGGCGCGACCTTGTCACTGCGTCTGGAGGCGAACCTCCAGCCGCCCGCGCAACCGCCCTTCACGCTCGACGCCCAGATTCATGCTGCCTACCGTATTCATCGTCTCCGACGGCACCGGGATCACTGCCGAAACCTTCGCGCATTCGATCCTCTCCCAGTTCGACCAGAAATTCCGTCTCGTGCGCGTGCCGTTCGTCGACTCGCTCGACAAGGCCTATGCGACCGTCGAGAAGATCAACGAGGCCGCCGTGCACGACGGCCGCCGCGCGATCGTGTTCACGACGCTCGTCGACAGCGAGTCGAACGACATCGTCAAGCGCTCGAACGCACTCGTACTCGACATGTTCCAGCGCTTCGTCGAACCGCTCGAGCAGGAACTGGAGCTCAAGTCGAGCCACGCGATGGGCCGCGGCCACCAGAATGCGGACACCGAGGAATACAAGACCCGGATCGAGGCGATCAACTTCTCGCTCGCGCACGACGACGGCCAGTCGAACCGCAACCTGTCGGAAGCCGACGTGATCCTCGTCGGCGTGTCGCGCAGCGGCAAGACGCCGACGAGCCTGTATCTCGCGATGCAGTACGGCGTGAAGGCGGCCAACTATCCGCTGATTCCGGAAGATTTCGAGCGCGGCAAGCTGCCGTCGGCGCTCGCCGCGTACAGCGAGAAGCTGTTCGGGCTGTCGATCGACCCGCAGCGCCTGTCCGAGATCCGTAACGAGCGCCGGCCGGGCAGCAAATACGCGGCGCCCGAGAACTGCCGCTACGAGATCAACGAAGCCGAAGCGATGATGCGCCGCGAGGGGATCAAGTGGCTGTCGTCGACGCACAAGTCGATCGAGGAAATCGCGACGACGATCCTGCAGGAAATCCGCCTCGACCGGCAGTCGTACTAAGCCGGAGCGCTGGCGGCCGCCTGGTCGCCACTGGAAACGAAAAGGCCGCGTCGAACGCGGCCTTTTTCATGGTGTTGAGCGATCACGCGTGTGGCGTCACGCACGCCGCTGTTGACGCACCTGCTCGAACAGGCAGACCGCAGCCGCGGCCGCGACGTTCAGCGACTCCATCCCGCCCGGTTGCGGGATCGTCACGCGATGCGTGGCCGCGTCGCGCCAGAACGCCGACACGCCGGCCCCCTCGTTGCCGAACACCCAGGCAACCGGCCCCGACAGGTCGCAGTCATAGACTACCTGCGCGCCGTGCGAGTCGGTCAGCGCCACCGGCACGGCGAGGCGCTCGGCGAGCGCGCCGGCTTCGACGTCCTCGTGGATCGACAGCAGGAAATGCGCGCCCATGCCCGATCGCAGCACCTTCGACGACCACGCATACGCGGTGCCCGGTGCACAGAACACGTGACGCACGCCTGCGGCCGCCGCGCTGCGCAGGATCGAACCGACGTTGCCGGCGTCCTGCACGCCATCGAGCACGACCGACGACTGCGTCACGCGCGCCGGCAGCGGCTGCGCCGGCCGGTCGACGAGCAGCAGGAAGCCGACGCCGTTGACGACGTTCGACAACTGCCCGAACAGCGCATCGGGCAGCGTGACGATCCGTTGCGCATCGATGCGTGCGACGATCGCCTGGGCCTCCGCGTGGCCGAGTGCGCCTTCGGTCGTGACGCACAGCTCGGGCGTCGCGCCCGTATCGAGGTATGCGCTCGCGAGATGGAATCCTTCGAGCAGCGCCTGGCCGCCGCGGCGCTGATGGGACGTCGAACCCGCGAGCGCCTTCAGGCGCTTGTACAGCGGGTTGTCGCGGGAAGTGATGCTTTTCATCGAATCAGGTCGAGTGCCGCACGAACCGGCGCGAACGAGCGCCGATGCGCTTCGCACGGGCCGTGCTCGCGCAGCGCGGCAAGGTGTTTCACGGTGCCGTAGCCCGCATGCACGTTGAAGCCGTACACCGGGAAGCGTTCGTGCAGGTCGACGAGCATGCGGTCACGGGTGACCTTCGCGAGGATCGACGCGGCCGAGATGCTCGGCACGAGCGCGTCGCCGCTGACGATCGCCTCGGCGCGCACGGTCAGCGTCGGGCAGCGGTTGCCGTCGATCTGCGCGAGCGTCGGCAGGACCGACAGGCCTTCAACCGCCCGCTTCATCGCGAGCATCGTCGCGTGCAGGATGTTCAGCGTGTCGATCTCGTCGACGCTCGCCGACGCGACGCAATACGACAGCGAGCGCGCGACGATCAGCTCGTACAGCGCATCGCGCTTCTTCGCGGACAACGCCTTCGAATCGTCGAGCCCGACGATCGGCTGCGCCGGATCGAGGATCACCGCGGCGGCCACCACCGGCCCCGCGAGCGGGCCGCGGCCCGCTTCGTCGACACCGCAGACGATCTCGTCGGGACGGCTGAAATCGAAACCGCCCTGCACGTCGCTCGACGCGCGGCGGCGTGGTGCACGTACTGCGGTCATGCGCGCCCCTTGCGTTGTTCGAGCACGCGCACAACCGCTTCGGCCGCCTTCGCGGCCGTGTTCTGCCGCAGCGAAAGATGCATTTCGGTAAAGACTTCGGTCAGCGTACGGCGGTTCGCATCGTCGCGCAGCTGCGTGAGCGTCGCATCGGCGAGCGCCTCGGGCGTCGCGAAATGCTGCAGCAGCTCGGGCACGACGAAACGCCCCGCCAGGATGTTCGGCAAGCCGACGTACGGCAGGTAACCCTGCCGGCGCATGATCTGCCCGGTCAGCCAGGGCACCTTGTACGAGATCACCATCGGCTTCTTCAGCAGCGCGGCTTCCAGCGTGACCGTGCCGCTCTTCACGAGGATCGCGTCGGCAGCCGTCATCGCGACCTGCGAGCGGCCGTCGGTGATCGTCAGCGCGAGCTGCGGATGCGCGTCGACGAGCGGCTGCAGCAGCGCACGCAGCGCGGGCGTGGCCGCCGGCATCACGAACCGTACGCCGGGCTCGCGCTGCTGCATCAGCGCCATCGCCGCGAAGAAGGTCGGGCCGATCAGTGCGATTTCCGAGCGCCGGCTGCCCGGCAACACGGCGATCACCGGGCCGTCGGCCGGCAGTCCGAGCGCGATGCGCGCGCCGTGCGTGTCCGGCTCGAGCGGAATCTCGTCGGCGAGCGGATGGCCGACGTAGGTCGACGCAACGCCTGCCTTGTCGAGAATCGCCGGTTCGAACGGGAACAGGCACAGCATGTGATCGACGGACTTCGCGATCTTCTTGATCCGGCCGCCGCGCCACGCCCAGATCGACGGGCATACGAAGTGGATCGACGGGATGCCCGCGTCGCGCGCCGCCTGTTCGACGCTGAAGTTGAAATCGGGCGCATCGACGCCGATGAACGCGTCCGGCCGCTCGGCGAGCAACTGGCGCTTCAGCTCGCCGCGAATCCGCAGGATCTCGGGAATCTGGCCCAGCGCCTCGACATAGCCGCGCACGGTCAGCTTGTCCATCTGCCAGTGCGAGTCGAAGCCCTGCGCGATCATGCGCGGCCCGCCGATCCCGTAGTACTGGGCCGATTCGGGCAGCCGCTCGCGCAGCCCGCCGAGCAGCGACGCGCCGAGCAGGTCGCCCGACGGTTCGCCGGCCACCATCGCGAGCCGGAGCTGAGTGGTCGGAAGCGGCATCGCTTAGCGGATGATGCCGCGTTGCGACGCGTCGATGAACTCGACGAGCGCCTTCACGGGTGCGTCGCCCTCGCCGCCCGCCGCCGCCAGTTCGCGCAACTGCACTTTCGCCTCCTCGAGCGACAGGCCGTTCTTGTACAGCAGGCGGTACGCGCTGCGCAGCGCGGAGATCGCGTCGGGCGAGAAACCGCGCCGGCGCAGCCCTTCGACGTTGATCCCGTGCGGCTCGGCCTTGTTGCCTGCCGCGATCACGAACGGCGGAATGTCCTGCACGAGCGCCGATGCGCCGCCCAGCATCGAGTGCGCGCCGATGCGCACGAACTGGTGGACGCCCGACATCCCGCCGACGATCGCCCAGTCGCCGATTTCGACGTGGCCGGCCATCTGGGCGTTGCTCGACAGGATCACGTGGTTGCCGACGGTGCAGTCGTGACCGATGTGCACATAGGCCATGATCCAGTTGTCGTCACCGAGCGTCGTCACGCCGCCGTCCTGCACGGTGCCCGTGTGGATCGTCGTGAATTCGCGGATTGTGTTGCGGCTGCCGATCACGAGCTTCGTCGGCTCGTCCTTGTACTTCATGTCCTGCGGACGACCACCGACCGACGCGTAATGGCCGATGCGGTTGTCCTCGCCGAGCGTCGTATGGCCTTCGATCACGCTGTGCGAGCCGATCGTCGTACGCGCGCCGATCGTGACGTGCGGACCAACGATCGCGTACGGGCCGATCTCGACCGATTCGTCGATCTGCGCGCCCGGTTCGACAATCGCGGTGGGATGAATCCTGGTCATGCGCCGTTGCCTCTCGATGTGATGTGTCGCGTTGCGTTGCCTGTCCGTGCCGCGTCGCTCAGGGCGCCACGTCGGTCGTCTTGACCGTGCACATCAGTTCGGCTTCCGCCGCCACCTTGCCGTCCACTTCCGCCACCGCCTTGAACTTCCAGATGCCGCGGATGTAGCGTTCGAACGTCACGTTCAGAATCAGTTGGTCGCCCGGCTCGACCGGACGCTTGAAGCGCGCGCCGTCGATCCCGACGAAGTAGTACAGCGTGTTCTCCGGATCCTTCGGCTGCTCTTCCGAGAAGGTCAGCAGCGCCGCGGCCTGCGCGAGCGCTTCGAGGATCAGCACGCCCGGCATCACCGGCCGCTTCGGGAAATGCCCCTGGAAGTACGGCTCGTTGATCGACACGTTCTTCAGCGCTTTGATGCCCTTGTGCGGTTCGAGTTCGAGCACGCGATCGACGAGCAGAATCGGGTAGCGATGCGGCAGCAGCGTGAGGATCTTGTGGATGTCGAGATTGATTTTTTCAGTGCTCATGATGGTTCGTCTCACGCAGAGGCTGCGCGGTGGTGATGCAAAGGCTGAAGCGGGCCGGCGTGCGGCCCAGTCTGGCAAACCGGGCCGGTTGCGCTGGCCGTGCCCGGTTCGAGGTCTCGCATGATGCGCTCAGGCGTCCGTGCCGCCCTGGGCGGCGAGCGCGGCTTCGAGCGCCTTGATGCGCTCGCGCAGCTTGTCGAGGTTGCGCACGAGCGCGGCGCTCTTGTTCCACTCGCCGTGGTCGACGGCCGGGAACGCGCTGGTATAGATGCCGGCCTTCGGCAGCGACTTCGATACGCCCGACTTCGCGGTGATGATGACATAGTCGCCGAGCGTCACGTGGCCGGCGATCCCGGCCGCGCCGCCGATCATGCAGTGGCGGCCGATCGTCGTGCTGCCCGCGATCCCGGCGCTGCCGGCGATCACCGTGTAGGCGCCGATCCGGCAGTTGTGGCCGATCTGCACCTGGTTGTCGATCTTCACGCATTCCTCGATGACGGTGTCCGCCATCGCGCCGCGATCGATCGTCGTGTTCGCGCCGATCTCGACGTCCGGGCCGATCGTGACACCCCCGACCTGCGGGATCTTGACCCAGCTGCCGGTGCGCGCATCGCCGTCGCCGACGAAATCCGGCGCGAAGCCGAAGCCGTCGGAGCCGATCACGGCGCCCGCATGAATGATCGCGCGCGGGCCGACCTTGCAGCCGTGGTACACCGACGCGTTCGGATACAGGTGCGAGCCCGCGCCGATCGTCGTGCCGCGGCCGATGAACACGTTCGCATCGAGCTGCACGCCATCTTCGATCACCGCACCGGCCTCGACCGTCACATGCGGGCCGATCACCGCAGTCGCGGCGACCTGCGCGGCCGGATCGATCGTCGCGCTCGGATGCACGCCGGCGGCGCGCTGCGGCGTGGCCAGGTCGATGAACATCTGCGCGACGCGCGCGAAGTACGCGTACGGATTCGGCGTCACGATGAAGTTGCGACCGCTTGCGGCCGCGCCCAGCTTTTCCAGATCCTTCGGCGCGATCAGCACCGCGCCGGCGCGGGTCGACTCGACCTGCGACAGGTACTTCGGATTCGCGAGGAACGCGAGTTGCTGCGGGCCTGCCTGGTCGAGCGGTGCGAGCCCGCCCACCTTGCACTGTGCGTCGCCGGCGATCTCGCCGCCGAACCGCTTTACGAGTTCCTCAAGCGTCAATGCCATTCGTCGTCTGCTCCGTTCAGTTCGTCGAGCCGGACGCGAGCGCCTTGAGCACCTTGTCGGTGATGTCGATGCGCGGGCTGACGTACACGGCTTCCTGCACGATCAGGTCGTAATTCTGCTGCTCGGCGATCTGCTTGATGACCTTGTTCGCCCGCTCGAGCACGGCCGCCAGCTCCTCGTTGCGGCGCTGGTTCAGGTCTTCGCGGAACTCGCGCTGCTTGCGCTGGAAGTCGGTGTCGAGCTGGGCGAGATCACGCTGCTTCTGCGCGCGGTCGGCCGCCGACAGCGACGCGCCGTTCTTGTCCAGCGAATCGGACATCGACTTCAGGCGCGCCGCCAGATCCTGCAGATCCTTGTCGCGCTTCGCGAACTCGGCTTCGAGCTTCGTCTGCGCCGCCTTCGCGGGCACCGACTCGCGCAGGATCCGATCCGAATTGACCGCCGCGATGCGGGCGACGTCCTGTGCGTGCACCGTTGCCGCGCCCAAGGCCAGCGCAACGGTCAGCGCGCACATCACTCGTTTCGAAAACTTACCGGTTAGCAAAATTACCCTCTCGTTGCTGTTGTCATGCGTTCGATCAGAACGCCGTCCCGATCTGGAACTGGAATTTCTGGTACTGGTCGCCTTCGTGCTTCTGCAGCGGGAACCCGAGGCTCAGCTTCAGCGGGCCGATCGGCGAGATCCACGCGAGACCCACACCGTAGCCGTAACGCAGGCCGTTGGCGCCCGTACTCGTGCCGCCCGGCGCGTTGCCCCACACGTTACCGCCGTCGAGGAACGTGAACACGCGCAGCGTGCGGTCGTAGCCCGTGCCCGGCAGCGGGAACGTCAGCTCGATGTTGCCGACGACCATCTTCGAACCGCCGATCGGGTCGTTGGTCTTCGTGTCGCGCGGGCCCAGCGAGCTCGGCTCGTAGCCACGCACGGAGCCGATACCGCCCGCGTAGTAGTTCTTGAAGATCGGGTACGGGTTGCCGATACCGTTACCGTAGCCGCCTTGCAGGTTCAGGCCCAGGATGAAGCCGCGCGAGAACGAATAGTAGTACTGGGCCTGCAGGTCGGCCTTGTAGTACTGGATCTTGCCGACCGGCACGCCGTACTCCATGTTCGCCTGCGTGAAGTAGCCGCGGCTCGGAATCAGCGCGCTGTCACGCGCGTCGCGCGACCACGCGACCGTCAGCGGCACCGTGTTGGACACGCGGCCGAACTGGTTCACGTAATCCTGGTAGCTCTGCGGCGTGTTCGAATCGACGTCGAGGCGGTTCTGCTCGAAGCCCGCGCCGAAGTAGACGGTGTCGACTTCCGAGAACGGAATGCCGAACTTCAGGTTGCCGCCCGCGCTGATGATCCGGAAGCTCGAGCTCGTCGAATAGTAGAGCGGCTGGTACGTGCGATAGTAGACGTCCGTGATCCGCTTGATGCCGTCGACCGTGAAGTACGGGTCGACCTGCGTGACGGTCAGCGTACGGTAGCTCTTCGCGGTGTTGACGTTCACCGACAGGCTGGTACCCGAACCGAACACGTTGTCCTGCGACACGCCCGCCGACAGCACGACCTTGTCCGTCGACGAGAAGCCGGCGCCCAGCGTGATCGCGCCGGTCGGCTTTTCGTCGACCTTCACGTTCACGTCGACCTGGTCGTTCGTGCCTTCGACCGGCAGCGTCGTCACGTCGACGTTGGTGAAGTAGCCGAGACGGTTCACGCGATCCTTCGACAGCGCGAGGCGGTTCGAATCGAACCACGAGCTTTCGAGCTGGCGCATTTCGCGGCGCACCACTTCGTCGCGTGTGCGCGTGTTGCCGACGACGTTGATGCGGCGCACATACACGCGGCGGCTCGGATCGACGACGAGGTTCAGGTTCACCTTGTGGTTCGCCTGATCGATGTCCGGCTGCGCGTTGACGGTCGCGAATGCGTAGCCGTACTCGCCGAGCTTGTCGACGATCGACTTGGTGGTCTGTTGCAGTTTTTCGGCCGAGAAGCGATCGCCCGGCTTGATCTTGATCAGCTTGTTGAGTTCGGCTTCGCGATCGAGCAGGTTGCCCGACAGCTTGATGCCCGATACCGTGTACGGCTCGCCTTCGTGCAGCGTGACCGTCAGGTACATGTCCTTCTTGTCGGGCGAGATCGACACCTGGGTCGAATCGATGTTGAACTCGAGATAGCCGCGGTTCAGGTAGTACGAGCGCACCGCCTCGAGGTCGCCGGTGAGCTTTTCCTTCGAGTACAGGTCGTTCTTCGTGTACCAGGAGAACCAGTTCGGCGTCGACAGCTGCATTTCGTCGCGCAGCGTGCTGGTGCTGAATGCCTTGTTGCCGATGAAGTTGATCTGGCGGATCTTCGCGCTCGGGCCTTCGGCCACCGCGAACAGGATCGACACGCGGTTCGCGTCGACCGGCGTGATCGTCGTCTTGACCTCGGCCGCGTAGAAGCCGCGCGTGAGGTACTGGCGCTTGAGTTCCTGCTCCGCCTTGTCGACGAGCGCCTTGTCGTAGTAACGGCCGTCGGCGAGGCCGACTGCGCGCAGCGCCTTCGTCAGGTTGTCCTTGTCGAATTCCTTCGTGCCGGTGAAGTCGATCGACGCGATGGCCGGACGCTCCTGTACCTGCACGATCACGACGTTGCCCTGCGTGGCGATGCGTACGTCGTTGAAGAAGCCCGTCGCGTACAGCGCGCGGATTGCTTCGGATGCCTTGTCGTCCGTGAAGGTATCGCCCTGCTTGATCGGCAGGTAGGCGAACACCGAACCCGCTTCGACGCGCTGCAGCCCCTCGATCTTGATGTCTTGCACCACGAACGGTGCCGCTGCATGGGCCGCGAGGCCGTGCGCGGCGAGCGCGGCCGCTGCAACTGTCTTAGGTACAAAGCGATGAGGTTTGAACAACATGCATCCCCAATATTTAGCTGCATCAAATCAGGCGGCTGCCCAGCGGCCGCCGCCTGACGCTTCAGAAATGGATTAACCGAGCCAGATCGTTGAACAGCGCGATCGCCGACAATGCGACGATGCAGATCAACCCGGCTCTTTGCAGAATCAGCTGCCAGCGCTCCGAGACGGCTTTCCCGGTCGCGGCTTCAACCGCATAATATAACAGATGCCCCCCGTCCAAAACGGGAATCGGCAACAAGTTCAGGACGCCAAGGCTAATGCTGACAAGGGCGAGGAACGACAGGAACGCCGACGGACCGAGCCGCGCGCTCTTGCCCGCGTAGTCCGCGATCGTCACCGGGCCGGACAGGTTCTTCAGCGACGCGTTGCCCGTGATCATGCGCCCGAACATCTTCAGCGAATACACGGAGATGTCCCACGTCCGGTGTGCGCCGAGCTGCAGGCTTTCGATCGGCCCATATCGCACGTCGACCGACGGCGCATGCATCGACAGCGCCGCGCCGATCCGGCCGACCTGCTGCCCCGATTCGTCGTCGCGCTGCATCTGCGGCACGATCGACACCGTCTGCGCGGCGCCGTCGCGCTCGATCTGCAGCTCGAGCGGCTTGCCCGCATGGTGTTTCACGAAATCGATGAAGCGCGACGCGCCGCCGATCGGCTTGCCGTCGAGCGCGACCAGCTTGTCGCCGGCCTTCAGGCCCGCCTGCTCCGCCGCGCTGCCGGGCTGCACCGATGCGACCGACAGCGTGCCGCCGCCGGTCTCGAAGCCCAGATGGGCCATGAAATCGTCGTCGAGCTGACTGTCGGGAACATGTCGGAGGTCGACGCGGAAATCGAACGTCGTGTTGCCGTCGCGTGCGCCGAGCACGATCTCGCGGTGATCGAACGCAGCGGCCAGCAGCTTCCAGCGCAGGTCCGACCACGACCGCACCGGCTCGGCCTCGCCGCCCTGCGCGTTGCGGATCGACACGATCTGCTCGCTGCCGTCGAAGCCCGCGCGCGCCGCCACCGTGCCGGTGGCCGGCGGTGCGACGATCGCGGCCGGTTCGGTTACGCCGGTGGCGAATACGACGGAAAACAGCACGATTGCCAACAGGAAGTTGGCAATCGGCCCGGCTGCAACGATCGCGATGCGCTTGTAGACGGACTGCCGATTGAACGCCTGGCCGAGCTCCTCGGGCGCGATGCCGGGGCCGGGATCGCGCTCGTCGAGCATCTTCACGTAGCCGCCGAGCGGCAGCGCCGACAGCGTCCACTCGGTGCCCGTCCTGCGGCTGACCCAGCGCGCGACGGGCTGGCCGAAGCCGATCGAGAAACGCAGCACCTTCACGCCGCACCAGCGCGCGACGCGATAGTGTCCGTACTCATGCACGACGACCAGCACCCCGATCGCCACCGCAAACGCGATCAGTTCGACCAGCACGTTCATGAGCACCCCATTCAGACAGTGCGCTCCACGCGTGGCGCAGGCGCTTTCGCAATGATCTCGGCGGCGAGGCGGCGTGCCTCGGCATCCGCCGCCAGGACATCCTCGAGCCCGTCGGGCGTACGGTTCGGCAGCGCGTTGAGCACGGCGTCGACCGTCGCAGCAATCGCCATGAAGCCGATGCGACGCTCGAGAAACGCTTCGACCGCGACTTCGTTCGCCGCGTTCAATGCGGCGCTCGCGATGCCGCCCTCCTCGAGCGCCTTCAGCGCAAGCGCGAGACACGGGAAGCGCGCGTAATCGGGTTTCTCGAACGACAGCTGGGCAATTTGCGCGAGATCGAGCTGTTCGACGCCCGCATCGACACGCTCGGGGAACGCGAGCGCATGCGCGATCGGCGTGCGCATGTCGGGATTGCCGAGCTGCGCGAGCACCGAGCCGTCGCGATACGACACGAGCGAATGGATCACGCTCTGCGGGTGGATCAGCACGTCGATGCGCTCGCCCGGCAGCCCGAAGATCCAGTGCGCCTCGATCACCTCGAGGCCCTTGTTCATCATCGTCGCGGAATCGACCGAGATCTTGCGGCCCATCACCCAGTTCGGGTGCTTGCACGCCTCGTCCGGCGTCACATCGACGAGCGTGGCCGGTTCGCGCGTGCGGAACGGGCCGCCCGACGCGGTCAGGATGATCTTCGAGATCCCGCCGTGCTCGGCCGCGTCGCGCGGCATGCACTGGAAGATCGCGTTGTGTTCGCTGTCGACCGGCAGCAGGATCGCGCCATGGTCGCGCACGGCGTCCATGAAGATCGCGCCCGACATCACCAGCGCTTCCTTGTTCGCGAGCAGGATGCGCTTGCCGGCGCGCGCGGCCGCGAGGCTTGGCGCCATGCCGGCCGCACCGACGATCGCCGCGACCACCGTGTCGCAGCCGTCGCTCTTCGACACGTCGACGAGCGCCTGCGGCCCGTGCAGCACGGTCGTCTTGCTGCCCGCCGCGCGCAGCTTCGCGTCGACCTGCGCGGCCGTCTCGGCATCGCCGACCACCGCCACCTCGGGCGCGAAGCGCAGGCATTGCTCGACCAGCTTGTCGCCGTTGCGGTGTGCGGTCAGCGCATAGACCGAGAAGCGCTCGGGATGGCGCGCGACCACGTCGAGCGTGCTGTCTCCGATGGAGCCCGTGGAACCGAGCAATGTCAGGCGTTTTTGCATAACAGAATGAGTGGTTTAACCAAGCAGCAGCATCGCGAGCGGCAGCACCGGCAGCAGCGCGTCGACACGGTCGAGCACGCCGCCATGGCCTGGCAGCAGTCCGCTCGAATCCTTCACGCCCGCCTGCCGCTTCAGCAACGATTCGAACAGGTCGCCGATCACGCTGTATGCGACCAGCAGCGTCAGTGCGGCCCATGCGCCGGGCATCCCGTAGCGCACGGCGAACGCGGAAAACAGGGTCGGCTCGAATGCATGCGCGACCATCGCGACGCCGGCGACGACCATCACGGCGAGCCAGCCACCGATCGCGCCCTCCCAGCTCTTGCCGGGGCTGATCGTGATGGCCAGTTTACGCTTTCCGAACGCCTTGCCCGCGAAGTATGCGCCGATATCGGCGAGCCAGACGACCAGAAGCAGCGACAGCACGAACGGTACGCCCTGCGCACGCGCCGCGACGAGCGCATGCCAGCAGGCCGCGAAGACCACGAGGCCGGCCGCGAGCAGGAACGGCCGCCATACGCCGCCCGCGAGCGCCGGCTTGCGCCGCAGCGTGAACGGGCCGACCAGCAGCCAGAACACGCCGGCTGCCATGAAAAGGGGACGGGACGAAGCCGCATCGACGCCGAGCGGCGCCGTTGCCGCGAGCGCCAGCGCCGCGACGACTGCATAGACGACCGGGCCGGCGCCGCCGAGCTTGAGCAGGCGCGCCCATTCCCACGCGGCAAACACGAGCACGACGCCGATCAGCGCGCCGAACGCGGTGAGCGGCGCGAACAGCGTCACCGGCAGCAGGACCGCCAGCATCACGATCGCCGTGATCACACGGGTTTTCAGCATGAAAGGGAGTCGGCGTTCTGCGATTGCGGTTCGAGCTGTGCGCTCGTGCGGCCGAAACGGCGCTCGCGCTCCGTATACGACGCCATGGCGTCGGCCAGTGCCGCGCCGTCGAAATCCGGCCAGTATTTGTCGGTGAAATAGAATTCGGCGTACGCGAGTTGCCACAGCAGGAAGTTGCTGACGCGCTGCTCGCCACCGGTACGGATGAAGAGATCGGGCTCCGGCGCATAGGCCATCGCCAGGTGCGGCGCGAACGCGTCCTCGGTCACTTCGACCTCGCGACCCTCGCGCACGGCCTGCTCGACGAGCTTCTTCGTCGCCTGCAGGATGTCCCACCGGCCGCCGTAGTTGGCTGCGATGGTGAGCGTAAGACGGGTATTGCGCGCCGTCTTGGTTTCGGCGCGGCGAATCAGCTCGCGGATGCGCGGCTCGAAGCGGTCGAGATCGCCGACGACACGCAGGCGGATCCCGTTCGCGTGAAGCTTGCCGACCTCGCGCTCGAGCGCGGTGATGAAGAGGCGCATCAGGAACGACACTTCGTCGTTCGGACGGCGCCAGTTCTCCGAACTGAACGCGAACAGCGTCAGGTATTCGACGCCGGCGCGCGCGCAGCCTTCGACCACCGCCCGCACGGCATCGACGCCGCGGGTGTGCCCCGCGACGCGCGGCAAGCGGCGTTCGGTCGCCCAACGGCCGTTGCCGTCCATGATGATCGCGATGTGACGCGGCACGACGCCGACGTCAGGCACGCGAACGGTAGAGCTGGTATAGGTCATGGCCGTTGAGACAGTAATGCGGGAAGAAGGCGGCGCGCGAGGACGGTCGTCAGACCGTCATGATCTCGGCTTCCTTGCTCTGCACGAGCTTGTCGATTTCGGCAACGTGCTTGTCGGTCAGCTTCTGCACGTCGTCGCTTGCACGACGCTCGTCGTCTTCCGAGATTTCCTTGTCCTTCACGAGCTTCTTGA
Source organism: Burkholderia sp. HI4860 (assembly GCF_002223045.2). NCBI lineage: Bacteria > Pseudomonadati > Pseudomonadota > Betaproteobacteria > Burkholderiales > Burkholderiaceae > Burkholderia > Burkholderia sp. HI4860. The sequence goes on along the minus strand of NZ_NKFO02000003.1, from coordinate 3,277,426 downwards.
GCGCTTCGTTCGCGTCGCGGCGCAGGTTGCGGATCGCGACCTTGGCCGTTTCGCCTTCGCTCTTGACGACCTTGGTCAGCTCGCGGCGGCGCTCTTCCGTCAGCGCGGGCATCGGCACGCGGATCAGGTCGCCGGCGGTGGCCGGGTTCAGGCCCAGGTCGGCTTCGCGAATGGCCTTCTCGACCTTCGCGACCATGTTCTTTTCCCACGGCTGCACGCCGATCGTGCGCGCATCGACGAGCGTCAGGTTGGCGACCTGCGAGATCGGCACCATCGAGCCGTAGTAGTCGACCTGCACGTGATCGAGCAGACCGGTGTGTGCACGGCCCGTACGGATCTTTGCCAGATCGTTCTTGAACGCTTCGATCGAGCGCTGCATCTTTTGCTCGACGCCCTTCTTGGTATCAGCGACACTCATTTCAACCTCCGAACCTTCTAACCTTCAAAGAACACGGGCCCTGCCCGGCGCAGCGGATGCGCCGCGGCCGATGGCCCGCATCCGCGGGAGTTTACACGTGGACGAGCGTACCTTCGTCCTCGCCCAGCACGATGCGCTTGAGCGCGCCCGGCTTGTTGATCGAAAACACGCGAATCGGCAGCTTCTGGTCGCGGCACAGCGCAAAGGCCGTCGCGTCCATCACCTGCAGGTTGCGGCTGATCGCCTCGTCGAAAGTGATCGTCGTGTAACGCGTGGCCGACGGATCCTTCTTCGGATCGGCAGAATATACGCCATCGACCTTGGTCGCCTTCAATACGACCTCGGCGCCCACTTCCGAACCGCGCAGCGCGGCGGCCGTGTCCGTCGTGAAAAACGGGTTGCCCGTGCCGGCCGCGAAGATCACGACGCGGCCTTCCTCGAGCTGGCGGATCGCGCGGGGCCGGATGTACGGCTCGACGACCTGGTCCATCCGCAGCGCGGACTGCACGCGCGCCTCGATGCCGGCGTGGCGCATCGCGTCCTGCAGCGCCAGCGCGTTCATCATCGTCGCGAGCATCCCCATGTAGTCTGCCGTCGCGCGGTCCATGCCGGCCGCGCCACCCGCGACACCGCGGAAAATATTACCGCCACCGATCACGACCGCGAGCTGCGTACCGAGACGCACGACTTCGGCGATATCGGCCACCATCCGTTCGATCGTCGCGCGATTGATGCCGAAGGCATCGTCGCCCATCAGCGCTTCGCCGGAGAGTTTGAGGAGGACGCGTTTATAGGCATTGGACATAGGGGCTTCCGAGCGACGAGAGGATGACAACCACGAACTGTAGGGGCGAAATACTGATTCGGGCAAGCGCCGACGGTCGGACCGGGTTTCCCGGCCGGCCGGCGGCGGCGCCGACCGCGGCGGAGCGGACGCCCGCCGCGGATACTGCCTGACTGCTTACGGCTTACTGCTGCTTTGCTGCTGCGACTTGCGCGGCCACTTCGGCGGCGAAGTCGTCCTGGCGCTTCTCGATGCCTTCGCCGACGACGAACAGTGCGAACTTCTGCACTGCGGCATTGGCTGCCTTCAGCATCTGCTCGATCGACTGCTTGTCGTTCTTCACGAACGTCTGGTTCAGCAGCGACACTTCCTTCAGGTACTTCTGGACGCTGCCGTCGACCATCTTCGCGACGATTTCAGCCGGCTTGCCCGATTCCGCAGCCTTCTGCTCGGCCACGCGGCGTTCCGTCTCGATCAGTTCCGCCGGCACGTCAGCCGACGACAGCGCGACCGGCTTCATGGCCGCGATGTGCATCGCGACGTCCTTGCCGACCTGCTCGTCCGCGCCCGTGTACTCGACGATCACGCCGATACGCGCGCCGTGCAGGTACGTTGCGATCTTGTTCGCGGTTTCGAAACGGACGAAACGGCGGATCGAGACGTTCTCGCCGATCTTGCCGACCAGCGCCAGACGCACTGCGTCGACCGTCGAGCCGTCGAGCGGCAGCGCCGACAGCGCAGCCACGTCGGCCGGGTTTTGCGTCGCGACGAGTTCCGCAACCGTCTTCGAGAATGCGAGGAAGTCGTCGTTCTTCGCGACGAAGTCGGTTTCGCAGTTCAGTTCGACCAGCGAGCCTGCGTTGCCGCCGACGAACGATGCGACGACGCCTTCTGCCGTCACGCGCGATGCCGCCTTGCTCGCCTTGTTGCCGAGCTTGACGCGCAGCAGCTCTTCAGCCTTGGCCAGGTCGCCGTCGGCTTCCGTCAGCGCCTTCTTGCACTCCATCATCGGTGCGTCGGTCTTTGCGCGCAGTTCTGCCACCATGCTTGCGGTAATTGCCGCCATCATTCGCTCCTTGAGTCTGTATTCACAACGCCGCCCGCTTGGACGCGAACGGCCGAGATTCGTTTCCGGACCCGCACCCATTCGGCGCAATCAGGTCCGGCGCACAAGCTTAAAAAAAGGGGGCCTGTTGAGAGCCCCCTTTTTGCGCCGGCTCGGGGCCAGTTACGCGTTTTCCTCGACGTACTCGTCGTCGCCGCGTGCGGCCTGGACCACTTCGTTGACCGCGTTCGCACGACCTTCGAGGATCGCATCGGCCACGCCTTCGGCGTACAGCGCGACTGCCTTGCTCGAGTCGTCGTTACCCGGGATCACGTAATCCACACCTTCCGGCGAGTGGTTCGTATCGACCACGGCGATGACCGGCACGCCCAGCTTGTTCGCTTCGGTGACAGCAATCTTGTGGTAGCCGACGTCGACGACGAAGATCGCGTCCGGAATGCCGCCCATGTCCTTCACGCCGCCGATCGACTTTTGCAGCTTGGCGATTTCGCGTTCGAACAGCAGCGCTTCCTTCTTGCTCATCTTTTCGAGCTCGCCTGCCTCGACTGCCGCTTCCATGTCCTTCAGGCGCTTGATCGATACCTTCAGCGTCTTGAAGTTGGTCATCATGCCGCCGAGCCAGCGTGCGTTGACGAACGGCATGCCTGCGCGCTGCGCTTCCTGGGCGATCGTGTCACGCGATTGACGCTTCGTGCCGACGAACAGGATCGTGCCGCGGTTCGCTGCCAGCTGGCGCACGTACTTCTGTGCGTCCGTGAACATCGGCAGCGTCTTTTCGAGGTTGATGATGTGAATCTTGTTGCGGTGACCGAAAATGAACGGAGCCATCTTCGGGTTCCAGAAGCGCGTCTGGTGACCGAAGTGGACACCCGCTTCCAGCATTTGGCGCATCGTAACTGCCATGTAAATTCTCCACGAGGGTTGGGTCTTAAGCCGGCCGCCGTACCGCCGCGCGATCCCACCCCGAAGAGCGCAAATGCCGCGCGGCCGGCACCCTGGTTGCGCCGGCTTGCGATTCGACACGTGCAAACGCCCGTGCCGTAAGCCTTCCATCCGTCATGCCGCCCCAACTTGGGGCAAGCTCGGCAATTGGATATCGACTTAGCCAAAGAGTATAGCACGCCGATTTGTCCGCTCTCAAGTCGCTCACCACTTTCGCTTGCCGCGCGGCAGCCGGCCGGACAATCCGCGAAAACCCGCATCCGCACCGCCGGCAGGGGCTGCGACGCCTGCCAGAAGGTGCGATAATCCGTCAATTCACCGCATTCCAGGCATACCTCGATGGCTATTACGCTCAAAAACGAACACGATATCGCCGAGATGCGCGTCGCCTGCCGTCTCGCGAGCGAAGTGCTCGACTTCATCACGCCGCACGTCGTCGCGGGCGTCACGACCGCCGAACTCGACCGCCTCTGCCACGAGTTCATGCTCAATGAACAGGGCACGATCCCGGCGCCGCTGAACTACCAGCCTCCCGGCTACCCGCCGTACCCGAAGGCCACCTGCATTTCGGTCAACGACGTGATCTGCCACGGCATTCCCGGCGAGAAGGTGATCAAGAACGGCGATGCGCTGAACATCGACATCACCGTGATCAAGAACGGCTACTTCGGCGACACGAGCCGCATGTTCATCGTCGGCGAGGGTTCGATTCTCGCAAAGCGCCTCGTGCAGACCACCTACGAATGCATGTGGCTCGGCATCGACCAGGTCAAGCCGGGCGCGCACCTCGGCGACATCGGCTACGCGATCCAGAAGCACGCGGAAGCGCAGGGCTACAGCGTCGTGCGCGAATACTGCGGCCACGGCATCGGCACGGTGTTCCACGAAGATCCGCAGGTCGTCCACTATGGCCGTCCGGGCACCGGCATCGAACTGAAGGCCGGGATGATCTTCACGATCGAGCCGATGATCAACGCCGGCAAGCGCGACATTCGCACGATGCCCGACCAGTGGACGGTCAAGACGCGCGACCGCAGCCTGTCGGCGCAGTGGGAGCACACGGTGCTCGTCACCGAAACCGGCTACGAGGTGCTGACCGTGTCGGCCGGCACGCCGGCGCGCCCGGTGTTCGCGCAGCCGGCCGCCGCCGTCTGAGCGCCGTCGCGCCAGCCCGCCCCACCCGCACCTGAACGGCCGCCCATGAGCGCTCACGCAGCCCCCTCGCCCGAAGCGCTGTCGCGGCGCGCCGAATTCAAGGCCGCCAAAGCGGAGATGCTCGAGCGCTTTCGCCGCGCGGCGAACGTCGCGTCGCTGATGCACGCGCTGTCGAAACTCACCGACGAAGCGCTGAAGCGCGTGTGGGACGACTGCGGGCTGCCCGCGACGCTCGCGCTCGTCGCCGTCGGCGGCTACGGGCGCGGCGAGCTCGCGCCCTATTCCGACGTCGACATCCTCGTGCTGCTGCCCGATGCGCACGATCCGGCCCTCGACGCGCGCATCGAGCGCTTCATCGGCATGGCGTGGGATCTCGGCCTCGAGATCGGCAGCAGCGTGCGCACGGTCGCGCAGTGCATCGAGGAGGCGTCGCAGGACGTCACGGTGCAGACCTCGCTGCTGGAAGCGCGCCGCATCGTCGGCAGCACCGCGCTGTTCGAACGCTTCACGGTGCGCTACCACGAGGCGCTCGACGCCCGCGCGTTCTTCACCGCGAAGGTGCTCGAGATGCGCCAGCGCCACGCGAAGTTCCAGGACACGCCTTACAGCCTCGAGCCGAACGTGAAGGAAAGCCCCGGCGGGCTGCGCGACCTGCAGACGATCCTGTGGATCGCGCGCGCGGCCGGTTTCGGCAGCAGCTGGCGCGAACTCGACACGCGTGGCCTCATCACCGATCGCGAGGCGCGCGAGCTGCGTCGCAACGAAGGTTTCCTGAAAACGCTGCGCGCGCGGCTGCACGTGATCGCCGGCCGCCGCCAGGACATGCTCGTGTTCGACCTGCAGACGCAGGCCGCCGAAAGCTTCGGCTATCGGGCGACGCAGGCCAAGCGCGCGAGCGAACAGCTGATGCGCCGCTACTACTGGGCCGCGAAAGCCGTCACGCAGCTCGCGACGATCCTGATCCAGAACATCGAGGCGCAGCTGTTCCCCGCGACGAGCGGCATCACGCGCGTGCTGTCGCCCGACCGCTTCGTCGAGAAGCAGGGCATGCTCGAGATCGTCGACGACGGCGTGTTCGAACGCCACCCCGACGCGATCCTCGAAGCGTTCCTGTTGTACGAGACGACCCGCGGCGTGAAGGGCTTATCGGCCCGCACGTTGCGCGCGCTGTACAACTCGCGCGAGATCATGAACAACACGTGGCGCCGCGATCCGCAGAACCGCGACACGTTCATGCGGATCCTTCAGCAACCCGAAGGGATCACGCACGCGTTCCGGTTGATGAACCAGACGAGCGTGCTCGGCCGCTACCTGCTGAACTTCCGCCGCATCGTCGGCCAGATGCAGCACGACCTGTACCACGTGTACACGGTCGACCAGCACATCCTGATGGTGTTGCGCAACATCCGCCGCTTCGCGGTGGCCGAGCATGCGCACGAATATCCGTTCTGCAGCCAGCTGATCGGCAACTTCGAGCGCCCGTGGGTGCTGTATGTCGCGGCGCTGTTCCACGACATCGCGAAGGGCCGCGGCGGCGATCACTCGACGCTCGGGATGGCCGACGCACGGCGCTTCTGCCGCGAGCACGGCATCGCCGGCGACGATGCGGCGCTGATCGTGTGGCTCGTCCAGCATCACCTGACGATGAGCCAGGTCGCGCAGAAGCAGGACACGAGCGATCCGGAAGTCATCAAGCGCTTCGCGGAAGTCGTCGGCAACGAGCGGTACCTCACCGCGCTGTACCTGCTGACCGTCGCCGATATCCGCGGCACGAGCCCGAAGGTATGGAACACGTGGAAGGGCAAGCTGCTCGAGGATCTGTACCGCATCACGCTCGCGGTGCTCGGCGGAGCCAACCCCGACGCGCATTCGGAGCTGAAGTCGCGGCAGGAGCAGGCGCTCGCGCTGCTGCGCCTCGAGACCGTGCCCGACGACGCGCATCGCGCGCTGTGGGATCAGCTCGATGTGGGCTTCTTCCTGCGTCACGACGCGGCCGACATCGCGTGGCAGACACGCGTGCTGTACCGGCACGTGAATGCCGAAACCGCGATCGTCCGCGCGCGGCCGTCGCCGATCGGCGATGCACTGCAGGTGCTCGTGTACGTGAAGGATCGCCCCGACCTGTTCGCGGGCATCTGCGCGTATTTCGACCGCAACGGGCTGTCGGTGCTCGACGCACGCGTCAGCACGACGCGGCACGGCTATGCGCTCGACAACTTCATCGTCACGCAGACCGAACGTGACGTGCGGTATCGCGACATCGCGAATCTCGTCGAGCAGCAACTCGCGTCGCGGCTCACCGAGACCGCACCGCTGCCGGAGCCGTCCAAGGGCCGCCTGTCGAGGCTGTCCCGGACGTTTCCGATCACACCGCGCGTCGACCTGCGGGCCGACGAGCGCGGCCAGTACTACATCCTGTCCGTGTCGGCCAACGACCGGCCGGGCCTTCTCTATTCGATCGCGCGCGTACTCGCCGAGCATCGGATCGGCGTCCACGCGGCGCGGATCAATACGCTCGGCGAACGCGTCGAGGACATCTTCCTGCTCGCGGGTGCCGGCCTGTCCGACAACCGCCTGCAGATCCAGCTCGAAACCGAATTGCTGCGTGCGATCGCAGTCTGAATGAATCCCAGCGTTTATGCGCACCAAATTAACCGTCAAGAATCCGAAGCCGGCGTCGCCGACCCGCGCCCCTGTCCGCTCCGGCAGCCTCGTCGCCCGCAAGGCGGTGCGTCCCGCCACGCCTCCCGCCGGCGACAAGCCGGCCGGCCCGAAGAAGGCGTCCCCGGCCGGCGCCGGCGAACGTACGTTCAAGCCGCGCGCTGCCGCGGGCGCCGAGCGCCCGGGCGCCGATCGCGCACCGGCCAAGCGTGCGCCGCGTGACGGCGGTGCGGAACGCGGCACGCGCGCCCCTTATCGCGACAACGCGGCCGGGGAAGGCGCGAAGCGCAGCTTCGGCGACCGCCGCACGTCGTCCGATCGTCCGCCGCGCCGCGATGACGACGCGCGGCCGCGTCGTGCAGGTGGCGAAGGCGGCGCACGCGCGCCGTATCGCGACAGCGCAGGCGGTGAAGGTGCAAAACGCAGCTTCGGCGACCGTCGCACGTCGTCGGATCGTCCCCCGCGCCGCGATGACGACGCACGGCCGCGTCGCGCGGGTGGCGAAGGCGGCGCACGCGCGCCGTATCGCGACAACGCAGGCAGTGAAGGCGCGAAGCGCAGCTTCGGCGATCGTCGCCCGTCGTCGGATCGCCCGCCCCGCCGCGATGACGATGCACGTCCGCGTCGCGCAGGTTCCAGTGAAGGCAACGCGCGCGCACCGTATCGCGACAACGCAGCCAGCGAAGGCGCGAAGCGCAGCTTCGGTGACCGTCGCCCGTCGTCGGATCGCCTGCCCCGCCGCGATGACGATGCACGTCCGCGTCGCGCAGGTTCCAGTGAAGGCAACGCGCGCGCACCGTATCGCGACAACGCAGCCAGCGAAGGCGCGAAGCGCAGCTTCGGCGACCGCCGCACGTCGTCCGATCGCCCGCCCCGCCGTGATGACGACTCACGGCCGCGTCGAGCCGGTTCCAGTGAAGGGAACACACGCGCGCCTTATCGCGACAAGGCAGCCGGCGAAGGCGCAAAGCGCAGCTTCGGCGACCGTCGCACGTCGTCCGATCGCCCGCCGCGCCGTGATGACGATGCCCGCCCGCGCCGCGCAGGCGCCGACGACGGCAAGCGCCCGTCGTATCGCGACAAGCCTGCCGGCGAAGGCGCAAAGCGCAGCTTCGGCGACCGTCCGGCCCGCCCCGCACGCGACGGCGAGCGCCGCTCTTTCGGCGCCGTCAAGACCGCGCAACCGGTCAAGCGCGCCGCCGCCGACGTCGATTACGGTGACGAATCGGGCCTGATGCGCCTGTCGAAACGGATGTCCGAGCTCGGCATGTGCTCGCGCCGCGAAGCCGACGAATGGATCGAAAAGGGTTGGGTGCTCGTCGACGGCGAACGCATCGACACGCTCGGCACCAAGGTCCGCGCCGACCAGAAGATCGAGATCGACGAACGCGCAAGCGCCGCGCAGGCCGCGCAGGTGACGATCCTGCTGCACAAGCCGGTCGGCTACGTGTCGGGCCAGGCGGAAGACGGCTACGAGCCCGCTGCCGTGCTGATCACGCGCGCGAACCGCTGGAGCGGCGACCATTCGCCGGTGCGCTTCTCGCCGCAGCACTTGCATGCCCTCGCACCGGCCGGCCGCCTGGACATCGATTCGACCGGCCTGCTCGTGCTGACGCAGAACGGCGTGATCGCGAAGCAGCTGATCGGCGAGCAATCGGACATCGACAAGGAGTACCTCGTGCGCGTGCGCTTCGGTGAGCGGCTCATCGACATCGACCAGCACTTCCCCGCGGAATCGCTCGCGAAGCTGCGCCACGGCCTCGAGCTCGACGGCGTCGCGCTGAAGCCCGCGATGGTGAGCTGGCAGAACGGCGAGCAGTTGCGCTTCGTGCTGCGCGAAGGCAAGAAGCGCCAGATCCGTCGCATGTGCGAGCTGGTGGGCCTCGACGTGATCGGCCTGAAGCGCGTCCGGATGGGCCGCGTGATGCTCGGCGCGCTGCCGCAAGGTCAATGGCGCTATCTGTCGGCCGACGAGACGTTCTGATCGCGGGCGCCTACACGTGCGCCACGCAATGAAAAAGCCCGCGCGAGCGGGCTTTTTCTTGTCTGCGAGCAGCCGGCAAAGCCGGCCGATCAATCGTCGGAAGCCGGATCGAGCCCCGGGAACAGCACTTCCGTGAAGCCGAAGCGCGTGAAGTCGGTGATCCGCATCGGATACAGCTTGCCGATCAGGTGATCGTATTCGTGCTGGACGACGCGTGCGTGAAAACCGTCGGCCACGCGGTCGATCTTCTCGCCGTACTGGTCGAAGCCGCTGTAGCGCACCTTCGCGTAGCGGCTGACGACGCCGCGCATGCCCGGCACCGACAGGCAGCCTTCCCAGCCCTCTTCCATGTCCGGCGGCAGGTACTCGATCTTCGGGTTGATCAGCACGGTCTCGGGCACCGGCGGCGCGTCCGGGTAGCGGTTGTTGTTGCCGAAGCCGAAGATGATGATCTGCAGCCCGATGCCGATCTGCGGCGCGGCCAGGCCGGCGCCGTTCGCGTGGTGCATCGTCTCGAACATGTCCGCGACGATCTCGTGCAGTTCGGGTGTATCGAACCGCTCGACCGGCTTGGCGACTTCGAGCAGGCGCGGATCGCCCATCTTCAGGATCTCGCGAATCATGGCGTATTACCCTCCAGGAGTTGGTGCAGGCCGTCTTCGTCCAGCACGGGGATGCCGAGTTCCTCGGCCTTCGCGAGCTTGCTGCCGGCTTCGGCGCCCGCGACCACGTAATCCGTTTTCTTCGATACCGAACCGGCCACTTTCGCGCCCGCCGCTTCGAGCATTTCCTTCGCGGCATCACGCGTGAGCGTCGGCAGCGTGCCCGTCAGCACGACCGTCTTGCCGGCCAGCACGCCCTGCGGCGCCTTCGGCGCGGGCGGCCCTTCCGGCCACGTCACCTTGCCCGGCGCGCGCAACTGCTCGATCACGGTCCGGTTGTGCTCTTCCGCGAAGAACTGATGGAGCGACTCGGCGACGATCGGCCCGACGTCGTTGACCTCGAGCAGCTCTTCGATCGATGCGTCCATGATCGGCGTCAGCGAGCCGAAATGCTTCGCGAGATCCTTCGCGGTCGATTCGCCGACGTGACGGATACCGAGCCCGTAGATGAAGCGCGCGAGCGTCGTGTGCTTCGCCTTCTCGAGCGAGTCGAGCAGGTTCTGCGCCGATTTCTCGGCGAACCGGTCGAGCTCGGCGAGCGTCGCAAAGCCGAGATTGAACAGGTCGGCCGGCGTGCGCACGAGATTCAGCTCGACGAGCTGGTCGATGATCTTCTCGCCGAGCCCGTCGATGTCGAGCGCGCGGCGCTGCGCGAAGTGCCACAGCGCCTGCTTGCGCTGCGCCGGGCAGAACAGGCCGCCCGTGCAGCGCGCGATCGCCTCGTCCGGCAGGCGCTCGATCTTCGAGCCGCACACCGGGCATTCGGTCGGCATCACGAATTCGGCGGCATCGGCCGGGCGCCGGTCGAGCAGCGCGCCGACCACCTCGGGGATCACGTCGCCCGCGCGGCGCACGATCACGGTATCGCCGATCCGGATGTCCTTGCGGCGCACCTCGTCCTCGTTGTGCAGCGTCGCGTTCGTCACGGTCGCGCCGCCGACGAACACGGGCTCGAGGCGCGCGACCGGCGTGATCGCGCCGGTGCGGCCGACCTGCACGTCGATCGCGACGAGCCTGGTCAGCGCTTCCTGTGCGGGGAACTTGTGCGCGAGCGCGAAGCGCGGCGCGCGCGACACGAAACCGAGGCGCTCCTGCTCGTCGCGCCGGTTGACCTTGTAGACGACGCCGTCGATGTCGTACGGCAGCGACTCGCGCTTCTCGCCGACCCGGCGGAAAAAGCCGAGCAAGCCTTCGGCGCCGTGCACGACCGCGCGCTCGCGGTTCACGGGCAGGCCGAGCGACTCGTACCAGTCGAGCAGCGCGCTGTGCGTATCGGGCATCGGCATCCCGTCGAGCACACCGATCCCGTACGCGAAGAACGACAGCGGACGCTGCGCGGTGATCTTCGAGTCGAGCTGGCGCAGGCTGCCGGCCGCCGCGTTGCGCGGGTTCGCGAATTCGCGCTGCTCGGCCGCGCGCTGGCGTTCGTTCAGGCGTGCGAAATCGCGCTTGAACATCAGCACCTCGCCGCGCACGTCGAGCACGGCCGGCACGTTCTTGCCCTTCAGCTTCAGCGGAATCGAGCGGATCGTGCGCACGTTCTCGGTCACGTCCTCGCCCGTGGTCCCGTCGCCGCGCGTCGACGCCTGGACGAATACGCCCTGCTCGTAGCGCAGCGAGATCGCGAGACCGTCGAACTTCAGTTCGCATGCGTACTCGACGGGCTCCGTCACCGAGCCGGCGAGATCGGTCGTCTTGTCGAGCGCGTCGGCGACACGCTTGTCGAATGCGACGATGTCCTCGTCGGCGAAGCCGTTGTTCAGCGACAGCATCGGCGCGTCATGGACGACCGGCGTGAAGCCGCCGGCCGCCTCGCCGCCGACACGCTGCGTCGGCGAATCGGGCGTCACGAGTTCGGGATGGTCGGCTTCGAGCTGCTGCAGTTCGCGGAACAGCCGGTCGTATTCCGCGTCGGGCAGATCCGGCTGGTCGAGCACGTAGTAGGCGTAGTTCGCGCGCTCGAGTTGGTCGCGCAGCCACGCGGCACGCGCGTCGGGCTGGCTGGCTGGCGGTTCGGCTTGGGTTCGGGCCATGCTGGCGGCAGAGTCGTTCTGAAAAATCGGAATTCCGATTATCTCAGTTTGACGCCGCAGCGGGGGCACGCGATGCGTGCCGCGCGGGCCCGCTGCAGTGCACACGAGCACGGTGCATTGCAGCGACGGGCGCCGGCGCCGGAAGCCGTCGCCCGCCGGGCGCGCGTTACTGGCTGAAGAGGCGGCGCGTGACCGGCGAACCGGCCGGGATGCCGGCTTCCTCGAGCTTCGCGTACAGCTTCATCAGTTGCTGATCGATCGCGACCAGCGTCGATTCCGGCAGCGGCCGCCGCGAATCGTCGACGACCCGCGCGCCGATCCGCTCGGACAGCGATTTTGCGTAATCGCACATCAGCCGGAACGGCAGGATGTCCTCTTCGGCGACCGGCACGTCGAGCACCAGCGTGATCATGTTGCCGCCCTTGTACGTGAGGTCGTCGCGCAGGAAGTTCGTATCGCCGAACTGCAGCATGAACACGGGGTTCTGCTTCGCGTCGAGCTTCACGAAACGCGTGCCGTCGCGCGACAGCAGCAGCCCGTCCTGCGACGCGACCGCCTGCACGTAGTTCGCCGACCACGGCGCGCCGTCCGACATCACGTTGATCGACAGTTGCGCGTCGCACTGCGCGGCAAACGCGTCGAGCTCGCGCGCCATCGCGACCGTTTCCATCATGTCCGGGAATTCCGGCGCGCCGTCGATCGCGTCGGCGAACTGCTGGACGCCCGTCACGAATTCGGAGAACTCGAGCTCGTTCAGCGCACCGCTGCGGTTCGCGAGCTGCGCGGCCGCGCGCAGCTCCTCGTAGCGCACGCCGTTCTGCAGCAACTCCCACTGGCCGCCTTCCGGCTTGCCTTCGATGTGCACGGGCTTGCTGCCCGCGCGGCGCAGCCGCTGCGCGGCCGGCAGGATCTTGTCGCCCGGCAGCGACCCGCCGAGGCGGATCGGCACGATGCAGTCGATCCGGCGGTCGACGATCGCCGGCGGAGCCGACGAGATCGTCGTGGCGGCCGGCAGCACGGGTTCGGCCGGCTCTGCCGGTTCAGCGTGCGTGGCGTGCGCGGCAGCCGGCGCGGCTGCTTCGCCGGCAACCGGCTCGGCCGACTCGGCCGGTGCATCGACGCCGGTCGCCTCGGCCTGCAGATCGGCCGGCGTGTCGGCCGGCGCCGCGCCACCGAACGTCGGCTCGACGCGCGCGACTTCGGCCTGCGCGCCGCCCGTGGCGGCCGCCGGGGCCGGTGCCGCGGGCTCGCGCCGCACCGGCTGGCGCACCGGCTCGATGAACGGCAATTCTTCCTCGCGTTCGGGGCGGTTCATCGCCTCGGCCGCTTCCTCCGGCATCGGGCGCGGCATCCTGCGCCGCACCTTCGCGCCCTGCCATGCGTTGTAGACCACGACGCCGCCCACCACGACGGCGCCCGCGCCGATCAAACCGAGTGTCAACTCGTCCATGCACGCTCCATCAGCAATTCTTGTTCGTCGGAACCGCGAACGGGCGCCCATGCGCCGCGCGAACGCGGTCCGGTTTCGTCAAACGTCAATTCTGGGCAAAACCCGCGGCGGTTTCCATGTCCACCGCAACGATCCGCGACACGCCCTGCTCCTGCATCGTCACGCCGATCAGCTGCTGCGCCATTTCCATCGCGATCTTGTTGTGCGAGATGAACAGGAACTGCGTCTTGTCGGACATCGCGCGCACGAGATTCGCGAAACGCTCGGTGTTCGCGTCGTCGAGCGGCGCGTCGACCTCGTCGAGCAGACAGAACGGCGCCGGGTTCAGCTGGAACATCGCGAACACCAGTGCGGTGGCCGTCAGCGCCTTCTCGCCGCCCGACAGCAGGTGGATCGTCGCGTTCTTCTTGCCCGGCGGCTGCGCCATCACCTGCACGCCGGCGTCGAGAATTTCGTCGCCCGTCATGATCAGCTTCGCCTGGCCGCCGCCGAACAGGCGCGGGAACAGGTCGCTGAAGTGACGGTTGACCTCGTCGAAGGTGCCCTGCAGCAGCGTGCGGGTTTCCTGGTCGATCTTGTGGATCGCGTCCTCGAGCGTCGTGATCGCGTCGATCAGGTCGGCCGACTGCGCGTCGAGGAACACCTTGCGCTCGCTCGCGGCCTTCAGCTCGTCGAGCGCGGCCATGTTCACCGGGCCGAGCGCGTTGATCGCGTTGTTCAGGCGCGTGACCTCGCCCTGCAGGTACGACGGCTTCAGATCCGGCGTGAGCTTCGCGGACAGCGCCACCTCGTCGACCTCGGCCGTCACGAGCTGCTCGGCGAACTGCTCGACCGACAGGCGCGCGGCCTGCTCCTTCAACTGCAATTCGGTGATGCGGTCGCGCAGCGGCTGCAACGAGCGCTCGGCGACGAGGCGCTGCTCGTCCGACGCACGCAGCTTCGCGGTCAGGTCGTCGAGTTCGATCCGCGCGGCCTGCAGCGCCTCTTCCTTCACCGCGCGAATCTCGAGCGCGTCCTGCAGGCCCGTGTGTGCGGTCTGCTCGTTGATCGTCTCGAGCTCGGCGCGAGCGTCTTCGAGCGACGCGGCGACGCGCTCGCTCTGCTCGTGCGCGACCTGGATGCTGCGCTTGAGCTCGTCGATCCGCGCCACGGCATTGCGTGCGGCGAAGCGCGCGTCGGTCGCGCCGCGCTCCAGGTCACGCGCTTCCTGACGCGCCTGCGTCAGCGATTCGTCGAGCGCTTCGAATGCGAGCTGATTGTCCTCGAAGCGCGCCTGCAGTTCCGCCAGTTCGCCGTCGAAACGCTCGAAATTCGCTTCCGACTCCGCGCGCATTGCACGCTGCTCTTCGATCTGCGCGCCGATTTCCTCGAGTTCCTCGCGAATCTGCGTGCTGCGCTGCGTGTAACGTTCGTGCGCCTGCGCAAGCTTCAGCACGTCCATCTGCAGCGCATGCACGCGCTGCGTCGCACGCTCGGCCTGTGCGCGCACGTCGCCGAGCGCCTGCGTGGCCTGCGTGTGCGCGGCTTCCGCGCGGACAGCGGCCGTGCGCGCCTCGTCGGCGAGCAGCGCCTGCGCACGCACCTGGCGCGTCAGGTTTTCGATTTCCTGCTGGCGGGCCAGCATCCCGGCCTGCTCCGAATCGGCCGCATACAGCTGCACGCCGACGCGCGTGACGATATGGCCGGCCTTGACGACGAACGCGCCGCCTGCCGGCAGCTGCGTGCGCGTCGCGAGCGCCTGCGCGACGTCGTCGGCGACGTACACGTTGCCGAGCCAGTCGTTCAGCACCGCGCGGATGCCCGCATCGTCGATGCGCACGAGCGACAGCACCGGACGCAGGCCAGCCACGGCCGCCGGCGGTTCACCGGCCGCGGGCGGCGCATAGAACGCGAGCTTCGCGGGCGGTGCGTCGGTGGCAAAAGCCTTCACCCAGTCGAGATTCGACACTTCGAGCGCGGCGAGGCGCTCGCGCAGCACGGCCTCGAGCGCGGCTTCCCAGCCCGCTTCGACGTGCAGCTTCTTCCACAGACGCGGCAGCGCGCCGAGCTCGTGCTTGTCGAGCCACGGCTGCACCTTGCCTTCGGTCTGAACGTTTTCCTGCAGCTGCTTCAGCGCGGCGAGACGCGCCTCGAGCTGGTGAATCTGCGCGGCTTCGGCCTGCACGCGCTCCTGCGCGGAACGGCGTTCGCCATCGAGGCGCGGCACGGTTTCCTGCGCGTCGGCGAGGCGCGCCTGCGCTTCGGCCAGGATCTCTTCCTGCTCGGCCAGCTGCATGCGCAGCTCCTCGAGCTGCGCCTCGTCCGGCGCATCGAGCCCGCCCGCTTCGCTCTTCAGGCGCTCATGGCGCTGCTGCAGCTGCTGGAGCTGCTGGTCGGCGTTGCGCTGGTGCGCGGCTTCGAGCTTCAGCGACTGTTCGGTCTGCGCGATCCGCGCGCGCTCGTCGTTGAGCTGCGCCTGCGCATCGCGGAATTTCGCTTCGAGCGCCGGCAGCGCATCGTGCTTCGCGGCGGCGTTGTCTTCGGCGAGCGCGGCCTTCTCGTCGGCCATCGCGCGCGCTTCCTCGGCTTCTTCGAGCTCGTCCTGCGCCTTCTCGGCCTGCGCACGCCATTGCTCGCGCTGCGCATTCAGCGCGGCGATCTGCGCCTGCACGCGATTGCGCGATTCGACGATGAACTTGATCTCGGCTTCGAGGCGGCTCACCTCGGCGTTCGCTTCGTAGAGCGAGCCCTGCGCGCCCTGCATCGCGTCGCTTGCCGAGTAATGCGCGACGCGCAGCGTCTCGAGCTGCGCCTCGACCTCGCGCAGCTTCGCCGTTTGCGCCTCGAGGTCGATCTGCGCCTGTTCGATCGCGCGCTGCTGCTTCTGCTGCTCGCCGGCGGCCTCGTTCTTGCGCAGCAGCCACAACAGGCGCTGCTTCTCCTCGCCGTCGGCGACGAGTTCCTTGTATTTGGTCGCGACGACGGCCTGCGCCTCGAGCTTCTCGAGGTTCGCGCCGAGTTCGCGGACGATGTCCTCGACGCGGGTCAGGTTCTCGCGCGTGTCGTGCAGGCGGTTCTCGGTCTCGCGGCGGCGTTCCTTGTACTTCGACACGCCCGCGGCTTCCTCGAGGAACACGCGCAGCTCTTCCGGCTTCGCCTCGATGATCCGGGCGATCATGCCCTGCCCGATGATCGCGTACGCGCGCGGGCCGAGGCCGGTGCCGAGGAAGATGTCCTGGATGTCGCGGCGGCGCGCCGGCAGGTTGTTGATGTAGTAACTCGACGTGCCGTCGCGCGTCAGCACGCGCTTCACGGCGATCTCGCCGTACTGGCCCCACTGGCCGGCCGCGCGGCCGTCGGAGTTGTCGAAGATCAGTTCGACGCTGGCCCGGCTGCCGGGCTTGCGGGCGGTCGAGCCGTTGAAGATCACGTCCTGCATCGATTCGCCGCGCAGCTCGGAAGCGCGCGACTCGCCGAGCACCCAGCGCACGGCGTCGATGATGTTGGACTTGCCGCACCCGTTCGGGCCCACCACGCCGACAAGCTGGCCCGGAACCTGGAAATGCGTGGGATCGACAAAGGATTTGAAGCCAGCGAGTTTGATCGAGCTCAGACGCACGGCGGTATCGGATGTGAAGAAGGTGTGAAACGGACGGAGCCGCACTGCGCGGGGCCCGACGGCCCATGCGCGCGATGCGCTCCGGAATTCAAAAGCGGGGCCGCGCGCATACAGCGTTGGGCCCC
Organism: Burkholderia sp. HI4860; assembly: GCF_002223045.2. Lineage (NCBI taxonomy): Bacteria > Pseudomonadati > Pseudomonadota > Betaproteobacteria > Burkholderiales > Burkholderiaceae > Burkholderia > Burkholderia sp. HI4860. Next base: position 3,260,548 of record NZ_NKFO02000003.1, on the reverse strand, counting down.
GCAAACGGCTTCCATCATACCATCGCGCGTGCGCCGTCCCGACCGTCGCCGGGTTTGTCCGGTGCCGGCGCGGCACGATGGACCCGGCTCGACAGCAGCGTCGCCAGCACGATGCACGCGCCGCCTGCCCACTCGCGGGCGGTCGGCAGCTCGCTCGCGAACACCCACGCCGACAGCGCGGTGATCACGATCTCGAACAGCATGATGATCGACGCACGGTTGGCCGGCACGCGCGCCAGCCCGTATTGCACGAGCAGGTTGTTCGACGCCATCGTCACGCCGATCGCGACGATGATCAGCGCGGCCGTGCCGAGGTGGCCGCCCGCGGGCGCAGCCGGGATCCCCTCGAACAGCGATGCGATCGCACCGAACACGGCCGCGCCGCCGAACAGCGTCGCGGTACGCATCTCGGCGCGCATCTCCGGCAACTCGCGGCTCGCCTTGATCACGAGCACGTTGCTCATCGCGAAGCTCAACCCGGCCGCAAGCCCGGCCCATTCGGCCGGGGTGGCCGGCAGCGGCAGGCCGAGCGTCGGCGACCACAGCATCAGCATCGCGCCGCCGATCGACAGCGCCGCGAGCCCGGCGCCGGCCCAGGTCAGCCGCTCGCGCAGCAGGAAGTGCGCGTAGATGGCGGTCCATGCGGGGGTCAGGTAGAACAGCAGCATCACGCGCAGCACTTCGCCGTGGATCGTCCCCCACACGAACCCGAGGTTCGTCACGCCGGCCGTCGCCGCGATGCCGGGCAGCACCCAGTGCCAGCGCAGCGTCGCGATCGTGCGGTGGCGCGCGACGATCACGAACAGGAAGGCGACGAGGCTCGTCAGCGCACTCGCCAGCGTGCCCGTCACGCCGAGCGACGCGAGGATCCGCAGCGGATACCAGATCAGGCCCCATACCGACGCGCCGATCAGGATGGCCAGCGTCGGCAGGCTGCCGCGTACCGCGTTATTCATTTGGTTCAATACCCTTTATTCGACCGGCCCGGCCGCCGTTCCGGCAGGCCGTGACCGCATTCCGTCACGCTATAATCGTCTGTTGCGACCCGCGCGCCATCGGCGCCCGTTCGCAGCCGTGCGGCGCGCCCGCCGCTTCTTTCGCTCCAACCGGCCGCGATGGCCGCTTCGCCCGTGAACCCTCGACTCGACTCGCTCCAGCCCTATCCCTTCGAAAAGCTGCGCGCCCTGTTCAAGGACGTGACGCCCTCCGGCGCCCTCAAACCGATCAGCTTCGGCATCGGCGAGCCCAAACACGCGACCCCGGCGCTGATCCGCGACGCCGTGGTGGCCGCGCTCGACGGTCTCGCGTCGTACCCGGCCACCGCCGGCTCGGACGCGCTGCGCACGTCGATCGCACACTGGCTCGAGCGCCGCTACGGGCTGCCGGCCATCGATCCGGCCACGCAGGTGCTGCCCGTGTCGGGCTCGCGCGAGGCGCTGTTCTCGCTCGCGCAGACGGTGATCGACGCCCGCCCGTCCGAACAGGGCGAGAAAGCGATCGTACTCTGTCCGAATCCGTTCTATCAAATTTACGAAGGCGCGGCGCTGCTGGCCGGTGCCGAACCCTATTTCGCGAACAGCGATCCGGCCCGCAACTTCGCGTGCGACTACGCGTCCGTGCCCGACACCGTCTGGGCGCGCACGCAGCTGCTGTACGTTTGCTCGCCGGGCAACCCGACGGGCGCCGTGCTGACGCTCGACGACTGGCGCGAGCTGTTCGCACTGTCCGACCGCCACGGTTTCGTGATCGCGTCCGACGAGTGCTATTCGGAAATCTACTTCGACGAAGCGGCGCCGCCGCTCGGCGGCCTCGAGGCCGCGCACCGCCTCGGCCGCGGCTTCGAGCGGCTCGTGATGCTGTCGAGCCTGTCGAAGCGCTCGAACGTGCCGGGCATGCGCTCCGGCTTCGTCGCCGGCGACGCGGCGCTGCTGAAGAAATTCCTGCTGTACCGCACGTACCACGGCGCGGCGCTGTCGCCGGTCTGGCAGCACGCGAGCATCGCCGCGTGGAACGACGAGGCGCACGTGCGCGAGAACCGCGCGCTGTACCTGCAGAAGTTCAATACCGTCACGCCGATGCTGGCCGACGTGATCGACGTGAAGCTGCCCGACGCCGCGTTCTACCTGTGGGCCAACGTGTCGCGCACCGGGCTGTCGGACACCGAGTTCGCCCGCCGCCTGTACGCCGACTATAATGTGACGGTTCTGCCCGGCTCGTACCTGGCGCGCGATGCGCACGGCACGAATCCGGGCCGCGATTTCATCCGGATCGCGCTCGTCGCGGGCACCCCCGAATGCGTCGAGGGCGCGCAACGCATCGTCGATTTCTGCCGCTCTCTCGCGCGGTAATCAATCGTCCATCCGATCAATTCCATCCATCTCCTGCGAAAACGAACATGTCGCAACAACTTCAGCAAATCATCGATACCGCCTGGGACAACCGCGCCGAGCTGTCGCCGAAGGCCGCACCGGCCGACGTCCGCGAAGCCGTCGCGCACGCGATCGAGCAGCTCGACAAAGGCGCGCTGCGCGTGGCCGAGAAGATCGACGGCAACTGGACCGTGCATCAGTGGCTGAAGAAGGCCGTGCTGCTGTCGTTCCGCCTGGAGGACAACGCGCCGATGCCCGCCGGCGGCTACTCGCAGTTCTACGACAAGGTGCCGTCGAAGTTCGCGAACTACACCGCTGAAGATTTCGCCGCGGGCGGCTTCCGCGTCGTCCCGCCGGCGATCGCGCGCCGCGGCTCGTTCATCGCGAAGAACGTCGTGCTGATGCCGTCGTACACCAACATCGGCGCGTACGTCGACGAAGGCACGATGGTCGACACGTGGGCCACGGTCGGTTCGTGCGCGCAGATCGGCAAGAACGTGCACCTGTCGGGCGGCGTCGGCATCGGCGGCGTGCTCGAGCCGCTGCAGGCCAACCCGGTCATCATCGAGGACAACTGCTTCATCGGCGCGCGCTCGGAAGTCGTCGAAGGCGTGATCGTCGAGGAAAACTCGGTGATCTCGATGGGCGTGTACCTCGGCCAGAGCACGAAGATCTACGACCGCGAGACGGGCGAAGTCAGCTACGGCCGCATCCCGGCCGGCTCGGTCGTCGTCGCCGGCAACCTGCCGTCGAAGGACGGCTCGCACAGCCTGTACTGCGCGGTGATCGTCAAGAAGGTCGATGCGAAGACCCGCGCGAAGGTCGGCCTGAACGAGCTGCTGCGAGGCGACTGATGGCAAAGCCGCACACCGTGGTCGTCTACGGCATTCCGAACTGCGACACCGTGAAGAAGGCCCGCGTGTGGCTCGACGATCACGGCGTCGAATTCGAGTTCCACGACTTCAAGAAGCTCGGTGTCAGCGCACCGCTCGTCGAGGACTGGCTGAAGGACGTGTCGCTCGACGCGCTCGTCAACAAGCGCGGCACGACGTGGCGCGGCCTGGACGACGCGATGAAGGCGGCCGCCGAAACGAAGGCCGGCGCGGTCGCGCTGATGATCCACAAGCCGTCGGTCATCAAGCGCCCCGTGCTGGTGGTCAACGGCCGCGTGAAATCGCTCGGCTTCGTGGCCGATCAATACGCGGCGCTGTTTGCCGCATAGGGCCGCCCGCGCTGCGCCTGTCGGCGCAGCCCGACGTCTTGTCGCTGCCGGCCACCGCGCCGGCATTTTTTATCGAAAGTGGTCCGAACCATGTCCGCCACCCTAGCCCTTACCGAACAGCTGATCGCCCGCGCATCCGTGACGCCCGACGACCAGCATTGCCAGCAGATCATGACCGAGCGCCTCGCCGCGCTCGGCTTCGAATGCGAAACCATCGCGTCGCACGGCGTGACCAACCTGTGGGCCGTCAAGCGCGGCACCGACGGCCGCGACGGCAAGCTGCTCGCGTTCGCGGGCCACACCGACGTCGTGCCGACCGGCCCGCTCGAGCAATGGAGCTCGCCGCCGTTCATCCCCGCCCATCGTGACGGCAAGCTGTACGGCCGCGGCGCGGCCGACATGAAGACGTCGCTCGCGGCGTTCGTCGTCGCGTCCGAGGAATTCGTCGCAGCGCATCCCGGCCACCGCGGCGCGATCGCGTTCCTGATCACGAGCGACGAGGAAGGCCCCGCTACCGACGGCACCGTGAAGGTCGTCGAGCTGCTCGAAGCGCGCGGCGAACGCATGGACTACTGCATCGTCGGCGAGCCGACGTCGACCACCGAGCTCGGCGACGTCGTGAAGAACGGCCGCCGCGGCTCGATGTCGGGCGAACTCGTCGTCAAGGGCGTGCAGGGCCACATCGCGTATCCGCACCTCGCGAAGAACCCGATCCACCTGCTCGCGCCGGCGCTCGCCGAGCTCGCCGCCGAGCAGTGGGACGAAGGCAACGAATACTTCCCGCCGACCACCTGGCAGGTGTCGAACCTGCATGCCGGCACCGGCGCGACCAACGTGATTCCCGGCCACGCCGACCTGCTGTTCAACTTCCGCTTCTCGACCGCCAGCACGGTCGAAGGCCTGCAGGCACGCGTGCACGCGATCCTCGACAAGCATGGCCTCGAATACACGCTGAAGTGGTCGGTGAGCGGCCTGCCGTTCCTCACCCCGCGCGGCGAGCTGTCGGGCGCGCTGGAAAACGCGATCCGCACCGAGACCGGCATCACGACCGAGCTGTCCACCACGGGCGGCACGTCGGACGGCCGTTTCATCGCGCGCATCTGCCCGCAGGTGATCGAGTTCGGCCCGCCGAACGGCAGCATCCACAAGATCGACGAGCACATCGAAGTGCGCTTCGTCGACCCGCTGAAGAACGTGTACCGCCGCGTGCTCGAACAACTGATCGCCTGATGGAGCCTCGCATGACGACACCTTTTGCCACTGTTCGCGACCTGCTGCGCTACGCGGTCACGCGCTTCTCGAAGGCGAAACTCGCATTCGGCCACGGCTCCGACAATGCGTACGACGAAGCGGCCTACCTCGTGCTGCGCACACTCGACCTGCCGCTCGACACGCTCGAGCCGTTCCTCGACGCGCGACTGCTGCCCGACGAAATCGCGGCCGTGCTCGCGGTGATCGAACGGCGCGCGACCGACCGCGTGCCGGCCGCGTACCTCACGCATGAAGCGTGGATGCACGGCCACCGCTTCTACGTCGACGAACGCGTGATCGTGCCGCGCTCGTTCATCGGCGAACTGCTCGACGACGGGCTGCAGCCGTACGTCGCCGACCCCGAACAGGTCGGCGCGGTGCTCGAGCTGTGCACGGGCTCCGGCTGCCTCGCGATCCTTGCGGCGAGCGCGTTCCCGAACGCCGAGATCGACGCGGTCGACCTGTCCGACAAGGCGCTCGAAGTCGCCGAGATCAACGTGCGCGACTACGGCCTCGAAGACCGCGTCACGCTGCACCACGGCGACCTCTACGCGCCGCTGCCCGCGTTCCGCACCGACCCGGGCGCGCGCTATGACGTGATCCTGACGAACCCGCCGTACGTGAACGCGTCGTCGATGGCCGCGCTGCCGCCCGAGTACCGGCACGAGCCGGAGATGGCGCTCGCCGGTGGCGATGACGGGATGGACATCGTGCGACGTATCGTCGCCGAGGCCCATCGCTGGCTGCACGACGACGGCGTGCTCGTCGTCGAGATCGGCAACGAGCGCGAGCACGTCGAAGCCGCGTTCGGCGGCCTCGAGCTCACGTGGCTGCCCACCAGCGCCGGCGACGACGCCGTGTTCCTGATCCAGGCGTCGGACCTGCCCCGCAAGGCCTGAGCCTTCCCGGCTCGCCCACCGTGCGGTGCACCGTTGCGCCGCACGGTTGGGTAAGATGCGCGTAGGCGGCCGCCCGGCCGCGCGACCTCAGGAGTCCGACACGCGCCCATGACCCTCGACTGGCTACATCTCGGCACCCTGATCCTGACCATCCACGTGCTCGGGATCGTCGCGGCGTTCCACGCGATCATGAATACGCGCACGTCGCAAGGCGCGATCGCGTGGGCCGTCTCGCTCGCGGCCATGCCCTACCTGACGCTCATTCCGTACCTGTTCCTCGGCCGGAGCAAATTCTCCGGCTACGTGGACGCCCGGCGCCACGAGCTGGAAATGTTGCGCATGCACACACCGCGCTCGCCCTGGCTCAGCACCGACGCGACCGACGGGCCGGCCGCCGACGCAATCGGCCAGGCCGCGGTGCTCGCGCTCACGCGGCTCGGCGGCATGCCGTTCCTCGGCGGCAATTCGGTGCGCACGCTCGTGAACGGCGACGCGACGTTCTCGGCGATCCTGGCAGCCATCGACGCGGCGCGCGACTACGTGGTGGTGCAGTTCTTCATCGTGCGCGACGATGCGCTCGGCCGGATGCTGCGCGACTCGCTGCTCGCGCGCGCGGCGGCCGGCGTGCGCTGCTGCCTGCTGTACGACAGCATCGGCAGCTTCGACCTGCCGCACAGCTACGTCGACACGTTGCGCCGGGGCGGCGTCGAGGTTCACCCGTTCGCGACCAACCGGAAGTTCGTTAACCGTTTCCAGCTCAACTTCCGCAACCACCGCAAGATCGTCGTCGTCGACGGCAATTGCGCGTTCGTCGGCGGCCACAACGTCGGCGTCGAGTATCTCGGCGCGAAGCCGCGCCTGTCGCCGTGGCGCGACACGCACATCGAGATTCGCGGCCCGGTGGTCGCGAGCATCCAGTACGTGTTCGCCGAAGACTGGCACTGGGCAACGCAGAAGCTGCCGCCGCTCGCGTTGCCCCCGCCCGCGCAGCCCGGCGACAACATGCATTGCCTCGCGGTGCCGATGGGGCCGGCCGACAAGCAGGAGACGGGCTCGCTGTTCTTCGTCGAGGCGATCAATGCCGCGCGCGAGCGGGTCTGGATCACCACGCCGTACCTCGTCCCCGACGAAGCCGTGATCGCCGCGCTGAAGCTCGCCGTGATGCGCGGCGTCGACGTGCGCATCCTGATCCCGAGCCGGCGCGATCATTACGTGGTGTTCGAGGCGTCGAAGCTGTACGCGCGCGACCTGGTCGATGCGGGCGTCAAGGTGTTCCGCTACCGGCCCGGCTTCCTGCACCAGAAGGTCGTGCTGATCGACCGCATCGCGGCGGCGATCGGCAGCGCGAACCTCGACAACCGCTCGTTCCGCCTCAATTTCGAGATCATGGTGCTGACCGTCGATCGCACGTTCGCCGACGAAGTCGAGACGATGCTCGATGCCGATTTCGCGCAGGCGTACGAGGTCGATGCGAGCGAATACCGCCAATCGCCCGCCTGGCGGCGCATCGCGATGCACGTCGCGCGGCTGTTCGCCCCGATCCTCTAGCGGCCGGGGCGGCGGCAGCGCCCGTGCGATCCGCACCGGCGCCGCGAACGCCGCCGGCAGCCGTCACAGCAGCTTGTCGATATCCGCGGCGATTTCGTCCGGCTTGGTCGACGGCGCGTAGCGCTTGACAATGCGCCCTTCGCGATCGACCAGGAACTTCGTGAAATTCCACTTGATCGCCTTGAGACCGAGAATGCCGGGCGCCTCGTCGGTCAGGTAGCGGTACAGCGGATGCGCATGGTCGCCCTTCACGTCGATCTTCGCGAACATCGGGAACGTGACGCCGTAATTGCGCTCGCAGAACGCACCGATCTGCGTGGCGTCGCCGGGCTCCTGCTTGCCGAACTGGTTGCACGGGAAGCCGAGCACATAGAAGCCGCGCGCCGCGTACTGGTCGTACAGCTTCTGCAGGCCCGCGTACTGCGGCGTGAAACCGCACTCGCTCGCGGTGTTGACGATCAGCAGCACCTTGCCGCGATACGCGTCGAGCGAGACCGGCGCGCCGGCAAGCGTCTCTGCGCTGAACGAATACAGGGTGGACATCGGGCACTCCTTTTACGAAACCGGATCGACGTGGAGTCTAGGCGAAATTGCCCCGTTGCGGCATCCGCCGAACGGCCAATGCCCGGCGCGAGCGGCGCGCAGTCTAGAATAGCGGTTTTGGCCAGTCATTTCCGCCGTGATCCGTTTCAATCAGTTCAGCCTTGCGCGCGGCACCAAGCCGCTGTTCGAGTCGACCTCCTTCGTGCTCAATCCCGGCGAGAAAGCCGGCCTGATCGGCGCGAACGGCGCCGGCAAGTCGACCCTTTTCTCGGTCCTGCGCGGCGAGCTGCACTCGGACGGCGGCGATTTCTCGATGCCGCCGTCGTGGCGGATCGCCCATGTGTCGCAGGAAACGCCCGCGGTCGACCGCTCGGCGCTCGACTACACGCTCGACGGCGACGCCGCGCTGCGCGAGATCGAGGCGCGCATCGCCGCCGCGTCCGCCGCGCATGACGGCGCCGCCGAAGCCGACGCGCACGCGGCGTTTGCCGACGCCGACGGCTATACCGCGCCCGCCCGCGCCGAGGCGCTGCTGCTCGGCCTCGGCTTCACGCTCGCGCAGACGCGCGAATCCGTCGCCAGCTTCTCCGGCGGCTGGCGCATGCGCCTGAACCTCGCGCAGGCGCTGATGTGCCGTTCCGACCTGCTGCTGCTCGACGAACCGACGAACCACCTCGACCTCGACGCGATCGTCTGGCTCGAAGACTGGCTGCACCGCTACCCCGGCACGCTCGTCGTGATTTCGCACGACCGCGAATTCCTCGATTCGATCTGCAATGTCACGCTGCATCTGGAAAACCGCCAGGTGAAGCGCTACGGCGGCAACTACTCGCAGTTCGAAGTGCTGCGCGCGCAGCAACTGGCGCTGCAGCAAAGCGCGTACGAAAAGCAGCAGAAGACGATCGAGCACCTGCAGAGCTTCGTCGACCGCTTCAAGGCCAAGGCGACCAAGGCCAAGCAGGCGCAGAGCCGGATGAAGGCGCTCGAGAAGATGGAGCTGATCGCGCCTGCGCACATCGCGTCGCCGTTCACGTTCGAATTCCGCACGCCCGATGCCGCGCCGAACCCGATGATGGTGATGGAAGACGTCCGCTGCGGCTACCACGCCGACGGCGGAGCGGAAATCCCGATCGTCGAGCGCGTCGCGCTGTCGATCCAGAACGGCCAGCGTATCGGCCTGCTCGGCGCAAACGGCCAGGGCAAGTCGACGCTGATCAAGACGCTGGCCGGCACGCTCGCGCCGCTGTCGGGGCATGTCCGCGACGGCAAGGGGCTGACGATCGGCTATTTCGCGCAGCACCAGCTCGAAACGCTGCGCGAGGACGATTCGCCGCTCGCGCATCTGGCGCGGCTCGCGCCCGACACGCGCGAGCAGGAGCTGCGCGACTTCCTCGGCGGCTTCAACTTCTCGGGCGACATGGCGACCACCCCGGTCGGGCCGTTTTCGGGCGGTGAAAAGGCACGCCTCGCGCTCGCGCTGATCATCTGGCAGAAGCCGAACCTGCTGCTGCTCGACGAACCGACCAACCACCTCGACCTCGAAACGCGCCATGCGCTGACGATGGCGCTCGCGCAGTTCGAAGGCACGCTGATCCTCGTCTCGCACGACCGCCACCTGCTGCGCGCGACGACCGACCAGTTCATGCTGGTGGCGAAGCACCGGCTGCAGCCGTTCGACGGCGACCTCGACGACTACCGCGACTGGCTGCTGCAGCACGCGGCCGAGCAGCGCGCGGCCGCGAAGGCCGACAGCGCGGCTTCTTCGGGTGCAGGTGCCGCGGCCAACCGCAAGGACCAGAAGCGTCAGGCTGCCGAGGAGCGGCAGCGCCTGTCGGTGCTGAAGAAGCCGCTGCAGACGCGCATCACGAAGCTCGAAAAGGAAATGGAGACATTGCACGCGGAGAAGGCGCGCCTCGACGCATTCGTCGCCGACCCGGCGAGCTACGAGGCCGAGCGCAAGACGGAACTGACCGACGCGATCCGCAAGCTCGGGGACGTCAACACGCGTCTGGAAACGGTCGAGGCCGAGTGGCTCGCCGCACAGGAAGAACTCGAGCAGATCGGCTGACCGCCGTCGCGGCACGGCCGGCCGATGCGCCGGCCAGCCCGGCGTGCCGGCTGGCGCCGCACCGCGCCCCGCCCCCTCGGCATCGCAGCACCTCGACAGACCATCCGGCCCTCGGCGGGCCCAGATACGACAAGGCCGGGCGCGCCGGCCCGGCCTGTTCATTCATTACCGCAATCACCCGATTCGCCGAGTTGCCGGCTCAGCGTCGCGGCAACGTGTCGCGCGGCATCTGCTCGTCGTCGCCCATCAGGTGCCGGCGCCCTTCGGTCGGCCGCCGGATCGCCGCGGCGACTTCCGCTTCCGTCACGTCCTCGGACACGACCTTGCGCGCCAGGCGCCCCTCGTCGTCGATCCATTCGACGATCCGGCATCCGCCGCCCCAGGGCTGGCGAATCGGCTCGGACACGCGGCAGCCACGCAGGTTGTAAAGGCGTCCGCTCGGCGCTTCCCCATACGATTTCAACATAGGATCCCTTCGCATTGCGCGGTTCGACAATCCGGCAAAGGATAGGGAAAAGCGATGTCCGTCGGGTTACATAACCCTACATCTTCTTTACAGCGAATTACGTGACAGATCGCCCGCACGCATGGCCCGGGCGGCTGCCGGGCCGGTCACTCGAGATCGCGCACGCGATCGATCGCCTGTTCGAGCCGATCGACGGCCATCACGTTCAACCCTTCGATCGGCTGCTTCGGCGCATTCGCCTTCGGAATCAGCGCGGACGTAAAACCGAGCTTCGCCGCCTCGCGCAGCCGCTCCTGCCCGCGCGGGGACGGCCGGATCTCGCCCGCCAGCCCGACTTCGCCGAACACGATCAGCCCCTTCGGCAGCGCCTTGTTGCGCATCGACGAATGGATCGCCAGCAGCACAGCGAGGTCGGCGGCCGGCTCGGTGATCTTCACGCCGCCCACGGCATTGAGGAACACGTCCTGGTCGAAGGCCGCGATGCCCGCGTGCCGGTGCAGCACCGCGAGCAGCATCGCGAGCCGGTTCTGCTCGAGGCCCACCGCGAGCCGGCGCGGGTTCGGCACGTGCGCCGTATCGACGAGCGCCTGGATTTCGACGAGCAGCGGGCGCGTGCCTTCCTGCGTGACGAGCACGCACGAGCCGGGCACGATCTGCTCGTGCTGCGACAGGAACAGCGCGGACGGATTCGCGACGCCGCGCAGCCCGCGCTCGGTCATCGCGAACACGCCGAGCTCGTTGACCGCGCCGAAGCGGTTCTTGAACGCGCGCACGAGCCGGAACGACGAATGCGTGTCGCCTTCGAAGTACAGCACCGTGTCGACGATGTGCTCGAGCACGCGCGGGCCGGCCAGGTTGCCTTCCTTGGTCACGTGCCCGACCATGATGATCGCGGTGCCCGACTGCTTCGCGATACGCGTGAGCTGCGCCGCGCACTCGCGCACCTGCGCGACCGAGCCCGGCGCCGAGGTGAGCGCTTCCGAATAGACGGTCTGGATCGAGTCGATCACGGCCACGTCCGGCCGTTCCGTGTCGATCGCGGCCTGGATCTTCTCGAGCTGGATCTCGGCGAGCAGCTTCAGCTCATCCGCCGGCGCACCGCCGTCGAGCAGCGCAAGCCGTTGCGCGCGCAACGCGATCTGCGCGGCCGACTCCTCGCCGCTGATATAGAGCGCGCGCCGCTCGCTCGCGATGTCCGCGAGCGACTGCAGCAGCAGCGTCGACTTGCCGATGCCCGGATCGCCGCCGATCAGCACGACGCCGCCCGGAACCAGCCCGCCGCCGAGCACGCGATCGAATTCGCCGATGCCGGTCGAGAAGCGCGGCACGTCGGCCGCTTCGATGTCGACGAGACGCTGGACGGGCGCCCGCTTCGCAAGCGACTGGAATCGGTGGGCCGACGGCGATTCGGCGGCCGATTCAACCAGCGTGTTCCAGGCCTGGCACGACGGGCATTGCCCCTGCCACTTCGGGGTCTGTCCGCCGCACTCGCTGCAGACGTATACGGTTTTCTGTTTGGCCACGCGCAACGCCCTTATTCCGCTCGCACGGGCACGCGGCCGGCAACTGCGCACATCAGCTCGTAGCCGATCGTGCCGCAATGGCGGGCGACGTCGTCGATCGGCAGCGCGTTGCCCCACAGCTCGACGCGCGCGCCGACGCCGGCCTGCGGGCACGGGGTCAGGTCGACGGTGATCATGTCCATCGATACGCGACCGACGATCCGCGTGCGGATGCCGTCGACGATCACGGGCGTGCCTTCGGGCGCGACCCGCGGATAGCCGTCCGCGTAACCGCACGCGACCACGCCGATCCGCATCGGCGCCTGCGCGGAGAACGTCGAGCCGTAACCGATCGCCTGGCCCTTCCCGATGGTCTGCACCGCGATCAGCTCGGACGCGAGCGTCATCGCGGGCTTCAGCCCGGTATCGGCGATGTCGGACGACAGCCCGGACGGCGACGCGCCATACAGCACGATCCCCGGGCGCACCCAGTCGAAGTGGGTATCGGGGTGCCACAACACGGCCGCGGAGTTCGCGAGGCTGCGCGCGCCGGCAATGCTTTGCGCGCCGCGCTCGAACGTCGCGAGCTGCTCGGCGACGCCGCGCTCGTTGTCCGCATCCGAAAAATGGGTCATCAACGTGATCTGGCCGATGCCGGGGCACGCGCGGGCGCGCTCCCATGCGGCGCGGTATTTTTCCGGCACGTAGCCGAGCCGGTTCATCCCGCTGTTCATCTTGAGCTGCACGTTGACGGGCTTCGACAGCCGCGCCGTTTCCAGCATCCGCATCTGCTCGTCGTTGTGGACGGTCGTCGTCAGGCTGTAGCGGTCGATCACGTCGATGTCGGTCGAGCGGAAGAACCCTTCGAGCAGCAGGATCGGGCCGGCCCAGCCGAGCTCACGCAGCTTGACGGCCTCGTCGAGGTCGAGCAGGCCGAAGCCGTCGGTACCGCGCAGGCCGGGAAACACGCGCGCGAGCCCGTGACCGTACGCGTTGGCCTTGACGACCGCCCAGACCTTGGACGGGCCGGCAAAGCGGCGGACGACGGAGAGATTGTTCGCGAGAGCGGCGGTATGGATGGTGGCGGAGATCGGGCGCGGCATGGGAAATTTACGTAAAGACGCTTGCGAATCATCAGCTTACCGCGCCTTTTGAGCACTGAAGCCGACAATTTGCGGAACGATCGGGGAATCTTGCTAGTCCGAATTGGCGTATTTTCATGTTATAAAGCCGTGCGCACAACCCATTTCGAACGGAATAAGCCGATCGCATACCAGGCGGCCTACGCGGCCCTGCCGCAGCGACGAAAGCATCGCATCAGATGAAAAAAGGTTTTTACACCATCATGGCCGCGCAGTTTTTCTCGTCGTTGGCCGACAATGCGCTCCTCATCGCCGCCATCGCCCTGCTGAAAGACCTCCACGCCCCCAACTGGATGACACCGCTGTTGAAGCTGTTCTTCGTGTTGTCCTATGTGGTGCTGGCGGCCTATGTCGGCGCCTTCGCGGATTCGCGCCCGAAGGGCCGCGTGATGTTCATCACCAACTCGATCAAGGTCGTCGGCTGCATGATCATGCTGTTCGGCGCCCATCCGTTGATTGCATACGGGATCGTCGGGTTCGGCGCGGCGGCCTACTCGCCCGCGAAATACGGCATCCTCACCGAGCTGCTGCCGGCCGACCGGCTGGTCGCCGCGAACGGCTGGATCGAAGGCACGACCGTCAGCTCGATCATCCTCGGCACCGTGCTGGGCGGGGCGCTGATCAGCCCGCACATCGCATCGCACGTGATCGCGCACACGCCGGCCTGGATCGGCACGCCCGCCGAAGCGGCGATGGCGATCATCATGGCGATCTACGTGATCGCCGCGCTGTTCAACCTGCGCATCCCCGATACGGGCGCCCGCTACCCGAAGCAGGAACGCGGCCCGGTCAAGCTTCTCACGGATTTCGCCGACTGCTTCATGGTGCTGTGGCGCGACAAGCTCGGCCAGATCTCGCTGGCGGTCACGACGCTGTTCTGGGGCGCGGGCGCGACGCTGCAGTTCATCGTGCTGAAGTGGGCTGAAGTGTCGCTCGGCATGTCGCTGTCGGAAGGCGCGATCCTGCAGGCCGTGGTCGCCGTCGGCGTCGCGGCCGGCGCAATCGCCGCCGCCGCCCGAATCCCGTTGAAGAAGTCGCTGACCGTGCTGCCCGTCGGCATCATCATGGGCATCGCGGTGATGCTGATGGCGTTCTACACGCGCGACCTGTTCCCGTCGCACTGGGCCGTGCACTTCGGCCACCTGCGCATGCCCGTGTACCTGATCATCGCGTACATCTTCCTAATGTGCGTCGGCGCGTTGTCCGGCTACTTCGTCGTTCCGATGAACGCGCTGCTGCAGCATCGCGGCCACGTGCTGCTGTCGGCCGGCCACTCGATCGCGGTGCAGAACTTCAACGAGAACCTGTCGGTGCTCGTGATGCTGTGCCTGTACGCGGTGCTCGTGTGGCTCGACGTGCCGGTCGGCGTCGTGATCGTGCTGTTCGGCACGTTCGTCTGCCTGACGATGTGGCTCGTGATGCGCCGTCACCAGGCGAACCAGCGCCAGTTCGACTCGGTCGCGCTGATCGGCGAATCGCGGCACTGACGCTACACTTCCCGTTTCCGTCTGCCGGCGCCGGTCCTCGAACCGGCGCGTTGCCCTCATGACGCACCCGATACCCAACCTCCTGACGATCGCCGGCTCCGATTCGGGCGGCGGCGCCGGCATCCAGGCCGACCTGAAGACCTTTTCCGCGCTCGGCGCGTATGGCGCGAGCGTGATCACCGCGCTGACCGCGCAGAACACGCGCGGCGTGACGGGCGTGCATGCGCCGGACGCGGCGTTCGTGACCGCGCAACTCGACGCGGTGTTCGGCGACATCCGCATCGATGCGGTCAAGATCGGGATGCTCGCGAACGCGGCGATCGTGCACGCGGTGGCCGACGCGCTGCGGCGCTACACGCCGCGCTTCGTCGTGCTCGACACGGTGATGATCTCGAAGAGCGCGCACGCGCTGCTCGCACCCGATGCCGTCGACGCGTTGCGCGATGCGCTGCTGCCGCTCGCGACGGTCGTGACGCCGAATCTGCCCGAAGCAGCCGCGCTGCTGAACGATGCGCCCGCAACCACGGAAGACGACATGGTCCGGCAAGGTCAGGCACTGTTACAGACGGGGGCGCGCGCCGTGCTGATGAAGGGCGGCCACCTGCCGGACGCGTCCGCGAGCCCCGACTGGCTCGTCGAAGCGACCTGCACCGTGCGGCTCGACGGCGCACGCGTGCCGGTCAGCAATACGCACGGCACGGGTTGTACGTTGTCGTCGGCGATCGCGGCGCTGCTGCCGCAGCAGCCCGACCTCGAAAGCGCGGTGCGCGAAGCCAAGACCTACCTGACCGGCGCGATCGCCGCGAGCGGCCACCTCGACGTCGGTCACGGCGTCGGCCCCGTCCATCACTTCCATCGCTGGTGGTGAGCGCCTGCTGACGCGGCGTCAGTGATCCTGCGCCGCGAACGCCTGGGCGCGCACCGGCCAGTCGTCCGGCACGACGAAGCCGCGCGCCGTCTCGCGCCACGTGCCGTCACTACCCTTTTCATGGATGCCGATCAGCGCGGGCGCCTCGCGCGTCGTCAACACCGGCGGCAATTCCAGCGTGGCCGCCAGCATGTCGGGTTCGAATCCGCTACCGGCGGCAGCCCGTCGCGGCGCCAGCCACGCAAGCCGCGGCAACACGCTCCATGCAACGTCAGCACCCTGCTCGGCCGCCCAGGCCGGCCACTGCGCGTGGGTGAGCCAGAAACCGTGCGGGTGATCCGGCGCGATTTCCACGGACACCGGCGGCAGCGGCGCGCCGTGCGGATAGAACAACCAGCCCTTGATGAACATCTGCGCATCGGACGGCGCGCCGTAGCCGAGGCGCGCAAACCCGTCGCGATCGCCGAGCCGCAGCTGGTGCTCGAGCAACCGGCGGCGCTTGCGGTCGAACCGGTCGACGAGGTTCGGGCCGACGAAATCGGCAAGCGACGCACCGGCTTGCACCGGCGCGCACAGATAGCACTTCACCGCTAGCTCCCAGTGCAGGCGCCGCCCGTCCGGCGCGTCGACGAGGAAATCGACTTCGCCGAGCGTCTTGCCGTTGCTGCGCAGCGGCAGGTTGGCCGCGACGAGCCGCAGCGACGGCCCGTGCGTCAGGAAATACTCGAGCAGGCATTCGGCGTAACGGCCGAGCCGGGTGGGCCGGAATCCGTCGAGCGCGCGATGCAGCGGCTCGGGCTGCGCATCGAGCGCGGCGAGCCATGCTTCGACGGCCGACTGTCCCACCGCATCCAGCCACGGACGCGCCAGCGGCGCGTCCGGCACCGCGGTGAGCAGGCTCGGGCTGGCCAGCAGCCAGCCCAGATCCCGAACCGCGACGTCATGCAGCGTATCGACGAATGCACACGCCGCGCCGGTCGTCATTGCCCGGCCGGCCCGTTCGCGTCGCCGCCTTCTGCGCGCCGGAACGTGTCGCGCGCGAGGCACAGGTCGGCCCACGCCTTCGACTTGTCCTGCAGGCTGCGCAACAGGTACGCCGGATGGTAGGTCACGATCACCGGCACGCCTTCGTACGCATGCACGCGGCCGCGTAGCGACGCAATGCTCGCGTCCGTCTTCAGCAGCGTCTGCGCGGCGAAGCGGCCGAGCGCGACGATCAGCTTCGGCTTCACGAGCGCGACCTGGCGCTGCAGATAAGGCTCGCAGCTCGCGACCTCGTCCGGCTCCGGATTACGGTTGCCGGGCGGCCGGCACTTGATCACGTTCGCGATATACACGTTGTCGCCGCGCTTGAGCGACAGCGAATGCAGCATGTTGTCGAGCAGCTTGCCGGCCTGGCCGACGAACGGCTCGCCCTGCTTGTCCTCGTTCTCGCCCGGCGCTTCGCCGATCAGCATCCAGTCCGCTTCGCGGTCGCCGACGCCGAACACGGTGTTGGTCCGCTTCTCGCACAAACCGCACAGCGTGCAGTTGGCCACGCGCGCGGCCAGCGCATCCCAGTCGAGCGCGGCAACCGGCGTACCGACGGAACGCGATTCGGCCATCGGCACGGGATCGCCCGGCGGCGCCGCGTCGAACCACGCGAAATCGTCGGGTCCGGCAGGCGGCATGTCGTCCAGCGGCGGCATCGTGTTGGCCGACGCGACCGGCGTCACCGGTACGGGCGCGCGTTCGCCGCCGTCGACGCGCCGCGACGGGGCGGCGGCCGGCGTGCGAGCCGGCGACGCATCGGCGCTCCGCGCCACTGCCGGCGATGCGTCGTCCTGCACCGGCGGACGCGCAGTCCGCGCAGGTCGCCCGGTCGCGGCGGCCGGTGCGGCGTCCACCGCGCCGGTTTGCGCGGCGGCGTGCGCTTCGGCTGCCGCGCCCTCGTCCGTGCCTTCACCCGCGCCTTGCCCGCGCCGCACCCAGATCTGCGCGAGGCCCATTTCCTCGAGCGCCGCTTCAGCCCATGCCATGCGCGTCCCCTTCGTCCTTGTTCAGCGTCAGACGCATCACGATCGCGTCCTCCCGGCTGCGATGCTTCGCCGGGTAATAATTCTTGCGCCGGCCGATCGTCACGAAGCCGAAACGCTCGTACAGATGGATCGCGCGCGGATTGGACGGCCGCACCTCGAGCAGCACGCCGTCGAGCCCTTCCGCGCGCGAAATGCGCACGGCCTCGCGCAGCAGCGCCAGGCCCGCGCCCGCGCACTGCGCGGCCGGCGCGACGCACAG
This sequence comes from Burkholderia sp. HI4860, assembly GCF_002223045.2. NCBI lineage: Bacteria > Pseudomonadati > Pseudomonadota > Betaproteobacteria > Burkholderiales > Burkholderiaceae > Burkholderia > Burkholderia sp. HI4860. The sequence continues at coordinate 3,242,906 of NZ_NKFO02000003.1, read as the reverse complement.
ATTCAGCAGGTGCATCTCGTCGACCACGGGCATCAGCACGCAATAGCCGATCAGCGAACCCGTCACGTGCCGCAGGCACACGCCCAGATAGCCGTTGCGCAACGAATCCTCGAAGTTGCCGCGGCTCCACGGGAATTCGTACGCGACGTGCTCGATCGCGACGACCTCGTCGAGATCGGCATCCGTCATCGGCGCCAGATAGCGGTCGCTCAGCAGTACGCCCGTCATCCCTTCGCTCCGCCCGCCTGCGCGGCCCGCGCCGCGACGCGCTCGGCGGTGGTCTGCGCGACCTTGTCGCGCACGTACTCCGGCGCGGCCTGATCGGCCGGCACCGCGCGGCCGGCGCGGAACGCACGCAGCGCGGCATGGGCGACCGCCAGCGCGTGCGGCATGGCGTCGCCGTCGATCACGGCCGCGCGCGCCGCAGCCGGCAATTGCGCGCCGAACGCGGCAGCCGCATTGCCCGCGAGCGTGAACGGCACATCGGGCACGCCGACGGCGCCCGGCGCGTCGAGCGAGGCCGGATGCAGCGTACGCCAGTCGCCGGTGCTGTCGTCCCACGCGAAATCCGCCCAGTAGGCTTCGTCCATCCGCGCGTCCAGCGCGGCCAGCACGCGGGTCGTGCCAGGCGCGCGCAGCCGCGCGTGCTCGGCGCACGCGAGCAGCGTGCCGATCGGCACGACCGGCAGCCCGCGCCCGAACGCGAGACCCTGGGTGATACCCGTCGCGGTGCGCAGGCCCGTGAACGAGCCGGGGCCCGCGCCGAACGCGATCGCGTCGCAATCGGCGAGCGTCAGCCCCGATTCGGCGAAAAGCGCCTGGATGGCCGGCAGCACGCGCGTGCTCGACACGGCGCCCGTCAGCTCGTGGCGGACCCAGGTTTGCGGGGTGGAAACGGCGTCATCGGCATGGGCCGAGCGCAGCAGCGCGACCGAGCAGTATTCGGTCGACGTATCGATGGCGAGGAGCACTGTTTGCGTCATGGGCGACATTGTAATGCGGCGCCCTGCTCCCACGGGCGATCTGGCCCGATCCGTGCGTGCGCGCCGCACCGGGCGGCGGTTTGGAAGGATCGCTCGACCCCGCGCGGCGGTCAGCTTGTTAAGATCGCCCGACCTGAAACCCTTACGGAGACACCCGATGAGCGACCTCACCGCCCAATTCGACCAGGCCCAGATCGACGTCAAGCAACTGACGGAGCGTCCGGGCAACCTGACCCTGCTGCGCCTGTACGCGCTCTTCAAGCAGGCGACCGACGGCGACGCCCATGGCGACAAGCCGGGCTTCACCGACATCGTCGGCAAATACAAGTACGACGCCTGGGATGCGCTGAAGGGCACGTCGCAGGATGCGGCGAAGCAGCAGTACATCGAACTCGTCGAATCGCTGAAGAACGGCACGGCTTCCTGACCGAATCGCGCCCTGCCGCAATAGGCAATCAAATCAGTGGCGCAGCGCAGCAAATCTCTTTATAATGCTGCCTGCGTCATCTTCCGCGCTCGGCTCGCAAGCCGTTCCGGCCTGACGCCTCGTAGCGTTAAGCTCCAATCCGGTTTAGAACCTGTCCCCTCCTGCTTCGACCCTTGCGGTCGTCAACTAGGCTGGCGGCCTCGCTCCAGAAGCGCGCCGCACCCAAAACAGCTTCTAATGCCTCATCCGCCGAAGGTTCGGCGGATTGCACCCGTTTCCCGATTTGCTCGCTGAATCCGACGACTTGGGTATGCGCGATTGGCGCCGACGTTTCACCCACTGTGTTTCAAGGATTGTTATGACTTCGAGCATCAACTCCAGCCCGCTCAACGCGATCGCCGACCAGGCGCTCGGTCTCGACGACGCCGCCGTACCGGCCGCGGTCGAACCGGCGTCGGACGAGCCGAACTTCGCGTCGCTCGGGTTGTCGCCGGAGATCGTCTCCGCGCTGCAGGCCGCCGGCTACGTGAAGCCGACGCCGGTCCAGCAGCGCGCGATTCCGGCCGGCATCGCCGGCCGTGACCTGCTGGTCTCGAGCCCGACCGGTTCGGGCAAGACCGCCGCATTCATGCTGCCCGCGATCGAACGTTTCGCGCAGCTCCAGAAAGCGCAGGCGCAGCAACCGCGCGCGCCGCGCGAACCGAATCAGGGCGACCGCCGTGCGCGCCGCCCGCAACCCGTCGCGCGCCCGGGCCTGCTCGTGCTGACCCCGACCCGTGAACTCGCGATGCAGGTCACCACGGCCGCAACGACCTACGGCAAGCACCTGAAGCGCCTGCGCACGGTCAGCATCCTCGGCGGCGTCGCCTACGGCCAGCAGCTGATGCTGCTCGCGAAGAACCCGGAAATCCTGGTCGCCACGCCGGGCCGTCTGCTCGACCACCTCGAGCGCGGCCGCATCGACCTGTCCGAGCTGAAGATGCTCGTGCTCGACGAAGCCGACCGCATGCTCGACATGGGCTTCATCGACGACATCGAAACGATCGTCGCCGCCACGCCCGAGTCGCGCCAGACGATGCTGTTCTCGGCCACGCTCGACGGCAAGATCGGTTCGCTGACGAGCCGCCTGCTGAAGGATCCGGAACGCATCGAGATCCAGCAGCGCCTCGAGTCGCGCGCGAACATCGCGCAGACCGTGCACTACGTCGACGACCGCGACCACAAGGATCGCCTGCTCGATCACCTGCTGCGCGACGGCGCGCTCGACCAGGCGATCATCTTCACGGCGACCAAGATCGACGCCGACCAGCTCGCCGGCCGTCTCGCCGACGCAGGCTTCGAATCGGCCGCGCTGCACGGCGACCTGCCGCAGGGCGCGCGTAACCGCACGATCCGTGCGCTGCGCGAGCGCCGTGTGCGCGTGCTGGTGGCCACCGACGTCGCGGCACGCGGCATCGACATCCCGGGCATCACGCACGTGTTCAACTACGACCTGCCGAAGTTCGCGGAAGACTACGTGCACCGTATCGGCCGTACGGGCCGTGCAGGCCGTTCGGGCACGGCCGTGAGCCTCGTGCACCACGCCGAGCAAGGCGCGCTCAAGCGCATCGAGCGTTTCGTGCGCGCGCCGCTGCCGGTCAACGTGATCGAAGGCTTCGAGCCGCGCAAGGCGCCCCCGCGTAACGGCGGCACCGGCGGCCGTGGCCGTCCGGGCGGCGGCAACGGCGGTCGTCGTTTCGGCGGCAAGCCGGGCGGCGGTTATGGCGGCAACGGCAACGGCAACGGCCGCAGCTACGGCGGCGGCAATGGCGGCGGCTGGAGCGGCAAGCCGGGCGGCAGCCGTGACGGCGGCCCGCGTCGCGACGGCCAGCGCAGCGGCGGCCCGCGTCGCAGCAACTCCGCGTCGTAAGGACGCACGGGCGGCCATCGGCCGTCCTCCGGAGGGCAGGCCCGCGGATAACCGCCCTGCCCATCCCGCCAACCGGCGCATCCGCGCCGGTTTTTTTTCGCCCCGCCCTACATTTCACGATGCGGAAAATTTTTTTGTGTCGTAAAAAATCATGCTGCGCGGCACAACCCGGGCGATTGCGGGATGGAAAAAAGCATTTCTTATCCCGAAATTGTTATTTCAAGATATTGATTTAAAACGACTAAAAATTTATCCCGCCCGTCAGCCCGCCCCCTGTCCTGCTCCAGTCGATTTGCCTAGACTCTTATACAAGACCTCACGAACCGGAACGCACCGCTCCCGGCTTCGAGAACAGCCTCAACACCGTCAGAGTCAACCCATCAGGCATCGCACCGCATCAAGGAGCTCATCATGTCGCGACAGCAACAGGCACAGGAACTGCAGCATCAATGGGAAACCGATCCGCGCTGGAAGGGCATCAAGCGCAGCTACTCGGCCGAGGACGTGGTCCGCCTGCGTGGTTCGATCCCGATCGAGCACACGCTCGCCAAGCGCGGTGCGGAAAAACTGTGGAGCCTCGTCAACAACGAGCCGTTCGTCAACGCACTCGGCGCACTGACCGGCAACCAGGCGATGCAGCAGGTGAAGGCCGGCCTGAAGGCGATCTACCTGTCCGGCTGGCAAGTGGCCGGCGACGCGAACGTCGCGGGCGAAATGTACCCGGACCAGTCGCTGTACCCGGCAAACTCGGTGCCGCTCGTCGTGAAGCGCATCAACAACACGCTGACGCGCGCCGACCAGATCCAGTGGTCGGAGGGCAAGAACCCGGGCGACGAAGGCTATGTCGACTTCTTCGCACCGATCGTCGCCGATGCGGAAGCCGGTTTCGGCGGCGTGCTGAACGCGTTCGAACTGATGAAGGCGATGATCGAAGCCGGCGCGTCGGGCGTGCACTTCGAGGACCAGCTCGCTTCGGTGAAGAAGTGCGGCCACATGGGCGGCAAGGTGCTGGTGCCGACGCGTGAAGCGGTCGCGAAACTGTCGGCAGCACGTCTCGCGGCCGACGTGATGGGCACGTCGACCGTGCTGGTCGCCCGCACCGACGCGGAAGCAGCCGACCTGATCACGTCCGACATCGACGACAACGACAAGCCGTTCCTGACGGGCGAGCGCACGGTGGAAGGCTTCTTCCGCACGAAGCCGGGCATCGAGCAGGCAATCTCGCGCGGTCTCGCGTACGCGCCGTACGCCGACCTGGTCTGGTGCGAAACGGGCAAGCCGGATCTCGAGTACGCGAAGAAGTTCGCGGAAGCGATCCACAAGCAGTTCCCGGGCAAGCTGCTGTCGTACAACTGCTCGCCGTCGTTCAACTGGAAGAAGAACCTCGACGACGCGACGATCGCGAAGTTCCAGAAGGAGCTCGGCGCGATGGGCTACAAGTTCCAGTTCATCACGCTGGCCGGCTTCCATGCGCTGAACTACTCGATGTTCAACCTCGCGCACGGCTATGCCCGCACGCAGATGAGCGCGTTCGTCGAACTGCAGCAGGCCGAGTTCGCGGCAGCGGACAAGGGCTTCACGGCGGTCAAGCACCAGCGCGAAGTCGGCACCGGTTATTTCGACGCGGTGACGCAGACGGTCGAACGCGAAGCATCGACCACCGCGCTGCACGGCTCGACCGAAGACGAGCAGTTCTTCGACGGCAAGAAGGTCGCGTAAGCCGCAAAGCACGACGCGCCACGCGTCATGCCGATGCCCGCCCCGTCTCGCGACGGCGCGGCATCGGCCACCGAACAACAATCAGGGAGGAGACGGCAGGCGCGCGATACCGATCGCGCGACCGGCCGCGCGGCCTGCGGGCCGCCAGCAACGACGCGCGCCGGCTCCGTCCGGCGCGCCCTTTTTCCAGGGCGCCGCCCTACCGATACACGATCACCGGAATTTTCGTATGGGTCAGCACGCGCTGCGTCTCGCTGCCGATCAGCAAGCTGCCGAGCCCGCGGCGTCCGTGGGACGCCATGAAGATCACGTCGCAGCCGCCGCGTTCGGCCGCCTCGATGATGCCGAGATACGGCGACGGATGCACGCTCGTCCAGGTGTCGCAATCGACGCCGGCCGCCTTCGCGGCCGATTCGACCTCGTCGAGGTGCGCACGCGCCTCGCGCTCGCTGCGCGCCCGAAAATCGGCGGGCGGCTCGATGATCACTTCGGAAAACGGCGAGTACGGATACTGCGGCAGGCACGCGTAGGCCGTGACCCGCGCACCGACCGCGCGCGCCAGGTCGATCGCGCCGTCGATCGCCTTCTGCGACAGTTCGGAACCGTCGGTTGGAACGAGGATGTGCCGGAACATCGCGCCCTCCTTCGTCAATCGCACTCCGCGCGCCGCGCTTCCGGGCGGTCCGGCTGCGTCGCGTGGGGCATGCCTGTTTCGATTGTAGGACGTGAAAGCACGCGGCCGGGCTGCGCAGCGGGTTCGCCCTCATATCGGAAACACGCGGGCACGCGCGGCCTACTCGCCCCAATATCCGGGCTGCTCGTACGTGTGCTTCAGGCAATCGAGAAACAGCCGCACGCGCAACGGCAGATGCCGGCGCTGCGGAAACACCGCGTGAATGCCGATCGGCGGGGCCGCAAATGCGTCGAGCACGCTGACGAGCCGGCCGGCCGCGATGTCCTCGCCGACCTCCCACCACGAACGCCACGCCAGGCCGTGGCCCGCGAGGCACCACTCGTGCAGCACCGCGCCGTCCGAGCATTCCATCGTGCCGTTCACGCGGATCGACACGACCTTGCCGTCCTCCTGGAATGTCCAGCCGCGTTGCTGGTTCGCGTTTGCCGCGAGCGCGAGGCAGTTGTGCCGCGCCAGATCGGCGAGCGTGACCGGCGTGCCGCGTCGAGCCAAATACGCGGGCGAAGCGACACACACGCGGCGATTCTCGCCGAGCTTCAGCGACACGAGCGACGAGTCGGGCAGCTCGCCGAGCCGCACCGCGCAATCGAACCCCTCGTTGACGAGGTCGACCATGCGGTCGGACAGGTCGAGCGTGACCGATACATCCGGATGCCCGACGCTGAATTCGGGCACGAGCGGCGCGACGTGCCGTCGGCCGAAGCCGGCCGGCGCCGAGATGCGCAGGTGGCCGCTCGCCTTGACGCCGCCGGCGGACACGCTCGCCTCCGCGTTCTGCATGTCGTTGATGACGCGCTGGCAATCCTCGAGGAACGCCGAACCCTCGAACGTCAGCGTGAGCTTGCGCGTCGTGCGCACCAGCAGCTTCACGCCGAGCCGCTCCTCCAGCGCGTCGAGCCGGCGGCCGATGATCGCCGGCGCGACGCCTTCCGCGTGCGCGGCCGCCGACAGGCTGCCCTTTGCCGCGACCGCGGCGAACGTTTCGATCTGCTTGAACCGGTCCATGACTCGCACGGGCGGCGCCGCCACCCTTCAACTAGCTTGAACCGCTCAAGATTAGGTAGATAAAAGTAAAAGATCAAGTGATGTTTAGCGTCTTTTTTAGCACATACGATCACGAATAGAATTCACCTGACCTCTGAAACTGGAGCGCAAGGCTATGTCGGCCACAACGACACTCTCCTCTCCCGACGCCATCCTCTTCGACGCATTCGGCACGTTGTTCGACGTGCGTGCGGTCCTGGCCGCGGCGGAACAGATGTTTCCCGGTCACGGGGAACGGTTGTCGCAGTTGTGGCGACGCAAGCAAATCGAATACTCGCAACTGCGCACGCTCGCTGATCCGGCCGGCGCCCGCTATCGCCCGTTCCGGGACATCACGCTCGACGCGCTGCGGTTCGCCGCGCGCCGGCTCGGGCTCGCGCTGAACAGCGCGGCCGAGAAGCGGCTGATGGACGAATACGCGTGCCTGTCCACCTATCCCGATACGGTGCCGGCGCTGCGCAAGCTGCGCGCGCTCGACCCGCGCCCGCCGCTCGGGATCCTGTCGAACGGCACGCCGCAGATGCTCGACATCGCGATCAAGAGCGCCGGCATGTCCGGGCTGTTCGATCGCGTGCTGTCGGCCGACACCGTGCGCGCGTACAAGCCGAGCCCGGCCGCCTACGCGCTCGGCACCGACGCGTTCGGACCGAACCGGCGCGGCATCGTGTTCGTGTCGTCGAACGCATGGGACGTCGCCGGCGCCGTCTGGTTCGGCTACACGACGTTCTGGCTCAACCGCACGGGCGCACCCGCCGAGGAACTCGGCGCGCCGCCCGACGGCACCGGCACCGGCATGGCCGACCTGCTCGCATTCCTCGCCACCCCGGCTCCGTCCGGCAGACCCGCAAACCGCACGCGCCCCAGCCCGGGTGCATGACGTTCGCAGCGCTGCCGCCTTCCCCCTTCACCGAAACCGCAACTGACCGACCAAGGAGATGAGACTCATGAGCACCCCGATCACGCTGCCGCAAGGCATGGCGATCACCGGCGAAATCAAGCCGGGTTACGAAGCAATCCTGACGCCTGAAGCGCTCGCACTCGTCGCCGCGCTGCACCGCACGTTCGAGCCGCGCCGCCAGGCGCTGCTGCAGGCGCGCGTCGAGCGCACGAAACGCCTCGACGCGGGCGAGCGCCCCGACTTCCTGGCCGAGACGAAGGCGATCCGCGAAGGCGACTGGAAGGTCGCGCCGCTGCCGGCCGACCTGCAATGCCGCCGTGTCGAGATCACCGGCCCCGTCGAGCGCAAGATGATCATCAACGCGCTGAACTCGGGCGCCGATTCGTACATGACGGACTTCGAGGATTCGAACGCGCCGAGCTGGACGAACCAGATCGACGGCCAGATCAACCTGAAGGACGCGGTGCGCCGCACGATCTCGCTCGAGCAGAACGGCAAGTCGTACCGGCTGAACGACAAGGTCGCCACGCTGATCGTGCGTCCGCGCGGCTGGCACCTCGACGAGAAGCACGTGACGGTCGACGGCCAGCGCGTGTCCGGCGGCATCTTCGATTTCGCGCTGTTCCTGTTCCACAACGCGAAGGAACTGCTCGCGCGCGGCTCGGGCCCGTACTTCTACCTGCCGAAGATGGAAAGCCATCTCGAGGCGCGCCTGTGGAACGACATCTTCGTCGCCGCACAGGAAGGCGTCGGCGTGCCGCGCGGCACGATCCGCGCGACGGTGCTGATCGAGACGATCCTCGCCGCGTTCGAGATGGACGAAATCCTGTACGAACTGCGCGAACACAGCTCGGGCCTGAACGCCGGCCGCTGGGACTATATCTTCTCGGCCATCAAGAAGTTCAAGAACGACCGCGACTTCTGCCTCGCCGAGCGCTCGAAGATCACGATGACGGTGCCGTTCATGCGCGCGTACGCGCTGCTGTTGCTGAAGACCTGCCACAAGCGCAACGCGCCGGCGATCGGCGGGATGAGCGCGCTGATCCCGATCAAGAACGATCCCGAAGCGAACGACAAGGCGATGGGCGGCGTGCGCTCGGACAAGCAGCGCGACGCGACCGACGGCTACGACGGCGGCTGGGTGGCCCACCCGGGCCTCGTGCCGATCGCGATGGAAGAGTTCGTGAAGGTGCTCGGCGACAAGCCGAACCAGATCGCGAAGCAGCGCGACGACGTGCAGGTCGAAGGCAAGAACCTGCTCGACTTCCAGCCGGAAGCGCCGATCACCGAAGCCGGCCTGCGCAACAACATCAACGTCGGCATCCACTACCTCGGCGCATGGCTCGACGGCAACGGCTGCGTGCCGATCCACAACCTGATGGAAGACGCGGCCACGGCCGAAATCTCTCGTTCGCAGGTGTGGCAATGGATCCGCTCGCCGAAGGGTGTGCTCGACGACGGCCGCAAGGTCACCGCCGAACTCGTGCGTGAACTCTCGAAGGCCGAGCTCGACAACGTGAAGCGCTCGGTCGGCGGCAACACACAGCCGTACGAGCGCGCCGCGGCGATCTTCGAGCAGATGTCGACGTCGGAAGGCTTCACCGAATTCCTGACGCTGCCGCTGTACGAGGAAATCTGACGTCGCTGCCCGCCTCGATCGGGGCCGGCCCTGCGTCGGCGCCGGTCGCGTGCGGTGACGGCATCAAAAAAACGCCCCACGGGGCGTTTTTTCTTTTTGCGGCAGGCCGCTACCGCGGCTGCCGCGCAACCGGTCAGACGGCTTCCCGCTCGCGCCGGTGCTGAACCCAGTCGCCCGACGCAATGCGCGGACGCCCGGCAATCGCGTGCGCGGCGACCGGATAGTAAAGGCACGCGTACTGCCGCCCGCCGAGCTCGACGGTCACGTCTTCCGGCTTGAACAGCGAGTCGACGCCCGGATACACGCGCTCGATCTCGTCGAGCACGGGAACGAGCCGGTCGTCGACCTCGTAGACGTCGCCCCACACCAGCGACTTGCCGGCCGACCCGGCAATCATTCCCGGATATGTACCGAAATCGTACAGTTCGCCCGGCAGCGCGGCGGCACCGAGCAGCGTCGGCGCGGCAATCCCGTGCCTGGCGGCCGCGTGGCCGATGTCGTTGGCCTCCCCGTTTCTCAGGGTGCCGTAGACGAATACGTAGCGCATCGTGGTTCTCCTCTTTGATTCGTAGGGTGCCGTGTTCGCACGCGATGCGTGGCGATATCGCCCGCGCATCGATAGACCACGATACCGGCCGGATGGTTCGAGCCCGCCAGCGCGCCCGGCCCCGGGGCAGTCCGGAAATCGCCGGAGCCCCACACAAAGTTCATTTGAACGCGGCATGATCGCCCGACAAACCGCCGCATGCACTTTCGCGGCGCCTTCTACAATAACGGCATCGCCGCCGCGCTGCCCGAATCGTCCATGAACCCGCCGTTCCAAGCCGACGTACCGAACCCGTACGTCATCGACATTCCGCCCGAATTCGCGCCGACCGCCGTCCATCCGATGCGCGTGCGCGCGCGGCAGGTCGATACCGGCCATCGCATCCCGCTGCATACGCATGCGTGGGCGCAGCTCGCGTACGCGTCGCGCGGCGTGTTGCGCGTCGCGACGACCGGCACGACCTGGATGGTGCCGCCATCCCGCGCGATCTGGGTGCCGCCGAGCGTGACGCACGAGGTCGTGATCGTCGAAGAGGCATATTTGCGCACGCTGTATATCGACGAGTCGATCGTGCCGGACGGGCTCGACGCGTGCCGCGTCGTCGAAGTGACGGGGCTCCTGCGCGAACTGATCGTCGCACTCGACGCGCGCGACCTGAGCACCACGCGCGAGCGCCTGCTGTGCGGACTCGTGCTCGATGAGCTGAGTCACGCCGAGCCGCTGCCGCTCGCGGTGCCGATGCCCGACGAAAAAAGGCTGCGCATGCTGTGCGAATCGGTCCTCGCGCACCCGGCCCACGCGGAGTCGCTCGAGCATTGGGCCGGCGAGGTCGGCGCGAGCACGCGCACGATTTCGCGGCTCTTCAAGCAGGAACTGGGGGTGAGCTTTTCGCAGTGGCGCCAGCAGGCGCTGCTCGCGCGGGCCATTCCGCTGCTGAACCAGGGGCGCCCGCTGTCGCATATCGCGCGCGAACTCGGCTACCAGAGCCAGAGCGCCTTTTCGGCGATGTTCAGGCGTGCATTCGGCGAAAGCCCGCGCGCATTCATGCTGCGCGGCTATGAGCATCGCGGCCCGGAAGGCAGCCGCGCGGACGACGAAACCCCGGACGACGACGCGATCGACGCTGCCCGCTGAACGCGTCGCTTCATGTCGTCAGGACTTCAGACCGGTCGCACCATGTGGCGGATCGAGCCCAGTTGCGCGAGCCGCGACCCGGCAACCTGATAGCCCATGCGCAGGTAGAGACGCGCGGCCGGATTGTCGACGAACACGCGCAGTTGCAGTTCGTGCAGCCCGCGCGCACGCGCCCAGCGGTGCGACATGTCGAGCATGTAGGTGCCGGCGCCCTGCCCGCGATGACCGGCCGCGATCTGCACGTCGCGGATGTGCAGCGAGTCGCCTTCCTCGGTCACGCGCAGCACGCCGATGCGCTCGCCATCGGCCTCGAGGATGAAGTTCTCGGATTCGCGCCAGCTCGCGTAGAACAGGTCGCTGCGCCACACGAGCCCATGGCGCTTGTAGTAGCCGCCCATGTTGCCGTGCGTCAGCGCCTCGGCAAACGGAAAATCGCCAGCCTCCGCGGGCCGGAGCTGATACAGGAGTCGCAGGTCGGTCGGATCGAGCATCGCGCAGGGGTCAAGAACGCATCCCGCCACGATAGCGCAGTCGCGTGCGGATGCAATCGCGGATTTCTCGTAGCGGCTCGACGCCGGATGACCGGAGGTTACGCGGCCAGCGGGCGCAACCGGAAACGCGAATGAAAAAGCCCGCACAAGGCTTCTTCATTTTCTGGCGGAGCGGACGGGACTCGCCTACATACCGCAGGCCGCGGCTGCGCTTGCAAGCGCAGCCCTTCGAGTCCCGCCGGAAGCTGCGCAGGCAGCATTCTCCACTCCGCAGTCACGCGCCCGCAAGCGGGCGCAACGGACGATGCAAATGAAAAAGCCCGCACAAGGCGGGCTTCTTCATTTTCTGGCGGAGCGGACGGGACTCGAACCCGCGACCCCCGGCGTGACAGGCCGGTATTCTAACCGACTGAACTACCGCTCCAGTCTTGCTACTTGCCTGGCAGGCGTCGGTTGCTTCCTGCCGGCGCATCGTTTGTTCGAACGACGCCGAAATCTGGCGTCCCCTAGGGGATTCGAACCCCTGTACTCACCGTGAAAGGGTGATGTCCTAGGCCTCTAGACGAAGGGGACAACGTACTGCTTACATCTTTAATGCAAAAGCCCGTTCAAAAATCGTTCTTTGAACGGGCTTCGTTCTGGCGGAGCGGACGGGGCTCGAACCCGCGACCCCCGGCGTGACAGGCCGGTATTCTAACCAACTGAACTACCGCTCCAGCTTTCTTGCTCACACCTGCAGGACATCGTCACGTTCCTGCAGGTGTTGCGACACTTCGATGAAACGCCGCTGAATCTGGCGTCCCCTAGGGGATTCGAACCCCTGTACTCACCGTGAAAGGGTGATGTCCTAGGCCTCTAGACGAAGGGGACAACGTACTGCTTACATCCTTAATACAAAAGCCCGCTCAAAAACGTCTTGAACGGGCTTCGTTCTGGCGGAGCGGACGGGACTCGAACCCGCGACCCCCGGCGTGACAGGCCGGTATTCTAACCGACTGAACTACCGCTCCAGCTTTCTTACCCTCACCCGCAGGACGTCGGTTACGTTCCTGCAAGCGTTGCGACATTTCTACGAAACGCCGCTGAATCTGGCGTCCCCTAGGGGATTCGAACCCCTGTACTCACCGTGAAAGGGTGATGTCCTAGGCCTCTAGACGAAGGGGACAAAATCTTTTCAGATTTGTCTGACTTTCGCTATTCACTTTTCAATCAACAGCGAAGGCCGAAATTCTAACTGCTTTAAATCATTTTGTGAAGCATTTATTACTACCCGTGCTTCGCAAATCAACTCAGCTTGTTCTGATGGTGGAGGTAAGCGGGATCGAACCGCTGACCTCTTGCATGCCATGCAAGCGCTCTCCCAGCTGAGCTATACCCCCTTGCAGAACAGAAATGAGATTATATGGAGCTACTTTGAACTTGTAAATACCCTTTTTGCGATTCGAGCGAAATTTTTTGCGAAGCTGCCGCGATGTCACGCACGGGCAGCTTCGCTCGCCCTCGAACCTCAGGCCAGCGCCGCCTCGATGCGCGACACCGCGACATCGCGACCGAACAGCACGAGCACCGCATCGATCGACGGTGTATGCGTCGTACCCGCCACCAGCAGACGCACCGGCATCGCCAGTTGCGGCATCTTCAGCTTGTGCGTGCCGAGCGTCGACTTCAGCGCGGCGGACACGGCCTCCTTCGTCCAGTCGGCCGCCTTCAGCGCCGCGACGAGATCGGCCAGCGCCGGACGCACTGCATCGGTCACGTGCTGCGCGAGCGCATCGGCTTCCGGTGCCGGCACACGATAGAACATCGCGGCGCCTTCCGCGATCTCCTTGACCGTCGTCGCACGATCCTTCATCAGCCCGACCACCGCTTCGAGCGCAGGGCCCGTCGCGATCGCCGCATCGTCGATGCCGAGGGCGGAGAGGAACGGCTTCGCCAGTTCGGCAAGGCGTGCGTTGTCGGCTTCCTTGATGTAATGCGCGTTCAGCCAGCTCAGCTTGCTGTGGTCATACTGCGCGGGCGATTTGCCGAGATGCTCGAGATCGAACCATTCGACGAACTGCTCGCGCGAGAAGATCTCCGCGTCGCCGTGCGACCAGCCGAGGCGCGCGAGATAGTTGACGACGGCTTCAGGCAGGAAGCCCGCGTCGCGATACGCCATCACGCTCATCGCGCCATGCCGCTTGCTCATCTTCTCGCCCTGCTCGTTCAGCACGGTCGGCAGGTGCGCATAGACGGGCGGCTCGCCGCCGAGCGCGTTCAGGATGTTGATCTGGCGCGGCGTGTTGTTCACGTGGTCGTCGCCACGGATCACGTGCGTGATGCCCATGTCCATGTCGTCCACAACCACGCAGAAGTTGTAGATCGGCGTGCCGTCCGGGCGCGCGATCACGAGGTCGTCGAGCTCCTCGTTCGAGATCTCGACACGCCCCTTCACCGCGTCGTCCCACACGACCGTGCCGGTCAACGGATTTCGGAAACGCAGCACCGGCTTCACGCCGGCCGGCGGCTCCGGCAGCACCTTGCCGGGTTCCGGACGCCACGTGCCGTCGTAGCGCGGCTTCAGGCCGGCCTCGCGCTGGCGTTCGCGCAGCGCGTCGAGCTCCTCGGCCGACATGTAGCACGGGTACGCGAGACCCTTCTCGAGCATCTGCGCGAGCACCTCGCGATAGCGGTCCATCCGCTGCATCTGGTAGATCGGGCCTTCGTCGAAATCCAGGCCGAGCCATTGCATCCCTTCGAGAATTGCATCGACCGCTTCCTGCGACGAGCGCTCGACGTCGGTGTCCTCGATGCGCAGCACGAACGTGCCCTTCATCTTGCGGGCGAACGCCCACGGATAGAGTGCGGAGCGGATGTTGCCGAGGTGGATGAAGCCGGTGGGGCTCGGCGCGAAGCGGGTACGGACAGGACGGGTCATAAACGGTAACTCGAACGCCTGGGGCGCATGAATGATTCGACGCGGGATCGACGGCGGCAGCCCGGACAGCAACGGGGCCGGCGACGCCCGGAACGGGAAAGAAGCCGGAATTATACTCGCGCCGGACATCGCGCCAAGCGCGCCGCTTGCTTTATGATGTGCGCGCCGCGGCCGCCAGCCGGCGCGGCGCCGGCCGCACGGAACCGCTGCGCGGCCGCTCGGAACCTATCGCCGCCGCGGGCCGTGACACCCGCCGCCAAGCCGCCGGAGAACCATTCGATGTCGTCCCCTCGCCTGTCGCGCCGCCACTTCACGATCGCCGCCGCGTCCGCCAGCCTCGCCGCCTGCACGTCGTTCGGCGACAAATCCCGCCCCGGCGCCGCACTGCCACAGGAAAAGCCGGTGAAGATCGGCATCGCCCTCGGCGGCGGCGCCGCGCGCGGCTTCTCGCACATCGGCGTGCTGAAGGCGCTCGAGGCGCGCGGCATCCCGATCGAGATCGTCGCGGGCACGAGCGCGGGCTCGGTGGTCGGCGCACTCTATGCATCGGGCATGAGCGCCCTTCAGATCAACAAGATCGCGCTCGACATGGACCAGGCGGCGATCAGCGACTGGGCGCTGCCGTTCCGCTCGCGCGGGCTGCTGCAAGGCGTGGCGCTGCAGAACTTCCTGAACAAGACACTCAACAACCGGCCAATCGAGAAGATGGCGAAGCCGCTCGGCATCGTCGCGACCGATCTGCAAAACGGCCAGCCGATCCTGTTCCAGCAAGGCAACACGGGGCTCGCGGTGCGTGCATCATGCAGCGTGCCGTCGGTGTTCGAGCCGGTGAAGATCGGCAACCGCGAGTATGTCGACGGCGGCCTCGTGAGCCCGGTGCCGGCGTCGTATGCGCGCAAGATGGGCGCGAGCTTCGTGATCGCGGTCGACATCTCGTCCCGGCCGGACGGCGCGGCAACCAACAACCCGATCGAGATGCTGCTGCAGACCTTCACGATCATGGGCCAGACGATCAAGACCTACGAACTCGACAAGTACGCGGACGTCGTGATTCGCCCGAACCTCAACGCGATGGGCGGCAGCGACTTCAACCAGCGCAACGCGGCGATTCTCGCGGGCGAGGAAGCCGTCGCGCGCATCATGCCGGAACTGCAGCGCAAGCTCGCGGCAGCACGCGGCGTGGCGGCCGCGTAACGCACGCGACGCGCAGGCCGGCGCGCGCCGCCGGCCCGCCAACGGCGCAACGGTTTTCAGCCGGCCGTTCGCGCCGCCCCAAAACAAAAAACCCTGCCGCCTTTCGGTGACAGGGTTTTTTCGATCCGGCCGGACCGGCCGTCGAACGTCAGTTGTTGCCGTTCGCCGAATCGTCGCCGATCGTCGCGCGCACGCGCTGACGCAGGTCTTCCGGCTTCATCGGGAACTCCGATTCGAGCCGGCGCGCGCCGGTGAAACGCTTTTCCCAGTAGCCGCTGTCGAGATCGTCGACGCGAATGGTGCTGCCCGTCGACGGCGAGTGCACGAACTTGTTGTCGCCGATGTAGATGCCGACGTGCGAGAACGTACGGCGCATCGTGTTGAAGAACACGAGGTCGCCCGGCTTGAGGTTGCTCATGCTCACCTTCTCGCCGACGCGGCTCATCTCTTCCGCACGACGCGGCAGCGACATGCCGAGGGTGTCCTGGAACACGTAGCGCACGAAGCCGCTGCAGTCGAGGCCCGAATCCGGCGAGTTGCCGCCCCAGCGATAACGCACGCCGATCATGTTCAGCGCGCCGACGACCACGTCGCCCGCCTTGCCGGCCATGCCCGCGAGGAACGACTTCGCGCCGCCGCTCGACGACGGCTGTGCGCTAGTCTGCTGGAGGGAGGCACTCGACGCGTTCTGCGTCGAATTCGTGACATTCTGGTTAAAACTGCTGACTTCGTCGGCGAAAGCGCCGGGTGCTGCTGCGAACAGGGCGCCGATGAACAGCCCGGCGATGGTGCGCGCGCATGCCTGGGTCAGGGATCGATGCTGCATTGGTCGATGGAATGTGCTTAAAAATCAGCTGATTGGCGGAAAATTTCGGTCGATACTAGCCAGCGCGTAATCGTTTGTCAAAACAAATTAATAAATACAATCGAGATAGTCAGACCATTGGCCGCCTATCACGCTTTCCAGACCGCTTTCAACAGCTTTTGTGTGTAAGGATGTGACGGTCTGGCGAAGATGTCGGCCACCTCCCCCGACTCGACGACGGCCCCGTCCTGCATCACCGCGACGCGGTGCGCCATCGCCCCGATCACCTCCAGGTCATGGCTGATGAAGACATAGCCGAGGTTGTATTTCTGTTGCAAATTCGCGAGCAGTTTCAGCACCTGCTGCTGGATCGACACGTCGAGCGCGGACGTCGGCTCGTCGAGGATCAGGATGCGCGGCTCCAGCACCAGCGCCCGCGCGATCGCGATCCGCTGGCGCTGCCCGCCCGAGAATTCGTGCGGATAACGGTGCAGCACCGTGCGGTCGAGGCCGACTTCGCGCAGCACCGCGAGCGACTTCTCACGCCGCGCGTCGGGTGTCATGTCCGGGCGATGCAGCTCGAGCCCCTCGCCGACGATCCGCTCGATCGTGTGACGCGGCGAAAGCGAACTGAACGGATCCTGAAAGACGACCTGCATGTTCGAGCGCAGCGCGGTCTGTTCGCGGCCGCGATAGGTCGACAGCGCGCGCCCCTGGAATTCGATCGTGCCGCCGGCCGTCTTCTGCAGGCCGAGCAGCGCCATCGCGAGCGTCGACTTCCCCGATCCCGATTCGCCGACGATGCCGAGCGTCTCGCCCTGCCGCACCGACACCGACACGTCGGCTACGGCCGTCACCGGCACCGAGCCGAACCAGCCCGCGATGCCCGGCCGCTTGCGTGCGAACTGCACGCTCACGTGCTGCGCGTCGAGCACGACGGGCGCGATCGGCATCACCGGCGTGACCGCGCGTTGCGGCCGGCTGTTCAAGAGCCGCTGCGTGTACGGATGCTCGGGTTCCGCGAAGATCCGTTCGACGGGCCCGCTCTCGACGAGCCGGCCGTGCTCCATCACCGCGACACGATCCGCGAAGTGCCGCACGAGATTCAGGTCGTGCGTGATCAGCAGGATCGCCATCCCGCGCTTTTCCGCCTCCTCGCGCTGCAGTTCCAGCAGCAGGTCGACGATCTGCGCGCGGATCGTCACGTCGAGCGCGGTGGTCGGCTCGTCGGCCAGCAGCAGGCGCGGCCGGCAGGCGAGCGCCATCGCGATCATCGCGCGCTGGCGCTGACCGCCCGACAACTGGTGCGGATAGCTGTCGACGCGCTTCTCCGGCTCCGCGATGCCCGTGCGCGCGAGCAACGCGATCGCGCGCTTGCGCGCCTCGACCGCCGAGACGCCGTCGTGCAGCACGATCGTCTCGCCGATCTGCACGCCGATCGTATACAGCGGGTTGAGCGCGGTCATCGGCTCCTGGAAGATCATCGCGATGTCCGAGCCGCGCAACCCGCGCATCTCGCGCTCGCTCTTGGCCATCAGGTCCTGCCCCGCGAAGCGGATCGCGCCGCTCACGTCGGCGTCGCGCAACAGCCGCAGGATCGACAGCGCGGTCACGCTCTTGCCCGACCCCGACTCGCCGACCAGCGCGACGCGCTCGCCGCGGCCGATCGCGAGCGTCACGTCGTCCACCGCGACCGTGTCGCCGAAGCGCACATGCAGATGCTCGAGCGCCAGCAGCGGCTCAGCCTGCGTCGATACGACCGGTTCGCTCATCGCTGGCCTCCCGCCGCGCGCACCGAATCGGCGATCCGCGTGTCGAGTGCATTGCGCAGCGCATCGCCCATGAAGGTCAGCAGCAGCAGCGTCGCGACCAGCACGCCGAAGGTCGACAGCGAGATCCACCACGCGTCGAGGTTGCCCTTGCCTTGCGCGAGCAGTTCGCCCAGGCTCGGGGTCGGCGGCGGCACGCCGAGCCCGAGGAAATCGAGGCTCGTGAGCGCGAGGATCGAGCCGCTCATCCGGAACGGCAGGAACGTGATCACCGGCGTGAGACTGTTCGGCAGCACGTGGCGCCAGATGATCTGCCAGTTCGTGAGGCCCATCGCGCGCGCCGCGCGCACGTAGTCCTGCGTGCGGTTGCGCAGGAATTCCGCGCGCACGTAGTCGGCGAGTCCGATCCAGCCGAACAGCGACAGCAGCACGATCAGCAGCAGGAAGCTCGGCTCGAAGATCGACGCGAAGATGATCAGCAGGTACAGCTCCGGCAACGAACTCCAGATCTCGATCAGCCGCTGCCCGACGATGTCGATGCGCCCGCCGAAGAAGCCCTGCACGGCGCCCGCGGCGATCCCGAGCAGCGTGCCGATCACGGTCAGGATCAGCCCGAACTCGACCGACACGCGGAACCCGTACACGAGCCGCGCCAGCAGATCACGCCCCTGCGCGTCGGTGCCGAGCCAGTTCGCGCGGGACGGCGGCGCGGGGTTCGGCACGTTCGAGAAGTAGTTCAGCGTGTCGTAGTAGTAACGGTTCGGCGGGTAGACGACGAAGTTGCCGGGCGCCTCGAGCCGCTTGCGCACGTATGGATCGAGATAGTCGGCCGGCGTCGGGAAGTCGCCGCCGAAGGTCGTCTCCGGATACGCGTGGAACAGCGGGAAATAGTACTGGCCGTCGTAACGCACGACGAGCGGCTTGTCGTTCGACCACAGCGGCGCCGCCACGCTCACGGCGAACGCCACGAAAAAGATCACGAAGCTCCAGTAGCCGAGGCGTTGCTGCCGGAAGCGCTGCCATACGCGGCGCGCGGGCGACGGCGACACGCGGGCGCGCGCCGCGTCGATGCGGGAGGACACGACGGCCCGGTTCATCGCGCACCTCGCCCGGTGACGCCGGGCATGCAGACGGACGGTTTCATGTCAGCGCTCCAGGGTGTCGAATTGAATGCGCGGATCGACCCACACATAGCAGAGATCGGAGATCAGCTTGGTCGCGAGCCCGATCAGCGTGAACAGATAAAGCGTGCCGAGCACGACCGGATAGTCGCGCCGCACGACCGACTCGTACGACAGGAGCCCCAGGCCGTCGAGCGAGAACAGCGTCTCGATCAGCAGGCTGCCGGTGAAGAACGCGCCGATGAACGCGGCCGGAAAGCCGACGATCAACGGCAGCATCGCATTGCGAAACACGTGCTTCCACAGCACGTTGCGCTCGGAAAGCCCCTTCGCACGCGCGGTCAGCACGTATTGCCGGCGGATCTGGTCGAGGAACGCATTCTTCGTCAGCATCGTGACGACCGCGAAGCTGCCGACGACCGACGCCGTGATCGGCAGCGCGATGTGCCACAGATAGTCGAGCACCTTGCCGACGAGCGACAGCTGCGCGAAGTTGTCCGACGTGAGCCCGCGCAGCGGGAACAGCTGCCAGAACGAGCCGCCGCCGAACAGCACGAGCAGCAGCACGCCGAGCACGAAGCCCGGAATCGCATAGCCGACGAGCACGACGAGGCTCGTCGCGACGTCGAACGGCGAACCGTTGCGCACGGCCTTCGCGATGCCGAGCGGCACCGATATCAGGTACGTGAGGAAGAACGTCCACAGCCCGATGCTGATCGACACGGGCAGCTTCTGCACGACCAGCGACCACACGCTCTGGTGGCGAAAGTAGCTTTCGCCGAGATCGAAGCGCGCAAAACGCTTGAGCATCAGCCAGTAGCGCTCGAGCGGCGGTTTGTCGAAGCCGTACAGCGCCTTGAGCTGCGCGAGCTGCTGCGCGTCGACGCCGGTGTGCGCACGCATCCCGAACGGCACCGCACCCTGCTCCGTCGCGCCCTTGCGCAATTCCTGCACGGCCTGTTCGACGGGGCCGCCCGGCACGAACTGGATCACCGCGAACGTGAGGGTCAGCACGCCGATGAGCGTCGGGATCATCAGCAGCAAGCGTTTGAGGATGTAGCTCCACATAGGGCGTCGACTCGCGATCGGTAGGCGGGATGGGACGTCAGGGCGGCGTGGTTCAGTGATCGGGCTTCGCCCACCACGTCGACACGACCCAGCCCTCGGCCGAATAGTACAGCGGCAGCGTCTGCGGATAGGCAAGCGTGCGCTTGTACGCGACCCGGTGCGTCGTGCTGTACCACTGCGGGACCGCGTAGTAGCCGTGCATCAGCACGCGGTCGAGCGCGTGCGTCGCGTCGAGCAGGTCTTCGCGCGTCTGCGCGGTACCGAGCGCGTGCAGCAGCGCGTCGACGGCCGGCGACTTCAACCCGATGAAGTTGTCGGAGCCCGGCTCGTCGGCGAACTTGCTCGCGTAACGCGAGTATTGCTCGGCACCCGGCACCTGCACGCCCGGCAGGCGGATCGTCGTCATGTCGTAGTCGAACGCGTCGAGACGCTTTTGCAGCAGCGCGAAATCGGCCGTGCGAAAACGTGCATCGATGCCGAGCTTCGCCAGGTTGCGCTGGTACGCCGCCACGATCCCTTCCATTGCCGCGCCGGAATCGTCGAGGATCTCGAACGTGAACGGCTCGCCCTTCGCGTTGCGCAACGCGCCGTCCCGATAGGTCCAGCCGGCCTGCGCGAGCAGTGCGCGCGCCTTCAGCAGGTTCGCGCGCAGCGAGCCCGGCGGATTCGTGTTCGGCTGCGTGACCACCGGACCGAACACGGCCGGGTCGAGCTGCGCGCGCAGCGGCTCCAGCAGCTTCAGCTCGCCGGGGCCCGGCGTGCCGGTCGCCTGCAGGTCGGTGTCGGCGAAGTAGCTGTTCATCCGCGTGTAGGCGCTGTAGAACAGCTGGCGGTTCAGCCATTCGAAGTCGAACGCGAGGTCGAGCGCCTGGCGCACGCGCACGTCGCGAAACAGCGGCCGGCGCAGGTTCATGAAGAAGCCCTGCATGCCGGCGCCGTTATGCTGGCGGAATTCACGCTTGACGAGCTCGCCGTTGTCGAAGCGCTTGCCGACGTCGCGGCGCGTCCAGTTGCGCGCGATGTACTCGACGAGCACGTCGTATTCGCCGGCCTTGAACGCCTCGAGCCGCGCGACGCCGTCGCCGTACAGCTTGTAGACGATCCGCTCGAAGTTGTTGGTGCCCACCCGCACCGGCAGGTCGGCGCCCCAGTAGGCCGGGTTGCGTCGGTAAGTGATCGTCCGGCCGTTGTCGTAATGGTCGATCAGGTACGGGCCGCTGCCGATCGGCTGCTCGAACGCGAGCTGGTCGAACGGGATGCGCGAGCCGTCCGCGCGTAATCCCCACTTGCGGGAAAACACCGGCACGCCGCCGGCGATCAGCGGCAGTTCGCGGTTCGCGCTGCGGAACTCGAAGCGCACGGTGGCCGGATCGACGACCACGGCCTTCGCGATCTCCGCGAAATACGCGGCGAACTGCGGCGCGGCCTGCTTGCTCTTCAGCGTGTCGAACGAGAACTTGACGTCGTCGGCGGTGACGCGCTCGCCGTTCGAGAAGCGCGCGCGCGGATTCAGGTGGAACGTGACCGACCGGCGATCCGGCGCGATGTCGATGTCGTCGGCGAGCAGCCCGTATGCCGAGGCCGGCTCGTCCGAGCTGCCGGTCGCGAGGCTCTCGAACAGCATGTCGATGCCCGGCGCCGGGTTGCCGCGCATCGTGAACGGGTTGAACTTGTCGAACGAGGTCAGCCGGTTCGGGTTCGCCAGCACGAGCGTGCCGCCCTTCGGCGCATCGGGGTTGACGTAGTCGAAATGCTTGAAGCCCGGCGGATACTTCGGCTCGCCGTACTGCGCAATGGCGTAGGCCGCGTGCGCAGCAGTCGCGGCCAGCACCGCTTGCAGCACGAACACCGCGGCCGTGCGGCCGGCAGTTCGTACCGCACGGCGGACGCGCGCGGCGGCGGCCCGGGGCGAACCCTTCGTCATAGAGGCCCTGTCGGTCGAATGAGGGGAGTAACGAGGGACGATTCTACCCATTCAAGCCAGCGAGCCAAAAGAAAACCGCCACGCGGGCGGTTTCTTCACGAGCGGATCGGGGGCGCGCATCAGGCGGGCGCGCCCTGCCGATCAGCGCCAGCCGTTGTGGCGGCCGTTGTCCCAGTGGCCACGATCGCCACGATCGCCCCAGCCACGGCCGTGATGGCGATACCACTCGTCACGGCCCCAGTAGCGGCGGCCGTCCCAGTAGCGGTCGCCGTGCCAGCCGATCACGATGGCCGGCCCCGGCGCATACACAGGGGCCGGCGCGTAGACCGGCGCAGGCTGATAGACGACCGGCGGCGGAGGCGGCGGCGCATACACGGGTGCGGGCGCGACGTAGACCGGCGCCGGAACGCCGAGATTGATCCCGACATTGACTCCCGCCATTGCTGCGCCCGACACGAGCAAGGCCGTCATACCGGTCAAGAGCGAGGCAACACGCAAGGTCTTCATGGATTCCTCTTCTGGTTGTTTCATGTGTGATTCGACTATAACGGCAAGCGCCGTCTCCGCATATTTCCACTTTGTAAGAACTGATGCGCCGCGTCGCAACGGTCAGCCCGCGCTAACGTCTTGTAACAATCGACGCCCGCCCCGCCCCCTCACGCCCCATTCCTAAAACATCTTTCATCCTGCGCCGCGCTCCGCGTTAAGCGGCGCCACGCACACTGCGCGAGCCGAACCGGGCGCCCGCCGCGCTTCGGCACTTCGCTGACAGGCCGGCGCCCCGCGCCGGCGGAGACCTCGCCGATGCTGAAACTCGTCCGACTCGCGCTTGCGCGCCCCTATACGTTCATCGTCCTCGCGCTGCTGATCCTGATCGCGGGGCCACTCGCGGCGCTGCGCACGCCGACCGACATCTTCCCCGACATCCGGATTCCGGTCATCAGCGTGGTGTGGAACTACGCGGGCCTGCAGCCGGCCGACATGGCCGGGCGCATCGTCACCTACTACGAGCGTACGCTCGGCACGACGGTCAACGACGTGGCGCACATCGAGTCGCAATCGTTCCGCAGCTTCGGGATCGTCAAGATCTTCTTCCAGCCGAGCGTCGACATCCGCACCGCGACCGCACAGGTCACGTCGATTTCGCAGACCGTGCTCAAGCAGATGCCGCCGGGCACCACGCCGCCGCAGATCCTCAACTACAACGCGTCGACCGTACCCGTGCTGCAGCTGGCGCTGACGAGCGACACGCTGAACGAACAGCAGCTCGGCGACTACGCGACCAACGTGATCCGGCCGCAATTGCTGTCCGTCGCGGGAGTCGCGATTCCGTCGCCGTACGGCGGCAAGGTGCGCCAGGTGCAGATCGATCTCGATCCGCAGGCGCTGCAGGCCAAGGGGCTGTCCGCGCAGGATGTCGCGACCGCGCTGGCGCAGCAGAACCAGATCATCCCGGCCGGCACGCAAAAGATCGGCGGCTTCGAGTACAACATCCGGCTCAACGACAGCCCGCTGACCATCGACGAGCTCAATGCGCTGCCGATCCGGAGCGTGAACGGCGCGGTGATCTTCATGCGCGACGTCGCGCACGTGCGCGACGGTTATCCGCCGCAGGGCAACATCGTGCGCGTCGACGGCCGGCGCGCGGTGCTAATGAGCGTGCTGAAAAGCGGTTCGGCGTCGACGCTCGACATCATCTCGGGCGTCAAGGCGCAGTTGCCGCGCATCGAGGCGACCCTGCCGCCTTCGCTCAGGCTCGTCGTGATGGGCGACCAGTCCGTGTTCGTCAAGGGCGCCGTCAGCGGCGTGGCGCGCGAAGGCCTGATCGCCGCCGCGCTCACGTCCGCGATGATCCTGCTGTTCCTCGGCAGCTGGCGCTCGACGCTGATCATCGCCGCGTCCATTCCGCTCGCCGTGCTGGCCGCGATCGCGGCGCTCGCGGCCGCGGGCGAGACGCTCAACGTGATGACGCTCGGCGGGCTCGCGCTCGCGGTCGGCATTCTCGTCGACGATGCCACCGTGACGATCGAGAACGTGAACTGGCATCTCGAACAGGGCAAGGCGGTGCGCGATGCGATCCTCGACGGCGCGTCGCAGATCGTCGCGCCGGCCTTCGTGTCGCTGCTGTGCATCTGCATCGTGTTCGTGCCGATGCTGCTGCTCGACGGCGTGGCCCGCTTCCTGTTCGTGCCGATGGCCGAAGCCGTGATCTTCGCGATGATCGCGTCGTTCGTGCTGTCGCGCACGTTCGTGCCGATGATGGCCCGCTACCTGTTGAAACCGCATGCCGCGCATCCGGTGGCCGCGCTCGCGCCGCACGGCGCGCCGTTCCCGCCGCCACGTGCGCGCAATCCGCTCATCGCGTTCCAGCAGGGGTTCGAGCGCCGCTTCGCGGCACTGCGCGCCGGCTACCGCGTCGTGCTCGGCCTCGCACTCGTCCACCGCACGCGTTTCGTCGCGCTGTTCCTCGCGGCGGTCGCCGTGTCGTTCGTGCTGGTGCCGTGGCTCGGCCGCAATTTCTTCCCGTCGGTCGACGCGGGCGAAATCGCGATTCACGTGCGCGCACCAATCGGCACGCGCATCGAGGAAACGGCCGCGCTGTTCGACCACGTCGAGCAGACGGTGCGCGGCGTCGTGCCGCCGCACGCGATCGCGAGCATCGTCGACAACATGGGGCTGCCGAACAGCGGGATCAACCTCACGTACAGCAACAGCGGCACGATCGGCCCGCAGGACGGCGACATCCTCGTGTCGCTCACGGGCGACCACGCGCCGAGCGCCGACTACGTCAAGCAGTTGCGTACGCGGCTGCCGCGCGCGTTTCCCGGCGTGACGTTCTCGTTCCTGCCCGCCGACATCGTGAGCCAGATCCTCAACTTCGGCGCGCCCGCGCCGATCGACGTGCAGGTGACGGGCCCCGATCGTGCCGCCAATCGCGCCTATGCCACCGAGTTGTTGCGGCGCATCCGCAGCGTGCCGGGGGTGGCCGACGCGCGCGTGCAGCAGGCGTCGACCTATCCGCAGTTCACGGTATCGGTCGACCGCACGCGCGCCGCGCAACTCGGCATCACCGAGCAGGACGTCACCAATGCCGTGGTCGCCAGCCTGTCCGGCACGAGCCAGGTGTCGCCGACCTACTGGCTCGATCCGCACAACGGCGTGTCGTATCCGATCGTCGCGCAGACGCCCCAGTACCGGATGACGTCGCTGGCGGACCTGCGCGCGCTGCCCGTCACGGGCCGCTCGGGTGCGCCGCAACTGCTCGGCGGGCTCGCGACGATCGTGCGCGGACAGACCGACGCGGTCGTGTCGCACTACGACATCGCCCCGCTGTACGACATCTTCGCGACGACGCAGGATCGCGATCTCGGCGCGGTCAGCGCCGACATCGAACGCGTGCTGCACGCGAGCGCGGCTGGGTTGCCCAAGGGGTCGCGCGTGACCCTGCGCGGCCAGGTGCAGACGATGAACGGCGCATTCGGCGGGCTGCTCGCGGGCCTCGCCGGCGCGGTCCTGCTGATCTACCTGCTGATCGTCGTCAACTTCCATTCGTGGCGCGACGCGTTCGTGATCGTGAGCGGCCTGCCCGCGGCGCTCGCCGGCATCGTCTGGATGCTGTTCGTCACGCGCACGCCGCTGTCGGTGCCGGCCCTGACGGGCGCGATCCTGTGCATGGGGGTCGCGACCGCGAACAGCATCCTCGTCGTGACTTTCGCGCGCGAACGGCTCGCGCACACCGCCGATGCGGCCGTCGCCGCGCTCGAAGCCGGCTTCACGCGCTTTCGGCCCGTGATGATGACCGCGCTCGCGATGATCATCGGCATGGCGCCGATGGCCCTCGGTCTCGGCGACGGCGGCGAGCAGAACGCGCCGCTCGGCCGCGCGGTCATCGGCGGCCTGCTGTGCGCGACCGTCGCGACGCTCGTGTTCGTGCCCGTCGTGTTCAGCCTCGTCCACCGGCGCGATCGCGCGCCTCGTTCCGAATCCCTGCCCCTCACTCCGGGAGAACAGCATGTCCACTGAATTCGACGTCCGCCCCCCGGGCACGCCGCGCTACCTGAAACCGCTCGCGATCGCGGGCGCCATCGCCGCGCTCGCCGTCGCGGCGGCCGGCGTCGTCGCCCGCCTGCACGATGCGCACGCGGTCGCCGCCTGGACCGTGCAACAGGCGATCCCGACCGTCGCGACGGTTGCGCCCCAGCCGGCCGCGGCCGATGCGCTGGTGCTGCCCGGCCGGCTCGATGCGTACGTCGACGCACCGATCTATGCGCGCGTGCCCGGCTACCTGCACGCGTGGTACGCCGACATCGGCGCGCATGTGAAAGCCGGCCAGTTGCTCGCGTCGATCGACACGCCCGATCTCGACCAGCAATTGCAGCAGGCACGCGCGGACCTGCAGAGCGCGAGCGCGAACGAACGGCTTGCGGCCATCACGGCCGCCCGCTGGGCCGAGATGCTCGCGCAGGATTCCGTCTCGCAGCAGGAGGCCGACGAGAAACGCAGCGACCTCGACGCCAAACGCGCGGCCGTCGCGGCGAGCACCGCCAACGTGCGACGGCTCGAAGCGCTCGAATCGTTCAAGCGTCTCACCGCGCCGTTCGACGGCATCGTGACGGCCCGCAAGACCGATGTCGGCGCGCTGATCGACGCGGGCAGCGGCAACGGCGCCGAGCTCTTCACCGTCTCGGACGCGCGGCGGCTGCGACTGTACGTCCACGTTCCGCAAGACGACGCGGCCGCGATCCGCGCAGGCATGCATGTCGCGCTGACCGTGCCCGAGCGTCCCGGCATGACGTTCGACGCCACGCTCGCGGATTCCGCCCAATCGATCGATCCGGCTTCCGGCACGCTGCTCGCGCAGTTCTCGATCGCCAACCCGGCAGGCACGCTGTTTCCCGGCGAGTACGCGCAGGTGCGGATCGCGATGCCCGGCGCCGCGCATGCGCTGTCGATTCCGGCAAGCACGCTGATCTTCCGCCACGACGGGTTGCAAGTCGCCGTACTCGATGCAACCGGGCATGCGCGGTTGCGCAACGTATCGATCGCGACCGATCTCGGCACGCGTGTCGAGATCGCATCGGGGCTCGCGGCCGCCGACCGCGTGATCGACAATCCACCCGATTCGCTCGCGGACGGCGACCCCGTGCGTATCGCCGGCACCACGGCGACGGAGCGGGCGCATGGCTGACCGTCTGCTCGCTGTATGGCTGGGCAGCGTCGCGCTGCTCGCCGGCTGCTCGTTGGCGCCGGCGTATCGCACGCCGGCCGTTCCGGTGCTGACCGCGTTTCGCGAGACGGGCGCGTGGGTCGATGCCGTACCAGCCGATCGTCTGCCGCGTGACGGCTGGTGGCGCGTGTACGGCGACGCGACACTCGACCGGCTCGAACCGCTCGTCGCACGCGCGAATCCCGACCTGGCCGCCGCCGTCGCAAGGCACGACGAAGCCGCCGCGCTGTTCGACGAGGCGCATGCGGCGTTACTGCCGACCGTGGGCATCGATGCCGAGACCGACCGCGACCGTCAGTCCGCTCGCCGGCCGCTGCGCGGCAGCGGTCAGCCGGACACCTATGAGTCGAACACGCTGGAAGCGGGATTCGGCTACGACGTCGACCTGTGGGGCAAGGTCCGCAACGCGGTTGCGGCCGGCCGCGACGACGCGCAGGCGGCCGACGACGACCTCGCGTCGGTCCGGCTCAGCCTGCAGGCCGCCGTCGCCAGCACCTACTTCGACTTGGCGGGGCTAGACCGTGAAGCGGACACGCTCGCGCAAACGATCGACACGTACCGCCGTGCGTGGCTACTGACGGTCAGCCGCCATCGAGGCGGCCTCGCATCGGGACTCGACGTTTCGCGTGCGCAAACGCAACTCGCGCTCGCGCAGGCGCGTGCGTCCGACATCGCCGCGCGGCGCGCGCTCGACGAGCATGCGATCGCAGCACTCGTCGGGGAATCCGCGTCGACGTTCTCGCTGCCGCCCGTTGCGGCGCTGCCGGGCGTGCCGTCGATTCCGACGGGACTCGCGTCGACGCTGCTCGAACGCAGGCCGGACGTCGCCGCCGCCGAACGCCGCGTCGCGGCCGCGAACGCGCGAATCGGCGTCGCACGCGCCGCGTACTTTCCCGACCTGTCGCTCGGCCTCGACGCCGGATTCCAGAGCGATACGTTTTCGCCGTGGCTCGCCGCGCCCAACGAGATCTGGTCGATCGGGCCGCGTCTCGCGATGACGCTGTTCGACGGGGGCCAGCGTGCCGCCGGCGTACGCCATGCGCGCGCGCAGCTCGCCGAACAGGGCGCGCGCTACCGCGCGGTCGTGCTGCAGGCGTTCCGCGACGTCGAGGACGATCTCGCGCAGTTGCACCGCCTCGGCGACGAATCGGACCAGGACGACGCGGCGCTCGCCGCGGCGCGGCACTCACTTGCGCTGGCGATGTCGCGCTATCGCGACGGCGCGGTCAACTATCTCGACGTGGTCACCGCGCAGACGACCGAACTCGATACGCAGATCGCGGCGCTCGACGTCGACGCCCGACGCCTGCAGGCATCCGTCGGGCTCGTGCGCGCGCTCGGCGGCGGCTGGCACGACGCGCGTTCATGAACGTTTCTTCATCGGCGCGCCCGGTGCCCGCACGGGCGCATCCGATAACGTCGATCCTGCCGGCATCGCCATCGCAGCACCGGCCACTGTCACTTGAAAAGGATCACGCCATGAAGACATTGATGTTCGCCACCCTGCTCTCCGCCCTGTGCGTCGCGCTGCCCGGCCGGGCCAGCGCAACGCAGCCCGACACCGCGACTGCGCCGCAGACGTACGCCGCGACCGCTTCCGCATCGTTGTCGTCGCAACCGGCATGGAACGCGCGACCGGCGACGCCGCTGACACGTGCACAGGTTTATCGTGAACTCGTCCACGCCGAACGCGACGGCCAGCTCGCGCAGCTCAACCGCGAACTCTATTCGCACTGAGCGCACGCAACCGAACCTGCCGCGCGACGCGCGGCATCGCGCTGTGCCATCTGCCAGGCACAGCGCGATGCCGCTCCGTCACCCGCCCGCGTCGAACCTGAACCCGAATCGCGCAACCGTTTCGATGCGCGCGGAAAACGCGTGTGCGGCCAGCTTGCGCCGCAACCGCACGACCAGCGCATTGACCGTCTCGGGTTCGACGTCGGCATCACCCCACGCATAACGCAGCACGGCATCGCGCCCGACCGGTCGCCCCGCTTCGCGCAACAGGCATTCGACGAGACGAAATTCCCGCATGCTGAGCGCCAGCCTCCGGCCCCGCTCCTCGAGTGCACGCGCGGCCACGTCGAGCCGGACCGACTCGCGCATCGCGATGACACCGTTGCGGCGCCACAGCGCACGCAACCGCTCGTGCAGCTCCACGAACGAACAGGGATGGGCAAGACACACATCGCAGCCGGCCAGCAACATCCGCGCGCGTCGCGCAGGTGTCGTGCCAGCCACGATCGCGGCAATCGTCGCGCCGCCCGCCGATGCGGCGAGTCGCGGCAATGCCTCGAGCATCGCGGGGTCGGCAGCGGTATCGGGCGCAATGATCACGATGGCATCGAACCGGTCCTGGGTCGCCACGAAGCAGCCATCGCGCCATCCGTCGACGCGCTCGACGCCGTGCGTGCTCTCGCGAAAGGCCTTGTCGAGCCGCGCCGCCTCCGGGTTCGGCGAAGAAATCAGCAGGATGCGCATCGCTCGTTCCCCGACGCCGTCATGCGAGCGAGCGCGGCCAGCATTCGACCGTGATCGCCGCACCGGCCACCGGTGCATCGCCGATCCGCAGCGCAAAGCCGTGCACGCGCATCACCGCCGAGACGATGCTCAGCCCCAGCCCCGAGCCGCTCACATGGCGCGTGCGCTCGCCGCGATAGAAACGCTCGAGCACCGCGTCGCGTTCGCCGGGCGGGATGCCGGGCCCGGTGTCCTCGATCCGCACGAGCGGCCCGCTCGGCGTTGACTGGAGCGCGACGCGCACGCGGCCGCCCGGCGGCGTGAACTTGATCGCGTTGTCCGCGAGATTGCTGAATGCCTCGAACAGCAACGCACGATCGCCATGAATGCGGTCGACCGATGCTGAAGCGAGTTCGAACGACACGTCGACGGCTTCGGCCAGCGGCTCATAGAGCTCGCAAACGTCGCGCAGCAAGGCCGCGACATCGACCGCGGCAAAGCCGCCACGCCGGCTCAGCGTGCCGATCTCGGAGATGCGCAGCATCGCGCGAAAGCGCTCGAGCAAGCGGTCGGTCTCGTCGCGCGCCGACGCGAGCAATGCCGACGACGCAGGGTCGCCCGCGCAAAACGGCTGCTCCGCGAGCCGGGCCAGCATCGTGTGCACGCGTGCGAGCGGCGTGCGCAGGTCGTGCGCGATGCCGTCGCAGGTATGACGCACCTCGCCCATCAGCCGCTCGACTTCGTCGAGCATGTGGTTCACGAGATGCGCGAGCAGGTCGAGTTCGTCGTAGCGTCCGACCGGCAGCCGCTTGCCGAGATCGCCCTCGGCGATCTGCCGCGTGACGCGCCGGATCGCGGCGACGCGGCGCATCTGCCGCATGCCGAGCATGCTGCCGCCCGCGATGCCCGCGATCAGGATCATCACGCCGCCGATCACGAGCCCGCGGATCGCGACATCGCGGATCTGGATGAAATGCGACAGGTCGCGTGCGACGACCAGCGTCATCCCGTTGTCGCGGCGTACCGCCATCGCGCGCGTGATCGGCGCGGGCTGGCCGTCGAGCGGCGCAAGCGTGCGGTTCAGCGTGCGTCCGTGGCGATCCGTGCGCAGCGCGGGCGGCGTCGCGATGTCCCCGGCCACGCGGCGCCCGTTCGCGTCGAACAGCCCGTAGAAACTGGTATGCATGTGCTCGTGCTCGAGCCGCCGGTGGATCGCGAGCGGCAGCTCGGCATCGGGAATCGAATCGAAATAGATCAGTTGCCACGCGAGCACCTCGTCGGTGTCGCGCGCCATCGTGTGCGTCGCGGCCACGCTGATCACGCCCGCGAGCACGAGCAGCGAAACCGAGAAGATCGCCGCATACGCGCACAGCCACCGAAACGTCGTCGTGTGCCAGCGGCGCGTGAAGTTCGCCGCGCGAGCCGCATCCATCCGGGCCTCCGTCATGCGAGCATGTAGCCCGAGCCGCGCACCGTCTGGATCATCGGGGTCACGCCGGGCGGATCGATCTTCTTGCGCAACCGGCCCATGTGGACATCGATCAGGTTGGTGCCGGGATCGAAGTGATAGCCCCATACCGTCTCGAACAGCATCGTGCGCGTGATCGTCTGCCCCGCATTGCGCATCATGAATTCGAGCACACGGAACTCGGTCGGTAGCAGCGGAATCTCGTCGGCCCCGCGACGCGCGCAGCGCGAAATGAGGTCGAGTTCGAGCGCCCCGACCTTCAACAGCGTCTGCTGCGGCACGCCCGACGCCTGCCGGCGACGCAGCAGCACCTCGATGCGGGCGCTCAGCTCGCCGGAATCGAACGGCTTCGTCAGGTAATCGTCGCCGCCCGCGCGCAGCCCGCGGATGCGCTCGTCGACATCACCGAGCGCGCTCAGCATCAGCACCGGCGTATCGATGCCGACCGTGCGCATCGCGGTCAGGATCGCGAGACCGTCCGCGCCCGGCAGCATCCGGTCGAGCGTGATCGCGTCGTACGATGCGCTCATCGCGCGCAGCATGCCTTCGCGGCCGTTGTCGATCCAGTCGACCTCGAACCCGCGCGCGGTCAATTCGCCGACGATTTCGTTCGCGGTCACCGCATCATCCTCGACCGTCAGTACTCGCATGGTTGCCCTCGCAATGAACGTCATGACGGGCGCACGCGATGCGCCCGCGACTATCGTAGCCGCCTCGATCGCCGTCCGGCGCTACATGAAAAATGCTTCATCCGGCGCCGTGGCGCACGGGTGAAACATGTTTCATCCGCGCGTCGCCCGCCCCGTCGTGCACGCCGCCTACGCTGACGTCATGCGGCATCGGGCCGCGCAACCAGGAGCTACCGGATGAAACTGTCGACTACCGTCGCCTGCATGCTGCTCGCATGCGCCAGCACCGCCGCGTTCGCGGCACCGCACCTGACGCCGCAGGAATGCAACGCGTATCCGTTCGTCCACACCGGCCACGACGTCACGCATGCGGACCTCGTGCGCGAGCTGACCGAACTCGAACAGGTCGGCTACGAGCCAGCGCATGCGAGCCCGTATTACCCCGACGATCTCGACGGTGCAAAAGATCGGCTCGCCGCCGAGTATCGTGCGGACTGTTCGCATGCGCTGACCGCCGATGCGGGCGCCCGGCACTGATCCTGCCACCCGGCACAACACGGCCGGGAAAAGCAAAAAGGCGGCACGCGAGTGCCGCCTTTTCTGCATGAACGCGCATGGATTGCTACCGCTGCGCTTGGCTGCCGCTCAGCGCGACATCATGTTCATGCTGACGTTGTGCATCACCCACAGCGTGCCGACGATCAGGATCACCGCGGTCAGCACCGTGTAGCTGAACGCCATCACGTTCCAGCGCTGCCCCGACGAGCCGTTCATGTGCAGGAAGTACACGAGGTGCACGACGATCTGCACGAACGCGAGCACGGCCAGCGCGACCAGCGACGCGTGCGGCGACAGCACGCCGCCCATCACGAGGCCGAACGACGCGGCCGTGAGCAGCACCGACAGGATGAAACCGGCGACGTAGCCGCCGACACTGCCGTGCCCTTCTTCGAGTTGAGACGAATGCGAATGGGCCATTTAGATCACGCTCGCGAGATAGACAAAGGAAAACACGCAGATCCACACGATGTCGAGGAAGTGCCAGAACAGGCTCAGGCACGTCAGGCGTCGCAGGTCGCGATCGGTCAGGTCGCCGCCGCGCAACACGATCTGCCCGGCGAGCACGATCATCCACAGCAGGCCGGCCGTCACGTGCAGCCCGTGCGTGCCGACCAGCGTGAAGAACGCCGACAGGAACGCGCTGCGCTGCGGGCCCGCGCCCTCCGCGATCAGGTGCGAGAACTCGCGCAGTTCCATCACGAGAAACGCCGCGCCGAGCACGAACGTCACCGCGAGCCACGCGAGCAGCGCGCCGCGCCGCTGCTTGTACGCAGCGAGCATCGCGAAACCGTACGTGATGCTCGACAGCAGCAGCGCGCCCGTTTCCACCGCGACGCCCGGGATATCGAACAGGTCTTTCGCGGTCGGCCCGCCCGCATACTGCTGGCCGAGCACCGCGAACGTCGCGAACAGCGCCGCGAAGATCACGCAGTCGGTCATCAGGTACAGCCAGAACCCGAACACCGAATGCGACGGCGGATGGTCGTCGTGCTCGAGCAGGGTTGCACTCAAGGTTTTCTGCAACATCAGTTGGCCTCCAGTTCCACGTCGTCGACGCGCGCAGCCACGCGCTTCGTCGGCTGCTTGTCTTCGATCTTCCGCACCGTCGACGCGGGGATGTAATAGCCGTCGTTGTCGCGCGAGCTGTAGATCACGAGCGTCGCGACGATCCCGACCAGCCCGCCGATCGCCATCCACCAGATGTGCCACACCAGCGCGAAGCCGAGCACCAGGCTGAAGATCGCGACCACGAGGCCCGCGCAGGTATTCGACGGCATGTGGATGTCGCGAATCGCCGCCGGGTTCGGCCGGCCTTCGCCGTGTGCCTTCATGTCCGCATACGCGTCGAGCGTGCGCACTTGCGGGATCACCGCGAAGTTGTAGTCGGCCGGCGGCGACGAGGTCGCCCACTCCAGCGTGCGGCCGCCCCACGGATCGCCCGTCGTGTCGCGGTACTCGGGCAGGTTGCGGTTGCGGATGCTGACCACCAGCTGCAGCAGCTGGCATGCAATGCCGATCGCGATCAACACCGCGCCGAATGCGGCGACCAGCAGCCACGGATGCCAGGCCGGGTTGTCGTAATGGTTGATCCGGCGCGTCATGCCCATGAAGCCGAGCACGTAGAGCGGCACGAATGCGACGTAGAAACCGATCTGCCAGAACCAGAACGCGGCCTTGCCGAGCTTCTCGTTCAGCTTGAAGCCGAACGCCTTCGGGAACCAGTAGTTGAAGCCCGCGAGATAGCCGAACAGCACGCCGCCGATGATCACGTTGTGGAAGTGCGCGATCAGGAACAGGCTGTTGTGCAGCACGAAGTCCGCGCCGGGGATCGCCATCATCACGCCGGTCATGCCGCCGAGCGTGAACGTGACCATGAAGCCGATCGTCCACAGCACGGGCGTCGTGAATTCGATCCGGCCGCGATACATCGTGAACAGCCAGTTGAACACCTTCACGCCGGTCGGGATCGCGATGATCATCGTCATGATGCCGAAGAACGCGTTCACGTTCGCACCCGAGCCCATCGTGAAGAAGTGGTGCAGCCATACGAGGAACGACAGCACCATGATCGCGCAGGTCGCGTACACCATCGTCTTGTAGCCGAACAGCGGCTTCTTCGCGAACGTCGAGATGACTTCCGAGAAAATGCCGAACGCCGGCAGGATCAGGATGTACACCTCGGGGTGACCCCACGCCCAGATCAGGTTCAGGTACAGCATCGCGTTGCCGCCGGCTTCGTTCGTGAAGAAGTGCATGCCGAGGTAACGGTCGAGGCCGAGCAGCGCGAGCGTCGCGGTCAGGATCGGGAACGACGCCATGATCAGCACGTTCGTGCAGAGCGCGGTCCACGTGAAC
Organism: Burkholderia sp. HI4860; assembly: GCF_002223045.2. Classification (NCBI taxonomy): domain Bacteria; kingdom Pseudomonadati; phylum Pseudomonadota; class Betaproteobacteria; order Burkholderiales; family Burkholderiaceae; genus Burkholderia; species Burkholderia sp. HI4860. The sequence goes on along the minus strand of NZ_NKFO02000003.1, from coordinate 3,207,923 downwards.
ACCGGCATCTTCATCAGCGTCATGCCCGGCGCGCGCATCTTGATGATCGTCACGAAGAAGTTCACGCCGGTCAGCAGCGTGCCGACGCCCGAGATCTGCAGCGCCCACAGGTAGTAGTCGACCCCTACCCCCGGACTGAACTGCAGCTCCGACAGCGGCGGATACGCGAGCCAGCCCGTCTGGGCGAATTCGCCGATCACGAGCGAGATGTTGATCAGGATCGCGCTGACGGCCGTCATCCAGAACGACAGCGAGTTGATGAACGGGAATGCGACGTCGCGCGCGCCGATCTGCAGCGGCACGATCAGGTTCATCAGGCCGACCATGAACACCATCGCCATGAAGAAGATCATGATCACGCCGTGTGCCGTGAAGACCTGGTCATAGTGGTGCGGCGGCAGGTAGCCGGGCCCGTTGTACGAGAGCGCGAGCTGCATGCGCATCATGATCGCGTCCGCGAAGCCGCGCAGCAGCATGATCAGCGCGACGATGATGTACATCACGCCGAGTTTCTTGTGGTCGACCGTGGTGAGCCATTGCGTCCACAGCCATTTCCACCGGCCGGTGATCGTCAGCGCGGCGAGGATGCCCAGCACGACCAGCCCCATGAAGGCGCCGGCCCCCATGATGATGGGCTGATCGAACGGGATCGCCGAGAGTGTGAGTTTGCCGAACATGCGTTACCCCTTCGTGCCGCAGGCGGCGTCCTTCAGGTCGAGGACGTGGCCATCGTTGTATTTCGCGATGATGTTGTGGAAGAGCCGCGGATCGACCGACGAGAAGTAGCGCACGGGCGCCTTCTCGCTCGGCTGCGCGACGGTGCCGTACACGGTCGCGTCGAGCCGGTCCGGCGACGCCTTCACCTTCTGCACCCATGCATCGAACTGTTCGCGCGGCTCGGCGAGCGTGCGGAACTTCATGTCGGAGAAGCCGCGGCCGCTGAAGTTGGCGGACGTGCCCGCATAGTTGCCGGGCTCGTCGGCGATCAGGTGCAGGCGCGTCTGCATGCCGGCCATCGCGTAAACCTGGCCGCCGAGCTGCGGGATGAAGAACGAGTTCATCACCGAATCCGACGTGATGCGGAAGTTCACCGGCGTGCCGACCGGAATCGCGAGCTGGTTCACCGACGCGATGCCGAGTTCCGGATAGATGAACAGCCACTTCCAGTCGAGCGCGACGACCTCGACGTCGATCGGCTTCACCGACGACTCGAGCGGCTTGTACGGGTCGAGCTCGTGCGTGGTCTTCCACGTGAGCACGCCGAGGAACAGGATGATCAGGGTCGGCACCGTCCAGATCACGACCTCGATCGCGGTCGAGTGCGACCAGTTCGGCGCGTAGGCGGCGTTGCGGTTCGACGCGCGGTAACGCCACGCGAACCACAGCGTGAGCAGGATCACCGGCACGACGACGATCAGCATCGCCCAGGTGGACGTCGCGATCAGCGCCTTTTCGGCAGCGCCCACGCTTCCTTTCGGATTTAGTACATCTAAATTACAGCCTGACAGGCTCAAAGCCGCGCCGATCGACATCAGCGCCACTCCGCCTTTTGAAGCTTTTCTTTTCATCACACAGCCCGAGGGTCATTGAATCCGTTTGCGTATGCCCGATGCGCATTCGATCCACGAAAGTGGCCGAATCATACGTCGCGCGAGTGCGATGAAAAACCAGCTAATGCGGAAAATCATCATTGCAGAAACTGCCGTGAGACAGATTGTCGCGGGGCAATTTCACGCAGCCGGAAGCCGGCCCGGCGCGGTGTGCGCCGGACTGCGACGGAATCGATGCGCGCGCAACGACCGCACCGCCGTGCGGTGCACACCACTCCGTGCGACGTGCCGCGATCAGCCGCGCGTCGATGCCATGTACGACGGCTGCGGCTGCGCAGGGCCGTCCCCTGTCGGCAGCTTCGAATGGCTCGCGTCTTCGATCAGCCGTCCGACGGTCGGATCGATCGCGTCGGTGAACGGCTTCGGATCGATGCCGACCGCCAGCACCACGAGTGCGAGCGACGCGAACATCACGATCTCGCGACGGTTCAGGTCCGCGAGCTTCGCGATCCGCTGGCTCGCCACCTTGCCGAACACGACGCGCTTGAGCATCCACAGCGTGTACGACGCGCTGAGGATCAGCGTCAGCGCCGCGATCGCGCCGATCCAGAAGTTGAAGCGGATCGCGCCCATGATGACCATGAACTCGCCGACGAACCCCGACGTGCCCGGCAGGCCGACGTTGGCCATCGCGAACAGCACCGTGAAGGTCGCGAAGCGCGGCATCACGCCCGCGACGCCGCCATAAGCGGCAATCTCGCGCTGCTTCGTGCGATCGACGAGCACGTTCACGCACAACAGCATCGCGCCCGCGACGAAGCCGTACGACACGAGCTGGACGATCGCGCCTTCGACGCCGATCCGGTTGAACAGGAACAGCCCGAGCGTGACGATCCCCATGTGCGCGACCGTCGAATACGCGAGCAGCTTGCCGAGATCGGTCTGCGCGAGCGCGATCAGGCTCGCGTAGACGATCGCGAACAGCGACAGCGCGATCACGGCCGGCGCGAAGAAGTGGCTCGCATCGGGCGTGACCGGCAGCGCGAAGCGCAGGAACCCGTAGCCGCCGAGCTTGAGCATCGCGAGCATCAGCGCGGCGCCGGTCGGGCCGTCGGTGTAGACGTCGCTCAGCCACGTGTGGACCGGCCACATCGGCACCTTGACCGCGAAGGCGGCGAAGAAGCCGAGGAACACCAGCAACTGCGGCGCGAAGCCGAGCTGCAGCGTGCGCCATACGGCCATGTCGAACGTATGCGACTGCGCGTACAGGTACAGCATCGCCATCAGCAGCAGCAGCGAGCCGGCGAACGAGATGAAGAAGAACTTCACGGCCGCGTACACGCGACGCTCGCGCCCCCACGTGCCGATCAGCAGGTAAAGCGGGATCAGCGTCGCCTCGAAGAAGATGAAGAACAGCAGCCCGTCCTGTGCGACGAACACGCCGACCATCAGCCCCGACAGGATCAGGAACGACGCGTAGTACTGCGCGACGCGTACCGTGACCGACTCCCACGACGCCACCACCACCACGAGCGTCGTGAACGCGGTCAGCACGACGAGCCACAGCGACGCGCCGTCGATGCCGACCCGCCATCCGGAATTGAATGCCGCCAGCCAGTTGCGGCTTTCGACGAACTGCATCGCGGCCGAGTGCGCATCGAAACCGGCAACCAGCGGCACGACCGCCGCAAGCCCCACCAGCGCGCCGACGAGCGCGATCAGCCGGGTACGGCGTGGATGATGGTCGGAACCGGCGCGCAGCAGGCACGCGCCGAATAGGATCGGAGCCCAGATGGCCAGACTCAGGAAGGGGAAATCATGCATGTCAACAAGGCCTTGATGAAGTCGCGCACTGCATCGGGGACAGGCGAGACGAAAGGAACGAAATCAAATCGACAGGTAGATTTCGTGAATCGCCAGCGTTGGCAAAATGTAAAGCGGCATCATCGGAAAACTTGACGCCGCTCAAATGCGATCGGGTTAACCAGCATAAGGCGATTGATTATTTTCTGCAGCGCAGCAGAGCATTGATTTTCATCGAAGCTCTATGCTCCTGATTTTTATGTGTAATTTTTTGTATTGCCCGATCAGATCGATCGCAAAAATCGACGCAGTGCCGCATTTTTGACGCAGGTGGCCTCTTTCAAAGGGTCCGAGCCGGATAATTGATGGTCGCCAAGGTAGCGCGTGTGCGGCTCTCAATTCTTACAACAATACTTTCATTTTAATTTCACTCAGCCTTGCTCGACGCAAGTCGAGGGAATGGTTACCTCACCTCGCCTTCATGTTCCCGAGCGCGATCGCCGATGACTCAGGCGGCCCGCATGTGCATCTTCATCGCGTGATGACGGTCGTGTTGCGGAGGAAATTGGAAGAAGCGGCTTCCACGCGTGGCATCGGCTAGCGTCGATCATGCCGCTCGGGGCGGGCGGCGCCGACAAGCGACATGTCGCTGCCGCTCAACCCAAGCCAAACACGCATCGAACACCGCCAGCCCCGCCCGAATCCACCGGCGAATGAATCCCAGCCACATCCCGCACCGCGCGCTCCGCGGCGCCCGAAAAAGAAAAAGCCCCGCAAGTCCGAGAACTTGCGGGGCTTTGTCACCGCTTTTGGCGGAGACGGAGGGATTCGAACCCTCGATCCAGGTTTTGGCCCAGATGCTCCCTTAGCAGGGGAGTGCCTTCGACCTCTCGGCCACGTCTCCCAAACTTTCGCTCGCACCAGGGAGGCAGTGCGACGAGAACGAAATAATATAGGGTTTCGAACCGCGCGTCAATTTCCGTGATGCATTTTCTTCAATGCATCACGAAAAATTCACGATGCCTGGTCGAGTTCGAATGCCTTGTGCAGCGCGCGGACGGCCAGCTCCATGTATTTCTCGTCGATCAGCACCGAAATCTTGATTTCGGACGTCGAGATCATCTGGATGTTGATGCCCTCTTCCGACAGCGTGCGGAACATCTTGCTCGCGACGCCCACGTGCGAACGCATGCCGACGCCGACGACCGACACCTTCGACACCTTCGGGTCGCCCTGCACGTGCTCGGCGCTCACGTGGCCCTTCACCTGGTTGGTGAGGATGTCCATCGCCTTCTGGTAGTCGCCGCGGCCGACCGTGAACGTGAAGTCGGTCTTGCCCTGGACGCTCTGGTTCTGGATGATCATGTCGACGTCGACGTTCGCATCCGCGACCGGGCCGAGGATCTGATATGCGATGCCCGGCTTGTCGGGCACGCCCATCACAGCAATGCGTGCTTCGTCGCGCTGGAACGCGATGCCGGAAATGACTGCCTTTTCCATGGTCTCGTCTTCTTCAAAAGTAATCAGGGTGCCCGAGCGCATTTCTTCGTCGAGCGCAATCAGCGGATCGGTCAGGCTCGACAGCACACGCGTCTTCACCTGGTATTTGCCGGCGAATTCGACCGAGCGGATCTGCAGGACCTTCGAGCCGAGGCTGGCCATTTCCAGCATTTCCTCGAACGTCACGCGATCGAGGCGGCGCGCCTCTTCGACGACGCGCGGATCGGTCGTGTAAACGCCGTCGACGTCCGTATAAATCAGGCACTCTTCGGCACCCAGCGCAGCCGCCACCGCCACCGCCGACGTGTCCGAGCCGCCACGGCCCAGCGTCGTGATGTGGCCGTCCGGATCGACGCCCTGGAAGCCCGTGATGATCACGACCTTGCCTGCATTCAGATCGGCCTTCACGCGTTCGTCGTCGATCGAGTGAATGCGCGCCTTCGTGAACGCGCTGTCGGTCTTGATCGGCACTTGCCAGCCGGCGTAGCTCACGGCCTCGACGCCGATTTCCTGCAGCGCGATCGACAGCAGGCCGACGCTGACCTGCTCGCCGGTCGACGCGATCATGTCGAGCTCGCGCGGGCTCGGCTGGCTCGAAATCTCTTTCGCAAGACCGAGCAGACGGTTGGTTTCGCCGGACATCGCCGAAGGCACGACCACCATCTGGTGCCCGGCCTGATGCCATTTTGCGACGCGTTTCGCGACGTTCTTGATGCGCTCGACCGAGCCCATCGAAGTGCCGCCGTATTTGTGTACGATGAGTGCCATTGTCGTTCTGAACTGGAGGAGAAACCGCACGGGCGCGCTGGGCAGGCCGCGTAGCCGTTCGGTCACGCGGCTTGTGGCTGTGGACGGACGACGAGGGGGACGGCTGGGACGCAACACGCGAGCGTGACGGATTTTGCCCGGAAGGCCGATCAGGCCGCGCAAACCGGGTACGTCACGCGGAAAACCTGCACAAATCGCTCAAAAATCGAGCCGAGCAAACGACCGAGCGTACCCGATAGAGGCCCGCTTGACAAGCCGCGCGCGGCGTCCGGGGCCGTTCCGGCGCTGTTTACCAAATGGTGAAAATGCGCGTGCCATCGCGCCGTCAGGGGCCGCCGCCGCTATGCGATCAGCATGTCGGGACGCCACTCGATCCGGCGCCACGCGCCGTCACCGGGCGCCCCGCCGCCGGACAAGCCGGCATCGCGATTCACGCCGAGGCGCGGCACGTAGATCAGCAAGTCGCCAGCGAACAGCAGCGGGACGTCGCGCTGCCAGGCCGGCACGCCACGCTCCTGGAACAGGTTCTTCAGCGTACGCCCCGGGCCGCCCGGCGACGTGCGCATCCGCTCGCCGCCCGCGCGGGCACGCGCCGCCAGCCGCGTGCCGCGCAGCAGCGCCTCCGGCACCGCGTCGGCGCTTCCCGCCTCGGCCGGCGCGAACACGAACGTGCCGCGCCATCCCGGCAGGTGCCAGACTTCCTGCCCGTCCCACGCGAGCATTGCTTCCGGGTGCGGGCTCCCGGTGCCGTCATCGGCCGGTTCGCTGCTGTCGCCCGCTTCCCAGTAGACGACATCGCGATACAGGCGCAGGCATTGCCCCGCGTGATCGACACGCAGCGCATGGGCGACATGCGTGGCACGCAACTGCCGCATCATGTTGGCGAGCCGGGCAGCCGACGCACTCGGCAGACCGAGCCGACGCATCCAGAAGCGCAGCAGGTTCGCGCCGCGCGTATCGTCGAACGCGACCAACGCGTCGCGCGACAGTGCCTGCCCGTCGTCGCGCGCGGCAACGGCGAAGTCGAGCTCGGCCAGATCGTCGAGCAGTCGCTGCGCGGCCGCCGCATGCTGGGCCGCGCGGCCGAGCGCGTCGTGAAAGCCCGGGAAATGCACGGCCAGCGCCGGCAGCACGTCGATGCGCAACGCATTGCGCGCGTATCGCGTGTCGTTGTTCGATTCGTCGTCGATCCACGCCAGGTCGCGCTGCGTCGCATAGCGCTCGAGTTGCGCACGCAACAGTCGCAGCAGCGGGCGCACGCGCTCGACGCTCACGCCGTCAGGGCGGTAACGCGGCGCCATGGCGGCCAGCCCCGCGATCCCCGCGCCGCGCAACAACTGCAGCAACACCGTCTCGGCCTGGTCGTCTGCATGCTGCGCGAGCCACAGCGCGGCCGCGCCGTGGCGCTCGCACATCTCGTCGAGCGCCGCATAGCGCCGCTCGCGCGCCGTTGCCTCGACACCGAGGCCGCTGTCGCGCGGCACGTCGACGCGCATCGATTCGAACGCGACACCGAGCCCTGCGGCGCTGGCCTCGGCATGCGCCACCCACGCGTCGGCATTCGCACTGAGCCCGTGATGCACGTGCAGCGCGACACAGCGCGACGCGCCCGCGACGCGCACGGCCGCGTCGAGCAGCACCGTCGAGTCGAGGCCGCCGCTGTACGCGATCGCGATGCGTGCATCCGCCGGCATGCCGGAAAGCGCAACGCCGACCGCGTCGAGAACGACGCGGTCGGCGGAGAATTCGGTGGGCGGAATCACGAGAGGAACGCGCGCGCAGCGGCGCGCGATGGGAGGACGCAGCCGGTCATGCGCCCGGCGTGGTTTCCTTGAACTTGCCGTAGGCCATCAGGCGCTCGAAGCGACGCTCGCGCAGCGCATCGATGCTCATCCCCTGGAACTGGCGCAGCGAATCGGCCAGTGCACGGCGCAGCAGCGCAGCCATGCCCTTCGGATCGCGATGCGCGCCGCCGAGCGGCTCGTTGATGATCTTGTCGATCAGGCCGAGCGCCTTCAGGCGGTGCGCGGTCAGGCCCAGCGCTTCGGCGGCTTCCGGCGCCTTCGCGGCGCTCTTCCACAGGATCGACGCGCAGCCTTCCGGCGAGATCACCGAGTAGGTCGAGAATTGCAGCATCATCACCGTGTCGGCCACCGCGATCGCGAGCGCGCCGCCCGAACCGCCCTCGCCGATCACCGTCGTGATGATCGGCGTCTTCAGTTCGGCCATCACGTAAAGGTTGCGGCCGATCGCCTCCGACTGGCCGCGCTCTTCCGCGCCGATGCCCGGGTATGCGCCCGGCGTGTCGACGAACGTGAAGATCGGCAGACCGAACTTCTCGGCGAGACGCATCAGGCGTTCGGCCTTGCGATAGCCTTCCGGACGCGGCATCCCGAAGTTGCGCGCGGCGCGCTCCTTCGTGTCACGGCCCTTCTGGTGGCCGATCACCATGCACGGATGGCCGCCGAAGCGCGCGAGGCCGCCGACGATCGACACGTCGTCCGCGAATGCGCGGTCGCCGTGCAGCTCGTGAAAATCGGTAAACAGTTCCGCAACGTAATCGAGCGTGTACGGACGCTGCGGATGCCGCGCGATCTGCGAGACCTGCCACGGCGACAGGTTCGCGTAGAGGTCTTTCGTCAGTTGCTGGCTTTTCTTCGACAACCGCTCGATTTCTTCCGAAATGTCGACAGCCGAGTCGTCCTGCACGAATCGCAGCTCTTCGATCTTGGCCTCGAGTTCGGCGATCGGCTGTTCGAAATCCAGAAACGTGGTCTTCATGTGTTCGAATCCTTGGGTCTTGCGGCAGCGCGTATTCTACCCGCGCGGGCGACGCTCAAAACCGGCTCTCAACTATTGATGTTTAAAACCCGATAGCCGCCGCTCAGGCGTCGGCGTCGGGCGCATCGAGGCTGCGCCACATATACCAGGTCGCGACGGTGCGCCACGGTTCCCAGTTGGCGGCAACCTCGCGCGCCTCGCTGCGCGTGACGGGTTCCCCGCTGAAGTAATTGACGCTGATCGCCCGGATCAGGCCCGGGTCGTCGAGCGGTAGGACGTCCGGCCGCGACAGGTTGAAGATCAGGAACATCTCGGCCGTCCAGCGGCTGATGCCGCGGATCTGCGTGAGTTCCGCGATCACGTCCTCGTCGTCCATCGACGTCCATTTGTCGACGTGCAGCGCGCCCGACACGAAATGCTGCGCGAGATCGAGGATGTATTCCGTCTTGCGCTTCGACAGCCCGCACGCGATCAGCTTGTCCGCACCGAGCCGGATCACCGGCTGCGGCGCGAGCTTCGGACAGGCATCGCCGATGCGCGCCCACAGCGACTGCGCCGACGGCACCGAAATCTGCTGGCCGACGACCGAGCGCGCGAGCGTGACGAACGGGTCGCCGCGCTTCACGAGATGCGCGGGACCGAACTTCGGAATCAGTTTCTTCAGGATCCGGTCGCGCTTGACGAGGTCGGCGCATGCCTTGTCCCAGTATGCAGGACGCACGACCACCTCCTCGCCGTCCGCTTCGGACGCACGGGCCTTGCGGGCCGCGTCGGCGGGCGGCGGCACCGCCGCCGGCTGCGCATGACCGTTGAGCGCGCCGTTCGGCACGGCGCGCGTCGCGTCCGTTTTCGCCGGCGGCACGCGCTTGGCTGCCGGACGCGCGGCGACCGGGGTCGCGCGCCTGACCGGCGCTTTTCTGGCCGTTGCCATCTTGCCTCCTACCTGACGGATCGGTCAGTGGAACGCACCGCGCTCATACGCGACGCCATTCGGTCGATCCGCCCGGTTTGTCTTCAAGTGCGATACCGGTCTCGAGCAGTTCCGCCCGGATCCGGTCCGCTTCGGCATAGTCCTTCGCTTGCTTCGCCGCGACGCGCGCGGCGATCTTCGCTTCGATCTCGTCGGCGGCGAGCCCGCCCGCCTGCGCGGCGCCGGACGCCTGCTGCAGGAACGCGCGCGGTTCGCGGCCCAGCAGGCCGAGCAGGCCCGCCAGTTGTTTCAGCTGCCGCGCGAGCGATGCGTCGCCCGTGCGATTCACCTCGCCCGCCAGCTCGAACAGCGTCGCCACCGCGACCGGCGTGTTGAAGTCGTCGTTCATCGCGGCGGCGAAACGCTGCGCGTGCGGCTCGTTCCAGTCGAGCGCGAGCGTGTCGGCTTCAACATCTTTCAGCGCGGTATAGAGACGCGTGAGCGACGCGCGCGCATCGTCGAGATGCACGTCGCTGTAATTGAGCGGCGAACGGTAGTGCGTGCGCACGATGAAAAAGCGCATGACTTCCGCATCGTAGCGTTCGAGCACTTCGCGGATCGTGAAGAAGTTGCCGAGCGATTTCGACATCTTCTCGTTGTCGACCTGCACGAAGCCGTTGTGCATCCAGTAATTGACGAACGTCTGGCCGGTCGCGCCTTCGCTCTGCGCGATCTCGTTCTCGTGGTGCGGGAATTGCAGATCCTGCCCGCCACCGTGGATGTCGAAATGCTCGCCGAGCAGCGTGCAGCCCATCGCCGAGCACTCGATGTGCCAGCCCGGGCGCCCCATCCCGTACTTCGACGCCCACGACGTGCCTTCCGGATCGTCCGGCTTCGCGCGTTTCCACAGCACGAAATCGAGCGGATCCTCCTTCGCGTCGTTTGCGGCGACGCGCTCGCCCGCGCGCAGGTCGTCGAGCGACTTGCCCGACAGCTTCCCGTAGTTCGCGAACTTGCGCACCGAGTAATTGACGTCGCCGTCGGTCGCCTGGTACGCGTAGCCGTTCGTCTCGAGCGTCTCGATCATGCCGAGCATCTGCGGGATGAACTCGGTCGCGCGCGGCTCGATGTCGGGCCGCTGGATGCCGAGCGCGCTTTCATCGTCGTGCATCGCGCCGATGAACCGGTCGGTCAGCGACTTGATCGTCTCGCCGTTCTCGACCGCGCGGCGGATGATCTTGTCGTCGATGTCGGTAATGTTGCGCACATACGTGACCCGGTAACCGATCGCACGCAACCAGCGCTGGACGAGGTCGAACACGACCAGCATGCGCGCGTGGCCCACGTGACAATAGTCGTATACGGTGATTCCGCATACGTACATCCGCACTTCGCCAGCCTGGCGCGGCACGAAGACTTGCTTGTCACGCGCGAGCGTGTTGTAGATGCGCAGTGATTCCATAGAGATGAACCGTGAGCCGAAGGAAACCGCCCTGGCGAAGCTCGCCCAGCATGCGAAACGGACGGACCATCTGCTGCGGCACCAGGCCGAGCGTCCTCGATATCACATGGGGCGGTCAGGCTGCAAGCACAGCGGTGACGGCCACGAGAGGCAAAGAAAGACTGTCTGACGCTCGCCGGAACGCGCAGACGTTTTGTTAGAATGGCTCGGAGTATAACATTCCGATTTACGCCTATGAAACCTCATCGCGGCCGCGCGCAGAGCGCTGCGACCCTCGTTGCGACCACCGTCATGGGCGTCGCGCTGACGCTTTTCGCGGCTCCCGCGGCGCATGCGCAGAAGGCCCCGGCCACCGCCGACGGCACGCCCGAAATCGACGCGTCGATCGCCGGCAAGCAGTGGAAGCAGGCGCTCGCGCAACTCGACGCGCGCATCGCGTCGAACCCGCGCGACGTGCAGGCGCAGTTCAAGCGCGGCACCGTGCTGGCCCGCCTGAACCGCGATGACGATGCGATCCAGCAGTTCGTCGCGATCACGCAGGCGTACCCCGAACTGCCCGAGCCGTACAACAACCTTGCGGCGCTTTACGCGAAGCATGGCCGCTACGACGAAGCGCGCACCGCGCTCGTCACGGCGACGCAATCGAACCCCAGCTACTCGCTCGCGTACGAAAACCTCGGCGATCTCTACCTGCGCCTCGCGGCCGAGTCGTACAAGCGCGCGCAGTCGCTCGGCCGCACGAGCGGCGCGACCGCGCAGCGCCTCGCCGATCTCCAGAAGATCGTGTCGCCGCCGAAGGCCGCGCCGAATGCCCGCGCAGCCGCACCGGCCACGCGCGACTACTCCGACCGCGCAGCCGCGAACGTGAGCACCACCACGCTGCCGATGTCGCCGACGTTCCAGTTCAGCGGTCCGTCGGGCGCACTGGCGGCGCCGTACGTCGCGCCGTCGCAATAAGCGGCGCGGCCTTCTTTCCCTCCCAACCTGAGGATCGCAATGAAACGTCTGTTGCTGGCGCTTGGCGGCGCCGCCCTTCTCGCGACCGCGACCGCACCTGCGTTCGCGCAATCGGCTACCGCGCACCCCGTCGTGCAGCTGAAGACCTCGCAGGGCGACATCCGCGTCGAGCTCTACCCGGAGAAGGCGCCGAAGTCCGTCGCCAACTTCCTCGATTACGTGAAGGCAGGCCAGTACAACGGCACGATCTTCCATCGCGTGATCAAGGGCTTCATGATCCAGGGCGGCGGCTACAAGACCAACTTCGAGGAGAAGCCGACCCGCGCGCCGATCCCGCTGGAGAGCCGCAATGGTCTGAAGAACCTGACGGGCACGATCGCGATGGCACGCACGAGCGATCCGAACTCGGCCACCGCGCAGTTCTTCATCAACACGGTCGACAACAGCGGCCTCGACTACCCGAACCCGGACGGCAACGGCTATGCGGTATTCGGCAAGGTCGTGTCGGGTCTCGACGTCGTGAAGAAGATCGAGGGCGTCGCGACGACCTCGCGCGGCCCGATGCAGGACGTGCCCGCGCAACCGATCGTGATCGAATCGGCCAGCATCGTCTCGAAGTAAGAACCTGCCGGCACGTCCGGCGCCACACGCGGCCGCGTCGCACGACCGGCCGCGTGCCATTTAAACCGCCTCACCGAAGGAATTCATCATGGTTGAACTGCATACGAACCACGGCGTGATCAAGCTCGAGCTCGACGCCGCGAAGGCACCGAAGACGGTCGAGAACTTCCTGAACTACGTGAAGAAGGGCCACTACGACGGCACCGTGTTCCATCGCGTGATCAACGGCTTCATGATCCAGGGCGGCGGCTTCGAGCCGGGCCTGAAGCAGAAGCCGACCGATGCGCCGATCGACAACGAGGCGAACAACGGCCTGAAGAACGACAACTACACGGTCGCGATGGCGCGCACCAACGATCCGCACTCGGCGACCGCCCAGTTCTTCATCAACGTGAACGACAACGACTTCCTGAACCACTCGTCGCCGACGCCGCAAGGCTGGGGCTACGCGGTGTTCGGCAAGGTCGTCGAAGGCCAGGACGTGGTCGACAAGATCAAGGGCGTCAAGACGGGCAACGCCGGTTTCCACCAGGACGTGCCGACTGACGACGTCGTGATCGAGAAGGCCGTCGTGGTCTGACGCGCAGTTACGGAGGCACTTCGATGTTGCAGGAGAGTCCGCCGCGAAGCGTCTCCGCGGGCGTGCCGGGCGAGCGCGAATACGCGCAAGCCGCACGCCCGTTCCTGTTTCTCTCCGATCTGCACCTGAGCGAAGCGATTCCGAAGACGGTCGCCGCGTTCGAGCATTTCGTGAAATACACCGCCGACAGCGCCGACTCGGTGTTCATCCTCGGCGACTTGTTCGAATACTGGATCGGCGACGACATCCTCGACGACGATCCGTTCGCGGCCCGCATGGCCGCGCTGATGCACACGTTCTCGGAACGCGGCATTGCGCTCTACGTGATGCACGGCAACCGCGATTTCCTGCTCGGCCGGCGCTTCATGAAGGCAGCCGGCGCGATGCTGCTGCCCGATCCTTCGCTGATCATGGCGTTCGGCCAGCGCATCGTGCTCGCGCATGGCGACGCGCAGTGCACGGCCGACCGCGGCTACCAGGTATTCCGCCGCTTCGCGCGCAACCGCGCCGCGCAATGGCTGTTTCTCGCCTGGCCGTTCCGTTGGCGCCGCGCGCTCGCGCAGCGCATGCGCTCGAACAGCGAATCGGGCCGGATGCGCCCTGTTTCGGCGATCTACGATGTCACGCGTGAAGGCGTGGCCGCGCTGTTCCGGAAAAGCCGCGCGAGCGTGATCATTCACGGCCATACGCACCGCCCCGCCCGGCACATGGAACCGGGTGGCATCCGCTGGGTGTTGCCCGACTGGGATCTCGACCACGGCAAGCCGCGCGGCGGCTACCTGCGCGTCGACGCGGAAGGCATCCACGCGATGCCGCTCGACTGACACCGCCGCTGCCGTCGCACGCACCGGCAGCAGCGGGCATCCATTGAATTACGCCTGACGCTCGACCGACTTCCCTTCCAGCACGGCCGACAGCCGGCGCAGATCGAGGCGCGCCGCGTCGGCGCCCTGCAGTGTTTCCAGATGCGTGCCGAGCCGCTCGAGCGCCGCGACGATCTCGTCGACGCGGCGGCTTTCCTTCGCCGCGTGATCGATCAGCCCGTGGATCGCGAGCGACATCGGATCGTCGGCATTGGGCGTGATCCCGTATGCGCAGAACGCCGCACGCTCGGGCTGCGGCTTCGGCTGCGCCGGCATCACGACGCGCGCCGGATTGCCGACCGCGGTGCCGCCTGCCGGCACCGGCTTCACGACGACCGCGTTCGAACCGATCTTCGCGCCCGCTCCGACCGTGAAGCCGCCGAGCACCTTCGCGCCCGCACCGACGATCACGCCGGCCTCGAGCGTCGGGTGGCGCTTGGCGCCGCGCGTGAGCGACGTGCCGCCCAGCGTTACGCCCTGATAGATCGTGCAGTCGTCGCCGACGATCGCCGTCTCGCCGATCACGACACCCATCCCGTGATCGATGAACACGCGCCGGCCGATCGTCGCGCCGGGGTGAATCTCGATCCCCGTCAGGAACCGGCCGGCCTGCGACGCGAAACGCGCGAGCCAGTAGCGCTTCGCGCGCCAGCATGCGTGCGCGAAACGATGCAGCACGAGCGCATGCAGCCCCGGATAACAGGTCAGCACTTCCCATGCACTGCGAGCGGCGGGATCCCGCTCGCGAATCGTTGCAACGTCTTCGCGCAGTCTCGTGAACATGATGTGGTCTGGGAAAAGGCCGGCGCGCATCGCCGGCAATGACCGGCCGTTATCGCGCCCGGTAATTTACTTATGACGTTCGGCGATTGTAGGGCGAGTCACGAACGGCCGCACGCGCTCGCCGGTTCACCCCGCCGCCGGCGCGGGTATTCGGGTGGGACGCTTGCTGTTACTGGGTTTGCGGGGTGGTCGGCTTCGGCGCTTTCGGCGGCCGGACCGGCACCTGCCGACGGGGTGGTTGCCCCGCGCGCCGGGACATCCGCCGCCCCGTGCGCCGACCGCTTACGCGTCGCCGTCGGGTTTGCCCGATTTCAGCAGGATGTGCTTCGCGACACCGCGCAGGATGTTGACCTCCTCGCGCTCGAGGCCCGTGCGCGCGAACAGGCGCCGCAGCCGCGGCATCAGCTTCTTCGGGTTGCGCGGATCGAGGAAATCGAGCGCGATCAGCGCGTTCTCGAGGTGCACGTACATCCGCTCGATCTCGTCGCTCTGCGCGAGCGTGCCGGCTTCGGCCGACGGTTGCGCCGACGGCTCGCTCGCCTGCTCGAGAAACGCGACACGCAGCTCGTACGCAAGCACCTGCACGGCCTGTGCGAGATTCAGCGAACTGTAGGCCGGGTTCGCCGGAATGTGCGCCAGCGCGCTGCACTGCTCGACATGCTCGTTCGCGAGGCCCGTGCGCTCGTTGCCGAACACGAGCGCGATGTCGCCCGTGCCGACCTGCGCGCATGCCTGCGTGGCGGCGGCACGCGGCGCCAGGCGCGGCGGCCCGTATTCGCGCGTGCGTGCAGTCAGCGCGATCGACCAGTGAACGCCGGACAGCGCGTCGCCGAGCGTCGGCACGACATGCGCGGACGCGAGGACGTCGTCCGCACCGCTGGCCATCGCGATCGCCTCGGGATCGCTCTGCACGTGCGGCACGCGGGGCGCGACCAGCACGAGACGCGAGAAGCCCATCGTCTTCAGCGCGCGGGCGGCCGCCCCGACATTGCCGGGATGGCTCGGCTCGACGAGCACGAAACGGGTGGACGTGAAGCCGCCGGACGGCGACTGGGACGAGGCCGCGCCCGGCTCGGACGGCGCGGCGGTGATCTGCGGGGTTTCCACTACGATACGACTCGGTTCATCAGAATGGCAGTATGGTATCGCCATCGCCGCGGCAAACCCACTCGTCCGGACGGATAGTGGGGGTTTGCCCGTACACCGGTCGCCTGAAACCGCCAAAAATCGGGTAAAATCATGCCTTTACGCGCCGCACTCCGTGCGACGCGGGTCGTACCCCGTTCTTTGTCAATTCGCGTCTCATTTCGCCTGCCACGCTTGCGCCGTGCCGGGCGGTTGTTCCACTTCGTGGTGGCTCGTGCCGCCAGCTACAGGATCCAGGCTCATGCATCCCATGCTCAACATTGCTGTCAAGGCTGCGCGCCGCGCCGGACAGATCATCAATCGCGCGTCCCTCGATCTCGACCTGATCGAGATCCGCAAGAAGCAGCAGAACGACTTCGTCACCGAAGTGGACAAGGCCGCCGAAGACGCGATCATCGAGACGCTGAAGACCGCCTACCCCGACCACGCAATCCTCGCGGAAGAATCGGGCGAATCGGAGAACGAATCCGAATTCAAGTGGATCATCGATCCGCTCGACGGCACGACCAACTTCATCCACGGCTTCCCGTACTACTGCGTATCGATCGCGCTCGAGCACAAGGGCGTCGTCACGCAGGCTGTCGTCTACGATCCGAACAAGAACGACCTGTTCACGGCCACCCGCGGCCGCGGCGCGTACCTGAACGACCGCCGCATCCGCGTCGGCCGCCGCGACCGCCTGTCGGACGCACTCGTCGGCACGGGCTTCCCGTTCCGCGAAAAGGACGGCCTCGATGCCTACGCGCGCCTCTTCACCGAAATGACGCAGGCCTGCACGGGCCTGCGCCGTCCGGGCGCGGCCGCACTCGATCTCGCGAACGTCGCGGCCGGCCGCCTCGACGCGTTCTTCGAACAGGGCATCAACGTGTGGGACATGGCAGCGGGCAGCCTGCTGATCACCGAGGCCGGCGGCCTCGTCGGCAACTACACGGGCGACGCCGACTTCCTGCATCGCCATGAAATCGTCGCCGCGAACCCGAAGATCTACGCGCAGATGATCCCGATCCTGAAGGGTTACACCCACGTGCATCCGGCGGCGGAGTAAGCCCCGGCCGCGCCTGCATGGCGCGGCTTGCGCGCATACCGCGCGCGGGCATCGTCATGACGGCGCGCCGTTCGCCTCCCGGTTACCGGGAGGCGGGACAATCTTCCCGCACAAGGGTCGCTTCGGGCGCCTATCCTGAAGTTGCCTGAGTTGTACGGGCCGATCAGCGGACTTCCCGCTTGCACGGTCCTTCCCGCAATGACAATGATGGGTTTGCGTCCGGCATGCCCGCACGGCGGACAACCCCGCCGGCCAGCCGGCCCCCGACCGTATCAACACCGCCACGACGCCGTGGCAATCGCATCCGAGTCCCCATGTTACGGCTAAGCGAAATTAAACTCCCCCTCGACCACCCCGAGAGCGCGCTCGAGGCCGCGATTCGCGCGCGCCTCGCGGAGCATGGCGTGGCCGCGGACGGGCTCCTCCGTTACACCGTGTTCCGCCGTGCGCACGATGCGCGCAAGCGCGCCGACATCAAGCTCACGTATATCGTCGATGTCGAAGTCGCGGACGAAGCGGCCGCGATCAAGCGCCTCGCCGGCAAGCCGCATTGCGGCGTGACGCCCGACATGGCGTACCACTTCGTCACGAAGGCACCCGAGCACGGCAATTTCCTGCGCCCGGTCGTGATCGGCATGGGGCCGTGCGGCCTGTTCGCGGGGCTGATCCTCGCACAGATGGGTTTTCGCCCCATCATCCTCGAACGCGGCAAGGCCGTGCGCGAGCGCACCAAGGACACCTTCGGCCTGTGGCGCAAGAGCGTGCTCAACCCCGAATCCAACGTGCAGTTCGGCGAAGGCGGGGCCGGGACGTTTTCCGACGGCAAGCTGTACAGCCAGATTAAGGATCCGAACCACTATGGCCGAAAGGTGCTGGACGAATTCGTCAAGGCCGGTGCGCCGGACGACATCCTGTATCTGAGCCGGCCGCACATCGGCACGTTCCGCCTCGTCAGCATGGTGGAAAAGATGCGCGCGTCCATCCACGAACTCGGTGGTGAAGTGCGTTTTGAAACGCGGGTCGACGATATCGAGATCGATCAGGGCAAGGTACGCTCGCTGAAGCTCTCGAACGGCGAAACGCTGCGGTGCGACCACGTGGTGCTGGCCGTGGGCCACAGCGCGCGCGACACCTTCCAGATGCTGCACGATCGCGGCGTCTTTATCGAAGCCAAGCCGTTCTCGCTGGGTTTTCGCATCGAGCATCCGCAGGGGCTGATCGATCGCAGCCGCTTCGGCAAGTTCGCGGGCCACAAGCAGCTCGGCGCGGCCGACTACAAGGTGGTGCATCACTGCAGCAATGGCCGCGCCGTCTACAGCTTCTGCATGTGTCCGGGCGGCACGGTGGTCGCGGCGACCTCCGAGCCGGGCCGCGTGGTCACCAACGGCATGAGCCAGTATTCGCGCGCCGAGCGCAACGCGAATGCGGGCATCGTCGTCGGCATCACGCCGGACGACTATCCCGGCGGCCCGCTGGCGGGCATTGCGTTCCAGCGCAAATGGGAAGAGCGCGCGTTCGAACTCGGCGGCGGCGATTACCGTGCGCCGGGCCAGCTGGTCGGCGATTTCATCGCCGGCCGGCCGTCGACGTCGCTCGGCTCCGTGGAGCCGTCGTACAAGCCGGGCGTGAACCCGACCGATCTCAGCACCGCGCTGCCGGACTACGTGATCGAAGCGATCCGCGAAGCGCTCCCCGAGATCGACAAGAAGATCGCCGGCTTCGCGATGCACGATGCGGTCCTCACCGGTGTCGAGACGCGCACTTCGTCGCCGATCCGGATTCGACGCAAGGACGATTACCAGAGCATGAACGTCGAGGGGCTGTATCCGGCAGGTGAAGGTGCGGGGTATGCAGGCGGCATCTATTCGGCGGCCATCGACGGGATCGAAGTCGCGCAGGCGGTGGCGCTCAGCATGACGTCGGGGCAAACGGCCTGAGGTACGAAACGAGCCGGCGCGCGAGGGTTCTCGACCTGAGCGACGGCGACTTTCGCATGGCCGAGCAGGAGCGCGGTCGGACGGCGGCGTGAGAACGACCGCCGCCGGTCGCGCACTCTCCAGCAACCTGGCCGAATGGCGAACTTCGCGCGTGCATGCCGAAGCCACTGGTAAACTCGGGCAACCAAAGCAACAACTTCACGCCTGACTTATGACCACGCTGTCGCCCGAAGCCTTCGCCGGCCATACCCCGATGATGCAGCAGTACCTGCGCATCAAGGCCGACCATCCCGACACGCTTGTCTTCTACCGGATGGGCGACTTCTACGAGCTGTTCTTCGAAGACGCGGAGAAAGCCGCACGCCTGCTCGACCTGACCCTCACGCAACGCGGCGCATCGGCCGGCACGCCGATCAAGATGGCCGGCGTGCCGCATCACGCGGTCGAGCAGTATCTTGCGAAGCTCGTGAAGATGGGCGAATCGGTCGCGATCTGCGAGCAGATCGGCGATCCCGCCACGTCGAAGGGCCCCGTCGAGCGCAAGGTCGTGCGCGTCGTCACGCCCGGCACGCTGACCGATGCCGCGCTGCTGTCCGACAAGAACGACGTTTATCTGCTCGCGATGTGCACGGGCCACAACAAGCGCGGCGTCGCGGTGAACATCGGCCTTGCATGGCTGAACCTCGCCAGCGGCGCGCTGCGGCTCGCCGAAATCGAACCCGACCAGCTCGCGGCCGCGCTCGAGCGCATCCGGCCGGCCGAGATCCTGACGCCGGACGGCGCGACCGATGTCGTGCCGGCCGGCGCCGGCGCAAGCAAGCGCGTGCCGGCCTGGCACTTCGACATCGCGTCGGGCACGCAGCGGCTGTGCGACCAGCTCGATGTCGCGAGCCTCGATGGCTTCGGTGCGCATTCCCTCACGAGCGCGTGCGGCGCGGCCGGCGCGCTGCTGCTCTATGCGGCCGCCACGCAGGGCCAGCAACTGCGGCACGTGCGCAGCCTGAAGGTCGAGAACGAAACGGAGTACATCGGTCTCGATCCGGCCACGCGCCGCAACCTCGAACTGACCGAGACGTTGCGCGGCACCGAGTCGCCGACGCTGTATTCGCTGCTCGACACCTGCTGTACGACGATGGGCAGCCGCCTGCTGCGTCACTGGCTGCATCACCCGCCGCGCGCGTCGGTCGCCGCGCAGTCGCGCCAGCAGGCGATCGGCGCCCTGCTCGATGCACCGGCCAACGCAAGCCTCGATGCGTTGCGCAGCGCGCTGCGCCAGATCGCCGACGTCGAACGGATCACCGGGCGTCTCGCGCTGCTGTCCGCGCGCCCGCGCGACCTGTCGAGCCTGCGCGACACGTTCGCCGCGCTGCCGGCACTCCGCGAGCGCATCAGCGCGATCGTCGCGAACGCGGACGCACTCACCCGCGTCGACGCAGCACTCGCACCGCCCGCCGAATGTCTCGACCTGCTGACGAGCGCGATTGCGCCCGAGCCGGCCGCGATGGTACGCGACGGTGGTGTCATCGCGCGCGGCTACGACGCCGAGCTCGACGAGCTGCGCGACATCTCGGAGAACTGCGGACAGTTCCTGATCGATCTCGAAGCGCGCGAGCGCACGCGCACCGGCATCGCGAACCTGCGTGTCGAATACAACAAGGTGCACGGCTTCTACATCGAGGTCACGCGCGGCCAGACCGACAAGGTGCCCGACGATTACCGTCGGCGCCAGACGCTGAAGAACGCCGAGCGCTACATCACGCCCGAACTGAAGACGTTCGAGGACAAGGCGCTGTCCGCGCAGGAACGCGCACTGGCCCGCGAGCGCGCGCTGTACGACGCGGTGCTGCAGGCGCTGCTGCCGTTCATCCCGGAGTGCCAGCGCGTCGCATCGGCGCTCGCCGAACTCGACCTGCTCGCCGCCTTCGCCGAACGTGCTCGTGCGCTCGACTGGGTCGCACCGACCTTCACCGACGAAATCGGCATCGAAATCGAACAGGGCCGCCACCCGGTCGTCGAAGCACAGGTCGAACAATTCATCGCGAACGACTGCCGCTTCGGCACCGAGCGCAAGCTGCTGCTGATCACCGGCCCGAACATGGGCGGTAAGTCGACGTTCATGCGGCAAACCGCGTTGATCGCGCTGATGGCGTACGTCGGCAGCTACGTACCGGCCAAGTCGGCATGCTTCGGCCCGATCGACCGGATCTTCACACGGATCGGTGCGGCGGACGATCTCGCGGGCGGCCGCTCGACGTTCATGGTCGAGATGACCGAAGCCGCTGCGATTCTCAACGACGCGACGCCGCAAAGCCTCGTGCTGATGGACGAGATCGGCCGCGGCACGTCGACGTTCGACGGCCTCGCGCTCGCGTGGGCCATCGCGCGCCACCTGCTGGCGCACAACGCGTGCTACACGCTGTTCGCGACGCACTACTTCGAGCTGACGCAACTGCCGGCCGAATTCCCGCAAGCGGCCAACGTCCACCTGTCGGCCGTCGAGCACGGCCACGGCATCGTGTTCCTGCATGCGGTCAACGAAGGCCCGGCCAACCAGAGCTATGGCCTGCAGGTCGCGCAGCTCGCAGGCGTTCCGGCGCCCGTGATCCGCGCCGCGCGCAAGCACCTCGCGTATCTCGAACAGCAGTCGGCGTCGCAGCACACGCCGCAGCTCGACCTGTTCAGCGCGCCGCCGGCGCCCGCCGACGATCTCGAATGCGCGGACGCGCCGGCGCTGCCCGACACACCGCATCCGGCGCTCGAAAAACTGCGCGACATCGATCCCGACGATCTCAAGCCGCGCGAGGCGCTCGACCTGCTGTACGAACTGCGCACGCTGGTTCGGTCGCACGATGTCGACGGACACGCGTAAGCGCATCCCGCGCGACCTGCCGGCTCGCACGGCCGCCGCGCTCATCGCGGCCGGGCTTGCGCTCGCGCAGGCCACCGCGCTGGCCGCGCCGCCGAAGCGCGGCACCACGCCCTACTCGTTCGCGGTCGTGTCGGGCGTGATGAACGCTCCTGCGGACGAACCTGCCGCCCAGCGGCTGCTCGATGCGATCGCGCGCGAGCGCAACCTCGCGTTCGTCGTCTATGCGGGCGATCTCAAGGGTTCGAAGGAAGCGTGCCGCGATGCCCTGTATTCGCAGCGGGGGGCGATCCTGGATGCGGCGCGCGTGCCGCTCGTGTTCATTCCCGGCCACGACGACTGGGCGACGTGCAACACCGCGGCCGGCGGCGGCTACGATCCGGTCGAGCGGCTCGACTTCCTGCGGCAAACGCTGCTCGCCGATTCCGCACTGCCCGACCCCGGCGCGCTGCAGATCACGCGGGAAAGCGAAGTCGCCCGGTTCCGGCCGTATCGGGAAAACGCCCGCTGGATGCGCGACGACATCGTCTACGTCGCGCTCAACGCGCCGGCGCCGAACAATCACTACCTGACGGCCGGCGGCCGCAACGGCGAATTCGAGGACCGCATCATCGCGAACGGTTTCTGGATCGACCACGCGGCCGAATACGCGAAGCGGCGCGAGGCACGCGCGATGGTGGTGATGTTCGAAGGCGATCCGCAATTTGAACGCTACGAGCGCGCGGAACGCTTCGCATGGCTGCGTTTCAACCGGCCGCGCGTGCGCGACGGCTTCCGTGAGCTGAAACGAACGCTGGTGAAGGCGGCGGCGACGTTCCGCGGCCCGATACTCGTGATGCACGCGAGCGGTGAGCCGCTTGCGAACGGTTTTCTGATCGACCGCCCGCTGCGGGCAGACGACGGTGAACTGGTGGGTAATGTGACGCGCGTCGCGATCGGACCGCGCCATCCGACGAACCAGTGGGTCAAGGTGAGCGTGTCGCCGGCACGGCAGACGATCTTCAACGTTAGCGTGCAGGAGGTGCCGAAGAACCTGCCCGTACCGCCCGCGCTGCCGCTCGTGCCGCGTGACGACGTGCCGCTGCCGCAGATGCCGGAAATCCCTGCGTTGCCGGCGCTGCCCGACTCGTCGTCGGTCGCGCCGCCATTGCAGGGTGACGGCGCCGCACCGGGCGGCGCGTCGGGGCCGGCACCCGGCCTGCCTGCCAGCTCAGTGCAGGGTACGCCCTGACGGCGCTTCGCCGTCGTCGTCGTCGTCCTCGTCGACGATCTCGAGCCCTTCCGCGCCATGTGCGTGCTCATGCTCGATTTCGTCTTCGGTGGCTTCGCGAACGTCCTTCACGGTGAGCGCGAAACGCAGCGCCATGCCTGCCAGCGGGTGATTGCCGTCGAGCACGACCTTGTCTTCGGCGACGTCGGTGACCGTGTAGATCAGCGAATCGACTTCCTCGTCGCCGTCTTCCGGCGTGCCTTCGAACTGCATGCCCACTTCGAGCGGCTCGGGAAAACGATCGCGCGGCTCGATCTTCACGAGTTCGGGATCGTAGTCGCCGAACGCGTCCTGCGGCTCGAGCTGAACCTGCGCCTCGTAGCCCGGCTCATGGCCGTCGAGCTGTTCCTCGATCTTGGGGAACGTGCCATCATAGCCGCCGTGCAGATAGACCATCGGCTCGTCGCTTTCCTCGATCAGATTGCCCTGTGCGTCCGACAGCTTGTAAGTGACCGACACGACGGTGTTTTTTGCGATTTTCATCCAATTCTCCCAAATACAAGTCTCATTATACGATGCGCAACCGGTCTCAAGCCGAACCGCGGGATGCCGCTGCCGCCCCGCTCGGCGCGCCGCCTTCCGATCTTCCCACACCGCTGCTCGGCGGTCTTACGCCGGCGCAATTCATGCGCGGCTACTGGCAGAAGAAGCCGCTCCTGATCCGCCAGGCGATCCCCGGCGTCGCGTCGCCGGTCTCGCGCGACGCGCTGTTCGAGCTCGCAGCAGACTATGACGCGGAATCGCGACTGATCACCCATTTTCGTAACAAGTGGCAACTGGAGCATGGCCCGTTCGAGCCCGGATCGCTGCCGGCCGTCACGCGCAAGGCCTGGACCCTGCTCGTGCAGGGTCTCGACCTGCACGTCGATGCCGCGCGCGCACTGCTCGACCGCTTCCGCTTCATCCCCGACGCGCGCCTGGACGACCTGATGATCTCCTATGCGACGGATGGCGGCGGCGTCGGCCCGCACTTCGATTCGTATGACGTATTTCTGCTGCAGGTCGAAGGCCGGCGCCGCTGGCGCGTCGGTGCGCAGAAGGACCTGTCGCTGCAACCGGACGTGCCGCTGAAGATCCTCGAAAATTTCGAGCCGAGCGACGAATGGGTGCTGGAACCCGGCGACATGCTCTACCTGCCGCCGCACATCGCGCACGATGGCGTCGCCGAAGGCGAATGCATGACCTGCTCGATCGGCTTCCGGGCCCCGTCCGCCGGCGAGCTGGGCGCCCAGTTCCTGTACTATCTCGCGGAGCGTGGCGGCCTGCGCGACGGTGGCGGCGACGATCTTTACCGCGATCCGAAGCAGCCGGCTGTCGACACGCCCGCCCAGTTGCCTCCGGCGATGGTCGAGCGCGTGGCCGAGATCGTGGACGCGATCCGCTGGCGCAAGCGGGATGTCGCCGAATTCCTCGGCTGCTACCTGAGCGAGCCCAAGCCGAACGTCGTTTTCGACCCGCCCGCGCGCCCGCTGTCCGAGGCCGCGTTCGTCACGCAAGCGTCACGCCGTGGCGTGTGTCTCGACAGAAGGGCCGCATTGATGTATAACGCGCGCTCGTACTTCATTAATGGTGAAGAAGGACCGCTCGAGCAAGCCGGCGAATGGCTGCCCGAACTGGCCAATCAACGCCAGATGGAGGCGAAACGGTTTGTAACACTATCCCGGGTTCCCTCGATGACAGCCTTGTTGCACGAGTGGTATCGTGCGGGCTGGATACGGGTCGGAAACCGGATTTAGTGTGAGTCGCCCCGTATGCCCGTACGGATCAAATTCTGTATGGGAAAGACAACGTATTGACCCCGCATTTGTCGACGGTCGATAGGAAAGTGCATATAATTTCCGCCCAAGCCGTAGGGAAGATTCACGCTCTAAGAAGTGCATCTCCACCAGCGGCCCAGGTCGGTGTTGGAGCACATTACCGGTATTGTTTCGCGCTGTTGCTTACCTTTAACCATAAAAGGACGTGATCATGAAGAAATCCCTCCTCGTAGCTTCCCTGTTGGCTGCTGTTGCACTGGCTGCTTGCAACAAGAGCGCTGATCAAGCTGCTTCGTCGGCTGCAAGCGACGCGGCTGCTGCTGCTTCGTCGGCTGCTTCGGCAGTTGCTGGTGCTGCGAGCGACGCTTCGGCTGCTGCTTCGTCGGCAACGGCTGCTGCGAGCGACGCTGCTGCTGCAGTGGCGTCGGCTGCTTCGGCAGCGACGGCTGCTCCGGCTTCGGGCGCAAGCCAGTAAGCCTCAGCGTCAGCTGAAAAAAAACCGGCCCGAGGGCCGGTTTTTTTACGTCTGTCGCTTCAGCGTCCATCGCACGGCAGTCGCACGGGCCGCCGCAGCGGCGCCGCCCCGCTCATCCGAGCGCCAGCCAGTCGAAGCCCGCGTCCTGCGTGGCCACGACCACGTCGTCCCCGCTCGTCCCCAGT
The DNA here is from genome assembly GCF_002223045.2 of Burkholderia sp. HI4860. Lineage (NCBI taxonomy): Bacteria > Pseudomonadati > Pseudomonadota > Betaproteobacteria > Burkholderiales > Burkholderiaceae > Burkholderia > Burkholderia sp. HI4860. The sequence continues at coordinate 3,182,664 of NZ_NKFO02000003.1, read as the reverse complement.
ACACCGCCAAACGCCTGGCGGACCAGTTCCGGCAGGTTGTTCTGCTGGCTCAGGTGCGCCGCGACCAGGTGCTTGAGGCGGCTGCGCTCCAGCGACGCGAGGATGTCCGCTGCGGCGTCATTGCTCAGGTGGCCGTGGGTGCCGCCGATACGTGCCTTCAGCGACTGCGGATAGCGGCTCGAGGCCAGCATCGCGGTATCGTGGTTGGATTCGAGCACCAGCGCGTCACAGCCGCTCAGGACGGCCGTGATGTGCGGCGTGGCCATTCCGACGTCGGTCAGTACGCCGAGCCGGCTGGCGCCGTCCATAAAGACGAACTGGAGCGGCTCACGCGCGTCGTGAGGGACGGTATAGGGCATCACGGCCAGATCGCGGATCGCGGCCGTCTCGTCGCCCCACAGCACGTGGAGATCGACATCGGCCTCATCCGCGCCAACCGCGCGCGCGGTGCCCCAGCTCATGTAGAGCGGCAGCGATCCGCGGCGGGCGAGCGTCAAAGCGCTGCCAACGTGGTCGCTGTGTTCGTGGGTAATGAGGATCGCATCGAGATCGCCGATGCAGAGATTCAGTCGGCCGAGCCGGCGCTCGACCTCCTTGGCGGAAAAGCCGCAGTCGAGCAGCACGCGGGTGGTCGTCGTGCCGCTCGAGGCCTCGACGACCAGCGCGTTGCCTTCGCTGCCGCTTCCGAGGCTGGAGAATCGCACGCGCTTAGTTCAGTTGCGCGTGGAGCAGCGAAATGATCCGCTGTGCGTCCGACGAGTTGTCGACCTGGCCGTTCGCGCCGACCACCGCAACCTGCGTGCTGCCGTTGCCCTGTGCACGCACGTTGACGAGGTACTCCTTGCCCGGCTTCGCGGCCGACGGACCGCCATAGAACAGCTTGCCGAACAGGCCGTCGCGCTTGAGCTCTTCCATCGTGTTCGCATAGCGCACGGTGTACACACCCTTCTCGCGATCACGATTGTCGACCGCGAAGTTGGTGCGGTCGAGCGCCAGGCCCACGCGCAGCCATGCGCGGTCGAACGACTCGGCCAGTTGCAGCGTCGCCCCGCCGCTGCTCGTGTCGCTGACCTGCGCAGGCGCCGTCGCAGGGCGGGCATCGGTCAGCAGCTGCTTCGCCTGCGCATCGGTCAGGCCGAACTTCTGCATCAGCTTCGACAGGAATACGGCTTCGAGCACCGGGTTGCGCGGACGCTCTTCCCAGCGCGACGACGTGCCGCCCTGCGGGCCGACCATCATTTCTTCCATCGCGCTGTGCGTGATCGAGATATCGGTGTTGCCGTCCGACGTGCGGTTCACGAGCGTACGGAAGCGGTCGCGCGTGCCGGACGAGTACGCGAAATCGATGACCTTGCCGATCGTACGGCGGAACCAGTCGTCGGGGATGTTCGCGCGGTTTTCAGCCCAGTCGGTGGCCATGATGCCCGTCGACGGCGCATCGGTCTTCAGCGAGAAGCCGTTCTCCTGCCAGAATTCCTTCAGGATCGGCCACAGCTGCTCGGGCGTGCGGCCATCGACGACGAGCCAGCGGCGGTCGCCGTCGCGCTCGATGTGCATGCCAAGCGGATCCTGCGCGCTCGGGATGCCGTCGGTCGCGTTGCCCGCCTGCGTCGTGACCCGCGGCGGCAGCGTGCCGAGGCCGGCGTTGCTCGGCGGCGCGACGAACTGCTGCGTCGTCGGCACCGGCTTCAGGTCGCTCGGCACCGCGAGCGGCGGCGCCGAACCGGTGTTCTTGTAGTTGACCCGGTCTGGGGCCAGGTAATCGTTCAGCGTATCGCAGCCGGCGAGCGCGCCCAGCGCCAGCGCCATCACCGACATCTGGATGGCGCGAGAGGAAAAGGCGAAACGTTTCATGAAATCCTTCGTCTTGCTAGAACGCTCGTCAGGAGCGGCGCCGGACGGAGCCGGCCGGTGCGGGTTGATCAGGGTTCGAGCCGGCGGCCGCAGGACGCGGCCGCCTCGGCATCAGGCGAGGACGCCGGCCTCGACGAGGGCCGAACGCACGGCTTCGTGGCAGCGCTCGTCGAGCGCCGTGAGCGGCAAGCGGATGCCGCCCTGCATCTTGCCCATCGCCTGCAGCGCCCACTTCACCGGAATCGGGTTCGCCTCGATGAACAGGTTCTTGTGCAGCGACAGCAGCTTCATGTGCAGCGCGCGAGCCGTCTGTACGTCACCGGCCAGCGCCGCGCGGCACAGGTCGCTCATCGCGCGCGGTGCGACGTTCGCCGTGACCGAGATGTTGCCGTGGCCGCCGAGCAGCATCAGCGCGATCGCGGTCGGATCGTCGCCGCTATAGATCGCGAAATGCTTCGGGGCGGCCTTGATCAGGTGCGCGGCGCGATCGATGTTGCCGGTCGCTTCCTTCACGCCGATGATGCCCGGGACTTCCGCGAGGCGCAGCGTCGTCTCGTTCGCCATGTCGGCGACCGTACGGCCCGGCACGTTGTACAGGATCACCGGCAGGTCGACCGCTTCGGCGATCGTCTTGAAGTGACGGTACATGCCTTCCTGCGTCGGCTTGTTGTAGTACGGCACGACCTGGAGCGTCGCGTCCGCACCGACAGCCTTCGCGTGCTTCGTCAGCTCGATCGCCTCGGCGGTCGAGTTGCCGCCCGCGCCCGCGATGATCGGGATGCGTTTCGCCGCATGCTCGACCGCCGTGCGGATCATCAGGATGTGCTCTTCGACGTTGAGCGTTGCCGACTCGCCGCTCGTACCGACCACGACCAGCGCATCGGTGCCTTCCGCGATGTGCCAGTCGATCAGTTTGCGAAACGCCGGCAGGTCGAGACTGCCGTCTTCGAGCATCGGGGTGACGATCGCGGGGATGCTGCCGCGGATTTGAATGCCGTCTTGGGTGCCGTTAGCCATGAAACGCGAATGAGATTATGTACCGGTAAACATTGAGATTGTAGCGGATTAGCCGGGCAGTTCGTAACGTGGAATTCCCGCCCCCGCCTTCGGGGTCGCGCCCTCGCGCACTGCGCAGAGACGCTGGACGAATGCCTCGCGCGGCGCGGCGACGAACCCGTCTTCGTACGCGACCACCCGCAGGCGGCCGTGCACGGCGTCCAGCAGCTCGCCCGGGGCGAGCAGGAACGCGGGGTTGGACGGTTTCCCGACCGTTTCGTTTCCTTGCGCGAAGGTTTCGTAGATCAGCACGCCGCCCGGCGCCACCGCATCGAGCAGATGGGGCCAGAGCCGACGATGCAGATAATTCGTGACCACCACCGCCGCAAACTGCTCGCCGGCCGGCAACGGCCACGGCGCGCCTTCGAGATCGGCGTCACGGGCATCGACGCCCGGAATCGAACGCAATGCGGCCAGTGCGGCCGGGTCGCGGTCGAGTGCGACGACCGGATGGCCGTGCGACGCGAACCAGCGCGCATGGCGGCCGCCGCCCGCGGCGACATCCAGCACCGCGCCGCCCGGCGACACGAGCCGCGACCATTGCGCGACCCAGCGCGACGGCTCGGCCTGGGCGACGTGGCCGCCCGCGGCGGCGATGACGAATGCGCTCATGCAGTCGATCAGTTGTACGACAGGCCCATCGCGTCACGCACGTCGCGCATCGTTTCCGTCGCGTACTTGCGCGCCTTGTCGCAACCGTCCGCGACGATCGCGCGCAGCAGCGACGGGTCGTCCATGTACTTCTGCGCGCGCTCGAGCATCGGCTGCTGTTCGCGCAGGATGCCTTCGACGACCGGCTGCTTGCAGTCGAGGCAGCCGATACCCGCCGAGCGGCAGCCCTTCTGCACCCAGTCGTGCGTCGCTTCGTCCGTATAGACCTGGTGCAGCTGCCACACCGGGCACTTGTCGGGATCGCCCGGATCGGTGCGGCGCACGCGCGCCGGGTCGGTCGGCATCGTGCGGACCTTCTTCGTGATCGTCTCGGCGTCTTCCCGCAGGCCGATCGTGTTGCCGTACGACTTGGACATCTTCTGCCCGTCGAGGCCCGGCATCCGCGATGCTTCGGTGAGCAGCGCCTGCGGCTCGACCAGGATGATCTTGCGCGCGCCTTCGAGATAGCCGAACAGGCGCTCGCGGTCGCTCATTGACAGGCTCTGCGATTCCTGCAGCATCGCGCGCGCCTGTTCGAGCGCCTCGTCGTCGCCCTCCTGCTGATACGCGTTGCGCAGCTCGTGATAGAGCTTCGCGCGCTTGCCGCCGAGCTTCTTCGCGGCATCGAGCGCCTTCTCCTCGAAACCCGGCTCGCGGCCGTACAGGTAGTTGAAGCGGCGCGCGATCTCGCGGGTCATCTCGACGTGCGGCACCTGGTCTTCACCGACCGGCACGAGCGAGCCGCGATACAGCAGGATGTCGGCCGCCATCAGCACCGGATAACCGAGGAAGCCGTAGGTCGACAGATCCTTGTCCTTCAGCTTCTCCATCTGCTCCTTGTAGGTCGGCACGCGTTCGAGCCAGCCGAGCGGCGTGCTCATGCCGAGCAGCAGCGCGAGTTCGGCGTGCTCGGGCACCTTGCTCTGGATGAACAGCGTGGCCTGCGCCGGATCGATGCCGGATGCGAGCCAGTCGATCAGCACGTCCCACACGTTCTTCTCGATGACCTCGGGAGTCTCGTAGTGCGTCGTCAGCGCATGCCAGTCGACGACGCAGAAGAAGCACGGGTACTCGGATTGCAGCTTCACCCAGTTTTTCAGCACGCCGTGATAGTGACCGAGGTGCAGCGACCCGGTGGGTCGCATGCCGGAGAAAATACGTTCAGGGAACATGATTGTCGTTAGAGAAGCGAGGCGAATGGGGACAGGATGGCGCTCAGGACGGCGTAGCCGACGTTGACGAGCGGGCGCAGCCAGAAATTCGTCAGCACGCCCGTCGCGACCAGCGCGAGGACGATGATGAAACCGTACGGCTCGATGCGCGACAGCGCGATCGATTGCTTCGTCGGCAGCAGCGCCGCCAGGATGCGGCCGCCGTCGAGCGGCGGCAGCGGAAACAGGTTCAGCACGCCGAGCACGAGGTTCGCGCTGACGCCGGCAAACGCCATCCGCGTGAAGAACGGCTCGTCGATGCCGACGGCGGGCAGCACGAGGGTCAGCACGCCCCAGATCAGCGCCTGCACGAAGTTGCAGGCCGGACCCGCGAGCGATACCCACAGGCTGCCCCAGCGCGGATCGCGCAGGTTGCCGAACGACACCGGCACCGGCTTCGCATAGCCGAACAGGAACGCGCCGCCCGTCAGGAAATACATCGCGAGCGGGATCGCAATCGTGCCGAGCGGATCGATGTGACGCATCGGGTTGAACGACACGCGCCCCATCATGTAGGCAGTGTTGTCGCCGAGCAGGCGGGCGGCGTAGCCATGCGCGGCCTCGTGCAACGTGATCGCGAAGATCACGGGCAGCGCGTAGACGGCGATGGTCTGTATCAGGGAAGCATCCATATCGCGTTATTGTAACAAGCGCACTCGCGCAAAAAATGGAACGGCGCGCTTACGCGGCCGAGAGTCCGAACGGTTCGAGCGCGCCGCGCCCCGCACGCACGAGCTCGGGCTCGTCGCCGGTCAGGTCGATCACCGTCGACGGCTCGCGCGGGCACGCGCCACCGTCGATCACGAGGTCGACCTGCTTCTCGAGCCGCTCGCGGATTTCTTCGGGATCGTTGAGCGGCTCGTCGTCCGGCGGCAGGATCAGCGTCGTGCCGAGCAGCGGCTGGCCGAGCGATTCGAGCAACGCGAGCGTGATCGCGTGATCGGGCACGCGCAGCCCGATCGTCTTGCGCGACGGGTGCGACAGCCGGCGCGGCACTTCCTTCGTCGCCTGCAGGATGAAGACGTACGGGCCCGGCGTCACCGACTTGATCTGCCGGTACTGGCGGTTGTCGACCATCGCGAAGTTGGCGAGCTCCGACAGGTCGCGCACGAGCAGCGACAGGTGCTGCTTCTCGTCGAGGCCGCGAATCCGGCGCACGCGCTCGACCGCGTCCTTGTCGTCGAGATGGCACGCGAGCGCATAGCTCGAATCGGTCGGCATCGCGATCACGCCGCCCTTGCTGACGATTTCCACCGCCTGCTTGATCAGGCGCGGCTGCGGATTATCCGGGTGAATCCTGAAGAACTGGGACATGGGGGGTCGTAAAGGGGGAAAAGTCGGATGCGCGCGGCCAACAGCAACGCAGGTGGCAGGCCGCCGCCCGGTGTCAGAGCCAGCGTTCCCAGACCGGTGTCAGGTCGGGCGGCAACGGCGGCAGGCTGCCGAGCTCGACACGGCCCTCGCCTGGCGCATGGAAATCCGAGCCGCGCGACGCTTCGAAGCCGAAGCGGCGTGCGACGTCCGCGTATTCGCGGTACTGGTCGGGGGTGTGGCTGCCCGTGACGACCTCGATCGCGCGGCCGCCCAGATCGATGAACTCGCCGAAGAACGCGTCGAATTCGACGGGCGTGTAGCGGTAGCGGCCCGGATGCGCGACGATGGCTTCGCCACCCGCCGCCCGAATCCACGCGACGGCGTCGGGCAGTGTCGCCCAGCGGTGCGGGACGAACCCGGGCTTGTCGTCGCCGAGCAGCCGATCGAACACATCGGATGTCGACGTGGCATGACCGTTTTCAACGAGGAAGCGGGCGAAGTGTGTGCGCGAGATCAGGTCGGGATTCGACACGTACTTCAACGCACCCTCGTACGCACCGGGAATGCCGAGCGTGGCGAGCTGCTCGCCGATCGCCACCGCGCGCGCCGCGCGGCCGTGGCGCGTGCGGTACAGGCCGTCGACCAGCACTTGGTTCGCGGGATCGACATTCAGGCCGACGATGTGCACGGTGCGCGACGCCCACGTGACCGAAATCTCGACGCCGCTCAGGTAGCGCATGCCGAGCGCTTCCGCTTCGCTGCGCGCCGCTGCCTGGCCGCCGATTTCGTCGTGGTCGGTCAGCGCCCACAGGGTCACGCCGCCGGCATGAGCGCGGCGCGCGACGTCGGCAGGCGGCAGCAACCCGTCGGAAACATTCGAATGGCAGTGGAGATCAGCGTTCATTGTCGGCATGGCAGGTAAGGCTTCATTCTACTGCAACGCGGCAAGACGCCGCCCGCGTGCCCCGCCGCTGCCGCCGCGCGCTTACGCGCAGAACGCCTCGATCAGCGCCGCGATCTGCTCGGGCTGGTCGTGATGCACCATGTGGCCGGCATCCTCGACGAGCTTCTCGCGCCAGTCGGGGAACGCGTTGAAGCGCGCCTTGAATTCCGGCAGCGGGATGTCGCCCGCGATGTGGGCGAGCGTCGGCGAATTGACGGCTTCGACGTGCAGCACCTTCGCGCGCACCTGCGCCCAGGTGGCCATCACTTCGTCGAGCCGGTACAGCAGCGGGCCCGGCATCTTGTGCGCGGGGTCGGCCAGCAGGTGGTACTGGCCGTCGTCGCCACGCTTCGACCAGTGCGCGGCGAGGAACGCCGCGCGGCGCGGGTCGAGCCGCGGATTGGTCTTGATCAGGCGCGCCGCCACGTCGTCGAGGGACGCGTAAGGTCGCAGCACGGGCGGCTCACGCAACTCGTCCAGCCAGCCGCGCAACCGGCGCGGCGCCTGCTCGGCCCGCGCGGGCGCCAGCCCGAAACCCTCGAGATCGACCACGCGCCGCACGCGCTCCGGCCGCGCGCCGGCATACAGGCACACGACGTTCGCGCCCATGCTGTGCCCGACCAGGTTGACTTCGCCGGTCGGCGCATAGTGGTCGACGAGTGCATCGAGGTCGCCCAGGTACTCGTGGAACCAGTAGTGCCCGCCGCCCTGGCGCGCGACCGGCCAGTCGGACAGCCCGAAACCGCGCGCATCGGGCGCGATCACCTGCCAGTCGCCCGCGAGCGCGTCGACGACGAACTGGAACGATGCCGAGACGTCCATCCAGCCATGCAGCATGAACAGCGTCGGCGCATCGGGCCCGCCCCAGCGCCGGACATGCAGCTGGACGCCGCGCACCGTGACGAAATCGGAAACAGAACTCGATGCCCTCATTGCAGCCGCCAGAAAAAAGAATGATCGTTCGATTATAGCGGCGACGCCCTCTTTCCGGCGTCCGGCAATCGAGGTGCCGCTCTAGCGGTGCGCGTACGCCAGGGGCCGCGGGGAAGCGCCATGTCCTGGCACCCGGGACTGCAGGCGGCTCGTCGAAGCGCGGCCGAACGCGAGCCCGCTAGCGCGGTGCGCCGCCCTCCGCCACGTCCTGCGCAGCCAGTTCGTCGAGTTCGGCCTGCTCGAATCCGGCATCGCGGCGCGCATCGAAATTGAACGGGCCCCGCAGCCGCGGCGCATGGTATTGCTCGGCGAGCTGCCGGTAGGTGGGCACGGGATCGCGGCCGGCTTCGTCGCACAGATGCCGGAACCAGCGGTTGCCGATCGCGACATGGCCGATTTCGTCGCGCAGGATCACGTCGAGGATCGCAGCCGACGCATCGTCGCCCGCCTGCAGGAGCCGCGCGCGGATCGGCGGCGATGCGTCGAGCCCGCGGGCCTCGAGCGTGCGCGGCACGAGCGCCATGCGCGCCAGCACGTCGCCCTTGGTGCGCTCGCACATCTCCCACAGGCCGTTGTGCGCGGGAAAATCGCCGTACGCATGCCCGAACGCCGCCAGGCGCTCGGACAGCAGCGTGAAGTGATAGGCCTCCTCGGCCGCCACCTTCAGCCAGTCCGCATAGAACGGGGCCGGCAGGCCCGCGAAGCGCCAGACCGCATCGAGCGCCAGGTTGATCGCATTGAACTCGATATGGGCAAGCGCGTGCAGCAGCACGGCGCGCCCTTCGGGCGAACGCATGCTGCGTCGCTCGAGCTGGCGCGGCTCGACGAGCGGCGGGCGCGCCGGCCGGCCCGGCAGATCGGCCGGCTCGGGCAATTCGAGCGACGGCGCGATCGCCGCCTGCCCGGCCCGCAGCGCATCGTGGAGCGCGCGCACCTGGGCGGCCTTGGCCGCGGGTTCGGCGTCACGCAGCGCGGCAAGCGCGGTGCGGCGCACGCAGGCAGACGCATTGCCGAAAGAAGAAGACTCCATGCTCATAAACGGGGACACCCTGCGTGCGCATCGCGGGAGCACACGCACGCGACGGTTTACAATAGGCGATTGTTCCGCGGCGCAATGCGCATGCGCCGGGCAAACCAGACGCGCCATTCTACCGGCGCCCATCATCGAAGAGACAAGGAGACTCCGTGACGATCTACAAGCTGGGCGATACGGCCCCGACGATCCACGAAAGCGTATTCGTCGCCGATACGGCGGCCATCATCGGCAAGGTCGTGCTCGAGGAGAACGCGAGCGTCTGGTTCGGCGCGACGATTCGCGGCGACAACGAGACGATCACCGTCGGCGCTGGCAGCAACGTCCAGGAAGGCGCGGTCCTGCACACGGACCCCGGCTTTCCGCTGACGATTGCCGAAAACGTGACGATCGGGCACCAGGCCATGCTGCACGGCTGCACGATCGGCGAGGGTTCACTGGTCGGTATCCAGGCGGTGGTCTTGAATGGAGCGGTAATCGGCCGCAACTGTCTGGTTGGTGCCGGCGCGGTCGTGACGGAAGGCAAGACGTTCCCGGACAACTCGCTGATTCTCGGCGCACCGGCGAAAGTCGTGCGCGAACTGTCGGCGGAAGACATTGCGCGGCTGCGCACGAACGCGAAGACGTACGTCGAGCGGCGTGCGCATTTCAAGGAGCAACTCGTGCGGATCGGGTGATTCGCACGGATTTCAAGGAAGAAGAGTGAGCGACCAGTTACAGAAATTCATGTTCAATGCGGCGCCCGTGCGCGGCGAGATCGTTTCGCTGCGCAATACGTGGCAGGAAGTGCTCGCCCGCCGCGACTACCCTGCCCCGGTGCGCACGATCCTCGGCGAGATGATGGCCGCGTGCGCGCTGCTGTCCGCGAACCTGAAATTCAACGGCACCCTGATCATGCAGATCTTCGGCGACGGGCCGGTCCAGATGCTGGTCGTCCAGTGCGGTTCGGATCTGTCGATGCGGGCCACGGCGAAGTTCGCCGGCGACTCCGCCCAGACGATCGGCGACGACACGCGCTTCGCGTCGCTCGTCAACGCGAGCGGCCACGGCCGCTGCGTGATCACGCTCGACCCGGCCGACAAGCTGCCGGGCCAGCAGCCGTACCAGGGCATCGTCCCGCTGAACGGCGTCGACGGCCCGCTTGAATCGGTCTCGCAGGTGCTCGAGCATTACATGCATCACTCGGAACAGCTCGACACGCGGATGTGGCTCGCGGCCGATCGCGACCGCGCGGTCGGCATGCTGCTGCAGAAGCTGCCGGGCGACGGCGGCATCGTGCCGCGTAACGCCGAAACCGATACCGATACGTGGGAGCGCGTCTGCACGCTCGGCGGCACGCTGTCCGCCCAGGAACTGCTCGAGGTCGAACCGGAAGTCGTGTTCCGCCGGCTGTTCTGGCAGGAAAACGTGCAGCACTTCGAACCGGCCGGCACGCGTTTCCAGTGCTCGTGCTCGCGCGAGAAGGTCGGCGCGATGCTGCGCATGCTCGGCCGCGAAGAAGTCGACAGCGTGATCGTCGAGCGCGGCCATGTCGAGATTCATTGCGAGTTCTGCAACCAGCGCTATGAATTCGATCCCGTCGACGTCGCGCAGCTGTTCGCGGCACCCGGCGTCGAGACGGGCATTGCGCCCGCGACCGAGCAGCGTCACTGATCAGTGGCCCGATGCCCGCCGTCCGGGCACGGGCGCATAATGACGCACGAGCGTCGCACGCAAGGCTCCGGCGCCGAAGTCACGCACTTCGGCGCAAGCCGCTTCCCGTCGTCGGCGCGCTGCAGGAGAAACACATGAGCCCGCTTCATCGTCCGTTCCGCACCATCGTCCTGACGAGCGTTGCCGCCGGCACGCTCGCACTCGCCGGCTGCGCGATGCCGCCGCCGACTTCCACGATCCTGAGCCGCCTGCCCGAACCCGGTGCATCGGGCGGCCAGCCGCCCGCGCTCTCGAGCGCCGAACGCAAGCGCTACGACGAGATCGACCAGCAGGTGCTGCGCGAACAGAACAGCGCGATCGCCGCCGAGGCCGCCGCGCGCGCATGGGCCTATTATTCGCCGGCGCCGGTGACGGTCTACGGCGGATATTACGGCGGATGGGGCAATCGCTGGGGCTCGGGCATCAGCTACGGCTACCCGGGATGGTGGTGGTGAGCGTGCAGCGCTCAGCCGATTGACTACCGGCAGGAAATAAAAAAGCGCGGCATTTCCCGCGCTTTTTCAATGGATTCGAGCAATCGTGCATCAGTGATGCGCGGCCTTGCCCTTGTCGCCGCCATGATGCCGCGACGGCTTCGCGATCGACTGCGGATTCGGCACGACACGGACCGGCGCCGCGGAGACGGCGCCGCGCGTCGACGTATTCGACGGCGTGTTGTTCAGCGGTGCGGCAGGCGCATTCGGCGACACGAACTGCACGAATACCTCACCGTCCTTCACCATGCCCATCTCGTAGCGCGCGCGCTCCTCGATGGCCGCGGTGCCGCCCTGCAGATCCTGTACTTCGCCTGCGGTGCGCTCGTTGCGCAGCTTCTCGTCCGCGTTCTTCTGGAGCTGGTCGTCGAGCTGCTGACGCAATTCATGCACCCGCAGCCAGCCGCCGTGTCCCCACCATAGGGGGTACTGAATGAGCGCCAGCAAGGCAATCAGGACGACAGTGACAAGCCGCATGTAAGAACCGCAGATATAAGAAGCGCCGCTCCGCGCACATGCACAGAGCGGCGTCGATATGACGAACCCGATAGTAGCGCGTTAGCGCAGGTTATAGAAAGCCGATTTACCCGGGTAGCTTGCGATGTCGCCGAGATCTTCCTCGATGCGCAGCAGCTGGTTGTACTTCGAGATGCGGTCGCTGCGCGACAGCGAACCCGTCTTGATCTGACCGGCGTTCAGGCCGACCGCGATGTCCGCGATCGTCGAATCTTCCGTTTCGCCCGAGCGGTGCGAGATCACGGCCGTGTAGCCGGCGCGCTTCGCCATTTCGATTGCCGCGAACGTTTCGGTCAGCGTACCGATCTGGTTGATCTTGATGAGGATCGAGTTCGCGATGCCCTTCTCGATGCCTTCCTTCAGGATGCGCGTGTTCGTGACGAACAGATCGTCGCCGACCAGCTGCACCTTCTTGCCGAGGCGATCGGTCAGCAGCTTCCAGCCTTCCCAGTCGCTTTCGTGCATGCCGTCCTCGATCGATACGATCGGGAACTTGTCGGCGAGCGTCGCGAGGTAGTCGGTGAATTCGGCCGACGACAGTTGCAGGCCTTCGCCCGCGAGCTGGTACTTGCCGTCGTGGTAGAACTCGGATGCCGCGCAGTCGAGCGCGAGCAGCACGTCTTCACCGGCACGGTAGCCGGCCTTCTCGATCGCCTGCAGGATCGTCGACAGGCACTCGTCGTTGCTACCGAAGTTCGGCGCGAAGCCGCCTTCGTCGCCGACTGCCGTGCTCATGCCGCGGTCGCTCAGGATCTTCTTCAGTGCGTGGAACACTTCCGCGCCGCAACGCAGGGCTTCACGGAACGTCGGCTGGCTCACCGGGACGATCATGAATTCCTGGATGTCGAGGCTGTTGTTCGCGTGCGCGCCGCCGTTGACGATGTTCATCATCGGTACCGGCAGTTGCATCGCACCCGAACCGCCGAAGTAGCGGTACAGCGGCAGGCCGGCCTCTTCGGCGGCTGCCTTCGCGACGGCCATCGACACGGCCAGCATCGCGTTCGCGCCGAGGCGCGACTTGTTGTCGGTGCCGTCCAGCTCGAGCAGCGTCTTGTCGAGGAACGCCTGTTCCGACGCGTCGAGGCCCATGATGGCTTCGGAGATTTCGGTGTTGATATGCTCGACTGCCTTCAGCACGCCCTTGCCGTTGTAGCGGCCGGCTTCGCCGTCGCGCAATTCGATCGCTTCACGCGAGCCGGTGGACGCGCCCGACGGCACCGCCGCGCGGCCCATCGTGCCCGATTCGAGCAGCACGTCGCATTCGACGGTGGGGTTGCCGCGCGAATCCAGAATCTCGCGGCCGATGATATCTACGATTGCACTCATGGGTTTCCTCTGAGAATGACGATGGATTCTTCAAACTGCGACGGCGCGCGCGCCCGAACCGCTTTCGCTACTGACGCGCGAAGCCGTCGCAAGGTTCATTCGATCTTTAATTGAAATCGTTTTCCAGGAACGGATTGCGCTTCACCGCCTGGTCGAGCGTGACGAGGGTCTCCAGCAGCGCACTCATCCGGTTCAGCGGCACGGCGTTCGGGCCGTCCGACTTGGCTTCTGCCGGATTCGGGTGCGTCTCCATGAACAGGCCCGCGACGCCCGTCGCGACCGCCGCACGCGCGAGCACCGGCACGAATTCGCGCTGGCCGCCCGAGCTCGTGCCCTGCCCGCCCGGCAGCTGCACCGAGTGGGTCGCGTCGAACACGACCGGGGCGCTCGTCTCGCGCATGATCGCGAGCGAACGCATGTCCGACACCAGATTGTTGTAGCCGAACGAGACACCGCGCTCGCACGCCATGAAACGGTCTTCCGACAGCCCTGCTTCACGGGCCGCTTCGCGCGCCTTGTCGATCACGTTCTTCATGTCGTGCGGCGCGAGGAACTGGCCCTTCTTGATGTTGACGGGCTTGCCCGAGCGCGCGCACGCATGAATGAAATCGGTCTGGCGGCACAGGAACGCCGGCGTCTGCAGCACGTCGACGACCGACGCGACCTGCTCGATCTCTTCGATCGAATGCACGTCGGTCAGCACCGGCAGGCCGAGTTGACGCTTCACCTCGGACAGGATCCGCAGGCCCTCGTCCATTCCGAGGCCACGGAACGACTTGCCCGAGCTGCGGTTCGCCTTGTCGTAGGACGACTTGTAGATGAACGGAATGTTCAGCTTCGCGCAGATCTCCTTCAGGCGGCCCGCCGTGTCGATCGTCATTTGCTCCGATTCGACGACGCAGGTACCCGCGATCAGGAAGAAAGGCTTGTCGAGACCGACCTCGAAATCGCACAGCTTCATGCTTACACTCCGCGCGCTTGCTTGTTGGCAAGCGCAGCTTCGACGAACGACTTGAAGAGGGGGTGACCGTCACGCGGCGTGGACGTGAATTCCGGGTGGAACTGGACGCCGACGAACCACGGGTGCATCGAACGCGGCAGTTCCATCATCTCCGGCAGATCCTCGCTCGGGGTACGGGCGCTGATGATAAGGCCGCCGGCTTCGAGCTGGGGCACGAAGCGGTTATTGACTTCATAACGGTGGCGATGGCGCTCGTTCACGTCCTTGCCATAGATCTCTTCCGCCATCGTGCCCGGCTTGATCGGGCAGCGCTGCGAACCCAGGCGCATCGTGCCGCCGAGATCGGATTCCTCGGTACGCGTCTCGACCTTGCCGTCGCGGTCGTACCACTCGGTGATCAGCGCGACCACGCGTTCCGGCGTGTCCGGCTCGAATTCCGTGCTGTTCGCCTGCTTCAGGCCGACGACGTCGCGCGCGAACTCGATCACCGCGAGCTGCATGCCGAGGCAGATGCCGAGATACGGCACCTTGGCTTCACGCGCATAGCGGATCGCCGCGATCTTGCCTTCCGTGCCGCGACGGCCGAAACCGCCCGGCACCAGCACAGCGTCGAGATGCTTCAGGCTGTCGACACCGTTCGTCTCGATCTCTTCCGAGTCGATGTACTCGATGTTGACCTTGGTCGACGTGTGCAGCGATGCGTGGCGCAGCGCCTCGATCAGCGACTTGTACGACTCGGTCAGGTCGACATACTTGCCGACCATGCCGATCGTCACTTCGTGCTTCGGGTTCTCGAGCTTTTCGACCAGCTCCGACCACATGGTCAGGTCCGCGTCCTTCGGCGACAGCTTCAGTTCCTCGCAGATGATGCGGTCGAGGCCCTGGTCGTGCAGCATCTGCGGAATCTTGTAGATGCTGTCGGCGTCCCACACCGAGATCACGGCGTCTTCCGGCACGTTCGAGAACATCGAGATCTTCTTCGATTCGTCGTCCGGAATGCGGCGGTCCGCACGGCACAGCAGCACGTGCGGCAGGATGCCGATCTCGCGCAGCTTCTGCACGCTGTGCTGGGTCGGTTTCGTCTTCAGTTCGCCGGCGGTCGCGACGTACGGCACCAGCGTCAGGTGCACGAAGCACGCGCTGTTGCGACCGAGGCGCAGGCTCATCTGGCGCGCGGCTTCGAGGAACGGCAGCGATTCGATGTCGCCGACCGTGCCGCCGATCTCGACGATCGCGACATCCGGCTCACCGCAGGTGGCCGACGCGGCCCCGCGCTCGATGAACGCCTGGATTTCGTTCGTGATGTGCGGGATGACCTGCACGGTCTTGCCGAGATAGTCGCCGCGGCGTTCCTTGCGGATCACCGATTCGTAGATCTGGCCGGTCGTGAAGTTGTTGGCCTTGCGCATCTTCGTGCTGATGAAGCGCTCGTAGTGGCCGAGGTCGAGGTCGGTCTCCGCGCCGTCTTCCGTCACGAACACTTCGCCGTGCTGGAACGGGCTCATCGTGCCGGGGTCGACGTTGATGTACGGATCGAGTTTGAGGAGGGTGACTTTCAGACCGCGCGATTCAAGGATCGCGGCGAGGGAAGCGGCGGCAATACCCTTGCCAAGGGAAGAAACTACGCCGCCGGTGACGAAAACATATTTGGTCATCGCTGGATGCTCGCGGGAAAAACGGATTATACCGTAAAGGCCGCCCTTCTCTCAGCAATTGGCGTGATGATCGCGCCCTTTCGCGCCGACCCGCACCAGTCGTGCGCGCCGGGGCGAAGCCGCCCGCCGGCGGGTGCAACCGCGCGTGCCGGAGGCGGCGCCCCGGCCGCCAGACCCTGCGTCAGGCGCGCTTCGCGAGCGGGGTGATGCCCTGCGACACATCGCCCTCCGCCGCCTTCAGCGAATTCAGCATCCGCTGCAATGCGCGGGCGGTCTCGAGCGGCAGCTCCATCGGAAACAGGTGGCTGCCTTCCAGCCATTCGACGCGGCCGCGCGCCGCGCGGCGTGTCGCATCGAGCCCGACCTGACGCACCTCGCGCGAACGCGTGCCGGCGAGAAAGCCGAGCGGCACCGGCGCGCCATGCGCGAGCCGCGGGCCGAGCGTGTGCGGCAGCGTCCGGTAGATCAGGTATTCGACCTGCCGGTCGAACGCGAGCGCGCGCTCGCCGTCGGCGCCGACCTGCGGGATCCCGTAGTCGATGTAGTCGGCCAGCATCCGTTCGTCCCAGCGGGCGAACGCCGGTTTCTCGCGGAAGTGGCGCCAGACTTCGTCACGGCTTGACCAGCGCGTGCGCCGGTTGCGCGTCGCGGCGGCCGGCGACAGCCGCTCGTCGAGCCCCGCCCACTGGCTCGCGCGCAATGCGCCGGCGCGCCAGCCCGCGATGATCGGCGAATCGATCATCACGACGCCGCGCACCCATTGCGGCTTCTTCAGCGCGGCCATCAGCGACAGGTAGCCGCCGAGCGAATGGCCGACGAGCCAGACGGGACGCTCGTAGCGGCTGCCGATGTCGTCGAGCAGTTGCTCGACGAGATGCGGCCAGTCGCGCGTCACCGGGTAGCGGCGGTCGTGGCCGATCCGTTCGATGTAGCGCAGCTCGTAGTCGTCGGCCAGTTCGGCGAAGATCGTGCGGTACGTCGATGCCGGAAAGCCGTTCGCATGCGAGAAGTGGAGGATGTCCTTCAAACGCCGATGTCTCCTTTGTCGACGAGAGTTAGTGCTTCAGCACTTACTCTCGTCCCATGCTTCGCGGTCGACCGGAGTTGGCGCTTCAGCGCTTACTCCGGTCCCATGCTTGGCGGTCGACGAGAGTGAGTGCTTTAGCGCTTGCTCTCGCCCCATGCTTCGCGTTCTGCCGGGCCCACGCTTCGGCATGGAGCGCGGATCCCGGGCCATCTTTATTGATACGCCGGCTTTCGCCGCGCTCACCGATCCATCCAGTACCGTCGCCAGACGTCGCGATGACGCTCGAAGGCAAACCCGCCGTCGGCCGGCGCGACGTCGAATCGCACGGCGCCGTCGCGATCGGTGCGCGGCAGCGGGATCCCGCGCGCCTCGTAACGGGCGAGCACCGTCCGGTGCGGATGCCCGAAACGATTGCGATAGCCTACAGGAAATACCGCGACGCGCGGCCCGACCGAATCGAGGAAAGGCTCGACCGACGACGTGCGGCTGCCGTGGTGCGGAACGACCAGGATCTGTGCGGCCAGCGCGTCGGGCGCAGCGTCCACGAGCCGGCGTTCGCCGCGCGCATCCACATCACCCGTCAGCAGCGCGGACGTCTCGCCCGCGTCGATGCGCAGCACGCACGACCGTCCGTTCGACGAGCCCGCGCCCGGGCCGCCTTGCGGCCACAGCATCGTGAACGCGACGCCGTCCCAGGTCCAGCGCTGCCCGGCCGCGCACGGCAGCCGGTCGGCGACGCCGGCGGCTGCCGCATCGCGCCACAACCGGCTGTTCGGCACGATGCCGGCCAGCAGCTGGCGCACGTCGGCTGCCGCATAGACCGCCGGTGCACCGCCCGCGTGATCGGCATCCGCGTGACTGAGCACGAGCGAATCGATCACCGCGATGCCGCGTGCACGCAACGCCGGCGCGACGATCCGCGCGCCGGCGTGGGTCGACTCGGCGCCCGGCCCCGCATCGAACAGCAAGGTGCGCCGCGCGGTCTCCACCAGCACCGACGCGCCCTGCCCGACGTCGAGCACGGTCAGTCGGAAGCCGCCCGGCGGCGGCGCATCAGATGCCGGCGCGACGAGCGGCAGCCACGTGATCGGGGCCGCCCAGCGCAACGGCCAGCCGCGCGGCATCAGCGCCCATGCGACGCCCACGCAGGCCAGCACCAGCACCGGCCAGTCGGGCATGCGCAGCCAGAACACGCCGGCCGGCCAGCCGGCGAGGTATCCGAGCAGCGTCATCATCGGTTCGAGCGCCGCGTGCGCAAGCCGGAACGCGTACGCATCGAGCGGCGCGGGTAGCGCGATTCCCGCCAGCACGACCGGCGTCACGACCGAACTGACCCACGGAATCGCGAACGCATTGCCAAGCGGACCCGACAGGGATATCTGCGCGAACCAGGCAGCCGTGAGCGGTGCGAGACCGATCGTCACCGCGTACTGCACGCGCGTGGCCTCGGCGATCCGGCGCCCGGCGCGGGCACCCCACGCGCGCAACCGGCTCGACAAGCCGGCCGTGCCATCGCCCTCCTCGTTTTCCGTATCAACCTCACGCACGCCACGCCAGCCGGCGACGGCCAGGAGGATCACGGCGACCGCCCCGAACGACAGCCAGAATCCGGCCGACAGCACGGCCCACGGGTCGGCAAGCAGCACGCCGCCAAGCGCCGCGCACAGCACCGCGGAAGTCGGCACGCTGCGCCCGGCCAGGTACGCAATGCCGCCGGCCGCGATCATCCACCATGCGCGCTGCGCCGGCACGTTGAAGCCCGCAAGCGCCGCATAGCCGGCCGCAGCTGCCAGCGCGGCGAGCGCGGCCGCGTACGGCGCCGGAAACACGAGCGTTGCGGCCCGTGTGCGCCAGCGCAGGCGGCGCCAGACCATCGACACGAGCCCGCCCGCGATCGCGCCGACGAGTCCGACATGCAGGCCGGAAATCGCAACGAGGTGGCTCGTCCCCGTGCTGCGCAGCACGTGCCAGTCATCGTCGCCGATGCCCGACTGGTCGCCGATCGCGAGCGCGGCGACGATGCCGCGATGACCGGCGTCGCTGCCGAGCGACTCGTCGATACGCGCGCGCAGCGCGTCGCGCAGCCGATCGATCGACGCACGCCATCCCGCGGCGCGCGCATCGAGCAATTCCGCCCGCCGGGGCGCGCTGACATAACCGATCGCGCGAATGCCTGCGGCCAGCCACGCCGCCTCGCTGTCGCGCACACCGGGATTGGCCTCGGCATGCGGGCGCTTCAGGCGCACGACGAAACGCCAGCGCTGTGCGGCGCGCAGGTCGGGAAGTGGATCGCGTGTCGCCGATGCGCCATATGCGCGCCACGACAGCCGGATCAACGGCGGAAAACGGGCCAGCCCCGCATCGTTCGACTCGACCGCGAACAGCAGCCGCGCACCTGTCTCGTCGACCACGGGCAGCCCGCGGATCACGCCGGTGACGACGATGTCGAGCCCTTCCCACTCGACGGGCAGACTGTCGCGCAGCCGCCATTCGGCCCGCGCGGCCGCGTAGCCGAACCCTGCATCGCAGGCCGCGAGCGCACACAGCATCCATCCGAACATGGCGGTCGTGCGCGTACGCTGGCGATGCATGCACCACACGCTCAGCATCGCGCAGCCCGCGAGCACGGCCCCTCCGATCGTCCATGCGAGCGCACCCGGCAGCGCCGCCTGCCGCTGCAGTACGGCCACGCCGAGCACGAACGCGATCCACCACACGCGCATCGCCCCTCCTCGTCGACCCGGCGCCACCATCGAGAATGCGGCGCCTCAGGGCAACGATTATGCGGACGAAAGTGCGAGTCGCGGCAGCGCGGAGAGCGCGTTAGCCGAAGTGCATAGGGACACCGCGCCGGCGTCGATCCCGCGCAGTTCGGCGAGCACGTCGCCGATGCGCGGCACCTGATCGGGCGTGTTGCGGGATTTGTACGCCCATTCGGGCGCGATGTCGGGGGCGTCCGTCTCGACGACGATCGCCTCGAGCGGCAACTGCGCCGCGAGCCGGCGGATCTGCAGCGCGCGCGTAAAGGTCACGTTGCCACCGAAACCGAGATGCAGCCCGTGTGCGAGATACGCCTCGGCCTGCTGGAAACTGCCGTTGAACGCATGCGCGATACCGCGCCGCACGCCGAAACGGCGCAGCCCGGCGAGCACGCGATCCTGCGACTTGCGCACGTGGCACAGCACGGGCAGGTCGAATTCGCGCGCGAGCTTGAGTTGCCCCTGGTAGAAGAACTGCTGCCGGTCTTCGTCGAGCCCCGGCACGAAATAGTCGAGCCCGATCTCGCCGATCGCGACGAAGCGCGGATCGTCGAGGCTCGCCTCGATCTCCATGCGCAGCCGGTCGAGATCCTCGTCGCGTGCGCGTGGCGTATACATCGGATGGATGCCGAGCGCGTAGACCGCGCCCGGCGTGCGTTGCGCTAGTTCGCGCACCGTCGTGAAATTGTCGCGCCCGACGCTCGGGATCACGATGCGCGACACGCCGGCCGCGCGCGCCGCGTGCGCGACCGCGTCGCGGTCGGCGTCGAACTCGGCGGCATCGAGATGGCAGTGCGTGTCGATCCACATGGGCAGTCCTGCGCGCCGGCGCCGCACCGGGACCACCCCGGCAGCAGGCCAAGCGCGTTCGCTTCTTACACCGGCAGTGCCGGCTCCTCGTGCAACACGCCGTCGCGCAGCCGCATGATGCGGTCGCAGCGCGCGGCGAGATCGGGATCGTGCGTGACGATCACGAAGCTCGTCTCGAGCGTTTCGGACAGCTCGAGCATCAGGTTGAACACCGTATCGGCCGTCGTGCCGTCGAGGTTGCCGGTCGGCTCGTCGGCGAGCACGCACGCGGGCTTCGTGACCAGCGCGCGCGCGATCGCGACGCGCTGCCGCTCGCCGCCCGACAGCTCGCCCGGCCGGTGCTTCGCACGCGGGCCGAGACCGACACGCTCGAGCATCGCCTGTGCCTGCTCGCGCGCGTCCTCGGTCGTCATCCGGCGAATGCGCAGCGGCATCGCGACGTTGTCGAGCGCGGTGAACTCGGGCAGCAGGTGATGGAACTGGTAGACGAAGCCGAGCGCACGGTTGCGCAATTCGTTGCGCTCGCGCTCGGCGAGTTGCGTGAACGGCTTGCCGAGCAGCGACACCTCGCCCGCGCTCGGCTCGTCGAGCCCGCCCAGCACGTGCAGCAGCGTGCTCTTGCCGGAACCCGACGCGCCGACGACCGCGAGCTTCTCGCCGCGCCGCACCGTCAGCTCGGTATTGTTGAGCACCTGCACGTTGAAGCCGCCCTGCACGAACGCCTTCGTGATCCCGCGCGCCTGAAGCACGTATTCCTGCATACCGGCCGAATCCTGTCTGTTGTGTTGTTTTGCATCCGCGAATGCGGTCGCGCGATCATTCATAGCGGAGCGCCTCCGCCGGCTTCACCTTCGCCCCGCGCCAGCTCGGATAGAGCGTCGCGACCGCCGACAGCGCGAACGCGATCAGCCCGATCCGGATCACGTCGCTCGCGACGAGTTCGGACGGCAGCTCGCTGATGAAGTACACGGACGGCGGCAGGAACTGCACGCCGAACAGGTGCTCGATCATCGGGATCAGCCACGGGATGCTCCACGCGATCAGGCAGCCCAGCGCGACGCCCGACGCCGTGCCGACGAAGCCGATCGTCACGCCCTGCACGACGAAGATCTTCATGATCGACCCCGGCTGCGCGCCGAGCGTGCGCAGGATCGCGATGTCGGCCTGCTTGTTGGTCACCGTCATCACGAGCGACGACACGAGGTTGAACGCGGCCACCGCGATGATCAGCGTGAGGATTATGAACATCATCCGCTTCTCGATCTGCACGGCCGAGAACCACGTCTTGTTCTGCTGGGTCCAGTCGCGAATGTACAGGCTGCCCGACAGCGTATGCGACAGCTCGACCGCCACGTCCGGCGCCTTCTGCATGTCCTTCAGCCGCAGCCGCACGCCGGTCGGCGCGGCCATCCGGAACAGCGCCTCGGCGTCGCGGATGTTGATCATCGCGAGCGTGCTGTCGTATTCGTAGTGCCCGGACTCGAACACGCCGACGACCGTGAACTGCTTGAGCCGCGGCATCATGCCGGCCGGCGTGATCGATCCTTCCGGCGCGACCAGCGTGACCTTGTCGCCGACCGTCACGCCGAGGTTGCCCGCGAGCGCATCGCCGAGCACGATGCCGAACTGGCCCGGCACCAGCGCGCCGAGCTGGCCCGCCTTCATGTCCTTGCCGATGTCCGACACCTGCGGCTCGAGCGTCGGCTCGACGCCGCGCAGCATCACGCCGCTCACCGCGTCCTGGCGGGTGAGCAGCGCCTGCGCGTCGACGTACGGCGCCGCGCCGATCACCGACGGATTGCGGCGCGCTTCCTGCGCGGTCAGTTGCCAGTCGGGCATCGAGCCCGTCGGCGAGAACACCTCGACGTGCGCGAGCACCGACAGCATGCGGTCGCGCACTTCCTTCTGGAAGCCGTTCATCACCGACAGCACGACGATCAGCGCCGCGACGCCGAGCGCGATCCCGAGCATCGACACGAGCGCGATGAAGGAAATGAAGCCGTTACCGGTCGTGCGTTTGCCGGCGCGCGTGTAGCGCCAGCCGATCTGCCATTCGTACGGAAGTTTCAAGCGAATCCTTTCTGCTGGTTACGGCGGGGAGGCGCCCCGCGGCCGGACCGCCGCCCGGTGGCGGCCACCGGCCCGGGCACGGTCGAAAAACGGCCGCCGGACGCGAACGGGCCGTCAGCCGGCCCGATCACGCGCGCAGTTTGCCATACAATGCGCACCATCATGCACGACCGACGCCTCCATTTTCTCGTTCCGTTCGCGCTGCCGTCGGCGGCCGATGCGGCCTCGTCCCTGCACACGCTGGACAGCCCCGCGCTCGAAAAGTTGCTCGCCCGCGCCAGCCTCGTCGAGCGCGTGGCCGGCGAGGACTTCCAGCGCACGCTGCCGCACGAACGCTGGCTGGCCCGCCAGTTCGGCGCCACCCAGGGCAACGCCGCGGACGAGGCGCCGCTCGCGCCCTACATGCTGCTGGCGGACGGCGGCGACCCCGGCGCGCACGCGTGGGCCTGCGTCGAGCCCGTCCACGTCGAAATCGCGCACGATCACCTGGTGCTCGTCGATCCGGCGGCCCTCGCGCTCGACGAAGGCGACGCCGCCGCGCTGCTCGCAGTCGCGCGGCCGCTGATCGAGGAGCTCGGCGTCCGGCTCGAGGCGCCGAACCCGTCACGCTGGTACCTGTCGAGCGAGCAGCTCGCCCGCCTCGCCGGCGCCGCGCCGCTGCGCGCGAGCGGCCGCAACATCGAGATCTGGCTGCCGCACGAGGCCCATACGGGCGAACGCTCGCGGATGTGGATGAAGCTGCAGAACGAGGTGCAGATGGCCTGGTTCCAGCATCCGGTCAACGAGACCCGCGAGGCGCGTGGCCTGCCGGCCGTCAATTCGATCTGGTTCCATGCGCAGGGCACGCTGAAGCCGGTCGGCAAGCCGTTCGCGCGCGTGCTGTCCGCGTCGCCCGCGGCGCTCGGCCTCGCGCGCGCCGCGCAAGCCGACGCCGGCGCGCCGCCGGCCGCATTCGGCACGCTGCCCGCCGCCGATGGCGCGACGCTCGTCGAACTGCCGGTGCTGACCACCCCGTTCATCGAGCAGGACTGGGCGCGCTGGCACGACGGACTCGCCGCGCTCGAGCGCGACTGGTTCGCGCCGGCCCTTGCCGCGCTGCAGAACGGCGAGCTCGCGAGCGTCGATTTCACGCTGTGCGGCGACACGAGTTCCGTGACGCTGCACGCGACGCGCGGCGACCTGCGCAAGTTCTGGCGCCGCCGCGCGCTGGCCTCCCTGTTCGAATAACAAAGCAGACCCCGTATGACCCGGATCGTTACCCGTCCCGTCGCGCCCGCCGACGCCGAAGTGCTCGCGCGCCATGGCCTGCATCCCGTCCTTGCACGCCTGTACGCGTCGCGCGGCGTGCAGTCCCCCGCCGACGTCGAGACCGCGCTGGCGCGACTCGTTCCGCCCACCGAGCTGAAAGGCTGCGCCGACGCTGCCTCGCTGCTCGCCGACGCGATCGCCGACAAGCGGCGCCTGCTCGTCGTCGCCGACTACGACTGTGACGGCGCAACCGCGTGCGCGGTCGCGGTGCGCGGCCTGCGGATGTTCGGCGCGCAGATCGACTACCTGGTGCCGAACCGATTCGAATACGGCTACGGCCTCACGCCGGAGATCGTCGAACTCGCCGCCGCGCGCAAGCCCGACCTGCTGATCACCGTCGACAACGGCATCGCGAGCGTCACGGGCGTCGAGGCCGCGAACGCGCGCGGCATCGACGTGCTCGTGACCGACCACCACCTGCCCGGCGACGCGCTGCCCGCCGCGCGCGCGATCGTCAACCCGAACCAGCCCGGCTGCGCGTTCCCGAGCAAGCACCTCGCCGGCGTCGGCGTGATGTTCTACGTGCTGCTCGCGCTGCGCGCCGAGCTGCGCCGCCGCGGCGCGTTCGCAAACAAGGACGCCGAGCCGCGCCTCGACGGCCTGCTCGACCTCGTCGCGCTCGGCACCGTCGCCGACGTCGTGCGGCTCGACGGCAACAATCGCGTGCTG
The DNA here is from genome assembly GCF_002223045.2 of Burkholderia sp. HI4860. Classification (NCBI taxonomy): domain Bacteria; kingdom Pseudomonadati; phylum Pseudomonadota; class Betaproteobacteria; order Burkholderiales; family Burkholderiaceae; genus Burkholderia; species Burkholderia sp. HI4860. The sequence continues at coordinate 3,158,382 of NZ_NKFO02000003.1, read as the reverse complement.
GTCGCGCAGGGGCTGCAGCGCATCCGCAACGGCCGCATGCAGCCGGGCGTCGCCGCGCTGTTCCGCGCCGCCGCGCGCGAAGCGCGTACGGCCTCGGGCTTCGACCTCGGCTTCGGCCTCGGCCCGCGCCTGAACGCCGCCGGACGGCTGTCCGACATGTCGCTCGGCATCGAATGCCTGATCACCGACGACATCGGCCGCGCGTGGGATCTCGCGCAGCAGCTCGACGTGATGAACCGCGAACGCCGCGAGATCGAGGCCGGCATGCAGCAGCAGGCGCTCGCCGATCTCGCCGACGTCGATCCGGCCGACGCGTGCACGATCACCCTCTTCAACCCCGAGTGGCACCAGGGCGTGATCGGCATCGTCGCCGGCCGGCTCAAGGAAAAATTCCACCGCCCGTCGTTCACGTTTGCGCACGCGGACGACGAAGGCAAGCGGGTCAAGGGCTCGGGCCGCTCGATTCCCGGCTTCCACCTGCGCGACGCGCTCGACCTCGTGTCAAAACGCGAACCGGACCTGATCGTCGCGTTCGGCGGCCACGCGATGGCGGCCGGCCTCACGCTCGACACCGGGAACGTGCCGCGCTTCGCGGCCGCGTTCGAGGCCGTCGCGCGCGAATGGCTGTCCGACGACGCGCTGGCCCGCGTGATCGAAACCGACGGCGAACTCGAGGATGCGTACTTCACGCCGCAGTTCGTCGGGCTGCTCGACGAGGCCGTCTGGGGGCAAGGCTTTCCGGCCCCGCTTTTCTCCGGCGAATTCGACGTCGTGTCGCAGTCGCTCGTGAAGGAAAAGCACCTGAAGCTGCAGCTGGCGCGCGGCCGCCAGCGCTTCAACGCGATCTGGTTCAATCACACGGAGCCGCTGCCGCAGCGCGCGCTGGTCGCCTACCGCCTCGTCGCCGACACGTGGAACGGCGTCACGCGCGTCCAGCTGATCGTCGAACACGCGGCCGGCTGAACGCGGGCCGCCCGGCCTGCATTGCCCGCCGATGCATGCACGCCGCGCCGGACGGGGCCGCGGCGCGCGTGCGAGCACCGTTTGCGTCACCGGGCAACCCCGCCGATCGGCTATAATTCCGCTTTTTTACGAAGCAAGAATAGCGAACGATCATGGAAGCGGAACGTCTCAACGCGATCGAAAGCTCCCTGCTCGACCTGCGCAACCGCGCGGGCGAGCTCCGGGGGTATCTTTGACTACGACGCCAAAGCTGCGCGTCTGACCGAAGTCAACAAGGAACTCGAAGACCCGAACGTCTGGAACGATTCGAAGAACGCCCAGGCGCTCGGTCGCGAGAAGAAGCTGCTCGAGGGCGTCGTCATGACGCTCACCGCGCTCGATAGCGACCTGCGCGACGCGCTCGACCTGTTCGAGCTGGCCCGCGAGGAAGGTGACGAGGACACGCTCGTCGCGTCGGAAGAAGACGCCGCGAAGCTCGAGGCACGCGTGGGCGACATCGAGTTCCGCCGGATGTTCTCGAACCCGGCCGACCCGAACAACTGCTTCATCGACATCCAGGCCGGCGCCGGCGGCACCGAGGCGTGCGACTGGGCATCGATGCTGCTGCGCCAGTACCTGCGCTACTGCGAACGCAAGGGCTTCAAGGCCGAAGTGCTCGAAGAGTCCGACGGCGACGTCGCCGGCATCAAGAACGCGACGGTCAAGGTCTCGGGCGAATACGCGTACGGCTTCCTGCGCACCGAAACGGGCATTCACCGCCTCGTGCGCAAGTCGCCGTTCGACTCGTCGGGCGGCCGCCACACGTCGTTCTCGTCGGTGTTCGTCTACCCGGAAATCGACGACTCGATCGAAGTCGAGATCAACCCGGCCGACCTGCGCATCGACACGTACCGCGCATCGGGCGCGGGCGGTCAGCACATCAACAAGACCGACTCCGCGGTGCGGATCACGCACATGCCGACCGGTATCGTCGTGCAGTGCCAGAACGACCGCTCGCAGCACCGCAACCGCGCCGAAGCGATGGCGATGCTGAAATCGCGCCTGTACGAAGTTGAAATGCGCAAGCGCCAGGCCGAACAGGACAAGCTCGAATCGAGCAAGACCGATGTGGGCTGGGGCCACCAGATCCGTTCGTACGTGCTCGACCAGAGCCGCGTGAAGGACCTGCGCACGAACGTCGAAATGAGCAACACGCGCGCCGTCCTCGACGGCGACCTCGACGACTTCATCAGCGCGAGCCTCAAACAGGGCGTGTAAGCGCCGCGGCGCGACCCTGCCGGGTCGCGCCCCCTTGCCCTTCCCGTTTGCGTTGCCGCACCCACTCCGAATTCCGACCATCATGACCGAACCGACCCAAACGCAGCCCGCCGTCGTCGCGGACGAAAACCAGCTCATCGCCGAGCGCCGCGAAAAGCTGCGCGCCCTGCGCGAACAAGGCGTCGCCTACCCGAACGATTTCCGCCCGGAACATCACGCAGCCGATCTGCAGACGAAATTCGCCGATTCGGACAAGGCCGCGCTCGAAGCGAACCCGGTCGAGGTGTCGGTCGCCGGCCGCCTGATGCTCAAGCGCGTGATGGGCAAGGCGAGCTTCGCGACGGTGCAGGACGGATCGGGCCAGATCCAGTTCTTCGTGACGCCGAACGACGTCGGCGCCGACACCTACGACGCATTCAAGAAGTGGGACCGCGGCGACATCGTCGCCGCGCGCGGCGTGCTGTTCCGCACCAACAAGGGCGAGCTGTCGGTCCAGTGCAAGGAGCTGCGCCTGCTGTCGAAGGCGCTGCGCCCGCTGCCGGACAAATTCCACGGCCTGTCGGACCAGGAAATGCGCTACCGCCAGCGCTACGTCGACCTGATCGTCACGCCGGAAACGCGCGACACGTTCCGCGCCCGCACCAAGACGATCGCGTCGATCCGCAAGTTCATGGACAACGCCGACTTCATGGAAGTCGAGACGCCGATGCTGCACCCGATCCCGGGCGGCGCGGCCGCGAAGCCGTTCGTCACGCATCACAACGCGCTCGACATGCAGATGTTCCTGCGCATCGCGCCGGAGCTGTACCTGAAGCGCCTGATCGTCGGCGGCTTCGAGCGCGTGTTCGAAATCAACCGTAACTTCCGGAACGAAGGCGTGTCGCCGCGTCACAACCCGGAATTCACGATGATGGAGTTCTACGCCGCGTACACCGACTACCGCTGGCTGATGGACTTCACCGAGCAGTTGATCCGCCAGGCGGCGATCGATGCGCTCGGCACCGCGACGATCCAGTACCAGGGCCGCGAGCTCGACCTGGCGAAGCCGTTCCACCGCCTGACGATCACGCAGGCGATCCAGAAGTACGCACCGGACTACACCGACGGCCAGCTGTCGGACGACGCGTTCCTGCGCACCGAACTGAAGCGCTTCGGCGTCGACGTGTCGCAGCCGGCGTTCCTGAACGCCGGCATCGGCGCGCTGCAGCTCGCGCTGTTCGAGGAAACGGCCGAAGCGCAGCTGTGGGAGCCGACCTTCATCATCGACTACCCGGTCGAGGTGTCGCCGCTCGCACGCGCATCGGATACGGTGCCGGGCATCACCGAGCGTTTCGAGCTGTTCATGACCGGCCGCGAAATCGCGAACGGCTTCTCGGAGCTGAACGATCCGGAAGACCAGGCCGCGCGCTTCAAGAAGCAGGTCGAGCAGAAGGATGCGGGCGACGAGGAAGCGATGTTCTTCGACGCCGACTACATCCGCGCGCTCGAATACGGGATGCCTCCGACCGGCGGCTGCGGGATCGGCATCGACCGTCTCGTGATGCTGCTGACCGACAGCCCGACGATCCGCGACGTGCTGCTGTTCCCGCACCTGCGCCGCGAAGACTGATCGCTGCGCCCACGTGTGCGCCGCGCCCCTGCGGCGCGCACGCGTCAGCTTTGTAACGACGCGTAAATCCCGCCAGCCGGCGTCCGCCGGCTTTCGATCCTCCCCCGTTTTATCCCCTCGTCGCGACGGCCTGCCCCGGGTTTTCCCTGTCATGGCTTCCGGCGCCCCGCTGCAATTCGTTACACCTTGATACGGCGCGCCGCTGGGCCGTGGACGACACTCCTGTTGCGTCACCACGCATGACCACGGGACCAGAACGAGGCGCCGGAACGCCGAGTCTGCTCGCTCCCGAGCGTGGGATCCTGCTCCGGCGCAGCACGCCGATCCGGATCGACATTGGAGAACAAAATGGACAATCAGAATCAGACCACGCCGCAAAAGCAACGCCTCCACCCGCTCATCGCCACCGCCGCGGGCGCCGTCATCGTCGCCAGCCTCGCGGCGACGGCAGCGATCACGGGCATCTTCCCGAAGGCCAACAGCAACAATGCACAGAACGGTCAGACCCAGGCCGCGCTGATCGCGTCGCAGCCGGCCGTCGATACGGCCGCGGCCGCCAGCGCCGCGCTGGCCGCGCAAGCCCAGCAGCAGGCGGCCGAACAGGCCGCCGCGCAGCAAAAGGCTGCCGAGCAGAAGGCCGCCGTCGCGCAGGCTGAACCGAAGCCCGCGCCGCGCCCGGCCGCACCGCATCGCCGTCATACGACGGCACCGCAGCCGCCGCAATACGCGCAGCAGCCGTCGGCGCCGGCCCAGAGCTACTGCCAGAGCTGCGGCACGGTCGTCGCGATCTCGCAGACGCGCACGCCGGGCCAGAGCTCGGGGATCGGCGCCGTAGGCGGCGCTGCAGCCGGCGGCCTGCTCGGCAACCAGTTCGGTCACGGCAACGGCCGCACCGCGATGACGATCATCGGCGCGCTGGGTGGCGGCCTCGCCGGCAACCAGGTCGAAAAGCAGGTGCGCGCGGAAACCGACTATCAGGTGCAAGTGCAGATGGAGAACGGCGCGACGCGCACGTTCACGTACCACAATCCGCCGCCGTTCGGCCAGGGCCAGCGCGTACGGATCGAGAACGGCACGCTGGTCGGCGCGTGATTGGCTGACCGCATCGGCTCGCCCTGCCCGCATGTCGTCCGTGGGCAGGCGGCCTGAAAACGAAAACGGCTCGCGAGCAATTGCTCACGAGCCGTTTTTTTGTTGCCGGCCGTCTGCGCCGTCAGAGCGCCCGCCAGGTTCAGTCTTCGTCGTCGAAGTCCGATTCGTCGATCCAGTGGGCCTGGATCGCTTCGAGGATCTTCTCGCCGGAGTGCGCCGGATCGTCGTTGAAGCCGTCGAGCTCGAGCACCCATTGGCGCAAGTCGACGAAGTTGATCCGCTGCGGGTCGATGTCCGGGTGCTTGTCCGCCAGCGCAATGGCTATTTCACGCGAATCGGTCCATTTCATCGCCTGCCTCCGGTTCCGGTCAGTGGTTTTCCTTCGCGTGGTTGATCGAGTACTTCGGAATCTCGACCACCAGGTCCGAATCTTCCTTCACGATCGCCTGGCACGACAGGCGCGACGTCGGCTCGAGGCCCCACGCCTTGTCCAGCAGATCGTCCTCGTCCTCCTCGGACGGCGTCAGATCGTTGAAGCCTTCGCGGATCACCACGTGGCACGTCGTGCACGCGCACGACTTCTCGCATGCATGCTCGATCTCGATCCCGTGTTCGAGCAGGTTGTCGCAGATACTCTTGCCGGGCGTCGCGTCGATCACCGCGCCATCCGGGCACAGTTCGACGTGAGGCAGCACTACCAGTTGAGGCATGTCCGTTCCGTCAGTCAGGGTGCGGCGCCAGGCGCCGCACGGTTCATTGTCGCGCGGGCCGTTGCCGGCCGATGCGCAGTTCTTGCGTTCAGATCTCGTCGAGCCGGCGGCCCGACAGCGCGCGCTTGATGCTCTTGTCCATCCGGCGCGCCGCGAATTCGTCGGTGCCGTCGGCCAGCGCCTTGGTCGCCGCTTCGATCGCGTCCGTATCGTCGCCTTGCGCGACCGCACGCAGCGCCGCGGCAAGCGTGTCGACTTGTGCGCGCTCGCTCGCGTCGAGCAGTTCGCCGTCGGCCGCCAGCGCGGCCTGCGTCGCCTCGAGCATCCGCTCGGCCTCGACCTGCGCTTCGCGCAGCGCGCGGGCGCGCATGTCGATCTCGGCGGTCTTGAAGCTGTCCTCGAGCATCTTCGCGATGTCGTCGTCGGCAAGACCGTACGACGGCTTCACGACGACCGACGCCTCGACGCCCGACAACTGCTCGCGGGCAAACACCGACAGCAGGCCGTCCGCGTCGACCTGGTAGGTCACGCGAATGCGCGCGGCGCCAGCCGTCATCGGCGGAATGCCGCGCAGCTCGAAGCGCGCGAGCGACCGGCAGTCGGCGACGAGCTCGCGCTCGCCCTGCACGACGTGGATCGCCATCGCGGTCTGGCCGTCCTTGAAGGTCGTGAATTCTTGCGCGCGCGCGATCGGAATCGTCGAGTTGCGCGGGATGATCTTCTCGACGAGGCCGCCCATCGTCTCGACGCCGAGCGACAGCGGAATCACGTCGAGCAGCAGCCAGTCGTCGCCGGTGCCGCGATTGCCTGCAAGCAGGTCGGCCTGGATCGCCGCGCCGAGCGCGACGACCTGATCCGGATCGAGGTTCACGAGCGGCGGCTGGCCGAAATACTTCGCGACCGCGTCGCGAATCACCGGCATGCGCGTCGCGCCGCCGACGAGCACGACACCCTTGATGTCGGCCGGCGTGACCTGCGCATCGCGCAGCGCCTTGCGGGTCGGCGCGAGCGTGCGCTGCACGAGCGGCTCGACGAGCGACGCGAACGTGTCGTGCGAGATCGTCTGCACGAGGTGCGCGCCACCCGACAGCGTGACGTCGAGCGACGCCTCCGGTGCGGACGACAGCGCTTCCTTCAGCACGCGCACACGGTCGAGCAGCAGGCGCACGTCCTCGGGCGCGAGCGTCTTCGCGTCGATGCCGGCCTGCGCGAGCACGTGATCGAACAGCGCATGGTCGAAATCGTCGCCGCCGAGCGCGGAATCGCCGCCCGCGGCCAGCACTTCGAACACGCCCTTCGTCAGCTTCAGGATCGACAGGTCGAACGTGCCGCCGCCAAGGTCATACACCGCGTAGAGGCCTTCGGCCCCGTTGTCGAGACCGTAGGCGATCGCCGCGGCGGTCGGTTCGTTCAGCAGGCGCAGCACGTTGAGGCCCGCGAGGCGCGCTGCATCCTTGGTCGCCTGGCGTTGCGCTTCGTCGAAATACGCAGGCACCGTGATCACCGCGCCCACCAGGTCGTCGCCAAGCGAATCTTCCGCGCGATAACGCAGCGTCGCGAGAATCTCGGCCGACACTTCGACCGGGCTCTTCACGCCGTCGATGGTACGAATCTGCACCATGCCCGGCGCATCGACGAATTCGTACGGCGCGTTCGCCGCGCCTTCGACCTCGGCCTTGCCGCGGCCCATGAAGCGCTTGACCGACACGATCGTGTTGCGCGGATCGGTGGCGGCCTGCTCCTTCGCCTCGTGGCCGATGCGGCGGCCACCCTTCTCGAGGTAGCGGACCACCGACGGCAGCAGCACGCGGCCCGTTTCGTCCGGCAGGACTTCGGGCACGCTGTTGCGCACGGCCGCGACGAGCGAATTCGTCGTGCCGAGATCGATCCCGACGGCGAGTCGCCGCTGATGCGGCGCCGGCGCCATGCCCGGTTCGGAAATTTGCAGTAAAGCCATCTTGGTTCGTTCGGGCGCTCGGCCCGTTTGCTGCGCGTGCCGCAAGGCACGCGGTTAAGTTTCGAGGCGCTCGATCTGCGCGCCCACTTCCGACGCGACCCGTTCGATGAACATCAGCTGGCGCACCGCCTCGGCGGCCGCCTGATCGGCGCCGCTGTCGAGCAACGTGCCGAGGCGCTCCACCCGCACGCGCCGCTCTTCGCGCAACTCGGCGAGCAGCGCATCGAGCGCGTCGACGTTGCGGGCGGTCGCGGCATCCTCGATGCCCTCGCGCCACTCCATCTGCTGCATCAGGAACGCAGGCTCCATCGCGGTGTTGTTTTCCGCGCCGATGTCGACACCGCGCAGCGACAACAGATACGACGCGCGCTTCAGCGGATCGCGCAACGTGCGGTACGCCTCGTTCGCGCGGGTTGCCCATTGCATCGCGATGCGCTTCTGCGCGTCACCGGCCGCCGCGAAGCGATCCGGGTGCACCTGCGTCTGCACCGTCCGATACGCGGCGTCGAGCGCCGTCTCGTCGAGCGCGAATTGCGCCGGCAGGTGAAACAGGTCGAAATGGCTGTCTTTCAGCGAGACCATCGTCGCGTTCAATTCCGTTTCGTCGCGCGGCAAACGCCGCCCATTAAAAAGGCGGCCCGTGCCGCCTCTTGCCCGCATCGCGCGGAGATCCGCGTGGTCACACGCGGAACGATTCGCCGCAGCCGCATTCGTCCTTCACGTTCGGGTTGTTGAACTTGAACCCTTCGTTCAGGCCTTCGCGTGCGAAGTCGAGCTCGGTGCCGTCGATGTAGGCCAGGCTCTTCGGATCGACGATCACCTTCACGCCATGGCTCTCGAACACCTGATCCTCGGGAGCCAGCTCGTCGACATACTCGAGCTTGTACGCGAGCCCCGAGCACCCGGTCGTACGAACGCCAAGCCGCAGGCCCATACCCTTGCCGCGACGGACGAGGTATTTCTGCACGTGCTGTGCTGCTTTTTCGGTCAGTGTAATTGCCATGATGTCCTTGCCGCGGCGCGCCACCGGGGCCCGCCGCGTTCCTTCTGAAGCCGCTCGATGCCGCTCAGGCTGCTGCCTGATCGCCTTCCGTGGTGTCGTGACGCTTCTTGTAGTCGGCCACGGCTGCCTTGATCGCGTCTTCCGCGAGGATCGAGCAGTGAATCTTCACCGGCGGCAGCGCGAGTTCTTCTGCGATCTGCGTGTTCTTGATCGACAGTGCTTCGTCGAGCGTCTTGCCCTTCACCCACTCGGTGACGAGCGAGCTCGATGCGATCGCCGAACCGCAACCGTAGGTCTTGAACTTCGCGTCTTCGATCACGCCGTCCGCGCCGACGCGGATCTGCAGCTTCATCACGTCGCCGCAGGCCGGCGCGCCGACCATGCCCGTGCCGACTGCGTCGTCGTCCTTCGCGAACGAACCGACGTTGCGCGGGTTTTCGTAGTGATCCAGAACCTTGTTGCTGTAAGACATGACTCAGACTCCTTGACTCGTTACGTCTGCGTGCGCGAATCCGCCCGCGGGTATGTTCAATCCGGCGCTCAGTGTGCGGCCCATTCGATCGTCGACAGATCGATGCCTTCCTGGTGCATTTCCCAGAGCGGCGAGAGTTCGCGCAGCTTCGCGATCTTGCTGTTCAGCAGGTTGATCACGAAGTCGACTTCCTGCTCCGTCGTGAAGCGGCCGACCGTGAAGCGGATCGAGCTGTGGGCCAGCTCGTCGTTGCGGCCGAGCGCACGCAGCACGTACGACGGCTCCAGCGACGCGGACGTGCATGCGGAGCCCGACGACACCGCGACGTCCTTGATCGCCATGATCAGCGACTCGCCTTCGACGAAGTTGAAACTGATGTTGAGGTTGTGCGGGACACGGCGCTCCATGTCGCCGTTCACGTACGTTTCCTCGATTTGCGACAGGCCGCGCAGCAGCTTGTCGCGCAGCATGCGGATGCGCTCGTTTTCCGTCGCCATTTCTTCACGTGCGATTCGGAACGCTTCGCCCATGCCGACGATCTGGTGCGTCGCCAGCGTGCCCGAACGCATGCCGCGCTCGTGGCCGCCACCGTGCATCTGCGCTTCGATGCGCACACGCGGCTTGCGACGCACGTACAGCGCGCCGATGCCCTTCGGGCCGTAGGTCTTGTGCGCCGAGAACGACATCAGGTCGACCTTCAGCTTCGCGAGGTCGATCGCGACCTTGCCGGTCGACTGTGCGGCGTCGACGTGGAACACGATGCCCTTCTCGCGGCAGATTTCACCGATCGTCTCGATGTCCTGGATCACGCCGATCTCGTTGTTCACGTGCATCACCGACACGAGGATCGTGTCCGGGCGCAGTGCGGCCTTGAACACGTCGAGGTCGATCAGGCCGTCATCCTTCACGTCGAGGTAGGTGACTTCGAAACCGTCGCGCTCGAGCTCGCGGCAGGTGTCGAGCACGGCCTTGTGCTCGGTCTTCACCGTGATGATGTGCTTGCCCTTGCCCTTGTAGAAGTTCGCGGCACCCTTGATCGCGAGGTTGTCCGATTCCGTTGCGCCGGACGTCCAGATGATCTCGCGCGGATCCGCGTTCACGAGCGCGGCCACGTTCTCGCGCGCTTCCTCGACCGCACGCTCCGCGTCCCAGCCATACGCGTGGCTGCGCGACGCCGGGTTGCCGAACTGCTCGCGCAGGTACGGCACCATCTTGTCGACCACGCGCGGGTCGACCGGCGTAGTCGCGCTGTAATCCATATAGATGGGCAGGTGGAGAGTGTCTTGGGTCATCTGTCGCTCCGGGAATTCTGTGCAGGGACTATGTGCGTTATGGGGTATGGCGGCGCCTTCGCGCTCACGAACTCGCGATGTTGAACACCGAATTGGGGCCGAGCGGCATCGTGCGAACCGGCTCGGCCTGCGCCGCAACGGGCTCCGGCGTGCGTCGATCGCGCAGCACCGCGGGTGCGCCCTCGCGAGCGCGCTGCTGATCGACGAGATCCTGCAGCGACACCGAATCGAGGTATTCGACCATCTTCTGGTTCAGCGTCGACCACAGCTCGTGCGTCATGCAATGGCCGTCGGGCTGCTTCGAGCCGTCGCACGTGCCTTTGCCGCCGCACTGCGTGGCGTCGAGCGGTTCATCGACCGCGATGATGATGTCGGCAACGGTGACGTCCTGCGCGCGACGCGCGAGGTTGTAGCCGCCGCCCGGGCCGCGCACGGATTCGACGATTTCATGCCTGCGCAGCTTGCCGAACAGCTGTTCGAGATACGAGAGCGAAATCCGCTGGCGCTGGCTGATGCCTGCAAGCGTCACCGGGCCCTGCTCCTGGCGCAGTGCCAAGTCAATCATCGCCGTGACGGCGAAACGGCCTTTGGTGGTGAGTCTCATGGTGTCTAGGGGACTGCAATCTTGACGATTTTGGTCAAGTATAAATATTTGACGTTTTTAGTCAAGTATCCATGTCTTTGAAAGGGTATTCGCAGATCGCTGAATACCGCGCGATCAGCGCTCCGTACGGGCCCGGAGCGCCTCCAGCAGGCCCGCGCACGCGCGTTCGACCTGATCGAGCACTTGCTCGAAGCCCTGCGTACCGCCGAAATAGGGGTCGGCTACCTCGGTTTCGGCCGAATCCGGCGCGAATTCCATCAGCAGGCGCACCTTGTCGCGATGCTGCGGCGGGCAGCGGCGGCGCAGCTCCGCGAGATTCGCCTCGTCCATCGCGAGCAACAGGTCGAAGCGCTCGAAATCGGCCGCGCTCACCTGTCGTGCGCGCAGCGCCGACAGGTCGTAGCCGCGGCTGCGAGCGGCCGCCTGCGCACGCGTATCGGGCGGCTCGCCGACATGCCAGTCGCCGGTGCCGGCCGAATCGATCGCGATCCGGTCCGCCAGCGCGGCCGCGTCGACCTGATGACGCATCACGCCTTCCGCGGTGGGCGAACGGCAGATGTTGCCGAGACAGACGAAACAGATCGAAACGCGGGTCATCGCACTCTTGGAAAGCCGCGGCGAGCCGCGTGGGAGAACAACACGCCATTATACAAAGGCGGCCGAAATCGCGCCGCCGCGCAAAGCGACGGCGCCCTGCCTTACAGCGCCTTCGGTACGGCGAGCACGACGTCGCCGGACGCCGCCGGCAGCGGCTTCGCCGTATCGTCGACCAGCCCGAACGACACCGCACGCGCCAGCTCGGCGGACGCCTGATGAACGGCAAGCGGGCCGCGCGACGGCGCGTCGGCCATCGCATGCAGATAGGCAGCCGCGGCCAGCGGAACGACGATTGCCAGCGGCCAGTACATCGATATTGTCTTTTTCATGATGCGGACCTCCTTGACCTCGTACCCCGAAACCCAATTCCGGGGACTACAGACAGGATTCTATAGACCGCATCTATCGAGATAAATATGCAAATAGCGAACGCACTGTTGTCACCGAATGAACAGTCGTCAGCCGAGGTGGCTTTGCGACGCCGCGTACAGCTCGCGGAACGTGCGTCCGGTCGGCGTCGGCATGTCGCGCGTATCCATCCAGCCGCCCATCATCGGCAGGCGCCGCAGCGTGCCGCCGCTGCCGCCCAGCCGCTCGAGGATGCGCACCGCGAGCTTGGTCGTGAGCGCGTACAGCATCGGCCGGCGCGCGAAGAAACCCCATGCGGCGAGCGCCGCCCGCTCGCGCCACGGCCGCAGGTGTCGCTCGACCTGCTTCTCGCGCAGCGTGCGCAACAGGTGCGACAACGGGATCCCGGCCGGGCACACGCTGTCGCATTCCCCGCAAAGTGTTGCGGCCTGCGGCAGGTCGAGTGAGCGGTCGAGCCCGACGTAGCTCGGCGTCAGTACGGATCCCATCGGCCCCGGGTACACCCAGCCGTACGCGTGGCCGCCGACCTTCTGGTACACCGGGCAATGGTTCATGCAGGCGCCGCAACGGATACAGCGCAGCATCTCCTGGAATTCGCCGCCGATCAGCCCCGTGCGGCCGCCGTCGACGAGCACGACATAGTTGTGCTCGGGGCCATCCTCGTCGCCCGGCCCGCGCGGCCCGGTCAGCAGCGAGAAATAGTTCGACGTCTTCTGTCCGGTCGCGGAGCGCGGCAGCAGGCGCATCGCGGTCGCGAGATCCTCGAGCGTCGGCAGCACCTTCTCGATGCCCGTCACCGCCACGTGCACGCGCGGCATCACCGTGCACATCCCCTCGTTCCCTTCGTTCGTCACGATCGCGACCGAACCGGTCTCGGCGATCACGAAGTTGCCGCCCGTCACGCCCATGTCGGCCGACATGAAATGCGGGCGCAGCACCTCGCGCGCCTCGCGTGTCATGTCCGGAATCTCGGTGAGCCGCTCGCGATGGTGCGTGCGCGCGAACAGGTCGGCGATCTCGTCCTTGTCCTTGTGCACGACGGGCGCGATGATGTGGCTCGGCGGCTCGTTGTCGTTGATCTGCAGGATGTATTCGCCGAGATCCGTCTCGATCGACTGCACGCCCATTTCCGCGAGCACCGCGTTCAGGCGCATTTCCTCCGACACCATCGACTTGGTCTTGATGACCTTCTTCACGTCGTGACGGCGCGCGATGTCGGCCACGAGCCGCGCGGCATCCTCGGTCGTTTCGGCGAACAGCACCGTCGTGCCGCGCCGCGTCGCCTCGCGCTCGAACGCCTCGAGCCACACGTCGAGGTTCTCCAGCGCGCGGTTGCGGCGGGCTTTCAGCGCGGCGCGCGTGGCCGGGAAGTCGATCGCGGTCATCGCGTCGGCGCGCGCGGACACGAATTTCGTCGACAGCTTCTTCAGGTTCTGCTGCAGGCGCTGGTCGGCCAGCTTCTGACCGGCGCGCGCCTTGAAATGCATCGATTGGACTTGCATCGCGGTATCGGGGAAAAGTGAGCGGAACCGGGCGTCAGACGTCGCCCGCCAGCACCTGCGCGACGTGCAGCACGCGCGTGTCGCGGTCGCCGGTGCGGCGCAACCGCCCTTCGATGTTCAGCATGCAGCCGAGATCGCCGAGCACGACGGCGCCCGTGCCGGACGCGCGCACGTTCGCGCATTTCTCGTCCGCGATGGCGGCCGAAATGTCGCCGTACTTGACCGCGAACGTGCCGCCGAAGCCGCAGCAGTGCTCGCAGTCCTTCATTTCGGTGACGGCGATGCCGCGCTGCGCGAGCAGCGCGCGCGGCTGCGCCTTCACGCCGAGCTCGCGCAGGCCCGAGCACGAATCGTGGTAGGTGACGGGCCCCGTGAATTCGCCCGGCGCGAGCGACACCTTCGCGACGTTCGCCAGGAAATCGGTCAGTTCGTAGACTTTCTGCTGGAACCGCGTGTAGCGCCCCATCAGTTCGGGGTCGTCGCGAAACAGGTCGCCGTAGTGCGCGCGAATCATCCCGCCGCACGAACCTGACGGCGCGACGACGTAATCGAACTGCTCGAACTCGCGCAGCGTCTTTTCCGCGAGATCGCGCGCGAGCGCACGGTCGCCCGAGTTGTAGGCCGGCTGGCCGCAGCAAGTCTGCGCGGGCGGCACGATCACCTCGTAGCCGGCGTCGCGAATCAGCTTGAGCGCCGAAAAACCGATTTCGGGGCGCATCAGATCGACCAGGCAGGTCACGAACAAACCGACTCGCATACGTGCTCCTTCGAGAAAACGGCTCTCATTATCCGCCGTTTGGCCAGCAAGACCAACGCCGGCGCTCATGCAAGCCCGCACGGCGCGAAACGAGGACTTCCTCGAACGGCGTTCGCTTTTTTCACAATACGAGATACAATCGTCCCAACACCGCTTGACGCGTCAACCGATTTCTCCCCCCCCCGACATGAGCCAACCCACCCCGGATTCAAAAACGTCGATCCAGGTGATCGAACGCATGATGCGGTTGCTGGACGCGCTCGCCGCGCACAGCGACCCTGTCAGCCTGAAGGAGCTTGCGCAGCGGACCGAGCTGCACCCGTCGACCGCGCACCGCATCCTCAACGATATGGTGACCTGCCGTCTCGTCGACCGCTCCGATCCCGGCACGTACCGCCTCGGCATGCGGCTGCTGGAGCTCGGCAACCTCGTGAAGGCGCGCCTGTCGGTACGCGACGCGGCGCTGATGCCGATGCGCGAACTGCACCGCCTCACCGGGCAGACCGTGAACCTGTCGGTGCGCCAGGGCGACGAGATCGTCTACATCGAGCGTGCGTATTCGGAACGCTCGGGGATGCAGGTGGTCCGCGCAATCGGTGGCCGCGCGCCGCTGCACCTCACGTCGGTCGGCAAGCTGTTCCTCGCGGCCGACGAAACGTCACGCGTGCGCGCGTATGCGACGCGTACGGGGCTGTCCGGCCATACGCAGAACAGCATCACCGACATCGCGAAGCTCGAGCGCGAGCTGACGATCGTGCGCCAGCAATCGTGCGCGCGCGACAACGAGGAACTGGAGCTCGGCGTGCGCTGTATCGCGGCCGGCATCTACGACGATTCGGGCAAGCTCGTCGCGGGCCTGTCGCTGTCGGCACCGGCCGATCGCCTCCAGGATGCGTGGCTCGGCCAGTTGAGCCGCACGGCCCTCACCATTTCGGAATCGCTCGGCTACCGGCCGGCGCCCGCGAAGGATGCGGACGGGCTGCAGCGGCAGGCATAAGCCGCTCCCGCTCGCCCAATGAAAAAGCCCCGCGATTGCGCTAATGCCGTTCAGTTAAGACCTGAACGGCATTTTTGTTTTCGGGGTTTGGAGTTGTAAACGGGGCGGCAAGCTGTTAACTTTGGTCGCGATGCTAAGCGACCACCTGACCTTCCTGTTGGATGCAGCGCCCGCCGACCTAAGTCGGCTGGGCGAGCATCTGCCGCAGGAGTGGATCGAGCAAGCCATTGATGCCACGGGCACGGCCAGCATTCGTCGCCGGCGCTTACCGGCCGAACAAGTCGTGTGGTTGGTCATCGCGCTGGCGATCTACCGCCACTGGTCCATCAGTGAGGTGGTCGATAGCCTGGATCTGGTGTTGCCCAACGAAGCGACGTTCGTCAGCAAGAGCGCCATCGCTCAGGCTCGGCAGCGATTGGGTGATGCGCCCATGGCGTGGTTGTTCGAGCGAACCGCGCAAGCCTGGTGCCAGCAAGACGCGGCACGCCACGCCTTCAAGGGGTTGAGCTTGTGGGCCATGGATGGCACCACGTTACGCACGCCAGACAGTCCGGCCAATCGCGAACACTTCGGCGCTCAGGGCTATGCCAGCGGCAAGGTGGCGAGCTATCCGCAGGTGCGAGCCGTGACCCTGAGCTCGCTTCCGACTCACCTCGTTGCAAACATTGCGTTTGGTCGCTACGACACGAATGAGATGCTGTATGTCAAGCAATTGCTGGAACAGATTCCGGATCATTCGCTGACGGTCTTCGACAAGGGCTTTCTATCCGCCGAGATCCTGTGCGGCCTGAGCGCAGGCGAACGTAATCGCCACTTCCTGATTCCCGCCAAATCCAATACGCGCTGGGAAGTCGTGTCTGGCAAATCCGAGGATGCCTTGGTGCGAATGCGTGTTTCACCGCAGGCGCGGCAGAAGTGCCCGGAGTTGCCTGAATGGTGGATGGCTCGCGCGATTCGCGTGCTTGATGCGGCGGGCCGTGAGCGGGTGCTGCTGACTTCGCTGACCGATCGACGTCGATTCAAGGTGGCGGATTTGAATGCCTGCTACGAACGTCGCTGGCAGGTTGAAACCAGCTATCGCGAGCTCAAGCAATCCATGCTTGGCAGCGCACTGACGCTACGCAGCCGGACTGTCGAAGGCCTTTATCAGGAAATCTGGGGCGCTTTGATCGCCTACAACCTGATCCGTCGCGAAATGGCCTGCGCTGCCTTCGAGGCCAAGTGCGAGCCAACCGAACTCAGTTTCGTGCGCTCCTTCCACCTTATCCAGCACGAGATGATGTGGGCCGCGCGTACGCCAGCATTGGCAAAGCTCCCCGCCGTTCTGAAACGACTACGTGAGCACCTCAAACTGCTCATCAACGTAAAACGGCCCGATCGTAAATGCGATCGGGCCGTCAAATCCCTTCCGGCTCGTTATGCCGTTCGATATCTTCGGAAAGACCTTAACTGAACGGCATTACCGCGATTGCGGGGCTTTTTTTCAGCCATCGGCGCGGCGGCAAACCGCCACGCCATCGTGCGATCAGGTCCCGCCGCTCGGCGTGTTGGCCGCCGTCAGGCGCTCGCCGCCGCCGGCATCGAGCCAGTTGCGCAGGCGCGCCGCATCGGCGAAGCGCGAATACTTGCCGAACGAATCGAGCAGCACCATCACCATCGGCTTGCCGTGGATCGTCGCCTGCATCACGAGGCACTCGCCCGCTTCGTTGATGAAACCCGTCTTCTGCAGACCGATGTCCCACGAGCCATTGCCGCGGATCAGCGCGTTCGTGCTGTTGTAGACCAGGTTGCGCTTGCCCGTGTACACCTCGTAGGTGCGATCGGTCGAGAACTGACGAATCATCGGGTACTGGTACGCCGCATTGACCATCTTCACGAGGTCGCGTGCGCTCGACACGTTCGAGCTCGACAGACCCGTCGAATTCTCGAAGTGCGTGTCGGTCATGCCGAGCGACTTCGCCTTCGCGTTCATCGCGGCGATGAACGCCGGGCGACCACCCGGGTAGTAACGCGACAGCGCGGCGGCCGCGCGGTTTTCCGACGCCATCAGCGCGATGTGCAGCATGTCTTCACGCGACAGCACCGATCCGACCGACAGGCGCGAGCCCGTGCCCTTCTCGTAGTCGCGGTCTTCGTCCGTGACTTCGAGCTGGTCGGTCATCGGCGTCTTCGAGTCGAGCACGACCATCGCCGTCATCAGCTTCGAGATCGACGCGATCGGCACGACGGCGTGCGAATTCTTGTCGAACAGCGGCTCGCCCGAATTCTGGTCGACGACGTACGCGACGCTCGAACGCAGCGCGAGCGCGTCCGGCGTGTCGTGCAGGCCGAACGCCTGGCCGACGGTCGGCCGGCGCGGCTGGAACGCGACCTTGCGGACTGCGCCGTGATGGCCGCCATGCACGTTCGATGCGAGCGTCACGCGCTTGCGCGACGCCTTCGCGCGCGGCGCGTCGGCGGCCGCCACCTTCGCGGATTTGTCGGAGCTGGCCTTGGCCGACTTCTTCTTCGCGGACGAAGCAGGAGCGACAGCCTTTTTCTTGGCGGCTTGTTGAGTCTTCGCAGTGGCGGCAAAGGCGTCAGCCGGCGCGACGGACGCGGTGGTCGCCAGCAAGGCGACTGCGACCGACACAGCCGTGCCGAGCGTCATGCTCTGCAACAATCTGCGCGGTGAAAACGATTCGGCTTTCATTGGGGTCTGGACAAAGCGGGCGGGAGGTTTCCGCAAGTGTAGTTAAAGCTGAAAAAAAGAGCAATATTAGGCACTTACCGATCGTCGTTAAACCGGAATGTAAGGGTCGGCCAACCTCTGACCAATGAACCCTCCCGCTCCCATCGAAAAAATCGATGGGATGCGCTGCCCGACAGTACCCGTCTCCCGATTACACACGGTTAATTGAGATAACGTCACTTCGGAGGCGATTTAAAGCGGGGAAACTACGTATCCGGCGCTCGGGGTGCCAGGGGCGCCGGTCTCGGCCGTGGCGGCGGCACGTCGCCACGGGACGCGCATCGAAACGGCGCGTTTTCGACAGGAACAGAAGGATAACGTTCCACAGGCCTGTCAGGTTTACCTGTGCATGATCATGGTGCGCCGCGCCTGCCCCTCAGCCGTGCGCACCATCTGGGATCGCGGCATGAAACCGATTCCGAACAGGCACGATAACTCGTTGTTTTATCGATAATTTGTCGCGATTGTGCAACGCACAAAAAATACTTGACATTGGATTTCTCTGCCCTAAAATAAGCCTCATTGCTGCGTTGCACAAAGCGCGCGCATCCGAGGTTCCCCAGCGTAGTGCCCTTTCCCCTGCGATCGACGCGATCGCTTTTCAGGAGCTTGACATGTCCTTGCTGACCCCCGAGCAAATCGCCGCCGCCCAGAAAGCCAACCTCGAAAGCCTGTTCGGTCTGACGACCAAGGCATTCGAAGGCGTCGAAAAGCTGATCGAACTCAACCTGCAGGTCGTGAAGTCGACGCTGGCCGAAGGCCAGGAAAACGCACAGCGTCTGCTGTCGGTGAAGGACGCACAGGAACTGATCGCGCTGCAAGCCAGCCTGTCGCAGCCGGTCGCGGAAAAGGTCCTGTCGTACGGCCGTCACCTGTATGAAATCGCATCGTCGACGCAAGCCGAGTTCGCGAAGGTCGCCGAAGCGCAATTCGAAGAGCAGAACAAGAAGGTCCAGGCACTCGTCGACAACGTCGCGAAGAACGCCCCGGCCGGTTCGGAAACGGCTGTCGCTGCACTGAAGTCGGCACTGAACGCTGCGAACACCACGTACGAAACGGTTCAGAAGGCCACGAAGCAAGCCGTCGAAATCGCTGAAACGAACTTCAACGCTGCTGCTGCCGTCGCCACGAAGGCTGCTACCGCCGCTGCTGCACGTCGTACGAGCAAGCCGGCCGCGTAAGCGTCCCCTGCTCCTGAAAGAGCCGCGCCCAGCGCGGCTTTTTCGTTTCTGGCGCCGGAACATGCCGGAACCGGCAGGCCGCCGACCATGCTCGAACGGTCGTTTGAGCATCGGCCGCGCATAAAAGAAAACGCCGCCGCCCGGATGGCCCGGGCGGCGGCGTTTTTTCGTGGCCGGCAAATTGCCGACCGAAGAGCCGATCGCGTTACTTCTTGCGTTGCGGCGGCAGGTCGGTACAGACGCCTTCGTACAGCTCGGCGGCCATGCCGACCGATTCGCCGAGCGTCGGGTGCGGATGGATCGTCTTGCCGATGTCGTCCGCGTCCGCGCCCATCTCGACGGCGAGGCACACTTCGCTGATCAGGTCGCCCGCGTTCAGGCCGACGATGGCACCACCGATCACGCGATGGGTTTCCTCGTCGAAGATCAGCTTCGTGAAGCCTTCGTCACGGCCGTTCGCGATCGCGCGGCCCGATGCGGCCCACGGGAACACGGCCTTGCCGTACTTGATGCCTTCGGCCTTGCACTGGTCTTCCGTCTTGCCGGCCCACGCCACTTCCGGATCGGTGTACGCCACCGACGGGATCTGCAGGGCGTCGAAGTACGCCTTTTCGCCGTGTGCGGCTTCCGCTGCGACGTGGCCTTCATGCACGGCCTTGTGCGCGAGCATCGGCTGGCCGACGATATCGCCGATCGCGAAGATGTGCGGGACGTTCGTGCGCATCTGCTTGTCGACGTCGATGAAGCCGCGATCCGTGACCGCGACACCCGCCTTGTCGGCGCCGATTTTCTTGCCGTTCGGGCTGCGGCCCACCGCGACGAGCACGAGGTCGTAGCGCTGCGCTTCCGCCGGGGCCTTCTCGCCCTCGAACTTCACGTAGATGCCGTCTTCCTTCGCTTCCGCGCCGACCGTCTTGGTCTTCAGCATCACGTTGCCGAAGCGCTTCGCGTTGTACTTTTCCCAGACCTTCACCAGATCGCGGTCCGCGCCCATCATCAGGCCGTCCATCATTTCGACGACGTCGATCTCGGCGCCGAGCGTCGAGTACACCGTGGCCATTTCGAGGCCGATGATGCCGCCGCCGATCACGAGCATGCGCTTCGGCAGCTGGCGCAGTTCGAGTGCGCCGGTCGAATCGACGACGCGCGGGTCTTCCGGCATGAACGGCAGCTTCACGGCCTGCGAGCCCGCGGCGATGATCGCCTGCTTGAACTTGACGACCTTCTTGCCGTTTTCGCCCTGCACTTCCATGTGGAACGGATCGACGAAAGCGCCGACGCCCGTGACCACTTCGACCTTGCGCGCCTTTGCCATGCCGGCGAGGCCCGTCGTCAGCTTCTTGACGACGCCGCCCTTGAAGTCGCGCAGCTTGTCGAGATCGACTTCCGGCTTGCCGAACGTGATGCCGTGCGATGCGAGCGCCGCGGCTTCCTCGACGACGAGCGACGTATGCAGCAGCGCCTTCGACGGGATGCAGCCCACGTTCAGGCACACGCCGCCGAGTGTCGAATAGCGTTCGACGAGCACTGTCTTCATGCCGAGGTCGGCGGCGCGGAACGCGGCCGAGTAGCCGCCGGGGCCGGCGCCGAGCACGAGCATGTCGCACTCGATGTCGGCGGCACCTGCGTAGCTGCCGGCTTGCGGCGCGGGTGCCGGAGCGGCGGCGGCCGGTGCCGGCGCAGCTGCTGCGGGCTTGGCCGCTTCGGGTGCTTTTGCGGGTGCGGCGGCGCCAGCCGATGCTTCGACGATGGCGATGACGGTGCCTTGCGAGACTTTCTCGCCGGCCTTGACCTTGATTTCCTTGACGGTGCCGGCGACGTCGCTGGGCACTTCCATGGAGGCTTTATCGGATTCGAGCGTGATGAGCGTTTGCTCTTTTTCGATCACGTCGCCGGGTTTGACGTTGACTTCGATGACATCGACGCCGCTGAAATCGCCGATATCCGGAACCTTGACTTCGATGAGACTCATTACTGTCCCCTTCTTGATTAGCTGCAGACAGAGGGGGGAGAAACCCGCGCAAGAACCCAAGACTACGGCCTGACAAGAAAACGCGAACCTGGGCAGGACCACCTTTGCCGTCCGCCCAAGGACGCGCCTTTCTTTTGGTTACTTTTCTTTGGAAGACAAAGAAAAGTGACCGCCGCCCCGCGCAGGGGCGACGCTAATAGACCGTTAGCAAAACAGGTTCAACGACAGAGCGTGGATAACGAACAAAAACCCCACGCCCCCGCGAGCCCCCCCGCTCATCAAAGAATGATGCGACGGAAATCGGCGAGCAACGCACCGAGATACGCATTGAACCGCGCGGCTTCGGCGCCATCGATCACACGATGGTCATACGACAGCGACAGCGGCAGCGTGAGCCGCGGCACGAATTGCTTGCCGTCCCACACCGGCTTCATCTGCCCGCGCGACAACCCGAGGATCGCCACTTCCGGCGCGTTGATGATCGGCGTGAAGTTCGTGCCGCCGATCCCGCCGAGCGACGAGATCGAGAAGCAACCGCCCTGCATCTGGTCCGGCTTCAGCTTGCCGTCGCGTGCGGCCTTCGACAGCTCGGCCATTTCCTTCGCGATGTCGACGAGACCCTTCTTGTCCGCATCGCGGATCACCGGCACGACGAGACCATTCGGCGTGTCCGCGGCAAAACCGATGTGGTAGTACTGCTTGAACACCAGGTTGTCGCCGTCGAGGCTCGCGTTGAACGTCGGGAATTTCTTCAGCGCAGCGACGACCGCCTTGATCACGAACGCGAGCATCGTGAACTTCACGCCTGCCTTCTCGTGTTCCTTGTTCAGCTGCACGCGCAGCGCTTCGAGCTCGGTGATGTCCGCTTCGTCGTTGTTCGTGACGTGCGGGATCATCACCCAGTTGCGATGCAGGTTCGCGCCCGAGATCTTCTTGATGCGCGACAGCGGCTTCGCTTCGAACGGGCCGAACTTCGAGAAGTCGACCTTCGGCCACGGCAGCAGGTTCAGCTCGCCGCCGCCTGCCGGCGCGGCTGCCGCGCTCGGTGCCGCGCGCTGGCCGGTCATCACGCCCTTCACGAAGCTCGTGACGTCTTCCTTCGTAATACGGCCCTTCGGACCCGAACCCTGCACGCGTGCGACTTCGACGCCGAGCTCACGTGCGAACTTGCGCACCGATGGCGATGCGTGGCTCGCGCGGTATTCGCCCGACGGTGCAGCAGCCGGCGCCGGAGCGGCAGCAGCCGGTGCCGGGGCGGCCTTCGCGGGTGCGGCGGCAGGTGCGGGCGCCGGAGCGGCAGCGGCCGGCGCGCTCGCCTGCGGTGCGGCAGCAGCGGCGCCTGCGGCTTCGAGCAGCACGATCAACGTGCCTTCCGACACCGAATCGCCCACCTTCACCTTGATCTCTTTCACGACGCCGGCGGCCGGGCTCGGCACGTCCATCGTCGCCTTGTCCGACTCGAGCGTGACGAGCGACTGCTCCTTCTCGACCGTGTCGCCGACCTTCACGCCGATCTCGATCACCGGCACATCCTTGTAGTCGCCGATGTCGGGAACCTTCACTTCGAGCGTGCCGCCGGCTGCTGCCGGTGCGGCCGCCGGTGCTGCAGCGGCCGGTGCCGGTGCTGCCGCCGGAGCCGGAGCAGCCGCGGGCGCGGCCGCGCCGTTCGCCTGCGCCGCGGCGCCGCCTTCGAGCAGGATGATCAGCGAGCCTTCCGACACGGAATCGCCCACCTTGACCTTGATTTCCTTCACGACGCCGCCGACCGGGCTCGGCACGTCCATCGTCGCCTTGTCCGACTCGAGCGTGACGAGCGACTGCTCCGGTTCGACGGTATCGCCGACCTTCACGCCGATCTCGATCACCGGCACATCCTTGTAATCGCCGATATCCGGCACCTTCACTTCGATCGCTTGACTCATCTGTTTCTGTCTCCATGGCCGCGCGCGCCCCTCGCGGAGGCGGCGCGCGGCATCACACGGCGTGTGCGTTAAACGGTCATCGGGTTGGGCTTCGACGGATCGAGGTTGTACTTGGCGATCGCATCCGCGACCACCTTGCGCTCGATCGTGCCCTCGTCGGCCAGCGCGTTGAGCGCGGCGACGGTGACCCAGTGACGGTCGACTTCGAAGAAGTGACGCAGCTTCTCGCGGGTATCCGAGCGGCCGAAGCCGTCCGTGCCCAGCACGACGAAGCGGCGATCGATCTGGCCGCGGATCTGGTCGACCAGCGCACGGACGTAGTCGGTCGATGCGATGACCGGGCCCTGCGTGTCCTTCAGGCACTTCTGCACGTGCGACAGACGACGCTCTTCGGTCGGATGGAGCAGGTTCCAGCGTTCGACCTGGTGGCCTTCACGCGCCAGCTCCGTGAAGCTCGGCACGCTCCACAGGTCGGCGGCGACGCCCCAGTCGTTCTTCAGCAGGTCGGCGGCAGCGATCACTTCGTTGAAGATCGTGCCCGCGCCGAGCAGCTGGACGCGCGGCGCCTTCGCGTCGGCGTCGGCCTTCTTGAACGCGTACATGCCCTTGATGATGTCGGCCGCCACGTGCTCGCCCTGCGGAATCGCCGGGTGCTCGTAGTTCTCGTTCATCACCGTGATGTAGTAGTACACGTCTTCCTGGTCCGCCACCATGCGGCGCAGGCCGTCCTGGACGATCACGGCGAGCTCATAGCCAAAGGTCGGGTCGTAGCTCACGCAGTTCGGCACCGATGCCGCCCACAGGAGCGAGTGGCCGTCTTCGTGCTGCAGGCCTTCGCCGTTCAGCGTCGTGCGGCCCGCGGTACCGCCGAGCAGGAAGCCGCGCGAACGCATGTCGCCCGCGGCCCATGCCAAGTCGCCGATCCGCTGGAAGCCGAACATCGAGTAGAAGATGTAGAACGGCACCATGATCTCGCCGTGCGTCGAGTACGACGTCGCCGCCGCGATCCAGTCGCACATGCCGCCCGCTTCGTTGATGCCTTCCTGCAGGATCTGGCCGGTTTCCGATTCCTTGTAGAACATCAGCTGGTCGGAATCTTCCGGCACGTACTTCTGGCCCTGCTGGTTCCAGATGCCGATCTGGCGGAACAGGCCTTCCATGCCGAACGTACGCGATTCGTCCGGGACGATCGGCACGACGCGCTTGCCGAGCGCCTTGTCCTTCAGCAGGATGTTCAGGATCCGCACGAACGCCATCGTCGTCGAGATCTCGCGGCCTTCGCCCGTGCCCTTCAGCAGCGGCTCGAACGCGTCGAGCGTCGGCACCGGCAGCGACGTCGCCTTCTCGCGGCGATGCGGCAGGTAGCCGCCGAGGTCCATGCGCTGCTTGCGCATGTATTCGAGTTCCTTCGAGCCTTCCTCGAACTTCAGGTACGGCACGTCGGCGATCTGCTCGTCGGTGATCGGCAGGCGGAACTGGTCACGGAACTTCTTCAGTTGCTCGACCGGCAGCTTCTTCTGCTGGTGCGTGATGTTCATTGCCTGGCCCGACTCGCCCATCCCGTAGCCCTTGATGGTCTTCGCGAGGATGACGGTCGGCGCGCCCTTCGTGTGCGTGGCTTCGTGGAAAGCCGCGTAGATCTTGTGCGGATCGTGGCCGCCGCGGTTCAGCGCCCAGATGTCGTCGTCCGACCAGTCGGCGACGAGCGCCTTCAGTTCAGGCGAGTTGAAGAAGTGCTCGCGCACGAACGCGCCGGATTCCGACTTGTACGTCTGGTACTCGCCGTCGACGACTTCCATCATGCGGCGCATCAGCGCGCCGGACTTGTCGCGTGCGAACAGCGCATCCCAGCGGCTGCCCCAGATGACCTTGATCACGTTCCAGCCGGCACCGCGGAATTCCGATTCGAGTTCCTGGATGATCTTGCCGTTGCCGCGCACCGGGCCGTCGAGGCGCTGCAGGTTGCAGTTGATCACGAACACGAGGTTGTCGAGCTTCTCGCGGCTCGCCATCCCGATCGCGCCGAGCGATTCCGGTTCGTCCGTCTCGCCGTCGCCGAGGAATGCCCACACCTTGCGGCCTTCCGTCTTCGTGATGCCGCGCGCTTCCAGGTACTTCATGAAGCGGGCCTGGTAGATCGCCATGATCGGGCCGAGGCCCATCGACACGGTCGGGAACTGCCAGAAGTCCGGCATCAGCCACGGGTGCGGGTACGACGAAATGCCGTTGCCGTCGACTTCCTGGCGGAAGTTGTCGAGCTGCTCTTCCTTCAGGCGGCCGAGCAGGAACGCGCGCGAGTAGACGCCCGGCGACGAGTGGCCCTGCACGAACACGAGATCGCCGCCGTGCTGCTCGGACGCTGCGTGCCAGAAGTGGTTGTAGCCGACGTCATAGAGCGTCGCGGCCGATGCGAACGATGCGATGTGGCCGCCGACGTTCGTGTCCTTGCCTGCGCGCAGCACCATCGCCAGCGCGTTCCAGCGCGTGTACGAACGGATGCGGTGCTCGATGTCCTGGTCACCCGGGATCTTCGCCTGCGCGGAGACCGGGATCGTGTTGATGTACGGGGTATTCGCGGAAAACGGCAGGTGTTCGCCGTGCATGCGGGCGAATTCGATCTGCTTTTCGATCAGGTAGTGCGCGCGGCCAGTGCCCACGGAGGAGATTACGCCGTCGAGCGACTCGAGCCATTCGACGGTTTCCTGCGGGTCGTCGTCATGTTCAGCGGCGACATATTTCATCACTTCGTTCGGTACAGCGGACATTCTCGTCTCCTGGGTCCTGGAATGTGAGGATCGCTCTCATGCAGACGACGCGACGCGACCGGCTGCGGGCAAGCTCCGACGGATTGTAATGAGCGTGCGCGGGCATGCGCAACAAAATTTTCGAATTGTGAGATCTTTTCTCGCAATACGAAATATTGCTGCGCTGCACCCATATTTCGGGGCTCTCGGGCGCGCCGCGGCTGAACAAATCCGTTTCCGTTCAACATATCCGGTATCGGTTTTCCATGTATTGCGCTGCGCTACAATCCTGCCATGTTGACCGATCGGCTTTTCGCACGCTCGGCGCGACCGTCGGGCCCGCCGGCGGAGTCGCAGCCGTCCCGTTGGCACCACGGACCGTGGTGGTCCAATTCCTATTTGCTGACGCCCCTGCTGTCGATCCTGGTGTTCCTGGTGGTGATGAGCCTCATCCTGTGGAGCCTCAACCGCCGCGAACAGCAGCAGCAGGAAGACACCCTCTTCCGTAACGTCGCCTGGGCGCAGCAGCAGATCCGCCTGTCGATGACGGGCGCGCAGGAACAGCTCCAGGCACTATCGCGCGATCTCGCCTCCGGCCGCCTCGACCAGAACGCGTTCCAGATGGCGGTCGCGGACGTGATGCAAACGCATCCGGAAATCCTCTATCTGAACTGGTACACGTCGCCCGGCGTGCAGCGCTGGCCGACCGTGCATCCGCCGCTGCTCGGCCAGCGGCTCGCGAAGCCCGGCGACGCGCAGATGCAGGACGCCGTGCGCGGCGCGTACGACGAAGCGCGCAGCACGCGCCGCCAGGCCTATTCGCCGCTGATCTACGACGACTTCGGCAACGGCTTCATCACGCTGCAGACCCCCGTGATGCGCGGCGACCGCGAGTACCTCGGCTCGATCGCCGCGGTGTTCTCGGTCGAAGGCATCCTGAAGCACGACATCCCGCAAGAGTTGTCGTCGAAGTACAAGATCTCGATCACCGACGCGAACAACCGCGAGCTGTCGTCCACGTCGACGCGCCCACGCCTGCCGCGCGACTCGCACTACGACCTGCCGCTCGATCCGCCCGGCCAGGGGCTGACCGTGCGCGTGTACGCATTCCCGCAGCTCACGAACCTGACCAACAACACGCTCGTGTGGCTCGTCGCAGGCCTGTCGTGCTTCGTGCTGTGGAGCCTCTGGAGCCTGTGGAAGCACACGCGCCAGCGCTTCGAGGCGCAGCAGGCGCTGTACGCGGAAGCGTTCTTCCGCCGCGCGATGGAAAACTCGGTGCTGATCGGCATGCGCGTGCTCGACATGCACGGCCGCATCACGCACGTGAACCCCGCGTTCTGCCGGATGACGGGCTGGGACGAAACCGACCTCGTCGGCAAGGTCGCGCCATTCCCGTACTGGCCGCGCGACGCGTACCCGGAAATGCAGCGCCAGCTCGACATGACGCTGCGCGGCAAGGCGCCGAGCTCGGGCTTCGAGCTGCGCGTGCGGCGCAAGAACGGCACGCTGTTCCATGCGCGCCTGTACGTGTCGCCGCTGATCGACAGCTCGGGCCGCCAGACCGGCTGGATGTCGTCGATGACCGACATCACCGAGCCGAAGCGCGCGCGCGAGGAACTCGCGGCCGCGCACGAGCGCTTCACGACGGTGCTCGAAAGCCTCGACGCCGCGGTGTCGGTGCTGGCCGCCGACGAAGCCGAGCTGCTGTTCGCGAACCGCTACTACCGCCATCTGTTCGGCATTCGCCCGGACGGCCATCTCGAGCTGTCGGGCGGCGGCTTCGACCGCGCGCAGGCCTCATCCGACTCGATCGACATGGTCGACGCGTTCGCGGGCCTGCCGGCCGCCGCGCTGACGAGCAGCACGGCGGACGCGCAGGAGGTGTACGTCGAGAGCATCCAGAAGTGGTTCGAGGTGCGCCGCCAGTACATCCAGTGGGTGGACGGCCACCTCGCGCAGATGCAGATCGCGACCGACATCACGACCCGCAAGAAGGCGCAGGAACTCGCGCACCAGCAGGAAGAGAAGCTGCAGTTCACGAGCCGATTGATGACGATGGGTGAAATGGCGTCGTCGATTGCTCACGAATTGAACCAGCCGCTCGCCGCGATCAACAACTATTGCTCGGGCACGCTCGCGCTCGTGAAGAGCGGCCGCGGCACGCCGGAGACGCTGCAGCCCGCGCTGGAAAAGACCGCGCAGCAGGCGCTGCGCGCGGGGATGATCGTCAAGCGGATCCGCGAATTCGTGAAGCGCAGCGAGCCGAAGCGCCAGCCGGCTCGGGTCGCGGACATCGTCGCCGACGCGGTCGGGCTCGCCGAAATCGAGGCCAGGAAGCGCAGGATCCGGATCGTCACGGAAATCCTCGCAAGAATGCCTATTATTTATGTCGACCCCGTGCTGATCGAGCAGGTGCTCGTGAACCTGATGAAGAACGCGGCCGAGGCAATGGCCGACGTGAAGCCGGCGTCGGCGGACGGCGTGATCCGCGTCGTCGCCGACATCGAGGCGGGCTTCGTCGACATCCGCGTGATCGACCAGGGCCCGGGCGTCGACGAAGCGACCGCCGAGCGCCTGTTTGAACCGTTTTACAGCACCAAGTCCGATGGCATGGGCATGGGGCTGAATATCTGCCGTTCGATCATCGAATCGCATCGGGGGCGTCTGTGGGTGGTCAACAACGTCGAGCCGGATGGCCGCATTTCCGGCGCAACGTTCCACTGCAGCCTGCCCATTGGGGAACCCGCTGATCTCGGCCAAGGGGGGCGCGAGGCATCGGCATCACATACCGTTACGGGAGAACTATGAATAGCCCTGTCACCACCACTCAGGAAACCGTCTTTGTCGTTGACGACGACGAGGCCGTACGGGACTCGCTGCGCTGGCTGCTGGAGGCGAACGGCTATCGCGTGCAATGCTTCTCGAGCGCCGAGCAGTTCCTCGATGCCTACCAGCCTGCGCAGCAGGCCGGCCAGATCGCGTGCCTGATCCTCGACGTCCGGATGTCGGGCATGAGCGGCCTCGAACTGCAGGAGCGCCTGATTGCCGACAATGCCGCGCTGCCGATCATCTTCGTCACGGGTCACGGCGACGTGCCGATGGCCGTCTCGACGATGAAAAAGGGTGCGATGGACTTTATCGAGAAACCGTTCGACGAAGCCGAGCTGCGCAAGCTCGTCGAGCGGATGCTCGACAAGGCCCGAAGCGAAAGCAAGAGCGTCCAGGAACAGCGCGCCGCGAGCGAACGCCTGTCGAAGCTGACCGCGCGCGAGCAGCAGGTGCTCGAACGGATCATCGCGGGCCGCCTGAACAAGCAGATCGCCGACGATCTCGGCATCAGCATCAAGACGGTCGAAGCGCACCGCGCGAACATCATGGAAAAGCTCAACGTCAACACGGTGGCCGACCTGCTGCGCCTCGCGCTGTCGAAAAAGCAGGCCTGAACGGGGTTGCCGCGCGGCCCGGGCAGCCCTGCCCGGCGGGCCGCGCCACCGCCGTCGCGCGATGCGGCCCACTCGCGCGGCGGCGTTCTTCCCGGCGCGCAAGCGCCGCAGCCATGACGCTTCCCGTGCATTCGATGTCGGACGGCGGCAGGCGGACGGTATAATTCCGTGCTTTGCTGCGGTGCCCCTCGGGCGCCGCACGCCCGCATTCCAACTTCCCGGCAGGACCACCACCATGACAGCCCTCCTCATCGACGGCAACGCCCTTTCGAAGACCCTGCGCGCACAGGCCGCCGAACGCGCCGCCGCCCTGACCGCACGCGGCCACCAGCCCGGTCTCGCGGTGATCCTCGTCGGCGCCAACCCGGCCAGCGAAGTCTACGTGCGCAACAAGATCAAGGCGTGCGAGGACAACGGTTTCTTCTCGCTGAAGAACGCGTACCCGGACACGCTGTCGGAAGCCGACCTGCTCGCGCACATCGACGCGCTGAACCGCGATCCGAAGATCCACGGCATCCTCGTCCAGCTGCCGCTGCCCAAGCACATCGACAGTCACAAGGTGATCGAGGCGATCGCACCGGAGAAGGACGTCGACGGCTTCCACATCGCGAACGCCGGCGCGCTGATGACCGGCAAGCCGCTGTTCCGCCCGTGCACGCCGTACGGCGTGATGAAGATGTTCGAGGCGCACGACATCCCGCTGCAGGGCGCGAACGCGGTCGTGATCGGCCGCTCGAACATCGTCGGCAAGCCGATGGCGATGATGCTGCTCGACGCCGGCGCGACCGTGACGATCTGCCACAGCAAGACGCGCGACCTCGCCGCGCACACGCGGCAGGCCGACATCGTGGTCGCCGCGGTCGGCAAGCGCAACATCCTGACCGCCGACATGGTGAAGCCCGGCGCGACGGTGATCGACGTCGGCATGAACCGCGACGACGCGGGCAAGCTGTGCGGCGACGTCGACTTCGCGGGCGTGAAGGAAGTGGCCGGCCACATCACGCCGGTGCCGGGCGGCGTCGGCCCGATGACCATCACGATGCTGCTGATCAACACGATCGAAGCCGCCGAGCGCGCCGCCGACGCGGCCGCCTGAGCCCCTGCCCCGTTCAGCCGGCGTGCGGTTCCGCGCGCCGGCGCCTCGCCGGCCGCACCGCGTCCGCCGCGCCGTCAAACGCCTCCACCCTGCATTCGACCCCGCGTCAATCGCATCGTTAGAAACTAACGATTGGAAAGCGCACGATGCGCCCCAATAATGTCGATATCGGGCGCCGCATTGCCTTGCGCGCCTACCCTTTTTCACTCCGGTTCATCCGGCAACAGACAGGGAGTCTTATGTCCGCCAGCGCCAACACCAACCCGCTGCTCGATTTCTCGGGCCTGCCCCGCTTCGGCGAGATCCGCCCGGAACACGTGACGCCCGCGCTCGACACGCTGCTCGATGACGCCAATCGCGCGGTCGAGACGGCCAGCGCGGCCGCGACGCCGGCAACCTGGGCAGCAGTCGTCGAGACGGTCGAGCACGCGACGGAGCCGCTCGGTCGCGCGTGGGGCATCGTCGGCCACCTGAACGCGGTGGCCGATACGCCCGAACTGCGGGCCGCCTATGGCGAGAACCTGCCGCGCGTGACCGAATTCTGGTCGAGCGTCGGCCAGAACCTCGCGCTGTACGAGAAGTACAAGGCGATCGCCGCAAGCGCCGAATACGCGACGCTGTCCACCGAACGCAAGAAGATCCTCGACAACGCGCTGCGCGATTTCCGCCTGTCGGGCGCCGAGCTGCCCGAGGACCAGAAGCCGCGCTTCGCCGAACTGCAGGAACAGCAGGCCGCGCTGTCGAAGGCCTTCTCCGATCACGTGCTCGACGCGACCAACGCGTACGCGTATTTCGTGCAGGACGAGGCCGACCTCGCCGGCCTGCCCGGCGACGCGATCGAGGCCGCCCGCGAAGCCGCGCAAAAGGATGCCAAGGAAGGCTGGAAATTCACGCTGCACTTCCCGTCGTACTTCCCGGTGCTGCAATACGCGGACAACCGCGCACTGCGCGAGACGCTCTACCGTGCCTATGCGACGCGCGCGTCGGAACTCGGGCCGCAGTACGGTGACGGCAAGGCCGAATGGGACAACACGGCGATCGTCGCCGATGCGCTGAAGCTGCGCCGCGAAGAGGCGCTGATGCTCGGCTTCCGCAACTTCGCCGAAGTGTCGCTCGCGCCGAAGATGGCCGAATCGCCGCAGCAGGTGATCGCGTTCCTCGAGGATCTCGCCACGCGCGCGCGACCGCACGCGGAGAAGGACTGGGACGAGCTGCGCACGTTCGCCGCGAAGGAACTCGGCCTCGCCGAACTCGCGCCGTGGGACGTCGCGTTCGCGGCCGAAAAGCTGCGCCAGCAACGCTACGCGTTCTCGGAAAACGAGGTCAAGCAGTACTTCCCGGAACCGGCCGCGCTGAAGGGCCTGTTCACCGTCACCGAGACGCTGTTCGGCGTGCGGATCAAGCCGGACGACGCGCCGGTGTGGCACAAGGACGTGCGTTTCTTCCGCGTCGAGAACCGCGACGGCTCGCTCGTCGCGCAGTTCTATCTCGACCTGTACGCGCGCGAAGGCAAGCGCGGCGGCGCATGGATGGACGACGCGCGTTCGCGCGCGAAGCGCGGCAGCAGCGTGCAGACGCCGGTCGCCTATCTCACCTGCAACTTCTCGGCGCCGGTCGGCGGCAAGCCCGCGTGCTTCACGCACGACGAAGTCATCACGCTGTTCCATGAATTCGGCCACGGGCTGCACCACATGCTCACGCGCGTCGACGAACTCGGCGTGTCGGGCATCAACGGGGTCGAATGGGATGCCGTCGAGCTGCCGTCGCAGTTCATGGAAAACTTCTGCTGGGAATGGGACGTGCTGTCGTCGATGTCGTCGCACGTCGACACGGGCGCCGCGCTGCCGCGCGAGCTGTTCGACAAGATGATCGCGGCGAAGAACTTCCAGAGCGGGCTCGGCACGCTGCGCCAGATCGTGTTCTCGATGTTCGACATGCTGCTGCACGTCGACTTCGACCCGGCGGGCGCCACCGGCGTGACCGCATTCGCGCGCGAGATCAACGAGCGCTATCACGTGATCCCGCAAGCCGCGTTCTCGCGCTGGCCGAACACGTTCAGCCATATCTTCGCGGGCGGCTACGCGGCCGGCTACTACAGCTACAAGTGGGCCGAGGTGCTGTCGGCCGATGCGTACGCGGCGTTCGAGGAAGCGGCCGCCGCAAGCGGCAGCGTGCTCGATGCGGCGACCGGCACGCGCTATCGCCGCGAAATCCTCGAGGTCGGCGGCAGCCGCCCGGCGATGGATTCGTTCAAGGCGTTCCGCGGCCGCGAGCCGCAGATCGATGCACTGCTGCGTCACAACGGGATGGCGGCACCCGCGCACTGAGCGGCCCGCCAGCGCATTCGGTTGCATGTAGCAAAGGCACCGGCTTCGGCGGTGCCTTTTTTCATGGCGCGGGCGACTCGTCGTCGAACAGCGAGAACTGCCCGTGGCGCTCGGCGGTATCTTCGTCGATGCGCACGCCGACGCCGAGCAGCCGCACCGCCTGCGCCCGCCGTTGCAGCCCCTTCGCGAGCAGCGTGACGGCCGTGTCCGCATTCGTCGCATCGGCCACGCACTCGACCGTCGTGCGCTGGAAATCGGCGAAGCGGATCTTCACGTACAGCTTGCGGATCGAGCGCGCGGCGCCCGCCCGTTCGATCCGCGCGTCGAGTTGCACGACGAGGCGGCGGATTTCCTCCGCGCACTGCTCGAGCGTCGTCAGGTCGGTCACGTAGGTCGTCTCGACGCTGACCGACTTGCGCTCCTGGTCGGCCTGCACGCGCCGCTCGTCGATCCCGCGCGACAGTTCGTACAAGCGCCGCCCGAACGCGCCGAATTCGCGGTGCAGGTCGATCAGCGGCCAGTCGCGCAACTGCGCGCAGGTCTGGATGCCGAGCCGGTCGAGCCGCGTGGCCGTCACCTTGCCGACGCCGTGCAGCTTGCGCACCGGCAGCGCCGCGACGAACGCGTCGATCTCGTGCGGCCGCACGACGAACAGCCCGTCGGGCTTGTTCCAGTCGGACGCGATCTTCGCGATGAACTTGTTCGGCGCGACGCCGGCCGATACGGTCACGCCGACCGTGTCGAACACGCGCTGGCGGATCTCCCGCGCAATCAGCGTGGCACTCCCCTGGCAGCGCTCCGACCCGCTGACGTCGAGGTACGCCTCGTCGAGCGACAGCGGCTCGACGTCGGGCGTGTAGTCGCGATAGATCGCCATGATCTGCCGCGACGCCGCGCGGTACTTGTCCATCGCGGTCGGCAGGATCAGCAGGTCCGGGCACTTGCGCATCGCCAGCGCCGACGACATCGCCGAATGCACGCCATAGCGCCGCGCCTCGTAGTTGCAGGTCGCGATCACGCCACGCTGGTCGGGCCGGCCGCCGACCGCGAGCGGCCGGTTGCGCAGCGACGGGTCGTCGCGCATCTCGACCGACGCGTAGAAGCAGTCGCAGTCGCAGTGAATGATCTTGCGCATGCGCGGCGGCGCATCGCCCGGCGGCGGCGCGGGCGGATCGGCAGGCGGAATGATGGTCGGGTTCACGGTGCCGATACTGTACAAAAACACAGTGCCGGTTTCAACTGTCGCGTGCGGCCATAGCCGGCCGCCCGTGGCCGGCCACTCATAACTGGCTGCGCCGTACCGGCCCGGTTTGTGCGGATCGTACCGGCCGGGTACAGACAGCGGCGCCTATACTCGTCTGCCGCGAGACACGAAACGCAAAGGTGACGGTTGACGTCCTCGTCCGCCTAAAGGCGGAGGATTCCCACATCTGGCGATGCACGTCCGCATCGGAGAATGTTCAGCGCAGCGTTGATATCACGATCATGCTCGACACCACAGTCACTGCAGGCCCATTCTCTTATTCTCAGTCCTGCGATACCTTTCGGCCGCGTCGTGCTGTCTTTCGACCCGCACGCCGAACAGGACTGGGTCGAACCGCTTTCGTCGACTTCCTCGAACGTGGCTCCGTGCGCGATCGCCTTGTAGCGGAGCTTGTCTCGGAAGGACGACCAGGACGCGTCGTAGACGCTCTTCGCCATCCTGGTTCTGGCGAGTTTCGCGGCCGACACGTTGCCGACCGCGATGTAATCGAACCGCCGCACCAGATCGAGTGCGAGCTTGTGCTGGAAATCGGCACGGGCATTCGCAATCTTGGCGTGCAGCTTCGCGATATGCCGTTTATGCTTTCGCGCCCGTTGCGCTTTCGCCAGCTTTTCCGCCGCTTGTCGACCGAACCGATCGTTAGGCAGTTTCTCGCCGGTCGAAAGTGTGGCGAAGTCTTTCAGGCCGAGATCGATGCCGACACCGGAACGGATCGGGCGAGCTTGAACATCGGGCACCTCGATCACGATGTTCAAGAACCAATTGCCACGCGCATCCTGCGCGAAGTTGGTCCCGTCCTTGATCTTGCCTTCGGGAAGCGTGCGGCTGTTGAACACGCGAAACGTGTTGCCGGCAAAGCGGAACGCTTCGCCTTCGCGCTTCAGGTCACGCCCCTTCAACGGCACCCAGCCCAGCGATTTCCTGCCACGATAGCGCAGGTATGGCCGACGGTGTTGGCTGCGCGACTTCGCATATTGCTCGCACGTCGCGTTGATCGTGCCGGAGTGGATGCCGAGCGCCTTGCTGCTCCCCGTCGTCAGCACGTTCAGATCGAATCCCGTCGGCCACTTCCTGCTCCACTGGAGCGCGTGCTTCTGCGTGTCATTGCAGAAGTTCCAGACGAAGTTCACCGCACGGCTCTGCTTGTTAAGCAGTCCGTTGAGCGACTTCACGCGGTAGCGGTAGACAAGAATCATGCAGGTGATCCTAACCCGTGGAAGAAGCTACCTGTCAACAGCACGCCTTTCCTTCCCGCCATCCGCCCCGAAGGAAGTCCCCTTGGGGGAAATGGCGGGGTTTCTCGGAGCAAATTCTGATGAAGACAATCGGACTGATCGGCGGGATGAGCTGGGAATCGTCGGCCGAGTACTACCGGATGATCAATCGCCATTCGAAGGCGTTGCACGGCGGGCACCACAACGCGAAGAGCGTGCTGGTCACGGTCGATTTCGCGGAGATCGAAGCGCTGCAGCGCACGCACGACTGGGCCGCGCTCGGCGAACCGATGGCCGGCGCCGCACGACAGCTCGAAGCGGCCGGCGCCGATCTGGTCGTGCTGACCACCAATACGATGCATCGCGTCTGCGATGCGATCGAAGCCGCGGTGAAGTTGCCGTTCCTGCACATCGCCGATCCGACCGGCACCGCGCTGCGCGATGCCGGCGTCGAGCGCGTCGCGCTGCTCGGCACGCGCTACACGATGGAGCTGCCGTTCTACGCGGAGCGGCTGCGCGGGAAGTTCGGGATGGAGGTGCTCGTGCCGGACGAACGCGGGCGCGGCGACGTGCACCGGATCATCTACGACGAGCTGTGCCACGGCATCGTCTCGCCGGAATCGCGTGCGACGTACGTGGCGATCATCGAGGAACTGGCCCGGCGCGGTGCGCAGGCCGTGATCCTCGGCTGCACGGAAATCACGCTGCTGATCGGCGCGGACGATTCGCCGCTGCCGGTGTTCGATACGACCGCGCTGCATGCGAAGGCGGCGGTCGAGTGGGCGGCGCGCTGATCGCTGCCGCGCGGAAAACAAAAAACCCGGCACGAGGCCGGGTTCCTGTCGACGAAGCGCGCATCGGTCACTTGCGCTGCACATCGTCTGGTGTGCTTGGTTGCGGGGGTAGGATTTGAACCTACGACCTTCGGGTTATGAGCCCGACGAGCTGCCAGACTGCTCCACCCCGCGTCAGAGAAGTAAATTATAGGGTGAGGAAGTACTCACGTCAATACTTTTGTCACAATTTCTTCCCGGTTCATCGAAACGGCTGCGCGCGGCGCCTTCCCCGCCCCGCACGAAGCGCGCGTTCGCGCCGCGTGCTCGCGGTAAGATGGCGGCCTTCGTATTCACCCCGCACGCACACTCCCGTTCATGAAAATCGCCACCTGCTATTTTCATTAACATCTAAGTGCGACCAGAAACGACTATCCGATCGCCCTAAACCCCAAGCCCATCAAGGGTTTTAGCCAAACGACGACCAGCAAAGTCTAAGAGTGGCTAAGGAAATTTGGGTAGCTAGGCGGGTAGCTATTTCGCTGGCACTATCGCCTGACTACCCACGAGGAACGATATGGCCAGGCAAACGAATGTGCTCGACGACCTGCAGCTGCGGCGATGGATCGCGGCCGGCACGCCGATCGCAAAGTCCGACGGCGACGGGCTCACCTTCACTCTTTCCGCCGGCGGCACGGCCGCGTGGATTCTGCGTTACCGGTTGGCTGGCGGCCGGCGCCGCGAGCTGACGCTCGGCAACTACCCCGACCTGTCGCTCGCGGCCGCGCGCAAAGCAGCCCGCGCACACCGCGTCGCGATCGACAACGGCGCTGACCCGGCCGCCGCGAAGAAGACCGAGCGCGCGGCGTCGGCCGCCGCATGGACGGTCAACGACCTGGTCACCGACTTCTGCGCGAAGCGATTCGCGCAGGACATCGAGAAGCCGCTTTCGGCCAGCACGATCTACTACCGCACGTGGGATCTCGACAACGTTGTCGGGCCGAAGCTCGGTTCGCTGGAAGTGCGCCGCGTGACGCCGGCTGACGTTGTGCAGGCGATCGAGGACGCCGGCCGCGGCTGGACGATGTCGAAGCGGATCCTCACCACCATGACGCAGGTGTTCGACCACGCGTGCGGCCGCAAGATCATCGCCGCAAACCCGTGCGCCGGCGTCAAGCTGACCGCGATCATGGGTGCCCGGCCGAAGGTCAGGCCGCGCGTGATGCTGGCCGTCGACGAGCTGGCGAAGATCCTGCCCGACATCGACGACACGATCGGTCGCGAGAATGGGCTAATGCTGCGCATCCTGCTCGCGACGTGCGTGCGCACGAACGAGCTCGTCAAGGCACGAAAGGAATTCATCGACCTGCAGCGCGGCACGTGGTTCGTCGCCGACGAGACGGTCAAGACGCGAAACGGTTTCCTCGTGCCGCTCGTGCCGCTCGTCGCCGCATGGTTCGAGGAACTGCTCGCGTTATCCGGCGATTCTCCGTGGCTGCTGCCTGCGCGCGGTCAGCAACGCATCAACCGGCTCGGCGATACGCACGTCGGCAACACAACGCTGTGGGCGGCCATCGACCGGGCGTTTCTGCGCGGCGATCTCGAGGCCCGACGCTTCACACCGCACGACACGCGCAGCACGGCCAAGGGCCACATGATGAACATGGGCATCCCGAAAGAGATCACCGAGATCGCGCTGAACCACAAGCTCAGAGGGATGGAAGGCATCTACGACGTGCGGCAGGAAATCCCGGAGCGCCGAGTGGCCCTCGAAAAGTGGGCCGAGTTTGTCGGCGCGTGCGCGGACGGTCGCGGGGCCGAGATCATCCCGATCCGGCAACCTCTGATCGCGGCCGCTTGACGCACGGAATCACAGGGCAAATACTGTGTTTTTATACAGTATTTGCCCTGTGGCTAACGACGGTTTGGGCTCCGGCCTTTTCATCGAAAATATCAACCGCCCATGCTGGACCTGTGAGCATTGGTCCGGTGTGGCGTTCTGTGATGGCGCGCACGCGATCTGCGCGCACCCCGGGCACCTCAATGCTGTTGCGGCGCGACCGCGCCTTGGCTGCGCTTTCTGGCAGCGCGCGACCGGCCTGGACGAACTAGACGACGAAACTTGCGATAGGCTCGCGCATCAATTCGCGCGACCGACCCGTTACACCATGATGGGGTGATCCCGCCGCAGTAATATGGCAACTTCACACCGTCACGGTCGGCCCGAATGAGCGCGTTTGCTTTCCAGTTAGGTGCCTTTTTGCTCTACGCCGCGGTGTTGGCTGGCGCCGTATATCTAGGCACGAAGATCAGCAAAGCGACGGGCCGCAGCTGGCTTGGAGTTATCGCTGGTGTGCTGATCTTCGGTACGGTCGGCACACTGCTGGCATTGCAAGGCTTGCCAGCGCCTGGATTCGCTAATGAATAGAGCGCGCATGTGCTGCTGCGAGCTCAAAGGCCCTTTCAATTTAGACAGGCTTATGTAATATTTTATAGCAATACATCGGTGCAGCCTCGATCCCTCACTACGAGAAAACAAATGATCGATCGCGAATTCGACCACATCGTCAGCCTTGGGGGCCATTGCCAGACGGTGTACCAGGTCCGGCGTTACTTCGGCATTGACGAAGCCTACCCGCTCGACTGGTGGGTGACGCCGACCGTCGCCCTCGTCGAGCTGTTCGAATCTGGCTTCGTCGATATCTTCCGTGAAGAGAACATGCAGGTCGTGCGCGAGGATACGGGGCCGGCGATCATGTGCGGCCGCTACGGCACGATGCACTATCACGACTTCGACGAAGCGAAGCTCAATGGTGAATACGCGCCGTTTCTGGTCCGAGCGAAATGCGCTCAGAATCTTGAGAAGTTCGCGCATTTGGTGCGCCGACTGCTAACGCTCGAAGGCGACGTGCTATTCGTGCGCTTCGCACATGGATGGGCGCAGTTCTATCCGGACACGCGCATGTTCGACGAGGAGCTGTTGCAACGCTTCATGACCGCGCTGCGCGCCGCGCTCCCCCGCGCGAATGTGAATCTCCTGCTGCTGAACGATTACAACAACCATGCCGGCCTCGACGGCGATCCGTTCCCCGGCGTCTACACGTCGGTCGTCAACAACTATGACGAGAACGGATGGTCAGGTAGCGATCGAGGCTGGGACGAGTTGTTCGACTATCACCGCATCCGCGTGCGCAGCCGTGCACGGATACCTCACCTCGTAGCCGTCAACGCGTCGTAGTCGCGCTCGCACTGCTGGCCGGCGATGCGGGCGCGGTCAGCGTACTCTGCCAGTTCGCCCGCGCGCTGGTCAGCGCGGCCGAGCACGTCGGCAAGCAGACCGAGGGTGTCGCCGGTTGCCGGGCTTCCGGCGGAAGTGGCGGGATGGCGGGCAGCTGCGACGAGCTGATCGACGCGCTGTTGCAGGCTGCCAGCGGCAGCGCGAGCAGCAAAAGCATCCGCGAGCGCGGCAGTGCGTTGTTGATTCGCATTTTTGGCGTTCTCCGATTGTGCCGCAGTGCGGCGTTGCTCTTCGGTGCGCGCTGCGCTGACGGCAGCAAGTTGCCTCTTCTGCGCAGCGATGTTCGTCGTGCGCACGCCGTCAGTGTGCCCCTTGAAGTAGCAACTGCCGGCCGTGATCGCGAGGGAGACGATAAAGGCCAGCCAGAGGCGCGGATCGAGGATCGTCATGCTGCGACCTCCCCACCGGCAACCTGGTATGCCGCCTGCAGCCGCTCGATGTCGTTCTCATGCTGCCCGTAGCCGGCGCCCGGCAGGCTGGCCCAAACATTCGATACCTTCGCGACCGCCTCGCGGAAGCGACCGACGTCGATCAGTGGAAGCGCGCCGTGCTCGCGCAGTTGCTGCAGTGCGTAGCGGTCCTGCGACACGGGCCCGAAGTCGGGCAGCTTCATCTGCGCCTGGTAGATGCGCCACCACCGATAGAGGATCTGATAGCGGCCGGCCGCTGTCGACGGCACCGGGATCTGCCGGTTGAGCACATTCGGGTGCGCCGCATAGCTGGAGAACAGCAGCGGCCGCGCGGGCGTCGCGCCAACAAGAACGTTGTACCCGTCGTCCGATTTCGCGAGCAGCGCGGGCGTGATCTCGCTCGCCGCGATCATGTCGAGGAAAGCGACACGGTTCTTGCCGCCCGCCGTTACTGCGTCAATGCGCGCCATTGTGCTTGTGCTCCTTCGTCCACCAGTAAGCTTTGCGACCCATCACCCACAGGCACACGATCGCCATGCCCACCATCATCAGCGTCTCGGGCAGGTCGATCACGGGCAGCATGCGGATCGGCTTCAAGACATTGACGGCGGCCGCGATGCCGATGATCGAGAAACCGACCGTGCCCCACCATCCCGTCGCGATTGCATCCGTAACGGCGATCCACACGCAGAACGCGAGCACGACGAGGTTTGCGAAAACGAAGATCGTGACCATCATTGCCCCCCAAGGAAGCGGCGTTTAAGGGCCCCGATGAAGTCAGCGTTGTTGATTTCTTTGAATAGCTCTTTTGTGATCGCTAGGCCGAACAGCCCGATCAGAAAGCCGATCGCCTGCTGCGCGCCGCTGTCCGCGATGCCACACCACACGACGATCAACGGCCCGACGAAATACGAGAACGCTGCACCCGCGACGAACGACACGGCCTTCTGCCGGCCGGTCAGCCCGTCGCCGATGAAGCGCAACGCGATCAGCGAGCCGATCGCGCCTGGCACGATCTTTACGAGCAGTGCGCCGGCGGCTGCAGCGATGCTGGTTGTAGGTTCAGCCATGCGTTCTCCCGGTCACGCAAACTCGATGCCGCCACCGGTCAGCGACAAGGTCGCCCCGTTGTGTGCGGGAAACGAACCGTCAGCTTTACGAACCACGAGGGTCGACGAGTTCGCATCGATGTAGCCCGTTAGCGCCGTGCCGAGCGACTGGTCACTACCCTGTACGGTGACGGCCTGCCGAACCTGAAACGGCAGGGGGATCCGCAGCGCCCCCGCCGCGGTCCCGACGTCGGACACGGTCGCGTAGATCGTGAATCCAGCCTGCTTGGCGTGCGTCGTCCATCGGCCAGTCGCCGAATAAGCCCCGAGCGCTCCCGACGTTGCGCCGATCGACGGGGCGAACGTCGTGCCGTTCGCGCACCCCGTGTTCGGGTGCAGGTCGCCGGCGCCGTTCCGATCCATGTAGCAACCGAAGTAGTAGATCAGGTACGACCGAACCGACGCGGCGACGCCCCACCCTGTGTTGTTGAAAATCGATGCAGTAGAACCAATCGCCAGCACAACCGACGAATCGTCGGTATGCACACCATCGCCCAAGTTGTTCATGATCTGACCTGAGTTGACCGAGATCCGACCGTTCGGCCAGTTCTTGACCCACAGGCCGTGGTGCGGGCCCGGGCCGCCAAACTGCCCTGACGATCCGATCATCATGCCCATTACGATCGGGGCGTTACTGGTATGCGTGTCGTCGATCACGATCCCGGCGATCAGCGCGCCGTCCGATACCGTGTCCTGTGAGAAGAACATTTCGCGATTTCGAAACGCGGCGATCGTGTTGTCGATCAGATAGTTGATGCCGTTGACGAAGCTGTTGAACTCGACGGTGTAGAGGCCACCAAAGCCACCACCGCAATGCAGACCAACATTGCAGTACGTGACGGTGCCTTGCGTGATATACAGATCGGACCCGCTGTCGTCGGTCGCACTACCGTTTACGCGAATGCCGTCGCCGAGCAACCGATATACGCTCGCGCGGTGGAGGTACATCACGTTGACGACGTCGAACCAGAATCCATGCTGCAGCTTTTTATTCTGCGCGATCACACCGATGGCGACGTTCGCCACCGAGTTCTCGACCATGAATTTCTTGAAGTGCAGCGCGGCGCTGTCGCCCGATTTTGTGACGGCAGATTCGATACCGAATCCGCTCACGGACCAGTACGAGCACGTCGTCACGCCGTCACCGAAGCAGAACACGTCATCCGAACTGGCGCCACCGATGACATTGAAAACGCTGCTTCCGGCCCCCGGGCCACTGATCGAAATGTAGCTGCCGACTTTGTGTAGCGTCGCGCTGACGTTGAAAACACCAACGTCCGAATACCCG
This sequence comes from Burkholderia sp. HI4860, assembly GCF_002223045.2. Taxonomy (NCBI): domain Bacteria; kingdom Pseudomonadati; phylum Pseudomonadota; class Betaproteobacteria; order Burkholderiales; family Burkholderiaceae; genus Burkholderia; species Burkholderia sp. HI4860. Next base: position 3,116,426 of record NZ_NKFO02000003.1, on the reverse strand, counting down.
GCAACAGTCGGTGAAAGAACGTCGAGCCACGCCTGTACGGCTGCCGTGTCATCCGGACCAGAAATGCCACCGGCCACGCCCTCACCGCGCGCCCCAAAATCTCGCGGCGACACCAGGCCGTCATGTGCAAGTTCCCACCCTGCGCCATCGGCCGACACGATTTGCGTTCCGCCGTTCTCCCACCCACCCGGCGCTACGGCGTACCGCTGCGTGTAGTGGCCGCCCCCGCCGGGAATATCAGCCCAATAGCGAGCAACGAAAACGTCGGTTGCGGCCGTCTTGGCGACAAGCCGCAGCATTGCGACGGTTTGCACAACCGGCGTCGTGACCGACCCAATCGTCAGATCGATGGCGAACGGATCTCCGCGGTTGTCGAATCCCAATGCGCGATTGGCGCGATTCAGCGCTTTCGGCAACTCCGTAATCGGGTCGATGTCCGAATTCGGAAACTTCAGGGCGCGCCCCACCCCGCGATTCGCCTGTTGGACGAGCATCGTCAACTTGTCGAGCGCTTTCTCGATCGTCTTCGAGGGGAAGGGGTCGTTTTGCTGGAACTGCGTTTCTTGCGTAGCCGGCACGCTGCGATAGATGCGCAGCACGTACCCGGCGTCGACGACATGTGTCGTTTGGATGCTGCCGCCATTCGGGTCGCCTGCACCGTTGACTGTGTAATCAGTTCCATAGGTAAGCGACACGATGCCGCCGACACGGTCAAGCCTATCGATCAGGATGTCGGTGTTTCGCAGGAAATAGAACGGAACAGGAAACACCGACGTTACGCCATCGGTGTCGTGCTCGACTTCCTGGACATCTGAGGTTACGGTCATGACACAGCCCTATTAGAGACTGCGCCATGCTCCCGCATCGCCCCCGCAGAATCGTGCGTTATTGGTCGTCAAACGCCGCTGCGAGATTTGGCGCGCGCTGCGGCTCACCCGTGCCCGGCGACCAGTAATAGTCGTTGTGGTACTGTGTGCGCGACCGGTTCATGTTCCGCTGCGTCACGCCTGGCGACAGGTTCTCGGCGAGGTTGTCCCAGATCAGGCGGTTCCACACCGTTTTCCAAAACCAGAGATTCACGAGCGGCGTGTTCGATTGCGCGATCTTGAGCAGGTCAGCGCCAACGTGCGTATCCTTGCCCTGCGCTGCGTCCTGCACGTTCGACGAGATCGCGCGCAGGGGTTGGAACATCGTCGACAGCAACGGACCGCCGACCGCACTGCCGAGCAGCGAACCATAGTCGGCGGACTCGAACGCCGCGACCAGCATATCGCCAGCGAAGCCCGCCCCACCCCCGACCGAGAATGCGCGCGTCCAGAAACCGCCCGCGTGCTTCACGTCGTCGAACATCGGTTCCGGATCCTTGCCGGCAAGCAGGTTCTTCGCTTGCGTCGAGATCGCGCCGATCAGCGTCGTGCTCACGACGAGCGCCGCGGCATAGGCCATCGGGTTCGCGAGTGCCGGCGCGCCGTCGACGCGGAAGTCGCCCGAGCGCCGCATATCGCTGATGCGCCCCCAATGCCGCGAGATCATCGCCATCGGGAACGACTTGAACTGCATGAACGACTTTTTCAGTTCGCCCGTGATGGTGCCCGGTGTAGCCGACGCGATCACCTTCGTGCGCAGATCCGGGTTCAGCACAGCGAACTCCCCTTCCTCGCGAATCATGCCGAGCAGCTTCGGCACAACGTCGGCCGCACGCGCGTCGCCGGTCGCATAGAGCGCGTCAGGCGTCAGGTATTCGGCATCGCCATAACGGCCCGGCGTCGCGCGGTTCACGACGGCCCAATCGTCGGCCGTCAGCCCGGCGCGCGTGAGCGCGCGCCGGTCCCATTCGCTCAGGCTGTTCCAGTCGGTACGGCCGATGCCGGCGAGCCCGCGCATCATGTGCGACTGAAACGCCGTGCGCAACGCGTCCGTCCAGCCGGTGACGCCGCCGAACTTCATCGTCGCGGCGGACAGGTTGCGGGCCCACGTCGTCGCAAGGTTGTCGGTGCCCCACCGGTTCAGCCCGTGCTCGAGCGATTCGGCGATCAGCCCTTGCGACGACAGCCACGACCGGAAGTCCTTCGAGCCGGGTGCCATCAGTCGCGCGGCCGTGCCGAGCGACTTGAAGAACGGCACCTTGTTGTAGCCGGCCGTCACGAACATCGTGCCGACGTCGCCCAGCGCCGCGAGGATCGTGCCCTGCAACTTCACGGCGCTGACCGTCGTGCGCAGCGTTTCCATCTTGCGCGCGAGCGCGGGATTGACGGGCGTGTTCGTCGCGCCGGTGACGTAATTCCAGTACGCGCCGATCGACGTCATGCCGCCTTCCAGCGTTCGCATTTCCGTGCCGTCATGCACGGCCGTCAGCTGCATCTGCGTTTTCATGTTGCGGGTCGGGTTGGGCCCGTAACGCTCGACGAGCGCGATGTTCTTCGCCATGCCGCCGACGTGGTCGACCAGCGCATTCAACAGCGAGCCCTCGCCGAACTGGCGGTTGTACTGCATGTGCGCATCCGCATCGCGGAAGTGCAGCACGCGGTGCGCGGAACCGGCGTTTGCACGCGCGGCGTTGCCGGCCGTCTCGCCCGGCACGATCTTGTTGACACCGCCGTACGCGATCGTGTCCCACACGCCCTGCTTGCGCGGCGCAATGTTGCCGCGCGCGGCCGCGTTCGCGCGCTCCCACGCCTCGCGGTCCTCGCCGACCAGCACCTTGCGCAGCTCGACGTCGCTCAGGGGGTTCCCGGCATCGTCGAGGTATTGCGAACGGTCGAGCAACGGCATGACGGCGTCCGCCCACGCGTGCCGCTGCGCATCCGATCCGTTACCGAGCACCTTGCCCTGCGCGTGGCGGATCGGCACGTACCCGTAATCGAGCTCGCCGACGTTGCCGCCGGCGCGGTTGAAGCGCTCGCGCATCGCGCTCGTCGTCTTGCCGATCTGCTCGGCCGCAGCCTTCGCCACCTCGTTGCCCGTCGAGCCGTCCGCACCACGGTACACCTCGCGGATGATGTCGCGCTCCATCGCCGGATTGTCCACATCGAACGCGCGTGCGAGGAAGTTCTGCCCGACTTTCATCGCATCAATCGCATCCATCGTCTGTCGCATGTAATCCGACTTGATCGCGCCGGCGGTCACATAGGTCTGCTCGATGTCGTGGACGACGACCGACTCGCGCGCACGCTTACGGTGAGCGTTTTCGGGATCCGCGTACAGTGCTTCCTGAATCCGGTCGGTCGTCTCGATCTGCTTCGCGATCTGCAGCTGTTTGCGGGCCCGATCGAGCTCGGCCTCGTGCACGAGCTGCTGTCGCGCCCACTCAGCCCCTGCCGCGACCCGGTCGGCCTGCGACATCGACGACCACGCGGCCGGGTCCTGCCGTGCTGTCGAGCGCATGCCCGCGCGCACGCGGTTTTCGATCCCGTCGATCTCGGCTTTCGTGAGCTTCCGGCCGGCGGCCGCCTCGACTGCGTTGACGCACTTCTGATGCATTTAGCCTCCCAGGCTGATGAAGCAGTTCGCGGCAACGTCAAACAGGCCGGCATCCTGCGTGTTCATGGCATGCTCGTCGTCGATCTGCTGCATCAGTTCGGCGACGGTGCCCGTGCGCTCGCCCGCAGGTGTATCGATCGTCACCTGCATATCCGGTCGCAGCGCGGCGGTGTCGCGCAGGTTCGCCTCGATGGCGCGCGCGCTCGGCGCAGCACCGCCGGAAAGCGCTACACCACCGGCCGTGCGCGGCGCAACACCGGCAGAAAGCGTATCGGCGGCCTGCAAAACCGGTTCCTGCGGCTCGCGGTACGTCACCGGTTCGCGCCGCGTCTGCGCGCGCACGACGTCCTCGATGAAGCGCGACAGCGGCGTGCGGCGCGTGGCCGGCGCATCGATCCCGGCGCGCGTCGCGCGCAGGTCGGCCAGCTGCGCATCGAGCGCGCCGAGCTGCCCGTGAGCCTGCTGCGCGCGGGCGTTTTCCTCGATCGCGCCGCGCAGGCGGCTGACCTGCGCCTCATGGTCGGCGACTGCTGCGTCGATCTGCTTCTGCGCTTTCGCGGCCGCGGCCTTGTACTTCATGCCTTGGTCCTGCAGCTGGCGCGTTAGCTCCTTCACACCAGCGGCGGAATCGTCCGGCCGCGCGGCCGTGAGTTGGTCGAGCTCGGCGCGCATCTGCGATACGGCGCCCTGATCGGCGAGGCCGGACGCCTGCTGCGCGACGTCAGTGCGCTGCGCCTCGGCTTCCGCGATCAACGAGTCGAGCGCGGTCGCGCGCGCCGAATCATCGCCGGTCACGAACCGCGCGACGTCCGGGAACTGGCCGGCATCCATCTGGCGGGCGGCCAGTTCGAACGCGTCCTGATGCGCGGCCATCGCGGCGACGTCGTCTGGCCGCCCGAATACGTACGCGTCGTCGATGATCCCCTGCCCGCGTGCCATCAGTGCGGCGTCGACCTGATCCGGCGACACGCGGAACGTTGCCGAGTCGATACCGCGCGTCGCGAGGTAATCGTTCACCCGGTCGAGGTATGCCGCCGTCTCGTTCGCCGGCGGCCGTTCACCGCGCAGGACGGCCGCCGCCTGTTTCGGGCCACCGTTGTAGTCCGCGATCATCGCCTGCAGGTTGCCGCCGTACTGCTTCTGCGTGTCGGCCAGGTACTTCGCCATACCGTCGAGCGCCTGCACCGGGTCTGTCGGATCCGTCACGCCGTATTTGCGCAGGTTCTCGGGCATCATCTGCGAGACGCCGGCCGCGCCCTTCGGCGACACTTGCCCCGAATTCGACTTCTCGCCCGCGTTCTTCAGCGCGAGCATCAGCTCGGGCGGCACGCCGGCCGCCTGCGCGGCCTGCACGGCATACGCGTCAAGCTGCGGTGAGTTGTACGGCAACGAGCGGCGCGCGTCGATCGCGAGCGACTGCAGCGGCGCGGCAGCGGCTGCCGCAGCTGCCGCAGTCTGCCGCGCGGCGCGCGCTGTTGCCGCAGTGTGCGCACCTGCGAACGCGCCGGCCATCAGTGTCGCCGCCGCGATATTCACCGGGTCGAGCGGGTCGATCTGATCGGCGAGGTGATCGTAGTCTGCATTGCGCAGAATCGCCTTCTCGATAGTCGCCTGCGCGATGGCAGCGCCTGGGCCACCCGCCGCAACGAGCCCCACCGTGCGCGCGGCGGTCGTACCCGCCACGGGCAGCACCGCGCCCCCCGCCGCGATCGCCCCTTCGACAGCGCCGACCGCCGTCCGCGTACCGACGTCGACGCCTTGCCGCTTCAAGTCTTCCGCGCGCGACATACCGATCGACGTGCCACCGACAGCCGCGCCAGCCAGCGGGCCCCCTAGCACGGCGGCCGGCACGATCTGCGTCAAACCTGACATCACGCCTTGCACCGTCTGGTCGATCACCGTCGTGCGCGTCGGATCGGGCTTGAACGTGTCGGACAGGTCATACGCGCGCGTGCCGAGCGGCGACTCGAACAGGTGCCCGGCGCGCTGCTTCGTGATAGCCGTGTTCACCTGCTTATCCGCGTCGGCCTGCGCCTGCGGATTGAGCGTGAGCGTGTCGGGGTCGACATAGATCTGGCTCAGGCCGGCGGCCAGATCCGACGCCGCGCCGAACAACGCCGTGCCGCCCTGCCCGAGCCCGCGCCCCACCGCGCGCGCGATCGAAGTGATCGACGTCGACGGATACGTGCGCGGCTCGGGCACGTCGATCTGGTTCTGCCCGCTCAGAAAGCTGGCGGTCTGGTCGGCGTACAGCGAATCGACCGGCATTACATACCTCCCGGAAACGGCATGGTCGGAGATTGTCCGGCCGGTGCCGCGCCGGTCTGTGCGTTCTTCGTCGGGAACGTCAGGTGTACCGTGACCAGCGCACCCGTCTTGTCGGTGACGAACTTCGACCCGGTCGACACCGCGTACGTGCCGCGCACGCCGACGCGCACCAGGCGGTAGCTCGCGAACTGCTTCACGAAGTCAGTGACCGGGATCTCGTGCCCGTTAGCGAGCACGCTGTCGACGCCCGGGTTTTCGATGTTCGCGGCCGTCACCGACTTCACTGCGGTCTGGAAATCTTCCTCGCGCCAGCCGTACGGCATCGCAACGACGTTCGGCTTGCCGTTGATCTGCTGACCGCCTGTCGTCGAGATCCCACCCGTCGCGCCGCTGATTGCGTTTTGCACGTCGGTGCTGCTTGGCTGCGTGCGACCGCCGCGCGCCGCGCTGCCGGCCGCGATGAAGTACGCGGCCTCCTTCGCATCGTCGGCCTGCTCGGGTGGCAGGGAGTCACCGATCGCGTTCGCGATCGTGGCGCGCATGCCCGTGCCAGCGACCTCGTCGAGCTTCACGGTCTTGTCCTTCAGTGCCTGCGCGCCGGTCAGAATGAACGTGCTGAGCGGCGCGCCGCTCGTCGTCATCAACGGCTTGCCGCCCGTATCGGCCGCTCCCGCCTTCAGTGCGAGCGCCATCGCCGGGCTCTTTTCCTTCCACTGCGCGGCGAGATCCGCGATGCGGCCGGCGTTGCCGTACGCCTGACCGATCTGGTTCAGCGCTTGCGCCTTCGTGTCGATCGGCAGCGCGTCGACGGCGGTCAGCACGGTCTGCGCCTCGGCGGGCGTCATTAGCGATACACGCCGGCCGGCCGCCGCCTCAACCGCGCCAGCTGCTTGCGCACGTCCGGCGAGCGACGCGACGAGGCCCGGCACGCTCGACGTGTCGACCTGCGGCACGCCCTGCACTACGCCGCGGTCGAGCGCTGCATTCCACGGGTCAGCCTTGTACGCGGCGACGCTCGCCGTATGAATTTGTTCGAGCTGCTTCACGGCCGCCGCCTGATCCGGATCGGTGCCGCGCGTTGCTGCTTCGGTCTGGTACTGCTGCAGCGTCGCGGCCTGCTGCGACAGTGACGCACTCGCGAAGCCCGCACGCTGACTCGCCATGCCGATCAGCTCACGCACTGCGCCGGCCACGGTCGTGCCCTGCGTGCCGGTGAGCAACTGGTTCGTGAATTCGGGGCTCAGCTGCTTCCCTTCGTTCACGAGCGTCAGGGCCTGGTTATGCAGGTCGACGGCGGCATTCTCCCGCTGCAGCGCGTCGCGCTCGGCCGCGTTCTGCTGCTGCGCGACGAGCGTGCGCGCGTGCGCCTGTAGCGTGACGAGCTTGTGCGGCGGCAAATCGCCGACCCACTCGTAACCCGCCGGCAGCGGCTGATCGGGCTTTTGCGTCATCACGCCAAGCGCCGCCTCGGGGTCGGCCGACACCATGCGCATGCCGGCCGCCGTTGACGCCACGTCCTTGAAGTTCTCGACGAGCTTCGCCTTCGTCTGCGGGTCGAGCTGCGCCGTGTCGATCAGCGCAAGCTGCGAGGCGCGCGTCGAACCGTACAGGGTCGGGTCCATCGCAATCGCGCGCGCGGCAGTGTCGTTGCCTTGCTGGTACTGGTTGACGTTGTACGCGCGGTGCTGCTCGGCCTGCCACGTAACGGCCTGCCCGGCGAGCGACGTGCGCAGGTCGCCGAGCTGCACCGTGTAGAAGCGCTTCGCGGGCCCGTCCGGCATCTGCTGAAGTTGCTGCTGCGCGTAGTCGTCGAACCCCCGGATCAGATTGGGCGTGAAATCCGGCGCGCCGGGCGCGGCGTTGTCCTTCGCCGTCTGCATGTTTTGCAGCCAGGTAACGCGATCGTCACCGATCTGGCGCGCGACGGTAGCCTGCTCGTCCTGCCGCTTTTGCGTTTCGAGCACGCCCGCCACCTGGCCGACGGCCGCGCCGACCTGCTGCACTGCGCTGCCCGTGCTGTCGTCGACAACGGTCAACGGCGCGCGCGCGCCGGACGGCTGTAGCGTGGGCGTGACCTGCGAGTTATAGACGGGGATCCGAATTCCAGCCATTACAGACCTCCCGTGAAGCCGAACTTATTCGCGCCCGAATACAACCCCGCCGTCATGTTGCCAGCGCGCCCGAACGACGACAGCCCGCCGAGCGGCGAGAACGATCCGCCCGTGCTGCTCGAGAACAGGCTGCCGCCGGTCTTCGCGTACGACGCGACGCCGCCGAGCAGCGACGCGGCCGCCGAGATCCCGCCGGCGACCAAGCTGTTGTTTGCGCTCGCGCGCGCCGTGCGCGCGGCGTACCGATCCTGCTGTGCCTGGTCTTCGAGCGACTGGCCCTGCAGAATCCCTTGATAACGCGTCTGTAGTGCGTCGAGCTCGGCGTTGCGCACGCTCTGCACCTGCGTGTCGAGCGCGGAACCTGCGTTCGGATTGAAGCCAGATTCGGCCACGGCCGCGCGCTGCTCGCCAAGCTGCTGCCCGGCCTGCGCGCGCTGCGCCGTCTCGCGGTTCACGTTCTGCGCGTAGACCTGCGAGGCCTGTTGGTCGGAAAGCGCGGCATTGCGGTCAAGCGCGGCAGCCTGCTGGTTCGCCTGCGCCGACTTCGCCATGCCGCCCGAGATCGCGCCGACCGTCGAAATCGCGGCGCTACCAATGGTCAGTGCGGATACCGGATCCACTATTTCACCCTCGCAAAAAGAATCACGTCCCGCCCATCGACGGTGTATTTCCGACGTACGCCCTCGTTCACGAACCCGAGGTGTTCCGCCCAGGCGATGCCGGCCGCGTGCGACGCATCGACGTCCATTTCGATTCGGCGCCACGGCGCATCGTCGAGCACTGCGCGCACCATCCGATGCGCTGGCCGGAACCGCCGCAGCAACGCCGACGAGATCAGCGTCCACGCCTGCGCACGGTTCTCCCAAATTTCGACAATGCCGCCGCACCCGAGCACCGCGTCGCCGTCGACGATCGCCCAACCGACGCGGGTCAGCGTGCACAGCTTCTCGGCGTATTCGCGCGTCAGCGCGCCCGCAACGCCGGCCTGCGCTGGCTGCAGGTCGACGGCGAGAATGTGCGCGGGCGTCAGGTGTTCAGCGATCATCCTGCGTGTCCTCGATCGGGAAGAAGCCGAGAAGCGTCACGGGCAACGGTTGGTCATTTTGGTAGCAGATCCAGGACTGACCCTCGTAGCCGCCGCGCCAGTCCGACTTCATGTCGCCGTCGAACAACGGCACCGCGTTGTCCATCGCGTTCGACGGCTTACGGAAATTCAGCGGTTCGAGATCGGCGTCTTTGAACGACGGGCCTACGGCGCCGCCCTGGCTCCGCGAGAAGCGCGTCACGACGTTCGATACGCGCTTGGTCTTTCCTTGTGCTGTCCCGTTTGCGGCGCCGGCGTTCAGCTGCATAGTTTGGATACGACATTTCGTCGGAACTCCGATGTGCACGATCGACGCGGGCCAATCGAGCGCGATCGCGCCGCCTGCCACCGTACGCGATGGGTGCACCGCGCCGTCGGTCAGCACGGCAACCGTGATGCCTTCAAGGTGCGTGAGCCCGGAAATCTCGGTCGTCGGCGCGCCGCTGTACGTAATTCCGGCGTCGACGTAGAACGCGGACGACTGCGCTTCATCGTCCTGCAATGACGGGTTCAGGTATTCGACATAGCGCACCGTCTGCCCGTTGATCTGGCGCCGGGCGATCACCCACAGGTCGTCGGCTGCGCCGTCCGGCGCGGGCATCGACGCAACGCACTCGACGAAACCGTTCGCGTCCGGATGGCGATGCCAGCCGTAGACGTCGCTGCGCCCCGCTTCTTCGTCGTACGTGCACCCGATCAGCTGCCCGTCGGCGCGAGCGGCCCACACGACGGAGTGCGGCTCCTGCTGGTAGCAGAGGGACATGATCCCGTTGTTCGAGCCGACGCGACCACGTGTCACGTGGTCAGCGATCTTCGTGACGTCCGTGGACACGTAGTTGTCGGACGAAAAGTCGTATTTGAAGTCGCGCAGCTTGCGACCGCTCTTTTGCGCGAACAGGATCGTGCCGCCGACCTGCACCGGCTGCAGACGTTTCGAACCGTATGACGTCCGACGCGCGGCGTTCAGGTTCGTTGCGCTGACTGGTTGCGACGCGTTCGCGGGCCCGACAACCCACTCGTCGCCGGTCATGCCGATCATCAGGCTGTCGGCTTCGACCATCCACGCCAGCTTGTTGAGCTGGCGGGCGTTGAGCTGCTGCACGATCGCCGAGTCGTCGGTCTGCTGGTCGGCATCCTTCGATGCAAAGTTTTCGAAATCAGCGGACACGCTGCCGACGAGCCAGCGATCGCGCATCATCCATAGCCGGTTGCGCCAGAACGTACCCATCTGCGGATAGCCGTCGTCCGCGTTGAACAGCGACCGCGCCCACTTGTACGTGCCCGTTGACACGATTTGCGACGGAATCACGATCTGTTCCGACGAGTCGCCCGTCGTTACGACGCCCGTTGCGTGCTGCGCATCGGTCACGCTGGTGATTTTCACCATCGCATATCCCGAGTGCTGGTAGCGCCACATCGCACCGATCGCGCCGAAGTTGTCGTTCGGCAGATCCTGAAAATCGCCGTCGGCGCGCTCGCCTTGGGTGTGCGTCGGCGTCTCGGATCCCGTGACCTGGAATTCACCCGGCACGTCGCCGCCGATTGCGGTGCACAGATACGTGCGTGAATTCACACGTCGGATATCACCGACGAGAATGCGCTGATGCACAATCCACGGCAGGTGGGCCGAGTTGTCGTATTGCTCCAGATAGAACAGCGTGCCGACATCCGACGCGCGGAAGACGTTGCCGCCCGTCGCCGTGAGCGTCACGGCGCCCGACTGCGCCGACGCCTTGACGGTGACGCCCTGGTCGATGTTCACGCTCGCGAACGGGCCGGAGACGAACGTGACCGGCTGCAGTTCGAAGGTGGTCGCGGTGGTGCGCAGCAGCTTCTGCGTGGGATACGAACCGTGGAACAAGTACATCGTGTCCGCGCTTTGCGTCACACGAATCGCGAACGTGCCGTCGACCGTCGTCAAATCGGCAAGCGAATACGGCGTCGCGATCTCGACCGGCGTACCGCCGTCAATAAGCTGGCCGCGGTTCACGTAGAACCGAATGTAGCGATCGCCGAATTCGAGCATGTACGCGATGCCGTCCGACACGATGAACGGCAGCAGCCACGCCTGCTTGCCAGAATCCTTCACCGCCGCGACAAAGCGCTTGCCGCCTCGGCGCACTGCCGGGCCTTGCACCGTCGCGATGAAGTTCTCGAGCAGCATGCAGCCGTTGCCGTACTTCGCCAGATCGACACGTGCGCCAAGCAGCGGCGACAGTTCGCCAGCATCGAACGAAACTTGCTGCGGTGCGGCCTTCGCCATGCGTCCTCCTAGCGACGAATGATCGGTGTCTCGCCCGGGAACGGGATGCCGTTGCGCGCTTCGAGCCACGTGTCCTCGCCGATCGGCTGCGACGGGCGATCGATCGCATTGACTCGGATCGCCTTCGCGACAGCCTGCTCGTGTTCAGCCCATGCCGCCTGGCGCTTCGTCGCGCTCTGCGTAAGGCTCTCGCACGACTCGGCTGCCAGGCGGCACGCGAACACCTCGCGGAACAACGCGTCCATCGCGTTCGGATCCGTGACGCGCTTCGTATAGCGGATGTACAACGGCGCCTGCAGATCGGTCAGAATGTTCCCCGATTCGATGCTGAACAGGCCGCGCGTGTCAGTGCGCGGGTAGACGAGGAATTGCCCGATCTGGATCAGGCGAATGAAGTCGGCCGGCAGTCGATACTGGTAGCCAAACCCGAACAGCGGCGCATCGGCAAGCGCGGCGAGCTGCGCGCGCGTCTTCGCGAACGACCAGACGTGCTCACGCAGGCATGCGTCAAGCACATCGTCGTACATCGAATTCAGCGTGGCCGCTGCCTTCGAGTCCTCATCGAGCGAAGTGATGCGCGCCGACCCAAGCTTGGTCAGCGCGCGATTCGCGATACCTACCTGCGACGCCATTCGTCAGTCCGTTACCGCAGATCGTCGCCGGCCTGCTCGCCGGACGAGCCGGAACCATTCTTCTGATCCGTGCTCGATGCGCTGTCGCTGCGACCACGGGCTTTTGGGCCGTCGGCCGCCTCGTCAGCCGGAACGAACCATTTCGCCTTCTCACCCTTCGCGACTTCGAACACCGCACCTACGCGCTTACGGGTGCCCTTGTAGAAGCCCGTTTGAATCGCCTTGACCTTCGGCATGTCTTACCTCGTTGTGTGCGTTGAGCGGGCGGCGATAGCCACCCATCGATCAGCTGTCGCGGGTTACGCGATACCGTCCGGGTATGCCTGCCACGCCGTCGGATCCTGATCGGTCAGGAACGCGTTGAGCGTGACGCCCGGCGTCGTGCCACCGAGCGTGTAGTTCAGGCGCAGATAACGCTCGTTTGCGAACGGCATGCCGAGTACCAGGCGCTGCCCGGCAGTCAGTGCGGCAGCAGCCGGCGTCACCGATGCGATCTTCGTCGGCGAGGCGAAACCGGAGTTGTCGTCGGTTTCCAGATCGATCGTGTAGGTGCCCGTGCCGATGGCAGCGGCTGCGACCGAGACGACAATCCACAGCGGTCGGCCGGGCCCGATGTCGCGGTCACTGCCGAGATCAATGATGTTCGTCGATGCGCCCGACGCCGACAGCGCCTGCGCACGCGAGAATTCGAGAAGCGAGTCGATGTACATTGCGGTGTCCTTTCGAATGGGTTCGGTGAGAGTGGGCGACGCGCAAGCGCCGTCCCGCCGCGTTAGACGACGCGCGATTCCGAGTTGAGGATTGCGTCGGTACGGCGCACCGGAATGCCGTCGAACATCATCACGCGCTGACCCGACACGGTGTCCCACGTCAGGTTGTTCGCGATCTTGTCGATGATGCCGAGGCGCAGCTTTTCGCGGATATTGCGGTTGACGTACCACGCCGCGCGGCCCATGCCGAACTGCGGGATACGTTCCGACGCCATGATCATGTAGCGGATCAGCGCCTGCGTATTCGCCGACGTCGCGAGATCGGACACGTCGATGTTGCAGACGCGCGCCACGTAGCGCCAGTCGCGCAGCGTGAAACCGAGATCCCACTTGTAGTGGGTGCGGTACGCTTCCATGCGCCCACCGGCACCGTCCGCGTTCTCGACCGTAACCTGACCCTTGTCGGTCACGCTCAGCCCGGTCTGCGAACCCTTCGGCGTGATCATGTGCGCCGTATTCGGCCCCCACACGACCAACCAGATCGAGGTGTTGTCGGCACTCGTGCCGCCCGCGTCGACGATGTTGTCGGCGTTCTGCGCGGACAGCGAGTTGTAGCGCGGCGCAAGGCCGGTGAACTCGGCGGGGGCCGATCCTTCGTTGCCGTAGATCAGCGTTTGCGCGGCTTCCTGGTTGATGCCCTCGATGTGCGCGTGATCCTCCGACAAACGGAACGACATCGCATTGCCGTTCAGATCGGCGAGTGCCTTGTCGACCTCGGCGTAATCTTCGAGCATGCCGCAGTTGTCGGTGACCTGCACCTTCGTCGCCTTCGTCGGCTGAACACCGCCGTACAACTTGCGCCACGTCGGCGTCGGCAAGCCCGAACGGATCGACGTGCGGTTGCCGGTCGGAAGGTTGCCCTCGACAAACGTCGCATCCTTGAGGATCTCGTTCGTCTGGTCGAGAATCTCGATCGTCTGCGCGACCGAGCCGTCCGGATCGAGGCCCTTCGCGATGTCGGCGAGGGTCGGGTTGTTCGTTGCAAGAGTGACCATGGATGCTCCTTACGTTTTCGTGTTGGCGTAGAACTTCGCAGCGCGTTGTTCTTGGGTGAGCGCCGCGCCGCTGCTACCGCCATCGCCACCCGGATTCAAAGTTCCTTCGCTCAGCGACGCGCCGATCTGCGAGAACACCTTGATCGTTGCTGCGTCGCCGGCTGCGCCCGCGAGCTTGTCGATCACCTCGCCCGACACACCGAACTTGCGCATCGCCTGGCGGCCGAGCTCGATGTTCTTGTCGTAGTCGGTGCCCCACTCGCTTTTCAACGTCGTGAGCTCCGCTTCGCCCTTCGCCAGTCGTGCGGCCTCGGCTGCCGTGTTCTGCTCGCCGACGTAACCGTTCCACTTCGCGGCCAGCGCCTTCGCGGCCTCGGCCGGGATGCCGGCCTCGTGGAACCACGTCGCCGCAGTCTTCGCGAAGTCGCCATCGCCGAGCTGGTATTCCTCGACACTCGCCGGCACCGCATGCTTCGCTTCAAACTCGCGCATCGCCTTCACCGCCTCGCCCGCGTCCTTGAAGCCCTTGGCTTCGACGAACTGGCGCAGGTCAGCGTCGGCGATAGATTGCAGCCACGTCGGCGCAGAATCGTGCGTGCCTGCTGCGGGCGGCGTGGCACCATCGGCCGGTGCCGCGCCGGTCGCGGGTTGACCGCCTTCGGCAGCAGGCGTGCCGGTCGCTGCTGCGGCAGCCGGTGCGCCGCCAGTCGGCTCGCCGGTCGTGCCGGATTCGCCTTCGAGCAATCGGAATTTGCGGAACATGCGGAAAAACATGGAACCTCCTGAATCGGTTGGTTACGGTAAAGCGCGCGATTACGCGGCGTCGTGCAGACGCTGCTTCAGCAGATAGCCTTCGAGCGGCCAAATCTTCTGCACGGCGTTCGCGCGCGCCACCTTGCGGCCGATCTCGGCGTCGAAGTTCTCGGGGCTTGCGCACGCGCTTTCGCCAGTCACGGTGAAGCCGTTGCGCAACACGAGCACGCAGAACGTCAGCAGCTCCAGCTCCCACGGCGAATGGAGGGTGGACACCTCGCGGTAGCAGCGTCCGGCAATTCCCTCGCCCGCCGTGAAGTAGTGCTCGCTGGCGATGACCGCCTCTATTTCGTCCGGCGTGACGCGCGGCGCTGTCTTGCCCTTGGCGATGATTTCCTGCTCAATTTCGCTGCCGTTCACGGGAAGCTCCTATCAGGTTGTCGGGGTGTTGGCGTAGAACTTCGCCGCGCGCTGCTCGGGCGACTGCGTCTCGGGTGCGAGCGCCATGTCGGTGATCTGCAGCGACAGGCTCGTGTCGGTGCCCTTCTGGTTCTCGTACTGGCTCTTGCTGCACACCTCGACGCGAGCCATCAGCGTCAGCGGCGCGCCGACGTCGGGCAGCGCGGTCATACCGAGCTTTGCCAGCACCTCGTCGTCCAGGTAGATCGACAGCCCGCACGGGTACGCGGGCTGGTCTTCCGGCGCGGCCATTGCCGTGCCTTCGTTGGCTTCGGTCTTCGCCTCGGCGGGCGTTAGCTTCATCGATACGAGATTCATTCGGGGGCCTCGTCCTTCAGGGAGTTGAGCTGTTCGTCGTCCATCCCGAGGATCTGGATCAGGCGCACGAACACCTCGCGCCGGCCCTCGGCGACCATCGTCGCAAGCGGATCGATCGTGCGCTGCACGGGAGACGTGATCACGGTCGACTGGTTGGCGCGGCAGAACTGCGCGAGATCCGCGAGCACGGCCTCGCCGGCCGGCGTCAGCTTCCCTCGCTCGTCACAGAAGCACCGTCGGTATTGCTCGCGGCGGTTCCAGAATCTGAGAAAGCGGCTGATCGGCGCGCGCATCACACCCTCGCCGTCTGCGCCGCTGTCGACGCGTCAGTAAGATCCTTGATTGCGCCAGCCGCCACCGGCGCCGCGGCGAGCATTTGCTGCATCTGCGCGGCCTGCGCCTCGGCGGCCTGCTGCGCCTGCAGTTCCTCGTCGGTGTTCATGGCCTCGACCGGGACGCCACCGGAATCGGCGAGCAAGCGCGCGATGCGTGCGCCATTCGGCACCTTCGCGGCAGCCGGGTCGAACTGCGAGACGACGCCGAGCTGCTGCAGCCACTGCAGCGTCGCGGTGCTCGCGCCGGCGCGCATTGCCTTGTTGAGCGGGCTGTCGTAGTCGATGTCCACGTCGGCGCCCGCATCGATCAGTTCCTGCGGCATCTGCGGCAGCTGGCCGGCCTCGGCGAGGATGTCGACCTCGCGCGCGATCATCGGGCCGAGCAGTTCCGACTGCGTGCGGCCAAGCGTTGGCGCGAGCAGCACGCCTTTCTCCTGCGCGCGCTGCAACACCTCGGTCGCGGTCATGTCGCCGCTGTCGACGAGGATCTGGAACAGCGTGACGTAGAACCACTGGTTGATCGTCTGCCGAGTGTCCTGCGCGAACTCGATGCCGATCTGCGCCTGCTTGCCCGTGAGCAGCGGCTTCACCATCTCGTTGCCCTTCTCGTCCAGGCCGCCCCAGTTGAGCGAGCCGGAACGCAGATCGAAGCCTTCGAGCACGCCGTCCTCGCTCGCGAGTAGCGGTGGGTCGACGAGCTTCTGCGCGCCGCGGATGTTCGTCTTCGCCATGTCGTTCGCCATGCGGATGTCCGGCATGGCGTCGTATGCGGGGCTGCCGCCGTACACATCGGCGGTGCCGACGTAGAAGCGCCCGATCGCGAACGGGAATGTGCGGAACCCACTGTTCTGCACGATGCGGTCGCGGCCCTCGTCGAGCCAGTACGACGCGAACTGCATGTTGCGGCCGTCGAGCTTGCGCGGATCGCGATCGGCGCGCGGCTCGACAGCGTGGTAGAACATCGCGGATTTCTCGGGGTCGCGTTCGAGCGCAGACTGCATCGACGGCGACAGGTTCTCGCGGCCAAAGCGCTGCGCAGCCTGGCGCAGCGTCAGTTCCCACTGCACATGCGTCTTATCGATCAGCCCCGCATTGTTCTCGGCGAACCAGAGGCGCTGCATCGGTACGTTGCGATAGACGATGCCTTTGCCGACGTCGTGCTCGATCATCAGCGCGCCAGGCCCGAACAGGCCGATGCTCTGGTACGTCGCGCCCATCTGCGTGACAAAGCCGCCCTGCCAGCGGTAGCGAACGGCGAACAGCGTGCGCACGACCTGCTGCAAGTACGCCTTCACCGACGCGATCTCGTTCAACGATTCATCGCCCGTTTTCAGCCGGTGCCATTCCTGCGTCGCCGGCGTGATCATGGAATCCATCGCGGCGACGAAGTTGCGCAGCGCCAGCGGCGCGGTCGAGTCGAACATCTTCTGCGAGCGCTCGCGGCCCTTCTCGCTGTCCGGGCGCGGGAGCTGGCCGAACTTGTCGAGGCGCGGCATCAGGTAGTCGATGACGTCGTTCCACACCGCCTCGTACGACTGCCGCTTTTCCTTCATGCGGCCGTGGTCGGCGTTCAGTGCCTGCAGCAGCTTCGCGTCGTCGTTCGTCATTGGCCAAGCATGACTTTGCCGGCGGCGCTCGCCGCAGGCGCGTTGACGGACGACGAGCTGACCGACGCCGAATCGCCTGCGAGGATCGTCGCGGCGGTACCGCGGCGCTTGCGCAGCTTCGCGGTCGCGTCATCGGCGGCCGCTGTCGTGTCGGTCGTGGCTTGCGTGTTGTCGGGCAGCGGGGCCGCTGCCGGGATATCAGGGCTCAGCCCGAGGAATTTCATGCGCCTCTCCGGAGATTCCCGAAGAGGCTAGGCGGTCACGCGCGCAGAATCGTGCGTAGTTGGCGGTAGATGGCCGTCGGTGGTAGTCGATGGAGCTCAGTCCGTCGTCGCGCGGTTCGGCCGCTTGCCGCCGGTACGCTTCACGCGCACCAGGTGCTTGTGCTCGCCGGCGCCCACCAGCAGATACTGGCTCGCCTCGGCCACGTGCGAGTACATGTTCTTGTCCGCCTTGTCCGCGTACCGCTCGCCGCTCACGGCCATGCGGCGAAAGCAGTAGCCGCCCGACAGCGCCTTGCGCAGCGTGCGGCAATCCGGGTGCACGAGCAGCCCCGGCTCGCCGTCGATGATCCGCGTCAGCGCCTCGTCGACGGCGCCGTAGCGCAGCGCCGTGTCGTTCGTCGGCGCGGGCTTCGCCTCGAAGCCGGCCGCACGCAGGATCCGGAACGGTGTGTCCTCGTCGTCGGCCTGCGACCGCTGATCGCCCGCCGGGTCACCGTAGATGCCCGCGACCTCAAAGCCCGGGTAGATCTCGGCGAGGTGGCGTTTCAGCTCGATCCCGAACTTCTTCGCGCCCATGCTGGTGGCCACGACCTCCGACCGGATGCGCCAGCCGCCCATCGGCTTACGCTGCCCGATCACCGCGGCCGGCGTCAGACCGAAGTCCATCCCGATCCAGAGCGGTTGCGACTTCACGAGCTCGAACGGTTTGCAGTGCAGTGAATCGGCATAGTCCGGATGCACCGGCTTACCGTCGACGACGAATCCGTAGTCGTTGCCGAGGTTCACCTTGATCCAGTCGAATTTCTTGCCCTGCATGCCGCGCTCGTAGTAGCCCGGCGGCAGGTTGTCGATGTTCTCCGCGAGCGGGTTCACGATCCACCGATCGCCGTCGCGCACGACGCCGCCCGGCTGCCGGAAGAACGCGTAGCCCTCGGGCTTCGTTTCCTCGGCGAGCACGTAGTACCAGTGGTCGGAGTCCGGCGCGTTCGTGTCGCCAAAGATGCCGTACCAGGTCGGGTGCACGTCCTTCGGGTAGCGGCCGACACGCAGGTCGAGCATGTCGAGGATCGGCTTCGCGAGTTCCTTCACCTCGTTCAGCCAGGCGAACGTGAGCTGCATGCCGCGCAGCTTGCGCTCGTGCTCGGGGCGATCGAGCGCGATGAAGACCATTTCGGCTTCGACGCTCGTGCCGTCCTCGAGCTCGAACGACAGGTAGTGCGTCGGCGGTTCGAGGCCACCGCCCACCCACCGGCCGAGATCGCCGAACATGTCGAGCCAGTCCTTCGCGGTCGTCGACAGCAGGTCGGGGTAGGTGTTCCGCACGGCCGCGCCGCGCGAGCGCCGCACGCCGTCGGCGTCGGGCTCCTGCTCGCACATGATCCGGAACGCCTTCCAGCAACTTGCGTTCGTCTTGCCGCTGCCGAGCGGGCCCATGATGAACGAGCGCGACGCGCGGGACAGGATGTATTGCTCGAGCGTCGCGCCCTGCGGCTTGTAGTGGAATTCGATTTCGCTCATGGAAAACCGGGCGTAGCGCCCGTCGAAAAGGTAGCTAGGCGGGTAGCTACGCGACGTTTTCGCGTGTTGAGCGTTACGCAACGCCCGCCAGACAAGGCAATCCGGGATTCGTTTAGATCGCCGATGGGTATTTCAATTCGGTTTGCGGCCCGTCAGATCCTTCACGCGCACACGCGGCTTCGTCAGTTCGAGCTTGTCGTTCAGCATGCCGAGGTGGCGCATCAGCAGTTCGCCCATCGCCTTCTTGTCGTGCATCTTCACCTCGAGCCCGTCCTTCGTTCGCTTTACGCCCGCGTACAGGCTGCGCAGCTCGGGCGATAGGTCGCGCGTGTCCTTCACGAACACCTCGCCTTCGCCCTGGCCGAAACATTCCGGGCAGCCGTCGACAGGTGGCTTGCGCGGATCGAAGCCGATGCCGCCGCGCTCGTTGAAGATCAGCAACTCGGCGGGCAGCTCGGTTTCGTCCTGCTGCGCCTTCAACACGAACGCCGCGTGCTCACGCTTCGCGATCTCCATCTCGCCGGCGGTGAACTGGTAGCGATGGCCGAGCCCGTAGCAGTAGCGGCAGCACGTGCGGCGGTACTCGACGAGCCCGTTCGCGTCTGCGGTCAGCACGTGCCAGAGCTCACGCACGATGCGATCCTGGTCGATTTCGGTGCGCGCAGCGCGCTTCTGCATCGCCTCGGCGATTGCAGCTGCAACCCAAGTTTTCCCTAGCAACTGCGAGCCGATGCGGTCGGCATTCTTCTCGCTGTACCCGGCGCGGCGCGCGGCGGCGGCGGCGTTCAAATCCTTCAGGTACTCAGCGACGAACACGCGCTGTTTTGCGTTCAGCTTGCTCATGCGCGCACCACCCGCGCCAGAGGGTTCGAACGCAGCAACAGCGGCCTGCGCGGCGCGTCTTCGCGGCGCTTGCCAGTCTTCTCGCACCAGAGATCGAGGATCAGCTCGCCGCGCACGTGCGACGGCTCGCGCACTTCCTCGGTGTATGCACGCACGGCCGCCTCGCTGATCACGCCACGCAGTTCCCGCGCCACGTCTTTCGGCATGAGGTCGAGACGCCGCAGGTCAAACAGCACCTCGCGCCAATCAATTCCGCTTTGGGTCATGGTTTGCCCTTCCTTCATCGTTGACCGGAGCATTGTTCATCGCTTCGGTAAAGTCAAACTCGTAAATAAGTACAACTTAACAAGTAATTTTCAGCATGTTCCGGTTTGGGACGATAGGGACGATAAAACCCGATTTTTCCCTATCTTTTTGTTCTCTATATAGTGATAAAAAAGATAGTGAAAAAAGCCAAACTATCGTCCCTATCGTCCCAACTTCGGCCCCGCGTCCACCAACAACGTGCAAATTTCTGCGCGTTCACTCACGCGAGGTCACTGCCCTCGAAATCAACGTCATCGTTCACGCAAATTCCTGCAAATCCGCGCCCGCGAATCCCGTACGTGTTCTTAATCTGCGAAAAACCGCGCGCAGCAATGCGGCGTGCGAGCGCGCGCGAATTGGCAATAAATCGCAGTTCGCCCCGCTGCTCGGCGAACGTGCGCCAGGATCGCCACAAGTCCTCGTTCGTCGACGCGGCATCGCGGCCCACGCGACAGCGCTCGTCGATCCAGTCGGCGAGCAGATCCATGTCCGCCTTGTACGCATCGCGCGCCGCGGCGACACTCGACGTCGGCCGCAGGCCGTGCTGCTGATAGGCAAGCGCGCCGCGCACGCACCACGCGAGCACACCGGGCAGCTCAGCCGCAAGGCGCTCGGCGCGCGTCGGGTCTTTCTTGATCGTGGCGTCCCGGTCGAAATTTCGTTCGAACGGCACGAGCATCAGCCGCCGCCAGATCGCGTGATCGTCACCCTTCACAATCGGCCGGTGGTTGGTCGGCATGAAGGCGACCCACGTCGGCACGACCTCGATCGTCGTCTTCGACCAGAGGCCGCGCGCCGGGATCGGATCGCCGCCCGTCATCGCCTTGATCAGCCCCTCGCGCAGCTCGCTACCCTCGTCCGGCTCGCCAACATAGACGAAGCGCGCGCCACGCAGGCGCAGAAGATCCTCGCGGGCGGCGCCGGCCGCCGCACCCTGCCCGCCGCTGGCCGACAGGAACGTCTCGGCGCTCGCCGACTTCGCGTGCGCGCCGAGCGCGTCGCGGATCTTGCCGAGCACGGTCGACTTCCCGTTCGAGCCGACGCCGTGCGGGATCACGAGCAGATCCTCGCGCGGCGTGCCGAGCAACGAATAGCCGATGAGGCGCTGGAAGAACTCGACCTGCTCGTCGTCATCGAAAAATACGTCGCGCACCGTCTGCTCGAACAGCGGGCCCGCGGCGCGCGGGTCGTATTCGACCGGCGTCACGACGGTGATGCGGTGTTCCTTGTCCGGTGCCAGCAGCTCGCCGGTGCGCAGGTCGACGGCGCCATTCCCGACGCCGAGCAGGTGCGTGTGCTTGTCGAGCTCGGTGACGGGCACGACGACGCGCGGGTCGGACGCGGCCAGGCGGATCATGTTCGACACCATCGCGGCTTTCTGGCACGCGGCGCAGAACTTGAAGAACTCGATCCGTTCCTCGGCCGTCTGCAGCTCCTCGGCCTCGTCCACCAGCGCGCGGATCGTTTCCTTCGCCATGTTCTCGAGCTCGACCTGCACGGCGCGGCGCCAGTAGACGCCCGTCCACGCGTACCAGGCTTCGAGCTCGGGCACGTACATCAGGCCCGCACCGAAGCGATCGAGCATGCGCTCGGCGTTACCGAACTCGGTGCGCGCACGATAGCCCTTCGGCGGCTCGTCGTTCTGCTTCTTTTTCCCGGCGAGCGGCGGCTTCGCCGGCGGATCCGACTGAACGAGGATCACCTCGTCGTCATCGAGCGGCGCATCGTCGCGGAACTCGACCACCGGCTCGGCCGCGCGCGGCGCGCCGACAGCGATCGCCTCGACGCGGGCGGCGACCTCGAAGTCATCTTCGATCGGTTCCTGCCAGCCGTGCGCGCGCGCCAGGTGCAGCACCGTGCGGCCGGTGATCGGCGCGCGCTCGTCGCTCGACGTCTTGCCGATGTGTGGCCACACGCGCTCGTCGAGGAACTGCGGGTTGTACTTGCTCGACCGCGCCGAGAACGCGTGCGCAAGCGCGAGGCCGTCGTCGCTGCCGCGCGCCGCGTGGTGGATCGCGAACACGACGTTGCGCCACTCCTCATAGTCGAGCTCGGCGTCACCAGCGTTCGGAATCATGTCGAGCGCCGACTTCAACGTTTCGAGCTCGACCGGCACGTCGACCGCGCCGGGCATCACGATCTCTTCGCGCTCGACGCGCGGCACGTCGGCGCTCGTCGGCCAATCCATCTCAGCCGCGAACGCCTTCGGCATGTCGTCGAGCTCGAACGAATCGAGCGGCACCGACTTGCCAGCCAGCGGCAGCACGAACATGTTGCCGAAACCATCGGTCGGCACGCTGTTCTGTTTCGGGAAGATCTCGACCTGGCCTGCGGCCACGCCCTTGACGCCGTCGCGCAGCTCGCACGCGGCGAGCGCGTCGCGCAGCAGGCACCGCACGCTGTACGCGTCCTGCGGCTCGTCCCACAGCAAGTAGATGTGCAGCCCTGCTCCGCCGGACGACCGGAACGGGATCGGCCGCATGCCCCGAGCCTCGAGCGCGGCCATCACGCGCAGCGCCGCAGCCTGCATGTCGTACCACGACGTCTCGCCCTTGTGCGAATCCAGGTCGAGGCACGCGACGCGCGTCGTCGACGCGCCGGGCTCTATCTGCGCCGCACCGTAGGCCGGCCCACCGTTCACGTGATGCGCAAGGCGCTCGGCAGTCAGCGGCTTGCGAATGTGCGACGGCGGCCCATCACGCTTTACCCAGCAGTGCGAAGTGACGACGCGCGAAACGATCGGCGCGAGCGCCGCGACCAGAGTCTCATTGTTCATATGAATATGCGCAGATCCGCGCGAAGATGGTATGTCGGCGGGTGCTCGCGATACCGACCCAATTAGCTGATTCGGATGCGTTTTGCATGGACGAATACCCACACAGGCAACACGGGTATTCCCGTATGTGCCTGATTTTTCGGTTAATGTTCGGCCCGTGTTAGGTCTTACCTGACACTTAGACGGGCAGTCCGTCGCGGGGATTGGGGTACAGCGCCGGTGCGATTTGGTGCGGCGTGAACTTCCATTTCGTCAGCTCGGCCAGGCGCAAGACGCGCGGTTCGGGCACGCGGCCTTTCTCGATCCACTCGTAGATCGAGATTCGCGAGATGCCGAACGCGGTCGCGACCGCGGTCGCACCGCCGGCCTCGGTTACTGCGTCCTTGATGAGTGACACGTTGCCCCCGTTCGATGTCAGGTAATGCTGTACATGGTAGTTATGCGCCGCTGTACAGTCAACTGAAAGATAGGAGATTGTCGTGATGACCGAAGCTGAACACATTGGCACCCGCATCCGCGCGCTGCGCACTGCGAAGAAGCTGACGCTGCAGCAGGTCGCCGACACCTTCGGGATCTCGCGCGCATCCGTGTCCGAATGGGAAAGTGGGCGCTCGAAGCCGGACGCCAACAAGCTGGCGAAACTCGCCGAGCTGCTCGAAACGTCGGTGATCTACCTGCTCGAAGGGGACACTTCTGTGCCGACGAGCACCGGCCCGTCGTTTGTTGACTCCGCAACCGTCCATGCGCGTCCACGCGGCGGCGTGCTCGGAGGCGCAGCGAGCGGCGCAGCGCTCGGAGCTCTTGGCGGCGGCCCGGTGGGCGTGGTTGTTGGCGGCCTACTCGGCGCGGGCGCGTCCGGTGCATCTAGCGCTTGGAAATGGGTGAAAAACAAGATTGACGAACCTGAAAGCAACATTACAGAATGGCCAGTCGGAAAGCTGCCCCTCATTTCGTGGGTGCAAGCTGGAGACTGGAGCGAGATAGTGGATAACTTTCAACCGGGGGACGCCGAGGACTGGATCGCGTGTCCGTTCCCGAGCGGCCGGCACGGCTTTGTGCTGCGCGTCGTCGGCGACAGCATGTTCAACCCCGCCGGCGACCTTTCGTTCCGCGACGGTGATTTCATCAGCGTGAACCCCGAGCACGATGCGCGGCATCGTAGCCTGGTCATTGCGCGCCGCGACCGCGAAAAGGCGACGTTCAAGCAGCTGCTGCTCGACGAAAGCGACGGCCCGATGCTGCACGCGCTCAATCCGAACTGGCCGACGCGCTATATCCCGTTCGACAAGACGACCGAAATTATCGGCGTCGTCACCGGCCAGTGGCGCCCGCTCGTGTAAGCCGCCCCACCCTGCCAAACCAATACCCGCCGCGAGCGGGTATTTTTTCGCGCGTTGTGTACAGCGTCACTTGACATTCAAGTACAGCGTCGCCTACGATTCGTGTACAGTGTAACCTGACACACCACCTGCCGAATCGGAGATTGCAATGTGCGACGAAACGACAGCGGATCTGATCCGCTGGATTGAAACCCATCATCTGCCCGAACGCGTGATCGACAACGGCGACGGCACGCTGACCGTGGCGTGCGAAGTGGTCGCCGCCGACAACAGCGTGTCGATCGAGCGCTCGACGATCCCGGCCACGCGCAGCGCCTCCCGCGACTGGCTCGGCTACTGAAATGGCAATCGTCTGGTTCGGCCTCGCGGTAGCCGCTGCGGCGGCTGTCCTGCTGGTCGACGGTATCCGCCACATTAACGCCGACGAACACCACCGGCACTGACCGACTTCGCATTACCCGCCGCGGCCCTTGAGCCGCACAACCGTTAAGGAGTGCTTTACATGTCTCTCGAACAGGCCATCGCCGAAAACACCGCGGCGATCAAGGAACTCACTGCCGCACTGATCGCATCCGGCGCCCTGCAAACCGCGCAGGCAAGCGCCGCGCTTCATTCCTCGCCCGGCGTGCAGGCAGTCGCGACTGCACAGCGCCAGCTGAAGGAGAAGGAAGCCGACGCAGCAAAAAAGCAGACGTCGGGCACGGCAGCGGATGCACCTGCCGCCGATGCCTCGGGCTCCGCGCAGACCGCGACCGAATCGAAGCCGTCTGGCGCGACGTCTGCACCGACTCCCGCGAAATCCAACGACGTGCCGCCGAGCGGCGAGCTCAAGCCGTGGGCTGACAAGACGGCCGAGATTTACGCCGAGCTGAAGGACGCCGAGCCGACGCTGGAGAACGTGAAGCGCCTGATCGTGTTCGGTATCAACCAGAAGATCCCGGGCGACGGCCGCGCGATCGCCGAGGCCGTGCTCGCTCGCTTCGGCGCGAACGCTGTCAGCGAGAAGCCCGGCAAGAAGGGGCTGAGCGAAGACCAGTATGCGGACGTGTTCGCGTACGGCCTGCGCGTGCTCGCCGGCGAGCTCGACCCGCGCGAGTCGGAACAGGCGGACGCATGAACAAGACCGCGATTGCGGCCGTCGTCGAGGATCAGGAGCACGCGCTCCTGTCCCCGTCGTCGGCCTATACCTGGATCGAGTGCGCGGCGTCGACCGCTGCGCAGATCGGCCAGCCGGACGAATCGAGCGAGTACGCGGACGAAGGCACCGCCGCGCACGAGCTCGCGAAGTGGTGCCTCAACGCTGACGAGGACGCCGAGCAGCACATCGGCACGGTGATCCCGGTCGGCACGGTGATGCGCCGCGACGAGGAATCGGGCGAAGCGATCACCGAGCCGCGCCGCACATTTGAAGTCGACGAGGAAATGGCCGGCTTCGTGCAGTTGTACGTCGACGGCGTGCGCGAGCGTGTCGAGGCCCTGCGCCTCGCCGGCGCCGAGGTGACGCTGCTCGTCGAACAACGGCTGTCGATCGAGCACATCACGGGCGAGCGCGGCGCGAAGGGCACGAGCGATTGCGTGATCATCGCCGTATGGCCGGACGGCCGCGCCGAGATCGAGGTGCGTGACCTGAAGTACGGGCGCGGCGTCGCGGTGCAGGCCGAGCGTAACTACCAGGCCATGATCTACGCCGACGCAGCGCACGAGGAACACAGCGCGTTCTACGACTTCGACCGCATCAACATCGTGATCCACCAGCCACGCGTGAGCGAGAAGCCGAGCGAGTGGGCGATCACGCCGGCCGAGCTGCACGCGTGGATCTCCGAAACCGCGAAGCCAGCGGCCGGCCGCGCGCTGCTGTACGTCGACAGCGTCGAGCTCGCACCGCTCAGCCCGAGCGACTTCAACCCGGGCGAAAAGCAGTGCCAGTTCTGCAAGGCCAAGGCCGTGTGCCCGGCGCTCGCCGCGCACGTCGAGGCGACGATCGGCGCCGACTTCGAGGTACTGGCGGATTTCGCGACGCTCGGACAGGTGAGCAACGCACCTAACCCGGCCGACCCGCAATTGCTCACAAATGAACGCCTCGGCCTGATCTACGCGTCGCTCGACCTGATCGACTCGTGGGGCAAGGCCGTGCGCGGCCGCATCGAGCACGAGCTGCTGCAGGCCCGCGCGGTACCGGGCGTCAAGCTCGTGGCCGGCCGCCGCGGCGCGCGCCAGTGGAACGAGCCCGAAGCCGCCGAGACGCTGCTGAAGTCGATGCGCCTGAAGCAAGACCAGATGTACAACTTCAAGCTCATCAGCCCCACGCAAGCCGACAAGCTGCTGCGCAACGAATCGCCGCGACGCTGGAAGAAGGTCGAGGCCCTGATCGTGCAGCGCGACGGCCGCCCGTCCGTGGCGCCGGACTCCGACCCGCGCCCCGCCCTCGAAATCCAACCGCCCGAAGACGACTTCGAAGTCGCGACCGTCGACGACGGCAGCGACCTCGCGTAACCCCATTCCACCGAAGGAGCATTACCCATGAAAGTCAAGCTCAACAACGTCCGAATCGCCTTCATCAACAACCTTCGCACGGCGGGCGAGTTCGAGGCCGGTGACGGAAAGTACCGCTACAGCGCGACGTTCCTCATCCCGAAGGGCAGCGCGCACGACAAGGCGATCGAGGACGCGATCAAGGCGGTTGCTATCGAAGGATGGGCCAAGAAGGCCGACGCGATGCTCGAAAGCATTCGCGGCAACGCGAACAAGTTCTGCTACCAGAACGGTGACCTGAAGGACTTCGACGGCTTCGAAGACCACATGTACATCGCCGCGCACCGCAAGCGCGACGACGGCCGCCCGCTGCTGCTCGACAACGTGCTGGATCCCGAAACGCAGAAGATCGCACGGCTCGTCGACTCGAATGGCGAATGGCTGCCGGGCAAGGAAGGCCGCATTTACGCTGGCTGCTACGTGAACGCGACGATCGACATCTACGCGCAGACGAAGACGAACCCGGGCATCCGCTGCGGCCTGCAGGGCGTGCAGTTCCATGCCGCCGGCGACAGCTTCTCGGGCGCGAGCCGCGGCAACGAAGACGACTTCGACGCCGCCGCGCCGGAAGAAACCGAGGACGAGCTCGGCTAATTGCAGCCCCGGGCCTCGCGCCCGGGTGCCTCTGATAAGCGGGGCGCTCGTCTCCAGCCGTGGCCGGCGCCATGGCACACCACCCTTTCTCGCTACCCGTCGCCGCCCGCAGGTCAGCCGCACGGCGACGGCATGCGCAAACCGCGAGCGCTGAAATCAGACAGCGGAAAGATCGGGACGCCGGACCTTCGGACTACTTATCAGGAGATTGCAATGCAACAGCAACCGGATCAAGCGCCCACGCCGGCCGCAAAGTGGCGAGCCGCCGGCGAGTCCGACCCGCACGGGTCGCAATACGACTGCGAGCGCTCGAAGCTGACGCTCGGTCGGCTCACCGACGACGAGCTCGCTAACGCAGTCTTTCTGCACGATCACCGGAGCCTCAATGTTGAGGCGATCCTCCGCGGCGAGCCGTCGTCGATTGCGTTGCTCACGGCGGCGAAGGAGCGTATCCGCTGGTTGTCTCGCGCGCTCGAAGCGACCGGCACGACATCGCAAGCCGCACGCGATGTGCTCGCTGAGCGCCGCCGTCAGGTCGACGTCGAAGGCTTCACGCCTGCGCACGACGACGAATACCTCGATGGCGAACTCGCGGTGGCCGGCGGCTCGTACGCGCTGCATGCGTTCGACCGACGCATCGCGCTCACGCCTGCGTGGTGGCCGTGGCAGCGCGCCTGGTGGAAGCCCGCCCCGCCGCGCCAGATGCTCGTGAAGGCCGGCGCGCTGATCCTCGCCGCGATCGAACAGATCGACCGCCGCGCCGCGAAATGAGCCTGATCCTGCCGCGCCGGCGCGTGCACATCCGCTGCAGTCGGGAGAAGTGCAAGCGGCGCTACACGCTGCCGAAGCACCCCGACGAGTACGCACGCGGATGGAGGTGCGCCGGCTGCGGTGGGACGAAGTTTCGTGAGATCAAGAATTTCCCGAAGGAACACGGCGCGACCGAGTGCCAGTGCGGCGCGTTCATCTGGACGGGCTCGACCGGTCGCTACGAATGCACGAAGCACCGCCGCGGCACGGTCGGCTGCTTTTTCCGGCGCAACGGGGAGGAACGCCGGCCAGGCGATCCCGACTATCTGGATCCGAACTACCAACCCGACGAGGTGAGCGCATGAGCACCGAAGGTGAAGTGACGATGCTGATCATCGACGGCAGCGTGTCGCGCATGTCCGACGAGGAACAAACCGCGTTCCGTACCGCGTGCGAACTGATCCGCACGACCGTTGAAGCGTACGGCTTGCCCGGTTTGCTCGCACTTACCTACGTCACGCTCGAGGCGAACCAATGAACACGCAGCAATCGCTCGATCTGCGCGGCGGCCATCACGCCGGCCCGCTGTTCGTGCCCGTGAAGCGCCGCGCGCCGCTGATCACCTCGGGCCTGATGGCAGGCAAACGCCGGCGCGCACGCGAGCGTCGCGCGACCCCGCCGTGGCTGTCGTCGCTGCAGCGTCTCGCGATCAACTCGCTCTACCTGCTCGCGGCCACGGCAACGCGCGTTACCGGCGAGCAGTACGTCGTCGATCACATCGTGCCGCTCGACGGGAAGCTGGTGTGCGGGCTACACGTGCACTGGAACATGCGCGTCACGCACTGGCGCGAGAACGCGGTGAAAGCCTGGCACACGTGGCCGGATATGCCTTTCGAACAGATCACCCTCTTCTAACAACCTATCGGTTGTATTCGACAAAAACAGCCCGGAGCTTGTAATGGTGCAAAAGAAACGTCTTCGCGTGTCGGTGTCCGGCGGCCGCACGTCTGCTTTGATGGCGGGGCTCATCAAGGAAAATTTTTCTCCCGACGAGTGGGATATTCGGTACGTGTTCGCGAACACGACCAGTGAACACCCGGACACATACCGATTCCTGCGCGCGGTGGACGAGCATTTCGGCCTGAACCTAACGCTGCTCGAAGCCGTCGTGCACCCAGGCACCCGCAAATCATGCACGCACCGTGTCGTCACGTGGGACACGCTGCGCACGAACAACGAAGCATTTAAGGAAGTGGTCGCCAAGTACGGCATCCCGAACCAGACGTTCAAACTCTGCACCCGCGAACTGAAGACCAACCCGATGGAGTGGTGGTCTGAATCCATCGGATGGAAAGCCGGCAGCTACTACACTGCCATCGGTATTCGGGCGGATGAAACGCGCCGCGTCTCTGCGCGCGCTGCTGCGCAGAAGTTGATCTACCCGCTCGTCGACATTTGGCCGACCGACAAGCCGATGGTGCTCGACTATTTCGAACCGTTCGAATGGGATTTAGCGATCCCTGAGCACCAGGGCAACTGCAAGACGTGCCACAAGAAGTCGAAGCGGAAGCTGCAGCTCGTCTATCAGGAGACGCCCGAGGCGTTCGAATTCCCGATCTTCATCGAGCGCAACTACAGCCACGTCGGCCCGAACAACGTGCCGGGCCCGCGCAAGCAATTTCGCGGCTACACCTCGGCAACCGAGCTCATTGCGGAATTCCAGGCAGCCGGTCGCATCCCGATGTCGGCGGTCGAGGACGGAGGCTGCTCGGAATCGTGCGAGGTGTACGAGACGGAAGAACTGGAAGGAGCAGACCTCGCATGAAGCTCTGGCTCGACACTGAAACTTTCAGCCCTACCCCGCTGAACCACGGCACGCACCGATACGCCGAGCGCGTCGAGATCATGATCTGGACATGGGCTGTCGACGACGGACCGGTTGGCACGTGGGACGTGACCACCGGCGCGCCGATGCCGGCCGAGCTCGACGCGGCGATCGACGCGGCCGACGAATACTGGTGGCAGAACGGCGGCATGTTCGATCGCGTCGTGCTGAAGCACGCGGCGCCCGAGATCTACGCGCGCATGCCCGAGCACAAGTGGCGCGACACGATGGTGCAGGCGTACGCGCACGGCCTGCCCGGCAAGCTCGCCCTGCTCTGCGAGATCTTCAACATCCCGACCGACCAGGCGAAGGACAAGGAAGGCGCGGCGCTGATCCAGCTGTTCTGCAAGCCGCGGCCCGCGTACAGCGAACTGCGCCGCGCCACGCGCGAGACGCACCCCGAGCAGTGGGCGAAGTTCCTCACGTACGCGGGCGCCGACATCACCGCCGAGCGCGCTGTGCACAATGCGATGCCGCGCTGGAACTACCCAAACAACGCGACCGAGCTCGCGCTCTGGCATCAGGATCAGCGCATCAACATGCGCGGCATGCAGATGGACGTCGAGCTGGCCGAGGCCGCGGTGCGCACCATCGATCGCGCACAGAAGGATCTCGCCGCGCGCACGGTCGAGCTGACCGACGGCGAAGTCGCGAAGGCCACGCAGCGCGACAAGCTGCTCGCGCACCTGCTCGCCGAGTACGGCGTCGACCTGCCCGACATGAAGAAGTCGACGCTCGAGCGCCGCATCAACGATCCGGATCTGCCGGACGCGCTGCGCGAACTGCTCGCGATTCGGCTCGAAGCGACGATGACGAGCTCGTCGAAATACAAAACGCTGCTGCGCGGCGTGTCGGCCGACGGCCGCCTGCGCGGCCTGATGCAGTTTTGTGGCGCGCAGCGCACGGGCCGCGTCGCGCACCGGCTGTTCCAGCCCGGCAACATGCCCCGCCCCGACGTCGGCCTGATGGCGCGCGAGCTCGGCGCCGCGAGGTTCTCAGACGGCGACGCCGAGCGTTACACCGAGCTCGGGATCGAAGCGCTGAAATCCGGCTGCGCGGATCTCGTGTTCGAGAACGTGATCGGTCTGACCGCAAACGTCGTGCGCGGCACGATCATCGCGCCGAACGGCAAGCGCCTGTACGTGTCCGACCTGTCGAACATCGAAGGCCGCGACGCGGCGTGGCTCGCCGGAGAAAAGTGGAAGCTGCAGGCGTTCCGCGACTACGACGCAGGCACCGGGCCCGACCTGTACAAGCTCGCATACGCGCGCTCGTTCGGCGTCGACATCGCGGAGGTGACGAAGGAACGCCGCCAGCTCGGCAAGGTGCAGGAGCTGGCGCTCGCGTACGAGGGTGGCGTCGGCGCGTTCGTCACGTTCACCATGACCTACAAAATGGATCTCGACGACATCCGCGCGGCCGTGTTCGCGGCGCTCGACACTGTTGACCCCGAGATCGTGCGCGGCGCGCGCGGCATGTGGGATTGGGCCGTGAAGAAGCGCCGCACGCTCGGCCTGCCGCAAGACGTGTTCATCGCCTGCGACATCCTGAAGCGCGCGTGGCGTGCTGCGCACCCGCAGATCTCGAGCTATTGGGGCGAGTTGCGCGACGCGGCGATCCTCGCGATCAGCTCACCGGGCAAGACCGTGCACGCGCGGCGCGTGATCATGCGGCGCGACGGCGAGTGGCTGCGCGTGCAGCTGCCGAGCAAGCGCCAGCTCTGCTACCTCGCGCCGCGCGTGAGCGACGACGGCGAGATCAGTTACATGGGCGTGAACCAGTACACGCGGAAGTGGCAGCGCACGAAAACGTACGGCGGCAAGATCTTCGAGAACCTGTGCCAGGCCGTCGCGCGCGACGTGCTGTTCTACAACGCCCCCGCAGTCGAGGCGGCCGGCTACGACATTGTGCTGTCCATCCACGACGAGCTGATTACAGAAGCGCCTGACACCGACGACTACTCGGCCGACGAGCTGTCGAGCCTGATCGCGACCCCGCCGGCATGGGCCGAGGGTATGCCGCTCGCGGCGGCAGGCTTTTCCGCATACCGCTACAAGAAGGATTGACCATGGGCGAGATTGCAGACGACCACCTCGACCGGATGTTCGATCGCATGTTCGACGACGAGGACAGCTTTTTCACGCGGCGGGCGCCCTACCGGCCGGGCTTCGACCGCACGTGCGAGCGGTGCGGCAAGGCCGGGTTGAAGTGGCGCGAGGACGACACGGGCTGGCGTCTGTACGAGCGCGAGCGCGGCGAGCACAACCGCCTCGTGCGGCACGAATGCAATCCGCCGTCGGAAGACGATTTCGACGTGATCGACCCCGCCGAAAATAATCACTGTTAGGCATTGCTGTACGTTCGTGTTAGGTGTAATGTACAGCATTACCTAACATGAACGGAGCACCACATGACGCCCGCCCCGAAGACGTTCAAGGTTTCAGGTACGAACGGCTCACTATCCATCGAAGCGCAGCAACTGGCGACCTTCGCCCACTACATCAACCAGCAGCAGTTCCGGTTCGTCGTCACGCAATTGCCGAACGAAGCAACGCCTTCGCTCACACATCGCGCTAGCGGCCTGCGCGTGATGAAAATTTCCCTGACGGCGATTCAAGCAGCGCGCGGCGACTACAAGGCCGCAGCGGTCAGCGAACTGAAGCGCGTTATCGAACACGTCGGCGAAGCGCGGCTTGCGTCGTCACTCCGTTCAGCGGAAGCGTGAGGCCGGTCATGCTCGAAAAGACCGTCGAAACCTACCTCGTCGACCGCGTCCGCGCAGCGGGCGGCGACGCCTACAAATTCAGCAGCCCGGCGCGCGTGAGCGTGCCCGACCGCATCGTCATCTTCCCGCCGGCGCGCGTCTATTTCGTCGAACTCAAGCGGCCCGGCGGCAAGCCGACGAAGGGCCAGGTACGCGAGCACGAGCGCCTGCGCGCGCTCGGCTGCGACGTGCGCGTGATCGACAGCCGCGAAGCCGTCGACGCGTTCGTGCGCGAGGCCGTCGACGCGACGCCCGCGCCATACCTGCACGTCTACGAATACCCGTCACCGTTTGGCGGCACGCACCGAGAGTTCGAACCGGTAACCGTGAACGGTGTACGTCCGGCGCGCACCGTGCCGCTGTACACAAAGCCGCAGCCTGCAGCGACGCCAGCGCTTTGCGACAGAATCGTATGCACGCGAGAAGGACGTTGCGCGCGTGATGATGCTGCCACCTGGCGGAAATGCCCCCGCGCAGCGCAGCGTGAACCGCGTGTGGTGGGCGAGCGGGCGGCGTTCGAGGCGATGCAAGGTGCCGCGCTGTTCCTAGTCAGCAACCACACCGTCACGTACGTCCCGGTCGATGGGGTGCACCGCAATCGAACGTGGGTAGCGCAGCAGCTGCTCGATCTCGTCGACGCGGCGAAGGCCCGTGCTCCATCGCTCAATGCAGCGGGCCATTGCAGCGAAGGTGATGACTGCGTCTGTGGCGGCAACCTGCCGCGCGTCCGGGAAGGTTGCGCAAATTGGGTGAAGCCATGAAAGCCGCGATCTATTCCCTCGCCTGCGTCGGCGCGATCGTCATGGTGCTGGCGCTCGCCGGCGCGGTCGGCATCGGCAACTTCCGTCTCTACTACGGCCTGACCGCCGTCGAGTGCTACGCGGCGGGGTACGGCGCGTGATGCAGACGATCAAGCCGCGCGCGCGGCCGCTCGGCACGGGCTTCTGGTACGTGACCGACCGCCGCGGCATTACCGCTTTCGACACGACGCTCGACGGTGCGCTCGCGCTGTACTTCCGCTGCGTGCTGCACGTCACGACGGAGCCGCGCCGATGACCACCCGCCGCGTATTCACGCCTTGGAAGTACCAGAGCCTCATCATCGAGCACGAACAGGAGATCGAGCGTTCGAACGTGTGGGCCGGCATGGGCCTCGGCAAGACCGGCAGCACGCTCACGGCGCTGGAATCGCTCTACCACTTCGGGATCGAGACGATGCCGACGCTCGTCTGCGCGCCGCTGCGAGTGGCTCAGTCGACCTGGCCGGACGAGTGCGAGAAGTGGGAGCACCTGTCCGGCATGGAAGTTGTGCCGATCCTCGGCGATGCCGGCCGTCGCGCAATGCAGCTGCGCCGCGACGCGCCCGTGTTCTCGATCAACTACGAAAACCTGCCGTGGCTGATCGACTGGTTCAAGCACAACCCGCGACCGTGGCCATTCGGCACGGTCGTGGCCGACGAGTCGACGAAGCTGAAATCGACGCGCGTGTCGAACCAGCGCAGCACCAAGGGCAAGGAATTCGTGAAGAAGTCCGGCGGCAGCGTGCGCGGCCGCGCGCTCGCCGAAGTCGCGCACACGAAAGTGCACCGGTGGGTGAACCTGACCGGCACGCCGTCGCCGAACGGGCTGCAGGATCTCTGGGGCCAGCAGTGGTTCGTCGACGGCGGCCAGCGGCTCGGGCGCAGCTACTCGGCGTTCGAGGAACGCTGGTTCCAATCGGTACCGAACGGTAGCGGCTACCACCAGACGCGCCCGCTGCCGCACGCGCAGCCGCAGATTCAGGAAGCGCTCGCCGACTGCACGATCTCGCTCGACCCTGCCGACTGGTTCGACCTTGACGACCCGATCGTGCGCCCGGTCTACGTCGAGTTGCCGGCGGCCGCGCGGCGGCTGTACCGCGACATGGAACGGCAGATGTTCATGGAGATCGACGACAGCCCGATCGAGGCCATGAACGCAGCGAGCAAGACGATGAAGTGCCTGCAGCTCGCGAACGGCGCCGTCTACAAGCAAGAGGACGACGGCCGCGACACTGCGCCGTGGCACGAGGTGCACGACCTGAAACTGCAGGCGCTCGAGGAAATCGTCGAGGAAGCCGCCGGCATGCCGGTGCTCGTCGCGTACCACTTCAAGTCGGATCTCGCGCGGCTGCAGCGCGCTTTCCCGCGCGGCCGCCAACTCGACCATAACCCGCAGACGATCCGCGACTGGAACGCCGGAAAGATCCCGGTGATGTTCGCGCACCCGGCCAGCGCCGGCCACGGCCTGAACCTGCAGGACGGCGGCAACATCCTCGCGATCTTCGGCCACTGGTGGAACCTTGAAGAGTACATGCAGATCGTCGAGCGGATCGGGCCCGTACGCCAGCTGCAGGCCGGGCACCGCCGCCCCGTTTTCATCTACCCGATCATCGCGCGCGACACGATCGACGAGGACGTCGTCGAGCGCCGCGAAACGAAGCGTGCCGTGCAGGACATCCTGCTCGACGCCATGAAACGCCGCGCGGCTCGCTGACGCGCGCAGACAAGGAGCACCGCCATGCACACGCCCTTCCAATCCCCACCGGCCCCGACGCCGCCCGTGAAGCTGTACCGCGTCGCCGAGGTTTCGAAGATGCTCGGCGTCTGCCGGGCCACCGTCTACAATCTGGTGCGCGAC
Source organism: Burkholderia sp. HI4860 (assembly GCF_002223045.2). NCBI lineage: Bacteria > Pseudomonadati > Pseudomonadota > Betaproteobacteria > Burkholderiales > Burkholderiaceae > Burkholderia > Burkholderia sp. HI4860. The sequence goes on along the minus strand of NZ_NKFO02000003.1, from coordinate 3,081,162 downwards.
GGCAAGCTCACGCTCGTGAAGATCGGCAAGCGTTCGAGCGGCATCACGTCCGACAGTTTGGCTGCGCTTGTGTCGCGCCCGAACAACACAAAATGAATCGGGTAGCTAGATGGGTAGTCAAAACCGCTTTTCAGCTACCCATCGCCAGCAAACCCACGCCAGATAAGGCGAAGAGGATTTAATGAAGATTGCCACCTGGAACGTCAACTCGCTCAACGTCCGCAAGCAGCACGTGCTCGACTGGCTCGCGCAAAGCGGAACCGACGTGCTGTGCCTGCAGGAACTGAAGCTGCCGGACGAGAAATTCCCGCGCGCCGATCTCGAGGCGGTCGGCTACCGCAGCTGGTTCACCGGCCAGAAGACCTACAACGGCGTCGCGATCCTCGCGCGCGACACGCTCGCCGTCGACGAATCGGACATCGTGCGCAACATTCCGGGCTTCGACGACCCGCAGCAGCGCGTGGTCGCCGCGACGGTCGACGGCATCCGCATCGTGTCCGCGTATTTCCCGAACGGCCAGGCGCCCGACTCCGACAAGTTCGTCTACAAGATGCAATGGCTCGACGCGCTGCAGGCATGGCTGCGCACCGAGCTGCAGCGCTACCCGAAGCTCGCGCTGCTCGGCGACTACAACATCGCGCCGGAAGACCGCGACGTGCACGACCCGGCGAAATGGGAAGGCCAGAACCTCGTGTCGCCGCAGGAGCGCGCCCACTTCGCGCAACTGATCGAGCTCGGCTTCGTCGACGCGTTCCGCCGCTTCGAACAGCCGGAGAAGACCTTCACGTGGTGGGACTACCGGATGATGGCGTTCCGCCGCAACGCGGGGCTGCGCATCGACCACGTGCTGCTGTCGCCGACGCTGGCCGAGACCTGCACGTCGTGCGAAGTCGATCGCACGCCGCGCACGTGGGAGCAGCCGTCCGACCACACGCCCGTCGTCGCGGTCGTCGGCTGATCTCCCGCGCAGCCCGCGCGCGTTCAACGCCGCGCGGGCGCCGGCCCGAGATGGGCCCACAGGAACCCGAATTCGGCCGCATCGGCCTCCGCGCGTTCCAGATCGTCGGCGCTGCCGTGGCCGCCGTCGGTGTTCTCCCAGTACCACACCCGTTCATGACCGAGCGCATGCATGCGCGCAGCCATCTTGCGTGCATGCGCGGGATGCACGCGGTCGTCGCGCGTCGACGTCGTCAGCAGCAGCGGCGGATACGCGACGCCTTCGCGCACGCGGTGATACGGCGAGTACGCGGCCAGCGCCGCACCTTCGTGCGGATCGTCCGGGTCGCCGTATTCGTCGAGCCATGCGGCACCTGCGTGCAGCTTCGGATAGCGCCGCATGTCGAGCAGCGGCACACGGCAGAGCACCGCGCCGAACAACTCCGGCCGCTGCACCATGCACGCGGCGACCAGCAGCCCGCCGTTGCTGCCGCCTTCGATGCCGAGCTGCGCGGCGGTCGTCACGCCGGTGGCGGCCAGATCCTCGGCCACCGCGATGAAATCGTCGAACGAACGCTGGCGGTGTTCGCGCTGCGCATCGACGTGCCAGCGCGGCCCGAACTCGCCGCCGCCGCGGATGTGCGCGAACGCCATCACGCCGCCGCGCTCGAGCCACCCGATACCGAACGCATCGCTGTAGCCCGGCAGGTTCGGAATCGCGAAGCCGCCATAGCCCGACAGCAGGCACGGCCGCGCGACACGTGCGGCGCCGTCGGCCACGTCGAGTGCATCGCGCGGCCCGATCAGCGTGTACGGCACCGTCGTGCCGTCTTGCGAGCGCGCGCTCGCGCGGCGTACGACGAGCCCGGCCGCGTCGAACTGCACCGGCGGCCGGTCGAGCAGCACGCGGCGCGACGGCGCATCGTCCGCGCGATCCGCAAGGTCGGCCAGCCAGCATTCGGGCGGATCGAGACAGGTGTCGACATCCACGTAAATCTCGTCGTTCAGCGTCGACTCGACCGGCTCGACGTCGATCTGTGCATCGCCCGGCCCTGGCCACTCGAACGGCCGCGCATCCCACGTCCACGTACCGTCGTCGGCCTGGCTCGGCTGCCACAGCATCGTGCGGTTGTGCACGTCGTCGAGCCAGCTCGCGATCAGCGTCGTGCGCGTGTGCGTCCACGTGCACGCTGATGTCGACGGTTGCGGCGCGAACAGCGTCGTGAATTCGCGCGACCCGGCGAGGAACGCCTGCTCGCGGATCGCGAGCAGCGAACCGCCCGCATGGCGCACGCCGTCACACTCCCAGTCGAGGCGCGGCTCCAGCATGAGCCAGCCTTCCCAGAACCCGACCTCGACATGGGTCGGCACGTCGTAGCGCGCCCACTCGCCCACCTCCGTCAAGCGGTACGCATGTGCGTCGAAAAAATCGACGCTGCGCCACGCGACGTGACGGTTGTCGATCGGATCGAACCCCGCACCCGCGCTGATGTCGTCGGGTTCGCCGCGGAAGACGACGGGCGCATCGGCCAGCGCCGTGCCGCGCACCCAGCGCCGCGCTTCATACGGATAGCCGGCCGCGGTCGCATGCGCTTCGCCGCGATCCCAGCTCACGTAGACGCTATCGCGATCGATCCAGCCGATCGTGTGATGTCCCGGCTCGTCGATCGTGAAACCGACGTCGACGAAACGGCGTTCGACGAGATCGAATTCGCGCACGACGACCGCATCGGCGCCGCCCGGTGACAGCGACAGCAGCGCGCGATCGCCGTCCGGGTACAGGATCGCGTCCTGCTCGAACACCCACGACTCGCCCTCCTCCGCGCCGAGCGCGTCGACGTCGAGCAGCGTTTCCCACGCCGGCTTTCCCGCGCGCCAGTCGTCCCAGCGCGTGCGGCGCCACAGCCCCTTCGGATGAAGATCGTCCTGCCACAGGTCGTAGGCCCAGTCGCGCCAGCGGGTCGGAATCACCGGGCGCTCGCGCGGCAGGTACGCTTTGGCGAGGCGCGCCGTCAGCGCGCGATACGCGTCGTCGTCACGCAGCGCGGCGCGCGTGCGCGCATTCTGCTCGTCGACCCACGTGCGGGCGCGCTTGCTGTCGAGCGCTTCGAGGAAACGGAACGGGTCGGCCCCGGCGGGCCAGCGGAAGGAATCGGACATTGAGAATGGGCGGAATGGCAAACGGCATGCAAACCGCGATTATGTCCGATCGCGGCATGCGCGATGCCCGCGCATGCCGCGAATCGTGCTCAGGGCTCCAGATGGAGTTCCTGGATCTTGCGCGTGATCGTGTTGCGGCCGATGCCGAGCCGCTCCGCGGCCTCGACCTTGCGGCCGCGCGTGAAGTCGAGCGCCTCGCGGATCACGGCCGCCTCGAAGCGGCGCGCGAGTTCGTCCATCACGTCGGCCGAGTTCTCGCGCAACAGCCGTGCTACTTCGGTACGCAGGCCGTGCTCCCAGACCGGATAGCCAGCCGGCGCGCCGCCATTCGGTGCGGCCGCGACGGGCGCGGACACCGCCGGCAGCGCACCGGTCGCCGGTTGCGCGAGCGCAGCCTCGCCACCGTTGCCGTGCGCATCCGCACCGTCGCCCGCCGCAGCGACCGGCGCACCGGCCGGCACGAGGTCGGGCGGCAGGTCCTTGATCTCGACCGTCTGCGCGGGTGCCATCACGGTCAGCCAGTTCGCGAGGTTCTCGAGCTGGCGCACGTTGCCGGGAAACGCCAGCGACGTCAGGTAAGCCAGCGCTTCGTCGGACACGCGCTTCGGCTCGACGCCGAGATCGCGCGCGCTCTTCTGCAGGAAGTGGCGCGTAAGCAGCGCGATGTCCTCGCTGCGCTCGCGCAGCGGCGGCAGGCGCAGCCGGATCACGTTGAGCCGGTGGTAAAGGTCCTCGCGGAACAGCCCCTGCCGCACGCGCGATTCGAGATTCTGGTGCGTCGCGGCGATCACGCGCACGTTCGCGCGCAGCGGGTTGTGGCCACCGACCCGATAGAACTGCCCGTCCGACAGCACGCGCAACAGGCGCGTCTGCAGGTCGAACGGCATGTCGCCGATTTCGTCGAGGAACAGCGTGCCGTTCTCGGCCTGCTCGAAGCGGCCCTGCCGCGTCGTCTGCGCGCCGGTGAACGCGCCGCGCTCGTGGCCGAACAGCTCGGATTCGAGCAGGTCCTTCGGAATCGCCGCGGTGTTCAGCGCGATGAACGGCCCGTTCGCACGCGGGCTGTGACGGTGCAGCGCACGCGCGACGAGCTCCTTGCCGGTGCCCGATTCGCCAGTGATCAGCACGGTCGCGGCCGAGTGCGACAGGCGGCCGATCGCGCGAAACATGTCCTGCATCGCGGGCGCCTGGCCGAGCATCTCGGGCGCCTCGGCCACGCGCTCGTCCTGCGGCGCGCCGCCGCGCAGGCTTTCTTCCACCGCGCGGCGAATCAGTTCGACCGCCTTGTCGACGTCGAACGGCTTCGCGAGATATTCGAACGCGCCGCCCTGGAACGCCGCGACGGCGCTGTCGAGATCGGAGAACGCCGTCATGATGATGACGGGCAGGCCCGGCAGGCGCTCGTGCATCGCCTGCAGCAACTCGAGGCCCGAGCCGCCCGGCATCCGGATGTCGGATACGAGCACCTGCGGGGTCTCGTGGTCGAGCGCGGCCAGCGCGTCACGCACGTTCGCGAAACTCTTCGTCGCGAAGCTGTCCCGGGCGAGCGCCTTTTCGAGCACCCAGCGGATCGATTGGTCGTCGTCTACTATCCAGATCGGCTTCATAGGTCGGTCAGATATGGGTAAATCCGGTGAATCGCCATGCCGCCGCTCAATGGTCGAGCGGCAGCAGGATCTGAAATTCGGTACGTCCGGGCCGGCTTTCGACCTCGATCATCCCGTCATGCTGCTGCACGAACGTCTGCGCGAGCGTGAGGCCGAGGCCGCTGCCGTCGTCGCGCCCGGACACGAGCGGGTAGAAGATCCGGTCGCGGATTTCCTCCGGAATGCCGGGCCCGTTGTCGATCACGTGCAAGTCCAGTGCCAGCCGGTACAGGCGCTTCGCGATCGTCACCTTGCGCGCGATGCGCGTGCGCAGCTCGATCTTCGCGTCGCCCTGCGCGATGCGTTCGCGCAGCGCCTGCGCGGCGTTGCGCACGATGTTGAGCAGCGCCTGGATCAGTTGCTCCTTGTCGCCGCGCAGGTCCGGCACGCTCACGTCGTAGTCGCGCTCGATCGTGAGCCCGCGCGGGAATTCCGCGAGCATCACCGCGCGCACGCGTTCGCATACTTCATGAATGTTCACGTCGCCGACGATGTGCGGGTGCCGATGCGGCTCCAGCAACCGGTCGACGAGCGTCTGCAGGCGGTCGGACTCCTTGATGATCACCTGCGTGTATTCGCGCAACTCGCCGCGCTCGCGCTCGCCGAGCTCGAATTCGAGCAGCTGGGCTGCGCCGCGAATGCCGCCGAGCGGGTTCTTGATCTCGTGCGCGAGGTTGCGGATCAGTTGCTTGTTGACCGCGGTCAGGTCGTGGATCCGTTCCTCGCGATCGGTGCGCGACTGCCGCTCGTTCTCGAACAGCTCGACGAGCACGAAATCGGGCGCGGTCTCGAGAAAGCCGACGATCGCATGCACATGCAGCGGTTCGCGGCCGGGCCGGTCGAGCACGGTATCGAGGTGCGTCGCGTGAAAGCGTTCCTCGCCGATCGCGGTGATCGTCGATGCCAGCTCGTTCGCATTCGGAAAAATCTCGCCCCACGGCCGCTGCGCGAGCTGCCGGCGCGAGATGTCGAGCATCGCCTCGGCAGACGGATTCGCGAACGCGATCCGCAGCGTCTTGCGGTCGAGCACGATCACGACCGTCGGCAGCGCTTCCAGCCCCGCCAGCAGGCCCGAGCGGGCGAGCCGCTCGTCGTCCGTCAGTCGCTCGGGCTGCCCCGTTTTCGCCTTGATCAGATTCTTCAGAACCATCTGCGTGCTTGTCGCGCCTCAACGGGCCAGAAAAGGAAAAATCACCGGAACAAAAAAGGGACGGCTCGACGCCGCCCCTTTCAGACTCCGCCGTTCCCGCCGCAGGCCGCGCGACGGGAACGAACCGGCATGACGGCGCTGAATCGAAGCGCCATCGCCGATTAGAGCGAGTAGTACATCTCGAACTCGATCGGGTGCGTCGTCATGCGGAACTTCGCCAGCTCCTGCTCCTTCAGCGCGAGGTACGCGTCGAGCATGCCGTCCGTGAACACGCCGCCACGGGTCAGGAACTCGCGATCCTTGTCGAGCGCTTCGATTGCCTGGTCGAGGCCCGCGCAGACGGTCGGGATCTTTGCATCCTCTTCCGGCGGCAGGTCGTACAGGTTCTTGTCCGCGGCCTCGCCCGGATGGATCTTGTTCTGGATCCCGTCGAGGCCGGCCATCATCAGTGCCGAGAACAGCAGGTACGGGTTCGCCATCGGATCCGGGAAGCGCGTTTCGATACGGCGGCCCTTCGGGTTCGACACGTGCGGAATGCGGATCGATGCCGAACGGTTGCGTGCCGAGTAGGCGAGCTTGACCGGTGCTTCGAAGTGCGGGACCAGACGCTTGTACGAGTTCGTCGTCGGGTTCGTGATCGCGTTCAGGGCACGGGCGTGCTTGATGATGCCGCCGATGTAGAACAGCGCCAGTTCCGACAGGCCGGCGTAGCCGTTGCCCGCGAACAGGTTCTGGCCGTCCTTCCAGATCGACTGGTGAACGTGCATGCCCGAACCGTTGTCGCCGACGACCGGCTTCGGCATGAAGGTTGCCGTCTTGCCGTACGAGTGCGCGACGTTATGGATGATGTACTTCGACCATTGCGTCCAGTCGGCGCGCTGAACCAGCGTCGAGAACTTCGTGCCGATTTCGTTCTGGCCCTGGCCCGCCACTTCGTGGTGGTGCACTTCGACCGGGATGCCGAGCTGTTCGAGCAGCAGGCACATTTCCGAACGCATGTCCTGGAACGTGTCGACCGGCGCGACCGGGAAGTAGCCGCCCTTCGTGCCCGGACGGTGACCCGTGTTGCCGCCTTCGAATTCCTTGCCGGCCGACCACGGTGCTTCTTCCGAGTTGATCTTCACGAAGCAGCCCGACATGTCCGTGTTCCACTGGACCGAGTCGAAAATGAAGAATTCCGGTTCCGGACCGAAGTAGGCCGTGTCGCCGATGCCCGTGCTCTTCAGGTACGCTTCCGCGCGCTTCGCGAGCGAACGCGGATCGCGCTCGTAGCCCTTGCCGTCGGCCGGCTCGACCACGTCGCAGGTCAGCACCAGGGTCGACTCTTCATAGAACGGGTCGATGAAGGCAGCGGTCGGGTCCGGCATGAGCAGCATGTCCGACGCCTCGATGCCCTTCCAGCCCGCGATCGACGAGCCGTCGAATGCATGGCCGCTTTCGAACTTGTCTTCGTCAAACGCCGAAACCGGCACCGACACGTGCTGTTCCTTGCCGCGCGTATCCGTGAAGCGGAAATCGACAAACTTGACGTCCTCGTCCTTCACGAGCTGCATGACGTCGGCGACGGTTTTACTCATAACCTCTTCTCCTGATTGAACAATTCCGGCGGACTGGGAACCGCCTCGTTTATCGAGCTGACCGGGGTCTTGCTTTGGCGCAGCGCGCCCCGATTTGACCGAATTCTATAAAGCAGCTTCCGTGCCACCTATGCGCGAGCTGGGCGCGAATCGCGCCGGCGCTCGTCGCGACGGGGCTGTGCTGCGCAATTCCGGGGCTCCGCCGCGCACCGCCCTCAAACCGGAAGCACCTACATGGTGCAATCATCGCAGTGCGCCCTAGTCGCCGAATCAACTTGGTGCATGCGCGCCATTCTGCACTCTTTTGGTGAGCGCGTGTGGGGGCGCGCACTGCCCCCTACGCGGACATCCGTGCCGCGACGCCGCGCTAGAATGTTCGTTTGACCGATAGGAGACTCCCTGCCATGAGTACGCTCGACCAGCTTTACGCGAAGGCCGACGAACGCCGCGCACAAGCCGCGCTCAACTACGCCGGGGCGCTGCTGCCGGCCGAGGCCTTCGAACTGCTGCAACTCGATCCGTCGGCGCGCCTCGTCGACGTGCGCACCCGCGCCGAACTCGACTGGATCGGCCGCCCGCTCGTCGGCGACGGCCAGTACCTGCACCTCGAATGGACGCGCTACCCGGGCGGCGTGCCGAACGCCGAATTCATCAACGAGCTGAAGGCGGCCCTCCCGGCCGATACGCCCATCCTGTTCCTGTGCCGCAGCGCCGCGCGCTCGAAGCTCGCCGCGATCGCCTCCACGCAGGCCGGCTTCACGAAGGCCTTCGACCTGCTCGAAGGCTTCGAGGGCGCGAAGGACGCCGAAGGCCACCGCAAGACGGTCGAAGGCTGGTGCTTCCGGAAACTGCCGTGGATCGGCGCCTGACGGCACGCCGCTCCCGCCGGTTGCGACGACCCCATCGTCGAGCCGGGCGATGACATGCCGATGACGGGCCGCGTTGCGCGGCCCGTGGTTTTTGCGTGCCGGGTCGAGAGGCCGCTCAGGCGCGCGGCGTATCGGGTTCGACGACGTCGCCGCCGAGCAGGTGCACGCCTTCACGCAGCTTCACGTACGCGGCCGCGACCGCTTCCGGCTCGCCCTTCACGCCGAGGTCGATGTGACGGCGCGCGTAGATCCCGCCGCGCTCCGCATCGCCGACGCTCGGCAGGCTGAACACGCGCACGCCCGGGAAATCGCGCTCGATGCGCTCCATCAGCGGCGTGAGTGTCGATTCCGGCAGTTCGAACACGTACAGCGAGCGCTCCGCGTGCGGCGTCGCGTGATGCAGGTGCGCGTACTTCGTGTCGAGCACCCATTCGATCATCGGCCACGCCATCACCGGAAAGCCCGGCACGAAGTGCAGGTCGCCGACCGAGAAGCCGGGAATCCGGTTGTAGCCGTTCGGGATGATCGTCGCGCCCACCGGGAACACGCCCATGTTGAAACGGTGCTGGTTCTCCGGCGACTCGAAATCGACCGGCTTGGCCGGATCGGTGTGCGTTTCGCGGATCCGCTCGGAAATCAGCACCTTCGCTTCCGGATGCAGCTCGAGCGGCGCGCCGAGCGCGGCGGCCGCGCACTGGCGCGTGTGGTCGTCCGGCGTCGCGCCGATGCCGCCCGTCGAGAACACGATGTCGCCCGACGCGATCGCGCGGGCGAGGGTCGCCGTGATGCGCGCCGGATCGTCGCCGACGTATTCGGCCCAGTCGAGCGTGAGGCCGCGCGCGCCGAGCAGCTCGATGACCTTCGCCAGATGCTTGTCCTGCCGGCGGCCCGAAAGGATTTCGTCGCCGATGATGATGATGCCGATGCTCATGCCTGCCCCATGTCGATTGCGGTGGCGCGCGAACTCGCACGCAAGTCCTCCAGCGCGCGCAGGCAATAGTGCCCGAACCACAGCGCCGAGAAGACGAGGATGAAAGCGTAAACCCAGATCATGGCCGCCGCGACGAACGGGAACAGCACCATCATCCAGACCGACGATACCCATACGAAGGTCGGCACGGTGCCGAGCAGCCCGGTCGCGACGCCGATGCCGATCAGCGGCCAGCGGTGCCGCCGCACGAGCGCCCGGCGCTCGTCGCGGCTCGCGTGCAGCGCGAGCGCGTCGTAGGTCATCACGCGGTAGGTGAGCCAGCCCCAGATCACCGGCGGCAGCAGCGCGAAGAACGGCGGAATCAGCCACAGCGGGATCGTGACGACCAGCACGACGACGCCGGCCAGTGCCGCCCCCAGCGAATTGAACACGCTGCCGAGGAAGGTGCCGCCCCGCTTCGCCTCGAGCGCCGCGAACTGCCGGTTCGCGAGGTGCTTGATCACGACCGGCATCGAAATCGTCGCGATCAGCAGCAGCACGGTCAGCACGATCAGCGGAATCGCGAGCGACACGACCACGAACGGCGCGACGACCGCATGCAGCTGCGACATGCCGATCGCGTCGAACGCACGGTACAGCATGGCCGTCAGCACGAAGCCGTCGAGCGCGCCGCGTGCGAGGTCCAGCAGCGACTGCCACGAGAACCACAGCACGACGCCCCACAGGACGGCCGAGACGAGAAACGGCATCAGGGTGAGCCACAGCATGCGCGGATGCAGTGCGCTCGCCAATGCGCGGACGAAGGAACGCAGCAAGTCGTTCATGCGAGCCTGTATCGACGGAGAAAAACGGGGAAAGGATAAACCACGCGGCCCGCATGCGCCAAAGCACATGCGGGCCGCGTGGGAGAGCCGCTCAACGTGGGAATGGCCGGGTCAGGCCGATGCCGCGCCGCGCTTGGCGGGGAACAGGCGCCGGAAGATCCGCACGAACGCGAGGCCGTGCTGCGCCCAGAAGCCTTCGCCGTAGGACACGCCCTCGACCTGGTCGCGGATGCCGGTCGGCTCGACCGTGCGGTTCCACGACGCGGTGCCGAACATCATGTCCCACCACGGGAACAGCACGCCGAAGTTGCAGCCGTACTTCGTGCCTTCGTGGCCATAGCCGACCGCGTGGTGGCGGCGATGGAAGATCGGGCTCACGAACAGGCGCTCGCCGAGCCAGCCGAACGACAGCCGCGCATTCGTGTGCTGAATGCTCTGCATGAAGTTCGTGAACGCGGTCAGCACGACGAACTGCGACGGCGTCACGCCGATCACGAGCGCGATCGCCGCGAAGAAGCACGACTGGATCACGTCGTCGAGCACGTGGTTGCGGTCGTCGCACCACAGCGACATCTGGCGCTGGCTGTGATGCACGGCGTGCAGCTCCCACCAGATGCCGAACTTGTGCTGCCAGCGGTGATACCAGTAGCCGGCGAAATCGAGCACGACGAGATAGATCGCGAACGTGACGATCGGCTTCGAGGTCACGCCCGGCCACAGGTAGTCGAGGTTCAGGTTCGCCACGCCATGCAGGCGCAGCCACGCCTGGAAGTTGTCGAACAGCGGCTGCAGCGCGAAGAAGAAGAACAGCGAGTAGATGCCGAGCTTCGCGATCGCCGTGTAGATCACGTCGACCCGCACGGCCCGGCGGTTCGTCCAGCGCTCGACGGGCAGCAGCGCCTCGAGCGGGCGCAGCAGCACGAACATCAGCACCATCTGCAGCGCCCCGACGATCACCCAGTACAGCGCGTCGTAGGTGTCCTCGTCATAGTCCATCAGGTTGAACTTGAAGAGGAGCGGCTGCACGACGTCGACGTACAGCCAGGTCTGGATGTCCGAGACGAATGCATCGATCAGGTGCAGCATCGTTCTCCCCTGCCCGTCACGCGCCGTTCGCGGCGCGCCACGGCGCGCGATCGTAGAAATAGATGCCGTGCGGCGAGCGGCCGACGGCGATCGTCTGCACCAGCTTGCGCGACGCCAGGTCGATGATCCCGACCTTCTTCGCGAAGCGGAACGTCACCCACAGCGTCTTCTTGTCGGCGGACAGCTCCATGTCGTCCGGGCCCGGCAGCAGGCCGGTGATGTCGCCGACGTTGGTGAGCGTGTTCTCGTCGATGATGCTGATCGTGTTCGCGACCCGGTTCGTGACCGCGACGTGCGTGCCGTCGGCGAGCGAGCGGAAGTTGTGCGCGCCCTTGCCGGTGTAGATCTGCTTGACGACCTTCTGGTTGCGCCAGTCGACCACCGCGACGTAATCCGCGCCGGTCATCCCGACGAGCAGGTACTTGTCGTCCGGCGTGAGCCACAGGCCGGCCGGCACCTTGCCGACCTTCATCTTCCACTTGACCGTCTGCGTCGGCAGGTCGATCGCCGCGATCTCGCCGGAAACCTGCAGCGACACGAGCAGCGTCTTGCTGTCCTTCGTGAACGCGAGGTGGCTCGGCATCACCTCGAGCGGCACGCGCTTCACGAGCTTCAGGTCGCGGCCGTCGTAGCCGTAGATGTCGACGCGGTCGAGGCGCAGGCCGGCGGCCGCGAACCACTTGCGGTCGGGCGAGAAGCCGAGCTGGTAAGGATCGTCGATCCCTTCGACGGTGCGCTGCAGCTTGCCCGTCTTCGGATCGAGGAACATCAGGCTGTTCGAGACCGAATTTGCAACGATCAGCGACGAATTGTCGGGCGTCGCCATCAAGTGGTGCGGTTCCTTGCCGGTCGGCATCGTGGCGACGACCTGGCGGGTCTGCTGGTCAATCAGGGACAGCGTCGCTTCGGCCGAATTGAGGATGATCACGTTATTCGCGTGGGCGGCGGGCGCCAGCACGGCGGCGGCCAGCGCGAGTGTGCGGCCGAGGGAAAGGAAAGTGCGCATGAAGACTCACGTCGAGGAACAACCGTCATTGTAAAACGTTCAACCGGGCCGGCCGGTTGACCGAAGCCGGCATTGCGCCACTTCGACGCACGCGGCGGCGGCCCGGTCGGCCCGCGCGGCAGGCGCCGCGCGGCCGGCCGGGGCCGGCCGCCGGTGCCGGCCCGGGAAACCGATGTTGCGCTAGCGCTGCATCGACTCCCAGACCTTGTGCAGACGCTTGACAGAGACAGGCATCGGCGTGCGCAGTTCCTGCGCGAACAGCGAAATCCGCAGTTCCTCGAGCAGCCAGCGGAATTCCGCGAGCCGCGCATCGGCGACGCCGCCGCGCTGCGACACCGCGCGCTGGTACTGCTGCGCGAGCGGCAACAGGTCGGCCGACTGCTTTGCGTCGCGCGCCGGATCGGCTTTCAGCTTGTCGATCCGCAGCGCGATGCCCTTCAGGTAGCGCGGGAAGTGCGCCAGTTGGGCGTACGGCGTATCGATCACGAAACGCTTGCCGACCAGCGCGCCGAGCTGCTGCTGCAGGTCCGCATGCGCCTGCGCGAACGGCTTCGCCTGCGCGAGCTTCTTCACGAGCCCCGCGTATTCGGCCAGGATCTGCCCGACCAGCCGCGCGATTTCCTGCGCGAGCAGGTTCAGGCGGCTCCGGCCCTCGTCGCGGCGTGCGTGGAAGCTCGCGTCGTCGTCGGGCAGCGGATCCTGCAGGCACGCGCGGTCGAGCGCCGTGTCGATCAGCTGGTCGCGCAGCTCGTCCTGCGTGCCGAGCGACATGTACTGCATCGCCATCTCGCGCAGGCCCGGCAGGTTCTTCTCGAGGAACTTGATCGGCTCCTTCAGCTGCAGCGCGAACAGCCGTCGCAGGCCGGCCCGGTGGATGCGCGCGGCCTCCTCCGGCGAATCGAACACCTCGACGTCGCAATGCGTGCCGCGATCGACCAGCGCCGGGTAGCCGTACAGCGTCTGGCCTCGCCGGCGGATCTCCAGCAGTTCGGGCAACTTGCCGAAATTCCACGTCGTCAGGTTCACGTACAGCGCGGTCGCACCGGCCTCCGCCGGCGCGGCCGTCTGCGGCGCCGCACCCTTGCCGGCCTTCGCGTGGCGACCGGCGGCACCCGTCGTCGCTGCCGTGGCCGGCGCCTGGCCGATCGGCTCGCCGCCGTCGGCATCGCCGCCCGCGGCGATCGTCGACGCCGCCGCGATCTTCTGGAACTGCTGCTGCGCCTGCGCGCCCAGCTCCTGGCGCAGCTGCGCGAGATTGCGCCCCATCGCGAGCTGGCGGCCGTGCTCGTCGATCACCTTGAAGTTCATGAACAGGTGCGCGGGCAGCGTTTCCAGCTTGAAGTCGGCCGCCTTCATCGCGATTTGCGTTTCACCCCGCACGTCGGCGATCAGCGCCTCGACGAGCCCGCCCGCGCCGAAGCGCTCGCGGCCCATCCGTTCGACGAAACCGGCCGCGTACTCGGGCAGCGGCACGCAATGCCGGCGCAGCTTCTGCGGTAGCGACTTCAGCAGCAACTGCACCTTTTCCTTCAGCATCCCGGGCACGAGCCACTCGCAGCGGCGCGCGTCGACCTGGTTCAGCGCATACAGCGGCACCGCGAGCGTCACGCCGTCGCGCGGCGTGCCGGGCTCGAAGTGATACGTGAGGGCCATCTCGACGCCGGCCATCGTCGCGCGCTTCGGGAACAGCTCGGTCGTCACGCCGGCCGCCTCGTGGCGCATCAGGTCGTCGCGCGACAGGTACAGCAGCCGCAGCTTGTCCTCGGGCTGGCCGCTCTTCTTCACCTCGTCGCGATACCAGCGCTCGAACGCGGCGCCCGTGTGAATCCCTTCCGGAATCGCCTGGTCGTAGTACGCGTAGATCAGCTCGTCGTCGACCAGCACGTCCTGCCGGCGCGACTTGTGCTCGAGCTGCTCGATGTCGGCGAGCAGCTTGCGGTTGTGCGCGAAGAACGCGAGCTTCGTGTCGAATTCGCCCTCGACCAGCGCGCCGCGGATGAACAACTCGCGTGCGCGCGACGGATCCTGCTTGCCGAACGCGACGCGCCGGCGGTGGTAGATCGGCAGCCCGTACAGCGTCGCGCGCTCATACGCGCTGACCTGCGCCGGGCGCTTTTCCCAGTGCGGCTCCGACAGCGATTTCTTCAGCAAATGCGCGCCGATCTTCTCGACCCATTCGGGCTCGATCTTCGCAAGGCAGCGTGCGTACAGCCGGCTCGTCTCGACGAGCTCGGCGGCCATCACCCAGCGGCCGGCCTTCTTCGCGAGCGCGGAGCCCGGCCACAGGTAGAACTTGATCCCGCGCGCGCCGAGATAGTGCGGATCGTCGTCGGCCTTCAGGCCGAGGTTGCCGAGCAGGCCCGTCAACAGGGCCAGATGGACCTGCTCGTAGGTCGCCTCGACTTCGTTCAGTCGCCAGCCGTGCTCGCGCACGACGGTCAGCAGCTGCGAATGGACGTCGCGCCACTCGCGCAGCCGCAGGTGCGACAGGAAGTTCTGCCGGCACGCGTCGACCAGTTGGCGGTTCGACTTCTTGTGCGCGACGGCCTCCTCGAACCACGCCCACATCTTCAGCCACTGCAGGAACTCGGAACGCTCGTCGGCGAACCGGCGGTGCGCCTGGTCGGCCTGCTCCTGCGCTTCGATCGGACGGTCGCGCGGATCCTGCACGGACAGCGCGCTCGCGATGATCAGCACTTCGCGCAGCGACTGCTGGTCGCGCGCGGCAAGAATCATCCGGCCGACGCGCGGGTCGAGCGGCAGCCGCGCGAGTTCGCGGCCGAGCGGCGTCAGCGCGTTGTCGTCGTCGACCGCGCCGAGTTCGTTGAGCAACTGGTAGCCGTCCGCGATCGCGCGGCCGGGCGGCGGCTCGAGGAACGGGAACGATTCGATCGCGGTGAGATGCAGCGACTTCATCCGCAGGATCACCGACGCGAGCGACGAGCGCAGGATTTCCGGGTCGGTGAAGCGCGCGCGCGCGTGGTAATCGCTTTCCTCGTACAAGCGGATGCAGACACCGTCGGCCACGCGGCCGCAACGGCCCGCGCGCTGGTTCGCGGCCGCTTGCGAGATCGACTCGACCTGCAACTGCTCGACCTTGTTCCGGTACGAATAGCGCTTCACGCGTGCGAGGCCCGTATCGACGACGTAGCGGATGCCCGGCACCGTCAGCGAGGTTTCAGCCACGTTGGTCGCGAGCACGATCCGGCGCGCGTTCGACGCCTTGAACACCTTGTCCTGGTCGGCCGCCGAGAGCCGCGCGAACAGCGGCAGGATCTCGGTGTGCGGCGGATGGTGCTTGCGCAGCGCCTCGGCCGCTTCGCGGATCTCGCGCTCGCCGGGCAGGAACACCAGCACGTCGCCGGGGCCTTCGCGGCACAGCTCGTCGACCGCGTCGACGATCGCGTCCATCAGATCGCGCTCGGCTTCGCGCGCGGTCTTCACGCGGTCGCGGCCGGCCGTGCCTTCGGCGTGCTTCACGGCCGGGCGATCCTCGGCCACCGGCCGGTAGCGCATCTCGACCGGATACAGCCGCCCGCTCACCTCGATCACGGGCGCGGGATGCGCGTCGGTGCCGAAATGGCGCGCGAAGCGATCGGCATCGATCGTCGCGGACGTGACGATCAGCTTCAGGTCCGGCCGCCTCGGCAGGATTTCCTTCAGGTAGCCGAGCAGGAAGTCGATGTTCAGGCTGCGCTCGTGCGCCTCGTCGATGATCAGCGTGTCGTACGCCTTCAGCAACGGATCGGTCTGCGTCTCGGCGAGCAGGATCCCGTCCGTCATCAGCTTCACGGACGCGCCCGGCGCGAGATTGTCGGTAAAGCGCACCTTGTAGCCGACCACTTCGCCGAACGGCGTGCCGAGTTCCTCGGCGATCCGGCGGCCGGTGGACGACGCGGCGAGGCGGCGCGGCTGCGTATGGCCGATCAGGCCCGTGCCGCCGGCGCCGAGGCCGCGGCCGAGATCGAGACAGATCTTCGGCAACTGCGTGGTCTTGCCCGAGCCGGTTTCGCCGCAGACGATGACAACCTGATGACCGGCGATCGCGCGCGCGATTTCGTCGCGCTTGCCCGACACGGGCAGGCTTTCGGGATACGTGATCGGCGGGACGGGATTCGGTGCGACGACCGCGCGCGGCGGACGCTCGCGGCGCGGCGTGCGCTCGCCCGTCACAGCGGACGCATCCTTCGCGGCCGGCTGGCGCGCGTCGCGCGATGCGTCGCCACGCGGCCCGCGCGGCGCGTGTGCCGGTTTGCCCGCCTGCTGTTCCTGCGGCCGGCGCGGCGGCTGGCCCTGCTGCTGGCGTGCGTCGGCCGCACCATCCGGGTGCCGGGCCGACGGCGCTTTGGCCCGCGTCGGCGCGGGACTTTTAGGTACATTCGACATGGGGGCGCATTATAATCCCGCCCATGAATTCCCAAACCGACCTCCCTCCCGCCCAGACCGGCGCCACGACGCCGCCGGTTGCCGACGACTCGGCCGCCAGTCACGCGCAGTTCGTCGACTGGATGCGCTCCGTCGCGCCCTATATCCACAAGTTCCGCAACAGCACGTTCGTCGTGGGGTTCGGCGGCGAGGTGGTGCAGCAGGGGCTGCTGAACGCGCTCGTGTCCGACATCGCGCTGCTGCAGGCGATGGGTATCCAGATCGTGCTGGTGCACGGCTCGCGCCCGCAGGTCGAGGAGCAGCTGAGCCTGCACGGTGTCGAATCCGAGTTTTCGCACGGGCTGCGCATCACCGATGCGCGCGCGCTCGAATCCGCGAAGGAAGCGGCCGGGGAAGTGCGTCTCGACATCGAGGCCGCGATCAGCCAGGGTCTGCCGAACTCGCCGATGGCGCACGCGCACATCAGCGTCGTGTCGGGCAACTTCGTGACCGCGCGGCCGGTGGGGATTCTCGACGGGGTCGATTTCGCGCATACGGGCATCGTGCGCAAGATCGACGCCGAATCGATCCGTCATTCGCTCGCGAGCCGCAAGCTCGTGCTGCTGTCGCCGCTCGGCTTCTCGCCGACCGGCGAAGCGTTCAACCTGTCGATGGAAGATGTCGCGTCGGCCGCCGCGATCGCGCTGCGCGCCGACAAGATCATCTTCCTGACCGAAGCGCCCGGCATCGTCGACGACGAAGGCGAGCTGGTGCGTGAAATGTCGCTCGACGCGGCGGCCGAGCTGCTCGATTCCGGCAACGTCCAGGGCGACGACGCGTTCTTCCTGAAGCACTCGATCCGTGCGTGCCGCGGCGGCGTGACCCGGGCCCACCTGATTCCGCAATCGCTCGACGGCAGCATGCTGCTCGAGCTGTTCCTGCACGACGGCGTCGGCACGATGATCTCGTACGAGAACCTCGAAAGCCTGCGCGAAGCGACGCCGGACGACGTCGGCGGCATCCTGTCGCTGATCGAACCGCTCGAGTCGGACGGCACGCTGGTGCGGCGCGGCCGCCACCAGATCGAACGCGACATCGACCACTTCTCGGTGATCGAGCACGATGGCGTGCTGTTCGGCTGCGCGGCGCTGTATCCGTACCAGCAGGAGAAGATCGGCGAGATGGCGTGCCTGACGGTCGCGCCGGAAGCGCAGGGCTCGGGCGACGGCGAACGCCTGCTCAAGCGCATCGAGCAGCGTGCCCGCGCACGCGGCCTCACGCATATCTTCGTGCTCACGACGCGCACCGAGCACTGGTTCCTCAAGCGCGGCTTCGTCAAGGTCAGCGTCGACGACCTGCCGGAAGACCGCCGCAAACTCTATAACTGGCAGCGCAAGTCGCTCGTGCTGATGAAACAGCTCTGAGCGCAGGCACGACTGCCCTCCCCCAGTCCGATTACAGGAGAAGTACACGATGGCTCGAATGATCCAATGCGCGAAGCTCGGCAAGGAAGCCGAAGGCCTCGATTTCCCGCCGCTGCCGGGCGAACTCGGCAAGCGCATTTACGAGAGCGTCTCGAAGGAAGCGTGGCAAGGCTGGCTCAAGCAGCAGACGATGCTGATCAATGAAAACCGCCTGAACATGGCCGACCCGCGTGCGCGCCAGTACCTGATGAAGCAGACCGAAAAGTACTTCTTCGGCGACGGCGCGGACCAGGCGTCCGGCTACGTGCCGCCGACGGAAGGCTGACCGGCATCATTCGCGACGGCCGGCCGCGCCGGTCGCCTCGCGGAAAACGACAAACGGCACCGTGTCATCGCACGGTGCCGTTTGCTTTTGGCGCATCCGAACCGATGCGATGCGACACGGCCGGTGCACTCGATACTGCCGGGCCGCCCGGTCGCACCGCCCGATTCAACCCACCGGCTTCAGCGTGCCGCGATCGTCCGGCGGCGGAACCGCACCGGCCGGGGTGTCGGCGGCGGCACCTTCCGAACCCCATTCGGCCGCGTCGCTGCGTTCGGCCGTCGACAGTTCGTCCGCGCGATACCCGGTGCGATTCAGCAGCGCCAGCATGCACACGAGCGACACGAGCGCGTAAAGCCCCGATGCCACCGCGACGCCGACGATGCTGCCGGTCGCATTGAGGATCGCCTGCGCGAGCACCGGCGTGCCGCCGCCGACGACGAGCGCGCTCAATTGGTACGCGAGCGACAGGCCCGTGTAGCGGATGTTCGCCGGAAACACGCGCGCGAGCACGCCGCCGACCGCGCCATAAAACATCGCCGACGGAATCGTCGAGATGCACATGCCCGCGACGGCCACCCAGTACGAGCGCGTCGCGAGCGCATGGAACATCACGGGCATCAGCACGATTTCCGGAATCAGGATCCAGCACATCGCGCGGCGCATGTCGACCTTCGACACGAACCACGCGCCGACCGGCTGCATCAGGAATTGCACGACGAGCGAGATCGACAGGATGCCGAGGAACGCGCCCTGCGCGTAACCGAGCTCCTTGGTCGCCCACGACAGCGCGAACGTGCTGCGGAAGTACGTGACGTTGATCACCGGCAGCGTGCCGGCCGCGAGCAGCACGACGACCCAGTGATCGCGCACGACGTCGCGCAGCGGCAGCTTCACGGTGCGCTTGCGCGCGAGCACGCGCTGCATGTCGGCCGACTCCTCGAGCTTCAGCCGGATCACCATGCCGATGATCACGAGCACGGCCGACAGCAGGAACGGAATGCGCCAGCCCCACATCAGGAACGACGGGGTGGGCAGCGCGCTCAGCGTGAAGAACGCGGCCGTGGCCAGCAGGTTGCCGGTGGGCGAGCCCTGCTGCGCGAACGCCGCATACAGGATGCTGCGATGCTTCGGCGCGTTCTCGCTCGCGATCAGCACCGCGCCGCCCCACTCGCCGCCGACCGCGATCCCCTGCAGCACGCGCAGCACGACGAGGCCGGCCGGCGCCCAGACGCCGATCTGCGCATAGCCGGGCAACAGGCCGATGCCGGTCGTCGCCAGCCCCATCATCACCAGCGTGATCACGAGCGCGGTCTTGCGGCCGACGCGGTCGCCGAGATGCCCGAACACGATGCCGCCGAGCGGCCGCGCGGCGAAGCCGGCCCAGAACGTGACGAACGCCAGCAGCGTCGCGACGCCGGGATCCATCGTGCTCGCAAAGAACACCTTGCCGAACACGAGCGCAGCGGCCGTGCCGTAGATGTAGAAGTCGTACCACTCGATCGTGGTGCCGACGAATGCCGCGAAGGCGGCGCGGCCGGGCCGCAGTTGCGGCGCGGCGGTCGGGGATGGCTGACGGCTCATCGATGTCTCCATGTTGGTGTGTCGGGGGCGCGACTGTCGCGCGCCTTTCCCGGGTGGCCGGCATCGCGCCGCCGGCCGGCGGCGTTGCTTGACGTTGCGTTGCTTGACGTTCCGTTTCGTCGGCCGGCCATGCTCACCAGCGCGCGCGTCGGTCGGTCACGTCTGGTCGGGTGCGATCTTCAGCACGCCGGCGTCGAGCAGTTGCTGCTGGAGTGCGGGATCGACGCCGAGGCGCTCGAGCACCGCGCGCGTATCGCCGCCGAGTGCGGGCGGCGGCGAACGATAGGTGGCCGGCGTGCGCGACAGCTTCACCGGCGACGCCGTGCCGCGATACGCGCCGATTTCGACGAACAGGTTCCGGTGCAGCGCATGCGGATCGTGCGCGACGTCGGCGACCGTTCGCACCGGCCCGCACGGCACGCCAGTGGCCATCAGGTCGCGCGCGAGCGGCTCGCAGGCGTGCGCGGCGAGCCGTGCTTCCAGTTCGGCCTTCAGCTCGGGACGGTGTGCGCAGCGGCTGCGGTTGTCGACGAAACGCGGATCGCCCGCGAGCGCCGGCACGCCGAGATGCGCGACGAGCCGCGCGAATTGCCGGTCGTTGCCGATCGCGAGGAAGATCGGCACGGTCGCGGTGCGATAGCTGTCGTACGGCGCGATGTTCGGATGTGCGTTGCCGCTGCGCGCCGGCACGCGCCCGGAACCGAAGAAGTTCGGCAGGTGCGGATGCAGCAGCGACACGCCGCAGTCGTACAGCGCGATGTCGATCGACTGCCCCTGCCCGCTCTTCTCGCGTTCGGCGAGCGCCAGCAGGACGCCGGCCAACGCGTTGAGGCCCGTGACCATGTCGACGATCGGCAGACCGATGCGTGTCGCATCGCCGTCGCGCTCACCGTTGACGCTCATCAGCCCCGCCATCGCCTGGATCACCGCGTCGTAGCCGGGCAGCCCGCCGAGCGGGCCGCCTTCGCCGAAACCCGTCACCGCGCAGTGGATCAGGCGCGGGAAGCGCGGCTGCAGGTCGCGCGCGTAGTCCATCCCCCAGCGCGCGAGCGTGCCGGGCTTGAAGTTCTCGACGAGCACGTCGGCCTCTTCAAGCAGCCGCCACAGGATCGCACGCCCCTCGTCACGCGACAGGTCGAGCGCGAGCCCTTCCTTGTTGCGGTTCACGCCCATGAAATACCACGCGGTATCGCCGAGGAACGGCGGCCCCCAGCCGCGCGTCTCGTCGCCGTCCGGCGGCTCGATCTTGACCACCGTCGCCCCGTGGTCGGCGAGCGCCTGCGTGCAGTACGGGCCGCCGAGCACGCGGCTCAGGTCGACGACCTTCAGGCCGTCCAGTGCACCACGTGTCGTGCTCATCGTTCGACCTCCGGCAGCAGGTCGAGCGCGGTATCGAGCGCGATCGGCGTGCCGCGCAGCAGTGCGTCGTACGCGGACGATTCGTCGTCGCGCGACGACGGCGCGAGCGGATCGACCGGCAGCAGCTTGTGGCGCACGACCAGATGCGCGAGCGCGAGCCGCCGGAAATCCGGCGCGAGCCGCACGCCCTCGCACGCCATCAGCACGGCCGCGCTCGCGTAGTACAGCGCGGACGCGGCCTGCCGCACGCGCGCGTCGTCACCTTCGTCAGCGACCCGCGCGAGCGCGTCGCAGGCGCGCGCGAGAACGCGCCGCAGCGCCGCGCGGCTCGCATCGGGCAGCGGCGCCGCGCCGAGGCGGTCGCCGAGGAACGCGCGCAGCGCATCGAGCGCGTGCTCGCGCTGCGCGGCCCGCGCGACGTCGAGCGCGACGATGTTGCTCGTGCCTTCCCAGATCGAGCCGAGATGCGCATCGCGCACGATGCGCGCATCGCTCCACTCCTCGATGTAGCCGGTGCCGCCGCGCACTTCCATCGCGTCGCCCGTCACGCGCCGCGCATCGCGGCACGCGCGGAACTTGATCAGCGGCGTCAGGATCCGCACGCAGCGCGCGGCCTGCTCGTCGCCCGCATCGGCCTGCGGCAGCAGCAGCGCGATCTGCATGAACATCGCGCGCGCGGCCTCGGCCGGCAGCAGCATCTTCAGCAACTGGCGCTGCATCAGCGGCATCTCGATCAGCTTGCGGCCGAAGGCCTCGCGGTGCGCGGCAACGTGCAGCGCCTCGTTCAGCGCGCGCCGCATCAGCCCCGCCGCGCGCACGCCGTTCGACAGCCGCGACATGTTGATCATGTCGGCCATCTGGTGAAAGCCGCGGCCGATCTCGCCGATCAGGTACGCCTGCGCGCCTTCGAGCGCGATCTCGCCGCTCGCCATCGAACGGCTGCCGAGCTTGTCCTTCAGGCGCACGATCCGGTAGCGGTTGCGCGTGCCGTCCGGCAGCGTCTTCGGCAGCAGGAACAGCGCAAGGCCCTTGATGCCGTCCGGCGCGCCGTCGGGCCGCGCGAGCACCATCGCGAGCTCGGCATCCGCGTTCGAGCAGAACCACTTGTCGCCGGTCAGGCGCCAGATGGTCTCGCCGTGCGCGCCGGACTCGCGCGTCGCCCGCGTCGTGATCCGGCCGACGTCGGAACCCGCCGCCTGCTCGGTCATGAACATCGCGCCCTGGTACAGCGTGTCGAAATCGCGTGACGCAAGCATCGGCAGGTAACGCGCGACGAGCGCCGGATCGCCGAAACGACGCAGCGTGCGCGTCAGCGAATCGGTCATGCTGACCGGGCAGCACAGCCCGAATTCCGCCTGCACGAACAGGAACGTCAGCGCGTACTTGACGAGCGGCGGCACCGATTCGGCCCCGTGGCTCAGCGACGCGAGCCCGAGCTCGGCATACGCGACGCGTTCGAGCGCGACATACGCAGGATCCTTGTCGATCCGCTGCACGGCCTCACCGCGCCGGTTGCGATGCTCGAGCACGGGCGGGTGCTTGTCCGCGCGCGACGCCCATTCGTCGAGTTCGCCCGACACGCGTGCGCCGAGCGCGCGCAGTTGCGGCTCGAGCTCGGCATAGCGGGCATCGCCGAGATGCAGCTTCAGCAACGCGCCAAGATCGGGATCGACGGTGAAGAAATTGATGCCCCGGCTGTCGGGGATATTGGCTGCGCCGGTGTCCGGCGTGCGAGCTGTGTCGTTCATGCGTGCGTCTCCTGGAATGCCTGCACGTCGGCTGTACGGGGCGCCGCGGCGCCCGCCCAGTCCCGTGCAAAGCCTTCCGCAGAGCGTAGGCGTGCGATCGATAAGCGTCCAATACAGGATTTATCCGGTACGATAGATATCGCTTATCGATGCCGACGCCGCGAGGAGACACGATGGAACTGAGGCAGTTGCGCTACTTCGTGGCGGTCGCCGAGGAGCTGCATTTCGGACGCGCGGCGAAGCGCCTGTTCATCTCGCAGCCGGCGCTGAGCTTCGACATCCGCAAGTTCGAGGACGCGCTCGGCGTACAGTTGTTCTCGCGCACCAACAAGACCGTCGTGCTGACCAACGCGGGCGAGGTACTGCTCGGCGAAGCACGCCGGCTGCTGCTGCAGGCGGCCGAGGCCGAACGCCTGACGGTGCGCTCCGCGTCGGGGCTCGCGGGCCGGCTGCGGATCGGCTTCGTC
This sequence comes from Burkholderia sp. HI4860, assembly GCF_002223045.2. NCBI lineage: Bacteria > Pseudomonadati > Pseudomonadota > Betaproteobacteria > Burkholderiales > Burkholderiaceae > Burkholderia > Burkholderia sp. HI4860. The sequence continues at coordinate 3,057,708 of NZ_NKFO02000003.1, read as the reverse complement.
CATTCGATGCTGTATCGCGGGCTGCCCGATGCGGTGCGGCGCTTCGAAGCCGACTATCCTGGCGTCGAGATCGTGCTGAGCGAAATGAACACGCAGGCGCAGGTGCAGGCGATCCAGCGCGGCCAGATCGATCTCGGCTACGCGCACTGGGGCCACTTCCCGCCCGAGGTCGAATCGACGCCCGTCTATGCGGAACCGTTCGTGTGCTGCCTGCCGGCCGCGCATCCGCTCGCGCAGCGCAGGCAGGTCGCGCTCGCCGCGCTGGCCGCGGAACCGTTCATCCTGTTCCCGCGCGAAGCGGCGCCGCACTATCACGACCTGATCATCGCGCAGTGCGTGAATGCCGGCTTCAGCCCGCTGATCCGCCATGAGGCACGGCTGTGGCAGACGATCCTGTCGATGATCGAGTTCGGGATGGGGATCGCGCTCGTGCCGCGCGTGCTGCAGCAGGTAAAGAGCGAGCGGCTCGCGTTCCGGCCGCTGAAGGATGCGTCGCTCGAATCGCGCACGCTCGCGCTGAAACGTTGCGGCACCACCGAGCCGGTTGCGCTGCGCTTCGCGGATTACGTGCGCGCGTCGATCGACGCACTGCCCGCGCTCGCGGGCTGAGCGAACGGCCGGTTGGCAGGTATGAGCGGGTATCTGAAAAATATTTGCAGAAAGTACTTTACAGACCCTCAAAGCCCTGACATAATTTCAGCTTCTTTGGGCGGTTAGCTCAGCGGTAGAGCACTGCCTTCACACGGCAGGGGTCACTGGTTCGATCCCAGTACCGCCCACCAAAGAATTCAAGGCCCTGCGTCTCACGACGCAGGGCCTTTTCGTTTTGGTGATGCATCATCCCGTTGCCGATTCGCCCGACTCCGCGCCGGGCGGCATGCATCGCCCCCGCATACTTCCCCCGACATCTCAAGCACTCGACACCGTAACGCACGCCCCGCCCCATGGCGACCGGATATTCGTAATGCGCGGTAACTAATTCGTCACATCTGCTTGCTATTGGCTGAATAGAATCAACCCACAACAACGGCCGGCCGAGGCAGCGCGGCCCCCATTCCAGTCAGGATCACGCATGGCGTGACCCGTGCGCACCGTTCCGACGAAGCCATGACACTGTCCACATCACATACCTTGTGGCTAACCGGCCTGAGTGGCGCCGGCAAATCCACCCTTTCGCGCGAGGTCGCTGCCCACTTTCGCGAACACCAGATCCCCGTCTGCGTTCTCGACGGCGACGAACTTCGTGCAGGAGTGTCACCCGATCTCGGCTTCAAACGCGAAGACCGCGCGGAAAACTGTCGACGCACGGCCGAAATAGCGAAGCTGCTGAACACCCAGGGCATCACGGCGATCGTTGCGCTGATCTCTCCCTACGCGGCGGACCGGCAACTCGCACGTGACATCATCGGCAGCGAGCGATTCGTGGAAATCTACCTGCAGACCGACATCGAGACGTGCGCCGCGCGGGATCCGAAGCGCCTCTACGCAAAGGCGATGACCGGCCAGACACGCCAGTTCACCGGCATCTCCGATCCATACGAAGCACCCGTCTGCGCCGATCTCGTCCTCGAGACCGGAACGACATCCATCGCGGATTGCGTCGAGCGCATCGTCGAATTCGATCTGCAGCGCTACGACCACGTGTAATCGCGGCACGTGCCATGACGGCTCATGCGGATTGCCCCACCCGCTCCGCCGTCGCATCGAACGCGCGCTTCGCCTTGTCGACGATCTCGTCGACCTCCGCCTCGCGAATCACGAGCGGCGGCGACAGCAGCATCCGGTCACCGGTCGCACGCATGATCAGGTTGCCGTTGAAGCAGAAGTCACGGCAGATCGTGCCGATATCGACGTTCGCACCGAACCGCTCGCGCCGCTCCCGGTCGCGCGCAAGCTGAACACCCGCGACCAACCCCGCTCCCGCAATCTCCCCGACGATCGGATGGTCGCCCAGCGCATCGCGCAGCCGGCGCTGGAAATACGGCCCGATATCGTTCCTCACGCGCTCGACGATCCCTTCGTCGCGCAGCAGCTTCAGGTTCGCGACCGCGACGGCCGCCGCGACCGGGTGGCCCGAGTACGTGAGGCCGTGGTTGAATTCGCCGTTGTCGATGATCGGCCGCGCCACGCGTTCGTGAATGCCGACGGCACCCATCGGCACATAGCCCGACGTGAGGCCCTTGGCCATCGTGATGAGATCGGGTTCGAAACCGAAGTGTTGGTGTGCGAACCATTCGCCGGTGCGGCCGAAGCCGCCGATCACTTCGTCGGCCACCAGCAGGATGTCGTACTTGCGGCAGATCCGCTGGATTTCCGGCCAGTACGTCGACGGCGGGAAGATCACGCCGCCCGCGCCCTGGAACGGCTCGCCGATGAACGCGGCGACGTTCTCCGCGCCGAGCTCGAGGATCTTCGCTTCGAGCTGCTGCGCGCGCGCCAGGCCGAACGCTTCCGGCGTTTCGCCGGCCGCTGCCTCGCCGAAGAAATACGGCTGGTCGATGTGCACGATGTGCTCGACCTTCGACGGCATCTGCTCGTGCATGTAGCCCATCCCGCCGAGCGTGCCGCCCGCGATCGTCGAGCCGTGATAGCCGTTCTTGCGCGAGATCACGTATTTCTTCTGCGGCTGGCCCTGCACGCGCCAGTACTGGTGCACGAGGCGCAGCACGGTGTCGTTGCCTTCCGAGCCGCTGTTGCAATAGAAGAAGTGATTGAAGCCGGCAGGCGTGACTTCCGCGAGCATCGCGGAAAGCTCGATCACCGGCGGGTGCGTGGTCTTGAAGAACGTGTTGTAGAACGGCAGTTCCTGGATCTGGCGATACGCGGCGTCGGCGAGTTCCTTGCGGCCGTAGCCGACGTTCACGCACCAGAGGCCGGCCATCCCGTCGATCACCTTGTTGCCGTCCGAGTCCCACAGGTAGACGCCGTCGGCTTTCACGATCACGCGGCTGCCGGCGCGGTTCAGCGCGCCCATGTCCGAGAACGGGTGGATGTGGTGCGCGGCGTCGAGCGCGCGGTATTCGGCGGTCGATTGCGGCGATACAGCGTCATTTCGATCGGTCATGTTTCCTCCGGATAACCTTGCCGCACGCTCAGACGTGCAGCAGCAAATGCCTGCGCTCCCACGAGCTGATCACGCGGAAGAACGCTTCGTATTCGGTGTCCTTCAGCGCCAGATAGGCCTTCACGAACTTGTCGCCGAGAATGCCGGCCAGCGGCGTGCAGGCCGCCATCAGCGAGATGCCCTCCTCGAGATTGCGCGGCAGCTGGTATGGCAGGTTGTAGCCGTCCGACGCGATCGGCTCGGTCGGTGCGAGCTGCTGGATCAGGCCGAGATAGCCGGCGGCGAGCGTCGCGGCGAACGCGAGGTACGGATTGCAGTCGACGCCCGGGATCCGGTTCTCGATACGGCGCGCCGACGCGCCTGACTGCGGAATGCGGAAACCGACCGTGCGGTTGTCGTAGCCCCACTGCACGTTGATCGGCGCGGCCATGAAGCGCGACAGGCGGCGATACGAGTTGATGTACGGCGCGAAGATCGGCATGAGCGCCGGCGTGTACTTCTGCAGCCCCGCGAGATAGCTGTGGAACATCGGCGACACCGTACCGTCCTCGTTGGAGAACAGGTTGCGCCCCGTGCGCGCGTCGGCCAGGCTCTGGTGGATGTGCATCGCCGAGCCCGGCTCGTCCTGCATCGGCTTCGCCATGAAGGTCGCGTACATGTTGTGGCGCAGCGCCGCCTCGCGCACGGTGCGCTTGAACAGGAACACCTGGTCGGCCAGCGACAGCGCATCGCCATGCACGAAGTTGATCTCCATCTGCGCGGCGCCGACCTCATGGATCAGCGTCTCGATATCGAGCCCCTGCATCTCGCAGTATTCGTAGATATCCTCGAACAGCGAATCGAACTCGTTCACGGCTTCGATCGAATACGACTGCCGGCCGGTCTCCGCGCGCCCGGTGCGGCCGACGGGCGGACGCAGCGGCAAGTCGGGATCGGCGTTCATGTCGACGAGATAGAACTCGAGCTCGGGTGCCACGACCGGCTGCCAGCCCTTCGCCCTGTACAGGTCGAGCACGCGTCGCAGCACATAGCGCGGCGAGATCTCGACCGGCGAGCCGTCGAAATGCACGCAGTCGTGGATCACCTGCGCGGTCGGGTCGACGGCCCACGGAATCAGGCAGATCGTCGACGGATCGGGCACGCACACCATGTCGGGGTCGGTCACGCCGGTCAGCGTGCCGTCCTCCGGATAGTCGCCGGTGACGGTCTGCACCATCACGGCCTGCGGCAGGCGCATCGATTCGCCGGATTCGAACTTGTTGCGCGGAATGATCTTGCCGCGCGCAATGCCGGCCATGTCGGGAATGATCGCCTCGACCTCGGTGATGCGGTGCTGTCGCAGGAATTCGCTCAGTTCGGGTTGCATGATCGGCCTCTATCAGTCGACGTCGGATGCGGCCGGCGACGGCATCGCGCCGCCGGCCGCCTGAATGCGATGCGTCATGCGCGCGCGGCACGCCGCGCCGAACGCCGCGAAGATATCGCGCGACAGCGGCTGTTCCGCGTAGCGCCATTCGGGATGCCACTGCACGCCGAGCGCGAACGCGCGCGCGTCGCGCACGCTGACGGCCTCGACCAGGCCGTCGGGCGCACTGGCTTCGACGACGAGCCCGGCGCCGAGCTGCGCGATGCCCTGGTCGTGCAGCGAATTGACCGTCGCTTCCTGCGCGCCGCGCGTGACCCGCTGCAGCAAGCCGCCCGGCGCGAACTGCACGACGTGCGCGGGACCGTACTGCCGTTCGAGCGGATCGGCGGCCCGCTCGCGGTGATCGTCGAAGCCGGTCGTCGCGTGCAGCCGCTGATGCAGCGTGCCGCCGTAAGCGACGTTCAGCTCCTGCATGCCGCGACAGATCGCCAGCACGGGCACGCCCGCGTCGATCGCCGCGCGGATCAGCGGCAGCGCGGTCGCATCGCGCGCGGGGTCATGCAGCGTGTCGGGCGCGCTCGCGGCGCCGCCGTAATGATGCGGCTCGACGTTCGAATAGCTGCCGGTGAACAGCAACCCGTCGACTGCCGCGACGATCGCATCGGCCGGCTGGCGCGCGCCGAGCGCGGGCAGCACGAACGCAAGCGCACCGGCGCCGTCGACGAGCGCGGCCAGGTACTTCTCCCCCGCCGTATGGTTCGGATGCGCACCGCGCAGGATGCGGTCGGCGGTGACAGCTACGATCGGGCGCGCACGCATGGGCGGCTCTCCGGTAACCGCGCGCGATGCGTCTGCACGCGGGATGTTGAAGGTTCGCGCCGGCGCCGCACGTGCGCACCACGACGCGGCGCATGCCCATGCGCGCTCCTGCCGCGCGGACGATGCGGCAACAGGCGGGGCGACCCGGAACGGAAGCGGAAAACGACGCTAGGGCAACAACGACGCGCTGCCGTCGCACTGCACCGCGCTGAACACGTGCGCGGACACGAGATTGAAGCGGCGCAGGCCGCGATGGGAAACGGCGAAGAAACGAGGCTCGCGTAAAAAGGCGGCACGCGTGCCGCGATCAGCATGCCGGGACGGCCCGGCCTGAGGCGGCGCGCCCGCCGACGGACTTCGCGTCCGGCGTATCGAAGGGCTGGCGGCTTTCACGATCGTACTCGACTGACTGATGAAGGCAGGACACGTGTCGCGATCAAGCGCATGCGGCAATGCCGCGCGGCGACACGTCGGCAAGGTGTCTCGCCGCGCATTCCGGCGCGGTGCGGCCACGATCGATGGCCGCGCCGCCGGTGCGCGCGTGACGACTTCCTGACATTCAGCTTATATCACCTAAAAATTGCGTCAAATTTTCAGGTGCCGATGACGACATCGAACAGACGAAAGCCCTACGAAAAAAAACGGCATCGATCCCGTGGATCGATGCCGTGTTGTGCACTGCATCGGTGCGGCATGCTGCGTGCGGGCGGGCCGTGACGTGCCTGCTCCGCCGCGCTGCCGCATCGGTGCGGCCCGCGTTCAACGATGCGCGAGCGCGGTTTCGACGAGCGTCTGCAATAGCGGCACGATCCGCGCCGCACGCGCCTCGTCATACGCGTAAGGACGCGTCTCTTCCATGTAGGTGATCTGCGAGAGCTCGAGCTGCACGGCCTCGACGCCGGTAGCGGGCACGCCGTAGTGACGCGTGATGTAGCCGCCCTTGAAGCGCCCGTTCGCGACGGCCGTATAGCCGCCATGTTCGAGCACGCGCGCGGCCAGCGCCTCGGCCAGGCCCGGCGCGGCACTCGCGCCGCCCGACGTGCCGAAATTGAAGTCAGGCAGGCGGCCATCGAAGAAGCGCGGCACGTGCGAGCGGATCGAATGCGCTTCCCACACGAGCACGCGGCCGTGCTCGCGCTTCAGGCGCGCGACCTCGCCTTGCAGCGCCTCGTGATACGGCAGCCAGTAGCGGTCGCGGCGACGCATGATCTCGTCATTGCCCGGCAGCGCGTTCGCCGGATACAGCGGCGCCTTGTCGAACGTATCGACCGGTACGAGCCCCGTCGTGTCCTGCCCCGGGTACAGGTTCTCGTTGTCGGGCGGCCGGTTCAGGTCGACGACGTAACGCGCATGCGACGGTACGAGGATCGATGCGCCGAGGTCGGCCGCGAATCCATACAGCCGTTCGAGATGCCAGTCGCAATCGTCGACGAAACGCGCGTCGGCCGTCATCGTCGCGGCGATGTCGTCGGGAATGTGCGTGCCTGCGTGCGGAATCGAGATCAGCAGCGGCAGCGTGCCCTGCTTCAGCGTGAATACAGCCGGTTGTTCAGTCATGTCGCATCACCGTTGGAGGTCTGCCAGCGCACGCTTGCGGCGTGCGCCGGTTGCGCGCGTCAGCGCAGCAGTTGCGCCAGCGCGGCGCGGTAGTCGGCATACGCGACGGCTTCGTCGCGATGACGGCGGCCGCTCACGACGCGCTCGCCGCCTGTGTAGACGTCGAGCACCGGCGTGTCGCCGTGCTCCGCGAACACGATACCCGACAACCACGATGTGCTGTCGTGTTCGGCGATTGCCGGATGATCGGGATCGAGCACGAGCCAGTCGGCGCGACATCCTTCGCGCAGCGCACCGACGCGCCGCCCGCTGGCCTGCGCGCCCCCCGCGAGCGACGCGTCGAACAGGCGATCGGCGACATGCGCCTGCGTGCCGCTCGCCAGCACGTTGCGTGCACGGTGCACGAGCCGTTGGCCGTATTCGAGCAGGCGCAGCTCGGAGCGCCAGTCGACCGACGCGTGGCTGTCGGAGCCGACGCCGATCACGCCGCCCTGCGCGAGATAGTCGACGGCCAGGAACACGCCGTCGCCGAGGTTCGCTTCGGTCGTCAGGCACAGGCCGGCAACCGCGCGACGCTTCGCGAGCGCCGCCGTTTCGGCCGCGTCGACGTGCGTCGCGTGCACGAGACACCAGCGCGCATCGACGTCGAAGCGATCGAGCAGCCATTGCACGGGGCGCGCGCCGTACGCACGCACGCAGTCGTCGACTTCGGCCGTCTGCTCGGCGATGTGGATATGCACGGGCGCATCGTCTGGCAGCCCTGCGAGCAGCACGCGCAAGCCGTTTTCGGATACCGCCCGCAGCGAGTGCGGTGCAACGCCGTAGCGCAGCCCGCCGTGCTCCGGCGCGACGCGGCGCATCGCGTCGAGCAGCTCGAGCAGGCCGTCGGGCGTGTTGATGAAACGGCGCTGGTCGTCACGCGGCGGCTTGTCGCCGAAACCGGCGAACTGGTACGACACCGGCAGCATCGTGATGCCGATGCCGGCGGCGCGCGCGGCGTCGATCACGCGCGTGCCGAGCTCGGCGATCTGCGGATAGCGCGAGCCGTCCTGCGTGTGATGCACGTAGTGGAATTCGCACACCGACGTGTAGCCGCACTTGAGCATCTCGACATACAGCCAGCGCGCGATCGCGGCGAGCGCGTCGGGCGTGATCTTCAGCGCGAAGCGGTACATCAGGTCGCGCCAGCTCCAGAAGCTGTCGGACGGATTCGCGCGATATTCGGTGAGCCCCGCCATCGCGCGCTGGAACGCGTGCGAGTGCAGGTTCGGCATGCCGGGCAGCACCGGCCCGGCCGCGCGTGCGACGCCCGCGGGTGCGTCGGTGTCGGGCGTCACGCCGGTCAGCGTGCCGGCCGCGTCCCAGCGCAGCAGGACGTTACGGCGCCAGCCATCGGGCAGGTACGCATGGTCTGCGAACAACGTGGTGTCGGTCATGAGGCTATCCATTCATCCGGCGAAACACGGTCGTGCCGCCGCGTACGACCTGCTCGCACAGCGGCCGGCCGATCCAGTAGGCGAGCTCCGCCAGCGAGCCGACCGACCACGCGGCGAAGTCGGCCTGGCGCCCGACCTCGAGCGCGCCGTGGCGATCCGCGCGGCCGAGCGCCGCGGCCGCATGGCGCGTGACGCCCTGCAGCACTTCGGGCACCGTCATGCGGAACAGCGTGCAGCCCATGTTCAACGTCAGCAGCAGCGATTCGAGCGGCGACGTGCCGGGGTTGTGATCGGTCGCGAGCGCGATCGGCACGCCGTGCTTGCGCAGCAGCTCGATCGGCGGCAGTTGCGTCTCGCGGATGAAGTAGTACGCACCGGGCAGCAGCACGGCAACCGTGCCGGCTGCCTTCATCGCCTCGATGCCGGCTTCGTCGAGAAATTCGAGGTGATCGGCGGACAGCGCGCGATAACGCGCGGCAAGCGCCGTGCCGCCCGCATTCGACAGTTGCTCCGCATGCAGCTTCACGGGCAGCCCGCGCCGCGTCGCGGCCTCGAACACGCGCTCGGTCTGCGCGAGCGAAAAGCCGATGCGTTCGCAGAACACGTCGACCGCGTCGACGAGCCCTTCGTCGGCCAGCGCCGGCAGCATCCGGTCGCACACTTCGTCGATGTACGCATCCGCACGGCCCGCATATTCGGGCGGCAGCGCGTGCGCGCCGAGGAAGGTCGTGTAGACGGTGACCGGAAAGCGTTCGCCGAGCTGGCGTGCAACGCGCAGCATCTTGCGTTCGCTCGCGAGGTCGAGCCCGTAGCCCGACTTGATCTCGATCGCGGTCACGCCTTCGGCGAGCAGCGGCTGCAGGCGGGCTGCAGCCTGCACGAACAGCGTCGTCTCGTCGGCCGCGCGCGTCGCGCGCACCGTCGACACGATCCCGCCGCCCTGCCGCGCGATTTCCTCGTAGCTCACGCCCGCGAGGCGCTGCGCGAATTCGTCGGCACGCGTGCCGCCGTACACGAGGTGCGTATGGCAGTCGACGAGGCCCGGCGTCACCCACGCGCCATGCAGATCCTCGCGCTGCCAGTGGGCGTAACCGTGCGGCAGCGCGGACATCGCGCCGAGCCAGACGATCGTGCCGGTTTCGTCGACGGCGATCGCCGCGTCGTCGATCGTCTCGTCAGGATGGCCGTGTGGACACAGCCTCAGGTGATGCCAGACAGTCGGTTTCATGCGTTCAGTCTCGTTCGCCGATGGCGAGCGACACGGCGAGCAACGCGCCGCTACCGCTCACGACGACGTCAAACGCACGCCGCGGCCCGTCGAGCCGCAGCGTGTCCATTTCTTCCAGTGTGTAGCGTGTGCCGTCGATTTCGACCGCGGCGTCGCCGGCCGCGCAATACAGCAGCACGGTATCGGCATGCTCGATGCGGTGCGCGCCTGCGCGCCATACGTCGAGCGCGCCGCGCGCGGCCGAACGGCGCGTCATCAGGTTGAAGTCGCGCGTCGCGCCGTCGTGCAGCGTCGCGTCGATCGCCGCTTCCCCCGCGAAATCCGCGCGGGCCAGCGGTGCGTCGAGCACGTGGCGGGCGCCGCCTGCCTCGGCGAGCGTCATGCCCGCGCCGGACAGCAGCACCAGCGTGCGGTCGATCCCGTCGAAACGCGAGAACGGCCCGGCCGTGCCGACGTCGGCGACGCTCACGCGCCACGCGAACGCGTCGAGCGCGGCGCCCGGCGGGAACGCACCGATCTCGCGCGTCACGCCACCGCCGTTCTTCCATGGCGACGCGACGAGATCCGCGGCGCGGATCATCGTCGCGTTCACCGGCGCCGGGTGGAGCGCCGTCATGCTCAGCGGCCGAGCATCGGCAGCTTCAGGCCGGCTTCGCGGGCCGTCTGCTGCGCGAGTTCGTAGCCGGCATCCGCATGGCGCATCACGCCCGTCGCCGGGTCGTTCAGCAGCACGCGGCCGAGACGCTCGTGCGCTTCGGCGGTACCGTCGGCGACGATCACGACGCCCGAGTGCTGCGAGAAGCCCATGCCCACGCCGCCGCCATGGTGCAGCGACACCCACGATGCGCCGCCTGCGGTGTTCAGCAGGGCGTTCAGCAGCGGCCAGTCGCTCACGGCGTCCGAACCGTCCTTCATCGATTCCGTCTCGCGGTTCGGGCTCGCGACCGAACCCGTATCGAGGTGGTCGCGACCGATCACGATCGGGGCCTTCAGTTCGCCGTTCTTGACCATCTCGTTGAACGCCTGGCCGAGGCGATAGCGATCCTTCACGCCGACCCAGCAGATCCGTGCCGGCAGGCCCTGGAACGCAATGCGCTCACGCGCCATGTCGAGCCAGTTGTGCAGGTGCGGATCGTCGGGGATCAGCTCCTTCACCTTCTGGTCGGTCTTGTAGATGTCTTCCGGATCGCCCGACAGCGCGACCCAGCGGAACGGGCCCTTGCCTTCGCAGAATAGCGGGCGGATGTAGGCCGGCACGAAGCCCGGGAAGTCGAATGCGTTCTCGACGCCCATTTCCAGCGCCATCTGGCGGATGTTGTTGCCGTAGTCGAGCGTCGCCGCGCCGCGTTCCTGCAGCGCGAGCATCGCGCGCACCTGGACGGCCATCGACTGCTTCGCGACCTTCACGATGCTCTGCGGATCGACCTTCTGCGCTTCGCGCCATTGCGCGACGGTCCAGCCTTGCGGCAGGTAGCCGTTGATCGGGTCGTGCGCGCTCGTCTGGTCGGTCACGCAGTCCGGCGTGATGCCGCGCGTGACGAGTTCGGCGAACACGTCGGCCGCGTTGCCGAGCAGGCCGATCGACACCGGCTTGCCGGTGCGCTTCGCTTCCTCGATCATGCCGAGCGCCTCGTCGAGCGTCGTCGCCTTCTTGTCGACGTAGCGCGTCTTCAGGCGGAAGTCGATGCGGGTCTCGTCGCATTCGACCGCGATCATCGAGAAGCCGGCCATCGTCGCGGCCAGCGGCTGCGCGCCGCCCATGCCGCCCAGGCCGCCCGTCAGGATCCAGCGGCCCGACGGATCGCCGTTGAAGTGCTGGTTCGCGACCGAGAAGAACGTTTCATAGGTGCCCTGAACGATGCCCTGGCTGCCGATGTAGATCCAGCTGCCGGCCGTCATCTGGCCGTACATCATCAGGCCCTTGCGGTCGAGCTCGTGGAAGTGATCCCAGTTCGCCCAGTGCGGCACGAGGTTCGAGTTCGCGAGCAGCACGCGCGGCGCATCCTTGTGCGTGCGGAACACACCGACCGGCTTGCCCGACTGGATCAGCAGCGTCTCGTTCTCTTCGAGATCCTTCAGCGATGCGAGGATCTGGTCGTAGCATTCCCAGTTGCGTGCCGCGCGGCCGATGCCGCCGTACACGACGAGCGCATGCGGATGCTCGGCGACTTCCGGGTCGAGGTTGTTCTGGATCATCCGGTAGGCCGCTTCGGCCAGCCAGGTCTTGCAGACTTTCTCGCTGCCGCGCGGCGCGCGGATCGTGCGCGTCGGATCGAGACGGGGATCGATGTGTTTCGGATGGTTCATGACGACTGCTCCCGAAGGAAAATGACTATCAAATAGGAATCAGAAATGCCCGGTGAAGCGATAACGGCTGCCGGGATGCCACAGATTCGCCACCGAGGCGACGACGCCCTGCGACCAGGTGCGTCGATGTAAAACCAGACACGGCTCGACGTCGTCCATCCGCAGCTGCTCGCGCCGCTCCGGCGCCGGGGCCGCCGCTTCGATCCGGTACTCGACGCGCTGCAGCGGAGCCGCGCGCATCAGGTACAGGTTCGGCGTCGTGTTCGTGAAATCCTGCTCGGCGTAATCCGGCGCGACCGCCGGATTCACCCATCGTTCTTCGAGCTGCACGGGCTCGTCATTCTCGAAGTGCAGCACCTGCGAATGAAACAGCTTCGTGCGCACGGCGACCTGCATCTCGTCGGCGAGCGCCTCGTCGGCGCGGATCGTGTCGAGGCCGAGCACGCTCGCGTGATACGCATGCCCGCGCGCACCGACTTCCTCCGAGATGCTGCGGATCGCCACCAGCGTCGACTCGTACTTCGGCCGCGCGACGTAGGTGCCCGCCCCCTTCATGCGCGTGAGCACCTGCTCGGCCGTCAACTCGCGCAGCGCGCGGTTGACGGTCATGCGCGCCACCTTGAATTCGCGCGCCAGCTCGTTCTCGGACGGCACCTGATCGCCCTCCTCCCACTCGCCTGCGTGGATGCGGGCCAGGATGAAATCCTTGATCTCCTGGTAGACCGGCGCGCTCATGGGCTTACTGTTCCGACGCGAACGAGAACGGCGCGACCTTCGCGAACGCGCGCTCGCCGACCAGCTTCGCGATCACGGCGATGTCCGGTGCGAAGTAGTGGTCGAGCTCGTAGTGCGCGACCTTGCTGCGGATCGTTTCCATCACCGGCGCCAGCTTCGGGCTCGTGTGGTACGGCGCGCGCAGGTCGACGCCTTGTGCGGCGGCCAGCAGTTCGATCGCGAGGATGTGCTTCGTGTTGTCCGCGATGTCGGCGAGCTTGCGCGCGGCGAACGTCGCCATCGACACGTGGTCTTCCTGGTTCGCCGAAGTCGGCAGCGAGTCGACCGACGCCGGGTGCGCGAGCGTCTTGTTTTCCGACGCGAGGGCGGCCGCCGTCACGTGCGCGATCATGAAGCCCGAGTTCACGCCGCCGTCCCGCACGAGGAACGGGGGCAGGCCCGACAGCGTCGCGTCGATCAGCAGCGCGATCCGGCGTTCGGCCAGCGCGCCGATTTCCGCTGCGGCGAGCGCGAGGTTGTCGGCCGCGAACGCGACGGGCTCCGCGTGGAAGTTGCCGCCCGACAGCACTTCGCCGGTATCCGGGAAGATCAGCGGGTTGTCCGACACGGCGTTCGCTTCGACCAGCAGCACGTCGGCCGCATGGCGCATCTGGTCCAGGCACGCGCCCATCACCTGCGGCTGGCAGCGCAGGCTGTACGGGTCCTGCACCTTGTCGCAGTCGCGGTGCGACTGGTTGATCGGCGAACCTTCGAGCAGGTCGCGGTACGACGCGGCCGCATCGATCTGGCCTTGATGGCCGCGCAGCTCATGAATGCGTGCGTCGAACGGCTTCACCGAGCCGGCAGCCGCGTCGACCGACAGCGCACCCGCGACGAGCGCGGTGCGGTACAGGTCTTCGATCGCGAACATGTTGTCGAGCGCCAGCGCGGTCGATGCCTGCGTGCCGTTCAGCAGCGCCAGGCCTTCCTTCGCCTGCAGCGTCAGCGGCGCGAGGCCCGCGACGCGCAGACCGTCGATCGCGCTCGCACGCTCGCCGCGGATGAACACTTCGCCAACACCCAGCAGCACGGCCGACATGTGCGCGAGCGGCGCGAGGTCGCCCGATGCGCCGACCGAGCCCTTCACCGGGATCAGCGGCAGCACGTCCGCGTTGAACAGCTTGATCAGCGCGTCCATCACTTCGCGACGGATGCCCGAGTGGCCGCGGCCGAGGCTCGACAGCTTCAGCGCCATCAGCAGGCGCACCGACGAGCGTGCCATCGGCTCGCCCACGCCGACTGCGTGCGACAGCACGAGGTTCTTCTGCAGCAGTTCGAGCTGGTCGTGCGGGATGTGCGTGCTGGCCAGGCGGCCGAAGCCCGTGTTGATGCCGTAGGCCGGCTCGCCCTTCGCGGCGATGTCGGCGACGGCCTTCGCGCCGGCGTCGATCTTCGCGAAGCTGGTCGGGTCGAGCGCGAGCTGCACGGATTCGCGTGCGATCTGGCGCAGTTGCGGGAGGGTCAGATGGCCGGGGGTCAACGTAATCATGTGAGCAATCCTGTCTAGACAAGTTCGGAATGGATTGAAGTGTAGCCACGCCAACTTGTCTAGACAACCCGTTTTTCACCGATTTCGACTCGGGAGTTTCCCTGATGCCCGGTGCGGCCCGTCCCTTCAGCCCCGGTGATCCGCCTATTAACGGTTGTTGCAATTATTTTGTCTTTGGCAACATATGGATCGCACCTCGCCACGGAGACCGCCATGCCCTTCCCGTCACGACTCGCCATCCGGTTCGGCCGCCCCCTGCTGTTCGCCGTGTGCGCACTCGCGTGCGGCGCGTCGCTCGCCGCGCAGCCGCTGTCGGGCACGCTCGAGAAGATCCGGCAGAGCAACCTGATCTCGATCGGCCACCGCGAAACGTCGGTGCCGTTTTCCTACGTCGACGCGAACGGCAAGGTCATCGGCTTCTCGCAGGATCTGTGCGACCGCGTGATCGCCACGGTGAAGGCGCGCACCGGCAAGCCCGACCTGCAGGTGCGCTTCATCCCCGTCACGTCGCAGAACCGCATTCCGCTCGTGCAGAACGGCACTGTCGATCTCGAATGCGGCGTGACGACCAACCTCGCCGCGCGCCATGCGCAGGTCGCGTTCTCGACCACCTTCTTCGTCGCGACGACGCGCCTGCTCACGCGCACGACGTCGGGCATCCGCGACTTCCCCGACCTCGCCGGCAAGACGGTCGTGACGAACCAGGGCACGACGTCCGAGCGCCTGCTGCGCAAGATGAACGAGGACAAGAAGATGAACATGCGGATCATCAGCGCGAAGGATTACGGCGAAGGGCGCCTCACGCTCGAATCGGGCCGCGCGGCCGCGTACATGATGGACGACGTGCTGCTCGCGGGCGTGCGCCAGCTCGCCGCGAAGCCGGCCGACTGGCAGATCGTCGGCACGCCGCAATCGTCGGAAGCCTACGGGTTCATGCTGCGCAAGGACGATCCGCCGTTCAAGGCGCTCGTCGACGGCGTGCTCGTGCAATTGATGAAGCGCGGCGAGATCGACGCGCTGTACGACAAGTGGTTCATGAAGCCGGTGCCGCCGAAGGGGCTGTCGTTCGACTTCGCGATGAGCGACGTGATCAAGGCGCGCTATGCGGCGCCGAACGACGCGCCGCTCGAATGAGCGCCGCGCGCTGAGCGCGGCTCACGCACGCGTCCACGCGACGCATGCCGCATAGCCGGGCGCCGCGTCGAGCCACGCCGCATCGAACGCCGCGACGCCGGCGGCGGGCGCGGCCGGCTCGACGATCGTCGTCGCCGGGGTCGCGCCATCGCGCGGCGGCACGACCGCGAACGCGCCCAGCCCGCCGACGATGCCGGTGCCGAGCGCCTTGAGCAACGCCTCCTTCGCACTCCAGACGCGCATGAATGCGCCGGCCCGTTCGACCAGCGGCAGGCTGTCGAGATAGGCGGCTTCGGCGGGCGCGCACACCTCGCGCGTCAGCGCCCGCCAGTCGGCCGTGCGATTGCAGGACTCGATATCGACGCCGACGCGCCCCGCGGGAGCCCACGCAATCAACGCATGGTCGCCCGCATGCGACACGTTGAAGTCGAGCGACGCACGATGCGCGTCGTCCAGCGACGGCCGCCCCGATGCGTCGACGACGATGGCCACCGCGTGCGGCGCGATGCCGAGGGCCGTGCCGAGCACGTCGCGCAGCGCGGCGCGCGTCGCGGCGCTGCGCACCGCATCCTCATGCCGCATGAAGCGGGCGGCTCGCGCGCGCTCGCCGTCGCTCAGTGCCGCATACGCGGGCGACACAAGCGGCACGTTCCAGTCGAAATCGACGCGCGCGATCTGCACGCCGGCGCGGGTCGCGGCGGGCGGCGCGTCGAGCCGCTGCATGCGCCAGGCGCGGGGGCTGTCAGACGGAGAAACGGAATCGGGCGGGACGAGCATCGACGTGCGGCGGCCTGTGGAACGAAACGTCCGATGTTAATCGATCAGGCGGTATGGCAAACCGTTACGGGCCGCCGGCGTCGATGCCGAGCGCCGGCGCTTGTCCTTCGGCATGCGCGATGCATGACGAGGCCGCCCAATCAACCGTTCGCGGCCACGCCCGGCACGCCGCTGCCGGGCCCACGCCCGCGCGATGCCGGGTGAATCGCATGCACGTTGCCCGGCGCATCGGCCGGCAGCGCGCCGTGCTGCAGCCAGTAGAGCGCGAGCGGCCACAGTGTTTCGGTGAAGCGGCTGTGGAAAAACGCGAAATGGCCGATCGCGTCGACACCGATGTCGGCCGGCGCGATCCGCAGATGCGTGACGTCGCTGCCCGTGTAGTAGCCGACCAGCCGCTCGATCGCCGCGACCGTGCCGAACCCGTCGTCGTCGAGGCCAATCGCGAGCATCGGCGCCGACAGCCCCGCGAAGCGGGCGGGCAACGCGGCGCGGCTCGCGGCGGGTTCGGCGAGCGGGCCGCTCGTATAGCCGTCCTCGAAGCGTGCCTGCGAACGCACCCACGACAACGCGACGCCGCGCGGCGTGTCCTCCATCCAGCCGAGCCGCTTCGCGGGCACGTAGCCGAACACGGCCGCGAGCACCGGCATCGCGACGTGCCACTTCCACCACATGCGGCGCCGTTCGGCCGGCCGGTAATCGCGCCAGTACGCATACTGCGCGCCGACCGTCACCGCATGCCGCACATGAACGTTCGATGCGGCGAGCCCAAGCGCGAACCCGCCGATGCTGTGCGCGACGACGTCGATCGGCTGGCCCGGAAACGCGTCGCGTGCGTAGTGCAGCGCGGCTTCGCAATCGAGCCGCCCCCAGTCGAGCCAGTTCGCGCGCAGCTTCGCGAGCTGCGCCGGGCGCGACCCGCCGATGCCGCGATAGTCGTAGACGAGCACGTCGCGCCCCTGGGCGAACAGCCAGGCCGCGAAACGGAAGTAGTAGTCGCAACGCACCGACGTCGCGCAATTGATGACCGTCACCGGCCGCACGACACTGCCGCCGCGATGGCGCCATACATGGCCGCGCAATGCATAACCGTCGGCCGCGCGCAGCGTCACCGGCTCGGGCGGCAATGCGTCCGCCGCGCGGGTGCCCTGCGTCATTTCGCTGCCTTCGTTCGAAATCGTCATCGTGTCTCCGGTCCCATGCTTCGCGGTCCGTCCGGGTGAGCGCGTCAGTGCCTGCCCACGCCCATGCTTCGCAGCCGGCCGGGGCGTCGCCCACCCCTCCTTCACCGCCCGCACCAGCCTCCATTGAACTTGACGCGCCCCGCGTTCTCAACCAATCTTGCTGCTCCGTTCGCATGAGTCACGCGCATGTCAACGCCGCTCGTCCGCCTCCCGTCGCTCGACCTCGTCCGCGGTTTCGTCGCCGTCGGCCGCCGCATGAGCATCACGCTCGCCGCGCAGGACCTGTGCGTCACGCAATCGGCGGTCAGCCGCCAGGTACACGCACTCGAAGCGCATCTCGGCGTCGCATTGCTGCAGCGCGGCTACCGGAAGATCGCGTTCACGCCGGAAGGCGAGCGGCTGTTTCGCGTCGCGGATGCGGCACTGCACGGGCTGCAGGACACCGTCGCGTCGCTCGCGGCCACGCGCGAGCGCCAGCCCGTCACGATCACCGCCAGCATCGGCGTCACCGCGCTGTGGCTGCTGCCGCGGCTCGGGCGGCTGCAGGCGCGCCTGCCGGAGATCGACCTGCGCGTGGCCGCGAACGACAAGGTACTCGATTTGCGCGCCGAAGGCATCGACCTCGGGATCCGCTATTGTCCGCGCGACCGCGCGCCGGCCGGCGCGCTGCGCCTGTTCGACGAGATCGTCGTGCCGGTCGCCCATCCGGCGCTCGCCGCGCGGCCGGTCACGAACGCGGCGGCGATCGCCGACCATGTGCTGCTCGAATTCGACGGGCCGCCGCAGCCGCAATTGCAGTGGCGCACGCACCTGCACGCGGCCGGGCTCGGCGACGCGCGCCCGAAAGGCGTGCTGCGCTTCAACCAGTACGACCAGGTGATCCAGGCGGCGATCGCGGGCCAGGGCGTCGCGCTCGGCCGGCTCGCGCTCGTCGCGCCGATGCTCGCGGACGGGCGGCTCGCGGTGCTCGGGACGCACACGCAGGCGCTGTCGGATGCTTACGGCTACTGGCTGTTCCAGCACGATCCGGCCCCGCGCCGCGAAGTCGCCGACGTGCGCGACTGGATGCTCGCCGAAGCGGCCGAATGCGATACCGCGATGCGTGCGCACGGCGCGGTGTCGGCGTAAGCCGGCGCGGCCTTTGCGTACCGGCCTGACCGCTGCCGGGCACGCCCGCCCCTCCCCCCGCGTGCGCCTCATCGCATTCCTGCCAAGCATGCCAACCTGACCGAATGATCGCTTGAGCGACGACGGGCCCGATCGTCTAATCGGATCGAGCGCGGCCCTCTTGCCGCGCGCCTTCATCCGGAGACACGCATGACCCCGATCGAGCAGGAAGTCCGCCGCCGCTGGCTGCCCGTCCTGGCCGGCGGCCTGATCATGGGCGCCGCGCTCGGCATCCGCCACGTGCAGGGCCTGTTCCTCGCGCCGGTGTCGCTCGACCACGGCTGGTCGCGCGAAGCGTTCGGGCTCGCCCTCGCGCTGCAGAACCTGATCTGGGGCGTCGCGCAGCCGTTCACGGGGATGGTCGCCGATCGCTTCGGCTCGCTGCGCGTGATCGTCGCCGGGATGCTGCTGTATGCGGCCGGGCTCGTCACGATGGCGCATGCGGCGTCAACCGGCATGTTCACGGTCGGCACCGGGCTCGTGATCGGCATCGCGCTGTCGGGCTCGGCGTTCGCGTCGATCTATGGCGCGCTGAGCCGCCTGTTTCCACCGGACCGGCGCGGCTGGGCGCTCGGCGTTGCGGGCGCGATCGGCGGGCTCGGCCAGTTCTGCATGGTGCCCGTCGCGCAGACGCTGATCGGCGGCATCGGCTGGCGGCACGCGTTCATCGCGCTGGCCCTCGTCGCGGCGCTGCTTGCACCGCTCGCGGTGCTGCTACGCGACCGCCCCGCGCAGGCTGCCGCCGCCGGCCCCGACCAGTCGATCGGCGAAGCCGTGCGCGAGGCGTTCGCGCATCGCGGCTTCTGGCTGCTGAACGCGGGTTTCTTCGCATGCGGCTTCCAGCTCGCGTTCGTCGCGACGCATCTTCCCGCGTACCTGCTCGACCACGGGCTGCCGGCACGCCACGCGAGCGTCGCGCTTGCGCTGATCGCGCTGACCAACGTGGCCGGCACCTATGCGTGCGGCCATCTCGGCGGGCTGCTGCGGCGCAAGTACGTGCTGTCGGTGCTGTACCTCGTGCGGGCCCTTACGATGGCCGTGTTCGTCGCGGCGCCGCTGTCGCCCGCGAGCGTCTACGTGTTCGCGGCCGTAATGGGATTCACGTGGCTCGGCACCGTGCCGCTGACGAACGGCGTGATCTCGCAGGTGTTCGGCGTGCGCTACATCGCGACGCTCTTCGGCTTCGTGTTCTTCGGACACCAGCTCGGCAGCTTCTTCGGCGTCTGGCTCGGCGCGGTGGTGTACGACGCGACGCATTCGTACCTGCCGCTGTGGATCGGCTCGATCGCGCTCGGCGTGCTCGCGGCGTTGCTGCACCTGCCGATCAACGATGCGCGCGTCGCACGCCCGGCATCGGGCAACGCGGCATGGGCATGATCCGCGCGGCGCTGGCCGCCGGCACGCTCGCGTTCGTCGCGTGGTGCGGCGCGGCCTATTTCAGTTCGGGCGTCGCGTACGCGCTGCTCGAACACGTCGCGTTCTGCAATTGATGCGGTAATCCGAAGCGTGCGGTCAGCGGCGCTTCGGCAATGCCGCCAGCGCATCGAGCGCGCGGGCACGCGCGGCCGCATGCTCGACGAGCGGCGCCGGATAGTCGACACCGAGCCGCACACCGGCCGCGTCGAGCTCCAGCGGCGACGCTTCCCACGGCGCGTGGATCGAGGCGTTGTCGAGACCGGCAAGCTCGGGCACCCAGCGCCGCACGTACGCGCCGTCCGGATCGAACTTCTGCCCCTGCGCGACCGGATTGAAGATGCGGAAATACGGCGCGGCGTCGGCACCGCACCCGGCCACCCACTGCCAGCTCGCCGCGTTGTTCGCGGGATCGGCGTCGACCAGCGTGTCCCAGAACCATGCTTCGCCCGCGCGCCAGTCGATCAGCAGATGCTTGATCAGGAACGACGCGACGACCATCCGCACGCGGTTGTGCATCCAGCCGGTCGTCCACAGTTCGCGCAGGCCCGCATCGACGAGCGGATAGCCGGTCAGCCCGCGCTGCCATGCGTGCAGCGCGGCGGGATCGTCGCGCCACGGCATCGCGTCGAACTGCGCGCGGAAGTTGTCGGTCGCGAGCGCCGGGAAGTGATACAGCAGCGTGTAGCTGAATTCGCGCCAGCCGAGTTCGCTCAGGAATTTGTCGGCATCCGCGGCAAGCGCCGCGCCGCCTGCGCTCGCGGCCCCCTGCACCGCGTGCCACACCTGTCGCGGCGACACGTTGCCAAAGCGCAGGAACGGCGAAAGGCGGCTCGTCGCGGGACGGTCGGGCAGATCGCGCGCGTCCGCATAGCCGGCGAGCGAAGTCGTCAGGAACGCGTCGAGCTGCGCGTGCGCGCCGGCTTCGTCGGGCATGGGCCACGCATCGCGCAGGCCGCCGGCCCAATCCGGCGAATGCGGCCGCAACGCAAGCGCGTCGAGCGCCAGCGCGCGGTCGCGCACGGCTTTCGACCACGGATGAAACGCGATCCGCTCGGGTTCCGGCAGCGGCGCAGCGACCGTGCGATCCCGTCGCGCCGCACGCCAGTACGCAGTGAACACCTGATACGGGGTGCCGCCGCCCGTCAGCACCTCCCACGGCTCGTTCAGCAGGCTGCCGTTGCTGCTCTCGACCGTGACACCGCGCGCCTTGAGCGACGCCTTCAGCGCCGCGTCGGCGTCGCGCTGCGGTTGCGCGTAGCGGCGGTTCCAGTACACGGCTTGCGCGCCCGTGTCGTGCACGATGCGGTCGATCTCGCGCGGCGCGTCGCCGCGCAACAGCAGCAGGCGCCCGCCATGACGCGCGAGCGCCGCGTCGAGCCCGGCCAGCGACCCGTGCAGCCACCAGCGCGCCGCGCCGCCGAGCGCCCGCCCGGCGCCGTCGCCCGTGTCGTCGACGAACACGCAGATGAGCGGCCGGCCCGATTCCACCGCGCGTGTGAGCGCGGGCTGGTCGGTCACGCGGAGATCGTCGCGGAACCAGACGATCGCGGGAGCAACGGACGGCTTGGCGGACACAGGCACCTCGATGACGAAAGCGGAAAGAGACGCGTATTGTCGCGGCTGCGCTGCGTGGTGTCGACGGTCTGCGCGCATGATGCGCCGGCGCGCCCCTGCCGCCGACCGTCGCGACAATCGCACCACCCCGCCGCCCCGGTGAAACGCCTTAGTCCATTCCGACGATTCTTCGCCGCGTGCGCCGGCCTACGCTCGATGTCGGGTGCGCTGCGCGGCACGTGCCGGCGAAAACGCCCCGCACGTCCCGAGCCCCACCCGTCACGCGCGCCGACCAATACCGGCGCGGCTCCTTCCGACCGCCGCGAAGCGTCCCGCCACCCGGGTAGGCGCGGTTTCATCCGATCCGATACATCGTCATGACCAAACCCTCGAATCTCGTCACCTCGATCACCGTCGACATCGACGCACCGGCCTCCGTCGTCTGGGAAGTGCTGACCGACTTCCCGCGCTACGGCGAATGGAACACGTTCTGCGTCGGCTTCGAAACGACCGGCAGGATCGGCGATTTCGTGCACATGCAGGTGCGCATCCCGGGCACGCAGACCGTGATTCCCGTCAACGAGATCCTCGTCGCGTACGAACCCGAACGCCTGCTGTCGTGGGAGCAGCGCCCGACCGACGACAACAAGGACGCCGCGCGCCGCGACCAGTACATCGACGCGATCGGTGCGGAGCGCTGCCGCTATTTCACGACCGACCAGTTCCTCGGCGTCAACGCGGATGCGATCATGCAGCACCACGGCGCTTGGGTGAAACAGGGTTTCGACCAGTGCGCGCGCGACGTGAAGCAGCGCGCCGAGGCGCTCCACGCGGCACGCCGGCGCAACGGCGCATGACCGGGAGCCGCCGATGCCCGACCTGCAAACGCTGTCCGACCATCACGACATCCGCGAGCTGATCGTCGCGTATTCGACTGCGATCGACACGCGCGACTTCGACGCGCTCGACGCGGTGTTCACACCCGATGCCGCGATCGACTATCGCGCGATGGGCGGCATCGCCGGCCGCTATCCGGAGGTGAAGGCGTGGCTGCGCACCGTGCTGCCGCAGTTTCCGCAGTATCAGCACATGGTCGGCAACCTGTCGATCCGGCTCGACGGCGACGCCGCGCGCAGCCGCACGATCTGCTTCAATCCGATGGAAGTCGCGCTGCCGGACGGCGGCACGCAGGTGATGTTTCTCGGGCTGTGGTACGTCGACCGGTTCGTGCGCACCGCGCAGGGTTGGCGCATCGCCGAGCGCGTCGAGGAGCGCTGCTACGGTCACAACGTGCCGGCCGTGCTGGCGGGCGCGACCGGTTGATCCATCGCGATGCGCGCGCCGTGCGAGGGTTGCACGGCGCACGCAGTTCGGATCGCCGCTTGAATCAATCGAGCCGGAACGCGGCCTCGAATCGCTCGGCGAACGTGTCGAATTCCGTTTCCGGCAGATGGTTGATGCCGCCCGCGCGCTTGCGCCCGCCGCCGGTCGGAAAGCCGCGACAGAATTCGTCGGCGCCGAGCGGCCGGCCATCGGGCACGCGCACGCTGACGACGAGGCCGCCGTCCGCGCGCGGCGACAGCACCGCGAGCGCCGCATGCGGCGCATTGCGCATCCGCTCGTTCGCGAGCATGCCGGTCGCGCGCCGCGCCCACGGATGATCAGGCATCCGGACCAACGTAGCACCGGGCACCTCGCGCAGCGGCGCGAGTGCGCACGCGCGCGCCATGTCGTCGCGGTAGCCGTCGCGCAGCGCGGCGAACACGGTTGTCGCGCGCACGAAATCGAGCGGGTCGACGCACGGCAGCATCGCATCGGCAAGCGCGGCCGGGTCGAAATGCAGATCGCCGACACACTCGCCGTACGCGTTGTAGTTCAGGTAGAGCCCGAGTTCGGCGAGCGTGTCGCGCTCGGCGTCGCCAATCCGATGCTCACTTGCAAGCGCGCGGCCGAGCGCCGGCAACTCGTCGCCGAACGCCGCAACGATCGCCCAGCGCACGTGCCGGCCGTCGAGATAGCGGTTCACGATCGCGCTCGTGCAGACGTCGGCCGCCGTGTCGATGTGCGCGTCGAAGCGCGGATCGTCGGGCAGTTCGCCCGCGAAGTGATGGTCGAAATAGCGGACCGTCGCGCCGTCGCGCAGCAGCCGCGCGCACGCGTCGCGATTCTGGTCGTGCGACACGTCGAGCACGGTGACGATGTCGCCCGCCCGCGCGTCGATCCGCTCGAGCAGCTTGATGTCGCGTTTCACGCCGGTCACGAGCGTGCCGTGCACGCCCTCCGCAAGCCGCAGTTGCTGAAGCGCGCACAGCCCGTCCGCGTCGCCGTTGAATGCAAAGAAGTGTCGTGTGTCGTGGTTGTCCTGCATGTTCCCTTGCTCCATCGTCAGGGCATGAAATCGCCGCCATTCGCGTCGAGCGTCGCGCCCGTCACCGCATTCGCATAGTCCGACGCGAGGAACAGCGCAGCGCGCGCGCAGTCGTCGTCGGTCGGCAGCTTCGCGAGCGCGATGCTCGACGCGATCGGCGCGATGATCTGCTGTTCCGTCATGCCGTACTCGGCAGCCGCCTGCCGGAAATACGTCTGGGTCGGCACGCCCCACATCCACCCCATGTGGATGCTGTTCGCACGAATGCCGTGCACGCCGAGTTCGCGCGCCAGGTATTTTGCCGCAACCGCGAGCGCCCCCTTCGATACAGCGTAGCCGCCTTCCCCTGCAAACGGCTTGCGGGTCGCCTGCGTGTTGATCATCACGATCGCGCCGCGCTGCCGCCGCTTCATGTGCGGCACGACTTCCTGCGTGAGCGCCATCGTGCCGAACACGTTGGTGTCGAACACCGCGCGCCAGCTGTCGAGGTCGGCTGCCTCCACCGGTTCCGGAAACGTGCCGTGCACGAATGCGCTGTTCACGAGCGCGTCGATCCGGCCGAAGCGCTCGACGGCCTGCGTCGCGAGCTGCCGGCATTGTGCACGGTCGGTGATGTCGGTCTGCACCTTCAGCACGGCGCAATCGACGCCGAGTGCGTGGATTCGCGCTTCGGCATCGTCAAGCTTTTCGACCGTGCGCGCCGCGACGACCACGCCGCGCGCGCCCTCGCGTGCGGCCTCGACGGCGAGCTTCACACCGAGCCCCGGCCCGATTCCGGAAATCACGACGATCTTGTCCTTCAGCAACATGGTTGTCTCCTGGTTATCGTGGATCTCGCGAGCAACGGGCGTCAGCCGGCCGCCCGCAGGTGCCGCGCGCGATACCCGGCGAAGTCGCGCGCGAGCTGCGCATCGGTGAAGCCGAAGCGCGCGATCGAATAGTCGTGCGGGGCACGCTTGTCGCGGCCGTTGCGCGCCATCCAGTCCGTCATCGCCGCACGCTGCCGCGCATCGAGCGGCATCCCGGCGAACGCGTACACGGCTTCGGCCACACCGAGCGGATTCGACACGGTGTCCTCGAAGCGCACGTCGAGGAAGCGGTCCGCCGGCAGCGCGTCGCGCGCGGCCATCGCCGCGCCGATCGCGCGCGCCATCCCCGCATTCCACTGCGCGCCGACGGCGAGCGGATCGGGATCGTCCGCATACATCTGCCACAACGTGTGCGCCATGCTCGCCATCGATGGAATCGTCTGCGCCGGATCGCGGTGCGTGAGCACGACCTGCGCGCGCGGAAACACGTGGCACAGCACGTCGAGCGCATGCAGGTGCTGCGGCGTCTTCAGCAGCCAGCGCGCGGCCGGCGCGACGCCGCGCTGCGACTTCTGCCATTGCAGGAACTGCAGCATCCGCTTCAGGTACGTATAGACCGGTGTGAGATCCTGCCGCGCGAGCCACGCGGTGTAGCGCGGCACGTTCGCATACGAATCCATCGCGCACACGAACGCATGCTCCATCAGCATGAACTCCTCGTCGGCGAGCATCGCATCGAGCGGGTGGATCGTCAGGATCTGCGGAATGCAGTCGATCATCGTCGCGACCTCGGCCTGCGCACGTGCAATGCGCACCGTCGGCTCGGCGAGCGTCTCGCCCGCGAGCGGCGCCGGGTAGCGGGTTTCCCACCACGCGGCCGCATGGAAGCGCGGGTCGACGGCCAGCAGGCGCTGCAACAGCGTCGTTCCGGTGCGCGGCAGGCCGACGATCACGAGCGGATCGTCGATCGCGATCTCCGCGATTTCCGGATGACGCCGGAAGTAATCCTCGATGACGAGCCGGTTCACGAGCTGGCCGACGAGCTTCTCGCGCATCATCGCCGCGCCGCGCGCGGACAGCTTCGCTTCGTCGATCAGCGACGCGCACATCACGTCGAGGGCTTCCCGATACGGCCCGTCACCGAACGCGGTGAGCCCGCCGGTGCGCGACACGGCTTCGGCGATCAATCCGTCGGGCGCGAGCAGCGTGCGGGTTCGATCCAGCGGCGCGTTCATGCGGCCTCCTTCAGCGTGGCGAGCTTCACCACCCGCGTGCGCGGATGCACCGGCTGCGCGGCGCCCACCCAGCGCCAGCAGATCGTGCCGGTGCGATGTCCGGCCGTATCGAGCCAGTTCGCATTGCCGGGCCGCACGGCCGCGACGACCACCGTCACGCCGCCGTCCGCATTCAGCCGCGCACTGTGCTTGTTCACGCAGATATCGAAGTGCCGGTAATCGAGCGATTCCATCCAGTAGTTGTTGAGCTGCACGTTCCAGAAATCGCAGTCAGGCACCGTATCGACGTCGATCACGAGCGCTTCGTCGTCGGCCAGCGACCAGCACGAGTGGTAGTAGTAGATGTTCGGATCGCCGCCGACCGACTGGCACAGCGCCTGGTCGGCGGGCGGCAGCGCATTCACGTGCGGCCGGTAGCTCGCGGCCCAGTCCGCGAACAGCTTCGACGTCTGCTCGACGAACTGCGCGGCGCGCGTGAGGCCACCCTGCAGCACGAGCGGGTCGAGCGGCGCCGGCCGATCGTCGGCGCCGATGCGCTCGATCTTCAGTTGTGCCGGCGTTTCCGCGCGCCGGTCGAGGAAGGTCTGGCGCACCAGCAACGCATTCGTGCCCGGCTCCATGCGCACCCAGTTACCCGCGCGCGGCGTTTCGCTCAGCACGATCTCGAAGCTGCCGTCCGGCGCGATCTCGAGCTGCTTCGCGTCGAGAAAGCCCGTCTGCAGCATCTTGCCGTCGGTCTCGTAGCCGCCCTTCTGCGTGCCGAAGCTCAGGTACGCGACCGTACCGCGCCGCCCCGTCACGCGATATTCGCAGCGGCCGTCGAGCCGTGCGTACTGGTACAGGTTGTCGGGATTGTCGGCACCGATCTTCGCGGTCTCGTGCGACGGCGAGAAGAAGCCGGGCCATGCACCGTCCGCGAACTCGACGTGCATCTCGAGCGCGATGCGCATCAACCGGCTCAGGTAGCGGAATCCTTCCGCGCGCGTCAGCGGATCGTCCGGCGCCTCGGCGCGCAGGATCTGTTCTCCGCTGCGTTTCAGGGTGTCGCAGAAATCGGCCCAGGTCTGGCCCGAAAGCAATTGCGTGGCACGTGTGTCGTCCGTCATGTGTTCTCTCCGCCGATGGTCGAGCGCTCACCTTAAGCGTCGCCGTCGCGCGCCACTTCGTCCGGGTGGACTAAGGAAAGATCCGCGCCACCGCCGTGTCGCGATTTAGTCCACCCGGACGAAGAGCGGCATGCCGCTCGCTCGATACCGTCGGTGTCATGCACGAAACGCCGCACATGTCGCGCGGCGCCGGCATGAAACAAGGAGACGAACGATGTTGACCCACTTGGAGCGGCTGGAGGCCGAAAGCATCCACATCATGCGCGAGGTGGTCGCCGAGAGCGAGAGCCCGGTGATGCTGTATTCGATCGGCAAGGACAGCTCGGTCATGCTGCATCTCGCGATGAAGGCGTTCTACCCGGCGAAGCCGCCCTTTCCGCTGCTGCACGTCGATACGACCTGGAAATTCCGCGAGATGATCGCGTTTCGCGACGAGACGGCCACGCGCCTCGGCCTCGACCTGCGCGTGCACATCAACCCTGACGGCGTCGCGAACGGCATCGATCCGTTCACGCACGGCTCGGCCTTGCACACCGACGTGTGGAAGACGCAGGGGCTCAAGCAGGCGCTCGATCACTACGGCTTCGACGCCGCGTTCGGTGGCGCCCGCCGCGACGAGGAGAAATCGCGCGCGAAGGAGCGCATCGTGTCGCTGCGCTCGGAACAGCACCGCTGGGACCCGAAACGCCAGCGCCCCGAGCTCTGGTCGCTGTACAACGCGCGCAAGCGCAAGGGCGAAAGCCTGCGCGTGTTCCCGATCTCGAACTGGACCGAGCTCGACATCTGGCAGTACATCCAGCTTCACGACATCCCGATCGTGCCGCTTTACTTCGCGAAGGAGCGGCCCGTGGTCGAACGCGACGGCGCGCTGATCATGGTCGACGACGAACGCCTGCCGCTGCGCGAAGGCGAAGTGCCGCAGATGCGCAAGGTGCGCTTTCGCACGCTCGGCTGCTATCCGCTGACGGGCGCGATCGACAGCGATGCGACGTCGCTCGACGACATCCTGCGGGAGATGCGCGAGACGCGCACGTCCGAACGGCAAGGACGACTGATCGACAGCGATTCGGCCGGTTCGATGGAAAAGAAGAAACAGGAGGGCTATTTCTGATGGCACACGTTCTCACCGCGCCCGACACGCTCGCGCGCCACGCACCCGATGCACGCGCTTCCGGCGAAGCGCATACGCCAACCCAGGACCTGCTGCGCTTCATCACGTGCGGCAGCGTCGACGACGGCAAGAGCACGCTGATCGGCCGCCTGCTCTACGAATCGAACCTGCTGTTCGACGACCAGCTCACGCAGCTCGAGGCCGATTCGAAAAAGGTCGGCACGCAAGGCGGCGAACTCGATTTCGCACTGCTCGTCGACGGCCTGTCGGCCGAGCGCGAGCAAGGGATCACGATCGACGTCGCGTACCGCTTCTTCGCGACCGCGCGACGCAAGTTCATCGTCGCCGACACGCCCGGCCACGAGCAGTACACGCGCAACATGATCACCGGCGCGTCGACCGCCGATCTTGCCGTGATCCTGATCGATGCGCGCAAGGGCATGCTCACGCAGACGCGCCGCCACAGCCATCTCGTCGCGCTGATCGGCATCAAGCGCGTGGTGCTCGCGATCAACAAGATGGATCTCGTCGACTACGACCGCGCCGTGTTCGAGCGCATCGACGCCGACTATCGCGCGTTCGCCGCCGAGCTCGGGCTGGCGGAGATCGTCAGCATCCCGATGTCGGCGCTGCGCGGCGACAACGTGATCGCGCCGAGCGCACGGATGCCGTGGTACGGGGGCCCGACGCTGATGCAGCATCTCGACACGCTGCCGCTCGCCGTGCGCGTGACGCGCGACGAGCCGTTCCGGCTGCCGGTGCAGTGGGTCAACCGCCCGCACCTGAACTTCCGCGGTTACGCGGGCAGCATCGCATCGGGCGAGATCCGCATCGGCGAGCGCGTGCGCGTGCTGCCGTCCGGCAAGGAAAGCCGCGTCGCGTCGGTGATCACGCAACGCGGCGAAAGCGACATCGCGCGCGCCGGCGACGCGGTGACGCTCACGCTCGCCGACGAGATCGACATCAGCCGCGGCGACATGATTGCGCGCGCGGACGCGCCGCCGGAAGTCGCCGATCAGTTCGAGGCGACGCTCGTGTGGATGCACGACGCGCCGCTGCTGCCCGGCCGCCCGTATCTCGTGAAGCTCGGCACGCAGACGGCCGGCGCAACCTGCGCGACGCCGAAGTACAAGATCGACGTGAACACGCGCGAGCATCTCGCGGCGCGCACGCTCGCGCTCAACGAGATCGGCGTGTGCAACCTGAGCTTCGACCGGCCCGTCGCGTTCGATCCGTACGACCGCAACCGCCACACGGGCGGCTTCATCGTGATCGACCGCGTCACCCACGACACGGTCGGCGCAGGGATGCTGCACTTCGCGCTGCGCCGCGCGCACAACGTGCACTGGCAGGCCGTCGACGTCGACCGCGCCGCGCGTGCCGCGCAGAAGGCGCAGACGCCGCGCATCGTGTGGCTGACGGGCCTGTCGGGCGCCGGCAAGTCGACGATCGCGAATCTCGTCGAGAAGCGGCTGCATGCACTCGGCAAGCACACGTACCTGCTCGACGGCGACAACGTGCGGCACGGGCTCAATCGCGATCTCGGCTTCACCGAGGCCGATCGCGTGGAGAACATCCGGCGCGTCGCCGAAGTCGCGCGGCTGATGCTCGACGCGGGGCTCATCACGCTCGTGTCGTTCATCTCGCCGTTCCGCTCGGAGCGCGACATGGCGCGCGCGATGGCCGGCCCCGACGAGTTCGTCGAGGTATTCGTCGACACACCGCTCGCGGTGGCCGAGGAGCGCGATCCGAAGGGGCTGTACAAGAAGGCGCGGCGCGGCGAGCTGAAGCACTTTACGGGCATCGATTCGCCGTACGAACCGCCCGCGCAGCCCGAACTGCGCGTCGACACGGTCGCCGAGTCGCCGGAAGAAGCGGCCGATCGCATCGTCGCGTACCTGCTGCGCGAGCGCACGGCATAAGCGCGGCAAGCGGGCAGCCCGGCGGCTGCCGGCCTGCCCGCGTCGCCTACTCCGTTCGGGTGACGCGGGCCGCCGGGCGGCCGGTATGCTGGTCCGGGAATCCTTCATCCCGACCAGGAGAACACGAGCATGCCCATCGCGCTGGCGCCCGGCGACCCGGCCGCGCACGACGGTTTCGACGACGCGGCGTGGACGGCGCGCGAACTCAGCGCGTGGCTCGGGCTCGTCTATCAGGGCCCGTCGGAGCCGACCCCGTGGGCCGGCTTCCTCGAAGCGGCTCGCGCGCGGCTCGACGCGCGCTTCACGACGCTGGTGCTGCGCAACCCGGGCGGCGCACGGCACGGGCTCATCATCAACGCGTCGGCACACGGCCCGCTGCTGCCCGGCGAGCCGTCGTACAGGGAGCAGTTCTACGCGCTGTGCCCGTTTCTCGACCAGCCGCCCGGCCAGGTCTTCACGGCCGATCGGCTGTTCGGCGAAACCGCGTGGCGCGCGCACGATTTCTACCGGCAGTACCTGCAGCCGCTCGACCTGCGCTACATCCTCGGCGCGAACCTGCGCGGCGAACGTGGCGTCGAATGCGCGTTCTTCGTGAGTCGCGCGCATGGCGGCCGCGATTTCGACGCGGCCGAGCGCGCGCAGGTCGCGACGCTGCTGCCGCACCTGCAGCGGGCGGTCGAACTGCACGCGGCGTTCGACGTGCTCGATGCCGAGCGCGCGCTGTATGCGGGTACCGTCGACCGGCTCGACGTCGGCACCGCGATCGTCGACGAGGACGGCCGCGTGATCAAGCGCAACCGCATCGCCGAGCGGCTGATCGAGCAGAAGGACGGGCTGTGCGTGCGCCAGGAGCGGCTCCACGCATCGTGCCCGCTCGACGAGCGCCGGCTGCAGAAAGCGCTGCAGGCCGCGCTCGAGCATTTCCGTGCGGGCGCGCTCGCGCGCATCGAAGCCACCACGCTGTCACGCCCCGGCGGCGCGATGCCGCTGAGCGTGCTGCTGCGCCCGCTCGCGCCCTACCGCGGCGCCGAGGACCGCCGGCACCGGCCGGCCGTCGCCGTGTTCGTCCGCGATCCGGCGTCATCGCCGCAGACGTCGCGCGACATGCTGCACCGGTTGTTCCGCCTCACGCCGATGGAAACCGAAATCGCGCTACTGCTCGTCGACGGGCTGACGCTCGACGAAGCGGCCGCCGCGACCGGCATCACGAAGAACACCGCCCGCGCGCACCTGCGCGGCATCTTCGCGAAGACGGGCGCGACGCGGCAGGCCGTGCTCGTGAAGACGCTGCTCAACAGCGTCGTGTCGATGGCGTAGTCGCGGCGCCGGCAGCCGCGGGACGGGCTGCCTCACCGATGCCCCCGCGCGCAGTGCGGGGCCGCGACCGAAGACGCAGCAATTGGCACCTGCCCATCCCATGTCATACGTCATCAGACATGAATGAATAACCGACATGCGTCATGAAATTCCCAGTATTCGGGTAATTTCCGGGTAAACCCGCGACGTCTTCATCGGCGCTCAGGCGTACCATGTCATACGACGACATACTACACAAACCGCCACCCGGATGCCGACGCGGGCCACCGCCCCGTCCGCCGCCCCCCGACCGGAGACACGCTTGAACCCGCCCTCGCCCGCCCTGCCCGGACGCGACCCGCTCGCGTCCGCTGTCTCGAAAGTGAAGTGGCACGTGCTGCCGCTCGTGCTGATCATGTTCATCGCGAACTACATCGACCGCGTGAACGTCGGCTTCGTCGATCGCCACCTCGAGGCGTCGATCGGCATCGGCGCGGCCGCGTACGGCCTCGGCGCCGGGCTGTTCTTCGTCGGCTACGCACTGTTCGAGGTGCCGTCGAACCTGCTGATGCAGCGCTACGGCGCACGCATCTGGCTGGCCCGGATCATGGCGACGTGGGGCATCGTTGCGGCCGCGATGGCGTTCGTGTGGAACGACACGTCGTTCTATGCGCTGCGCTTCCTGCTCGGCGCGGCCGAGGCCGGCTTCTTCCCCGGCGTCGTGCTGTACCTGTCGCAATGGCTGCCGCCCCAGGAGCGCGGCAAGGCGATGGCGATCTTCCTCGGCGGTTCCGCGTTCGCGTCCGTGCTGTCCGGGCCCGTCACCGGCGCGCTGCTGTCGATCCGCGGCTTCGGCCTCGAAGGCTGGCAATGGATGTTCCTGATCGAAGGGCTGTTCTCGGTCGCGCTGTGCGGCGCGAGCTGGCTGCTGCTCAAATCGCACATCCGCGACGCGACGTGGCTCACGGCCGAAGAACGCACGGCGCTGCAGAACGCGCTCGATGACGAGCGCGCGACGCGCGACGTCCGCTCGAACGTGCCGGTGCGCGCCACCGCGCTGCTGCGCGATCCGCAGATCATGCTGTTCTGCTTCCTGTATTTCTCGATCCAGCTGACGATCTACGCGGCCACGTTCTGGCTGCCGACGATCATCCGCAAGATGGGCGGGCTCACCGATTTCCAGGTCGGCCTGTACAACACGATTCCGTGGATGATCGCGATCGGCGCGATGTACGGCTTCGCGGTGCTGTCGTCGAAATGGAAGCATCCGCAGCGCTGGCTCGCGGTCGCGCTGGTGCTCGCCGCATGCGGGCTGTTCGCGTCGACGTCGCACGACCCGGTATGGTCGTTCGCGTCGATCTGCTTCGCCGCGCTCGGCTTCAAGGCCGCGTCGTCGCTGTTCTGGCCGATCCCGCAGGGCTATCTCGACACGCGGGTGGCCGCGGCCGTGATCGCGCTGATCAACTCGGTCGGCAACCTCGGCGGCTTCGTCGCACCGACGGCCTTCGGCTATCTGAAGCAACATACGGGTTCGATCACGGGCGGCCTGTATGCGCTTGCGATCGCTTCGCTCGTCGCCGCGGTCGCCGCGCTGTTCGCGCGCACCCACCGGCGCAGCGATCCGCCGCGCGGCCTGCCGGCCGACGCGTCCTTCACGAACGCCTCGATGCTCCGCCATGCCGAACACTGACCGCCTGACCGTCGTCGTCTCGAATGCCGCCGACGGCGACCTCGCCACCTTCTCGCTCGCGGCCGACGGCACGCTTGCGCCGCTCACCCGTTATCCCGCGGCCGACGTCGCGATGCCGATCGCCGTGCCGGCCGACCGTGCGCGGCTCTACGTCGCGACGCGCGGCGAACAGCCGACGATCGTCGCGTTCCGCGTCGTGCCGGCCACCGGCGCGCTCGTGCGCATCGGCACCACTGCGATCGATGCCAGCCATGCGTACCTGTCGCTCGACCGCAGCGGCCGCTGGCTGCTCGGCGCGTCGTACGGCGGGAATTCGCTAAGCCTCTACGACGCCGCGCGCGTGCGCGACGGCGACGGCACGCCGCTACAGGTCACGAGCGGCATCGCGAACGCGCACGCGGTGATCGTGTCGCCGGACAACCGTTTCGCGTACGTCAGCTCGCTCGGCTCGGATCGCGTGTTCAGCTTCGCGCTCGTCGAGGACGCGGCCGGCCTGCACGCACGCGAACACGGCGAAACGCGCGTGCCGGCCGGGTTCGGCCCGCGTCACCTGCAATTCGCGGATGACGGCCGCGGGCTCGTCGTCGTCAGCGAATTCCAGGCCACGCTCGCGACGTTCGCGCGCGACCCTGAAACCGGCCGGCTCGGCGATGCGCATGTGAGCGTGCGCCATCCGGCCATCGCCGATCTCGCGCAAGGCCATGCGCGGCCGCCCGCACCCACCGAACCGTCCGTCTGGGCCGCCGACCTGCACCTGACGCCCGACGAGCGTTTCGCCTACGTCAGCGAACGCACGTCGAGCCGCCTGCTCTGCTATCGCCGCAGCGAAGACGGCACGTTCGAACCCGCGCACGCGACCGCCACCGAAACGCAGCCGCGCGGGTTCGCGATCGACCCGTCGGGACGCTGGCTCGTCGCCTGCGGCGAACAGTCTGAATTCGTGTCGGTGTATGCGATCGCGCCGGACGACGGCGCACTGTCGCCGCACGCACGCGTGCCGGGCGGACGCGGGGCGAACTGGGTCGCGATCGTCTGAAGCCGTGACACGCGGCGCATGACGCGACAGGCCCGCCACGCAGGCCGGTGCATAACCGCGTTCAGCGCCGCTCGCTCGGCGCGACGCCCGTCCAGCGCTTGAACGCGCGCGTGAAATTGGCGCGATCCGTATAGCCGACGCGCGCGGCGATCTCGTCGACCGGCAGCCGCGTGCCTTCGAGCAGCCGCAGCGCATCACGCAACCGGATCTCGTCGAGCAGCGTCGAATAGGTCGCGCCGTACTCGGCGAGCTTGCGCTTGAGCGTGCGCGCCGACACATGCAGCTCGCGCGCGACGTCGTCGACCGACGGATAGCCGCCTTCGCCGCAGATCAGCAGGTTGCGCACGCGCTCGACGATGCTTTCCGCATAGCCGAGCCGCGCGAGCTCGGCCTCGCACTGCTGCACGATCATCTGCGCGGTATGCGCGTTCGCGGTGCCGATAGGCTCGTCGAGCAACGCGGCGTCGCAGCGGATGCGGTTCGCGCTCGCGTCGAAATGACAGCGCGGCAGCCGCGCGCGATAACGCTCGAACCACGGCGGCTCCGGCCATTCGAAATGGAGTTCGGCACGCGACTGCAGCGTGCGCCCCGGCACCGGATGCAGCAGCGAGTTGAACAGGATCGCCGTCTCGACCAGGAAGTTCTCGACCGCGAACTGGCGCAGCCGGCCGAGCGGAAACGCCTCGAGCACGTCGATATCGACGATTCCGTCGAGTTGCGCGAGCCGCACCGAGAAGAACGGCACGCGCGTCGGCAGGTAGCGGATGCCGAGCGAGATCGCCTCGCCGAGCGTCGCGCAGCTCATCAGCCCGAAGCCGATCAGCCCCGCTTTCGTCAGGCTGCTGCGCAGGCCGATCTCGATCGCGATCGACGGGTCGTCCGTCGCGTCGAGCAGGTTGAACACGATCGCCGCCTGCTGCAGCGGCGTGATGCGCGCATCGGGCTGCGCGAGCCGGTCGCGCTCGACGCCCGAGCCGGCCAGCACGCGAGCGCCGTCGATGCCGCGCTCCTCGGCCAGCATCAGCATGAACAGCGCATACGCGGACGACACCGTCGCCTTGTTCAGCTGGCGCGCGGCATCCGGGACGGACAGGACCATGCGGCGGACTCCGGAGCGGTTTCGGCGGATTGTAGCGTCGCTGGCCCGCAATGACACCGGGGCGTGACTCTAGCCGCGCCGGCCGGCCATCGTGGCCCGAAATGACACCACCATTGGCACCCGCGGCCCTCGCGCGCGGTCCGGTGCGCGCCTATGCTTGTCACATCGGCATTGCGCCCCACTCTTTCCGCAGGAATCCCGGTCGATGAGCCAACCCGCACGAACCGCCTTTCGCCACGACGCGGACAAGGTCGCGTACGTCCGCCGCGAGGTCAATGCCGCGAGCGACGCGATCCGCGCGCGCTTTCCGCTGCTCGACAACCAGAACCTCGTCGGCGCGACCGTGATGGCCGTCTCCGTGAGCGCGATGCTCGCGATCGCGTGGCTGTATGCGCGCGGATCGATCGCGTGGTACGTCGCGCTGCCGCTCGCCGCGTTCGTCACGTCGCTGATCCACGAGCTCGAGCACGACCTGATCCACCTGATGTATTTCAAGAAGACGCCGTGGGCCTATCACCTGATGATGGCGCTGTGCTGGCTCACGCGGCCCGGCACGATCAACCCGTGGACGCGGCGGCGCATGCACCTGCATCACCACAAGGTGTCGGGCGGCGAATCGGATCTCGAGGAATTCGGCATCACCAACGGCGAGCGCTGGGGCGTGAAGCGGCTGCTGATGATCGCGGACGGCATGCTCGCCGTCGTGCTGCGGCCCACCGCGATGCGCCGCAAGGTGAAGCAGTATGTGGCCGCGCAGCCGGTGCAGGATCCGTCCGAGCGCCTGCAGTTGCGCGTCGAGCAGGTGTCGTCCTACATGCCGGTCGGTCACGTGTATTACGTGCTGTGGCACGCGTTCATCGTCTATCACGTCGGCCTGTTCGCGCTGCACGCGTTCGGCTACGCGGTGACGGTGCCGGCCATGGTCGAGCGCGTGATGAGCGTCGTCGATTTCCTGGCCGTAGTGTGGCTCGGGCCGAACTTCGTGCGCAGCTTCTGCATCAACTTCGTCAGCTCGAACATGCACTACTTCGGCGACATCGACTCGCGCAACGTGATCCAGCAGACGCAGGTGCTCAACCCGTGGTGGATGGTGCCGTTCCAGCTGTTCTGCTTCAACTTCGGCAGCACGCATGCGATCCATCACTTCGTGGTGCGCGACCCGTTCTACATCCGCCAGCTGACCGCACGCACCGCGCATGCGGCGCTGCGTGAAGTCGGCGTGCGCTTCAACGACGTCGGCACGTTCGCGCGGGCGAATCGCTGGGGCGGTTATCGTCCGGCGCGCGCGACGCGCCAGGCTCAGGCCGACGCGTAACGCACCGCCTCAACCGCCGATCGGAGGCATCGGCCCTTGCCCGCGGATCCACGACCAGTTCGCGAGTTCGGCCATTTCCTTGTCGCCACGGCTGTCGCCGTACGCGAACAACTGTTTCGGCGGCCGGTCGCCCCACCACCCGCGCAGCCGCACGACCTTCTGCGGCCCCCAGCAGTTTTCGCCGTCGAGCCGACCGGCGAAGGCGCCACGCTCGAACGCCAGCCGCGTCGCGAGCACCGCATCGAAGCCGGCCGTCTTCGCCCACTTCTCCAGATACAGCGACGGCGACGCGCTCACCAGCACAACTTCGTGCCCGCGTGCCCGATGCTCGCGGATGCGTTCGAGCATTTCAGGGCGCACGAGGCTCGGCAAATAGGTATCGACGAACGTGCGCGCCTGCGCATCGAGCGTATCCTCGCGCACCGGCCCGAACGCGAACGACGCGAACTTCGCTTTCGCATCGCCACGCGACAGCAGCCCGGCCTTCATCGCAATGATCCACGGCAACGCACGCAATCCGGCCCAGGCGAAGCGTGGCGTGCCGACCGCATAGCGGACGAAATGGCGAAAGCTGTCGGTCGTCGTGATGGTGCCGTCGAAATCGAATGCGGCAACGATGCGGTCAGTCATGGAGAATCGGCGGGAAAGCGATGAGATGCCCGGGAAGATAGCAGACTCGCGCCGGTGCACGTGAAATGGCGTGATGCGGCACGGCCTGCGCAGCGAACCCGCGCGTCCCAGCGCGCGGGTTCATGCGCTTCGTTCCCTTCGTGCCGCGCCCTTAGCGCTGCGGCCGCGCCGCCAACGCCGCCGGCAGCACGACGTTCATCAGATGATCGGCGCGCGACAGCAGATCGGTCACGCGCTCGTCGAGCCCGCGCAATTGCGCGGGTTGCATGCGGATCTGCTGCACCGCCTGCCCGACGATGTTGCGGCGGTCGAACAGCGTGCGCTCGACACCTGCATCGTCCGGCGCGCGCACGACGTCCGACACCGCGCTCAGCGCCGCGAGCACGACCACGAGGTTTTCTTCCGCATGGCGGACCTTCGCGGCGAGTGCTTCGGTGCGGCGCGGGAAGAAGCCGAGCGACTGCTTGAGCGCCCCGATCGCCGCACGGTAGTCGACATGGCCCGTCGCCGCGCCGAACCAGCGTTCGAACATGCCGGCCTTGCGTGTCGCCTGCGCAAGCATGCCGGCCATCATGTCGGCCGCGCCAAGTTCGTTGAATTCACGCGTCGTGGCCGCCACGGCTTCGACGAGGTTGCCCGCCGCTTCCAGTGCGCCGTCGCCGATCGTCGCGACCGTCGCGAGCTTGAGCGGCACCAGTTGCCGGATGTGCCGCTCGATGCGCGGCGCGTAGTCGGGATAGAGATTCGGGAAACTGGCCTGCGCGGCGCGGAAGCACGCTTCGAGTTGCGGATGGTTCGATTCACCGAACACCGCGCGGCCGACCGCCTCGGCCGGCGCCGTGCGCACGGCCTGGCCGGACGCCGGCATCGGCTCAGGCCCGAAGTCGAGCGCCTGCGGCGCCGGCCGCTCGGGCCCGCGCGCAACCGGCGCCGCGGCCACCGGCGGCGCATCGAACGCAAGACGCCCGGGCGTGCGCTCGGGCGTCGTATCGAACTCGAGCCGCTTCGGCTCGTCGGACGGATTCGTCATCGCTGCTTCCTGCCCGGCTCGGCGGTATCCCGCCGGCCGGGCTGCCGCCAGTCAGACCGCGCCGCCGTACGCGCGCACGAAGTCGCCCAGGCCACGGTTGTAGCCGGCGCCGACCGCCTTGAACATGAAGTGGCCGTCGCGGCGATAGAAGCTGCCGACCTGCACCGACGTCTCCATCGAGAAGTCTTCCTCGAGCGCGTACTTCGCGATCACCGCGCCCGACACTTCGTCGGCGATCTGGATGTAGCTGTTGCGCACCTGGCCGAAATTCTGGCGACGCGCTTCGGCCTGGTCGATCGTCACGACCACCGAGATTTCCTCGACGTCGGCCGCGAGCTTCGTCATGTCGATGAAGATCACCTCGTCGTCGCCGTCGCCGCTGCCCGTGCGGTTGTCGCCGCTATGCACGACACCCAGGCACTTCGACGCGGGCATCCCGCGCTTCGGGAAATCGTCGCCCGGCTGGATGAACGTGTCCTTGCGCTCCATCGTGCGCACTTCGCTGTTGTAGAACACGAAGTGCTGATCCGAGATCAGCTTCGGATTGCTTTGCGCGTCGTACTTGCATAGGAACACCGACACGTCGAGATCGAAGTCCGTACCCGTGTCCGTCGCGTTCGCATCCCAACCGAGACCGATGCGGAACTTCTGCGTGCCGGGCGCTTCCTTCGACAGGTTGACGCGACCGCCTTTCGACAAATTGATCATCTGAACCTCTTCTGCTGGAACCGCCGTTGTGCCGGCGGCAATGCCGGGCCGCCCTGCGCGGCCCCTCGTTGATGATGTTCGACCCGCGCGTGACGCGGGGTCACTCGCCCGCTACAGCCGTGCGGTCTTCCTTGCGCTGCACGACGATCGACGACCACACGGCCGCCGCGATCATCGCCGCACCGACCAGGCCGGTGATGACCTCGGGCACCTCGAACTTCACGCCGAGGAACATGATCGTTGCGAGCGCACCGATTGCCCAGAACGCGCCGTGTTCGAGGTAACGGTATTGCGCGAGCGTGCCCTTCTTCAGCAGCACGAGCGTCATCTCCCGGATATAGGCCGCACCGACGCCGAGGCCCAGCGCGATCAGGAAGATGTTGTTCGACAGCGCGAATGCGCCGATCACGCCGTCGAAGCTGAACGACGAATCGAGCACTTCGAGATACATGAAACCCGCGACGCCTTCGCGCACCACACGCGTGCCCGTCTCCTCGCCGCCGATCAGGTCGCCGATGCCGTGCGCGATCACGAAGCTGATCACGCCGAACGCCCCCGCGAGCAGGAAAGCCACCTGCTCGGCTGCCGGCACGTAGAGCGACGCGACGATGATGATGGCGAGCGTCAGCGCCACTTCCAGCGCCGTGATGCGGCCGAGGTGACTCATCGGGCCTTCCAGGAAGCCGATCCAGTGTTCGTCCTTCTCGGTGTCGAGCA
This sequence comes from Burkholderia sp. HI4860, assembly GCF_002223045.2. Classification (NCBI taxonomy): domain Bacteria; kingdom Pseudomonadati; phylum Pseudomonadota; class Betaproteobacteria; order Burkholderiales; family Burkholderiaceae; genus Burkholderia; species Burkholderia sp. HI4860. The sequence continues at coordinate 3,018,367 of NZ_NKFO02000003.1, read as the reverse complement.
TGAACTTGAAGAACACCATCAGCAGGAACGCGCCGCCGAATGCGGAGACCTGGTGATGCGCGGACGTGAGGATCGATGCGTACTGCTCCGGCGACTCGATCGCGAGCTTCAGCGCGTCCCACATGCCGATGTGGCCGATCACCGCGACGATCAGCAGCGGGAACACGAGCCGCATGCCGAACACCGCGACCGGCAGGCCGAACACCATGAAGCGGTTGCGCCACTTCTCCGACCAGTTCTTGAGCACCGAGGCGTTGACGACCGCGTTGTCGAGCGACAACGAGATTTCGAGCACCGACAGGACCGCGACGATCAGCATGTCCTTCACGCCGCCGATGAGATAGGCCGCGATCAGCGCGAGCACCGTGAGCGACAACGGGATCTTGAAGTCTTTCAACATGATGGGGGGGGTAATCGAGTTCGGGATAAAAGGCGTGGGAGCTGCGCTTACTTCGCGCGCACCCAGTCGCAGAATTCCTGCGTGATCAGCTGGTCGTAGATCTGTTCGTCGCTGACGTCGAGCGATTCGAGATGCAGGAAGCCGACGTTCGGCATCTCGTCCGCGACTTCCGCGAGGAAGCCGAATTCGCTCGGATCGCCGACGCCGACGAGCGACCAGTACAGCGGATAGTGCTGCGACTCGGCGAGCAGCTGGCGCACGCGCTTGCGGTCGTTCTTCGGGTTCTGGCCGTCAGTGACGAACAGCACCCATGCGGGCAGGTGGCCGTTCACCGGCGCGGTGGCGGCCGGCGCGGGCGTCTCGTCCGCTGCGCCGAACAGCCGGCTCAGGAAGCCGCGCTTCTCTTCGCGCTTCGGCGACGGCTCCGGCGCACGGAAGAAGAAGTCGACGATGTCGTTCATCACCGGCGCGTACTGCGTGCCGCCCCACTTGTCGATCCGCGCGTTGAGCACGTGGTCGGAGATATACGAGCCGTAGTTGTCCGGCGTCGCGGTCGGCAGGCGGTCGTAGCCTTCGGTGAAGGTCCACGTATCGACTTCGCCGTTGTCGTCGAACTTCAGTGCGATGCCGAGGATCCGGTCGTGCGTGTCCTGGATCACGCCCGACTGGTACAGCGGCTTCGCGGAGCCGGAGATGTCCAGTGCCGCGCCGACGCGCACGACGGGCGGCTTCAGGATCTGGCGTTTTTCGAGGACGATCGCGACCTTCGCCGCGCGTTTCTCAAGCGTAATCATGCGGTGTTCTCTCGGTTCTATCAGTTGTGCTTCGGAGCGAATCGGGTGATCAGGTCCTGTTCGAGCTGGCGCAGGCGCGGTGCGTCCTGCTCACGCTGGCGACGGCCGTCGGCGATGATCTGCGTGATGTCGTCGAATGCGCCGAACAGCTGCTGCTGCGCGTATTCGAACGTGTCGGTCGAGATCACCGGGCGCTGGCTCAGCTTCGCGACTTCCTGCGCGTTCTGGCGGTTCAGGTCGGCCTGCGCGCGGATCGCCTCGTCGGCCGCATCGTACGTCGCATTGGCGAGCGCCGCCGCGCGCTTCGTGCTGAGCTGCTCGAGGTAGAGCGCGAACGCGTTGGTCCACGCGGGGATCAGCACGGTCTTGATCGTCATGAACTTCGACGTCAGCGTGCGTTTCTGGTCCTGCTCCATCCGGATCTGCGGTGCGAGCTGCTTCGACATCAGCATCGCGCGGTCGAGGTCGTCGAGCTTGCTTTCGAGCGCGTCGACCTTGCGCTTCACGTCGAGCAGGCGCTGTGCGGCGAACGCGTCGTCCACCGGCTGCTGGCCGGCCGCGAGATGCGCCCGCAGTGCCGCGAGCGCCGTTTCGCCGTGCGCCTTCGACTGCGCGAGCTCCTGGTGCAGCGCGTAGTTGTCGTTGTACATCCGCTCGAGCTCGTCGATGCCGGCCTTCTGGCGCTGCGCATGGTTCTCGAGCTCGACGACGAGCGTGTCCATCCGCTTGCTCACCGACTCGTATTGCGACAGCAGCTTCTCCTTGGTCGAGCGGAACAGCCGCGTGACCTGTGTGAGCAGCCCGCCCTTGTCGGCGCCGCGCGGGTCGAGCCCCTTCGCGGTTGCGATCAGTTCGTTGAGCTTGTCGCCGAACTGGTCGGCATCCGACGCGCGGACGCTCGCGAGAATCTGCTGGGAGAAGGCCGCGATGCGCGTGCCCTGCGTCGCGCCGAGCTGGTCGATCTCGTCGACGGTGATCAGGCGGACGTTCTCCGCCGGGCGTGCAGCCGGCACGGCAACGGCGGCGGCGGGCATGACGGCGGGTGACGAAGACGGGGTGAAAGGACGATCGCTGACCGCATCGGAGTTCTTGTCGTCGAAGAGCGGCTTCATGTGGCTACCACGTTTCCTTTTCTGCTTTCTGCTGCGTGTTGTCATGCGCGCAAGGCGCGCATCCGCGATTGCCGCCGTGCTCTCTCACGTGCGGCAGACGGACAATAAAGGGCGACGACGCGGTGCGTCAAGAGATGCGAATCTTTCAATAACCATACGCTTTGTAAGGTATACGCTGGAAGTCTCGATACGGCTCCCGGTGACGTGAGGACAAATGCCTTGATGTTGCGAGGACCGGCAATTCTCGGGAAACGTAGGTAGCGAATAATAGAAAGTATTGTGAAAGAATCTACCTCTGGCCATTCCACTGATTGTTACAGATTGCTTAATACGGCGAGGACCATTGTCGCGATGCATCGGGCGGCGGTGATTCCGCCGAATCCCGTCATGCAGACACGCGATACATTGAGGCAATCGTCCTGTGGCGGGCTTTACTCCGAATAGCCCTGCGACGCCGGACGTGCATCATGACGACGGCCCCACCACGGCAAGTACGCGTTGTTTTCACCGCGTGCACGGAACCAGTTCTTGCTGGTGTCGATCGGCGTCAGCTTCGACGGTGCGACCACCACCACTGCCGTCGGATGCTCGGTGTCGGTCGTTCCCGCCACGAGCACGTTTCCGCCGAGGTGCTTCGCTCGGCCGATCGCCAACGCGACATCGGTCAATGCCGCGCCGGCACCCATGTCACCGAGCAATGCCGACGTATTGAAGGTCTGCGTGTGAAGGTCGTATCCCGGCCGCACCTCGGTCAGTGATCGCGACAACACGGCGGCCCTTGTCGATGCGGCATCGCTGCCCTTGCCTGCGTCGTGAATGACGTAATTCAGTGACGAGACCGTGACGCCTGCGTTGCTCGCCGCCGCGTCGATCGTCGATGCCCATGCCTGCACCACGCGGCTCGTGCGTTGCTTCGTCTCGAAATCGTCGATGTTGCTTCGTGCGGCCTTGCCGATCCAGGCCAGTGGTTCGCGCTCGGTCTTCAGATTCGGGCCGGCGAGGAACAGCAGCACCATGTTCTCGTTGATCTGTTCGTCCTGCGGCGGAAAGCTCGGCGCGTCCCAGTTCATCACCCAGACGCTTTTGTCGGGGTGAGCGGCCAGATAATCCAGTGCGGCGTTCAGCGACGTGAAGCCGGCGTTGCCTTGACCTGACGTCACGTGGACATCGGGTGGCGTATCGTGGCTCCACAGATCTTTTGCGGACGGGTTGCCGATTTCGAACATGCTTGCAATCTCGCCGCGCAAATATGACGCTGCCCGCTTGGGATTCAGTCGATCGCCGGGAATGGCCAGCTCGACGTGTATGCCAGCCAGCTCTCTCCAATTCCACCGCCAGCGCGAGCTGACGGTATAGAAGTAGTCGCTGTTCACGAAATAGCGAATGCGAAAAAGTACCAGGAGTTCGTTGACATACTTTTCATAGAACCCGGAAAACGACTCACGGCCCCGGCTACCATCCGCGACGATGGATATCGGTTGCAAGGTCGTGTATTTCGCGGGCTTGGTCCGCACCATATCGTCGTTGCTATTTGGCTTGACCAGCCCGAGCGTCCACAGCAGTTGCCACTCTGTCGGATAGTCACGCCGTTGCAGCGGATTGAGCCATGCAAGTCCGACGACCTGGGCCACGAACGGCACTGCGGATGCACCCTCGACGGCTTGCGTCGATGCGGCGTTCATCTCCGCACGCACCGGCAAGACCAACAGGATTGTCGCTGCCGCGATCACAACGGATTCGACGTGTCTGACAAGAGTGAGACGGGACATGAATATTCCTAATCAAGCCGGTCAGCAATGCGTTGGCTGTCGACCGGCAGGCACCGGAGCCCGGCCGGAACCGGACCCCCCGTCTTCACTCCCAATGGCGAGTACGTCGTGACAATCGCCCCAACGACTCATTCCCGCCCGGACGACGCCAGACTCGAAATCAGCGTCGCGCCACACGAAGTCTTGTGACCATCGAACGCCGCGGGTTTTCCGTCGACGATCACCTGCGGATCGCCTTCGGCGATAAAGCAGGCCTGATGCCCCGAGATCGGGCAGACGCACGTGTCGCCGAGCCGGGCGACCGGCCGCCCCATCACTTCACTGACCGCGCTGCCGGTCACGACCTGGCCGCCATGGCTCGTCGCGTCGCCGACCCGAATGATTCCGCGCATGCGCGCTCCTTATTCTGAATAGCCTTGTGTCGTCGGGCCCGAATCGTGACGGCGCCCCCACCAAGGCAGGTACGCACTGTTTCCGCCACGTGCGCGGAACCAGTTCTTGCTGGTGTCGATCGGCGTCAATTTCGAAGGGGCGACGACAACCACCGCGGTCGGGTGCTCGCTGTCGGTCGTTCCTGCAACGAGCACGTTTCCGCCGAGGTGATTCGCTCGGCCGATCGCGAGTACGACATCCGTCAGCGCCGCGCCAGCGCCCATATCGCCGAGCAACGCTGATGTGTTGAAAGTCTGCGTACGGAAGTCGTATTCCGGCAACACTTCCGTCAGCGTTTGCGACAGCGAGGCGATCCGCGTCGATGCAGCATCGCTGCCCTTTCCTGCGTCGTGCACGACGAAATTCAACGACGACACGGGCACACCCGCATTGCTCGCCGCCGTATCGATCGTCGACTTCCATGCCTGTACCGCGCGGCTCGCGCCTTGCTTCGCCTCGAAATCCTTGACGTTGCCTCGTGCAGCCTTGCCGATCCAGGCAAGCGGCTCACGCTCGGTCTTCATATCCGGGCCAGCCAGAAACAGCACCACCATGTTCTCGTTGATCTGTCCATCTTGCGGCGGAAAGTTCGGCGCATCCCAATTCATTACCCACGCGCTTTTGTCCGGATGTGCAGCCAGATAGTCCAGCGCTGCGTTCAATGACGTAAAACCCGCATTCCCTTGTCCTGCCGTCACGTGTACATCGGGCGGCGTATCACGGGTCCAAAGATTTTTCGCGGACGGATTACCGATTTCGAAGATGGTAACGATGCGGTCGCGCAGATAGGAGCCAGCCGACGCAGGATCAACTCGGCCAGAAGGAACTGCCAGCTCGACATGCATGCCTGCCAACTCTCGCCACTTTCGTTGCTCGCTCGGGCTGACTGTATAAAAATAACCTTCGCCAGTAAAATACGGCACACGGAAGAGTATCAGCAGTTTATCGACATATTTCTCATAAAAACCAGAAAAAGATTCGCGCCCGTGACGGCCATCCGCAACAATGGAAATTGGCTGCAAAGTCGAATATTTACTCGGATTCGTTCGAACCATGTCATCGTTGACGTTCGGTTTGACCAGGCCGAGTGTCCACAATATTTGCCACTCGGTAGGGTAATCCCTGCGTTGAAGCGGATTCATCCAGCCAAGCCCTACGACCTGAGCAACGAAGGGTTTGGATGAACCAGTTCCAGCAATCGGAGTTGCCGTATCGGCCGACGATGCAGCGACTGCGCGTGGAGTTGCAATCACCGTTGCAAATGCAAACACCATGACTGCCACGAGGCCAGGGACCAGCACCAGTCGTTTCATCAGATTACCCATACTCAATAACTCTCCCGCCGGCTTGCCGGACGAAATCAATATCAAAAACGATGCCCCTGAAGCAAGGAACAATGCAAGACCAGCAACCCCGACCCGACGCGGCCAAGTGGCAATGACCGCTCTCATAAAATCCCTCCCAACTTCAGGAAAAATCCGCCATCTCTCTCGTCATGTATCTTTGGCGGCATCTTTGCATGCTCATCTTTCTTTGCCCAATCATGCAAAAATAAATCTCCATACTTTCCAGTGTTTATATAATCAGCCAACTTAAAATTTGGATCACCCTTCATTACTTCGCTGGCGAATCGCCAGTCGGCCTGAAGTCTTGCATTCTCAAAGTCATCTTCTGTCAGATAACAAAGGCCAATCGCCACATCATAGGCCAGTGCCCTCTCAGCATGGTCCTTGTTGGTCATGATGGTCGAATGGTTGGTGGGGTTGTTCTTGTCCCCTCCGTTCAGGATCGCGAAGATCTCCTTGTTTCTCCATTCGGTGTAATCAGCGCTCGCTGCGTCCGGATTGTCCTCTCCGATCACTTTTCCTGCCTCGTTGACCCAGCGGCGGTTCCCTGATCTTCGCGCTTCCATCCGGAGAATGGAATGATCCTCGTATCGCTGCGCAGCCTCGGATGCTGCGTTGCCCTTCGCTTTCAGCGCGTCTCCCTCAGGAGTGGCGAATTTTTCCGACTGTTTGTCGAAGTTGTCGTACGGATCGTCATCCCGCTTGTTCTTCTTGTTTGCATCGAGCCCAGCCGACGGCGGATCGTAGCCCTCGTTGAAGTCTCCTCCTTCGAGCTGTTTCCCGTTCGCATCGTGCGCACCCGATGGCTCGCCATAGCGCAACGCCTTTGGAAAGAAGCGCGTTTCCTTGTCGAGCATCGGTGCGGTAATCGGGATTTCCCATTTTTCCGGAGGCAGGGCATTGACCTCCATGTCCGACAAGTTGAACAGGTAAACGGCCGGGCTCGTTACAAACGTGAAAAACTTCGCGATCCACCCTTCATTGGAATGCATGCCTCGCGCAAACCCATACCGCGCGGGCGGTGATGGCGGATACCAAAAGCCCTCCGTTTTGTTCTTGCTGCTACGCCAGTCATCCTCCCAATACCGGTATAGCTTGTTGTCACCGCCGACTTCGAAATTCGACGCGAACACGCGTTGCGAGAAAACACCCCACGCATTCGTCGCACTGATCTCTTCGATACTCATGCCGCGCCAGCCGATCCCTTGAACGGTCAGGGCTGAAATGACCTGATCATGCGGGCAGCAGTACAGGGTCACTCTTCCGTAGGTGTTTGTCCCGTACAACCCGTGCGCCTCCCGGTCCTTGGCAGCGCTATACGGCTTACCCCCGTTCTTCGACGGTCTTGCGTTTTCCATTGCCCGATCGAGATCCTCTGCAGGCATCTCCAGATCGGCTCGAGCGCGCAGGATATCGAAGTACTCCCTCAGCGTTTCCTTGCGTGCGACATAGGTCTCGCGCCCCACGTGTCCGTTCTTGTCGCGTACCCCGCGCTGTGCCCAGGTGTCGGTGAAGTTGCTCTCCACGAGGCTGTACGGCGGATTGGCGAGAACATAAGTGTCCGCGACGCAGCGTCCTGTCTTGCCCCACTGATCCGTCACCTCGGGCAACCGGTCGCCAAGGAATGCAGCGGCGAGCCCGATCATGTTTCCCTGGCTGTGGCACACGATCGTGATCGGCACGTCGGCCTGCCGCTTGCGGATCCATTCGACCAGGCGCGCAAGTCGCAGTGCACCCAGCACGCCATAAGTGCGCGGCGGTGTCGAATAGATCTTGCGATTGCCGATCGAATTCATGTGCTGGACGGTCAGCCACAAAAAAAGCCGGTCGTGCAACCCGTCATTCCACAGATCCGGCAGACTCGAACACCCGCCCGCGAACGGCCCGCCGCCCCAATAATTGTTCTCGTTGAGCATGATCTTGTCGCCATACTTCTTCAGCTCGTCAGCATTCGCGGAGTAGCCCCACCGGAAGTGAATGACAGGCGAAAAAGACGGATCGGACTTGATGTACGTCTGCGAGGACATTTCCGGATTCAGAAATCCGTCAGGTGTCAGGCTGTCGATATAACTGACCGGCGTCATCTGCCCGGCCACCGGCCCACAATGGAACAGTTGATCGTCATACCGCCCCATGCGCCGGTTCAATCCAGCGCATAGCCCTTCCTCGGCGTCCTTGAACCATTCGCCCTCCGAATTCACCCCGTGGACGAAAATGACGACGCCCGGCAGCGGCATCTGCATCACGCATTGGAGGTCGTTCCGATTGAACAGCGTCGTCCCCGCTCCACCACCCACCGCCATCTTCGACGGGTCGTCCGGGTTCTGCGAAAAGTTGTAGTTGAACATGTTGTTTTTCTTGAAGACTCAGCTCAGGTTCTCGACTTGAAGAAGCGCACCGCCAATTGTTCGAACTGATCGCTGCTGACCGGCGCCAGCTTGCCTTGCGCGTCGGTCTTCCCCTTGATCAACTCGCCCGATGCCTTGCGCACCTCGGCTTCCATCCCTTCGACCGGCTGCCCGTCGGTCGCCCGAACCAGCTTCGGCACCCGCCCCAGCGAACCCTGGTCGAACTTCGGGAAATCGGTGCTCATGCTCGCCGGCCCGGCCCACGTATGCGACGCGGACTTGACGGTGAAACTCCCCGGACACCCGAGCTCGATATCTCCGCCCTGCAGCTTCAGATACGCGCCGCCCGACGTCACGAACACGACCTGCTCGCTGGCCATGCCCGCGAGCTTTCCGCCCCCCGCCGTCATCTGGATGTTTTTCGCGGAATCGATCTGCGTATCGTCGTTCTGGCTCTGCAGCGCCACCTTCCCCTGGTTGGCGATCGCCGAGACCCCTTCGCTGTGCGCGAACATCGCCACGCCGTGGCCGGCCTGCAGGTTGATCCGCTGTCCGCTCGTGTACTGCAGGTGATTCTGCGCGACGATATCGACGTTGCCGCCCGCATGGGTCGTGACAGTCTTCGGCGTCGCGATGCTGATCCCGGCCGGCGCGGTGATGCCGATCGCCGCCATCGACGCGCCCGACGATTCGCCGCCACCGGCGGCTTCCCCGTTCGGCCAGCCTTTCACCGTCGTCATCAGCACGTCGTGCGGCTGCGTATCGGGCGCCACGCCCTGATGCTGGCCCGCATAGTCGCCGAGACTCTTGAACAGCTCGACGCATTCCTGCATCAGTTGCAGGTACTCGTCCCGCGCCAGGTGGCCGTCGCTCGCGCGCAGCCGTTCCCAGGCCGAGATCAGCATCGCCTTGCCGCTGCGAATCGCCACGTGCGCATCGCTGCGCAACTCGGCGCCCTCGCCGCGCGCCGCACCCTGGCCGTTGTCGCGCGGCTGCGTCAGATAGCCGAGGTTCAGTTGGCTATGCGCATGCTCGCTCGCCAGCTGGCTGCTGATCTGCCCCGGCGTATCGTCGAAGCGGATCTGGTTGTACCGCTGCCCCTTGATTTCCTTCGTCTTCGTGCCGGACAGGTAACGGTTGCCCGGCAGCGCGCCCGTGTGGCTGAAGGTCGCCGGCATGTTAGGCCCGTTGGCCAGCACACCCATCACGACGAGCCGGTCCGGATCGCCGCCGATATGGCCGATCAGCACCTCCATGCCGACGCGCGGCAAGGTATTCGCGCCAAAGCTCGGCCCGGCGAGCGCGCAGGCGACTCGCACCGGCGCGCTGTCGGTCGGCGTGCCGCTCGTGCCGGCGCCCTGCGCATGCGCGTGATCGTCCGCGTTCAGCCCCTGGATCTGCACCCGGATGCGGCCCATTTCATCGCAGAACACTTCTTCCCCGTGGGGTCCGACGACGACGGCCGTCATCGGATGCACGGCCGGCAGGTCGACATGGGGATCGTAGGCCGGGGTCAGCGGCACGCCGCGCCGCACGCACGAGAACGTGTTCTCGTAGCGCCGGTCGTTTTCATCGCCTGGCTTGCTGCTCACGTCGGTCGGCACCGCGTTGAACAGCACGCGGCTTGCCGCGAACAGCGACTGCGCGCGCTCGTTCAGTTCCTTCGGCAAGTTGTTCCGTACACGGTGATGAAGCGACGTGACGACGAACTGCCGCTGCTCGGCCGGCAATGTGTCGAGCTGCGGATGCTCGGCAAGCGCAAACCAATGGCCGACGGCCAGGTCGCGCACATTGCTCACGCCGTCGACGGATTCCGCGCGCAGTTCGTGCGCAAGCATGCGGTCCTTGCCGATCCGGTCGAGATCGGCCGACGAATTTCCCGCGTGCGGAATATCGATGACGCTGTCGGCCAGCAAATGCCCGAGATCGTTGCCGCCGTCGCCCTGGTCGACGATCGTCGCCTGTTCGGTTTGCGACATCCGGCCGGTCTTGTAATCCCATGTCGGCCGGACGATCTTGCCCGGAATCAGGCTGCGGCTCGTCGCCCACAGCGTGATCGAGTCGCGCTCTTCGGTGGCGGCATCACGGTGATAGCGAACGGTCCCGGCAACCGTCTCGGGCAACTTCATCGAATCGTCGGCAAAGACCAGCGTATGAACCGGCGTGTCGTTCGCGTTGCCGTTCGCCCGCTCGCCGGCCTTGCCTGCCTTGACGAAGACGGTCGCGCCGTCGCGCCGCAGCAGCCGCCGGATGAAGTGCGCGTCCGACTCGTTGACCTGCCGCGTGAGTTCACGCGCCGGGTAACGTTCGCCTTGCAGGCCGGACAGGTCGAATTCGAATGCGCCCGCCAGCGCCGAACTGCGCTGGCGCCACTCCTGGAGCAGCACGGCGAGGATGTCGGGCAGGTTCTTGGTGCGGAACAGTCGCGAATTGGTTCGCCGCTCCATTACCGACAACACGTCGCGAATCGTCAACTGGTAGCAGGTGAGCGAACCGTCCGACTGTCCGGTGCGGACGTCGGTGACGATGCCGTTGATGGTATGGAGACGCCCGCGATCGGTCGTCATTTCGACGGAAACCGGTAGCCCGATGAAGCTGCGGATCGGGAGATCGGCCCGCGCGGACACGCAGGTCAGATGCCCCTCGATGCCCGTCATCAACCCTTCCCGGATATCGGCATACTGAAGCGCGAGCACGTGCTCGAGCGTCTTCTGAGCCGGCCCCCAGTTCATGCAAACCGGCCGATTGTTCTGATCGACCACCCCGGACGCAAATGTACGTAGCAATTCGGCTGTATTCACAGCGTGACTCTCAGGATTTTGTTTTACTTCGTTGTTCACCGGGCAATCACGCCCGCTGGTCCGTCCTGGGAGTGCCGCCCGCCTGTTTTTTCGCGAGCATATCAAATTTGTCAGGCGAGTGACGAAATTTTGAAAGGTTTTAGAGCCCTTTGTGTAACGCTTCTAACCAGATTTAAAATTTCACAATCTTTCGAATTGACCACATCTCGTCCGGCAACGCCCGATCGTCGTCATGGTGTAGCGCCGGCCGGCACTTGCCGCATGCCTAACCGTGGCAACACGAACGGCACCGATCGGTCACGAATCGTGAAATCCCACCGCCCTTCGATGTCCGCGAACGTCGCGCTGAAATGCCGGTCGTCGGCCCACGTCAGGTCGTCCAGATGGCACGACGCGTACATCGCGCCGACCGTGCGCCGCGCGAGTTCCTTCAACGGGTCCTTCGACACGAGCGTGAACGTGACGGCCTCCTCGAACAGGCAGTCGTAGTCGGTGACGAGCAGATAGGCGTCCGGCGTCTCGAACTGGCGAAGCAGCACATAGCCGGAAACGGTGAGGCCGCAACGTTGGCCGTTCACGAGCACATGCGTGCGCGATGGCCACGCTTCATACGGACCGTCGTGCGTTTCGAGCGTGAAGCGCTCGATCGGCTTCATCGCCGGGCCAGTTGGCGAGAGATATGTTCCCGAAGCATCGCCGCGTCAGTTCGCGGCCTTGCGATACAGCGCGACGTAGCCCGCGAGCATCAGTAGCAGCGACCCGCTAACGCGGTTCAGCCACTTCTCCCCCGCGGCCTTCCATACGCGCACCGAATGCACGCCGAGCAGTGCATAGCCGGTCATCCCGATAACGTCGATCGCGACGATCGTCGCCGCGAGGATCGCGTACTGCGGCGCGATCGCGTGCGACCGGTCGACGAACTGCGGCAGCAGTGCGGACATGAACAGGTAGTACTTCGGGTTGCTCATCGCGACGAAAAAGCTCTTCAGGAACGCGGTCCGGCGATCGGGCATCGCGTGATCGAGCGCCTGCGCAGCGGTAGAACCGCCGGATGACAGCAGCATCCGCACGCCGACGTAGGCGAGCCACGCCGCACCGGCCAGCTTCAGCGTGACGAAGGCCGTTTCCGACGCGTCGAGCAGCACCCCGAGACCGCACCCGACCAGCGCAACGAGCACGACATCGGCCGTGACAGCGCCCAGCATGCCGACCATCGCGTGACGCAACCCGTATCGCGAGCCGTTGCTCATCGCGAGCAACACCGTCGGGCCGGGCGTCGCGACGCCGACGGACAGGATCAGGGCAAAAGCGAGCAAGGCGGACAGCGACATGGTGGAGCGTTCCTGTTGAACGAAGGGCTGGAAACTGCCGGCGGACTGAGCATGATCGCATGATGGCGCGACCGCCCGCTCGACGGTTGTCTGGCGGGCCGCCGACCTCGCACGCCGTCCGATTTGCATGGATCGTCGGACGGAGTGGCGGACTGCCCCCAGAGTTTGCTATACTCTCGGTCTTCCGGAGAGATGGATGAGTGGTTTAAGTCGCACGCCTGGAAAGCGTGTATAGGTTAATCGCCTATCGGGGGTTCGAATCCCCCTCTCTCCGCCAAGTTGCCTCTAACCCCTTGAATCGCCAAAATATGCCGGTCTCTCAAGGGGTTTTGTTTTTTGTATGGTACAAAAGACGGTACAAAAACAGGTACAAGGCAGCAGGCAGCAAGGGGGTACGGCCGAAGACGACCGTATGCCTCAATTCATGTTCAAGACCCGGACCGGTACCGGGTACCTCTTTCGTCGCGGCGTGCCGGAAGACGTTCGGCAGACTATCGGCAAGCGAGAGTTCAAGGAAAAGCTCAGCGGGGACTACCGAGCGGCTTGCCGCGAACGAGACCGCCTAGCGCATGAGACGACAGAACGGATTGCTGCCGCTCGCAACGGGTTGCAGCGACTTCGCAAGAACGGGTTCCACGTCTGGGACGACCTCGAAGTAATCAATGAAGTCACCCCGGATGTTGCGCAGCGGTTCTACTCTACGGTGTTCGCCACAACCGAAATCGCTGACATTCAGCGGCGTGAAGCTGCCGCCGTGGGGCAACAGCCTGGGCTTGAAATGGGCGAGGCACGGGAAGCCCACTCCGAGTCCGAGAGGCTGTTGAGGCAAGCGCTGGCTACGGGCGATTGCAGTGCATTCCAGCAAGTTACGCATCAGACGCTGTACCTGAACGGGTACCGGCTCGCGGATAAGCTCATTGGCACCGTGGACGAAGGAAGGCTTCTGCTTGCTTTCGTGCGTGCGCACCTGGCGGGCATTGGCGTTGTACAGGCTCGCTATAACGGCGAAGACCCGTCGGTTGTCGTCCCTGCCGCTCCGCTAAAAAGGTCAGTGGGAGAACCAGGGGCGGTCGTCGGCACCGCGAATGTGATGATGCTGTCTGCGGCTATCAAGGAGTTCCTTGAGCATCTTCCGCCCTCGCAGGAGCCAATGAACAAAAAGCATGGCTTTATCCTCCCGGCTTTTCTCGAGGTCGTGGGAGACATGCCTATCACCGAGTTACGTCAGTCGCACGTTAAGGATTTTCTTCTTACTGTCCAAATGCTACCCCCGCGCTGGTCGGAGCTACGCCGAAAAGGCGGCCAGAATATCCGGGATTTAGCGGGCCAGAAATGGGACCAAACGTTGGCCCTCAAAACATACGAGGGTTCGTATCTCGCGTCACTGCGCACGTTCATTGAGCGTGCTGTCGCCGATTGGCAAGATGTGGGGTTCCCGACAACGTTGACGACGAATATTCCCTTCCACGGTTCGCGCACAAAGACTGAACGCAAGCAGCGTGCGCTCCGTCCCGACGAGATTGGCCTGATTTTTTTCAATGAACGGATGAAGGAAATCGTAGCCAGCCCCGCCCAGGTGCATAAGTTTTGGCTGTTGGCGATAGAGCTATACACTGGCGCACGTGTTCGGGAAATCTGCCAGATTAACCCGCAGTACGATTGGGGCTGTCAGGATGGCATCTGGTGGCTTCGGTTCACGAACGAGCCCGGCGATAGTCCCGACCAAGACGTTACGAAATCGGTGAAGACCGGTAAGCCGCGCACGATTCCAATGCATGCCGAACTGGTTCGGCTTGGTCTTCCGGACTACCTCGAACAAATGAGATGTATCGGGGCGCGACGGCTATTTCCGCAATGGGCGCCGACAGGAGGCAACGCTGGCGCAGCACCTGGCAAGTTCGTAGCGAACTACATGCGTAGCATCGGTCTACACGGGGTCGAGAATGAGTTGGGCAATGCAGTACGAGGTTCGCACTCGTTCAGGCACACCCTGTTGACCTACGGCAGAAAGAAAGGTGTTGGTCTACGCTGCATCAGCGGACATAAAGAATCGTCAGACAACACCGTCGCCGACGGGTATGAAGACGAAACTGTGTTGATTCCTCTGTCAGAAATGGCCGCGCGCCTCGCCAAATTGGACTACGGTGTAGAGCTTCCCATACCGGTTCCGGTGCAGGTACGCACACTCCAACGTCGGCAGAGTCAAGGGAGCCACGCGGAGGCCGCTGCCGCCACAAAGCGCCAGACTGGATGAGCGCGACAGGGGCAAGGCCCCGCCCCTTGAGACTCCACGGATAGATGTGCCCTCGGCGCTGCCGGGAGGTTGAAAACGTCTCCCGGTAGATGCCATGCGGCGAGCGTGGTTCGATTTTAGTGTCGAATGGGTGCAAGATGCATCTCGTGCTCAGCCAGAAAACGAATCGCCGCCTCACGTGCGATGTTTTCTGATACACAATAGTGGGGCCGGTGTAAACCGCCCGCGCGCAAATCTAGCCAATAGGGGCCGGACGTATAGCGCGATGGCTTGTAATCCAACTGACGACGAAGCCTAACCCACACGGAATCTGACTCAAATTCCTCGATGATTTCGAATTGCGGTTGATTTTCCACTTTGAATCTCCATGTCAAGGGATTCGCCATGGTGTAAAAAATAGGAAACCCGGTCAATTGTTCACACACAGTTTATAAGTGGAATGCCGAGGAATAGCCATTTCGTCAAGCTCGTATAGCGCGAAAAAGGGATGTTTTGTAGGCGTTCCTAACTGCACGATTCTTGTAATTTGGGCTTTAACTTATTATCAATCGTCGCTCGGGCAAGCTGCGCAGTGTGGGCAAGCGTGGGCAGGCTGTGGGCAAGTTTGGAATAACAGCTTCATCGTTATTCCTGGCTTGTCCACGGCCTGTCCATGCGGTGTCGGCGAAGCCGACATGTCCATACGGAGCGGCGCGTCAGTGGGTTTATCGACCAAACAAGCGGAAGGTGTGCCATCCTGCCCAGGCTGCCCAAATCGTGGCCGAGAACCGCCAAACGACCTGCGGCATCTGGGCAACGTAGTTTGTATAGGCATAGCTTCCAAACAGCATGGCGGCAACCGCGAGAATGAAAAACCCCCAGATTTTAAGCGTACTCATTACCCCTCCAAATCTGCATGACGCGCACCGGGCGGTGCAAAGTACGGTCGCAGGTACACACGGTGAAGCGGAACGCTGCGGTTTCCGTCGTGGGACTGCAAAATGCCTTGCCCCAAAGGCAGATTTGCCAATGCCTCGGGCGGTACGACATATTCGCGTTTCTGCCGGACGGAATACGATTGTGAGACCGTCGATTCGCCTCCAAACTGCCCGCTTGCGGTCAGTGCGGCCCCGGCGACGTTCTCCGCAATATTGCGGTCCACGGCTTCGGTTTCGTGCTGGCCCAGCAAATCCGCCGCAAACTCCGGCACTGTTTGGTTCAGTACAAGCCGATTGCGCAGCGATTGAAGCAGGACTTTCGCGCGCTCCTCGCCCACGCGCTGAACAATTGAGGCGTGTCCCTGCGTCAACAGTACCGTGATGGACTTCGACTCCCGGCACAGCGCTTGATACTCCGCGTCGCTTGGGCTCGCGTAGTCTTGGTACTCGTCAATGACCAGCGCCATATAGCGGTCCGCATTGCAAAGGCCAGCGCGCGCCCAAGCGAGGCGGGCCAGCATCGCGTCTTCGTAAGAGAGCTTCAGCAGCATGCCGAGAATCACCGCTAGTCCGGGAACTTCACGGCTATTGCAGTCGAGCACGACAACTAGTCCACGATTGATGCATTCCGCCCAGTCTGGCATGTCAAGCTCGGCTTCCGGCGCGTTGTACAGGTGTGCCACGCCGGGCGCGGTCAGCGGAATCAGCAGGTTGAACAGTTCGGCAACATAAATGGCGCGAAATTTCTCGTCTTCGCCGAGACGGTCGATGATGAGGCGCGAATAGAACATGAAGTCTTCATATCTGTCAGCCTTCGCAGGGGAGCCACTGAACAGCGTTTCGATGTATTGCGATGCGGCCGCGCCGGGCGTATCGCTACCGGACGTGATTTGCAGCAGGTCACTGAGAAAGTGCCGAACCGCACTCGCAGTGACGTACCCGGAAAGCAAACGCAGCAGCCCAATCGCGCCTTCGGCCAAGTGCGCCGCGCCTGCGCGAATCCAACGGGTGTCCGCCCCGAAAGGCGCACCATTCACGTTCTCCAACGCGGTAAGCAACGCATTTGCAACAGTAGCCGGAGACGACAGCGGCATGTGCAAGGGGTTCCAGCGTGTTGGCTGACCTGGGCCGACAGGAAGCAAGTCCGCGCCGCGCCCTGCTGCCTCCATCTCGATGCGTAACGGTTCAACGAGCGCGGCCTTGGAATCCATAACGAGCCCACCTGGGCGGCTCGCATGGTGGAATAGCTGGAAGACCGCAGGCCGAAGCACATACGCCGTCTTCCCGCTGCCGATGCTTCCCAGAACAAGCAAACCAGTTACGAGCGATTTCGCGGGCAGACAGGCAAGCTGGGGCGTGGGGCTGTACCCCTCCTTGGTGTCGTAGACCAGCGTGTAATCCCCGCTCGCGTCGTACTGGCGTGTGGGATGCACCTCGCCCAACACAATGCCCGGCTCGTCGAACACTGGAGGCAAAGGGAGTCGATACCCGGCGGCGATGGCTGCGGGCGCCTGAGGGTAGCTGTCCAGAAGTAGTCGCACGCGCGTCCCGACCTGCCCCCAATAGGCGCGCACGCCCAGCCCCGCAAGCACTCCGGCTGTGAGTGCGAGCGGCAGAAGTGAGACCAGCCGGCGCACGAATTCTCCGGGGAGATATGGAGCCGTCAGGATACCGGCGGCAGCACTGTAGCCGACGAACGCGCAAAGCGGCAGAAGCCATGCCAGTTGGTGCAGCACGACCGCCCGCAGTCTATGGGCGACATAGACTGCGGTACGTTCGCGGGGGGAATATTCCTGCAGCAGCATTGTTACCGAGCGTGTGTGTACAGTGCCAGCAACGCGCTGAACCAGGGGCGCGGACCACGGATAACGATGTCTCGATTGCGGCTCGCAAACTCTCGATAGAACAGGCCGCGCAAGCAACGTGTCATAGCTGCACCTCTACCACTTTTTGAGCGAGCCACGGGAACGTACCGGCAATCATGTCGGCTTGGACAGAGGCCAGCGCGGCGGCAAGCTCCGCACGTCGGCGGGCAAGCTGTAGACGTGCAAGCCCCGTCTTGTCTGCCTCGATGCGAGCATCCAGTTCCGCGAGTTCGCGGGTTGCATCGCCCTGGGTGTCCGGTGCAAGCTCTGCGAGCGCAGCATTCACAGCGTCTGCCGAACGACCCGCAGCGGCAATGAAGTGCAGGTGCGCCGTGCCTTGTTCGAGCAGCGGCAGCCAGCGGGCGGCGGCGTTGGCAATGATGCTTGCAGATTGACCGGCCTGGACAGGTGGCACCGGCACATAGATGTGATGATGCGGGGCGCCGTCGAGAGCAACGAGCGGGTCCGCATGGCCCGCATGTGGAATGCCGTGCTGCTCGCGCAGGACGGCTTGCGCATCAACCGTCAACCATTCCTTGCCGTGCAATGTAAAGACTGCGCCGCCGCGCAGTAGCCCGCGCCAAATCGCGGCGGCGGAGACGCCAGCGCGCAGAAATTTCGCCGCGCTACGCGAGCCAATTCCTGCCGCTTTGGGCGTTGGTTGGTAGCACGCGACGCGCCCCAACCCAGACAGTAGGACGCGGCGGAACAAGCCCGCAGAAGCGGCATGGCGCAGAGCGGCGGCAGCGGTGTCCGGCGAACAATTCAACGCGGTTGCGGCATATGCCGGGGTGGTGCAGCAATGTAGAGCGGCACAGGTTGCGGCGTGGTCACGAATGGCGGATTGCATGGAGGCTCCGAGAGGCGCGCACGAAGGCGCTCACACTCTCGTATAGCGCGACGTAGCACGCATGCCGCGTACACCTAGCCGCCTGCTTGCACGGATGCCGTGTGCACCGCCAGGGGTTTTCGGCGGCGGGTGTCCTGGCGAACATCGGTTGCCGAAGTTGAAAAACCCCGCGCAAGACAAGCCTTGTCGCGTAGCGGGCAAAGCCCGATATGGGACAAGGCGGGGTGCCGGAGGCATCCCCAGGGCGACGGCGCATCAGCGCCCGGAGGGCGCGCGCCGGGCCGCGTCAGCGGCAGCCCTCAGACGCTCGGAGAGCGGCTGATATGTCGCCTGCAAGGGCGACTACGCGGGAGCACGGGAAGGCGACTCGGGAGGCGACTGGTGGGCTACCGGTCGAACTCCCGGCCAGACATACGAGAGGGAGCCGATACGTGCGTCTGCGTCGGAGCACGGTCCGGCGATTGCTGATGCGACTGCGCGGGGGCACAGTCCGGCGCATGGAAAGGCGACTGCTCGGGAGCATGCATAGGCGCTCGCACGGATGCTTGCTCAGCAGCCTTGAGTATCGCAGGGTCAAGCTCCGGATTGCCGCGCACCCAGGCTGGAACCTCGCCATTCAGAGCGGCGATGCGAGCATCTTGCGCGGCTCTCGAAATGTCGATTGCCAAGGGTTCATGCGCGCCGCTATCAACGCGCTCGGCAAATGTCCGAGCGCGTGCTGCGATGGCGGAATCCTGCGCGATACTATCCGCGCTGCGGAACGCTTCGCGCTCAAGTGAGTCCCGCAGCCTATCGGAGCGCAACCCGGATAGCGGGTTATCGGGGTCAATATCGCGCTGCCCCGGCGACGTGTGTTCTGCCTGCGGCGACTTCCCGTGCGCATCCGCTTTCGTCTCCTGCGCAGATTCCTGCGCGTCCCCGCCCTGGGCGGACAAAGAGGGGCCGGTGCTTGCGGCGGAGTGACCCGCCGACGAGCCGCCAGAGTCGGCGGCGCTCTGGCCTGCATCCGGTCCCGATGCAGCGGGAGCCGAACCGCCGCTTGCGGCGTTGGTCGGTGCGCCTTCAGACGCTGTGCCGCCGCGCCCGTGCACGCTGCTGTGGTCGTCGCCGGTGATGATGGCCGGGGGCATACTCGGCGGCGGGCTGCTGCTGCCGGATTCCTCTACCGCTTCAACGGCCTCGGCCTCATTGCGCAGTCCCCGGCGACGAAGTTCTGCGGTGTCTACCAGAATCGTTGCCATGCTTTCTTTACCCGTAAACAGATTGCGAACGCTCGCTCCGGTGACCCAAGCGGTGTGCGATTTCGGCGTGACTCGCTCCCGCCGTTTTGAGTTCGCGGGCAGCGGCGTGGCGGTAGGTGTACGTAGATACCTGCGCCAGTCCAGCGCGGTCTGCTGCGCGGCTGACGCGCTCACGGAAAGCTTCAACGCTGCCCGGATACGCAATCGTGCGCTGCTCGCGCGCACCAAGCCATGCCGCAAGGTCGCGGCCTGCCTGCGTGCCGTTCAGTTCATCGCGGTCTAGCGTGATGGAGCGGGATTCAACACCCCGGTCTCGGTCTACTTTCGCGCCCCTGATGGTCAACGTCACACTGTCGTCGTCCTGGCGGACACGAATCCCGCGAACCTCCGCCGGTCTGCATCCCGTCAGCGAAAGGGCAGCCAAGGCTGCGCGGTCGGGGCCGCGCGCCTCTCGCTGGACGGCATCACGCCAATCGGACGGCAAGTCGGTAAGCGAACCGCGCTTGCCGTTGCTGCGCTCAGGGTCGGGATGCGCTGGCCCCCGAAACGCGCTAGAGCGCGTCAGGTCGGCCTCTCGGCTGCCGGTGGTGGGCGGGTACTGTCGGAGCGCACCAAGCCCCTCCTTGACCCGGTTATAGGCTTCCGCCGCCCGTACCACGTCCCCGGTTCTACGGTGCTTATCAAGGTCACGAAGCGCACCCTTCAATTCTGTCCGCGCAACGTGAACGTAAGCCGCACGTCGAAACTCGAAGGTGTTCCGGCAGGCGGCATCTTCTGGACGCTGCCCGGCTCCACGCATTTGAGCAACTACGCGGGCATATCGCGTCGCTGTCGTCATAGAAATGTCCCGGCTGTCAAAGCCGCGTACAAAATCGCGGGCTTCTCGCACGTCTGCCCGCAATTGGGCAGCCTCTCGGGCGTCGGCACGAGATTCCAGACGTTCACGAAGGGCGGCGACGCGCTCTCCCAGGCGCAAGCCATCGGTACGTGTGCCACCTCGGGCAATATCAAAGCGGTCAATGCTGAGCGCATTGGGTGCTGCTGTCATTGGATTTAGTGCTCCGTGGTCGATTTGCGCACGGCGTGACCCTGGCTTAGGCCCAGCACGGCCAGGAATCGGGCGGCGGCATAGGTAAGCGCCTGTGATGGCGCGGGCGATTCTTCACGCTTCCCCCGGTTCGTGCGGCGCTGAGCCTTGCGGGATTTCGATTTGGACGGCGAACGCATGTCAGCTCCGAGAAATATGAAGCTGTGCAGCGGATTTCGCGCCAACTTCAGCGAAACGGAGCTTGCGATATGCCGTCGTAATCGCGTAATCAACACCGGCAGCCGACAGCGCCAGCCATGAGCCAGTGAGAATGGGATGCTCAGTCAGCAAGTTGTCGAGAAACAGCAGCGCCGACGGCAACCAGAGATGCAGGCCCACGCTCGCCAAGATGCAGAGTGCCGCAACGATGGCGTAAGGCTTGATGAGTTGTGAAAGCGTCTGAGGCATTGCACACGCGAAGTAGGTATTGATGCGTGTGTATAGCGCCATTCAGGCGTCATGATTCCTGGTCGCCTTCACTGCGGGAAGCCAGATAGGGACGCCACCCCAGGCCGCAAAGCGATGACGTGAGCCGGCTGAAAAAAACGTATTCAGGCACGGCAAAAAAGTCTTACCGTCGCGCAAGCATGCCAGCCGTCCTGGCTGCCCGACCGCGCAGCGGTCTACAGATGCGTAGACGCACGCCCGTTGTTTGAAGTCAGGAAATGCGTATTGAGGGAAAGCACATCCTTACGCAAGGATATGTCTCGGTTATTCCAGCTTGAAAATTCTCAGCTGAGGAATTTTCTCAATGGAATAACCCGATACATATGCTCACCTGAGGAAATGCATTGGGTTTTAGGGAAACGCTGATTTATTCGGCTCGGCGGTCATCGCAGACGTAGCCGAGGACGTTTAGAAGACAGCTCACGGAACGGACCCACGACGATGAAGAGGCAGATCGGCTTCGCGGAAGCGGAAATTGCAGGCAAGAAGCGAGTGACGAGGCGCCAACGCTTCCTGGAAGAGATGGAGAAGGTCGTTCCGTGGCAGCGCTTGCTGTCGGCCATCGAACCGCACTATCCGAAGGGCACGCGAGGTCGCCCGCCGATTGGCCTTGAGCGGATGCTGCGAATCTACTTCGTGCAACAGTGGTACGGACTGTCGGACGAAGGACTGGAAGACGCGCTGTATGACAGCATCACGCTGCGAGCCTTCGCCGGCATCGATCTGGCGATCGAGAACGTGCCTGATGCAACCACGCTGTTGAAGTTCCGGCGCCTGCTGATCGAACACGAACTGACACGGAAGTTGTTCGACGAGATTGGCATCTCGCTGTGCGAGCGTGGGCTGATGATGAAGGAAGGCACGCTGGTTGACGCGACGATCATTGAAGCGCCGCCGTCGACCAAGAATGCCGGGAAGAGCCGTGACCCGGAAATGCATCAAACGAAGAAGGGCAACGAATGGCACTTTGGCATGAAAGCCCACATTGGCGTCGACGCCGACTCGGGCCTGATTCACAGTGTGGTTGGCACGGCGGCCAACGTGTCGGATGTATCGCAAGCTCATGCCCTGCTGCACGGGCATGAAGAGCAGGTGTTCGCCGACGCGGGCTACATTGGCGTCGACAAGCGCGAGGAAATGGCGGGCAAGGCCGTGAAGTGGCACGTCGCTGCCAGGCGGGGAAAGATCAAGGCGATGCAAGAAGGAGCGCTGAAGGACCTGGTGATCGCGCTCGAGCGAACCAAGGCGCAGATCCGTTCGCGGGTTGAGCATCCGTTTCATATCGTCAAGAATCTGTTTCAGCATCGCAAGACCCGATACAAGGGCTTGGCCAAGAACACCGCGCAACTGTTCAGCCTGTTCGCTCTGGCGAATCTGGTGATT
Source organism: Burkholderia sp. HI4860 (assembly GCF_002223045.2). NCBI lineage: Bacteria > Pseudomonadati > Pseudomonadota > Betaproteobacteria > Burkholderiales > Burkholderiaceae > Burkholderia > Burkholderia sp. HI4860. Next base: position 2,995,990 of record NZ_NKFO02000003.1, on the reverse strand, counting down.
GCGCGAAATCTGTTGCGATCGGTCCATGGGAGCAGTCCGTCATGCGTATGAAAAATGCGAGCAGGGGAGGCTCGCTTACGCGCCAAATTCACTGAATTGAGCGCCGATTCGCTTCGTCATCCAGAAAATTTGAAGCCATCTCGCCTGCAACTTCGGAAGTTGGTCCATTGATCAGCGTTTCCTTAGTGAGCATATTCTTACTTCTATATATGCTCAGGAATAGCCGAAGGCCCCTGGCGGATACCGCCCGGGGCCTTCCATCATCCTCGCTCCGATGATTCCGACAGTCATTCGAGCCACGCACTATCTTCGCCTGCGTGCCGGTCGTCTCAACTCTTCCCCCACAGAGACCGGTATCCCCTCGCCGCTGCCGTATCAAGCCGACCAGCGAGGCGGTCACTCATCCAGGCCCGGCAATGGCCGGGGCGGCGCTCGCGTCGGGCGGCTTGTGCTCGGCCAACGTGTGACATGTACGTATATGTCCACCAGAGCGTCATATCTTAGACAAATTTGTCATCAAACTCGCCAGCTTCATTCGGAGGGAGAATAAACTGCCCGATGAGCTACCGGCGGGCGATGGTCACCCTAAAGCTTCAGCTTTTTTGTTTTACAAACGCCCGTCGCGCTCTTACTGGTGCCGCCGCCCGGCGTCAAAGGTCCGCCGCTCGAAGCGGAAAATTGAAATTCACCAGTCTCACGGTCAATGGTAATCGACGTGCTCTCACCATTCATTTCGGTGTGGAAAAAGTCGTCGGCTTCATACTTGGACCCGTTTGCCTTTAATGCATCGACAGGAATATCCAATACCGTTCCAACCTTCACCTCATGTGTCGGTCTCAGATAGCCCTTACCGGTGACTGTCTTAACGACACAGGAAAGCACCGACTGCTGAGAATACGCCGCCGAGCAGAACAGGGAAGCAGCGACCGCCACTGAGTATGTCAGTTTTTTCATTCTTGTCACTCGTTAATATGTTGCTGGTTGGGGAGACTGGTTTCATTGGCGGCATCAGGTGCTGACGCGGCGGACCTGGGTTGCGCTGGTTCAGTGGCTCGAACTGTCTCTGTGCGAGCCTTCATTTCCACCATGAAATTCTGAGCCGCTACGTTTCGCGGAGCGTCGGTTTCAATCGTTCTCAGGACTTGAGGCATCCATTTCGGGCGAACATCCTCCCGTTGGCTTGCGTAATCTACCGCGTCCATCCGATGCCCCTCGCGGATGACATAGCTCTTATTAAAGGGGTAAAAATACTTCGAACCCACGCTGAAAATTGCTCGCTCATCCTTACCAGGACATTTTTCCTTCGTGAGAATCAAAGCATAGCCAATCGGCGTATCGGGCTCTGGAGCCAGAGCCATCCCTGTGACTGGCTGATTTTCTTCCCAATCTCGCGCGTACTGCACCATCACTCCTTGGTAGTGGCATTTTTCGACCCACAACGGAGCCTGCTGCTTCATCGAAATTGAATAAACCCGTACGCCCTCTTGAGCCTTAATATCTGATTCAGCCAAGCCAACAATATTGATAGCTTGGCTTGCGATGGTGCCGACCAAGAACAGCGAATTGAGTATGTCGAGCATTTTGGTAGGTTAATCAACGAGAGTCGGGGTGCTTGCGCCATGTGGTGCTAGTCACCCTATCCATTATCGGCTTCTTTAATGTTGATTTGACCAGACTTACGAGGGGTATTCGTTCGCCCGTGCTCGTCCAGTTTCCTGATTCTACGAATTTCGTAGAGAATCAACAAGGAAATCCTACGAATATCGTAGGATGACAAAGAAAGAGCCCGGCACTGTGTTCGGTCGTCGCCTCCGTGAAGCGCGGCGGCAGGCCGGCATTCCGCAGGACCAACTGGGAGTCGAAATTGGTCTCGATGAGGGTACGGCGAGCGCGCGGATGAGCCGTTACGAGACCGGGACACATGAGCCGCCGTTCGGCATCGCTGTCAAATTGGCTCAAGCGTTACGTGTGCCAACGGCCTACTTCTTTTGTGAAGATGACGACCTTGCCGAATTTGTTCTTGCTTGGGGGCGTCTGTCGAAATCCGAGCGCAAACGCGTCAAGCCTGTGATACTGGCCAAGCTTTCTGGTGAATGAACGCATGGGGCTACTCCAAAACCGTTCCACCATCGTAGGACCAGAGCATTGCCCAAAATTGGCTACCCCAGTCAGTCTCGTGTCCATCAAGATACCTTGACTTGCCCAATGCGAGCCGAAGGCGGTCCATAAGTGCCTCAAAACGCCCCTCATTGGGACGCGCCGCCATCAAGATGCGGCCGAGCGTGTATGTCAGAAGCGCGTGATAGAGAGTGATGCGTGTCGCCTTCTGGGCATCATACGCACGCGGGCGAATTTCAACGAATAGATGCGAATTCGCAGCGGGGTCGCCCGACGTTTGTGGGGCTCCCTGCAATAGGCGAAGTTGCCATTGGGCCAGCTTCGGACTGTAGTGGGCATATGGCTGAATCGCAGCCGCAAACTCCCGCATGAAGACAGACCAAGGTTCGCTCCAGAGACCGCACCCATACTTCGGCCACACGCTGGTTTCGAGCCAAGCGCGCAACTTCCCGGGACTCAGTTGGTCGGCGTCCCAACGCAGCATGGTTGCTTCCGCCTCAGGATGGCCGCATAGGCCGAGTTCGATAACGCCAATTGCTTCGACGCACTGCCGCGTCAACGCCAAGGCGTTCGCGTGCATACCGTCGCGATTCGCACGGTTTGCAATCAGCATGGAATCGAGTACGAACCAGTGTGCCAACATCGGCGATGACCTGACTTGTACTGTCATCGAGCTTGCCTGCACTGCGTCAGCTACGCGCCGCATCACTTCTGGCCTAGCCTCTTCGGCGACGGTGAACCATTCGGGTACTGGTCTTTTCATACGCTAGATAAAGTTCCTCTGCTTGAGGGCTCTCACGTCTTCGGCGTTGACGGCAAACTATTCACCATTTGTTTGCTTGCTCGCGAAACCTCTGTGCCAATACCACCTTCGATTCGTTCTCAGCCTTACCCCATTGTCGACTTCAGAATCTCGTGCGGCCCGATTGGCGTGGAAATGATGTTTAGAATTTCCCTCTTAAATTCCTGAACTTTATCTTTTGACGAGTATCCGCAATACAACTGTTTCGTCTCCGCTATGATTTGCTGATTGTGGTGCGATGAGTACGCGCTAACATTTCTACCCAAATTTCCCTGGCTTCGAATGTATTTTAAAACATAAAATCCCTTATATTTTTCGTAGACATCATTCACCCCAAATAGATTCGGCGTCCAATTTCCCATGGGTATGTTTAAATCGACAATATATGCCCTATATTGATATTCGCTTGCCAAATTTATTGCCTCTTCGACATTGTGCGCAATATCGATTTTTATTGATTTTCCAAGAATAAAATTATATAGCCATTCGATATGCTCGGGCTCGTCATCGACTATAAGAAACGTATCGGCCAAATAGGTCTTGGGAAGCTTTACAGTTGCCATAATTTCTTTGGTATAGCAATTCGGAACGTTGTTTTTTGGGTTTTCGCGGAATGGCTGGCAATAATTTCGCCCTCCAATATTTCTTCGGTGATTTTTCGGCAAATAAAGAGACCTATTCCAGAGCCTTGCGCCACCTTATTATGCGCCTCCCGACTTCGGAAGCCCATTTTGAATATGTTCTCGGCATCGCTATTGCTGAAGCCTATGCTTGCCCCGGTCAATTCGATGCATAAATCTTTTTTTGAATTAACCGAAACATTTATTTCGACGGTTTGGTCTGGGAGGCCGTATTTTATCCAATTATCAAATAGGTTAATAAATATTTGACGCAAAAGCTCGGGGCGCGCAGATATTCTGTATTGTTCGCTAGGGTTATTTAATTCTAGCTTGATATTTTTTCTTCCCGCTGAACTTTGAAAAAATTGAATTGCCTCAATTATTATTTGAGGCAAGATGGAAGTCGCCGATTCTCGAGCCGCGCGCAATTCATCTTTTTCCGATGTCTCAAAGAAAAAATCTGATAAATATGCCAAATTACGTATTAGGGATACGCATTGCACCAATTGGGCGCGACTTGCGTTGATAACCTGCTTTGCCTTTTCTCCTTGATATGTATTGTCGACCACGTTATCTAGGTTTCCAATTACACCACTAATTGGGTTGACAACTTGGTGTACAAAATTTGCGAGAAAAAGCAAGCCAACATCTTTCCCCTCTGCGGAGGGTGTCGATTCGGTCGATTTGTCGTTCATGGTGCGACTACCTCTGCGTTATCTTAATGGTTTTATCCTCGATGGCGTATTCAAAATCGCCCCATAAAGCAATTGCGTCGAAGGTCTTTCTGTAACGCGCAAAAATTTGGGTAATTTCACTGCCACAAGCAATCGAACATGTGCACTGCGGAGAAGCGTCCACCGATTTTAAGTCCACTCGCAAAGCAGCCAGATAGCCAAGAAAAGCGTTCATTGATGGACCGTCGACACTCTTTATTGCATCCGAGAGAGCAAGCCCGGAATAATGATATTGGCTTGGTTCATAAGATATAATCTGAAATCTCCCGGTGCCTTGAATGCTCTCCATTTTCATCTGCAATAGTGCGGAAAGCGCCTGAGCGGCTTTCAGCATGGGGGAAATTTCCACATCGTTTACAGAAAGTTCTGAATGGTGGCTACTCACGCACTTGCTGAGCGCAAGAGTTAAGTCAAGGGTGGAGCCGGTTATTGGGGTTGGCGCATTTTCAAGCCCGTATTTCCACGCGACGTCTTGATATTTGCTAAGAAGAATCTCGATTTGATGCCCTGGCCACAGCCGAATTATGACTCCCTTTTTTAAGTTATTCCATTTTGTAACTTCAGTTATTGCGGTGGGGGTGAATTTCGCGGTGGTGCACAATAATAATACATCCGCTGAATTCGATTCAGCAAATGCCAATTTCTTGTATATCGTGGGCCAATCAACGGAGCCTGTATAGCGCTTGCACTCGACGTACCATTTCTGCGTGGTCTGGGACAGCGAAAAATCATTGTGAATAATATTGCCTTCGATGTCTCGCCCGCCATCAGCGCCCGGTGTTCGCCAAGTCACGTTTACCATGCCATGGGCGACCATCAAGTCAAACGTAAGGTTCTCGAATTCTGTATCACCTATTTCTGCCAATTCTCTCGCTGCCATATTCGCACGGTGGTTAAGTGGAAAGCTAGTCTTGCTAAACGTGTGCCGCGTAACGACAAAAATACGCCTTTGCTTGAATAGCGCCACACGATTTTAGTGTTAGTAAGTCTGCTGCAAGGAGGCCTCCGGTAGCTAACATATTGTAACAATTTAGGACCGACCCCACCGGTGACTCTCGGCATGCCAGACAGGCATCGATTGGTAGGCAGCCGAAGCAAGCTACTGTAGCTGTCGAAGGAAGACATCGGCGCGCGAATTGCCATCCTTGACGATTAGGTAAACATAGGTCCGGATGCCTGATAGCGGGATTCAACAACGCATTGGGCAAGAGTCAGCCCACGATGCTTGCCGACATTGCTTCGGTGGTACACAATGTTGGCTCTGCCTAGGTACAAATAGCCTTCGCGATTGAATCGTAAGTTGTTGTTTTTAATAGGTTTTACTTTTTCCGGCCAGACTCCCCCTCTCTCCGCCAGTATTCAAAAATGCCCGCGCCAGCGGGCATTTTCATTTCCGGAGAGAAGCCAGCCGACAGGTCGGCGCGCACGGGGGGATTCGAAGGGATTCGCCTGCAAGCGAATCCGCGGCCCGCGCTCGTGTGGGCGCATCCCCCCGGACATCCGCAAAAACGGGCCGCTCGGCCCGTTTTCCATTTCTGCACGCTGAAGCGCCCGCCGATCGTCAGTGCGGCGACCATTGGCCGCGCCCCCGATGCGCGCTACGCAGACACGCTCGCCATCAGGCGCTTCACCTCGATTTCGTCATCAGGCATCAAGCGCGGGCGACGGCCAGGCAATTCAACGCGCTTCTCGTCGCCGCATTGCCTTTTTTCGACCAGACGACGCCCATTCAGTCCGTCATTCGAAATTGAATAACGATCGTAAATTCGCATCGCGGATTGTCGGCCACTCAAGTTCCCGGTATGTGACCGTTAAAATAACGTCCCGATAAACAATATGAACGCGTGTAGAGACCATGAAAAATAAGAAACTGCTGGCGATCGCCGGAATCGCAATAGCCGCGGGCGTGGCGTCCAGTTATGCGAGCCCGTATATCACCCTGTATCAGATGCGATCGGCTTTGGCCGACAACGATGCCGACTCGTTTTCTTCCTATGTCGATTTTCCATCGGTGCGAGAAAGCCTGCGTGCGCAACTCATAACCATGATGCAGGCGAAAATGGCGAATTCCCCCGAGATGAACGGCAATCCATTCGCCGATCTGGGAATGGTGATGGCGATGGGTTTCGTGAATCAAGCCATCGACACGATGGTTACGCCGGCGGGCGTCATGACCATGATGGCCCAGGGCGCAGCCAAGCCCGCACGCTCCAGCGTGCAGGCCTCCTCTCCCGAACCATCGGAAACGGCCCAATCGGGGTCCGACGGCGGCACCGCGCCGCAAACAACGAGCAGCAAGCCGAAAGCCGACTATTCGGCCGGCTACAAGAACTGGTCGACCGTCACCGCAACTGCGCGAAAAGGAACGGACGACGAGGTGACATTCATCCTCAAGCGTGACGGCCTCTGGTCCTGGAAGCTGAGCGCAGTTAATCTGCCGATCGACAAATTCGGTTCAAACTGATCACCAGGAAGCGGCTCGGGCCGTGCGCAGCCGGCCCGCTTCCCTGCTTGATCTGAGCGTGCGGCGCACCGCAACTCCCGAACACCGCACGCTAAAGATGTGTATTCTCCTGACGATATCCAGGGTTTCATCACCGCGAGTCAGCTCCATGCGATTGAGTCCACGGTTCGCCATGATGGCTATTGCTGCGACGATGCTGTCAGCTTGCGCGACGGCATTTTCGCCCGCGTCGATCAGCACCACCATCGCGGTGACCGCTCCCCCATCGCTCGAAAAATCGCTGCGAGACGGCGGCTCGTCGACCGACCTGTCGGTCATCGGTCAGCCCGCCTCCCCATTTCGCACGCTTCTTTCCGTTCGCGAATGCGCCGCCGGCAAATGCGCGGCGGGAATTGCCAAGCCGACGCTCGCGGTCACGGTCCAGCGCGTGTCGGAAGGACAGGCAGCGATACGCTTCTCGGTCAATGGAGAAATCGGCAGCAGCCAGACGCTGACATCGCAAGCCGGGAACGCCACGTCGGACGTGACCATGTCGATCCCGTCCGGCGTGACACCGATCAACGATCGATTTTCCGTCGATCGGGTCGCGACGATCAAGGTTGGCGAGTTCCGCCATGTGGCCTTGCCGCATGGCATCCGTGCCTATGTCTGCGTCGCCATCCCGAACGCGAAAGGCGTGACGGATGGAAGCTGTGATTTCAGCCGGGTGCAGACGACCAAGGGAGCCGAGCTCGGCATTTCAGCGCTCTGATCCGCGAGTCACGGCGCCAATACGGACGCGGCCCGGCATTTGAGCAATGCCGAACGACACTTGCGTCACGGATGCCGGATGTAATCCACCAGCGCCCGCGTATATTCATCCGGCTTTCGATCGCACAAACTCACCACGATCGCCACGGCAAAACCCGCCGGCACCCCGAACACCCCCGAGCTAATCGGCTCGATCCCGAACCACGTGCTCCCCGCAAACCCCGTCAGCTGCGTGAAGTACGGATAGGTCGACACGATGTAGTACACGCACACGGCGAGCCCGGTCACCATCCCGGCGATCGCGCCACGCGTCGTCGTGCGCTTCCAGAACACGCCGAGCACGAGCACCGGAAAGAAGCTCGAGGCCGCCAGCGAAAACGCAGCACCGACGAGAAACAGGATCTTCCCGGTATTGAGCGACGCGACATACGACGCGAACAGCGCGACGCCGAGCAGCAGCACCTTCGAGATCGTCACGCGCCGCTGGCTCGACGCGTCGGGCGCGACCATGCAGTAATAGACGTCGTGCGACAGCGCGTTCGCGATCGTCAGCAGCAGCCCGTCCGCGGTCGACAGCGCCGCGGCCAGCGCACCGGCCGCGATCAGCCCCGACACGACATACGGCAGCCCGGCGATCTCCGGCGCGGCCAGCACGACCATGTCCGGCTGCATCTGGATTTCCGACCAGTGCACGATGCCGTCGCGAATCACTTCGACGACACTGATCAGGTCGGGTTCGAAGTGATGCCATTGCGTGACCCACGCGGGCAATTCGGCGAACGGCCGCCCGACGAGGTTCGCGAGGATCTCGTATTTGATCAGCACCGCGAGCACCGGCACGCTCAGGTAGAACAGCGCGATGAAGAACAACGTCCACCCGACCGAGCGCCGTGCGGACGCGACCGACGTGGTCGTGTTGTAGCGCGTCAGGATGTGCGGCAGACTCGCGGTGCCGAGCGACAGGCACAGCAGCAGTGCAAGGAAATTCCGCTCGCGCGGCTTGCGTTCGTCTTCGCTCGCGGCGGGAAACGGCTCGTGCATCGGCACGGGCGGCTCGGCACGGGCCAGCAGGTCGTCGCGCGCCTGCGTCCACGCGACGCGCGCCGCCGCCGGATCGCGCGGGAAGTCGGCCAGTTCCCGCTCGCGCAGGCTGATCTCACGCAGCGGCCCGTTGTGACGCCGCAGGTCGGCCAGTTGGTCGGCGAGATGCCGCCGGGCGTCCGCATAGGATGCCGGCAGCCGGTCGAGGCGCGTCTGGATATCCGCGGCTTGCCGGCGGTACGCGTCGCGCACCCGCTGCTCGTCGAACGCATCGCGCACCTGCGCCTCGCGCGCCGCGACGCGCTCCATCAGTTTGCCGTAATTGAACTGCGGCACGGGGCCGAGCCCGTTCTTCATCGCGATCAGCGACACCGGAATCAGGATCGCGCTGATCAGGATGATGTATTGCGCAACCTGCGTCCACGTGACCGCGCGCATCCCGCCGAGAAACGAGCACACGAGGATGCCCGCAAGCCCGCAGAAAATCCCGATCGCGAAATCGACGCCGATGAAGCGCGTCGCGATCAGGCCGATCCCCTGGATCTGCGCGACCAGATACACGAACGAACACAGGATCGCCGCACCGGCCGCCAGCGCGCGCACGGCCGTGCTCGAAAAGCGCGTACCGAGGAAATCGGGAATGGTGTAGCGCGCGAGCTTGCGCACATACGGCGCGAGCAGGAACGCGACGAGGCAGAACCCGCCCGTCCAGCCCATCACGTAGGCGAGCGCATCGTAGCCGGTCGCGTAGAGCGATCCGGCCAGGCCGATGAACGATGCGGCCGACAGCCAGTCGGCCGCGGTCGCCATCCCGTTGAAGGCAGACGGCACGCGCCGCCCGGCCACGTAGTATTCGACGAGATCGGACGTACGCGACAGCAGCCCGATCACCGCATATACGGCAATCGGCACGAACAGGAACACGTAGCCGATCCAGACGCCGGAGCCGGTGGCCTGCTCGATCCGCCACATCAGCAGCACGAACCCGAGAAACCCCAGCGTGTAGAGCGCGTAGGCGCGGATCAGTCGATGCGTCAGCATGGATCAGCGTCCACCGTTCGCGTAGCCGGCGTGTGCCGCATGATCGTCGTACGCACGGCGCAGCGTGCGGTCCGCGCGTTGCATCAGCCCGATGTAGACGACGATCAGCACGAGGTACACGAGAATCGCGCCCTGCGCGCCGACGTAGAACGGCAGGCTGAACCCGGCGAAACGAATCCCTGCGAGCGCGGGCCCGAAGAACGGCACGATGAACGATACGGCAAAGCCGATCACCATCAGCACCGCGATCAGCGCGACGTTGAAGCGCCAGTAGCGCGCGTGGGCACGCGCGAGCGGCTCGGGAACGGGGGGCGGCGCGGCAGGCGCGGGACGGGTTGGAACGGTCATGCCGTTATGTAACAAAAAGCCCCTGCGCGGGCAATCGGGATTGCCGCGCAGGGGCTCGTGCGCGTGATGCGCAACCGGTACCCGATCAGCGCACTTCGGCGAGCTGCTCGAGGATGGCCGGATTCTCGAGCGTGGACGTGTCCTGCGTGATCGCCTCGCCCTTCGCGAGCGAACGCAGCAGGCGCCGCATGATCTTGCCCGAGCGCGTCTTCGGCAGGTTGTCGCCGAAGCGGATGTCCTTCGGCTTCGCGATCGGCCCGATCTGCTTGCCGACCCAGTCACGCAGCGTCTTCGCCAGCGCCGCCGCTTCCTCGCCTTCCGGACGCGAACGCTTCAGCACCACGAACGCAACCACCGCCTCGCCCGTCGTATCGTCCGGACGGCCGACCACGGCCGCCTCGGCCACGAGTTCGTGCGAGACGAGCGCCGATTCGATTTCCATCGTGCCGAGCCGGTGGCCCGACACGTTCAGCACGTCGTCGATCCGGCCCATGATCGTGAAGTAGCCGGTGTCCTTGTCGCGCACGGTGCCGTCACCGGCCAGATACAGGCGCCCGCCGAGTTCCTCGGGGTAGTAGCTCTTCTTGAAACGCTCCGGGTCGCCCCAGATCGTGCGGATCATCGCGGGCCACGGGCGCTTGACGACGAGGATGCCGCCCTGCCCGTTCGGCACGTCCTGGCCGGTTTCGTCGACCACCGCGGCCATGATGCCCGGCAGCGGCAGCGTGCACGAACCGGGCACGGTCGGCGTCGCGCCCGGCAGCGGCGTGATCATGTGGCCGCCCGTCTCGGTCTGCCACCACGTGTCGACGATCGGGCAGCGTTCCTGGCCGACGTGCTTGTGATACCACATCCATGCTTCCGGATTGATCGGCTCGCCGACGGTGCCGATGATGCGCAGGCTCGACAGGTCGTAGCTTTTCGGATGGACCTTGTCGTCGGCCTCGGCCGCCTTGATCAGCGAACGGATCGCGGTCGGCGCGGTGTAGAACACGGTGACCTTGTGGTCGCCGATCATCTTCCAGAAACGCCCGGCGTCCGGATAGGTCGGCACGCCTTCGAACACGACCTGCGTGCCGCCGCAGGCGAGCGGGCCGTACGTGATGTACGTGTGGCCGGTGACCCAGCCGATGTCGGCCGTGCACCAGAACACGTCGGTGGGCTTCCAGTCGAAGGTCCACTTCATCGTCTGCGCGGCCCACAACAGGTAGCCGCCCGTGCTGTGCTGCACGCCCTTCGGCTTGCCGGTCGAGCCCGACGTATACAGGATGAACAGCGGATGCTCTGCGCCGACCCATTCCGGCTCGCACTGGTCGGATTCGCCGGCCGTCAGTTCGTGCATCCACAGGTCGCGCCCGGCATGCCAGTCGATCTTGCCGCCGGTGCGGCGATAGACGATCACGCTCTTCACGGCCTCGCAGCCGCCCAGCGCGATCGCTTCGTCCGCGATGCTCTTCAGCGGCAGCGTCTTGCCGCCGCGCGCCTGCTCGTCGGCCGTGACGAGCGCCGTCGCGCCGACGTCGACGAGCCGCTCGTTCAGCGACTTCGCGGAGAAGCCGCCGAACACGACCGAGTGCGTCGCGCCGATGCGCGCGCAGGCCTGCATCGCGACGATGCCTTCGATCGACATCGGGATATAGATGACGACGCGGTCGCCCTTGCCGATCCCGCGCTTCTTCAGCGCATTCGCGAACCGCGATACGCGTGCGAGGAGATCCGCATAGGTGACGCGCGTGACGGTGCCGTCGTCGGCTTCGAAGATCACCGCGACGCGCTCGCCGTTGCCGGCTTCGACGTGGCGGTCGAGGCAGTTGTACGACGCGTTCAGCTCGCCGTCGTCGAACCACTTGTAGAACGGCGCGTTGGACTCGTCGAGCACTTTCGTGAACGGCTTGTGCCACGCCAGACCCTCGCGCGCGAGCCGCGCCCAGAATCCTTCGTAATCGTTTTCGGCTTCGGCGGCGAGCGCACGATAGGCCGGCATGCCGGAAATGGTCGCCGCCTGTTCGAGCGCCGCGGGCGGCGCAAACTGACGGGTTTCGTGAAGAACCGATTCAATCGCAGACATCGACTACCCCTTGGTGAACATGAATCCTCTGCATGGCGGCGCGATCGTGCGCGCCGCGCGTCTTGGCCGGCGCAAGCGCGCCGCTGTCTCCTACCCACCACCCGCGCACGGCCCGAAGGCCGCTGCGCGATGCTGCGCCGCACCACGTCACACGATGGCGACCGGGCGACCCGACAGTTTCCACGATAAGCGCTCGAACTTACCCGTCACTTACGCGGCACGGCCGTTTCGCCCTTCGGGCGGCGCCCGCGTGCAGCTTTACGCTGTAACGAGCGCGACCCTACAATCCTAACTGAACTCGCCTTCCGGATTCCAGCTTGAATCGCTACGCTTTCTTTCTCGTGCTGTCGATGCTGTTCGTCGGCAGCAATGTCGGTATCGGTAAATCGATCGTCGTCTTCGTTCCCGTCGCCATCCTCGCCACGCTGCGCTTCGTGATCGCGATCGCCGTGCTGTGGCCGCTGTTCAGCCCGGTGAAAATGCGCACGGTCAAGCGCGGCGAATGGCTGAACCTGTTCCTGCAGGCGTTCTTCGGCACCTTCATGTTCACGCTGCTGATGCTGAACGGCGTGCAGCGCACGAGCGCGGTCGCGGCCGGCGTGATCACCAGCACGATCCCGGCGATCGTCGCGTTGTTCGCGTGGCTGATCCTGCGTGAAAAACCGAACGGTCGGGCGCTGGTATCGATCGCACTCGCGATCGCCGGCGTCGTGACGATCAACCTCGCGAACGGCAGCGCGGCCGGGCACGGCACGTCGTCGCTGACCGGCAACCTGCTGATCCTCGGCGCGGTGTGCTGCGAATCGATCTACGTGATCCTGTCGCGCCGCCTCACGCAAACGCTCGCGCCGATCGACATCTGCGCGTACACGCACCTGTTCGGCCTGTGCCTGATGCTGCCGCTCGGCGCGACGGCCATGTGGCATTTCGATTACGCGAGCGTGCCGGCCGGCACCTGGGCGCTCGTCGTCTGGTATGGCCTGTCGGCCAGCATCTTCTCGTTCTGGCTGTGGATGAAAGGCATCCGGCACGTGCCGGGCAGCCTCGCCGGCGTGTTCAGCGCGGTGCTGCCGGTCGCGGCCGCCGCGTATGGCATCGCGTTCCTCGGCGAGCGCCCGACGCTCGCCCACGGCATCGCGCTCGCGTGCGTCGTCACCGGCATCGTGCTCGCCAGCCTGCGCGTGAAACGCGTGCCGGCCGCCGCCTCCTGATCCGTCCCCGGCAGCGCCGGCGCGTCACTGCAATCGCGCCGGCCGACGCGTTACAATAGCGCGCCTTTTCAAGATTACCCCCGATACCTGCGCACCGCGCCCGACTGTCCACCATGTCCGCCCCGCATTCGCCCGGCCGCCCCGCGCGTCGCCCGCTTCGCCCGCTTCCCGCGCTGATTTTCATGAGCCGCTGGCTCCAGGTTCCGCTCTACCTCGGCCTGATCGTTGCGCAAGCCGTCTACGTGTTCCTGTTCCTGAAGGAAGTCTGGCACCTGCTGTCGCATGCGACGAGCCTCGACGAAATCAGCGTGATGCTCGCGGTGCTCGGCCTGATCGACGTGGTGATGATCTCGAACCTGCTGATCATGGTAATCGTCGGCGGTTACGAGACGTTCGTGTCGCGCCTCGGCATCGAGGGGCACCCCGACGAGCCCGAGTGGCTCGACCACGTGAACGCGGGCGTGCTGAAGGTCAAGCTGTCGATGGCGCTGATCAGCATTTCGTCGATCCACCTGCTGAAGACCTTCATCAACCCCGACCAGCACACGATGCACGCGATCATGTGGCAGGTGATCATCCACGTGTCGTTCCTGGTGTCGGCGCTCGTGATGGCGTGGGTCGACCGCCTGACGACGCACACGCACCCGGCCCATTTCCACGAGCCGCACGCCCACGGCGCGCACGCGCCCGCGGCGAACGAGCCCCGCAAGCCGGCCGACGCAGCCGTCAACGCATAAACGCATTCCCCACTGTCCCCACAGAGTCTCAGCCATGACCGTCATCAAACAGGAAGACCTGATCCAGAGCATCGCGGATTCGCTGCAGTACATCAGCTACTACCATCCGCTCGACTACATCCAGGCCCTCGGCCGCGCGTACGAGCTGGAAGAAAGCCCGGCCGCGAAGGATGCGATCGCGCAGATCCTCACGAACAGCCGCATGTGCGCGGAAGGCCGCCGCCCGATCTGCCAGGACACCGGCATCGTCACGATCTTCGTGAAGGTCGGCATGGACGTGCGCTGGGACGGCGCGACGATGGGCCTCACCGACATGATCAACGAGGGCGTGCGTCGCGGTTACACGCACCCGGACAACGTGCTGCGCGCGTCGATCGTCAATCCGCCGGAAGGCGCCCGCAAGAACACGAAGGACAACACGCCGGCCGTGATCCACTACGAGATCGTGCCGGGCGACAAGGTCGACGTGCAGGTCGCGGCGAAGGGCGGCGGCTCGGAGAACAAGTCGAAGTTCGTGATGCTGAACCCGTCCGACTCGATCGTCGACTGGGTGCTGAAGACGGTCCCGACGATGGGCGCGGGCTGGTGCCCGCCCGGCATGCTGGGGATCGGCATCGGCGGCACCGCCGAAAAGGCGATGCTGATGGCGAAGGAATCGCTGATGGAGCCGATCGACATCCAGGAAATCATCGCGCGCGGCCCGAAGGACTGGGTCGAGGAACTGCGCGTCGAGCTGCACGAGAAGGTCAACGCGCTCGGCATCGGCGCCCAGGGCCTCGGCGGCCTGGCAACGGTGCTCGACGTAAAGATCATGGCCGCACCGACGCACGCGGCATCGAAGCCGGTCGCGCTGATCCCGAACTGCGCGGCGACGCGCCACGCGCACTTCGTGCTCGACGGCTCGGGCCCGGCCAAGCTTGAAGCACCGTCGCTCGACGCGTGGCCGAAGGTCAACTGGGAACCGAACACGGAAACCAGCAAGCGCGTCGACCTGAACACGCTGACGCCGGAAGAAGTCGCGAGCTGGACGCCGGGCCAGACGCTGCTGCTGTCGGGCAAGATGCTCACCGGCCGCGACGCGGCGCACAAGCGCATCGCCGACATGCTCGCGAAGGGCGAGAAGCTGCCGGTCGACTTCACGAACCGCGTGATCTACTACGTCGGCCCGGTCGATCCGGTCCGCGATGAAGTGGTCGGCCCGGCAGGCCCGACGACGGCCACGCGCATGGACAAGTTCACCGAGACGATGCTCGCGCAAACCGGCCTGATCTCGATGGTCGGCAAGGCCGAGCGCGGCCCGGTCGCGATCGACGCGATCAAGAAGCACAAGGCGGCCTACCTGATGGCCGTCGGCGGCGCGGCTTACCTCGTGTCGAAGGCGATCCGCGGTGCGAAGGTGCTCGCGTTCGAAGACCTCGGCATGGAAGCGATCTACGAGTTCGACGTACAGGACATGCCGGTGACGGTTGCCGTCGATTCGTCGGGCACGTCGGTGCACCAGACCGGTCCGAAGGAGTGGCAAGCGAAGATCGGCAAGATCCCGGTCGCAACCGCTTAAGCGCGATCGAACGAAAGGCCGGACGCGAGTCCGGCCTTTTTACTTCTCATTCTCATTATTGTGCGTGGCCGGATATTCGAGGCTGATTCTCATTACACGCAAAAGGCAGGCCCGGCAAGGCTTCGAGGCTTGGCTTTTCTCGTTCGAGCGATTATCGTTCGGTTTCTGAAGCCCCACTGAACAAGGAACAAGCCATGCAAGGCGACAAGAAAGTCATCGAATATCTGAACGCCCAGTTGAAGAATGAACTCACGGCGATCAACCAGTACTTCCTGCATGCGCGCATGTACAAGCACTGGGGCCTCGAGAAGCTCGGCAAGCACGAGTACGACGAGTCGATCGGCGAAATGAAGCACGCCGACTGGCTGATCGAGCGCGTCTTCATGCTCGACGGCCTGCCGAACCTGCAGGATCTGCACAAGCTGCTCGTCGGCGAGGAAACCGAAGAGATCCTGAAGTGCGACCTGAAGCTCGAACAGATCTCGCAGTCCACCTGCAAGGAAGCGATCGCCTACTGCGAATCGGTGCGTGACTACGTGTCGCGCGAGATCTTCGAAAAGATCCTCGACGACACCGAAGAGCACATCGACTGGCTGGAAACGCAGATCGACCTGATCGGCAAGGTCGGCCTGCAGAACTACCAGCAAACGATGATGGGGTCGCCGGAGTAAACTCGCTCCACGCTTCCCGTTACCGCCCCCAGCCCGTTCATGTCGACACCTTCCGTTATTCCTGCGACGGCCACGACCGTCGCCCCCATCGGCATCTTCGATTCAGGGCTGGGCGGCCTGTCGGTGTTGCGCGCCGTGCGCGCGCAGCTTCCCGACGAATCGTTCATCTACGTTGCCGATTCGCACCATGCGCCGTATGGTCCGCGCGACGAGGCGTTCATTACGGAACGCACGCTCGCAATCGGCGAGTGGCTGGCACGCGAAGGGGCGAAAGCGCTCGTCATTGCGTGCAACACGGCGACCGCACGTGCGATCGCCACGGTCCGCGAACATCTGTCGATGCCGCTCATCGGCGTCGAGCCGGGCATCAAGCCGGCCGCCGCCGTGTCCGCGAGCGGCGTCGCGGGTGTCCTCGCCACGCAGTCGACGCTGAACAGCCCGCGCTTCCAGGCGCTGCTCGACCGCTACGGCGCCGGCCGCCGCTTCATCTGCCAGCCCGGCCACGGGCTCGTCGAAGCCATCGAGCGCGGCGATACGAATTCGCCCGCGTTGCGCGCATTGCTCGACAGCTACCTGCAACCGATGCTCGACGACGGCGCCGATACGCTGGTACTCGGCTGCACGCATTACCCGTTCTTCACCGAAACGATTCGTGACCTTGTGGGCGACCGCCTGACGCTCGTCGACACCAGCGACGCGATCGCGCGCCAGCTCGTACGGGTGCTCGACGAACGCAACCTGCGCGCACCGGCCGGCACGCGCGCAGCATCGCCCCGCTTCTGCTCGACCAGCGACGGCCGCCAGTTGCAGGTGCTGGCCTCGACGCTGCTCGGCCTCGCCGCACCGGTCGAATCCGTCACCATTTCCTCGCCGAACGCGCGCGCCTGCGCGACCGCCTGATACCGGCCGGCACGCCCTCTTCCGCGTGCCGCTCCCCCCTTCCGACGCTTCAAGGGTCCGATGCCCTTAAAAAAAGCCTGCCCCAGGCTTGTCAACGTCCACAAATTTAATGATAATAATTCGCATTACCGTTAGCTATCGCAACTCATCATGATCGTCTGCGTGTGCAAGTCCGTTTCCGATCGCAAGATTCGCGCGTCCCTCGCAGAGGGCGTGAACTCTTTCGATGAACTCCAGTTCGAGCTTGGCGTGGCCACGTGCTGCGGCAAGTGCGAGGAGTCCGTACGCGACCTCATGGCCGAACAAGGCGTCTGCGCGAGCCGGTGCGGTGTCGAGCATCATGCTCACCCGATCCCGGTCACGTTCTACGAACGCAAGGCCGCCTGACCGGCGCCGAGTGTGCGCATGCGGCCCCGGCCGCATTTTTTGTTTTGACCGTCAGCAAGCCACCGTCTGCGCGAGCCAGCGGCTTACCTGCCAAGGAGCCTGTCATGGAATTGCTGATCGGATTTGTGACCACCGTTTGCATCTCGCTGCTGATCTTCCGCAAGTGATGCCGATTCACCCGCCGCGCCCCGGGTGCGACATCGTTCTTTCAAGCTAACATGCAGGCTTCGCATCTCGCTCCTGCCGGCGCCGTGCCGGCTGCACCACGTATGAATCCCCGAGTGATCGTCGTCGCGGTCGGTGTGCTTGCCGCACATGCGATCATGCTGACGGCCGCCTGGCTCCATCGCAACGCGCCGCCGCCGCCGAAGGAGATCGAGGTTCAGTCGATCACCGCGCAGCTCATTCCGCCTGCCCCTCCTGCCCAGCCGGTCGCGGTCCAGTCAGCCGCGCAGCAGCCTACGCCGCCCAAGCCCACGCCGCGCGTGAAGCCGAAGGTCGAGCCGAAGCCGGTGCAGAAGGCGGTCCCGACGCCTCAGCCCGTCTCGCAGGCACCGTCGCCGACGCCCGCGCCGGCAGTGGCCGATCCAACACCGGCTCCCGCCGCGCCGGCGCCGGCTGCCCCGGCTGCAGCACCCGGCCCCGCGCGCGAGACGATGCAGGTCAGCGCGCCGAAGAACGTGTCGGCGCTCGCCTGCAATTTCGTCAAGCCGACCTATCCGTCGATGTCGCGCCGTCGCGGCGAAACGGGCACGGCCTATGTTCACTTCATCATCGGCGTGACGGGCAAGATCGAAAGCGTCCAGCTGCAGAAGAGCAGCGGCTACCCGCGTCTCGACGAAGCCGCGCTCGAGGCGACGCGCGCGAGCACCTGCCCGCCGTATATCGAGAACGGCCAGGCGATCCGCGCCGCCCATACGCTGCCCTTCAACTTCACGCTTGACGACTAACCCGTCATATTCGGTAGATTCAAAGGAAACAAGAAAATGCAAAGCTACGGTATCGCGCACGTCTGGGCGCAAGGTGATTTCGTCACGCGCGCCATCGCGATCACGCTGCTCGTGATGTCGGTCCTGTCGTGGATCGTGATCGTCATCAAGGGCTGGAACGTGATTCGCCTGAACCGCCTGACGAAGAACGCCGAACAGGCATTCTGGCATTCGGACAACTTCGACGACGGCATCAAGAAGCTCGGCCTCGCCGCATCGACGCCGAACGACAACCCGTTCCTCGCGCTCGCGCTGTCGGGCAAGGAAGCCGCCGATCACCACCACCAGACGCAACCGCACCTGCACGACCGCATGGACGTGTCGGACTGGGTCACGCGCTGCCTGAAGGACACGATGGACGAAGGCATCTCGCGCATGCAGAGCGGTCTCGCGATCCTCGCGTCGATCGGCAGCACGGCGCCGTTCGTCGGCCTGTTCGGTACGGTCTGGGGGATCTACCACGCCCTGCTCGCAATCGGCGCATCCGGCCAGACGTCGATCGACCAGGTTGCGGGCCCGGTCGGCGAATCGCTGATCATGACGGCCTTCGGCCTGTTCGTCGCGATTCCGGCGGTGCTCGGCTACAACGCACTCACCCGCGCGAACAAGGGCGTCGTCAGCAAGCTGCGCCGCTTCGCGCACGGTCTGCATGCGTATTTCGTGACGGGCGCGAGCCTGGCCTCGTCGTCGACGCGCGACGGCCTGCGTCTCGCGACGCGCGCCAGCTGAGGCGGGGTGAACCATGGCAATGAACACCGGTTTCAGCGACGATGACGACGATGCAGTGATGAGCGAGATCAACATGACGCCGCTCGTCGACGTCATGCTCGTACTCCTGATCATTTTCCTCGTGACGATCCCGGCGATGCAGCATGCGGTGAAGATCGACCTGCCGCACGCCAGCAGCCAGCCCGTCGACGAAAAGCCGCAGACGGTCGACGTCGCGATCCAGGGTGACGGCACGATCCTGTGGGACGACCACACGGTCACGCGCGCCCAATTGCAGGAACGCATCGCGGAAGCGGCAAAACGCACGCCGCAACCGGAGTTGCACCTTCGTGCGGATCGCAAGGTCGCGTACGAACACGTCGCGGAAGTGATGTCGGATGCGCAGGCAGGCGGCTTGACGAAGCTCGGCTTCGTGACGGAGCCGGGCGCGAAAGCGAAGTAACGCACGCACGTCTTGCGGTAACGCATCGCCGGCCACGCCTCGCCGGCCGCGCCTAGCCGGCCGCGCACAAAGTAAAAGGCCTTCATCGCCAGATGAAGGCCTTTTTTCATGCGCACGCGGGCGCCTTCGGGCGGCGGGCTCTTTGGCGGTATCGGTTGCGCCTCGAGCAACGCAAATGCGACTCTGCCGTGGTCTGCACGGACTGCGCGTTCTGCCCTATCTGGCTCACAATATATGCGGCCACCTGATTTCGCTCAGAACTTCCTTCACGAAATGGGATTTCAATATAGGCCCGCGCGCACGCGCATTCAAGGTTCCCGCGATTGAAACTTGCGATTGCAGGCGACGCTTCAATGACAAAACAAATTTGCGTCGCCGTGCGCGTCGTGTTCAGGTCGCCGAAACATCGGCCGCCGCTTCCTTCTTCGCGCGTTCCGGGCACCCCGGATCCTGGTAGGCGCCGTGATCGAGCTTCTCGACCAGATAGTCGACGAACGCACGCACGGCCGGCGGCATCCCCTGCCGCGACACGAACACCGCGTACAGTTGCGGCACCGGCAGCGTCCAGCCCGGCATCACCGGCGACAATTGCCCCGCGCGCAGCGCGTTGCCGTACATCATCTCCGGCAATGCCGCGATGCCGAGGCCATCGAGCACGGCTTCACGGATCGTCATCAGGTCGGCCGTCACGAGCCGCGGGTCGTGCTCGTGCACGTGACGCGTTCCGTCCGGCGCGATCAGGTTGAACACGTGCCGCCCGTCGACGCTCGGCGTATCGAGTGTCTCGAAGCCGCTCAGGTCGTCCGGTACCAGCGGCGGCGCATTCTGGCTCAACAGGCTCGGCGCGCCGACCAACATCTGCTCGGTGCGCCACAGCGGCCGCACGACGATGTTCGCGTTCTGCGGCGGCTCCGAGCGCACGCGCAGCGCGACGTCGATCGAATCCTCGAACAGGTCGATCACGCGATTCGTCACGCGGACGTGCACCTTCACCTCGGGATAGCGACGCAGGAATTCGGGCAGGATGCGCGACAGCATCGTCTGCGACAGCGTCACGGGCACGCTGACGCGTACCGATCCGCGCGGCGATGAGCGCAACTGCTGCACCGCGTTCATCGCCGCCTGCGCTTCGGCCAGCATCGCCTGGCAATGCTGGTAGAACAGCTCCCCCGCCTCGGTCAGCGCGAGCTTGCGGGTGGAGCGCTGCAGCAGGCGCACGCCGAGCGCCGCCTCGAGTTCGGTCAGGCGCCGCGACAGGCGCGATTTCGAGATGCCCAGCACGCGCTCCGCGGCCGAGAAACCGCCATGTTCGACGACCTGCGAAAAGTACATGAGGTCGTTCAGGTTATGTGCATCGATATTCATCTCATCGTTCCATTTTCAGAACAATCCATTGCGAACCGTCGCGAATCGAACGGTAAAACGCCCAATATAATAGCGCTATGTTTCAAAAATAACGCTATTCCGACCATTTCGAGGGTATCCGCATGACGACCGCTCGCTCGCTTGACCGCACCTACCCCGCGCTTCGCACGACCGAAGGCGGCGGCTTCGTGGTTCACCGCCCGTTCCCGACCCGGCTGCTGATGGATTTCGATCCGTTCCTGCTGCTCGACGAAATGGGCCCCGTCGACTACGCGCCCGGCGAAGCCAAGGGCGCCCCCGACCATCCGCATCGCGGCTTCGAGACCGTGACCTACGCACTCGACGGGCGCTTCCGCCATCGCGACTCGTCCGGCCATGCCGGCACGCTCGGCCCGGGCGACGTGCAATGGATGACGGCAGGCGCCGGCGTCGTGCACAGCGAGATGCCGGATCCGGAATTCGCGCAAGCGGGCGGTCGCTCCCACGGTTTCCAGCTGTGGGTCAACCTGCCGCGTCGCGACAAGCTGATCGCGCCGCGCTACCAGGAGATCCCCGCCGACCGCATCCCGACCGCCACCTCACCTGACGGCCGCGCACGGGTGCGCGTGATCGCCGGCGAAGCGTTCGGCGTCCGCGCCGCGATCGAGACACGCACACCGATCCTCTACCAGCATTTCACGCTGCAACCGGGCGCAACGGTCACGCAGACCGTCCCGGCCGGCTATCGCGTGTTCGCCTATCCGATCGACGGAACGGGCCTCTACGGGCCCGCCAGGCAGGCGGTCGACGCACGACACATGGTCGTGTACTGCGATGACGGCGACACCGTCACGTTCGCCGCCGGCGACACGTCGCTCGACCTGCTGCTGATCGGCGGCGTGCCGCTCAACGAGCCGATCGTCCGCTACGGGCCGTTCGTGATGAACACCGAGGAAGAAATCCGGCAGGCGGTCGTCGACTACCAGACCGGTCGCATGGGGCGCATCGAAGCATGACGCACCGACGGGCGCCCAGGTGCCGCGAAATCGCGCGTTTTGCGTCACAATAACTTCTTGAACCACGTGGCCGCCCGCCACCAGAAGGAACCCGTCCCCTTGAACTTCGAACATCTGATCCAGATCAATTCCGACGATCCGGCCGTGCCGACCCTCACCCGCGACCAGCTCTGGGAAGGTCTCGTGTTGCGCGCCGAACAGCCGCAACTGTTCGTGCTCGGTCTCGACAGCTGCGTCGTCCACGAACGGACGGACACGACGCTCGAACGTGAACTGCACTACGGTCACGCGACCGTGCGCGACCACGTCACGTTCACGCCGAACCAGCAGGTTCGCTACGACATCCTCGCCGCCGATGGCGAGATCGGCGGCTCGCTGACGATGACGATCGAGGAACGCGACGACCACGAGCTGTTCCTGCGTTTCGAATACCGCACGACGCTGGTCGTCACGGACGACAGCGAAGACGCGCGTCAGACGCACGGGATCGTCAAGGAAGCGTACCGCACGTCGGATATCGACACGGTCCGCCTGATCCGCGAGTACGCGCAGGGCCGCAAGGATCCCGATCCGCTGCACTGAACCCGACGGCGGCCTGTGGGCCGCCCCTTTGACTCAAGCTATCGGGCTCGCCATTTCGATCGATAAAGAGTTTTTGTAAATGGGAATAGTTATCATTTAGAATTCATTCCATCGTATCGACAGTCACCGATCAAGCGAATGACCGACACCCTGCGCCAGACCCCGACCACGCTGACCTTGCGCCGCACGACCGGCACCGCAGGCAGCAGCCGTCAGAAGACGGCAGCGGTCACCACGCCGGCGAAACCCGCCGGCAACCGCGAAGCAGGCACGCGGGTCGTCAGCAGCGATGCGCTGCTGCAAGGCCAAAGCCACGTCAGCATCGCGCATAACGGAGAGACCTATCAGTTGCGCGCCACACGGCTGGGCAAACTGATCCTGACGAAGTAAGACAGCGTATTGTGGGGACCACCTCCCTGAGAGGTGTTGGGCAGTAGCCAGCGTAACGGCTTGCACGCGAGATCTAGACCCCTTCGTGCAAACACACTCAAGCAGCCGTTGCAGCAAGCCAAGCCACTTTTTTTGGTTCTCGCACAAGGAAGAAAAAAAAGCGACACGTCCTTCGACGTGTCGCTTTTTTGTTTGGGCGCCCGACGCGTGAAGCATGCCCCCCGGGTTCGTTACCGCGTCGCTGCGCGACCGCCGAAGCGGCACTTGATCCGCTTCAGAAACCCCAGAACATCAACCACCATGCGCTGTCGATGACGGCAAGCCCGGCGGCGAACCACGCGAATGCCGCCAGCCGGCGCGGCCAGCCCGCATAGCGGCCCGTCACTTTCCACGCGAGCCACGCACTCCATGCGTTGGCGCCGACCAGGATCGCGATGCGCACGTCGGTCGCCCAGCCGAGCGGTACATGCTCGGCACGCAGCAGCGACAGTGTCGTAGCCGACAGGCCAAGGAACACACCCGCGCCTGCAATCGGAATCAACGCCTGCGCAAGATGATGCAGCCGCACACGATCGAAGCGGCCGAGCATCAGCGTCGCACCGGCCAGCAGCACCAGCAGCGCCGTGCCGTATACGAGCCCCGTGCCGACGATGTAGCTGATGACCAGCCCGCCGTCGAGCCACGAGAACACGTCGTTGCGATCCGGATAGTGCGTGAGCAGGAACCACGGCGCATTGGTCTCGAGCGGCCACGTGATGTCATGGTCGATCAGCCAGCCCGCGAGCCATTGCTTGATCTGCACGAACCACGGGCTGACGGTCCAGTGGAACGCACCGATCGCGACGCCGAGCAGGCCGTACAGGATCAGCGCGGTGTCCCACGGGTTCGCCTGCTGCGCGCCGAGGTTCACGACCTCGTCGGACGGCGAGCGCAACGACAGCGAGATTGCATCCCGGTGCCCGCTGCAGCGGCCGCACATGTGGCAGTCCGCCGCGCCCTTCATGTTGCGCAACGGCACGAGCGGCGCGCAGTTGATCGGGATCACGCGATGGCCATGCTCGCCGTTCTTGTACGACCGGCGCCATGCATCCTCGTCGACCTTGTAGCGCATCGGCGCGAGCCGCGCGAGCAGCCCGAACACGCCGTTGACCGGGCACAGGTACTTGCACCACACGCGCTTCTCGCGGCCGTACAGCAAGCCGATCACGATCGCACCGACGGTCGAGCCACCGAGCACGAACAGCACCGCGAGCGGGTACTGGTACACGCTCACCATCTGCCCGTAGATCGTCGTGAGTCCGAACGCGACGAACGGCCAGCCGCCCCACCGCATCCAGCGCGGAATCGGGCCGCCGCGGCCGAACTTGCTCGCGAATTCGGTGAGCGCCCCTTCCGGACACAGCACGCCGCACCAGACACGGCCGAGCATCACCATCGACAGCAGCACGAACGGCCACCAGATGCCCCAGAACGTGAATTGCGCGATCAGCGTGAGGTTGTTCCACAGGTGTGCGGAGTCGTCCGGCAGCGGCAACACCGCCGGCACGATGATCAGGAACGCATAGACGGCGACGACGGCCCACTGGATACCGCGGATCAGCGCACCGTGGCGCTGCATCCATTGGCCGGCCTGCGCGAGCCAGCCCTGCTTGGCTGCGGCGACCACGCTCATGCCGCGCGACCTGCCGCGACCGCCGGACGGCGGCTCGCGCGCTTCATCAGCAGCCAGACCACCGCCCAGTACACCGCATACGCGACCAGGTTGGTCAGCGCCGGGTGGGCACGATAGCCGGTCAGCGTGGCGACGAGCGAGCCGAACGTGCCCGAATCATCGAGGATCGCGGACGTGTCCCACACCTGCGAAATGCCGAGCGGCAGGATTTCCTTGTCGATCAGCTTGTCGACGCCCGTCTGGAACAAACCTGCGCCGAGGAACAGCAGCATCACTTCCGTGACGCGGAAGAAATGCCGCCACGAGAAGTACTTGCCGCCGAGTTGCAGCAGATAGAACGTGAGGAACGCGAGGCCGAGGCCGATCACGACCGCGAGCATCTGGCTGCCGTCGACGTGCCCCGACTGGCCGAAACCGAGACCGTATAGGAAGATCACCGTCTCGCTGCCTTCGCGCGCGATCGCGAGCGCGACCAGCACCGCGACACCCCACCAGTTCGAATCGCGCGTGCTCTGCTGCAGCGATTGCTCCATGTCGCGCTTCAGCGTGCGGCCGTGCCGGCGCATCCACAGCACCATCTGCACGATCAGCACGCATGCGATCAGCACCATGGCGGTCTGGAAGTAGTCCTGCGCGTCGCCGGACAACACTTCGGTGAAACCGACCAGTGCGGCACCGAGGCCGACGGCCATCAGCAGGCCGACACCGACGCCGGTCCAGAGAAAAGGCAGGCCGCGGCGCGCGTCGTCGTCGCCGTTTTTCAGCCATGCATAGAGAATGCCGACGACGAGCAGCGCTTCGACGCTCTCCCGCCAGACGATGAACAAGATCTGACCCATCGATACCTCCTGACGCGCGGTACACCGGGCAGGCGCGCCCGCGCGCAGATAAAACGCATTACTTCGCGACGATCACGCCCTGCGCCTGCTGGTGGAAATCGTCGAAAAACTTGTATTCACCCGGTGACAACGGTGCGACGACCACGAATGAATCGGCGCCCGGCGCAAGTACCTTCTCCTTGCGCAGTTGCACGCTCTCGAATTCGGCGGCGCCCTTGCCGGTGTTCTTGATCTCGATCTTGAAACGCTGGCCGGCCGGCACTTCGATGCGGGCGGGATTCAGCTTGCCGTCCGCCATCTCGAGCTTGAACGTCGGCAGATCGGCAGCATACGCTGCGCCGGCAAGCCACAGCGCAGCGGCTGCGGCAACGATTTTCTGGGGAATTTTCATTCTGGGTTCTCTACGCCGACGGCGCGCCGAAGCGCGCCGTTCGTGATGCCACCGATCAGTAACCGCCCTTCTTGCCGATACCGGCGAACGGGAAGTCGTACTCGAGGGTAATGGGCTTGAACCATGCGCCCACGCCCGTTTCCTTGTCGATGTGACGGCCGAACGCCATGTGGCCCGTCTGCATCGGCGGCTTGACGACCATCGTCAGGTGGTACTTGCCCGGGCCGTTCAGCTTCACGTTGTCGCCGTAGTGCGGGCCATCGCTCGCGACCATGCCCATCAGGTCGCCTTCAGCCTTCCACTTCGTGTCGCCCTGCTTCGTCAGCTTGTACGTGACCTGCAGGTACGGCATCCAGTCGCCTTCCGCGAAACCCGTCGGGTTGTTCTTGACCGCATGGATGTCGGCCTCGAGGTGGATGTCGGAATCCGACGCCTTGCGCATCATCCCTTCCGGGTCCATCGTGATCGGCTGCAGGTACACCGCGCCGATTTCCATGCCGCCCTGGATCTGCTGCTTGCCGATCGGATATTCGGCAGCCGAAGCCGACATCGCGGCAAGCGCCGCCGCTACCGCAACCGTCGTGCGGATGAACGAAGAACCCAACATGGACACTCCTTGTTATTTGATCTGGAACCATGCGGACCGACCACCGGCCGGCCCACTGAAAACACTAACGCGACGAAGAACGTTAATGCGAACAATTCTCAATAATCACGAAGTTTAGCACCGAACCTGTTTCGGAACAAACGAAGAGCCGTGTAAACCCCTGATCCGACAAGGCTTACAGGTTCGTTACCGCAGGGTTTCGGTGACGCTTGGAAAGATTTACCGGCCGCCGTTGACGTGATCGCCGACGTTCGCGCCGAACACGCGCTCACGCAGCAGCGCAAGTTGGTCGCGGGTCGCGGCGGCCTTCTCGAACTCGAGATTCTTCGCGTAGTCGGCCATCTGCTTTTCGAGGCGCTTGATTTCCTTGGCAAGCTGCTTTTCCGACATGTCCTCGAATTTCGCGCGCTGCTGCGCTTCCTTCAGCTCGGCGCGTGCCTCGTCCGCGTTGTAGACGCCGTCGATGATGTCCTTGATGCGCTTCACGACACCGCGCGGCGTGATGCCCATCTTTTCGTTGTGCGCGATCTGCTTCGCCCGGCGCCGCTCGGTCTCGCCGATCGCGCGCTTCATCGACTCGGTCATGTTGTCCGCGTAGAGGATCGCCTTGCCGTTCACGTTCCGCGCCGCGCGGCCGATCGTCTGGATCAGCGAGCGCTCCGCGCGCAGGAAGCCTTCCTTGTCCGCGTCGAGGATCGCGACGAGCGACACCTCGGGAATGTCGAGCCCTTCCCGCAGCAGGTTGATCCCGACCAGCACGTCGAACGTGCCGAGCCGCAGGTCGCGGATGATCTCGACGCGCTCGACCGTGTCGATGTCGCTGTGCAGGTAACGCACCTTGACCCCGTGATCGGCGAGAAACTCGGTGAGCTGCTCGGCCATGCGCTTGGTCAGCACGGTGATCAGCACGCGCTCCTCGGCCTTCACGCGCGCGTTGATCTCGGCCAGCACGTCGTCGACCTGCGAGCTCGCCGGCCGCACTTCGATTTCCGGATCGACGAGGCCCGTCGGCCGCACGACCTGTTCGGCGATCTGCCCGGTCACGCGCTTCTCGTAGTCGGCCGGCGTGGCCGACACGAACACGACCTGGCGCATCTTGCGTTCGAACTCGGGGAACTTCAGCGGCCGGTTGTCCAGCGCCGACGGCAACCGGAACCCGTAGTTGACGAGGTTTTCCTTGCGTGCGCGGTCGCCGTTGTACATGCCGTTCAGCTGGCCGATCAGCACGTGCGACTCGTCGAGCAGCATCAGCGCATCGGGCGGCAGGTAGTCGACGAGGGTCGGCGGCGGATCGCCGGGCGCCGCGCCCGAGAAATGTCGCGAGTAGTTCTCGATGCCCTTGCAGAAGCCGAGCTCCTGCAGCATCTCGAGATCGAAGCGCGTGCGCTGCTCGAGGCGCTGCGCCTCGACGAGCTTGCCGTCTCGGTGAAAGAACTCGAGCCGCTCGCGCAATTCGTCCTTGATCGTCTCGACCGCGCGCATCACGGTGTCGCGCGGCGTCACGTAGTGCGACGACGGATACACGGTGAAGCGCGGGATCTTCTGCCGCACGCGCCCCGTCAGCGGGTCGAACAGTTGCAGCGTCTCCACCTCGTCGTCGAACAGTTCGACGCGCACGGCGAGCTCCGCGTGTTCGGCCGGGAAGATGTCGATCGTGTCGCCGCGCACGCGGAACGTACCGCGCTGAAAATCCTGCTCGTTGCGTGTGTATTGCATCGCGATCAGCCGCGCGATCACGTCGCGCTGGCCGAGCTTGTCGCCCGCACGCAGCGTCAGGATCATCTGGTGGTATTCGGACGGGTTGCCGATACCGTAGATCGCCGACACCGTCGCGACGATCACGACATCGCGGCGCTCCATCAGGCTCTTCGTCGCCGACAGCCGCATCTGCTCGATGTGCTCGTTGATCGACGAATCCTTCTCGATGAACAGGTCGCGCTGCGGCACATACGCTTCCGGCTGGTAATAGTCGTAGTACGAGACGAAGTACTCGACCGCGTTGCGCGGGAAGAACTCGCGAAATTCCGAGTAGAGCTGCGCGGCGAGCGTCTTGTTCGGCGCGAACACGATCGCCGGGCGGCCGAGCCGCGCGATCGTGTTCGCCATCGTGAAGGTCTTGCCCGAGCCTGTCACGCCGAGCAGCGTCTGGAACGAGAGACCGTCCTCGACCCCTTCGACGAGCGTCTGGATCGCAGTTGGCTGGTCGCCTGCGGGCGGATACGGCTGATACAGCTGGAACGGCGACCCTTCGAAGGTCACGAATTTCGATTCGTCGAGCGCGTCGCCGGTTTCGGCTTTATGTTCGGACATGGAATGCGGCCGGAGCGAGGGCAAAGAAAGCATTCTAGCGCTTCGCGGCCTCGCGAACTGCTGTCGACTCCTGACGCGCGACGGCCGCCCGAAATCGCGATCTCCGGCCGAATTTCGCCGCCGAAACGCCGCCCCCGCCTGCGCGAATTCGCTACAATGTCAGGCTGCTGCGCTTTCCGGCGTCGTGCCTGCCTGCGCGCGGTCCATCCACCGCGCCCGCCCCGCCCGTTGAAAGCCTGACCCTCTTTTCACTACTGCCGAATCATCATGTCGCTCTTCTCTGCTGTCCAGCTTGCTCCCCGCGACCCGATCCTGGGCCTGAACGAAGCCTTCAACGCCGATGCGCGTCCGACCAAGGTCAACCTCGGCGTCGGTGTGTATACGAACGAAGAAGGCAAGATTCCGCTGCTGCGCGCGGTTCGTGAAGCAGAGAAGGTGCGTGTCGAGGCCGGCCTGCCGCGCGGCTACCTGCCGATCGACGGCATCGCCGCCTACGATGCGGCCGTGCAGAAGCTGCTGCTCGGCAACGACTCGCCGCTGATCGCGGCCGGTCGCGTGGTCACGGCCCAGGCACTGGGCGGCACGGGCGCGCTGAAGATCGGCGCCGATTTCCTGCGCACCGTGAACCCGAACGCGAAGGTCGCGATCAGCGATCCGAGCTGGGAAAACCACCGCGCGCTGTTCGAAGCAGCCGGCTTCGAAGTCGTTGCGTACCCGTATTACGACGCTGCCACCAACGGTGTGAACTTCGAAGGCATGCTGTCGGCACTGAACAGCTACGCGGCAGGTACGGTCGTCGTGCTGCACGCGTGCTGCCATAACCCGACCGGCGTGGACCTGACCGAAGCGCAATGGCAACAGGTCGTCGACGTCGTGAAGGCGCGCAACCTCGTGCCGTTCCTCGACATGGCCTACCAGGGTTTCGGCGAAAGCATCGAGGCCGATGCCGCTGCCGTGCGCCTGTTTGCCGCGGCTGACCTGAACGCATTCGTGTCGTCGTCGTTCTCGAAGTCGTTCTCGCTGTACGGCGAGCGCGTCGGCGCACTGTCGATCATCACGTCGAGCAAGGAAGAAGCGACGCGCGTGCTGTCGCAACTGAAGCGCGTGATCCGCACGAACTACTCGAACCCGCCGACCCATGGCGGCGCCGTGGTCGCAGCGGTGCTCGCATCGCCGGAACTGCACGCTTCGTGGGTGCAGGAACTCGGTGAAATGCGCGATCGCATCCGCGCAATGCGCAATGGTCTCGTCGAGCGCCTGAAGGCAAGCGGCGTCGATCGCGACTTCAGCTTCATCAACGAGCAGCGCGGGATGTTCTCGTATTCGGGCCTGACCTCGGCGCAAGTCGATCGCCTGCGCGACGAGTTCGGCATCTACGCAGTCGGCACGGGCCGGATCTGCGTCGCCGCACTGAACACGCGCAACCTCGACGCGGTCGCCAACGCGGTCGCAGCGGTCCTGAAGTAACACGGCTTGAGCAGGCGGCGGCCGTCATCGGCCGCGCCCTGCCAAAATGAAAAACGCGCTCCGTGGAGCGCGTTTTTTTATGCCTTTGACCGGCGGGCAGCGACCCTGCCCGCCCCCGCATTACTGCATGAACCAGCCGTGGCTGACGACGATCGACTGGCCCGTGAGCGCGGCGCTCGGGAACGCCGACAGGAACAGCACCGTCTGCGCGACGTCCTGAACGGTCGTAAACACGCCGTCGACCGTATTGCCGAGCATCACCTTCTTCACCACTTCCTCTTCGCTGATCCCGAGCTCCTTCGCCTGCTCCGGAATCTGCTTGTCGACCAGCGGCGTGCGCACGAAGCCCGGACACACCACGTGCGAGCGCACGTTGTGCTTCGCGCCTTCCTTCGCCAGCACGCGGGCCAGGCCAAGCAGGCCGTGCTTGGCCGTCACGTATGCCGACTTCAGCGGTGACGCCTCGTGCGAGTGCACCGAACCCATATAGATCACGACACCGCCGCGATCGTCCTTGTACATGTGCTTGAGCGCGGCCTTGGTCGTCAGGAACGCGCCGTCGACGTGGATCGCCTGCATCTTCTTCCAGTCTGCAAACGAATAGTTCTCGATCGGGTTGACGATCTGGATGCCCGCGTTCGACACGAGGATGTCGACCGAGCCGAACGTTTCGGCTACCTTGTCGATGCCGCTGTTCACGGCTTCCTCGTTCGTCACGTCCATCGCGACGCCGATTGCCTTGCCGCCCGCCTTGACGATCTCGTCGGCGACCGCGTTCGCGCCGTCCTGGTTCAGGTCGGCGATCGCAACGGCCGCGCCTGCTTTCGCGAGCTCGAGTGCGATTTCCTTGCCGATGCCGCTTGCGGCGCCCGTGACGACTGCGGTCTTGCCGCTCAGATCTGCTGCCATGTCCGTCTCCTCCCGTTGTCGGATCGATAAAACAAGCGCCCACCGCATCCGCTACCGTCGCGCGATCGTGCTGGCGGGCCAGCCGTCATTGTGCACGATCGGCCCCGCCGTTCGCGCGCAAAACGTCTAAGCTTAAGGTCGGTTCCATCATCCAGGAGATTCGCATGCACTATCGACGGCTAGGTCGCTCCGGTCTGCAGATCAGCGAGCTTTCGCTCGGTTCGTGGGTGACGTACGGCAACCAGATCGACCAGCGGGTCGCGCGCGAATGCCTGGCTGCGGCGCGCGACGCAGGCGTCAATTTCTTCGACAACGCCGAGGTCTACGCCGGCGGCAAGTCCGAGGAAATCATGGGCCACGCGCTCAAAACGCTCGACTGGCCGCGCATCAGCTACATCGTGTCCACGAAATTCTTCTGGGGGCTCGCCGAAGCGCCGAACCAGTATCACACGCTGAACCGGAAATACCTGCTGAACGCCATCGACGGCTCGCTGCGCCGGCTGCAACTCGACTATGTCGACCTCGTCTATTGCCATCGCCCCGACCCGAACACGCCGATCGAGGAAACCGTCTGGGCGATGAGCGACATGATCGTGCGCGGCAAGGCGCTGTACTGGGGCACGTCGGAATGGAGTGCCGACGAGATCCGTGCTGCATGCGAGATCGCCGAGCGGCATCACCTGCACAAGCCGGTCGTCGAGCAGCCGCAGTACAACCTGTTCCACCGCACGCGGGTCGAACAGGAATATGCGCGGCTCTACGAAGACTACGGTCTCGGCCTCACGACCTGGAGCCCGCTGGCATCGGGCCTGCTCACCGGCAAGTACCGTAACGGCGTGCCGCCCGGCAGCCGCGCACAGTTACAGGGTTACGACTGGATGCGCGACCGCCTGACCAATCCGGCCGCCAACGACATCGTCGAACGGCTCGGCACAATTGCAGCCGAGCTCGGCTGCAGCACTGCCCAACTCGCGATCGCGTGGGTACTCGCCAATCCGCGCGTGAGTTCGGTCATCACAGGCGCGTCGCGGGTCGAGCAGATCAGTGACAACATGCGCGCGCTCGACGTTGCCGCGAAGCTGACGCCGCATGTGAAGCAACGCATCGAGGAGGTGGTCGGCGATGCGTACGAGTAAGGCGATCCGCGGCCACTCGCGTACAATAGCGGCCCGCATCGGCGCCCCGCCTGACGGCCGCGCACGATCGATCGCTTTCACCGATTCACCTTTCGTTTCAGGCAGCCCGCCATGCTCAGTTATCGTCACGGTTTTCACGCAGGCAACCACGCGGACGTGCTCAAGCACGCCGTCGTCGTCCAGCTGCTGCGCTACCTGAACAAGAAGGACAAGTCTTACTGGTACATCGACACGCATGCAGGCGCCGGGGTGTACTCGCTGCGCGACGGCTACGCGGCGAAGACGTCGGAATTCGACACCGGCATGGGCCGGCTGTGGAACGAAAAGAACCTGCCGGAGGTGCTGGGCGACTATGTGGATGAAGTACGCGCGCTGAACGACGACGGCGAACTGCGCTTCTACCCGGGTTCCCCGTACATCGCATGGCGATCGATGCGCGAGCAGGACCGCATGCGCCTGTTCGAAATGCACACGACAGAAATCGACGTGCTGCGCCACAATTTCCGCGATGCGGGCCGACGCGCGATGATTTTCGCCGGCGACGGCTTCGAAGGCATCAAGGCGTTGCTGCCGCCGCCGCCGCGACGCGCACTCGTGCTGATCGACCCGTCCTACGAGGACAAGAAGGATTATGCGCGCACGGTGGCATGCGTGACGGAGTGTCTGAAGCGTTTCGCGACGGGCTGCTATGCGGTCTGGTACCCGCAGGTGACCCGGACGGAATCGCAGCGTTTTCCCGAGCAGTTGAAGCGCCTGCAACCGAACAATTGGCTGCACCTGACATTGACGGTGTCGAATCCGCCGACTGACGGGCTGGGTCTCTACGGCAGCGGGATGTTCATTCTGAATCCGCCGTATACGCTCGCCCAGAGCATGAACGAGGCACTGCCCTACCTGGTCGAGATGCTCGGACAGGATAGCGGCGCCCGCTGCCAGATCGAGCACCGCGGAAACTGATCGGGCAACCGGCCGTTACGGCTGAGGTGTCGGCGCGAGCCTCGGCTGGTTGGCCGGCTGCCCACCCCACGCGGGGACATTGATATACGGCGCGACGAACAGCGGAACCGACGTGTTCGGCGCCTGCCCGGCCGGAGCCCGCATCCCTGCCGGCTCGACGATCGGCTCGGAAGACAACGGTGCCGTTTGCATCACCAACCCGCCCTTGCCGTCCTGGATACCGCGTTGCGTATCGAGAATCAGCGGCTTGGACGACGTCGCGGCAACAGCCGCGAGCCCGTGGACCAGCACCGCCGCGCCCAGAACGAGACGCGCGCGGGCACTTCGACGCACATCGAGACGCAAACGCATGATCGTGTCCTTCAGGATGAAAAGCAGGTGCATACCATAGCGCTGCACTGACGATTGCGCCAGATCCGGCGCACAAAAAACAAAGCCCCGTCAAATACGGGGCTTGCTTATCGCTCGGTGCCACATGGCACCTGACGGTGACTCCGATTACAGCGAGTAGCCGTTGGTTTCGAGCGAGCGGATGCGGCTCTCGAGCTGGACGATGTCCGACGACGTGGCAAGGTAGGCCTCACGGCGTTCACGTTCTGCGGATTCGAACCAGTTGCTCAGCTTTTCGACGATGTAGGCGATCATGACATTCTCCAAGGAAGGGGGACCCCTGGTGAATCGGCGTTCAGGGATTTCCCGTATAGGGTTATCCCGAATTATAGCGATGCTGCACCAAGATGCTAGTGAAATACTTGCATGGGAACCATTCCCAATCGGAATGGCTGGCCACCAACATCGCATAACCCGTTGATTTTTATGAAAATCGAGTCAAGGCCTGATTTGGACGTCGAGCGAGTGCACTAATTTGGTTCACCGACGGGGTCGGACAAACGCGCCAAAATCGGGCATTCGGGCCGCCCGTCACCGTGACAGTGCGCGGCAAGGTCGGCCAGTGTATCGCGCATGTCGCTCAGCTCGGCGATGCGCTTGTCGAGTTCGGCCACATGCTCGAGGGCAATCGACTTCACTTCGGCGCTCGCGCGGGAACGGTCTTGCCAGAGCATCAGCAGCTTGCGGATATCCTCGACGAGAAAGCCAAGGCGTCGCGCCTGACGGATGAAGCGCAGGATATGGATCTCGTCTGCGCCGTAGATCCGGTAGCCGGCATCAGTACGCTTGCTTGGCGCAAGCAGGCCGACCTGTTCGTAGTACCGGATCATCTTTGCGCTGACTCCGGATTCGCGCGACGCGTCGCCGATATTCATTCCGCCCTCTCCATCAAGCCCTGATTTCGAACATGAACGTCGACGTGTGCGATCGCCGACGACACGTCGATCGTATCAAATCGCGTAGTTTCGTTCCGGGGTAAGGGTTGACGGCAGGATGGCGGCTGATTGATCTGGCGTGCGTGCCGTTGGTATGTGGAGGATGGTGTGCCCTTCTGTCATCCAAGAGGTGTGCTCGATACCAGGTGCGTCGCGCATTTCCGCCGCGCAAATGCAAAAACCCCCGCCTTTCGGGCGGGGGTTCTTGGCTTAGGGAGCCTGACGATTACCTACTTTCACACGGGAATCCGCACTATCATCGGCGTAGAGTCGTTTCACGGTCCTGTTCGGGATGGGAAGGGGTGGGACCGACTCGCTATGGTCATCAGGCAAAGAGGGTTGTTGTGCTGGCTTTGCAGCACAACCAATCCGGGAAGAAGCAGTAATTTTGAGTTGTGTGTATCACACACGAGAATCCAACTTGTCGCTTGGGATCGCAGCTCGTGCAGGGCACGGCGCCGATCTACAAGGCAGACTTGTTATAGGATCAAGCCTTACGGGCAATTAGTATCAGTTAGCTGAACGCATTACTGCGCTTACACACCTGACCTATCAACGTCCTGGTCTCGAACGACCCTTCAAGGGGATCTAGTCCCCAGGGATATCTCATCTTAAGGCGAGTTTCCCGCTTAGATGCTTTCAGCGGTTATCTCTTCCGAACATAGCTACCCGGCGATGCCACTGGCGTGACAACCGGTACACCAGAGGTTCGTCCACTCCGGTCCTCTCGTACTAGGAGCAGCCCCCTTCAAATATCCAACGCCCACGGCAGATAGGGACCAAACTGTCTCACGACGTTTTAAACCCAGCTCACGTACCTCTTTAAATGGCGAACAGCCATACCCTTGGGACCGGCTACAGCCCCAGGATGAGATGAGCCGACATCGAGGTGCCAAACACCGCCGTCGATATGAACTCTTGGGCGGTATCAGCCTGTTATCCCCAGAGTACCTTTTATCCGTTGAGCGATGGCCCTTCCATACAGAACCACCGGATCACTATGACCTGCTTTCGCACCTGCTCGACTTGTCGGTCTCGCAGTTAAGCACGCTTATGCCATTGCACTATCAGCACGATTTCCGACCGTACCTAGCGTACCTTCGTACTCCTCCGTTACGCTTTGGGAGGAGACCGCCCCAGTCAAACTGCCTACCATGCACTGTCCCCGACCCGGATCACGGGCCAAGGTTAGAACCTCAAACAAACCAGGGTGGTATTTCAAGGACGGCTCCACCGAAACTAGCGTTCCGGTTTCATAGCCTCCCACCTATCCTACACAGATCGGTTCAAAGTCCAATGCAAAGCTACAGTAAAGGTTCATGGGGTCTTTCCGTCTAGCCGCGGGTAGATTGCATCATCACAAACACTTCAACTTCGCTGAGTCTCGGGAGGAGACAGTGTGGCCATCGTTACGCCATTCGTGCAGGTCGGAACTTACCCGACAAGGAATTTCGCTACCTTAGGACCGTTATAGTTACGGCCGCCGTTTACCGGGACTTCAATCAAGAGCTTGCACCCCATCATTTAATCTTCCGGCACCGGGCAGGCGTCACACCCTATACGTCCACTTTCGTGTTTGCAGAGTGCTGTGTTTTTATTAAACAGTCGCAGCCACCAGTTTATTGCAACCCTTTCACCCTCCTGGCGCAGGCCAGTCAAGCTACAAGGGCGTACCTTATCCCGAAGTTACGGTACCAATTTGCCGAGTTCCTTCTCCCGAGTTCTCTCAAGCGCCTTAGAATACTCATCTCGCCCACCTGTGTCGGTTTGCGGTACGGTCATCGTTAGACTGAAGCTTAGAGGCTTTTCTTGGAACCACTTCCAATTGCTTCGCTCCCTAAGGAGCTCGCGCCACACCCTTGAATTACGCGCCCGGATTTGCCTAAGCGCCTTCTCCAATGCAGCGACCGGGACTTCCAACACCCGGACAACCTTCCGCGATCCGTCCCCCATCGCATCTAACAATGGTGCAGGAATATTGACCTGCTTCCCATCAGCTACGCATTTCTGCCTCGCCTTAGGGGCCGACTCACCCTACGCCGATGAACGTTGCGTAGGAAACCTTGGGCTTACGGCGAGGGGGCCTTTCACCCCCTTTATCGCTACTCATGTCAGCATTCGCACTTCCGATACCTCCAGCACGCTTTTCAACGCACCTTCGCAGGCTTACGGAACGCTCTCCTACCATGCGTGCAAAGCACGCATCCGCAGCTTCGGTATATAGCTTAGCCCCGTTACATCTTCCGCGCAGGACGACTCGATCAGTGAGCTATTACGCTTTCTTTAAAGGGTGGCTGCTTCTAAGCCAACCTCCTGACTGTTTTAGCCTTCCCACTTCGTTTCCCACTTAGCTATATTTGGGGACCTTAGCTGGCGGTCTGGGTTGTTTCCCTCTTGACACCGGACGTTAGCACCCGATGTCTGTCTCCCGTGATTGCACTCTTCGGTATTCGGAGTTTGCTATGGCGGGGTAATCTGCAATAGACCCCCCAACCATGACAGTGCTCTACCCCCGAAGGTGAGACACGAGGCACTACCTAAATAGTTTTCGGAGAGAACCAGCTATTTCCAAGTTTGTTTAGCCTTTCACCCCTATCCACAGCTCATCCCCTAACTTTTCAACGTTAGTGGGTTCGGACCTCCAGTACGTGTTACCGCACCTTCATCCTGGCCATGGATAGATCACTTGGTTTCGGGTCTACGCCCAGCAACTGAACGCCCTATTCGGACTCGCTTTCGCTACGCCTGCCCTATACGGTTAAGCTTGCTACTGAACGTAAGTCGCTGACCCATTATACAAAAGGTACGCCGTCACCCCTTTCGAGGCTCCGACTGTTTGTATGCATGCGGTTTCAGGATCTATTTCACTCCCCTCCCGGGGTTCTTTTCGCCTTTCCCTCACGGTACTGGTTCACTATCGGTCGATCACGAGTATTTAGCCTTGGAGGATGGTCCCCCCATCTTCAGACAGGATTTCACGTGTCCCGCCCTACTTGTCGCACACCTAGTTCTTTCATACTGTTTTCGCCTACAGGGCTATCACCTGCTATGGCCGCACTTTCCAGAGCGTTCGGCTAACAATACAAATAAAGAGTGCAAGGCTCATCCCATTTCGCTCGCCACTACTTTGGGAATCTCGGTTGATTTCTTTTCCTGCGGTTACTTAGATGTTTCAGTTCACCGCGTTCGCTTCACATGGCCTATGTATTCAGCCATGGATACTCCAAAAGGAGTGGGTTTCCCCATTCGGACATCTACGGATCAAAGCTTGTTTGCCAGCTCCCCGTAGCTTTTCGCAGGCTACCGCGTCCTTCATCGCCTGTGATCGCCAAGGCATCCACCACATGCACTTGTTCGCTTGACCCTATAACGAGTCTGTCTCGCGACAGTCGCTACAGGTTGAGTTCTCGCGTTGTGCCGTATTCCAATTTAAGTCGAACATAGAGTTCGAATCATCTTGAGATACATCGATACAATCACAACCCGGATAGTTTTCACGTCCATCTCAAGACGCTTCCGCTATCCAAATTACTTGCTTCTTCCAGATTGTTAAAGAACGACAGCCGATATGGTTTTACTCATATCACTCTGACTGGCTCAATCGCCAATGCAAAATTCTCGGTTCAGTGTCTGAACCAAGCCCTTAGCGTTGGTGATTGGTGGAGGCAGACGGGATCGAACCGACGACCCCCTGCTTGCAAAGCAGGTGCTCTCCCAGCTGAGCTATGCCCCCATGAGTACAGATAACCTCAGGTACCTACAGCCTATCGGCATGGGCTGCTCGTAAGCGCTAAAGCGCTAACGATCACCGACACGTCAGACAATGGTGGGTCTGGTTGGATTCGAACCAACGACCCCCGCCTTATCAAGACGGTGCTCTAACCGACTGAGCTACAGACCCCTGAGTCTGTCTTTAAATTTACAGCCGATAAGCGTGAGCGCTCAACTTGTGCGAGAAGCTCTGGAAAGGAGGTGATCCAGCCGCACCTTCCGATACGGCTACCTTGTTACGACTTCACCCCAGTCATGAATCCTACCGTGGTGACCGTCCTCCTTGCGGTTAGACTAGCCACTTCTGGTAAAACCCACTCCCATGGTGTGACGGGCGGTGTGTACAAGACCCGGGAACGTATTCACCGCGGCATGCTGATCCGCGATTACTAGCGATTCCAGCTTCATGCACTCGAGTTGCAGAGTGCAATCCGGACTACGATCGGTTTTCTGGGATTAGCTCCCCCTCGCGGGTTGGCAACCCTCTGTTCCGACCATTGTATGACGTGTGAAGCCCTACCCATAAGGGCCATGAGGACTTGACGTCATCCCCACCTTCCTCCGGTTTGTCACCGGCAGTCTCCTTAGAGTGCTCTTGCGTAGCAACTAAGGACAAGGGTTGCGCTCGTTGCGGGACTTAACCCAACATCTCACGACACGAGCTGACGACAGCCATGCAGCACCTGTGCGCCGGTTCTCTTTCGAGCACTCCCACCTCTCAGCAGGATTCCGACCATGTCAAGGGTAGGTAAGGTTTTTCGCGTTGCATCGAATTAATCCACATCATCCACCGCTTGTGCGGGTCCCCGTCAATTCCTTTGAGTTTTAATCTTGCGACCGTACTCCCCAGGCGGTCAACTTCACGCGTTAGCTACGTTACTAAGGAAATGAATCCCCAACAACT
The DNA here is from genome assembly GCF_002223045.2 of Burkholderia sp. HI4860. Classification (NCBI taxonomy): domain Bacteria; kingdom Pseudomonadati; phylum Pseudomonadota; class Betaproteobacteria; order Burkholderiales; family Burkholderiaceae; genus Burkholderia; species Burkholderia sp. HI4860. The sequence goes on along the minus strand of NZ_NKFO02000003.1, from coordinate 2,956,760 downwards.
AGTTGACATCGTTTAGGGCGTGGACTACCAGGGTATCTAATCCTGTTTGCTCCCCACGCTTTCGTGCATGAGCGTCAGTATTGGCCCAGGGGGCTGCCTTCGCCATCGGTATTCCTCCACATCTCTACGCATTTCACTGCTACACGTGGAATTCCCCCCCCCTCTGCCATACTCTAGCCTGCCAGTCACCAATGCAGTTCCCAGGTTGAGCCCGGGGATTTCACATCGGTCTTAGCAAACCGCCTGCGCACGCTTTACGCCCAGTAATTCCGATTAACGCTCGCACCCTACGTATTACCGCGGCTGCTGGCACGTAGTTAGCCGGTGCTTATTCTTCCGGTACCGTCATCCCCCGACTGTATTAGAGTCAAGGATTTCTTTCCGGACAAAAGTGCTTTACAACCCGAAGGCCTTCTTCACACACGCGGCATTGCTGGATCAGGCTTTCGCCCATTGTCCAAAATTCCCCACTGCTGCCTCCCGTAGGAGTCTGGGCCGTGTCTCAGTCCCAGTGTGGCTGGTCGTCCTCTCAGACCAGCTACTGATCGTCGCCTTGGTAGGCCTTTACCCCACCAACTAGCTAATCAGCCATCGGCCAACCCTATAGCGCGAGGCCCGAAGGTCCCCCGCTTTCATCCGTAGATCGTATGCGGTATTAATCCGGCTTTCGCCGGGCTATCCCCCACTACAGGACATGTTCCGATGTATTACTCACCCGTTCGCCACTCGCCACCAGGTGCAAGCACCCGTGCTGCCGTTCGACTTGCATGTGTAAGGCATGCCGCCAGCGTTCAATCTGAGCCAGGATCAAACTCTTCAGTTTAAACCTGTTACTGTTTTCGGTTCAGTTAAGAACCGGTCGCTCACTCAAAGCTGACAGGTAAATGAATTACTTCATAAACCTGACTTACTTTAGTGTGAGACTCTTGATACTTTCGCTATCTGATCCGAGGATCAGCTCGCTTTCATCAAGCGCCCACACTTATCGGCTGTTAATTTTTAAAGAGCATTCTGCGAGGAACTTCGTGCTTCCCGGCAGCGCTGCGTTTTCAGCAGCAGAGAAGCGAGATTATGAACCGTGTTTCGCAGCTCGTCAACAACTTTTTACACTACATCGTTGCGACTGCGGGGCTCAACTTCCAGGCTAGTTGCGCGCTCCAGACTCCAGCACACCGTCAACCCTGCTTCTCTTCTCCCGCGCCGCGTTTCCGTTAGCGCGAAAGAGGCGTGATTGTAGGTAGCTCGCGACATTCGCGCAAGGGGTTTGAAGCAACTTTTTTACAAAAGCTGCAATTTGGCCAGCCGGCCGTGTGTCGGCACGAGACCGCTTATGGTGCAAAGAACGGACTAGAATGTGAGGCTCTTCGCCTCTTTCTATATACGTCTTTAATATGCGCCAGCGAATCGCCAAACGCCTCCCCCCCGATGCCGACAAACTGGTCGGCCTGTCGCTTGCGCTCTTCGCCTCGGGCAGCCGCATCGAGGACCGCTTCTGGGAAGCGAAGCTCGACGCGCTGCTCGCCAAGATTGTCCGCAACGGCAACCAGACCACGCTCGACGCAGCGCTCGACCATCTGCAGCAAAATCATCCCGACGCCTATGGCGCGCTCGCCGACATGGCCGAGACGCACAGCGAGTCGATGGTGATCGAGCACGACGGCCAACCGTTCGATGCGCTGCTGGTCGCCGTCCCGGTTCTCGCATGGACGCGCTACATGATTCCGTCGGGCCCGCTCAAGGGCGACGTTGCCGACGCACTTCGAACGCACCTGCAGGCGCACGTCCTTGCGAACGGCACCCTCGTCGGGCTCGCCCCGTTCCTCTATAGCATCGACCAGTTGCCGCGACACCACGTCGAGACCTACCGGCTCGCCCAGCAGCTCGCGCATGGGGCGATCAGCCAGCATACGCCCAAGCTCAGCTTCGGCGACCTGCCCGAAACCTCGCCGATCCTCGCCGACCCGCGCTTCCTGCTCGCCGTCGTTGCGGCCCCCGCCGGCGCTCCGCTGTTCCGCTGGCAGGAAGAAGAAAACGGCAGCCGGATCGAACGCGGCCAGTGCCTCGAGCAATGGACGGCCCAAGGCGGCCCGAACCTGTCGATCGCGCTGCCCGGCTGCGAATTCGAATGCCTGCTTCCGGACGCGTACTATTCGGCCTGCCGGGATGCGGACGAACGTATCCGTCCACATACGGTCCGAACGGCCATTCGTTATCTATTCGACACACTTGGTGCGGCACCGCAAGAGCTGCGCGCGGTGGTCGCCGGCTTCGGCGAACGCCGTATCGACGAGTACCGTGTCGGCTTCACGCGGCGGGCTAGCAACGACGTAATCTACGGCGTCGTATGGCCGCTCTACGGGCGTGAAAACGGCGACTTGTCGATCGACAGTGCGACGCTCGAAGGCGAAGCGCCGATCGAAGGACCGGTCGAGGAAATCGTGAGTCTGCTCAAGGAATGCGGCGTAACCGACGTCCGGCGGCACGCCGGGCGCTTCGAACCCGAATATTGCGATGACTGCGGCGTGCCGCTCTATGCAGATCCGCTCGGTGAAATCGTCCACGCGGAAATGCCGGAAGACGCGTCCCCCGCCCAGCCGCACTTCCACTAATCCGCAGCACAGCAGGCCCGACGGCCTGCCCGCCTGAAGCCGCTCACGGTTCCCGCCGGAGCGGCTTTTTACTTGTCTGTCCTCCCGCCGCCCGAAATTTCATACTTTTCCTAAGCCTTTCAGCCAAGCAGACATCGTGTAAGGTCTTTGTCATTATCAGACCCAAGGCATGCCAGACGGCAGATCAATGGCTCACATTACGGAGGTTGAATATGCGGTTCCTGATGCTCAATTCAGACGCCGAGCGGCGTGACGGACTGAAGGCCCTGTTGCGACAGATCGACCGTCACGCCGGCATCAACGATGTGCCCGACAGTTTTCAGGCGCGCCGGCTACTGCGCAACCAGCGTTTCGACCTGGTCGCGATCGACTGGCTCGACGTCGGCCGGCTCAGCGAGCTTCAGGCGCTGTGCAGCGCGTGCTCGCCGACACCGGTCGCCGTTCTCGTCGACGAAACATCGCCAGAGGCCATCCAGCGCTTCTTCAACTACGGTGTCGCCGGCGTGATCCCGCATTCCACGCGGCCACACCTGATCGTGCGTGCGCTCGAGATCGTGCTGCTGGGCGGACACTACATTCCGCCGATCGCGCTGCGCCTGCTGCCTTCCACTGCTGCGGCGCGCTACGATGCCCATTTCCAGACGCTCGCCGGGTCGCTTCCCCGGCGGCCGCCAAGCGGCCTCCTGTCGCCGCGACAAGCGCAGATCATGCGCTTCGTCCACATGGGCAGCACCAACAAGATGATCGCTCGCACACTCGGCATCAGCGAAGGCACCGTCAAGATCCACCTCGCCAGCATCTTCCAGCAACTTGGTGCCGCCAACCGGGCCGCCGCGGTCGCCATCTACAACGGCTGGCTGTCGCCCCACCTCGAGGTGCTGTTGGCGAACCGCAGTCGTGCGCGCAAGCCGCCCATCGGCGAACAGGGCCCGGTTCCGCTGCGTACGCAACGGAGTAACCGCCCGTACCCGTTGCCGGCCTCGATCGATAGCGCGCAGGACCTGCCGATCGCCGCCGAGCCGCCGGCGCGGTTCCGGCGCGAACGCTAGCCAAACAGTCTCGATATTGCGACGGTCGGTGTGTGCGGATTCCCACCTTTGATGCTCAACGAGTAATATGGACGCATGGGTTTTCTTTTCACACCGCTTCCGCTCTGGGTTGGCATCGGTGGCTGGATCGCCGCCGTGGCCCTGCTCGCGCTCGCGATCTGGAATCGTCCCTTCGTGCGCCTGCAGGACGCCACGCTCCAGCACGTATGGCTCGCGCTCGTCACCGCCATTGCGGTCCTCTGGGCCTCGAATGCGTGGCTCGACGATGGCATCGTCATGCATCTGCTCGGCGCGACGCTGCTCGTCACGCTGTTCGACTGGACACTCGCACTGATCGCGATGGGCGCTGTCACAGCGGTCGCCGCGATCATCTTCGATGCGCCTTGGCAGGGCATTGGCCTGACCTATCTGATCTACGGCGCGCTGCCGGTCGCCGTGTCGGCATTGCTGCAGCGCGCCGCACTCGCATGGTTGCCGCACAATCTCGCGTCGTTCATTACCGGCCAGGGATTCCTGTCGCCCGCCATCGCGATCATCGCGGTCGCCGCTGCCGCTGCCGGGGTCCAGCTCGCGCTCGCGGATGGCGTTCCCGTCGTGATTCCGGCCGGCTATCTGCTGAACACCGCGCTGCTCGCGCTTGGCGAAGCGTGGTTCACCGGCATGGCGACCGCACTCATCGCTGTCTATCGTCCCGCGTGGGTCACGACCTTCGACGTCCGGCGCTATCGTCTCGGCGGCCCGCGCGCCTGAATTGCCCTCCGGCAACGGCGCCGTCATCACGCGCCGGCCCCCCTCGCTCAGTACGGCAGAATGCGACATCTACTGCCGCACAACTTTTTTACGCTAAGATTGAACTCCGGTTCTTCATCGGGCATCTATACGTGCCCGATGTCTCATTCGCTCCTCACCAATAACCAGATGGACAGCTCTCCTGCGTCGCTCCGGATTTTCCGGGCGCTCGGCAAGCTGGCAGCCTGCATTGCGGGCCTGTCGCTTGCGCTTCCGACACCGGCATTCGCCGATTTGCTCGACCAGCGCTCCGAACTGATCAACAAATTCGTCAACGAAATGCATGCCGATCCGCTCGCCGCCGATTGTGCAGCGCACGGCAGTTTCATCGCCAGCACGTCGTCGGCCTTCGACCGCGTCGACTTCGCGCCGAACGCATTCGACAGCGGCAACGCGACTATCACGCCATGGAATGACTCGTTCGACCAGGGCAAGCAGCGCGTGAAGGTCGACAATATCGTCACGGTCGACGGCCTCGGCGTCCATAGCGACGGCAGCGACCCGACGCCGCTGAAATTCCGATGCGGCTATGTCGGTCAGCAGATGCTCGCGTTCAGCTGGAACGACCCGGTTCCGCCGCTTAAGCCGCGCGTCGAGCGCTCCTCGTCCTCGACGAAGAAATTCAAGGGCAAGTCGCACCGAGGCAAGGGCAAGGCAAAGGCATCGGGCCGTACCGGCAGCAAGAAGGCCGTCGGCACGAAAAAGTCGAGCGGCCAGAAAAAAGTCGTGAAGAAGACCGCGAAGAAGTCCTGATCCGCCGAAGCGACATCCACAGAAGTAAAAAAGCCGGGGCATCCTGAGATGCCCCGGCTTTTTCATACGGCGACGCTACGCTTACGCAAACGTGTCGACGTGCACCAGGATCGCCGCCAGCATCGCCGCGCCGAGCGCCGCGCTTCGCTCGCCGTTCCAGCCGACGCGTTCGTCGGGCAGGTTCGCGTTGTCCTTGAACGGCATCTCGAGCGTCAGCGACAGACAGCCGAACTGATGGCCGATGTACTTCGACGCGAGCTTGAGCGCGTCCTCCTTGTACTTGCTTGCGGCATAGCCGTGCTCAGTCTGGAAGTCCGGGCTCGCGACCTTGAACGCTTCGATGAACGCGGTCTGCTCCTTGCCCTGCTGCTCGGTAAAGCTCGGCAGCATCTCGGATCCGGCAACGAACACATACGGCAGATCCTCGTCGCCGTGGATGTCGAAGAACATGTCGCAGCCGATCGCATGGATTGCATCGCGCACGGCCAGCACCTCGGGGCTGCGCTCGGCATCGGGCGCCATCCACTCGCGGTTCAGGTTCGCGCCTGCGGCATTGGTGCGCAGGTTGCCATGCACGCTGCCGTCCGGGTTCATGTTCGGGACGATATAGAACGTCGCACGATCGTACAGCTTGCGCGCGACCGGGTCGCCTGCCCAGTCGCCCCATCCGGCCAGCCGCTTGACGAGGCCTTCGACGAACCATTCGGCCATCGACTCGCCGGGATGCTGGCGCGCGATGACCCACACCTTCTTCTTCGGCGCGCCATCGGTTTCCGGCGTACCGAGCGTCAGCAGCGACATCGGGCGACCTTCAACCGTGCGACCGAGTTCGACGACGCTCGCCTGCGGCAACTGCTGGACCGCGCCGAGAAACGCCGCGTGACGCTCTTCCGAGTACGGTTCGAAATACGCGTAGTAGATGCTGTCGAATTCCGGCGTATGGTCGATGGTCATCGTCTTGCCGTCGAACGTCGTCGGCACGCGAAACCAGTCGACCCGGTCATAGCTCGCCACCGCGCTGTAATTGCGCCAGCCCGACGGATACGCGCATTCGGCAGCATTCTCGAACGTCATCACGCAGCGCTCGCCGCGCGCGCCCGTCAAGCGGTAGTAAAACCATTGCGCGAATTCCGAGCGGGTGTCGCCGCGCACGCGCAGCCGAATCGCATCGGGACTGTCGCACGACACGACGTCGATTGCGCCTGCGTCGAAATTGCTGGTGATCGAAAGGGCCATCTGTCTCTCCTGGGGCGACCGGAACAGGCGGTGTAGCGCTCGCCCGGCCTCATGCATGCGCCGGCCGTCTCGTGAACGGCCGGCAGGGTCACTCGCCGACTCGCCGGCGATATACGTAAGTCGAATCGTTCGACGCGGCCGCATCGAACGCATAGCCTTCCGCCGCGAAATCCTTCAGCGCCTTCGGGTCGGTAATACGGTTCTCGACGATAAAACGCGCCATCAGACCGCGCGCACGCTTCGCATGGAAGCTGATGATCTTGTAGCGGCCGCCCTTCCAGTCCTCGAACACCGGCGTGATGACCGGTGCGACCAGCAGTTTCGGCTTGACCGACTTGAAGTATTCGGTCGACGCGCAGTTGACCAGCACGCGCGCCGCGCCGCTGCGCGTTTCGAGCTGTTCGTTCAGCGCACGCGTGATGCGGTCGCCCCAGAACGCGTACAGATCCTTGCCGCGCGCATTCGCGAAGCGCGTGCCCATCTCGAGCCGGTACGGCTGCAGCAGGTCGAGCGGACGCAGCAGCCCGTACAGGCCCGACAGCACGCGCACGTGCTGCTGCGCATAGTCGAGATCGGCGGACGACAGCGATTTCGCGTCGAAACCTTCATAGACGTCGCCGTTGAACGCGAGCACGGCCTGCTTCGCGTTGGCCGGCGTAAAGGTCCGCGACCAATCCGCGTAGCGCTGGAAATTCAGGCGCGCGAGCGGATCGGAAATATCCATCAGCGTTGCGATGTCCTGCGGCGACAGCTTGCGCAGGCCGTCGATCAGTTCGGACGCGTCGGCGACGAATGCAGGCTTCGTGTAAGACTGGACGTGCGCGGGCGTATCGTAGTCGAGGGATTTGGCTGGAGAGAGAACGATTATCATAGAGGCTCGCTGGCACGCCGTGCCTTGCGGTCAGACGAAAACCACCGATTGTAACGAATGACCCGCTCTCTCGCCCCGCACGCCGCGCACCGCGTCGTGCTCGACTCGAACGTCTGGATCGACATCCTCGTATTCGACGACCCCGCTACGCGCCCGATCCGGGCCGCGCTGGAACGCGGCGCGCTGGCCGCCGTGATCGACGGCCGCTGCCTGACCGAGCTCGAATACGTGCTCGACTATCCGCAGTTCCAGTCGCGCGCCATCGACAAGGCGGCCGCACTCGCGACCGTCGCCCGGCTCGCGAGCCTCGTCGAGCCGCCGCCCGTCGACGCCGACGCGCCGCCGCTGCCGAAGTGCAAGGACCGCGACGACCAGAAGTTTCTCGAACTCGCCCGCGCCGCGCAGGCCGAGTGGCTCGTATCGAAAGACCGCGCGCTGCTGAAGCTCGCGAAGCGCACCGCACGCGACTTCGGCTTCCGGATCGCGCAGCCCGCGCCATTTACCGAGGCCTGCTCGCTCGACGCCGCGCCGGACACGACGACCACGCCGGCCTGACCTACGCCGCACCACCCGATTTCGACCGTATCGATGAACGCTCCTTCAGACATGCCAACGACTCCCGTTTTCCCCTCGCGCCTGCCGAACGTCGGCACGACGATCTTTACGGTCATGAGCGCGCTTGCCGCCGAAAAAGGCGCGGTGAACCTCGGCCAGGGCTTTCCGGATTTCGACTGCGATCCGCGCATCATCGATGCGGTTGCCGCCGCGATGCGCAACGGGCACAACCAGTATCCGCCGATGGCCGGTGTCGCGCCGCTGCGCGACGCGATCGCGGACAAGATCGCGCAGGTCTACGGCCGGCGTTACGATCCGGCGACCGAAATCACCGTGACGGGCGGCGCGACGCAGGCGTTGCTGACCGCGATCATGTGCACGGTGCATCCGGGTGATGAAGTGATCGTCGTCGAACCGACCTACGACAGCTACCTGCCGTCGATCGAACTCGCGGGCGGCAAGCCCGTGTTCGTCACGCTGGAAGCACCCGACTACGCGATCCCGTTCGACCGTCTGGCGGCCGCGATCACGCCGAAAACGCGCATGATCCTGATCAACACGCCACATAACCCGACCGGGACCGTGTGGCGCGAGTCGGACATGCACAAGCTCGAGGAGATCGTGCGCGGCACCAACGTGCTGATCCTGTCCGACGAGGTCTACGAGCACATGGTCTATGACGGCGCGCGCCACGAGAGCGTCGCGCGCTATCCGGAACTCGCCGCGCGCAGCTTCATCGTGTCGAGCTTCGGCAAGACCTATCACGTGACGGGCTGGAAGGTCGGCTATGTCGCGGCGCCTGCCGCGCTGACCGCGGAATTCCGCAAGGTCCACCAGTTCAACGTGTTCACGGTGAACACGCCGATGCAGATCGGGCTCGCCGACTACCTGCGCGACCCGGCGCCGTACCTGACGCTTGCCGACTTCTACCAGAAGAAGCGCGATTTCTTCCGGGCCGGCCTCGAGCGCACCCGCTTCAAGCTGCTGCCCTGCACGGGCACGTACTTCCAGTGCGTCGATTATTCGGCGATCAGCGACCTGCCGGAAGCGGAATTCTCGAAGTGGCTCACGTCGGAGATCGGCGTGGCCGCCATTCCGGTGTCGGCGTTCTATCACGAGCCGCACGAATCGGGCGTCGTCCGATTCTGCTTCGCGAAGCAGGAAAGCACGCTCGCGTCCGCACTCGAACGGCTCGCCCGCCTGTAAGACCCGCACGGGCGGTCGCACGCCGCCCTGCGGGAACCGCGCTTACGAACGCGCGACGCTCGTCGCGTCGATATACGCCTTGCGCTCGGCCGCCACGCGCTGCGCGGCAGGGCGCTCGCCCACCTTCTTCGCGTGCGCCTTCCAGTCGATGCCTGCATCGAGCAGGAAATCGCGCCCGAATACGGCTTTCGTCGCCATGCCGATGACCGGCAGATGAACCCACGCGGCGATGTCCGCGAGACCGAACGACTCGCCGAGCACATACGGCGAAAACCGCGTCATCTGCTTGAATGCATCGATCGCGCGCGGCAGGCGCTTCTCGACGTGCGCCTTCATCCCGTCGCTGACCTTGCCGCCGAAAAACGCTTCGGTGTAGACCTCGCGCGCCATCCACTCGAGATACAGTTCGAGCGTCTCGATGAGTTCGCGCACCTTCGCGGCCGCGAACGGGCTCGCCGGGAAAATGCCTTTTTCGGGATAGCGCGCCGCCAGGTACTCGATGATCACTTGCGACTCGAACAGTGCGCCTTCTTCGGTCTTCAGAAAGGGGATCTTGCCGAGCGGCGAATCGGCGAGCTGTGCCGGATCGCTGACCGGCAATCCGCATACCGACTCCTCGAACGGAATGTCATGCTCGAGCAGGACGAACTTCACCTTGTTGTAATAGTTGGACAACGGAATACCGCACAGCTGTAGCATCGGGGGCTCCTTCCTTGCTGAAGCGCGGCCGCATCGATATCGGCCGCATCGGGATTCATCGCGCTGAAAAGCACGTTCGTGCTAGTCTAAAGCAAGTTTTGCGTCCGTCACGACAACAATACATCCGCTACGACAGCGTCCGCATCAGCACGCGCTGGGTGTCCGCTGCCGCAGCCCCGCCATCCGATGGAGACACGCTCGCATGAGTGCTGAACTGCTGGCCTCGCGTCCGCCCGAGAGCGAATCGACGCTCGTCCTCACGCTATCCAACCCAGGCGCGCGCAATGCGCTGCATCCCGACATGTACGCGGCCGGCATCGAAGCGCTCGCCACCGCCGAACGGGATCCCGGGATTCGCGCGGTCGTGCTCACCGGCGCCGATCGCTTCTTCTGCGCGGGCGGCAATCTGAACCGGCTGCTCGACAACCGCTCGAAGGATCCGTCCTACCAGGCCGACAGCATCGATCAGCTCGCCGCCTGGGTCACGGCGATCCACGCTTCGACGAAGCCGGTGATCGCAGCAGTGGAAGGCGCCGCGGCCGGCGCGGGCTTCTCGCTCGCGCTCGCGTGCGACCTGATCGTCGCCGCGCACGATGCGAAGTTCGTGATGTCGTATGCGCGTGTCGGCCTGACGCCCGATGGAGGCGGTTCGTGGTTCATCGCCCGCGCGCTGCCGCGTGCGATCGCGGCCGAGATCCTGTTCGAAGGCAAGCCTGTTGCAGCCGAACGTCTGCATACGCTCGGCGTCGTCAACCGGCTCGCCGTGCCCGGCGCGGCTCTGACCGATGCCCTGGCATGGGCCGACGCGCTCGCCGGCATCTCGCCGAACGCACTCACGCGCATCAAGTCGCTGCTCGACGACGCGACGACGCAACCGCTCGACGCGCATCTCGCCACGGAGCGCGATCATTTCGTCGCATCGCTGCATCATGCGGACGGGCTCGAAGGCATCACCGCATTTCTCGAGAAACGCCCGCCCCGCTACAAGCGCTGAGCGGTCGCGCCCGCTTTCGAATTGACCTGTCGCCACCGCATCGACCCGATGCGGCACGGCGACGCGGCCATCTCGACGACTCGGGACGACACGCAATCGCCTCCGGCGCCACTTAGCGCAACACGCAAGCACACGCATCGGCACGCACGTTCCCGTCGCCAGCAGCCCGCATCGATCCATGCTCTAATGACCGCCTGTCGCGGCGCTGCCTGCGCCGTTTCCGCATGCAACACAGGAGTTCACGATGATCGACGTCTATAGCTGGGCGACCCCGAACGGCCACAAGGTGCACATCATGCTCGAGGAAACGGGCCTCGCCTATCGTGCCCTTCCGGTCGATATCGGTGCGGGCGACCAGTTCAAGCCGGCATTCCTGAAGATCAGCCCGAACAACAAGATCCCCGCGATCGTCGATCCGGACGGCCCCGGCGGCCAGCCGATCTCGGTGTTCGAATCGGGTGCGATCCTGATCTACCTCGCGGAGAAGACCGGCAAGTTCCTGCCAACCGATCCGGCCGCACGCTACGCGACGCTCGAATGGCTGATGTTCCAGATGGGCGGCGTCGGCCCGATGCTCGGGCAGGCGCACCACTTCCGCCTGTATGCGCCGGAGAAGATCGAGTATGCGGTCAACCGCTACACGAACGAGGCAAAACGCCTGTACAACGTGATGGACAAGCGCCTCGGCGAATCCGAATATCTCGCAGGCGACGCGTACACGATCGCGGACATTGCGACGTTCCCGTGGACGCGCTCGTGGCAGAACCAGGGCATCGTGCTCGACGAATTGCCGAACGTGAAACGTTGGCACGACGCGATCGCCGCGCGACCGGCCGTGCAACGCGGTGTCGAAGTGCTCGCGTCGATGCGCAAGGCGCTGCAGGACGACAAGGCACGCGAGGTGCTGTTCGGTGCGACGCAATACGCGAAGCACTGACACGCATGTGACGGGCGGAGCGGCATCCGTGCATGCCGCTCCCCGCTTCAGAAGTAATGCAGCGTGATGAATTCCGCCGCGCAGACGGGCAGCGGCACATCGGGACGCTCGACCTGCATCGTCACCGACCACGTCACCTGCACACCGTCCCGCGCGGCCTCGGCGGTTTCCTTTACCGCAAACAGCGCACGCACACGCGCACCGACCGGCACCGGCTTCAGGAACCGCACGCGGTTCAGCCCGTAGTTCACCCCCATCTTCTGCTCGAAACGCATCGCATCGGCCATCAACGCCGGAATCAGCGACAGCGTCAGGAACCCGTGCGCGATCGGGCCGCCGAATGGCGACTCGCGCCGCGCGCGTTCGGGATCGACGTGAATCCATTGATGATCGCCGGTCGCATCGGCAAAGCCATCGACACGACGCTGGTCGATCGCGATCCAGCCGCTCGCGAGCGGCTCCGCGCCGACTCGCGCCTGCAGCGCCTGCGCCGACGCGATCAGCGGCAAGGTCACATCGGTCATGCCTGCGTACCTCCCGGATGGCGCAGCCCGAAGATCACCTTGGTATGCACGGTGATCACAGTCTCGCCGGCGCCGTTCACGCCGACCCATTCCGTCGACACGATGCCGCGATCGGGCTTGCTCTCCGATACGCGTTTGTCGTGAACCTTCTGGTACATCGTGATCGTGTCGCCGGCGCGCACCGGCTTGAGCCAGCGGATCGAATCGATGCCCGGCGAGCCCATGCTCGTCGAGTCCGACCCGAGCTTCTTGATGAGCAGGCTCATGAACACCGAACACGTATGCCATCCGCTCGCGACGAGCCCGCCGAAATGCGATGCTTTTCCGGCTTCTTCGTCGAGGTGGAACGGCTGCGGGTCATAGCGTTGTGCGAACGCCTTGATGTCGTCCGCTTCGAACGTGTAACGGCCCACTTCGGTGGTACTGCCGACCACCAGGTCTTCATAACTGATGCCCACTCGGTGTCTCCTTGTCTGGTGCGCTCGCGTGTCGCCGTTATGCTGCGTCCGTCTGCGCGAAATCGGGCAGCGCCGTGATGCGGGCAAGATGATGATCGGTGTCGCCGAGCGTCGTCTCGATGATCGTCAGCCGCTTGAACAAATGCGCGGCGGCGACCTCGTTGGTCACGCCCATGCCGCCGTGCAGCTGGACGGCCTGCTGGCCGACGAAGCGCGCGGCGGCGCCGACACGCGCTTTCGCGGCCGACACGGCCTTGCGCCGCGCATCGGCATCGCCGCTCGCGTAGCGTACGGCTGCCAGGTAGGTCAGCGAACGCGCCTGTTCGGCATGGATCAGCATGTCGACCATCCGGTGCTGCAGCGCCTGGAAGCGCGCGATCGGCACGCCGAACTGTTCGCGCGTCTTCGTGTATTCGACCGTCGCGCGATTCAGTTCGTCGAGCACGCCGACCGCTTCCGCGCACAGCAGGAACGTCGCGTAATCGGCAACCTGCTCGAGGGCCGCAGCGTCGCGCGCTCCACCCGTCAGCAGTCGCGCCGGCGTTTCATTGAACCCGATCGTCGCGGCACGCTGGCCGTCGATCGTCCGGTAGTCGACCACCTTCGCGTTCGCGGCATCCCGTTCGACGACGAAGAGGCCGATGCCGCCACCATCGACGCGTGCGGGCACGATCCACGCATCCGCCTGTGCGCCATGCTGAACGACCGACTTCGTGCCGGTCAGCCGGTACGTGCCGCCCTGCTCGCGCGCATGCGTGTCGAGTTCGAACAGGTCGTAGCGCGCATGCGGTTCGTGGAACGCGACTGCCACGCGCTTTTGCCCCTGCGCGACGGCTTCCAGCAGCGCCGCATCCTCACCCGCGCCGGAACCGGCAATGCGCAAGGCCTCGACGCCCACCGCCGTTGCCCAGTACGGCTCGATCACGAGCGCACGGCCGAGTTCCTGCATCACGACCAGCATGTCGACCGGGCCGCCGCCGAAGCCACCCTGCGCGTCCGGCACGGGCAGCGCGGTCAACCCCAGTTCGGCGAACGCGCTCCATTGCGTGTCCGACACGCCAGCATCGCTGCGCACGATTGCCTGACGTGCTTCGAAGCCGTATTGCTCGCCGAGATAACGGCGCAGCGCGTCGGCAAACTGCTGCTGCTCATCGGTAAAGCTGAAATCCATGGTTGTCTCCGTTCCCTGATCACAGCCCCAGAATCATCTGCGCGATGATGTTCTTCTGGATCTCGTTCGAGCCGCCGTAGATCGACGTCTTCCGATAATTGAAGTAGTACGCGGCAAGGGGTGCCGCATCGTCGTCGCCCGCGATGCTGTGCTCGCGCTGGCCGTCGAGGAACGGTACGTCGAACGGTGCGGCGAGCGGGCCGATCGCGTCGACCATCAACTCGGTGAGCGCCTGCTGCACTTCCGTGCCCTTGATCTTCAGCATCGACGCCTCGGGGCCGGGCCCCTTGCCGCTCGTCTCGCGGCTGACGACGCGCAGCACCGTCACCTCCAGCGCCATCAGCTCGACCTCGAGCGCCGCGACCTTCGCGGCGAACACGGGATCGGCGAGCAACGGCTTGCCGTTCTTGCGCTGCTTCGAGGCCACACGCTTCAGGAACGCGAGCTCGCGCTTCGACCCGCCGACGCGCGCGATGCCCGTGCGCTCATGGCCAAGCAGGTATTTCGCGTAGGTCCAGCCGCGGTTCTCGTCGCCGACGAGATTCTCGACCGGCACCTTCACGTCCTCGAAGAACACCTCGTTGACCTCGTGGTCCTCGTCGAGCATGACGATCGGGCGCACCGTGATGCCGGGCGTCTTCATGTCGATCAGCAGGAACGAGATGCCCTCCTGTTTCTTCGCGGCCGGATCGGTGCGCACGAGGCAGAACATCATGTCGGCGTACTGGCCGAGCGTCGTCCAGGTCTTCTGGCCATTGACGACGTAGTGGTCGCCCTGGCGCTCCGCGCGCGTGCGCAACGATGCGAGGTCGGATCCCGAACCCGGCTCCGAATAGCCCTGGCACCACCAGTCGGTGCCATCGAGAATGCGCGGCAGATAATGACGTTTCTGCGCTTCGCTGCCGTATTTCATCAGCACCGGCGCGACCATCGATACGCCAAACGGCAGCACGGTCGGCGCACCGATCCGCGCGCACTCCTCTTCCCAGATGTGTCGTTGCGTCGCGTTCCAGCCCGGGCCGCCATATTCGACCGGCCACGCGGGCGCAGACCAGCCTCGCTTACCGAGAATCCGGTGCCAGCTCGCGAAATCCTCGCGATCGAGTCGTTTGTGATCGAGTACTTTGGCGCGCAGTGCGTGAGGCAGGTTGGCCTCGAGCCAGGCGCGGACGTCGACGCGGAACGCGTCGTCCGAGGGGGAATAATCCAGATCCATGCGCAGTGTCTCCTGTCGACCGGAGTTAGCGCTTCAGCGGTTAGTCCGGTCCCATGCAAGGCTGTCCGCAGCCGTCCGGCCCGGCAAGGACTCACTGCAATGTCATTGCAGCGGTTCTTTGAGCGCGGCAGGAATCGGCAGCGGCATCACGTCGATGCCTTCTTCGGCCAAGGATTGCGCATCTTCAGGCGTCGTGACGCCACGAATGCTGCGTGCCGGCGCCTCGTTGTAATGGATGCGCCGCGCTTCCTCAGCGAAGCGCTCGCCCACATTCTCGGTTTTCTCCAGCACCTCGCGCAGCGCACGCATTACCTGCGCCTGCAGTGCACGCGAATCGACCGGCTGGGCCTGCGTCGCGCCCGACAGGTTCAGGCGCGGCGCCGACGGCAGACGGTTGACCTCGGTCGTTCCGCACACCGGACATTCGACCAGCTTGCGGGACAACTGCGCTTCGAATTCATCGGCGGAAGCGAACCAGCCTTCGAACCGATGACCGTGCGGGCACTGTAAATCGAGGACCTTCATGCTGAATCAGGGCGTGTGGCGAGTGTAGCGCAAAAAGCGGTTTTGTGAACGGTCGTGCTAAATATCGATCGCGCGCCGCGATGGCGCGCGTCACCGGATTGTAACGCGGCGCCCCACCCATTGCTGACGCCGCGCTCAGGGCGTCAGGACCGGCCCGAGCGGCCACGTGCCGGACAGCACCTTGTCGAGCCACATCGTGCCGATGATCGTCTTGACGTCGGAGATCTGGCCCGTGCGCACCCATTCCTGCAGGTCGGCCTGCGTCGCAGTGAAGGTCTCGAGGAATTCGCCTTCATCGAGCTTGCGCTCGCCGGCCGTCAGCCCGCGCGCCAGGTACAGGTCGATGAATTCGGTCGAATAGGAAATGATCGGGTGAATCCGGGCCAGGAACACGTACTCGCGTGCGGTGTAGCCGGTTTCTTCACGCAGTTCGCGCACCGCGCATGCGAGCGCGCCTTCGTTCGGATCGAGCTTGCCGGCCGGGAATTCGGCCATCACCTTGCCGATCGGGTAGCGATACTGGCTTTCCATCAGCACGCGGCCGTCGTCGAACAGCGGGATCACCATCACCGCGCCCGGATGCTGGACGTATTCGCGCGTGGCCTTCTTGCCATCCGGCAGACGGACGGTATCGCGCTTGAGCTTGAGGAACGCGCCGTCGAAGATCGCCTCGCTTTCGAGGCAGGTTTCGGTCAGTGCGGCGTCGTGATTGGGTAGTTCGGCCATCGGCGGCTCCAAAATTGAGCGCGACGGACGGCCGGAGCCGTCAGCGTCGTTTGACGAGATACTGGAACGTGAAGCCGGGAAACGCGAACACGACGAAAAGACTGAACGTGATCGCGTAGAACTGCCAGCCCTGTTCGAAGCGGTTGCCGGCGCGCGACTCGAGCCAGAAGCCGAGCGCGCCAACGATGAAGTACAGCACGATCAGCTCGCCGATCCGCACCCACCCGCTCTTCTTCGCCGTGCCGAACGGCACGACGGCGAAGAGGCGTTGGTTCAGGAACGGCAGGTTGGCGCAGACGAGCGCCAACAGCACGATAAACCAGCCGGCTGCCGACATTACAGCGGCAGCGTGTGACGAATTGCCTGCAGGCAGGCCGTCAGCAGCGGGCTCGGGATCAGGCCGAGCGCGACGACCGCGAGGCCGTTCAGCACGAGGATCGTGCGCTTGCAGAAATCGCCCGAAATCGGCGTCGTATCCTGCGGTGCATCGAAGTACATCAGCTTCACGATGCGCAAGTAGTAGAACGCGCCGAACAGCGACGTGATCACGGCCAGCACGGCCAGCCACGTGAGGCCTGCGTTGACGGTCGCCTCGAGCACGGCGAGCTTCGCGTAGAAGCCGACGGTCGGCGGAATACCGGCCAGCGAGAACATCATGACCATCATCACGAACGCGAACACCGGGCTGCGCTTGTTGAGGCCCTTGAAGTCGTCGATCGTTTCGGCTTCGAAATCGCGGCGTGCGAGCAGCATCACCACGCCGAACGAGCCGAGCGTCGTGATCAGGTAGACGATCGCGTAGAACATCGCCGAGCTGTATGCGTTCGCCGGTGCCGTCGCGTCGCCCTTCACGATACCCGCGAGCAGGCCGAGCAGCACGAAGCCCATGTTCGAGATCGCCGAGTACGCAAGCATCCGCTTGATGTTGCGCTGGACGATACCCGTGATGTTGCCGACGATCAGCGACAGTGCGGCCAGGATCACGAGCGCGGTCTGCCAGTTCTGTGCGAGCGGCAGCAGGCCCATCACCAGGAAGCGCAGGCCCCACGCGAACGCGGCAACCTTCGGGCCGCCGCCGACGAACAGCGTCATCGCGGTCGGTGCACCCTGGTAGACGTCCGGCACCCACATGTGGAACGGCACGGCGCCGAGCTTGAACGCGATACCGGCGACGATGAAGACCACGCCGAACATCAGCACGGCTGCGTCGGTGTTGCCGCCGACCGCCTTGTACACCTCGCCCAGCTCGAGCGAGCCGGTCGCACCGTACAGCATCGAGATGCCGTACAGCACGAAGCCCGATGCGAGCGCGCCCAGCACGTAGTACTTCATCGCGGCTTCGCTCGACTGCGCGGCATCGCGGCGCAGCGCGATGACGGCGTACAGCGACAGCGACATCAGTTCGAGACCGAGGTACAGCGTCAGGAAGTTGTTGCCCGACACCATGACCAGCTGACCGAGCAGCGAGAACATGCCGAGCAGGAACACGTCACCGCGGAACATGTCGCGATCTTCGAGGTACTTGCGCGAATAGACGAGCGAGACCGCGAAACCGAACGACACGACAGCCTTCATCATGCTCGCGAACGAGTCGACGACGACCATCTTCGAGAAGAAGTAGTACTGCTGCGGGTCGAGTGCCTGCACCGCGAACCACACGCCGGCGACGACCGACGAGACGACCGCGATCAGATAAGTCAGGCGGCGGCCGGAGGCGCCGGTAAAGGTGTCGTTCAGCCATGCGACGACGATGGCGGCCAGCACCAGCGCGTCAGGCAACAGAACATTCATAGGGGCGTTTTGCATGATCTTGAGTTCCTCCGCTCGCGATTACTGGGCCAGCGGCAGCTTCGACTGCGCGACGTGGGAGAGGAGGTTTTCCACGGAAACGTGCATCACGTCGGTGAAAGGCTTCGGATACAGGCCCATCAGCAGCGTGAACGCGGCAAGCACGGCCAGCATCAGGAATTCGCGACGGCCGATGTCCTTCAACTTGGCAACGTGATCGTTCGCCACCGCGCCGAAGTACACGCGCTTGTACATCCACAGCGTGTAGGCAGCACCGAGGATCAGCGTGAATGCCGCGCCGAATGCGATCCAGAAGTTGTACTGGACGGCCGCGAGAATCACCATGAACTCGCCGACGAAACCCGACGTGCCCGGCAGGCCGCAGTTGGCCATCGAGAACAGCATCGCGAAGGCCGCGAACTTCGGCATCACGTTGACGACGCCACCGTAATCGGCGATCTGGCGCGAGTGCACGCGGTCGTACAGCACGCCGATGCAGAGGAACATCGCGCCCGACACGAAGCCGTGCGAGATCATCTGGATGATCGCGCCTTCGACGCCGAGCTGGTTGAAGATGAAGAAGCCGAGCGTGACGAAGCCCATGTGCGCGATCGACGAATACGCGACCAGCTTCTTCATGTCGGCCTGCACCATCGCGACGAGGCCGATGTAGATCACCGCGATCAGCGACAGCGTGATCACGACGGGTGCCAGGAAGTGGCTCGCGTCAGGCGTGATCGGCAGCGAGAAGCGCAGGAAACCGTATGCGCCGAGCTTCAGCATGATCGCAGCCAGCACGACCGAGCCGCCCGTCGGCGCTTCCACGTGCGCGTCCGGCAGCCAGGTGTGCACCGGCCACATCGGCACCTTCACCGCAAACGCGAGGAAGAACGCAATGAACAACAGTATCTGCGGCGTCATCGCGATCTTGGCGTTCTGCCACGTCGCGAGGTCGAACGAATGCGTTTCCGTGTACAGGTAGATCAGCGCGACCAGCATCAGCAGCGAGCCGGCCAGCGTGTACAGGAAGAACTTGAATGCCGCATACACGCGGTTCGGGCCACCCCACACGCCGATGATGATGTACATCGGGATCAGGGTCGCTTCGAAGAACACGTAGAACAGCAGGCCGTCGGCTGCCGAGAAGACGCCGATCATGATCCCGGACAGGATCAGGAACGCCGCGAGGTACTGCGCGACGTTCTCGGTGATCACTTCCCATGCGGCGATCACGACGATCACCGTGATCAGCGCGGTCAGCACGACGAACCACATCGAGATACCGTCGACGCCGAGGTGATACGCGATGTCGAAGCGCTCGATCCAGGTCGACTTCTCGACGAACTGCAGCGCAGCCGTGCTCGAGTCGAAGCCCGTGATCAGCGGGATCGTGACCGCCAGGCCGAGCAGCGAACCGATCAGCGCGATCCAGCGGGCCGTCCCCGGATTTTTGTCGTTACCCACCGCAAGCACGAGGAGGCCGAAAACGATCGGCAGCCAGATCGCGGTACTGAGAATCGGAAAAGCGTGCATTAAGTTGTCCCCCGCCTTATTTGCCGCCGAGCGTTACAAACAGGGTCAGGAGCCCCAGCATGCCGATGATCATGGCGAACGCGTAGTGATAGATGTAACCGGATTGGAGGAAGCGGATCACGCCGGCGAACCAGCCGATGAACCGGGCGCTGCCGTTGACGAGGCCGTCGATCACCACGACGTCACCCTCCTTCCACAGGCCGCGGCCGATCGCCACCGAACCACGGGCGAACACCACTTCGTTGATCTTGTCCATGTAGTACTTGTTGTCCAGCAGCGTGTAGATCGGGCCGAACGCGCGGCGGATCGACGCCGGCAGTTCCGGACGCTTCAGGTACAGGAACCACGCGACAACGACACCGGCGAGCGCGAGCCAGACCGGCAGGCCCGACACCGAGTGCAGGCCCATGCCCACCCAGCCATGGAACTCCTCGGCCATCTCGGCCAGGGCCGGATGGTTTTCGCCGATGAAGATCACCTTGTCGAATGCAACGCCGTGCTGGAAGAAGTCGCCGAACAGCATCGGGCTGATCGCGATCGCGCCGATGATGACCGACGGGATCGCCAGCAGGACCAGCGGCACCCATACGACCCACGGGGTCTCGTGCGGTTCGTGCGCGTGGTCGTCATGACCGTGGCCATGACCGTGGTCGTCGTGGCCGTGCGCAGCCGCCATGCCCATCGGCGATTCGGGATGCTTCGGCTTGCGGAAGCGCTCTTCGCCGTGGAACACCAGGAAGTACATGCGGAACGAGTACAGCGCCGTGACGAACACGCTCGCGACAACCGCGAAGTACGCGAAGCCCGAACCCGGCAGGTGCGACAGCTTCACCGCGTCGATGATCGAGTCCTTCGAGTAGAAGCCCGAGAAGAACGGCGTGCCGATCAGCGCGAGCGAACCGACGAGCGACGTGATCCACGTGATCGGCATGTACTTGCGCAGGCCACCCATGTTGCGCATGTCCTGGTCGTGGTGCATGCCCATGATGACCGAGCCTGCGCCGAGGAACAGCAGCGCCTTGAAGAACGCGTGCGTCATCAGGTGGAACACGGCGACCGGGTAAGCGGACACACCGAGCGCGACGGTCATGTAGCCGAGTTGCGACAGCGTCGAGTACGCGACCACGCGCTTGATGTCGTTCTGGACGATGCCGAGGAAGCCCATGAAGAGCGCCGTGATCGCGCCGATCACCGTGATGAACGACAGCGCGGTATCCGACAGCTCGAACAGCGGCGACATGCGCGACACCATGAAGATGCCGGCGGTCACCATCGTCGCCGCGTGAATCAGCGCGGAGATCGGGGTCGGGCCTTCCATCGAGTCCGGCAGCCACACGTGCAGCGGGAACTGTGCCGACTTGCCCATCGCGCCGATGAACAGGCAGATACAGGCGACGGTCAGCAGGCCCCAGTCGGTGCCCGGGAAGTGCAGGCTCGCGAGTTCCGCGCGCTTCGCGAACACTTCGCCGTAGTTCATCGAGCCGGCGAATGCGAGCAGCAGGCCGATGCCGAGCAGGAAGCCGAAGTCGCCCACGCGGTTCACGAGGAACGCCTTCATGTTCGCGTAGATCGCGCTCTCACGCGTGAAGTAGAAGCCGATCAGCAGGTACGACACCAGACCCACCGCTTCCCAGCCGAAGAACAGCTGCAGGAAGTTGTTGCTCATCACGAGCATCAGCATCGAGAACGTGAACAGCGAGATGTACGAGAAGAAGCGCTGGTAGCCGTCTTCTTCCGCCATGTAGCCGATCGTGTACACGTGCACCATCAGCGAGACGAAGGTCACGACGACCATCATCATCGCGGTCAGCGAATCGACGAGGAAGCCGACTTCGAGCTTCAGCGAGCCGACGTTCATCCATTCGTAGACGGTCGCGTTGAAGCTTGCGCCGCCCATCACGTCGAAGAAGACTTTCGCCGACAGGAGGAACGCGATCATTACGCCGAGGATCGTGATCCGGTGTGCGCCCTTGCGCCCGACTGCGTTCCCGAACAGCCCCGCAATCAGCGAGCCGGCCAGCGGAGCGAGCGGAATCGCCAGCAGCAGGTTTTCATTGAGTGTCGTTGACATAACAGCGTTGCCTGAAATTAACCTTTGAGCTGATCGAGATCCTCGACATTGATCGTGTCGAGCTTACGGAACAGGGTCACCAGAATCGCAAGACCGATCGCGGCTTCCGCTGCGGCGACGGTCAGCACGAAGAACACGAAGATCTGGCCGTGCACGTCGCCGAGGTAATGCGAAAACGCGACGAAGTTGGTGTTCACCGCCAGCAGCATCAGTTCGATCGACATCAGGATGATGATGACGTTGCGGCGGTTCAGGAAGATCCCGACGATCGCGATCGCAAAGAGGATCGCGCCGAGCACGAGGTAATGAGCAAGAGTCAGCATGTTTTCTTTTCCTCCGCTTAGCCGTTGGTGCCCGAACCGGCTTCGCTCTGCGCCGTTTCCGGCTGCGGCTTTTCCGCGTCCATCTTCACGAGGCGCACGCGATCGTTGCGGCGCACCTTGACCTGATCCGACACGCGCTGGCGCTTGCTGTCCTTGCCCTTGCGCTCGGTCAACCCGATCGCGGCAATGATCGCGACCAGCAGCACGAGGCCGGCGATTTCAAACGCGAAGATGTAGTCGGTGTAGATCACCTTGCCGATCAGGCGCGTGTTCGACCAGTTGGCCATCTCGCCCGTCGCCATCGCATGCACCGTCTGCGTGTCGCCGTAGCCGCGCCACAGGATCAGCGCGGTTTCGATCACGATGATCGCGCCGACCACGGTCGCCATCGGGACGAAGCGCTTGAAGTCGCGGCGCAGGTAGTCGATGTTGATGTCCAGCATCATCACGACGAACAGGAACAGCACCATCACCGCGCCCACGTAGACCAGCACCAGCAGGATCGCGAGGAACTCCGCTTCCAGCAGCATCCAGATCGCGGCGGCGTTGAAGAACGCCAGCACAAGGAAAAGCGCAGACGCCACCGGGTTGCGCGAAGTGATCACCTTCAGCCCTGATACCACCAGGAGCAGCGCGAAGATGTAGAACAGTACGGTCGTGAATTCCATGATTACCGGTTCATCGTTAGGCCATAGTCAGGCGCGGCTTGCGGGACGCTCTCGCGTGCCGCACCCGTCGCGGCGGCTCGGCCCTGGCTTCGGGCCGGCACTGCAAACACAATCAACGATACGGCGCGTCGGCAGCCTTCGCCGCGGCGATGTCCTTCTCGTAGCGATCGCCCACCGCGAGCAGCATTTCCTTCGTGAAATACAGGTCGCCGCGCTTTTCGCCGTGGTACTCGAGAATCTGCGTCTCGACGATCGAATCGACCGGGCAGCTCTCTTCGCAGAAACCGCAGAAGATGCACTTCGTCAGGTCGATGTCGTAGCGCGTCGTGCGGCGCGTGTTGTCCGCGCGCGTTTCCGATTCGATCGTGATCGCCATCGCGGGGCACACGGCCTCGCACAGCTTGCACGCGATGCAGCGCTCTTCGCCGTTTTCGTAGCGGCGCAGTGCGTGCAGCCCGCGGAAACGCGGCGAAATCGGTGTCTTTTCTTCCGGGAACTGCACGGTGACCTTGCGCTTGAACGTGTAACGGCCGGTCAGCGCGAGCCCCTGCAGCAGCTCGGTCAGGAAGAAGGTCTTAAAGAAGTGTTGGATTGCGCTCATGATTTCGTCCGATTACTTCACCCAGATGTTGAGCGGCGACATCATCCAGAAGCCGACCACGACCACCCAGACCACCGTGACGGGCAGGAACACCTTCCAGCCCAAGCGCATGATCTGGTCGTAACGGAAACGCGGGAACGTCGCGCGAACCCAGATGAACACCGACAGCAGCGCGAATATCTTCAGCACAAGCCAGAAGATGCCCGGAATGAACGACAGGAATTCGAACGGTGCATCCCAGCCGCCGAGGAACAGCGTCGCGGTCAGCGCCGAGATCACGATCATGTTGATGTACTCGGCGAGGAAGAACAGCGCGAACGCCATGCCCGAGTAATCGATCATGTGACCGGCAACGATTTCCGACTCCCCTTCCACCACGTCGAACGGGTGGCGGTTCGTTTCGGCGATGCCCGAGATGAAGTACACGACGAACGCCGGCAGCAGCGGCAGCCAGTTCCACGACAGGAAGTTCACGCCGTGGCCCGCGAAGAAGCCGTGCTGCTGCGAACCGACGATTTCCGACAGGTTCAGGCTGCCGGCCGTCATCAGCACCAGCACCAGCGCGAAACCCATCGAGATTTCGTACGACACCATCTGTGCCGCGGCGCGCATCGCACCGAGGAACGCGTACTTCGAGTTCGATGCCCAGCCGGCGAGGATCACCGCGTACACGCCGATCGACGAGATCGCCATCGCGTACAGCAGGCCCGCGTTCACGTTCGCGAGGACCGCTTCGGCCTGGAACGGGATCACGGCCCACACGGCGAACGCCGGCACGACGGTCATCACCGGTGCGATCAGGTACAGCCAGCGGCTGGCGGCGCTCGGCTGAATGACTTCCTTCAGCAGCAGCTTCAGCACGTCGGCGATCGGCTGCAGCAAGCCGCCGGGGCCGACGCGGTTCGGGCCGAGACGCACGTGCATCCAGCCGATCAGCTTGCGTTCCCACAGAATCAGGTACGCGACGCACAGCAGGATGACGACGGAGACGACGAGGATGCGCACGATTGCCCACACCGTCGGCCATGCGAAGCCGAGAAGCTGGGACCCGCCCGCGTTGATCGTATCGAACAAGCTCATTTACGCCTTCTCCACCACCAGTTCACCGGACAGGCTGCCGAGCGCTGCGCCGGCAGGCGTCGCCGCCGACACGCGAACGACGGTCTCCGCAAGATTCGCGTCGCGCACGGCCGGCAACTGCACCGCACGCTCGCCCTGGCGCACGCGCACTGCGTCGCCTTCCTTCAAGCCAAGCTTGTCGAACAGCGCAGCCGGCAGCGCCGCGGCATTCGCCGCCTTCGCGGCGGCCGTCAGGTGCAGCGCACCTGCGCGGCGCACGAGTGCGTCGGCGTGATAGATCGGCACATCGGCCAGGCGCTCGAAACCGCCGTTCGCGGCATTCGCCGCGCCGCGCACCGGCGCGACCGACGTCTGGTTCGACAGGCGGCTCGCGACGCCGGCGTCGCCGAGCGCGGCGAGACGCACTTCTTCCGCGGTCTCGTATTCGAAGTTCGGCAGGCCGAGCAGGCTGCCGAGCACGCGCAGCACCTTCCAGCCCGGGCGCGTGTCGCCGAGCGGGCGCACGACGCCATTGAAGCTCTGCACGGTGCCTTCGGCATTCACATACGTACCGGCGGTTTCCGTGAACGGCGCAACCGGCAGCAGCACGTCGGCGTAGTCGAGGCCATGCTTGAACGGCGACATCACGACGACCATTTCCGCCTGATTCAGTGCGGCCAGCGCCTGCGCCGGATCGGCGGTGTCGAATTCCGGTTCGACGTTCAGCAGCACGTAGCCCTTGCGCGGCTGCGCGAACGCTTCGCGTGCGTTCAGGCCGCCTTCGCCCGGCAGTGCGCCGACGACGTGCGCGCCGACCGTGTTCGCCGCTTCCGTCAGGAAGCCGAACGTGGCGCCGGTGTTGTCGGCGATCCACTTGGCAACGGCGTGCAGCTTCGCGAATTCCGGATGGCGGACCGCGACGTTGCCGAGCAGCACCGCGCGGCGTTCGCCATTCGCGAGCGACTGGGCGACAGCCTGCGCGGCCGGCGATGCCGTGACGCCCGCGAGCGTGTCGGGCAGTGCGACGCCGCGCAGTTGCGCGACGGCCGCGGCGATACCGGCCAGCTGGTCGAGCCATGCCGACGGTGCGGCAACGATGCGTTGCGCGGTCGGGATCAGTGCGTCGTCACCGGTCGCGTGCAGGAAGTGCAGCTTCGCGCCGTTCTTCGCGGCTTGACGCAGGCGGGCGGCGAACAGCGGGTGGTCGCGGCGCAGGAACGAACCGACGACGAACGCGGCGTCCACGTTCGACAGGTCGGCGATCGGCATGCCGAGCCACGGTGCGCCCTGGACCGGCGCCGAGAAATCCTGCTGACGCAGACGGAAGTCGACGTTCGGCGTCTTCAGTTCGTTGGCGAGCTGCTTCACGAGGAACAGCTCTTCGGCCGTGCTGTGCGCGCTCGCGAGCATCGCCAGCGCGTTCGCGCCGTGATCCGCGGCGATGCCCTTCAGGCCCTTGGCGACGTATTCGAGCGCGGTCTGCCAGTCGGTCTCGATCCACTGGCCGCCCTGCTTCAGCATCGGCTTCGTCAGGCGCTCTTCGCTGTTGAGGCCTTCGTACGAGAAGCGATCCTTGTCCGAGATCCAGCATTCGTTGATGGCTTCGTTCTCGAACGGCAGCACGCGCATCACGCGGTTGTTCTTCACCTGCACGACGAGGTTCGCGCCGACGGAATCGTGCGGGCTCACCGACTTGCGGCGCGACAGCTCCCACGTACGGGCGCTGTAGCGGAACGGCTTGCTGGTCAGCGCGCCGACCGGGCACAGGTCGATCATGTTGCCCGACATTTCGGAATCGACCGTCTTGCCGACGAACGTCGTGATTTCCGAGTGCTCGCCGCGGCCCAGCATGCCGAACTCCATCACGCCGGCGATTTCCTGGCCGAAGCGGACGCAGCGCGTGCAGTGGATGCAGCGCGACATCTCTTCCATCGAGATCAGCGGGCCCACGTTCTTGTGGAACACCACGCGCTTCTCTTCCGCGTAACGCGACGACGACTTGCCGTAACCGACCGCCAGATCCTGCAGCTGGCATTCGCCGCCCTGATCGCAGATCGGGCAGTCGAGCGGGTGGTTGATGAGGAGGAATTCCATCACCGACTGCTGCGCCTTCACGGCCTTGTCGGATTGCGTATGGACGATCATGCCGGCCGACACGGGGGTCGCGCAGGCAGGCACGGCCTTCGGCATCTTCTCGACTTCGACGAGACACATCCGGCAGTTGGCCGCAACCGACAGTTTCTTGTGATAGCAGAAGTGAGGAATGTACGTATCCGCCTTGTGCGCAGCCTGGATCACCATGCTGCCTTCGGGCACCTCGACCTTCTTGCCGTCTATTTCAAGTTCAACCATGATGGTGAATGGTCCTTAACCTATTTCCGCCCGTTCGCGCCTTCGCCCGACCGTGCGCTCAAATTCCGCAACCGGGTTCGCTTCAGGCCGCCGCCGCGTGCGCGTGGCCGCCGACCATGCAGTGCTTGTGCTCGACGTGGTACGCGAATTCGTCCCAGTAGTGCTTGAGCATCCCGCGTACCGGCATCGCCGCCGCATCGCCGAGTGCACAGATCGTGCGTCCCATGATGTTCTCGGCAACCGAGTTCAGCAGGTCCAGATCTTCCTGGCGGCCTTCGCCGTGCTCGATACGGTTCACGACGCGATACAGCCAGCCGGTGCCTTCACGGCACGGCGTGCACTGGCCGCACGATTCCTCGTAGTAGAAGTACGACAGGCGCAGCAGCGAACGCACCATGCAGCGCGTCTCGTCCATCACGATCACCGCGCCGGAACCGAGCATCGAGCCCGCCTTCGCGATCGAATCGTAGTCGAGATCCGTCTGCATCATGATGTCGCCCGGGATCACCGGCGCCGACGAACCGCCCGGAATCACGGCCTTGATCTTCTTGCCGCCGCGCATCCCGCCGGCGAGCTCCATCAGCGTCGCGAACGGCGTGCCGAGCGGCACTTCGTAGTTGCCCGGACGCTCGACGTCGCCCGACACCGAGAAAATCTTCGTGCCGCCGTTGTTCGGCTTGCCGATCTCGAGGTAATTCTGCGGCCCGATGGACAGCAGGAACGGCACCGCGGCAAACGTCTCGGTGTTGTTGATCGTGGTGGGCTTGCCGTACACGCCGAAGCTCGCCGGGAACGGCGGCTTGAAGCGCGGCTGGCCCTTCTTGCCTTCGAGCGACTCGAGCAGTGCCGTTTCCTCGCCGCAGATGTACGCGCCGTAACCGTGGTGCGCGTGCAGCTGGAACGAGAATTCCGAGCCCATGATGTTGTCGCCGAGGAACCCCGCGGCGCGCGCTTCATCGAGCGCGGCTTCGAAGCGTCGATACACTTCGAAGATTTCGCCGTGGATGTAGTTGTAGCCGACGGTGATGCCCATCGCGTACGCGCCGATGGCCATGCCTTCGATCAGCGCGTGCGGGTTCCAGCGCAGGATGTCGCGATCCTTGAACGTGCCCGGCTCGCCTTCGTCCGAGTTGCAGACGAGGTACTTCTGCCCCGGAAACTGGCGCGGCATGAAGCTCCACTTCAGGCCGGTCGGGAAGCCCGCACCGCCACGGCCGCGCAGGCCCGACGCCTTGACGTCGGCGATCACCTGCTCGGGCGGAATCTTTTCTTCGAGAATGCGGCGCAGCTGCTTGTAGCCGCCGCGCGCAACGTAATCTTCGAGATGCCAGTTCTCGCCGTTCAGACCAGCGAGGATCAGCGGTTTGATGTGACGGTCGTGGAGGGACGTCATTTCGAGAGCTCCTCAAGCAGCTGGTCGATCTTCTCGCGGCTCATGAAGCTGCACATTCTGTGATTGTTCACCAGCAGCACCGGCGCATCGCCGCACGAGCCCATGCATTCGCCTTCCTTCAGCGTGAACTTGCCGTCGGGCGTGGTCTCGCCGAAGCCGATGCCGAGCTTCTGTTTCAGGTAGTCGGCGGTCGCTTCCGCGCCACCGTCCGGGCCGAGCTGGCACGGCAGGTTCGTGCAGAGCGTGATCTTGTGCTTGCCGACCGGTTTGAGCTCGTACATCGTGTAGAACGTCGCGACTTCCTGCACGGCAACGGCCGGCATGCCGAGATAGTCCGCGACGAACTGCATCAGTTCGGGCGACAGCCAGCCGTGCTCTTCCTGAGCAACGGCCAACGCCGACATCACGGCGGACTGTTTCTGATCGGCGGGATACTTCGTCAACGCTCGATCGATTTCCTTCAGGCCTTCAGCTGAGATCATTTTCAGACACGACTCTTTCAATTCCTACCGAACGAACAACCTGCCGCACACTGGGGTGCATGGACGGCAGACCTGGCGCTCACTGTTGACAGCTTGCGAAGCCGCGCCGGTTCAGCGCGCATCGCGTGTGACTTGCTGCTCGCCGCCCGCTCGCGCGGGCGGCGCTAACCATTAGCGATCGATTTCGCCGAACACGATGTCCTGCGTACCGATGATCGTGACGGCGTCGGCGATCATGTGACCGCGCGCCATTTCGTCGAGCGACGCCAAGTGCGCGAAACCCGGTGCGCGAATCTTGAGGCGATACGGCTTGTTCGCACCATCCGACACGAGGTAGATGCCGAACTCACCCTTCGGATGCTCGACCGCCGCGTACGCTTCGCCTTCCGGCACATGGAAACCTTCGGTGAAGAGCTTGAAGTGGTGAATCAAGTCTTCCATGTTGGTCTTCATGCCGACGCGCGACGGCGGGGCAACCTTGTGATTGTCCGTCATCACCGGGCCCGGATTCTTGCGGAGCCACTCAATACACTGTTTCGCGATGCGGATCGACTGGCGCATTTCTTCGACGCGCACCAGATAGCGGTCGTAGCAATCGCCGTTCACGCCGACCGGCACGTCGAAATCGAGGCGATCGTACACTTCGTACGGCTGCTTCTTGCGCAGATCCCAGGCGATGCCCGAGCCGCGCAGCATCGGGCCCGTCAGGCCCATCTGCAGCGCACGTTCCGGGCTGACCACGCCGATCCCGACCAGACGCTGTTTCCAGATCCGGTTGTCGGTGAGCAGCGTTTCGTATTCGTCGACGCACTTCGGGAAGCGCGTGAAGAAGTCGTCGATGAAGTCGAGCACCGAGCCGCTGCGCGCTTCGTTCATCTTCGCGAGCGCCTTCTCGTTGCGAATCTTCGACGCCTTGTATTGCGGCATTGCGTCAGGCAGATCGCGATAGACGCCACCCGGACGGTAGTACGCCGCGTGCATCCGGGCACCGGACACCGCTTCGTACACGTCCATCAGGTCTTCACGCTCACGGAACGCGTACAGGAACACGGCCATCGCGCCGACGTCGAGCGCGTGCGCGCCGATCCACATCAGGTGGTTGAGCACGCGCGTGATTTCGTCGAACAGCACGCGGATGTACTGCGCGCGCTCCGGCACGTCGATGCCGAGCAGCTTTTCGATCGCGAGCACGTAGCCGTGCTCGTTGACCATCATCGACACATAGTCGAGACGGTCCATGTACGGCACGGACTGGATGAACGTTTTGGATTCCGCGAGCTTTTCCGTCGCGCGGTGCAGCAGGCCGATGTGCGGATCGGCACGCTGGATGACTTCGCCGTCGAGCTCGAGCACGAGGCGCAGCACGCCGTGTGCTGCCGGGTGCTGCGGGCCGAAGTTGAGCGTGTAGTTCTTGATTTCTGCCATGACGCCCCCTTAATGTTTCAGACCGCCATAGCGATCCTCGCGGATCACGCGCGGCGTGATTTCGCGCGGCTCGATCGTCACCGGCTGGTACACGACCCGCTTCTCTTCCGGGTCGTAACGCATTTCGACATAGCCCGACACCGGGAAGTCCTTGCGGAACGGGTGGCCGATGAAGCCGTAGTCGGTGAGGATGCGGCGCAGGTCGGGGTGGCCTTCGAACACGATGCCGTACAGGTCGAACGCTTCGCGCTCGTACCAGTTCGCGGAGGTCCAGATGTCGACCAGCGATGCCACGATCGGCAGGTCGTCGTCCGGTGCGAATGCACGCAGGCGCAGGCGCCAGTTGTTCGTGACCGACAGCAGGTGCGACACGGCCGCGAAACGCGGGCCGTCGTAGGCGCCGTCGCCGAAGGTCTGGTAGTCGACGCCGCACAGGTCGATCAGTTGCTCGAAACGGAGCTTCGGATCGTCGCGCAGCGTCTTTGCGACTTCGAGGTAATCGCTCGCCTTCACGACGAGCGTCAGTTCACCGATCGCTTCGGTGAGGCTCACCACGCGCGCGCCGAGCGCGGCTTCGAGGTTTGCCTTGAGGGTCTCGATTTTGCTTGCCATATTGAGGGGACGCTCGGGGCTTTATTGACGGGCGATGGTATTGGTGCGGCGGATCTTCGCCTGAAGCTGGATCACGCCGTAGACCAGCGCCTCGGCCGTGGGCGGACAGCCCGGCACGTAGACGTCGACCGGCACGATCCGGTCGCAGCCGCGGACCACCGAGTACGAGTAGTGGTAGTAGCCACCGCCGTTCGCGCACGATCCCATCGAGATCACCCAGCGCGGCTCGGCCATCTGGTCGTACACGCGGCGCAGCGCGGGCGCCATCTTGTTGCAGAGCGTGCCGGCGACGATCATCACGTCCGACTGGCGCGGGCTCGGGCGAAACACGACGCCGAACCGGTCCAGGTCGTAACGGGCCGCGCCCGCATGCATCATTTCGACGGCGCAACACGCGAGCCCGAACGTCATCGGCCACAGCGAGCCGGTACGCGTCCAGTTGATCAGCTTGTCAGCCGTCGTGGTGACAAACCCTTCCTTCAAGACCCCTTCGATACTCATTTGCTTTCCACTCCAGACGAGCGACCGAGCGTGGCCGCCCATGCAAACCGGCGATTAACCCATCACTCCCAGTCGAGGCCGCCTTTCTTCCAGATATAGGCAAAGCCCAGCAGGAATTCGAGCAGAAAAATCATCATTGCGATGAAACCCGGCCAGCCGATATCCCGGAGCGCGACGCCCCACGGAAACAGGAATGCGGTTTCGAGATCGAAGATGATGAACAGGATGGCGACGAGGTAGTACCGGACGTCGAATTTCATCCGGGCGTCTTCAAAGGCTTCGAAGCCGCACTCGTACGGTGCGTTCTTCTCGACGTCCGGCTTGTTGGGACCAAGGAGCTTGCCGATGCTGACCAGCGCTATACCTAAACCAGTGCCCACGAGGAGGAACAACAAGACGGGGTAATAGGCTGCGAGGTTCAAGGCAATCCTCTATCGGTTGGTTCTGAGCGTCCGGAGAATACCACTTCCGGCGGAAGGAATCATTTCGGAGTGCAGGCGATCGCAAGACAACCGCAAGCACACCCCAGAAATGAAAAATGCCAGCCACTAGAAGCGGCTGGCATTGAGTAACTTTGGTGCCGACGGCGAGACTCGAACTCGCACAGCTTTCGCCACTACCCCCTCAAGATAGCGTGTCTACCAATTTCACCACGTCGGCACTGCATGCAACCGGGGTTGTAACTACTTGTTTCCCGCGAATCGCTTCAAGAATTAAATTCTAACCCGACTTCGAGATTTGTTCAACGCACAACCGCAAAAAATTTAACTTTTTATTTCGGGACGTCCTGGCCCGGCGCGCTTGCGACCGAGCCTGCGGCAGCGGATGCCGCGACGGCCGGCGCCGATGCTGCAGGCGCCGAGGCCGGTGCGGTCGCGACCCCACCCAGCACGCCCGCCGACGGCGTCGACTTGTACGAACCGAGGTACGTCAGCGCGAGCGTCGCGACGAAGAAGATCGTCGCGAGAATGCCCGTCGTACGCGACAGGAAGTTCGCGGAGCCCGTTGCACCAAACAGGCTGCCCGACGCGCCGCTGCCGAACGCAGCGCCCATGTCGGCACCCTTGCCGTGCTGCAACAGCACGAGACCAATCACACCCAGTGCAGACAGCACCTGCACCACAATAATCAGCGTCTTGAATAACAGCATCACACCCACCCGAATGGATCGGGCGACCGGACCAACCGGCCGCCGTCATGGTTCAATTCGATCTCGGACCGCTCAGCGCGCGGCCCGGCAGATCGCCAGGAAATCTTCCGCCTTCAGCGACGCGCCGCCGATCAGGCCACCGTCGATGTCCGGCTGCGCAAACAGCTCTTCCGCGTTGTCCGGCTTCACGCTGCCGCCGTACAGCACGGACACGTCCGCCGCACCCTTTGCCGCGAGACGCGCACGCAGGAACGCGTGCACGTCCTGCGCCTGCGCCGACGTCGCGCTCTTGCCCGTGCCGATCGCCCAGACCGGCTCGTACGCGACGACGATGCGCGCGGCCTCGTCGGCCGTCAGCACGGCCAGCACTGCGTCGAGCTGCGCACCGACCACCTGCTCGGTTGCGCCGGACTCACGCTCGTCGAGCGTCTCGCCGACGCACACGACAGGCGTGAGCCCCGCCGCGAGCGCGCGCTGCGTCTTCGCCGCGACCGTCTCGTTGCGTTCGCCGTGATACGCGCGGCGCTCCGAGTGACCGACGATCGCATAGCGTGCGCCGAACTCCGCGACCATCGCAGCCGCCACTTCACCGGTGAACGCGCCCTGCTCGTGCGCCGACACGTCCTGCGCACCCCAGGCGACACGGCCGCCGTCGAGTTGCGCCTGAACCTGCGCGAGATACGGGAACGGCACGCACACGCCGACCGACGTTTCGGCCGCCACCGCGCCCGCGCCCTGCACCACTTCGTTCAGCAACGCCTGGTTGCCGGCCAGCCGGCCGTGCATCTTCCAGTTGCCGATCACACGCTTAGTTCTTTGTTTCGACATCGTGTCTGTCTCGTCACCGCTTGGTCATTAACGCGCCGGAAACCGGCCGTCGGGTTTGATCTGGCGAAGCAAACCGGCGATTTTACTGCGCGCGCCTTGAACCGGTCAAACCGCGCATGTCAAGCCCGGCCACGTGGGCCGTCAGGCGTTCGTACCCCAATCGAGCACGATCTTGCCGGTATGCTCGCTGCTTTCCATCAGCGCATGCGCCTGCGCGGCGTCCGCCGCCGGCAATACGCGATAGATCACCGGCTTGATGCGGCCGTCGGCAAGCAGCGGCCACACGCGCGCCTTCAACTGCGCGGCGATCTGCGCCTTGAATTCGACCGGACGCGGGCGCAGCGTCGAACCCGTGATGGTCAGCCGGCGACGCAGGATCTCGCTCAGGTTGACGTCGGCCTTCGCGCCGCCGAGCAGCGCGATCAGCACCAGACGGCCGCCATCCGCGAGCGCGGACAGTTCGCGCGGCACGTACGAGCCCGCCACCATGTCGAGGATCACGTCGACGCCGCGATCGTGCGTCAGCGACTTCACGACCTCGACGAAGTCTTCCGTCTTGTAGTTGATCGCACGCTCCGCGCCGAGCGCCTCGCACGCGCGGCACTTGTCGGCGGTGCCGGCCGTCGCGAACACGCGAAAGCCGAGCGCATGCGCGATCTGGATCGCCGTCACGCCGATGCCGCTCGAGCCGCCCTGCACGAGCAGCGTTTCGTGCTCGCCGCCCTCGCCCGCGCCGAGCTGCGCACGGTCGAACACGTTGCTCCACACCGTGAAAAACGTCTCGGGCAGCGACGCGGCCTCGATCTCGGTCAGCCCGCCGGGCACCGGCAGGCATTGCGGCAGCGGCGCGACCGCATATTCCGCATAGCCGCCACCCGCGAGCAGCGCGCACACGCGATCGCCGAGCTTCAGGCCGAACGGGTTCTGAGCAGCGTCGGACAGGTCGCCGCCGACGATCTCGCCCGCGACCTCGAGGCCCGGCAGATCCGACGCACCCGGCGGCGGCGCATAGGCGCCCTTGCGCTGGAACACGTCGGGCCGGTTCACGCCGGAAGCCGCCACCTTGATCAGCACTTCGCCGCGCTTCGGTTCGGGGCGCGGACGCTCCGCAAGCTTCAGCACGTCGGGGGCGCCGAACTCGGTGATTTCGATGGCTTTCATGGTGAGGGTCGCTCCAGGATCAGGATCGGAATCGGATGGTGCGCCCGCACGCGGCACGGGCGCCTTGCCGGCGCTGCTGCGCCGCACAACGATGCTACAGAAAAAACGGCCGGCACGCTTTCGCACTGCCGGCCGTTGGTCCGCCTATCCGCTTACTGCTGCGGCGGCGTGTCCGATTGCGACGCCGCCGCTGCTTCGTTCAGCAGCGCCTTTGCCGACAGACGCACACGACCCTTTTCGTCCGTCTGGATGACCTTGACCTTCACTTGCTGGCCTTCCTTCAGGTAGTCGTTGATGTCCTTCACACGCTCGTTGACGATTTCCGAGATGTGCAACAGGCCATCCTTGCCCGGCAGCAGGTTCACGATCGCGCCGAAATCGAGCAGCTTCAGAACCGTGCCTTCGTACACCTGGCCCACTTCGATCTCGGCCGTGATTTGCTCGATACGCTTCTTCGCTTCGGCCATGCCGTCGCTGTTCGTGCTCGCGATCGTCACGACGCCGTCGTCGGAGATGTCGATGGTCGTGCCGGTTTCTTCCGTCAGCGCGCGGATCACCGAACCGCCCTTGCCGATCACGTCGCGGATCTTTTCCGGGTTGATCTTGATCGTGATCATGCGCGGCGCGAATTCCGACAGTTGCGTGTTCGCACCCGAAACTGCCGACGTCATCTTGCCGAGGATGTGCATGCGGCCTTCCTTCGCCTGCGCGAGCGCGACCTGCATGATTTCCTTGGTGATGCCCTGGATCTTGATGTCCATCTGCAGCGCCGTCACGCCTTGCTCCGTGCCGGCCACCTTGAAGTCCATGTCGCCGAGGTGATCTTCGTCGCCGAGGATGTCGGTCAGCACCGCGAACTTGTTGCCTTCGAGGATCAGGCCCATCGCGATACCCGCGACGTGCGCCTTCATCGGCACGCCGGCATCCATCAGCGCGAGGCAGCCGCCGCACACCGATGCCATCGACGACGAACCGTTCGATTCGGTGATTTCCGACACGACGCGGATCGAGTAGCCGAATTCGTCGGCGCTCGGCAGGCACTTGACCAGTGCACGCTTCGCGAGGCGGCCGTGGCCGATTTCGCGGCGCTTCGGCGAGCCGACGCGGCCCGTTTCGCCGGTCGCGAACGGGGGCATGTTGTAGTGGAGCATGAAGCGCTCGCGGTACTCGCCTTCGAGCGCGTCGATGATCTGCTCGTCACCCTTCGTGCCGAGCGTCGCGACGACCAGCGCCTGCGTCTCGCCGCGCGTGAACAGCGCGGAGCCGTGGGTACGCGGCAGCACGCCGGTGCGGATTTCGATCGGGCGCACGGTGCGCGTGTCGCGGCCGTCGATGCGCGGCTCGCCGTTCAGGATCTGCGAACGGACGATCTTCGCTTCGATGTCGAACAGCACGTTGCCGACCGTTGCCTTGTCGGCTGCGACCGTACCGGCTGCCTGCGCATCTTCCTCGAGCTTCGC
Source organism: Burkholderia sp. HI4860 (assembly GCF_002223045.2). Lineage (NCBI taxonomy): Bacteria > Pseudomonadati > Pseudomonadota > Betaproteobacteria > Burkholderiales > Burkholderiaceae > Burkholderia > Burkholderia sp. HI4860. The sequence continues at coordinate 2,921,035 of NZ_NKFO02000003.1, read as the reverse complement.
CGAGGTTGCCGCGTAGACTTCCTTCAGCTTGGTCGAGCGCGCCTGCTTGTCGCGGAGCTGGTAAGCAGCGAGCAGGTCGTTCTGTGCCAGCTCGGTCACGCGCGCGATCAGCGCTTCGTTCTTCGGCGCCGGCTGCCAGTCCCACTCGGGCTTGCCGCCTTCGCGGACCAGTTCGTGGATCGCGTCGATCGCGACCTGCATTTGCTCGTGGCCGAACACCACGGCGCCCAGCATCACTTCTTCCGACAGCTGGTCGGCTTCCGATTCGACCATCAGCACGGCACGTTCCGTACCTGCGACGACGAGGTCGAGACTCGACGCCTTGATCTGGTCACGCGTCGGGTTCAGCACGTACGCGTTGTCGATGTAGGCCACGCGTGCGGCACCGACCGGGCCGTTGAACGGCAGGCCCGACACGGCGAGCGCAGCCGATGCGCCGATCAGCGCGGGGATGTCAGCCGGGATTTCCGGGTTCACGGACAGCACGTGGATCACGACCTGGACTTCGTTGTAGAAGCCTTCCGGGAACAGCGGGCGCAGCGGACGGTCGATCAGGCGCGACGTCAGCGTCTCGTGCTCCGACGGACGGCCTTCGCGACGGAAAAAGCCGCCCGGGATCTTGCCGGCCGAGTAGGTCTTTTCGAGGTAGTCGACGGTCAGCGGGAAGAAATCCTGACCCGGCTTCGCCGACTTCGCGCCGACGACGGTTGCCAGCACGACGGTGTCTTCGACGTCGACGATCACGGCGCCGCTTGCCTGGCGAGCGACTTCACCGGTTTCGAGGCGCACCTTGTGCTGGCCCCACTGGAATTCCTTCACGACCTTGTTGAACATGGACATGGTTGCTCCTTTGAATTCATGCATTTCATTCGCCGCGCCGGCCATCCCGCGCGGCGGCGTCCCGACCGAATCACCCGGAGCAAGGTGTGTTTTTTATGCCATTCCAGCGCGGCGCTCATGCAGCGACGCGCTGGAATGACACAAATCCTGCCCCGGTATCAGTCGTTGCGGCAGCCCGGCACAACCGTGCCGGACAGCCTGCGGTGCGTGTGACGCTACGCACCGCGCAAAAACAAAATGCCTGTATCAGCGGACTGACACAGGCATCTTGCTGGCGGCAATCGCCTCGATTACTTACGCAGACCCAGCTTCTCGATCAGTGCGCGGTAACGGTCGGCATCCTTGCCCTTGAGGTAGTCGAGCAGCTTGCGACGGCGGCTCACCATGCGCAGCAGGCCGCGGCGGCTGTGGTGATCCTTCGCGTGGGTCTTGAAGTGACCCGTCAGTTCGACGATACGTGCGGTCAGCAGTGCGACCTGGACTTCGGGGCTTCCCGTGTCGTTGGTACCGCGGGCGAACTGAGCAACAACTTCCGACTTCTTGATATCTGCAACAGACATGTGATTTCCTTTCTAACTGAACAGGCGGACACGGAAGAATGGCCGTGCCGTGACTTACAACCGGCGCGCATTGTAGCACAACTCCGCGCCGTTCTTACCGCCTCCTGTCACGGGCGCGTCATCGAGCAGGCGGACGGCATCTCCGTGCGCGGCGCCGCCACCGCGAGCACCGTCCGGAAACCGTAGCCCGAGCCCTCGTTGTCGAAGCGCACGCCCGGCGTGCCGACCTTGTCCATCTCCATCACGTAAAGGGGCTGGATCAGCTGGTGATCCTGCGCGCGCATCCGCGACGCATGGAAGCCGTCGTCGAACGACAGGCCCTCGAGCGCCCGTGCGACCGCGACGGGGTCCGCGGAACCCGCGCGGTTCATCGCGGCGGCCAGCATCTCGATCATCAGGCTCATCCGTCGCACCGGATAGTCGTCCTGGGCGGCCGGAAAACGGCTCCGGAACGCGCGGTAGAACGCATCCGATTTCGCGCCGCCCGCGTTCGGGTGCCAGTCCGCCACGGCCACGACCCGCCCGACACCGGCATCGCCAAGCGCCGCCGGCGCGCCGAGGCTGTTGCCGTAGAAGGTATAGAACTTCGCATTCAGCCCCTGCTCGCGCGCCGCCTTCACGAGCAGCGTGAGGTCGTTGCCCCAGTTGCCGGTCACGACGGCGTCGGCGCCGCTCGCACGGATCTTCGCGATGTACGGCGAGAAATCCTTGATCCGGCCGATCGGGTGGAATTCGTCGCCGGCGATCGTCACGTCCGGGCGCCGCGCAGCCAGCGCCTGCCGGGCGAGCGTGCTGACGTCGCGGCCGAAGCTGTAGTCCTGGTTGAGCAGGTAGACCTTGTGGAGCGCGCGGTCGCGCGCCATCACGTCCGCGAGCGCGGCCATCCGCATGCCCGCGTGCGCATCGAAACGGAAATGCCAGAAGCTGCAGCGCGCGCCGGTCAGCGCCGGATCGTCGGCCGAATAGTTGAGGAACAGCATCCGGCTGTCCGGATCGCGCGCGTTCAGCTTGTCGAGCGCCGCGACGAGCGCGGCGGCGACGGCCGAACTGTTGCCCTGCGCGACGAACCCGATATGGCGGTCCGCGGCCGCGCGCAACTGCACGAGCGCCTCCTCGGGGCTGCCCTTGCTGTCGAGCACGACGAGTTCGAGCGGATGCGCGCCGTCGCGCAGCTTCACGCCGCCCGCCGCGTTGACCTGCTCGACGCCGAAGCGCAGGTTGCGCTCGACCGCCGCGCCCGCATTCGCGAACGGGCCCGACATCCCCTCGATCAGCGCGATCCGCACCGGCTCGCCGCCGGCAAACGCAGACGACACCAGCATCCACCCCGCGCTCAACGCGAGCGCGCACCGCTTCCACCCCTGCATCGGCCACCTGCCCTTCAATCTGCCCGAGAAGCGCGGATCATAGGCCGGCGCCCCCGCCGCCCGCAAGCGTGACCGCGGCGGCGATCCGTACCGATTTTTTCCGCACGATGCGCGGTCGCGCGCCGTCCGTGATAAAACGGGACTTGTTTCCGTGTTCTGGAGAATCCCCATGCGCATTCGCATTTCCGCGCGCCTGCCGGTGCTGGTCGCCAGCGCCGCCGCGCTGCTGGCCGGTTGCGCGCAACCGTGGCAGCAATACCAGGCCGGCCAGGACGAGTCGGCGATCGTCGCACGCATGGGCCCGCCGCGCGAGATCTACGACCTGCCCGGCGGCGGCAAGCGCCTGATGTGGCCGACCCAGCCGATGGGCGAAATCACCATCGCGGCCGACGTCGACGCGGCCCACAAGATCGTCAACGTGCGCCAGGTCCTGCAGCCGAACGAGTTCTATCGCGCAGAGATCGGCAAGTGGACGAAGACCGACGTCCTCGTGAACTTCGGACGCCCCGTCGAGACGTCCTACTTCCCGCTGATGAAGCGCGAGGTGTGGACTTACCGGTATCTCGAGGACAACGTCTGGTACATGATGTACAGCTTCTACTTCGATCCTCAGGGCATCCTGCGCATCACGCAGAAAACGCCCGACCCGCTGCACGACCCCGACCGCCGCAACCTGTTCTGACCGATTACGCATTTACGCGCAATTTTCAGCGTGGCCATTCACGAATCATTGCGTGAATGGCCATTTCCTTTTTTCCGCCTCCTGATTAATTCCGAAAATGCGACGGAAATCTTTTCCGATCGATGACATTTCGATGGCACCTCGCTGACATCCCCGTCATGCGGGCCTCTGCGCGAAAACAGGCTTACGCAGCGCAGGTCATGCGGCGAATTGGTGCACGCAATGCACTACGCCAACTCAATTTGAAACAAATTGTTTCAACACCCCCGAAGTGCTAGGGCATACCCCTAATATCAGTCGAAAACCAACCTTTCAGTTTAGAAAGAATGCCATTGCGACATTTTTGCCGATATTCGTTTGCCTTTATCAGAAAGGAGTCCTCATGAATCGCCCCAAGAGCATGCTGGTTGCCAACATCGCCTGGGCCCGCGAAACGCGTGAATACACGCCCGGCTTCTTCGACGCGCTCGCGCGCGGCCAGAATCCGCGCGTGCTGTGGATCGGCTGCGCCGACAGCCGCGTGCCGGCCGAGACCATCACGCACTGCGCGCCCGGCGAGCTGTTCGTCCATCGCAACATCGCGAACCTGTTCCATCCCGACGACGACAATTCCGCCAGCGTCCTCGAGTACGCGGTGCGCGTGCTGCAGGTCGACCACGTGATCGTGTGCGGGCACTACGGATGCGGCGGCGTACGCGCGTCGCTGCTGCCGCCGCCGTCCGACCTGCCGCACGTCGCGCGCCGCATCGCGCCACTCTGCGCGCTCGCGCGGCGCCATCGCGACACACTGGACGGGCTGGACGACGCGGCCGCCGCCGACCGCCTCGCCGAACTCAACGTGCTCGAACAGGTGAGGCTGCTGCGCGCGTCCCCGATCGTGCTGGGCCGCGAGCGGCCACCGCTCGTGCACGGCTGGATCTTTTCGCTCGTCGACGGCCGACTGCAGGAACTCGATTCCGGCTACACCACGTCGCCCGCCGACGTCGAACCCGTGCAGGCCGCGACGGCCGGCGCGCTCGGCTGACCTACCCCGCCCCCAAGCCAATGAAATCGCCCCAACCATGAAACTGAACGAGCGCCTGTCCACCCTGCCGCGCGACATCGTCGCCGGCGTCGTCGTTTTCCTCGTCGCGCTGCCGCTGTGTCTCGGCATCGCCAATGCATCCGGCGTCGAACCGTTCGCCGGGCTCGTGTCCGGGATCGTCGGCGGCATCGTCGTCGCGCTGCTGAGCGGCTCCTCGCTGTCCGTCAGCGGGCCGGCCGCCGGCCTCGTCGTGATCGTCGTCGAAGGCATCGCGCAACTCGGCAGCTTCTCCGCGTTCCTGCTCGCGGTGCTGCTGTCCGGCGTCCTGCAGTTCGGGTTCGGCATGCTGCGCGCCGGCCGCTTCGCCGCCTATGTGCCGTCGTCCGTCATCAAGGGCATGCTCGCCGCGATTGGCCTGCTGCTGATCGTGAAGCAGATTCCGTTCGCCTTCGGCATCGGCGGCTCGGCGGCGCAATCGTTTGCGAATTGGCCGGGCCTGCCGGTCGCGTGGGCCGCGACGGCCGTCGCATTCGCCTCGCTCGCGCTGCTGGTCGCGTGGGACACGCCCGCGCTGCGCCGCTTCGCGCTGGTGCGTTTGGTGCCGGCCCCGCTCGCGGTGGTCGTGCTGGGTATCGGCGCCACGCTCGTGCTGAGCGTCGTCGCGCCGTCAGTGGCGCCGGGCGCCGCCCATCGCGTGACGCTGCCCGAACTCGGATCGTTCGCGGCCTTCGCGGCGTCGCTCAAGCATGCGGAGCTCGGCCCGAACTTCGCGCAGCTCGTCAATCCTGACGTGTGGCGGGTCGCGATCACGCTCGCGGTCGTCGCGAGCCTCGAGACGCTGCTGAGCCTCGAAGCCGTCGAGCAGATCGATCCGAAGCGCCGGCCGACCCAACCCGATCGTGAACTCAAGGCCCAGGGCGTCGGCAATCTCGTCGCGGGCGCGGTCGGCGGGCTGCCGATCACGTCGGTGATCGTGCGCAGCTCGGTAAACGTCAATGCGGGCGCGCAAAGCCGGATGTCGGCGATCGTGCACGGGGTGCTGCTGCTCGCGAGCGTGTTCGCGCTCACGGGCCTGATCAACCTGATCCCGCTCGCGAGCCTGGCCGCGATCCTGATCCACACCGGCTTCAAGCTCGCGAAGCCGGCGCTGTTCCGCTCGGTGATGAAACAGGGTCCGGCCGCATTCGTGCCGTTCGCCGCGACGATTGCCGGCGTGCTCGCGGTCGACCTGCTGTTCGGCATCGCGCTCGGCCTCGCGTGCAGCGTGCTGGCGGTCGCCGTCGCGAACCTGAAGAGCCCCGTCACGCTCGCGCAGCACGACGACCACTTCCTGCTGTCGTTCCGCAAGGACGTGTCGTTTCTCGGCAAGGTGCAGGTCAAGCATCACCTGCGGCACATTCCCGACCGGGCCGCGGTGATCATCGACGCGACGCGCGCCGACTATATCGATCACGACGTGCTCGAACTGCTCGATGCGTTCGTCGCCGATGCGCCGCGACGCGGGATCGCGGTCGAGTTCCGGCGGCGCAGCCCGGCGCCGCGTACGGCCGCGCGCCGCTGGCTGTTCCGTGCGCCGGCCGCCGAATGAGCAGTGGATGAGCGGGTAAATGAAAAACGCCCCGGCGGCACAGGGCCGCACGGGGCGTGTCGGTGACGCGCGGCGCGCTGCGCTTATGCGCGCTGCGGATTGACCTTGTCGTCCTTCGAATGCAGCTTGTTCAGTGCGGAGATGTACGCCTTCGCGGATGCGGCGACGATGTCCGGATCGGTGCCGACGCCGTTGACGATCCGCCCGCTCTTCGACAGCCGGACGGTCACTTCGCCCTGCGCCTGCGTGCCGGTCGTGATCGCGTTCACCGAGTACAGCAGCAGCTCGGAACCGCTGCCGACTTCGCCCTCGATCGCATTGAACGTCGCATCGACCGGGCCGTTGCCGCGCGCTTCACCGGTCACTTCCTTGCCTTCGACCGCGAACACGATTTTCGCCTGCGGTTGCTCGCCCGTCTCCGAACGCTGCGACAGCGACACGAACTTGAAGTGCTCCTGCTCGTGCGCGAGCGCCGATTCCTCGGACACGATCGCGATGATGTCTTCGTCGAAGATCTCGGCCTTGCGGTCGGCCAGATCCTTGAAGCGCATGAACGCGGCATTGAGTTCGCTCTCGCTGTCGAGCGCCACGCCGAGCTCCTGCAGGCGCTGCTTGAACGCGTTACGACCCGACAGCTTGCCGAGCACGATCTTGTTCGCGGTCCAGCCCACGTCTTCCGCGCGCATGATCTCGTAGGTGTCGCGCGCCTTCAGCACGCCGTCCTGGTGGATGCCCGACGCATGCGCGAACGCGTTCGCGCCGACCACCGCCTTGTTCGGCTGCACGACGAAACCGGTGATCTGCGACACGAGCTTCGACGTCGGTACGATCTGCGTCGTGTCGATGCCGACGTCGAGGCCGAAGTAGTCCTTGCGGGTCTTCACGGCCATCACGATTTCTTCGAGCGACGTGTTGCCCGCGCGCTCGCCGAGGCCGTTGATCGTGCACTCGATCTGGCGCGCACCGCCGATCTTCACGCCGGCGAGCGAGTTCGCCACCGCCATCCCGAGGTCGTTGTGGCAATGCACCGAGAAGATCGCCTTGTCCGAGTTCGGAATGCGCTCCCGCAGCGTCTTCACGAGGTTGCCGTACAGCTCCGGCACGCCGTAGCCGACCGTGTCGGCGATGTTGATCGTCGTCGCGCCTTCCGCGATCACGGCTTCCAGCACACGGCACAGGAAGTCGAGATCCGAGCGGCTGCCGTCTTCCGGCGAGAATTCGACGTTGTCGGTGAACTTGCGCGCGAAACGCACCGCGAGACGCGCCTGCTCGAACACCTGGTCGGGCGTCATCCGCAGCTTCTTCTCCATGTGCAGCGGCGACGTCGCGATGAACGTGTGGATCCGCGCGCTGTTGGCCGGCTTCAGCGCGTCAGCGGCGCGCTGGATGTCCTTGTCGTTGGCGCGCGCCAGCGAGCAGATCGTGCTGTCCTTCACGAGACCGGCGATCGTGTGGATCGCGTCGAAATCGCCGTTCGAGCTGGCCGCGAAGCCGGCCTCGATCACGTCGACCTTCATCCGCTCGAGGTGCTTCGCGATGCGGATTTTCTCTTCCTTCGTCATCGACGCACCGGGCGATTGTTCGCCGTCGCGCAACGTCGTATCGAAAATGATCAGCTTGTCTGTCATGGGGGGCTCCAGGGGCTCTTTATACGGAAGTCAAACGTAACGAGATCGCGCCACCGCTGGCGACGCTCGACAACAGACGAAGCTTGACGGGGGGCGAGAACGGTCAGCGCGGCAGGCGCGCCGAAGCTAGCGCGCGTAGCGGCGCACCGGCTAGAAGGAGGGAGAGGCGGGAAAATGCAGTCATGCCGAAGACTATAGCGGCATTCCGTTGGGTGCGCAATCGGACGCCACCCGGGGTTTCCGGCCGCACGGGCCGAACCAGGGACATATGAAAACGGCGACCCTGAGGCCGCCGTTTTCGGGCAAGGCACGCGCATGCGTCAGTGATCGCGCTGCGACGAGCGCGCCGGATTCGCGCGCCCGCGGATGGCCATGTAGCCCCAGAACACGTAGCCGGACAACCCGTACAGCACGAACAGGCAGAACAGCATCAGCGGCGGATCGGACGACACGAGCACGAACGCGACGACGACCAGCAGGATCGCCGCGAACGGCACGCGGTGCCGCACGTCGAGCGCCTTGCCGCTGTAGAACGGCGCGTTCGACACCATCGTCACGCCCGCGTAGATCGTCAGCACGAACGCGACCCACGGCAACCAGCCGAGCTTCATCGGCACGCGGTTGTCGGTGGCGAGCCACACGAAGCCCGCGATCAGCGCTGCCGCGGCCGGGCTCGGCAGCCCCTGGAAGAAGCGCTTGTCGACGACGCCGATGTTCGTATTGAAGCGCGCGAGGCGCAGCGCGGCGCCCGAGCAGTACACGAACGCGGCGAGCCAGCCCCAGCGGCCGAGATCCTTCAGCACCCACTCGTACATCACGAGCGCGGGCGCGACGCCGAACGACACCATGTCCGACAGGCTGTCGAACTGCTCGCCGAACGCGCTCTGCGTATGCGTCATGCGTGCCACGCGCCCGTCCATCCCGTCGAGCACCATCGCGACGAAAATCGCGATCGCGGCGATCTCGAAGCGCACGTTCATCGCCTGCACGACCGCGAAGAAGCCGCAGAACAGCGCGGCGGTCGTGAATGCGTTCGGTAGCAGGTAGATACCGCGCGTCTTCAGGAACCGCTGGCGCGCGGCACGGCGGCTCTCGATGGGCACCGGATCCTGTGCCATCACCTTGTTGCGCCGGAACGGACGTGGCGTCTGGCCGGCGCCGTTGCGCGGCCGACGCGGTTTGAATGCGGCCATGGTGCGCCCCGCCGCTTACTGTTCGAGTTCGGCGAGGATCGTCGACGACGCGTAGACCTTCTCGCCGATCGACACCTTCGCGCGGCTGCCGAGCGGCAGGTACACGTCGACGCGCGAACCGAAGCGGATGAAACCGTAGCGCTGGCCGCGCGACAGCGGTTCGCCCGCGCGCACGTAGCAGAGGATCCGGCGTGCGACGAGGCCGGCGATCTGCACGGCGGTCACGGTCTTGCCGCTCGCCGTCTGGATCACGACCGCATTACGCTCGTTCTCGGTCGACGCCTTGTCGATCGCCGCGTTCAGGAACGCGCCCGGGAAGTATTCGACCTTGGAGATCGCACCATCGACCGGCGAACGCTGCGAATGGACGTTGAAGACATTCATGAACACGCTGATCTTCAGCGCTTCGCGGTTCGCGTACGGATCCTGCGTGGTCTCGACCGCGACGATGCGGCCGTCCGCCGGGCACAGCACCGCGTTCGGTTGCGCCGGGATCGGGCGCTGCGGGTCGCGGAAGAACTGGACGACGAAGACGAGCAGCAGCCAGAACGGCCACGCGAAGCCGAAGCCCCCGACAGCATGGATCAACAGCGCGACGACGGCTGCAATCGCGATGAACGGCCAGCCTTCGCGCGCGATGATCGGATGAGGATAGTTCATGGATTCGTTCTGTGTTCGGTGAATTGCAAAGCCCGTAGGATAGCAAAAGCCGCCCGGGGCACTGCTGCCTTCGGGCGGCTTTTTGGTACCGGCCCTCTATTCGAGGGGCCGGATCAGCACGCGGTGCTTAGTTCTTCGACTGGTCGACGAGCTTGTTCTTCGCGATCCACGGCATCATCGCGCGCAGTTTCGAGCCGACTTGCTCGATCTGGTGCTCGGCCGTCAGGCGGCGGCGCGACTGCAGCGTCGGTGCGCCTGCCTTGTTCTCGAGAATGAAGCTCTTCGCGTACTCGCCCGTCTGGATGTCGGTCAGGCACTGCTTCATCGCCTTCTTCGTCTCTTCCGTGACGATGCGCGGGCCCGTCACGTACTCGCCGTACTCGGCGTTGTTCGAGATCGAGTAGTTCATGTTCGCGATGCCGCCTTCGTAGATCAGGTCGACGATCAGCTTCAGTTCGTGCAGGCACTCGAAGTACGCCATTTCCGGCGCGTAGCCCGCTTCGACCAGCGTCTCGAAGCCGGCCTTGATCAGCTCGACGGTACCGCCGCACAGCACGGCCTGCTCGCCGAACAGGTCGGTTTCGGTTTCTTCACGGAAGTTGGTTTCGATGATGCCCGCACGGCCGCCGCCGTTCGCTGCCGCGTACGACAGCGCGATGTCGCGTGCCGCGCCCGACTTGTTCTGCGCAACCGCGATCAGGTGCGGCACGCCGCCACCTTGCGAGTACGTGCCGCGAACCGTGTGGCCCGGTGCCTTCGGCGCGATCATGATCACGTCGAGGTCGGCGCGCGGGATCACCGCGCCGTAGTGGACGTTGAAGCCGTGCGCGAATGCCAGCGCCGCACCCTGCTTGATGTTCGCGTGGACTTCCTTCGCGTACACGTCGGCGATCTGCTCGTCCGGCAGCAGCATCATCACGACGTCGGCGCTCTTCACCGCTTCCGCGACTTCCTTGACCGACAGGCCTGCGTTTTCGGCCTTGCTCCACGACGCGCCGCCCTTGCGCAGGCCGACCGTCACGTTCACGCCGCTGTCCTTCAGGTTCAGCGCGTGTGCATGGCCTTGCGAGCCGTAGCCGATGATCGTGACTTGCTTGCCCTTGATGAGGGAGAGGTCAGCGTCTTTGTCGTAGAAAACGTTCATGATGGTTCCTTCGCTAATTCAAAAATTCAACAATTCGTTCGGATGGAGTACTGCGGGCCGGGACATGACGGCGCACCCGGCGTGCCTGTCTGGCATCACACCTTCAGGATGCGCTCGCCGCGTCCGATGCCGGAGCTGCCGGTGCGCACGGTCTCTAGGATCGCGCCCGCGTCCAGCCCCTGGATGAATGCGTCGAGCTTGTCGCTCGCGCCCGTCAATTCGATCGTGTAGGTCTTTTCGGTCACGTCGATGATGCGGCCGCGGAAAATGTCCGCCATCCGCTTCATTTCTTCGCGCTCCTTGCCCACTGCACGTACCTTGATCAGCATCAGCTCGCGTTCGATGTGTGCACCGTCGGTCAGGTCCACCACTTTCACCACCTCGATCAGGCGGTTCAGATGCTTCGTGATCTGTTCGATCACGTCGTCGGAGCCAATGGAAACGATGGTGAGCCGCGACAGCGATTGGTCTTCGGTCGGCGCCACCGTCAAGGTTTCGATGTTGTAGCCGCGTGCGGAAAACAGACCGACCACGCGCGACAGCGCGCCCGGTTCGTTCTCCAGCAGGACGGAAATGATGTGTCTCATGTTCGCTTCTTCCAGAATGTGTCCGTGTCGATTCACTCGCGCCGCGCGCTGCCGCGTGCCGCGCCGCCCTTCGTGAAGGCGGCCGCATCGGGCTCAGGCGCGCGTCGCGCCGTTACAGATCTTCCGATCCGAGCAGCATCTCGGTGATGCCCTTGCCGGCCTGTACCATCGGCCAGACGTTTTCGGTCGGATCGGTCTGGAAATCGAGAAACACGGTGCGGTCCTTCAGGCGCAACGCTTCCTTCAGCGCCGGCTCCACATCCGAGGTCTTTTCGATCCGCATGCCGACATGGCCGTACGCTTCGGCGAGCTTCACGAAATCAGGCAGCGCATCCATGTACGAATGCGAATAGCGCTTGCTGTATTCGATCTGCTGCCACTGGCGAACCATGCCGAGATAGCGGTTGTTCAGCGAAATGATCTTCACGGGCGTGTCGTACTGCAGGCAGGTCGACAGTTCCTGGATGCACATCTGGATCGAGCCTTCGCCCGTGATGCACAGCACGTCGTCGTCCGGGTGCGCCATCTTGACGCCCATCGCTGCCGGCAGGCCGAAGCCCATCGTGCCGAGGCCGCCGGAGTTGATCCAGCGACGCGGCTTGTTGAAACGGTAGAACTGCGCCGCCCACATCTGGTGCTGGCCGACGTCCGAGCACACGAACGCATTGCCGTCCGTCAGCTCCCAGGCCTTCTCGACCACGTACTGCGGCTTGATGATCTCGCTCTCGCGGTCGTACTTCAGGCAATCCTTCGAGCGCCAGCCCTCGATGTCCTTCCACCATTGCGCGAGCGCCTCGGTGTCGGGGCCATGCTCGGCCGTCTGCAGCTGCTCGATCAGCTCCTTCAGCACTTCCTTCACGTCGCCGACGATCGGGATGTCGACCTTCACACGCTTCGAGATCGACGACGGGTCGATGTCGATGTGGATGATCTTGCGCGGACGCGACGCGAAGTGCGCCGGGTCGCCGATCACGCGGTCGTCGAAGCGGGCGCCGATCGCGATCAGCACGTCGCAGTGCTGCATCGCCATGTTCGCTTCGTAGGTGCCGTGCATGCCAAGCATGCCGAGGAATTTCTTGTCCGACGCGCGATAGCCGCCGAGGCCCATCAGCGTGTTCGTGACCGGGTAGCCGAGCAGGTCCGCGAACTGGTTCAGTTCGCGCGACGCGTCGGCGAGGATGATGCCGCCACCCGTGTAGATGTACGGACGCTTCGCCGTCAGCAGCAGCGACACGGCCTTGCGGATCTGGCCCGAATGGCCCTTCGTGACCGGGTTGTACGAACGCAGCGACACGCTCTTGACGGGCTCGTATTCGCACGGCGTCTTCGAGATGTCCTTCGGGATGTCGATCAGCACCGGGCCCGGACGGCCGGTGCGGGCGATATAGAACGCCTTCTTGACGGTTTCCGCGAGGTCGCGCACGTCCTTCACGAGGAAGTTGTGCTTCACGCACGGACGCGTGATGCCGACGGTGTCGCACTCCTGGAAGGCATCCTGGCCGATCGCGGCCGTGGGCACCTGGCCGCTGATCACGACCATCGGGATCGAATCCATGTACGCCGTGGCGATGCCGGTCACCGCGTTGGTGACACCGGGGCCCGACGTCACGAGACAGACGCCGACATTACCGGTGGAACGCGCATACGCATCGGCTGCGTGCACGGCCGCCTGTTCGTGGCGCACCAGCACGTGCTGAATCTTGTCCTGCTTGTAAAGCTCGTCGTAGATGTAGAGTACCGAGCCGCCGGGGTAGCCCCAGATGAATTCGACGTTTTCATCGGCCAGTGCCTTCATGAGCACGGTACCGCCGATGGAGTCGCTATCGGGAGGGGAAAGGGGTTCCGACGTGGAGAATTCCGCGCTGGGCATGTTCATTTTGACCTTTCGAATTTTCGGCAAAAAATTGATCGGGTGCTCTCTGCCGGGCTTGTGGCTCGGGTTCAAGCGGCGCGTCCAGTTTGAAGGGCAGGCTTCTTGGGCCAGCCTCAAATGAGACCATCACTTCATGTTGCGAATCATTGACGATAGCGGGTCGCGAGGGGGTCGTCAAGCAAAATATCCCGCAGCGCATCATGGGCGCCGCCCGGCACCCGCCGCCGCGGCTCGCGCGCAACGTGCGGCGCCCAACCCGGTGCCAAGCGGCGCGAAAATTTGATAGCATCCGCGGGTTTTACGAAATTTTTCGCCCTTTTACACCACGCAGCGGCCCGCAGCGCATACCTTCACGGAATGGCATCAGACAAGGAACTCGCCGACTTTCTGGCGGGCGTCGAAAGGCGCGCGTTCAAGCAGGCTGCGTACGCCGTGCGTGACGACGATGCGTCGCTCGACATCGTGCAGGACGCGATGATCAAGCTTGCGGAGAAGTACGGCGACCGGCCGGCGGCCGAGTTGCCGCTGCTTTTTCAGCGGATCCTGCAGAACGCGATCCACGACTGGTTCCGCCGACAGAAAGTCCGCAACACGTGGGTCACGCTCTTCTCGTCGCTGAACAGCAGCGACGACGACGATTTCGACCCGCTCGAAACACTCGAATCCGCGGACGACAACGCGGGCGTCGAAAGCAGCGAGCACCGCCTCGAACGAGAGCAGGTTCTGGCCCTGATCGACGAAGAAATCCAGAAGCTTCCGGCGCGTCAACGGGAAGCGTTCCTGATGCGTTATTGGGAAGATATGGATGTCGCCGAGACTGCCGCCGCAATGGGGTGCTCCGAGGGCAGCGTGAAGACGCACTGCTCACGGGCCACCCACACGCTGGCGCACGCGCTCAAGGCCAAAGGAATCACGCTATGAGCTCCGCTCCCGCAAATCGAGAACCCGAATTCGCGTTGAAGGTGCGCCGCGCGCTGGACGAGTGCGCGGCCGACCTGCCTGCCGCGACCACCGACCGTCTGGCCGTCGCCCGCCGGGCTGCGCTCGCGCGCAAGAAGCCCGAAGCCGCGACCGTGCCGGTGTTCGTGCCGGCCTTCGCCGGCGCGGCCGGTGCGTACGGCACGGCGCCCGCGAGCCGCCCGCAGGCGTCGTTCGCGCGCCGCCTGCTGCGCGCGTGGCCGCTGGCCCTGCTGCTCGCCGGGCTCGTCGGCATCGCCTACTGGGAAGACATGCAGCGCACCGCCGAGCTCGCCGACATCGACGCGGCGATGCTCAGCGACGACCTGCCGCTCAACGCGTATCTCGACCACGGGTTCAACGCGTATCTGTCGCGCGCTCACTAACAGACAATAACGAGGGGATCGCACGGGTGAGTCAGAAGCGCGGCCTGGCCGTATTTTTCGGATGCGTAATCGCGATCGCCGTTTCCTACGTCGCCACTTACCCACGATTCCACCCGGCCCCCGCGACGACCGCCGCCGCGGTCAGCAGCCCTGCCGCGCCCGCATCGGCCGCGACCGGGCTGAGCACCGAACTCCCCCCGCTACCGCTGCCCCTGCCCCTGCCCCTGCCGGCCGCTACCGGCCCGTTGTCGTGGGCGCGCCTCACGCCGGCGCAGCACGCGGCGCTCGCGCCGTTCGCCGACCAGTGGGACGGTTTCAGCGATGCCCGCAAGCGCAAATGGCTGAAGATCGCATCGCGTTTCGCGAAGTTGACGCCCGATGACCAAAAGCGCCTGCAGGACCGGATGACCGAATGGGCCAAGATGACGCCCGAGCAGCGCCGCGTCGCGCGCGAGAACTACCAGAGTGCGAAGGAGCTTTCCGCGCAGGCGCGCGAGCGGGCGTGGAAGGCATACCAGCAACTCCCGGAAGAGCAGAAGGAACGTCTTGCGGCCGCCGAGCGCCGCCGCCGGCCGAGCGTCGTCAGTGCGCCGCCGACCGTCGCCGACCGGGACGTGCGCCGTCTCGTCAATTCGCACGAACACCCGGCAAGCGGCCCGGCCACCGCACCGGCGCCCGTCTCGGCCGCCGTCGCGCCGCCGGTACCCGCATCGTCGACGGCCGGCACCGCATCCGCGCCGGCCGCCGTCGCGCCGGTGTCGCCCGCCGACGCGCCCTCGCTGTTCAAGGGCTCCTGAGCGCCCGTGACGAACGCCCCCGCACCTGAAACCCCGGCCGCCGCGCCGTCCGTGCGGCGGCGTCTCGCCGCACTGCTCTACGAAGGCGTGCTGCTGTTCGGCGTGGTGTTCTTCGCCGGGCTCGCGTTCAGCCTCGCAACGCAGCAACGCAACGGCCTCGTCCATCACAACCTGCTCGCCGCGTGGATCGCGCTCGTGGTCGGCGCGTACTTCGTCTGGTTCTGGACCCATGGCGGCCAGACGCTGCCGATGAAGACCTGGCGGCTGCGGCTCGAATCGTCGAGCGGCCGGCCGCTGAGCGCGGGCCACGCGCTCGTCCGCTATGCGCTCGGCTGGCTGTGGTTCCTGCCGCCGCTCGCGCTGCATCCGCTCCTCGGCCTGTCGGTCCCCGTCACGCTCGCGCTCACCGCCGCATGGATCGCCGTCTGGGCCGGCGCCGCGCGGCTGCATGCCGGGCGCCAGTTTCCGCACGACCGGATCGCCCGCACGCGCGTCGTCGCGCTACCACGCTGACGCACCGCATTCGCCTGACGAAAACACCTCCCCGACGCGACTTCCGCCCGGCCCGGCAGCCTTGCCCGACAATGGCCAGCCGTTCCGTACGGCACATTACGCAACGCCCCGCCATTCACTGCTAAACACCCTACAGGGGGCGTAATAAGAACGTCTCGTGACTGTCATGGCACAGTCACGCCCGCATGGCGGAATGCCGGTAATGTCAACCGGCGCGAGTCATGCATGGGCCAGAAATCGTCCGCGACCTCCCTGTTCCGTCACCCCATCGGCGCCCGCGCCGCCACAGCTTTCCTGTCCGGTTCTGCCGCAACCGACGGGCTGGTGTCGCAAGACCCGCCTGCCGGGCACGCCACGCAGCATGACGACCCCGACTCGTCGGCCCACCGCTACCGCACCATCTGGCTGTCCGACATCCACCTCGGCTCGAGCGGGTGCCAGGCGCCGTACCTGCTCGACTTCCTGCGCCACAACGATTCGGAGTACCTGTACCTCGTCGGCGACATCATCGACGGCTGGCAGTTGAAGAAGGGCTGGTACTGGCCGCAGGCGCACAACGACGTCGTGCAGAAGATCCTGCGCAAGGCACGCAAGGGGACGCAGGTCGTCTACATCCCCGGCAACCACGACGAAGGCGCGCGGCAGTTCTGCGATCTCGCGTTCGGCGACATCCAGGTGCGCGGCGAGGCGTTCCACACGACGCTCGCGGGCAAACGTTTGTGGATCGTGCACGGCGACCTGTTCGACGGCGTGATCCAGCACGCGAAATGGCTCGCGTACCTCGGCGACACGCTCTACACGCTGATCCTCGTGCTGAACCGCTGGTTCAACCGGATCCGCAGCCGGCTCGGCTTCCAGTACTGGTCGCTGTCGCAGTACCTGAAGCACCAGGTCAAGAACGCCGTCAACTTCATCTCCCAGTTCGAGACCGTGATGACCGACGAGGCGCGCCGCCGCGGCTGCGACGGCGTCGTGTGCGGCCACATCCACAAGGCAGAGATCCGCGACATCGACGGCGTGCTGTACTGCAACGACGGCGACTGGGTCGAAAGCCTGTCCGCGCTCGTCGAAACGATGGAAGGCGAACTGAAGATCGTCTACTGGACGGTGATGCGCACCGCACCGACGGAGACCACGTCGCGCAAGGCCAAGGCCACTGCCTGACACACCCCTACTTACAGGACAAAGCCGCGATGAAGATCATGATCGTCACCGACGCGTGGGAACCGCAGGTCAACGGCGTCGTGCGCACGCTGAAGAGCACGTCGCGCGAACTCACCGCGCTCGGCCACCGCGTCGAACTGCTGACGCCGCTGGAATTCCGTACGGTGCCCTGCCCGACCTACCCGGAGATCCGCCTGTCGATCCTGCCGTACCGCAAGCTGCGCGCGCGAATCGACGCGTTCGCCCCCGACGCGCTGCACATCGCGACCGAAGGCCCGCTCGGCCTCGCCGCGCGACGCTACGCGCGTTCGCGCAAGCTGCCGTACACAACCGCATATCACACGCGCTTTCCGGAATACGTGCAGGCGCGCTTCGGCATCCCGCTCGCCGCGACCTACCGCTTCCTGCACTGGTTCCACGGCCCGTCGCTCGCGGTGATGGCGCCGACGCCGGTCGTCAAGCAGGACCTGGAGAAATTCGGCTTCACGAACGTCGTGCTGTGGACGCGCGGCGTCGATCTCGACGTGTTCCGACCGATGGAATCGAAGGTGCTCAATACCGCGCGGCCGATCTTCCTGTACGTGGGCCGCGTCGCGATCGAGAAGAACGTCGAGGCATTCCTGCGCCTCGACCTGCCCGGCTCGAAGTGGGTCGCGGGCGAAGGCCCCGCGCTCGCGGAGCTGAAGTCGCGCTATCCGGAAGCCAACTATCTCGGCGTGCTGTCACAGGCCGAGCTCGCCAAGGTGTATGCTGCGGCCGACGTGTTCGTGTTCCCGAGTCGCACCGACACGTTCGGCCTCGTGCTGCTCGAGGCGCTCGCCTGCGGCACGCCGGTAGCCGCGTATCCCGTGACGGGCCCGATCGACGTGCTCGGCGAAGGCGACGCCGGCGCAATGCACGAAGACCTGCAGGAAGCCTGCCTCGAGGCGCTGAAGATCGAACGCACCACTGCGCGCGCGTGGGCCGAACGCTTCTCGTGGCGCGCGGCATCCGAGCAGTTCGCGTCCCATCTGAAGCCGCTGCCGAAGACCGCGTACTCGCCAGCAGAAGGTGCCGCCGTTTGAAACGAGACCTGAACGACAAAATCCCGCCCCCCGACGCAACGCCGCAACGGCATCGCCCGTTCGACGAGGAAGAGCCGCCTGCCGACGCGGACGTGCACGCGCACGAGCCGCTCGGCCCCGACGATCGGCTCGCGCCGCTGCCGCCGAACCCGTACAAGCGCCATCGCGGCATCACGCGCGCCTGGTACGCCCTCAAGCATTCGCTGAACGGCTTTCGCGTGGCGATCCGCGAGGAGAGCGCGTTTCGCCAGGAGCTCACGCTCGCTGCGCTGATGCTCCCGATCGGCGCGTTCGCACCGGTGCCGGCGGCATCGCGTGCGCTGCTGATCGCGTCGGTGCTGCTCGTGCTGATCGTCGAGCTGCTGAACTCGAGCGTCGAGGCCGCGATCGACCGCATCTCGCTCGAGCGTCACGAACTCTCGAAGCGCGCGAAGGATCTCGGCAGCGCAGCCGTGACCGTCGCGTTGTTCGCGTGCGTGACGACGTGGGGCTTCGTGCTCGGCCCCGTCGTCGCACGCTGGCTCGGCTTCTAGACGGCTGCCCCGCGGATACCTGGCACACCGCCCGCGTGCGGCGCTGCACCATGCGCCGCGCGGGGCGGCGATCACGAAATGCCCCGATGTGGCGAAACCGCGGTTTATAATCGTCCGCTAGACATAGAACAGCAACCCGCGCCGGACGAATCACGCAGCATCGATTGCAGCGCCCGCCAGTCCGGCACACACAGGGCCGGACGACATGGAAGCGAAACCTCCCCGCCGCACCCGCGAACGGATTCTCGAGTTGTCGTTGAAACTCTTCAACGAGATCGGCGAGCCGAACGTCACGACCACGACGATCGCCGAGGAAATGGAAATCAGTCCAGGCAACCTGTACTACCATTTCCGCAACAAGGACGACATCATCAACAGCATCTTCGCGCAGTTCGAGCAGCAGATCGAACGGCGGCTGCGCTTTCCCGAAGATCACCGTCCGACGATCGACGAAACCTGGTCGTACCTGCAGTACATGGCCGATTTCATGTGGACCTACCGGTTCCTGTATCGCGACCTCAACGACCTGCTCGCCCGCAACCGCACGCTCGAGACGCACTTCAAGCAGATCATCAGCCACAAGGTGCGCTTCGCGCGCGACATGTGCGAGCTGCTCGTGTCCGACGCCGAGATGGTCGCGACGCCCGCCGAGATCGAGGTCATCGCCACCAACATGGCCGTCATTTCGACGTACTGGCTGTCGTATCAGTACGTGATGCATCCGCGCAAATACAACGACCAGGACGCGATCCGCGAGGAACTGCACCAGGTCAGCATGCACGTGATCTCCGTGATGGCACCGTACCTGCGCGGCCGTTCGCGCCAGCTGTTCGACGACCTGGTCTCCGGCAAGCTGCCGAAGCGCCAGTTCACCGACTACCTGCCGCCGCGCGACGGTTCGCCGCGGCCCGCCGACAGCCCCGTCGTCACCGGGCAGGCACCCGCCAAGGACTCCAAGCAATGAAGGCTGTTTGTGTTTACTGCGGCTCGTCGTCCGGCGTGCGGCCCGTCTATGCCGACGCCGCGCGCGCATTCGGCCGCGCGCTCGTCGATGCGGGCCTCACGCTCGTCTACGGCGGCGGCCGGGTCGGCCTGATGGGCGTGATCGCCGACGAAGTGATGGCGGCCGGCGGCCGTGCGGTCGGCGTGATCCCTGAACTGCTCGTCGACAAGGAAGTCGGCCATACGGGGCTGTCGGAACTGCACGTCGTGCCCGACATGCACCACCGCAAGAAAATGATGGCCGATCTCTCCGACGCGTTCGTCGCGATGCCCGGCGGCGCCGGCACGCTCGAGGAGCTCTTCGAGGTCTACACGTGGGCGCAGCTCGGCTATCACCGCAAGCCCGTCGCGGTCTACAACATCGATTCGTTCTACGATCCGCTGATTGCGCTGCTGCGTCATACGGTCGACGAGGGCTTCATGCGGCCGGCCTATTTCGACGCACTGTGCGTCGAGTCGGAACCCGTCGCGCTGATCGAGCGGCTGCGCCGCTACCAGCCGCCCGCTCGCGACAAGTGGGCGCCCGACGCGGCCAAGTAACCGTCATCGGGACCCGCACGCGATGACCGCATCGTCCGATCGCAAGGCCGTTCTCATCACCGGCGCGAGCCGCGGCATCGGCCGCGCGACCGCCGTGCTCGCGGCCGAGCGCGGCTGGGACGTCGGCATCAACTACGCGCGCGACGCGGCGGCGGCCGAACTCACCGCGCAGGCCGTCCGCGACGCGGGCGGCCGCGCGTGCGTGGTCGCGGGCGACGTCGCGAACGAAGCCGACGTCATCACGATGTTCGACACCGTCACGGCCGCATTCGGCCGCCTCGACGCGCTCGTCAACAACGCGGGCATCGTCGCGCCGTCGATGCCGCTCGCCGACATGCCGGCCGACCGGCTGCGGCGGATGTTCGACACCAACGTGCTCGGCGCGTATCTGTGTGCGCGCGAGGCCGCGCGCCGGCTCGCCACCGACCGCGGCGGCCGCGGTGGCGCGATCGTCAACGTCTCGTCGATCGCCTCCCGGCTCGGCTCGCCGAACGAGTACGTCGACTATGCGGGGTCGAAAGGCGCGGTCGACTCGCTGACGATCGGTCTCGCGAAGGAACTCGGCCCGTACGGCGTGCGCGTCAACGCGGTCCGTCCCGGCCTGATCGAGACCGACATTCACGCGAGCGGCGGCCAGCCCGGCCGTGCGGCCCGCCTCGGCGCCACGACGCCGCTCGGCCGCGCGGGCGAAGCGCGGGAGATCGCCGAAGCGATCGTCTGGCTGCTCGGCGACGCGGCGTCCTACACGACGGGCGCCCTGCTCGACGTCGGCGGCGGCCGGTAATTCCGCACTGCGGCGCATCAAAAACCGCCGTCCGAAGCCACCCGTCGTCACGACACCACAAATCTCCACAATTTCGTGACACGAACGGTAATCCACCGTAACAATTCCGTGGTCTACTAGCGGACATTCAGACAGGTGTCATAAACACCCGTCCGTTGGCCTTTGATATGGCCCCAATCGGTCCTGCCCACGTCGCCGGATCCGCTCGACTCGACCCGAGATTCCTTCCATGCCTGGAACCGCAGCGCCCAGCCGGCGACGCACGTCTGTGCCCGCTCCGGCCCAGTACACCCATTCGACCGCCGACGCCGATCTCACCGCAACGCTCGACGCCGCCGGCACGCCCGTCGTCGCCTCGAGCGCCGCCACCAGCACGACGCGCGAACGCTCGCGCCTGCTCGGCTGGCGCGCGTGGCTGTTCGTCGCCGCGCTGATCTGCGCATATACGCTGCCGGGCGTACTCGGCCACGATCCGTGGAAGCAGGACGAAACCTACACGTTCGGCATCATCCAGCACATGCTCGAGACCGGCGACTTCGTCGTGCCGACCAATGCCGGCCTGCCGTTCATGGAAAAGCCGCCGCTCTACGCGTGGGTCGCGACCAGCCTCGCCTGGCTGCTGCAACGCGTGATGCCGCTGCACGACGCGGCCCGGCTCGCGAGCGCGCTGTTCGCCGCACTGGCATTCGGCTTCATCGCGCGCGCGGCGCGCGTCGCCAGCCGCGCGGATTCCTGGTTCGACCTGCGCGTGATCGGTCCCGTCGTGCTGAGCGCCGGCACACTCGTGGTCATCAAGCACGTGCACGACATGATGACCGACGTCGCGCTGTTCGCCGGCACGGCAATCGCGTTCTGCGGGCTGCTCGAACTCGTGATGCAGCACGTCGCGCGCGCGCAGCAGATGCGGCACGGGCTGCCGGTCCGGCCGTCGGGCCGCTGGGCCGCGCCGATCTTCGGCGCGGGCGTCGGCATCGCGCTGATGACGAAGGGGCTGTTCGTGCCGCTCGTGTTTGCCGCGACGCTCGTCGGCGCGATGGTGCTCTATCCGGCCTGCCGCACCCGCGCGTTCGCGCGCTCGCTCGGCGTCGCCGCACTGGTGTTCGCGCCGTTCGCGCTCGTCTGGCCGACCGCGCTGTTCCTGCGCTCCGAGACGCTGTTCATGACGTGGTTCTGGGATAACAACGTCGGCCGCTTCTTCGGTTTCTCCGTCCCCGAACTGGGCGCGGAAAACGACAAGCCGTTCTTCATCCTGCGTGCGTTCCTGCTCGTCGGCTTCCCGGTCGCGCCGCTCGCGATCGTCGCGCTCGCGCGGGGTGCATGGCGCGACTGGCGCACGCCGCGCATCGCGCTGCCGGTAATGTTCACGGTCATCGGGCTCGTCGTGCTGCAAGTGTCCGCGACGTCGCGCCAGCTCTACATCCTGCCGTTCTTCGCGCCGCTCGCGCTGGTCGCCGCACAGGCGATCGACCGCCTGCCGCGCCAGCTGCATCTCGCGTGGGACTACCTCAGCCGCATCCTGTTCGGCACGGCCGCCGCGCTCGCCTGGGCCATCTGGGCGGTGATGGCCGATCCGGCCGCGTCGCGCAAGGATCTGACGCTGCTCGGCCGCTGGCTGCCGCTCGACTGGACGATGCCGATCGAACCCGCGCTCGTGATCGGTGCGCTCGCGCTGACGGTCGGCTGGCTGACGCTGCTGCCGAAGCTGCGTACGACGGGCGTCTGGCGCGGCGTGCTGTCGTGGGGCGCCGGCGCACTCGTTGCATGGGGGCTCATCTACACGCTGCTGCTGCCGTGGCTCGACGTCGCGAAGAGCTACCGCTCGGTGTTCGACGACCTGAACGCGCATCTCGCGCTCGAATGGAACGACGGCGACTGCATGGCGAGCCTGCACGGGCTCGGCGAATCGGAAGCGCCGATGCTGTACTACTTCTCCGGCATCCAGCACACGCCGATCGCCGACGCGAAGACGACGCGCTGCACCTGGATGATCGTCCAGGGCGTGCGGGCCGTCGATCCGGCGCCCGGCGACGAATGGAAACTGTTCTGGACGGGCGCCCGCCCGGGCGACAACGAGGAACTGCTGCGCGTGTACGTGCGCACGCCTGAACAGCACGTTGAGTAATGCGGGGCGGCACGGCGGCCGCGCCGCCATGCTTGCCCTCGTACCTGGCGTGGAGTGGTGAGCGCCACCGCCCGAGCAGCGATCGGCCATCGGGAAATGCGCGCCGCCGACCGGCGTGCCCTGCCGCCACCGTGCCCGCGTGACTCCACGGGCCGCCCCTCTTCCCGCGTCACGCCGCTCCCGAATCGTCAGAACGACGAACCAGGCTCGCGAAGAAACGCCGTCTCTTCATCGCTCGATACCCGACCGAGAATCGCGTTCCGGTGTGGAAAGCGGCCGAAGCGCTCGACGACGGCCGCGTGCAGCAACGCGAAGCGGTGATAGCTCTCGCACCCTGCTTCGTCGCGAATGCCCGCGCACAGGCGCACGGCCTCACGCTGGCTCTCGACCGACTCGTCGTGCTCGAACGGCAGATACGCAAACGCGCGGTGATGCCCGCTCGGCAACTGGGCGTCCCAGCCGGCCGCGACGACGCGGCGCGCGAGCGCGAGCGCCTTCGGATCGGCGGCAAACGCGCGTGGCGTGCCGCGATGGATATTGCGGGAGAACTGGTCGAGCACGACGATCAACGCCAGCGCCCCCGACGGCGAGCTTGCCCAGTGATCGCATGCGCCGTCGCACGCGGCGTCGAGCAACGCATCGTAGCGCGTGCGCAGCACGTCGTCGAACGCCGCGCCGCCGTTGAACCAGACCTTGCGGTTCTGCCCGAATTCGGCCGAGCCCGGCTCGCCGAACCAGAAATCGAGAATCTCCCGCGCTTGCGGATCGAGCGCCGCCGCGCCCGCGTGGGGGGTGTCCATCGTCATGCAAACTCCAGTACGAGGCGCCGGGTGCGCGCGCTCTTCTTTTCCAGTTTCGCGACCCGCAGCTCGCCGATTTCGGACGTATTGCGCACGTGCGTGCCGCCGCACGGCTGCAGGTCGACCTGCTCGATGCGCAGCAGCCGCACACGGCCGAGGCCCGTCGGCGGCTTCACGCTCATCGTGCGCACGAGGTCCGGCCGTGCGGCCATCTCGTCGTCGGTGATCCATTCGGTCGTAACCGGGTGCGCGCCGCCCACCAGGCCGGCGAGGCGCCGCTCGACGTCGTCGCGGTCGATCGCGTCGGACGTCGCGAAATCCAGCCGCACGTAGTCGGCCGTCACGCTGCAACCGTCGACCGCGTACGGCAGCACCGCGCACATCAGGTGCGCCGCGGTATGCAGCCGCATGTGGCGATAGCGGCGCAGCCAGTCGATCTCCGCGACCACGCGCATACCGGGCTCGAGCGCCGCGACGCTCGCCTCCTGCCCCGGTGCGGGCACATGCACGGCGTCGTCGGGCGTCGCGCCGTTGAACCGGGCCTTGCGCGTATCGGCGATCGCGATCGTGCTGCCGTCGGGCAGCGTCAGCGTGCCGGTGTCGCCGGCCTGGCCGCCGCCGAGCGGATAGAACACGGTGCGGTCGAGCCGGATGCCGTCGTCGCCGACGGCCAGGACGACCGCGTCGCATTGCGTGAGGTACGCGTCTTCGCGAAACAGCGCTTGTGTCGTCATCGGGCGAGCCTCGTATCGATGGGGGGAAGCGGCCAGTGTCGCGCCGCGCGGCGCACGCGCCCAGACGCAGATCGCCCCGCGCGCGGGCGGCGGCGTACCGGTCGATCAACCGGGCCGGTTGCGCATCCAGTCGGCCGTGTCGTAGAACGAATGCATGAGCCGCTCGCGCAGCGGCTCGGGCAGCCCGATGTCCTCCATCGCCCACGCCATGCAACGCAGCCACTGGTCGCGCTCGACCGACGCGATCGGGAACGGCAGGTGCCGCGCGCGCAGCCGCGGATGGCCGAACCGGCTGATGTAGTGGTCGGGGCCGCCGAGCCACCCGCACAGGAACCAGAAAAACTTGTCGCGCGAACCGTCGAGCGAATCCGGGTGCAGCGCGCGAATCTGCGCGAACTCGGGCTCGAGATCCATCAGGTCGTAAAAGCGGTCCACCATTTCGCGCACGCGGGCTTCACCGCCCACGAGCTCGAACGCCGTCGGCTGCGACGGCGCATCGTCATTCACATCGGTCATACGGATAGTCGGAAAACAGGATCTTCGGGGCCGCCGGCGACGCTCATGCGTCGCGCAGCGACTGCAGCGCGGGGCGCCGCAGCACATTATGCAGGCTCAGCCAGCCGGCCGCACCGGCGCACGCGACGCCGGCCGCGATGCCGGCCGGCACGAGCCACGGATCGACGGCGAGCTGGAAGTCGAACACACGTGACGCGAGCACCCAGCCGACCGCGATCGCGCCCGCCGACGCCAGCGCACCGGCCAGTGCGCCGACCACGACGAATTCCGCGCGCTGCACCGCGTTGACCTGCGCGCGCGACGCGCCGAGCGCGCGCAGCAGCGCCGCCTCGCGCACCCGCTCGTCGCGCGTGCCGGCGAGCGCCGTGTACAGCACGAGCACGCCGGCCGCGAGCGTGAACATGAACAGGAACTGCACCGCGCCGACCACCTGCAGCATCATCCGCTGCAACTGCGCGAGAATCGGCGCGACGTCGATGGCGGTCAGGTTCGGATAGCGCGCGATCAGCGGATCGAGCAGCGCGGCATTCGACGCCGGCAAATGGAAGCTCGTCAGGTATACGGCCGGGAAATCCTTCAACACCGGCGGCGGCATCAGCACGAAGAAATTGACGCGGAACGAACCCCAGTCGAGCTTGCGCACGCTCGTGATCGGCGCATCGACCGTCAGCCCCGTCACGTCGAAGCGCAGCACGTCGCCCGGCTTCACGTTCAGCGTCTTCGCGAGGCCGGCCTCGATCGAGATCTGCGGCGTCGCCGCGGTGCCGAACCAGTCGCCTTCGACGATCCGGTTGTCGGACGGCAACCGGGTCGTATAGGACAGGTTGAACTCACGGTCGACGAGCCGGCGCGCCTCCTCGGACGGGTAGGCGTCCGGATTCACCGGCTTGCCGTTGATCGCGACGAGGCGGCCGCGCACCATCGGCTCGGGCACCGCGTCGCGCACGCCGTGCGCGGCCAGATAAGCCGCGACGTCGGCGCGCTGGTCGGGCTGGATGTCGATCAGGAACTGGTTCGGCGCATCGGGTGGCGTCGACTGCTGCCAGCCCGCGACGAGGTCGTTGCGCGTGATCGCGATCAGCAGCAGGCACATCAGGCCGAGCGCGAGCGCGGTGATCTGCAGCGCGCTCGCCGTGCCGCGCCGGTGCAGCGACGCGAGCGCGTAACGCCAGCCGACGCCCGCGGCCACGCGGGCGTTGCGCACCGCGCGCGCGGCGGCGAACAGCACGAGCCGCGCGATCAGCGCGAAACCGACCAGCGCGCCGGCGAAACCGCCCGCGACGATCAGCCCGAGTTTCAGGTTGCCGGCGGCCACGATCAGCAGCCCCGCGAACAGCACGACGCCGACCGCATACGCGGCCCACGCCGTGCGCGACGCGTCGCCCCACTCGCGCCGCAGCACGCGCACCGGCGGCACGCGTGTGAGCGGCACGAGCGGCGGCAGCGCGAAACCGAGCAGCAACACGAGCGCGGCGCCCATGCCGATCAGCGCCGGCCACAGCGTGGGGGGCGGCAGCACCACGTCGATCAGGCCGCCGAGCGCGGCCAGCAACGCCCAGTGGCCACCATAGCCGAGCACCGCGCCTGCGGCGCCGGACACGATCCCGATGCCCACGAATTCGAGTGCGAACAGCGCGCCGAGCGTACGGCGGCTCACGCCGAGGCAGCGCATCGTCGCGCAGCCGTCGAGGTGGCGCCGCATGTAGCGTTGCGCGGCCATCGCGATCGCGACCGCCGCGAGCAGCGCGGTGAGCAACGCGACGAGCGTCAGGAAGTGGCGTGCGCGATCCAGCGTCTGCCGCACCTGCGGCTGGCCTTCCTGCAACGACTCGAGACCGACGCCGCGCAGCTTCCCGCCGTCGACACGTGCGTGCGCATACGCCTCGAAACGCGCGACGGCCTGTTGGTCGCCGGCAACCAGCAGCCGGTACGTGACACGGCTGCCATAGCCGGTGAGACCCGTCGCGGCCAGTTCGTCCGCGCGCATCATCAGCCGCGGCGAGAAATTGACGAAGGAAAACCCGCGATCCAGCTCGCGGGAGATCGACGCGGCGACCTTGAACGTACGCAGCCCGACGCGCACCGTATCGCCCGCCTTCAGGTGCAGCGCATCGAGCAGCGCCGGATCGGCCCATACGGTGCCGGGCGCGGGAATCGCAGCCGCCTTCTGCGCGGTGGCCGCGCCGGCCGGCAGGATCTCGACCGCGCCGCGCAACGGATACCCGGGCGACACGGCCTTCACGGCCGCGAGGCGCGACGGCGCCGCGTCGGTTGCCTGCCCGCCCACGGCGGACGCGATCATGCTCGGGAAGATGGCGGTCGTCGCGGTACGCAGGCCGAGCGCGCGGGCCTGCTGGTCGAACGACGGATCGACGGGACGATCGGCCCGCACGACGAAATCGGCGCCGAGCATCTGGCGCGCGTCGCGCTCGAGCCCCTGGCGCAACCGGTCGGCGAGGAAGCCGACGCTCGTCAGCGCCGCGACCGCGAGCACCAATGCAAGGACGAGCAGCGTCAGCTCGCCCGCGCGCCAGTCGCGGGCGGTCATGCGGGCGGCCTGGTGGATCAGGTCGCGCAGGCCGAAACGGCCGGCATGCGCGTTCACCTCATGGCCGGGTTGCCCGGCCGGCGGCTGCGCCGCGTGTTGCCGCCCCTTCAATCGCGCTTCCCCCCGATCGAGTTGAGCCGCGACACCATGTGGTTCGCCATGCCGCGAAAGCCGCCCGAGACACCGCGCCACAGGCGCGGGAGCGCCCACGCGGACGCCGCGATGAAGGCGGCAAGCAGCACGAGGAACGCGAGCGGAACGAAGAACGCGAGCGCGAGCCCACCGACCACGAGGCCGTCCTCGGTCGACGACGCGATCCAGTTCGAAATCGGTTCCGGCGACAGATTGATCATCGCGCGCGTGCCGGCCTTCGCCACGTGCGCGGCACCGGCGAGCGAGCCGCCGGCGAGCCCCGCGACCGCGAGCACGGTCGGATCGGCATGGCCGAGCGCGCCGGCTGCGAGCACGGCGCCGGCCGGAATGCGGATGAAGGTGTGCACGGCATCCCACAGCGAGTCGAACGCGGGGATCTTGTCGGCAAGGAATTCGGTGACGGTGAGCACGGCCGCCGCGCCGATGACCCACGGCGACATCAGGACAGCCAGCGTGTCGGGCAGGTGGAGCCAGCCGAACCGCGCCAGCACGCCGGCGATCAGCACGGTCAGGTACAGGCGCAGGCCGCTCGCCCACGCGAGCCCCGCGCCGAGCGAAATGGCTTCGATCATGGCCCTCTCCTTGCACTTTCCGTGCGCTTTGCCGATTGATCGGATCGGGTCGGACAGACCGGCCGCGCGGCGCGTGGCGACCGGCACCGCGTGCCGCGAGAAGCACGACGGTATTCAGGCCCGAATGCGTTCCATTATAGACAGGCCAGGCGCACGGCCGGCGCAATTCCGCGGTGCGGCAACCGGGTATGTGCGCCCGGGTGCCATTGTTACGCAGCCGACGACAGCTTCAGGCCGATCAGCCCCGCGACGATCAGCACGGCGCTCGCGACGCGCGCGACGCTCAGCGCCTCGCCCATCATCACGATGCCGAACACGAACGCACCAACCGCACCGATGCCCGTCCACACCGCGTACGCGGTGCCGAGCGGCAACTGGCGCATCGCGACCGCGAGCAGCCCGAAGCTGGCCAGCGCCGTCACGATCGTAAACACCGACGGGCCGAGCTTCGTGAAGCCGTCCGACGATTTCATGCCGGCCGCCCAGGCCACTTCCAGCAAACCGGCAATGAACAACAATACCCACGCCATCTCGACGTACTCCGTATCGGATGGGGCCGTCCCCGTTGAAGCGAATGACCCGGGGTCGTCCCCGGGCGGCGCCGAGTATAACAAGATGCTTACGGACACGGCGCGCGGCCGCGGCCGATCAGGGGCGCGATCGCGCCGCGCCCGGTCAGTTCGACACGCGCTTCGGCGTGACGGCGGCGACGCAGCGGTCGTCGCGGTACAGCGCCCACTCCTCGCACACGCGGCCATCCTTGAACACGCACATGCCGACCTGCCCGCTCGACAGGTTGCGGGTCGTGTGACGGCCGCCGAGCTTGGCGCAATTGACCGACGCGGGATTGGCCATCGCCTGCTGCTGCGACGACGGTTGCTGCCCGGGCGGCAGCGGTTGGGCGAACGCGCCAGACGCGGCAAGCGCCAGCGCACAGATGACGACCAGACGGACGGACATTGCACGCTCCTCGTTTTCGTTCGCGGAACGGTCAGGATAACGGGGAATGAGCGCCGGGTGTGCAACGCGCGCGCCGGCCGCGAGACTGTCGCGCCGGCGCAACCCTGCCGGCACGCGACGTCACGCGCACGGGCGCCGCTGCGCCCCGGCTCCGTGCGTCATGCGGCGCCGACCAGCCGGTAGCCGACGCCCGTCTCGGTCACGATGTACTCGGGCTGCGCCGGGTCGCGCTCGAGCTTCTGGCGCAGGTGCGCCATGTAGATGCGCAGATAGTGGTGGCTTTCGACGTGCGACGGCCCCCACACGTCGCGCAGCAGCTGGCGGTGCGTGAGCACGCGTCCCGCGTGCCGCACGAGCGTCGCGAGCAGCCGGTATTCGAGCGGCGTCAGATGCACGATCTCGTTGTCGCGCCACACCTGGCGCAGCGCGAGATCGACGGTCACGGTGCCGAAGGTCACCTTCGGCGACTCGTTCGCGCCGCCCTGGTTGCGCCGGCGCAGTTGCGCACGGATCCGCGCGCGCAGTTCGGACACGCCGAACGGCTTGGTCAGGTAATCGTCGGCGCCCGCATCGAGCGCAGCGACCTTCTCTTCTTCCTGCGTGCGCGCGGACAGCACGATCACCGGCACCTCGGACCAGCCGCGCAACTCCCGGATCACGTCGAGGCCGTCGGTATCGGGCAGGCCGAGGTCGACGATCACGAGATCGGGCTTGCGCGTCGCCGCGTCGATCAGCCCCTGCTTGCCCGTCTCGGCCTCGAACACCGCGATGTCCTCCTCCTCGAGCGCGGCGCGCACGAAACGGCGGATCTGCTTTTCGTCCTCGATCAGGACGACGGTCAGGCTGGGTTCACTCATGATCTGGCAATGATTCGGATGGGGACGACGCGCCCGGCACTTCGGGTTCGTCGTCGGGTACGGCAGGCGCGGCCGGCGGTGTCTCGACCGGCAGCGTGAACCAGAAACGCGCGCCCGTCACGTGGCCGTCGGGTGCCGTACGGTTGAACGCGCCGATTTTACCGCCGTGCGCCTCGACGATCGCGCGGCAGATCGCGAGGCCGAGGCCGATGCCCGGCGTCGCCGATTCCTTCTCGCCGCGCGTGAACTTGTCGAAAATCCGCGTTTCCATCCCGGCCGGCAGGCCGGGACCGTAATCGTCGACGAGCACGCGCACGAACGGCAGCCCGTCGTCGGTCACGCGCTCGGCGCCGATGTCGAGCGGCGTATCGGCCGGCGTGTACTTCGCCGCGTTCTCGAACAGGTTGGTGAACAGGCGCTCCATCAGCACCGCGTCCATCTGCAGGAGCGGCAGGTCGGCCGGCAGCACGACGCGCGCCGGATGGCGCGCAAGCACGCGCTTGCAGGCGGCGAGCGCGGCGCCGACGGTTTCCTCGAGCAGCGACCACTGGCGCTTCAACTGCAGGCTGCCGGCCTGCAGCCGCGCCATGTCGAGCAGGTTCGTGACGATGCCCGTCATCCGCAGCGCCTCGTCGTGGATCGCATCGACGAGTTCGCCCTCGCGCTGCGCAAAGCGTTCGGCCGCCGCGGCGTCGCCGCCCTGCGCGGCCGCGCGCCCGTTCGCGAGCATCGACGAGAAGCCGACGATCGTCGTGAGCGGCGTGCGCAGGTCGTGCGAGATCGCCGACAACAGCGAGTTGCGCAGCCGCTCGGACTCCATGTTGACGAGCGCGTCGCGCGCGATCTCGACGTAGTGCACGCGTTCGAGCGCGAGCGCGATCTGCGCGGCGAACGCGTCGAGCATCCGCTGCTGCTCCGGCACCTCGAGTTCGCGCGGCTCGCGCGACGCGACCGCGAGCACGCCGCGCGTACGCATCGGCGCCTTCAGCGGCAGGTACAGCGCGGCCGTCGCGGGCAACGTATCGGTGCCGCGGCCGGCCGGCTTCTGCTGGTCGTACACCCACTGGCCGACGTCGCTGTCGAGATCGGCGCCCGTCAGCGTGACGGCCGCATCGGGCTCCTCGATCTTCTGCCGCACCTTGTCCGCACTGTCGGGCAGCAGGAACGCGACGCGCGCGCGGAACACCTCGCCCACGTGACGGCTGCCGATCTCGACGATCTGCTCGGTCGTCAGCGCCGCGCCCAGCTCGCGCGCCATCGCGTAGATCGCGCCGGTGCGGCGCTCGCGGCGCTGCGCGACGCTCGCCTGGCGCGTCAGCGTCGACGTCAGGTGGCTGATCACGAGCGACGTCAGCAGCATCCCGAAGAAGGTCAGCAGGTATTGCGTGTCGCTGACCGAGAACGACATGCGCGGCGGCACGAAGAAGTAATCGAACGCGGCCACCGACAGGAACGACTGCAGCACGCCCGGTCCGCGCCCGAGCCGCACGGCCGAAAACACGACGCCGAGCAGGTACAGCATCACGAGGTTCGTGAGGTCGAGCCGCTCGGACACGAGGCTCGCGACGACCGTGATCGCCGCGCAGATCGCGGCCGCATACACGTAGTGCCGCGGCGGCGAACGGTGCGTGCCGAACTGCGCGAACGCGTCACGCCAGTCGCGCGCACCTGCGTCCAGCGGTGCCGCGCGCGCCTCGTCGCTCGCGGACGCCCGGATCAGCATCAGGTCGACGTCGCCCGCGCGCTCGGCAAGCTTCTCGCCGAACGGCCGCACGAAGCGGCGCACGAGCCCGACCTTCGGCGAGCCGCCCGCGACGATCTTCGACACGTTGCGCACCTTCGCATAGCCGATCAGCGCGGCAACCGCGTCGGCGCCGGCGAGCGTCGCCGTCTCCGCGCCGAGCTCGGCCGCGAGCTTCAGCGCATCGAGCGTGCGCTGCCGTCGCGCATCGGGCAGCCGCTGCAGGCGCGGCGTCTCGACATAGACGGCGATCCAGTCGGCCTTCAGGCTCGCGGCGAGCCGTGCGGCCGCCCGCACGAGCGTCGGCGCCTCGGGGCCCGGCCCAACGCACACGAGCAGCCGCTCGCGGGCCTGCCAGATGCGCTGGATCGAGCGGTCGGCGCGATACTCGCGCATCTGCGCGTCGACGCGATCGGCCGTACGCCGCAGCGCCAGTTCGCGCAGCGCGATCAGGTTGCCCTTGCGGAAGAAATTGCGCACCGCACGCTCGGCCTGCTGCGCGAGATAGACCTTGCCGTCGCGCATCCGCTCGAGCAGCTCCTCGGCCGGCAGGTCGACGAGCGTGACTTCGTCGGCCGCGTCGAACACGCGGTCGGGCACCGTCTCCCACACGCGGATGCCGGTGATCGCGCCGACCACGTCGTTCAGGCTTTCGAGGTGCTGGACGTTGACGGTCGTGTAGACGTCGATGCCCGCGTCGAGCAGCTCGTACACATCCTGCCAGCGCTTCAGGTGCCGCGCGCCCTGCACGTTCGAGTGGGCGAGTTCGTCGACGAGGATCAGTTGCGGCTCACGCGCGAGCGCGCCGTCGAGATCGAATTCGGCGAGCGTGCGGCCGCGATACTCGATGCGCGCGAGCGGCAGCACGTCGAGGCCGTCGAGCAGCGCGGCGGTCTCGCTGCGCCCGTGGGTCTCGACGATGCCGACGACGACGTCGACGCCTTCCTGCAGGCGCTGGCGCGCGGCCTGCAGCATCGCGTAGGTCTTGCCGACACCGGCCGATGCGCCGAAGAAGATCTTGAGCTGGCCGCGCCGCTGTTTTTCTTCGTCACGCTGCAGCTTGTCGAGGAGTTGGTCTGGATCGGGACGATTCATGCGTCAGAAAGGCGGAGCGCCCGGATGCGCGCGAGTACGAGCATTGTTGTTCCAAATCGCCGCAAAAGGCAAAGACGGCGCATGCGCCGTCGGGAAAAGACGCGTCCGGCGCGGATCGGACCGCGCCGGACGCCGGTTGCCGCCGGAAACCCGGACGCGCGATCAGTGCGCAGCCTGCGCCGCGTCGAGCGCGAGGTTCAGCTGCAACACGTTCACGCGCGGTTCGCCGAACACGCCGAACTGGCGGCCCTTCGTGTTCGCGGCGACGAGCTGCGCGACCGCGTCGGGCGCCAGGTTGCGTGCCTTCGCGACGCGCTCGACCTGGTACGCGGCGGCGGCCGGCGTGATTTCCGGATCGAGGCCGCTGGCCGACGCCGTCACGAGGTCGACCGGCACGGGCTTCGACATGTCGGTGCCCGCGTCGCGCAGCGCGGCGATGCGCCCCTTCACCTGGTCGGCAAGCGACGGGTTCAGCGGGCCGAGGTTCGAGCCGCCGGAGCCGGTCGCGTTGTACGGCATCGGCGTCGTGGCCGACAGGCGGCCCCAGAAGTACTTCGGCGCATCGAACGGCTGGCCGATCAGCGAGGAGCCGACCGCCTTGCCGTCCTTCTCGATCAGGCTGCCGTTCGCCTGCGACGGGAACACGGCCTGGCCGAACACGGTCATCACGGCCGGGTAGGCGAGCCCCGTCACGGCAGTCAGGACGACAAAGAGCACGACGAGCGGACGAATCAACGTTTTCATGATGTTTCCTTCAAATACGGCCGGCTCAGGCCCAGCCGAGTGCAGCGAGCGTCATGTCGATCAGCTTGATGAACGGGAACGGCAGCAGCACGCCGCCGAGGCCGTACACCAGCAGGTTGCGGCGCAGGAGCGACGCCGCGCCGAGCGGCCGGTACGTGACGCCCTTCAGCGCCAGCGGAATCAGCGCGACGATGATCAGCGCGTTGAAGATCACCGCCGACAGGATCGCCGACGCCGGCGACGTCAGGTGCATGATGTCGAGCACGCGCAGCTGCGGGTAGGTCGTCACGAACGCGGCCGGGATGATCGCGAAGTACTTCGCGATGTCGTTCGCGATCGAGAACGTCGTCAACGAACCGCGCGTCATCAGCATCTGCTTGCCGATCTCGACGATCTCGATCAGCTTCGTCGGGTTCGAGTCGAGGTCGACCATGTTGCCGGCTTCCTTCGCCGCCTGCGTGCCGGTGTTCATCGCCACGGCGACGTCGGCCTGCGCGAGCGCCGGCGCGTCGTTGGTGCCGTCGCCCGTCATCGCGACGAGGCGCCCTGCCGCCTGGTGCTCGCGGATCGTCGCGAGCTTGGTTTCCGGCGTCGCTTCCGCGAGGAAGTCGTCGACGCCAGCTTCCGCCGCGATCGCCGCGGCCGTCAGCCGGTTGTCGCCCGTCACCATCACGGTCTTGATGCCCATCTTGCGCAGTTCCGCGAAGCGCTCCTTGATGCCGCCCTTCACGATGTCCTTCAGCTCGATCACGCCGAGCACGCGGGCCGCCCCTTCATGCAGGTCGGCCACGACGAGCGGCGTGCTGCCGCGGCGCGCGACTTCGTCGACCGCACGGCGCACTTCTTCCGGGAAGCGGCTGCCATGCGTCTCGACGTAGTTGCGGATCGCGTCGGCCGCACCCTTGCGGATTTCACGGCACGGCAGGTCGACGCCGCTCATCCGCGTCTGCGCGGAGAAGCCGATGAACGTCGCGTGCAGTTGCCCCATGTCGCGCTGGCGAATGTTGAAGCGCTCCTTCGCGAGCACGACGATGCTGCGGCCTTCCGGCGTTTCGTCGGCGAGCGACGACAGTTGCGCGGCATCGGCCAGCGCTTCCTCGGTCACGCCCGGCGCCGGCACGAACGTCGACGCCTGGCGGTTGCCGAGCGTGATCGTGCCGGTCTTGTCGAGCAGCAGCACGTCCACGTCACCGGCGGCTTCCACCGCGCGGCCCGACGTCGCGATCACGTTGGCCTGCATCATCCGGCTCATCCCGGCCACGCCGATCGCGGACAGCAGGCCGCCGATCGTCGTCGGGATCAGGCAGACGAGCAGCGCGACGAGCGCGGTGATCGTCACCACGTGGCCGGCCTTCATCGCTTCGACCGAGAACATCGAGAACGGCAGCAGCGTGGCGGTGGCGAGCAGCATCACGATCGTCAGCGCGACGAGCAGGATCGTCAGCGCGATCTCGTTCGGCGTCTTCTTGCGCTTCGCGCCTTCGACCATCGCGATCATCCGGTCGAGGAACGCCTCGCCCGGGTTCGCGGTGACCTTGACGACGATCCAGTCCGACAGCACGCGCGTGCCGCCCGTGACCGACGAGAAGTCGCCGCCCGATTCGCGGATCACCGGCGCGGATTCGCCGGTGATCGCCGACTCGTCGACCGACGCGACGCCATCGACCACCTCGCCGTCGGCCGGGATCACGTCGCCGGCCTCGACCAGCACGACGTCGCCTTTACGCAGCTCGGTCGCGGTCGTGATGCGGATCGGCGACTTCGGATGCGGCTCGTTGAGCTTCTTCGCCATCACGTCTTTCTTCGCGCTGCGCAGCGACGCGGCCTGCGCCTTCGAGCGCCCTTCGGCGAGCGCTTCGGCGAAGTTCGCGAACAGCACGGTGAACCACAGCCACAGCGCGATCGCGAGGATGAAGCCCGCGGGCGCCTCGGCCTGGCCGGCGAGCGCCGCGATCCACAGGATCGTGGTCAGGATGCTGCCGACGTACACGCAGAACATCACCGGGTTGCGGAACTGCGTGCGCGGCGTGAGTTTCTTGAACGAGTCCACGATCGCCGGGCGCAGCAGCGCCGGATCGAACATGGACCGTGTTGCGGAATGTTGAGTCATTGCGATCTCTTCAATCTCTTCAGTCTTTTCAATGTGTCGCCATATGGGCGCGCATCACGCGCCCAGCCACATCATCAGGTGCTCGACGCCCGGGCCGAGCGCGAGCGCCGGCACGTAGGTCAGCGCGCCCACCAGCAGCACGGTGCCGAGCAGCAGCACGACGAACAGCGGACCGTGCGTCGGCAGCGTGCCGCTCGTCGCCGCGATGCGCTTCTTCGCGGCGAGCGAGCCGGCGATCGCCAGCACCGGCACGATCGTGCCGAAGCGGCCGAACCACATCGCGATCGCGGTCGTCCAGTTGTAGAACGGCGTGCCGACCGTCAGGCCCGCGAACGCGCTGCCGTTGTTGTTGGCGGCCGAGCTGAACGCGTACAGGATTTCCGAGAAGCCGTGCGGCCCCGGATTCGCGATGCCGGCCTTGCCCGCGTCGGCGAGCACGGCGATCGACGTGCCGACCAGCACCAGCAGCGGCGTGAGCAGCACGACGATCGACACCATCTTCATCTCGTACGACTCGATCTTCTTGCCGACGTATTCCGGCGTGCGGCCAATCATCAGGCCGGCGACGAACACCGCGAGCAGCGCGAACACGAGCATCCCGTAGAGACCCGAGCCGACCCCGCCGTAGATCACTTCACCGAGCTGCATCAACAGCATCGGCACGAGGCCGCCGAGCGGCGTCAGCGAATCGTGCATCGTGTCGACGGCGCCGCACGACGCGGCCGTGGTCGCGACCGTGAAGATGCCGGTCTGCGCGATACCGAAGCGCGTTTCCTTGCCTTCCATGTTGCCGCCCGGCTGCAGCGCGCTCGTCGACTGGTCGACGTGCAGCGCGGCGAGCGTCGGGTTGCCGGCCTGCTCGGCGCTCACCTCGAAGCCGATCGCGATCACGAACGCGACCGTCATCGCCGCGAGCACGGCGATGCCCTGCCGGCGGTCGCCGATCATGCGGCCGAACACGAGGCACAGCGCGGCCGGGATGATCAGGATCGCGAAGATCTGCAGGAAGTTCGCGAACGGCGTCGGGTTTTCGTACGGGTGCGCGGAGTTCGCGTTGAAGAAGCCGCCACCGTTGGTGCCGAGCATCTTGATCGCTTCCTGCGACGCCACCGGGCCCATCGCGAGCGTCTGTTTCGTGAGCGGGGTCGGCACCGTCACCGGGTTGCCCTTGTCGTCCTTCACCGGATTGCCCTGCGCGTCGAGCTTCGGCGCGGCGTAGGTGCTCGCCTGCAGCACCGGCACGTCCTGGTACGACTTCATGTTCTGGATCACGCCCTGGCTCATCAGCAGCGCGGCGAGGATCATCGACATCGGCACGAGCACGTACATCGTCACGCGCGTGAGGTCGACCCAGAAGTTCCCGATGGTCTGCGCGGTATGACGTGCGAAACCGCGGATCAGCGCGATCACGACGACGATGCCGGTTGCCGCCGACAGGAAGTTCTGCACGGTCAGGCCGAGCATCTGCGTCAGGTAGCTGACGGTCTGCTCGGGCGTGTAGTCCTGCCAGTTCGTGTTGGTGACGAAGCTGACGGCCGTGTTGAACGCGCCGTCGACCGTCATCGCACCGAACTGCTGCGGGTTGCCGGGCAGGAAGCCCTGCAGGCGCAGCAGGCCGTAGAGGAACAGCGCGCCGAGCGCGTTGAACGCGATCGTCGCGACCGCGTACTGCTTCCAGTTCATCTCGCTGCCGGCGTCGACGCCCGCGATGCGGTACAGCGCGCGCTCGAGCGGCCCGAACACGCGCACAACGCGCGAACTGCCGTCCATCACCGCGGACAGATAGCGCGCGACCGGAACGGCCGCCGCCAGCAGCACGACGATGAAGAGCAGCGTCTGAAAGAGATTGTTCGCGTTCATTCGATGTCCTCCGCGCGCAGCAGCGCAAAGACGAGATACGCGAACAGCAGGGCCGTCGAGGCGCCCGCCAGCCAAAGCATCCAGGTCATGCTCGCCCCCCGCGACCGTATTGCACGAGCTTGTCGCAACCGGCAATCAAACCGAGGATCAGCGCGGTGAAGAGCACCAGTGCGCCGATAAATACCCCATCCATTTTTCTGTTCTCCATCGTCGAAATCAGACGACTAGAACCTTATGGGAACGCACGTAAAGGACGGGTCAAAGGTATCGGGGCGCGTATAAAAAACGCGTAAACGTGGAATTTGGGTGGAGGATGGCGGGAGGCGGGGCGGACGGCGCCGTGGCGCCGCCCGGACAAGCGCGTGCCGGCATCGCGCCGGCACGGGGAGACAGGTCAGGGAACGAGGATCGTCGAGCCGGTGGTCTTGCGCGCTTCGAGATCTTCATGCGCGCGGCCGACTTCCGCGAGCGGGTAGCGCTGGTTGATGCTCGTCTTCACCTTGCCCGACAGGATCACGTCGAACAGCTCGGCGGCCGCGGCTTCGAGATCGGCGCGCTTCGCGATGTACGAGAACAGCGTGGGGCGCGTAAAGAACAGCGAGCCGCGCGACGAGAATTCCTTCGAGTCGATCGGCGGCAGCGGGCCCGACGCGTTGCCGAAGCTGACGAAATAGCCGAGCGGCGCAAGGCTATCGAGCGAGCCGATGTAAGTGTCCTTGCCGATCGAGTCGTAGACGACCGGCACGCCTGCGCCGTTCGTGATCTCCTTCACGCGCTGCGTGAAGTTCTCGCGCGTGTAGACGACCGGATGGTCGCAGCCGTGCGCCTTCGCGAGTGCGGCCTTCTCGTCGGAGCCGACCGTCCCGATCACGGTCGCGCCGAGCGCCTTCGCCCACTGGCACACCAGGAGGCCGACACCGCCGGCCGCCGCGTGGATCAGGATCGTGTCGCCGGCCTTCACCGGATACGTGCGGCGCAGCAGGTAGTGCGCGGTCAGGCCCTGCAGCATCACCGACGCCGCGTCGTCGTAGCTGATGCCGTCCGGCAGCTTCACGAGCCGCTCGGCCGGCATCACGCGTTCCTGCGCGTAGGCGCCCGGCGGCTGCCCGACG
Organism: Burkholderia sp. HI4860; assembly: GCF_002223045.2. NCBI lineage: Bacteria > Pseudomonadati > Pseudomonadota > Betaproteobacteria > Burkholderiales > Burkholderiaceae > Burkholderia > Burkholderia sp. HI4860. The sequence continues at coordinate 2,882,225 of NZ_NKFO02000003.1, read as the reverse complement.
TACGCGACGCGGTCGCCCGCCTTGAACGTCGTCACGCCTTCGCCGACGGCCGTCACCTCGCCCGCCGCCTCCATCCCGAGACCGCCGGGCAGCGCTTGCGGATAAAGGCCGGTGCGGAAATAGACGTCGATGTAGTTGAGACCGACCGCGTGCTGCCGGATGCGGACTTCACCTGCCTTCGGTTCGCCGACCTCGACATCGACCCACTTCATCACGTCCGGGCCGCCCGGCTGGTCGTATCGGATTGCTTTCGGCATCGTTTCGCTCCTCGTTTCTGATTCGGTCAGGGAAAAATCCGGGTCGCCGATCCGCGGAGCCCGGCCTCATGCGGGTACCGGGCGGCAGGCGCGCGTCGCGACGCACGATTCTCGCGCGCCGCGGCCATCCGTGCATGGCCCTGCCGTCAGCAGGGGCAATCGGGCGCGGGCCGCCCTCAGCAGACGTCCTGCATGTTGCGCGCCAGATCGTCGAGCAGCATCCGCGCGGTGGCGACGTTGGTCGCGACCGGTACGTCGTGCACGTCGCAGGCACGCACGAGCGCGGTGATGTCGGGGTCGTGCGGCTGCGCGGTCATCGGGTCGCGCAGGAACACGACGATGTCGATGCGGCCGTCGGCCAGTTCCGCACCGATCTGCAGGTCGCCGCCGAGCGGCCCCGACAGCTTGCGCTCGACCTCGAGCCCGTGCGCGTCCGCGATGCGGCCGCCCGTCGTGCCGGTCGCCACCAGCCGGCATTGCGCGAGCGTCGTGCGGAATTCGCCCGCGAGCGCGACGATCTCGTCCTTCTTCGCGTCGTGCGCAATCAATGCGATGCGGGGTTTGCTCATCTCCAGATCCTTCGTGTCAGGTGGTTGTCGTGAAAGGCGGTGCGCGCGTCAGAACGTGCCCGGATACGAGCCGCCGTCGAGCAGCCAGTTCTGCCCGGTGATGTAGCCGGCGTGCACGCTGCACAGGAACGCACACGCCGCGCCGAATTCCGCACGGGTGCCGAGGCGGCCGGCCGGGATGTCCTTCGTGCGCCGCGCGCGCATCTCGTCGACGCTCACACCCTGCGCCTTCGCCGACGCGGCGAGCGTGGTCGCGATCCGGTCGGTGTCGAACAGGCCCGGCAGCAGGTTGTTGATCGTCACGCCCTGCCCCGCGACCTTGCGCGACAGCCCCGCGACGAAGCCGGTCAGCCCCGAGCGCGCGCCGTTCGACAGCGCGAGCACGTCGATCGGCGCCTTCACGGCCGAGCTCGTGATGTTGACGATCCGGCCGAAGCCGCGCGCGATCATCCCGTCGACGGTCGCGCGGATCAACTCGATCGGCGTCAGCATGTTCGCTTCGAGCGCGCGGATCCAGTCGTCGTGCGAGAAGTCGCGGAAGTCGCCGGGCGGCGGGCCGCCGGCATTCGTCACGAGAATGTCCGGCTGCGGGCACGCGGCGAGCGCGGCCGCGCGCCCGTCCGGCGTCGTGATGTCGCAGGCGACCGCGGTCACCGACACGTTCGCGCCGGCGCGGATCTCCTCCGCGGTTTCCTCCAGCGTGGCGCGCGTGCGCGCGACGATCACGAGGTTCACGCCCTCGGCGGCCAGCGCTTCCGCGCAGCCGCGACCGAGCCCCTTGCTTGCCGCGCACACCAGCGCGGTCTTTCCTTCGATGCCGAGATCCATCGTCGATTCCTTGGTGGCGACACGCGCCGGCTCGGCCCGATCACGCCGGCGCACGGACCCCGGACGGGTCAGGCGGGCAATCGGGCGGGCACGGGCGCGCGGATTGTCGTGAGACGTCGATATTATCCGGATCATGCGGCGCGCCTTGGTAAAATTGCGGGCATAAGCGCGCGGCCGGCTTGCGTCCGCCACCGCCCCCGATCCTCTTTTGCCGCCAAGGCGCCCCCGTCATGAAACAGGACAGCCGTTTCCCGAATCTCTTCATCACCGATCACCCGCTGATCCAGCACAAGCTCACGCACATGCGCGACAAGGACACGTCCACGCGCACGTTCCGCGAGCTGCTGCGCGAAATCACGCTGCTGATGGGCTATGAGATCACCCGCAACCTGCCGATCACGACCAAGCGGGTCGAAACCCCGCTCGTCGAGGTGGACGCGCCGGTGATCGCGGGCAAGAAGCTGGCGATCGTGCCGGTGCTGCGCGCGGGCATCGGGATGTCGGACGGCCTGCTCGACCTGGTCCCGTCCGCCCGCGTCGGCCACATCGGCGTGTACCGCGCCGACGACCATCGCCCGGTCGAATACCTGGTGCGCCTGCCGGATCTGGAAGACCGCATCTTCATCCTGTGCGACCCGATGGTCGCGACCGGCTACTCGGCCGTGCACGCGGTCGACGTGCTGAAGCGCCGCAACGTGCCGGCCGCGAACATCATGTTCGTCGCGCTGGTCGCCGCGCCCGAAGGCGTGCAGGTGTTCCAGGACGCGCACCCGGACGTGAAGCTGTTCGTCGCGTCGCTCGATTCGCACCTGAACGAGCATGCGTACATCGTGCCGGGCCTCGGCGACGCGGGCGACCGCCTGTTCGGCACCAAGAACTGAGCCCCGGTACGGCCGCGCGGCGCGCGGCCCGGCCCGCGGCGGCCCTCCTGGCCGTCCGGCCATGCGCGGCGGCCCCGATCCGGCGGTCGCCGCGTGATAAAATCTCGATCCACTCGACACGCGCGGCCCCGCGGCTTCATGCCCGCCGACACGGCCGCCGATTCAACGACACACTGAAACAATCGCCCGCGCTGTGCGCCCGGGCACGGAGAAAGGTATGGCTGGTCATTCGAAATGGGCCAACATCAAGCATAAGAAGGCAGCGGCCGACGCGAAGCGCGGCAAGATCTGGACCCGCCTGATCAAGGAAATCCAGGTCGCGGCGCGCCTCGGCGGCGGTGACGTCAACTCGAACCCGCGCCTGCGTCTGGCGGTCGACAAGGCGGCCGACGCGAACATGCCGAAGGACAACGTCAAGCGCGCGATCGATCGCGGCGTCGGCGGCGCGGATGGCGCGAACTACGAGGAAATCCGCTACGAAGGCTACGGCATCAGCGGCGCGGCGATCATCGTCGACACGCTGACCGACAACCGCACCCGCACGGTCGCGGAAGTCCGCCATGCGTTCTCGAAGTTCGGCGGCAACATGGGCACCGACGGCTCGGTCGCGTTCATGTTCGATCACGTCGGCCAGTTCCTGTTCGCACCGGGCACGTCGGAAGACGCGCTGATGGAAGCCGCGCTCGAAGCCGGCGCGAACGACGTGAACACGAACGACGACGGTTCGATCGAAGTGCTGTGCGACTGGCAGGCATTCTCGGCGGTGAAGGACGCGCTCGAAGCCGGCGGCTTCAAGGCCGAGCTCGCCGAAGTGACGATGAAGCCGCAGAACGAAGTCGAATTCACCGGCGACGACGCGGTGAAGATGCAGAAGCTCCTCGACGCGCTCGAGAACCTCGACGACGTGCAGGACGTGTATACGAACGCCGTCATCGTCGAGGAATGAGGTGCCGGCCGCCGTGTTCCTGTCGCGGCGGCGGCCCGACCGAATCCGCGGCCGGCGCGCCTGAGCGTGCCGGCCGCCCTGTTTTCTAGTCTGCGGGGAATCCCATGAAACTACTCGTCGTCGGTTCCGGCGGCCGCGAACATGCGCTGGCGTGGAAGCTCGCGCAGTCGCCGCGCGTCCAGATGGTCTACGTCGCGCCCGGCAATGGCGGCACGGCGCAGGACGAGCGCCTGAAGAACGTCGACATCACGGCGCTCGACGAACTCGCCGATTTCGCGGAGCGCGAAGGCGTCGCGTTCACGCTCGTCGGGCCGGAAGCGCCGCTCGCGGCCGGCATCGTCAACCTGTTCCGCGCGCGTGGGCTGAAGGTCTTCGGCCCGACCCGCGAAGCCGCGCAGCTCGAGAGCTCGAAGGATTTCGCGAAGGCGTTCATGAAGCGCCACGGCATCCCGACCGCCGAGTACGAAACGTTCTCCGACGTCGCCGCCGCGCACGCGTACATCGACGCGAAAGGTGCGCCGATCGTCGTGAAGGCCGACGGCCTCGCGGCGGGCAAGGGCGTCGTCGTCGCGATGACGCTGGAAGAAGCGCACGAAGCCGTCGACATGATGCTGTCGGGTAACAAGCTCGGCGACGCCGGCGCGCGTGTCGTGATCGAGGAATTCCTCGACGGCGAGGAAGCGAGCTTCATCGTGATGGTCGACGGCAAGCACGCGCTGGCGCTGGCGTCCAGCCAGGACCACAAGCGCCTGCTGGATGAAGACCGCGGCCCGAACACCGGCGGCATGGGTGCGTATTCGCCCGCGCCGATCGTCACGCCGCAGATGCACGCACGCGTGATGCGCGAGATCATCATGCCGACCGTGCGCGGGATGGAGAAGGACGGCATCCGCTTCACGGGCTTCCTGTATGCGGGCCTGATGATCGACAAGGAAGGCAATCCGCGCACGCTCGAGTTCAACTGCCGGATGGGCGACCCGGAAACGCAGCCGATCATGGCGCGCCTGAAGAGCGATTTCTCGAAGGTCGTCGAGCAGGCGATCGCGGGCACGCTCGACACGGTCGAGCTCGACTGGGACCGCCGCACCGCGCTGGGCGTCGTGCTGGCCGCGCACGGTTATCCGGACGCGCCGCGCAAGGGCGACCGCATCAACGGGATCCCGGCCGAGACCGAACAGGCCGTCACGTTCCATGCAGGCACGACGCTCGACGGCGACAAGCTGACGACGTCCGGCGGCCGCGTGCTGTGCGTGGTCGGCCTCGCCGATTCGGTGCGCGAAGCGCAACAGCATGCGTACGAGACGATCAACCAGATCAATTTCGAAGGCATGCAGTACCGCCGCGACATCGGCTTCCGCGCACTCAACCGCAAGAGCGCGTGACGTTGCAATTGCCGCCCCGCCCGCGCGCGGCGGCGGCCCCTCTGCCGGGGTTCGTTAGAATGCCCGGCAGAAGCCTTTTTTACGGCCCCCGCTTCGGGCGGGGGCACCCAGTCCAGACATGACCGATTCGACCTACGACGTGGCGCGCGTGCGCACGTACCTCCAGGGCCTGCAGACACGCATCGCCGACGCGCTCGGCGCGCTCGACGGTACGCCGCTCGCGACCGACGCATGGCAACGCGGGCCGGCCGAACGCCTGCGCGGCGGCGGCTGCACGCGGATTCTCGAAGGCGGCCGCGTGTTCGAACGCGCGGGGATCGGCTTTTCCGACGTCGCGGGCGATGCGCTGCCGCCGTCGGCGAGCGCGGCGCGCCCGCAGCTCGCGGGCCGCGGCTTCGAGGCGCTCGGTGTGTCGCTGGTGCTGCACCCGCGCAATCCGTACTGCCCGACCGTACACATGAACGTGCGGATGCTGATCGCGACGAAACCGGGCGAGGAGCCCGTGTTCTGGTTCGGCGGCGGCATGGATCTGACACCGGTTTACGGTTTCGAGGACGACGCCCGGCATTTCCACCAGACCTGCAAGGATGCGCTCGACCCGTTCGGCGTCGAGCTCTACCCGCGCTTCAAGAAGTGGTGCGACGAGTATTTCTTCCTGAAGCACCGCAACGAGATGCGCGGCATCGGCGGGATCTTCTTCGACGATTTCTCGGAGCCCGGTTTCGAACGCTCGTTTGACATGATGCAAAGCGTCGGCGACGCGTTCCTGCAAGCCTACCTGCCGATCGTCGAGCGGCGCGCCGAGCTGCCGTACGGCGAGCGCGAGCGCGACTTCCAGGCGTACCGCCGCGGCCGCTACGTCGAATTCAACCTCGTGTTCGATCGCGGCACGCTGTTCGGCCTGCAAAGCGGCGGCCGGACCGAGTCGATCCTGATGTCGATGCCGCCGGTCGCGAACTGGCGCTACAACTGGCAGCCCGAGCCGGGCTCGCCGGAAGCGCGCCTGTACAGCGACTTCATCGTGCCGCGCGACTGGGTCTGACCCTGTTTCAAGCAAAGGACGCGTTTCTGGACACCACTGCCCGCCCCGCCCCGCTGCCGCGTCGTATCGGCTTGCTGGGCGGCACTTTCGACCCGATCCACGACGGCCATCTCGCGCTCGCGCGCCGGTTCGCCGAGCTGCTCGGCCTGACCGAACTCGTGCTGCTGCCCGCCGGGCAGCCGTACCAGAAGCGCGACGTGTCGGCCGCCGAGCATCGGCTCGCGATGACGCGCGCGGCCGCCGGATCGCTGTCCGTGCCGGGCGTGACCGTGACCGTCGCCACCGACGAGATCGAGCACGCCGGCCCGACCTACACGGTCGAGACGCTCGCGCGCTGGCGCGAGCGGATCGGCCCGGGCGCATCGCTGTCGCTGCTGATCGGCGCCGACCAGCTCGTGCGCCTCGACACGTGGCGCGACTGGCGCACGCTGTTCGACTACGCGCACATCTGCGTGGCGACGCGCCCGGGTTTCGACCTCGGCGCGGCGCCGCCGGACGTCGCGCAGGAAATCGCCGCGCGGCAGGCCGGCGCCGACGTGCTCAAGGCCACGCCGGCAGGCCACCTGCTGATCGATACGACCCTTTCGTTCGACATTGCCGCGACCGACATCCGCGCCCACCTGCGCGAATGCATCGCGCGCCATGCGCAAATGCCCGACGCATCGGCCGAGCATGTGCCGGCCGCCGTATGGGCCTATATTCTTCAACATCGCCTCTACCATTCCTGAATCCATGGATATTCGCAAACTGCAGCGCGTGATCGTCGACGCCCTCGAAGACGTCAAGGCGCAAGACATCAAGGTGTTCAACACCAGCCACCTGACCGAACTGTTCGACCGCGTGGTCGTCGCTTCGGGCACCTCCAACCGCCAGACCAAGGCGCTCGCGTCGAGCGTGCGTGACAAGGTCAAGGAAGCCGGCGGCGACATCGTCAGCTCGGAAGGCGAAGACACCGGCGAATGGGTGCTCGTCGACTGCGGCGACGCAATCGTGCACATCCTGCAACCGGCCCTGCGCCAGTACTACAACCTCGAGGAAATCTGGGGCGACAAGCCCGTACGGATGAAGCTCGGCGGCGGCAAGGGCAACGGCTTCGCCCAGGCCAGCGAAGGCGACGACGAAGAAGAAGAGGAAGCCGCGCCCGCCCGCCCGGCGCGCAAGACGGCCGCCCGCCGCCGTTGAGCCCCGAGTCGTCAAGCGTCTTCCGATGAAGCTTTTCATCCTTGCGGTCGGCCACAAGATGCCGGGCTGGATCGCATCCGGCTTCGACGAATACACGAAGCGGATGCCGCCCGAGCTGCGCATCGAGTTGCGCGAGATCAAGCCTGAACTGCGTTCGGGCGGTCGCAGCGCCGAGAGCGTGATGGCGGCCGAGCGGCAGAAGATCGAGGCCGCGCTGCCGAAGGGCGCTCGCCTCGTCGCGCTCGACGAGCGCGGCCGCGACTGGACCACGATGCAGCTCGCGCAGGCGCTGCCCGGCTGGCAGCAGGACGGCCGCGACGTCGCGTTCGTGATCGGCGGCGCCGACGGGCTCGATCCCGAACTGAAAGCACGCGCCGACACGCTGCTGCGCATCTCGAGCATGACGCTGCCGCACGGGATGGTGCGCGTGCTGCTCGCCGAACAGCTTTACCGGGCGTGGAGCATCACGCAGAATCACCCCTACCACCGCGCATGACGTGTCGTCCTCGAGACGCGCGCCACGCGCGCACACCGAGATAACGACACCATGCCGTCCAGCACGCCCCCCGCGCATTTCCCGACCCTTTACCTCGCTTCGCAAAGCCCGCGCCGCCAGGAGCTCCTGCAACAGATCGGCGTACGCTTCGAGCTGCTGCTGCCGCGCCCCGACGAGGATGCCGAAGCGCTCGAGGCCGAACTGCCCGGCGAAGCCGCCGATGCGTACGTGCGGCGCGTGACCATCGCCAAAGCCGAGGCTGCGCGTGCACGCCTCGTCGCGAGCGGCAAGCCGGCCTCGCCGGTGCTGGTCGCCGATACGACCGTCACGATCGACGGCGCGATCCTCGGCAAGCCGGCCGACGCCGACGACGCGCTCGCGATGCTGACGCGCCTCGCCGGCCGCGAACACTTGGTGCTGACCGCCGTCGCCGTGATCGATGCCGACGGCGAACTGCTGCCGCCCGCGCTGTCGCGCTCGTCGGTGCGCTTCGCGGCCGCGTCGCGCGACGCGTACGCGCGCTACGTCGCATCGGGCGAGCCGTTCGGCAAGGCCGGCGCATACGCGATCCAGGGGCGCGCCGCCGAGTTCATCGAGCGAATCGACGGGTCCCATTCAGGTATCATGGGTCTGCCCCTTTTTGAGACTGCCGCGCTGCTGCGTGCCGCGCGCGTCGCCTTCTGAACCCACCATGAACGAAGAAATCCTGATCAACCTCACGCCGCAGGAAACGCGGGTCGCACTCGTCCAGCAAGGCGCGGTGCAGGAGCTTCACGTCGAGCGCACGCTGTCGCGCGGGCGGGTCGGCAACATCTATCTCGGCAAGGTCGTGCGCGTGCTGCCCGGCATGCAGTCGGCGTTCATCGACATCGGCCTCGAACGCGCGGCGTTCCTGCACGTCGCCGACATCTGGCATCCGCGCCTCGCGGGCGAGCCGCAGTCGGGCACGCCGCACCAGCCGATCGAGAAGATCGTGTTCGAAGGCCAGACGCTGATGGTCCAGGTGATCAAGGATCCGATCGGCACGAAGGGCGCGCGGCTGTCGACGCAGGTCAGCATTGCGGGCCGCACGCTCGTCTACCTGCCGCAGGAGCCGCATATCGGCATCTCGCAGAAGATCGAGAGCGAGGCCGAACGCGAGGCCGTGCGCGCGCGCCTGACTGCCGTGATCCCGCCGGACGAGAAAGGCGGCTACATCGTGCGCACGATCGCCGAGGATGCCACCTCCGACGAACTCGCCGGCGACGTCACGTACCTGCGCAAGACGTGGGCGACGATCGTCGCCCAGGCACAGCGGCTGCCGGCGACGAGCCTGCTGTACCAGGATCTCGATCTCGCGCAGCGCGTGCTGCGCGATTTCGCGAACGACGACACGACGCGCATCCAGGTCGATTCGCGCGAGACGTACCAGCGCCTGTCGGAATTCGCGGGCGAATTCACGCCGGCCGTGAGCCCGAAGCTGCACCACTACACCGGCGAGCGTCCGCTGTTCGACCTGTACAACATCGAGACGGAGATCCAGCGCGCGCTGTCGCGCCGCGTCGACCTGAAGTCGGGCGGTTACCTGATGATCGACCAGACCGAGGCGATGACGACGATCGACGTGAACACGGGCGGCTACGTCGGCGCGCGCAACTTCGACGACACGATCTTCAAGACCAACCTCGAGGCCGCGCATACGATCGCGCGGCAGCTGCGGCTGCGCAACCTCGGCGGGATCATCATCATCGACTTCATCGACATGGAGAACGCCGAGCATCGCGACGCGGTGCTGTCCGAGTTGAAGAAGGCGCTGTCGCGCGACCGCACGCGCGTGACCGTCAACGGGTTCTCGCAGCTCGGGCTCGTCGAGATGACGCGCAAGCGCACGCGCGAATCGCTCGCGCACGTGCTGTGCGAACCGTGCCCGACCTGCCAGGGCAAGGGCCAGGTGAAGACGTCGCGCACCGTGTGCTACGACATCCTGCGCGAGATCCTGCGCGAGTCGCGGCAGTTCAACCCGCGCGAATTCCGCGTGATCGCCGCGCAGCAGGTGATCGACCTGTTCCTCGACGAGGAGTCGCAGCATCTCGCGATGCTGATCGACTTCATCGGCAAGCCGGTGTCGCTGCAGGTCGAATCGAACCTGAGCCAGGAGCAGTACGATATCGTGCTGATGTAACGTTCCGTCCATCCGCCGCCGGCATCGCCGCGCGGCGCTTCGATGCGGCGCCCGGGCCGCCCGCGCATGTCGCGCCGGCACCCGCCGCCGCCCTTTCACCCCACCCTTTTCGCATTCACCACACACCATGAGCCAAGGCCACAACCGCCGCCAGCGCAAGAAACTCCATATCGGCGAATTCCAGGAACTCGCGTTCAACGCCACCGCGCATTACCGCAACGAAATGACCGACCTCGAGCGCGGCGAACTGATCGACGCGTTCATCGACTTCGTCGAAGCGAACGGGCTGCTGACCGTCGCGTCGGCGGACGAAGGCATCGGCGCTTACGTGATTTCCGGCGCGCCGCGCGGCACGACGACCGACGCCGACCGCGAACTCGTGCGCGGCTGGCTGGCCGCACGGCCGGAACTGACCGACGTCAAGGTCAGCGAATTCAGCGACGCGTGGTACCCGGAAGCCTGAGTTTCCGGCTTCACGCCCCTCGCGCAGCGCCCGCGCCTGCCCGCCGCCACGGCGGGTGAGGCCGGCGCCGCCCCGCTCCCCCCGCCTCGCCTCCCATCCTCTCCCGCCAGCGCGCGACATCCGCGCCACCGGCACCGACGCACACGATTTCCGCCGCGTCGACGGTGATTACCCCGATTTCGGCAGTGAATCGGACGCTTACTTCAATTTAACGTTGCTTAAAGGACGGCTCGCGCCGGCAGACCTACTCTGATCGCCAGGAATCCGATGTTTTGCGGTGCGATCGGCAAGCAAGACGAAAGAATGCAAATCGCTCGCCCGACAGATGCTCCGGATTCCGGTACGGGCGAAAACGCGACACGGCGACAGGTCAATCAGGGAGACGACCGACGATGCGCCCGCCGCTTCCCCATCGCAGCGACACATTGACGCACGCGAAGGCCGCCTGACCCTACTCTCCAACGAATACGAGGACGACATGGATACGCCGACCACCTATCAGGCAGGACTCCGAATGATCATGATCGCGGCGGGCGTCGCAGCGCTGGTGTCGCTGTCCGCGTGCGGCGGCTCCGGCTCGCTGAGCCAGGGCACCGGCGGCGCAGGATCGGGTTCGGGCGACACGACCGCCACGACCGGCGGCACGAGCAACGGCTCGGGCAGCGGTTCCGGCAGCGGCTCGACCGTCGGCAGCACGGGCAGCGGCAGCGGCTCGGGCACCGGCTCGGCGGGCAGCGGCGCATCCGCCAATGCGCTCGGCCAGACGATCGACTCGTCCAGCAACATCGTGACGGCCGCGGGCGGAGCGGTATCGAGCGTCGGCACGACGATCGCGGGCCAGTCGGTGCCCGGCGCCAATGCGTCGACCACGCAAGGTCTCGGCACGGTCGTGCAGGATGCCGGCGCGGCCGTCACGACGCTCGGCACCGGCCTCGGCTCGGGGCTCGGCCAGCTCGGCGCATCGTCGAACCCGGTCGGCACGACGGTCGCGAGCACCGGCGGCGTGGTCACGAACCTCGGCAACGCGGTCGCGGCGGCCGGCGGCGTCGTGTCGAGCCTCGGTGCCAGCGGTTCGGCGCTGGCGCCGCTCGCGCCCGTCACGTCGCCGGTCGGCGGCGCGGTCACGATGCTCGGCAACACGATCGCGGGCGGCGGTGCGACGCTCGGCACGCAGTTGTCGACCGGCCCCGTCGCGCAGGTCACGGGCGCCGCCAGCTCGGCGATCACGCCGATTACGACGCAGGCCGGGTCGGTCACGCAGACCGTCGCGTCGAGCACGCCGCTCGGCGCACCGCTCACGAACCTCGTGACGACGGTCGGCAACGGCGTCGCGAACGCCGGCACGACGATCGCGAAAACCGGCGGGAATCCGGTGACGACCGGCGTCGGCAACGTCGTGACCGCGACCGGCAACACGGTGGCCACCGCCGGCACGGCGCTGCTGGGCGGTGGCGGCGCCACGACGAGCCCACTCGCGCCGGTCACGGGGCTCTTGTCGACCGGCGCCCTCGGCGGCGCGACGGGCGGCAGCAACCCGGCAGGTGCGCTCACGTCGGCGGTCGGCACCGTGACGGGAGCGGTGTCGGGCGCAGCCGGCGGCTCGCCCGTCGCGGGGCTGACGGGCGGCAGCGGCACCGGTGCGCTCTCGAAAACGGGCGGCGGCGTGCTCGCCCCCGTGACGACGACGCTCGGCGCGCTGGTCAAGTAAGCGGCAGGCCGGCACGGCGCCCGCATCGTCGCAGACGATCGGGCGCCTTAGCCTTAGCCTTAGCCTTAGCCTTAGCCTTAGCCTTAGCCTTAGCCTTAGCCTTAGCCTTAGCCTTAGCCTTAGCCTTAGCCTTGGCCTTAGCGGCATCCCCCCTTCCCCACCCCGCGATCCCTTCCTTTTCCCGACAGTCCGCCTCCAGCCAGCCATCGAAATCGGACCTGAAAGCAAGACACGTTAAAATCTCACCTCGCGTGGTGCGCCGCCCGCACCCGCCTTCCATCGCCAGCCGCGTGCCTCCGGGCCGCCCCCGACCCATGGAGTGAGTGTCAATGAGCGGCGGACTTCCGTTTCCCGCATCCCGCAGCAAGTCGTTGCCGTCCTCGACGGTTTTCCTGATCCTCGCCGCCGCCACGCTGCTGTCCGGCTGCGGGCTGCTGCCGGTGCAGAATCCGCCCGCGCCGATCAGCGAGGCGCTCGTCGAGCCCGTCGAGGAAACCGCCGGCGAACCGCTGACGATGCCGCCCGTGCCCGCGCCGACGCACCCGGAGGAACCGGAAGCGCCGAAGAAGCCGCACCGCGAAGTCACGCGGCCGAAGCCCGTGCAACGCCCCGAATCGCCGACACCGCCCCCGCCGCCTCCGCCGCCGATCGTCGCGACGCGCCCGCTCGACCGCACCCAGATCCATGCGCTGCTCGACAGCGAAGTCGCGCGCCGCAACGGCAAGGTGATCGGCCGCGCAGTCGACATGGTGACCGACGCGAGCGGCAAGCCGCGCGAGATGATCGTGAACCTGCAGGGCTTCATGGGCGTGGGCGACCGCAAGGTCATCTTCCCGTGGAACGTGTTCCGCTTCACGCCGGGCGGCAAACAGGAGCCAATCGTGCTCGACGTGCCGTCGGGCGACCTGCCGCCGGCCGCGCGGCCCAAGGCCGTGCCGCTGTCCGGTTCGGCAGCCGCCTCGCCCGCGACGCGGCTGCCGATGCTCGACAGCGACGTCGAGCGCCCGAACGGCACGAAGATCGGCCGGATCGTCGACGTGCTGATCGACCGCGCATCGCAGCCGCAGGCGGTCGTGCTCGACCTCGGCGGCCTCGTCAATACCGACCGCCGTTCGATCGCCGCGAGCTGGGGCGCGCTGCGCTTCGTCATGCGCGACAAGGCGCTGCGCCCGCAGCTCGACCTGAACGACGCACAGATCAAGGCGTCGCCGCCCTACGCGGCCGACAAGCCGATCGTCGCGGTTTTCCCGCCCGTTGCCCCGGCACCGGCTTCGTCTGCGAGCGCGACCCGATGACGATCAAGCATTCCGTCAGCGCACGCAGTCTCCGGTCCCTCGACTGGCTCAACTTCTTCGTTGCAAACGTTCAAACAGGGTTCGGTCCGTTCATCGCGTCCTACCTCGCGTCGCACAAGTGGACGCAGGGCGAGATCGGCATGGTGCTGTCGATCGGCACGATCAGCGCAATGGTGAGCCAGGTGCCGGGCGGCGCGGCCGTCGATGCGCTGAAGAACAAGAAAGGCGCGGCCGCGTGGGCGATCGCGGCCATCATCCTGTCCGCGGTGCTGCTCGCGTCGAGCCCGACGATCGTGCCGGTGATCGCCGCCGAGGTGTTCCACGGCTTCGCGAGCTGCATGCTCGTGCCGGCCATGGCCGCGATCTCGTTCTCGCTCGTCGGCCGCGCCGACCTCGGCGACCGGCTCGGCCGCAACGCGCGCTGGGCGTCGATCGGCAGCGCGGTCGCGGCGGGCCTGATGGGGCTCACCGGCGAATATTTCTCCGCCCGCGCGGTGTTCTGGCTGACCGCCGTGCTCGCGCTGCCCGCGCTGTTCGCGCTCGCGATGATCCAGCCGACGCACCAGGTGATCCCGCAGTCGTCGAAGCCCGACGATCGCGACGAAGCCGGCGAACGCGAAACGCTGCTCGAACTGCTGCGCGACCGCCGGATGCTGATCTTCGCGGCGTGCGTCGTGCTGTTCCACCTGTCGAACGCGGCGATGCTGAACCTCGCGGCCGGCGAAGTCACGGCCGGGATGGGCGAGAACGTGCAGCTCGTGATCGCCGCGTGCATCATCGTGCCGCAGGCCATCGTCGCGATGCTGTCGCCGTGGGTCGGCCGCTCCGCGCAACGCTGGGGGCGCCGGCCGATCCTGCTGCTCGGCTTCTCGGCGCTGCCGGTGCGCGCGCTGCTGTTCGCCGGCGTGAGCAGCCCGTACCTGCTGGTGCCGGTGCAGATGCTCGACGGCATCAGCGCGGCCGTGTTCGGCGTGATGCTGCCGCTGATCGCCGCCGACGTCGCGGGCGGCAAGGGCCGCTACAACCTGTGCATCGGGCTCTTCGGGCTCGCGGCCGGGATCGGCGCGACGCTGAGCACGGCCGCGGCCGGCTACGTCGCCGATCACTTCGGCAACGCCGTGAGCTTCTTCGGGCTCGCGGGCGCCGGTGCGCTCGCGGTACTGCTGGTCTGGCTCGTGATGCCCGAAACGCGCGTCGCGAACGGTGACGCGGCCGCCGACGAACCGGCCGCCGCCTCGCCCGAACAGGCGCGCTGACACCGGCGCGCCGCCGTTACCCGCTTCTTGGCCAACGCATGATGGATACGATCAGGACACTCAACGAAGCCCGCCAGCAGATCCAGCAGTCGATCTTCGATCTGTTCAAGGGGCTGTCATTCAGCGAGCGGCTCGCCCAGGGCGGGCTGATGGCGTTGCAGGCCGTGTGCGGCGCATGCCTCGCGTACGTGATCGGCCGCGCGCTGCACACCGAGCAGGCCGTGTGGGCGGCGATCACCGCGATCGCCGTGACGCAGCACAACTATTCGGACACGATGTCGCTGTCGCGCGACCAGTTCGTCGGCGCGATGGTCGGCGGCGTGCTCGGCTTCGCCGGCGCGGCGCTCGGCGGCGACCGCCTCGTCGCGTACGCGATGACCGTCGCGGTCGTGATCGTCTGTTGCTGGTGCCTGAACGTCGGCAGCGCCGCACGGCTCGGCGGCGTGACCGCGACGATCGTGCTGCTGTTTCCGGGCAACGGCCCGCTGTGGGACATTCCGCTGATGCGGCTCGGCGAGGTGACGCTCGGCACCGTGTGTGCGCTGGGCGTGTGCTGGGTGATGTCGAAAATCGAGCGCCGCTGGTTCCGCCACGCGGCAGCTAAGTGACGCGTTGATCCGGCTGCCCGGCGCGTATCGCGGCATCGCGGCATCGCGATCCGTGCCGGGCGATCGGCCAGGTCAGTCGCCGATCCGCAGCACGATGCCGGACCCGATCTGCACCAGCAGGTGATCCCCGCCGACGCCGACCCATTGATAGCCGCGCGGCGGCGGGCTCAGGTGATAGCCGCGCCAGTCGTCGATCACGTACTGGCGATCGCGGAACTCGGGCGGAAGCCGGTCGCCCTTGTGCCATTCGCGGCGCGGCTGGTCGGCCCAGCGCGGCGGCACGTCGTCCTCATGGCGCATCTGGCCGGGCGGCATGTGTTTCGGGCCGTGGCCGCGCTGCATGCCATGGCCGCCCTGGTCGTCGTGGTGGTCGTGGTCCTGCGCCATCGCGGCCGGCGCGACGAAACCCGCCGCGATCAGCGCGGCCAGCATCATCCCGTGCATCTTCTTCATCGTGCCTTCCCTCCGTGTTGTCACGTCGAACGAAACGACTCGAACTGCCCGATGAAGACTAGCACACGCTATCGTGGGGCCACATGACCGCGCATATGACCGCGCGTTACGCCGCCTGCTGCTGGTACTGGATCCGGTGCAGGTGCGCGTAGAGGCCGCCGTGACGCAGCAATTCGTCGTGGCTGCCCTCTTCGACGATCTTGCCGGCCTCGAGCACGAGGATGCGGTCCGCCCGCTCGATCGTCGACAGCCGGTGCGCGATCACGAGCGTCGTGCGGCCTTCCATCAGCCGCTCGAGCGCGGCCTGCACGTGGCGTTCCGATTCCGAGTCGAGCGCCGACGTCGCTTCGTCGAGGATCAGGATCGGCGCGTCCTTGTAGATCGCACGCGCGATCGCGAGCCGCTGGCGCTGGCCGCCGGACAGCCGCATCCCGTTGCCGCCGACGAGCGTGTCGAGCCCGTCGGGCATCGCGGCGACCGCATCGGCGAGGTTCGCGGCCTCGAGCGCGGCCTGCACGCGGGCGCGGTCGGGCGTCTGCCCGTACGCGACGTTCGCGGCGATCGTGTCGTTGAACAGCACGACGTCCTGGCTGACCATCGCCATCTGGCCGCGCAGCGCGTGGAGGTCGTAGTCGGCCACCGGCACGCCGTCGACCAGGATCGCCCCGTCGGTCGGGTCGAAGAAGCGCGGCAGCAGGTTCACGAGCGTCGTCTTGCCGCTGCCCGACGGGCCCGCGAGCGCGATCATTTCACCGGGCGCGACCTTGAACGAGATGCGGTCGAGCGTCGGCCGCTCGGCCGCGCCGTAGTCGAACGTCACGTTGCGGAACTCGATGTCGCCGCGCGCCTGGGCGAGCGGCCGGCCGCCGCCCTGCGGCTCGGCCGGCTCGTCGATCAGCCCGAAGATCAGTTCGGCGGCCGTCATCCCGCGCTGCAGCGGCTGGTTGACGTCGATCAGATGCTTGAGCGGCGAGATCACCAGCAGCATCGACGTGACGAACGCGACGAAGCCGCCGACCGTCGTCTGGTCGTTCGACGACTGCACGACCGCGATCGTGATCACGACCGCGAGCGCGATCGACGCGAGGAACTGCGTGAGCGGCTGCGCGAGGCCGCCGGAGATCGTCATGCGCATCGCGTAGCCGCGCAGGCGCTTGCTCATCTGCGTGAAGCGGTCCATCTCGTACGCTTCGCCGTTGTGGACCTTGACGACCTTGTAGCCGCCGACCGTCTCCTCGACGATGTACGACAGCTCGTTGGTCAGCGTCTGGTGCTCGCGGTTCAGGCGGCGCAGGCGGCGGTTGATCTTGCTGACGAGCCAGCCGATGCCCGGCAGGATCACCGCAACGATCAGCGTGAGCCGCCAGTTCAGGCAGAACAGGTAGCCGAGCAGGAAGATCACCGTCAGCGAATCGCGCACGAGCGTGACCATCACGCCGGTCAGCACCGACAGGATCTGGTTGACCTCGAACACGATCGCGTTGATCACCGTGCTCGCCGTCTCGCGCTGGAAGAACGACGCGCCCGTGTGCAGCATCCGCTGGAACATCTCGAGCCGCAGTTGCAGCAGGATGCGGTTCGATACGTAGTTGAGCAGGTAATTCGACGTGTACTGCGACACGCCGCGCACGAGCGCGAGCCCGATCACGGCCATCGGCACGTACCATTTCGCGCGGTCGCTGCCGTGCGAGCCGAAGCCGTGGTCGAGCAGCGGCTTGAGCAGCGCCGGGATCCCGGCCTCGGTGGCCGCGACGACGCCCATCGTCATCACGGCGAGCACCACGATGCCGATCAGCGGCCGGATGTACGGCCACAGGCGCTTGAGGACCGTCACGGGCGAGGTGCCCGTGCCGTCCATCGGTTTGCGAAGAGTGTTCTGGGTTTCCAAGGCAATCCTTCTTGAGCCGCGATGCGGCGCCCGGACGTGGCCGCCCGGGATGTCGCCCTGTCGGGCGGGTGCCGAAAAGGGCTCAACATTATAGCCGCACCGCCCCGGCCGGCACGGTCATGGCCGCTGCGGCCGGCGGCCGGGCCGCGGGTATACTGCCGCTCACCGTTTTCTCCGCCTTTTCCGACGTTTTCATGGCTGAACCCTCCCTCGGCGTCGCCCTCATCGCCCTCAACGCATCCGCGCGGCTTGCGCAGTGCCTGGCCGCGCTGTCGTTCGCCGACGACGTCGTCGTCATCGACGGCGGCAGCACCGACGATACCGTCGCGATCGCGCAGGCGCACGGCGCGCGCGTGATCGTCGAGCGCGACTGGCCGGGCTTCGGCCCGCAGAAGAACCGCGCGCTCGACGCGCTCGACACCGACTGGATCCTGTCCCTCGATACCGATGAAGTCGTCACGCCGGAACTCGCGCAGTCGATCCGCGACACGATCCGCGCGCCGGCCGCGCAGGTCTATGCGGTCGACCGCCTGTCGAGCTTCTGCGGCCAGTGGATCCATCACAGCGGCTGGTATCCGGACTGGATCCCGCGGCTGTTCCGGCGCGGCGCCGCGCGCTTCTCGGACGATCTCGTGCACGAGCGCCTCGTGTTCGACGGCGCCGCGCTGCGGCTGTCCGGCAAGCTGATGCACTACTCGTACGAGGATTTCGAAACCGTCGTGCGCAAGCTCGACGCCTATTCGACGGCCGGCGCGCGCCAGCGCCGCGCGGCCGGCCAGCGCGGCGGCTTCGGCAAGGCGCTCGCGCGCGGCGCCTGGGCGTTCGTGCGCACCTACGTGCTGCGCCGCGGCTTCCTCGACGGCCGCGCCGGCTTCATGATCGCCGTGTTCAACGCGGAAACCGTGTACTACCGCTTCCTGAAGCTCGGCCACGAACGGGCCCGCTGAGCGCCGGCCCGGCAGGGAGCTGGCCCGGCGTTACAATGCCGGGCTGCCCGCGCCGCGCGTGCCCGCCCGACCGGCGGCGCCACGCGCCGCCCGCCACGACGACTATCGAATCCGACCGCCATGTTCTCCATCATCATTCCGACCTGGAACAACCTGCCGTACCTCAAGCTCGTCGTCGACAGCCTGCGCCGCCACTCGGCGTACGACCACCAGATCATCGTGCACGTGAACGACGGCTCGGACGGCACGCTCGACTGGGTGCGCAGCGAAGGGATCGAGCACACCGCATCGCCGACCAACATCGGCATCTGCCACGCGGTGAACTGGGCTGCCGCGCGCGCCACGCGCGACTACGTCGTCTACATGAACGACGACATGTTCTGCTGCCCCGGCTGGGACACGGCGCTCGTGCGCCGCATCGAACAGATGCCGACCGACCTCTTCATGCTGTCGGGCACGATGGTCGAGCCGGTCGACACGCGCAACCCGTGCGTCGTGGTCAGCAACTTCGGCCGCGACGCCGAACATTTCGACGCGGCGGGCCTCGTCGCGACGGCGCCGAAGCTCGTGCGCGCCGACTGGCTGGGCTCGACCTGGCCGCCGACGCTCGTGCACCGCGACTGGTGGAACCGGATCGGCGGCTACAGCAGCGAGCTGTCGCCCGGCATGAGCAGCGACAACGACTTCTCGATGAAATTCTGGGATGCCGGCTGCCGGATCTTCATCGGGGTCGGCGACAGCCTCGTCTACCACTTCCAGCAAAAGAGCACGGGCAAGATCGTCAAGAACGATGGTCGGCGCCAGTTTCTGAACAAATGGGGCATGACCCAGGCGACGTTCGACCGCCACTACCTGCATCGCGGCGAGCCGGCCGGCACGCGCGTCGCGCTCGACACGCCAGCCGTGGAAGGCAGTCTGAAGCGCGCGCTGCTGCGCTCGCGGATCAAGCGCGCGTTCAGCTGATCGCGCCCCGAAAACGACACGGAAACGCGCGCTGCTTCGCGTATACTCTGCGCCGTTCGTCCCGGATCTCCCACCGGGGCGCGCGGCGCGCAGCACGACGTACGCAAGCCGCATTCGTCCATTCGACAGGTTCCGATGCTTTCGTTTTCCGCTCCCGCCTCGCGGCGCCTGACCGCCGCCCGCGCATTCGCCGTCGCCGCGCTCTGCATGGTGCCCGTCTCGACCGCGCTGACCAACGTGTTCTGCGGGCTGTTCGCCGCCGCGCTCGTGATTTCCCCCGAATTCTGGCGCGACCTGCGCTCGTTCGTCACCGACCCGGCCTCGCTCGCCGCGCTGCTGATCCTGGCCGCGCTGGCCGCCAGCGTCACCTATACGGTCGCGCCGCACAACAAGGCGTGGAACTGGGTCGCCAAGTACGACAAGCTGCTGCTGCTGCCGTTCGCCGTGCTCGCCTTTCGCCACTCGAACTGGGCGCCGATCGTGCGGCGCTGCTGGTTCGGCACGCTGTGCGTGGTCCTGCTGCTGTCGACCACCAACTATCTCGGCCTGACCGCGATCGGGCCCGCGCACGCGACCGAGCTGCCGCTGTCACGCGCCTGGGTGTTCAAGAATCACATCGCCGCCGGCATGTTCGGCGCGCTGCTGTTCTACCAGGCGGCCGATCTCGCGCTGGCAGCCCGCACGGCGCTGTCGCGCGCCGCGTATGCGGGCGTCGCCGCGTGGTCGCTCGTCAACGTGTTCGTGATGTTGCAGGGTCGCACCGGACAGGTCATCGCGCTGCTGCTGATCCTCGTCGTCGCCGTGCGTTTCGTGCTGTTGCTGCGCCGGCAATCGGCGCTGCGCGCGGGGCTCGCCGCCGGCGTGTTCGTGCTGGCCGGCATCGCGCTCGTGATCGCCGCGTGCACGGTTCACAACGGCCGGCTGACGAAGGTCGTGACGGAAGTGCAGCAATACCGGCAGAGCGACGCGGCCACGTCGACCGGGCTGCGCCTCGAGTGGTACAAGAAGGGGCTCGAACTGTATCGCCAGCGCCCGGTGATCGGCTACGGCGCGGGCGGCCTCGAATCCGAATTCGAGCGACTCACGGCCGGCAAGACGGCGGCCGAAGGCCAGCTCACGTCGAACCCGCACAACGAATACCTGCTGATGGCCGTGCAGCTCGGCACGCTCGGACTGGTGCTGTTCGTCAACCTGATCGTGCAGATCGCGCGCGGCAGCCGCACGCTCGATCCGCGCTCGCGGCACCTGCTGCTCGGCTGGCTCGCGATCTTCGCGATCGGCAGTCTCGCGAATTCGCTGCTGCTCGATTTCGCCGAAGGGCACCTGATCGTGCTGCTGGCCGGCATCCTGCTCGGCTGCGGCGAGCGCGCCGAGGCGCTGCCGCGCGAAACGTCGGCGATCCGGCGCAGCGCGTAACGCGCAGCGGCCTGCGCTGCGCTGGCGGCCCGCTTCGGCCACCGCAGCGCTCTTCACGATCGATCGTCGACGGAAACGGGCCGGGCGGCTGGCTCGTCGCCAAACAAGCCGCCCGGTACCGGACAACCGCGTGAAAACGCGCGTCGCCCGCGCGTCAGTCGGATCCGGTGCGGTGCAGTCGCGACGTATCGACGACCGTCTCGGCCGGGCCCGGCGGATTCAACCCGAGCATCTCGGCCGCCGCGGCTTTCACGCGCTGCGCACCGAGATTGACGAGGCAGTCGCTATGGCTGTCGACCTTGCGCTCGCAGCCCTCGTGCCGGCACGGCACGCAATCACCCTCCCCCTGCAGCAGCCACACGTTCCCGTGCCGCCCCGAGCCACGCAGCGGCCACGGATTCTCGGTCGCCGGCCAGTGCTGCGGCCACGGCCCCCAGCGCACGGGGTCGGACGGGCCGAACAGCGCGATCGTGTCGGTGCCGGTCGCGGCCGCGACGTGCGTCGCGCCGGTGTCGGGCCCGATGAAAAGCCGTGCGCGCCGCACGAGTTCGGCGCTTTCGCCGAACGTCAGGCGGCCGACCAGGTTCAGCACGTCGCCGCCCGCGTCAGCCGCGACCTGCGCCGCATACTCGCGTTCGCTGTCGGCCGGGCCGCCCGACAGCGCAACCGCGAAGCCTTGCTCGCGCAGCCAGCCGATCATCTCGACCCAGCCGTCGAGCCGCCATTGCTTGTAACGGAACATCGGATACGGATGCAGCACGACGAGCGGCTTGTCGGCGCGGATCGCCGGCGATTCGGCCAGCCACGCGTCGAAGCGCGCGCGCCGCGCCGGATCGTCGCCGATGCCGGGCGCGACGACCTCGGACACCGGCTCGATGCCGATCACGGGAGCAAGCGCCAGCGTGCTGACGACCGTATGCGCGGATTCGTGGTGATTGATCGCGATCCCGTTCAGCATCATCCGCGTGAGCCACGTCACGCGGTTCGGATCGACGAGGCCCACCCGCTTGCGGCCCGCGAACCAGCTGTAGAAGCGCGGCCGGTCGGAACTCAGCGCCGCGCACGCGAGATCGTAGCGGCGCCACATCGACAGCGCGTCGCGCAGCCGCTCGCGGAAGCCCGCGCGTTGCGCGACGACGATCACGCGCCGCACGTCCGGATTGTGCTCGAGCACGCCTTCGGTGCCGCGAAACACCAGCATGTCGATCTGCGCTTCAGGCCAGCGGGCCTTCAGCGAACGGACGAGCGGCGTCGTCAGCAGCACATCGCCGATACGGCGCGGCGCGGCAACGAGGATGGTTCTGGGCGGGCGGGCAGAAGAAAACAGGGCCACGGCGAGTGTGTCTGGCTGGCTGAACAAGGCTGGCAATGTACAGGATTTTGCAGCAGCCGGCGCAACATGGCGAATCGGCCGTCCGGTCAGCCTGATGCGGCCCCGCTCACGCGGTGCGGCGCGGCAGGCGCACCGCGCGCCGGTGGCGTACGCGGTGCCTGCGATACCCGTGGCGCTACGAAGCGACGGTCATGACCACCGGCGTCGCAGCGGCAGCCACCGGCTGCGCGGGTACGGCGTCTGCCAACGGTTCGTCGCGATGGGCGGCCTGCGGCAGCAGGTGATTCACTGCCCGCTCGACCGCGTCGACGCCGATCGCGTCGACGGTCGCACCGGCGCGCAGGATCACGTGCGGCACACCGAGCGGATGCCAGCGCAGGTATTTCTCGGGACGGTCCTCGAACAGCGCGGCGACGGGCACGCCAAGCGCCGACGCGAGATGCACGGGGGCGCTGTCGGCCGAGACGATCACATCGAGCAGGCTCGCCGCGGCTACCAGCTCGGCGACCGACGACGGCGCAACATGGCGCGCGCACACGTCGCGCCACGAGTCGTCCTCGGGTGCATGGCCGACGGCCGGGTCGCGGAACACGATCACGTCGGCATGCGGCGCGAGACGCGCGGCGAGGTCGCGCCAACGATCGGCCGGCCAGCGGCGCTCGACCGCCTTGTTCGTGACGAACAACCCGACGCGCGGCTTCGTGCGTGCGCCGAGCAGCCGGTACCACGCGTCCTGCAGCGCGCCGTCGGGATGAACCGACAACGCGAGGCGGTCGACGTCGACGCGGCCGAGTTCGGGTACGAGCCGGAAACCCGACAACGCCTCGTGGCACATCGGCCGCTCGGCGACATGCTCGGGCTTGCGATCGTCGAATTCCGTCTCGGCATCGTGCCAGCGGCAATCCTTCGCACCGATCTCGCGCGCGAACTGCATGCTGCTGCGATGCATGCCGCCGTTCGGCACGACCACGAGGTCGAACCGCAAGCGACGCAGGCGACGCACCAGGCGCAGCCGGTCGAAGAACGCGCGCATCCGCCCGGGACGGTCGTTGCGCTCGCATTGACGGCTATAGACGTAGGTGTGGATCGCGTCGACGTCCGGGTTTCCGTCCAGCGCGGCCGCGTTGTAGCGGTTCGCGACCACATGGAGTTCCGCGCCGGGCCAGCGCTCCTTCAGCGCGCGGAGAAACGCCGTTGTGCACAGCATGTCGCCCAGAAAATCGATCCGGATCACGAGGATCCGCTGCGTCGGGTTCGCCTTGGCCATGGTCATGTGGGGACTGTCAGTTTTGGTCGTCGCGACGAGCCGTTTCACGGCATCCGGTTCCCGGACGGCCTGGGCGCCTATCGCGGCTCGCCGCACGGATCCGCCCCCGCTTTTGTGCGCGATACCGGCGCAATCCGCCGGACAAGCGGCGGTCAGCGCCGCGTTCGTGCGGCTAGCGCCGGATTGTATAGCGTCCGGATGGCCAGCCCAAGACCCGCTTGCGTGAACCTGCAAAAACGGCCCGCCGCACCGCACGATGGCGATGCGACGGGCCGCATGGCGCGACAGCCGTTCGGTGAAGGCGCGATCAGTACGTGATTTCGACGACGCTGCCGTCGAACGTCGCGCGCAGCTCCGCGAGCAGCACGTCGCTCGGCTTCACGCGCCATGCGTCGCCGAGGCGCATTTCACCCTGTGCCCGCGCGTTGCTGTAGTGGACCTGCACCGCAAGCCCGTTCGGCAGCGGCGCCTGCGGGCGACGACCGCCATCGCGCCCGCCGCCGCGCGGCGCCGGTGCTTCGACCACGTTCGCCGCCGGATCGTCCTTCGACACGTGCGGCTCGAGCACGCGGCGCAATGCGGCCGCGTCGGCGTTGCCGTTCATCGTCAGCCGGACGGCCTGCGCATAGCGGCTGCGCGCACGCTCGAGATCCATCACGGTATCGGCCGTGAAGCGGATGCCGCCCGTGAACGCATCGTTGCGCGCCTGCCCCTGCACGATCAGCAGCTCGTCTTCCTTGAACAGCGCCTTGTTCGCCTCGAACTGCTCGTTGAAGATCGTGATCTCGCACTGGCCCGAGCCATCGTCGAGCAGCGCGATCAGCATCTTGCCGCGCTGGGTCATCTGCGTGCGCAGCGACGCGATGATGCCGGCCACGAGCTTGTCGCGCCCTTCCTTCAGGTCGCCGACCTTCTGCCGCACGAAGCGGCGCACTTCGTCGCGATACGCGTCGAACAGGTGGCCGGACAGGTAGAAGCCGAGCGCGCCCTTTTCTTCCTGCAAGCGGCGCTTGTCGTCCCACGCGGGCTCGTCGACGAGCGCATGCGCGTGCGGCGACTCGGCGCCCATGTCGAACAGGCCGGCCTGCATCGCGTTCGCCTCGGCCTGATCGGCCGCTTCCATCGCCAGCGGCACCGACGCGATCAGCTGCGCACGGTTCGTGTTCAGCGAATCGAACGCGCCGGCACGGATCAGCGCCTCGACCGTGCGGCGGTTGACGATGCGCCGGTCGATCCGCTCGCAGAAGTCGAACAGGTCGGTGAACGCCTTATCCTCGCGGGCGCGCAGGATTTCCTCGATCGCGTTCTGGCCGCTGCCCTTCACCGCGCCGAGGCCGTAGCGGATCGTGCGCGAGCGCTTGCCGTCGGCTTCGGCGACCGGCTCGAAGCGGTAATGCGAAGCGTTGATGTCCGGCGGCAGCACGACGAGGTTGTTCACGACGCAATCGTCGAACAGGATCTTCACCTTGTCGGTGTCGTCCATCGCGAGCGTCATGTTGGCCGCCATGAATTCGGCCGGATGGTGCGCCTTCAGCCACGCGGTGTAGTACGCGAGCAGCGCATAGGCGGCCGCGTGCGACTTGTTGAAGCCGTAGCCCGCGAACTTCTCCATCAAGTCGAAGATCTCGTCGGACTTCTCGCGCGTGAGGCCGTTCTTCGCCGCACCCTCGGCGAAGATCTCGCGGTGCTTGGCCATCTCCTCGGGCTTCTTCTTGCCCATCGCGCGACGCAGCAAGTCCGCGCCGCCGAGCGAGTAGCCGCCGATGATCTGCGCCATCTGCATCACCTGCTCCTGATAGACCATGATGCCGTAGGTCTCTTTCAGGACGGGTTCGACGCGCGGATCCGGATACTCGACCTTCTCGCGGCCGTGCTTCCGTGCGCAGAAGCTCGGGATCAGGTCCATCGGGCCCGGACGATACAACGACACGAGCGCGATGATGTCCTCGAAGCGGTCGGGCTGCGCATCCTTCAGCATGCCCTGCATCCCGCGGCTTTCCAGCTGGAACACCGCGACCGTGTTGGCCTTCTTGAGGATCTGGAACGACGCGGGATCGTCGAGCGGCACCTGCGCGAGCGACCAGTCGGCCTTCGACGGATCGAGGCGGCGGATGTAGCGCTCGGCCCAGTCGAGGATCGTCAGCGTCGTAAGGCCCAGAAAGTCGAACTTCACGAGGCCGACGGCTTCGACGTCGTCCTTGTCGTACTGGCTGACCACGCCGCCGTCGTCGCCCTGCGTGTACAGCGGGCAGAAATCGGTCAGCTTGCCGGGCGCGATCAGCACGCCGCCCGCGTGCATCCCGACGTTACGCGTGAGGCCCTCGACGCGCTGCGCGAGATCGAGCAGCTGGTGCACTTCGTCCTCGTGGTCGTAGCGCTCCTGCAGCTGCGGCTCTTCCTTCATCGCGTCGGCGATCGTCACGTGCTTGCCCGGCTTGAACGGGATCAGCTTCGCAATGCCGTCGGTGAACATGTAGCCGAGGTCGAGCACGCGGCCGATGTCGCGCACGGCCGCCTTCGCGGCCATCGTGCCGAACGTGGCGATCTGCGACACGGCATCCGCACCGTACTTCTCCTTCACGTACTGGATCACGCGGTCGCGGCCGTGCTGGCAGAAGTCGATGTCGAAGTCGGGCATCGACACGCGTTCCGGGTTCAGGAAGCGCTCGAACAGCAGGTTGTAGCGCAGCGGGTCGAGGTCGGTAATGCCGAGCGCGTACGCGACCAGCGAACCGGCACCCGAGCCGCGGCCCGGACCGACCGGCACGCCGTTGTTCTTCGCCCAGTTGATGAAGTCCGCAACGATCAGGAAGTAGCCCGGGAAGCCCATCTTCGTGATGGTCCCGCACTCGAATTCGAGGCGCTTGTAGTACGTGTCGCGCTGCGCGTCGCGCTCGGCTTCGACCGGATACAACTGCGCGAGACGGGTCTCGAGCCCTTCCTTCGACAGCTGGACCAGGTAGTCGTCGAGCGACATGCCGTCCGGCGTCGGGAACAGCGGCAGCTTCGGCTTGCCGAGCTCGAGCTTCAGGTTGCAGCGCTTCGCGATTTCGACGGTGTTCGCGATCGCCGACGGCAGGTCGGCGAACAGCGCGACCATGTCGTCCTGCGTGCGGAAATACTGGTCGGTCGTGAAACGCTTCTGGCGCCGCGGGTTCGCGAGGATGTCGCCTTCCGAGATACACACGCGCGCCTCGTGCGCGGTGAAATCGTCGTCGGTCATGAACTGCGTCGGGTGCGTCGCGACGACCGGCAGCTTCAGCGCCGCGGCGAGCGTCGCGGCCTGCTGGATGTACGCCTCCGCGCCCGGCTGGCCGTAACGCTGCAGCTCGATGTAGAAGCCGCCCGGGAACACTTTCGCCCAGCGCTCGGCGTGCCGGCGCGCGGCTTCTTCGTTGCCCGCGGCAAGCGCGAGCCCGATATCGCCCTGTTGCGCGCCCGACAGCGCGAGCAGCCCTTGAGAGCGCTCGCCGTCGAGCCAGCTCGCGTCGAGTTCCGCACGGCCGCGGTACTGGTTCGTGAGCCACGCCTTCGACAGCAGCTCGCACAGATTCAGGTAGCCGACCTTGTCCTTGACGAGCAGCAGCAACCGCGAAGGCTTGTCGCGGTCGTCCGGATTGGCAATCCAGACGTCGCAGCCGGCGATCGGCTTAATGCCCTTGCCGCGGGCTTCCTGGTAGAAACGGACGAGACCGAATGCGTTGCCGAGATCGGTGAGCGCGAGCGCGCCCTGACCGTCCGCGGCCGCCGCCTTGACGATGTCGTCAATGCGCACGATGCCGTCGGCGATCGAGAACTCGGAGTGAACGCGAAGATGGACGAAGCGAGGATCTGACATGGGCGCTATTGTAGCCGCCCCGCCGCGCAGGCTGCCCAAAAAATCCCCGCGCTGGCCGTTCGGCCGATGCGCGCGACCGCCCGTCGCATGGCTGGCCAAACGGCAGGGTGCCGGCCCGGACGCGGTTTGCGGGATAATACGGTTTTTCGAATCCACGCCCCGGCTTCGCACCCTTTTTTGCGGGCCGCCGTGCGGCCGTTTTCCCGTCGGACCATCATGACCATCGTCAACCTCGCCGCCTACCACTTCGTGTCGCTCGACGCGAACGAGCAATGGCGCCCGCTCGTCACCGCCCGCTGCAACGAACTCGGCCTGCGCGGCACGATCCTGCTCGCGCCGGAAGGCATCAACCTGTTCATCGCCGGCACGCGCGAAGCCGCCGACGCGTTCATCGCTTACATCCGCCACGATCCGCTGTTCGAAGGCAAGTTCGCGACGCTGCAGTTCAAGGAGAGCCTGTCCGACTCGCAGCCGTTCCGCCGCATGCTCGTGCGCCTGAAGCGCGAAATCATCACGATGAAGAAGCCGGCGATCAAGCCGGAGCTCGGCCGCGCGCCGTTCGTCGACGCGCGCACGCTGAAGACGTGGCTCGATCGCGGCCACGACGACACGGGCCGCCCGGTCGTGATGCTCGACACGCGCAACGCCTTCGAAGTCGACGTCGGCACGTTCGACGATGCGCTCGACTACCGGATCGACAAGTTCAGCGAATTCCCCGAAGTGATCGACCAGAACCGCGCCGACCTCGAAGGCAAGACGGTCGTGTCGTTCTGCACGGGCGGCATCCGCTGCGAGAAAGCCGCGATCCACATGAAGGAAATCGGCATCGAGAACGTGTACCAGCTCGAAGGCGGGATCCTGAAGTACTTCGAGGAAGTCGGCGGCGCGCACTATCACGGCGACTGCTTCGTGTTCGACTACCGCACCGCGCTGAATCCGCGGCTCCAGCCTACCGAGAACGTCACGTGCTTCGCGTGCCGCGCGGTCGTCACGCCGGAAGCGCAACAGTCGCCGAGCTACGTGCCCGGCAAGTCGTGCCCGGCCTGCGCACCGGCGGCCAGCGCCGCGTAAGCGCGCACTGCCCCGCGCCCCGATGACCGGCTATCGCGGCCGCTTCGCGCCGTCGCCCACCGGCCCGCTGCATTTCGGCTCGCTGGTCGGCGCACTCGCGAGCTGGCTCGACGCGCGCGCGCACGGCGGCGCATGGCTCGTGCGCATCGAGGATCTCGACGGCCCGCGCACGGTGCCCGGTGCCGCCGACGACATCCTCGCGACGCTCGCGCATTTCGGCATGACGCCCGACGAGCCGCCCGTCTGGCAAAGCACGCGCGACGCCGCGTATACGGCCGCGCTCGAACGGCTCGTCGCGGCCGGGCTCGTGTATCCGTGCGGCTGCACGCGCAAGGAAATCGCCGATTCGCTGCGCGCCGCGCACGAGCGCCACACGACGCTCGCCTATCCGGGCACCTGCCGCACCGGCCTGCACGGCAAGCCCGCGCGCGCGTGGCGGCTGCGCGTGCCGGACGGCGGCGACGCGCTCGTCACGTTCGACGATCGCTGGCAGCACACGCAATCGCAGGACCTCGCGACCGAAGTCGGCGATTTCGTGCTGAAGCGCGCGGACGGCCAATGGGCCTACCAGCTCGCGGTCGTCGTCGATGATGCCGACGCGCACATCACGCACGTCGTGCGCGGCGCCGACCTGCTCGACTCGACCGCACGCCAGATTTACCTGCAGCACTGCCTCGGCATGCCGACGCCGCAATACCTGCATGTGCCCGTCGTCGTCGATGCGAACGGCGAAAAGCTCAGCAAGCAGACGGGCGCGACCGCGCTCGAACGCAACGATCCGCTGCCGGCGCTGCAGGCCGCGGCCGCACACCTGGGCCTCGCGCCCGACGGCACGCTCGCAGGCACGACCCTCGATACGTTCTATGCCGCCGCCACGGCCGCATGGGCGAGGCGCTTCGGGCCGCAGGCCGGCTGACGCACGCGGCGCGCCGATTTCGCAACGACCGGGCCCAAGCTGGAAGTCGGCATCCCCCCGCCAGCGTCGCACACCCGCTTCCCCCGCCAAATCGCAGCCCCAATGAAAAACGGGCACATGCTCATCGCATGCACCCGCTTCTCCAGCAGCGCTCACGCGCTGCGCCGTCACGTCCGCCCGGCTTACGCCGACGGCTTGCGCGGCATCCCGAACCCGCCCAGCAGTGCGGCGACCTGACGCTTCGGCCCCTTCTTCTCGGGCTGCTGCGCCGGCTGCGCGTCGTCTTGCTGCTTCGCCGGCGTCGACGGCTCGTACGGCTTCAGGAAGAAATCGTCGACCGGCGCTTCGTGGCGACGGTGATGGCCGCGCTCCGAGCCGCCCGTCCGGCGACCCGATGCACCGCGGTGCTCGTCGCGGTCGCGACGGCCGCCTCGTTCACCGCCTCGTTCACCACCGCGCTCGCTGTTGCGATCGCCGCCGCGGTCGTTGCCGCGCTCGTCGTGACGATGGCGCGCCGGCTTGTCGAGCGCGAGCGTCTGCACTTCGAGCGGACGCTTGATCAGCTTCTCGATATCGGCGAGCTGCTTGCGCTCGTTCGGGCTGCACAGCGACAGCGCGTCGCCCGTCGCACCCGCCCGGCCGGTACGGCCGATCCGGTGCACGTAGTCTTCCGCGCTGAACGGCAGGTCGAAGTTGATCACGGCCGGCAGTTCGGCGATGTCGAGGCCGCGCGCGGCCACGTCGGTCGCGACCAGCGCCTCGATCTCGCCGCGCTTGAACGCGTCGAGCGCCTGCATCCGCTCGATCTGCGTCTTGTCGCCATGGATCGCCGACGCGACCACGCCGTCGCGCTCGAGATTGCGCGCAAGCCGGCTTGCGCCGATCTTGCTGTTGCAGAACACGATCACCTGCTTGAGGCCGCGATCGCGCAGCAACTGCACGACGGCCGCCTGCTTGTCGCCCTCGGCGACGTCGTAGACGATCTGCGTGACGTTCGCGTTCGTCGAGTTGCTGCGCGCGACCTCGATCGTCTGCGGGTTGCGCAGGTAAGTCGACGCGAGCTTCTTGATTTCGCCCGAGAAGGTGGCCGAGAACAGCAGCGTCTGGCGCTCCTTCGGCAGCAGGTTCAGGATGCGCTGCAGATCCGGCAGGAAGCCCATGTCGAGCATCCGGTCGGCTTCGTCGAGCACGAGGATCTGCACCTGGCCGAGATTCGCCGTCTTCTGCTGCACGTGGTCGAGCAGGCGGCCCGGCGTCGCGATCAGGATCTCGACACCGCGGCGCAACTCTGCCGACTGCGGGTTCATGTCGACGCCGCCGAACACGACCGCACTGCGCAACGGCGTGTGCTTCGCATACGCGTGCACGTTCGCGGCGACCTGATCGGCGAGTTCGCGGGTCGGCGTGAGGATCAGCGCACGCACCGGGTGGCGCGCCGGAGACGCGCTGGTGTTGGCCTGCGGCAGCAGGCGCTGGATGATCGGCAGCGAGAAACTCGCGGTCTTGCCGGTGCCCGTTTGCGCGGCGCCCATGACGTCGCGGCCGGCGAGCACGACCGGAATGGCCTGCGCCTGGATCGGCGTCGGCGTCGTATAGCCCTGCTCCGCAATGGCTTTCAGGATATCGGCGGCAAGGCCGAATTGATCGAAGGTTGCGTCGACGGGCTTGGCGACAGAATCGGACATGGTGGCGTTTCGCTCAAAAGGCGCGGCGGGGACATCGTGCGTCAGGCCAGCCGGGCCTGCGCTCATCACAATTCGGAAATAGACGGAGCCGCGGCGCGCCGCGCGGCGCCGCTCTGGCGCTTGGGACCGGTTCAATGTGAACGCTGGACGCCAGGCCGTGCGGACTCCGTTCGGCGCGAATGCCGGCGGAAAGGGCCGTATTGTAGCACTGCGCGGCCATCTGTCCGTGACAACGCGGCGAACGGCCACAATGGCGGTTCGCGCGGCGGGCCAGGGCTGGCCCGCACGCTAGGCGGATGACCCGATCGGACTAGCCCGATGGGCCAGCGGATGATTTCAGGGGTCGGATCCGTGACCACCAAGCCCGATCGCCGGCGGCCAGGCCGCTTCCCCCTGCCGTCAGGCACCGGGAGCCGGCCGGCACCGGCAGCACGATCCGCGTTCCTGCCGGCGCTCAGCCCTTCTTCTTTTTCTTCTCGACCTGTACGCAGTCGCCCAGCAGCGGCGGCGCGCTCTGGTCGGCGATCTCGTCGCGCAGCGTCGCTTCCTTGCCCTTCGTCCACCACGTATAGCGGCCGGCCTGATAGCGCGCGCCCGACGCCGACACGGTGTCGACGAACAGCATCTGCTTCCCGTTGACCGGCACGAGCGCGAAGCTCTGCCCGTTGCCCGCGAGCCAGTACGACACGCGCACCGGCTGCTTCTGGTTCGCGCACTGGTAGACGGTGAACTGGCGCGAATCGGCGTCGATCTCTTCGACGGTCAACTGCGCGGCATGCGCGACGGAAACGGCCGTGCCGGCGAGCGCGAGCGCGGCGAGGGTTTGGCGAATCATGCGGGTCCTCTCACGAGACGGGTGGAAACGCGCCCTCGCGGGGCGCGTGATTATTGTTGGCGAGCGGGTCGGGTAGCGGGATCAGGGATCGATGACGTCGGCACACGCGTCGGTCGGTGCGGCCGCGACATGGCCGACGAGCGGCACGATCTTGAGCCCGGCCGAGGCCACCCGGCACGGTGCGGCCGCGAGCCCGCAACCCGCGAGGTTCACTGCAAGCGCCAGCGCGACGGCCAGCTTTCCGATACGCAGCCACTTCGGTGTCATCGTCCTCTCCCGATTACGTCAGCGGGCCGACACCGGCCGCACGGCCGCGGCGGCACGCTTCGCGCGTTCGCGGGCTTCGTCGACGGTTGCGCCGGTCGCCAGCGCGACGCCCATGCGCCGCTTCGCGAAACTTTCCGGCTTGCCGAACAGGCGCAGGTCGGCGCCCGGCACGGCAAGCGCGTCGCGCACGCCCTCGAACGCGATCCCGCGCTCGTCGAGCCCGCCGTAGATCACGGCCGACGCGGCCGGCGTACCGAGCGCCGGATCGACCGGCAGCCCGAGAATCGCACGCGCGTGCAGCTCGAATTCCGACTGGCGCTGCGACGCGAGCGTGACGAGGCCCGTATCGTGCGGCCGCGGGCTCACCTCGGAGAACCACACGTCGTCGCCGCGCACGAACAGCTCGACGCCGAACATCCCGCGCCCGCCGAGTGCCTCGGTGACCTTGTGCGCGATCTCGCGCGACCTCTCGAGCGCCACCGCGCTCATCGGCTGCGGCTGCCACGATTCGACGTAGTCGCCCGCGACCTGCACGTGGCCGACCGGCTCGCAGAAGTAGGTGCGCGTGGCGTTCGTCGCCGGATCGATCGCGCGCACGGTGAGCTGCGTGATCTCGTAGTCGAAATCGACGAAGCCCTCGACGATCACACGGCCGTGGTTCACACGCCCGCCCGCCATCGCGTAGTCCCACGCCGGCTTCACGTCGGCCTCGGTCTTCACGACCGACTGCCCCTTGCCCGACGACGACATCACGGGCTTCACGACGCACGGCATGCCGATCTTCGCGACCGCCGCGCTGAACGCCTCGAACGAATCCGCGAACGCATACGGCGAGGTCGGCAGGCCGAGCTCCTCGGCCGCGAGCCGGCGGATCCCTTCGCGATTCATCGTGAGCTGCGTCGCGCGCGCGGTCGGGATCACTTCGGCGAGGCCGGCCGCCTCGATCGCCGCGAGCGCGTCGGTCGCGATCGCCTCGATCTCCGGCACGATCAGGTGCGGGCGTTCGGCTTCGACGAGCGCGCGCAGCGCGGCGGCGTCCGTCATGTCGATCACGTGCGCGCGATGCGCGACCTGGTGGCCCGGTGCGTCCGGATAGCGGTCGACCGCGACGACTTCGACGCCGAGCCGCTGCAACGCGATGATGACTTCCTTGCCGAGCTCGCCGGCGCCGAGCAGCATGACGCGCGTGGCCGAGGGTGAGAGCGGCGTACCGAGCCGCTGACCGATCTGCATGTGATTACCCGCTTCTGGTGGAGGACGAAAACGGCTCCGATGTTAACACGCGCCACGGCGCCGGTTTTGCGCGTTTCGCCGCGCCGGCAACCGGCCGCGGGCCGCTCGCGAGCAGGCTGCGAACGTTTTCATGCGGGAAGTGTCGGCTCGCCTGCCGCGGCACGGGTGCGTTACTCTTACGCCTTGATCAGAATCCGATGAGGAACGAGGCTCATGTCCCACCTGTCCGCCGCCGCACGCGCACGCACCGGCCTGCTTCGCCCGCTGCGCGCGCCGCTCTGTGCGTTGACGCTTGCCACGCTTCTCGCCGCCTGCGCGATGCCGACCCACCCCGATTCCGCCGCCCCCGCCCCCGACCCGTACAACCCGGCCGCCGTCCAGCTGCTCGACGACACGAGCTGGGAACTCACCAGCTGGCTGAATGCCGACGGCACGCAGCGCGCGATCCCGCACGGCGACAACGGCGAGCCGATCAAGCTCGCGCTGTCGACCGACTCGGGCATCCGGCGCGCCAGCGGGTTCTCGGGCTGCAACCGCTACATGGGCACCTATGCGATCAAGAACGGCCTGCTGAGCTTCGGGCCGCTCGCCGGCACGCGGATGGCGTGCCCGAATACGCTCGGCGGCCAGCTCGAAACCGCGTACCTCGACGCGCTCGCCCACGTCGACAAGACCGGCGTGCAGATGCGCGAGCCGCAGCAATTGCAGATCGTGACCACGTCCGGCGCAACGCTCACCTTCACGCACCGGAGCCCCTGATGCACGGCGCGCGCGAAGGCCGACCGACCGCCTTCGCGTGGCGCGCCACGCGCGTGTGCCGCGCACACGCGTCGCACGGCGTGTATCGGATGCACGCCGCGTTAGAGTCTTGTTCGCCGGCCGGTTAAACTCGGCGGGTCGCGCCCCGCGCGCCCCGCCCCACTCCTGTTTCAAAGCATGCACACGGTTGTCTTCGGCTGGTTCGGCATCTCCGCCGTCTGGTTCCTCCTTCTCTTCTGGCGTCTCGTGCAGGCGATGCTGCCTGGCGGTGTCGGGCTTGCCGGCCGCGGCTCGATCCGTCTGTGGCTCGGCTTCGCCGCGGTGTTCGTGGCGAGCTGCACGCTGACGAGCCCGCTGTCGGGCCCCGACACGAACGCGCTCGGCCATGCGTTCTCGGCAGGCTTCGCCCACGTGCTCGGCCCGATCGGCACGCCGGTCGCGATGGTCGTGCTGTTCTTCGCCGGGCTGCCCTGGCTGACCGGCATCGGCTGGCGGCAGTTCGCCGCGTGGGTCGATACGTCGTTCGGCGTCAAGCTGGCGCGCGACGGCGGTGACGACGAAGCGCGCGGCATCGCCGACCTGCCGCGCAGCGCGTTGCATCGCGACGACGACATCGTCCAGCCGACCACCGCGCATACCGTCAATTCGATGGCGCCCCGCCAGAACGGCCGGTATTCGCGCCCGACGCTGTGGAAACCCGACCCGCAGGCGCGGCCGAAGCCGCGCAGCAGCACGCCTGCGCGTCCGCACGTGGAACCTGTTGCGCCGTCGGGCTGGTTGAAGCCCGCGGCGCCCCAGCGCAGCATGCCGACACCGCCCGCGCCGATCACGCCGGCCAGCGCGATGCCGCCGCCGACGACCGGCAGCACCGCCAGCCTCGCGCGCGCAGCCGCGAACGCGCAAGTCCCGCGCCCCGATCCGGCCCCGCTTCCTGCCGGATTCGAACCGGTCCGCCCGCGGCCGACCGCCGCGCGGCCGGCCACCGTCGCGTTGAAGCCGACCCCGCCGCGTACCACGGTCACGCCGCGGCCGGCCATCGCGCAGCCGCAGCGCCCGCCGGTACGCCCCGCCGCGGGAGCCGGTTCGGCCGGCCTGACGCCGGATGCGGCACGACGTCGCCCGGCGCAGCCCACGCCGGCGCGTGCACCGCTCTATGCCTGGACGGAAAAACCCGCCGCGCCGATCACGCCGGCGCCGAGCGTGCACGACACGCTGCGCTCGATCGAGGCCAGCACCGCGCAGTGGGCGACGCTGGGCGGTGCGCAGGACGATGCCGGGCACGCGGCGGCGGCCGCGGCAACCGTGGCCGGTGTGGCCGCGGCTGCTGCCGGCATGGCAGCCGCGGCCGTGCCGGGCGGGACCGCCTCTGCGGCCCACGGCCTCGCAGCCCGTGACGCCAGTACTCCGCTCGCCCACGATCCGGCGCCGGCGTACGACGACAACGCACCGATCGTGCTCGACGCATTCAATCCGGCAGCCCCCGCTGTCCGTGCACCAGTCGCCGATGCAGGCGCCGTGACGTTCGACACCGCCGCACCGCACGCCTTGTCGAATACGGGTAGCGACGATGCCGCGCGCCCGCATCACGCCAATGACGAGATCCGGCACGCCGACGATGCCGCTGCCGCACCGGCATCGGGGGGAATCTCGCCCGCGCCGACGTTCGACGCGCCCATCGACCTCGCGCCGTGGGAGGACCTCGCCAGCCAACCGGTTTCCGCGTTCGATGCGTCCGCCTGGAACCCGGTCGCCGAATCATCGACCGATGTGACGGGATCGGAACCGGCCCATGCCGCCTTCGCGCAAGCAACGCCCGAGGCGGCCCAAGTCCTCACCACGAGCAACCCGCCGGCATCGTTCGATACCGACGACAAGTCCACCGCGCAATCCGCTCCTGCAATCGATCGCACCGCATCGACCAGCGTGCCGCAGGGCATCGCTGATGCGCACGCCGACGTGCCGCCCGCTGGGAAAATCTCGCCGTTCGCGGCCCTCCCCGCTTCGCCGATCGCCGAAACGACGCCGCGCGCAAGTGCCGAAACCAGGCCATTTGCGGCGGCGGTACCGGCCGCATCGAGTGCCGCACTGGAAGCTGCCAAGTCGAACACGGTGGAACCTGCGGCGCCGCCGGCGGCAATCGCTCAAGGCACCGCACCGGCGACAGCACGGACGTGGACGCCTTCGACGGCGCAACCGGCTACGACGAATACGCCTGTCACCGAGGAAGTGCCGAAGTCGCCGGTTGCCGCTCATCCGTTTGCCGCCACGCAAACCGTTTCGGCAGCTGCGTCGCCGCTCGTCGGCACCGCGCACGGTTCGACCGCGCAAGCGCCTGCATCCGCCTCGGGCATCGCGCCTGTCGCCTTTACCGCTTTGTCGGATGGTGTGATCAACACGGCATCCGGTTCGCCGGCACAACCGGCTGCGTCGACCGTTGCAGCCGTTCCGTCGGCATCTGCGATCGGCGTAACCGGCGCTGCGTCGACCTCGCTTTCGCAACCGGCCGCTTCGACATCGAATGCTGCCCCCGTCGCGCCAGCATCCCCCGTCGGCGTGACCGGCGCCGCGTCGGCTCCGCTTTCGCAGCCTGCCGCTTCGACATCGAACGCTGCATCCGTCGCGCCGGCATCCCCGATCAGCGTGACCGGCGCCACGTCGGCCTCGCTTCCGAAACCGGCCGCGTCGGCATCGAACACGGCACCCGTCGCGCCGACATCCCCGATCAGCATGACCGGCGCTGCGTCGGCTTCGCTTTCGCAGCCGGCCGCTTCTGCATCGAACACAGCCCCCGTCACGTCGGCATCTCCGATCAACGTAACCGGCACTGCGTCCACCTCGCTCTCGCAGCCAGCCGCGTCGGCATCAACGGTTGCGGACACGACTTACGGTTCGTTCCCCCGCGCATCAACATCCGCATCGCCCGCCGTGACGCCGTCGACAGCCAGCCCGACGGCCTCGGCATCCGGTTCGAGCGCGCCGGCGGCCGCTCCCTCGACGCCCGTGAATGTCGTGTCCGGCTCGGTCGCGGCTCCCTCCGCCGCGCTTGCCCCGACGCATCCGGCCATCCCGTCGACCCCGTCGACCTCGTCGACCGGTACGACATTCGGCACATTCGCCCCCACCGGCGCCGCATCGCAGCCGGTCGCAGGCCTGCCCGTGTCGCCCGCCCCTGTCGCCACGACGGCAACGTCCTCCGGCGCGGTCGCACCGATCATCACCGACGCGGCGACTCCCGCGCAACCGATCGCCAACTCGCCCGTCGCTCCGGCCGGCTCGCTGACGTCCTTCGGCGCAACCACTGCGGCGCTGGCTCCGTCGCTCGCTTCCGCACCTGCAGCCGTCGAAGCCACGACGTTCGCCCCCCCGGCCGCCGCGACCTCGTCGCCGGCAAGCTGGTCCGTGTCGAATGTCTCCGCAGCACCGTCAGCCACCTCGCCCGTGGCGCCGCCGCAACCCGCAGCAACGATCCCCGGCGCGAGCCTGTCCGCACCGGCGACCTTCACTGCCCCGCCGGCCGAAGCAACCACCCCGGCAACCGAATCGGCCGCACCTGCCGCAGCCGGCTCGCCCGCCCCCGACACCCCCGCGCGCCAGCCGCGCCCGAACGCCTTCGAATTCCACGCACCCGCGTCGTTCAGCGTCGAACTGCCGACGCTCGACCTGCTCGAGCCCGCGTCCGCGTCCGGCGACATCGAAACGATCACCGACGAACACCTCGCGCAAACCGCACAGGTGATCGAACAGCGGCTGCAGGAATTCAAGGTGCCGGTGACGGTGGTCGGCGCGTCGGCCGGCCCCGTGATCACGCGCTTCGAGATCGAACCCGCGCTCGGCGTGCGCGGCAGCCAGATCGTCGGGCTGATGAAGGACCTGTCGCGCGGCCTCGGCCTCACGTCGATCCGCGTCGTCGAGACGATTCCCGGCAAGACCTGCATGGGCCTCGAGCTGCCGAACGCGAAGCGCCAGATGATCCGCCTGTCGGAAATTCTCGAGTCGCGCCCGTACCAGCACTCGGCCTCGCAGCTGACGATCGCGATGGGCAAGGACATCACCGGCCACCCGGTCGTCACCGATCTCGCGAAGGCGCCGCACATGCTCGTCGCGGGCACGACGGGCTCGGGCAAGTCGGTCGCGATCAACGCGATGATCCTGTCGCTGCTGTACAAGGCGACACCCGAGGACGTGCGACTGATCATGATCGATCCGAAGATGCTCGAGCTGTCTGTCTACGAAGGGATCCCGCACCTGCTTGCGCCGGTCGTCACCGACATGAAGCTCGCGGCGAACGCACTGAACTGGTGCGTCGGCGAGATGGAAAAGCGCTACCGGCTGATGTCGGCCGTCGGCGTGCGCAACCTCGCGGGCTTCAACCAGAAGATCCGCGATGCCGAGGCGAAGGAAAAAAAGATCGGCAACCCGTTCTCGCTGACGCCCGAGGATCCGGAGCCGCTGTCGACGCTGCCGCTGATCGTCGTCGTGATCGACGAGCTGGCCGACCTGATGATGGTCGCCGGGAAGAAGATCGAGGAACTGATCGCCCGCCTCGCGCAGAAGGCGCGTGCGGCCGGCATCCACCTGATCCTCGCGACGCAGCGTCCGTCCGTCGACGTGATCACGGGGCTGATCAAGGCGAACATCCCGACGCGCGTCGCGTTCCAGGTGTCGTCGAAGATCGACTCGCGCACGATTCTCGACCAGATGGGCGCCGAATCGCTGCTCGGGATGGGCGACATGCTGTTCCTGCCGCCGGGCACCGGTTATCCGCAGCGCGTGCACGGCGCGTTCGTCGCGGACGAGGAAGTGCACCGGGTCGTCGAGTACCTGAAGCAGTTCGGCGAGCCGCAGTACGAGGAAGGGATCCTCGACGGCCCGGCCGCCGACAGCGCGACGCAGGACCTGTTCGGCGATGCGCCGGACGCGGAAGCCGATCCGCTGTACGACGAAGCCGTCGCGTTCGTCGTGCGCACGCGGCGCGCGTCGATCTCGTCGGTGCAGCGGCAGTTGCGCATCGGCTACAACCGCGCCGCGCGCCTCGTCGAGCAGATGGAGGCGGCCGGGCTCGTGTCGCCGATGGGCATCAACGGCAGCCGCGAGGTGCTCGTGCCGGCCGCGGCCGACTGAGCGCCGCAGCCGGGCGGCCGCCGTCAACCGATACGGGCACGCCGGGAAACCGGCTGCCCCGAAAAACGAAGGGCGCTGCATCGGCAGCGCCCTTCTTGCATCGACCGGGAATCGGCCGCGATTTACTGCGCGACCGGCACCAGCTTGAAGTCGACCGGCTTGCCGACCGCCACCTTCTGCGGATTCGGGCCGAGCTGCCCCGTTTCGACATTGCGGCTGAACACGTAGAACGTATCGCTGTCCTGGTTGCCGACGATCAGCCACTTGCCGGTCGGATCGATCAGGAACTCGCGCGGCGTCTTGCCGAGGCTCGACTGGCGGCCGACCGGCTTCAACCGGCCGTCGGCCTGGTTCACCGCGTAGATCACCAGGTCGTTCGCGTCGCCGCGGTTGCTCACGTACAGGAAGCGGCCGTCCGGCGACAGGTGGATCGCACCGCCGCCGACCTTGCCCTTGAAGCCCGGCGCGGTCATCGACACGGTCTCGACCGGCGTCAGCTTGCCGTCGTGGTAGCCGAACACCTCGACCGACGCGTTGAGCTCGCTCGTCACGTACGCATACCGGCCGTCGGCGCCGAACACCATGTGACGCGGGCCCGAGCCCGCCTTCACCGGCGTGTAGCGCGTGTCCGTCGGGCTGATCAGCCCGCGGCTGCCGTCCACCGTATAGCGGTAGCCGTAGATCTTGTCCGCGCCGAGATCCTGCACGAACAGGTAACGGCCGTCCGGCGAAAACACCGTCGAATGCACGTGCGCGCCGTCCTGGCGGCCCTTCACGGGCCCCGTGCCTTCATGGTGCACGGTCAGCGCGGCCTGCCCGACCGCGCCGTCGTCGCGCAGCGGAAACACCGCGAAGCTGCCGCCCGGATCCTTCGCGACCGAGTAGTTGGCGGTCACGAGGTACTTGCCGTCGGGCGACAGCGCGAGATAGCAAGGATCGTTCCCTTCCGACGACACGCGATCGATGAAGCTCAACGCGCCCGTCTTCGCGTCGAAGCGGAACGCGCTGACGCCGCCGCGCGTCGTCGCCGGCCCGTCGTCGCCGGGCAATTCGTTGACCGCGTAGACGGTGCGACCGTCGCGGCTCGGCAACAGATACGACGGATTCACGGTCTTCGCCGACGACACGGGCGCAACGCTGCCGGTTTTCGTATCGAAGCGGTAAACATAGATGCCGTCGCTGCCGCCGCCCGTATAGGTGCCGACGAGCAGGTTGTAGACGCCGTCGGCCGGGGCGGGCGCTTGCTGCGCAAATGCGTGGGTCGCGGAAAGGGAAAGCACGATCGCGAAACCTTTCATCCAGTGAGCGAGCCTAAGCGGGAACCCTCGTGTCGAAGCGCGTGCGTCACGCTCGCGTAAACGGTTGGGCATTGAATCCTCCTTGCATCGAGTCGCTTCAAGTGTTGAGATAGGACGAAACGCCGGCCGTTCATGCGCTCCGCCGCCCGGCCGAGTATACGGGGCGCGGTGCCAGCGCGTGAAGCCTCGGCCGCCGTCGTCCGCATTGTGAACTCGAATACCCAAGGATCGCCTGCCCATGCCTGCCCTGATCGAAGACTACGCCCTCGTCGGCGACGGCCACACCGCCGCGCTGATCGCAAAAGACGGCTCCGTCGACTGGCTGTGCTGGCCCCGCTTCGATTCGGGCGCCTGCTTCGCGGCGCTTCTCGGCACCCCCGAGCACGGCCGCTGGCTGCTCGCGCCGGCCGCCGACGCCGCGATCACGCACACGACGCGCCGCTATCGCGGCGACACGCTGATTCTCGAAACCGACTACGAAAGCGCCGACGGCGCGGTCACCGTGGTCGACTTCATGCCGCCCGGCAACGGCTGGTCCGAACTGGTGCGGATCGTCGTCGGCCGCCACGGCACGATGAAGATGCGCATGGAGCTGGTGTTGCGCTTCGACTACGGCTTCTCGATCCCGTGGGTCACGCAGCTGACCCGCGAGGACGGCATGAAGGCGATCGCGGGCCCCGACACCGTCGTGCTGCGCACGCCGGTGCCGCTCACCGGCAAGAATCTCCACACGCTCGCGGAATTCACGGTGAGCGCCGACGAGCGCGTGCCGTTCTCGCTCAGCTACGCGGCATCCCACCTGCGGCTGCCGCCCGCCCGCGACCCGCTGTCGATGCTCGCGCGTACCGAGAACTACTGGCTCGAATGGTCGGGCCGCTGCCAGGTGCAGGGCCGCTACGCGGCCGCCGTGCGCCGCTCGCTGATCACGCTGAAGGCGCTCGCGTACGAGCCGACCGGCGGCATCGTCGCGGCGCCGACCACGTCGCTGCCCGAGAAGATCGGCGGCAACCGCAACTGGGACTACCGCTACTGCTGGCTGCGCGACGCGACGATCACGCTGCTCGCGCTGATGCGCGGCGGCTACTACGACGAGGCTCGCGCATGGCGCACGTGGCTCGGCCGCGTGATGGCCGGCTCGCCCGAGCAGATCCAGATCATGTACGGGATCGCCGGCGAACGCCGGTTGCCGGAAATGGAGCTCGACTGGCTGCCCGGCTACCAGGACTCGAAGCCGGTGCGCATCGGCAACGGCGCCGCGAACCAGCTCCAGCTCGACGTGTTCGGCGAGGTGATGGCCGCGCTGCACCTCGCGCGGGTGGGCGGCCTGCAGGCCGACGACACGGTCTGGTCCGTGCAGTGCGCGCTGCTCGACCATCTCGAGAAGATCTGGCAGGAGCCCGACGAAGGCATCTGGGAAACGCGCGGCGGGCGCCGCCATTTCACGTTCTCGAAGGTAATGGCGTGGGTCGCGTTCGACCGCGCGATCAAGTCGGCGGAGATGTTCCGGCTGCCCGGCTCGCTCGACCGCTGGCGCGCGCTGCGCGACCAGATCCATGCCGACGTGTGCGCCAACGCGTGGCATGAAAGCAAACAGGCGTTTGCACAGAGCTACGGCAGCGACGAGCTCGACGCCAGCGTGCTGCTGATGCCGCTGCTCGGCTTCCTGCCGCCGGAAGATCCGCGCATCGTCGGGACGGTCGAGGCGATCGAGCGGGAATTGCTGCACGACGGGCTCGTGATGCGCTACCGCACGACCGAATACGACGACGGCCTGCCGCCCGGCGAAGGCACGTTTCTCGCGTGCAGCTTCTGGCTGGTCGACAACTACGCGCTGCTGGGCCGGATCGACGACGCGCACCGCCTGTTCAGCCGGCTGCTCGCGCTGTCGAACGATCTCGGGCTGCTCGCCGAGGAGTACGACCCGGTGGCCGGGCGGCTCGTCGGCAACTTCCCGCAGGCGTTCTCGCACGTAGCGCTCGTGCATACCGCGATGAACCTGATGCACCACGAGGACGCAATGGCGCGCGCGGCCGGCCAGCCTGCGCCGGCCGTGGCGACGGGGCGCTGAACGGGGGCGCGAGCGGCTTGGTCAGATAACGTCAAATCGCAAAACTTTGATGAAAAATCGGGGAAATGTTGCATTGCACCACCCATCGTTGTCCGATATGATCGACGCGATTGTCCGGCTGCAATGCAACATGGCCGGTCGCTGACCCACACGGCACGCCGCGACGCCCCACGCCGCCCTTGCGCACCGTCCCCCACGCGGGAGTAGTCTGCATGCTTTACCAACTGCACGAATTCCAGCGCGCCATGCTGAGC
The DNA here is from genome assembly GCF_002223045.2 of Burkholderia sp. HI4860. Lineage (NCBI taxonomy): Bacteria > Pseudomonadati > Pseudomonadota > Betaproteobacteria > Burkholderiales > Burkholderiaceae > Burkholderia > Burkholderia sp. HI4860. Next base: position 2,839,539 of record NZ_NKFO02000003.1, on the reverse strand, counting down.
CCGCTGACGGCCTGGGCCCAGGCCGCGTCCAAATCGTTCGCCAATCCGTCCAGCCCGTTCTCGCTGATGCCCGGCGCGCCGCGGATGGCCGCCGCGTACGAGCTGATGTACCGGCTCGGCAAGGATTACGAGAAGCCCGAATTCAACATTCATCAGATCGTCAAGGACGGCCACAACATCCCGATCGTCGAGCAGACGATCGTCGAGAAGCCGTTCTGCCGGCTGCTGCGCTTCAAGCGCTATTCGGACGACGCCGACGCCGTCACGCAACTGAAGGACGAACCGGTCGTGCTGGTCTGCGCACCGCTGTCGGGCCACCACTCGACGCTGCTGCGCGACACCGTGCGCACGCTGCTGCAGGATCACAAGGTCTACGTCACCGACTGGATCGACGCGCGGATGGTGCCGGTCGAGACCGGCCCGTTCCACCTGCACGACTACATCGCGTACATCCAGGAGTTCATCCGTCACATCGGCGCGCGCAACCTGCACGTGATCTCGGTGTGCCAGCCGACGGTACCGGTGCTCGCGGCGATCTCGCTGATGGCGAGCCGCGGCGAGGACACGCCGCTCACGATGACGATGATGGGCGGCCCGATCGATGCGCGCCGCAGCCCGACGTCGGTGAACTCGCTCGCCACGCAGCACTCCACCGCATGGTTCGAGAACAACGTGATCCACACGGTGCCGGCGAACTATCCGGGCGAAGGCCGCCAGGTGTATCCGGGCTTCCTGCAGCACACGGGCTTCGTCGCGATGAACCCGGAGCGGCATGCGCAATCGCATTGGGATTTCTACCAGAGCCTGCTGCGCGGCGACGAGGACGACGCCGAAGCGCACCGCCGCTTCTATGACGAATACAACGCGGTGCTCGACATGGCCGCCGAGTATTACCTCGAGACGATCCGCGTCGTGTTCCAGGAATTCCGCCTGGCCGAAGGCACGTGGGACGTCGAAGGCGAGCGCGTGCGTCCGCAGGACATCCGGCACACCGCGCTGATGACGATCGAGGGCGAACTCGACGACATCTCGGGCAGCGGCCAGACGCACGTCGCGCACGAGCTGTGCACGGGCATCCCGCAGGACCAGCGCCGCAGCCTGACCGCCGAGAAGTGCGGGCACTACGGGATTTTCTCGGGCCGCCGCTGGCGCACGATCATCTATCCACAACTGCGCGATTTCATCCGCGAGCATGCACCGGAGCCGAAGCACGGTGCGACGAAGGATGTGCCGAAAACGCCGGCCGCCAAGACGCTCTCCGCCGTGCCGGCCGGCGACGCACCGGCCGAAACGACGCGCGCCACGGCAGCGAAGCGCGCGAAGGCACCGGCGAAGGCCGCCGCCCCCGCCAAGGCCGCACCGGCCGCGAAACGCGCGGCCGCCGGCAGCCCGCGCGCAAAAGCCGTGCGCACGCGCAAGGCCGCCTGACGCACCGCGTTCCGACGAAAAAACGCCGCCGTTGCCTGCGCACGGCGGCGTTTTTACATCGTGCGGCCGCTTCAGCGCGGTCAGCGCATCAGCGCCGCAGCAGATACGCGAGCAGCACTTCGGTGTTCATCCGTACCATCTCGGCGCGCTCGTCGGCGTCGGTGAAGTCGCGGCCGAGCGTCGCGGCGAGCGTGAAGCGGTTCGACACGATGTAGTAGCCGAGCCCCGACAGCGTCACGTAGAAGCGCAGCGGATCGACGTCGGTGCGGAACAGCCCGGCTTTCTGGCCGCGCGTCAGCACGTTGCCGAGCTTCGCGACGATCGGCGACATCATCTCGCGGATCCGCGTCGACTTGTGCAGGTAGCGCGCTTCGTGCAGGTTCTCGTTGTTGATGAGCCTGAGCAGTTCCGGGTGGTCGCGGTAGTAGTCCCAAACGAAATGCGCGAGCCGCGTGACGGCTTCGACCGGCGCGACACCATCGAGATCGAGCTCGCGCTCGGCCTCGGTGAGCGCGGAGAACGCGTGTTCGAGCACCGCCGTGAACAGCTGTTCCTTGCTGCCGAAGTAGTAATAGAGCATGCGCTCGTTGGTTTCGGCCCGGCGCGCGATCTGATCGACGCGCGCGCCGAACAGCCCTCCACTCGCGAACTCTTCGGCTGCCGCCATCAGGATGCGGCGGCGCGTACCTTCAGGATCTCTTTTGATTTTTGGCTGATTCATGGTGGCGTTTTGCTATGTGAGCCGCTTGATCCGAACCGGCACCCCCACCGCCTTGGCGCCGGCCGCCCTGGAACGGGCGCGCCGCGGGCGGCCGCCCTCCTGCTGAGCCCCTGCAAAAAAGCGGTTCGATTATGCGCACAGACGGCGTCCAGCGCAATGCGGGAAATCGGCGATAATCGAGCTTTGGCAAACCTTTCCGGCCGCGCCCGACGCGGCCGAGAGCCATTCGGCGCCGCTGCGCCCGTTGTCACCGTGACCGATTCCAAAACACTCGCAGATCGCATCGAAGATCTGCTTCCCCAGACGCAATGCACGAAGTGCGGCTATAACGGCTGCCGCCCGTACGCCGAGGCGATCGCCGCCGGCGATGCGAACTACAACCAGTGCCCGCCCGGCGGCGCCGAAGGCATCGCGCGCCTGGCGAGCCTGCTCGGCAAACCGGTGATTCCGCTGAACCCCGTCAACGGCAGCGAGCATCCGCGCGCGGTCGCCTTCATCGACGAGAGCCTGTGCATCGGCTGCACGCTGTGCATGCAGGCGTGCCCGGTCGACGCGATCGTCGGCGCGCCGAAGCAGATGCACACGATCATCGCGTCGCAGTGCACCGGTTGCGACCTGTGCGTGCCGCCCTGCCCGGTCGACTGTATCGCGATGCTGCCGGTGACCGGCGAACGCACCGGCTGGGACGCGTGGTCCCAGGAGCAGGCCGATGCCGCACGCAAACACCACGACCTGCGGCTCGCGCGCCAGCGCCGCGAACGCGAGGCCGCCGAAGCGCGCGCGGCCGCACGCCGCGCGGCGAGTGCCGCGAAACCGGCTGCGGCACAAGCGGAAACGCCATCCGCCGCGCCGGCCGCCGCCCCCGCGGACGACGCCGAAGCGAAGAAGCGCGCGATCATCGCCGCCGCGCTCGAACGGGCGCGCAAGAAGAAGGAAGAGCTGTCCGGGCAAGGCGCCGTGCCGAAAAACACCGAAGGCGTGAGCGCGGCCGTCCAGGCGCAGATCGACGCGGCCGAGGCGCGCCGCAAGCGGCTCGCCGAACAGCAGGCCCGGCGCGACGCCGAAGCGGCCGCCGCAAGCGGCAACGACGAAAAGAACGACGCAGGCAACGACGGCCCGGATGGCCCGTCCGCCCCGCCCGACCCGAACGCTCCATGAACGCCAGCAAACGACGCGCGATCTACGAAACGCTGCAGAGCCTCAATCCGCATCCGACCACCGAGCTCGAATACTCGACGCCGTTCGAGTTGCTGATCGCCGTGATGCTGTCCGCGCAGGCGACCGACGTATCGGTCAACAAGGCGATGCGGAAGATGTTTCCCGTCGCGAATACCCCGCGACAAATCGTCGCACTCGGAGAAGAAGGCGTCACCGAATACATCAAGACGATCGGCCTGTACCGGACCAAGGCGAAGAACGTGGTCGCGACGTGCCGGATCCTGCTGGACCGCTACGAAGGCGAGGTGCCGGCCGATCGCGAAGCGCTCGAAGGGCTGCCGGGCGTCGGCCGCAAGACCGCGAACGTCGTGCTGAACACCGCGTTCGGCCAGCCGACGATCGCGGTCGACACGCATATCTTCCGCGTCGCGAACCGCACCGGTCTCGCGCCGGGCAAGGACGTGCGCGCCGTCGAGGCCGCGCTCGAGAAGTTCACGCCGAAGGAATTCCTGCAGGACGCGCATCACTGGCTGATCCTGCACGGGCGCTACGTGTGCAAGGCCCGCAAGCCCGAGTGCTGGCACTGCGCGATCGAACCACTGTGCGAATTCCGGCCGAAGACGCCGCCGCCGAACGAGTGATGCGCCACCGCGGCTGACAGGTCGCAGGCCGCCCGGCGGCCGGGCGCACGATGCGCGCCGCGTCGGCCGTTGACCGGCCGGCATACTGCAGCCGCAACCGCAACCACGATAGCGCGTCGCCACTCGCACCATCGCCCCCGCTTTCCCCGTCCAGGCTATGCGTTGGACGTCGCCGTCGCGTCGTCTGCCGCCGCGCCGCCCGCGCGCACCAGCGCCAGCACGGCAGCCAGAATCGCGACGCCGCCCGCCCACTGCAGCGGCGACAGCGCTTCGCCGAACAGCAGCGCCGCAAGCGCGACCGTGACGACCGGTTCGAGCGTCGACAGCATCGACGTGCGCGCGGCCCCGAGCCGTTCGAGCCCGGCAAAGAACGCGAGCATCGCCGCCACCGTCGACACGAGCGCGATCGCGAGCATCGACGCCCAGCCGCCGGCCGTCGCGGGCCAGCGCGGCGGCGCGCCGAACGCGGCCGTCCGCACGACGGCGATCGCCACGAGCGTCGCGGTTGCCGACAGGCAGATGATCGCGGTGGTCGCGAGCGGATCGACGCCGCGCGTCGCCTTCGTGCCGCCGACGATGTACAGCGAATAGATCACCGCGGCGGCCAGCGCGAGCGCGATCCCGAGCGGCTCGCCATGCCCGCCGCCGACCATCAGCGCCGAACCCGCGACGCACAGCACGAGCGCGACGGCCTTCGCGCGCGTGAGGCGCTCGCCGAGCCACCACGCTGCCAGCAGCGTGACGAACGCCGGATACAGGTACAGCAGCAGCGCGACGAGGCTCGCCTGCGCGTGCTGCAGCGCACTGAAATAGCAGAACGACTGCCCGACGTAGCCGAGCGCGCCCATCGCCACGAGCGGCGCGAGCGCACGCCCGCGCGGCCACGCGACACGGCGATGCCGGGCGATCGCGGCGAGCACCGCGCCGCCGATCGCAAAGCGCACAATCAGCAGCCCGAGCACGTCGACACCGGCCGCATACGCGTAGCGGCCGAAGATCGCCATCGCGCCGAATGCGGCGGCGGACAGCGCAACATAGAGCGTGCCCTGCAGGGCGGCGGACGACGGGCGGGCGGTGGCGGTCATGACGAAACGGGCGCGAGCGGCGTGGCGACGGAAATCGTCGGAGTGTAACGGCGCGGCGGCGGCGAGCCTAGCCCGCGCTTACCCGTTCCCCGGCGCCGGTGGCGGGCGCCGACGACCGGCCCGCGCCGCGCGCCGGCGCGACCCATGGGCGACCGCCACTGACACCACTGCCGCCATTGCCACTGCAAACCCCGCTCCGCGCCCGCCGCCAGCGCCGTGCGCCGACCCGGCGTACAATGCGCGACGCGGCATCACGCCGTCCGAATCACGACGTTTCCCCACCATGTTCAATCCAAGCCGCGACGAAGTGCGTCGCTTTTTCACCGAGACCTGGCGCAAGCAGCGCGCCGGCGAGATCCTGACGCCGCTGGAAGCAATGGCAGCCGACTGGATCGTCGAGCATCCCGAATACCACGACGAACTCGCCGACGCCGACGGCGCGACCGCACGCGAGTACACGCCGGAGGAAGGCCGCACGAACCCGTTCCTGCACCTGTCGATGCATCTCGCGATCAGCGAGCAGCTGTCGATCGACCAGCCGCCCGGCATCCGCGCCGCGCACGACAAGCTCGCGGCCAAGCTCGACTCGACCCACGACGCGCAGCACGTGATCATGGAATGCCTCGGCGAGACGATCTGGGAAGCCCAGCGCACGAGCACGCCGCCCGATACCGACGCGTACCTGCAGCGCATCCTGCGTCGCGCGTCGCGCGACTGAGCGCCGCGGCGCCGGCGCGCGGACAAAAAAATACCCCGCCATGGCGGGGTATTTTTGCTGCGCGAGCCCGTCGGGCCCGTCGCGCTTACTTCTTGAACACGAGATCGGTTTCTTTCAGCGACTCGATGTAGGCCGCGATGTCCTTCATGTCGCTGACCGACAGGCTCTGCACCTGCGCCTGCATGATCGCGTTGTTGCGACCGAGCAGCGGATTCGTCAGGCCCATCTGGTACTGGCGCATCGCCCACACGAGGTAGTCGGCGTGCTGCCCCGCGAGGCGCGGATATTCGGCGTTGATCGGCTTGTTCATCTGCGCGCCGTGGCAGGCGGCGCAGTTGTGCGATTCGACCAGTTCCTTGCCCTTCGTGGTGTCCGCTGCGTGCGCGGTACCGATCGCGAGGCCGGCCGCCAGTGCAACCGCCGCCGTCTTGAATGCGTTGTTCATGAATGCTCCTGTCCCGCCGGTCAGATCGGCGGCGCGCGCTTTACTTGTAGGGATTGTCCTTCGTGTCGGCCTTCTGGACGGCGTAGTACGCCGCCAGATCCGCGATGTCCTGGTCCGTCAGCGAACCGGCGATCGCATTCATCGACGGGAAGTGACGATCCTTCTTGCGATAGGCCTTCAGCGCGTTCTCGAGGTATTGCTGGTTCTGGCCGCCGAGGACAGGCACCCGGTAGACCTCCGGGTACGCCGCGCGGTAGTCCTGGATGCCGTGGCAACCGATGCACATGGCGGCCTTGCTCGCCCCGTCCTTCGGGTTGCCGACCACACCGGCCGCCTGCGCGCTGCCCGCGAGCGCCACGAGCGCTGCGACAACGACGTGTTTGCCGACGAATTTGTTCATAGCTCTTGTAACCTAGCTTGAGGGGAAACTGGCGCCGAAGCGGCAACGGCCCGCGCCGTTATGCTTATCAGGTCGCCACGCAGGCCAAAAAAAACGGCCAGATTGTACCGCGTCGGCGGGGAACGCGTCCACAAGGCACCCCGGTTCGCCCCGCCACAGCCCCGCAACGATACGCGGGCGTGGCCCAACCGGACAGCCCTTCTGACTTATACTGGGTTTTTTCCCCGATTGAGAAGAGCGCCGCCATGCGTTTCGAAGGGTCCTCGCACTACGTCGCCACCGACGATCTGAAGCTCGCGGTCAATGCCGCGCTGACGCTGCAACGCCCGCTGCTGATCAAGGGCGAGCCCGGCACCGGCAAGACCATGCTCGCCGAGGAAGTGGCCGCCGCGCTCGACATGCCGCTGCTGCAGTGGCACATCAAGTCGACCACGAAGGCGCAGCAGGGCCTGTACGAATACGACGCCGTCTCGCGGCTGCGCGATTCGCAGCTCGGCGACGCGCGCGTGAAGGACATCTCGAACTACATCGTCAAGGGCGTGCTGTGGCAGGCGTTCGATGCCGAGCACCCGAGCGTGCTGCTGATCGACGAGATCGACAAGGCCGACATCGAATTCCCGAACGACCTGCTGCGCGAGCTCGACCGGATGGAGTTCCACGTGTACGAAACACGGGAAACGGTCCGCGCGAAGCACCGCCCGCTCGTCATCATCACGTCGAACAACGAGAAGGAGCTGCCCGACGCGTTCCTGCGCCGCTGCTTCTTCCACTACATCCAGTTTCCCGACCCGGCGACGATGCAGAAGATCGTCGCGGTCCATTTCCCGGACATCCGCGAGGAGCTGCTGCGCGCGGCGCTCGAGAGTTTCTTCGAATTGCGCGGCGTGTCGGGCCTGAAGAAGAAGCCGTCGACGTCCGAGTTGCTCGACTGGCTGAAGCTGCTGCTCGCCGAGAACATCCCGGCCGACCAGTTGCGCGGCGTGGATGCGAAGCAGATCGTGCCGCCGCTCGCGGGCGCGCTGCTGAAGAACGAGCAGGACCTGAGCCTGCTCGAACGGCTCGTCTACATGAACCGGCACAACCGGTAATCCTCTCTCACCCGCGAAGGCCCGGCCATGCTGCTCAATTTCTTCTACGCGCTGCGCGCAGCCAAGCTGCCCGTCTCGGTGAAGGAATACCTGACGCTGCTCGAATCGCTGAAGGCCGGGCTGATCTCGCCGTCGATCGACGCGTTCTACTTCCTCGCGCGGATGACGCTCGTCAAGGACGAGCAGTACTTCGACAAGTTCGACCAGGCGTTCGGCGCGTATTTCCACGGCGTGTCCGCGCTGCCGTCCGAAGCGTTCGACATTCCGCTCGACTGGCTCGAGAAGCGCCTCGAGCGCGAGCTGTCGCCTGAAGAGAAGGCGCAGATCGAGGCGATGGGCGGGCTCGACAAGCTGATGGAGCGCCTGAAGGCACTGCTCGACGAGCAGAAGGAGCGCCACGAAGGCGGCAACAAGTGGATCGGCACCGGCGGCACGTCGCCGTTCGGGCACGGCGGCTACAACCCGGAAGGCGTGCGCATCGGCGGCCCGTCGAACGGCAACCGCACCGCGGTGAAGGTGTGGGAAGCACGCGCGTATCGCGACTACGACGATTCCGTCGAGATCGGCACGCGCAACATCAAGGTCGCGCTGCGGCGGCTGCGCCGCTTCGCGCGCGAAGGCGCCGCCGAGGAGCTCGACCTGCCCGGCACGATCCGCAGCACCGCCGCGAACGCGGGCTGGCTCGACCTGCGGATGGTGCCCGAGCGCCACAACAACGTGAAGGTGCTGATGCTGCTCGACGTCGGCGGCTCGATGGACGATCACATCAAGCGCACCGAGGAGCTGTTCTCCGCCGCGAAGGCCGAATTCAAGCACCTGGAATTCTTCTACTTCCACAACTGCGTGTACGACCACCTGTGGAAGAACAATCGCCGCCGCCACTCGGAACGCACCGCGACGTGGGACGTGCTGCACAAGTTCACGCCCGACTACAAGCTGATCTTCGTCGGCGATGCAACGATGAGCCCGTACGAAGTGCTGCAGCCCGGCGGCTCGGTCGAGTACAACAACCCGGAAGCCGGCGCCGTATGGCTGCGCCGCCTCGCCGACCAGTTCCCCCATCATGCATGGCTGAATCCCGAGCCCGAGCGGCTATGGGAATACCGGCAGTCGGTCGCGGTGATCCGCGACCTGCTCGGCCATCGCATGTATCCGCTCACGCTCGCGGGCCTCGAAACCGCGATGCGCGCACTCAGCAAGTAACGCCCCCACCCAGACACGAAGGCCGCGTCCGAGCGGCCTCCCCCCGGAGATAGCATGAACCCCTCGCCCACCGCGAGCGCCAGCCGCGCCGGCGGCCGCCGCTTTTTCGCCGATACCTCCGTCTCGGCCCTCGTCGCCGGCTTCGTCGCGATGATGACGGGCTATACGAGTTCGCTCGTGCTGATGTTCCAGGCCGGCCGCGCCGCCCACCTCACCGATGCGCAGATCTCGTCGTGGATCTGGGCGCTGTCGATCGGCATGGCGCTGACGACCATCGGCCTGTCGCTGCGCTTTCGCGCGCCCGTCGTCGTCGCGTGGTCGACGCCCGGCGCCGCGCTGCTGATCGCCTCGCTGCCCGGCGTGCCCTACCCCGAGGCAATCGGCGCATTCGTCGTCTGCGCGGTGCTGCTGACGGCCGTCGGCGTGAGCGGGCTGTTCGACACGCTGATGCGCAAGATTCCGGCCGGCATCGCAGCCGCGCTGCTCGCGGGCATCCTGTTCGAGATCGGCATCGAGATCTTCCGCGCCGCGCAGTTCCAGACGGCGCTCGTGCTCGCGATGTTCTTCACCTACCTGATCATCAAGCGGCTCGCGCCGCGCTACGCGATCGTGACGACGCTGATCGTCGGCACGGCAGTCGCCGGCGGTCTCGGCCTGCTCGACTTCAGCGGCTTTCACATCGCGTTCGCGAAGCCCGTGTTCACGATGCCCGCGTTCTCGATCGCGTCGATCGTCAGCATCGGCATTCCGCTGTTCGTCGTCGCGATGGCGTCGCAGAACGTGCCGGGCATCGCGGTGCTGCGCGCGGACGGCTATCGGACCCCGTCGTCGCCGCTGATCGCGACCACCGGCCTCGCGTCGCTGCTGCTCGCGCCGTTCGGCTCGCACGGCGTCAACCTCGCGGCGATCACGGCCGCGATCTGCACCGGCCCGGAAGCGCACGAGGATCACGCGAAACGCTACACGGCCGCCGTGTGGTGCGGCACGTTCTACCTGGTCGCAGGGATCTTCGGCGCGACGATCGCCGCGCTGTTCGCAGCGCTGCCGAAGGCGCTCGTCGTGTCGGTCGCCGCGCTCGCGCTGTTCGGCTCGATCATGAGCGGCCTCGCGAACGCGATGCAGGACGTGAAGCAGCGCGAAGCCGCGCTCGTCACGTTCATGGTGACCGCGTCGGGCCTCACGCTGCTGTCGATCGGCTCGGCATTCTGGGGGCTCGTCGCGGGGATCGTCACGCAGGTGATCCTGAACGCGCGCCGCCCCGCGTGACGCGGCACCGCGCCCGCCGCTGCGGCCTTCGGACACGCCAGAACGTGCCCGACACGAATCGGGCCTAGAATAGCGGATCGGAGGCGGTGCCCGGCGCCGCCTCGCTTCGCCGCCGCGTTCGCGCGGCCCGTGAGAACCCGGCGCCTTGCGCCCTTCTTCCGAATCGCCATGACTACCGCACTCGACCAGCTGAAGCAGTACACGACCGTCGTCGCCGACACGGGCGATTTCCAGCAGCTTGCGCAATACCAGCCGCAGGACGCGACCACGAACCCGTCGCTGATCCTGAAGGCCGTCCAGAAGGATGCGTACAAGCCGATCCTCGAGAAAACCGTCCGCGATCATCGCAACGAAAGCACCGATTTCATCATCGACCGCCTGCTGATCGCATTCGGCACCGAGATCCTGAAGCTGATCCCGGGCCGCGTGTCGACCGAGGTCGACGCACGCCTGTCGTTCGATACGCAGCGCTCGATCGACAAGGGCCGCGAACTCATCAAGCTGTACGAAGCAGCCGGCATCGGTCGCGAGCGCATCCTGATCAAGCTCGCGTCGACGTGGGAAGGCATCCGCGCGGCCGAAGTGCTGCAGAAGGAAGGGATCAAGTGCAACATGACCCTGCTTTTCTCGCTCGTGCAGGCCGCTGCATGCGCGGAAGCCGGCGCGCAACTGATCTCGCCGTTCGTCGGCCGCATCTACGACTGGTACAAGAAGCAGGCCGGCGCCGAGTGGAATGAAGAGAAGGACGGTGGTGCGAACGATCCGGGCGTGCAGTCGGTGCGCCGCATCTACACGTACTACAAGACGTTCGGCTACACGACCGAAGTGATGGGCGCGAGCTTCCGCACGACCAGCCAGATCACCGAGCTCGCCGGCTGCGACCTGCTGACGATCAGTCCCGATTTGCTGCAGAAGCTGCAGGACAGCAACGAAACGGTCACGCGCAAGCTGTCGCCGGAAGCGCTGCAGGACAAGCCCGCCGCGCGTGTCGCGATCGACGAGGCCGCGTTCCGCTTCCAGCTGAACGACGACGCGATGGCAACCGAGAAGCTCGCCGAAGGCATCCGCGTATTCGCCGCCGATGCGGTGAAGCTCGAGAAGCTGGTCGACTCGCTGCGCTGAGCTGCTGAGCCGCTGAGCCACGACAAGCGTCAGCGGCTGTCAGCAGCACTGGCAACAGCCGTCAGCACGCCCGCCGCACACGGCCGCGAACGTCATGTTCGCGGCCGTTTTTAATTTTCATTCCATCGTCAAGCACGCGCACTACAATCCACGTCACGGGTGCACCGGCCGCTTCCCGAGGCGCCCTTTCCCAGTCAGTCTTGCTCGACGCCGAACCCGCGCGGATGCGCAGGCCGGCCCCCTCAATACAGGAGACAACGATGCAAGTCCAACCGTACCTGACGTTCTACGGTCGCGCCGACGAAGCCCTTCAGTTCTACGAAAAGGCACTCGGGGCGAAGACGATGTTCAAGATGCACTTCAAGGACGCGCCGCCGAATCCCGACTACCCGATGACGCCGGAGATGGCCGACAAGGTGATGCACGCGAGCTTCACGATCGGCGAGTCGATGATCATGTGCTCGGACGGCGACTGCAGCCAGCCCGGCGGCGGCATGCACGCCGGCTATTCGCTGTCGCTGAACCCGGCGACGGTCGAGGAAGGCCAGAAGCTGTTCAATGCGCTCGCCGACGGCGGCGAAGTGACGATGCCGTTCGGCAAGACCTTCTGGGCGCTCGGCTTCGGGATGGCGAAGGATCGTTTCGGCGTGCACTGGATGGTCAACGTCGAGGATCTCTCGCAGCGCGAGAACCTCGCGGAGCGCGCGCAGGGATAACACGAAAAACAAAGCCCGCCACCTTGCCGGTGGCGGGCTTTTTCATTGCGTGGCCGGGCAGGCGGCGTCAGCCTTCCACCACGTCGAGATAGTCCTCCGGCCGCGTGCGATCCTCCGCATGCGCCATGCCCATCACGCGCACCAGCACGCTCACCGCCACCGCCACCACCAGGTTCACGATCAGCGACCACACGGCCGCATAGCCGGGAATCGCGAGGCCGAACAGGTGGATCGTGAAGATCGATCCGGCCAGCTTCAGCGAGATCGCCATCCACGTGCCGCACACGATGCCGGCCGCCCAGCCGGCCAGCAGGCCGCGATGGTCGAGCACGCGCGTGTACAGGCCGAGCACGATCGCCGGCAGCGTCTGGATGATCCAGATCCCGCCGAGCAGCTGCAGCTGGATCGCGTAGGTCAGCGGCAGCCCGAGGATGAACGCGACGGCGCCGACCTTCACGATCAGCGACACCAGCTTCGCGACGTGCGTTTCCTGCTCGTGCGACATGTTGCGGTTCACGAACTCGCGGTGAATGTTGCGCGTGTACAGGTTCGCGGCCGCGATCGACATGATGGCCGCCGGCACCAGCGCGCCGATGCCGATCGCCGCGAACGCGACGCCGACGAACCACGACGGGAAATACTGGAGGAACAGCGCGGGCACCGCGAAGTTCGGGCCGAACGCCTTGAAGTACGGCGCGTACTGCGGCATGTCCTTCACGCCCGATGCAAGCGCCATGTAGCCGAGCAGCGCGAGCAGGCCGAGCACGAACGAATACGCCGGCAGCATCGCCATGTTGCGGCGGATCGAGTTGCCGGACGACGACGACAGGATCGCCGTCACCGAGTGCGGATACAGGAACAGCGCGAGCGCCGAGCCGATCGCGAGCGTCGCGTACGCGCTGTAGCCGTTCAGGCTCATCGCGTCGGGCGCCTTCAGCAGCAGCTTCGCGGGCGGCACGCTCGCGAAGATGTGCCCGAAGCCGCCGAGCTTCGCCGGGATCACGATGACCGCCGCGGCGATCGTGATGTAGATCAGGATGTCCTTGACGATCGCGATCATTGCGGGCGCGCGCAGGCCCGACGTGTACGTGTACGCGGCGAGGATCGCGAACGCGATGATCAGCGGCAGGTCGCCGACGAAGCCGGTCGTGTCGAAGCCGAGCGCGCCGATCACCACCTCGATGCCGACGAGCTGCAGCGCGATGTACGGCATCGTCGCGACAATGCCCGTCACCGCGATCGCGAGCGCGAGCATCCGGCTGCCGTAGCGTGCGTTGACGAAGTCGGCGGCCGTCACGTAGCCGTGCCGCTTCGCGATGCTCCACAGCTTCGGAAACACCACGAACGCGAACGGATAGATCAGGATCGTGTACGGCAGCGCGAAGAAGCCCATCGCGCCGGCGCCGAACACGAGTGCGGGCACCGCGACGAACGTGTAGGCCGTGTAGAGGTCGCCGCCGAGCAGGAACCACGTGACGATCGTGCCGAAGCGGCGGCCGCCGAGGCCCCATTCGTCGAGATGGGCGAGATCGCCGCGCCGCCAGTTCGCGGCCAGGAAACCGATGATCGTGACGCCGATGAACAGCAGCACGAAGACGAAGGTTGCGCCGAGATTCATCGCGCACCTCCCTGCGGGCCGCTCGCCTTCCACGCGTTCTTGGTCTTGAAGTACACGAACGCGGTGATCACCGCGCTAATGAAGACCCAAAGCAGCTGGTACCAGTAGAAAAACGGAAAACCCAACCATTGCGGTTCGATCTTGCTGTACGACGGTACCCAGACCATCGCAATCAGCGGCAGTACCAGCAGCCAGAGCCAGCGCTTGGCGGCCCGGTTGGCGTCGGCATCGTGAGCCATGACGTCTCCTCATCTTTCCCGGTTATCGATCTTGTTGAGCGGGTACGGCGCCGAGAGGAGCGCAAAACGGGTAGGCTGCGGCTCCCCTGGCTTCGCGCCAGTATAGGAGCCGCTCGCACGCGGTCAAGCAGGGGCGAACCCGAGGTGATCCGCCCCTTGTCGCGTGGTTGCACCGGCATGCCGCCGGTGCATGAAGCGTCAGATCGCGAACGCGCTGTCGCGTGCGCCGGTCGTTTCTTTCAAGGCTTTCACCCACTTGCGCGCGGGCAGCTTCAGCGTGTCCTCGATCAGCTTCGCGCGTTCGTCGAGCTGCGCGAACGACACGTCGAGCGCGGGGCCCGAGAACGCGATCGCGATCCGGTTGCCGTCATGCACTTCCGGCAGCGCGATCACGCGGTGGTCGAACGCCGCGTTCAGGTGCTTCATGTTGCGCACGAAGCTCGGATGATCGCCGAACAGGTTGATCGTCGCGATGCCCGCGTCGGCGAGGCAGCCGCGCACCGCGCGGTAGAACGCGACGCTGTCGAGCACGGGGCCGCGCGCGGTCGCGTCGTACAGGTCGATCTGGATCGCGCCCGTCGTGCCGCGGTTGGCCGGGTCGTTGACGAAATCCCACGCGTCGGCTTCATGCACGGCGAGGCGTGCATCGTCGGGCGGCAGCGCGAACATCGTGCGCGCGGCGACGATCACGGCCGGGTTCAGCTCGACGGCCTCGACCTTCGCGTGCGGCAGGAAGCGGTGCGAGAACTTGGTCAGCGCGCCGGTGCCCAGCCCGAGCTGGACGATCCGCTCGGGCGTTTCGAGGAACAGTAGCCACGCCATCATCTGCTGTGCGTATTCGAGCTCGATATGCAGCGGCTTCGAGATCCGCATCGCGCCCTGCACCCATTCGGTACCGAAGTGCAGGAAGCGCACGCCGCCCTCTTCCGAGAACGTGACGGGCGCGAAGCGCGGCTTGCGCGGGGCTTCGAGTACCGGTACGTCGTCGTGTTCGTCGATCTCCGGGCGGCGCTTCACGCGCGGCGGCTGGAGTTTGTCGGAGCCGTTGTACGCGGACGGCTTGCTGCGCTTGGACGCGCGCGCCTCGGCGGATGCGCGCTTGATCAGTCGGGTCATGTGTGAATCTCGCTGGGTGAAGCTGGTTTTAGCGGACGAGAGGATAGCATTGGTAGGAGAACGGAGACCCACGCGCGGCCTCGCGTGACGTTGGATCGCGTCGGCGCTACGCTGCATTCGCGGATCACTGGAGAACACATGACGTCGAACGAAAGGAAGATCTGGTTTCCGGCCAAACGCTACGGCTGGGGATGGGGCCTGCCGGTGGCCTGGCAAGGGTGGGTCGTGCTGCTGCTGTTCGCGATCGGGATCGTCGCGAGCGCATGGCTCGTGCCACCACGCGAGTCGCCGTTCGCGTACGGCGCCTGCATCGTCGTGCTGGTCACGCTGCTCACCGCGGTGTGCTGGGTAAAGGGCGAGAAGCCGCGGTGGCGATGGGGCAGGGACGATTGAGCTTCGCTCGCCCCGCTGCTGCAACGGCGGGCCGGGAAGAAACACCTGTCCGCCTTCCATCATCGATACGCCGTGACAGCGCTCTGTCGAACGGCTGAATTGTCTCGGGTCCCGCGCAACGCAAGAATGTGACGAATCGGCCCTGCTCGGCAGGTCACATGCGCATTCGCCTTCGCCACGCCCGCATCCGGTACTGAACCGGCGTCACCCGTCGGTGCTGCTCGATCTGCCGACTGCTGCCCCGACCACCCCGCCCTGCACGCTCGCGATGCCGCATTTGAGCGGCCGCACGGCGTTCGTGCGCACCGCTTGAAAATATACCCAAATAGGGATAAATTCGTCGATGGATCCATACATCAAACCGCTGTACTGGCTCGGCTCAGCGCGCAAGGATTTGAAAGCGATGCCGCAAGCCGTGCAGGACACGTTCGGCTATGCGCTGTATCTGGCGCAGACGGGACGCAAGCACGATCAGGCCAAGCCGTTGAAAGGATTCGGCTCGGCCGGCGTGCTCGAGATCGTTGAATCGGAAGACAACGGCACGTATCGCGCGGTCTATACGGTGAAGCTCGGCAGCAGCGTGTACGTGCTGCACTGTTTCCAGAAGAAGTCGTCGATCGGTATCGCAACACCGAGGCCGGACAGCAATCTCGTCCGCGAACGTCTGAAAGCGGCCGAAGCACACGCACAAGGAGTAAGGCGATGATCGAAATCGAACAGGGCAGCGGCAACGTCTACGCCGATCTCGGCATGCACGATGCCGCCGAAATGCGGGTGAAAGCCCAACTCGCCGCGAAGATCGCGGAAATCATCAAGGCGCGCCAATGGACACAGCAGCACGCGGCCCGGTTGCTCGGCATCACGCAGCCGAAGCTGTCGAACATGCTGCGAGGGCAGTTTCGCGGCGTCAGCGAAACGAAGATGCTCGAATGTCTGGCGAAGCTCGGACGCGACGTGCACATCGTCGTCGGGCCCGATCGTCAATCGGAAGTCGAAGGGCACATCGAAGTCGTCTTCGCAGCGTGACGGCCGCGCCTGGCCGATCGCGTCGGGAGGCCGATGGCAGATGCTGCAAGGGCCCGATCCTTCAGGAAAGGATTCCACGCCACTGCGCGAGCTTCTGCTCGAACGTCAGCATCGCATTCGCCGGGCTCGACGAAGGCAGCACGAGCGTGTCGTATCCGGCCTGACCGATCACCTCGGCAAACCGCCCCGCCGTCTTCCCGTTGAAACACACTTTCTTCAGCAACGGCGCATGCTCGCGCAACGACGCGAAGTCGTTCGGCTTCGCATTGCGGATCGCGGAATCGAGACTGCCTTGCCGATGGCACGCATCGAGCACGTCCCAGATGCCGATGCCGTGCTTCAACACGCGCTCGAGCCGTGCGTCATACGCGAGTTCATGCAGCCCCGGCTCGCCGAGCACCGCACCCAACAATCGCCAGAAGTGGTTGCGCGGATGCGCGTAATACTGCGCGGCATCGAGCGACGCCTCGCCCGGAAAACTGCCGAGGATCATCGTGTGCGTATTCGCCGCGACGACCGGCGGAAAACCCCGCAACATCACGCGCCTCCGCCCGGCCCGCCCGAGCGCGGCCCGTCGCCGTGCGCACCGAGATGGCGCCACAGCGCCGGCAGCATGCACTCGGTGACCATCAACGGCTTGCCGTGACGCTGGAACACCGAGCGCCGCGCGGCGAACGAATGCGGCGCACGCGCGCCGCCAAGCGCATGGCTCGCCAGCGCATACAGCGGATGGCCGGCGATCACGCGCCGGCTGACGAGCGCCGAACGCTCGACCTGCGGATCGCTGTACAGCAGCTCCGCCAGCGGCCGCGTGCGCAGCCGTCGCATCGCCTGCCACACGCCCTTGCTGGCCGCGAGCGGCGCGATGCTGTGCGCGGCGACGAACGGCTCGCCGTCGACCGACAGGATCACCTCGCGCACCCACATCGGTGCGCGCGGCGCACTGGCGAGCGCGTCCGGCTCGTCGAACCACGGGCAGTCGACGGCCTCGCGCGTCACGCGCACGGCCACGCGGCCGAGCCGCGCGAGGTGCGCGGTCAGCGATCCGCCGCGCGTCAGCCAGTCACGCTGATCGAGCGTGCAGCCAGGGCGCGGCGTCTCGCGCCAGCCGGCCTGACCGCCGTCGAATCGCATCCGCGCGTTCACGCGGCGCGCGACAGCAGCAGCGCGTTGGTCCGCTTCACGAAGCTTGCCGGATCGTCGAGCATGCCGCCTTCGGCCAGCAGCGCCTGGTCGAACAACAGATGGCACCAGTCGCCGAAATCGGCGCTATCGGCGTTCAACTGCTTCACGAGCGCATGCTCCGGGTTGATCTCGAGGATCGGCTGCATCGCCGGCGCGTTCTGGCCGGCCGCCTTCAGCATGCGCTGCAGGTAGCCGCTCATGTCGTTGTCGTCCGCGACGAGGCACGACGGCGAATCGGTCAGGCGGAACGTGACGCGCACTTCCTTCACCTTGTCGCCGAGCGCTTCCTTCATCTTCTCGACGACCGGCTTGATCGCTTCACTCGCCTGCTCCTGCGCCTTCTTCTCCTCGTCGTTCAGCTCGCCGAGATCGAGGTCGCCACGCGCCACGCTCGCGAGCGGCTTGCCGTCGAATTCGTGCAGGAACGACAGCATCCATTCGTCGACGCGGTCGGTCAGCAGCAGCACCTCGACGCCCTTCTTGCGGAACACTTCCAGATGCGGGCTGTTCTTCGCGGCCTGCCACGTATCGGCGGTCACGTAGTAGATCTTGCTCTGCTCGGGCTTCATGCGCGACACGTAATCGGCGAGCGACACGTCCTGCGCGTCGGTGTCGCCGTGCGTCGACGCGAAGCGCAGCAGCTTCGCGATGCGCTCGCGGTTCGCGTGATCCTCGCCGAGGCCTTCCTTCAGCACCTGGCCGAACGCGCCCCAGAACGTCTTGTACTTCTCCTTGCCGGCGTCCTCTTCCGCATTCGCGAGCTCTTCGAGCATCGACAGCGCACGCTTCGTCACGCCTTCGCGGATCGCCTTCACGTCGCGGCTTTCCTGCAGGATTTCACGCGACACGTTCAGCGGCAGGTCGGCCGAATCGACGACGCCCTTCACGAAACGCAGGTATTGCGGCAGCAGCTGCTCGGCGTCGTCCATGATGAACACGCGCTTCACGTACAGCTTCAGGCCGCCGCGATAGTCGCGGTTCCACAGGTCGAACGGCGCGTGCGACGGCACGAACAGCAGTTGCGTGTATTCGCTGCGGCCCTCGACGCGGTTATGCGTCCACGTGAGCGGATCCTGGTGGTCGTGCGCGATGTGCTGGTAGAACTGCGTGTACTGCTCGTCGGTGACGTCGCTCTTCGACCGCGTCCACAGCGCGCTCGCCTGGTTGACGGTCTCGTCCTCGTCCTTCAGGACCATCTCGCCCTTTTCCTGATCCCATTCTTCCTTCTGCATCAGGATCGGCAGCGCGATGTGGTCGGAATACTTCTGGATGATCGACTTCAGGCGGTGCGACGACAGCAGGTCGTCCTCGCCTTCGCGCAGG
This sequence comes from Burkholderia sp. HI4860, assembly GCF_002223045.2. Lineage (NCBI taxonomy): Bacteria > Pseudomonadati > Pseudomonadota > Betaproteobacteria > Burkholderiales > Burkholderiaceae > Burkholderia > Burkholderia sp. HI4860. Next base: position 2,820,648 of record NZ_NKFO02000003.1, on the reverse strand, counting down.
TGCAGCGTGATCGTCGTGCCGCGCTGCGCGCGCTCGATCGCGTCGATCGTGAAATCGCCCTCGCCCGCGCTTTCCCAGCGCACGGCTTCGCTCGCCGGCAGGCCCGCGCGACGCGTCTCGACGGTGATCTTGTCGGCGACGATGAAGCCCGAGTAGAAACCGACGCCGAACTGGCCGATCAGCGCCGCATCCTTCTGCTGGTCGCCGGACAGCTTCGTGAAGAACTCCTTGGTGCCCGAACGCGCGATCGTGCCGAGGTTCGCGATCGCTTCGTCGCGGCTCATGCCGATGCCGTTGTCGTCGATCGTGATCGTGCGCGCGGCCTTGTCGTAGCCGATGCGGATGCGCAGGTTCGGATCGTTCTCGTACAGCGCGTTGTCCGCGAGCGCTTCGAAACGCAGCTTGTCGACCGCGTCGGACGCATTCGACACCAGTTCGCGCAGGAAGATTTCCTTGTTGCTGTAGAGCGAATGGATCATCAGGTGGAGGAGTTGCTTGACCTCTGCCTGAAAGCTCATCGTTTCGTGTGCCATGGATGCTGTTTCCTCTTACTTGAACTGGAAAAGGGTGACGCCGGCGCCCGGCGCGCGATGCCGGCGGACCCGTCAAGGACGACCGCCTGGCGCCAGCGGTTTGCGCGCGTATCTGGGGACGGCGCGCGGCATTTCAAGAGCCGGCCTGCCGCGCCTATTCACGATGCGCGGCGCACGGCGGAATCGATATAGCGCGACAGCAGCGCCGGCAGCGCGGGATCGCCGCAGTTCGCGACGTTGAAGCGCATCCACGTGGACGGCGATTGCTGCGGCGAGAACAGGCTGCCCGGTGTCAGCAAAAAGCCGGCCTCGTGCGCGACTGCCGCGAGCGCGTCCGAATCGACGCCCGTGTCGGCCCACAGGAACATCCCGGCCGCCGGCATCGTGAACAGGCCGAGCCCCGTGCGCTCGAGCATCCGCGCGGTCTTGTCGCGCACGCCGTCGAGCCGCGCGCGCAGCCGCTCGACGTGGCGCCGGTAATGCCCTTCGGTCAGGATCTTGTACAGCACGCGCTCGTTGAGCTCGGGCGTCGTCATCCCGACCAGCATCTTCTGGTCGGTGACCGCCTTCGCGATCTCCGGCGCGCACGCGACGTAGCCGACCCGCAGGTTCGCCGCGAGCGTCTTCGAATAGCTGCCGAGGTAGATCACGCGCTTCAACTGGTCGAGGCTCGCGAGGCGCGTGGCCGGGTAGCTCGGCGGGCACAGGTCGCCGTACACGTCGTCCTCGACGACGAGGAAGTCGTACGCCTCCGCGAGCTTCAGGATCCGGAACGCCTGCGCGGCCGACAGCGACGTGCCGGTCGGGTTCTGCAGCACCGAATTGATCACGAGCATCTTCGGGCGCCACATCTGGACGAGCGTTTCGAGCGCGTCGAGATCGGGGCCGTCCGGCGTGTACGGCATCCCGACGAGCTGCGCGCCCTGCGCCGCGAAGCGCCCGAACATCTGGAACCAGGCCGGATCGCCGACGATCACCGCATCGCCGGGCTTCACGTAGATCCGCGCGATCAGGTCGATTGCCTGCGTGATCCCCGACACCAGCACGATCTGTTCGGGCTTCGCGCCGATCTCCACTTCGGCGAGGCGTGTCTGCAGTTGCTGGCGCAGCGGCAGGAAGCCCTGCGCGGTGCCGAAGCCGAGCATCTGCGCGCCGGACTGGCGCCCGAGCGCCCGCAGCGCACCGGTGATCAGTTCGCCGTCGAGCCAGCGGCCCGGCAGGTAGCCGAGACCCGGCCCCTTTTCCGGGCTGACGGTATGCAGCATGTTGCGCAGCAACCAGACGACGTCGATCGTGTTGTGCACCGGCGCGGCCTCGGCCACGCGTGCGACGCCGTCGGCCGGCTGCGGGCCGGCGCCCGTGCGCTCGCGCACGTAGAAGCCCGAGCCGCGCCGCGAGTCGAGGTAACCCTGGGCGACGAGGCGCTCGTACGCCTCGACGACGGTGAAACGCGACACGCTCTTGTCGAGCGCGAGCTTGCGGATCGACGGCATCCGCATGCCGGGCCGGAACACGCGCTCGTCGATGCGCCGTCGCGCCCACTGGACAAGCTGGTCGACGAGCGTGAGCGTGGCCGTGTCGTGCGGCACGGGAATCTGGGCGAGTGGGACGGTGGACATGGGCGGCAGCTCCAACTGTACCGAAGGCTATCGCGCCGATTGTACCGTTACTGTGCCGGTAGCGACGATTACAGTTGACCGGAATGGCAGCCGTGCGGCCACCGTTCCGGCTCCGCCGCACCTGGCACCGCGCCCACCGGCCCGTCTCGCGGCCGGTACGCCGGCCGGTCCGGCCACCGCCCGGCGCATCGCCTGCCCACCATGACACTTTCGCTTCCCGACCGACGTTCATGCCAGCCCGCTCCCTGACACTCGACCACCTCGTGATCGCCGCGCGCACGCTCGACGAAGGCATCCGCCACGTCGCCGACGCGCTCGGCATCGAACCTGCCGGCGGCGGCCGCCACCCGCTGATGCGGACCCACAATGCGCTGTTCGGCGCGTGGGGCGGGCTCTACCTCGAAGTGATCGCGATCGATCCCGATGCGCCTCCTCCGAACGCCGGCGCCGAGCCGCCCCGCGCGCGGCTGTTCGGCCTCGACGATCCGGCCATGCACGCGCGGCTTGCGCAAGGCCCGTTTCTCGCGCACTGGGTCGCGCGGGTCGATCGTCCGCGCCAGCTCGCGCTGTGGCAGAGCCAGTACCCGGCACGCATCCCGCCGGTCGTCGCGATGCGGCGCGGTGACCTGAGCTGGGGCCTCACGGTGCCCGACGACGGCGCGTTCCCCGCGTGGCAAGGCGCGGGCGACGGCCTCCTGCCGTCGCTGATCCAGTGGGACAGCGCGCACCACCCGGCCGAATCGCTGCCGGGCGACGGCGTCGCGCTGAAGGCGCTCAAGGGCACCCACCCGCGCGCGGACGCGCTCCGCGAGCAGCTCGACTGGCTCGGCGCCGGCCACCTGCTCGACCTCGAAGCCGCCGACGGCCCGCCCGCGCTGGTCGCCGAATTCGACACGCCACAGGGCGCACGCACGCTGCGCTGAGCGCCACGCCGCCCCCGACTACATCTAATACCGGCAACACGGAGACACCCATTTCATGAATTCGCGCGAAACCCGGGGCATGCTGCTCGGCCTCATCGGCGTGATGATCTTCAGCCTGACGCTGCCGATGACGCGGATCGTCGTCTCCGAACTCCATCCGCTGCTCAACGGGCTCGGCCGCGCGCTCGCCGCCGCGGTGCCGGCCGGCCTGCTACTGTGGTGGCGCCGCGAGCCGCTGCCGACCCGCGCGCAGCTGAAAAGCCTCGCGATCACGTCGCTCGGCGTGATCATCGCGTACCCGGTGTTCTCCGCATGGGCGATGAAAACGGTACCGGCGTCGCACGGCGCGGTGGTCAACGGGCTGCAGCCGCTGTTCGTCGCGCTGTATGCGGCCTGGCTGTCGCACGAGCGGCCGTCGAAGGCGTTCTGGGCCAGCGCGGTGGCCGGCAGCGCGCTCGTGATCGCGTTCGCGCTGCGCGACGGCGGGGGCACCGTGCAGGCCGGCGACGCGCTGATGCTCGTCGCGGTCGGCATCGGCGCGCTCGGTTATGCGGAAGGCGCGCGGCTCGCGCGCCAGATCGGCGGCTGGCAGGTGATCTGCTGGGCGCTCGTCGTGTCCGCGCCGTTCCTCGTGCTGCCGGTCGGCTGGCTCGCATGGACGCAGCATGCCGTGCATCCGGGCCCGCTCGCGCTGCGCACCTGGCTCGCGTTCGGCTACGTGACCCTCTTTTCGCAATTCATCGGCTTTTTCGCGTGGTACGCGGGGCTCGCGATGGGCGGCATCGCACGCGTCGGCCAGGTGCAACTGCTGCAGATTTTCTTCACGATCGCTTTTTCCGCGCTGCTGTTCGGCGAAACGGTGACGCCGTCGACGTGGCTGTTCGCGGCCGCGGTAATCGCCACCGTGGTGCTCGGGCGCCGCTCGGCGGTCGCCACCGCCGCGCAACCGGCTCGCGCCGGCTGAACAGCTGCGCCATAATGGACGTTTTGCCTGATCGGTTTGCCCACCCGGCCGCGAAGGCTCTATCGCGCTCGTGCCCGCCCACCCGGCGGCGTCGACGCGATTTGCCCGAACGACCTTTCTTGACTGACCACGATATCCGAACGAGGAGACTATGAATCCGAGCGACCTGCATCCGCCGCACTGGCAGCTTTCCGAACGCGCACGCAAGCTGACGAGCTCTGCCATCCGCGAAATCCTGAAGGTCACGGAACGCCCCGAGGTCATCTCGTTCGCCGGCGGCCTGCCCGCCCCTGCCACGTTCCCGGCCGAGCGCATGCGCGCCGCCGCCGACCGCGTGCTGCGCGACGCGCCGGCCGCCGCGCTCCAGTACAGCGCGACCGAAGGCTACCTGCCGCTGCGCGAATGGATCGCCGAGCGCTACAGCGTGCGCGTGTCGCAGGTGCTGATCACGACCGGCTCGCAGCAGGCGCTCGACCTGCTCGGCAAGGCGCTCGTCGATCCGGGCAGCCCGATCCTCGTCGAAACCCCGACCTACCTCGGCGCGCTGCAGTCGTTCTCGCTGTACGAGCCGCGCTACGTGCAGGTGCCGACCGACGAGCAGGGCCTGCTGCCGGACGGCCTCACGTCCGAACTCACGCAAGGCGCGCGCCTCTTGTACGCGCAGCCGAACTTCCAGAACCCGACCGGCCGCCGCCTGCCCGTCGAGCGCCGCCGCGCGCTCGCCGCGTTCGCGCAGTCGAGCCCGTTCCCGGTGCTGGAAGACGATCCGTACGGCGCGCTGAACTACCGCGGCGAGCCGCTGCCGACGATGCTGTCGATGGCGCCCGATCACATCGTGCACCTCGGCACGTTCTCGAAGGTGCTCGCACCGGGCCTGCGGATCGGCTACATCATTGCCCCCGAGGAACTCCACTTCAAGCTCGTGCAGGCCAAGCAGGCCACCGACCTGCACACGCCGACGCTCACGCAGCGCATCGCGCACGAAGTGATCAAGGACGGTTTCCTCGACGAGCACATCCCGACGATCCGCGAGCTGTACAGCGCGCAGTGCGACGCGATGCTCGGCGCGCTCGAGCGCCACATGCCGGAAGGCGTCACGTGGAACCGCCCGGAAGGCGGGATGTTCATCTGGGTGAACCTGCCCGCGCAGATCGACAGCATGAAGCTGCTCGCCACGGCCGTCGACAACCACGTCGCGTTCGTGCCGGGCGCGCCGTTCTTCGCGGACAACGCACAGCAGAACACGCTGCGCCTGTCGTTCGTGACGGTGCCGCCCGAGAAGATCGAGGAAGGCGTCGCGCGCCTCGGCAAGCTGCTGCGCGAACGTCTCTGATCCCCTTTTTCCTGTCACGACTCTCTACGAGGAATCGCATCCATGGCTAACGTCTACGACAAGCTGAAGTCGCTCGGCATCGAGCTCCCGACCGCCGGCGCACCGGCCGCCGCCTACGTGATGAGCGCGCAAACCGGCAACACGGTGTTCCTGTCGGGCCACATCGCGAAGAAGGACGGCAAGGTCTGGGCCGGCAAGCTCGGCGCGGATCTGCAGACGGAAGACGGCAAGGCCGCCGCCCGCTCGATCGCGATCGACCTGCTCGCGACGCTGCACGCGCACACCGGCGACCTGAACAAGGTCACGCGCATCGTCAAGCTGATGAGCCTCGTCAACTCGACGCTCGACTTCACCGAACAGCACGTCGTGACGAACGGCGCGTCGGAACTGATCGCTGAAGTGTTCGGCGACGCCGGCAAGCACGCGCGCTCGGCATTCGGCGTCGCGCAGATCCCGCTCGGCGCGTGCGTCGAGATCGAGCTGATCGCCGAAGTTGCGTAACGAACGCAGCACGATGCCCGGCCGTCTCGTCCGTTTCAAGCAGGTCGACGTGTTCACGTCGGTGCCGTTCAAGGGCAACGCGCTCGCCGTGGTGTTCGACGCCGATTCGCTCGGCGACGACGACATGCTCGCGATCGCCCGCTGGACGAACCTGTCGGAAACGACCTTCCTCTGCACGCCGACCGATCCGGAAGCCGACTACCGCGTCCGGATCTTCACGACGGAGGGCGAACTGCCGTTCGCCGGTCACCCGACGCTGGGCACCGCGCATGCGTTCCTGGAAAGCGGCGCACAGCCGCGCACGCCGGGCCGGCTGATCCAGCAGTGCGGGGTCGGCCGGGTCGCGCTGCGCGAGCAGGCCGACGGCTGGGCGTTCGCCGCGCCGCCGGCGCGCGTCACGCCGCTCGACCGTTCTGACTACGCGGCGCTGGCTGCCGCGTTGCGCAGTGACGCGCTCGATCTGGATGCCGAGCCGTGCGCGGTCGACAACGGCGCACCATGGCTGGTCATGCGGCTGAAGTCGGCCGATGCCTGCATCGGCCTGACGCCCGATCCGGCCGCACTGGCGGCGCTCACGCACCGCTACGGCACGGACGGCATCGCGGTCTACGCGCCGCACGCCGAAGGCGGCCCCGCGACGTTCGAAATCCGCTGCCTGATGACGGGCGGCAATTTCGGCTTCGGCGAGGATCCCGTCACCGGCAGCGCGAACGCCGCGCTCGCCGGGCTGCTGACGCGGCAGGAACGCCGCCCCGGCCAGTCGTATACGGCCCGCCAGGGTACGGCGATCGGCCGCGACGGCCGCATCGTCGTCAGCTATGACGAAGACGGCACCACCTGGATCGGCGGCCAGGTCGTCACCGTCGTCGACGGCACTTTCCTGTCACCCGCCTGACATTTCGCGATGTGCGATGGCGCCGGCCTGCCCGGCGCCCCCTACGATTCGCCCAACTATCGCAAAAACGTTCCAACCAGTAATATCGGGCCTAATCCGTTGTTTCGGAGGTCTGTCCATGGTTGCGTGTCCCGCGAACGAACAGACGTCGGGACGACCCCAGCCAATAATCAGCCATCCGGACGGATGGCGCACGCGAGCAGGACGCCACCCGCTTCGATGAGCTCCGCCCGGTCCAACCACACGCCGCCGACCCGGCCGCTACGCGCGCCGCGCAAATCGCGCCGGCGTGCGCTATTTGCGATCCCGCTGCTCGGGATGCTGGCGCTCGCGCTGCTGTGGGCCGTGATCATCGCGCGTCTGTCGGTGGAAAAGGACAGCGCGTACAAGGAAGCGGCGGCTTCCGCGGCGATCCTGTCCTCCGCGCTCGAACAGCATACGGTCAAGGCGATCCACCAGGTCGACCAGATCACCCGCTTCGTCAAGTTCGAATTCGAGAAGTCGCCCGCCCGCTTCAACCTCGCCAGCGCCGTCGAGAAAGGCGTCGTGCCGAGCGACACGCTGATCCAGGTGTCGCTCGTCAACGCGAAGGGCATCCTGTTCGCGAACACGGCCGAGCTGCATCCGCAGCCGATCAACCTGTCCGATCGCGAGCACTTCAAGGTCCACCTCGCGCACAACGACGACCGCCTGTTCATCAGCAAGCCCGTACTCGGCCGCGTGTCGAGCCACTGGACGCTGCAGATGACACGGCGCCTGAACAACCCGGACGGCAGCTTCGCGGGCATCGTCGTCGTGTCGGAAGACCCGAGCTACTTCACCAACGACTTCTACAACAACGCGGCGATCGGCAAGGAAGGCGTGATCGCGGTGGTGTCGGATACCGGCGCGGTGCTCGCGCGGCGCACGGGCTCGGTCAGCAACGCGCCGGGCGCGTTTTCCGCGTCGGGTGTTTACCCGATCGCCGAGCGCGTGACGGGCACGATCATCGACCCGATCGACGGCGTGACGCGCATCGTGTCGTACCGCCACCTCGACGGCTACCCGCTCGCGGTGATGGTCGGGCTGTCGCAAACCGAGGAATTCGCGGACTACTACCACACGCGCAACGTCTACCTGCTGATGACGAGCTTCATCACGCTCGCGATGCTCGCGTTCTTCGGCGTCGCGACGGGCCTGATCGGCAAGCTGCTCGGCCGTGAGCGCGAAATGACGCAGCTCGCCGAATACGACCTGCTCACCGGCCTCGCGAACCGCTATGCGACGCTGCGCGGGTTGCGCAACGACGTGTCGATGCCGGCGAGCCTGTCGCGGCTCGGGCTGCTGTTCATCGATCTCGACAACTTCAAGACCGTCAACGACACGCTCGGCCACAACGCCGGCGACATCGTGCTGCAGATGACCGCGTCGCGCCTGTCCGATGCGGTCGGCGACGAAGGCTCGCTCGCGCGCATCGGCGGCGACGAATTCGTCGTGGTGATGAAGGGCGACGACGTCGAGCGGCGCGCGGTGCGGCTCGCGGAAGCGATCATCCGGATGTTCGGCGAACCGTTCGACGTGCGCGGCAGCTCGTTCGTGCTGCATGCGAGCATCGGCATCGCGCTGCACACGGTGGCGAACGAGAGCGAGATCGACCTGCTGAAGAAGGCCGACCTCGCGATGTACAGCGCGAAGGATGCCGGCAAGAACTGCTACCAGTTCTATGCGCCGCACCTGTCGCACCGCGCCGACCACCTGATGCGCTGGGAGCAGCAACTGCGCGTCGCGCTCGCCGAGGGGCAGCTGTTCCTCGCGTACCAGCCGAAGATCGACCTCACGCACCGCCACATCACCGGCTTCGAGGCGCTCGCGCGCTGGGATCATCCGGAACACGGCGTCATCTCCGCGAACGAATTCATTTCGATCGCCGAATCGACCGGCCTGATCGTGCCGATCGGCGACTTCGTGATCCGCACCGCGTGCGAGCAGATCGCGCGCTGGCGCGACGAAGGCCACGACACGCTGACGCTCGCGGTCAACATCTCGCCCGTGCAATTCTGGCGCGGCGACCTGATCGAGACGATCTCGCAGGCGCTGCAGGAAACCGGCATCGACGCGAACCGGCTCGAGATCGAGATCACCGAGACCGCGATGATGGAATATCCGGAACTCGTGTCCGAGAAGATCGTCGCGCTGAAAAAGCTCGGCATCCGCATCGCACTCGACGATTTCGGCACCGGCTATTCGTCGCTGTCGTACCTGCACCGCTTCTCCGTCGACACGCTGAAGGTCGACCGCTCGTTCGTGCAGGCGATCCCGAACGATCGCAGCGTGTGCGTGATGGTGTCGTCGATCGTGCATCTCGCGCGCTCGCTCGGCCTGACCGTCGTCGTCGAAGGCACGGAAACCGAGGAGCAGATCACTTGGCTCGCCGCGCTCGGCGAAATCGAGGCGCAAGGCTTCCTGTTCTCGCGACCGGTGCCGGCCGACGCGATTCCCGCGCTGATCGCACGCTTCGGCGTGCGCGGCGACGCGCCGAACGTGATCGCGCATCGCGCGACCGGCAGCACGGGCGCGTAAGCGCACCGTGGCGCGCGTTGCGCGCGCCGTCACTGTTTCGTTTTCCGATTCAATTGTTTAGTTCGTGAACTAGCGTTTTCGCGCATGGCAGTGTCACGATGCGCGGCGGACAATTGGGAGGGCCAACGTGTCGGCGGGCCGCCGGCATGGCCGCACGCGAGAGATCGGGCCCCGCGCTCACACCACCAACATGACTACCGTCGAAATCGAAGCGACCGCTGATGTCGAACAGGCGCAGGCGTCCCTGTGGGACCTGTTCAAGGTCGTCGCCAGCATTTCGGCGGTCTCGTGGGGCGGGCTGTCGATGATGGCGCAGCTCGAGCGCCACTACGTGGAGCGGCTGAAGCGCATCGAGCCCAACGTATTCGGCGACCTCGTCGCGCTGGCCTGGCTGGTGCCGGGCCCTGTCGGCTGCAACGTGGCGGTGCAGGTCGGCCAGATCCTGCACGGCCGCATCGGCGCGTGGATCGCCGGCATCGCGAGCGTACTGCCGTTCTCCATCCTGATGACGCTGTTCGCGATCTTCTATCGCACGCCGCTCGTGCGCTCGCTTGCCGCGCCGATGCTGATCAATCACTTCGGGATGGTGCTCGCCGCGCTGATCGGCGTCACGTGGGTCAAGCAGCTGCGCTCGCTCGCACGCACACGGCGCGAGCAGCTGATCGCCGCGCTGTCGACGATTCTGCTCGGTTTCGCACATAATCCGGCCGCCTTCGTCGGGATTCTCTTCGCCGCATTCGCGGCCGGCTGGCTCACGGGGCCGCCGCAACGCGACGCGGTCGATTTCACGTTGTCGACCCGCGACCGCAACCTGCTCGTGCTGCTCGGCGTACTCGTCACGCTGTTCGCGGTGCCGCTGCCCGGCGATTACCAGGCGACGCTGCTGTGGCCGCGTCTCGCCGGCGCCGGCATGACGCTGTTCGGCGGCGGCTTTTCCGCGCTGCCCGTGCTCAAGACGCTGTTCGTCACGCCCGCAACGGGCATCTCCGATCACGACTTCACGCTGGCGTTCGCGCTGTCCCCTGTCGCGCCGGGGCCGCTGCTGAACGTCGTCCCGTTTCTCGGCTACCTGACCGACGGCTGGATCGGCGCGCTGCTCGCGACGGCCGCGCTGTTCATTCCGTCGGGATGCCTCGTCGTGTTTGCGCAGAACCACCTGTCCCGGCTCAAGCGCCATTCGCGCTTCGAGCACGGGATGCGCCTGCTGCGGGCGGCGACCACGGGTTTTCTCGTCGTCGCCGTCGTGAGGATCCTGTACCGCGAACCCGTCGACCCCGTTTACTGGCTGACGGGCGCCTTCGCGACACTGTGCTTCGCGCGCTTCAAGCTGCCCGTCTATGCCGTGTACGGTACGGTCGCGGTGGCTTGCGGCGTGTGGCTGCTGGCCGCCGCACGCTGACGGGCGGCGCCCCCCCGCCCCGCCGGGTTCTACCGGCATTCGCCCGTCCAGGCCGTCCTCAACCTGCCTGCACCGCGACCCGGCGTGCCATCCAGCGGGCGCGCAGCGCGTCGTAAGCGAGGTTGAAGCAGAACGTGTAAGGCAGGAAGAACAGCACGATGCCGAGGTCGAGTAGCAGCGCCTCGACGAGGCTCACGTTCAGCCACCACGCGGCGACCGGCACCACCATCGCGACGAGACCGAGTTCGAACGTAACCGCATGCGCGATCCGCATGCCGAGCGTGCGGGTCAGCCCCGCGCGACGCTCGAAGCGGTCGAACAGCGTATTGAACGCCATGTTCCACGCCATCGCGATCAGCGACACCATCACCGTCAGCACGCCGACGTGCGACACCGGCATGTCGAGCAGCCACGCGCCGATCGGCGCGCACAGCGCGATCGCGACCAGCTCGAACGTCAGTGCATGCAGCAGCCGTTCCGTCACCGTTTTGTTGACGTGTTTCATGATTCCCTCCGATTCGTCTACTTCGTTCATGGCCGCCATTTTGATCGGCGTAACCGTATGAATCCAGTTTGATATCATCGGTTTTACCGATATATCGTCACCAGGAGCGCCGCATGCGCCATGCCCCCGAAGCCCTGCTCGCCTTCGCCGAAGCCGCGCTGCTCGGCTCGTTCACGGCCGCCGCGCGCAAGCTCGGCAAGCGCCAGTCGACCGTGTCGGAGGCGATCGCGAACCTCGAGATCGATCTCGGCGTGCAGTTGTTCGACCGCTCGACGCGCGCACCGACGCTGACCGATGCAGGGCGTGCGCTGCTGCCGCAGGTGCAGCGCGCCCTCGAAGCCGGCGCGGCGATCGACCGGACGGCCGCGCGGCTCGCGCGTGGCGAGGAAGCACGCCTGACGCTCGTCGTGTCCGATACGTACCAGTCGAAGCGCTACGAAGAAACGTTGATGGCGCTCGAACGGCGCTTCCCGGCGCTCGAGCTCGAATGCCAGATCGCCGAGCACGAGGACGTGCTCGACCTGATCCAGCAGGGGCGCGCGCAGCTCGGGCTGATGGCCGCGCGCGCGGCCTACCCGGCCGATATCGGCGCGGCAACGATCGCGGAGGAGTCGGAAATCGGGCTGTTCGTCGGCCGCACGCACGCGCTCGCCGAATACGGCGACGCCGACGTGCCGCACGCCGCGCTGCGCGACGTGCGCGAACTGCGCCTCAATACCTACGTGAAAACGGAAGGCCGCGGCGTCGACGACCGGATCGTCGTCGGCACGCAGCACTGGCTGGCGCCGAGCTACCTGATGCTGCTGGAGATGGCCGTGCTGGGGTTCGGCTGGGCCGAACTGCCGCGCTGGATGGTCGACCACTTCGCACGTGATCGCCTGTGCGAACTGCGTGCGCGCGGCTGGCCGCGCCGTGTGCGGGTCGATGCGGTATGGTCGCGCAACCGGCCGCTCGGCCCGGCCGGCTCATGGCTGCTCGATGCGATGCTGGCCGCGTAGCGGCGCTTGCCGGCGCACCCGCGGCTACGCGCGGGCCGGCCGGCTGCGGTCAATCAGAAACCGCGCGACAACACCGCCGCGCCGATCGTGACGACGCCGAGCACGAGGTTCACGAGGACGAGCAGGCGCACCGTATTTACCGCGCGCGCGCCGTCCGGCCACTTCTGCGCCTGCACGGCACGACGGATGCGCGGGAACAGCGCGAACCGGATATGTCCGAAGATCAGCATCATCACGACGCCGAGCCCGGCCATCGCGTGCAGCGACCACGTCGCGTGCGCACCGCCGAATTCCACCAGCAGGAAGCCGCCGGTCAGCAGGATCACGATCACGGAGCCCGAGACCCAGTTGAAGAAGCGGCCGAACACGCCTTCGATCAGCGGCAACCGCAGCTGCGGCGACAGGTCGGACAGCGCCGGACGCAGGCAGAAGTTGGCGAAGACCATCCCGCCCACCCACACGGCAACGGCCAGCAGATGAAGAAACAGCGCGACGGAGACAGCATGGGACATGACGGCAATCCTGTGAGGAGTGGGGTGCGGCGAACGGCCGCGTCGCACGCAGCATCGAGCGACGTTCGACCGGATTGTCGCCGAGCGGTTCAGACCCCAGGCGCGATTTCACATTATTTTGCAAGTTCCGCGTGACAGCGCCACGCTTGCTTACCCGCATCCCCGACCCAAAAGAAAAGGCCGCACGTCCGCCGAAGCGGAGGTGCGGCCCCCGATCGCGGCCGAACCGGGCGATCGAACGTGCGCAGCGTCAGCCGAGCAGCGGACGCAGTTCGCTGACGACCTTGAGCTTCGTGTCGGGCGCGCGGCCCTTGCGGGCGCGCTTGCCGACGTGCGGCGCCAGCCCCGCATACGACAGCGTTTCGTCCATCACCTTGCCGCCGCGGCCGGTGCCGATCAGCACGACGCCGGCCGGATCGATCGCGAGCGCCTGCACGAGCGTTTCCTTGTCGTCGAGCGCCATCAGGATCACGCCGCGACCGCCGCCGGACAGCGTCTTCATCTCGTCCATCCCGAACACGAGCAGGCGGCCGCCGCTCGACAGGCACGCGACCTGCGTCGCGTTCGGCAGCACCGGCATCGGGGCGAGCGGCACCGCGCCCGCGTCGATCGTCATGAACGCCTTGCCGGCCTTCACGCGGCTCACCATGTCGCCGACCTTCGCGAGGAAGCCGAAGCCGTTGCTCGACGCGAGCAGCAGTTGCTGGTCGGCCGGCGCCGCGAAGTAATGCATCAGGTGCGAGCCCGACTCGAGCTCGATCAGCGACGTGACGGGCACGCCGTCGCCGCGCCCGCCCGGCAGGATCGACACGTCGACCGAGTACACGCGGCCGCTGCTGCCCCACGCGATCAGACGATCCGGCGTGCGGCACTGGAACGCCGCGTACAGGCTGTCGCCGGCCTTGAACGAGAAGCTGGCCGGGTCGAGCCCGTGGCCCTTCAGCGCACGCACCCAGCCCTTCTGCGACACGACCACCGTGACCGGCTCGTCGACCACCTTCGCCTCGAACGTCGCGCGCTTCTCCTGCTGGATCAGCGTGCGGCGATCGTCGCCGTACTGCTTCGCGTCGGCCTCGATCTCCTTGATCATCAGCCGCTTCATCGCGCTTTCGTTCGCGAGCAGTTCCTCGAGCTTCGCCTTCTCGTCACGCAGCGCTTCGAGTTCCTTCTCGATCTTGATCTTCTCGAGCCGCGCGAGCTGGCGCAGCCGGATTTCGAGAATGTCTTCCGCCTGCCGTTCGCTCAGGCCGAACGCGCTCATCAGCGCGGCCTTCGGCTCGTCCGACTCGCGGATGATGCGGATCACCTCGTCGATGTTCAGGAAGACGATCATCCGCCCTTCGAGGATGTGGATGCGGTCGTCGACCTTCGCGAGACGATGGCGGCACCGGCGCGTCATCGTCAGCTGGCGGAACTTCACCCATTCGTCGAGGATCGTCAGCAGGCCCTTCTGGCCCGGCCGGCCGTCGGCGCCGATCATCACGAGGTTCAGCGTCGCGTTCGACTCGAGGCTCGTGTACGCGAGCAGCGTGTTCACGAATTCCGTCTGGTCAATCGTGCGCGACTTCGGCTCGAACACGAGCCGCACGGCCGCTTCCTTGCCCGACTCGTCGCGCACCGCGTCGAGCAGGTCGAGCATCGCCTTCTTCGTGTTGAGCTGCTCGGGCGTCAGCGTCTTCTTGCCGAGCTTGAGCTTCGGGTTCGTCAGCTCCTCGATTTCCTCGAGCACCTTCTGGCCCGACGTGCTCGGCGGCAGCTCGGTCACGACGAGTTGCCACTGGCCGCGCGCGAGATCCTCGATCTTCCAGCGCGCGCGCACCTTCAGGCTGCCGCGGCCGGTTTCATACGCCGCCGCGATTTCGGTGTCGCTCGAGATGATCTGCCCGCCGCCCGGGAAATCCGGCCCCGGAATCAGGTTCATCAGCTCCGCGTGCGACAGCTTCGGATTGCGGATCAGCGCGACCGCCGCTGCCGCGACTTCACGCAGGTTGTGCGACGGGATCTCGGTCGCGAGACCGACCGCGATGCCCGACGCGCCGTTCAGCAGCACGAACGGCATGCGGCTCGGCAGCGTCTTCGGCTCCTCGAACGAGCCGTCGTAGTTCGGCATGAAGTCGACCGTGCCCTGGTCGATCTCGTCGAGCAGCAGCTTCGCGATCGGCGTGAGGCGGGCTTCGGTGTATCGCATCGCCGCCGCGCCGTCGCCGTCGCGCGAGCCGAAGTTGCCCTGCCCGTCGATCAGCGGGTAGCGCAGCGAGAAATCCTGTGCGAGACGCACCAGTGCGTCGTATGCCGACTGGTCGCCGTGCGGGTGGTATTTACCGAGCACGTCGCCGACCACGCGCGCCGACTTCACCGGCTTCGCGTCAGGGCCGAGGCCCATTTCGTTCATCGCGTAGAGAATCCGGCGCTGCACCGGCTTCTGGCCGTCGCAGACGTCAGGCAGCGCGCGGCTCTTCACGACGCTGACCGCGTAGCTGAGATACGCCTGCTCCGCGTAGTTGCCGAGCGTCAGCGCTTCGGCGTCCGGTGCATCGGAGCTGGCGAAGAGATCGGAAGTGTTGTCGTCCATCTGAATTCCGTATTCGTAAGTGGCGTAAGGCCGGGCCGGGCGTCTTGCCCGGCCGCGCAGGGGTTCGGCTTAGATGTCCGCTTCGACGTCGTTGCCCTTTTCCTCGAGCCAGCCGCGTCGCGCGGCTGCCTCGCCCTTGCCCATCAGCATCGTCATGCGTGCGACGGTCGCCTCGTAGTCGAGCTCGCCGAGCTTCACCGGCATCAGGCGGCGCGTGTCGGGGTTCATCGTCGTATCCCACAGCTGCTCGGCGCTCATTTCGCCGAGACCCTTGAAGCGGCTGATGCTCCATTGCGTCTCGCGCACGCCGTCCTTGCGCAGCTTGTCGAGGATCGCCTCGAGTTCGCCTTCGTCGAGCGCATAAAGCTTCTGCGCGGCCTTCTTGCCGCGCGCGGGCGCGTCGACGCGGAACAGCGGCGGGCGCGCGACGCACACATGGCCGCGCTCGATCAGTTGCGGGAAATGCTTGAAGAACAGCGTGAGCAGCAGCACCTGGATGTGCGAGCCGTCGACGTCCGCGTCCGACAGGATGCAGATCTTGCCGTAGCGCAGGTTCGACAGGTCGACGCTTTCATCCGGGCTGTGCGGATCGACGCCGATCGCGACCGAGATGTCGTGCACCTCGTTGTTCGCGAACAGGCGGTCGCGTTCGGTTTCCCACGTGTTCAGCACCTTGCCGCGCAGCGGCAGGATCGCCTGGTATTCCTTGTCGCGGCCCATCTTCGCGGAGCCGCCTGCCGAGTCGCCCTCGACCAGGAACAGCTCGTTGCGCGCGATATCTTCCGTCTCGCAATCGGTCAGCTTGCCGGGCAGCACCGCGACGCCCGAGCTCTTGCGCTTCTCGACCTTCTGGCCCGCGCGCGTACGCGCCTGCGCCTGCTTGATCACGAGTTCGGCGAGCTTCTTGCCGTGCTCGACGTGCTGGTTCAGCCACAGCTCGAGCGCCGGGCGCGAGAACGACGACACGAGCTTCACCGCGTCGCGGCTGTTCAGGCGTTCCTTGATCTGCCCCTGGAACTGCGGATCGAGCACCTTCGCGGACAGCACGAACGACACGCGCGCGAACACGTCTTCCGCGAGCAGCTTCACGCCCTTCGGCTGCAGGTTGTGCAGTTCGACGAAGCTTTTCACCGCCTGGTAGAGACCGTCGCGCAGGCCGGATTCGTGCGTGCCGCCGGCCGGCGTCGGGATCAGGTTCACGTACGACTCGCGCACGAGCGAGCCTTCCTCGCTCCATGCGACGACCCACGACGCGCCCTCGCCTTCGGCGAAGGTGTCGTCGCCCGAACGCGAATCGGCAAAGCGCTCGCCTTCGAACAGCGGGATCAGCAGCTCGCTGCCGTTCATTTCGTCGAGCAGGTAGCCGCGCAGGCCGTCTTCATACTTCCACGTCTGGCGCTCGCCCGACTTCTCGTTGACGAGCACGACCTCGACGCCCGGCAACAGCACGGCCTTCGAGCGCAGCAGGCGCTGCAGCTCGCCGAGCGGCAGGTTCGGCGAATCGAAATACTTCGGATTCGGCCACACCTGCACGCGCGTGCCGGATTTCTTCTCGCCGCGGCCCGCGGCCTGCGTCGTGAGCGGTTTGACGACATCGCCTTCGGCGAAGCCGAGTTCCGCGATCTTGCCGTCGCGCCAGACCGTCACGTCGAGGCGCGTGGCCAGCGCGTTCGTCACCGACACGCCGACGCCGTGCAGGCCGCCCGAGAACGTGTAGGCGCCGCCCGCGGCCTTGTCGAACTTGCCGCCCGCGTGCAGGCGCGTGAATACGATCTCGACGACCGGCACGCCCTCTTCCGGGTGCATGCCGAACGGGATGCCGCGGCCGTCGTCCTCGACCGAAACCGACTGGTCGGCGTGCAGCGTGACCGTGATCTGCTTGCCGTAGCCGCCGAGCGCCTCGTCGGACGCGTTGTCGATGACTTCCTGGATGATGTGCAGCGGATTCTCGGTACGGGTGTACATGCCGGGCCGCTGCTTGACCGGCTCGAGACCCTTGAGCACCTTGATCGATGCTTCGCTATAGGCCGCGCTGGGTTTCTTCGTTGACATAGGCGCTGAATTTCGTCATTCATCGGGACGTTGTCCACACCTGGTGTGGATAACGTCGTGGACAAAACGTTGAGTTCCGTAAAAAAGCGAATCGAAACAACGGTGTGCTTGGACTGCTCCGAAAGCGGGCGCGCGGCGTGCGCTGCGCTGCCCGGGACGCGCGGTATTTTACTGGTTCCGCGTGGCACGCCAATCGCGGAATCGCGCGCAGCGGCCGCCGGCCGCGCGACGCGCCTGCGTTTTACGCGGGCTTGCGCTTCGCTTCGAGCGTTTCCCACCGTTCGAGCGCTTCGAGCAATTCGTCGTCGATCGCCGCGAACCGCTCGGTCAGGCGCGTGCCTTCCTGCGGATCCTTCGCGAAAATCGAGCCGTCTTCGAGCCGCGCATTGATCGTCTTCTGCTCCTCTTCCAGCGCCGCGATCTTCTCCGGCAGCGCATCGAGTTCGCGCTGCTCGTTGAACGACAGCTTCACCGTGCGTTGCGTGTTACGGCCCGCGGCGCTTTTCGCCGCCTCTTCCTTGACCGGCGCGGCTTCCTTGACCGCACGCTTCGCGGCTTCCTGCTGCGCGAGCTGATCGGCGCGCGCGCTCTGGATCTGCCAGTCGCTGAAGCCGCCCACGTATTCGCGCCACTTGCCGTCACCCTCGGCCGCGATCACCGACGTCACGACGTTGTCGAGGAACGCGCGATCGTGGCTGACGAGCAGCACCGTGCCGTCGTAGTCGGCCAGCAACTCCTCGAGCAGTTCGAGCGTCTGGATGTCGAGGTCGTTGGTCGGTTCGTCGAGCACCAGCACGTTGGCCGGACGCGCGAACAGGCGCGCGAGCAGCAGCCGGTTGCGCTCGCCGCCCGACAGCGACTTCACCGGCGACCGCGCGCGTTCCGGCGCGAACAGGAAATCGCCGAGATAGCTCATCACGTGCTTGCGAACGCCGCCGATCTCGACCCATTCGCTGCCGGGGCTGATCGTATCCGCGAGGCTCTTTTCCTGGTCGAGCTGCGCGCGCATCTGGTCGAAATACGCGACCTGCAGGTTGGTGCCGATGCGCACCGTGCCTTCGTCGGGCTTCAGCTCGCCGAGAATCAGCTTGAGCAGCGTCGTCTTGCCGGCGCCGTTCGGGCCGATGAAGCCGATCTTGTCGCCGCGCATCACCGTCGTCGAGAAGCGATCGACGACCGCGCGGCCGCCGTAGCGCTTCGTCACGTCGGTCAGCTCGGCGACGATCTTGCCGGATTTCTCGCCCTGCGCGACATCCAGCTTCACGTTGCCCAGCGTGTTGCGGCGCTCCGCGCGCTCGTTGCGCATCTGCACGAGCCGCGCGATGCGGCCGACGCTGCGGGTGCGGCGCGCTTCGACGCCCTTGCGGATCCACACTTCTTCCTGTGCGAGCAGCTTGTCGAACTTCTCGTTTTCCACGCGCTCGATTTCGAGCTGCTGCGCCTTGCGCGTCTGGTACGCGGAGAAATTGCCCGGGTACGACAGCAGCCGGCCGCGATCGAGATCGACGATGCGCGTCGCGACACGGTCGAGGAACGCGCGATCGTGCGTGATGAACAGCAGGCCCGCGCGCTGCGCGACGAGCAGTTCCTCCAGCCAGCGGATGCCGTCGAAGTCGAGGTGGTTGGTCGGTTCGTCGAGCAGCAGCACGTCGGGCTGCAGCACCAGCGCGCGTGCCAGCGCGACACGCTTCTGCATCCCGCCCGACAACGCATCGACGGGGGCATCGATGTCCGCCAGGCCGATCTGCGCGAGCGTCATCGACACGCGCGTGCGCCAGTTCCACGCGTCGTGCGCATCGAGCGACGACTGCAGCGCGTTCATCCGCGCGAGCAGCGCATCGTGCTCGGCGCCTTCGGGAATATCCGCGAGGCGGTGCGCGATCGAATCGTATTCCTCGAGCAGTTCGCGTGTATGCGCGAGCCCCGATGCCACTGCATCGAACACCGTCGCGCCCGGCTCGAATTCGGGCTCCTGCGGCACGTAGACGGTCACGAGTTCCTGCTGGCGCGTGACGAGCCCGTCGTCGGGCTTCGCGAGCCCGGCGACGATCTTCAGCAGCGACGACTTGCCCGCGCCGTTGCGGCCGATCAGGCCGACGCGCTCGCCGGCTTCCAGCGAGAAATCCGCGTGATCGAGCAACGCGACGTGACCGAACGCGAGCTGCGCGCCGGAAATGGAATAGAGCGACATGGGGAGACGGCGAAGAGAGGAATCGGAAGCGCCCATTGTACCGGTCGCGGGCGGCGTTACCGGCATGGCCGGACGGATAAGGCCGGCAAACGGGTTGGGAGGCGGGTTGGGACGTGCTTTTGGCGGCCAGCGGGCGGCGATCGACGCCCAACGACGCGATGCGATGGCGCGCGGGGCACGGCCGGCTGCCGGTAGCGGACGTCGGCCGCGAATTCTTAGCGAAAGGGCCAACGTCGGCCGGCGGCCTGCAGCCGGCCGATCGACCATTCCGCGCCGGGCGCCTCGGGCGCCCGGCGCGGCACATGCGATTACTTCACGTTGATCGTGATCGTCGAGCTCAATTCGGGGCCGTACGAGCGGTGCACGCCGTCGCCCAACTGCAGCGTCAGCGTGTGCTGGCCGGGCGGCAGATTGATGTCGGTTTCGGTCTGCGCCTTGCCGAAGTGCAGCGAACGCTCGCTCGCGGGAATCACGTCGCCCTTCGGAATCGGCCGGCCGTCGATCAGCAGGTGATGATGGCCAGTATTCGGCGTGTTGTCGCCGGCCGGTCGAAGCTCCATCCCTTCAAGCCCGAACTTCACATGCACCGGGTTCGACACCGTCGCGCCTTCGCTCGGCGCTTCGAAATACACGCGCGCCTCGGCCCGCGCCATCGTCGACACGGCCATCGCCGCCACGCATACCGCACCTGCGATCCACTTTCTGTTCAGCATCGCATTCTCCTTATGATTGGACAGCCCCGGAAGCATACACCGCACGCACGGCAGGCGTGTTTCGGTTGCGTTGTTCGCGATGCGTACGTTTAAAACGACGTTGCGGAGCCGTTCGACGAAATTCCGGTACCATTGCGCCTTTCGTCCGCCGGCCACGCCGCGGACGGCATCACCGGATTTCCATTTTCCCGAGTGCTACATGAGTGAAGTAACCGAATACCAGAGCTGGGTCTGCCTGATTTGCGGGTGGGTCTACAACGAAGCGGAAGGGCTGCCCGACGAAGGCATCGCGCCCGGCACCCGCTTCGCCGACATTCCCGCCGACTGGCGCTGCCCGCTGTGCGATGTGGGCAAGGAAGATTTCGTCGTCGTCGATTTCTGATTCGCTGACACGCTGATTTCCGATCGCGGGTAATGACGCGATCACGCGCGTCGGCATGCATTCCGCCCCGCCGACGCGCTGCGCGTTTGCTATACTCTGCGCGCTGTCCACACTGCCGTCCGGTTCGCGTTTTTTGCGTTTCCCCGGACATGGCGCTCCCCGTAGTTCAATGGATAGAACAAGCGCCTCCTAAGCGCTAGATACAGGTTCGATTCCTGTCGGGGGGACCAAAGATCCTCCAAAGCTTCACCAGCTTCGCCACAAAAACCCCGTCATGCTTGGCTGTTCGGGGTTTTTTGTTGCAAACTTCCACCAGCGACCACCAGTGGAAACAACCCCCGTCTTGGGGTTGTTTTGGGGGCTTCGCAAAACACCCCCGTTAAACAACCCCCGAGGCACCAGCAAATGGCGCTTTCCGACCTCAAGGTCCGCACAGCCAAGCCCGCCGAGAAACAGCAGAAGCTTTATGACGGCGGCGGACTGCTGCTATTGATAACGCCGGCCGGCGGCAAGCGATGGGTTCTCAAGTACCGCGTCGACGGCAAAGAAAAGAGCCTGGCGCTCGGTACGTATCCGGAGGTATCGCTCGCTGAGGCACGGGTTCGCCGCGATAGCGCGCGCGAAAAGCTTGCCGCAGGCATCGACCCGGGCGAAGCCAAGAAAGCCGGCAAGCGAGCAGCGCAACTGGCTGCCGCCAGCTCGTTCGAGATAGTCGCGCGCGAATGGTTTGAGACCCAGCGTGGTGGATGGTCCGAGGTGTACGCAGGCAAAGTCATCAACTGCCTTGAAGTTGACGTATTTCCTCGACTCGGCGCCCGCCCTATCGCGAGCATTGATGCTCCCGAACTGCTGGCGATCATCCGCACCGTCGAATCTCGAGGCGTTCGCGAGACGGCCAAGCGGGTACTGCAGCGATCGCGTGCCGTGTTCCAGTACGGCATCATGACCGGCCGCTGTACTCGCAATCCGGCGGCTGACATCGACGCCGAGACCGTCTTGAAGAAGAGCACCGGTGTGCAGCATATGGCGCGCGTGAAAGCGACCGAGATCCCGCAGCTCATGCGCGACATTGACGAATACTCGGGCGACCTGGTCACGCGGCTTGCCTTGCGGTTCATGGCGTTGACGTTCGTGCGGACAAAGGAAATGATCCAGGCGGAGTGGCCAGAGATCGACGTCGATGCTGGGGAGTGGCGGGTGCCAGCGGAGCGCATGAAAATGCGCGACCCGCACATTGTGCCCCTTTCTCGGCAGGCGCTCGATGTGCTCGCCCAGCTCCGCACGATCAACGGCCAGCACCGGTTCGTGTTCTACAGCGTACAAGGCCGCAGCCACATCTCAAACAATACGATGCTGTATGCCCTGTATCGGATGGGTTATAAATCACGCATGACCGGGCATGGTTTCCGCGGCCTTGCCGCGACAGCGCTGCGCGAACTGGGATATAGCCGCGACGTCGTCGAACGTCAGATGGCGCACGCAGAACGCAATCAGGTCACTGCCGCCTACGTCCACGCTGAGTATTTGCCGGAGCGGCGCAAGATGATGCAGCACTGGGCCGACCGCCTCGATGAATTGCGTTTGGGTGCGGCAATCCTTCCGTTTCCGTCTCTCGGGTAAAGAATTCCTGTGCGACGACACGCTGCCACGTCTGAAGGATTGATGAAATGACAGAGTTGACGTTTGCCGAACCGGGCGACGACCTTCCGCCGCACTTGTGCCCGCTTTTCATCATGGCGGCTTATCCATACATGCAAATCGAGGATCAGCAAATCTTCGCTGAAGGATTCGCGCGACTCACGAACGCACTGATTATCGCCGGCACGAAGGGCGAGATCGCTGTCTTTCACCCGAAGACATTGCTGCCCTACGATGCCCACAACGCAGGGTTCGAAGACGAACCGAGCGCCGTTACTGCAGAGTGGGTCGCACGGATCAATGATGTGCTTCGTTGGTTCGTGGAAAAGAACATCGAAGCTGCAAAACCACTCGTCGACACGATGGCGGCACATGTCGAGATCAAGAAGCCGATGCCTGTCGACCGACGCACACAAATGATAGAAGCTCTCGAGCGTAATGGCGGAAACAAGACGAAGACGGCGACTGAGTTCGGCATCAGTCGTCAGCGCCTCGCTCAAATAATCCGACAGGAATCTCCCCAGTCAGTTGAGCGCAAGGGTCTTGCGCTCGTTCCGCATGACCCTTTCGGTGTAACGTCAAAAACCAAGTAGCGCCGTCATTTTCTACTCGCCCTAGCCGCAAGGGGGCCTTGCGGCCGCCAAATGCACTCCTCAAACAACGCACAAGGAGTGCAATGTATGTCGACGCGTCAAAATCTAGCAGACACCCTTCCGATGGATGGATTCTCGCGCTGGAACGACCTGAACAGATTCGTTCCCTTGAGCCGGGAGAGTGTGCGTCAGCGTGAACTGGCGGGTAGATTTCCGAAGAGGCAGTACCTCACGAAACGTTGTGCTGTCTGGTCGAATCGAGAAATTCACCGTTGGTTCGCCGATCCGCTGAACTATCGCTCGGAGGGCTGAGCGATGGTGACGACCCCACAAACGCAAAAGGGCCGCGACTCCGGCAAGAGCGCGACCCAGACGACCCGAGGAAATGATACCTCGACGCTGGCACAAGGTGGCTGCTTTCTCGACGTCCACCGTAGCGCGTCGGAACGTCTCCGCGTCCAGCTTCGCCAGTACCGCGGCCGCGAGTTCCTCGACGTGCGCTGCTGGTATCTGGATAGCGGCGGCGAATACCGCCCGAGCCAGAAAGGCGTCACCCTCAACCCGTCTCAGCTTGCCGAGCTCGTCCAAGCGCTGATGATCGCCGGCCGGGCGTTCGATGCGAGGGAGATGCGCTGATGAAAACCCTGAGCGCATTCGCCTTGACGAAGTACCCATCGGGTATTAAATTCCGTCTCATAGAGCCGCGCAATCCGCGTGGTTCGAAACTCCGAGAGGAATGATCCATGAAGACCCTTCTTCGTGCGCGTACGTACGCGCCTAAAAAAAATGACTCAATACGCGCCCCCTTCGCCAGAAGATCTGGAACAGCTCAAGGAGCAATTGGGCCTGAGCAGCGGCGAGATGGCCGAACTGTTCAGCCTGGCCAATGGCCGTCAGTGGCGCCGGTATTTGTCCGAGGATCCGAACAATCGTCGCGACATGGGAATGCACATGCTGTTCTTTGCGATGGCTCGGCTCGAGCTGGATGCGGAGACGTTCGATCGGATCTTGAATCGAATGCGCAAGGTCGGCGCGACGATCGAGCTGGACAGCGAGTAACCGCCGGCGGCGCGCTTACCGCCGCCATCCCGACCCCATCAACCGATCAGTTCGACCTTATACCGAGCTCCTGGCGCACCGGCCGACACGCGAAACCGACGCTGAACGTCAGCCCGGATCTGTTTGCGATTGCCGGCACCCGCGCCGCTGAAAACTGGTTGGCAACTCGCCCGACGGCACGCCCGAACCGGTGGTGTCGGGCGGCATTCGACAACCTCGTCGCGGGCCTCGGGCGCATTCCCTCTTATGCAGACTGCCTCGCAGCATTCGAGCGCTCGTTCAAGCGCCGCATCGAAGCTGCTGCCCGAGCGGACCGTCAAGCTGCGGAGGTACGTGCATGAACTCGACCGTCCTCGACATCATCCGTCGCGCGCTGCGTGACGCTGCCCTTTCGGATCGACCGAACGACGCTATCGACGTTCTCGGTGATGCGCTGCTCGACCTGGATAAACTCGCCCGCGCGGAGGTGCTCCATGGCTAAAAACAGTCGCGACGCGGGCAAGTTCCTGCGTGTCCCGGGTGTAAGCCGAGACTGTGCTATCAGCGGCCGAGCGATATTCGGCCTGTCTGTCGATGCTGATCACTTCGAGCCCGAGCAATTCGAAACCGTCCTTCCCTTGCTCACGCAGATGTTGCGGGAAGAATACGAACTCGCGCGGATTCGTGTCGCTGAACGCCGTGCCCGTGCGGAGGCGTCTACATGAATAAGCCCTATCCGATCGATGTCGGCGCCACCGAGGATCTTGTGCTGATCAGTACTGACGCACCGATGGCCGACACTCTGCAACAGGCGTCCGACACGCTCGAACAAGCTCTCTCGATCCTGCTCGAAGAGGCGATGAACAGCAAAACGGCAACCCTGTTCGGTGTTGTGACGCTTGTTCAACTCGCGAAGGGAGTGGTCGAGTCAACCATTGGTCGCGCACTCGTCATCGATAAACAGGGGACCGGTCATGCGTGAGCTGAAATGCAAGATCGGCGATTTGGCGATCGTGACGCGGCTTCCGGTCGCAGAACGGATCGGATTGCTTGTGCGCATCGTCGAGTCCAGTCCTGAACTCGAATACGACTGGCTGGTTGAGTTTCAAGGATCTGGAGTATTGGGCCGCGACATTCGGTCGAAACGCGTCATGCCTTGTCGATTTGGCCTCTTCCATGACTGGAATCTGACGCCGATCCGCGGTGACGAGCTGATCGACGAAGTGGAAAAACGGGAGGAAATCCATGAATAACCTCCGTTGTCGCCCCGGCGATCTGGCCCGCATCACGAGCGCATGGAATACGCTGCTTGTCGGGAAGATAGTTCTGGTTCGGTCGGCATATACCGACAGTGAATGGCTAGTAACTCTCTTGGACAATCCCGCATTGAGCATACGCGAGAATCGAATCGGCTTCGTCGTAACGCGAGCGTTCATCGCTGACGACTGGTCGCTTGAACCGCTTCGCGATGTGGAGCAAGCCAACGAGCAACATGAAGAAAGCGCATTTCAGCGCATGTATAGCGCTGAGCAGTCCTCAACAGACAAGGCGGCCGTATGAACGATTCACCTGGTATCTCGGGCACCGAGAAGCTCGACACATTGGTCAGTTCCCTAGTCGCGTACAGCTCGGCCGTGGACGAACTTGAAGAAATGACCTTTACATGCGGCGCCTTTTGCGCAGCAGGTTGGATTGTCGACACGCAGGAAGCCCTTCCGGTCGCCATCGGTGAAGCCATGTCGTTGATCGAGTCTGCTATTGCGATAGGGTTCGCTGGCCTGTCATCCAGCACGAACGCAATCGACTTTTCATCTGAGCTTTTCCGGGAAGGCTTCCTCGCCATGGTGACCGCCTATCCCACATGCGGCTTCGTGCTGTTGACGGAGGGTCCGTGAACTCAACGAAAGCTGAAAGCATCCGAGCGCTCGTCAATTCCATGATCGAACGCGAAATTGAGCGCTGCAAGAAACAGATGGGTGACCGTGAGTGGGAAAAGCACAAAGAGTGGGTGACAGCAAACATCGTGGCTGCCGCCAAGATCTGGCTCAACCGGACGGCAGCGGAGGGCCTGCTATGACGGACCACCTTGCCGATTTTGCTCTCGATGATGAACTCGAGGCGAGTCGCGTCGCGGCAGCGCGCTCAGCGTTCTTTGCGCAGGCCCGCGGCGTGAATAACGAAAAGGCGCGGCCGGCTGTAACGATCTCGCGCGCTTCTGCCATTGTGCCGGAGGCCATTCGCTGGCTTTGGCCGGATTGGCTCCCGGAGGGGAAATTGGCCTTGCTGGCCGGATCGTCGGGAACGGGTAAGACGACCCTGGCCATAACATTGGCAGCGACCGTCACAACCGGCGGCACCTGGCCGGACGGATCGGCCTGTAATCGTATCGGTGATGTTCTCATATGGAGCGGCGAGGACAATCCCGCCGATACGATCGTTCCTCGGCTGATGGCGGCCGGCGCTGATCTTGATCGGGTGCATATCATCACGGGCCGCACTGACGAGAACGGGGAATTGCTTCCATTCGACCCGGCTGCCGATATGCCTCTGTTATCTGAACGGCTGGCCGACATGGACGCAGCGCGTTTGCTGATCCTCGATCCGATCGTTTCCGCAGTCTCCGGCGATGCCCACCGTGTCAATGACGTGCGAAGAAACCTCCAATCGCTAGTTGATATGGCAAGCATGCACGGCTGCTGCGTACTCGGCATTTCGCATTTCGCCAAGGGTACCAAGGGCAGTTCCCCTGCCGAGCGTGTTATTGGCTCTCAGGCATTCGTTGCCCTCGCCCGCATGGTGCTCGTTGCCGGCAAGGATGAGGCAGCCGAGCGCCGGATTTTGGCCCGCGCGAAATCGAATATTGCCCCGGACGACGGTGGTGTGTCGTATGTGCTCGACCGAACGGAAACGAACGGTATACAGGCAAATCGAGTTGTTTGGGGAGCACTGATCGACGGCTCCGCCCGCGACATTCTCGGTGACGTTGAGCAAGACGACGAAGAGCGCACAGGGCTGGACGAGGCCTGCGAATTTCTGGCAGGCCTGCTGTCGGATGGACCGGTCCGAACGAAGGTTCTGAAAGCTGATGCTGACGGTGCCGGTTTCAACTGGAAAATGATGCAGCGCGCCGCATCGAAACTCGACGTCCAGAAACGCAAAATTGGAATGAAGGAAGGATGGGAATGGGCGCTCGCGAAGGAGACAGCCCTCGAAGAAGACACGAAGAATTCCACTCTCTATACCGTGTCCTCTTCGGTAGGTCATGTCCCCTTCGGCTCTGGCAACGGTTTGCGGGCGGTCAATTTTGGTGGTTCTCCCGAAGGGGACATTGCCAAGGGAGTGTCGCCTTCGGAGAATTCTTCGAAATGTTCAGGCGAAGAATCGGAGACAGACCTGTGAACGCCATCACAATTGTCAACAAAGCGAAAGCTATGGGAATCCGTCTGAGCTCAAACGGCGACAAGGTGAAACTGCGCGGGCCGTCTGACGCAATTGCCGTCATCAAACCAGAGGTCGCTGCTCATAAGTCGGAAATTCTCGCCTATCTGAGAGCGTCGGAAGTCGAGGGTGCGGAGACTCCCGCCGATTGCGCCGGGGCGCTCCGTGAGCCTGGCGCCGGTCTATATTTGCCGTGGATGCCCGCCCTCGATCCGGAACAGCTGCAATCGATGCAGCGGGAACTATCCAACGTCGTCGACGAACTCGCGCGGCTGGAACGTTGGCCAGACGATGATTACGACATCATCATCGGGGCTATCAAGCGCCAACCTCCTTCGACCTTGCGCCCGGATCTTGCACACTTCCGTGAGCGGCTTCGGGTTGCTCGACTCGAAGTGGAAACCAGGCAGGCAGCGAGCCGGCGAGCATGGAGGTTCGATCGGTGATCGCCGTCAATACATGCAGCCAAGAATCGGCAACGAAGGAAGGATTCGTCAGTTTGACAACATGGGATCATATGTGGATGCGGCAGAACTCCGCTCGCCTCGAAATACGACCAGAGGGGTAAATGATGATCGATGGATTGGTAAGCGGGCGCCTCTACGGTGAAGCCCAGATCGGGACAGGACAGAACGGAAAGCGATTCGTGACGTGCAAGGTGCGTGCGACCGCTGGCGACGGCAAGCCAATAGTCGTGAATGTAATCGCGTTCAACGACGACGTGCAGACCGCACTGCTTGCTCTCGGAGACGCGGACAGCGTGTCGCTCTCCGGCGCGCTCACGCCGAAGGTTTGGACTGACAAGAATGGCCTCGTGAAGCCGGCACTCGACATGGTCGCTCACGGGCTTTTGACGGCGTACCACGTGCAGCGCAAGCGGAAGTCCATTCATTCGCCCACGTCAGATGGGCACACGGCGGCCGGCACGGAAGAGGACCTTTGAGGGAAAAATGAATTTCTACACGCTCACGGAGGCCGCCACGGAGATCGCGGCGGCGCTCTATCCTGCCGATGCTGACGACGACAGCAACGATCCGCGTGGCGATGTCCAGCAGCGCTACCTCGCCGCACTTCAGAACGCAGTCTGCGAAAACGAGATCGTCTATCGCGAGCCGGATGGCAGGCTGCCTATCAGGCAAGAGGGAATCGCCGCCTTCATGACCTCGCACTGGTGCGTCATCAGCGTTGCTGATCTCAACGCATGGCTCGACCGCGCCGGAGTTGGCATTCAGTTGCCGACAGGGCCGCGCGACGATACCGCGCACGCTTGGCAATCCGCGACGCCAGCGGAGCAGGCAGACGAATGGCCTAAGAGTGTCGAACTTGCAAGCGCTCTAGGACCTTTCATTAGTCGCACCAACGGCCTGGATTGGCTGCAGAAGAGATTGAGCGACGCAGAAGACTATCCCGCTCTGAAAAAATATCGAAAAATGGAAAAAGCCAAGCGGGTGGCGCGCTGGAATGTCGTCGGCGTGGTGCTCTATCTGGTTGATGCGAAAGAGCTATCCCCGGGAGATGCCCGAGCCGCACTGCAAAAGCACTACCCCCGCTCAGTCGACCTTATTGGCGACCTAGGTCTTCCCAAGAAAACGACTTCGGCTGCCTGGTATCCGAGAGACAACGATTAATCATATGGCCTCACTACGGTGACACTACGGTCACCGTACGGTCGCTCTGACCGACTACCGTAACTAGAGTGTCCTCAACATCTTGCGACCGCCTCACGCGGGCGCCCAGACCGAGAGGACTCTATGCCACGCCCCCACCAGTCCGGTATCGCCGCCCAGACGAAGCCCAATCTGAGCATCGACGCTGAGACGATCAGCAATCTGCGCGAGTTGCTCGACCAACGTAAGAAACTCGACGACGCGGTCAATGCTGCCCCGTCGGAAATCAAATTCCTCGAGGACGAGCTCTCGAACCTTCGCCAACAAATGGCGGCTCTTGATGCCGAAGTGGTGCTCATTGACGAAGCGCAGCTTCCCGCCAAGCAGAAGCAGATCAAGGTGCTGGACGGCAACATCGCGGAGAAAGATTTCGCTGTACGTCGAGCGAAGGCGCGTATCGAAACGCTCGAAGCACTGGCGCCGGGCCTCGACGAAAAAATCGAAATTGCCATTGGCTTCGTCCGCGTCGAGGCCAGTATCGCGTCGCAGTCTCTGCGGTCCGACATCGCCGAAGAGCTGCGCGACAAGGTCCACGAACTGCAACTGATTTACGCGAAGGTTCGAGCACTGAATGGTCTCGTGCGAGATGACCGCACGTCGGATTTCCTGCAGAGCGCACTCATTCCCGATCTCGATCATTGCATGCGTGTCACTACACGTTCCGGCACCTACGAAAATTCCACCAACTTGCTAGAGCTCAGGAACGACGACACCGCAAAAGCGGAGACGCTGATTTCCGAAGCGATGCGACCGATCACGGACGTGTTGGCGCTCGCGCGGAAGCACCGCCCGTATGTGCCGCTTGCCAAGCGCCCCGCTCCATATGTCCGCAAGGGTGCGTGGGACGGCCCCGGCGGCCGCATCGATCGCCCCGAAGAACCCGAAGAACCGCCGGTGCAGATGAAAACGATCGAAGAGGCCCTCGCCGAGCCGTACGAAATCAAGGGCGATTCCAGCGGCTTCCGGACATGGAGGCACGCTCAAGAAATGAACATGACCGCCGCGATCACCGACGCGCAGCAGTCCGCCGAGCAGTGAGGGATGAACTCTGGGCCCCAGCCGGCGGTGGGCTGTAACACCGGCAACTGCTGATGCTTTTGGAAGCGGGACCTCTCCCAGCCTCTCCGGGCTGGGTTCTAACGCGGCAGGCGGCAGTAACTCGAATAGGACTACTACGCGCTTTGGCGTGCACTGGAGAAAATTGATGAAAATGAATATGGGCGGCCGTGTCACGCCGCATGACCAGATCGTCCAGCAGGACGATCAGTGGCCGCGGAACTTGCTCTCCCGAGCGATCGGCGTCACGCTGACTGTCCTCGCTTTCGTCGCCTCCCCGGCGTTTGCGCAATTCGCTCCCGGTCAGGTTCTCCGGGCCGTCGATCTCAATAATTCGATTTCAAAACCGGCAATCATCGGCGGTTCGATCGACGGTGCGCCAATCGGCGCGACAACGCCGAATTCCGGGAAATTTACGTCCCTCTCTGCGACGGGCGCGGCTACGCTAAACTCGCTTTCCAGCTCGGGCGCCACTATCACCGGCGGCTCCATCAACGGCGCTCCGATCGGTCAAAGCACGCCGGCAGCGGGTGCATTTACGTCGCTGGCGGCTGCCTCTGGTGTATTCACCGGCCAGGTCAGCCTGGGCGGCTCGGCCGGCGCTGAAGCGTTGCGTGCAGTTACGGCCGCCAGTGCAGTCAACTGGGTGCAAGTTTCTGGCGCAATAACTGGCAATGGGCCGATCCTATCGGCCCAAGGCAGCGACACTAATGTCAATTTGAACCTGCAAGGGAAGAATTCGGGTTCGGTCGTCATCGGGGCTGGTGGTGGAACCCAGGCAGTCGTTGCCAATGTTGGATCCGCCGTCAACTACCTCCAACTTCAAGGCGCCGCAACCGGTGGGGCGCCTGCAATTTCGGCACAGGGCTCGGATTCGAACGTCAACCTCGTTCTCGGTGCGAAGAGCGCGGGTGCGATCGTTTTGACCACGTCAGGTGTAACGCAGGCTGCGGTAACGAACACACCGTCGGCCAATCGCTACCTGACATTCACGGGGTCGAACGGCGGAAATCCGACGATCGGAGCAAGCGCAGGAAGCGTCGCCATTTCTCCCGGGCTCGATGCTTCGCCCATCGGCGCTGTTACGCCGAGCACCGGTGCATTCACGACGCTTGCTGCTTCTGGCGCGTTTTCGGTCAGCTATCCGAGCCCGACGCTCACCATCAACGATTCGGCGGGATCAAGCGCTGCGTATCTGAATTTCGGTAAATCGGGTTCGACTGCGTGGTCGGTTCATGCGAATTCTGCCGGCGGCCTTTACGTCGACCGGTACGTTTCCGGATCCTATGCCGATACTCCATTTTCGATTTCCACATCGACCGGGCTTGCGACGCTCGTTGACGGCCTGTCGGTTACGGGAACGGTCAGCGGGTCCGGTTTCGACAACTACATCACTAGCGCCAACACGCGTGGCCTGATCGATTCGATGACCAATGCCAAGGCATATGGCGCATTGGGGAATTCGAACGGCTCGCACGGCAATGGCAACGATGACACGACGGCGCTGCAGAACGCGCTGAACGCGTCGGCAAACGGCATCCTGCATATCCCGTGCGGAACGTATCGCATCACCGCTTCGTTGGTGGAGTCTTCGACAAACAACTACTGGATCAAGGGCGACGGGCAGTGCACGAAGATCTTCAATGATTCGGCAACCCCCGTTTCCACGTTCGTGTTCAACCCGAGCTCGCCGAACGGCAACGTCAATCCTACTGTTCGGGTCGAAGGAATCTACTTCTACAACCCGTACGTGACGGGTGCTGGCCAGACCGCTGTCTCATTCGTCAATGAAGAACGCCCGTATTTTCTGAACAACATCATTTACGGGTACCAAGTGGGGGTGAATTTCACGTCCACCTATGCTCCTGTCATCGATCACAACACGTTCTTCCGTACCGTCGGATCCGCGATCGATTGTTCGATCGATACGAGCTGCAACAGCGCGACCATCAGCCAGAACGGCTTCTTTACGAACGGTCTCGTCAACTCGGCTCCGGCCATCAACCTGAACACGCCTTCGAGCCTCAATGCGATCTCCATTACCGGAAACGACATGGAGGCGAACTACTCCGGCATTCTTTTTTCGAACGTGTTCGGAGCAGTCGTCTCGGGGAACTACATCGAGAACCAAACCGCCTGCAACCTGTGTTTCAACTCCGGAAATTCATCGATCGACTTCAATGGCAACTGGTTGGGTGCGTCGCCGTCGCTGACGCTTACTAACGGCCTGTCGAACAGTACATTCCAATACAACGCCACCTACAACTACGCGATCACGCAGGGAACGTCGACGAGCGTTCGGCAGATCAACAACACAGCGGTTGGCACTGGTGGAATTTCGCTTCCTACAGTTGGCCAGCTGAATAGCAACACGACGTCAGGCACGTCGATGACCAGCAACACCCCCACCAACTGCACGTCGATCACGCTGCCGGCCGGCACGTGGGATGTGAGCGGTAGTGTGCAGTTTTCGCCGGCGTCGACGACGGTCGTCAACTACATGCATTCGAGCATCAGCCTGACATCCGCAACGGTGGCACCACAGCCGAATCGAGCTGATGTTGGCGGTATCAGTGCAACGGGCAACACCGTTGGGTCGATGTCACTGTCGACGCCGGTCGTGCGCGAAACCTTCGCGACTTCGACGCCCGTGTACCTGGTCGGAAATTCGACATTTTCGACGAGTTCTATGGCGTGCAATGGTTACATTCGCGCCGTGCTGGTTCAGTGAAATTTCGTGATCTACAACTAGGAAATTCGAATGTTCCAATACGATGATCCGACGGCGTCAGCGTCGATGCCGCCACCGGCCGCACCCGGAACGGCAGGATTTTTCACCGACGGCAGCCCCGCGGGCGGCGTGCCTGCGACCATCCTCCGAGCAGACTTCATGAATTCGGTGATGATGGAGTTGCTCAATATCGTCGCAGCAGCCGGCATCACTCCGAACAAGACTGTCAACAGTCAGGTTTTGGCAGCGATCCAGGTGTTGTTCCAACAGGGCACGCCAGGGAGACTGCTCCGGATCACTCCCTATACGGGAGGGACTTTCACCTGGAACAAGGGGGCGGGCACGACGGCTCTCCGGGTTCGCGTACAGGCTTGCGGCGCTGCCGGCGGCGGGTCACCTGCCACTGGTCCGGGGCAGGTGTCGATCGGCTCGGGTGGGAGTGCCGGGGCATATGCCGAAGCATGGATCACGGGCGCATCGGTACCTGCCTCCGCCACCGTTACCGCACCGGTGGGCCCGAATGGACTGTCTGGCATCACGGGCGCGAACGGCGCCTCGGCATCGTTTGGTGCGCTTGTGACTGCCCCCGGCGGGAACGGGGGTCAGAGCGCTGGCCCGGCTGTTCCGCCCTTCCCTCCCGCCTCCGTGACGGTGACGGGGGCGCCGTCAGGCGCGAATGTAGTCGGTGTGCCGGGTGCCGCTGGCGGATACGCCTTCGCCGTGGCGACGACTTGTTTGGCCGCTGGCCAGGGAGCAAACGCTGAAGTCGGCGCGGGTGCACCGGCCGTGAGTGTAGGTTCGAACGGTGCACCTGCAGCTGGATACGGCGGCGGCGGCGGCGGCACGTCGCAAGGTCCGAACGCCGCTGCGTTGACTGGCGGCAAGGGCGGCGACGCCATTGTGATCGTCGAAGAATACGGGAGCGTCTAAATGGCATCCCCCTCTTTCAGCATAACCATCAATGCAGTGGACAAGGCGACGGCGGTCGCCAAGCGCGTCAATGAATCGATCGCGAAGATCACGAAGCCGATCGCAGACGTTAAGTCGTCGGTAGCGGGCTTCAACAAGGAAACTGGCCTCGATCAGCTCGGCAAGAAATTCGAATCGGTCGGCAAGTCGGCGCAGACCGTCGCGCGCAGCGTCGCGTCGATTGCGCCTCCGCTTGCGGCGATCGTTGGCGTTGGCAGCGTGGCCGGCATCGCTGCGTTTGCGACCAGCTGGGGCCGTGCCGCTGCGGAGATCGCCAACACGTCGAGCGTGATCGGTGTCACGACGACCGACCTGCAGCGCTATCGCGGCGCGGCTCGCGTCGCGGGCCTGTCTGCGGACGCGATGACAAGCAGCATGCAGTCGCTCGGTGACGCGTTCGAGGATGCATCGGCGGGTCGGAACAACTTCGTTGCCGGCGTCCTCTCCGACAAGGGGATCGGCATTCATCGCCTGAAGGATGGCACGATCGACGTCGTGCGTGGCCTCCATGATGTCGCGGCGGCGGCATCGAAGATCACGAACACGCAGGCACAGCGGAAATTCCTCGATATTTTCGGCCTGGGCGGTATCCAAGCGATGATTCGCCGCGGCACGATCGACCAGTTCGTCTCGAAATTCGATGCGCTTCACGCGACGATGTCGCCGGAGCAGATCGCGCAGGGCGAGAAATTCAACCAGTCCATGATCGCGCTCGATGCGTCGGTCGATAAATTGAAAAATTCGGTCGGCTCGGCGCTTGCGCCGGCTCTCGGCCGAGCTGTCGACGAGTTCGCGCGTCTTGCTGACGATTACGGTCCGAAGATCGCGCATTGGATCGACAACGTCGACTGGGACAAGACCGCGAAATCGATCGCTGGTGTAGGCGAGGCCCTCGGGGGCGTCAAGGGCATCGCGCTTGGGATCGCTGCGGTCACATTTGCCGGCCCGATCGCTGGACTTGCATCCCTAATTGGGAAGGCAACAACGCTCTCCACGATGCTGATGCCGCTGGCGGCTAATCCGATCGTCGCCGGAGCTCTCGGTCTGGTATACAGCCAGGGGCTAAACCAGGGCGAAGGAGATACGCGCCTGACTCAGCCCGGAGACGTATGGGACGGTGATCCGATTGGGTCAAAACGCCGAAACGGCGCCGCGAAAGACCCCATGACACCCAATGTCGTCAAGTACTTCATGATGAAGGGATGGACTCGAGCGCAATCGGCCGGCATTGCCGCGAGCCTATGGCCGGAAAGTGGATATAACCCGCGTGCCGTCGGTGACAACGGGCACGCGTACGGAATCGCACAGTGGCACGAAGATCGCCAAGCTGCGTTCAAGAAACTCTTCGGCATCGACATTCGCAAATCGACGCTCGAGCAACAACTTGACTATGTCGACCACGAACTCCGCTACGGTCCGGATAAGGGGGCGCAGCAGGCCGGCATCCAACTTATGGCACAAGACTCACCAGTGGGTTCTGGTGGGGTTGTGTCGCGACTGTATGAGCGTCCGAAGGATCCGCGGGAAGAGTACCGACGCGGGCAGATAGCAGCTGAGATTGATTCGGCGGTACGGTCGAGCTATACGACGCAGAAACTCGAGGTCACGATCCATATGCCAGGTGCGCCGCACGGCACGCGCGCGAGCGTGCACTCGAACGGCGAGGTCATGGCAACCGGTCAAATCGGTCACTCGTTGCTCATGGGCCCGTGATGCCCAACGAAGGCCGGCCTGAGGCCGGGTCCTGGAAACGAAACCGCGGACGGGCGGGACGAATGACTCCCGGATTTCGACCAGCTACAAACTTCCGGATTTGCTTGACAGAATCATCGATAGAGAAATTCTATTGCTTGACAAAACAGGCTTAAACCCATGAAACGAAAAGATTTTTCAACGTGCGTCGCCAAGCGAAATTCTGTCAAGTTGCTTGACAGATGGTTGACAAATTGACGAGCGAACGCGCTCGAACACCCAATTTCGCGGCCGCGCCGGCCGCACCTTGCCAGAGGAAATCAACATGGCACTTATGAAGCAGTCGGAATTTGCGGACCTGTGCGGCGTGTCACGACAGGCAGTGCTCAATTGGAAGCGCGAGGGCAAGCTCGTGATGCAAGGCGCGCGCGTCGATGTCGATGCGTCCCTGGCTCGGCTCGGCCGGGTTCGGCGCGGCGGCTCACCCGTTCAGCTCGACGCGGGCAAGGAGGCAGTCGTCAATATCGAGATCCGGCCCGGCGAATCGCTCGATCAGGCCGCTGAACGTCTCATCGGCGAGATCGACGTCGACGGAACGAGTTTCGACGAAGCCAGGCGTATCAAGGAGGTCTATCTCGCCCTACTGCACCGCCTCGACTTCGAGAAGAAGTCCGGCGCCCTGGTGGAGCTCGATACCGCGAGCACGGTCCTCTTCGAGGAGTTCCGGGCTCAACGCGATGCGTGGCTCAACTGGCCGGCCAAGGTTGGCCCGCTAATCGCGTCCGAGCTCGGCGTCGAAGCCGAGAAGATCACCGCGGTACTGGTCGCCCATGTCCACAAGCAGATTGCCCAGCTCGGCGAGCCGGAGGTGCAATTCAGCGACGCCGGGTGAAAATGGCCACAGAGCGGCACACGGCGCCTAAGCCACGATCCCGCTATCCGTGTGCGATTGGGGCTTTCTGTTAAGGCTAGCGAGCCTATCCGGCATCTAATAAAATGGCACCGGGATCAAACTAAGCCGCCGCAGCGCGGACTTTCGTATACGTATGCCGGGGACCAAATTATGACGCTTGATGACCTTGCATCGCCAACTTGGTGGATGACAGCAGTAATTGGCGCAGTCGCAATAAAAGTCGTCGCCGACTATGTGCGAACGGGAATTACGAAACTGACATTACGCGGTTACGCTGCATGGTCAAGCAGGACTGCACTGGCAAAGGCGGATCACGAAAGGCAGGTCGCAAAACTACGCACGAGTTCAGAGCTTCGCGAAATCTATTTCCAACGCGAATGCAGACTTCGACATCGAGCAAGTTTTTTCCTCATCGGCATGGCGTTTACTGCCGTGATAATGCTATCGGTCAGAATCTTGTACAAACTGGCTTCGCTTCCATCCGCACCCTATCCGTATGCTTACTTTCATATGGACCTGAAGTATGCAATTCCGGTAATTGCGATTGCCGGAGGCTGGATGTTTGCTCAGTCAGCATCAGCAATGACACGGGCAGGATACATCGCACTGATGCTCGAGGATGCCATCGCGCCGGCCGATACGACCGCGCAACAAAAATCTACACAGCAATAGTCCGCAGGTTCGTGATGCTCGCGCGAAAGACATTTCACTCCGACGGCTTTGTCCATTCCGTATTGGACATTTCGACCGATGGGTATTGTCCATGAACACTGTCTTTCTGCTGATGGCACAGTACGGAGCACGCGCAGTCATCCCGATCGAGGATGTGTGCCGCGATTACTTCGCGCCCCTGACGCTTCCGAATCTGATGCGCAAGATCACCGCAGGACACATCGCCATCCCGCTTGTACGCATGGAAGCGTCACAGAAGGCCGCTAAAGGCGTCCACATCATGGACCTAGCAATCTACATCGACAAGCAGCGCGCCGCAGCTGTCAAGGAGTACGAGTCATTTCATGGAAGGAAGTGGATAACCGAATAGCTACGGCGCCAAACGGTTCAACTCCTGCGTCACCCAGTCCTCGAGACGCTGCGCGCCAGGTCTAGGAGCTCCTTGGACTTGCAGCAATATTCGCGACGGAAGATCGTGAAACGTCGGCTGCCCGCGATTCGCAATGGCGGCTGCGCCTTGCAGAGTCGGGATTAAAGCACCTGCTTGGAATTTCAGGCCATCGGCTTGACCCAGATGAAGCTTGACTGCATCGGTGATTGCCTTTTGTGATCGCGCGATACCTACCAAGAGTTCAGCCAGCTGATCATTGGTGAGTGCCATCTTCGTCTCCCGTCGGTTTGGGTTCAGCAAGCATATCCTCAGCTGGATACAACTGCAGCATCGCCCGCGCCGCCTCTACGTTAGACGTCGTCACCCATTCTTCGTAGTCGTCCGGCCGTAGGATCACGACAGCCCTCTTCTCGTCATCCGGCTTGTGCATTCGCGAGAAGATAGGGTGCCCCTCGCCGTTCACCGTGATCATCGACATTGTGTGATGCTCGGCGCCGTCGGCGCCCTGGAGCGGCCGCCAGATGCCTGCGACGCACATCGTTCGCCAGTCGACCAGCCCGATCCGGTGCCACACGTTCTTACCGGTTTCGTAGCACGGCTCATAGATCCAGTCGGCTGGGATCAGGCAGCGGCGCCCCGCACGCCAAGCCGGACCGTATAGAGGCGACTTCCCGAGGTTGTCGTCGCGCACGTTCATCGTGCTGCGCATGATCGGCGGCTTACGGCCCTGCTCTTTCGCTTTCTCGATATTGGCCTTCTGCAGTGCCCGCGGCCAGAAGCCGAAGCCGGCAATCAGCGGCTTGGGTTGCCCGTCGACATTCGCGACGATCGGTGCGAGGTAGTCCTGGTAGATCTCCGGCTTCCAGGGGAAGTCTCGGTACAGATCGCTGAAGGGCTCGATCCTCAGCTCTCGGATCTCATAGTCCTCATGCGGCGCTCGGTAGTTTGTACACATCGGCCGTCCCCATTTTTATGATCTTGACTCGTGTAGCTTATCCCGAAATATACTGTGTTTTTATACAGTGGTGACATCGTGATCAGGCCGCAGTGGGCTTACATTTGGGAGTACGGGTTCCAGGGCGACAAGAATCGTCTGAGGACACCGATCGAGCTCACGAAGCGTGAATTTGAGTTTTGGATCGACCAGGACGAGAGATCGACGTACCTCGGCCCTTGCCGGCCTATCGAGGCAACCAGGATCGATCGCAACCGTGTCCCGCTCACGGATCCGCGGTTCAAGATGAAGGCGCTGACCCCGGAGTTCGATGCACCGAGCGACACTGAGCTTCGCACCCTGTGGCGCGAGTACACTGACCTTCAGGTGCGCTGGCTCATCCTCGAGATCCGCGCACTACGCAAGTCGCTCGAGCGCATCGAGGATTGGTACACGTACACGGACAAGAACGTCGCGAACAAGGGAGATCTAGCCGGCGCTCAGGGACAACTGCATCGATTGATGCATTTGCTGCGCGAGGAGATGCGGCGGGCGGGGATTCGGTGAACCACAGTCGCCATCTTTCCGGGCAAGTAACAACCCCGGGAATGAAAAGCCCCGCTCAGGGCGGGGCTTTGGTCTCAGCAGAGCCGCTTGGGCGGCCGCGCCTACTCATCCGATTTCGGCACCAAATATTTCGCAGATGGCATATAGAACTGGCCATTCGACGTGTAGTGGTAACAGAGATCCACTAGGTTGATATGGTCCCCTTGACCAGGCCACTGGAAATGGAGCACCCAGTCCGAAGTCGCAAACTTCGCCCACTGCGTATAGGTCGGAAGACCAACGTGGTAATGCCACAAGTCGTTCGCCTTTGCGTAGATAAACTCGGACGACCCAGGTGGCACACCTTTCCACGAGTAGGTGATCTTTCCAGGATACTTGGAGAAATCGGAAAGGCCGTGCTTCTCGAATGTATCGGTGAAATCGATAACCGCGTCTTGTTGATCCTGCTTAAATCTTGCGAACTCAATAGCAAACTGTGCGTTAAAACCCCAAATATACGCCATATATTGATCTTATTTTGCGTGGCTCAAAATAAACCTGCGCTTCTCTTCGCGCGTCAGACCCGCCGGAACTACCACGAATGGGCCACGCAGCGCCTCAATCGTCCTAGCAACGTTGATGACTACTGCTCGTTCCTCGACGGGGGGGGTTTCGTCGTCGCGCAGATGCTCGTCATTTTTATGCTTGTTCATGGAAGCCTCCATTTGCAAACCCTGCGACTCTGTTCCCGATGACAACGGCGTATTGCAAGATTCTGATAAGTGAAAATCTGGGCGATGCACCACTCTTCGCATGATGCGCCGCTCGACCGCGGCCCGCACT
This sequence comes from Burkholderia sp. HI4860, assembly GCF_002223045.2. Taxonomy (NCBI): domain Bacteria; kingdom Pseudomonadati; phylum Pseudomonadota; class Betaproteobacteria; order Burkholderiales; family Burkholderiaceae; genus Burkholderia; species Burkholderia sp. HI4860. The sequence goes on along the minus strand of NZ_NKFO02000003.1, from coordinate 2,780,876 downwards.
CAGGGAATACCGTTACTAACGCTTTGATGACATTGTAGACCGAAAGGTCGGATGGTCGCATCGGGTTTGTGCACTGCACACTGCCCCCATTTAGTTCCCTCCGTCAATCCACGTAGCTGACACCGCATCATCTTCCGGCGCTCGTGCAGGTACTCGGCGTGGTTGTACACGGCCCGACCGCCGTCACGCTCGCTGCGCGCGAACATGCGCTTGATCCATGCCCCCTCTTCTGGCGCGGTCCTTGGGCAGTGAGACGGAAGCGACCTCATTTCGACTCGTTTTGCCGGCGCCGCCGTTGCGTTGCAGGCTTCAGCAGAGCATCCAACTCCTTCCGTGCCTGGCGCGCGGACAGCGATACGATATGCGGCCGGACGGGCGGGATCCGATCAGCCGGCAGGCGCGGATCGATACCAGGTTCTTTGGAGCTCGGTTTCTTCGTTCGCCGCTCCAGTTCCTCCCGAAGCGTTTCCGGCCATATACGCCACTGGCGCCCAACCTGGAAAAAGCCCAGGGCTCGCCTATTCGCGAAAACGGTTGAGTAAGAGACGTTGAGCAAGTCCGCTGCTTCTTGCAAGCCAAGAGCAGGCGCCGTCGACGCTGCATGCGGTTCCGGCACTCCGACATCCGCCGGAGGTTGCGCGGGTGCAGTGGCGGCATGTCGTTCCGCTTCCGCCGACTTGCTCTGCAATGATCGCGCTTCGGCCGCCAGCCTCGCGCATTCAGCCTGCAGACGGTCGATCGCGTCCGCGGCCTTCCAGTCGAGTGACTGCTCGCGACTCGCACTACGCTCCACACGTGCGCGCAGCCGGCGCACCAAATTATCAAACTTGCTCGTATCACTCATCAGATAGGTCGATCAGTTGACGAGGCTAATGCCGATCGTCAACGTACTCGCAACCGCGAGCATTGCGCTGACCCAACCACATGCTTGTCCCGCGATATTGATTTTTCTTCCGGCGATAAGAGGATCAAACGCGTGATCAATACGCTTTGACAAGTCGTACACCTCGCTCATCCTCGATTTGACTTCATTGAGCCTTCTATCAAGGCTCACCCGGACGAGGTACATATTAAGAATAGCCAAGGCAACGCCGAGCCCATACCCGAGCAACGTCGCCGCGCCAATCCATTTCGGCTGTTGGAGCCGCCCTCCTGCCAACAAAGTCGCAGCACCTGCTAGGCCGGCAGCATTCAACACGACAAGGTGTTTGACCGTCTCAAGATCCCATGCAGAGGAAAGCTGCGCCAAGCGTTCCCACCATTGCTCAAGAGCTGATCGGGCCGCTTGCCGGCGTGCTAGTTCATTCGTCAGCCCGTCTCCCACAAGGTCATTTCGGACATCCATAACCTAAGCCTCCTTGTCTGCTCCCGATGCGCTAGAGAATATCGGATCGAAAGCGGCAGAAGATGCTTGCATTCGAGCCGACGCCACCTCTGCCGACAAAACCCTTCTGTGCCCCGAGACGGAACAGGCCTGCAACGTCGAGTAGGGGCAGCCACGGCCCTTTGACCGTCATCGAAGCCCGCTGTGCGACAGCAAGCGGGCTTTTTGCTTTGGATTCTGCGCCACGAAAAGCAAACGGCACTTGGGCCGTACGCGTCACATGCTTCAGTTACGAAGAGGCGACGCCTCCCTCGACCCACCGTTGATAGCCCTTGATTGAGATGAATATGCCGCCATCCGGCGAGCGGCGATATTCGCGGCCCTCGATCCATTTTCCGTCTTCGATCTTGCGCCGAATCGCCTTCTGGCTAAGCCCAGTTATCGTCGAAGCAAGTGGCACGGTGACATACGGCGCCGGCGCGGCCTGCACCATCTGCAAACCATTACTCTGCATTTCGACTTCAGTACAAGTCTTGATCTTTTCCAAAAGCTTCGCGCAGTCGGCGGCCAGTTCGCTGAGAGTGACAGACTGCATTGCAGCATCCTCCATGAAGAAACAGCGCAGCAGCAACTTCGGCACCGAGCTTGGCCGACGCAAGTAGCCGTGCCTACCTACATCACGTCGAAGGCGGCGCTCACCCAGCCCCCGCTCGAACCGATATTCGCACTCGATTCGATTTTACGTCGACATGGCACCCTCTATCGCAGTCACCCGGGGGTTGTTTTGGGGGTCTTTCTGGAATCGCCAGCCATCGACCCCAAACCAGCTATACAGGCATGAATTCTGTCGGGGGACCAGCCATCTTCATGGCCTCATCCACTTTCCCACGACCCAACACCGCAACGACGTCGACGAAAAGCGCCTGACGTTGAAGCCGATCGGGAAGCACAAGCAATCAACGCACACGCCAAATCGAATCGTCGCGCTCGGCAAACCGAGGGTTCCGTTCGACTCGCGATCAAAGATCGTTGACTCTCCCCATCAGCCCGAGTACACTTCGCGCCGCGGGGTGGAGCAGTCTGGCAGCTCGTCGGGCTCATAACCCGAAGGTCGTAGGTTCAAATCCTACCCCCGCAACCAATATCGAAGCCCGCTCTGCGAAAGCAAGCGGGCTTTTTGCTTTCCGCATGCACTGCTGCGTGAGCACCGACGGGCTGCGATGCAGACGAATCGCAAAACATTCAGCCCCAGGCATCCCCTGCGACACACGATCGCATCCCGCCCGATCGCCGCGGCCCTGCGCCACACATTGCGTAGAATTCCGAACCTTCTTCAGCATCCGGACTCCCGCAATGATTCGAGCGATCGCGGCACTCGCCGCGCTTTCAGCGATGACCGGCACGGCAAACGCCGCCGACACCCTCACCGCGCCCGCGAAGCCTCGCTATGTCAGCCCCGGCATCGCCAACATCACGAACGCCGCAGCCCCGCCCGCGGAAAACACGTCCCCCAACGCACGCTGCCGCGAACTGGCCGCCGGGATCGACGCCGTTACGCACGCCCCCGACCGCGGCCAGAAGGTCGTGCGCGGAATGGCCCCGGACGGCAAGCCACGCAACGAGCTGCGCGCTTACGACAAGCGCGCCGATCTCGAAACCGAGCATCACCGGCTCGGCTGCCGATAACGAACACACACCGCCCGGTCGAAAAGTCACGCCGGGCGTCGGCATTCACACACTCACGCGTTCGCACCACCGTCGATCGTCAACCCGGTCCCATTGATCGACCGCCCTTCCGGGCCGACCACGAACGCCACGAGCGCCGCCACGTCGTCGGCCTTGCCGTACTGCGGGATCGCCATCCGCGAACGCTGCGCAGCGGCATGCTCGCCGTCGGCCGGGTTCATGTCGGTATCCGTCGACCCCGGATGCACGATGTTGACGGTGATGCCGCGCGAACCGAGATCGCGCGCGAGCCCCTGCGTCCAGCCGATCAGCGCGGCCTTGCTCGCCGCATAGAGGCTCATCCCCGCATCGGGCACGCGCGTGGCTAGGCAGCTGCCGGTCGACACGATGCGCCCGCCCTCCCCGAGATGCCGCGCCGCCGCCTGCGACGCGACGATCACCGCGCGCACGTTCACGTTCAGCGTCGCGTCGATATCGTCGAGCGTGAGGTCGTCCAGCGCGCCGGCCCGGAAAATCCCCGCGTTGTTGACGAGAATGTCGAGACCGCCGAACGCCTCCGCCGCACGATCGACCGCATCGCGCACGGCCACCGGATCGGCGCTGTCGGCCTGGATCGCAACGGCGCGGCGGCCCAGCGCCTCGATGCCGGCGACGACCGCCTGCGCCCGCTCCGCCGATTTCTCGTAGGTGATTGCGACGTCCGCGCCCTCGGCCGCCAGCCGCTTCGCGATCGCCGCCCCGATGCCGCGGCTGCCGCCCGTGACGAGTGCACGCTTGCCCTGAAGTCGGTTCATGTCGGTTCCTTTCCTCATTTATGTAACGACCGACACAGAATGTGACAAGTTGCGCGACACAGTCAATTGATTTAATTTATCGATCGATACAGAAATCGATCAAGGAACGGACGCAATGGCTGAACGAGGCCGACCGAGAAGCTTCGACAAGGAAGCGGCGCTGGATCGCGCGATGGAGGTGTTCTGGCGCCTCGGCTACGAAGGCGCGTCGATGGCCGACCTGACGGCCGCGATGGGCATCGCGTCGCCGAGCCTGTATGCGGCGTTCGGCAGCAAGGAAGCGTTGTTCCGGCAAGCGCTCGATCACTACGGCGCAACGGAGGGACGGGAAATCTGGGCGGGCGTCGAACAGGCCGGCAGCGCGCACGACGCCGTACGGAACTACCTGATGGATACCGCACGCGTGTTCACGCGGCGCTCGAAGCCGGCCGGCTGCCTGATCGTGCTGTCGGCACTGCATCCGGCCGAGCGCTCCGATACGGTTCGGCAAACGCTGATCGCGATGCGCGAGCGCACGGTGGAGAACCTGCGCGAGCGCCTCAGGCAAGGGGTCGCGACCGGCGAGATCGGCGCGCAAGCGAATCTCGACGCAATCGCGCGGTACTACGTCACGGTCCAGCAGGGGATGTCGATCCAGGCACGCGACGGTGCGAGCCGTCGCGATCTGGAGGCCGTCGCGCAAGCCGCGCTGGCCGCGTGGCCGGCGCTCGTCGGCAAGGATGGCGCGAGCCGCGCGTAGCGGCCGGACGCCGCCACGCGCGGCCGCGCCGCAACGTTACTGCTTCGCCGCGTGCTGCACGTCCTTCGACGCATGCCACACGCGATAGCGCACCTCGAAACCGTCCGGCACATAGACGACGAGCGGCAGGCGGCTGTTGTAGCGCAGCAGCTGGCCGTCGCCGCGCACCTGCACGAACCGCTGCTGCGGCGCCTGGCCGGGGCATGCCATCAGCGTCGATGCCGGCCCCTTCACGTCGGTGAGCTGGTAGTACGTATAGCCCCAGCCCTTTACGTCCTCGGCGGTCAGCTCACCGCCAAACCACTGCTGGTTGCAGTCGGTCTGCAGCGTCTTGCCGATCATCAGTTCGACGCGCGCATCGCCTTCGTTCTCGAGCGCGGGCAGCGCGATCACGACGCGCTGCTGGCCGGCCGCTGCCTGCGGAAACATCTTGATCGACTCGGCCGTCACGGCGGGCGCCGAAGCGGGTCCCGCCACGCAGGCGGCGGCTGTCGTCACGCAGAAGGCGGCCAGTGCGGCCCGGATCGCGAATTTCATCGATGTGCTCCTGAAAAACAAATGAGCCTCGGATGCTAACACTTCCGTCGCACGACCTTACGGCGCTGTAATTTGACGACACAATTGCAAACAGCTGGCAATCCCCTTGCGCGGTACTGATAGGGGAACCAAGGAGAACATCATGCTGAAGCTCATTGCTGCCGCCGGCGTCGCGACCTTGCTGGCCGGCTGCGTCGTCGCCCCGGACGCCGGCTACGGCTACGGGCAGCCCTACTATTCCGATCCCGGCTACGCGTACGCGCCGTCGCCCGTGTACGGCACGGTCAATATCTGGGGCGGTGGCGGCGGACGCGACTGGGATCGCGGCCGGCGCGACTACCACCGCTGGGACGGCGACCGTGGCAACCGCGGCAACGGCTGGGGGCGCGGCGGCGGACACCGCGGGGGCGACTGGAACGATGGCGGCGGAGGCGGCGGCCATCGCCACTGACGCGTATTTGCAACCGTTTGTATCCACGTAGTGGCCGCCGACGGCCGACGCGTCCTGCAAACAAACGGATGACCGCACATAAGACAAAGGCCCTCGCACGAAGCGAGGGCCTTTTGTCGTTCGGTGCGCTGAAGCGAACGGCGCCACCGCCGCCCGCTCACGCTTCGCGGGTCAGCCTGCTCACCAGCCTGCCGGCTGCGCGTAGCCACCCGATACGGGCGCGCCGCACACATACGCGCGCTGGTAGCGGTCGTAGCAATAGTTCGGGCCGTCGTCCTGGTACTGCGCCTGCTGGTAGGTCGGATACGCAGGCTGCTGGTACGCGGGCGCCTGGTAGTACGTCGGCGGCTGATAGGCCGGCGCCTGGTACGCAGGCGCCTGATACGCGACGGGCGGATTCATCGCGGACGTCACGATCGCGCCGAGCACCGCGCCGCCGATCAACGCGCCGATGACGGCGCCACCGTCGCGGCCATGCGCGGACGCCGGGCCTGCCACGGCAAGCGAACCGGCGAGGACACACACTGCGGCAATTTTTTTCATGATGGACTCCCACGCGAAGTGGTACTGGATGTGAGGCATTGTGGCGGCTTGCGGCCGTAATAGATGCAGCAAGTGGTAACGCGCGATTACCGGTATCACGCCCATCGAAATGCGCCGTCGCCGTGCTACGATTTTCGGCATACAGGAGACGCCGTCATGCAGCCGGAAACCGCCCGCCGTTTCGATACCGAATTCGCCCCGCGCATCGCACAGGCAATCGCCGCCTTCTTCGCCGAACACGTGCTGACCGACGTCGTCCCGTATGGCGGCCACGGGCACCCGACGCGCGTGCAGATCCGCAGCGCACCGCACGAGCACGTCAGCGGTTTCGAGCATCCGCTGAACCTCGAACTGACCTGGGACACCGACGAAATCGAGCGGCTGATGGAGCCGGACGGCCCGCAACGCTTCGAGCACTACCTCGCCGCGCTGCCGAAAAAGCTGGGTGCATGGCAGAGCGCGCGCGACATCGATCTGCTGTCGCGCACGCAGGCCGACCCGCTCGTGCGACTCGGCGGCCTCGACTTCGAAGGCTGAGCGCCGGCGTCGCGCGATGCGGCCCGGTGATACACTCGACCGGCCCCGCTCCGGTGCAGTTGCGCCGGCCGGGCCGCTCATCGCCGCCTCCACCCTTTCGCATGGTTGCGCACGCAACCGGCAACCGGGCGCGCGGACAACCACGCCTCTGCTCCCGCCATGAACGCCGATACCGGCCTGCCGCTTCCGCAACGCTACTGGGCGATCGTCTGCGTCGCACTGGGCATCACGCTCGCCGTGCTCGACGGCGCCATCGCGAACGTCGCGCTGCCGACGATCGCGCGCGACCTGCACGCATCCGACGCCGCGTCGATCTGGATCGTCAACGCGTACCAGCTCGCGGTCACGATCACGCTGCTGCCACTCGCGTCGCTCGGCGAGCGCATCGGCTATCGCCGCATCTACATCGCGGGGCTCGCGCTGTTCACCGCGGCGTCGCTCGGCTGCGCGCTCGCCGGCTCGCTGCCGATGCTGGCCGTGATGCGCGTGATCCAGGGCTTCGGCGCGGCCGGCATCATGAGCGTCAACGCGGCGCTCGTACGGATGATCTACCCGTCGTCGATGCTCGGGCGCGGGCTGTCGATCAATGCGATGGTGGTGGCGCTGTCGTCGGCGATCGGGCCGACGGTCGCGTCCGCAATCCTGTCGTTCGCGTCGTGGCCGTGGCTGTTCGCGGTCAACGTGCCGATCGGCATCGCCGCGGTACTCGGCAGCGTGCGTGCGCTGCCGGCCAACCCGCTGCACGACGCACCGTACGATTTCGCGAGCGCGCTGATGAACGCGTGCGTGTTCGGGCTGCTGATCACGGCCGTGGACGGGCTCGGCCACGGCGAAGGCCATGCGTACGTCGCGGCCGAGCTGGCCGTCGCGTTCATCGTCGGCTACTTCTTCGTGAAGCGCCAGCTGTCGCAGCCGGCGCCGCTGCTGCCGGTCGACCTGATGCGCATCCCGATGTTCGCGCTGTCGGTCTACACGTCGACGGCGTCGTTCACGTCGCAGATGCTCGCGTTCGTCGCGCTGCCGTTCTGGCTGCAGAACTCGCTCGGCTTCTCGCAGGTCGAGACGGGCCTGTACATGACGCCGTGGCCGCTCGTGATCGTGTTCGCCGCGCCGCTCGCGGGCGTGCTGTCGGATCGCTATTCGGCCGGCATCCTCGGCGGGATCGGGCTCGCGCTGTTCGCGGCCGGGCTGCTGTCGCTCGCGACGATCGGCGCGCACCCGGGCACCGTCGACATCGTGTGGCGGATGGCGCTGTGCGGTGCGGGCTTCGGGTTGTTCCAGTCGCCGAACAACCGCGCGATGCTGTCGTCGGCGCCGCGCGAACGCAGCGGCGGCGCGGGCGGCATGCTGAGCACCGCGCGGCTGACCGGGCAGACGCTCGGTGCCGCGCTCGTCGCGTTGATTTTCGGGCTCGTGCCCGGTCGCGGGCCGACGATCGCGCTCTATGTCGCCGCGGCATTCGCGGCGGTGGCCGCGGTCGTCAGCATGCTGCGCATCACGTCGCCGCAGCCGGACACGGCGACCTGACGCCCCCGCGCACCGCGTGCGTGGCCGAGCATCATGCCGCGTCGAGCGCGTCCAGCACGAAGCGCACGCGCGTCTTCACACTCTCGCGCGGCAGTTCGACCAGCCGGTAGCCATACGACGTGTAGCACTCGACCATCGCGTCGTAGGTGCGCACGGCTTCCGCGAAATCCTGCCGGCGTTCGGTGTCCTGCGTATAGATGTCCGGCCACGGCGGCGCGATGAACACGCGCCGGTGGTAGCGGAAACGGCGGGCCGCGGCTTGCGCATGCGCGGGCACCGCGAGCCCTGTCAGCCGGAGATAGCCGACCACGTCCGGCACACCGCGATCGAAGAACACGGGCCCGCGCGCGTGGCGCGCGAGATCGTACGAGCGCATCTCCCAGCTCAGCATCAGCTCGGCGAACGCCGCCGGATCACGCCACGGCAACGCGTGGCCGTCGATCGCCATCTGGTCGCGGATCACGCCGCGACCGGCTTCCTGCGAGCGCGCGAAACCGGCGCATTCGAGCGCGTCGAGCAATGTGCTCTTGCCCGAGCCCGGGCCACCGGTGACGATAAAGAAGCGGCGGGCGGCTTCTTCGCTCGCCTCGTCGGCGGCGCCGGGCGCCTGCACGACTTCACGCATGCGCAACCCGCCGGCCCGCGCGCCGCGTAACCGACGCGGCCGCCGCGACACTGCGCAAATCGGCCACGAACGTATCGCGCCAGACCGACAGGTCGTTCGCGCGCAACCGCGCGAGGTTTTCCTCGTGGCGCGCCTGCCGCTCCGCGAGCGGCATCGACAGCGCGCGCTCGAGCGCCTCGGCCATCTGCGACAGGTCGTACGGATTGACGAGGAGCGCGCCGGTCAGCTCGGCTGCCGCGCCCGCGAACTCCGACAGCACGAGCACGCCCGGATCGGCCGGATCCTGCGACGCGACGTACTCCTTCGCGACGAGATTCATCCCGTCACGCAGCGGCGTCACGTAGCCCACCTGCGACATCCGGAAGAACGCCATCAGCAGGTTGCGCTCGTACTTGCGGTTCAGGTACTGGATCGGCGTCCAGTCGAGCTGCGAGAAGCGGCCGTTGATGCGGCCGGCCTCGCCCTCGAGCGTCTCGCGGATGTCCTGATAGGTCTTCACGTCGGAAGGCGTCGGCGGGGCGATCTGCAGGAGCGACACGCGCCCCTGCCAGCCCGGCGCGTTCGCGAGCATCCGCTCGAACGACTGGAAGCGCTCGACGAGCCCCTTCGAATAATCGAGGCGGTCGACGCTCATCACCAGCTTGCGGCCGTCGAGCGCCTCGCGCAGCATCTTCACCGGCTTGCGCGTGCCGTACTGGACGGCCGCCTGCGCGATCGCATCGGGATGCACGCCGATCGGATAGGCGGCGACCTTCACGACGCGGCCATGCGCGTGCAGCATCCCGTCGTCGCTTGCCGCGCCGATCCCGCGCCGCTCGATGTAGTCGGTAAACGCCTGCTTGTCGGCCTCGGTCTGGAAGCCCGCGACGTCGTACGCGCACATGAACTTCACGAGCTCCTCGTGCGGCGGCACGAGACGCAGCATGTCGGGCGACGGGAACGGAATGTGCAGGAAGAAGCCGATCGGGTTCTTCACGTCGAGCTCGCGCAGATAATGCGCGAACGGCAACAGGTGATAGTCGTGCACCCAGATCAGGTCGTCGGGACGCAGCAACGCGGCGAGCTGCTTCGCGAGCATCGCGTTCACGCGCAGATAGCCCGCGTACTCCTGGCGGTCGAAGCGCGCGAGATCGCCGCGGTAATGGAACACCGGCCACAGCGTCGCGTTCGAGAAACCGCGGTAGTACTGGTCGTAGTCGCGGCGGGTCAGCCCGACCGTCGCATAAGTGACGTTGCCGTCCCGCTGGATTGCGGGCGCGGTGTCGGATGCGTCGACGATCTCGCCGCTCCAGCCGAACCAGACGCCGCCGGTTTCCTTCAGCGCGTCCATCACACCGACCGCCAGGCCACCCGCGCTCGGGCGCGTGTCCTCGCCGGCGGCGACACGGTTCGATACCACGATCAATCTGCTCATGCGACTTCCCCTCCTCGATTCGATTGGCTGGCGCGCGATGCACGCCAAAGCGGGCGCGGCGGCCCGAAGGCGGCCGCGCGGCGACTCAGTTCCGAGAATTGCAATGAAATACGGCGGTGGAATGCGGCTACGACGGAATCAAGCGTCCTGCTCCTGACCGAGGTCGCGCTGATAGTCGAGCCCTTCCGGGCGGGCACCGCCCTGGTTGTGATCGCCGTCCGACGGCGTGTCGTCGGGCGCGCCCGGCGGCGGCGCCGATGGCGCGTCGGTCCGCGGACGCGGGCGGTCCTCCAGACGGCCGGCCGCCGCGTCGGGCGGCCGAGGTGACAGCCGTTTCGAACGGCGCATAGCTGGGTGTCTCATATGCGGTGCGGCCCGAGGCCGTCGTAGAAACATTCCATCGCACAACAGTCTAGGTCGCCTGATCGCATCCGAAGGTAACAATTACCTTCAATTTGTAACGATTCGACCCCTCCGCAAGCATCTATCCGACAATAACGCCGCTCGCGCGCACGCGGCCTTCCGCACGGCGATTTGTCAAAGCTTTGCAGTTTTCCTATGACAATTGCGAAACAATGACGCGGCATCAGGGCGTGCACGCGTCGCCGCTCACCCAGACAGGACTTGCACTCAGGGATGAACATTCGTTTCGAATCGCCGCGCCGGGCCACGCCGGCGCGCGTCGTGCTGGCCGTGATCGCCACGGCCGCACTGCTGTCCGGCTGCAACTCGCTGTACAGCGAAGGCGCGACTGCCGGCGCCGGTATCGCGGGCGCCGCGATCGCCTCCAAGGTCACCAACAACGCCGCCGTTGCGACGGGCATCGGCCTCGGCGCCGTCGCCGGGGCGCGGGCGGGCGTCCAGTACTCGCAGCGGGTCGCACACCGTTACACCCAGGAACAGATCGCGAAGGCGGCGGGCCCGCTCGACGTGGGCGGCGTCGCGCCGTGGTCGACGCACCACTCGTTCCCGATCGAGGACGACGAGCAGGGTCGCGTGACGGTCAGCCGGATGATCAGCATCGGTCCGCTCGACTGCAAGGAAATCGTGTTCGCGGTCGATACGCCCGCGAAACCCGACAAAGCCGCGCAATCGGCCTTCTACGTCGCCACGATCTGCCGCGACGGCCCCGTGTGGAAATGGGCATCGGCCGAGCCGGCGACCGAACGCTGGGGCGCACTGCAATGAGCGTCGCGCTCCGTATCACGGCCATCGGCGCGCTGTGCGCGGCAACGGCCACGCTGTCGGGCTGCGGGTCGGTCGGCGCGGCGAGCGGCGCCCTCGCCGGCGCGGCGACGGGCCTCGTCACCGCGAACCCGGCGGTCGGCGTCGGCGTCGGGATTGCCGTGCAGGCCGCGACCGACGAAGCCGTCAACCGCACGATGAAGCAGCTCCATCAGAACCAGCAGGACGCGATCGCGAAGACGGCCGGCAGCCTGGCCGTCGGCGAAGTGAAGTCGTGGAAGGTGAAGAACACGCTGCCGCTCGAAAACGGCGAAGGCGAAGTGCGCGTCACACGCGCGTACGCGTCGGCGCTCGCGATCTGCAAGGAATTCGCGTTCTCGGTGAAGGATGGCAACAAGGCCGACTGGTATTTCGCGAATGCGTGCCAGCAAGGCACGCACTGGAAGTGGGCGTCGGCGGAACCGGCGGTCGATCGGTGGGGGAATTTGCAGTAATCGCGCGATACGCCGCGCATGACGCGCGGCGCACACGCATGCCGGGCCGCACGGCCCGGCACGTCGATCAGGACTCGACGTCCTCGAGACTGAAAATCTCGGTCTGGTCGTTGTACGAGAAGATCTCGCCGTAACGGCCCCAGTCGATCACCGCGTCCAGCGTCTCCTCGGCGGCGCCGTCCGACAGGAAATCCTCCAGCTCCTGCTCGAAGCGCACGCGCGGCGCACGATGGCCCGGGCGCTCGTTCAGCACCTTCTTGATCCGCGCCGCGAGCGGCACGTGCTTCAGCAGGTGATCCGCGAACATCAGCTTGCGCTCCTGGGTGCCGAATTCCGCGAACACGCGCCCCGGCGGCGTCAGGAACACGTCGCCTTCGCGCACGTCCGCGAAGCCGAGATACTGCAGCACTTCGGCGATCGGGAACAGGTCGTCGACTTCCAGATGCAGCGTGCGCGCGATTTCCGGCATGTCCGCGCGGCCGTGGTACGGCGCCATCGCGAGCGTTTCGATCAGGCCGGCCATCAGGTTGGTCGACACCTGGGGCAGCCAGCTGCCGAGCTCGAGCCCCTTCTTCGTCGCCTCGCCGGTCTGGCGGGCCGTCATCTTCGCGTAGATGTCGTCGACGAGCTTGCGGAACGCCGGGTCGAGCCGGTTGCGCGGATGCTTGAACGGCACCTTGATCTCGGCGATCACACGGCCCGGGTTCGACGACAGCACGAGGATCCGGTCGCACATGAACACGGCTTCCTCGATATTGTGCGTGACGATCAGCACCGACTTGATCGGCATGCGGCCTTGCGTCCACAGATCGAGCAGGTCGGTACGCAGCGTCTCGGCCGTCAGCACGTCGAGCGCGGAGAACGGCTCGTCCATCAGCAGGATCGTCGGATCGACGACGAGCGCGCGCGCAAAGCCCACGCGCTGGCGCATGCCGCCCGACAGCTCGCGCGGGTATGCGTTCTCGAAGCCGTCGAGACCGATCAGGTCGATCGCGGCAAGCGCACGCTCGCGCCGCTCGCGGGCGCCGACGCCGAGCGCCTCGAGGCCGGCTTCCACGTTCTGCAGCACGGTGAGCCACGGGAACAGCGCGAAGGTCTGGAACACCATCGCGACGCCTTCGGCCGGGCCGGTCAGCGGCTTGCCGAGATAGGTCACTTCCCCGCCGGTCGGCTCGATCAGCCCGGCAATGATGCGCAGCAGCGTCGACTTGCCCGAGCCGGAACGGCCGAGCAGCCCGACGATCTCGCCTTCGCGCAGCGACAGGTTCGCATCGTCGAGCACGAGCAGTTCGCCCTGCGTCTTGTTGAAGCCGCGACAGACGTGATCGACACGCAGGATTTCCTCACCGAGGCGCGGCGGCTGGTTCGTCTGGACGGGGGCGTTTACAGCATTCGGATTGTGCATCGCGTTTCGCTCTCAATCGGTCTCAGTCGAGCCGCAGCTTCGCTTCGGCGAAGGCATACAGCGGGCGCCACAGCAGGCGGTTGAACAGGGTAACGAACAGGGACATCACGGCGATGCCCAGGATGATCTTCGGAAAATCGCCGGCGGCGGTGGTCTGCGCGATATAGGCACCGAGGCCGTGCGCCTCGATCTTGGTATTGCCCCACTGGACGGCTTCCGACACGATGCTCGCGTTCCACGCGCCGCCGGATGCGGTGATCGCGCCGGTCACGTAGTACGGGAAGATGCCGGGCAGGATCGCCTGCCGCCACCACTGCCAGCCACGGATGCGGAAGTTCGTCGCCGCTTCGCGATAGTCGTTCGGGTAGGACGTTGCGCCGGCGATCACGTTGAACAGGATATACCACTGGGTGCCGAGCACGATCAGCGGTGACAGCCAGATATCGGCGTTCAGGTGGAAGCGCGCGATCACGATCACGAACACCGGGAACAGCAGGTTCGCCGGAAACGCGGCGAGGAACTGCGCGAGCGGCTGCAGCTTCTCGGCCAGCTTCGGGCGCAGCCCGATCCACACGCCGATCGGCACCCAGATCACTGACGCGATGGAGATCAGCACGACCACGCGCAGCAGCGTGATGAGCGCCAGCACCAGCACGTGGCCGACCTCGGCCATCGTCACGCCGGTCGACACGAAGCTGATGACGCGCCACACGATATAGGCCGTGCCGAGCAGCACGAGGGTCGCCCACGCGATGTCGACCGTGCGTGACGCCTTCTTCTCGACTTTCGGCAGCGAAAAGCGCATCGCCCCCGACAGCGGCAGCCGCAGCGGAATCCGCGCGGCCTTCGCGAAGAACCAGCCGGCCGGCACGAGCAGTTGATGAATCAGGCGCGTGCGGCGCACGAGGTCGAGCAGCCACGATTGCGGCGCATCGCCCGACGCGGTGTTTTCCATCCGGAACTTGTCGGCCCACGCGATCAGCGGGCGGAACAGCAGTTGGTCGTACGCGACGATCACGACCGTCATCGTGAGGATCACCCAGCCGATCGCACCGAGGTTCTTGTCCGAGATCGCCTGCGCGAGATACGCGCCGACGCCCGGCAACGTGATCGTCTGGTTGCCGACGGTGATGGCCTCCGACGCGACGACGAAGAACCAGCCGCCCGACATCGACATCATCATGTTCCAGATCAGGCCCGGCATCGAGAACGGCACTTCGAGCTTCCAGAAGCGTTGCCACGACGTCAGGTGGAACCCCCGCGACACTTCGTCCAGGTCGCGCGGCACCGTACGCAGCGACTGGTAGAAGCTGAACGTCATGTTCCACGCCTGGCTCGTAAAGATCGCGAAGATCGCCGCGAGCTCGGCGCCGAGCACGCGGCTCGGGAACAGCGCGAGGAAGAACGTGACGGTAAACGAGATGAAGCCGAGCACCGGCACCGACTGCAGGATGTCGAGGATCGGGATCAGCACCATGCCGGCACGCCGGCTTTTCGCGGCGAGCGTACCGTAGATCAGCGTGAACGCAAGCGACGCGACCATCGCGGCAAGCATCCGCAGCGTGGTGCGCAACGCATATTCGGGCAGGTTCGACGGGTCGAGCGAGATCTTCTGCGTCTGCAGCGTACCGATCGGCGCCATCGTTTCGTGGAAACCGACGACCGCCATCGCGATCAGGCAGATGATCAGCGGAAACGCGATGAAATCCCACCGGTTCGGCAGGACGCGCCACGCGGACGCGTTGGCGGTCCGGTTCGGATTGAAGAATCCGACGTCCATCAGGCGCCCTCCCCGGTAAGGCCGAACGAAGCCGGCAGTCGATGTTGATTCATGGCAAAGCGCACGGGTGCGGTAATTCGATTGACTGACGATCGCGCGCGAGCGCGGTGCGTGCGTGCGCTGCCGCGCCCCGGACGAGCCAGCCCGCGACGGCACGACACTACACCAACCTGTATTTCAGGTACAACCGTCCGGGAACGGCGCAGGCGGTGCACGGATCGTGCCTGGCGCGCGGGCGGATGGCGGGTGCGCGGGTCGAGCAGCCCGGCCGCAGTCTTTCGGCCGGCATGCAGGCCCGAATTATGCCGTGATCCGGGCCGCCCGTGAACCCGCCGGCCGCACGTGCGCGCAAACCATGTCGGGCGTCATCAGCCGGATACGACTAAGCGGGTATGATCAGGGCTGGCCCTCGGGGTCTGTTGCGGCTGGTCCGACGGCAACGCATGCGCGTGCCCGATGTCAACAGGCCCAGGGGATCGATCGACGAGCGGGAGGAAAGGGAATGGCAGGAAACTTGGTGATCGTCTGCCGCGATCAGGATGCCGACGCGTTCTACGAACTGATGCAGGAGTACGGGTCGTTCCAGACGCGGCTGTCGTCGACGGCGTGGTACCTGAACATGAACGTCGTGCCTGAATCGCTGCAGGAGGAAATCCTGGAGCGCCTCGGCCGGTACACGACGGTCTACATCTTCGAGGCCACCACCGTGACCTACAACACCATCGACAGCAACGCGGCCGAGACGCTCGGCACGCTGTTCGGCGAATGATGGCACGCGGCGCCAGCCCGGACGGGCCGGCGCCGCAGCCGCTCATGCGGCCTGTGCGTGGGGTTCGTCCTTCGGCACGACCTCGAACGGGAACGTCATCGCGACACGCAGGCCGCCTTCGGGACGGTTGCCGATGTCGCACGTCCCGCCCAGCCTGAGTACGAGCCGCTCGACGATCGCGAGCCCGAGCCCGCTGTGGCCGTTGCCGCCGCGCGCCGGGTCGAGCCGCACGAACGGCCGCGTGGCCGCCGCGAGGTCGCGCGGCGCGATCCCGCCGCCGCTGTCGCTGACGGACAACACATAGCCGGCCGGCGTGCGCGCCGTCTCGACGAGCACGGGCGGCGCACCATACGCATGCGCGTTGTCCAGCAGGTTCGACAGGATCCGGTCGAGCGTCGCCGTCGGCAGCCGGAAGCCCGGATCGGCGTCGAGCCGGGTCTGGACCGTCGGCGCGTTCGGCGCGACCGCGCGATAGCTGCGCGCGATCCGCTCGCACGCCTGATCGACCGGCACCGGCTCGCTGCGATCGGACCCGCCGTGCGCGAACACCAGGAATTGATCGACGATGTGCGACATCGAATCGACGTCGCGCACGACGCCGTCACGCAAGCGGGCGTCGTCCATCATTTCCGCCCGCAGCCGCATCCGCGCAAGCGGCGTGCGCAGGTCGTGCGCCACGCCCGCGAGCATCACCGCGCGGTCGCTCTCGGCCTGCGACACCTGTTCCACCATCTGGTTGAAGCCATGCGTGAGCTGGCGCAGCTCGCGCGGGCCGCGCTCACGCAGCGGCGGCACCGGCTGGCCGCGGCCGAAGCGCGCGACCGCGCGTGCCAGCGAACGCAGCGGCTGCTGCAGTTGCCAGGCCGCGAACAGCGCGGCGATCACGCCGGCCGAGAAGATCGTGCCGAGCCACAACAGCATCCGGTCGAGCGAGCGCGGCGGCCGCAGCGGCTGAACCGGCACCACGATCCAGTTGCGGTCGCTCGGCTCCTTCACCCACAGCACGGGCGGACGGCCGGGCGTGCCGATCTCGACCTGCGTGCCGGGCGGCATGCGGTCACTCACGTCGTCGCGGAACCGCTTCAGCGGCGGCGGCAGCCCCGCATCACCACCCTTCGGCACGTCGGCGCTGTCCGGCGACACGAGCCGCACGCGCGACGGCAGCGGCTGGTCGGGCGTGCGTGCGACGTGCTGGCGCACCGCGTCGACCAGGAACGCGGCCTCTTCGACCGCGTAACGCGTCTGCATCTGGCTGCGCTCCAGTCGCATCGCGAAGAACCACGCGAAGTGCGACAGGAGCAGGACACCGACGACGAGCAGCGCCAGCCGCCCGAACAGTGAATCAATGGGTTTGCGCATGGGCCTCGCCGTCGGGCACAAACACGTAGCCGCGCCCGCGCACCGTCTGGATGAAGCGCGGCGTCGACGGATCCGTTTCGAGGATGCGGCGCAGGCGCCACACCTGGACGTCGATGCCGCGGTCGGTGCCGTCGTACTCGGGCCCGTGCAGCAGCTCGAGCAGCCGCTCGCGCGTGAGCGTGCGCAGCGCGTGGTTCACGAAGATCTTCAGCAGCGCGAATTCACTGCTCGACAGCGTGGCCGGCTTGCCGTCGACCGACAGCGTGCGCGCCTGGAAGTCGAGCACGAAGCGGCCGAACGCGAACGGCTCGCGCTGTTCGGGTGCCGCGGCCGACGGCGTCGCGCGGCGGCGGCGCAGCACGGCCTGCACGCGCGCGAGCAGCTCGCGCGGGTTGAACGGCTTGCCGAGGTAGTCGTCCGCGCCGAGCTCGAGCCCGACGATGCGGTCGACGTCGTCCGCACGCGCGGTCAGCATGATCACGGGGATGTCGTCGCCGGCCGCACGCAGCTGGCGCAGCGCGGTCAGGCCGTCGACGCCCGGCATCATCAGGTCCAGCACGATCAGGTCGGGCCGCTCGCGCTCGAGGCGCTTCTCGAGCGTCGCCGCGTCGTGCAGCACGGACACTTCCATCCCCTGGCGCACGAGGTAGTCGCGCAGCAGGTCTCGGAGTTCTTGGTCGTCGTCGACGATGAGGATCTGGGTAGTCATGGCTCGAAGTTTACCGCGCGAGGGCGGAGTCGAAGAACGAAACAAAGGGACGAAAGGGTTACTGCGGGTTACCGCGCAAGGGAACTGTAATGCGCGGTAACCCGGCCACCGCCCCGCGTAACACCGGCCGCAGCCTGCATCGCTAACCTGCGTCTTACCGGATGCGGCACCCGGTTTTCCCGGACCCGCATCGCCGGACCCTTTGGATACAAGGAGTTTCTGAAATGTATAAGAAGACTTCCCGCGTGGCCATCGCGGCCGCCACCGTGCTCGCTCTCGCATTCGGCACCGCGCATGCCGCGCAGCCCGACGACATGCCGCCTCCGGGCGGCCCCG
This sequence comes from Burkholderia sp. HI4860, assembly GCF_002223045.2. Lineage (NCBI taxonomy): Bacteria > Pseudomonadati > Pseudomonadota > Betaproteobacteria > Burkholderiales > Burkholderiaceae > Burkholderia > Burkholderia sp. HI4860. The sequence goes on along the minus strand of NZ_NKFO02000003.1, from coordinate 2,762,662 downwards.
GCATGCACCAGATGCACGGCGGGCATGAGGGCGGCCCGTTCGGCGCGATCATGAAACTGCACGACCAGCTGAAGCTCAATGCGTCGCAGGAGCAGCAATGGCAGGCGGCCGTCAACACGATGAAGCAGAACCGTGACGCGATGCGCAAGAGCCACGAGCAGATGCGCGACCAGTTCAAGGCGCAGCAGAACCAGCCGATCCTCGACCTGAGCGCGATGCACTCGGCACGCCAGCAGGCCGAGGCGCAGAACGCGCAACTGCGCGAGCAGACGTCCGCCGCGTGGCTCACGTTCTACAACGGGCTGAACGACCAGCAGAAGACGATGGTCAGCACGGCGCTCAAGCAGCAGTTCGCGAAGATGGAACAACGCCACGAGAAGATGAAGGAGCGTTGGGAGCTGCATCGCGCGGCCAAGGCCGCGTCGGCGCCGGCGCAGTAAGCGGGCGGGCCGCTCCGCGAAGCGGCATCGAAGGGGACGCGGGCACCGGCCCGCGTCCCCTTTTTGCGTTTCAGGCGACGTCGAACAGCAGCACCTCGGCCGCCCGGCCGCGCGCGAACGCCACCGCGTCCACGGCACCGATCCGCGCGCCGTCGCCCGCGGACAGCGCGTAGCCGTTCACCTCGACGTCGCCGCGCACCACGTGCACGTACGCGCGGCGTCCGGCCGGCACGTCGAACGCCGCCGCCTCGTCGCCGTCGATCAGCCCCGCGAAGATGCGGGCGTCCGCCCCGATCGGCAACGCACCGTCGCCACCGTCCGGTGCCGCGACGAGCCGCAACCGCCCGCGTTTCTCGTCATCGGCAAAGCGCGTCTGCCCGTAGCCGGGCCGGCCGCCCGCCCCGGCCGGCGCGAGCCAGATCCGCAGCAGGCGCAATGGCTCGTCACGCGACGCGTTGGTTTCGCTCAGCATGACGCCGGTGCCGGCACTCATGCGCTGCACGCCGCCCGCACGGACGATCGCCCCATTGCCGAGGCTGTCGCGATGCGCGAGCGCGCCGTCGAGCACGTAGGTGACGATTTCCGCGTCGCGGTACGGCCGCATCCCGTAGCCGCGGGTCGGCGCGATGCATTCCTCGTTCAGTTCGCGCAACGCGCCGAACGCTGTCGGCCCGCTCCGGCCGGACGCCCCGGGAAAGCTGTGAAGGAATTCGTGCCAGCCATGGCTGCGCTGGTCGCGATCGGCGGCGCGGCGGATCTGGAACATGGAACGGACACTCCGTGGGATGCAGGGTTCTGCCATGCCGTCACTGTATGAGTGTGCCAATCGCGCCACAATCCGCCGCCTGCGCACCGCATCGTTGCACTTGCGGATGCAATCGATGCAATGTCCCTCGTGAATGCAGCGATTATCGCAACAGCCGGATCAATGCGTCGAAGAATCGATCGGTCGGCCCGGATTGCCGGTTTCCGCGTATCGCGTTCGGGTAAAATACCGGCCTTTTGGCGTTCGCCGTTCCGGCGGCCGCCATTGCCAGAGCGCCGCTCGGCGATTTTTGGCCGTCTAGAATACGCCGCGGCGCCCGGTCCAACCGGCCGCGAGCGCTCCCGGAAAGTCAGCAACAGAAGGATGGAAATGAAGAAGGCCGCCCTGTGCGCCGCCCTCGCCCTCATGGCGGGCAGCGCCTTCGCGAAGGAGTGGAAGACCGTGCGGATCGGCGTCGACGCCAGCTACCCGCCGTTCGAGTCGACCGCGCCGAGCGGCGAGATCGTCGGTTTCGACGTCGACCTCACCAAGGAAATCTGCAAGCGAATCAACGTGAAATGCGTGTGGGTGGCGCAGGATCTCGACGGGATCATCCCGGCGCTGAAGGCGAAGAAGTACGACGTCATCGTGTCGTCGCTGACCGTCACGGACAAGCGCCGCGAACAGATCGACTTCTCCGACAAGGTCTATGACGCACCGGCGCGGATGATCGCGAAGACCGGCTCGCCGCTGCTGCCGACGGTCGCGTCGCTGAAGGGCAAGCGCGTGGGCGTCGAGCAGGGCTCGACGCAGGAAACCTACGCGAAGGCGTACTGGGAGCCGCAGGGCGTGACGATCATTCCTTACCAGAACCAGGACCAGGTCTATGCCGATCTCGGCTCGGGCCGTCTCGACGCGACGCTGCAGGACGAGTTGCAGGCCGACTACGGCTTCCTGCGCACGCCGCGCGGCAAGGGTTTCGCGTTTGCCGGGCCGGAAGTGAAGGATCCGAAGACGATCGGCGACGGCACCGCGATCGGCCTGCGCAAGGAAGATACGGACCTGAAGCTCAAGATCAACAAGGCGCTGGCCGACATGCACAAGGACGGCACGTACGACCGGCTGTCGCACAAGTATTTCGCGTTCAGCGTCTATTCGGCTTCGGCCCGCTGAGTAACGAAAAGAAGAGACGACGGATGCGGGGCCGCCCCGCATCCGGGCAGTACAGGCAGTCAACCACGCGCCGCCCGCCCCTGCCCGCCGCTCCCGCGACGGGCGGCCCGGCACCGCTGCCGGGGCGGACGGTCATGATACGCACGGGGCGTTCCGCGCAGCTTGGGCGGAACGCGTCTTTCGCGGCGCACCGCGTGCGCCCTAAGGGACCACACCAGGGACCACTCAATGTTTCTACAAGGTTACGGCCCGCTGATCCTCGCTGGCACCTGGCAAACCGTCAAACTGGCGGTGCTTTCGCTTGCGCTGTCGTTCCTGCTGGGCCTGCTCGGCGCGGGCGCGAAGCTGTCGCGCAACCGCTTCACGAACGGCGTCGGCACCGTCTACACGACGCTGATCCGCGGCGTGCCCGACCTCGTGCTGATGCTGCTGCTGTTCTATAGCCTGCAGATCTGGCTGAACATGGCGACCGACGCGCTCGGCTGGGACCAGATCGACATCGACCCGTTCCTCGCCGGCGTGCTCGTGCTCGGCTTCATCTACGGCGCGTACTTCACCGAGACGTTCCGCGGCGCGTTCCTGTCGGTGCCGCGCGGCCAGCTCGAGGCCGGCAGCGCTTACGGGATGACGAACTGGCAGGTGTTCACGCGAATCATGTTCCCGCAGATGATGCGCTTCGCGCTGCCCGGCATCGGCAACAACTGGCAGGTGCTCGTGAAGTCGACCGCGCTCGTGTCGATCATCGGCCTCGCCGACGTCGTGAAGGCGTCGCAGGACGCCGGCAAGGGCACGCTGCGGTTCTTCTTCTTCACGCTGATCGCGGGTGCCGTCTACCTCGCGATCACGACGATCTCGAACTTCGTGCTGATGTGGCTCGAAAAGCGCTACTCGACCGGCGTCCGCAAGGCTGACCTATGATCGAACTCATCCAAGAATACTGGCGCAACTATCTCTACACCGACGGCTATCGCATCACCGGTGTCGCGATTACGTTGTGGCTGCTGGTCGTGTCGATCGGCCTCGGCTTCTGCCTGTCGATACCGCTCGCGGTCGCGCGCGTGTCGAAGAAGAAGTGGCTGTCGGGCGCCGTGTGGCTCTACACCTACGTGTTCCGCGGCACGCCGCTCTACGTGCAGCTGCTGCTCTGCTACACGGGCCTCTACAGCCTGCAGGCCGTGCGCGGCACGCCGATGCTCGACGCGTTCTTCCGCGACGGGATGCACTGCACGCTGCTCGCGTTCACGCTGAACACCTGCGCGTACACCACCGAAATCTTCGCGGGCGCGATCAAGGCGACGTCGTACGGCGAGATCGAAGCCGCCCGCGCGTACGGGATGTCGACGTTCACGATGTACCGCCGCGTGATCCTGCCGTCGGCGCTGCGCCGCGCGCTGCCGCTGTACAGCAACGAAGTGATCCTGATGCTGCACGCGACCACCGTCGCCTTCACCGCGACCGTGCCGGACATCCTGAAGATCGCCCGCGACGTCAACTCGGCGACCTACATGTCGTTCCATGCGTTCGGCATCGCCGCCCTGCTCTATCTCGCGATCTCGTTCACGCTCGTGTGGCTGTTCCGCCAGGCCGAGCGCCGCTGGCTCGCGTATCTGCGCCCGCAAGGCAAGTAAGTTTTCGCAGGACTATGATGAATTCCCAGACTCAGAAGCTTTTCGTCGACGATCTGCACAAGCGGTACGGCGACAACGAGGTGCTCAAGGGCGTGTCGCTGAAGGCGAACTCGGGCGACGTGATCAGCGTGATCGGCTCGTCCGGCTCCGGCAAGAGCACGATGCTCCGCTGCATCAACTTCCTCGAGCAGCCGAATGCGGGCCGCATCTTCGTCGACGGCGAGGAAGTGCGCACCGCGCTCGACAAGACGGGCGCGCTGCGCGCGGCCGATTCGAAGCAGCTGCAGCGCGTGCGCACCAAGCTATCGATGGTGTTCCAGCACTTCAACCTCTGGTCGCACATGAACGTGATCGAGAACGTGATGGAAGCGCCGGTGAACGTGCTCGGCATCCCGAAGAAGGAAGCCGAGGAGCGCGCACGCGAGTACCTCGAGAAAGTCGGCCTCGCGCCGCGCGTCGAGAAGCAGTATCCGTCGCACCTGTCGGGCGGCCAGCAGCAGCGCGTGGCGATAGCACGCGCGCTCGCGATGCATCCGGACGTGATGCTGTTCGACGAGCCGACGTCGGCGCTCGACCCGGAGCTGGTGGGCGAAGTGCTGAAGGTGATGCAGAAGCTCGCCGAGGAAGGCCGCACGATGATCGTCGTCACGCACGAGATGGGTTTCGCGCGCAACGTGTCGAACCACGTGATGTTCCTGCACCAGGGCCGCGTCGAGGAAGAAGGCGTGCCGTCCGAGGTGTTCGCCAACCCGAAGAGCGAACGCCTGCGCGGGTTCCTGTCGGGCAGCCTCAAGTAACGCACGCTGCATGAGCGGGCGCCCGCGGTTGGCCGCGCGGCGCCCGTTTTGCGTTTACGCGGCGCTCACCGGCGCGCTGTCGGCGAACGCACGCAGTTCGTCGCCGGCGAGCCGGTAGCGCACCCATTCGCTCTGCGGCGCCGCGCCGACGCTTTCGTAGAAGCGGATCGCCGGCTCGTTCCAGTCGAGCACGCTCCACTCGAAACGCCCGCAGCCCGACTCGACCGCGATCCGCGCGAGCGCCTTCAGGAGCCGCAGCCCGGCGCCCGCGCCGCGAAAGCGTGGCGACACGTACAGATCCTCGAGATACAGCCCCTGCCGGGCCAGCCACGTCGAATACGAGAAGAAATAGACAGCGAAGCCGGCCGGCTCGCCGTCGACCTCGCACATCAGCGCGCGCGCCGGCGATCCCTCGCCGAACAGGCTGCGCTCGAGCGACGCGGGCGTCGCGATCACTTCGTGTTCCGCCTTCTCGTAGATGGCCAGCTCGGTAATGAAACGCAGGATCTGCGGCACGTCGGCGACGGTGGCGGAACGGATGTCGATTTGCACGGGTTGAGCCCTCCTCCGGCCCTGGCTGGTAACGGGAAACGATGCCGCGCAGCCGCGCTGGCACCCATCAGAACGTCATGCTACGTTCATGCAACCCCTGCAGGAAGTGCAGTTTCTTCATCCGGACCTGAACATGATGCATCCCGATCTGCGCCGCCTCGACCTGAACCTGCTGCTCGTGTTCGATGCGCTGTACCGCCACCGGTCCGTCGCCGCAGCCGCGCACGAGCTCGCGTTGAGCCCGTCCGCATTGAGCCACGCGCTCGCGCGCCTGCGCGACACGATCGGCGACGCGCTGTTCGTGCGCCTCGGCAACGAGATGCAGCCGACCGTGCGCGCCGACGACATCGCCACCTGGGCCGGCGACGCCCTCGACACGATGTCGAAGGGGCTCGCCCGCGCACGCCGCTTCGATCCCGCGCAAAGCGACCGCACGTTCGTGTTCGCGGCGACCGACTACACGGCATTCGCCGTGCTGCCGGCGTTTCTCGCCCGCATCCAGCATGTCGCGCCGCAATTGCGGATCCGCGTCGTGCATTCCGACCGGAAGATCTCCGTCGACGAACTCGCGGCCGGCCGCATCGATTTCGCGCTCGGCTACCACGAGGAATCGGCGGCCGACGCGCCGGGCATCGAGGATTTCGACTGGTTCTCCGACGACTACGTCGTGATCGCGAGCGCCACGCATCCGGAGATTCGCCGGCGGCTGACGCTCGACCAGTACCTCGCGGCACGCCACGTGGTCGTCACGCCGTGGAACGAGTCGCGCGGCGTCGTCGACCATGTGCTCGACCGGCTCGGCCTCGCGCGGCAGGTCGCCGTGCAGTTGCCGACGGTGCTGGCCGCGCCGTTCGTGATCGCGGAATCGGCGCTGCTGATGACCGTGCCCAATCGCGCCGCGCAGGCGCTGCGGCACGCAGCGCCGATCCGCCTCTTTCCGGCGCCGTTCGAGATCCCGCGCTACACCGTGAAGGTCTATTCGCACGCAAAGCATGCGCGCACCGATGCGCACCGCTGGATTCGCGCGCAGTTGCTCGGCGCGCGGCCCGCCGCTGCCTGACCAAGGTATGTCGGTACACCGCGCTGCGCGTTGCCGGACAAGCGTTTCAGGCAATCGCCGGCCCTGTCCGGCAGCCGCCCATTCATTACGAAATACTTACCAGTTTCTCGTCGTTGACGCTTACGCCTGCGCCCCCGCAGCGTCAATAGTGGCAATCCTTGACCCCCGTTTGCAAAACTCGTGTCTCCCTTGTGGGACAAGGGTTTTCCGTTAATTGCAAACCCTTGGCACCCCCGTTGCCCACCGTGTTGCATGGCAATTTGGCGACACGTGTTAGTCAAACAACGATTTCCATCGCCACAAAATTGTATTTTTGCTAAATTAGTAACCAAAGTAGCAAAACGAAGTTCGTGAAATGTAGTTTAGCTTCACGACACTACAAGGAGACCCCGCAGGCCGACCCGGCTGCGCGGGAACGCTCAACGGTTTTCCGTCCGCTTGCCCGCGTGCCGCGCTTACCGGCCCTGCACGAGGTCTCCCTGGTTATCCCGCTTTTGCCCGGCGCTCGCGCTCCGGGCATCTCGTGCAGTCTGGGTTGACTTTTTGACAGGGTATGGAGGAGATGATGAAGAAAGCTTTGGTCGCGGCCGCGCTGATGGCTGCTGGGGTGGTGACGGCGCACGCGCAGAGCAGCGTCACGCTGTATGGCCGCCTGGATGCCGGCATCGAGTACCTGAACGGCCTGCAAAACGGCCACCAAGTGCGCGCGGAAAGCGGCGACTGGGGCACCAGCCTCTGGGGCTTGAAGGGCACCGAGGACATCGGTGGCGGCAACAAGGTCCTGTTCCACCTCGAAGGCGCGTTCAACACGATGACGGGCGGCTTCAGCGGCTCGATCTGGGATCGTTTCGCGACCGTCGGTATCTCGAACGACCGCTACGGTACGCTGCTGTTGGGTCGCGAGCTCGCGATCGCCAACGGCGTGTGGGACTTCGACCCGTTCGGCCAGTCGGCCTGGTCGACGGCCTCGCTGGTGCGCGGCCGCAACTGGAACAAGACCAGCAACAACGTGTCGTACCAGTCGCCGTCGCTCTACGGCCTCGACTTCTACGGCCAGTTCTCGTTCTCGAACTCGACCAGCTTCAACGGCAACACGACGGCCGGCCAACCGGGCCGTGCAATGGGCGGTCAGGTCACCTACACGAACTCGCTGTTCCAGTTGCGCGGCATCTACGACGAAACCCGCGACAGCAACGGCCGCTTCTCGGACGTGTTCAACTACTCGCGTGAATACTTCGCGGGCGTGAACGTGTTCCTCGGTCAGTTCAAGGTGCAAGCGGCCTACCAGGCATCGCGCGCGGACGGCAGCGGCGGCCCGGCAGTGAACGCCGGCGTGACGGGCACCCAGCAGGTCTGGGGCGGCGTGACGTGGCAGGCAACGCCGGCAGCGGCGCTGATCGCGGCCGTGTATCACGTGAACGCGAACCACGGCGGCGGCAACGCGAACATCTACACGATCGGCGGTTCGTACAACATCTCGAAGCGCACGCTGTTCGACCTGCAGGCCGCGACGGTGCGCAACAGCTCGTCGGCCAACTTCGGTCTGAACGCGAACGGTGCAGGCACCGCCGTGTCGACCGGCAACCCGCATCCGGGCGGCAGCCAGACCGGCGTCTACGCCGGTATCCAGCACCTGTTCTGATCAGGCGCCGTTCTCAAAGAATCGATTCAACGACGTTTTCCACGCTGCTGCGAGAGGCGCGTATCGGTGCGGTACCCAACCGGGTATCCGCACCGTTTTTTCTTGGGCGACGGGTTCTTGCGACCCGTGGCCCGATCGGCCGAAGCGGCCGGGAAGCGATCAAATGGCGCGGACGCGGCGCTCAGACGGCCGCTTCGTTCTCTTCGCCGGTGCGGATGCGGATCACGCGCTCGACGTCCGACACGAAGATCTTGCCGTCGCCGATCTTGCCGGTGCGGGCCGCGCCGATCACCGCGTCGATCACCTGGTCGACCTGCGCTTCCGCGACGACCACCTCGATTTTCATCTTCGGCAGGAAGTCGACGACGTATTCGGCGCCGCGATACAGCTCGGTATGGCCCTTCTGGCGGCCGAAGCCCTTCACTTCCGTCACGGTCAGGCCCGTGAGACCTACTTCGGCGAGCGCTTCGCGGACTTCGTCCAGCTTGAACGGCTTGATGATGGCAGTGATGCGTTTCATGGTGGTTGTCCCCCAATGCTCGTTTGGATGCAAAATCGCGACCCCGATTGTAAGCCTGCGGGCCGCACGCGGCCCAGCACCGCTCAATCGAGACGTTCGGTAAACCGTGACGTGATCGGGTAGCGCCAGTCGCGCCCGAACGCGCGATGCGTGACGCGAATGCCGATCGGCGCCTGGCGGCGCTTGTATTCGTTGATCTTGATGAGCCGCGTCACGCGTTCGACGTCGGCCTGCGCATAACCGGCCGCGACGATCTCGGCGAGCGGCCGGTCCTCTTCCATGTACATCCGCATGATCGCGTCGAGCACGTCGTACGGCGGCAGGCTGTCCTGATCGGTCTGGTTCTCGCGCAGCTCGGCCGACGGCGCGCGCGTGAGGATCCGCTCGGGGATCACGTCGCGCAGCGGGTAGTCGGCCGTTTCGTTGCGATAGCGGCACAGCCGGTACACGAGCGTCTTCGCGATGTCCTTGATCACCGCGAACCCGCCGGCCATGTCGCCGTACAGCGTGCAGTAGCCGACCGCCATCTCGCTCTTGTTGCCGGTCGTCAGCACGATCGAGCCGAACTTGTTCGACAGTGCCATCAGCAACGTACCGCGAATGCGCGCCTGGATGTTCTCCTCCGTCGCGTCTTCCGCGCGGCCCGCGAACTCGCCCGCGAGCGATGCGCGGAACGCATCGAACATCGGCGCGATCGCGATCTCGTCGTAGCGCACGCCGACGCGCCGCGCCATCTCCGCCGCATCGGTGGTCGAGATGTCGGCCGTGAAGCGCGACGGCATCATCACCGCGCGCACGCGCTCGGGCCCGAGCGCATCGCAGGCGACGGCCAGCACCAGCGCCGAATCGACGCCGCCCGACAGCCCGATCAGCACGCCCGGAAACCCGTTCTTGCCGATGTAGTCGCGCACGCCGAGCACGAGCGCGCGATACACCTGCGCGTGCGTCGACAGCTCGGGCGCGATCGCGCCCGGCAACGGCCGCGCGCCGTCGAATTCGACGATCGCGTGCCCTTCGACGAACTGCGGCATCTTCGCGACGAGCGCGCCCTGCGCGTCGAGCACGAACGAGCCGCCGTCGAACACGAGCTCGTCCTGGCCGCCGACGAGATTCACGTACACCATCGGCAGCCCGGTTTCGCGGATCCGCGCGCGCAGGATGTCGATGCGCACCGCTTCCTTGTTCATGTGGTACGGCGAGCCGTTCGGGATCAGCAGCACCTGCGCGCCCGCCGCCTTCGCGATCTGCGCGGCCGACGCGTGCCACGCATCCTCGCAGATGATCACGCCGTATTTCACGCCGTTCAGCTCGAACACGAGCGGCTCGGCGTCGGTCGCGAAATAGCGCTTTTCGTCGAACACCTCGGCGTTCGGCAGATCCTGCTTGCGGTAGGTGCCGACGATCTCGCCGCCGACGATCAGGGAAACCGCGTTGTAGGTATCGGTGGGCGGCACGCCGCGCTCGATCGGGCGGTTTGCATTACCATCGACGGCTGACGCATGCGCGCCTTTGCCCGCGCCGCGCAGCGGATGGCCGACCAGCACCGCGAGCCCGTCGAATGCCTTCAGCGCGTCGGCGAGCGCGTCGAGTGCCGCAGCCGCCGCCGCGTAGAACGCGGGCCGCAGCAGCAGGTCTTCCGGCGGATAGCCGGACAGCGCGAGTTCCGGCGCGACCATCAGCTGCGCACCATCGTTGTGCGCGGCGCGGGCGGCCGCGACGATTCGCGCGACGTTGCCGGCGAAGTCGCCGACGGTGACGTTGATCTGGGCGAGAGCGAGTCGGGTCTTCATGGCGGGATCGGCGCAGCCCGGCGGCGCGCCCTGAACGGCTGACGAAATCGTCCCGGTGCAGGCCATGCAGGCCCGCGCATCCGGCGACACAGAACGGTACGGATTCACGCTTGAAACACGAACGCATCGATTATCGCACGGGCATCCTGTCGTCCCCGGCGGAGGTGCCGGCCGCAGAATGGAACGCGCTGCTCGCCCGCGACGCGCAGCCGACGCCCTTCCTGCGCCACGAATTCCTCGACGCGCTGCACGTCGCGCGCTGCGCGGTCGACGATACCGGCTGGTCGCCGCACTTCGTCACGCTGACCGACGAGCGCACCGGCCGCCTCGCGGCCGCCGCGCCCGTCTACGCGAAACAGCATTCGTACGGCGAATACGTGTTCGACTGGGCCTGGGCCGATGCGTATCAGCGCAACGACCTGCCCTACTACCCGAAGCTGCTGTGCGCGGTGCCGTTCACGCCCGTGCAGGGCACGCGCCTGCTCGCGGCCGACGACGACGCGCGCCGCCGACTCGCGGCCACGCTGCTCGCGTTCGCCGAGCAGAGCGACGTGTCGTCGCTGCACGTGCTGTTCCCGACCGGCGACGAAGCGGCGCTGCTCGAATCGATGGGGATGATGCTGCGCGAAGGCGTGCAGTTCCACTGGATCAACGACGGCTACCGCCACTTCGACGATTTCCTCGGCACGCTCGAGCAGAAGAAGCGCAAGAACATCCGCGCGGAGCGGCGCAAGGTGCACGACGCGGGCGTGACGTTCCGGCGGCTCACCGGCGACCAGATCACCGACGCCGACTGGCGCTTCTTCTCGCGCTGCTATCGGCAGACCTATCGCGAACACTATTCGAGCCCGTACCTGAATCTCGACTTCTTCCGCACGATCGGCGCAACGATGCCCGAGAACCTGCTGCTCGTGATCGCGGAAGCCGACGGTCGGCCGATCGCGAGTGCGCTCGCCGTCTACCGGCGCGGCGAAAACGGCGGCGGCACGCTGTATGGCCGCTATTGGGGCGCGCTCGAACACGTGCCCTGCCTGCATTTCGAAACGGCCTACTACCAGTTGCTCGAATTCTGCATCGAGGCCGGACTCGATACGTTCGAAGGCGGCGCACAGGGCGAACACAAGCTCGCGCGCGGCTTCCTGCCGACCGTCACGCACTCCGCGCACTGGCTCGCGCACCCGGCGTTCTCGGACGCGGTCGCACGCTTTCTCGAACGCGAGACCGAGCATATCCACGCATACGTCGACGAACTGCGCGAACACGATCCGTTCCGGCGCAGCGGCGCGTAACGTCATCAAGGGCCCGGCATGCGACGAAGTCACGGCCGGCTTCGCCGCATGCCGCACGGCGCCTTCGGCCCGGTGCGCGACGCGCGTCACCGTCGTCGGCCACGCCTCGATCGCCCACGCGGACGCAATCGCCGAACGGGGGAACAGCGAAGTTTTCATTGATCCGACTGAATCGATCTGTTGTACTTGTCATCCCACTCCAGCGTCCCAGTTCAAAAAAATCGACCGGTCACCATGCTTGACCGGCAGGAGCGGTACCTGACCTCTCGCAGCGGGGGCAACCCGAAGGTCATGGAGAGAGACATGGAGTTACGACAGAAATCGGTATCCGTCCGGGTCTACCGACAGGCGCTCGACGACATGCGCCGCAACGGCTTCGACGTCGCGCCGCTGTATGCGACGCTCGGCATCGGCGCGGCCGATCTCGCCGACGACGCGCGGCGCATCCCCGGCGATCGGCACGTCGCCGCGATGCGGCTGATGAGCGACTGGCCGTTGTCCTGGCATCGGCCGCCGCCACAGGTCGTGCCGTGGCTCGCGCCGTTCCCCGAGCTCGCGGGCATCACCTGCAACGCCGCGACGCTGCGCGACGCGCTGCACGGCTACCTGCGCTACCGCGAACTGATCGGCAACGTCGACTGGCTTTTCGCGCATGAAACCGGCGACGCGATCGCACTCGAGTACGTGAACGAGGGTGACGGCCGGGCCGCCAGCAGCGCGTTCGCGAATTTCGCGATCCTCGTCGCGCTCGCGCGCCTGTACGATCCGCACGTGCGGATCGACGAAGCCGCGTTCGCGGGCCGCGCGTTCGCGCCGACGGCCGCGCTGCGCGACCTCCTCGGCGCGACGGTGTCGTTCGATGCCGCATGCAACCGCGTCGTGCTGCGCTCCGCGCGCTTCGACACGCCGTTCGAGTGCTACAACGCGCCGCTCGCGGACATCCAGCGTCATGCGGCCGACGCCGCGCGCGAGCGCGTGCGCGCCCGCTCGACGTTCGGCGCGTCGGTCGAGCAATGCGTGCGCGACTGGCTGCGCACGTCCGACGACGCCGACGTGCCGTCCGACACACTGATGGAGCACGTCTGCACGCGCTTCGCGATGTCGCGCTGGACACTGCGCCGGCGGCTGCACCGCGAAGCGGTCGGGTTTCATGCGCTCGTCGCGCAGGCGCGGCTCGGTGAAGCGCGCGACCTGCTGCTGAATACGCAACTGCCGATCGGGGAGATCGGCGCACGGGTCGGCTTCCGTTCGACGAGCGCGTTCACGCGCTTCTTCACGCGCGAACTCGGCGCGGCGCCGAGCCGCTTTCGCGACGGGCACGGCGAGCGGTGGCGTTGACGGGCGCTTTTTCTGAGACACTGGCGGCTTCGCATCCTGCCGCCCTGCCATGTCCTGGTTTCTGTATCTGATCGAATGCGCCGACGACAGCGTCTATACGGGCATCACGACCGACGTGGCCGCGCGCTTCGACGAGCACGCATCCGGCAAGGGCGCGCGCTATACGCGCTCGCGCAAGCCGCGTGCGGTGCTCGCGTCGTTTCCACTGCCCGACCGGTCGAGCGCGTCGCGCGCCGAGTACTGGGTGAAGCAGCTCACGGCGGCGCAGAAGCGGGAGCTGGCGGCCGGGTTGCGAACGCTGGAGTCGGTGCTGCCGGCCGTCGTGGCTGTCGACGCGAGCGGTGATACGGCCGGGTTGAAGGCCGGTGCGCGCGGGCGGAAGCAGGCGAAGAACGTCGATCGTGCGGAACAGTCGGTCAAGACGGGCAAAAGCCCGAAGAAGCCCGGAAAGGCCGGGAAAGCCGAAAAGGTCGACAAGCCTGCAGAAGCCAAAGCCCCCAAGGCTCCCACGGCGACAAAAGCCGCCCCGGTCGCAAAGCGCAAGAAGCCCGAAAGCGATGGGGTCGCAAAAAAGACTTCGTCGCGCGACACACCGGTAAAAAAGGACAAGCCGGCCGCACCCGCTTCGTCGAAAGCAAAGGCGCCTGCAGCCAGCGGCAAACTCAGCACGAACGGACGCGAAGATGCCGCCGCATCGGGTCGCCGCCGCGCGGCCGCTGCCCAAGCCGCCGAAGCGCCGGCGGCTCCCGCTACCGCTCGCCGCGCGAAGCGCGCGAAGGACGCGCCGTCCACCGCCCCGTCGCCTGCGGCCGTACCCGCCGTCGTACGCAAACGCCCCCAACGCACAAAGCAAAACCGCGCGGCCTCCTGAGGAGACACGCGCGGTTGGCGTTTCGCACGAACCGGCCGTCGGCCGGTACGCCGCTTACTTCTTGTAGTTCGCTGCGCCGTCGGTGATTTCCTTGTGCGCGGCTTCGATGCCGGCCCAGCCTTCGACCTTCACCCACTTGCCCTTCTCGAGCGCCTTGTATTGCTCGAAGAAATGCTTGATCTGGTCCTTCAGGTACTCGGGCACGTCGTCGATCGACTTCAGGTTTGCCGTCATCGGGCAGATCTTGTCGTGCGGCACGGCGACCAGCTTCGCGTCGACGCCCGACTCGTCGGTCATCTGCAGCATGCCGAGCACGCGCGAGCGCACGATCGAGCCTGCCAGCAGCGGGAACGGCGTGATCACGAGCACGTCGACCGGATCGCCGTCGCCCGACAGCGTCTGCGGGATGTAGCCGTAGTTCACCGGATAGCGCATGCCCGTGCCGATGAAGCGGTCGACGACGAGAAGGCCCAGTTCCTTGTCCGCCTCGTACTTCACCGGATCGCTTTGCGCGGGAATCTCGATGATCACGTTGAAATCTTGCGGCAGGTCCTTGCCGGCCGGAACATGATTGAAGCTCATGAGCACTCTCTGTAGGTCGATGGGAATTCGGGACAGGGCGCCGCGGCCGATGCATCGCCGCAGGCGTCCCGCAAGGGAATGCGCCATTATAGCCAATCGACCGGTGGCGTCCGGATGACGATCGGCCGATAATCGTTCCGGATGCCCGGCCGTTGAATCATCGGCCGTGGTACGTGGAATCGGTGTCGGTGGTTGAGGCGCTGTCGCCGGTCGAACGCGAAGCATGGGGCTCGGGTGAGCGCTAAAGCGCCAACTCGGGGTCGAACGCGAAGCATGGGGCTCGGGTGAGCGCTAAAGCGCCAACTCGGGGTCGACCGCGAAGCATGGGACCCGAGTAAGCGCTAAAGCGCTAACTCGGGTCGACAGGAGTTGGCATGGAAGAGGCGAAGCACTTCATCGCGGGCGAATGGACGTTACCCGCGCAACTGGAAACCATCGCGGTCGTCGATCCGTCCGACGGCCAGCCGTTCGCGTCGATCGCCCGCGGCACGGCGCCCGACATCGAGCGCGCGGTCGCCGCGGCCCGCGACGCATTCGCAGGCCCGTGGGGCGCCGCCAGCGCCGCCGAGCGCGGCCGCGTACTGATGCGGCTGTCGGCGCGTGCCGCCGCCTCGATCGAGGAACTCGCCGCGATCGAAGCGCGCGACACCGGCAAGCCGCTGAAACAGGCACGCGCCGACGCAGCCGCGCTCGCGCGCTACTTCGAGTTCTACGCAGGCGCCGCCGACAAGCTGCACGGCGAAACCCTCCCCTATCAAGCCGGCTACACGGTGCTGACGGTGCGCGAGCCGCACGGCGTCACGGGCCACATCGTGCCGTGGAACTACCCGATGCAGATCTTCGGGCGCAGCGTCGGCGCCGCGCTCGCGGCCGGCAACGCCTGCGTCGTCAAGCCTGCCGAGGATGCGTGCCTGTCGTTGCTGCGCGTCGCCGAGCTGGCCGTCGAGGCCGGGTTGCCGGCCGGTGCGCTGAACATCGTCACCGGCTACGGCCATGAAGCCGGCGCCGCGCTCGCACGCCATCCCGGCATCGACCACATCTCGTTCACGGGATCGCCGGCCACCGGCAAGCTGGTCACACAGATGGCGGCCGAGAACCACGTCCCCGTCACGCTCGAACTCGGCGGCAAGTCGCCGCAGATCGTGTTCGCCGACGCCGATCTCGAAGCGGCGCTGCCCGTGCTCGTGTCCGCGATCGTGCAGAACGGCGGGCAGACCTGCTCGGCCGGCAGCCGCGTGCTGATCGAGCGTGCGGTGTACGAGCCGCTCGTCGAGCGGCTCGCCACCGCGTTCAACGAGCTGCGCGTCGGCCCGAGCCGCGCCGACCTCGACTGCGGCCCGCTGATCAACGCGAAACAGCAGCAGCGCGTGTGGGATTTCCTGTCCGACGCGCAGCACGACGGCATTCCGATGGCCGCGCACGGGCAGGTCGTCGCCGACGCACCCGAAAGCGGCTTCTACCAGGCGCCCGCGCTGTTGCGCGACGTGCCGCCGTCGCACCGGCTCGCGCAGGAGGAAGTGTTCGGCCCCGTGCTCGCCGCGATGCGTTTCGTCGACGAGGACGAAGCCGTCGCGCTGGCGAACGGCACGCCGTACGGCCTCGTCGCGGGCATCTGGACGCGCGACGGCGCGCGCCAGATGCGTCTTGCGCGGCGCCTGCGGGCGGGCCAGGTGTTCATCAACAACTACGGCGCGGGCGGCGGCGTCGAGCTGCCGTTCGGCGGCGTCGGCCACTCGGGGCATGGCCGCGAGAAAGGCTTCGAGGCACTGTACGGCTTCACCACGCTGAAGACGATCGCGATCCGGCACGGCTGACCGCGCCGCAGGCAGTACGTGGCACGCGGCCGGCAGCGCCCGGCCGCGTGCCGAAGCACGACGACACTCATATCCAGCACAGGAGACACACCATGCGGTTGAGCGGCAAGACGGCAATCGTCACGGGCGGCGGCTCGGGGTTCGGCGAAGGCATCGCGAAGACCTATGCGCGCGAAGGCGCAAACGTCGTCGTCAACGACCTGAACGGCGCGGCAGCCGAGCGCGTCGCGAGCGAGATCGCGCTCGCGGGCGGCAAGGCCATCGCGGTGGCCGGCGACGTGTCGAGGCAGGACGACTGGCACGCGCTGCTGCAGGCCGCGCTCGACGATTTCCACGCAGTGCAGATCGTCGTGAACAATGCGGGCACCACGCACCGCAACAAGCCGGTGCTCGACGTGACGGAAGCCGAATTCGACCGCGTGTACGCGGTCAACATGAAGAGCCTGTTCTGGTGTGTGCAGACCTTCGTGCCGTACTTTCGCGAACAGGGCGGCGGCGTGTTCGTGAACGTCGCGTCGACGGCCGGCGTGCGGCCGCGCCCCGGCCTCGTCTGGTACAACAGCACGAAGGGCGCGATGATCACCGCAAGCAAGTCGCTCGCGGCCGAACTCGGCGCCGACCGCATCCGCGTGAACTGCATCAACCCCGTGCTCGGCGAAACGGCATTGATGACCGAATTCATGGGCTGCGAGGATACCCCCGAGAACCGCAGCCGGTTCCTCGCGACGATCCCGCTCGGCCGCTTCTCGACGCCGCAGGACATCGCGAACGCGGCGCTTTACCTTGCCTCCGACGAAGCTGAATTCATCACGGGCGTTTGTCTCGAAGTCGACGGCGGACGCTGCATCTAGCCGCACCGGGCTGTTCGCGCGCCGCGCCGGGGTTCACCGGCCGGCACGACATCCACGCATTGCTTCGCACGAAACCGGATCGGGTGCCGCAGCGCCTTCCGGCCAACTACAAGGACAGGAGACAACATGGCAACATCGACGCAGTCGCTGCCGGGCTCGTCCGGCGCATTCGAGGAAACAACCTACCGCAAGGTGTCGTGGCGGCTCGTGCCGCTCCTGCTGCTGTGCTACGTGGTCGCGTATCTCGACCGCGTGAACGTCGGGTTCGCGAAGCTGCAGATGGCGAGCGACCTGAACCTCAGCGACACCGTCTACGGGCTCGGCGCCGGGATCTTCTTCTTCGGCTACTTCCTCTTCGAAGTGCCGAGCAACATCATCCTGCACAAGGTCGGCGCGCGCGTGTGGATCGCGCGGATCATGGCGACGTGGGGCGTGATCTCGATCCTGACGATGTTCGTCACAACGCCCGCGATGTTCTACGTGATGCGCTTCCTGCTCGGCGTCGCCGAGGCCGGCTTCTTCCCAGGCGTGATCCTCTACCTCACCTACTGGTATCCCGCACACCGGCGCGGCCGGATGACGACGTTCTTCATGACCGCCGTCGCGTTGTCCGGCGTGATCGGCGGGCCGCTCTCGGGCTTCATCCTGAAGGCGTTCGACGGCATCAGCGGGTGGCACGGCTGGCAATGGCTGTTCCTGCTCGAGGGTATCCCGTCGGTGCTGGTCGGCGTGGTCGTGTTCCTCAAGCTGGACGAGCGGATCGAGAAGGCCAACTGGCTGACCGACGACGAAAAGGCGCTGCTCGCGCGCAACGTCGCTGCTGAAGAAGCCACCAAGGAAGACCCGCCGCTCGGCGCCGTGATGTCGAGCCCGCGCGTGTGGCTGATGGCGCTGATCTACTTCTCGTTCGTGATGGGGCTCTACGGGGTCGGCTTCTGGCTGCCGACCATCATCAAGGCCACCGGTGTGACCGACACGTTCACGATCGGCCTGCTGTCGGCGATTCCGTATGCGGCCGCGGTGGTCGCGATGATCCTGATCGCGCGCAGCGCGGACCGGCACCGCGAACGCCGCTGGCACGTCGCGATTCCGGCCGCGATCGGCGCGCTCGGGCTCGTGCTGTCGGTAATCTGGGCGCACCAGACCGCGCTCGCGATGCTCGGCCTCACGCTCGCGACGATCGGCATCCTGACGACGCTGCCGCTGTTCTGGAGCCTGCCGACCGCGTTCCTCGGCGGTACGGCGGCCGCGGCCGGCATCGCGATGATCAACTCGATCGGCAACCTCGCCGGCTTCCTCAGCCCGTACATGATGGGCTGGCTCAAGCAGGCAACAGGCGCCAACGATTCGGGCATGTACATGCTCGCCGGGTTCCTCGTGCTCGGCGGGCTGCTGGCGCTGTCGGTGCCGAAGCGGCTGGTCGACAAGTGACGCAAGGAGCCCACCCGCATGCACCATCGAATCGTCCAGGCGGCCGGCCACCGTGTGCTGGTCCCCGACCCCGCCGCTGGCCTGGTCCAGCGCGAAAGCGATGCGCTCGACCTCGTCGCGCTCGCGCACGAACATGAAGCCGACTGGGTCGCGGTGCCCGCGGACGCGCTGCACGACGACTTCTACCGGCTCGAAAGCGGGCTGGCGGGCGCCGTGCTGCAGAAACTCGTCAACTACGGCGTCCGGCTCGGCGTGGTCGGTGATATCGACCACTGGCTCGCGCGCAGCGAAGCGCTTCGCGCGCTCGTACGCGAGTCCAATCGCGGGCAATCGGTGTGGTTCGTCATCAGCGAGGACGACCTGCTGCGCAAGCTCGGCGCGTGACGTGTCGTCCGGCCCCCCCCGGACGAAAAAAAGCCCCGAATGCCGGAAAGGCCTTCGGGGCTTTTTTGCGCGGGGTGTACGAGCCGCCTGCAGCAGGCGGCCCGAGTGACCGGCATCAGACCACGGTAATCGCCAGCGCGCTTTCGCGGTAATGCTTCGCAGCCTTGTCGGTTTCGCCGAGATGCTCGAACAGCCGCGCGAGCGCGCGATGCGCACGCACCTTCAGCGCCTCGTTGTCGGCCAGCTTCAGTGCCGATTCGAGGAACGACTGCGCCTTGCCCCACAGCTGCTGTTGCTGGCACAGGCGACCGAGCGCGAACAGCAGGTCGGCATCCTCCGGGTGATCCTTCTTCCACCCTTCCGCCTTCTGGATCAACGGCAGCGCATCCGCGCCGGCCGTATCCGGATAACGGCGCAGCAGGCGCGCATCCCAGTTGTGCGCGAGCGCGTCCTCGACGATGCGGCGCGCTTCGTTGCGACGCTCGAGCGGCACGAGCAGCTCTGCGGCGAGATCGGCGAGACGCGGCGACTGGCGCTCGACCGGCGACAGCGACTGCCATACCTCGAGCAGCGCGTCCGGGTCGTGCCGGCGTTCGCGCAGCAGGTTTTCCGCGGCCTGCTGGCGCAGCCGCACGGCCGCCGCCGGATGCAGCGCCTCGCGCTTCTCGAGCGCCTTCGCGAGCTTCAGCACCTCGGCCCAGTTCTTCAACTGCTGCTGCGCGCGCAGCGCGACCTGCTGCGCATGGATGCGCTTGCCGCCCGCCTGCAGGTCGGCCAGCGCGGCAAGCGCGCCGTCGGCATCACGCGCATCCGCGCGCATGTCGGCCGCGGCGAGCAGCCGTGCATCCTGCCATTCCGGCGCGTCGACCTTCGACAGCCAGTCGTCGCGGCGCGTGTACTCGTGCATCCGGTGCGCGGCGGTGGCCCCGACGAGACTCGCCGCGCCCAGGTTCGCATCGACCGACAGCGCTTCACGCGCGGCCTTCTCCGCACGCGAGAAGCGGCCCGCGTACAGGTTCGCGATCGCGTCGCGCAGCGATGCCTGTGCCTTCTCGTTGCGCGAGCGCGCCCGATACGCGGCGACCCGCTGCGGCATGCGCCAGATGTTGCGCACGATGCGCAGCAGCGCATACACGACGATGAACAGCACGACGATGGCGATCACGAACAGGTTCAGCGACACGTCGACCCGGTACGGCGGATAGACGAGCAGCACCTGCCCGGCGTCGAAGCGGCCGACGGTGGCGAGCGCAGCGGCGATCGCGAACAGGACCGCGAGCCAGACGATTCCTCGAAGCGTCATCGTTACCCCCGGCTCTTGAACTGCTGAACGGCGTTCAGGCTCGTATTCAGGTTCGGCACCGCAACCGTCAGCGATGCGCCGTCAACCTGCTTGAGCAGATCCTCGACGGTCTGCGTGTCCTTCGATGCCTGGTCGAAATACTTCCCGAGCGACGCCTGTGCGGCGTGCAGGTCGGCCTTCATCGCGCTGTCGTTGCGCGCGAGCAGCGACAGGCGGGCGGTCAAGAGGCGCAGCTTCACGTTCTCGCGCACGAAGTAGCCCTGGTCGGGCGACGCGAGCATCGCGTCCGCGTTGTCGATGCGGCGCACCTGCACGAGCCCCTTCAACTGCTGGCCGAGGCCGGCCGAGAAGTCATGCCACCACACCTTCCAGCGCGGCTCGCCGGCCACGGCCGACGACGCGGCGTCGGCCGGCGCGGCCTTCGGCGCCTCGTGCGGGACGATCGCCTCGCCGGACAGCGGCAGCGCGTCGATCTTCGCGATCGCATCGTCGAGCTTGATCGCGAGGCCGGTGAGGTCGGCCGCCGGTGCGGCCTTCAGCTTCTCGATGTCCAGCGCGAGCGCCTTGCGGACCGTGACCGCCTGCGCGCTCTGCGACGTCGCGAGGCGCGCGTCGGCGTTCTGCAGCGCGATCAGCGCGAGCTGCGTGTTGCCGGTCAGCTGAAGCTGCTGGCTCGCGCTCGACAGCATCTGGTCGACCTCCTCGAGCATCCACGCATCGCGGTTGCGCGACAGGTCCTGGTATTGCTGCTGCAGCGCCTGCTGCGCGCTCTGCGCGTCGGCGAGCTTGCCGTCGAGCTGCGCGAGCTGCGTGTCGACCTGGTGCGTGCTCGCGAGCGCCTGCTCGGTCTTCATGCGCGTCTCGGCCGTCTGCGCATCGAGCGCCTTCTGGCGCGTGACGAACGTGCCGTCGAGCCGGTCGATCTTGCGGTTCAGCGCGTAGCCGCCGACGCCCGCCGCGCAGCCGAGCACGACGACGACGAACCACAGCACCGCGCTGCCGCCGCGGCGCGCGGGCGGTTCGGCGCCCATGTAGGCGGGGCGTGACGGCGGTGCGGATGCAGCGGCCGGCTGGGAAGCGACGCTTTTGGAATCGTTGGTATCTGTCATGCGTTTAGTCACCGGTGCGGCTGTCGCCGGTTGGACGGCCTCCTCGGCCATCGTTCGAAACGCGCGGACGATGCGCTCATCGCCCGCGCCGGTCAGCGTAATCCTATCAAAACCCAATGAACGCGCGGTCTGCTCGATCCGCGGATGCGGCGTCACGAGCGGCGCGTGCTTCAGCGCGTGGATCTCGGCATCGTTCAGGTGCGCCCGCGCGAGTTCGTGCAGGTTGCGCACGCCTTCCGAGCTCGTGACGAGCCACGCATGCGGTTCGCCGTGAAGCAGCGCATGCACGCGCTCCCACGCGCCGACGCGCGGCTCGGGCACGACGCGCCGATAGGCGGCGACGAGCGTGACGTCCGCGCCAGCCTCGCGCAATCGTTCGGCGAGCCATTCGCGACCGCCGTCGCCGCGCACGATCAGCACGCGCTTGCCCGCCAGCGCCTGCGCGCCCCCGAACGCGGCCTCGATGCACGCGAACAGGCTTTCCGAATCGTAGTGAGGTACGCCACCGTCGGCCGGTGCCTGCGGCGCGATCACGCGATGCGCGGGCGCCGCGATACCGTGACGCTCGAGCGCGGCGACGCTGCCGGGCCCCACCACGCCGACCGGCAGCGCGTTCGGCCAGATCGCGCCGTACTGCGCGAGCGCGCGGTCGATCGCGTTCGGCGAAACGAAAATCACCAGCGCGTAGTCGGCGAGCGCCGCGAATGCCGCGTCGAGCGGTGCGGGATCGTCGACCGGCGCAATGTCGATCAACGGAAATTCGAGCACGTCGCAGCCGGCCTCGGCCAGTTGCGACGCCAGCGCGCCGGACTGGCCGTCCGGGCGCGTCAGGACAGCGGTGAACGCGCGCGTGCCGCCCGCCATCAGGCGTCGCCCTTGCCGGCGGCCTGCGAGCCCGCGAGCAGCGCCCGGACGATGTCGAGCGCACCTTGCGCCTCGAGCTCGTCGGACACGGCGCGGCCGAGCGCGAGCGCATCGGCGACGGTCACGACGGCCCCGCATTCCTCGGCCGTCAGCACGCGCTTGCCGTCGGTCGTCGACACGCGGCCCGTCAGGTACAGCTCGCCCGCGCGCCACACCGCGTGCGCGGCGAGCGGCACCTCGCAGCTGCCGCCGAGCGCGCGCGACACCATCCGCTCGGCCTCGACCGCGAGCGCGGTCTGCGGGTCGTGCAGCGGTGCGAGCCATGCGGCGACGTCGTCGCGGTGCGATGCGATCTCGATGCCGAGTGCGCCCTGGCCCGCGGCGGGCGGGCTCGCCTCGACGTCGAGCAGCGCGCGGATCCGCGCTTCGAGGCCGAGGCGCTTCAGGCCGGCGGCCGCGAGGATGATCGCCGCGTAGTCGCCGCGATCGAGCTTCGCGAGGCGCGTGTCGAGGTTGCCGCGCAGCGGCAGCACGTCCAGGTGCGGGTAGCGCGAGCGCAGCATCGCCTCGCGGCGCAGGCTCGACGTGCCCACCACGGCGCCGGCCGGCAGCGCGTCGAGCGACGCGTAGTCGTTCGACACGAATGCATCGCGCGGATCTTCGCGTTCCATGATCGCGGCGAGCGAGAAGCCGTCGGGCAGCGCCATCGGCACGTCCTTCAGCGAATGCACGGCGAGATCGGCGCGGCCGTCGGCCAGCGCGGCCTCCAGTTCCTTCACGAACAGGCCCTTGCCGCCGACTTTCGACAGCGTGCGATCGAGAATCTGGTCGCCGCGCGTCGTCATCCCGAGGATTTTCACGTCACAAGCTGGATATAATTTGCGCAGCGCATCACTCACATGTTCGGCTTGCCACATCGCCAGGCGGCTTTCGCGCGAAGCAATCGTCAACGTCGCGGGCGACTGTGCCTGTTGCGGCCCGGCCGCGGGGGTCTCGGAATTCATTGCTGGAACATCGAAGGACGGGATTGAAGATCGAACAATGGTAGCACGCACGCCCCTGCCCGCCCGGGCCTGGAGCCTGCGCCCGGCCTGCCGCCGAGCGGGTCGCGGCGCCGATGCGCGGATGTGCCGCACGTAGCTGGTTGCTTGACCGCAGTTTCGCAGTTTCCGCAGTTCCTTTTGACTCGAGCTTTCCCAAGGAAACCCATCGTGAAGTCTTCCGGATCGGCGCGTACGGCGCGCCGCAATGCTGCCCTGTCCTCCTCCGACGCCTCGACGGACACCGTCGCCACCGCCGCGAACGGCCGTGCGAAAACGGCAACGAAACCGAAAGACCCGATACGTCAGACAAAACGCGCGACGAAAGCCGCCGGCCCGGCTGCCCGCACCGCGGCCCGCACGGCCGGTGCACCGAAGTCCGGCACGCGCACGCGCGACGACAAGGACGGCCCGCTGTTCGAAGACATCCGCTTCCTCGGCCGCCTGCTCGGCGACGTCGTGCGCGAGCAGGAAGGCGACACCGTGTTCGACGTCGTCGAGACGATCCGCCAGACCGCGGTCAAGTTCCGCCGCGAGGACGACAGCGAAGCCGCGCAGACGCTCGAGAAGAAGCTGCGCAAGCTGACGCCGGAGCAGACGGTGAGCGTCGTGCGCGCGTTCAGCTATTTCTCGCACCTCGCGAACATCGCGGAAGACCGCCACCACAACCGCCGCCGCCGCATCCATGCGCTGGCCGGCTCCGCGTCGCAGCCCGGCACGGTCGCGTACGCGCTCGAACAACTGAAGACGACCGGCAACGCGTCGAAGCGCCTGCTGCAGCGCTTCTTCGACGATGCGCTGATCGTGCCGGTGCTGACCGCGCACCCGACCGAGGTGCAGCGCAAGAGCATCCTCGACGCGCAGCACGACATCGCGCGCCTGCTCGCCGAACGCGACCAGGAACTGACGAGCCGCGAGCGCCAGCACAACGAAGCGATGCTGCGCGCGCGCGTCACCGCGCTGTGGCAGACCCGCATGCTGCGCGACTCGCGCCTGACGGTCGGCGACGAGATCGAGAACGCGCTGTCGTACTACCGCGCGACGTTCCTCGACGAACTGCCCGCGCTGTACGGCGACATCGAGGCCGCGCTCGCCGAGCACGGCCTGTCCGCGCGCGTACCCGCGTTCTTCCAGATGGGCAGCTGGATCGGCGGCGACCGCGACGGCAACCCGAACGTGACCGCGCCGACGCTCGACGAAGCGATCAACCGCCAGGCCGCGGTGATCCTCGAGCACTATCTCGAACAAGTGCACAAGCTTGGCGCCGAGCTGTCGGTGTCGAACCTGCTCGTCGGTGCGAACGACGCGGTGAAGGCGCTCGCGGCAGCTTCGCCCGACCAGTCGCCGCACCGCGTCGACGAACCGTATCGCCGCGCGCTGATCGGCATCTACACGCGCCTTGCCGCCAGCGCACGCGTGCGTCTCGGCGAAGGCACGGTGCCGGTGCGCAGCGCGGGCCGCGGCGCGCCGCCCGTGCGGGCGGTCCCGTACGCGGATTCCGAAGCGTTCGTCGCCGACCTGAAGGTGCTGACCGCGTCGCTCGACGAACATCACGGCACGTCGCTCGCCGCGCCGCGCCTCGCGCCGCTCGTACGCGCGGCCGAAGTGTTCGGCTTCCATCTCGCGAGCATCGACCTGCGCCAGAGCTCCGACATCCACGAAGCCGTGGTCGCCGAACTGTTCGCCCGCGCGGGCGTCGAGGCCGACTACGCGGCGCTCGCCGAGGAAGACAAGCTGCGCGTGCTGCTCGCCGCCCTCGCCGATCCGCGTCCGCTGCGCTCGCCGTATTTCGAATACTCGGCGCTCGCGCAGAGCGAGCTCGGCGTGTTCGAGAAGGCGCGCGAAGTCCGCGCGCAATTCGGCGCACGTGCGGTACGCAACTACATCATTTCGCATACGGAAACCGTCAGCGACCTCGTCGAAGTGCTGCTGCTGCAGAAAGAGACGGGCCTGCTCGAAGGCGCGCTCGGCGTCCCGGGCGGCGATGCGAAGAACAGCCTGATGGTGATCCCGCTGTTCGAGACGATTCCCGACCTGCGCGACGCCGCGCGCATCATGCGCGAGTACTTCGCACTGCCGGGTATCGACGCGCTGATCGCACACCAGGGCGCCGAGCAGGAAGTGATGCTCGGCTATTCGGACAGCAACAAGGACGGCGGCTTCCTGACGTCGAACTGGGAGCTGTATCGTGCGGAGCTCGCGCTCGTCGACCTGTTCCGCGACCGCAAGATCACGCTGCGGCTGTTCCACGGCCGCGGCGGCACGGTCGGCCGTGGCGGCGGCCCGACCTACCAGGCGATCCTGTCGCAGCCGCCGGGCACGGTGAACGGCCAGATCCGCCTGACCGAACAGGGCGAGGTGATCGCGAGCAAGTTCGCGAACCCGGAGATCGGCCGCCGCAACCTCGAGACGGTCGTCGCCGCAACGCTCGAGGCGACGCTCCTGCCGCAGAACAACGCGCCCGCGCAGTTGCCGGCGTTCGAGGCCGCGATGCAGACGCTGTCCGATGCGGCGATGGCCGCGTACCGCGCGCTCGTCTACGAAACCCCGGGCTTCACCGACTATTTCTTCTCGTCGACGCCGATCACCGAGATCGCCGAGCTGAACATCGGCAGCCGCCCGGCGTCGCGCAAGCTGCAGGATCCGAAGCAGCGCAAGATCGAGGACCTGCGCGCGATTCCGTGGGGCTTCTCGTGGGGCCAGTGCCGGCTGCTGCTGACGGGCTGGTACGGCTTCGGCAGCGCGGTGAGCGCGTATCTCGACGGCGCGCCGGACGACGCCGAGCGCACGAAGCGCGTCGCGCTGCTGAAGAAGATGAACAAGACCTGGCCGTTCTTCTCGAACCTGCTGTCGAACATGGACATGGTGCTCGCGAAGACCGACCTCGCGGTCGCGTCGCGCTACGCGCAGCTCGTTTCCGACCGCAAGCTGCGCAAGCACGTGTTCGAGCGGATCGTCGCGGAATGGGAGCGCACGTCGCAAGCGCTGGCGGAAATCACCGGGCACGAAGGCCGCCTCGCGACCAACCCGCTGCTCGCGCGCTCGATCAAGAACCGCTTCCCGTATCTCGATCCGCTGAACCACCTGCAGGTCGAGCTGATCAAGCGCCACCGTGCGGGCGACACGAACGCGCGGCTGCGCCGCGGGATTCACCTGACGATCAACGGGATCGCGGCCGGCCTGCGCAACACGGGCTGATCCGCGTGCGGCACGGTGTGATTCCCGCGCCGACTGACGTCTAGAAAGCCGCGATACGCGATGATGCGTATCGCGGCTTTTTTCATGCGCCGGCGAAGCCGTGCCGGCGCACCTCGCGCTCAGTGCGCGTCGATCAGCAACGCGTCGTGTTCGAACGAACCGTCGGGCTGCACCGCGTAGTAGCCGCGCACCTCGTCAGGCGCATGCGCCCACAGCGCGCGGATGCCGGTGACGCTGTCGGCCGGCGTGCGGATGCGTGCGACCCACGTATCGAAATCGATCGGCAGCCGCCAGCGGCTGTGCACGTGCGCGTCGAAGCCGGCTTCGCGGAACATCGCGAGCCATTCGTCCGCCCGGTAGTCGCGCACGTGCGACGCGTCGCGCAGCACTTCCGCGGCCTGCAGGTACGTATCGAGAAGCGGATGGTCGTTGCCGGCGATATCGATCATCAACACGCGGCCGCCCGGTTTCAGCACGCGGCGCACCTCGGCAAGCGCCGCGCGCATGTCGTGCCAGTGGTGCGCGCTCATCCGGCTCACGACCCAGTCGAACGTCGCCGTCTCGAACGGCAGTCGCTCGGCCGGCCCCTGCTGCGTACGGATGTTCGCGAGCCCGCGTTCGCGCGCGGCGGCGTCGACGGTCGCGAGCATCTGCGCGGCGAGATCGTAGGCGATCACGTCGCGCACGTGCGGCGCGACGGCGAAGCTGGCATGGCCCGCGCCGCAGCCGAGATCGAGCACCGCGGCGTCGGGCGTGGCGCGCACCGCATCGGCGAGCGTCTGCAGATCGGCACCCGTCGCGTGGACCGTGCTCGTCAGATAGGCGGCGGCCGTCGTGCCGAATGCGTCGGCGACCTGGTCGTGGTGTTTCATCGTTCGCTCCTTTGTACCGTTGCCGGCGCGACAGGCGCCTCAGCGCCTGCTCCGGCCCCATGCAACGCGTTTTGTGGGACGCTCGCTGCCCTGCCAGCGTGCGAGCCGCTACAATAGGCCTGCGTTTGTACCAGTACAAGTTAAGCAGTTATTCTGGTATTCGATACACCTGTCTGACCGTTGCCGCGCCTCCGTTCCCATTTCGCCGTTTCCGCATGAACCACCCGTCCTCCGCTCCCGTCCCGCCGCTCGACGCCTCGCCCGCCCGCGCACTCGGCGAATTCATCCGCGCCCACCGCGAGCGGCTGTCGCCGCAGGCCGTCGGCCTGCCGCCCGGCCCGCGCCGCCGCACGCCGGGGCTGCGGCGCGAGGAAGTCGCGCAACTGTGCGGCGTCAGCCCGACCTGGTACACGTGGATCGAACAGGGCCGCCCGGTGTCGGCGTCCGCCGACGCGCTCGCGCGGATCGCCGTCGCGCTGCAACTGTCGAAAGCCGAGCGCGCCTACCTGTTCGAGCTGGCCGCGCAGCGCGACCCGGCCGAGCCCGACGTCGCGGCCGGCGACCTGCCGCCGACGCTCGCCGCGACCGTCACGGCCATCGCGACGCCCGCGTACGTGCTCGACCGGCAATGGAACGCCCTCGCATGGAACGCGCCGGCCGCCGCGCTCTTCTCCGGCTGGCTCGACGGCGAGCACGACCGCAACCTGCTGCGCTTCACGTTCATGTCGCCGGCCGCGCGCACGCTGATCGTCGACTGGGAAACCCGCGCGCGGCGGCTCGCGGCCGAATTCCGCGCCGATTCGATCCGTCACCTGACCGATGCGCCGACGCGCGCACTGATCGACGCGTTGACCGCCGGCAGCGACGCGTTCGCGCAGTACTGGGCATCGCAGGACGTGTTCGAACGCGAAGGCGGCCTGCGCGAATTCGACCATCCGGCCGACGGCCGCCTCGTGTACCAGCAGATCACGCTGAAGCCCGCGCACCGCGAGGACCTGAAGCTGGTCGTGCTGGTGCGCGACTGAACGGGCCGGCCTGCGCCGGCCACGGTCGGCAGGCCGCCGCGAACGGCGGCGCGCCGCGGCGGGCAGGCCCGCGAATGTTAGAATCGCGGGATTCCTCGGCGGCGCACGCCGCTCAATCTCCCTTCGAAGAATCGCCATGACGTCCCAACTGCACAAAAAGGGCGAGGCCTGGTCGGCCCGCTTCTCGGAACCGATGTCCGAGCTGGTCAAGCGCTACACGTCGTCGGTATTTTTCGACAAGCGCCTCGCGCTCGTCGACATCGCCGGCTCGCTCGCGCACGCGAACATGCTCGCCGCGCAGAAGATCATCAGCGCCGACGACCTGGCCGCGATCGAACGCGGGATGGCGCAGATCAAGGGCGAAATCGAGCGCGGCGAATTCGAATGGCAGCTCGACCTGGAAGACGTCCACCTGAATATCGAGGCGCGCCTGACCGCGCTGATCGGCGACGCCGGCAAGCGCCTGCACACGGGCCGCTCGCGTAACGACCAGGTCGCGACCGACATCCGCCTGTGGCTGCGCGGCGAGATCGACCGCATCGGCGGCCTGCTGAACGACCTGCGCGGCGCGCTGCTCGACCTCGCGGAACAGAACGCCGACACGATCATGCCGGGCTTCACGCACCTGCAGGTCGCCCAGCCCGTCACGTTTGGCCACCACCTGCTCGCATACGTCGAGATGTTCTCGCGCGACGCGGAGCGCATGCGCGACTGCCGCACCCGCGTGAACCGCCTGCCGCTCGGCGCGGCCGCGCTCGCCGGTACGAGCTACCCGATCGATCGTCACGCGGTGGCGAAGACGCTCGGCTTCGACGGCATCTGCGCGAACTCGCTCGACGCGGTGTCGGATCGCGACTTCGCGATCGAATTCGCGGCGGCTTCCGCGCTCGTGATGACGCACGTGTCGCGCTTCTCCGAGGAACTCGTGCTGTGGATGAGCCCGCGCGTCGGCTTCATCGACATCGCCGACCGCTTCTGCACCGGCAGCTCGATCATGCCGCAGAAGAAGAACCCCGACGTGCCCGAGCTCGCCCGCGGCAAGACGGGCCGCGTGAACGGCCACCTGATGGCGCTGCTGACGCTGATGAAGGGCCAGCCGCTCGCGTACAACAAGGACAACCAGGAAGACAAGGAACCGCTGTTCGACACGGTCGACACCGTCGCCGACACGCTGCGGATCTTCGCCGAGATGGTGGCCGGCATCACCGTGAAGCCGGACGCGATGCGCGCGGCCGCGCTGCAAGGCTTCTCGACCGCCACCGACCTCGCCGACTACCTGGTCAAGCGCGGCCTGCCGTTCCGCGATGCGCACGAAGCCGTCGCGCACGCCGTGAAGATCTGCGACGACCGCGGCATCGACCTGGCCGACCTGACGCTCGACGAGATGAAGCAGGAGCTGCCGAACGTCGCGCACCTGATCGGCGAAGACGTATTCGGCTACCTGACGCTCGAGGGCTCGGTCGCGAGCCGCAACCACCCCGGCGGCACCGCGCCCGACCAGGTGCGTGCGGCGGTCAAGGCCGCGCGCGCCGCGCTCGGCCAGTAAGCGTGCTGTTCCGGACGGACGCCCTCGGCGTCCGTTTTTCATTCGGGCGGCCGTCGCGTCGCCCATCGCCTTTCCTGCTTCCCGAATGCCGCCGATGACCTTTTCCGCCGCGCTCTTCGACATGGACGGCCTGCTCGTCGATTCCGAGCGGACCATCATGAATACGTGGATCGACGTGTCGAATGCGCACGGCGTCACGCTGACGACCACCGACTACCTGCAGATCGTCGGCCGCTCGTTCGCCGAAGGCCAGGTCATCCTGGCACGGCTGATCGGTAACCCCGATACGTTCGACGCGGTGCGCATCCGCGTGCGCGAACAGCTCGCGGCGCCCGAACCGCATCCGAAGTTTCCGCTGAAGCCTGGCGCGTTCGCGCTGCTCGACGCGCTCGCGCAAGCCGGCATTCCATGCGCGGTCGCATCGTCGTCCGCCTGCGAGGTCATCCGCGCGCGACTCGACGCGGTCGGCGTGCTGCCGTTCTTCCGCGCGATCGCGGGCGGCGACGAAGTCGCGCGCGGCAAGCCCGACCCGGCCGTCTACCGGCTCGCGGCCGATCGCCTCGGCGTGCCGGCCCACGCCTGCGTCGCGTTCGAGGACAGCGACTTCGGCGCGCAATCGGCCGCCGGCGCGGGTGCATCGGTCATCACCGTGCCCGACCTGAAGGCGCCGACGCCCGAAATCGTCGCGCTGAGCCTGCACGTGCTCGCGTCGCTCGACGATGCGGTCGCGCTCGTGCCGTCGTGGTTCGGCGGGATCGAGACGCAACGGCCCGCCTGACTCACGGCCGCCAAATGAAAAACGGGCACCTTTTTCGGGTGCCCGTTTTGCTTTTGGCTGTCTCGCCGAATCGGCGTCGCCATCGCACTTACTTGTTGCCGGCCGTCTCCGACAGCCGCTTCATCGTCGCGATGCGCGCGCCGATCAGGTCGACGCGGCCGTCCTCGCCGACGAGCGGCGCCGTCGCATCGCGGAACCCGACCCACGCGCGCTGCGCGCGGACGAGCGTCGCGGCCGAATGCGCGGGCATCTTGCGGCGCAGCTTCTGGTAATAGCGGTTCAGGTCGAACAGCGCGTGCTCGCACGCGGCGTCCTGTTCGCACGGCCGCACGCGGCGCACGGCCGGGTCGCGCGGCGCGTTCGCCGGCCTGGCGTTCGGCTTGACCGCGCTCGGCGCATCACTCGTGCCGCCCTGCGCGCCGCTCGTGGCCGCAACCGGCACGGCGGCGGGCGGCGGTGCATAACGATCGGCCGCAGCGCGCAGCGCCAGCGCGCGATCGCGCACCGGCTGCAGTTGCAGGTCGGCACTCGACATCGCGTACGACGTCCCGCGCGTGGTGTCGTACACGGCCTTCAGCAGAAGCACTTCGTCTTTGCGCCACGTGAGCCAATGGCGCTGGCTGTCCTGCCAGCCGCGCTTCGCATCGGCCGGCGCATCCTTCAACAGGCGCTGGTACGCGCCGTCCATCACGGCCTGCCACTGCTGCTGCGCCTCGCCCATGCACTGGATCTGGCCGGCCGGCGAAGACCGGTCGCGCCGCGCGAGGCACTGCCGCATCGCGACGTCGATCGGGTCGGCCGCCGCGACTTCCGCGTGCGCGACGCCGACGCCCGCCAGCCCTGCCGCCCAGACGACGAGCGCGGCCAGCGCCGCACGCATCGCCTGGATTCGTCCGTGCGCCGCCATCAGTCGCGCACGCAGTCGACGAAGTACTCGACGCGGCCGTTCACCTCTTCCGCGACGAGGCCGTGGATGTCGGTGTGGAAGCCCGGGAAGCGTTCGTTGAAGTCGCGCGCGAACCGCAGGTAGTTCACGATCGTCTTGTTGAAGCGCTCGCCCGGGATCAGCAGCGGAATGCCCGGCGGGTACGGCGTGAGCAGGATGCTCGTCACGCGGCCTTCGAGCTCGTCGAGCGGCACGCGGTCGATCTTGCGGTGCGCGAGCTTCGCGAACGCGTCCGACGGCTTCATCGCCGGTTCCATGTCCGACAGGTACATCTCCGTCGTCAGGCGGGCGATGTCGTTCGCGCGGTACACGTCGTGGATCTGCGTGCATAGATCGCGCAAGCCGACACGCTCGTAGCGCGGATGCTGCGCGACGAATTCCGGCAGCACGCGCCACAGCGGCTGGTTGTTGTCGTAGTCGTCCTTGAACTGCTGCAGCTCGGTCACCATCGAGTTCCAGCGGCCCTTCGTGATGCCGATCGTGAACATGATGAAGAACGAGTACAGGCCGGTCTTCTCGACGATGATCCCGTGCTCGGCCAGGTACTTCGTGACGATCGCGGCCGGAATGCCGGTCTCGCCGAACTCGCCGTCGACGTCGAGTCCCGGCGTGATGATCGTCGCCTTGATCGGGTCGAGCATGTTGAAGCCTTCCGCCAGCGGGCCGAAGCCGTGCCAGTGGTCGTTCGGCTTCAGCATCCAGTCCTCGCGCGAACCGATGCCTTCTTCCGACAGGTTGTCCGGGCCCCACACGCTGAAGAACCAGTCGTCGCCGTATTCGGCGTCGACCTTGCGCATCGCGCGGCGGAAGTCGATCGCCTCGGCGATCGATTCCTCGACGAGCGCGGTGCCGCCCGGCGGCTCCATCATCGCGGCCGCGACGTCGCACGACGCGATGATCGCGTACTGCGGGCTCGTCGACGTGTGCATCAGGTACGCCTCGTTGAAGCGGTGCTTGTCGAACGTGCGGTTCTCCGAATCCTGCACGACGATCTGCGAGGCCTGCGAGATGCCCGCGAGCAGCTTGTGCGTCGAGTGCGTCGCGAACACGAGCGCGCCGGTGCGCGGACGGCCGTCGCCGATCGCGTGCATGTCGCGGTAGAAATCGTGGAAGGTTGCGTGCGGCAGCCACGCTTCGTCAAAGTGCAGCGTGTCGAGCAGGTCGCCGAGCAGGTCCTTGATCATCTCGACGTTGTAGACGACGCCGTCGTACGTGCTCTGCGTGATCGTCAGGATGCGCGGCTTCATGTCCGGGTTCTCGCGCATCGCTTCGCGCGCGAACGGGTTCGCCTCGATCTTCTTGCGGATGTTCTCCGGCTTGAATTCGTCGCGCGGGATCGGCCCGATGATGCCGAAATGGTTGCGCGTCGGCGTGAGGAACACTGGAATCGCGCCCGTCATCGTGATCGCGTGCAGGATCGACTTGTGGCAGTTGCGGTCGACCAGCACGATGTCGCCCGGGGCGACCGTCGCGTGCCAGACGATCTTGTTCGACGTCGACGTGCCGTTGGTCACGAAGAACAGGTGGTCTGCGCTGAAGATGCGCGCCGCGTTGCGCTCGGACGCCGCGACGGGGCCCGTGTGGTCGAGCAGCTGGCCGAGTTCGTCCACGGCGTTGCAGACGTCCGCGCGCAGCATGTTCTCGCCGAAGAACTGGTGGAACATCTGGCCGAGCGGGTTCTTCAGGAATGCGACGCCGCCCGAGTGGCCCGGGCAGTGCCACGAGTACGAGCCTTCGTCCGCGTACTTGACGAGTTCCTTGAAGAACGGCGGCGCGAGCGAGTCGAGATAGACCTTCGCCTCGCGGATGATGTGGCGCGCGACGAACTCCGGCGTGTCCTCGAACATGTGGATGAAGCCGTGCAGCTCGCGCAGGATGTCGTTCGGCAGGTGGCGCGACGTGCGCGTCTCGCCGTACAGGAAGATCGGGATGTCCGCGTTGCGGCGGCGCACTTCGGTGACGAACGCGCGCAACTCGATGATCGCGGTCGCGAGTTCGGGCAGCTCGCCGTCCTGGCCGGTCTCGCCGAGCATGAGTTCGTCGTCGTCGATCGACAGGATGAAGCACGACGCGCGGCTCGACTGCTGCGCGAACGACGTCAGATCGCCGTAGCTCGTGAGGCCGAGGACTTCGACGCCCTCCTTCTCGATCGCTTCGGCCAACGCCCGGATGCCGGAGCCCGAGATGTTCTCGGAGCGGAAATCTTCGTCGATGATGACGACGGGGAAACGAAACTTCATGGGCGATTCTCCAAAAAGAACGACCGCGGCGCGTCACGCGCAGCGGTCACCCGGAAACTGGTGAGACGTTATGCAACCAGATCAGGTTTTCGGCAGCGTGACACCACGCTGCCCCTGATACTTGCCGCCGCGATCCGCGTACGACACGTCGCACACTTCGTCGCTCTCGAAGAAGAGCACCTGGGCGACGCCTTCGTTCGCGTAGATCTTCGCGGGCAGCGGCGTGGTGTTCGAGAATTCCAGCGTGACGTAGCCTTCCCACTCGGGTTCGAACGGCGTCACGTTGACGATGATGCCGCAGCGCGCATAGGTCGACTTGCCGAGGCAGACCGTGAGCACGGTGCGCGGGATGCGGAAATATTCGACGGTGCGGGCCAGCGCGAACGAGTTCGGCGGGATGATGCACACGTCGCCCTTGAAATCGACAAACGAACCCTCGTCGAAGTTCTTCGGATCGACGATCGTCGAGTTGATGTTCGTGAAGATCTTGAATTCGTCCGCGCAGCGGATGTCGTAGCCGTAGCTCGACGTGCCGTAGCTGACGATCCGGCGGCCGTCCTCGGACGCGCGGACCTGATCGGGCACGAACGGCTCGATCATCTTGTGCTCTTCGGCCATGCGCCGAATCCATTTGTCGGACTTGATGCTCATATCGGGGCGCCTGGAAACGCTGCGTGACGGGAAACGAAGGCCGCCATTCCGGACGGCGGCCAGGGAAAGGCCGACATTTTACGCGATCATCGGCCCGCGCACGCGGCGGCCATCAACGGATTACGCCACAGGCGAGCGCGGGCCCCGCGCCATGCTGCGGAAACGCGGGGTCGCTCGAGTCGCGGTGTACCAGCGCCGCGCGGTTCATCGCCGAGCGCACGCCATCGAGGGCCAGATCGGGCGCGACGATGAAGCCGGCCGCGACGCCGTTCGCGTCCGCGTGGATGTTGCCGAGATCGCCGGCGACGCGGGCACCCGCGCGCAGCCGGTCGGCCGCCGGCGCGAACACCTGGCCGGCGCTCGAGCCGTCGCCCGCGTTGCAGTCGCCGCGTTCGTGTACCTGTAGGGCGTGATCGCTGTTCGGCGGCAGCCCGGCCAGGTTGTAGGTAACCTGCACGCCGTCCGGACGCTCGACGAACGTCACCGCGCCGCGCGCCTGCGAGCCGACCGTCGGCTGCAGCTGTGCGTCGGCCCGTTTTTCGTGCGACGAGGAAAAGGAGGTGCAGCCGGCCAGCAGGCCCAGCGCGGCGGCGGCCAGCAGCGCGCACCGCACGCGGCCGGCGTACACGCCGTGATGTCGTTGTTTCATTCGATCCTCATGCCGGCTGACGGCCGTTTGACACGACGGCCGCGCCGGGCGGGTAAAGGGACCCGGGAAAAGTCGCCATGATACCGCGCCTCGCGGCGCCGTAAACAGCGTGAGGCCCCGCCCCGCAAGGGTTTTACGTATTTTGAACAACGATCGACGGGAACTTCGACGTCATGTCGCGCGATCGCTCGGCAATCGCCAGCGCCACCCCGCGCGCGATTTCGCGATAGCGACGCGCCAGCGCGCCGTCGGCATCGGCCACGACCGTCGGCGTGCCGCTGTCGGCCCGCTCACGGATCGCGATGTCGAGCGGCAGGCTGCCGAGCACGTTCACGCCGTATTCCTTCGCCATCCGCTCGGCCCCGCCGGCGCCGAAGATGTGCTCCTCGTGGCCGCAGTTCGAGCAGGTGTGGATGCTCATGTTCTCGACGATGCCGAGGATCGGAATCCCGACCTTCTCGAACATCTTCAGGCCCTTCTTCGCGTCGAGCAGCGCGATGTCCTGCGGCGTCGTGACGATCACCGCGCCGGTGACGGGCACGCGCTGCGCGAGCGTCAGCTGGATGTCGCCCGTGCCGGGCGGCATGTCGACGATCAGGTAGTCGAGCTCGCGCCAGTTGGTCTGGCGCAGCAGCTGCTCGAGCGCGGAAGTCGCCATCGGGCCGCGCCACACCATCGGGTTGTCTTCCTCGATCAGGAAGCCGATCGAGTTCGCCTGCAGCCCGTGGCCCACGAGCGGGTTCATCGACTGGTTGTCGGGCGACTCGGGGCGTTGGCCATGGATGCCGAGCATCGTCGGCAACGACGGACCGTAGATGTCGGCGTCGAGGATACCGACCGACGCGCCTTCCGCGGCAAGCGCGAGCGCGAGGTTGACGGCCGTCGTGCTCTTGCCGACACCGCCCTTGCCCGACGCGACCGCGACGATGTTCTTCACGTTCGGCAGCAGTTTCACGCCACGCTGCACCGTGTGCGCGACGATCTCCTGCGAGACCGCGACGCGCGCGTCGCGCACGCCGGCCACGGCCTGGAGCGCCGCGGTGATGCGGGCGCGCACGTCGTCGTGCTGGCTGCGCGCGGGATAACCGAGCACCACGTCGAGCGCCACGACGTCGCCGTCGATCGCGACGTTGCGCACGCCCTTGTTCGCCGCATACGGACGGCCGGTATTGGGGTCGACGACAGCCGCCAAAGCGGCGTCGACTTGTGCCCGGTCAATGCTCATCGAAACTCCGTGAAAACGTTTTTCTCGCGCGCAAACGTCAAAAAATATCAAATTACGGCGCGAAAATCGGGAAAAGTGAAAGAATCTGTTGCACGCCATTGCGCGAACGCGCGACCCGGCGCACTCTTCGCGTGCGGCATGCTATGGGGCCAAATCGGCCACTTACCGCCTATATTGTAGAGGCTGACGCGTCGCACTGTCCCAACAGCCACGCTGACGGACAGGGCATGCAGCCACCTCGGCGGCTGCCGCGGGCACGGGCTGCCCTCCTTTTTCGGGCGGCCCGCGCAGGGAGCCGTAACTGTTGTTGTCGTCGTTGTCGACTCGTTCAACCAAGAGAGGAATCCAAGATGAACATGAAAATCGCGACCCGCTTGTCCGTCTTCGCATTGGCCGGCGCACTGCTGGCAGGCTGCGCCACGCAGCAAGGCAACAATACGGCCGTCGGTACCGGCACGGGTGCGGCGCTGGGCGCAGGCATCGGCGCACTGGCGGGCGGCGGCAAGGGCGCGGCGATCGGCGCAGGCGTCGGCGCACTGGTCGGCGGCGTGACGGGTTACAACTGGCAGGCGATCAAGAACAAGCTCGCGCCGTCGGCGGCGCAAACGGGTACGCAAGTGACCGAGCAGCCGGACGGCTCGCTGAAGCTGAACGTGCCGAGCTCGGTGACGTTCGCGACGAACCAGTACGCGATCACGCCGGCCTTCACGCCGCTGCTGAACGACTTGGCGACGACGCTGAACCAGAACCCGCAAGTGACGGCATCGATCGTCGGCTACACGGACAGCACGGGCTCGGCCCAGCTGAACCAGACGCTGTCGCAGAACCGCGCGCAAAGCGTCGTGAACGCACTGGCGCAGCGCGGCGTGAACGCCGGCCGCCTGTCGGCGCAGGGCATGGGCGCATCGAACCCGATCGCGGACAACGCGACCGAAGCCGGCCGCGCACAGAACCGCCGCGTCGAAATCTACCTGCGCGCAGCGCAGGCGCAGTAAGCGCGCGACGAGGAGAAAGCGCGGCCCGCCGCCCGCGCAGCCCCGCCGGACAAGGCTCCCGGCGGCGCCGGTAACAAATCGAAAAAATTTTCGAACTTCTGTCGCAGGCCGTGGTCAGTATTTACGGTACGCGGCTGGTGTTGCCGGCGCGTCACCATTCTCCTCTTGTCGTTGTTGCTCCGGGGCCGTATCCGCCCCGGTTTTTTTTGCCCGCAGAATTCGTGCTGCATCGCAGCACCGCACCGTCGGGCACGCCGCATGCGCGGCCCCGCCCGTTTCGGCGCCCGGTCCTGGGCCGCCCGCCCGCGTCGCTGTTGCGCACCCCTGCTAGAATCGCAGTTTCCCGTCGTTTTTCCGCTGTTCCTCTACAGACCCTATGTCCGCATCCGACCTCACTTCCGTGCAGGCTGCGGCGCCGCAAGGTGGCCGCCAGATCCTCGTTACGTCCGCACTGCCCTATGCCAACGGGCAGATCCACATCGGCCACCTGGTCGAGTACATCCAGACCGACATCTGGGTGCGGACGCTGCGAATGCATGGCCATGAGGTCTACTACATCGGCGCCGACGACACGCACGGCACGCCGATCATGCTGCGCGCGGAGAAGGAAGGCCTGACCCCGAAGCAGCTGATCGATCGCGTGTGGGCCGAACACAAGCGCGACTTCGACAGCTTCGGCGTGTCGTTCGACAACTTCTACTCGACCGATTCGGACGAGAACCGCGTGCTGAGCGAGAAGATCTACGTCGCGCTGCAGGACGCCGGCTTCATCGCCGAGCGCGAGATCGAGCAGGCGTACGATCCCGTCAAGGAAATGTTCCTGCCGGATCGCTTCATCAAGGGCGAGTGCCCGAAGTGCCACGCGAAGGACCAGTACGGCGACAACTGCGAAGTGTGCGGCTCGACCTACCTGCCGACCGAACTGCTGAACCCGTATTCGGTCGTGTCGGGCGCGACGCCGGTGCGCAAGACCTCGAAGCACTACTTCTTCCGCCTGTCCGATCCGCGCTGCGAAACGTTCCTGCGCGAATGGGTGAGCGGCCTCGCGCAGCCCGAAGCGACCAACAAGATGCGCGAATGGCTCGGCGACGCCGGCGAGGCCAAGCTCGCCGACTGGGACATCTCGCGCGACGCACCGTACTTCGGCTTCGAGATCCCGGGCGCACCCGGCAAGTATTTCTACGTGTGGCTCGACGCGCCCGTCGGCTACTACGCGAGCTTCAAGAACCTGTGCGAGCGCAACGGCATCGACTTCGATGCGTGGGTCCGCCCGGGCTCGACCACCGAGCAGTACCACTTCATCGGCAAGGACATCCTGTACTTCCACACGCTGTTCTGGCCCGCGATGCTCGAGTTCTCGGGCCACCGCACGCCGACCAACGTGTTCGCGCACGGGTTCCTGACGGTCGACGGCGCGAAGATGTCGAAGTCGCGCGGCACGTTCATCACCGCGCAGAGCTACATCGACACGGGCCTGAACCCCGAATGGCTGCGCTACTACTTCGCCGCGAAGCTGAACGCGACGATGGAAGACATCGACCTGAACCTCGACGACTTCCAGGCGCGCGTGAACAGCGACCTCGTCGGCAAGTACGTGAACATCGCGAGCCGCGCGGCAGGCTTCCTGATCAAGCGCTTCGACGGCCGCGTGCAGGACAGCGCGATGAACCATCCGCTCGTCGCGAAGCTGCGCGAGGCGATCCCGCAGATCGCCGCGCACTACGAAGCACGTGAATACGGCCGCGCGCTGCGCCACACGATGGAGCTCGCGGACGAAGTGAACGCGTACGTCGACGGCGCGAAGCCGTGGGATCTCGCGAAGGATCCGGCCAACGCGGTCGCGCTCCACGAAACCTGCAGCGTGAGCCTCGAGTCGTTCCGCCTGCTGTCGCTCGCGCTGAAGCCGGTGATGCCGCGCGTGGCCGAAGCCGTCGAGTCGTTCTTCGGGATCGCGCCACTCGCCTGGGCCGATGCCGTAAAGCCGCTGTCGTCGGAGCAGCCGATCAAGGCGTACCAGCACCTGATGACGCGCGTCGATCCGAAGCAGATCGAAGCGCTGCTCGCCGCGAACCGCGACTCGCTGCAGGCCGAAGCCACCGGCGCGGCTGCCGCGAGCGCGAACGCGAAGGATGCGAAGAACAACGCGAAGGCGAACGCGAAGCAGGCCGCTGTGAACGGCGCGGACGACGCACCGATCTCGATCGACGATTTCGCGAAGATCGACCTGCGCATCGCGAAGATCGTCGCGTGCCAGGCCGTCGAAGGCTCGGACAAGCTGCTGCAGCTCACGCTCGACGTCGGCGAGGAAAAGACCCGCAACGTGTTCTCGGGCATCAAGTCCGCGTACCAGCCCGAGCAGCTCGTCGGCAAGCTGACCGTGATGGTCGCGAACCTCGCGCCGCGCAAGATGAAGTTCGGCCTGTCCGAAGGGATGGTGCTCGCCGCGTCGGCCACCGACGAGAAGGCCGAGCCGGGCCTCTACATCCTCGAGCCGCACAGCGGCGCGAAGCCCGGCATGCGCGTGAAGTAAGCCGAACGCGCTGCCGCTTGCGCAAAAAGGAAGCCCCGCACGATGTGCGGGGCTTTTTTCATGGCTGCTCGGCGCGCCGCCCGCGCCCGCCGTCGCTGCTGAACCAGCGATCAAAGCGCCGCGTGTAGTTCAGGTCGACGCCCTGGAACGTGCCGCCGTACGCGGATACCGACCAGAAACGCGTCAGGTTGATCGTCGCCTTGAACGCGTTCGCCGCCGATTGCAGCCCTTGCTCGAAGCCGAGCACGAAGCGCTCGTTGATCGCCTTCGACACCAGCACGACCTGCGGATCGGTCAGGCCGACTTCACTGCGGCCGACCGAAACCTCGTCGAGACCGAAGGTCTGCGCGACGCGCTTGCCGGTCACGCTGCCGAGCAGCCCGAGCGCCGCCGTCATCGCACCCTGCTGGCCGACGTTGTTGCCCTGGTCCGTGCCGTGCCCGAACAGCAGCCACGACAGCTTTTCGTTGTCCGTGACGTTCGGCTCCGACACGAGCTTGACCGTCAGCGACTGGATCGTGCCCGTCACCTGCACGCCGGCCTCGACTTCCTGGTTGCGCCGCATCGCGAGGATGTTGACGCCCGGGTTCGACACGGGGCCGTTGAACGTGAAGAAACCATTCTCGATCGCGAGCTTGCGGCCGAACGACGTGTACGTCGATCCTTCGGTCACGCGCACGTTGCCGACCGCGCGCAGCGGCACGCCCGGCGCGCTCATCACGGTGATCGTGCCGCGCAATCCGAGATCCGCGCCATGGCCCTTGAAGCGGAAGTTGTTGCCGAGGCCGATGTCGACATTCGCGCGTGGCGCGAGCGACGGCGCCGGCTTGTCCTCGACCGGCTTCGGCTTCGCGACCGCGGAACCGGTCGGCGTCTCGCCGCGCACCGTGCCGCCCGGCTGCATGATCACCACATCGTCCGACAGGTGCGGCGCCGATTCCTCGGGCAGGTCGAACAATGCGCGGTCGACGACGAACTTGCCGTCGATCGACAGCGCGCCGCGCGGCCCGTCGTTCGCGACCGTCGCCTTGCCCGACAGCGACAGCTTGCGGTCCGGCGCCGCGAACAGCTCGAGCTTGTCCGCGACGATGCTCGCGGTCAGGTCGGGCGCCTCGCCGTCGAGGCGCACGCGGCCGAGCATGCGCAGCGTACCGTCGCCGCCGTGGAACTCGACCTGCTGGAATTCGACGAGGTTTTCCGACAGCTTCACGCGCACGATGCCGTCCTTCAGCTGCACGCCCTGGTCGATGAGCGTCGCGGACAGGTCGTCGCCCGTCAGCGTCCCCGACAGGTTCGGCTTCGCCGGCGTGCCCGCGACGGTCAGCTTCAGCGCCGCGCGGCCGCCGAGCAGGTAGCTCGGCCCGAACAGGTTGCCGGTCGTCTTCAGCGCCGGGATGTCGGCGTCGATGCGGCCCGACAGCGGGCCGTCGTTGACCACGCCGAACATGCCATCGTGCAGCGCGAACGGCACGGTGACGTTCGCGTCGAGCGTGCCGATCCGGTTCGCCTTCGCGAGCGCCGTCACGTTGAGCCGGTTGCCGGGCGTGAAGCTCGCGCGCGCGGACAGGTCGGTCAGCCCCAGCGAGGCGATGCCGCGCCCGCTCTCGATCGTCACGTCGCCGCCGCGGCGCTTCACCTGCACGTAGCCCGTCGCGTTCGCGCCGAGCGAGAAATCCCAGTCGGCATCGAGCACGACGTCGGTGCGCACCGGTGGCCGCTGGCCCGTCAGCGCCTGGCGGACCTCGAGGAAACGCGCGACCGACGCACCGGTCACCGAGCCCGCCGAGCGCATCTGGCCGTGATCGAACACGAACGACTTCAGGTCGATCGCCGCGCCTTCGAGCGTGAGCCGCGTCGCGCCGAGCGTCACGCGGCCGGCGCCGGCCGACACGGTCAGCGGCGACTGCAGCGCGATGGCCGGCGTGCCGCGGTTCGCAAGACGCGTGACGGTGCCGTCCCAGCGCATCCCGTCGCGGTTCTCGACCACGCCGCCATTCGCCGCGAGCGTCACGTCGATCACGCGACCGTCGGCAATCCCGAGCGCCGATGCGTCGAGCGTGTGCTTCGCGCGCGTGCCGTCGAGGTTGGCGCGCAGCGATTTCAGCTTCAGCGAGCCGAGCGCGAGGTCGGACGCGTCGGCCGTGAACACGAGCGCGCCATGCGCGCCGTCGCGGATGTCCGCGCGGCCCTGCGCGGCACCGATCCGGTTCGAGCCGACGACGACGTGCTCGGCCTTGTAGGTGGCCGTCACGTTCGGATGCGCGAAGCTGCCGGTCAGGTCGCCCTGCGCCTGCACGAGCCCTTCGACGCCGAAGCCGAGCCGGTCGAGCTGCGGCGCGTCGACGACGAAGCGCAGCCGGTCGCCGGGCGCGCCGAAGCTGCCGCGCAGGTCGACGTGGTTGCCCGCGATCGACAGGTTTGCATTGCTCGGCAAGATCCGCGAGCCGGCCAGCTGCACGACGCCGGCGCCGGTCAGCGGCACGCCGTCGTACAGGCTGTCGCCGAGCTTGAAGGTCGCCTTCGTCGATACCTGCGGCGCGAATGCGCCGGACGCCGTGAGCGTGCCCGACACGCGCGTCTCGCCGCGCTGGGCCGGCGCCTTCGCCGCCTTGGCGGGCGCCTTGCCGCCACCTGCCTTCGGCGCGCTCATCGCGGCGAGCAGCAGCGGATCGAATGCGGTCAACGTCGCCTTCGCGTCGTAGCTCGAATGCGCATCGTGGCGGAACACACCGGTCAGATCGATCCGGCCCTTGCCCGCCGTCACGCGTGCGTCGGTCAGCACGGTTTGCTGCGGCGTCAACGCGACCTTCGCGCGTGCGCCGAGCGCGAGCTTCGGGTCGTTCAGGTTGAAGTCGACGGTCGTGACATCGCCCGCGAGCGTCACGCCGAGCGGGCCGGCGAGGCGCATCGGCCGCAGCTCGGCGACGAACGCGTTCAGGTCGAGATTCGCGACCTTCAGGTCGAAACGGCCCTTGCCGCCCGTCAGCGTGCCGTTGCCCGTCACGCTGCCGTCGCGAATCAGCTTCAGTGCGAGATCGTCGATCCGCTGCGCGTGCGCGTCGAGATGCACGTTCGCGTGCGCGTCGATCACCGGCAGCAGGTGGTCGCCGAGCGTGCCGGGCTTCGCGTTGACGATCGACACCGGGCCGGTCACCGCGAAACCCTTCGCGGGCTCCGCCCCGGCCGGCGCGGTCACCGGCGCGAGTTCCGCGCGCACCGCGAGATCGGCGGCCGGCGCGCCGGGCGCGAGCGCCTGCGGGTTCACGTGATCGAACGCGAGCGATGCGCGCGTGAGCGGCACCGCGCCGAACGGTGCGGCCTCGACGTGCGCGCGCCCGTTCAGCTTCATCCCGCTTGCGTCGACTTCGGCGACGAGCGCTTCGAGCGAGCCCGACACGCGCGCACGCGCATCGACCGGCTCGTCGGACAGCTTGCCGGCATAGGTGGCGTCACCCGTCAGCGCGAACGGCTTCACGCCGTCGAGCTTTGCGCGCGCGGTCAGCGCGCCGTACGGCGTATCGATGCCGTCGAGCACGAGTTCATGGTGACGGCCGTCGCTGCGGCCGTTCAGCGCGATATGGTCGAGCTGCGTCGTCGAGCCGCCGTCGTGGATCGCGAGGTGATCGACGCGCAGGTCGTCGATCCGCAACTGCAGCGGCAGGCTCAGGTCCTGCGGCGTCGTACTCGGCGTCGACGGCCCCGGCGCGATCCGCACGTCGATCGTGCCGGCGCGAAGATACGCGATGGACAGCCGCCACGGCGCGCGGGTCAGCGCCCAGCGGCCGTCGAGCCGGTCGATGCGGATTTCCGTGCCCGTGCCGTCGGGGCTCGTCCACGCGAATCCGCGCAACCGCACGCCGGTCGCGAGCGAGCCGCCGTCGAGCGTGCCCGCGAGTCGCGCGCCGAGCACACGCTCGGCCACCTGCCACGCGAGCCGCGTGCCGTGCTCGGTCGTCACCGCGGCCAGCACGAGGCCGACCGCCAGCACGACGAGCAGCACGACCGTCGCGAGCGTCCACGCGACGAACCGCCCGATCCGCGCGACGGGCCCGCGGCGCGGCGCGCGCGGCGGCGCGTCGGGCGCGCCGTCGGGCGAGTCCGGATCGTGAGGCGGCGGCGTGTCGTTCGGGTCCTTCGTCATGCGGTTCGTCGTCGGTGAAGCGGTACGGTCAGAAAGCGATGCCGAGCGTCAGGTACGGGCGCACGCTATGGTTGCGCAACCCGTACGCGACGTCGACGTTGATCGGGCCGACGGGGCTGCGCCAGCGCGCGCCGATGCCGACACCCGGATAGAACACGCGCTCGCCCCACGCATCGGTGGCGGTGCCGATGTCGAAGAACGTCGCTGCGCCCCAGTCGCGGTTGAACCAGTGCTGGTATTCGGCGGTGCCCGTCATCAGGTACTTGGTCGGCAGCACGGAACCGTCGACGCTGTTAC
Source organism: Burkholderia sp. HI4860 (assembly GCF_002223045.2). NCBI lineage: Bacteria > Pseudomonadati > Pseudomonadota > Betaproteobacteria > Burkholderiales > Burkholderiaceae > Burkholderia > Burkholderia sp. HI4860. The sequence continues at coordinate 2,718,346 of NZ_NKFO02000003.1, read as the reverse complement.
CGATGCTCTGGTAGCCGTACCCGCGCACCGAGTTCGAACCGCCCGCGCGGAACAGCAGCGACGCCGGCACACCGGTCGAGCTGCCGCTCGTGAACACGCCGCCGAGTTCCGCGCGGAACACGAACAGGTCGCGCTTGCCGATCGGCAGGTACTGCTGGCCGCGCGCGTAGCCGCGGATGAAGGACTGGTCGGTGAGCACGCCCTTGACCGCAAAGCCGGCCTCCGCGTGGATCAGGTTGCCCGAACGCGGAAACAGCGGATCGTCGACGTTGCGGCGCGTCCACGCCCATTGCGGCACGAGCGCGCGGCTCGTGGTCGGACCCGCGCCGTTCTGGTCTAGCCGGTCCTGGTAGTACATCAGCGAATACGAATAGTCGATGAACTGGCCGGTGCGCGTGCGCTGCGCGCCGACCCGCGCGCTGTAGATGCGCGTGTCCGACACGTTCGTGTTCGTGTACGACGCGAGCACGCTGTTGGTCCAGCCCTTCTCGCCCGGCGGCATCGACAGCTGGACCTGCCCGTATTGCTGGATCTGGTCGAGGCGGCCCGACACGGTCAGCGGCCATGCAGCGCCGAACGTGTCGAGATACGTATAGGAGCCCTGCACGTGCGGCCCGGTATCGGTGGCAAAGCCGACGCCCCCGCGGATGTTGTTGTACGGAAACTCGCTGACCTTCACGTGCACGGGCGTGCGCTCGGGCTTCGCCGTATCGTCGCCGACGTCGATCGCGACGCTCGCGTAATACGGCGTGTTCTGCAACTGCCGCTGCAGTTCGGTGATCCGCTGCACGTCGTAGATCTCGCCTTCCGACAACGGATTGACGTTCGTGACGATCCTTTCCGGATAGCGCCGCACGCCGTCGACGTCGACCTTGCCGATCGTGAACGTCGGGCCGCTGTCGAACGTGACCGCGAGCATCGCGCGCTGCGTGCGCGGGTCGATGCGCGCTTCGGACGACGCGATCTTCCCGCCGAGATAGCGGCGCGACTGCAGCTGCCTGAGCGCCGCGCCCTTCGCGCCGTCCCAGTCGGACTGCGTGAACGGGTCGCCCGGCTTCAGCGAGAACGCGAAACGGGTCGCGGCTTCCTGCTTCGGATCCTCGGTGTCGATGGGCCCCTTGAACGTCAGCTCGACGCTCGACACGATCGTCTGCTTCCCCGGATCGACCGCGATGCGCACGTCGCGCTTGCCATCGCGCGTGCGCACGTCGGTGCGCACGACCGGCGAGAAATAGCCGGCCGTCGCGGTGAGGTCGCGCACCTGCTGCGGCGTGGCGGTCACGAGGAAGTCGAACTGGTCGTCGCTGATGTCGTCGCGCTTCGCGAAGCGCGCGATGTCGAGATGCGTCTTCAGGAGCTTGCGGATCGAACGCGGCGCGTCGATGTCGACGTCGTACTTCGCGTGGGCCGGCAGCGCGAAGCACGCGGCCAGGCAACCCGCGAGGGCCGCCCGCGCGGCGCGGGCCGCGACGCCGGCGCGATTGCGTTCCCCGCGCGGGACCGCGTCATGTGCCGTATGTGCTTGCTGGTTCGACTGCCCCGCCAAATATGACCTCGCCGTCTCGGAGTGTTACGGTTTCGTGGAAAACCCTGTATTTGACCACAGGGCGCCGGCGTCGCCGCCAAACGATTGTGAAAGAGTGCCAAGGCACCGCAAGGGCCGCCGCACGAAGTCCACCGGTACCGGCCAGCGGATTCGACGCGCGATTGACGCCGGCCGTTCCCGCGATGCGGTAAAATCCCGCCATCGTGAATCCGGCGCATCGTGCGCCGCCCGAAACGGAAAACCCAGCCATGCCGTACCAGTCCGATGTCACGCAGTTCCTGAACCAGCTCAAGCAGCAGAAGCCGACGCTCGAGGACGAGCAGCGCAAGGGCCGCTCGCTGCTGTGGGACAAGCAGCCGATCGACCTCGAAGAGCGCGCCGAGCAGCAGGAATCGCGCGTGAAGCAAACGCCGTACGTCTACTACCAGAACTTCTGACGACGTGAGCGCCGCCGACGAGGCCAGCGCCGCCCGCCAGGACGACGCGATCGCCGCGCCTGCGGGCGCCGATTCGACGCCCGACACGGTCGACGGTGTCGCGGCATTCGCTCGCCTGTACGGCGAGCCGCTCTTCAAGCTGCCGCAGGATCTCTACATCCCGCCCGATGCGCTCGAGGTCTTCCTCGAGACCTTCGAAGGCCCGCTCGACCTGCTGCTCTACCTGATCCGCAAGCAGAACTTCAACGTGCTCGACATCCCGATGGCGCAGGTCACCGCGCAATACCTGGGCTACGTCGACCAGATCCGCACGTCGAACCTCGAGCTGGCGGCCGAGTACCTGCTAATGGCCGCGATGCTGATCGAGATCAAGTCGCGGATGCTGCTGCCGGTCAAGAAGGCCGACACCGGCGAGGAAGCCGAGGATCCGCGCGCCGAACTCGTGCGCCGCCTGCTCGAATACGAGCAGATGAAGCTCGCCGCGCAGCGGCTCGACCAGTTGCCGCAGCTCGGCCGCGACTTCCTGCGCGCCGAGGTCTACATCGAACAAAGCGTCACGCCGCGCTTCCCCGACGTGAATTCGGACGACCTGCGCGCCGCGTGGGCCGACGTGCTCAAGCGCGCGAAGCTCGTCCAGCACCACAAGATCTCGCGCGAGGAGCTGTCGGTGCGCGAGCACATGAGCCTGATCCTGCGCCGGCTGCAGAACGCGCGCTTCATGGAGTTCGCCGAGCTGTTCGACACGTCGCGCGGCGTGCCGGTCGTCGTCGTGAATTTCATCGCGATGCTCGAACTCGCGCGCGAGTCGCTCCTCGAAATCACGCAGGCCGAGCCGTTCGCGCCGATCTACGTGCGTCTCGCGTACCTGCCCGCGTAACCCCCGCGCCCGCCTCTCCCGTTCTCCCGGTTCATCCCCGCACGCTCGCTGCTACGCCGCAGTCCGGCTCGGCCGCGCGAGCGGTTGCCGGCACGCCCGACTAAAAAGTGAACGATCGTTCTTTTTTCGATGCGTTTGGCGGCCAAATCCTCTACAATCCGCCGACGCCTGATGCGCCGCCCGCGCGCCGGCGTTCTCCGCTTCGACCCCGACGCCGCTGCTGCGGCGCCAACGCGCGCCAGCGCGAGGAACCCGCTACCCGATCATGAAAGTCATCAGCTCGATCCATGAACTGCGCGACCAGCTGCGCGGCCAGAACCGCACGGCGTTCGTGCCGACGATGGGCAACCTGCACGAAGGGCACCTGTCGCTGATGCGCCTCGCGCGCCAGCACGGCGACCCGGTCGTGGCGAGCATCTTCGTCAACCGGCTGCAATTCGGCCCGAACGAGGATTTCGACAAGTATCCGCGCACGCTGCAGGACGATATCGAGAAGCTGCAGAAGGAAAACGTCTACGTGCTGTTCGCGCCGACCGAGCGCGACATGTACCCGGAACCGCAGGAATACCGCGTGCTGCCGCCGGACGATCTCGGCGGGATCCTCGAAGGGGAATTCCGGCCCGGCTTCTTCACCGGCGTGTGCACGGTCGTGGCGAAGCTGATGGCCTGCGTGCAGCCGCGCGTCGCCGTGTTCGGCAAGAAGGACTACCAGCAACTGATGATCGTGCGCCGCATGTGCCAGCAGCTCGCGCTGCCGGTCGACATCATCGCCGCCGAAACCGTGCGCGACGAGGACGGCCTCGCGCTGTCGTCGCGCAATCGCTACCTGTCGGCCGACGAGCGCAGCGAAGCGCCCGAACTCGCGAAGACGCTGCAGCGCATCCGCGAAAGCGTGCTCGGCGGCGAGCGCGACCTCGGCAAGCTCGAGGACCTGGCCCGCGTGCATCTGGCCGGCCGCGGCTGGGCGCCCGACTACATCTCGATCCGCCGCCGCGCGAACCTGATCGCGCCGGACGCAGCCCAGCTCGAAGCCGGCGAACCGCTCGTCGTCGTCGCCGCCGCGAAGCTCGGCGCGACGCGCCTCATCGACAACCTGGAAATCTGACGGGCCGCCCCGCCCGCGCCTCTCACGCATCACGGAGACACCATGCAGCGCCACATGCTCAAATCGAAGATCCACCGTGCGGCCGTCACGCACTGCGAGCTGCACTACGAAGGCTCGTGCGCGATCGACGAAGACCTGCTCGACGCATCGGGCATCATCGAGAACGAACGGATCGACATCTGGAACATCAACAACGGCGAGCGCTTCTCGACTTACGCGATCAAGGGTGAGCGCGGCAGCGGGATGATCTCGCTGAACGGCTCGGCCGCGCGTCGCGCGCAACTCGGCGACCTCGTGATCATCGCGGCCTTCGCGATGGTCGACGAAGCCGAGCTGCAGGCCGGCTGGAAGCCGAAGCTCGTGTTCATGGACGACGGCAACAAGATCAAGGGCCACCGCGATCACGTGCCGACGCAGAACTGGACCTGAGCTGACCACCTGCCCGCGTGCCGTGGCGCGCGGGCGCGGCGGTGCCGTTTGTGGCCAAAGGGCCGGATGCCGTACTCGACGGCATCCGGCCCTTTCTCATTTCATCGTGCGCCGCCCCGGCGGCCGCGCGATCAGGACGCCTTGGCGGCCTTCTCCGGCTTCTCTGCCTTCGGCGCCCGGCGTTCGGCCCATTCGACGATCGGCCGCCACTGTTCGAGATCCTTCTCGACGCGGCTCTTCGCGACGTCCCACAGCGTCAGGCCGTGCGCGGCGATCTGCACGTAGTTCTGCGTGTCGCGCACGTAGCCGAGCACCGGCAGGCCGAGCCCTTCGACGAAGCGGTGAAGCTGGTCGGACGAGCGCGTGCGCGCATCGACCCGCATCCCGACGATCCCGACCTCGACGCTGCCCTTGCGCACGGCCTTCTCGCCGGCGAGGCGCTCCAGAAACTGCTGCGTGGCCAGGATATCGAACATCGACGGCTGCAGCGGCACGATCACCTTGTCGGCCAGTTGCAGCGCGACGTTGAGCCGGTTGCCGTGCAGGCCGGCCGGCGTATCGATCACCGCATATTCGAGGCCGCGCGGCGGCTTCGTCGGCGCGTCCGGGTCGAGTTCCCATGCCTCGATCGGCGGCAATCCGGCCGGCCGCAGGTCGAGCCACGCATGCGCGGACTGCTGCCGGTCCAGGTCGGCGAGCGCGACCCACGCGCCCTGCGCCGCGAAATAGCCGGCAAGATTGGTGGACAGCGTGCTCTTCCCCACGCCGCCCTTCGGATTCGCCACCACGATCACCGTCATGAATTCCCCCGAAAAAGCCGCGCGGCGCCCGCCGCCTGGCAGGCGCCGCTCGATTGCGGATACAGGGAGCGATGATATCGGCAAACGGGGTGTCACCGGAACGGGTTGCGCCGCCCCGGGCAGGATTACTTACCCGTTACCCACGCTGAACCGCGGCCTCCCGTGCGCCGAGCGCGAACGCGCCGCCGCCCAGCAGCGCCTGTACGGCGAGCGTGACGGCCCAGAACGCCGGATATTCCCAGCCGCCGTGCGGTGACGCGAAGCTCCAGCCGTTCGGCAGATGCGTCGCGGTTGCGCCGAGCATGAACGGCAGCAGCACGAGTGCGGCGACGCGCACACGGAAACCCGCGAGCAGCGCCAGGCCGCCGGCCAGTTCGACGAACGTCGTCAGGTACGCGAGCCAGCCCGGCAGGCCGATCGACGCAAAGAACTGCGCGGTGCCGGGCAGCGTGAAGACGAATACCTTCTGCGCGACGTGCGCGAGGTACAGCACGCCGAGCGCGACGCGCAGCAGGGTCGCGGCGAAATCGTTGAGGCGATTGGGGTTCATGGCGAATTCCTTCGTGAGTGGTGTGAATGGACTGCACTCTATTCGAATCAATTCGACCGATAAACACGCCAACTCGCTTTAATTGATTCCCATATGGAGTTAATCGGAACATAAAAAGGGGCATGACCGATCATGCCCCGCGACCCTGCGTCAGTAACCGCTCTTGCCTTGTGTGGCGTCGCCGGAACCGGACTGGCTGCCGCCCGGTGCGGACGAATCGCACGCGTGCGCCACCGCCGACGCGCCCAGCAGCGCCGCGAGCAGCACGCTCCACCACCATCGAGCCTTCATCGTCGCACTCCTCCAGGCGGACCTCCGCCCTTCTGTGTTGTATGCGATCCGGCGCAAAAAGCGAGCACGGGCGGGCCTCGCGTCAACGAAACTCGGCATACAGCGCATCGAGGTCGAGATGGTTCGCGAACGTGTCGGCCAGCCGTTCGAGCGATGCCTCGCGCAGCGCCGGATAGTCGATGCGCTCCGCGCCGTCGAGCCCGGCCCACGCGAGCAGCGCCGTGCAGGCGTCGGGCGAGTCGAACAGCCCGTGCACGTAGGTCGCGAGGATCTGGCCGTCGTCGGACACCGCGCCGTCGGGACGTGTGCCGTCCCGCGCGGCGTCGGCGGCCAGCGCCAGCGCGGGCGACGCGAGTGCGGGCCCGTGCGTATCGCCCATGTGGATCTCGTAGCCGCGCACCGCGGCCGCGCCCGGCAGCGCGAGCTGCCCCGTCACGTTCTTCAGTGTCTTGTCGGGCTGAAGCGTCGTGTCGAAATCGAGGAGCCCGAGCCCCGGCACGCTGCCGGGCGCGCCTTCGAGGCCGAGCGGATCATCGAGCGTGCGGCCGAGCATCTGCATCCCGCCGCAAATGCCGATTACCTTGCCGCCGTAGCGCAGGTGGCGACGGATCAGCGCGTCCCAGCCCGCGTCGCGCAACCACGCGAGATCGCGCTGCACGCTCTTCGAACCGGGCAGGATCAACAGGTCGGCGTCCGGTACGGGGCCGCTCTTCCAGTACGTGAATTCGACCTGCGGATGCGCGCGCAGCGGATCGAAATCGGTGTGGTTGCTGATGCGCGGCAGCGCCGGCACGACGACGCGCAGCACGCCGGCGCCGCCCCGTGCGGCGGCGCTGCGCGCCTGGGCGGGCAGCATGTCCTCGGCGTCGAGCAGCAGCCCGTGCAGGTACGGCAGCACGCCGAACACGGGCTTGCCCGTCTGCGCGCGCAGCCAGTCGAGCCCCGGTTCGAGCAGCTTGAAATCGCCGCGGAAGCGGTTGATCACGAAGCCGCGCACGCGCGCACGCTCGCTGTCCGACAGGCACGCAAGCGTGCCGACCAGATGCGCGAACACGCCGCCGCGGTCGATGTCGGCGACCAGCACGACCGGGCAGTCGACACGTTCGGCGAAACCCATGTTCGCGATGTCGCCATCGCGCAGGTTGATCTCGGCCGGGCTGCCCGCGCCTTCGACGATCACCGTGTCGTAGCCGGCGCGCAGGCGCGCGTACGACTCGAGCACCGCGTCGAACGCGACCGGCTTGTAGTCGTGATACGCACGCGCATTGAGGTTCATGCGTGCCTTGCCGTGAATGATCACCTGGGCGCCGCGATCGCTCGTCGGCTTCAGCAGCACGGGGTTGAAATCCGTATGCGGCGCGACACCCGCGGCCAGCGCCTGTAGCGCCTGCGCGCGGCCGATCTCGCCACCGTCGGCCGTCACCGCGCTATTGAGCGCCATGTTCTGCGGCTTGAAGGGCGCCACGCGCGCGCCGGCGCGGCGTGCGAGCCGGCACAGGCCGGCAACCAGCGTGCTCTTGCCCGCGTCGGACGTCGTGCCCTGGATCATCAGCGTGCCGCGCGGCCGCGGCTCGGGTGCATTCATCGTGTAAAGGTCGTCGCGAAGCAAAGGCCGCATTATCCCCCGCGCCGCCCTGCCCGCGCCGTTACAATCACGCGATGATTCCGCACGACCTCACCTTCGTCCTCGGCGGCGCGCGCTCGGGCAAGAGCGCGCATGCCGAGCGGCTCGCCGCCGACAGCGGCCTCCCCGTCACCTACATCGCGACCGCGACCGCCGCCGATGCCGAGTTCGCGGAGCGCATCGCGCACCATCGCGCGCGCCGGCCGGCCGACTGGGGTTTCGCCGACGCGCCCGTCGATCTCGCCGGCACGCTCGCACGGCTCGACGATCCGCGCGCGTGCCTGCTCGTCGACTGCCTGACGCTGTGGCTCACGAACCTGCTGTGTCCCGCCGAAGGTGAACCGCTCGACGATGCGCAGTACGCGGCGCAGGTCGACCGGCTCGAGCACGCGTTGCGCGGCGCGCGCGCGAAGGTGATCGTCGTCAGTAACGAAATCGGGCTCGGCGTCGTGCCGCTCGGATCGGTCACGCGCCGCTACGTCGACGAACTCGGGCGCCTGAACCAGCGCGTCGCCGCGCTCGCGACACGCGTGACGCTGCTCGTCGCCGGGCTGCCGCTCGACCTCAAGACGGGAGCACCGTCATGCTGATGCTGTCGCTGCCCGTCGTTGCGATGTTCGCGGTCGCGGCCGCGATCGTCGACCGCGCGATCGGCGAACCGGCCGGCTGGCACCCGCTCGTCGCGTTCGGCCGCCTCGCCGCGCGCATCGAAGGCGCGCTGAATACGGGCCGGCGCGGCCGCGTGGTCGGCGTCGCCGCGTGGGCCGCGGCGGTCGTGCCGCCGGTCGCCATCGCCGCATGGCTCACGACCGTGCTGCCGTGGCCGCTCGCGGCCGCGCTGCATATCGCGCTGCTGTGGTTCGCGCTCGGCGCGAAAAGCCTCGCCGACCACGTCGCGCCGATCGCTGCCGCGTTGCTGCGGCATGACCTCGGCGCCGCCCGCGCGCTGACCGCGCGCATCGTGTCGCGCGACACGAGCGACGCGGACGAAGGCGCGCTGTCGCGCGCGGCCGTCGAATCCGCGCTCGAGAACGGCAACGACGCGATCTTCGGCGCGCTGTTCTGGTTCGTCGTCGCAGGCGGCCCCGGCGCGCTGCTGTTCCGGCTCGCGAACACGCTCGACGCGATGTGGGGCTACCGCACGCCGCGCTTCCTGACCTTCGGCTGGGCCGCCGCGCGCCTCGACGACGCGCTGAACTGGATTCCCGCTCGCCTCACGGCCGCGAGCTACGCACTGCTCGGCGACACGGCCGCCGCATGGCGCTGCTGGCGCACGCAGGCGCGCCACTGGGACAGCCCGAACGCGGGACCGGTGATGGCTGCCGGCGCCGGCAGCCTGAACGTGCAGCTCGGCGGCCCGGCCGTCTATCACGGCGAGATCGAAGACCGTCCCGCGCTCGGCACCGGCGCCACGGCGACCGCCGCCCACATCGTCGCCGCGCTGTCGCTCGTCACGCGCACGCTCGCCCTGTGGCTCGCGCTGCTGGTCGCGAGCGGCGCACTCGCCATGGCCACCCATCATGTCTGACACCCGCATCGCACACGGCGGCAACCTGCACGAAGCCGCGCGCCGCCATGGCATTCCGTACGACGCGTGGCTCGACCTGTCGACCGGGATCAATCCGGTCGGCTATCCGGTGCCGCCCGTCCCGGCCGACGCGTGGCGCCGGCTGCCCGACGACGGCGACGGCCTCGCGGCCTGCGCCGCGCAGTACTACCAAGCGCCCGATTCCGCACACGTGCTGCCGGTTGCCGGCAGCCAGGCCGCGATCCGCGCGTTGCCCGCATTGCTACCGACCGGCGACGCCGGCGTCGCGGCGCTCGCGTACGGCGAATACGCGCCCGCCTTCGCGCGCCACGGCCATCGCGTCGTCGCGCTCGACGTCGACGCGGATACGCTGCCTGCGACGCTGCGTCACGTCATCATCGGGAATCCGAACAATCCGACCGCCGACTTCGTGCCGGCCGAGCGCCTGCTCGATTGGCACGCGCAACTGGCCGCGCGCGGCGGCACGCTGATCGTCGACGAGGCATTCGCCGATACGGGCGCGACGCGCTCGCTCGCGCCGCACGTCGATCGTCCCGGGCTCATCGTGCTGCGTTCGGTCGGCAAGTTCTTCGGGCTCGCCGGCATCCGCGCAGGCTTCGTGCTCGCCTGTCCTGACCAGATCATCGCGCTGCGCGACCTGCTCGGCGCATGGACGGTTAGCGGCCCCGCCCGCCACGCGGTCGCCGCGGCGTTCGCCGACCGCGCATGGCAGGCCGCCGCCCGCGAACGGCTCGCGGCCGACGGCGAGCGGCTGGCCGCGTTGCTGCGCGCGCATGGCTTCGCGGTTCGGGCGACACCGCTCTTCAGCTGGACCGACGACCCGCGCGCTGCCGCGCTGCATGCGGCACTCGCCGCACGCGGGGTCTGGACGCGGCACTTCCCGTCCCCGTCGAGCGTACGCGTCGGCTTGCCGGGCAGCGAAACGGAATGGCAGCGCCTCGGCGACGCGCTCGCGCACTGCGTGCCGACGCTGCAACGGGAATCCGCGTGAGTTCGTCCCTGTTTCGCCGGCCCGCGCCCGTCGCGTTGCTGGCCGCGCTCGCTTACGCGCCACTCGCCCACGCCGATGTCACGACACGCGACGACGCCGGCAATACCGTCACGCTGCCGGCACCCGCGCAGCGCGTGATCAGTCTCGCGCCGCATGCGACCGAACTCGTCTACGCGGCCGGCGGCGGCGCGAAGCTCGTCGGCACCGTCACGTACAGCGACTATCCGCCCGCCGCGCAGGCGATACCGCGCGTCGGCGACAACAAGGCGCTCGATCTCGAGCGGATCGCCGCGCTGAAGCCCGACCTGATCGTCGTCTGGCGACACGGCAATGCCGAGCGGCAGACCGACGCGCTGCGCGCGCTGCACATCCCGCTGTTCTTCAGTGAACCGAAGCATCTCGACGACGTAGCGTCGTCGCTGCGCCGGCTCGGCACGCTGCTCGGTACGCAACCGGCTGCCGATGCGGCCGCGGCCGCCTATACGCGCGACATCGCGGCACTGCGCACGCGTTACTCGGCACGAGCGCCCGTCACGATGTTCTTCCAGGTCTGGGATCGGCCGCTGATGACGCTCAATGGTGCGCACCTGATCAACGACGTGATCGAGCTGTGCGGCGGCCGCAACGTGTTCGCGTCGCTCAAGCCGCTCGTGCCGACCGTCACCGACGAGGCCGTGCTCGCGGCGAATCCGGAGGCAATCGTGACGACCAGCACGGGTACGACGCGCTCCGACGAACCGCTGCCGAGCCTGGCGCGTTGGCGCACGTGGCCCGCACTGACGGCCGTGGCACGCAATAACCTGTTCTCGATCGACGGCGATCTGCTGACACGGCCTTCGCCGCGGATCGCGCAGGGCGCGGCCGCGCTGTGCGAGGATCTCGATGCCGCGCGTGCGCGGCGGGCGGCACGCTGATTTCCGGTGACTTGCGCGTTCATCGCGTGCCAGATGCCTGAGACGACTTGACCGCGCGCTGCGTCGTTCACACGCAGTGGCCAGCGTGGCTATTCGTCCCAGTGCATCACGTCCCACGTTCGCGCGGCAGCATCCGCCCGCAGCCAGACGACACCCCCTGTCGGTACGGGCCGCGACAGCAATGTATCGAGCGGCACGCGCAATACATGCGATGCAAACGCACGGATCACACCCGCGTGCGTGACGACCCACTGCGGCCGGTCGAACTGCGCCACCGCGTCGGCTCGTCGCGCGACCCGCGCGGCAAACCGTGCAACGCTTTCGCCGCCATGTGCGCACGCATGCATCAGGTCGGCCGCCCACGCATCGAGCGCCGCGCGATCGATATCGTCCCAGCGCCGCATTTCCCACGCGCCGAAATCCATTTCCTGCCAGTCCGCGTCGCGCAGCAGCGGCACGTCGCATGCCTGCGCGAGCCGTTCGGCAACCGACGCGCAGCGCATCAGCGGGCTCGTCCAGACCTGTTCGGGAAGCGGCGCGCCGATAGCAGACAGATGCGTACGCACCGCCGTCGCCCCGGCCTCGGCCGGCGTGGCGAGCGGCACGTCGCTGCGTCCGTAGCAGATGCCCGGCTCGATGCCGACGGCCGGATGACGGATCAGGACGACGTCCATCCGAGCACCACGAGATAGATCGCCAGTTCGCACAGTTGCTGCGTGAAGCCGAGACAGTCGCCCGTATAGCCGCCGATCCGCTTCACGAAATAGCGGGCAGCCCACGCGCGCACGAGCACGAGCGCGACGCATGCGGCGACGCCCATGCGCCAGTCGGGCCAGAACAGCCAGGGCAATCCGAACAGCGCCGCGACGCATGCCGCGCGTGTACCCATCCGTTGCGCGACCGGCTTCGCCTTGCCTTCGGGCCGCACGTAGTCGAGCGTCATCAGCAGGCTCACCGCCGCCGCGCGGCTCGCCGCGTGCGCGGCGATCATCGTCCACGCGGCACGCAACGGCAGCATGGACGCAAGCGCCTGCCATTTCACGCCGAGCGAGATCACGAGCGCGACCGCGCCGAACGTGCCGATCCGCGAGTCGTGCATGATGCGCAGCACGTCGTCGCGCGTGTAGCCGCCGCCGAACGCATCGCAGCTGTCGGCCAGGCCGTCCTCGTGAAAGGCGCCCGTGGCGAGCAGCGTTGCGGCCATCGACAACCCGACCGCGATCGACGGCGGCAGCGCGCGCAACGCTGCGAGATACACGAGCGCGCCCCACGCGCCCACGCATGCGCCGACGAGCGGGAAATAGCGCGCGGCCTGGTCGAGATCGCCGGCCGCGTAGCCGATCGCGCGCGGCACGGGCACGCGCGTGAAATAGCCGAGCGCGACGAAGAAGTAGCGCAGTTCGGCCCGCACGCCGCGCGCGCGATCAGGCGTCACGATTGTCGACGCCGGCGGACTCGAAGCTCGCCATCTCCGTGAGGAAGGCGGCCGCCGCCCGCACGAGCGGCAGCGCGAGTGCGGCGCCCGTGCCTTCGCCGAGCCGCAGGTCCAGTGCGAGCAGCGGCTTCGCGCCGAAATGCTCGAGCATGCGCCGGTGCCCGGCCTCGTGCGACGTATGCGAGAACACGCAGTAGTCGCGCACGCCGGGCGCGATGCGCTCGGCGACGAGCAGCGCGGCCGTCGCGATGAAGCCGTCGACGAGGATCGTCATCCGCGCGCTCGCGGCCGCGAGATACGCGCCCGTCATCATCGCGATCTCGAAGCCGCCGAACGTCGCGAGCACATCGAGCGGCGCGATCGCGTGCGAGTGCTTGACCAGCGCGCGGCCGAGCACCGCGCGCTTGTGCGCGAGGCCCTGGTCGTCGAGGCCCGTGCCGCGCCCGACACACGCGTCGATCGGCACGTCGAGCAGGCGGCTCATCAGGCACGCGGCCGACGACGTGTTCGCGATCCCCATCTCGCCGAAGCCGATCACGTTCGTGCCGAGCGACGCATGCAGGCGCACGCGCGCCGCGCCGGCCGCGAGCGCCGTCATCGCCTCGTCGCGCGTCATCGCCGGCTCTGCCGCGAAGTTGCGCGTCCCGCGCGCGACCGGCAGCGACACGAGCCGGTCGGACAGCGGCAGCGGCGACGCAACCCCCGCATCGACGATCTCGAGCGTGCTTTGCGCCACGCCCGAGAACGCGTTGATCGCCGCGCCCCCGGCGAGGAAGTTCGCGACCATCTGCGCGGTCACCGCTTGCGGATAAGGACTCACGCCCTCGGCGGCGATCCCGTGATCGCCGGCAAATACGATCATCACGGGGCGCTGCACGACCGGCCACTCGGTGTGCTGGATCAGGCCGATCTGCAGCGCGATCGCCTCGAGCTGGCCGAGGCTGCCGGGCGGCTTGGTCTTGTGGTCAATCACGTGCTGCAGGCGCTTGCGCAGCACCTCGTCGAGCGGCGCGATCGCAGGCGGGAAGGAGGTCGGGGTCGTCATCGAAAAGCCGTGTCGTTGGCGCGGTGTGCGCCGCGCATCGGAAAAGAAAGGGTCATTGTCGCTCGGGCCACGCCGGCAGCAGCGCATCGCGGCCGTTCTCGCGGATCAGCACGAGCGGATAACCGAACGCGTCGCTCGCGCGCTCGGGCGTCAGCACGTCGTGTACGGGGCCGGCCCACGCGTGGCCGCGGCCGTCGAGCAACAGCGCATGTGTCGCGAAACGCCGCGCGAGATTCAGATCATGGCACGAGAACAGCACCGTGCGCGGGCCCGCGTCGACCCATGCGGCCAGCGCGGTCAGGCAATCGATCTGGTGATGCAGGTCGAGATGCGCGAGCGGCTCGTCGAGCAGCATCGACGGCGCATCCTGGCACAGCGTCGCGGCCAGCGCGACGCGCTGCCGCTCGCCCCCCGACAGCGACAGCACGTCACGCGACGCGAGCGCCGTGAGATCGAACGTCGCCAGCGCGTCGCGCGCGGCCGCGTGGTCGCCATCGCGCTCCCAGCCCCAGCCGCCGAGATACGGAAAGCGGTTGAGCAGCACCGTGTCGAACACGGTCGCGCTGAATGCGTCGTGCAGTTGCTGCGGCATCAGCGCGCGGCGCTGCGCGAGCTGCTCGGGTCGCCATGCGGCGAGCGGCCGGCCGTCGATCTCGACGTTTCCGCCGGCCGGCGGCTGCAGACCCGCGAGGGTCGCGAGCAGCGTCGTCTTGCCCGCGCCGTTCGGCCCGGCGACGCACCAGATCTCGCCGGGACGAAACACCTGGGTGAAGCCGTCGAGCAGCGTACGCGCGCCGGCCTTCAGCGTCAGGCCGACGGCCGCGTAGTGCATGTCGCCGGCCGTGGCGTGCAGTGCGGCCCCCGTCATCGCATCGGTCTCCTCAACAACATCCACAGGAACACCGGCACGCCGATCAGCGCGGTCATCACGCCGACCGGCAGTTGCGCAGGCGCGATCACGGTGCGGGCGAGCAGGTCGGCCGCCATCACGCCGCCGCCGCCCGCGAGCATCGCGGCGGGCAGCAGCATGCGCTGGTCGTTGCCGAAGGCGAGCCGCAGCGCATGCGGCACGACGAGGCCGACGAAGCCGATCGTGCCGGCCGTCGTCACGGCAGCCGCGGCGGCCAGCGACGCGACGAGATAGATCCGCACGCGCAGGCGCGCAACGGGCACGCCGAGCGCGAGCGCGGTCGCGTCGCCGCGCAGCAGCACGTTCAGTTGCGGCGCGGCCGGCAGCGCGACGCAGGCGGCCAGCAACAGCGCCCCCCACGCGAACCACGGCGCGGTCACGCCGTTCAGGTCGCCGGTCAGCCAGAAGATGATCCCGCGCAGCCGGGCATCGGGCGCGAGCGACAGCAGCAGCGTGACGAGCGCGCCCCACCCGGCCGCGATCACGACGCCCGTGAGCAGCAAACGCGGCGACGCGTCGCGCGAATCGCCGCGCCCCAGCTCGCGGCGCGCGAGACCGAGCACGAGCGCGACCGACACGAGCGAGCCGGCGAACGCCGACGCATCGACGAGCCACCACGCGCCGCCCGCGATCATCGCGACGAGCGCGAAGCCGGCCGCGCCACCCGACACGCCGAGCACGTACGGCTCCGCGAGCGGATTGCGCAACAGCACCTGCAGCAGTGCACCGGCCAGCGCGAGCAGCGCGCCGCATGCGAAGCCGGCGAACGCGCGCGGCAGGCGCAGCGTGCGGACGATATCGGCGAGCAGCGCGTCGCCGCCATGCGGCACGAGCGACGCGAGCGCCTGCCATGGCGACATCGGCACGCTGCCGATCGACAGCGACGCGACGAACAGCAGCGCGACCGCCGCGGCCAGCGCGGCCCAGATCGCGCTGGCGCGCGCGGCGCTCATGCCGCGCACGGCGCCGCGCACGACATGCGGCGCATCCGCTGGCGGCAGCGGGCCGGTCGTGACGTGAGCGCCGCGCGGACGATTGGGGTCAGCATCGAAGAAGATTCCGTGAAGCATTGCGCGCCCCGCTTCCCCGCAGGCCGCGCGTCACGAAGCCCGTGCGGGCTCCCCGTCTCGGCCGGTATCCGGGCTGGCGGCGGTCCGGCTCGCCTTCCCGCGCGATGACGCGCAGTGGCCCGCGTCCGCATGCAGGAGCTGCACGCGAAACGCGCCCGAGCCGGCCTGCGTCACGAGACGCGGCCGCTTACCGTTGCGGGGGCAGCGCAGGTTGGCGGGCTTGCGGCGCCCGCGCCCTGCTTCCCGTTTAACCGCGCGTTCCACGCGCGAGCACCGAGGCGGCGCCAGTTTAGGAGCGGGTCGCGCGAGCGTCAAGGAAGCGTCCGGACACGCACGGGACGCGCTGATTCGCGGCAAGAAGCAGGGGTGTTACGACTGGAAACGTTACAGATGTCGGATTGCGCGTTATTCCGCGCTAAAATGCTGGGTCTTTAGAGGACGCAGCAAATGCTCAACGAACTCGAAACCCTATCTCAAAATATTGGCCGTCTGATTTCGCTGAACAAGCGCTATCACTCGGAACGGCTCGCGCTCGAGGAGCAGGTCGCGCAATTGCGCGCGGATGCGGACGCTGTCCGCGCGGAACTCGCGCAACTGCGCGATGAACGCAATGCACTTGCGGCCGAGCGTGACACGCTGTCGGCAAAGATCGACGACGCCCAGGTGAAACTGAACGCGATTCTCGAAAAGCTGCCGCGCTCGAAAAATGCGGAGCAAGCCGACAACCAGCTCGACCTGCTGGATGCGCAGGCGCGTACGGATGGCGATGACGCGGCCAGCCATGGAGAACATGCATGAGCACCAAGCAGATCGAAGTCTCGATTCTCGGTCAGGCCTATCGGCTCGCCTGCTCGGCCGAGACCGAAGCGGCGCTGCTCGAAGCGGTCGCGCGCGTCGACGCCGAAATGTCGAAAATCCGCTCGAACAGCTCGGTACGCGGCACCGATCGCATCGCCGTGATGGCGGCGCTGTCGCTCGCGTCCGAATTGCTGCGGCTGCAAACGAGCGTGCGGCACGGTGAAGCATTTCCCGCGGAGGAAATCCGTCGTACAATGCACCAGATGAACGAACAGCTCGGCGCGGTGCTCGCACAGCACGAGACGCAGTAACGTTTTAATCGATGCGTCGATTCCCCTTGATCTCGGCGATCAACGGTGGTCAAATTGGCGCATCGAATCACAGTTCAGTCAGCTTCCCTGCCTGGTTCGCCAAGGTCATATATTCCTTGAACCAATGCCATGTGCACGGTTGCGGAAATTTGTAGCACGGGCGCGCGCGTCACTCTGTCTGATGTACCCGAAGTGCTGCTAACTGCGACCAATTCTGAACCTCAGGTTCAGGATGCCGGCCTAGCGGCCAAGGCGGGGGCCTATCCAACGGCATCGGGCGAAGCCCGGTGCCGTTTTCTTTTGTAGCAGCCTCTTTCTGCGTCGATCACGATCCATGCAATACTGGCTGATGAAGTCCGAACCGGACGAAGCAAGCATCGACGATCTCGCCAACGCACCGCAGCGCTCGCTGCCGTGGACCGGCGTGCGCAACTATCAGGCGCGCAATTTCATGCGCGACACGATGAAGATCGGCGATGGCGTGCTGTTCTATCACTCGAGCTGCCCCGAGCCGGGCATCGCGGGCATCGCCGAAGTATCGTCGACGCCCTACCCCGACCCCACGCAGTTCGATCCGACAAGCCCCTATTACGACCCGAAGTCGACTCGGGAAGCACCGCGCTGGCTGCTCGTCGACGTGCGCTTCGTGAAAAAATCGCCGCTCGTGCCGCTTGCGGCGCTGCGCGAACACGACGAACTCGCCGACATGCGCGTGCTCGCGCGCGGCAACCGGCTGTCGATCACGCCGGTCACGCGCGCCGAATGGCGCTTCATCACCGAAAAGCTGATGAAGTAGGCGCACGCCAAAGGTCAAATCTGGTCAGGATGCACTGCCGCAACGGAACTCGCGGCACTTTCGCGTGGCCTAAGCAACCGCTGTCGGCCGATCCGGCCGGCTGTCGTTTTTTTCGTCGCGCGGTACGCCCGCGTCGTGCACGCGCAATCCGCGTGCACGCCCTCGCACCAGGAGTCCAACAATGACCAAGAAATCCGCACTCGCGCTGTCGCTCGCCCTTGCCGCCGCCGTTCCCGCCGCGCTGACGCTCGCGTCGACCGCCGCGCACGCGCAAACCGCGAACCCGCACTTTCCGGAGCCGGCAGGCGTGCTGTCGCTGTCGTCGCAGGCCAGCGCGGACGTGCCGCAGGACATCATCCACATCACGCTGTTCTACGAGCAGCAGGCGAAGGACCCGGGCAGCCTCACCGCGCAATTGAACCAGCGCGCCGATGCGGCGCTGTCGCAGGCGAAGGGCGTATCGGGCGTCACCGCCCACACGGGCGCCTTCTCCGTGTACCCGAGCACCGATCGTGACGGCAAGATCTCCGCATGGCGCGGTCGTACTGAAGTCGCGCTCGAATCGCGCGATTTCGCTGCCGCATCGAAGCTTGCGGGTCAATTGTCGAACCTGATGCAGGTCGCGAACGTCGAGTTCTCGCTGTCGCCCGAAGCGCAGCGCGCGGCCGAGCAGAAGCTGACGACCGAAGCGATCAAGTCGTTCCGCGCCCGCGCCGACGAAGCCGCGAAGGCATTCGGTTACGGCAGCTACACGATCCGCGACGTGAACGTCGGCGGCGGCCGCAACGTACAGCCGTACCCGCGCATGATGGCGATGGCCGCGGCGCCGATGGACAGCGCGAAGATGAGCGCACCGATCGCGGTCGAAGGCGGCAAGGCCACCGTGTCGGTCACCGTCAACGGCTCCGTGCAGATGAAGTAACGCGCAGCGCACGGCAGTCCGAAATGAAAAACGCCGGCCCGAGGGCCGGCGTTTTGTTTACCTGCAGGGTATCGATGCACGCGCCGATCGCACGTGCATCGGCATCGCATCACGCAGCGGCATTTGCCGCGCGGCGGCGATACGCCCAGACCATCAGCGCGACGCCCGCGAGGATCATCGGCAACGACAGCCACTGCCCCATCGACAGGCCGAGCGCGAGCAGGCCGAGGAAGTCGTCGGGCTCGCGTGCGAACTCTACCGTGAAGCGTGCGAGGCCGTAGCCGATCAGGAACAGCGCGGACACGGCGCCCATCGGCCGCGACTTGCGCGCGAAGAAGAACAGCGCGAAGAACAGCGCGATGCCTTCGAGCGCGATTTCATAGAGCTGCGAAGGATGGCGCGGCAGCATCTGGTATTGCATGAATACGTCGGCAAGATGCCACTTTTCGACGAGCTCCGGATGCTTCGGCAACCATGCCGCATCGTCGCGCATCGCGCCCGGGAACAGCATCGCCCACGGTGCCGAAGGGTCGGTCACGCGGCCCCACAGCTCACCGTTGATGAAGTTGCCGAGCCGGCCGGCCGCGAGCCCCGTCGGCACCATCGGCGCGACGAAGTCGGTGACCTGCAGCCAGTGGCGCTTGCGCTGCCACGCGAACAGCATCATCGCGAGCGTCACGCCGAGGAAGCCGCCGTGAAACGACATGCCGCCTTCCCACACCTTGAATACGTCGAGCGGATGCGAGAAGTAGAAATCGGCCTTGTAGAACAGCACATAGCCGAGCCGGCCGCCGAGCACGGTGCCGAGCACGCCGTAGAACATCATGTCGTCGATGTCCTTCGCGGTCCAGCCCTGCGCCGCGACGTGCGGCAGCTTCAGCCGGATCCGGCCGACGACGATCGCCGCGATGAAGCCGACGAGATACATGAGCCCGTACCAGCGCACGGCCAGCGGCCCGAGATGGATCGCAACGGGGTCGAAATTCGGGTGAATGATCATGGGTTAGCGAAGAAGTTTTCGAATGCGGTACGGCCGTCGCAAACGCGCCGCACCGCGCGTTGGACGGCACCGGCGCGTCATCGTTCACGTCACGAGGCGAGGCCCTGCGCGCGCACGACGTCGATGAAGCCGGCCAGCACGGGGCTCACGTCACCGGTGCGCCACACGAGGCCTGTCTCGACGACCGGCGCGTGATCGGCAAGCGGCCGGTAGACCACGCCGGTGCGCCGCAGGTTACGCAGCGATTGCGGCACCAGTGCGACGCCCATGCCGGCCGACACGAGGCTGACGATCGTCTGCATCTGGATCGCCTCCTGGCCGATGTGCGGCGTTGCCCCCGCCGCGCCGTAGCAGCCCGTAATGATGTCATAAAAGCCGGGCGCCAGACGACGCGGAAAGATCACGAGCGGCAACGCGGCAACCTCGGCGAGACGAACGGGCACGTCTTCCGGCGCCTCGCTCGCCGCGGCCGGCATCGCCACCACCAGCGGCTCGCGCATGACGGGCAGGTACGACAGCCCGGCCGCGTGGCGCGGCGGCACGGGCGGAATGACGAGCCCCGCGTCGATGCGGCCCGCGACGAGCTCGTCGATCTGCACGTCGCTCGTCGCCTCAGTGAGTTGCAGCCGCACCTGTGGATAGCGCGCGCCGAACGCCCGCAGCAGCGCGGGCAGCAGCCCGTAATCGGCGGTCGACACGAACGCGAGCGACAGCGAGCCGGCCTCGCCGCGCGCGAGCCGTCGCGCCAGCGGCGGCAACGCATCGGCCGCTGCAAGCAGCCGGCGCACGTCCGGCAGCAGCGCCGCCCCGACCGCCGTCAGCGCCACCGAGCGCTTGGTGCGCGAGAACAGCGCGACGCCGAGCGCATCCTCGAGCGCACGGATCGCCTGCGACAGCGGCGGCTGCGTCATCGACAGGCGTTCGGCCGCGCGGCCGAAATGGCGCTCGTCGGCGACGGTCACGAAATAGCGCCACTGGCGCAGGTCGGGAGTCGGATCGGCCATGGCTTTCTCATTCGAAGAACGACTTAATAAGCGACAAATAATATATTGGACATCCCAATCCGGACACTCCATGCTTGATTGATCCGAACCGGCGCGCCGCTCGACGGCGTTGCCCCGACAACGATGGAGTCCCCCATGGCTTACAACCGTCGCTCGAAGCACATCACGCAAGGCGTGGCCCGCTCGCCGAACCGCTCGATGTATTACGCCCTCGGCTACCAGAAGGACGATTTCGACAAGCCGATGATCGGCATCGCGAACGGCCATTCGACGATCACGCCGTGCAATTCCGGCCTGCAGCGCCTGTCGGACGCGGCCGTCGCGGCCGTGAAGGCGGCCGATGCGAACCCGCAGATCTTCGGCACGCCGACGATTTCGGACGGCATGTCGATGGGCACCGAAGGCATGAAGTACTCGCTCGTGTCGCGCGAGGTGATCGCCGACTGCATCGAGACCTGCGTGCAGGGGCAATGGATGGACGGCGTGGTGGTCGTCGGCGGGTGCGACAAGAACATGCCGGGCGGGATGATCGCGCTCGCGCGCCTGAACGTGCCGGGCATCTACGTGTACGGCGGCACGATCCGCCCCGGCAACTGGAAAGGCCGGGACCTGACGATCGTGTCGTCGTTCGAGGCAGTCGGCGAGTTCACCGCGGGCCGGATGTCGCAGGAGGATTTCGAGGGCGTCGAGCAGAACGCCTGCCCGACGTCGGGGTCGTGCGGCGGAATGTACACCGCGAACACGATGAGCTCGTCGTTCGAGGCGCTCGGGATGTCGCTGCTGTACTCGTCGACGATGGCGAACCCCGACCAGGAGAAGGTCGATTCGGCTGCCGAATCGGCGCGCGTGCTCGTCGAAGCCGTGAAGCGCGACCTGAAGCCGCGCGACATCATCACGAAGAAATCGATCGAGAACGCGGTGTCGGTGATCATGGCGACGGGCGGCTCGACCAACGCGGTGCTGCACTACCTCGCGATCGCGCACGCGGCCGAGGTCGACTGGACGATCGAGGACTTCGAGCGCATCCGCAAGCGCGTGCCCGTGATCTGCGACCTGAAGCCGTCGGGGAAGTACGTCGCGACCGACCTGCACCGGGCCGGCGGGATTCCGCAGGTGCTGAAGATCCTGCTCGACGCGGGCCTGCTGCACGGCGACTGCATGACGATCACCGGCCGCACGCTCGCCGACGAACTGAAGGACGTGCCGAGCGTGCCGCGCGCGGACCAGGACGTGATCTTCACAATCAACCGCGCGCTGTACAAGGAAGGCCACCTCGCCATCCTGAAGGGCAATCTCGCGGAAGACGGCGCGGTCGCGAAGATCACCGGCCTGAAGAACCCGGTGATCACGGGCCCGGCACGCGTGTTCGACGACGAGCAGAGCGCGATGGATGCGATTCTCGGCGACCGGATCCGCGCCGGCGACATCCTCGTGCTGCGCTACCTCGGCCCGAAGGGCGGCCCCGGCATGCCGGAAATGCTCGCGCCGACGTCGGCGATCATCGGCAAGGGGCTCGGCGAATCGGTCGGCTTCATCACCGACGGCCGCTTCTCGGGCGGCACCTGGGGGATGGTGGTCGGCCACGTCGCGCCCGAGGCGTTCGTCGGCGGCACGATCGCGCTCGTGCAAGAGGGTGACTCGATCACGATCGACGCGCACCAACTGCTGCTGCAACTGAACGTCGACGACGCGGAACTCGCGCGCCGTCGCGCCGCATGGCAACAGCCGGCGCCCCGCTACACGCGCGGCGTGCTCGCGAAATTCGCGGCGCTCGCCCGCCCGGCGAACCAGGGCGCCGTCACCGGTTGATCCGGGCACGTCGAGACATGCGACCCCGATAAACATGGCCGCCGGGGGAACGCGCAAAACGCGCTTTCCCTTTGCTTCTATAATGCGCGGACCATGTAGCCGGCCGTCCCCGCCGGCGGAGAACCGCATGAAACACTCGATATTGCGCGTCCTGCTCGCCACACTGCTGATCGGCAGCGGGGCAGCGGCGCGCGCCGACCAGGCCGACGGGCTCGCGCTGGCTCAGCGCAAGAACTGCATGGCCTGCCACGCGATCGGCAAGCCGCTGATGGGCCCGTCGTTCCACGACATCGCCGGCAAGTATGCGCCGCGCGGCGACGCCGTCGATTACCTTGCCCAGTCGATCGTGAAAGGCAGCGTCGGCGTATGGGGCGGCGTGCCGATGCCCGCCAATACGCAACTGACGAACAGCGAAGCCCACACGCTCGCGCAATGGGTGCTGTCGGTGCGCTGACCGGCACGCCCGGGCCGACTAGCCAACCTGCCGGATTCCGCCGACTGGCGGGCATGCCCGGCTCACCCGCGCAGTACCCCGCCGGTAGCCTCACCGGCCTTTACTGAGATCGCACCCCGCTTTTCAGCGAAACGCCCGTTGCTTAGCCGGAATGACCGGCGCGGCGCCGTGCGATCTCTTCGTCGACCGCGTCGCGGACCCAGCCCATCACCTCGGTTTCCAGCGCCAACGCCACTTCGCGCGTGATCTGGCCGACCAGCCAGGCCGAGTGCTCATGCAGCGCATCGCGACAGCGGGCTTCGATCGCGTCGCGCCCTTCCCCGGTCAGATAGTTCGTCAGGCGATTGCGCAGGCGCTCGGCGATGTGCTGCGCATCTTCCGGCGTCAGCCCGGCTGCGGCAGCCGGCACTTCAGGCTGCAGCGCAGCGACTGGTACGACGGCCTCCGGCATGTGGGCTTCACGGGCGTGCCCCACTGACTCATGCGCCACCGCAGCGAACGCATGTTGCGTCGCATCGCTATCGGCCAGCGACGATTGCAGCGGCGCACGCATGGCCGCCGAATCTTCGGCGACCACGTGCTCCGCGGCGCCGGGTTCGGCCGGCGCATCGGTCTCGCCCATCGCTGCCGCGGCAGCCGTCGCCACGTCGCCCGGCAGTTCGACCGCCGGCACGTGCGGCGTCGGCACGCGTTCGACCACGACGGAATCGGGGTCACGTTCACTTTGGATGGAATCGGCCGGCGCCGCATCTACGGCGGGCGGCGCGACCACGTCGGTGAGCACCGGAATCGCCGCGCGGGCGGGCGGCTGCGGCGCGTCGGGCGCGGGCGAGCGCGCCGGCACCGGCTTGCCCGGCACCAGCACGTCGGTCAGCGTCGGGATCGAGGATGAATCGGCTTCGGTCACGGGAACACTCCGTTGACGGTTGCGGCTAGCTGCCCTGCTTGTAGTTGTTCAGCGCGTAGCCGCGGTCGCGGTAGAACCGGTAGCGGTCGCGGCCCGCGGCCAGCTCGTCCGGCGCATTGCCGACCACTTCGAGCAGGCGCTCGAAGCGGGCGAACTGCGCGGGCACGGCCGCGCCGAGGTTCAGCAGCACGTGATGATGCGGCGCGCGGTCGAGATCCGCGGCCAGCACGATCGGCGTGCCCGCTGCGTGCTCGCTGTCGACACCGCAATGCGGGATGAAATCGAGCGGCGAGAACGTCCAGAGCCGCTCGTCGAGCGCGCGCAGGCGCGCGGGCTCGGCGAGCACGACGACCGGCTGCCCGGCCAGGTAGGCCTTGCGCAGCAGCCGGCACGCGTACGCGAGCGAATCGCCGACGTTCGAGTGGAAATCGATCCGCGTCATTGCCCGCGTACCCGCAGCGTCGTCAACACCGCCATCACTGGCCGGCGCGGTCGATCAGGAACTGCGCGAGCAGCGGCACCGGACGGCCCGTCGCACCCTTCGCCGCACCACCCTTCCATGCGGTGCCCGCGATGTCGAGGTGGGCCCACGGATAGCTCTCGGTGAAGCGCGACAGGAAGCACGCGGCCGTCACGGCGCCGGCCGGGCGCCCGCCGATGTTCGCGAGATCCGCGAAGTTCGACTTCAGCTGATCCTGGTACTCGTCGTCGAGCGGCATGCGCCATGCCGGGTCGTTCGCTTCGCGCGATGCGTCGAGCAGTTCGCCCGCGAGCGCGTCGTTCGTCGAGAACAGACCGCTGTTGTGGCCGCCCAGCGCGATCACGCACGCGCCCGTCAGCGTGGCAACGTCGATCACCGCAGCCGGCTTGAAGCGCTCGGCATACGTGAGCGCGTCGCACAGGATCAGACGGCCTTCGGCGTCGGTGTTCAGCACCTCGATCGTCAGGCCCTTCATGCTGGTGACGATGTCGCCCGGCTTCGTCGCGTTGCCGCCCGGCATGTTCTCGCAGGTCGGCACGATCGCGACGACGTTGATCTTCAGGCCCATCTCGGCGACCGCACGCATCGTGCCCAGCACGGAACCCGCGCCGCACATGTCGTACTTCATCTCGTCCATGCCCTCGCCCGGCTTCAGCGAGATGCCGCCCGTGTCGAACGTGATGCCCTTGCCGACCAGCACGACCGGCGCGGCCTTCGCGGCGGCGCCCTGGTAGTGCAGCACGATGAACTGCGGCGGCTCGACCGACGCGCGCGCGACCGACAGGAACGAGCCCATCTTCAGCGCCTGGATCTGCTTGAGGCCGAGCACTTCCGCCTTCAGGCCCCAATCCTTCGCGATCTTCTTCGCGGTGTTGCCGAGGTAGGTCGGCGTGCAGACGTTGCCCGGCAGGTTGCCGAGGTCGCGGGTGAGATCCATCCCGTTCGCGAGCGCGACGGCCTGCTTGACCGCGACCTTCGCGGCCTTTTCGTCGGACGGATCGACGCTGAACACGACACGCTTGAGCGTGTGCGACGCCGGCTCCGGCTTGCTCTTCATCTGCGTGAAGCGGTAGGTCTCGTTGCGCAGCGCGAGGATTGCCGCGCGCACGCCCCAGTCGGAGCTGCGCTCGTCGACCGGCAGTTGCGCGAGCGTGAACGTGACCTGGACGACCTTGGTCGCCAGCAGCGCGCGCCATGCGGCCGTCACGGCATCGTTATAGGCTTTCTGATTGAAAGCATCCTGCTTGCCGAGGCCGACGAGCAGCACGCGCGACGCGCCGATGCCCGACACTTCGTGCAGGAACAGCGTCTTGCCGCGCTTGCCGTCCATGTCGCCGGCCTTGATCACGCGCGAAATCAGCCCCTTGGTGGCCGTGTCGATATCGAGCGCCGCGCCCGACAGGGTCTGCGCCTCGAAGATGCCGAGCACGATGCAGTCGGACTTCCCGGTCAGGAACCCCTTCGCCTCGCCTTTGCTCCAATCACAGCCTTTTATGCTAAAGTCCATCGCGCTTGTCCTCGGATAAAATCTGGGCTAAGGATGAAAGCCGCAATTATCCGCTATTTTTCCCGTGGCGGCGCGAGCGCTCCACCACGCGTGCGCAGCCTCCCGCCCTCTTCTCATCAAGAATGATCTTCGAACGCTCCCTCCAGCGCGAGCTTGCGTATACGGCTGGCGCCGTGTTCATGGTGCTGCTCACGATCATGCTCACGACGATGATGATCCGCATCGTCGGCTACGCCGCGTCCGGTGAAATCGATCCGCGGGACGTCCTCGTGCTGATCGGCCTCACGGTGATCGGCTACCTCGCCGTGATGCTCGTCGTCACGCTGTTCGTGTCGATCCTGTTCGTGCTGACCCGGTGGTACCGGGACTCCGAAATGGTCGTGTGGCTCGCGTCCGGCGTGAGCCTCACGCGCCTCATCAAGCCGATCGGCGTGTTCGCCACGCCGATCATCCTGCTGATCGCCTTCTTCGCGTTCGTCGGCTGGCCGTGGTCGAACCAGCAAAGCAAGATGATCAAGGCGCGCTTCCAGCAGCGCGACGAGATCTCGCTGCTCGCGCCGGGCCAGTTCCGCGAATCGGCGTCGAACCACCGCGTGTTCTTCATCGAGAAGATGACGCCCGACCAGAGCAAGGTGCAGAACGTGTTCGTGACCTCGACCGAGAACGGCAAGGTCAACGTGGTCGTGTCGCAGACGGGGCACACGGAAACGCGCGACGGCAGCCGCTTCGTCGTCCTGGAGGACGGCCGCCGCTACGACGGCACGCCCGGCCAGCCGAACTTCAAGATCATGGAGTTCGAGCGCTATGGCGTGAAGATCACGAGCACCCCGGTCACCAACGTGCAGACCACCAACAGCACGCCGACCCCGGACCTGCTGCGCAACCCGACGAACGACAACCTCGCGGAATTCGCGTGGCGCGCGGGGCTGCCGCTGATCGCGATCAACCTGATGGTGCTCGGCATCCCGCTGTCGTACCAGAACCCGCGCCGCAGCCGCACGATCAACCTCGTGATGGCCGTGCTGATCTACCTCACGTACTCGAACCTGCTGAACGTCGTGCAGTCGCAGATCGAGCAGGGCAAGATGTCGTTCGGCGTCGGTCTCGTCGGCCTGCATCTGGTCGTCGCGGCGATCGTCGCGTTCATCTTCTGGTTGCGCGTGCGCAATCGTCCGCTGTTTACACGCGCGCTGTTCGGCCGCTCGGGAGCATGATCGATGCGGCTCTATGAAAAGTACTTCGCGCGACAGATCTACGTCACGTTCGTCTTCATCCTGTTCGCGTTCTCGGGCCTGTTCTTCTTCTTCGACCTGATCAGCGAACTGAACTCGGTCGGGCACGGCAACTACAAGTTCGGCTACGCGGTGCTGCGCGTCGCGCTGCAGACCCCGTCGCGCTTCTACGAAATCATCCCGGTCGCCGCGCTGATCAGCGCGATCTACGTGTTCGCGCAGATGGCCGCGAACTCGGAATTCACGATCTTCCGCGTGTCGGGCCTCGCGACCAACCAGGCGCTGCGCTCGCTGCTGAAGATCGGCGTGCCGCTCGTGATCGTCACCTACCTGATCGGCGAATTCGTCGGCCCGTACGCCGACCAGCTGTCCGAACGCGTGCGGCTGCAGGCGCTCGGTGCATCGGTGTCGTCGAACTTCCAGTCGGGCGTGTGGGTGAAGGACACGCTCGCGGCCCGTGAAAACGGCGAGCAGGTCACGCGCTTCGTCAACGTCGGCAGCCTGTCGCCCGACTCGACGATCAGCAACGTGCGCATCTACGAATTCGATTCGAAATTCCAGCTGCGCAACGTGCGGATCGCGCAGACGGGCCGCTACGAGCCGCCCGGCCACTGGCTGCTGAAGGGCGTCAACGAAACCGAGCTGACGCCGATCAAGCCGATCGCCGGCCAGCCGGCCGACGCGCTGAACCCCGTGTACCGGTCGCAGCAGGTATCGCTGCCCGAATACCGGCTGCGCTCGGACCTGACGCCACAGATCCTGTCGGTGCTGCTCGTGTCGCCCGATCGCATGTCGATCATCAACCTGTTCCGCTACATCCAGCATTTGCGCGAGAACCAGCAGGACACGCAGCGCTACGACATCGCGCTGTGGCGCAAGCTGCTGTATCCGTTCGCGGTGTTCGTGATGCTCGTGCTGTCGCTGCCGTTCGCGTACCTGCACACGCGTGCCGGCGTGGTCGGCGTGAAGGTGTTCGGCGGCATCATGCTCGGCATGAGCTTCCAGCTCCTCAACACGCTGTTCTCGCACATCGGCACGCTGAACACGTGGCCCGCGCCGCTCACCGCGGCGACGCCGGGCCTGATCTATCTCGCGCTCGGCCTGTTCGCGCTCAAGTGGGTCGACCGGCACTGAGCGCCGCGTCACGACGGAGGGTTCGACATGAGTTCGCACGGCATCATCCTGTTCGGCCACGGCGCGCGTGACCCGCGCTGGGCCGAGCCGTTCGAACGGCTCGCCGCGCGGCTGCGCGGCGCCCCCTCCCCCGCCGCGCATGTGTCGCTCGCGTTTCTCGAACTGATGACGCCGTCGCTTGGTGACGCGGTCGCCGAGCAGGTCGCGGCCGGCTGCACGCACATCACCGTGGTGCCCGTGTTCTTCGGCCAGGGCGGCCATGTCCGCCGCGACCTGCCGCAGCTCGTCGACGCGTGCCGCGCCGTGCATCCGGGTGTCGAGATCCGCTGCGCGACGGCCGTCGGCGAAGACGACGGCGTGCTCGACGCGATCGCGCGCTACTGCATCGGCCAGATCGGCGACGACGCGTAAATCACGCCGTCACGGCCCACAAAGAAAAAGCGCCGGCTTCCGCCAGCGCTTTTCATTTGGGACTCCAGCCGGATTCCGCTCAGGCCGCATTTCGCAGCGCATCGCCCGCTTTCGCCTGCCCCGCGCGCTCGGCGAACGCATCGCCGATCATCAGCAGGCTCGGTTCCGCAGGATCGAGCCACGCCTGCGCGTCGCCCGCCGCCATCTGCCCAAGCGTCAGCGTCAGCGTGCGTTCGCGCGCGGTGCTGCACGCCTCGACGATCGCCACCGGCGTCGCCGGCGCACGGCCCGCGTCGATCAGTTCCTGCGCGATGCCGGGCGCGCTGTCGCGGCCCATGTAATAGACGATCGAATCGGCGCGCGCGGCTTCGCGAATCTCGTCGCTGCCCGGCGCGCGGCTGTGCGTCGCGAACGCGACGCTGCGCGACACGCCGCGCAACGTCAGCGAACGCTTCAGCGTCGCCGCGCCGGCCAGCGCCGCGGTGATGCCCGGCACGACCTCGTAGTCGATGCCGGCCGCTTCCAGCGCGCGCATCTCCTCTTCGGCGCGACCGAACAGCATCGGGTCGCCGCCCTTCAGCCGCACGACGCACGCATGCTCGCGTGCCGCATCGACGATCTGCTTGTTGATGAAGTGCTGCGCGGTCGAGCGCTGCCCGCAGCGCTTGCCGACGGCGATCCGGCGCGCATTCGGCGCGTAGTCGAGCATCGCGGGCTCGACGAGCGCGTCGTGCAGCACGACGTCCGCCTGCTCGAGCAGCCGCGCGCCGCGCACCGTGATGAGGTCGGCCGCGCCCGGCCCTGCTCCGATCAGATACACCTTGCCCATGTTTGTCGCTTCGCCTTCCAGCGGGCGTCGGCTCCGGCCCGCGCCGCCGCGAAGCGGCGCGGTTGCCCGGTCATGCCGAGAACGCCCGGATCATCCCTGCGGCGACCGTGTGATGCGTCGCCTCGTCGATCAGCACGAACGCACCGGTACCCGGATGCGCGTCGTACGTGTCGCACACGATCGGCTTCTGCAGCGTCAGCGCGACGCGGCCGATGTCGTTCATCTTCAGATCGTGACGGTCGGTCGCGTGCGACAGCGTGTGCACGTCGAGCACCTGCTTGACGCCGCCGATCTTCGCGAACACCGTGCTGGTGGTCTGCTTCAGCAGGTATTTGCGCTGCGGCGACAGCGGCGTCTCGTCGAACCAGCACAGATCGGCTTCGAGCTTCTTCGCCGGCTCGACCGGCTCGCCGGACGTGACGAACATGTCGCCGCGCGACACGTCGACGTCTTCCGCGAGGCGGATCGTCACGGTCTGGCCCGCGAATGCGTGCGGCACGGACGCGGTGCCGCCCGGCACCGGCGCGACGATCTCGGCGACCGTCGCCGTGCGGTTCGACGGCAGCACGACGATCTCGTCGCCGACCTTCACTTCGCCCGACTCGATCCGGCCCATATAGCCGCGGAAATCGTCGGCCGAGCTGCCGTCCTGGCGCGCGACCCATTGCACCGGGAAGCGCAGCGCGTCATGCGCCTGCGTCTCGACCGGCAGCGATTCAAGCACGTCGAGCAGCGGTTCGCCCGCGTACCACGGCATGCGCTCGCTCGCGCCGACGATGTTGTCGCCCTTCAGCGCCGACACCGGCACGAAGCGCACGTCATTCAGGCCGAGCTGCTTCGCGAGCGTGACGTACGCGTCGCGGATCTCGTTGAAGCGCGCTTCGCTGTAGTCGACCAGGTCCATCTTGTTGATCGCGACGATCACGTGCTGCAGCCCGAGCAGCTTGACGATCGCGCTGTGGCGCTTGGTCTGCGGCAGGAGTTGCACGACACCGTTCTCGACCGTGATGCGCGTCGCGTCGATCAACACGATTGCCGCGTGCGCGGTCGATGCGCCCGTCACCATGTTGCGCGTGTACTGCTCGTGGCCCGGCGTATCGGCGATGATGAACTTGCGCTTCGCGGTCGCGAAGTAGCGGTACGCGACGTCGATCGTGATGCCCTGCTCGCGCTCGGCTTCGAGGCCGTCGGTCAGCAGCGCGAGGTCGAGCTCGTCGCCGACCGTGCGCTTGTTCTTCGCACGCGACAGCGCGGACAGCTGGTCGGACAGCACGGCCTTGCTGTCGTACAGCAGGCGGCCGATCAGCGTGCTCTTGCCGTCGTCGACGCTGCCTGCGGTAATGAAGCGCAGCACGCCGAGGTCTTCGGTGTTCTCGATGATGCTCATGATGTGAATGTCCTCGTGTGCTTCAGAAATAACCTTGCTTCTTGCGCTGTTCCATCGCGGCTTCGGAGGCCTGGTCGTCCATCCGGGTCGCGCCGCGCTCGGTGATCTCGGTCACCGCCGTCTCGGCGATGATCTTCTCGACGTCGTCCGCGTCGCTCTCGACCGGGCACGTGCAGGAGATGTCACCGACCGTGCGGAAGCGCACCTGCGCGAGCTCGCTCGTCTCGCCGTCACGCATCGGCGTGAGCGGCGTGACGGGCACGAGCAGCCCGTTGCGGCGCACGATCTCGCGCTGGTGCGCGTAATAGATCGACGGCAATTCGAGGTTCTCGCGCGCGATGTACTGCCACACGTCGAGCTCGGTCCAGTTCGAGATCGGGAACACGCGCAGGTGCTCGCCCTTGTGCAGGCGGGCGTTGTACAGGCTCCACAGTTCCGGGCGCTGCGCCTTCGGATCCCACTGGCCGAATTCGTCGCGGAACGAGAAGATGCGTTCCTTCGCACGCGCCTTCTCTTCGTCGCGGCGCGCGCCGCCGATCAGCGCCGTGTAGCCGTGCTGCTCGATCGTCTCGAGCAGCGTGACGGCCTGCGCGGCATTGCGCGAATCGGTTTCGCGGCGCAGCACGACCGTGCCGCGCTTGATCGAATCCTCGACGTGGCCGACGACCAGCTCGGCGCCGAGCTCTTGCGCGCGGCGATCGCGGAAGTCGATCACTTCTTCGTAGTTGTGGCCCGTATCGATGTGCACGAGCGGGAACGGCAGCGTCGTCTTGCGGTTCGCGCCGAGGCCGAATGCCTTCAGCGCCAGATGCAGCACGACGACCGAATCCTTGCCGCCCGAGAACAACAGCGCCGGCTTGCTGCATTCAGCGACCAGTTCGCGCAGGATGTGGATCGACTCGGCTTCGAGCCAGTCGAGGTGGCCCATGCGGTTGTCGGCACCGGCGGGCGGGGCAAAGGCGGATTGCTCGAGCGTCGTGCTCATGATTTCAGTCCTTCTCTTCTGGGTTCGTGCCGCCCGCTGTCGCAGGCGGCGCAATATTCAGTTTCTTGTCAGGCTTTCAGTGCGTGGCGCCGGCAGCGGCGTCCGCGGGAATCGGCGTGATCGTCGTGATGTGCAAGCCGCATTCCTTCGTATCGCGCGACTCCCACCACCAGCGGCCCGCGCGGCTGTCCTCGCCGGGACGGATCGCCCGCGTACACGGCTCGCATCCGATGCTCGGGTAGCCGCGCGCATGCAGCGGATTCACCGGCACGTCAAACGCATTAAGGTACGCCCACACGTCGCTTTCCGTCCAGTCGGCGAGCGGGTTGTACTTCGCGATCCCGCGCGCTTCGTCCTGCTCTTCCTCGTGCAGCTCCGCACGCGTGACCGACTGCTCGCGGCGCTGGCCGGTGACCCATGCGCCGACGTCCGACAGCGCGCGGTTCAACGGCTCGACCTTGCGGATGTGGCAGCACGACTTGCGCAGCTCGACGCTCTCGTAGAACGCATTCAGGCCGTGCTCGGCGACATACTGGTCGACCGCGTCCTGCTGCGGATGGAACTGCTCGATCTCGTAGCCGTAGCGCTCGCGCACACGGTCGATCATGCCGAGCGTTTCCGCGTGCAGGCGGCCCGTGTTCAGCGAGAAGATGCCGATCCGCACGCCCTTCGACAGGATCGCATGCGTCAGCAGCATGTCTTCCGCCGCGAGGCTGCTCGCGAACTTCACCTTCTCGTGACGGGCACCGATCTGCGCGAGCAGCGCATCGAGGCGCTCGACCTTCGCGGCGAGTTCCGGCGTCAGCGCGGTGGCGGTCGCGGTGCTCATGCGTTCACCTTCGCTTGTGCCGCCGCCGCGCGGCGGCGGAACAGCGGTTCGGGCTGGTCGAACGCGCCCTGGTAACGCTGCGTGAATTCCGTGAACGCATTCAGCGCGTCGTGGATGTCCTTGTCGGCACGCACCGCGTAGGCGTCGAAGCCGCAACGCGACATGTACAGCAACTGGTCGCGCAGCACGTCGCCGATCGCGCGCAGTTCACCCGTCCAGCCGTGGCGCTCGCGCAGCAGGCGCGCGATGCTGTAGCCGCGGCCGTCCGCGAAGCGCGGGAAATCGACCGCGATCAGCGCAATCGCGCCGAAATCGGCCACGAGATCGGCCGGCTCGCTGTCCGGTGCGAGCCACACGCCGAGCTCGTCCTTCGTCTTCGCGGCGACGAGCGCCGCGCGCTCGGCCTGCCACAACGCGAACGGCACCAGCACCTTGCCGGCCGGCAACGCGTCGACCGCGGGCAGTGCACCGTCTTCCGCCGCGCGCACGACCTGCCATGCATCGTCGATCACTGCGCGGTTCTTGATAATCGAAGCCATCTGCTAATTCCTTCTACCCGGTTGTTTACGCGTTCACTGCCTGGCGCGCCGCATACACGCGCTCCTTGAACGGCGCGATGCCGATGCGGTCGTACGTGTCGACGAAGCGCTCGCCGTCGATGCGCGATTCGACGAACGTGTCGATCAGCTTCGCGATCACGTCGGGCACTTCCTCCGCCGAGAACGACGGCCCGATCACGCGGCCGAGGCGCGCGCCGTTCCGGCCCGTGCCCTGCTCGCCGCCGAGCGACACCTGGTACCACTCGGCGCCGTCCTTGTCGACGCCGAGGATGCCGATGTTGCCGACGTGGTGGTGACCGCACGAGTTCATGCAACCGGAAATGTTCAGCGACAGGTCGCCGAGGTCGTACACATAGTCGAGATCGTCGAAGCGCTGCTGGATCGCCAGCGCGATCGGGATCGACTTCGCGTTCGCGAGCGAGCAGAAGTCGCCGCCCGGGCACGCGATGATGTCGGTCAGCAGGCCGATGTTCGGCGTCGCGAAACCGGCTGCCTTCGCCTTTTCCCACAGGGCGAACAGGTCGCGCTTCTTCACGTTCGCGAGAATCAGGTTCTGCTCGTGCGACACGCGCAGCTCGCCGAACGAGTAAGCGTCGGCCCAGTCGGCCACCAGCTCCATCTGCTGGTCGGTCGCGTCACCCGGCGCGACACGGTGATCCTTCAGCGACAGCGTGACGGCGGCATAGCCGGCCACCTTGTGTGGGGCGACATTACGCTCGACCCAGCGCGCGAACGCCTTGTTCTCGAGCAGGTGCTGTTCGAACGACGCGTCGGTATCGGGCAGCTTCTCGTAGACGGGCGGCTGGAAGTACTGCGACACGCGGTCGACTTCCGCCTGCGTGAGCGTCGACGGGCCGTCCTTCAGGTGCTGCCACTCTTCCTCGACCTGCTGCGCGAACTTCGCGGGCGACAACGCCTTCACGAGGATCTTGATGCGCGCCTTGTACAGGTTGTCGCGGCGGCCGTAACGGTTGTACACGCGCAGCACGGCTTCGCAATAGGTGAGCAGGTGCTGCCACGGCAGGTCTTCCTTGATCACCGCGCCGATGATCGGCGTACGGCCGAGGCCGCCGCCCGCGAGGATGCTCGCGACCACTTCGCCCTGCGCGTTCTTCTTCAGGTACACGCCGAGGTCGTGGATCTGCACGGCCGCACGGTCGTCCTTCGAGCCCGACACCGCGATCTTGAACTTGCGCGGCAGCCAGGCGAATTCGGGATGGAACGTCGACCACTGACGCAGGATTTCCGACCACGGACGCGGATCGATCTCCTCGTCCTGCGCGACGCCGGCGAACTGGTCGGCCGTGATGTTGCGGATGCAGTTGCCCGACGTCTGGATGCCGTGCATCTGCACCGACGCGAGCTTCGCGAGGATCTCGGGCGTTTCTTCCAGCTTGATCCAGTTGAACTGGATGTTCGAGCGGGTCGAGAAGTGACCGTAGCCGCGGTCGTGTTCGCGGGCAATGCGCGCCAGCATCCGGAGCTGGTCGCTGCGCAGGTTGCCGTACGGAATCGCGATACGGTGCATGTACGCGTGGCGCTGCATGTACAGGCCGTTCTGCAGGCGCAG
Organism: Burkholderia sp. HI4860; assembly: GCF_002223045.2. Classification (NCBI taxonomy): domain Bacteria; kingdom Pseudomonadati; phylum Pseudomonadota; class Betaproteobacteria; order Burkholderiales; family Burkholderiaceae; genus Burkholderia; species Burkholderia sp. HI4860. The sequence goes on along the minus strand of NZ_NKFO02000003.1, from coordinate 2,683,847 downwards.
CGGACGGAACTCGTCTTCGCTCAACTCGCCCGACAGCCGGCGGCGCACCTGATCGCGGTACTGCGCGACACGCTCGTCGACGATCGTCTGGTCGTATTGGTCGTACTGATACATTCGGGGACCCCAGGGTTTTCGTGGTGACCGCGCGACGTCCTAGCCACGTCGCGCCCGAATCTCCGTTCCGCCGCTATCGCCGGCCTTCCGCTGCCCGGCTGGATTGCTAATGACGAAAACAGATATCCATATTTGAAAAACTCCGGTGAATCGTAATAAACTCGCCTTATATTTCAAACGACTAAAAAATTCTGTTGATATGCGGAAGGGTTATAAATGAACCTGCACCAATTTCGCTTCGTGCGCGAGGCCGTCCGGCAGAATTTCAACCTCACCGAAGCCGCCAAGGCGCTCTACACGTCGCAACCGGGGGTATCGAAGGCGATCATCGAGCTCGAGGACGAGCTGGGCGTCGAGATCTTCACGCGGCACGGCAAGCGCGTGCGCTCGCTCACCGAGCCGGGCCGGATCATCCTCGCGTCGGTCGAGCGGATTCTCCAGGAGGTTGAAAGCCTTAAAAGGGTCGGGAAGGATTATGCCGCGCAGGATCAGGGCAACCTGACCATCGCCGCGACCCATACGCAGGCCCGCTACTCGTTGCCGGCCGCGATCGCCGAGTTCAAGAAGCGCTTCCCGAAGGTGCACCTGTCGATCCTGCAGGGCAGCCCGACGCAGGTGGCCGAGATGGTGATCCACGACCAGGCCGATCTCGCGATCGCGACCGAGGCGATCTCCGACTACAAGGAACTCGTGTCGCTGCCCTGCTTCCAGTGGCACCACGCGGCCGTCGTACCGGCCGACCATCCGCTGCTCGAGCGCAAGCCGGTCACGCTCGACGATCTCGCGCAGTACCCGCTGATCACGTACGACGACGCGTTCGCGGGCCGCAAGAAGATCAACCATGCGTTCGCGCTGCGCGGGCTGTCGCCGGACATCGTGCTCGAGGCGATCGACGCCGACGTGATCAAGACCTACGTCGAGCTCGGCCTCGGCGTCGGCATCATGGCCGACATCGCGTTCAATCCCGAGCGCGACCGCGGCCTGCGGCTGATCCCGGTCGGCCACCTGTTCGGCAGCAACGTGACGCGCGTCGCGCTCAAGCAGGGCGCCTACCTGCGCAGCTACGTGTATACGCTGGTCGAACTGCTGTCGCCGACGCTGAACCGCAAGCTGATCGAGCAGGCGCTCAAGGGCGAATCCGAATCGTACGAACTCTGAGCGGCGTGTATAAACACGGGGGCGCACATCGCGCCCCTTTTTGCTGTCCGACGGAGAATTCCGCATGACGCTTCCCGCCCTGTTGCGCCGCGCCACTGCCGGCGCCCTCGTGCTGGCCTGCGCCGCCGCGCATGCCGACCTGAAGGTCGGCGTCGACCTGTCGTCGACCGGCCCGGCCGCCGCGATCGGCATCACGAGCAAGAATGCGATCCTGATGTGGCCGAAGACGATCGCAGGGCAGCCGGTGCAGGTGACGGTGCTCGACGATGCGTCCGACCCGGGCACCGCGGTGCGAAACATCCGCAAGCTGGTCGACGAGGATCATGTCGACGTCGTGGTCGGGCCGAACATCACGCCGGCCGCGCTCGCGGCGCTCGATGCGGTGGCCGCCGGGCAGACGCCGATGATCACGCTGGTCGGCTCCGGCGCGATCGTCGAGCCGCAGGAAGGCGCGCGGACCTGGGCGTTCAAGATGGCGCAGAGCGACCGCGCGATGGCCGACGTGATGACGCGCCATATGGCGAACCACGGCGTGAAAACGGTCGGCTTCATCGGCTTCGCGGACAGCTACGGTGACAGCTGGCTGAACGAGTTCACGCGCTTCGCGGACCTGCGCAAGATCCGCGTGGTCGCGACCGAGCGCTTCAACCGCACCGACGCGAGCGTCACGGGCCAGGCGCTGAAGCTGATCGCGGCGAAACCCGACGCGATCCTGATCGCGGGCTCGGGCACGCCGGCCGTGCTGCCGCAGCGCACGCTGATCGAGCGCGGCTACAAGGGCCCGGTCTACCAGACGCACGGGATCGCGACACCGGAATTCATCAAGCTGGGCGGCAAGGACGTCGACGGAACGCTGTTCCCGACCCAGCCGGTGGTCGTCGCGCGCACGCTGCCGGCCGATCACCCGGCCCGCAAGGCCGCGCTCGCGTTCGTCGACGCGTACGAAGCGAAGTACGGCGCCGGCACGGTCACGCAGTTCGCGGGCGACGCGGCGGGCGTCTACCCGCGCCTCGCCGACGCGGTCGGCCGCGCGCTGAAGGCCGCCCAGCCCGGCACACCCGCGTTCCGCGCGGCGCTGCGGCGCGAGCTGGAACGCGCGCACGAGCTGGTCGTGCCGAACGGCGTCGTCAACACGAGCGACAAGGATCATGTGGGGCTCGACCAGCGTGCGAGCGTGATGGGGATCGTCAAGCAGGGCCGGTTCGTCTACCTCAGTCAGTGACCTATGCGGCCCCCAACCGGGCAGCTTGCCCGGCGGCAGGATTTCGGACATAATCCGCGTTTCGCCGCGCACCATCGCATGCGCGGCCAGGATCAAGCCCAGGTGGTGAAATTGGTAGACGCAGGGGACTCAAAATCCCCCGCCGCAAGGCGTGCCGGTTCGATTCCGGCCCTGGGCACCAGCATTCTCGCAGCGTGAAGCGCTGCGCCTTCCGAAACCCGCGCAAGCTCGCCGCTTCGCGGGTTTTTTGTTTTTGCCGCGCACCGCAACGCGTGCCCCCGTGCAACAGTCCAAGCGTCATGAGGATGCGCGGCACGGAGGCTCGCCATGTCCATGCGCCCGATTTCATCTCCGCTCTGCCGCCGCGCGCTCGCCCTGGTGCTGTCGATCATGCTGGCCGGCTGCGACATCCTGACCGCGCCGCCGGTGCCCGACTGGCCGGGCCCGCACGCGCCCTATCCGTTCCCGGACAGCATTCCGCATCGCACCGAATGAATCGACGGGAAGGCCATCGTCGGCACGTCGAGCCGAGTTCAGGCTCAGGCCATCAACGCCCGCACGAAGTCGAGAAACACGCGCACCTTCGCGGAAACGAGATTGGACGCGTGGTGATATGCGTAGAGCGGAAACGTCTCGTCCGCCCATTCCGGCAGCAGCAGCACCAGCCGCCCGTCGGCAAGGATGTCGCGCGCGTAGAGTTCCAGCAGCTGGGCAATTCCCGCGCCGCCCAGGCACGCGCCGAGCAGCATGCCCGTATCGTTGACCATCAGCCGGCCGGCGGCATCGAACGGCACCACCTCCTTGCCGCGATGAAACGCCCATTCGAACGGGCGCCCCGTCACCGGATCGCGGATCAGCACGCAGCGATGCCCGCTCGCGAGATCCCGCGGGTGCCGCGGTTGGCCGTGACGCGCGACATAGGCCGCCGACGCGCAGGTCAGCACGCGCGTTTCCAGCAGCAGCCGCGCACGGTATGACGAAGGCTCCGGAATGCCGAACCGCACCGCCAAGTCGAACCCGTCGGCGACGAGGTCCCCCATCCGGTCGCGCACGTTGATCTCGACGGACAGGTCGGGAAAGCGGTCGAGAAACTCGGCCATCTTCGGGGCCAGCACGTAGTGGCCGAAAGTCGCGTCGACGTTGACGCGCAGCCGCCCCCTGACACGCGCCTTCGACTGGCCGGCGTCGATCGCCGCGTCCTCGATGCCGGCCAGCAGCGGCGCGACCGCTTCATAGAAGCGCCGCCCTTCGTCGGTCAGCGTGATCGCACGGGCCGTGCGGTTGAAGATCCGGATGCCGACGCGCTCCTCCAGCCGGGCCACGGCACGGCTCACCGCCGGCTGCGTCAACCCCATCGCCTCGCCGGCGCGCGCGAAGGTGCCGGCCTCGATCACCGCCGAGAGCACGCCGATCCCGCTCAACAGCCTGCTGTCGAATGCCATGAGACATACTTTTAGTCATTCTTGATCTGATCATTATTCATTATTTTTATTGATCGAGGAAGCCTACATTAGTCCTGTCGCCGGATCGCACGGCACTCACGAACCAAGGAGCAGGACATGAGTACATCGGAACAGGTCGCCCTCGTCACGGGCTCGTCGCGCGGCATCGGTGCGGAAATCGCCCGCCGTCTCGCCCGCGACGGTTTCAGGGTCGTCGTGAACTATGCGGGCGGCGCCGGCCCCGCGCAGGAAGTGGTCGACGCGATCGTCGCCGGCGGCGGCCATGCTATCGCGGTGCAGGCGAACGTCGCCGATCCGGCGGCCGTGGCCGCGCTGTTCGACGCCGCACAACAAGCATTCGGCGGTCTGGATGTGGTGGTCAACTCCGCGGGCGTGATGAAGCTGGCGACCATCGCCGACTGCGACGATGCGCTCTTCGACGAAACGATCACCATCAACGTGAAAGGCACGTTCAACGTCTGCCGCGAAGCGGCCAGGCGGGTGCGCGACGGCGGACGCATCATCAACCTGTCGACCAGCGTGATCGGCATGCGCATGCCGACTTACGGTGTGTACGTCGCCAGCAAGGCGGCGGTCGAAAGCCTGACGCAGGTGCTCGCGCAGGAGATGCGCGGCCGCGGCATCAGCGTGAACGCCGTCGCGCCGGGGCCGGTCGCGACCGAGTTGTTCCTGCAGGGCAAGAGCCCCGAACTCGTCGACCGGCTCGCAAAGCTGAATCCACTCGAGCGACTCGGCCAGCCCGACGACATCGCGCGCGTGGTCGCCTTCCTCGCCGGCCCGGACGGCGCATGGGTCAACGGCCAGGTCCTGCGTGCCAACGGCGGCATGTGCTGACCGGCCGCCTGCCACGCCCACCGCTTAGCGGAGAGCGTCCATGAAGGAAGTCATTCTCGTCACGGGCGCGTCCAGCGGCTTCGGCCTGCTGACGGCCCAGGCGCTCGCCCGCGCCGGCCATACCGTCTACGCGTCGCCGCCCCGGCCGGCAAGCGCCCGTACCGCGTGTTCGTCGATCCGTCGCAGGACGGTGCGGAGGAAGTGTTCCGCGTCGGCGATCGCATTCGCCGCGAGATGTTCAGGAACATCGGCCTCGCCGACCTGCTCGCGTCCCGCGTCGGCGGCTGATCCACCGTGCGCCGGTCACGCCAGCGCGCCTCGGCCTGGCTCGCAGAACCCGAGGATCGCGTCGGCGACCGCCGCCGGCGCCTCGCGCTGCGGAAAGTGGCCGACACCGTCCAGCACCTGGCGCGCGTAGCGCCCCGCAAAGAACCTCTCGCGGCCGGCCGAGCTGTCCGGATGATTGCAGGTGTCCGCGCCGCCGTGCAGTACGAGCGTCGGCAGCGCCAGCACCGGTGCGGGATTCAGCCGCGCATCGTCGTCGGCATGGGCCGGCGTGCCCGGTGCGAATCCCCATCGATGCCGGTACGAATGCAGGACGACGTCGATCCAGTCGGGCCCGTCGAACGCGGCGGCGGCCGCCTCGAAATCGCTGTCGCGATACCAGCCTGGCGGCGACCACGTGTCCCACATCAGGCGGGCAAACGCGCGGCGATCGTCGCGCAACGCCTGCTCGCCGCGCGGCGTCGCCATGAACCAGTGATACCAGTAGTTGCGCGCCTGCTGCAGCGACAGCGGCTGCCCGGGATCGTTGGTGCCGTACCCGACCGACAGCATCACGAGATGCGATGCGGCGCCTTCACGCAGCCCGCACGCGTTCGCGGCCGCCCGCGCACCCCAGTCGTGCCCGACCAGCACGGGCCGCTCGAGGCCGAGCGCATCGACGAAGTCGAGCAGGTCGCGCCCGAGCGCCGCGAGTTGGCCGCTGCGCGGCACGGACGCATCGCGAAAGCGGGTCGGGGCAAAACCGCGCAGCGCGGGCGCGAGCACGCGGCAGCCGTGCGCGGCGAGCCTCGCCGCAACCGCCTCCCAGCCGACCGGGCTGTCCGGCCAGCCATGCAGCAGCACGGCCACGCGCTCGCCGCGCGGATTCCATTCGAGGTAGGCAACGTCGAGCGACGCGGTCGTCGCATGCGCATAGGTCGTCATCGTGCACTCCGTTGGGTCGATCCGAGTGCACGATGGTAGGCCGCCATTTCATCACGATTCACGGAGTATCATGATTCATTCTTCGAGTATCACGTTGAATTGATCCATGGAACCGCTGACCGATCCTGCGTCGACCTCGCTCGACATCACGCTGCTGCGTACCTTCCTCGAAGTCGTCGACAGCCGCGGGTTCGCGCCGGCCGCGGAACGGCTCGCGCTGACGCCGTCCGCCGTCAGCGGCCACATCAAGCGGCTCGAACAGGCAGCCGGCACGGTGCTGCTCGCGCGCACCACCCGTCGCATCGCGCTCACGCCGGCCGGCGACACGCTGTACGCCTATGCACGCAACATCGTCGACATGGAGCGCGAAGTGCGCGCGAGGCTGCGCGGCGCGCCGGCGCACGGGCCGCTGCGGGTCGGCGCATCGGAGGATTTCGCGGGTGCGTGGCTGCCGCACGTGCTGCGCACGTTTCGCGACCGCCACCCGCGCACGTCGATCGAGCTGAAGGTCGGGATCACCGCGTCGCTGCTGCGCGAGCAGACGCTCGGACGGCTCGACGTCGTGTTCGGCAAGCAATGCCGGCAGGTCGACACGCCGGGCGAACTGCTGTGGGAAGAACCGCTCGTGTGGGCGTTCGCGTCGGATCGCACGCTCGACGCCAGCGGCGACGTGCCGCTCGCGCTGTTTCCGCAGCCGTGCGTCTATCGCGAAGCCGCCGTCGCGGCACTCGCCGCTGCGCTGCGGCCGTTCCGCGTGCTGTTCGAGAGCAGCAGCATGGCCGGCTGCGTGTCGGCCGCGCTCGCGGGCTTCGCGGTCACCGCGCTGGCGCGCAGCCAGTTGCGCGACGGCCTGCGCGAATGCGGCCCGCAGGACGGCCTGCCGGCGCTCCCGGCCGCGCGTTTCTACGCGTTCGCGGCGAAACCGGACGGCGCCGGTGCGGCGTTGATCGACGCTGTGCGGGAAACCGGGCGCAACCGGCAGTTCGCGGCGCTGCCCGGCTGAAACAGGCACGACGGCACGCAGCACAACCGGCCGTGCCGGTCAGTCGCCCTCCGCCCCCTCCCTGCCATGCGTCAGCGCGCTCTCCATCAGTTCCCCGAACCATTCGATGAAGGCATTGAGCCGGCGCGAACGATGGCGCCGGTGCGGGTACACGGCCGACACGTCCATCGGTGCGGCGCGGTGGGCGGGCATCACGTCGACGAGTGCGCCGCTGTCGAGCAGATGCTGGACGTCGAAGCGCGGAATCTGGATCAGCCCCATCCCGGCGATGCAGCTGGCGATATAGGTTTCGGCATTGTTGACGATCACCCGGCTCGGCAGCATGAGCGTGTGCCGCTGGCCGTCCGTGCAGTATTCCCAGTCGAGTTCGCGCCCGGTCGTCGGCGACGCATAGCCGATCGCCCAGTGTCCGTGCGCGAGCGCATCCGGATGCTCGGGCACGCCGCATTCGCGCAGGTAGTCGGGGCTCGCGCAGTTGATCAGCGTGAACTGCCCGAGCGGCCGCACGACGAGGCTGCTGTCGGCAAGCCGCCCGACGCGAATCGCGCAGTCGACGCCCTCCTGCACCAGGTCGATCGAACGATCGGTCGAGCCGAGCGACAGTTGCAGCTTCGGATAACGGTGAAACAGCGACGGCAGCGCGGGCGCCACCATGCGGCGCGCGATCCGGCTCGGCACGTCGACGTTCAGCCGGCCGATCACGTCGCGGTCGCGGCGGCGGAACAGGCGGTCGAGCTCGTCGGCCTCTGCGAGCAGGCGCCGGCCGCGTTCGAGCAGCAGCGCGCCGTCGGCGGTCAGCTGCACCTGGCGTGTCGTGCGGTGCAAGAGACGCGTGCCGAGCGCCGTCTCCAGTTGCTGGACGGCCGCCGACACGGTCGCGCGCGGCACGTCGAGCGCATGCGCGGCCTTGATGAAGCTGCCCATCTCGGCAACCTGCAGGAAGATTCTGACCTGATCCAGCTTGTCCATCGGCAGGGAACGTAGGTTCGGACGAACGCCGCCGCCAGCCGTCGCGCATCGCGGCCGGGTCCGGCGGCACAGAGAAAACGGGCACGCAGCCACGAGGCTGCGCGCCCGTCCATTGTCCACGCAAACGCGCCATTGCGGTGCGCCGCGCGGCCCGTTGCCGGGCCGGTTACTTGGTCGTGTAGCCGCCGTTGATCAGGATCGTCTGGCCCGTGATCCACCAGCCGTCGGTGACGAGATGGCGGATGAACGGCACGACGTCCTCGATGTCGGTCAGGCCCGTCTTGCTGAACGGCGACAGCGCGGCCGCCGTCTTGTGATACGCGACCGCATCGGCGCCCTCGGCCGGGTAGAAGAACGGCGTGTCCATCGGGCCCGGCCCGACGGCCGTCACCGAGATCCCGCGCGCGCCGTATTCCTTCGACGCCGCGCGCGTGAAATGCTCGACCGGCGCCTTCGACCCTTCGTACGCCGCGTAGAACGGCGTGAACGCGCCGAGCAGCGACGTCACGAGCGTGACGAGCTTGCCGTGATCCTCGAGGTGCCGCCCCGCTTCCTTGATGAAGAAGAACGCCGACTTGCTGTTGACCGCGAACATCTCGTCGTACTCGGCCTCGCTGATCTCGGTGAACGGCTTCTTCAGCACCTTGCCGACCGTGTTGATCGCGATGTCGATCTTGCCGAAGCGCTGCTTCGCGTCGTCGAACAGCTTCTCGACCGCGGCGGCCGTCGTCAGGTCGCCCTGGAACGTGGCCGCTTCCGCGCCGGCCGCACGCACCGCGGCGGCCGTCTCCTCGGCCTGCGCCTGCGACGCGGCGCTGTTGTAGTGAATCGCCACGGCCTTCGCGCCGTGGCTCGCCAGATCCCGCGCGATCAGGCCGCCGAGATTCTTTGCGCCACCTGCGATCAGGACGACCTTGTCTGCGAGCGTATGAGTTGCCACGGCTGACTCCTTTTTTCGTTGAACGAAGTTAGGAGTGTAGGCATGCGCGACGCACCGGTCAGCCGGGCACGGCTGGATGGATTATCCAGAAAAACGCTCCAATCGAAGCGCGGCAGTGCAGCCTGCCGCACCGACAACCGCGCCGGAATCTGTCCTCGATCGAGTGGCGCCCGTCCCGGCGCCCGCTCAGCGCGCGTACAACGCCGCGTCGATCTTGCCGAGCAGCCACTGCATGCCGGCCAGGTGCTGCTGGTCGTGGCTGCACAGGTAGTGGACGAGTCCGCGCACGGTCAGCGACCCGTAGCCTTCGAATTCCCCGGTGCGCGCGAGCTGTTCGGGCGTGAGACGCGACACGAGGTCCAGCGTCTCGCGCCGCGCTTCGCGGATCGCCGCGAGCACGTCGGACGCGTACGCGTCGTTGTAGCGGCGTTCGATCGCGAGCGCGTCGCCGTCGATCGACACGAGCAGCGGCCGGTCTTCGTCGAGCATCCGCCGCAGCCGCACGTGATAGCCGTCGATCTCGATGTCGCGTACGTGGCAGAGCTGCCCGAGCGGCGAGAAATGCTCGCTCGGGATCCCGGCCCAGTCATCGGGCGTCCAGCGCGCGTAGCCGTCGGGCACGGCCGCGAAATGCGCTTCGAGCTGACGGGGGAAATCGGCGAGTGCGTCGAGCGTCGTCGGATTCATGCGGGACTCCCTGTCGGATAGGCGCGACGGCAACCCTGGCACGGGCCTGCCGTCGCCGTTGCGTCACTTCACGCTGAAGCCGTACGCGCCCTGCGTGCGGTGCCCGTCGGTCGCGACGGCCACCCATTTCACCGTATAGGCGCCGGTGCCGACCGCCGTGAGCGGCACCGACATCCGCTTGCGATTCGACGCGTCGATGCGCGCACGGCCGTCCGACACCGTCTTGCCGTCGCCGTCGACGACGACGATCGAGCTGAACGCCGGCTCCAGCGGCTCGGTGAAGTCGATCGTGACGGCGGCCGGTGCGGCAGCCACCGACGCGCCCGCCGCCGGATCGCTCTTCGCGAGGTGCGCGTGCGCGAACGCGGCCGACGAGACGGTCGCGGCAACGATGACGGCCGCGGCGTGGCGGCCGAACGGGAACGAAGCAAAAGGCATGTGCTTTCCGTGAAGAATGAACGGGCGCCGCGCCCCGCGCGGCGTACCGGCAGCTTACCAGCGCATGTGCGTTCATGCCGGTCGCGCGCCATCGCTTGATAGAATGCGCGCGCTATGGATCTCGAAAGCATTCTCTACACCCAGGGCTTCGGCTCGCGCCGCCAGTGCCGCGGCCTGATCGAAGCGGGCCGCGTCACCGTGGCGGGAGCCCGCGCGACCGACCCCGACGCCGCGTTCGATACCGACGGCCTCGTGTTCTTGGTCGACGATACGGCGTGGCCGTTCCACGCACGCGCCTATCTCGCACTCAACAAGCCGGCCGGCTACGAGTGTTCGCGCGACCCGCAACACCACGCGAGCGTGTTCAGCCTGCTGCCTGCGCCGCTCGTCGCGCGCGGCGTGCAGTGCGTCGGGCGTCTCGACCAGGATACGACGGGCCTGCTGCTGCTGTCCGACGACGGCCAGTTCGTGCACGCGTACACGTCGCCGAAACGCAAGGTGCCGAAGACCTACGTGGCAACCGTGCGCCACCCGCTCGACGACACGCAGCTCGACACGCTGCGCACCGGCGTGCAGTTGCACGGCGAGCCGAAGCCGATCGCGGCGGTCGCCGCCGACGCGCGCGCCCCGCACGCGCTCGCGCTGACCGTCCTCGAAGGCAAGTATCACCAGGTCAAACGGATGGTCGCGGCGGCGAGCAATCGCGTCGAAGCGCTGCATCGCGAAAGCATCGGCGGCTTCACGCTGCCGGGCGACCTCGCGCCCGGCGCGTGGCGTTGGCTCGATGACGCCGACCTTGCGGCGCTGCGCAATACCGTCAAAACCCTGTAAGGGAAAATCCGCACGACCGTTCGACGTCCGGCCGCGCCTCTGCCGCGTGTTCCCCCGCTATACTGAAATCACAAGCTGTACGAGCAGCGATGCAGGGGAGACGTCATGAACAACCATACTTTCGAACTGTCGTACGTGATGATCGCGTTCGCGGTCATCGGTGTCATCGTGATCGGCGGGCTGCTGGCCGCGATGCACATGAAGCACAAATATCATCCGAACCTGATTGGCGCGCTGATCGGCGCGTTGCTGTGCTTCCTGCTGATCGAGGCGTTACCGGCGCTCACCTGACGCGCTGCCCGGCGCGAGCGTTTGAAGGAAATCGTCTACGGTCGGATAGCGCAACGTCACGCACAATTCGGCCTTGAGCCGTGCGTTGGACAGGCGTCGCGACTCGCGCATGAACGACAGCAGTGTCGGTTCGAGCTGACGCTCGGCGTCCGCGCGGCTGACGCGCGGCGGCCTCGGCAGGCCGAGCGCCTGCGCGACCCGGTCGAAATACTCCCCCATCCGCAGTTCGCTGTCGTCCGACGCGTGCACGGCGCGCGCCGGCTTGCCGCGTTCGGCCGCACGGCGCAGGATCGCCGCGAGATCGTCCGCGTGGATGTGGTTCGTGTAGACGTCGTCGGCCGGTTCGAGCGCCGGCGTGCCGCGCTCGAGCCGCGCGACCGGCAGACGGTTCGCCGCGTAGATCCCGGGAATCCGCACGACGCGCGCGGACAGCACGCCGCGCACCGTCGCCGCACGCAACTGCCGCTCGGCCGACACGCGCCGGAACGCCCGCGGATTCGCGGGGCGCAGCGGCTGCGTCTCGTCGATACGTGCGCCGCCGCAATCGCCGTAAACGCCCGTCGTACTGGCGTAGACGAGCCTCGGCGCACGAAGGCCGTCGGGTACAATACGCGCTGCCCGAACGGGCGCGCTGGCCTGTCGGGCCGCGGTGCGCAGCGTTCGGAGCCGGCCGACCGCCGAGGCCGGCGGCACCGGCGGCCGTCGCGCAGGCACGGTCGTTGCGGCGATCAGCGCACGCGTGCGCCGGTCGTCGCGGCCATCGGACTGCGGCGGTGCGAGATGCAGGATCGTGCGGGCAAGACCCGCGAGGCGGCCAAGCGTCGCCCGGCGATCGAGGTCGCCGACGATCGGTGTTGCGCCCGCGGCGCGCAGTTCGTCGCGACGGGCCGGATGGCTCGTCAGCGCGAAGATCCGCAGGTTGCGGCGCGTGTCGCGCCATTGCGCGACGCAGCGCATGCCGACGTCGCCGCAGCCGACGATCAGTGCGCGCGGCCGGCGCAGGATTCGAGTCGCGATCATGTTGGTTGCGAAATCAGTAGCCACCGTTGCGCGACGCGCAACGGGTTTGCATTGTAGCTGCCGTGCCCGACATGCACGGTCCCCCCATTTTGTTCTAGTTTGGTTCTATGGCATTCAACGTCACTCTCAAGCAAAGCGGCCGGCAATTCCAGGTCGAGTCGGATGAAACCGTGCTGGCGGCCGCGCTGCGCCAGAACGTCCATCTGCCGTACGGCTGCAAGAACGGCGCGTGCGGCTCCTGCAAGGGCCAGATCGTGTCGGGCCAGATCGAACAGGGCCCGCATGCCGCGTCGGCGCTGTCCAACGACGAACGCACCCGCGGCCTCGCGCTGCTGTGCTGCTCGAAGGCGCAGTGCGATCTCGAAATCGACGTGCGTGAAATCGCCGGCGTCGACGGCGTGCAGGTCAAGAAGCTGCCGTGCCGGATCGCCGCGCTCGAGCGCAAGGCCGACGACGTGATGGTCGTGAAGCTGCAGCTCCCCGCCAACGAACGCCTGCAGTATCTCGCGGGCCAGTACGTCGAGTTCATCCTGAAGGACGGCTCGCGCCGCAGCTACTCGATGGCGAGCGCACCGCACGAGGAAGGCCCGGTCGAGCTGCACATCCGCCACATGCCGGGCGGCAAGTTCACCGACCACGTGTTCGGCGCGATGAAGGAGCGCGACATCCTTCGCTTCGAAGGCCCGCTCGGCACGTTCTTCCTGCGCGAGGATTCCGACAAGCCGATCGTGCTGCTCGCATCGGGCACCGGCTTCGCGCCGATCAAGGCGATCATCGAGCACGTGAAGCACACGGGCATCACGCGCCCGATGACGCTCTATTGGGGCGCACGCCGCAAGAAGGACATCTACCTCGGCGAACTGGCCGAGCAGTGGGCACGCGAGATCCCGAACTTCAAGTACGTGCCGGTGCTCTCCGAGCCGGACGCCGGCGATCAGTGGACGGGCCGCACCGGCTTCGTCCATCGCGCGGTGATCGAGGATCTGCCCGACCTGTCGGGCTACCAGGTGTACGCATGCGGCGCGCCGGTGATGGTCGAATCCGCGCAGCGCGACTTCACGCAGCACCACGCGCTGCCGGCCGACGAGTTCTACGCGGACTCGTTCACGAGCGCCGCCGATCTCGCGCATCCGGTCTGAGGCCCGCGCACCCGCGTGCGGCACTGCGCGCCGCGATGTCACATCCGTGGCATCGCGGCGGTTTACAGTGACGCGCGGGATGCCTTATGCTTGCGCACATGAACTGCTTCCTGTCCGCCCTTCGACGTCGCCGCTCGCCGCTCCGCCCGGATGCCGCAGGCTCGTCACGGACTCGCGCGTAACCCCCACACTGCTTCACCGGTTACGCACAAGCTGTTCGACCCACCAGCCACGGCCTTCCGTGGCTTTTTTATTGCCTGTTTCCCTTTCAACGTCCGCTGGAGTCTGCTGCCATGCCCCTGAACGATTATCCGATCGACTCGCTGATGTACATCACGAACCGCCCCGACATCGTGTTTACGCACGGCAAGGGTTCGTGGCTCTACGATCACACGGGCAAGCGCTATCTGGACTTCATCCAGGGCTGGGCCGTCAACAGCCTCGGCCATTGCAACGAAGGCATCGTCGACGCGCTGAAGACGCAGGCGGAAAAGCTGCTGAACCCGTCGCCCGCGTTCTACAACGAACCGATGGCGAAGCTCGCGGGCCTGCTCACGCAGCACAGCGTGTTCGACAAGGTGTTCTTCACGAACAGCGGCGCGGAAGCGAACGAAGGCGCGATCAAGCTCGCGCGCAAGTGGGGCCGCAAGTTCAAGAACGGCGCGTACGAGATCATCACGTTCGACCACAGCTTCCACGGCCGCACGCTCGCGACGATGTCGGCCAGCGGCAAGCCGGGCTGGGACACGATCTACGCGCCGCAAGTGCCGGGCTTCCCGAAGGCCGAGCTGAACGACATCAACTCGGTCGAGAAGCTGATCACCGACAAGACCGTCGCCGTGATGCTCGAGCCGATCCAGGGCGAAGGCGGCGTGATTCCGGCCACGCGTGAATTCATGCAGGCGCTGCGCGCGCTGACGAAGCAGCACGACCTGCTGCTGATCGTCGACGAAGTGCAAAGCGGCTGCGGCCGCGCAGGCACGCTGTTCGCGTACGAGCTGTCCGGCATCGAGCCGGACGTCATGACGCTCGCGAAAGGCATCGGCGGCGGCGCCCCGCTCGGCGCGCTGCTGTCGAAGGCCGAGTTCGCGGTGTTCGAGGCCGGCGACCAGGGCGGCACGTACAACGGCAACCCGCTGATGACGGCGGTCGGCTATTCGGTGATCTCGCAGCTCGTCGCACCGGGCTTCCTCGAAGGTGTGCGTGCGCGCAGCGAATACCTGAAGCGCAAGCTGCTCGAGCTGTCGGAAGAGCGCGGCTTCGAAGGCGAACGCGGCGAAGGCCTGCTGCGCGCGCTGCTGCTCGGCAAGGACATCGGCCCGCAGATCGTCGAGAAGGCCCGCGACATGCAGCCCGACGGCCTGCTGCTGAACGCCGCGCGGCCGAACCTGCTGCGCTTCATGCCCGCACTGAACGTGACGACCGAAGAAATCGACCAGATGATGGCGATGCTGCGGTCGGTACTCGACACGCTCTAAGGAGAGCCCGCCGATGGATGCCGCCGCCGATGCCGTTGTAATCCGCCCGTTCGAACGCGCCGACACCGATGCCGTGCTCGCGGTATGGCGCGACGCGTTCCCGCAGTACGAAGACGCGGATGCGCCGCCGCACCGCGATCCGCTGCGATCGATCGAGCTGAAGCTCGCGACGCAGCCGGAACTGTTCTTCGTCGCGACCAGCCACGCACGCGTGGTCGGCACGCTGATGGCGGGTTTCGACGGGCATCGCGGCTGGCTCTACTCGTTCGGCGTATCGAACGACGCACGCCGGCTCGGCATCGGCCGCGCACTGATCGCGCACGCGGAATGCGCGCTCGCCGCGCGCGGCTGCCTGAAGATCAACCTGCAGGTGCTGCCCGGCAACGACGATGCATGCCGCTTCTACGCGGCGCTCGGCTATCGTGTCGAGGAACGCATCTCGTTCGGCAAGACACTGCCGGCCGCGTGAAGCAGAGGCCGGCCGCCCGCTACGTCAGCGCGTGATCGGCCCCGCGCCCGGCAGCGGATTGCCGAGCGCGTCGGTCGGCACGGCCTGCTGCTCGAACGCGGCGAAATACGCGGCCCACTGCGTATCGCTCACGCGCACGATCAGCGCGCCGTCCTGCCAGATGTCGTTGTGATCGTTGTGGTCGTCGCCCGCGCGATGCAGGTAGTTCGAGCCGGTCGACCCCTGGTTCATGTGCGTGTCGTGGATGCCGTTGCCTTCCGAATACGTGCGGCCGAACACGATGACGTCGAGCCCCTGCGACTGCGCGGCGTTCACCAGCCGCAGCAGCGACGGGATCGGCTCCTGGTTCTCCGTGCCGTCCATCACGGCGCTCGGGCGCCATGCGCCCGTTTCGTTCAGGATGTCGCTGCGCAGGTAGTCGAGCGCGGGCAACGCTGCCTGCCCCGTCAGGTCCGTATAGCCTTCGGCCGCGGCCGCGAGCGTCTGCGTGATCGGGTGGTGGAAATCGTAGACGAGCTTGTAGTTCAGCAGGTCGTCTGCGTCGTTGGTGCCGACGTTGATCGCGACGTCCCAGTCGCCGCCGGGCAATGCCAGCGTCAGGTGGATGTGGTACTGGATCTCGCTGCCATGCGGCGAGCCCTTCAGCTTCGCCACCGATGTCACCTTCGCCTTCACGAAACCGTAGTCCAGACTCATGCGCGCTCTCCGTGTGCCGATGGGCCGCCGATGCTACACGGCCCATGTGTCGGTTTGCAGGCGACCGGCAACGAGCGGCCGCCCCCATCGTTCCCGCGCCGCGTGCGCGGCGCAACAGTCGAATGGAGTCGCGCCCGCCCACACAAGTTCGACCGGAATCGCATGACACGAAAAAAAAGGCTGTCACGGCATCCCGTGACAGCCTTTCGAAAGCCCGTGTGCGACGCGGCCGGCATCTGCCGTCGCGCGCCACCGGGCTCGCTCAATCACTCACTCATTCACCCAGGTACGCAGCCCGCACCTTCGGATCGTCGAGCATCTGCTTCGCATCGCCTTCCATCGTGACCGTGCCCGAATCCATCACGTAACCACGGTCGGCCGCCTGCAGCGCGAGGCGTGCATTCTGCTCGACGAGCAGCACCGTGATGCCCTCCTTCGAGATTTCACGCACCACTTCGAAGATCTTCTCGACCATGATCGGCGACAAGCCCATCGACGGCTCGTCGAGCAGCAGCAGCTTCGGCTTCGACAGGATCGCGCGCGACATCGCCAGCATCTGCTGCTCGCCGCCCGACAGCGTGCCCGCGAGCTGCGTCGCACGCTCCTTCAGGCGCGGGAAGAAGCCGAACATGCGATCGACGTCCTTCTTGATCTGCTCGCCGTCGTTGCGCAGGTACGCGCCCATCTGCATGTTCTCGACGATCGACATCCGCGCGAAGATCCCGCGGCCTTCCGGCACCATCGCGAGGCCGCGCTTGAGCAGCTCGTGCGTCGGGATGCCCTTGATCGACTTGCCCTCGTACTCGATGTCGCCGGCCGAATACGCCTTCAGACCCGTGATCGCCTTCATCGTCGTGGTCTTGCCCGCGCCGTTCGCGCCGATCAGCGTCACG
Organism: Burkholderia sp. HI4860; assembly: GCF_002223045.2. NCBI lineage: Bacteria > Pseudomonadati > Pseudomonadota > Betaproteobacteria > Burkholderiales > Burkholderiaceae > Burkholderia > Burkholderia sp. HI4860. Next base: position 2,666,993 of record NZ_NKFO02000003.1, on the reverse strand, counting down.
AGCTCGCCCTGACGGACTTCCATGTCAACGCCCTTGACGGCCTGGATGCCGCCGTAGTTGACCTGCAAGCCCTTGATTTTCAACATTGCCGCTGCCATCAGTGCACCCCTGCGCCGAGATATGCCTCAATCACCTTCGGATTCTTCTGCACGTCCTGCGGCAGACCCTCGGCGATCACCTTGCCGTAATCGAGCACCGTCATCCGGTTGCACAGCCCCATCACGAGCTTCACGTCGTGCTCGATCAGGAGAATCGTGCGGCCGTCCGAGCGGATCTTGTCGAGCAGGCGCGTGAGTTCGACCTTCTCGGTCGCGTTCATCCCGGCCGCCGGCTCGTCGAGCGCGAGCAGCTTCGGGTCGGTGGCCAGTGCGCGCGCGATCTCGAGACGGCGCTGGTGGCCGTACGACAGGTTGCGCGACGTGTAGTCGGCGTACTGCAGCACGCCGACGTATTCGAGCAGCTCGATCGCGCGCTCCTTGATCTCGCGCTCTTCCTGGCGTTCGGCCGGCGTCTGGAACACCGCGCCGAGCAGCCCGTGCTTGGTGCGCACGTGGCGGCCCACCATCACGTTCTCGAGCGCCGTCATCCCGCCGAACAGGCGGATGTTCTGGAACGTGCGCGCGATGCCCGTCTTCGCGACCTGATGCACCGCGGTCGGCTTGTATTCCGAGCCGTCGAGCTTGAACTCGCCGGAGTCCGGCGTGTAGAGGCCCGTGATCACGTTGAAGAACGTCGTCTTGCCGGCGCCGTTCGGGCCGATCAGGCCGTAGATCTCGCCTTCCTTGATTTCGAGGCCGACGTCGGACAGCGCCTGCAGGCCACCGAAGCGCTTGTTCACGCCTTTGACGGACAGTCGGATTTGTTTGTCGCTCATGTGTATATCCCCAGTGTCCGTCGATTAAGCACGAACCGGCTTCTTGCTGTTGCGCTTCGCCAGTTTCGCGATCTTGTCCTCATGCTTCGGCGCGGGCCACAGGCCTTCCGAGCGATACAGCATGATGACCACCATCGCGAGGCCGTACAGCGCCTGACGGATCACTTCCGTATCGACGACGTCGTGGCCGAACAGCGCGTGCTGCAGCGGGCTCATCGTCGAGCGCAGGAATTCCGGGAAGATCGCGAGCAGCACCGCGCCCAGGATCACGCCCGGGATGTGGCCCATGCCGCCGAGCACCACGCAGGCCAGCACGACGATCGATTCCCAGAACGTGAACGATTCCGGCGACACGAAGCCCTGGAACGAACCGAACATCGCACCCGACAGGCCGCCGAACGACGCGCCCATCGCGAACGCGAGCAGCTTCACGTTGCGGGTGTTGATGCCCATCGCCTTCGCCGCGATCTCGTCTTCGCGGATCGCCGCCCATGCGCGGCCGATCCGCGAGTGCTGCAGGCGCGTACACACCCAGATCACCAGCAGCGAGCACAGCACGAACAGGTAGTAGTACATGTAGACCGACGGCAGCTGGATCCCGAACAGCGAGTGCGTCTGCGCGAGGCTGAAGTCGCCGATGTGCACCGGATCGATGCCCGTGATCCCCTTCGGGCCGTTGGTGATGTTCACCGGACGGTCGAGGTTGTTCATGAAGATCCGGACGATTTCACCGAAGCCGAGCGTCACGATCGCCAGGTAGTCGCCGCGCAGGCGCAGCGTCGGCGCGCCGAGCAGGATCCCGAAGGTCGCCGCCAGCGCCATCGCGATCGGCACGATGATCAGGAACGGGATGTGCAGCCCGTTCGGCGCGAGCGCCGCAATCCACTCGAATTGCGAGCTCAGGTGCGGCGAGCTCAACAATGCCGCCGTGTACGCACCCACCGCGTAGAACGCGATGTAACCCAGGTCGAGCAGGCCGGCAAAGCCGACCACCACGTTCAGGCCCAGCGCGAGCATCACGTACAGCATCGCGAAGTCGAGCACGCGGACCCAGTAGTTGCCGCCGGCCGAGCCGATGATGATCGGCGCGGCGATCACGAAGACCGCGGTCAGGAGGCCGATGATGACCGTCTTGGTGGTGTTGCGCTCTTCGACGAGCGACGTCGAGGATTCGATCGGTTGAATGGATGTCATGTTGTTTGCTCCCTTCCGTTACGCGCGATCCGCGACACGTTCGCCCAGCAGGCCGGACGGACGGAACACCAGCACGATGATCAGCACGATGAAGGCGAACACGTCCTGGTAGTTACTGCCGAATACGCCGCCCGTGAGGTTGCCGATGTAGCCGGCCCCGAGCTGCTCGATCAGGCCGAGCAGCACGCCGCCGACCATCGCACCGCCGAGGTTGCCGATCCCGCCCAGCACCGCGGCCGTGAATGCCTTCATGCCGGGGATGAAGCCCATGTAGAAGTGCACGTTGCCGTATTCGGATGCGATCATCACGCCGGCCAGCGCGGCGAGCGCGGAGCCGATCATGAACGTCGCGGAGATCACGAAGTTCGGGTTCACGCCCATCAGGCTCGCGGTGTTCGGGCTTTCGGCGATCGCGCGCATCGCGCGGCCGAGCTTGGTCTTGTGCACGAGCAGCAGCAGGCCGCCCATCACGATGAACGCGACCGCGATGATCACGATTTCAGTCACCGAGATCACGGCGCCGGGCGTCGTGTCGGTGGCCTTGATCACGTTGATCGGATCGGTCGGCAGCAATTGCGGGAACGGCAGCGGGTTGCGCGACCAGATGATCATCGCGGCGGTCTGCAGCAGGATCGACACGCCGATCGCGGTGATCAGCGGGGCGAGGCGCGGTGCGCGACGCAGCGGCCGGTAGGCGACCCGTTCGATCGTGAAGCCGACGAATGCACAGACGACTGCGGCGATGCCCAGGCCGATCGTCAGCGTCGCGACGTTGCCGAGTCCGGGGAAATGGTTCTGCAGCACGGTAATGGCCGACAGGGCGACCATCGCGCCGATCATCAGCACGTCGCCGTGCGCGAAGTTGATGATGCCGAGAATGCCGTACACCATCGTGTAGCCCAACGCGATGATGGCGTAGACACTGCCGAGCACCAGCCCGTTGAGAACCTGCTGGACGAAAATATCCATTTAAAGCTCCTTGGCCCGTGCTGCCGGAGGACGTTGCGCCCCGCGGGTAAGCGAGGAATCGCGCCTTCTCGGCGACACTGCGGGTACTAGTCGATACCGGTAAGGGTGGATCGTCCCGGCGCGCGCCGCCCGGCCTGTACGGCCGGACCTGCCGCCGGAGCGGATACAAAAACGGCACCGCACTGTTCCGGTGCCGTCATGAGTCCCGTCGCTAAATCGTCACGACATCGAGGACGGTGTTCGTGGCCTCCTTGAAGTCGTAGGGCAGCATGCCGAGACGGCCATCGTCCGGTTGCCCGGCATCCGTGCCTTTTCCCGTCCGGTGCGAGGCGAGCCCCGCACCCGGGCGGATCGGATTCCGTGCCGCGCTGCCTCGCAAGGCACCGCGAACGCCGCGCCCGACATTCGTCAGGACTACGTCGGAATCCATCGTACGAACCAGACCGCGCGCCGCGACATCATTGCTCGCGGCAACGCGCTGTTTCGTCGAATCGAAATGAAAGGGGACCGGCGACATCGGCACGCTGCCCGCATCGCCGGGCACCCGGGCCGGCCTGCGTCGATCGGCGCGCACGGTCGCTGTCACGCCACGACCGGCGGCCTGCTGTGCTGCACCCTGCGTGCCCGCTGCCTGGCCGTTCGCCAGGCCAAGCGCGTTGATTTCCTCGATCGCCAAACGTGCCCCGTTTTCCTTGTCCTTGCCCAATTGCGCGATGCGGCCCGCAAAGGGTGCCGCACGACCGGTTCCGGCGACGCGCACGCCGCTGGCCGGCGGTGCCGCGGACACCGCAGCCTCCCTCCCCGCCTCGTCGTCGCTCTTTTTGCTGCAGCCGGCAAGCATTGCAACCGGTGCGGCGACGGACATGGCGTAAGCCAACTTCACATGCATTGAGTGGTCTCCCGCGCCTTGCCAAAATCCGATTTCAAAGCCATTCAGGCCTGAAAACGGGCGCATTGTAACTCCATTTATAGGACGCCAATAATCCTGATTCGATGGGGTTTTCCTGCATTGCAACCAATTTTGAGAGACGCTTGAAAGCACGCAGAGCAACCCGGTTGCACCATTCATCCGAATATTGGTTGCGATTGCGAATTCGACAGGCAAAAAAAAGCGCGCCGTCAGGCGCGCTTCGGTGTTCCGCGGGTGCAATGCGGCAATCAGGCGGCGGGCGGCAGGTTCAACCCGCGCGGCAGCGGAAACGACACGTTTTCCTCGATGCCGTCGAGCGCGCGCACATTGCGCACACCGAGTTCGCGCAGCCGCGCGATCACGGCCTGGGCGAGCACTTCGGGAGCCGACGCGCCGGCCGTCACGCCGATGCGGCGCTTGCCCGCGACCCATGCCGGATCGATCTGGTCGGGGGCATCGACCATGTAGGCGGCCACGCCGCGCTTCTCGGCCACTTCACGCAGGCGGCTCGAATTCGAGCTGTTCGGGCTGCCGACGACGATCACGACATCGCACTGCGGCGCCATGAACTTCACGGCGTCCTGGCGGTTCTGCGTCGCGTAGCAGATGTCCTGCTTCTTCGGCTCGCGGATCTTCGGATACTTGGCCTTCAGCGCGCCGATGATCTCGGCCGCGTCGTCGACGGACAGCGTCGTCTGCGTGACGAGCGCGATGCGTTCGGGATCGGCGAGCTCGAGCTTCTGCACGTCCTCGACGCTCTCGACGAGATGCATGCCGCGCTCGACCTGCCCCATCGTGCCTTCGACTTCCGGATGGCCCTTGTGCCCGATCATGACGATGTCGACGCCGTCCTGGCGCATCTTCGCCACTTCGACGTGCACCTTCGTGACGAGCGGGCAGGTTGCGTCGTAAATGCGCAACCCGCGCACGTCGGCCTCGTCGCGCACGGCCTTCGACACGCCGTGCGCGCTGAAGATCACGGTATTGCCGGCCGGCACTTCCTCGAGCTCCTCGACGAAGATCGCGCCTTTCTTCTTCAGATCCTCGACCACGTACTTGTTGTGGACGATCTCGTGACGGACGTAGATCGGCGCACCGTGCATCGCGATGGCGCGCTCGACGATCTCGATCGCGCGATCGACGCCCGCGCAGAAACCGCGCGGCTGGGCCAGCAGGATTTCGGCATCGGCGGCGACGGTCTGCCCGGACAGCGTATCGGTGGTGCTCATGATTACAGGATTCCGATGATTTTCACTTCGAACGTGAGCGCTTGGCCCGCGAGCGGATGATTGAAGTCGAACAGTGCCGAGGTTTCGCTGACTTCCTTCAGCACCCCCGCGTATCGGCCGCCGTCCGGCGCGTTGAACTCGATCAGTTCGCCCGGCGTGAAATCGTCGCCGACCATCCCGTTCTCGCGCAGCGTCGACAGCGTCACGCGCTGGAGCATGTCGGGATTCCGGGGACCGAACCCCTGTTCGGGGGCTAGCTGAAAAGTCGAATGGTCGCCGACCCTGAGGCCGATCAGAATCTGTTCCAGCGACGGCGCCAGTTGCCCCGCGCCGAGCAGCAGCGTGGCCGGCTTGTCGGTGAAGGTGTTGACGATATCGGCGCCGTCGGCGAGTGCCAGCCGGTAATGCAGTGTGACGTGGGAACCGGGCTTCACTTCGGATAGATCGATGAGGCTCATGAATTACTCGTTCAGTCGGCGCCCGATACGGCCGAAAGGCCCGGCGCAAAACCAATATTGTAAGTCACCTGAGCGCGCAAGGCGGAAAGTGCGACGACGTCGCGCACACTGCCCCGCCGCCAATGGAGTTTCAAGCATGCTGTCACCCTGCCCAGCCTTGCCGCCCGCCGAATGCCGCGACAGCACCGATCTGCCGGCCGATCCGCCCGGCCGTGTCATCCCGATCCACCGGCGCAAGCACCGCCTGCGCGGCTGGCGGCCCGAGCGGCCACGCGAGCGATTGCTGGAGCGCGGGCCGGCGGCGCTGACCGACGACGAACTGGTCGCCCTGCTGCTCGGCACGGGCAAGCCCGGGCACGATGTGTTCACCACCGCCCGCGCACTGGTCAAGCAGTTCAAGTCGTTGCACGGACTGCTCGAGGCAACCACCGGCGATTTCGAGGCGCACCCCGGCATCGGCCCCGCGCGCGCCGCGCGGCTGGTTGCCGTCATCGAGATCGCGCGTCGCATGCTCAAGGAGAAAGCGCACGAGAAGATGCCGATCGACTCACCCCGCGCGGTCGAGGACTATCTGCGGCTGAAGATCGGCGCGCGTCCGTACGAAGTGTTCGCCGCGGTCTACCTCGACGCGCGCCACGGCCTGATCGACATGGAGGAAATCACGCGCGGCTCGCTGACGCGCATGGCGGTCTACCCGCGCGAGATCGTGCGCCGCGCGATGGCATACAACGCCGCGGCACTGATCGTCGCCCACAACCATCCGTCGGGCGCCGTGCAGCCGAGCGCGGAAGATCGCCGCCTGACCCGCGTGCTGCACGACGCGCTCGCGCTCGTCGATGTCAGGCTGCTCGATCACGTCGTGATCGGCACGGGTGATACTTTTTCGTTCGCGCGGGCCGGTTGGATGTAGACTGTGCGGTTGCGGCCCGCCCAACGGCGCCGCAACGGCGATGCGAAATTAGGTTTGATTTTTCTGAACTTTTTCTGCTAGAATCGCCGTCTGTCTTTTTTCCAACCAGTTCTAGCCATCGAAGGGCCTTGTCTGTAAGGGCTTCGGCGTTCTGAGTGCAGCCATGGATCACGTGGCGGTACGATGGAACCTTCATCGGCGATCGAACCCCGAATTTAGCGTATTAGGAGTGCTCTCATGGCACGCGTATGCCAAGTAACTGGGAAAGCGCCGATGAGCGGCAACAACGTTTCCCACGCCAACAACAAGACGAAGCGCCGCTTCCTGCCGAACCTGCAAAACCGCCGGTTCTGGGTAGAGAGCGAAAACCGCTGGGTGCGCCTGCGCGTCTCGAACGCCGGCCTGCGCCTGATCGACAAGAACGGCATCGATTCCGTGCTCGCTGACCTGCGCGCACGCGGCGAAGCCTAAGCCCAAGGAGCACAATCATGGCAAAAGGCGCACGCGACAAGATCAAGCTTGAGTCGACCGCTGGTACGGGTCACTTCTACACGACCACGAAGAACAAGCGCAACATGCCGGAAAAGATGGCGATCAAGAAGTTCGATCCCGTCGTCCGCAAGCATGTGGAATACAAAGAAACCAAGATCAAGTAATCTCCGGTTTCTGCTAGCCTGACGGCGACCGAAAAGCCCCGCACATGCGGGGCTTTTTGTTTTGCGCGCACGCTCCGGCGCGACGCGGTATGCTCTCCCCTTTCCGCGGCCACGGCTGCCGGAACGCACAAGATCAAAAGCGTAACGATGGAGATGCAGCATGAAATTCGACGTGGCGATCGTCGGCAGCGGCCTGGCAGGGCTGTCGGTCGCACTCAACCTGGCCAGCACGCGACGTGTCGCGCTGATCGCGAAGCGGTCGATGATGGAGGGCGCGAGCGATAACGCGCAAGGCGGCATCGCCGCAGTCCTCGATTCGGCGGACAGCATCGAGAACCACGTCGACGACACGCTGGTCGCCGGTGGCGGCTTGTGTGACGAAGGCGCGACGCGCTATATCGTCGAACACGGCCGCGAAGCGATCGAATGGCTGATCTCGCAGGGCGTGCCGTTCACGAAGGACGACGCGGCCGAGCTCGGCTTCCACCTCACGCGTGAAGGCGGCCATAGCCACCGCCGGATCATCCACGCGGCCGACGCGACCGGCCATGCGGTGCTCGCCACGCTGTCGGCGCGTGCACGCCAGCATCCGAACATCACGTTCTTCGAAAACCACCACGCGATCGACCTGATCACGTCGGATCGGCTCGGCCTGCCCGGCCGCCGCTGTCACGGCCTGTACGCGCTCGACGTCGACAACGACCGCACGATCACGATCGAGGCGCCGCATACGGTGCTCGCCACGGGCGGCGCCGGCAAGGTCTACCTGTACACGACGAACCCCGACACCGCGACCGGCGACGGCATCGCGATGGCGTGGCGCGCAGGTTGCCGCGTGTCGAACATGGAATTCATCCAGTTCCACCCGACCTGCCTGTTCCATCCGTATGCGAAATCGTTCCTGATTTCCGAAGCCGTACGCGGCGAAGGCGGCCTGCTGAAGCTGCCCGACGGCACGCGCTTCATGCCCGCGCACGATCCGCGCGCGGAACTCGCGCCACGCGACATCGTCGCGCGCGCGATCGACTTCGAGATCAAGAAGCGCGGGATCGACTGCGTGTATCTCGACATCAGCCACCAGCCGGAAGCGTTCCTGCGCGAACACTTCCCGACGATCCACGCGCGCTGCCTCGAATTCGGCATCGACATCGCGAAAGAGCCGATTCCGGTCGTGCCGGCCGCGCACTACACGTGCGGCGGCGTCGTCACCGACCTCGCCGGGCGCACCGATCTCGCGGGCCTGTATGCGGTCGGCGAAACGTCGTACACGGGGCTTCACGGCGCGAACCGGCTCGCGAGCAACTCGCTGCTCGAATGCCTCGTGATCGGCCGCGCGGCGGCCGAGGCGATCGAAGCTGCGGGCTTCGATGCCGAAACGCCGGCTTCGCTGCCCGCGTGGGACGAAAGCCGCGTGTCGGATGCGGACGAGGAAGTCGTCGTTGCGCACAACTGGGACGAGCTGCGTCGCCTGATGTGGAACTACGTCGGCATCGTGCGCACCGACAAGCGCCTCGAACGCGCGAAGCACCGGCTGTCGCTGCTGCGCGACGAGATCCAGGAGTACTACGCGAACTTCCGCGTGACGCGCGACCTGCTCGAACTGCGCAACCTCGTCGACGTGGCGACGCTGATCGTGAAGAGCGCGCACTCGCGCCGCGAAAGCCGCGGGCTGCACTACAGCCGCGACTGGCCGAACTCGCTGCCGAAGGCGCTCCCGAGCGTGCTCACGCCGCGCGCGCGTCGCTGAGCGGTACGCCCTTCCCGGCTGCGGCCGCACAGGAAAAAAGCCGTTGGCGTTTGCGCGCCAACGGCTTTTTTGTCTGATCGAACGCGTTCGGTCAGTCGACGATCCGCATCGAATAGTCCGTCGCGCGCACGTCCTTCGTCAGCGCGCCGATCGAGATGCGATCGACCCCCGTTTCCGCGAACGCGCGCACCGTATCGAAATTGACGCCGCCCGACACTTCGAGCACGGCCTTGCCGTTCGCCACGCGCACCGCTTCACGCATCATGTCGAGCGTGAAGTTGTCGAGCAGCACCGACTGCGCGCGATGTGCGAGCGCCGTATCGAGTTGTGCAAGCGTCTCGACTTCGACCTGCACGGGCACGCCCGAGTCCAGCGCGAACGCCGCGTCGAGCGCCTCGCCGACACCGCCTGCCGCCGCGATGTGGTTTTCCTTGATCAGGATGCCGTCATACAGCGCGAGACGCTGGTTCTCGCCGCCGCCGACGCGCACCGCATACTTTTGCGCGAGCCGCAGGCCCGGCAGCGTCTTGCGCGTATCGAGGATCTTCGCGCGCGTGCCTTCGACGCGATCGACGTAACGACGCGTCGCAGTCGCGACGCCCGACAGCAACTGCAGGAAGTTCAGCCCGTTGCGCTCCGCCGTCAGCAGCGCGCGCGCCGGCCCTTCGAGTTCGCAGACGGTCGAATCGGGCGACATACGATCGCCTTCGCGATAACGCCACTGCACGACGATCGCCGGATCGATCCGGGCAATCACGGCCTCGAACCACGGCACGCCGCACAGCACGGCTTCCTCGCGCACGATGATGCGTGCACGGCGACGTCCGCCGGCCGGTACGAGCCGCCCGGTCTGGTCGCCGCTGCCGACGTCTTCCGCGATCGCATCGGCCACGTTGCGCGCGATCGCATCGTCGAATGCCGCGCCGTATTGCTCGCGGACGATGTTGAACAGCGGGGATACTGCGGAGTTCGCGCCGCCTTCCGCCGGGCCGCCCCCAAGGAAGGTAGCCGCCCCCTCGGGGGGCAGCGAACGAATGTGAGCGTGGGAGCTATTCATTACGCAGCCCCCACGTTCGCAAACAATTGCTGATCGCGCTGCAGATCGCCGCTCGCCTGCACGCGCTTCTTGTGCGCGGCTGCGAAATCGAGCATCCGGTCGATCGGCAGGCGTGCGCGCTCGCCGATCGCGGGATCGACGAAGATCTCGTTGTGACCGCGTTCGAGCACGTCGGCAAGGTTCGCGAGGCCGTTCATCGCCATCCACGGGCAGTGCGCGCAGCTCTTGCAGGTGGCGCTGTTGCCGGCCGTCGGTGCGGCGATGAAGGTCTTGCCGGGCGCCGCAAGCTGCATCTTGTGCAGGATGCCGAGATCGGTCGCGACGATGAAGTGCGTCGCGTCGAGCTTGACCGCCGCATCGATCAGTTGCGTGGTCGAGCCGACCACATCGGCCTGCGCGACGACGTTTTCTGGCGATTCCGGGTGGACGAGCACCTTCGCGTCCGGATACTCGGCGCGCAGCAGATCGAGCTCGATGCCCTTGAATTCGTCGTGAACGAGGCACGAGCCTTGCCACAGCAGCATGTCCGCGCCGGTTTTCTTCTGGATGTAGCTGCCGAGATGGCGATCCGGCGCCCAGATGATCTTCTCGCCACGTGCGTGCAGGTCGGCCACGATCTCGAGGCCGATCGACGACGTGACCATCCAGTCCGCGCGCGCCTTCACGGCGGCGCTGGTATTCGCGTAGACGACGACGGTACGGTCGGGATGCGCATCGCAGAACGCCGAGAATTCGTCGACGGGGCAACCGAGGTCGAGCGAGCAGGTCGCGTCGAGATCGGGCATCAGGATACGTTTGTTCGGGCTCAGGATCTTCGCGGTTTCGCCCATGAAGCGCACGCCGGCGACGACCAGCGTCTGCGCGTCGTGGTCACGGCCGAAGCGGGCCATTTCGAGCGAATCGGCGACACAGCCGCCGGTTTCGTCGGCGAGTTCCTGCAACTCGGCGTCGACGTAGTAGTGCGCGACCAGCACGGCCTTTTCGCGCACGAGCAATGCCTTGATGCGCGCTTTCAGCGCGGCCCGCTCTTCGGCGGACGGTGCATCGGGCACCTTGGCCCAGGCCTGCCCCACGCCGCATACGGTCCCTGCTGCAACGGGCCGGTCGTACTCGACGGGTTTGATCGTCGATTGCATCTCCATATCTCCTGTCGACCCGAGTTAGCGCTTTAGCGCTTACTCGGGTCCCATGCTTCGCGGTCGATCAGCGTTAGCGCTTTAGCGCTTACTCTGATCCCATGCTTCGCGGTCGACCCGAGTTAGCGCTTTAGTGCTTACTCGGGTCCCATGCTTCGCGGTCGATCGGCGTTAGCGCTTCAACGCCCACTCCGATCCCATCCCCTGCGTTCGCCCCGGAGCAACACTTCCCCGTTGCCCCAAGCCTCATACCAATCCGGCCCTGCCAATCACCATTCAAAAACCGGCGGACCAAATAAAAAACCCCGCCAACGCGGGGTTTTTGACGTCCTTAGATTCTAATCGATTTCGAATCAGGCGTAGCGGCGCAGGCGCGTCGCAAATTCCTGCAGCGCCTTGATGCCGCTTTGTTCTGCGCGATGGCACCAATCCTGCAATTGCGCGAGAAGCTGTTCGCGCGATGCGGTCGAACGATCCCAGATCGCGGCAAGATCCTGGCGCAGCTGGAAGTACGTTTGCAGCTTCTGGCTGTTCGCGAAGATTTCCGGCAGCAGCTTCTTCTGCGGCTCGTCGAGGCCGTCGGCGTCCTTGTGGAACCACTTGCGCGCGCCGCGCATCATCTGGTACTTCTCGCCGCCGATTTCCTTCAGGTGCGCAAGCTCCTGGCGGTACGCACGCTTCACGGCCTTGCCGTAGCGCGCCATCACTTCGTAGCGGTTCGACAGCACGGCCTGCAGCGTCTCCTGGTCGAGCACCGTCTTCGGCTTGTTCAGGCGCGGCGTGGGCGCGACCTTCTTCACCTTCGCGAGACCGAACGCCGACATGATGCGGATGTACATCCAGCCGATGTCGAACTCGTACCACTTGTTCGACAGCTTCGCCGACGTCGCGAACGTGTGGTGGTTGTTGTGCAGCTCTTCGCCGCCGATCACGATGCCCCACGGGAACAGGTTCGTGCTCGCGTCGGCCGAGTTGAAGTTGCGATAGCCCCAGAAGTGACCGAAGCCGTTGACGACGCCAGCCGCCCAGAACGGAATCCAGACCATCTGCACGGCCCACACGGTCAGGCCGATCACGCCGAACAGCGCGACGTCGATCACCATCATCAGGCTGATGCCGAGAATCGGGTACTTCGAATAGACATTGCGCTCGACCCAGTCGCTCGGCGTGCCGTGACCGAACTTGCGCATCGTCTCTTCGTTCTTCGCTTCCGCGCGATACAGCTCGGCGCCTTCGAGGAACACCTTCCAGATGCCGCGCGTCTGCGGGCTGTGCGGATCTTCCTCGGTCTCGCACTTCGCGTGGTGCTTGCGGTGAATCGCGGCCCACTGGCCGGTCAGCATGCCGGTCGTCATCCACAGCCAGAGGCGGAAGAAGTGGCTCGCGATCGGATGCAGCTCAAGCGCGCGGTGCGCCTGGCAGCGGTGCAGGTAGACCGTCACGCCGATGATCGTGACGTGCGTGACGGCGAGCGCGAACAGCGCGACCTGCCACCACGAAAAATGCAGGAGCCCGTGGGAAAGAAAATCGAGCAGGGAATTCAACAAGGCAGTTACCTGTGATGAGAGCGACGTCGGCACGCGCCGAGCGTCAGAAAAATGAAAGCATACCGCGTGTAGACCAGAATTTTACTTCAACCGTTCCAAGTCTTTGTAAAAAATGAACATTTTCTTGCCATGACGCAACAAACCCAGTCCATGGGCGGACTGGGAAAGGCCCGCGATCCGGTTCCGGCCGCGGGGTCGATACGATTGACGACCGGCGCGCGTCATGCCGCCGGTGCGTGCCCGTCCACGGCGCCGTTGCCGGCCGTCACACCCGTGGCGGGAAAGGCGTCGGGCAACCCGACGACGCGCACTTCGCGCTGCGGGAACGGAATCGAAATCCCGTGCTCGCTGAACAGGCGCCAGATGTTCCGGTTCACGCTCGAACGCACGCCGGACGTGCCTTTCGCCGAATCCTCGATCCAGAAACCGAGCTCCAGGTCGATCCCGTCCGCCCCGAAACTCACCAGATACGGGGTCGGAGCAGGCTCCGCCAGCACGCGCGGCACACCCTTGGCCGCCTCGGCGAGCAGCGTGAGCGCGCGCTCGACGTCGCTCGTGTACGCGACCTGCACGGCCACCTTCGCGTAGCCGCGCGTCAGGTACGACGACTGGTTCTGCACGACGTCGGTGATCAGCTTTTCGTTCGGGATCAGCGTCTCGTTGCCGTCGAGGCCGCGCACGACCGTGTAGCGCGTGCGGATCTGCGTGACGACGCCCTGCAAGCCGCCGACGCTGATCGCGTCGCCGAGCCGCAGCGAGCGGTCGAGCAGGATGATGAAGCCCGACACGTAGTTGCTGGCGATCTTCTGCAGCCCGAAACCGAGGCCGACACCCACCGCGCCGCCGAACACGCCGAGCACGGTCACGTCGATGCCGACCAGCGACAGCCCGATCAGGATCGCCGCGAACACGAGCAGCGCGCGGCCGACCCGCGACAGCACGACCTTCAGGTTCGCGTCGAGCGTGCTCGCGCGCGTGAGGCGATCCTCGAGCACCGAGCCGAGCCACATCGCGACCATCAGCGTCACGCACACCCACAGCGCGCCGGAGATCACCGACAGCAGCGTGAGATGCGCATTGGCGACCCGGAACTGCACGCTGTCGAGCCAGCCGAGCACGTCACGCTGGATGCCGAGCACGGTCAGCACCATCGCGGCCCACACGACGGTCGACACGATCTTCTCGACGATCGACAGCCATGCATGCGTGTGGCCGTCGCGCGCGAACACGCGCCGCGCAAAGAAGAACAGCACGTAGATCAGCCCGATGCCGAACAACGGCACGAGCGCGAGCGACAGCAGCGACGTCGACATGAACGGGTCGAACGCGAGCTGCGCGCCGCCCACGAATACGCTGCCGAACAGCGGGAACAACGCGCGCTTCAGGCTTTGCGCACCCGCGCCGGGCGCACGTCCGGCCGCCCGGCGGCGCGCGTCGATCCGGCCGTGCACGAAGCGCGCAGCCACCCATGCGAAGCACAGCGCGCCGATGAGGATCGCCGCCTGCCAGATCATCACCGGCTGGTGGAAATCGCGGATGACCGATGCCAACCGGTGCGACAGCAGGCGGCTCTGCAGATTCTCCATCGTCCGTCCAGCCCGCCGTTACTGCGCCGCGCGCCGTTCGAGCACCGCGGCGAAGAAGCCGTCGGTCGCGTGGCGATGCGGCCACAGCGACAGGTAGTCGCCCGTCTCGAGCTCGATGCGCTGGTCGTCCAGCACCTTCTGCGCCGGTACCAGCACGAAGTCGGGATGGTCGGCCAGGAACTGTTCGACGATACGTTCGTTCTCGGCGTCGAGCACGCTGCAGGTCGCGTAGACGAGCCGGCCGCCCTTCTTCACCAGGCGCGCGGCGCTCGCGAGGATCGACGCCTGCTTCGGCGTCAGCTCGTCGATCGCGGTGCGCGTCTGGCGCCACTTCAGGTCCGGGTTGCGGCGCAGCGTGCCGAGGCCGCTGCACGGCGCATCGACCAGCACGCGGTCGATCTTGCCGGCGAGCCGCTTGATCTTCGCATCGTGTTCGCTGTCGATCAGCACGGGGTTCACGTTCGACAGCCCGCTGCGCGCGAGGCGCGGCTTCAGCTTCGCCAGGCGCTTCTCCGACACGTCGAACGCGTAGAGGCGCCCGGTCGAGCGCATCATCGCGCCCAGCGCGAGCGTCTTGCCGCCCGCCCCCGCGCAGAAATCGACGACCATCTCGCCGCGGCGCGGCGCGACCAGCGAACACAGCAGCTGGCTGCCTTCGTCCTGCACCTCGATCGCGCCTTCCTCGAACAGCCTCAGGCGCGTCAGCGCCGGCTTGCCGACCACGCGCACGCCGAACGGGGAAAACGGCGTCGCGCCCGCATCGATGCCTTCCGCGCGCAGCCCGTCGATGACCTGGTCACGGCTGGCCTTCTGCACGTTGGCGCGCAGGTCGAGCGGCGCCGGGTAGTTCAGCGCGGCCGCGAGCTGCGCGAGCTCGTCGGCGTCGAACCGGGCCGACAAGGCCTGGTGGATCCAGTCGGGCAGGTTCGTGCGGATGCGCACCGGCAGGCTCGCCGGATCGATCTTCGACACGTGCTCGAGCCATGCGGCCTCGGTGTCGGACAGGAACGGCTTCAGCGCATTGCGGCCGGCCGTCTGCATCAGGCCGAGCAGCGTGAGGCGCCGCGCGGGCGTGCCCGTGCCGCTCTCGGCGAGATGCGAAAACTCCATCTTGCGGCGCAGCACCGCGAACACGGCCTCGGCGATCACGCCGCGCTCGGCATGCCCGAGCTTCGGATGCGCGCGGAAGAACCGGCTCGTCGTCGCGTCGGCGGGGCCGGCGAACTTCAGCACCTCGGCCAACAAAGTCTCGGTCTGGCCGATCAGGAATCCGTGCAGTTTCATACGCCCTCACTCGTTTCGGTATGCGGTTGATCCGCGAAAATCCAGCGCGCCTCTTCCGGCGCCACCACTGCACGGCCGTTCTCGAGACGCAGACGCCCCTCGATGAACCAGCGCACCGCGCGCGGATACAGCACATGCTCGACCGTCAGCACCCGCCGCGCGAGCGCGGCCGCGTCGTCGCCCGCGCGCACGGGCACCGCGCCCTGCGCGATGATCGCACCGCTGTCGAGCTCGGGAATCACGAAATGCACGCTCGCGCCATGCAGCGCGACCCCCGCGTCGAGCGCCTGCTGGTGCGTGTGGATGCCCTTGAAGCTCGGCAGCAGTGACGGATGGATGTTCAGCAGCCGGCCTTCGTATCGTCTGACGAATGTGGGCGTGAGAATGCGCATGAAGCCGGCGAGGACCACGAGATCGGGCGCGAATCGGTCGATCTCGGCGGCGAGCGCCGCATCGAAGCTGTCGCGGCCGTCGAACGACCGGTGGTCGACCACCGCCGTCGCCACCCCGTGCGACGCGGCAAATGCCAGGCCGGCCGCGTCGGGCCGGTTGGCGATCACGGCCGCAATCTCGGCCGGCCAGCGTTCCTGCGCGCACGCGCGGACGATGGCCTCCATGTTGCTGCCGCGACCGGAAATCAGGATCACGAGTTTTTTCATCCGCGAATTTTACCATTCGCCCCCGCGTTTCCCCCCTTCTCGGCCGCCCGCGCGCCCGAACGTTTATAATCTTTTGCTTTGCGGCATCCCACCGCCCATTCCCCGACGCTGCATCCGCTATCGTGAAAGTCTTCCGCGGCCTGCCCAACGCCGAGAGCCGCGCCCCGTGCGCGCTGACGATCGGCAACTTCGACGGTGTCCATCGCGGCCACCAGGCCCTGCTCGCGCGCGTGCGCGCGGCAGCGGACGCGCGCGGCCTGCCCGTGTGCGTGATGACGTTCGAACCGCACCCGCGCGAATTCTTCAACCCGGCCGGCGCGCCGCCGCGCATCGCGATGCTGCGCGACAAGCTCGAGGCGCTGCGCGATCACGGCGTCGACCGCGTGGTCGTCGAGCATTTCAACCACACGTTCGCGAGCCAGTCGCCGCAGGCGTTCGTCGAACGCACGCTGGTGAACGGGCTGCACACGCGCTGGATGATGGTCGGCGACGATTTCTGCTACGGCGCGAAACGCGCGGGCACCTTCGACACGCTGCAGGCGGCCGGCGCGCAGTACGGCTTCGAGGTCGAGCAGATGGGTACGGTGGCCGGCAGCGACGGCACGCGCATCTCGAGCTCGGGCGTGCGCGCCGCGCTCACGGCCGGCGATCTCGATGCGGCCGCGCAGGCGCTCGGCCATGGCTATGCGATCAGCGGCCACGTCGCGCACGGGCTGAAGCTCGGCCGCGACCTCGGCTTTCCGACGCTGAACCTGCCGATCGCACACAAGCGGCCGGCGCTCGCGGGCATCTTCGTCGTGCAGGTGCACGGCCTCGGCCCCGCCCCGCTGCCGGGCGTCGCCAGCCTCGGCCTGCGCCCGACCGTCGACGATTCGGGCCGCGTGCTGCTCGAAGTTCACCTGCTCGACTGGCACGGCGATGCCTATGGCAAGCTCATCCGCGTCGAATTCCTGAAGAAGCTGCGCGACGAGGCGAAATTCGACGATCTCGAGACGCTGTCGCGCGCGATTGCGCTCGACGTCGCGAATGCGCGTGCGTACTTCATCGAGCGCGACCGTGCGCCGGGCAGCCGCGCCACGGGCTTCGCGACGTCGGCCACCGACCGAATTAGCTGATCCGGACGGCGGCGCCCCGCGCCGCACCCTCGCGCCGCCCAGTCGCGCGCATCCCCGATTCACGACGCTCGCGCGTCCCCCGAGATTGAGATAGCGATTCCATCATGAGCAACAAGAAAGCCGATTCGAAACCGCAGGCCAAGTATCCGGTCAACCTGCTCGACACGCCGTTCCCGATGCGCGGCGACCTGCCCAAGCGCGAGCCGCAGTGGGTCAAGGAATGGGAAGAGCGCGGCATCTACGAGAAGATCCGCGCGGCCAGCGCCGGCCGGCCGAAGTTCATCCTGCACGACGGCCCGCCGTATGCGAACGGCGACATCCACCTCGGCCACGCCGTCAACAAGATCCTGAAGGACATCGTCGTCAAGTCGCGCAACATGGCCGGCTTCGACGCGCCGTACGTGCCGGGTTGGGATTGCCACGGGATGCCGATCGAAATCCAGATCGAGAAGCAGTTCGGCAAGTCGCTGCCGGCGGCCGAAGTGATGAGCAAGGCGCGCACGTACGCGACCGAGCAGATCGAGAAGCAGAAGGTCGGCTTCAAGCGTCTGGGCGTGCTCGGTGATTGGGCCAACCCGTACAAGACGATGAACTTCGTGAACGAGGCGGAAGAGCTCCGCGCGCTCGGCAAGATCATCGAGAAGGGCTACGTGTATCGTGGGCTGAAGCCGGTGAACTGGTGCTTCGACTGCGGCTCGGCGCTCGCGGAAGCGGAAGTCGAGTACAAGGACCGCACCGATCCGACGATCGACGTGATGTTCGCGTTCGCGGAACCGGAAAAGACCGCGCAGGCGTTCGGCCTGCCGGCGCTGCCGCGCGCCGAAGGCGGCATCGTGATCTGGACCACCACGCCGTGGACGATCCCCGCGAACCAGGCGCTGAACCTCCATCCGGAAATCGTCTACGCGCTGGTCGACACCGAGCGCGGGCTGCTGATCATCGCGCAAGAGCGCGTCGAAGCCTGCATGACCGACTTCAAGCTGACGGGCCGCGTCGTGGCGACCGCGCCGGGCGTGAAGCTCGCGGGCCTGCGCTTCCACCACCCGCTCGCGTCGGCTCACCCCGGCTACAAGCGCACCGCACCCGTGTACCTCGGCGACTACGTGACGACCGACACGGGTACCGGCGTCGTGCACTCGTCGCCCGCGTACGGTATCGAGGACTTCGTGTCCTGCAAGGCGCACGGGATGACCGACTCGGACATCATCAACCCGGTGATGGGCGACGGCCGCTACATCGAATCGCTGCCGCTGTTCGGCGGCCTGTCGATCTGGGACGCAAACCCGAAGGTCGTCGACGCGCTGAACGCGGCCGGCTCGCTGCTGCGCAGCGAGCACTACAAGCACAGCTACATGCACTGCTGGCGCCACAAGACGGCGATCATCTACCGCGCAACGTCGCAGTGGTTCGCCGGCATGGACGTGACGCCGCGCGACGGCGGCAAGACGTTGCGCGAAACCGCGCTCGAAGGCATCGACGCGACCGCGTTCTACCCGTCGTGGGGCAAGCAGCGCCTGTTCAGCATGATCGCGAACCGTCCTGACTGGACGCTGTCGCGCCAGCGCCAGTGGGGCGTGCCGATGGCGTTCTTCGTGCACAAGGAAACCGGCGAGCTGCATCCGCGCACGCTCGAACTGCTCGAGGAAGTCGCGAAGCGCGTCGAGCAGTCGGGCATCGAGGCGTGGCAGACGCTCGACCCGCGCGAGCTGATCGGCGACGACGCCAACCTGTACGAAAAGAACCGCGACACGCTCGACGTGTGGTTCGATTCGGGCACGACGCACTGGCACGTGCTGCGCGGCTCGCACAAGGATCAGCTGCAGTTCCCGGCCGACCTCTATCTCGAAGGCTCGGACCAGCACCGCGGCTGGTTCCACTCGTCGCTGCTCACGGCGTCGATGATCGACGGCCGCGCGCCGTACAAGGGCCTGCTCACGCACGGCTTCACGGTCGACGGCGAAGGCCGCAAGATGAGCAAGTCGCTCGGCAACGGCATCGACCCGCACGAAGTCGCGAACCGTCTCGGCGCGGAAATCATCCGCCTGTGGATCGCGTCGACCGACTACTCGGGCGAGCTCGCGATCTCCGAGGAAATCCTGAAGCGCGTGACCGAAGGCTATCGCCGCATCCGCAACACGCTGCGCTTCCTGCTCGCGAACCTGTCGGACTTCGACTTCGCGCAGCATGCCGTGCCGGTCGACGAATGGCTCGAGATCGACCGCTATGCGGTCGCGTTCTCGCAGCAGCTTCAGACTGAGCTGCTCGGCCACTACGAGAAGTACGAATTCCACCCGGTCGTCGCGAAGCTGCAGACGTACTGCTCGGAAGATCTCGGCGGCTTCTACCTCGACGTGCTGAAGGACCGCCTGTACACGAGCGCGGCCGATTCGCGTGCACGCCGCTCGGCGCAGACGGCGCTGTACCACCTGACGCACGGCCTGCTGCGCGTGCTCGCACCGTTCCTGTCGTTCACGGCGGAAGAAGCGTGGAAGGTGTTCCAGCCGGCCAGCGACACGATCTTCACGGAAACCTACTACGCGTATCCGGAAGTCGACGGCTCGGCCGCACTGATCGAGAAGTGGGCGCTGCTGCGCGAGGTGCGCGGCAACGTGACGAAGGCGCTCGAGGAGGCACGCACCGCGAACCGCATCGGTTCGTCGCTGCAGGCCGAAGTCGCGGTGCACGCGAGCGGCGCACGCTACGACGCGCTCACGAGCCTCGGTGACGATCTGAAGTTCGTGCTGATCACGTCGGCGGCGACGGTCGTCAAGGTCGACGACGAAGCGCAGGAAAGCGTCGACGTGGCTGCATCGACGTACCAGAAGTGCGAGCGCTGCTGGCACTACCGTGAAGATGTGGGCGCGCATGCCGATCATCCGACGCTGTGCGGCCGCTGCTTCTCCAACCTGTTCGAAAACGGCGAAATCCGGAGCGCTGCTTAACCATGGCGAAGACCCTGTCGAAACCGGCCAGCGGCGCGCTTGCGCCCTGGCTCGGCATTTCGCTGATCGTGATCCTGTTCGACCAGCTGTCGAAGATCGCGATCCTGAAGACGTTCGCGTACGGCGCGCAGCACGAGCTGACGTCGTTCTTCAACCTCGTGCTGGTGTACAACCGCGGCGCCGCGTTCGGCTTCCTGTCGACCGCGGGCGGCTGGCAGCGCTGGGCGTTCACCGCGCTCGGCATCGGCGCGACGCTCGTGATCTGCTTCCTGCTGAAGCGTCACGGCCAGCAGCGGCTGTTCAGCCTGTCGCTCGCGATGATCCTCGGCGGTGCACTCGGCAACGTGATCGACCGGCTCGTCTACGGCCACGTGATCGACTTCCTCGATTTCCATCTCGGCGCCTGGCACTTCCCGGCGTTCAACCTCGCCGATTCCGCGATCACGGTCGGCGCGGTGCTGCTGATCTACGACGAACTGCGTCGCGTGCGCGGCTCGCGCTAAGCGCGCATACTCGGCGTCGACGGCCGGCTTCGCGCCGGCCGTTCCGTTTGACCCTTGGAGGCCTGAGTTGGCACACGCAGAACTCGCAGGAAAACACCTCGTTCTCGGCCTGACCGGCGGCATCGCCTGCTACAAGATCGCCGAGCTCACGCGGCTGCTCGTGAAGGCCGGCGCGACCGTGCAGGTCGCGATGACCGAAGCAGCCACCCAGTTCATCACGCCCGTCACGATGCAGGCGCTGTCGGGCCGGCCCGTCTACACGAGCCAGTGGGATCCGCGCGTCGACAACAACATGGCGCACATCGACCTGTCGCGCGAAGCCGATGCGATCGTGATCGCGCCCGCGTCGACGGACTTCCTCGCGAAGCTCGCGCACGGATTCGCGGACGATCTGCTGTCGACGCTGTGCGTCGCGCGCGATTGCCCGCTGCTCGTCGTTCCCGCGATGAACCGCCAGATGTGGCAAAACCCGGCCACGCAGCGCAACGCCGCGCAGCTGCGCGCAGACGGCGTGTCGGTACTCGGCCCGGATTCGGGCGCGCAGGCGTGCGGCGAAGTCGGCGACGGCCGCATGCTCGAGCCCGAGGCGATCTATGAAGCGATCGTCGCGCACTTCGCGGCGAAGGTGCTCGCGCACCGGCGCGTGCTGATCACGGCCGGCCCGACGTTCGAACCGCTCGACCCGGTGCGCGGCCTCACGAACCGCTCGAGCGGCAAGATGGGCTTCGCGCTCGCGCGCGCCGCGCAGCAGGCCGGCGCCGACGTGCATCTCGTCGCGGGGCCGGTGGCGCTCGACACGCCGTGGGGCGTCTACCGCCAGGACGTGCAGACGGCGCAGCAGATGTACGACGCGGTCATGCATGCCGTTGCGGATGCCGACATCTTCATCGCGGTGGCTGCAGTCGCCGACTGGCGCGTTGCCCAGCCGGCCGAGCACAAGATGAAGAAGACGGCCGACCACAAGGTGCCCGCGCTCGCGTTCGTCGAGAACCCGGACATCCTCGCGTCGGTCGCGGCGCTGCCCGATCCGCCGTTCTGCGTCGGCTTCGCGGCCGAAAGCGGCGACCTCGACGTGCACGGCGACGAGAAGCGCAAGCGCAAGAACGTGCCGCTGCTGGTCGGCAACCTCGGCCCGCTGACGTTCGGTCGCGACGACAACGAAGTCGTGCTGTTCGAGGCGGCCGGTCTCACGCGCCTGCCACGCGCACCGAAGGACGAACTCGCGCACACGCTCGTCGCGGAAATCGCGAAGCGCCTGCCCGACAACCGCCTGATCTGATCTCCCGCGCGGCGGCCATTACCGCCGCGCCCTTCCCGACTCATCCGACGACCGCATGAAACTCGACCTGAAGATCCTCGACGCGCGCATGCGCGACTACCTGCCCGCCTACGCAACCACCGGCAGCGCGGGCCTCGACCTGCGTGCGTGCCTCGATGCACCGGTCACGCTGCAGCCGGGCGAGACGACGCTCGTGCCGACCGGCCTCGCGATCCATCTCGCCGATCCCGGCTACGCGGCGCTGATCCTGCCGCGCTCGGGCCTCGGCCACAAGCACGGCATCGTGCTCGGCAACCTCGTCGGCCTGATCGATTCCGACTACCAGGGCCAGCTGATGGTCTCGACGTGGAACCGCGGCCAGACCGAGTTCGTGCTGAATCCGTTCGAGCGGCTCGCCCAGCTCGTGATCGTGCCGGTCGTGCAGGCGCAGTTCAACATCGTCGACGACTTCGCGCAAAGCGATCGTGGCGAGGGCGGCTTCGGCAGCACCGGCCGTCACTGAACGACGCAGCGAAAAAAGGGGCCTCGCGGCCCCTTTTTCCATTCCTTCGCCGTCATTCCTCGACGGCTTGCGCGATCCGCGCGGGCGCCAGGTCGCGCTGCCGCGATTGAGCCACGATCGCATAGATCACCATCGCGACCAGCACGCCGAGCAGCACGGCCGACGAGCCGATCGTGCCCAGCGCGAGGCCGCCCTTCGCCACCGGCTTCGTCAACAGGTCGCCGACCGTCGCGCCGAACGGGCGCGTGAGCACGAACGCAGCCCAGAACAGCAGCACGCCGGAGATCCGCGTGAAATAGTGCGCCAGCACGATCACCGCGAGCAGCCCGCCGATCAGCAGCGCGCCGCCACCGAAACCGAGCCCCGAGCTGTCCGCGAGAAAGTCGCCGAGCGCCGTGCCGAGCGTGTTCGAGAACAGGATCGCGATCCAGTACAGCAGCTCGACCTTGCGCGTGCGGATCAGGTCGACCGACAGCGATTCGCCGCTGAGTCGCCACACGGCGAAGATCGCCAGCAGGATCGCGACCAGGATCGACGAGCCGGCCGCATAGCCGAGGCCGAGCGTGCGGTCCATGAAGTCGGACATCGTCGTGCCGGCCGTGCTCGTCGCAACGATCACGGCCCAGTAGATCGCCGGGCGATAGCGGGTCGTCCTGAGCTGCGCGCCCAGCGTCACGAGAAAGAAGCCGAACAGCAGGATGGAGCTCACCGCGTAGCCGACGTTCAGCGTCATCGACAGCAGGTCGCCACCGGTTTCGCCGAGCGTCGTCGCGCAGATCTTCATGATCCAGAACGCGAGCGTGATTTCGGGAAGTTTGTTCATTCGAACCCCTTTTTGCAGGAAAGCGGCAAGCCGGCGCATGCCGGCCGGCCTTGCAGACAGGGTCGAATTTAATCGCCGCGGGCTTAACGCAACCTTAGCGAACAGGAAATCGGCGCGTGCGGGCCGCGCCGCGCCCCTCAACGCGCGTGCTGGTGGCGGTAATGCAGCGCGTACGCAAGCGTGAGCAGCACGACGAACACGACGCCGACCACCATCGTCATCCGGAATTCGCGCGTGAACGCGGTCGTGAGCAGGATCGCCGCGACGAGCCCCGCGCCGAGCAGGCTGCCGAACGGGTGCCCCCACATCCGGAACGCGAGCGCGGGGCCACGATACTGCGAACGGAAGCGCAGGTGCGTGACGAAAATCATCAGCCACGTGAACAGGGCGCCGAACATCGCGATCGCCATCATCACGGTAAACGCGGTGTCGGGCGCCAGCGCGACCAGCACGGCTGCCACCGCGACGCCGCTCGTCGAGATCCACAACGCCGCGCGCGGCACGCCGTTCGTGCCGAGCCGGCCGAACACCGCGGGCGCGAGCCGCGCGCGCGACAGGCTGAACATCATCCGTGTCGTCACGTAAAGCTGGCTGTTCATCGCCGACAGCGCCGCGATCAACAACACGAAGTTGATCACGCCTGCCGCGTACGGCACATGAGTCGCGGCCATCACCTTCACGAACGGGCTTTCGTCGGTGCCGGCCTGCGTCCACGGGACGATCGCGAGCATCAGCGACAGTGTCAGCAGGTAGAACAGCACGAGCCGGAACACGGTCGAGCGGAACGCGCGCGTGACTGCGTGCTGCGGATCGCGCGCCTCGCCGGCCGCGATGGCGACGGCTTCGATGCTCATGTAGCTGAAGATCGCGACGATCACCGCGACCCAGGTGCCCCACGGCCCCTTCGGCATGAAGCCGCCGTGCGCGGTGTAGTTCGCGAAACCGACGCCCGATGCGGCCGGCGCCGACCACACGAGATAGGCGCCGAGCACGATGAACACGACGATCGCCGCGATCTTCAGCAGCGAGAACGCGTATTCGACCGTACCGTACAGCGTGACGCTCGCGAGGTTCACGGCGATCAGCAGCGCGGAGAAGCCGATCACCCAGTACCAGCCGGGCACGGCCGGGAACCAGTACTTCATGAACACGGCGATCGCGCTGATCTCGGTGCCGATCGCGAACACGACCGCGAACCAGTACGCATAGCGCACCAGGAAACCCGCGAGCGGGCCGACATAGTGCTCGGCATATGCGCCGAACGAGCCGGCCGTCGGGTGGGCGACCGTCATTTCCGCGAGCGCGCCCATCAGCAGCAGCGCGATCAGCGCGCCGATCGCATACGAGATCAGCACGCTCGGGCCGGCGAGCCCGATCGCGAACCCGCTGCCGAGGAACAGCCCCGTGCCGATCGCGCCGCCGATCGCGATCATCGCCATCTGCCCAGACGTCAGCGCATGGCGCAAACCCTGTTCGCGCGCGACGATGTCGTCGAACGTCCGTTGTTGTTGTGTCACTGCGTTGCCACTCCCCTGCACCACCATCGCGCCGCCGGCGCCAGATAAAACGAAACGGCGCGGAAAACATCCCGCGCCGTTCGCATGAACTACCCGATTATCGCTTACTCGACTTCGACCGCCTCTTCGTTCGGCTTGTGCGGCGGGTTCCCGAGCTTGTCGAACGACAACTGCACCTTGTCGCCTTCGTCGACGTCGACCGTCACGTGACCGCCGTTCAGCAGCTTGCCGAACAGCAGTTCGTCGGCCAGCGCACGGCGGATCGTGTCCTGGATCAGCCGCTGCATCGGCCGCGCGCCCATCAGCGGGTCGAAGCCGTGCTTCGCGAGATGCTTGCGCAACGCGTCGGTGAAGAGCGCGTCGACCTTCTTCTCGTGCAGCTGTTCCTCGAGCTGGATCAGGAACTTGTCGACCACGCGCATGATGATTTCCTCGTCGAGCGAGCGGAAGCTGATGATCGCATCCAGGCGGTTGCGGAACTCCGGCGTGAACAGACGCTTGATGTCGGTCATCTCGTCGCCCGTTTCACGGCGCGTCGTGAAGCCGATGGTCGCCTTCTGCATCGACTCGGCGCCCGCGTTGGTCGTCATGATGATGATGACGTTGCGGAAATCCGCCTTGCGGCCGTTGTTGTCCGTCAGCGTGCCGTGGTCCATCACCTGCAGCAGCACGTTGAAGATGTCCGGATGCGCCTTCTCGATTTCGTCGAGCAGCAGCACGCAGTGCGGCTTCTTCGTGACGGCTTCGGTCAGCAGGCCGCCCTGGTCGAACCCGACATAGCCCGGCGGCGCGCCGATCAGGCGGCTCACCGCGTGACGCTCCATGTATTCCGACATGTCGAAGCGGATCAGCTCGATGCCGAGCGTGAACGCGAGCTGGCGCGCCACCTCGGTCTTGCCGACGCCCGTCGGGCCGGAGAACAGGAACGCGCCGATCGGCTTGTCCATCTTGCCGAGGCCCGCGCGCGCCATCTTGATCGAGGCAGCCAGTGCGTCGATCGCCGGATCCTGGCCGAACACGACGCTCTTCAGGTCGCGGTCGAGCGTCTGCAGCTTGCTGCGATCGTCCTGCGACACGCTCTGCGGCGGCACGCGCGCGATTTTCGAGATGATTTCCTCGATCTCGCTCTTGCCGATCGTCTTCTTCTGCTTCGACTTCGGCAGGATGCGCTGCGCCGCGCCCGCTTCGTCGATCACGTCGATCGCCTTGTCCGGCAGGTGACGGTCGGTGATGAAGCGCGCCGACAGTTCGGCCGCGGCCGACAGCGCACCCGACGAATACTTGACGCCGTGATGCTCCTCGAAGCGCGACTTCAGCCCGCGCAGGATCGCGACCGTCTGCTCGACGCTCGGCTCCGTCACGTCGACCTTCTGGAAGCGCCGCGACAGCGCCGCGTCCTTCTCGAAGATGCCGCGATATTCGGTGAACGTGGTCGCGCCGATGCACTTGAGCACGCCCGACGACAGCGCCGGCTTCAGCAGGTTCGACGCATCGAGCGTGCCGCCCGACGCGGCGCCCGCGCCGATCAGCGTGTGAATCTCGTCGATGAACAGGATCGCGTGCGGACGCTCCTTCAGTTCCTTCAGCACCGTCTTCAGCCGTTGCTCGAAGTCGCCGCGGTACTTGGTGCCCGCGAGCAACGCGCCCATGTCGAGCGAGTAGACCTGCGCGTTCGCGAGGATGTCCGGCACTTCGCCGCGCGTGATGCGATAGGCGAGCCCTTCCGCGATCGCGGTCTTGCCGACGCCGGCCTCGCCGACGAGCAGCGGATTGTTCTTGCGGCGGCGGCACAGCACCTGGACCACGCGCTCGACCTCGGGCTCGCGACCGATCAGCGGATCGATGCGGCCGTCCTTCGCCATCTGGTTCAGGTTCTGCGTGAATTGCGCGAGCGGCGTTTCCTTCTGCGCATTCGCGTCTTCGCTTTCCGCATTCGCATCGGACGACTTCGCGGCTTCGCCGCTGTTCGTCTTCGCGATGCCGTGCGAAATGAAGTTCACGACGTCGAGGCGCGTGACGCCCTGCTGCTGCAGGTAGTACACGGCATGCGAATCCTTCTCGCCGAAGATCGCGACCAGCACGTTCGCGCCGGTTACTTCCTTCTTGCCGTTCGACGTCGACTGGACGTGCATGATCGCGCGCTGGATCACGCGCTGGAAACCGAGCGTCGGCTGGGTATCGACATCGTCGGTACCCGGGACGGTAGGTGTGTTGTCGTGGATGAAATTGCGCAGGTTCTGACGCAAGTCCTCAATGTTTGCCGCGCACGCGCGCAACACCTCGGCTGCCGTCGGATTATCCAGCAAGGCCAGCAGCAAATGCTCGACCGTGATGAACTCATGGCGCGCCTGGCGTGCTTCCATGAACGCCATGTGCAGGCTGACTTCCAATTCCTGGGCAATCATGCTTCCTCCATCACGCACTGCAGCGGATGCCCGGCCTGCCGCGCATGGGTAACGACTTGCTCAACCTTGGTCGACGCGATGTCCCGCGTATAGACCCCACAAACCCCTCGCCCTTCACGATGGACCTTCAGCATGATCTGAGTGGCCGTCTCGCGATCCTTCTTGAAATACTCCTGGACCACCATTACGACGAATTCCATCGGCGTGAAGTCGTCGTTCAGCAGCACCACCTTGTACATCGAAGGCGGCTTGAGCTTCTGCTGCTTGCGTTCCAGGACGGTGCTGTCCTGCTTGTCCGGGATAATCGCCATACACCCATTCTAAACAACTCGGACAGGCCCGCAATCCTGCCATTACCCGACCGACCGGCCGGCGCCCTCCCCGGAATCCCGGAACACGCGATCTTCTTCGTGCCATACGAAAGCCGGCTGCGGTGCCGGCTTTCACGCGTGGCGCGGAACACGAACCGTCAGGGGAACCGCACCGGAACGTCGTGTCCGCATCCAGTATCCCACAAGCCGGGACGACTCGAACGCGTGTCACTCGAGCCTGGTATATGAGCCGATTATGCGGCTTTTCAAGACCGCGCGCTTGGCCGCGTGCTGCTAAGCAAAGCCGGAAAAACCCTGAAAATGGGTTCTTTACAACGTCCCTCTAAACGTCTAAAAATTCCACTTGACACTCCAATAAAGAGCGCCAACAATCAAGCTGGCACTTTTTTCAATTTGCCGGTTGGCAAAATGAAAGAGGCCGAAGGTGAGCTTGTGAGGGGGGAACGGCTGTGTTTTCCGGTCGTTTAGCTTTTCGAGCGTGCTCGTGGTAAGTAGCAGCGACTGTGTGACAGGGGAAGTAGGAAATGGCAACTGGTATCGTTAAGTGGTTCAACGACGCGAAGGGCTTCGGTTTCATCACTCCCGACGAGGGCGGTGAGGATCTGTTTGCGCACTTCTCGGCTATCACCATGAATGGCTTCAAGACGCTGAAGGAAGGCCAGAAGGTGAGCTTTGACGTCGTTCAAGGACCGAAGGGCAAGCAAGCGTCGAACATCCAGGCCGCATAAGGCACCGGATATCAGACGAAGAAACCCGGCGCATCGTTTGCGCCGGGTTTCTTTATTTGAGGCCGGCCAATCGATAATCGATTGGCCGGCCTTTTCGTTCAATCCCGATAATTGAACACACATTGTCTTGTCACGCGCGCAGATCCGATACTCATCCGGCGCGTGAAACATAATCACCACCTCGTTACACGACCTTCAGCGTGCCCATCATGCCGAGATCCTCGTGTTCGAGAATGTGGCAATGAAACATGCGCTCACCGGGCATGTCTTGCGTGACGAGAATCGTCACGGTTTCGCCGCTGCGCACGTTCACCGTATCGCGCCATGCACGGAACGGTTCGCTCGTGCGCGAACCGCCCGACTCGCGCTCGATTACCTGGAACTGCGTGCCATGCAGGTGGAACGGGTGATCCATGTCGGTGCCGTTGCGGATCGTCCAGCGCTCGACGTCGCCACGGCGGCTGGTCAGCGTTGCGCGATGCGGCGCGTAGGTGTCGCCGTTGATCGTGAAGCGCATGCCCGCCGGACGGCCGTGCGCGGCCCCCTTCATCATCGCGTCCATGTCCATCTCCTCGCCGAACGCGACCGTCTTGTGCGCGACCGGTTCGCCGAGCGACGGCACCGCGCGCAGGGTCGCCGGCAGCGCGCGTGCGGCGGCCGGCGCGAATGCGACGTCGGCCAGCGCCAGCGCCGGATCGGGCGGCAGGCTGCCGTGCCCGTCATCGTGCGACATCGACATCTTGCGGCGGTCGTATTCGGCCGCCTGCAGCACGGCGCGCGACGCCCGGTCGCCGGCGCGGACCAGCAGCTCCGCCCGTTCGCCCGGCGCGATCAACAGCGACGTGACGCGGCGCGGCGCGTCGAACAGGCCGCCGTCGGTGCCTGCATGCTCGAACGCGCGGCCGTCGTCGAACGCGACGCGCAAATAGCGCGCGCTGCACGCGTTCCACACGCGCCAGCGCTCGTCGCCCGCGACATCGATCCGCGGCCGGCGCGCGCCATTGACCAGCACGAACTGGCCCTCGCGACCGTTCATCCAGTCCATCATGTCGTTCGGTGCAATCGTGCCGTCACGCGCAAGCTTCAGGTCCGACACGAACAGGTTGCGCTCGGGCCAGCCCGCCAGCGGATCGTCCACGGCGCGCACGACGAACGGGCCGGCCAGCCCGCGGAAGACCTGTTCGGCCGTCATCATGTGCGGATGCGGGTGGTACCAGTAGGTGCCGGCACTCCCCTTCGGCAACGTGAAGCGGTACACGCGCGACGCGCCGGGCGCGACCGGATCGGAAGGATTGCCGTCCTGGTCGGGCGGCACCGGCAGGCCGTGCCAGTGGATGGTCGACGGCTGCGGCAGCTTGTTCACGAACTTGATCTCGACCGTGTCGCCCTCGCGCACGTCGATCAGCGGACCGACGACGGGGCCCTGCGTGCCCGCACCGAACTGCCAGAACGTGGTCGGCCGTGCACCGTGGAGCATCGGGCGCGCCACGGGCTGCGCCACCAGCGTGGCCCGGAACATGCCGGGCTCGCGGCTTTCGTTCGCCAGCGTGCGCAGCGCCGCGAGCGGCGCGCCGGCCGGCAGCGCGTCGGCGGCCGCGAGCGCAGCCGGTGCGGACTTGCCGTGCTGCCCGTGCTCCGCCATCCCTGACATGCCCGACATGCCGGACATGCCCGACATGTCGTCCATCGAGTCCATGCCGGCCATGCCGGCGTGACCTGCATGCTGCGCCCACGCGGCGCGCGCGAACAGCGACGCGGCCGCGACACCGATGGCGCGCGACAGGAAGGTTCTCCGTATCATCAATCGTTCCTCGTTATCCATGCTGGGTCGCGCGGCCGCCGCGACGCCCGCGCCGGCCGGCCGAAGCGCCGATGCGCGACGCAAATCCTGATGCCCGCGTCATCATAACCGCAGGGCCAAATCGAGACGCGTCGCGGCCGGCCGGGCGGCGATACGCCGCAGGGTTCGACCTCGCCGCACCCGAATGGCACGCATCGGCCCGCATCGTCGATCGGCATTGCACGGCGCTTCGCTCACGGCCGAAGCGCCCTTCAACCCTGCCCCTGGCAGTTCCCAGGCAGTCGCCTCGCGCCTGCCGTGCGGGCCCACCACGGCGCTGGCCACTTCGCCGATCCGCACACCCGCCAATATTTCACGATGCGGAACAAGTCTCTGCGTTATAAAAATTCGTGGTGCAGGGCACAAAATCCCCGTTTCGCGATGCCGAAAAACGTTCCGCAATACAAAATGATGAAAATAATTACTTGTTTTTAAAAGAGAAATTTTGTTTAGTGAAGCCGTTCTACATGCACCATCCGAGCGGGCCGCGGACGTAGACTTTGTTCCATGCACTGCCGCTTCGCCACGACGTTCGATACGGAACCGGGCGCAAGCAGCCAGTCGGGCCACAGCCGGCCAAGCCGGCAGGCGGCACACCAGAATCGCTTGTGATCAGAAAGGGAGAACGGAAATGAAGGGATTTCGCTTTGGTTCAGCGCTCGGGTCGTTCTACATCCTGCCGGGTAACGGCGGCTGGGAAGCGACGTTCGGCAACGCCCTGCTCGGCGCGTTCTCGTGCCCCGAAGTGGCAGCCGACCACATCTCCCGTGGCGACTGCGAGCAACTGTCCGAGCTGGACACGGCAACGCTCGAAGTGCCGCACGAAATCGCCGAATGGGAAATCGTTCACGTCTGAATGACAAACCCGCAACAAAAAACGCCCCGGGCGTCCGGGGCGTTTTTCTTTTGTAGCCGGTGGCAGGCAGCAATGCCCGCCGCGCCGGCATGCGCATCGGCCCGCGCGATCGCGCGGCCTGCGTCAGGCGACCGCGTCGACGATGCCGTTCAGCGTCGCGCTCGGGCGCATGGCCTGGCTCGTCAGGTCGACGTTCGGACGGTAGTAGCCGCCGATGGCCTGCGCCTTGCCCTGCGCGGCCGCCAGTTCTTCCAGGATGCGCGCTTCGCTGTCGGACAGCGCCTTCGCCACGCCTTCGAACTGTGCCTTCAGCGCCGCGTCCTCGGTCTGCTCGGCCAGCGCCTGCGCCCAGTACAGGCACAGGTAGAAATGGCTGCCACGGTTGTCGAGGCCGCCGACCTTGCGCGCCGGCGACTTGTTCTCGTCCAGGAACTTGCCGGTCGCCTGGTCGAGCGTCTTCGCGAGCACGAGCGCCTTCGGGTTCTGGTACGCGTTGCCGAGGTGTTCGAGCGACGCGGCCAGCGCGAGGAATTCGCCGAGCGAATCCCAGCGCAGGAAGCCTTCCTCGACGAACTGCTGCACGTGCTTCGGCGCGGAGCCGCCCGCACCCGTTTCGAACATCCCGCCGCCGGCCATCAGCGGCACGATCGACAGCATCTTCGCGCTGGTGCCGAGTTCCATGATCGGGAACAGGTCGGTCAGGTAGTCGCGCAGCACGTTGCCGGTGACCGAGATCGTGTCCTTGCCCGCGCGGATGCGCTCGAGCGAGAAACGCGTGGCTTCGACCGGCGTCATGATGCGGATATCGAGGCCGTTCGTGTCGTGATCCTTCAGGTAACGCTCGACCTTCGCGATGATCTGCGCGTCGTGTGCGCGCGCCGGATCGAGCCAGAACACGGCCGGTGCGCCGGTCGCGCGCGCGCGGTTGACCGCGAGCTTGACCCAGTCCTGCACCGGTGCGTCCTTCGTCTGGCACATGCGCCAGATGTCGCCCGCTTCCACGGCATGCTCGAGCAGCACGTTGCCCGCTTCGTCGGTGACGCGCACGACGCCGTCCGCCGGGATCTGGAACGTCTTGTCGTGCGAACCGTATTCTTCAGCCGCCTGCGCCATCAGGCCGACGTTCGGCACGCTGCCCATCGTGACCGGATCGAACGCGCCATGCTGCTTGCAGTCCTCGATCACGGCCTGGTAGACACCGGCGTAGCAGCGGTCCGGAATCACGGCCTTCGCGTCGTACAGCTGGCCGTCCGGGCCCCACATGCCGCCCGAATCGCGGATCATCGCCGGCATCGATGCGTCGACGATCACGTCGCTCGGCACGTGCAGGTTCGTGATGCCCTTGTCCGAGTTGACCATCGCCAGGCGCGGACGCACTGCGTATTCGGCCTTGACGTCGGCTTCGATCGCTTCGCGCGTATCGGCCGGCAGGTCCTTCAGGCGCGCGTACAGGTCGCCGATGCCGTTGTTCGGGTTGAAGCCGACCTTCGCCAGCACGTCCGCGTGCTTCGCGAGCGCGTCGCGGTAGAACACCGACACGAAGTGGCCGAACAGGATCGGGTCCGAGACCTTCATCATGGTCGCTTTCAGGTGCACCGAGAACAGCACGTCCTGCGCCTTGGCGTCGGCGATCTGCGCTTCGATGAAGCTGCGCAGCGCATTGTGGCTCATCACCGAAGCGTCGATGACTTCACCGGCCTTCACGGCCGTCTTTTCCTTCAGCACCTTCTTCGCGCCGTCGGTCGTCGTGAGTTCGATCTTCACGCTGCCGGCATCGGCGATCAGCGCCGACTTCTCGCTGCCGTAGAAGTCGCCTTCGGTCATGTGCGCGACGTGGGCCTTCGACGTGGCCTTCCACGCACCCATCTTGTGCGGATGCTTGCGTGCGTAGTTCTTGACCGACAGCGGCGCGCGACGGTCGGAGTTGCCTTCGCGCAGCACCGGGTTCACCGCGCTGCCCTTGATCTTGTCGTAGCGGGCCTTGACCGCCTTCTCTTCGTCCGTCGACGGATCTTCCGGGTAGGCCGGCAGCTTGTAGCCCTGCGCCTGCAGTTCGGCGATCGCGGCCTTCAGCTGCGGCACCGATGCGCTGATGTTCGGCAGCTTGATGATGTTCGCTTCCGGCTTCAGCGTGAGCTGGCCCAGTTCGGCCAGATCGTCGGAACCCTTCTGCTCGGGCGGCAGGACGTCCGCGAATGCGGCGATGATGCGGCCGGCGAGCGAGATGTCGCGCGTTTCGACGGCGACGCCGGACGAGCGCGTGAAGGCCTTGACGATCGGCAGCAGCGAATAGGTCGCGAGCGCGGGCGCTTCGTCGGTGAGGGTGTAGATGATCTTGGGCGAAGTGGACATGGTGGTCAAAGCATTGCTACGTGATTGTTGAACAGGGAGCGCCGGCGGGTAACCGGCGGGGAGCGACCGGGTCGGTCGCGAAAGGGGCGCGCCGGCTCAGCCGGGCGGTGGTGTTGCGAAGGCCGTCATGTTCTACCTTGCAGGGGCTCCGGGCCGCATCGCGGCGCCGCGGCCCGCATGCCGGACCGCCCTGCCAACAAACCTGCCATCCACGAAATGCTCCGGCGCCGGCAGTAGGCGCCGGGGCGGCCGGCAACCTGCCGGCCCACCCCGGAAGGGGCCTTACATGTTCTCGATCAGCACTTCGCCGAAGCCCGAGCACGACACCTGCGTCGCACCTTCCATCAGGCGCGCGAAGTCGTACGTGACGCGCTTCTGCAGGATCGACTTCTCCATCGCGGCGATGATCGTGTCGGCTGCTTCCGTCCAGCCGAGGTGGCGCAGCATCATTTCCGCCGACAGGATCTCGGAACCGGGGTTCACGTAATCCTTGCCTGCGTACTTCGGTGCGGTGCCGTGCGTCGCTTCGAACATCGCGACCGAATCGGACAGGTTCGCGCCCGGCGCGATCCCGATGCCGCCGACCTGCGCGGCCAGCGCGTCGGAGATGTAGTCGCCGTTCAGGTTCAGCGTGGCGATCACGTCGTATTCGGCCGGACGCAGCAGGATCTGCTGCAGGAACGCATCGGCGATCGAATCCTTGATCACGATCTCGTTGCCCGTCT
The DNA here is from genome assembly GCF_002223045.2 of Burkholderia sp. HI4860. NCBI lineage: Bacteria > Pseudomonadati > Pseudomonadota > Betaproteobacteria > Burkholderiales > Burkholderiaceae > Burkholderia > Burkholderia sp. HI4860. The sequence continues at coordinate 2,632,858 of NZ_NKFO02000003.1, read as the reverse complement.
TCGGGTTCTTCACGCGCATCCACGGGCCGCCGTCGATCAGCTCGCCGCCGAATTCCTTCTGCGCGAGCGCGTAGCCGGCGTCACGGAACAGGCCTTCCGTGAACTTCATGATGTTGCCCTTGTGCACCAGCGTGACCGACTTGCGATCGTTGTCGATCGCATACTGGATTGCCTTGCGCACGAGACGCTCGGTGCCTTCGGTCGACACGGGCTTGACGCCGATCCCCGAGGTTTCCGGGAAGCGGATCTTCTTCACGCCCATCTCGTCCTGCAGGAACTTGATCACCTTCTTCGCCTGCTCGGAGCCCGCGGCCCATTCGATGCCCGCGTAGATGTCTTCCGAGTTCTCGCGGAAGATCACCATGTCGATCTTTTGCGGCTCGCGCACCGGCGACGGCACGCCCTTGAAGTACTGCACCGGGCGCAGGCACACGTACAGGTCGAGTTCCTGGCGCAGCGCGACGTTCAGCGAACGGATGCCGCCGCCGACCGGGGTCGTGAGCGGCCCCTTGATCGATACCACGTATTCCTTCAGCACCTGCAGCGTTTCGTCCGGGAGCCACACGTCCGGGCCGTACACCTTCGTCGCCTTCTCGCCCGCGAAAATCTCCATCCAGTGGATCTTGCGCTTGCCCTTGTACGCATGCGCGACCGCCGCGTCGACGACCTTGATCATGACCGGCGTGATATCGAAGCCCGTACCGTCGCCTTCGATATAGGGAATGATCGGCTGATCGGAAACGTTGAGCGAGAAGTCCTTGTTGACGGTGATCTTGTCACCGCCTTCCGGAACCTTGATGTGCTGATACGGCATGATCGACTCCAGTGACGTGGCTGAGCAGGTGATGCTGGTCGAAGCTGCGCGCGCGGCGGGGGCGCGGCATGGCCACCCCGTGACGGCAACAGCGAGCCGCTATTCTAGCGCCCCAACCGGGCACTTCGGCATGAAGCGCGGCACTGCGTATCAAGACCCCACTTATGTCTTATATAAGACAGAGGACTTGCCGTTCCGTATTATGCATTAAGATTCCGCCATTTGCCATAGACCGCCCGCCCCCGCTTCCCGCGGCGCGCCGGGCGGACGCCCCGCCATGAACCTGATCGCCCTCAACAAGCCGTTCGGCACGATTTGCCAGTTTTCCGCGCACGAGACGCGCCCGTCGCTCGGCGACTGGGTCAAAACGCCCGGCGTCTACGCGGCCGGCCGGCTGGACGCGGACAGCGAGGGGCTGCTGCTGCTCACCGACGACGGCGCGCTGCAGGCGCGCATCGCCGAGCCGCGCCACAAGCTCGTCAAGCGCTACTGGGCGCAGGTCGAGGGCGCGCCCGGCCCCGCCGACCTGAAGGCGCTCGCGCGCGGCGTCGACCTCGGCGACTACGTGACACGCCCGTGCCGCGCCGAATTCATCGAACCGCCCGACACGCTGTGGCCGCGCAATCCGCCGATCCGCTACCGTGCCGCGATCCCGACCACGTGGATCGAGCTTGCGATCACCGAGGGCAAGAACCGGCAGGTACGCCGGATGACGGCGGCCGTCGGCTTCCCGACGTTGCGCCTGGTGCGTGTCGGCATCGGCGCACTGGATATATTCGCGCTCGGCATTGCACCGGGAGAAACAATCGCCCTGCCGCCGCGCGCACCGTGGGAGGGTTTCGCGCCCGCCGGATGACGAATTCGGGACGGGCGAATTTTTCGTCATCTTTTTCGTCAACCGGCTGCGAAGATCGCGCGTTAAACCACGCAGATGCCAACCTTAGCTATCCGGCATTGGCAGCCGAACCCGTGTTTGCGTCACGAAAGCGACGTTTTTATCGAATACGATTCGGCGCCCGCAGCGCAATGAGAAATTTCTCGAAGCGTCTGTCAACCGAAAGGTGGATGGCACCGTTAGACGACATGACTCCTATTGCCGGGTCATTTGGTTAATTAACTAAAGCTGAGGAACACAACATGAACAAACTGATCGCTGCTCTGGTCGCTGGTCTCTTCGCAACGGCTGCTTTCGCACAAGCATCGGCTCCGGAAGCTGCTCCGGCTGCTGCTGAAGCTGCTTCGGCACCGGCTAAGCACGCTGCCAAGAAGCACCACGCAGCCAAGAAGCACCACAAGGCATCGAAGAAGGCTGCAGCGAGCGACGCAGCAGCACCGGCAGCTGCTTCGAACTAAGTAAGCTTGCTGTAATAAATAACGCAGTCAAGAACACGCAGTCTTGCCGTTCTTACGGCGTTGAAAGGCAGATCACCGCAAGGCGATCTGCCTTTTTCTTTTTGTGCCCGACGACACGCATCGCGTACCATGCGGGTCTTGTTTTCCAGATAGGAGCCTTGCTGTGCAATTCTCCCTGCGCTCGTCGCTCGGCCGCCTTGCGCGCGCCGCCGTGTTTCCCGCCGCGCTCGCCGTCATGGCGTTCGGCATGCAGGCCGCCAGCGCGCAAGTGCCGCCCGGCGCCAAGCAGCCGAGCGAATTCCCGCGCGTGAAGCTGCGCGCCGGCATGTACGTGATCGACGCAGCCGTCGCCGCGAACGACCCCGACCGCGAACAGGGGCTGATGTACCGTTCGCAGCTCGCGCCGAACGAAGGCATGCTGTTCGTGTTCAACGAGAACGCGGTGCATTGCTTCTGGATGAAGAACACGCTGATCCCGCTGTCGATCGCGTTCATCCGCGCGGACGGCACGATCACCGACATCGACGAGATGAAGGCCGAGACGACCGACAACCACTGCCCGCGCAACAACGGCGTCTATGCGCTCGAAATGAGCAAGGGCTGGTTCGCGGCGAAGGGCATCAAGCCCGGCATGAAGCTCGACGGCCTGCCGAAGGCCCAGTAACGGCCATTGCCGCGGCGTCGTGCCGCGCACCGACCGAAGCCGGCCGCCCGTTGCGCGCCGGCTTTTTTTTCGCCCGCCGGCGGTGGCGCCCGGCTTGATTCCGCCGCCGCCGGCCGCATCTGCAAAAGCCACGCGCAAGCGCTATGCTTTAAGTCTCGCTTGACCAGCCCGGGCCGCCACTGTCGGCCCGCTTACATCCGAACCTAAGGAGGTTCACGTGCCCCGCAAAACCCCCATCGAGCGCTATCGCAATATCGGGATCAGCGCTCACATCGATGCCGGCAAAACCACGACGACCGAGCGCATCCTGTTTTACACCGGCGTGAGCCACAAGATCGGTGAAGTGCACGACGGCGCGGCCACGATGGACTGGATGGAGCAGGAGCAGGAACGCGGCATCACGATCACGTCGGCCGCGACCACGGCCTTCTGGAAGGGCATGGCCGGCAACTATCCCGAGCACCGGATCAACATCATCGACACCCCGGGCCACGTCGACTTCACCATTGAAGTCGAGCGCTCGATGCGCGTGCTCGACGGCGCGTGCATGGTCTACGACTCGGTCGGCGGCGTGCAGCCGCAGTCCGAGACCGTCTGGCGCCAGGCCAACAAGTACAAGGTGCCGCGCATCGCGTTCGTCAACAAGATGGACCGCATCGGCGCCGATTTCTTCCGCGTGCAGAAGCAGATCGGCGAGCGCCTGAAAGGCGTCGCCGTGCCGATCCAGATTCCGATCGGCGCGGAAGATCATTTCCAGGGCGTCGTCGATCTCGTGAAGATGAAGGCGATCGTGTGGGACGACGAAAGCCAGGGCGTGAAGTTCTCGTACGAGGACATCCCGGCAAACCTCGTCGAGCTCGCGCACGAATGGCGCGAAAAGATGGTCGAGGCCGCGGCGGAAGCGAGCGAGGAACTGCTCGAGAAGTACCTGCACGACCATGAATCGCTGACCGAGGACGAGATCAAGGCCGCGCTGCGCAAGCGCACGATCGCGAACGAGATCGTGCCGATGCTGTGCGGCAGCGCGTTCAAGAACAAGGGCGTGCAGGCAATGCTCGACGCGGTGATCGACTATCTGCCGTCGCCGGTCGACGTGCCGGCCATCCTCGGCCACGACTTCGCCGATCCGGAAAAGCCGGCGGAACGCCATCCGAGCGATGACGAGCCGTTCTCGTCGCTCGCGTTCAAGATCATGACCGACCCGTTCGTCGGCCAGCTGATCTTCTTCCGCGTGTACTCGGGTGTGGTCGAATCGGGCGACACGGTGCTCAACGCGACCAAGGACAAGAAGGAACGGCTCGGCCGGATCCTGCAGATGCACGCGAACGAGCGCAAGGAAATCAAGGAAGTGCGCGCGGGCGACATCGCGGCGGCCGTCGGCCTGAAGGAAGCAACCACCGGCGACACGCTGTGCGATCCGGCGAAGCCGATCATCCTCGAGAAGATGGAATTCCCGGAACCGGTGATCTCGCAGGCCGTCGAGCCGAAGACGAAGGCCGACCAGGAAAAGATGGGCCTCGCGCTGAACCGCCTCGCGCAGGAAGATCCGTCGTTCCGCGTGCAGACCGACGAAGAATCCGGCCAGACAATCATCTCGGGGATGGGCGAGCTTCACCTCGAAATCCTGGTCGACCGGATGAAGCGCGAATTCGGCGTCGAGGCGACGGTCGGCAAGCCGCAGGTCGCGTATCGCGAGACGGTGCGCACGACGGCGTCCGACGTCGAGGGCAAGTTCGTCAAGCAGTCGGGTGGTCGCGGCCAGTACGGCCACGCGGTGATCACGCTCGAGCCCAACCCCGGCAAGGGCTACGAGTTCCTCGACGAGATCAAGGGCGGTGTGATTCCGCGCGAATTCATCCCGGCCGTCGACAAGGGCATCACCGAGACGCTGAAGAGCGGCGTGCTCGCGGGCTACCCGGTCGTCGACGTGAAGGTTCACCTGACGTTCGGCTCGTACCACGACGTCGACTCGAACGAAAACGCGTTCCGGATGGCCGGCTCGATGGCGTTCAAGGAAGCGATGCGCCGCGCGAAGCCCGTGCTGCTCGAGCCGATGATGGCCGTCGAGGTCGAGACGCCCGAGGATTTCATGGGCAACGTGATGGGCGACCTGTCGAGCCGGCGTGGCATCGTGCAGGGGATGGAGGACATCGCGGGCGGCGGCGGCAAGCTCGTGCGCGCCGAGGTGCCGCTCGCGGAGATGTTCGGCTATTCGACGTCGCTGCGTTCGGCCACGCAGGGCCGCGCGACGTACACGATGGAGTTCAAGCACTACGCGGAAACGCCGGCGAACGTGTCGGAAGGCGTGATCAGCGCGAAAGTGAAGTAAGCGCGGCGCGCTCAAGCGCTGCTGCTTGCAGGCAAGGCCCGTCCGGTTCCGGACGGGCCTTTTTTCATTCGGCGCTCGCTGCCGCGATTGCGGCTTTTTGATCGCCGGCATTTTTTTCACATGCCACAATGGACCGCGACTCGTCAGATGGAACCCGCCCGATGCCGCCCACCCCTGCCCTGCGCCGCCTGCTGATGCTCTACGCCGGCCTGATCGCCGCGAACGTCGCCGTGTGGCTGTGGGCGCTCGCGGTGCTGCGCGACCATCCGCTGCTACTCGGCACCGCGGCGATCGCGTACGGGCTCGGGCTGCGTCATGCAGTCGACGCCGATCACATCGCCGCGATCGACGTTGCCACGCGCAAGCTGATGCAGGACGGCCAGCGTCCGGTGAGCGTCGGCCTGTTCTTCTCGCTCGGCCATTCGACGATCGTGATCGCCGCGACGCTCGGCATCGCGCTGACCGCGTTCGCGCTGCGCGACCGGTTCGACGCATTCCGCGAGATCGGCGGCACGATCGGCACGGCGGTGTCGGCCACCTTCCTGCTCGTGCTCGCGTGCGTGAACCTGGTGATCCTGCGCGACGTGTGGCGGCGTTATCGCGGCACGCACGGGCATGCACACGATGGCGCGCATGTGCACCGCCCTGCCGGGCTCGTATCCCGGCTGCTGCGTCCGCTGTTCCGGTTCGTGTCGAAGAGCTGGCACATGTATCCGGTCGGCGTGCTGTTCGGGCTCGGTTTCGATACTGCAACCGAAATCGGCCTGCTCGCGATCGCCGCCGCGCAGGCAAGCCAGGGGCTGCCGGTCTACACGGTCATGCTGTTTCCCGCGCTTTTCACCGCCGGCATGACGCTGATCGACTCGACCGACAACGTGCTGATGATTCATGCGTACGGCTGGGCGATGGACGATCCGCAGCGCAAGCTGCTCTACAACGCGAGCATCACGTTCGTGTCGGCGGCCGTCGCACTGGCGATCGGCGGGATCGAGGCAGCCGGCCTGCTGGCCGACAAGCTGGCGCTGACGGGCCCCGTGCGCGACACGCTCGATGCGCTCGGCGAACGCTTCGGCTCGATCGGCTACGGCATCGTCGCGCTGTTCCTCGTGTGCTGGATCGCGTCGATCCTGTTCCACCGCTGGCAGCGCGCGGCCGATGCGCCGGCGCGCTGAGCCACGCGCGAACGCCCGGACGTTTCATTCCGGAAACAAAATCCCCCCGACGATGCTGCGTGCGTGCGCCGCGTGTCCGCACGCGCCTTGCGCGACGGGCACAAGCGGCCGATGGCACGAATCTCGCACATAGGGATTCGCACGGCGGGCCCGCGTGCCGATCCGCGTTCGCGGCTGGCGTCAAGCGCCGGCCCCAAGGCAATCGGTCACCGATAGGATAACGAATCTTTTATGGCTCCCTGCATTACACGTAGCTAGCCGCGCGGCAACGAGGCGTCGCGCGCAAGGGGAGGCCATCATGCATAAGACGAAACAACCGTCCCGTCCGGCGGGACGGTGCCCTCGTGCGACCTTACTGGCCGCGGCCGCGTTTGCGTGCTGCTGCTCGTATGCCGTCGCACAAACCACCACGCCTGATTCCGCGCCCGGCGCGAACGCCGGCGCGGACACCATCATGACGCTGGTCGCGGACGCTACGTCATGCGCAGCCAATCCGGCTGGGTGTGCGGTGCGGGTCTATGCCGGTCATGGTATCGGCGGGAATGGGGCCGGCCCGAGCAGCAATGGTAGCGGCAGCCCTGGGCCGGCCAACGGTAGTGGCAGCGGCAACGGTGGCGGGGGAAATAACGGCAACGGTGCCGTCGGACCTGCGGGTGTCGGTGGAACGACAGGCGGAACGTCCGGCGGGACGAGCGGCACGGGTCGCGGAGGCAACTCGTCCGGCAACGGTGGTAACGGTAGTTCCGGTGGTGCCGGCACTTCGGGTGGTGGTACTTCGGGTGGTGGTACTTCGGGTGGTGGTACTTCGGGTGGCGGCACTTCGGGTGGCGGCACTTCGGGTGGCGGCACTTCGGGTGGTGGTACTTCGGGTGGTGGTACTTCGGGTGGTGGTACTTCGGGGGGCGGTACTTCGGGTGGCGGTACTTCGGGTGGCGGTACTTCCGGTGGCGGTACTTCGGGAGGCGGTACTTCGGGTGGCGGTACTTCGGGTGGCGGTACATCGGGAGGCGGTACTTCCGGCGGCGGCACTTCCGGCGGCGGCACTTCCGGTGGCGGCACTTCCGGTGGCGGTACTTCGGGCGGCGGCACTTCCGGCGGCGGAGGCCATGGCGGACACGGAGGCGGTGGCGATGGTGACGGCGGTGGTCACGGCGATGGCGGTGGTCACGGCGATGGTGGTGGCCACGGCGACGGCGGTGGCCATGGCGACGGTGGAGGTCACGGCGATGGTGGCGGCCATGGCGACGGCGGTGGTCACGGCGATGGTGGTGGCCACGGCGACGGCGGTGGCCATGGCGATGGTGGAGGTCACGGCGACGGTGGCGGCCATGGCAACGGTGGTGGTCACGGCGACGGCGGCGGTCATGGCGACGGCGGTGGCCACGGCGGCGGCGGTCACGGCGACGGTGGCGGTCACGGCGACGGCGGTGGTCACGGCGACGGAGGCGGCCACGGCAACGGTGGTGGCCATGGCGACGGCGGTGGCCACGGCGACGGCGGTGGTCACGGCGACGGTGGCGGCCACGGCAACGGTGGTGGCCATGGCGACGGCGGTGGCCACGGCGACGGTGGTGGCCACGGCAACGGCGGTGGTCACGGCGACGGTGGTGGCCACGGCGACGGTGGCGGCCATGGCGACGGCGGTGGCCACGGCAACGGCGGTGGTCACGGCGACGGTGGTGGTCACGGCGACGGTGGTGGCCACGGCAACGGTGGTGGCCATGGCGACGGCGGTGGCCATGGCAACGGTGGTCAAGGAAATGGCGGTGGCAACGGCGGCTCGGGCAACGGCGAAGGCAACGGTGGCCACGGCGATGGCGGCGGCAACGGCAACGGCAACGGCAATGGCAATGGCAATGGCAATGGCCACGGTACCGGCAACGGCGGCTCGTCCGGCGGCAACCACTGACCGGACACGTTGCCTGACCGGATGCCGTCAGAGCATCTCGAGCGCGCGCTTGCTGCGCGGCGGACGGAAATACGCGTCAAGCTGCGCGCGCTCGTCATCGCTGAAGACGAAATCGAGCGCGGCGCGATTGTCGCGCACGTGCTCGATCCTCGATGCCTTCGGGATCGCGAATACGCCCGGCTGCGCGAGCACCCATGCCAGCGCGACGCGCATCACCGACACGCCGCGCAGCCGCGCGATCTCGTCGAGCGGCGAACGTTTCGGCAGCCGCCCATGGTCGACCGGGCTGTACGCCATCGCCGGCATCCGGTGATCGGCGAGCCAAGGCAGCAGGTCGAATTCCGGGCCGCGCCGCGCGATGTTGTAGAGGATCTGGTTGGTCGCGCAGGCACCGCCGCCCGCGTCGTCGACGAGTTCCTCCATATCGGCCGTATCGAAGTTGCTCACGCCCCAGCGACGAATCTTGCCCGCGCGCTGCAGCGCCTCGAAGCCCTCGACCGTCTCCTCGAGCGGCACCGAGCCGCGCCAGTGCAGCAGGTACAGATCGAGACGATCGGTGCGCAGGCGCTTGAGGCTCGCATCGCACGCGGCGACGACGCCGCGCCGGCTCGCATGGTGCGGATAGACCTTGCTGACGAGGAACACGTCGTCGCGCAGGCCCGCGAGTGCTTCGCCGACCAGCTCCTCGGTCGCGCCGTCGCCGTACATCTCGGCCGTATCGACCAACGTCATCCCGAGTTCGATGCCTTCGCGCAGCGCGGCGATCTCGTCCGCTCGGCGGGCCGGCCGCTCACCCATTTCCCAGGTGCCCTGACCGAGCTTCGGAATCGTCTCGCCGTCCGGCAGGACGACCGTGGCGATCGTGTCTGTCATGCGTTCCTCGTTGCGGGTTCGTGGCCGCGCAGCGCGGCCGAAGCATGGAATACGACGTGTCAGTGTAGTCAATCGGCACGCCGACGGCCTATTGCACGGCAAAAACCGGCTATAACGGCACCGCATGATGACTTAGAATGGCCGCAACCTGATCGATACCCATTCCATGAAGGCACCCACGGACGACCGGTGGCAGGACCTGCGCCCCGACCCGGACAACGACACGCCGCTGTACCTGCAGCTCGCCCGCAAGCTCGGTGACGCGATCCACGACAACCGCTGGACAGCCGGCGAGGCATTGCCCTCCGAGCGCGTGCTGTCCGATGCGCTCGGCGTGTCGCGCATCACCGCACGCAAGGCGATCGCGCTGCTCGTCGAGCAAGGCCTGATTCGCCGCACGCAGGGCGCCGGCAACTTCATCCAGCCGCGCTACGAGGATCCGCTGTCGCGACTGTCGAGCTTCAGCGAAATGCTCGAGCGCCGCGGCTTCAAGCCGAGTTCGCAATGGCTCGCACGCGAAATTCAGCCGGCGAACCGCGACGAAGTGATCCAGCTCGGACTGTCGCCGGCTGCATCCGTTACACGCCTGAAACGCCTGCGCCTCGCCGACGGCATCGTAATGGCCGTCGAGAACTCGACGTTCCCCGCGACGCTGATTCCCGATCCGCAGGCGATCGGCGGTTCGCTGTACAGCTATCTCGAAGCGCGCGGCACGCCGATCGTGCGCGCGCTGCAGCATTTCCGCGCGGTCAACGCGACCGACGAAATCGCCGAACAGATGGGCATCGCGCCGCACGACGCGCTGCTGCTGATCACGCGGATCGGCTATACGTCGGACCAGCGCGCGATCGAACTGACCGATACCTACTGCCGCAACGATTACTACGACTTCGTCGTCGAGCTGCGCAAGTAACGCCGACCGCGCGGCCACTGCTTACCTGCTTACCGCTTACAGCCAGCGCGCGACGTCGGTGCCGGGCGGCACGGGCGGCCGCTCGAACGCCGGCGGCGTGGCCGACAGGCGCTCGGCCGGTCGCACGGTATCGAGCATGCCGAACGGCGATGCGACGCGATCGAGCCGGTCGCGCACGTCGGCGGCCGCGAGATCGGGCGCACCCAGGCCATCCGGCACGTTGCCGAACGACTGCAGCCAGCGTCCCGTCTGCGCGAGCGACAGCCGCACGTGCCAGCTTCCGCCTTCGCTCGCCCGCCGCGCGAGCGCGATCATCGCACCGAACGCCGCGAGATACCCCGTCGCGTGATCGAGCGCCTGGCACGGCAGGTGGCGCGGCGCGTCCGCGTGCGCGGCCTGCTGCTCCTGCCACGCGATCCCGCTCGCCGACTGCACGAGACTGTCGAAGCCGCGCCGCTGCGCCCACGGCCCCGCATGTCCGTACGCCGAGATCGACACGTACACGATGCCGGGCCTCCGCTCCGCCAGCGCGTGCGGCGCGAATCCGCGGGCCGCGAGCGCGCCGGGGCGGTACGACTGCAGGAACACGTCCGCATCGCGCACGAGCGCGTGCAGCGTATCGACACCGGCCGCATCGCGCAGGTCGATCCACGTCGAACGCTTGCCGCGCCCGTTGTCGATCACGAGCGGCGCGATGTTCGGCAGGTGCGGGCCGTTGACGAGCAGCGTCTGCGCGCCATGTGACGCCAGCGTGCGGCCCGCGACCGGCCCCGCGATGATGCGCGTGAGATCGAGCACACGCACACCCGTGAGCGGCTGGCCGGCTTCGCCGCGACCGATCGGCTCGAGCGGCGCATCGCCGATCCGCTCGATCTCGAACAGCGGCAGCGACTCGATCGCGCGCGCTTGCTCGAGCGACGCCCACTCGTCAGGTGTTCTGATCAATGCGGCGCACAGCCCGGCATCGGCCAGCGCGGTATCGAGTGCCGCACCGTCCCACGTGCGGATCGCCGCGGCGACATCGTCCCGCTGCGCGCCGCAGCCGAGTACGTCGAGAATGCCGCTCAGGTGATGCGGGAAGTTAGCGTGCAGCTGGATCCAGCGTCCGTCGCCCGTCTCGGAGAAGCCCGTCACCGGATGACGCAACTCCGGCGGCGGACCATCGTCCACGCGCAGGTAGCGTTCGCTGCGGAAGGCGATGAGTGCATCGCGCACCGATACGTCGACGGATTGTGCGACGCCCGTGCGAAGCCGGTGGCATTCGGCCGCCGCGAGCCCGGCTGCCGCGATCGTCGCCGCGGCCAGCGTGCCGACCCGGAAGGTCGAAGGCAACGTCGGGTCCTGCCCCGTTACGGTCGCACGGGCGAGCGCGCCGGGGTCGCCGTGTGCGAGCCGCCACAGATGCGCCAAAGCAAGTTCGGGGGTCATGGCGGAATGGGCGGTGAAGAAGACAACATCGAGTCTAGGATCGGCGGCAGTCGCGAGCAATCCTGATTGCATGAATCCTCACATCACGCACGGTCGTATTCCCTGCGTTCCGGCGGAAACGGCCAACCTCACACCTTCCAGTGCGCAGGAAACCTGCCGGTATCCTCGATACCGGCGTGAACCCCTGCATCTGTGAACCGCGACCTGCTGCGCTCACTACCGGATCGCGCAACCGGGTACCGATACCCCCACGCGAATCCAGCGCGGCTGCCCGCACGCTGCCGTGCCGACGCGAAACGCTCGCGCGCGAGCGTCGAACGTTCGCTTGACCAGGACGTACCGGAGCCGGATTCGCGGATCATGCAGATCGTCGCATGACCACACGGCCGGCTGGATCACGTATGCGCTCGAACAATGCACGGACCGAACGCTGACCCCGCGCCGGCCGCGCTAAGTCGGCAGCGATACGACCGCATGGCGCCGGCCGTCGCGCCACGCGACGAGCGGCCTCCACCACGCCTGCGCGGCTCGCCTTGCCGGCACTTCGAGCGGACCGAACGCGAACGTTGCACCCTGCGGCCCCGCGCTGACCCATACGCGCATGCCGGGCGTCAACATCAGCGCAGCCCCGGCGCCAAGCCAGTGATCATCGGGCAAGCCCTCGATCGTCACCCAGACCTCGCCGTCGGCCACCTCCAGCGAGGTGCGATCGACGATCCGCCACCGACCGGCCGGCTCGTCGCCATCGATCACATAAAGTCGCAGTTCGCGCATGGCAGCCTCCTGGTCGCACGGATCCGATGGCATCAGTATTTCGGACAGTGGCAGCACACGGACAGATACGGCTGCAGACACTTTTGGCCGAACTGTACTGGCCGATCGACAGGGACGGGAGGCGCCTGTCCGCGGACTTCGCGCCGTCCTTGCGCCGAACCGGCACGACGCGACGGCTTTCCCTACAATGTCGGCTGTCCCGCGCCACCCTCCCGCCCCCATGTTCCAGCGCCCGCCTGCCGCCGCCCCCGGCGAAAAGAATCTCACCGTGATGCTCTGGCTCGTCGCAACGGGCTTCTTCATGCAGACGCTCGATGCGACCATCGTGAACACGGCGCTGCCGTCGATGGCCGCGAGCCTCGGCGAATCGCCGCTGCGGATGCAGTCGGTCGTGATCGCGTACTCGCTGACGATGGCGGTGATGATCCCGGTCTCGGGCTGGCTCGCGGATACCTTCGGCACGCGGCGTGTGTTCTTCAGCGCGATCCTGGTGTTCTCGCTCGGCTCGCTGCTGTGCGCGAATGCGCATACGCTCACGCAACTTGTCGCGTTCCGCGTCGTGCAGGGGGTCGGCGGCGCGATGCTGCTGCCGGTCGGACGGCTCGCGGTGCTGCGTACCTTTCCGGCCGAGCGCTACCTGGCCGCGCTGTCGTTCGTCGCGATTCCCGGCCTGATCGGCCCGCTGATCGGGCCGACGCTCGGCGGCTGGCTCGTGAAGATCGCGTCGTGGCACTGGATCTTCCTGATCAACGTGCCGGTCGGCGTCGCGGGCTGCATCGCGACCTTCTACTCGATGCCCGATTCGCGCAACCCGGCCGTCGGCCGCTTCGACCTGAAGGGCTACCTGCTGCTGACGATCGGCATGGTCGCGATCTCGCTGTCGCTCGACGGGCTCGCCGATCTCGGGATGCAGCACGCGGCCGTACTTGTGCTGCTGATCCTGAGCCTCGCGTGCTTCGTCGCGTACGGGCTGTATGCGGTGCGCGCGCCGCAACCGATCTTTTCATTGGAACTGTTCCGGATCCATACCTTCAGCGTCGGGCTGCTCGGCAACCTGTTCGCGCGGATCGGCAGCGGCGCGATGCCGTACCTGATCCCGCTGCTGCTGCAGGTGAGCCTCGGCTACTCGGCGTTCGAGGCCGGGCTGATGATGCTGCCGGTGGCCGCCGCCGGGATGTTCTCGAAGCGGATCATCACGCGCCTGATCACGCGGCACGGCTACCGCAAGGTGCTGCTCGCGAACACGATCATGGTCGGCGTGATGATGGCGAGCTTCGCGCTGATGCGCGACACGGTGCCCGTCTGGGTGAAGGTCGTGCATCTCGCGCTGTTCGGCGGCTTCAACTCGATGCAGTTCACCGCGATGAACACGCTGACGCTGAAGGATCTCGGCACGGGCGGCGCGAGCAGCGGCAACAGCCTGTTCTCGCTCGTGCAGATGCTGTCGATGAGCCTCGGCGTCACGGTCGCAGGCGCGCTGCTCGCCACGTTCACGGGCATGCTGCGCACCGTGACGCCGAGCAACACGCTGCCGGCGTTCCATGCGACGTTCATCTGCGTCGGGATCATCACGGCGGCTTCCGCGTGGATCTTCGCGCAGCTCGCGCCCGAGATCCGCAGCACCGCGCGCAAGACCGACCCGTCCGAGCGCGCGTGATGCGGGGCGCGCGCCGAACCGGGTCGGCGCGCACCATCACGGTGCAGCACGGCCCTGCGAGGCGCATCTGAAACACCGGTAATGCCCCGCGGAGCTTGGCCGCGACGCGCCGCCGCACGGGGCACGATGCCGTGCACGCTTCTTGCTCGCCTATTCTCTAGGTAAACTGGCAGTCCTCCTTCGGCCGACATCATGAGCATGATCGAAATCGATCCCCCCGGCTTTCAGCCGCCCCGCCCCGTCGCGGGCGACGACGGGAACCGGCGCACCGTGCTGTACGGCGGCTACACCGTGTTCAGCGTGTTCCAGCCCGTTTTCTCGGTGTCGCACCGCCGCGCGATCGGCTATCACGCGTCGCTGCGTGCACACGACGAGGAAAGCCGCCAGGTGGCGTCGCACGAGGTATTCACGCAGGCGGCGCGGCGCGGTGACCTGCTCGAGCTCGGCCGGCTCGCCGAATCGCTGCATCTCGGCAACTTCCACGCCTTCGACAGCCACGACGAATGGCTCTTCCTGAGCCTGCATCCGGCCGCGCTGATGGACACCGTCTACAGCGACGCAATGCTCGCGAACCTGAAGGCGCTCGGGCTGCCGCCGCATCGCGTCGTGCTCGAGGTGCCCGAACAGGCGGGCGGCGAGACGCCGCGCTACGCGGCGATCGTCGACGGGCTGCGCAAGGCCGGCTTCCTGATCGCGCTGGTCGGGTTCGGCGCGAAGCATTCGAACATCGACCGCGTGTGGCACCTGCATCCCGACATCGTCACGCTCGACCGCGGCATCCTCGCGCAGGCGAGCGAGCACTCACATCTCGAACGCGTGCTGCCGGGCCTGGTGTCGCTGCTGCACGAATCCGGTCAGCTCGTGCTGATGGGCGGGCTCGCGACCGAACGCGACGCGCTGATCGCACTGGAGTGCGACGTCGATTTCGTGCAGGGCCAGTACTTCGCGGGGCCGAGCGTCGAACCGGTGCAGCCGCAGGCCGCCGCGGGCTGCATGGATACGCTGTCGGCCGCGTTGCGGCTGCGCGTCGCGAAACGCGAGCGCACGCAGGCGGAACGGCTCGCGCCGTACGTCGCGGCGCTCGAGGAAGCGAGCCAGAAGCTCGTCGCGGGAGAAACGCTGACCGACGCGGCCGCGGCCGTGCTCGGGCTGCCCGAGACCGCACGCTGCTTCCTGCTCGACGCATCGGGGCGCCAGATCGGCGACAACGTGCTCGCGCGCGGCAGCGTCTCGCAGCGCGCGAAGCGCTTCCGGCCGCTGCTGCATTCCGAAGGCGCGAGCTGGGAACGCCGCCCGTACTTCATCGACGCGATGCGCGCGCCGGGACGCGTGCACCTGACGGCGCCCTACCTGTCGATCAACGAGGCGCACCTGTGCGTGACCGCCTCGATCGCCGCGCCGGTCGCGACCGGCATGCAGGTACTCTGCGTCGACATCAACTGGGAAGCGGCACTCAACCGCGAATGAGCGTGCCGCCGCGCCGCCCTGCTCGGGCGGCGGCGGTCCTGCGTACGATCAGCCGGTGCACGCGCTTGCCGGACGATGCGCTGACGACTTCGTGCTCGTCGATCACCTGCGTGCCGGCACCGAGCGCCGCCCGCATCCGCGCCGAATCGAGCGGCGTGTAGAGGCGGCCGCGCTCGTCGCGCAACGCGCCGTTTCCGGCCACCCGCCAGCTCATGTACAACGTGCCGCCTGGCATCAGCAGCTCGGCCAGCCGCGCGGCGGCGACGGCCGCTTCCGCCTGTTCGAGATGCATGACGACCGTCTCGCACAGCACGTTGCGAAACGCGCCGGACGGCACGCCGGCCAGCGCCGGCAGCGCGGCCAGTTCGAAGGTGAGGTCCGGATGGCGGCGCCGCGCCTCGTCGAGCAGCGCGGCGCTCGCGTCGTAGCCGCGCACGTCGAAGCCGCGCGACGCGAGCCAGCCCGTATCCCGCCCGGCCCCGCAGCCGACGTCCGCAGTCGGCCCCGGCGAGAAATGCTGCTCCAGCAGCGCGTACATGTCGTCGGGCGCAGCCTGGTCGAGCCAGTCCTGCGCGTATTGCGCGGCATGGGCGTCGTAGGCATCGAGAGTCGGGCGATCCACCATGGTGACGGCTCCGCATAGGCGTCGTATGACGCACTCCGCATCTTAGCCGTTGCACACTCCGTACGGCATCACGCACGGCCACGCGGCGAGTGGTGCAGCCGCTACGCAGCCCGCACGTTGCCCGTGTGCGGCGCCTGCGCGGTCAGCTCGGCCCACAGCGCATCGCCGCGCCAGGCCGGACGCGCCGCCGCACGTTCCGCGTCGTGCACACGCGCGCACAGTCGCGCATTGACGGGCGCCTGCCCGCCGAAGTGCGCGGCCAGCCGCACGACCTCGCCGTTGATCCACTCGACTTCTGTCGCGCGCCCCGCCGCAAGATCGTCGGACATCGACGAACGCGCGAGCGGATCGATCGCGAGCATCCGGCCGCCAAGCACGCGAAACGCCGGATCGGGCAAGTCGAGCACGGCCGGGAGCCACCCGGCCGGCAACGGCGTCAGCCGCGCGGGCCGGATCGCGGCCCGCGCCAGCCAGTGCAGCGCTTCGCGCTGCGCAAGCGCGACGCAGCGCCGGTACGCACGTTGCGCGAGCTCGTCGCGCAGCGGCAGGTTCGCGAGCGCGTTGACCGCGTTGTTCAGGTTGAGCAGCAGCTTCGCCCATTGCACGGCCCGCATGTCGCGATGCAGCGCGAGCGGCAGCCCGGCACGCGCGAATGCGCCGGCGAACGGCGTCAGCGCGGGGGAGGCTTCGGCCGCCAGCGCACCGGCCGAGCCCTGGTGAAACGCACCGGGCTCGCGCTCGATCACGTTGAACGGCACCATGCCGGCCAGCACGGTGGCGTGCGGCAGCGCTTCGCGCAGCACGTCGGCGTTGTGCAGGCCGTTCTGGAAGCTGATCACGACCGTGCCGGACCGCAGCACGCCGGCAAGCTGGGCCGCGGCCTCACGCGTCGCGGCCGATTTGACCGCCACGAGCACGAGCCGCGCGGTTGCCGCAGCCGCCGGATCGGTCTCGAACACGACATCGGCCGGCGCGAGGGTCGCACGATAGCCGCGCTGGTCGGTCAACGCCAGCCCGTGCCGATGAACCGCGTCGCCGATCCGTGCACGGCCAACGAGCGTCACACTCGCGCCAGCCGCCGCAAGACGTCCGCCGAGATAGCAGCCGACGGCACCCGCGCCGAACACGCAGACCGGCGCGTCAGACATGCGAATGCGCACCGCCGTGCACGGGGCCGGCCCGACGCTCGACTTCGCGGCGCACGTCGCTGCGCAGCCCCGCGAAGAACGCGACCTCGGCGACGACGAACAGCGGCCCGACCATCAGGCCGACCAGATCGTCGACGAACGCGGGCTTGCGCCCCTCGAACCAGTGCCCG
Organism: Burkholderia sp. HI4860; assembly: GCF_002223045.2. Taxonomy (NCBI): domain Bacteria; kingdom Pseudomonadati; phylum Pseudomonadota; class Betaproteobacteria; order Burkholderiales; family Burkholderiaceae; genus Burkholderia; species Burkholderia sp. HI4860. The sequence goes on along the minus strand of NZ_NKFO02000003.1, from coordinate 2,615,562 downwards.
ACGAACTGCACGATCCAGCCGACAACGAATGCGCCGATGCCGACCGCGAGCCATTGCACGGTCGGCAGCAACGCGAGCGCCTGGGCGGCCCACAGACCGAGCGCGAACAGCGCGGTCATCACGATCCCGAACCGCAGGTCGAGGCGCAGATAGAACACCGCGAACGCGACGGCCAGCAGCAGCGCCGGCGACAGCGCGATGCCGGCCAGCATCCCGAGCGCCGGCCGCGACAACAGCACCTCGACCGCGAACACGATCATCGGAATGCCGACCAGATGCGTCGCGATATTGCGCGCGTCGCGGTGGTAAGCCGCATACTGGGCAAGATGGTCTTCGAGTGTCTTCATCGTGTCTCCTGGTCCATGGTTGAGCGCTATGATGCGCGTCACGCCCGAGAACCTCTGTCAGCTACCCGACATCGCGTGCCCATGCCCTCTTCGCTCGCCCCGTACCTGCCGCAGATCGAAGCGAACCCGTGGTTCGCCGCGCTGCCGCCCGCGTTGCGCGCGGACCTGCTCGCCCGCGCGGCGCTGCGCCGATTGCCGGCCAGCCATGCGCTGTTCCGGCGCGGCGACCCGCCGTGCGGGCTGTACGCGGTACTGGCCGGTTCACTCACGATAGGTGCGGTCGACCCGCAGGGCAAGGAAGCGCTGCTGACGGTGGCCGAGCCCGTCACCTGGTTCGGCGAAATCGCGCTATTCGACGGCCAGCCGCGCACGCACGACGCGATCGCACTCGACGACGCGCTGCTGCTGCACGTGCCGCAGGCCGCGCTGCTCGCGATCCTCGATGCGACGCCGCAATACTGGCGGCACTTCGCGCTGCTGATGGCGCAGAAACTGCGCCTGAGCTTCCTGACCGTCGAATCGATGAGCGTGATGCCGGCCGCGCAGCGGCTCGCCGCCCGGCTGCTGATGATCTCCGACGGCTACGGCGGAATCAGCGCCGGCCGCACCCGTATCCGGCTGTCGCAGGAAAAGCTCGCGGCGATGCTGTCGCTGACGCGACAGACCACTAACCAGTTGCTGAAGGCGCTACAGGCCGACGGCGTCGTGCGGCTGCACGTCGGCGAGATCGAGCTCGTCGACGTCGATGCGCTGCGGCGCGCGAGCGGGTTGCCCGACGGCCTGCGCTGAGGTTCGGCACCGCCGCCACGCGACCTCCCCGCCGTCACCGCGTTGCGCTATCGTGGCGGCTCGTCCGTTCATCCGCCCGCACCGCCTTGAGTACGTCGACCGTCTCCGCTCCCTCCCGCCATCCGTGGCCTGTGTTCATCGCGTTCCTGCGGCTCGGCCTCACGTCGTTCGGCGGCCCGGTCGCGCATCTCGGCTACTTCCGCACCGAATTCGTCACGCGGCGCGGCTGGCTCACCGAGCGCACGTACGCCGACCTCGTCGGGCTGTGCCAGTTCCTGCCGGGGCCCGCGAGCAGCCAGGTCGGGATGGCGATCGGCCTCGCGCGCGCCGGCTACGCGGGCATGTTCGCCGCGTGGCTCGGCTTCACGCTGCCGTCGGCGCTGCTGATGATGCTGTTCGCGCTCGGCGTGCATGCAACAGGCGCGCCGATCGAAGCCGGTGCGCTGCACGGGCTGCGCATCGTGTCGGTCGCCGTGATCGCGCAAGCCGTGTGGGGCATGGCGCGCACGCTGTGCCCGGATGCCCGCCGCGTCACGCTGATGGCCGCGGCCGCCTGCGTCGCGTTGCTCGCACCGGCCGCGTGGACCCAGGTTGCGGTGATCGTCGCGGCCGGGTTGGCCGGCCTCGTGCTGCTGCCGCAGCCGCCGCGTGGTGCGCATGATCCACTGCCGCTGCACGTGTCGCCTCGCGCGGGCGTGCTGTGGCTCGCGCTGTTCGCGGCGCTTCTCGCCATCCTGCCGTTCGCGGCCCGTACGCTGCGCTCCGATACGCTCGCCGTCGTCGATGCATTTTTCCGCACGGGCGCGCTCGTGTTCGGCGGTGGGCACGTGGTGCTGCCGCTGCTGCAGGCGGCCGTGGTCGCGCCCGGCTGGGTCGGCGATGCGGCGTTCCTGGCCGGATATGGCGTCGCGCAGGCCGTGCCGGGGCCGCTGTTCACGTTCTCGGCGTTCCTCGGCGCGTCGCTGCACAACGCACCGAACGGCTGGCTCGGCGGCACGATCGCGCTGGTGTCGATCTTCGCGCCGTCGTTCCTGCTGGTGGCCGGCACCGCGCCGTTCTGGGAACGCCTGCGCCGCAGCACGCGCATGCACGCCGCGCTCGCGGGCGTGAACGCGGCCGTCGTCGGGCTGCTGGTCGCCGCGCTCTATCACCCGGTCTGGACCGACACGATCGTGGCGCCGCGCGATCTGGCCGCCGCGCTCGTCGCATTCGTCGCACTGGTGTTCTGGCGTGTACCGCCGTGGGCCGTCGTGATCGCGAGCGCCGCGCTCGGCTGGGGGCTCGGCCTTCTGGCCTGACCCGGTAGACGCGGCACGTTCCACTGCGTCAAAAACAAAAAGCCCTCGTTTCGAGGGCTTTTTGCTGGGTGCCGCGCGCCATAGCGGCGCGCAGGCGCCGGACCTTACGCGAAGTTCTTCGCTGCGAAGTCCCAGTTCACGATGTTCCAGAACGCTTCGACGAACTTCGGACGTGCGTTGCGGTAGTCGATGTAGTACGCGTGTTCCCACACGTCGATCGTCAGCAGTGCCTTGTCGGCGGTCGTCAGCGGCGTTGCTGCGTTGCTCGTCGACACGATGTCGAGCGAACCGTCAGCCTTTTTCACGAGCCATGCCCAGCCCGAGCCGAACGTGCCGACTGCGGCCTTCGTGAACGCTTCCTTGAATGCGTCGTACGAACCCCACTTCGCGTTGATCGCGTCGCCCAGCGCGCCCGTCGGTGCGCCGCCGCCGTTCGGCGACAGGCTGTTCCAGAAGAACGTGTGGTTCCAGATTTGCGCGGCGTTGTTGAAGATGCCGCCCGACGACTTCTTCACGATCTCTTCCAGCGACAGGTTTTCGAATTCCGTGCCCGGGATCAGATTGTTCAGGTTCGTCACATAAGCCTGATGGTGCTTGCCGTAGTGGTACTCGATCGTCTCTTTCGAGATGGTCGGCGCGAGTGCGTCTTCAGCGTACGGGAGCGGCGGGAGCGTATGAGCCATGGCGATTCCTTCGTTGAGTATGTAGGGAGGCTGTGTTGGATGCTGCCGAGCGTCCGATTGTAGGCGAGGACGAATAACCCCGCAAACTCACGGGCCATTTATCCGCGGTATGCGGAAAAGCGATGTTTGCGCAACGTCCGGCAGGACGAACCCGACGATGAGCAGCATCCGTTCCCGTGCACGATGCGTCCGTTGCAACAACCTTCGCGTCGCTCGTACCCGTTACGTCAGATCGTATCGGTCAGCCGCGGCTGCACGTCGGCGATCGACACGTCGGCCGAGCCTTCCGCGAGATGCACGGTCAGGCGGCGCTGCGGCTTCAGCGCGTTCGGCGTGCGCACCGCACGGCCCGTCTGCGCATCGATCAGCGCTGCATAGCCGCGCTCGAGCGTGCGCTGCGGGCTCAGCACCTCGAGCCGTGCCGCACAGGCTGACACGCGAGCCGTGTCGCGTTCGTGACGGCGCTGCGAGGCCAGCGCAAGACGCTGCGACAGCCCCGCGAGCGCCTGGCGCGCCTGTGACGGATCAGGCCGTGCGCGCTGCCAGCGCAGCTGTGCGAGCGCGAACCGCGCGCGCGCGTCGCGCACCGGCCGCGACGCCGCCGACGCGAGCCGCACCGCGAGCTGCTCGACGTGCGTGCGCTGCCGCTGCAGCCGCTCCGCCGGGCTCACCAGCCGGCGCGCGAGCCAGTCGAGCTGCTGCGCGCGCTGCTCCAGCCGGCGCTCCATGCCGCGCGCGAGCGCACGCTGGCGCTCGCCGACCTCGCGCAGCAGCAGCGCGCGCTGCGGGCTCGCGAGTTCGGCCGCGCCGGTTGGCGTCGGCGCGCGCACGTCGGCCGCGAAGTCCGCGATCGTGAAATCGGTTTCGTGCCCGACGCCGCTGACGACCGGCAGTTCGCTCGCCGCGATCGCACGCGCCAGCGCCTCGTCGTTGAACGACCACAGATCCTCGATCGAGCCGCCGCCGCGACAGACCAGCAGCACGTCGACCTCGCGGCGCGCATTCGCGGTCTCGACGGCCGCGACGAGCTTTTCGGCGGACCCGGCGCCCTGCACGGGTGCCGGATAGACGATCACCGGAATGTGCGGTGCACGGCGCGCGAGCGTGGTCAGCACGTCGCGCAGCGCTGCCGCCTGCAGCGACGTGACGATACCGATCGCGCGCGGATGGGCCGGCAGCGGCCGCTTGCGCTCGGGCGCGAACAGTCCTTCGCTCTCGAGCTGCGCCTTCAGCCGCAGGAACGCCTCGTACAGGCGCCCCTGCCCGGTGCGCCGCACCGCCTCGACGTTGAGCTGCACTTCGCCGCGCGGCTCGTACATCGTGACGACCGCGCGCACCTCGATCCGGTCACCTTCGCGCGGTGTGAACTCCGCGTACTGCGCGCGACCGCGGAACATCACGCAGCGCATCTGCGCCTGCTGGTCCTTGATCGAGAAATACCAGTGCCCGCTCGCGGCGCGCGTGAAATTCGACACTTCGCCCGAAATCCACAGCAGCGGAAACGAGCGCTCGAGCATCGTCGAAATCGCGCGATTGAGCGCCGAAACGGGAATCACTTCGTCGCCGCCGCGGGTCGCGCCCGGTGCGGCAAATGGGGAGTCGGAAGGCATGGACGGTCGAATGAATGCTGGCGGCGACACGATAGTCCGACACGCACGCGACGTCCAGCGCCCGGCGCATGTACCGTGACGTTCGGAAGGTGTCCACACTTTGGCAATCATCGGCCTAAAACGCGCGAAAACCGCTAAAAAATCCAGACGATTCACCCTAACCCATTGATATTTATATATTTTTAAATCTTTCTGAATGATTCTCATCCGATTCGAAGCCCACCCGGCGGGCGTTTGACGCCATCGAGCAGGGAGTTCTTCACAGAGTTATCCACAAGCCGCCGCGATCCGGCCCCGCAGGCCGCGGCGGCCGGTCGCGCTTGCCGCGCCCGGGCGCGGCGCGCTAGAGTGCCGCCTTCCGCAGACCCCGCGGCATGCGCCGCCCAACGGAGAATCCGCCTTGACGAATCCGTCCCACGCCGCGGCGCACGACCTGCCGCGCCCGGCCCGATGAGCGCGCCCGACGGCCCGCTCGCCCGGCTCGAAGCCCGCCTGACGCGCGAATGGCAGCGCCGCGGCGCGCTCGCGTGGGCGCTCACGCCGTTCGCGTGCGTGTTCGGCCTGTGCGCGGCATTGCGGCGCACCGCCTACGCGCAAGGCTGGAAGAAGCCGGTCGACGTCGGCGTGCCCGTCGTCGTGGTCGGCAACGTGACTGTCGGCGGCACCGGCAAGACGCCGACCGTGATCGCACTCGTCGACGCGTTGCGCGCGGCCGGCTTTACGCCCGGCGTCGTGTCGCGCGGCTACGGCGCGAACGTGAAGGCGCCGACCGCCGTCACGCCCGCATCGCGCGCCAGCGCGGGCGGCGACGAACCGCTCCTGATCGCCCGCCGCACCGGTGCGCCCGTCTGGGTCTGCCCGGATCGCGTCGCGGCCGCGCAGGCGCTGCGCGCCGCGCATCCGGACGTCGACGTGATCGTCAGCGACGACGGCCTGCAGCACTACCGCCTCGCACGCACGGTCGAACTCGTCGTGTTCGACCACCGGCTCGGCGGCAACGGCTTCCTGCTGCCGGCCGGGCCGTTGCGCGAGCCGCTGTCGCGGCACCGCGACGCCACGCTCGTCAACGATCCGTACAGCGGCGCGCTGCCGCCGTGGCCCGACACCTATTCGCTCGCGCTCACGCCGGGCGCCGCGTGGCACCTCGACCAGCCCGCGCTGCGCCGCCCGCTGTCGCAATTCGCGAACGAGCGCGTGCTCGCCGCGGCCGGCATCGGCGCGCCGGAACGCTTCTTCGCGACGCTGCGCGCGGCCGGTCTCGCGCCCGCGACGCGCGCGCTGCCCGACCACTACGCGTTCGCCGACAATCCGTTCGTCGACGACGCCGTCGATGCGATCCTGATCACCGAGAAGGATGCAGTAAAATTGGGCGCTTCCTGGCGCGACGCCCGACTGTGGGTGGTCCCCGTCGAAGCCGCGCTCGACCCTCGCCTCATTGCCCTCGTTGTGGAGAAACTCCGTGGACGCTCGCCTGCTTGAAATCCTTGTGTGCCCTATCTGCAAAGGCCCGCTCCACTATGACCGTGCCGCGCAGGAGCTGATCTGCAACGCGGACAAGCTCGCCTACCCGATCCGCGACGGCATCCCCGTGATGCTGGTCGACGAAGCGCGCCAGACCGTCGAAGGCACGCCGGTCGACCCGGCCGGCCGCTAAGCCGCCCGACCCGGCCCTTGCCGCGGCGTGTCCGCGGCAAGGGCGCCGAGAACCCGCCGGGCGGCCCGCACCCGACGCGCCGCCCGCTCTGCTTTCCTCACCGTCCTCCCCGATGACTCAACCCTTCATCGCCGTCATTCCCGCCCGGCTCGCGTCGACGCGGCTCCCGAACAAGCCGCTCGCCGATCTCGGCGGCAAGCCGATGGTCGTGCGCGTCGCCGAGCGCGCGCGCGAAGCGGGCGCGCAGCAGGTGCTGGTCGCGTCCGACGCGCAGAGCGTGCTCGATGCGGCCCGCGATCACGGTTTCGAAGCGGTGCTGACACGCGCCGACCATCCGTCCGGCACCGACCGGCTCGCGGAAGTCGCGGCGACGTTCGGGTGGAGCGACGACACCGTCGTCGTCAACGTACAGGGCGACGAGCCGCTGATCGACCCGGTGCTCGTGCGCGACGTAGCGTCGCACCTCGCCGCGCATCCGGGCTGCGCGATTGCGACGGCCGCCCACCCGATCCACGACGCGGCCGACGTGTTCAACCCGAACGTGGTGAAGGTCGCGCTCGACGCGCAGAGCGTCGCGCTGTACTTCTCGCGCGCGCCGATTCCGTGGAGCCGGGACGCGTACCAGCCGCACTGGCCCGACGTCGCGGCCATGCCTGCACCGGCCTTCCCGGTCTATCGGCACATCGGCCTCTATGCGTATCGCGCGCGTTTCCTGCGCACCTATCCGACGTTGGCGCAGGCGCCGATCGAACAGGCCGAGCAGCTCGAACAGCTGCGCGCGCTCTGGCACGGCGAGCGCATCGCCGTGCTGATCACCGAGTCGGCGCCGGAAGCCGGCATCGACACGCCGGCCGATCTCGCACGCGTGCAGGCCCTTTTTCAGCCGTCATCAAAATAACCCGTGGCATAATCAGGCGATTGTGCGAGCCGTCCGCGACCAGCGCGTCCTCGCTTGACCCCGCCCGCGGCCCTGCCGGCAGCCGCGCGTCGCCCAACCCGACGCGCCGCATCAGACCGGTCCGCCACGCGCCAGGCAAGCCCCGCGCACACCGTCGCCGGCGCTTTTTTCGTCTCGCCACACGAATCTACATACTGGAGATATCACCATGCGTTTGATCCTGTTGGGCGCGCCCGGCGCGGGAAAGGGCACCCAGGCAAACTTCATCAAGGAAAAATTCGGCATCCCGCAAATCTCGACGGGCGACATGCTGCGCGCGGCCGTGAAGGCCGGCACGCCGCTCGGCGTCGAGGCGAAGGGCTACATGGACGCCGGCAAGCTCGTCCCGGACGCGCTGATCATCGGCCTCGTCAAGGAGCGCCTGAAGGAATCCGACTGCGCGAACGGCTATCTGTTCGACGGTTTCCCGCGCACGATCGCGCAGGCTGACGCCATGAAGGAAGCCGGCGTCGCGATCGACTACGTGCTCGAGATCGACGTGCCGTTCTCGGAAATCATCGAGCGCATGAGCGGCCGCCGCACGCACCCGGCATCGGGCCGCACGTACCACGTCAAGTTCAACCCGCCGAAGGTCGAAGGCCATGACGACGTGACGGGCGAGCCGCTGATCCAGCGCGACGACGACAAGGAAGAAACCGTCAAGAAGCGTCTCGAAGTGTACGAAGCGCAGACCAAGCCGCTGATCACGTACTACGGCGACTGGGCGCAGCGCGGCGAGGAAAACGGCCTGAAGGCACCGCAGTATCGCAAGATCTCGGGCCTCGGCAGCGTCGAGGAAATCCGCGAGCGCGCGTTTGGCGCACTGAAGTAAGCAGCGCATCGCGCACCCGCAAGCCGCCCTTTCCGGGCGGCATTTTTTTGCCCGGTGGGAATTGGCACGACCGTTCTGGTCCCGCCGTCGCGCGAGCGTGCCCCGTACAATCGGTCGGGTGCGGGCGCGCGCGCTACCCGGGCGCCGGCATTTCAACCCATCGCGCGGCATTGAACCAGGCAACCGCTTTGCGCGGAACCGCAACCCGCGCCGAAGCGCCGATAGCGGTGACCACCTTGGAGACGGCCGTGCCCTGAGCGCTGAAGCGCCACGGGCGCTCAACAACGGAGACAGTCATGGAAATTCGCGGCAACGTGTTTCTGATCACGGGCGGCGCATCGGGCCTCGGCGCCGGCACCGCGCGGATGCTCGCGCAGGCAGGCGGCACGGTCGTGCTCGCCGACCTGAACGACGCGGCGGGCGCCGCGCTCGCGACCGAACTGGGCGGCATTTTCGTGCACTGCGACGTGTCGAGCGAAGCCGACGCGCAGGCGGCCGTCAGCGCCGCAACGCAAGCCGGCACGCTGCGCGGCCTCGTGAACTGCGCGGGCATCGCGCCCGCCGCGAAGACCGTCGGCAAGGACGGCGCGCATCCGCTCGACGTGTTCGCGAAGACGATCAACGTGAACCTCGTCGGCACGTTCAACATGATCCGGCTCGCGGCCGCCGCGATGGCGGCCACCGCGCCGACCGCGGACGGCGAGCGCGGCGTGATCGTCAGCACCGCGTCGGTTGCCGCGTTCGACGGGCAGATCGGCCAGGCCGCGTATGCGGCGTCGAAGGCCGGTGTCGCGGGCATGACGCTGCCGATCGCGCGCGACTTGTCGCGCAGCGGCATCCGCGTGATGACGATCGCGCCCGGCCTGTTCGAGACGCCGATGCTGCTCGGCATGCCGCAGGACGTGCAGGACGCGCTCGGCGCGATGGTGCCGTTCCCGCCGCGGCTCGGCAAACCGGCCGAATACGCGCTGCTGGTGCGCCAGATCGTCGAGAATCCGATGCTCAACGGCGAAGTGATCCGCCTCGACGGCGCGATCCGGATGCAGCCGAAATAGGCACGAAAAAACGCCCGCGATGCGGGCGTCGTTTCATTCAGGGTTCCGGCAGCGTGACGGCGGCTCAATCCTCGCCGTCGCGCTGCATCCGCTGCCGCAATTCGGTCACCTGCGACTCGACGACGGTCGCGTCGTCCGCGTCCGGCCGCTCGCCGAGATACAGTTCGAGATCCTCGAGCGCGGGCCGCAGGTAATCGAGCCGCGCATACGCGAAACCGCGGTCGCGGACTTCGTCGAGGTGCTCGGGCAACAGGATCACGAGCCGCTGCTGCACCGCGAGCAGGCGCTGCCAGCGTTCCGTCTGGAGATAGATCGTCTTCAGGTTGCGCAGCATCCGCGCGATGATCTCGCGGCTCGTCGCCGGCTGCAGCAGCGCGCGCAATGCGCTGTCGACCGCGCCGGCCGCCCGCGCGACGTACGGCTCGAGCATCTCGACCATCTCGGCTTCGGACAGCGAATGGCCGTTGGCCGGATCGATGATCAGGTCGCCGTCCGGCAGCGTGACGCGCAGCAGGAAATGGCCGGGGAACGACACGCCGCGCGCCGGCACGCCGATCTGCTCGGCAAGCTCCAGGTACAGCACCGACAGCGAGATCGGGATCCCGCGCCGCCGCTTCAGCACGGCGTTCAGGTGGCTGTTATCGGGGTCGTAGTAATCGTTGTGATTGCACGCGAAGCCGAGCTCGCGGAAGAAGAAATCGTTCAGCGCGGCGACGCGGCCCTTCAGGTCCGCATCGTCCGTGAGCCGCCGGCGCAACCGCGCCGCCAGCATGTCGAGTTCGGCCAGCGTGCCCTGCAGGTCGAGGTCGGGATACGCGTCCTGCGCCAGCGACAGCGCCGCTTCCGTGACGGGCAGACTGTCGTCGTCTGCCACGAGCGTGCTGAAGTAGTCGAGGACGCGGGTCATTGCGGTCGTCACTTGGCGCGCCTTCTGAAATAAGCGTATTTGAAGCCCATCACCCACAACATACCGAAATATAGTGCAGCGAACAGCACGAGGCACGCGGCCATCAGCGCGATGCGGTCGAGCGGCTGCGCACGCATCCCGGTCCAGTCGAAGCTGATCGACAGCCAGTGCATCAGGCCGGCGAGCACGAGCGCCGCGCCGATCAGCTGCACGAAGAAGCGCAGCCAGCCCGGCGACGGCTGGTAGATGCCGCGCTTGCGCAGCCCGATGAACAGCAGCAGCGAGTTCAGGCACGCGCCGACGCCGATGCTCAGCGTCAGGCCCGCGTGGCCGATCAGCGGCACGAACACGTAGTTCGAGATCTGCGTGACGATCAGCACGCCGATCGCGATCTTCACGGGCGTCTTGATGTCCTGCTTCGCATAGAAGCCCGGCGCGAGGATCTTGATCAGGATGATGCCGACGAGGCCGATCCCGTAGGTCGCCAGCGCGCGCGCGACCATCGTGACGGTGTGCGCGTCGAACTTGCCGTAGTTGAAGAGGGTCGCGGTGAGCGGCGTCGCGAAGAAGAACAGCGCGAGCGCACTCGGCGCCGCGAGCAGGAACGTGACGCGCAGGCCCCAGTCGAGCAGCGCCGAATACTCGTGCGAATCGGCATCGACGTGCGCCTTCGACAGGCTCGGCAGCAGGATCGTGCCGAGCGCGACGCCGAGCAGCGCCGTCGGGAATTCCATCAGGCGGTCGGCATAGTTGATCCACGACACGGCGCCCTGCCCGAGCCGCGACGCGATGTTGGTGTTGATGATCAGCGACAGTTGCGCGACCGACACCGCGAACGTCGCGGGCACCATCTTCGCGAGCACGCGCTTCACGCCCGGGTGGCGCAGCGCGCGCAGCGGGTTGAGGCCGATCAGCGGCACCATGTCGATCTTCTTCAGGCCCGGCAGCTGCACGAGGAACTGCAGCACCCCGCCGACGATGACGGCCCACGCGAGCGCGAACACCGGCACCTTCAGGTGCGGCGCGACGAACACGGCCGCGGCGATGAACGCGACGTTGAGCAGCACCGGCGCGAACGCGGGCAGCGAGAAGCTCTTGTACGTGTTCAGCACGCCGGAAGCGAGCGTCGTCAGCGAGATGAACACGATGTACGGGAACATGATCCGCGTCATCGTGACCGCGAGCGGGAACGCCTGCCCGTCGGTGTGCAGGCCGGACGCGACGGCGAACACGACCCACGATGCGCCGGCGATCCCGACCACCGACAGCACGGCAAGCGCCCACGCGAGCACGGTGGACATCGCGTCGACGAGCGCTTTCGTCGCGTCATGCCCCTGCTGGTTCTTGAACTCGGCAAGGATCGGCACGAACGCCTGCGAGAACGCGCCTTCGGCAGACAGGCGGCGCAGCAGGTTCGGGATACGGAAGGCGACGTAGAACGCGTCGGTGTATTGACTGGCGCCGAACGCACGGGCGATCAGCGTCTCGCGGGCCAGTCCGGTCACGCGCGACAGCAGCGTGAAGCCGCTGACCGTCAGCAGGGCTCGGAATAGATTCATGGGGCGCTTATTATACGGACGTTGCGTGGCCCGGCCAGCGGCCGATGCCGAAAAGCGCGCACGCGTCCGGCGCCGTCCTCAGCCGGTGTCACGTTGAACTTGCCACGCGCTTGATTTTGTTGCTATAATCGCCGGTTTCTGGGCTCGTACATGCACGGCAACTGCCGTTTTCATGTCCCTGCCCCGGTTAAAATCACCGTTTTTTTATGCGCCCCTGGGCAATCGTTCTCAGGGGACGGATCGAAAAGCAGCGCTTGGCCGTCAGGCTCCAAGCTCTGGAAACAGGACAGGATAAGGAACCGTCATGGCTAACTCCGCACAAGCACGCAAGCGCGCCCGCCAGGCCGCGAAGGCAAACTCGCACAACTCGGCGCTGCGCTCGAAATTCCGTACCGCGATCAAGTCGGTTCGCAAGGCTGTTGAAGCCGGCGACCAGGCAAAGGCTGCCGAGCTGTTCAAGGCTGCCGTGAAGACGATCGACACGATCGCCGACAAGAAGATCGTTCACAAGAACAAGGCCGCTCGCAGCAAGAGCCGCCTGGCCGCAGCCGTCAAGGGTCTGCAGGCAGCAGCGTAAATCCGGTGCGCCCGCTCACGCGGGCGTTCCTGTTTCCTGCGATCGCAAAAAAGCCCGCCTAGGCGGTAATGCCGTTCAGTTAAGACCTGAACGGCATTTTTGTTTTCGGGGTTTGGAGTTGTAAACGGGGCGGCAAGCTGTTAACTTTGGTCGCGATGCTAAGCGACCACCTGACCTTCCTGTTGGATGCAGCGCCCGCCGACCTAAGTCGGCTGGGCGAGCATCTGCCGCAGGAGTGGATCGAGCAAGCCATTGATGCCACGGGCACGGCCAGCATTCGTCGCCGACGCTTACCGGCCGAACAAGTCGTGTGGTTGGTCATCGCGCTGGCGATCTACCGCCACTGGTCCATCAGTGAGGTGGTCGATAGCCTGGATCTGGTGTTGCCCAACGAAGCGACGTTCGTCAGCAAGAGCGCCATCGCTCAGGCTCGGCAGCGATTGGGTGATGCGCCCATGGCGTGGTTGTTCGAGCGAACCGCGCAAGCCTGGTGCCAGCAAGACGCGGCACGCCACGCCTTCAAGGGGTTGAGCTTGTGGGCCATGGATGGCACCACGTTACGCACGCCAGACAGTCCGGCCAATCGCGAACACTTCGGCGCTCAGGGCTATGCCAGCGGCAAGGTGGCGAGCTATCCGCAGGTGCGAGCCGTGACCCTGACCTCGCTTCCGACTCACCTCGTTGCAAACATTGCGTTTGGTCGCTACGACACGAATGAGATGCTGTATGCCAAGCAATTGCTGGAACAGATTCCGGATCATTCGCTGACGGTCTTCGACAAGGGCTTTCTATCCGCCGAGATCCTGTGCGGCCTGAGCGCAGGCGAACGTAATCGCCACTTCCTGATTCCCGCCAAATCCAATACGCGCTGGGAAGTCGTGTCTGGCAAATCCGAGGATGCCTTGGTGCGAATGCGTGTTTCACCGCAGGCGCGGCAGAAGTGCCCGGAGTTGCCTGAATGGTGGATGGCTCGCGCGATTCGCGTGCTTGATGCGGCGGGCCGTGAGCGGGTGCTGCTGACTTCGCTGACCGATCGACGTCGATTCAAGGTGGCGGATTTGAATGCCTGCTACGAACGTCGCTGGCAGGTTGAAACCAGCTATCGCGAGCTCAAGCAATCCATGCTTGGCAGCGCACTGACGCTACGCAGCCGGACTGTCGAAGGCCTTTATCAGGAAATCTGGGGCGCTTTGATCGCCTACAACCTGATCCGTCGCGAAATGGCCTGCGCTGCCTTCGAGGCCAAGTGCGAGCCAACCGAACTCAGTTTCGTGCGCTCCTTCCACCTTATCCAGCACGAGATGATGTGGGCCGCGCGTACGCCAGCATTGGCAAAGCTCCCCGCCGTTCTGAAACGACTACGTGAGCACCTCAAACTGCTCATCAACGTAAAACGGCCCGATCGTAAATGCGATCGGGCCGTCAAATCCCTTCCGGCTCGTTATGCCGTTCGATATCTTCGGAAAGACCTTAACTGAACGGCATTACCGCCTAGGCGGGCTTTTTTGTTGCCTGTCGCCGGCGCATCTTGCGGGCCGGTGACGGTTGCCACGAGGGCGGGCGCGGCAAGCGCGCTCGCCCGCGCCGGCATCACTTCTTCACGTCGTAGTCCGGCAGTTCGCACGCCTCGGTCACGACGAGATTGTTGTCCTTCGCGAAATTCAGCACGAAATCGAACGCCATCGGCTCGACGTCGCGCAGCCGGGAGTCGAGGATCACGCATTTCAGGTCGCCGAGCATCGTCGGACGCACGTAGAGCGAATACTTGAGGCGCGCGTTCGGCCCGCTCGCCCCCGGCCCGAAGCAGGCCATCACACCGGCCAGACGTTCCGACCAGTCGCTCGGGCGAAACTTTTTCCCGTCTTTCGTGATGCCCTGGATAAAGAATTCGGTCGGAGGGGTTTCAGCCATGTGGTTACCCAAGTGACGGCCCGGCGATGTCCAGGCAACGGCGCCTGGATACGCGAACACAAAGCTGAAACGGACGGCGGCACAAGCATTCCGATATCCCGAAAACAGGACGTCGGCGCGCGCCACCGGCGGACTGCACCGGATTTGTGCAGCGCACGGCTTGTGTCCGGCAGAGCGCGAGGAGGCTTGCCTGCCGGGCTGGAGAAAACTTTTGAATTATACCGCAGCGCGCCATCGCGCGCCGTCCCGACACCCCGCCTCCTGCGTCGCTTGCCGCGCGCGGCGATCCTGCCCCGCTTCTCTCCGCGGCTCGTCAAAGCACAGAAAATCCTTTATGCTGCTTTGAGTTATCCACACCCGACGGCGGCGCCGTCCGGCCTTGCTGCCGGGTGCAACCCGCCGTATTTCGCTTCATGACCGCCAAAACCATTCGTCACTACCTGCAGTTCAAGGATTTCTCGCTGGAAGACTACGAGTACGTGCTCGAGCGCACGGGTATCCTGAAGCGCAAGTTCAAGAACTACGAGACCTATCACCCGCTGCACGACCGCACGCTCGCGATGATCTTCGAGAAGAGTTCGACGCGCACGCGCCTGTCGTTCGAGGCCGGGATCTTCCAGCTCGGCGGCCACGCCGTCTTCATGAGCACGCGCGACACGCAGCTCGGCCGCGGCGAACCCGTCGAGGATTCCGCGCAGGTCATCTCGCGCATGGTCGACATCATCATGATCCGCACGTTCGAGCAGGACGTGATCACGCGCTTCGCGCAGAATTCCCGCGTGCCGGTGATCAACGGCCTGACGAACGAGTACCACCCGTGCCAGGTGCTCGCCGATATCTTCACGTACTACGAGCACCGCGGCCCGATCGCCGGCAAGACCGTTGCCTGGGTCGGCGATGCGAACAACATGCTCTACACGTGGATCGAAGCCGCGCAGATCCTCGGCTTCAAGCTGCGCCTGTCCACGCCGCCCGGCTACGCGCTCGACATGAAGCTCGTGTCGCCCGACAGCGCGCCGTTCTACGAAGTGTTCGACGATCCGAACGAAGCGTGCAAGGGCGCCGACCTCGTCACCACCGACGTGTGGACGAGCATGGGCTTCGAGGCCGAGAACGAGGCCCGCAAGCAGGCGTTCGCCGACTGGTGCGTCGACGAGGAAATGATGGGGCACGCGAACCCGGACGCCCTCTTCATGCACTGCCTGCCCGCGCACCGCGGCGAGGAAGTGACGGCCGGCGTGATCGACGGCCCGCAGAGCGTCGTGTGGGACGAAGCGGAAAACCGCCTGCACGTGCAGAAGGCGCTGATGGAGTTCCTGCTGCTCGGCCGCCTCAAGCACTGACGCGCCGGCAACCCGCCCGCCAACCCATGAAAAAAGCGCCGATCGACGATCGGCGCTTTTTGTTTGGGCGCGGGAAAAGCGGTGCTGAACCCGCGTTACAGGCAGACCGGTTCGGGCTCGAGTTCGACGCCGAAACGGGCGCGCACGTCGGCCTGGATCGCCTGTGCCAGCGCGAGCACGTCGGCCCCCGTCGCGCCGCCGCGATTGACGAGCACGAGCGCCTGGCGGTCGTGCACGGCCGCCGCGCCCAGCGCGCGCCCCTTCCAGCCGCAGCGGTCGATCAGCCAGCCGGCCGCGAGCTTGACCTGCCCGTCCGGCTGCGGATACGACACGACTTCCGGCGCGCGGGCGCGCAGCGCATCGAACTGCGCGGCATCGATCACCGGATTCTTGAAGAAACTGCCCGCGTTGCCGAGGACGAACGGATCGGGCAGCTTCGCGCGGCGGATCGCGACGACCGCGTCGAACACGTCGCGCGCCGTGGCCGCATCGGGTGCGATGCCGCGGGCGTCGAGTTCGCGCGTGACGTCCGCGTAGCCGAGCCGCGGCGCCCACTGCTTCGGCAGCCGGAACGTCACCGACACGATCGCGAACCGGCCGCGCCCTTCCCGCTTGAAGAAGCTGTCGCGATAGCCGAACGCGCAGCGCGCGGCGTCGAAACGCTCGCTGCGCCCCGTCGCCAGCTCCACCGCGACCAGCGAGTCGAAATACGCCTTCATCTCGAGGCCGTATGCGCCGATGTTCTGGATCGGCGCGGCGCCGACGGTGCCCGGAATCAGCGCGAGGTTCTCGAGGCCTGCCATCCCGTGCTCGAGGGTCCATGCGACGAATGCGTGCCAGTTCTCGCCGCCGCCGGCCTCGACGTACCACGCGTCGTCGTCCTCGCGTACGACGCGGCGGCCCGCGATCTCGTCGAGCAGCACGACGCCGTCGAAGTCGCGCGTGAACACGACGTTGCTGCCGCCGCCGAGCACGAGTTGCGGCAGGTTCGCGATGCGCGGGTCGCGATGGAGCGCCTCGAACTGCGACGCATGCGTGATGCGCGCGGCAAAGCGCGCGGTCGCGGCGATGCCGAACGTGTTGTGCGCGGCGAGCGGATGGTCGGGAAACAGCGACAGGGCGGAATCGTCAGGAGGCATCGGCATTCGCGGTCACGTTCGCCCGAGCGGCGCATGGCCGGCCTTGGGCAAACGGAGGGGCATCGGTAAAATGGCAAACAGTCCGCAATTATAGCGAGTGCCCGCGCGCGAGCCGGGTGCCCGCATCTCAAGGGAGGAATGCCATGCCATCGTTCGACGTCGTTTCCGAAGCGAACATGATCGAAGTGAAGAACGCCATCGAGCAGTCGAACAAGGAAATTTCGACGCGCTTCGACTTCAAGGGCTCCGACGCGCGCGTCGAGCAGAAGGAACGCGAGCTGACGCTGTTCGCCGATGACGATTTCAAGCTGGGCCAGGTCAAGGACGTGCTGATCGGCAAGCTGGCCAAGCGCAACGTCGACGTGCGCTTCCTCGACTACGGCAAGGTCGAGAAGATCGGCGGCGACAAGGTCAAGCAGATCGTCACCGTGAAGAAGGGCGTGACCGGCGATCTCGCGAAGAAGATCGTGCGCCTCGTGAAGGACAGCAAGATCAAGGTGCAGGCGAGTATCCAGGGCGACGCCGTGCGCGTGAACGGCACGAAGCGCGACGACCTGCAGAGCGTGATCGCGATGCTGCGCAAGGACGTGACCGACACGCCGCTCGACTTCAACAACTTCCGCGACTAATCGCCGGACGATCCGTCACGTCATCCCGCCGGGCCCCGCATACGCGGCGCGCCCGGCTGCGGCCAGGCGCCGCACTTTCTCAGGCTTTCCCGCCGTCCTGCGCGCCGCCGTCCGCGGCCGCCTTCTTCTTGTCGCCGATCCGGCTTTCCTGCCCCGCCAGCAGCTTCGCAATATTGCCGCGGTGGCGCCACACGAGCAGCACGCTCATCGCGAGCACGGCCCACGCGACCGGGTTGTGGCCCGTGCCGAACAGGAACACGTCGAACACCGGCGCGAACACGGCCGCCACCAGCGCCGCGAGCGACGAATAGCGGAAGAAGAACGCGACGATCAGCCAGGTCAGCGCAGTCGCGAGCCCGAGCACCGGGTGCACCGCGAGCAGCACGCCGGCCGCGGTCGCGACGCCCTTGCCGCCCTGGAAGCGGAAGAACACCGGATACAGGTGGCCGAGGAACACGGCGATCGCGACCCATGCGACCGCGACGTCCGGCAGGCCGAAGCGCCGGGCGAGCCAGACGGCAATCCAGCCCTTGAATGCATCGCCGACGAGCGTCAGGATCGCGGCCTTCTTGTTGCCGCTGCGCAGCACGTTGGTCGCGCCGGGATTCTTCGACCCGTACGAACGCGGGTCGGCCAGGCCCATCGCGCCACTGACGACGACGGCGAACGACACCGAACCGATCAGGTAGGCAACGAGGGCGGCGAGCAGGATCTGCATGCGGAGGACTCTTCTTTCAACGTATCGGTAAAGGGACGGCTGCGCGCGGCACGCCGAAACGGCGCCCATTCTACCGAACGCGCGCCGCCTGCCACGAAGGTGAAACCCTCAGTCGACACTGGCGCACTGCACGGGCTGCGCGCCGAGCAGCGACGTGAGCACGGCCGGCGCGAGGCTGACGAGGTAGCCGCGACGCCCGCCGTTCAGGTAGATCGTCGGCAGCTCGAGGATCGTCGCCTCGACGTAGACGGGCATCGTCTTGCGCGTGCCGAACGGCGACGTGCCGCCGACGAGATAGCCCGAATGGCGGTTCGCGACCTCGGGCTTGCACGGCTCGACGCGCTTCGCGCCGATCTGCCGCGCGAGGTTCTTCGTCGATACGGTGCGGTCGCCGTGCATCAGCACGATCAGCGGCTTCGCGTGTTCATCTTCCATCACGAGCGTCTTCACGACGCTGTGCTCGTCGACACCGAGCTGGCGCGCCGATTCGCCGGTGCCGCCGTGCTCGACGTAGTCGTACGGATGCTCGCCGAATGCAACGCCGTGGCGGCGCAGCAACTGGGTCGCGGGGGTTTCGGACACATGCCTGGATTTGCTCATGGCGGCATTTTAAGGGTGAACGACCGGCGCGCGCGCAATCGTGCGCTCGCACCGGCGGTATACTCGCGGCCCGTTTTTCGCCGGGCGGCCTGCTGCGTCGCCGCAACGATTCCGTCCATCATCATTGCGGACATCGCGAAGCGCTATTGCCCGAATGGCCGATTGTGGCGCGCGCGCCGCCGTGGCACGATCGTTCGCCAACCTCGTCAGCCGCCGCCCGCCCTTCTTCTGGAGACGCCATGCCCTCGTCCCGCCGTTCATCCGAGCCGCTCGACGTCGACGCCCTGCTCGCCGCGCTGCCTCGCCGCATCGCCGACGTGCCCGCACGCCGGGCCGCGCTGGCGCCCGCGCATCCGGCGCTGATCGAGGACGCGCGCCGCCTGTCGTACGGCGAGCTGTCGCAGGCCGTCGATGCAGCCGCCGCGCTGCTCGCCAACCTCGGGGTGCAAGGCGGCGACCGCGTGATGATCGTCGCCGAAAACTGCGTCGCGCAGATCGTGCTGCTGTTTGCGGCCGCCCGCCTCGACGCGTGGGCGCTCGTGTCGAACGCGCGGCTGTCCGCCAGCGAGCTCGACGCGATCGCCGCGCACGCACGGCCGAAGCTGATCGCGTTCACCACCGACGCCTCGCCCGACGCGCGCACGCATGCCGAACGGCACGGTGCGACACCCGCCAGCGCACTGCCGGTCGACATCGGCGCGTGGTCGTACCACGTCGACGCGAGCGCGCCGGGCGAACCGGTCGCCGCCGACGGCGCCGCGCAATGCGCGGCGCTGATCTACACAACCGGCACGACCGGCACGCCGAAGGGCGTGATGCTGTCGCATCGCAACCTGCTGTTCATCGCGGCGACGTCGAGCATGCTGCGCCGTGTGTCGCCCGACGATGTCGTCTACACGGTGCTGCCCGTGTCGCACGTGTACGGGCTCGCGTCGGTCTGCCTCGGCAGCCTGTATGCGGGCGCGACGCTGCGGCTCGCGCCACGATTCTCGCCGGAAGCCGTGCGCGTCGCGCTCGCCGACGAAGGCGTCACGATCTTCCAGGGCGTGCCCGCGATGCACGCGAAGCTGCTCGAACACCTGCACACGCACGGCCACGCGTGGCGCGCACCGCGCCTGCGCTTCGCGTACTCGGGCGGCTCGCCGCTCGACGCGAACCTGAAGGCGCGTGTCGAGCGCCTGTACGGCGTGCCGCTGCACAACGGCTACGGGATGACCGAAAGCAGCCCGACGATCACGCAGACGCCGCTCGACGCGCCGCGCACCGACAGCTCGGTCGGCGTGCCGATTCCCGGCGTGGAGATGCGGATCGTCGCACCGGACGGCACCGACGTGCCGCCGGGTGAAGTCGGCGAGATCCGCGTGCGCGGGCCGAACGTGATGCTCGGCTACTACCGCAACGCGGACGCCACGCACGCGGCCGTGTCGCCGGACGGCTGGCTGAGCACCGGCGATCTCGCGCGGCAGGAGGCGGACGGTGCGGTAACGATCGCGGGCCGCAGCAAGGAGCTGATCATCCGGTCGGGCTTCAACGTCTATCCGGTCGAAGTCGAGCAGGTGCTGAACGCGCATCCCGACGTCGTGCAGGCGGCCGTCATCGGCCGCGCGGTCGAAGGCAACGAGGAAGTGCTCGCGTTCGTCGAGCTAGTGCCCGGCGCGACGGCCGACGAAGCGGCGTTGCACGCGTGGTGTGCGGAGCGGCTCGCGCCTTACAAACGCCCCGCACACATCCGCGTACTCGACGCGCTGCCGGCCGCATCGACGGGCAAGGTGCTGAAGCACAAGCTGCGCGAGCTGATCTGACGCACGCGGGCCGGTGCGTGCGACTCGACCCGCGCCGCGCCGGATGCGCTAACCGCGTGGATGGTGTTCCGCGTGCAGCGTCTTCAACCGCTCGCGTGCGACGTGCGTGTAGATCTGCGTGGTCGAGATATCGCTGTGACCGAGCAGCAGCTGCACGACACGCAGGTCGGCGCCATGGTTCAGCAGGTGCGTCGCGAACGCGTGCCGCAGTGTGTGCGGCGACAGGTGCGCGCGTACGTCCGCGTGCTGCGCGTGGCGCTTGATGATGTTCCAGAACTGCTGGCGCGTCATCCCGTCGCCGCGCGCGGTCACGAACAGCGCGTCGGCCGCGCGCGCCCCGAGCAGCGCCGGCCGCGCCTCACGCAGGTAGCGCTCGATCCACCCTTGCGCGACTTCGCCGAACGGCACGAGCCGCTCTTTCGAGCCCTTGCCCATCACGCGCACGACGCCCTCGTTGAGCCCGACCTCGACGGTCTTCAGCATCACGAGCTCGCTCACGCGCAGCCCGCTCGCATACATCAGCTCGAGCATCGTACGATCGCGCAGGCCGAGCGGCGTACCGATGTCGGGTGCACCGAGCAGCGCCTCGACCTGCGCCTCCGACAACGTCGACGGAAACCGGGCCGCCTGCTTCGCGGACGTGATCCGCAG
Organism: Burkholderia sp. HI4860; assembly: GCF_002223045.2. Taxonomy (NCBI): domain Bacteria; kingdom Pseudomonadati; phylum Pseudomonadota; class Betaproteobacteria; order Burkholderiales; family Burkholderiaceae; genus Burkholderia; species Burkholderia sp. HI4860. The sequence goes on along the minus strand of NZ_NKFO02000003.1, from coordinate 2,594,521 downwards.
CGTCGGGTCGGCGCTCGCGCGATGCTCGCGCACGGCCCAGCCGTAATAGCGCCGGAACACGGACAGCCGCCGGTTCGACGACGTCGCCTTGCCGTCGCTGCGCGCGGCGATGTAGCCCGTCACCATCGCTTCGTCGGCCGAATCGAGCGACGCGTCGTGCGTCTCGGCCAGCCATTGTGAAAACAGCACCAGATCGCGCCGGTACGCATCGAGCGTGTTGCGCGCCAGCCCGTGCTCGAGCCATAGCGCATCGCAAAACACGTCGATCGACGCGCGGCTCGCGAGCAGCGCGGGGGACACCTCGACGGCATCGCCGTCGACTTCGGGGGACATCAGCGATTCACTCATCAGTACGGCACGCCTTCGTGCGCCAGCAGCCAGCGCTTCACTTTCTGGTAATAACCGTTGTCGTCGTGGTTCGCGAAGCCGCCGAGTCCGCCCGCCGCGACGACGCGATGGCACGGGATCACGAGCGGGAAGTAGTTCGCGCCGCACGCCTGGCCCACCGCGCGCGGCGCGCTGCCGATCCGCTTCGCGACCTGCCCGTAGGTCAGCACCGTGCCGGGCGGAATATCGCTGATCACGTCCCACACGCGGTGCTGGAACGCGCTGCCGACTTCGGCGAGCGGCAGGTCGAAGCGCGCCGACGCACGCTCGAAATAACGTTCGATCTGCTTGACCGCGCGCTGCGCGAGCGGCGAATCCGGATCGACCGACTTCACCGATTCGGGCAGATAGACGATCTCGCGCACCACTGCGGCATCCGTGCGGATGCCGACCTTGCCGAACGGTGCGTCGATGACTGCATTGAACATGGCCCTCTCCTGACCGATGGATGCGCGCGGCACCACCGCGCGCCGACGACACTTTACGCCGCCTTCATGCAGCACGCAGCGCCCATTCGACATGCTCGCGCACGACGGGCGACGGATCGTCGGCCCGCGCGCGCAACGCGGCGACGATCGCGTCGCGCGCCTGCGGCGTGAGCCGGCCCGCGTCCGCGCGCAGCGCATTGCCGAGCCCGACCGCGAGATTGCGCAGCCAGCTTTCGTAGCCGATGCGCCGGATCGCGCTGCCCTGCATCCGTGTATCGAACGCGTCCGCCTCCCACGCAAACAGCTCGACGAGCGTCGCGCGATCGAGGCCGTGCCGCACGTCGAAATCGGCGACGGGCGCGGCCTGCGCGAACTTGTTCCACGGGCACACGAGCTGGCAGTCGTCGCAGCCGTACACGCGATTGCCGATCATCGGCCGCAGCGGCTCCGGGATGCTGCCTTTCAGTTCGATCGTCAGGTACGAGATGCAGCGGCGCGCGTCGACGCGGTACGGCTCGACGATCGCGCCGGTCGGGCAGGCGTCGATGCAGCGCGTGCAGCTGCCGCAATGTGCGCCGGGCGTCTCGGGCGCGGTGTCGGGGGACGTGTGCGCATCGGTCGGCAGCGGAACGTCGACGTAGATCTCGCCGAGGAAGAACAGCGAGCCCGCATCGCGCTGCAGCAGCAGCGTGTGCTTGCCGCGCCAGCCGACGCCGGCCTTCTGCGCGAGCTCGACCTCGAGCACGGGCGCCGAATCGGTGAACACGCGGTAGCCGAACGCACCGATCTCCTGCTCGATGCGCTCGGCGAGCGTCTGCAGGCGGTTGCGCAACACCTTGTGATAGTCGCGGCCGCGTGCGTAGATCGACACGACGGCCGCCTGCGGATCGTCGAGCCGGGCCCGTTCGCGCGCACGCCAGTCGTGCGGCACGAGCGCGCCCGGCTCGCTTTCAGGCGCGTCGGCGGCCAGCGTTTCGGCCGGCAGATAGGCGAGCCGGGCGGAGATCACACGTCGCGTACCGGCCACAAGTTCGGCCGGACGCGCGCGTTTCATCCCATGTTTCGCCATATAATCCATTTCGCCGTGGTATCCGGCTTCCAGCCAGGCGGCGAGGCCTGCTTCGGCATCCGAGAGATCGGTATCGCTGATGCCGATCGCCCCGAAACCCAATTCGCGCCCCCACGCCCTGATTCGCGCGGCGAGCGCAGTCAACGCCGCATCGTCGAGCGCGCACGGTGCCGCGCCTTCGGCAAGAGTCGAAGGTCTGTCGGATGCGGCGAGTTCCGGTAATCGGTTCATCGCACTATTTTACGAGAATGCCAGCCACGCCCAGCCATCCGCCTCACGACGCCATGCTGCCCGCCCCGCTCGCGGAGCGCGTGATCGCGCTCGCCGACGAAGCGGCGACCGAGGCCTTCGGCACCCGCTTCGCGCACGCGCTCGACGCGGCGCGCACCGAGCTTGCCCGCGCGCATGCGTTCGACGGGCTGCAGATCCAGCTGGTCGGCGATCTCGGCGCGGGCAAGACGTCCCTCGTGCGCGCGATCCTGCGTGGCCTCGGCCACACGGGGCGCGTGCGCAGCCCGACCTATACGCTCGTCGAGCCGTACGCGCTCGAACGCGACGATGGGGAACTCGAGGTCTATCACTTCGATCTGTATCGTTTCAACGATCCGGCCGAATGGTCCGACGCAGGCTTTCGCGAATATTTCAATTCCAGCGCGATCTGCCTCGTCGAATGGCCACAACAGGCAGGCACGCTGCTCGGCGTACCCGATCTGGTTTTCTCGCTCGACGTGGACGGCGACGGCCGCGCCCTCACCGTCCGGGCGTACAGCGCTTCAGGAAAGGCATGTCTCGAAAGATGTTGATCAAACCGTTCCGCTCGATCGAATCGGCGGCCACCGCGACGCACAACTGGCGGCGCCGCCAGATCCTGTGCGCGGGCGCGTCGACGCTGGTGCTCGGTCTCGTTGCACCGCGGCTCGCGCGCGCGTCGTCGGTGCTCGGCGTGCGTGTGTGGCCCGCACGCGATTACACGCGCGTCACGATCGAATCCGACCAGCCGCTGCAGAATAGCCAACAGCTGCTGCAGGGTCCCGACCGTCTCGTCGTCGACCTGACCGGCCTCGACCTCGACCAGGCGCTGCGCGACCTCGTGTCGAAGATCGCGCCGAACGATCCGCAGATCCAGTCGGTGCGCGTCGGCCAGTATCAGCCGCACGTCGTGCGGATGGTGTTCGACCTGAAAGGTTCGGTGAAGCCGCAGGTGTTCACGCTGCCGCCGGTCGGCACCTACAAGTACCGGCTCGTGTTCGACCTGTATCCGGCCGTCGCGCCCGATCCGCTGTCCGACCTGATCGCGCAGACGGAACGCAAGGAGCAGGCGCTCAACGACACGGCACGTGCGCAGCAGATGCAGCCGCCGACCACGCTGGCCGGCCCCGGTACCCCGCCGCCCGCCGCGGGCGACAACAGCGACGCGTTCTTCCAGCGCTTCGCGCAGAACACGCCGGCCACGCCGCACACGCCGCCCGCCACCCCTTCGACGCCCGCGAAGCCGGCCGTCAAGCCGCCGCCGGTCATCGCACGCCGCGACGACAGCGACGACGATGGCGACACCTACAAGTTCACCGCGCCGAAATCCGGCAAGGGCGGCACCGTCCGCCTGCTGACGGTGGCGATCGATCCGGGCCATGGCGGCGAGGATCCGGGCGCGATCGGCGGCGGCGGCACGTACGAGAAGCACATCGCGCTCGACATCGCGAAGAAGCTGCGCGCGAAGATCGACGGCGCGCCGAACATGCGCGCGATGATGACGCGCGACGCCGACTTCTTCGTGCCGCTGAACGTGCGCGTGCAAAAAGCGCGCCGCGTGGGCGCCGACCTGTTCGTGTCGATCCACGCCGATGCATTCACGACGCCGTCCGCACGCGGCTCGTCGGTGTTCGCGCTGTCCGACCACGGCGCGACGAGTGCCGCGGCACGCTGGATGGCGAACAAGGAGAACTCGTCCGACCTGATCGGCGGCATCAACATCAAGACGGCGGACGCGGCCGTGAACCGCGCGCTGTTCGACATGTCGACGACCGCGCAGATCCGCGATTCGCTGCGCTACGGCAACTACGTGCTGAAGGAAGTGGGCGGCATCAACAAGCTGCACAAGGGCTCGGTCGAGCAGGCCGGGTTCGCGGTGCTGAAGGCGCCCGACATTCCGTCGATCCTCGTTGAAACGGCCTTCATCAGCAACCCGGAAGAAGAGAGCCGGCTGAACGACGACGGCTATCGCGACCAGATGGCCGACGCGATCTTCCGCGGCATCAAGCGCTATTTCGCCGCGAATCCGCCGCTCGCGAAGAGCCGGATGGCCTGACGGCCGTACCCGGCCACCCCGCCCCGCCGCCGGCACGCAGTGCGTGCCGGCGCGTCACGACGCCGCGAAGCGGCGCATCAGTTTCCCGCCGAACACGTTCACCGCGAGCCCGCCCATCACGAGCGCCGCGCCGATCAGCTGCGGGCGCGTCAGATGCTCGTCGAGCAGCAGCGCCGACGACGCGAGCCCGACGATCGGCACCAGCAGCGAGAACTGCGCGACCTGCGCGGCCGGATAGCGCGACAGCAGACGGCTCCACAGCCCGTAGCCGAGCAGCGTCGCGACGAACGCGAGATAGACGACCGCGAAGTTCGACGCGCCGTTCAGCCCGGCGAGCGCGGTCGCGATCCGCTGCGGCCCTTCGAACCACAGCGACAGCAGGAAGAACGGCACGGGCGGCACGAGGCTGGCCCACACGACGAGCGACACGAGGTTCGCACGGCCGACCTTCTTCGTGACGATGTTGCCGAACGCCCACATCGCGGCCGAGCAGATCGTCAGCAGGAAGCCCGCGAGCGTCATCGCGCGGCCGCCCTGCGCCGCGATCACGACGAGCCCGCCCGCGGCGATCGCGAGCCCGAGCAGGTTCTGCACGCGCAGCCGCTCGCCGAGGAACAGCATCGCGAACACGAGCGTGAAGAATGCCTGCGACTGCAGCACGAGCGATGCGAGGCCGGCCGGCATGCCGACGTACATGCCGGTGAACAGGAACACGAACTGGCCGAGCTGGATCGTCGCGCCGTACAGCACCAGCAGGCGCCATGGAATCTGCGGCCGGCGCACGAAGAACACCGCGGGCACGGCCGCGAGCGTGAAGCGCAGCGCGCCGAGCAGCATCGGCGGCATGCCGTGCAGGCCGACCTTGATCACGACGAAGTTCACGCCCCACGCCAGGATCACGACCAGCGCAAGCAGCAAGTCCTTCGGGGCCATCATCGGCGTCTCCTCGATTGTCGAATGGTCGTGCACGGTGCGCTCAGGCCCTGTCGCTTTCCCTGTCGCTTTGCGGCGGGCGTCCCGAGAAAACTTGCTGCGAGGCGGAAAAACCGGGGCGGCCCGGCGTTTTCCTCTGGGAAGCCGGTCAGTCTACCGGGTTTCAGCCCCCGGCCCGATACCCGCGTGGCGCGCATGGAATCGGCGGCGGACGGCCAGTACAATGACCGGCATCCCCCGCCGCCCCACAGGATCCGCCATGACCGCTCCGATCAAAGCCCTGCTGAAGCCGCACGTGCGCGACATCGGCAACCTGCAGGTGCGCCGCACGCTGCCCGCACTCGCCGCCCGCCTCGTCGGCCCGTTCATCTTCTTCGACCACATGGGGCCCGCCACGCTGCCGCCCGGCACGGGGCTCGACGTGCGCCCGCATCCGCATATCGGCCTCGCCACCGTCACCTACCTGTTCGGCGGCGCGATCCTGCACCGCGACAGCCTCGGCTCGCTGCAGGAGATCGTGCCGGGCGACGTGAACTGGATGACGGCCGGCCGCGGGATCGTCCACTCCGAACGCACGCCCGACGCGCAGCGCGAAAACGGCCACACCGTGCACGGGATCCAGACCTGGGTCGCGCTGCCGCGCGCGCACGAGACGACCGAGCCGTCGTTCGAGCACCATGCGGCCGACACGCTGCCGAAGCGCAACGAGGACGGCGTCGCGCTGACGGTGATCGCCGGCGATGCGTTCGGGCTGCGCTCGCCGGTCACGACGTTCTCGCGCACGCTGTACGTCGCGGCCGAATTCGCGGCCGGCGGCCGCCTCGCACTCGACGCGTCGCACGAGGAGCGCGCGGTCTACGTGGTCGACGGCGAGCTTGCGATCGACGGCACGCCGGTGCCGGCCGAGCAGATGGCCGTGCTCACGCCCGGCGCCGCGGTCACGCTGACGAGCGGCAGCGGCGCACGTGCGATGCTGCTCGGCGGCGACAGGATCGACGGCGAGCGCTTCATCGAATGGAATTTCGTCGCGAGCAGCCGCGAGGCGATCGAGCGCGCGAAACAAGCCTGGACGCGCCAGGAAATGGGCAAGGTGTCGGGCGAAACGGAGTGGATTCCGCTGCCCGAGTCGAAGCCGCGTTGAAAAAGGGGCGCGCCGCCCCCATCCTGACGACATTCGAACGGAAGAGAACGACATGGACACCACGCTTGCCACATTCGAGAAAGACGTCATCGAGGCGTCGCTGGACGCACCCGTGCTGGTGGACTTCTGGGCGCCGTGGTGCGGCCCCTGCAAGACGCTCGGCCCGCTGCTGGAAAAGCTCGAAGGCGACTATGAAGGCCGCTGGAAGCTCGTGAAGGTCAACGTCGACGAGAACCAGGAACTCGCCGCGCACTTCCAGACGCGCAGCATCCCGCACGTGATCGCGTTCGCCGACGGGCGCCCCGTCGACCAGTTCGTCGGCGTGCTGCCCGAAGGCCAGCTGCGCGCCTTCCTCGACCGGCTGCTGCCGGCGCCCGAGGAAGCCGAACGGCGTGCCGCGCAGGATGCGATGGCCGAGGCGCGCTACGACGACGCGCTCACGCACCTCGAAGCGGCGCTCGCGCTGAACCCGGGCTTCGACGACGCCCGCCTCGACCTGATCGAACTGCTGCTCGCGAACAACCAGGTCGACGCCGCGCGCGCCGAGACCGAGCGCCTGTCGCCGCAGACCGTGCAGAACGGCGATCCGCGCTACCAGGCGATCAAGACCCGTTTCGACGCGCTCGACGCGACGGCCGACCTGCCGCCGACCGACGCGCTCGAGGCGCGCATCGCGGCGAACCCGGCCGATCTCGACGCGCGCTTCGACCTCGCGCAGAGCCTGATCGCGCGGCGCGCGTACGAAGGCGCGGTGGAGCAGTTGCTGGAAATCGTCACGCGCGACCGCGCGTACGGCGACGATCTCGGCCGCCGCACGCTGATCTCGGTGTTCGAGCTGGCCGGCGATCGCCCGGACCTCGTCGCCGGGTGGCGGCGCAGGCTGAGCATGGCGCTCAACTGAACTGACGTGGGACCGGCCGGGCTGCAACGGCCCGGCTGCCGGATCACCACGTCAAGCACGGCGCGTGTCACGCGTCGCCGCATTGCACGACGACCGCGATTCGCAGCGGCTCAGCCCGCCGCCTGCGCCGCGATCGCGCGCAGCGCATGCGCGGCGGCCGCGAAGCCGAAGCTCGCGGTCACGCACACGCTCGAACCGAACCCCGCACAGTTGAGCCCCGCGACGTGCGCGGCTGCGGACGGCTCCGTGCCGTCCTCGAGATCGCACGCGGCGGCTTCCGGATAGATCAGCGGCTCGTCCGAATACACGGCGCTGACCTTGAAACGCGCCTTCGGCCCGCGCGGAAAGCCGTGCTGCTTGCGCAACTGCGCGCGCACCTTCGACAGCAGCGGATCCTGGATCGTCAGCGCGAGATCGTCGATCCGGATGCGCGTCGGGTCGAGCTGGCCGCCCGCGCCGCCGACCACGACGAGCGGCTGGCGCTTCGCGACGCACCACGCGATCAGCGCGACCTTCGTGCGCACGCTGTCGATCGCGTCGATCACGTAGTCGAAGCCGCCGCCGAGCAGCGCGTCGAAGTTGTCGGGCTCGACGAAATCCTCGATCCGGTTCACGCGGCACGCGGGATCGATCAGCGCGATCCGCTCGGCCATCGCGTCGACCTTCGGCTTGCCGTAATTGCCGTCGAGCGCGTGGATCTGCCGGTTCGTATTGCTTTCGGCGACGTTGTCGAGATCGATCAGCGTCAGCGTGCCGACCGCGTTGCGTGCGAGCGCCTCGGCCACCCACGAGCCGACGCCGCCGATCCCGATCACCGCGACGTGCGCACGCTCGAACGCGGCGGCGGCCGGCGCGCCGTACAGGCGCGCCACGCCGCCGAAACGCCGCGCGCGATCCACGTCAAGCTGGATTTCCGGGGTCGGGGTAAGATCAGAGGAACTGGGCGGGGCAGCGTCGGCGACGGACATGGCAGCAAGGAAAACGTAAGTCGTGCAGCCCTCTATTTTGCCTGAACTCCTCGCTCGCACGCGCCACTGTGCACGCACGTTTCCTGCGCGTTGGCTACAATGGTTCCAGATTGAAGCGTTTGCATAACATGACGACTCTCGCCGATCTCCGCATCAATTACTCACGTGCTTCGCTCGACGAAGCCGATGTCGCCCACGACCCCTTCGCCCAGTTCGACCGCTGGTTCAAGGAGGCGCTCGCCGCCAAGCTGCCCGAGCCGAACACGATGACGCTCGCGACCGTCGGCGCCGACGGCCGGCCGTCGGCACGCATCGTGCTCATCAAGGGCGTCGACGAACGCGGGTTCGTCTTCTTTACCAATTACGAAAGCCGCAAGGGGCGCGATCTTGCCGCGCACCCGCAGGCCGCGCTGCTGTTCTACTGGATCGAGCTCGAGCGCCAGGTGCGCATCGAAGGCCGGATCGAGAAAACCACCGCAGAAGAAAGCGACCGCTATTTCGCGTCGCGCCCGCTCGGCTCGCGCATCGGCGCATGGGCGTCGGAGCAGAGTGCGGTGATCGACAGCCGCGCGACGCTCGAAGCGCAGGAAAAGGCCGCCAGCGAACGCTACGGCGACAACCCGCCGCGCCCGCCGCACTGGGGCGGCTACCGCCTCGTGCCCGACTCGATCGAGTTCTGGCAGGGCCGCCCGTCGCGGCTGCACGACCGCCTGCTCTATACGCGCGACGCCGGCACGTCGACGGGCTGGTCGATTTCGCGCCTGTCGCCGTAAGCGCGGCGCCGGCGCGCGCCGGTCGTGTCTCGTGTTGCATTCGGGCGCCCGCCTCGCAAGCGGCGGGCGCCGGTCAAGATACTTGGCTGTATTCGATTCAACGAACAAACGGAGAATCCAAATGTTCTGGGAAAAGAAGCTGGCACAGTGGGCGGACGAAGTACGGGCGAAAGCGAACATACCGGCGCGCCTCGTGCTGTGGAACGGCGATCAACTCGATTTCGGCACCTTCAGCGCGCCGCAGGTCACGCTGAAGGTCAACAGCGCGTCGGCGTTGCCGCTGCTGCTCGAACCGAGCCTCGACAATCTCGGCGAGGCGTACGTGAAGGGCAAGATCGACATCGAAGGCAAGCTGTCGGACATCATCAACATCGGCTACTCGCTCGCGCGCAGCACGGTGACGAGCGCGAGCAAGCTGGCGCGCGTGAAGCGCTACTTCAATCACTCGAAGAGCACCGACAAGAAGGCGATCCAGTATCACTACGACGTCTCGAACGAGTTCTACAAACTGTGGCTCGACGAGAACATGGTGTACTCGTGCGCGTACTTCGAGAATGGCGACGAAGATCTCGCCACCGCGCAGATCAAGAAGATCGACCACATCCTCACGAAGATCCGGCTCCAGCCCGGCCAGCGCCTGCTCGACATCGGCTGCGGCTGGGGTGCGCTCGTGCTGCGCGCCGCGCAGAAGTTCGGCGCGCAGTGCCTCGGCGTCACGCTGTCGCAGAACCAGTTCGACCTCGCGACCGCGCGCGTGAAGGCCGCCGGGCTGGAAGACAAAATCGAGATCCGGCTGCAGGACTACCGCGAGATCGACGGGCAATTCGACCGCATCACGAGCGTCGGGATGTTCGAGCACGTCGGGCGCAAGAACCTGCCGCTCTATTTCTCGCGAATCCACGACCTGCTCACCGACGACGGCATCGCGATGAACCACGGGATCACGTCGACCGACGCGGAAAGCGGCGAGACGGCGCTCGGCGGCGGCGAGTTCATCGATCGCTACGTGTTCCCGGACGGCGAGTTGCCGCACATCAGTCTCGCGCTGGAAGCCGCGCAGCGCGGCGGGCTCGAAGCGATTGACGTCGAAAGCCTGCGCCGGCACTATGCGCGCACGCTCGATATCTGGACGGAAAACTTCGAGGCGAAGGCCGACGCCGCGCGACAACTCGTCGACGACGAAAAATTCCGCATCTGGCGCGTGTATCTCGCCGGCTGCGCGTATGCATTCGAGCACGACGACGTGTCGATCTTCCAGATCGTGTGCCGCAAGGCCGGGCAGAGCGCGAAGACGCTGCCGTGGTCGCGGCGCTATATGTACGAACACGCGCTGCCGCGCTAGGCGGCGCTTCACGCTGGGCATGCATGGGTGACGGCAGGACGCGGCGCAAGACGCCGCCGGAACGACAGCAGCGCGACGACGCGAACGCGCCGCACGCCGACGGACAATTCGACCTGTTCGGCGTGCCGGCCGACGCCGCACGCGCGTCGCCCGCGAACGATGGCCCGCCTGCCGATTCCGACGAACTGCTGAAACCGGACGCGCATAACGACACGCAGCCGGCACCGCGCCCCCCCACCCACCCCCGTTCTTCAGACGAAACACCTCCCGCCGCTTCCGGCTTGCTGTGGGACGAGCCGTCCCCGCCCGCTGAGCCGCCAAAGAAGGGCCGGCGCCGGCGCGGCGTGCTGCCCGCACCGATCGCACCGGATGTGGCCGACGCAGCGGCGGGCCTGCCGCCGAACGTCCGGCTCGGCACATCGTCGTGGACTTTCCCGGGCTGGGACGGCATCGTCTACGACGGCGATTTTGCTCAGACGAAACTCTCCCGCGAAGGGCTCGAAGCGTATGGCGCGCATCCGCTGCTGAAGAGCGTGAGCCTCGACCGGTCGTTCTACGGCCCGCTGTCGGTGGCCGACTACCTGCGCTACGCGCAGCAGGTGCCCGACGATTTCCGTTTCGTCGTGAAGGCGCCGGCCTCCGTGACCGATGCGGTGATCCGCGGCCGGCGCGGCGAACCGTCGGGACCGAACCCGACCTTCCTCGACGCGGATCTCGCCACCCGCGAATTCGTGCAGCCGTGCGTCGAAGGGCTCGGCCGGAAAGCCGGCGTGCTCGTGTTCCAGTTCTCGCCGTTGCCCGACACGCTGCTTGCCCGGCCGGCCGAACTGATCGACCGGCTGGCCGCGTTCTTCGCGGCGCTACCGCCGCTGCCGCCGGAAGCCGACGGCAGCCGCTACGCGATCGAGATTCGCGACGCGAGCCTGCTCACGCCGCGCTTCATCCGTGCGCTCGCCGCACTCGGCGTGCGCTACTGCGTCGGCCTGCACGCGCGGATGCCCGACCCGCTGCGCCAGGCGGCCGCGCTCGCGCTGCTCGACGGCGACGCGCCGGGCCCGCTGATCGTGCGCTGGAGCCTGCACGGCGGCTTCAAGTATGAACAGGCGAAAGCGAAGTACGAGCCGTTCGACAAGCTCGTCGACGAGGATCCGGCCACGCGCTCGGCGCTCGCCGAACTGGCCGCGCGCTATGCGCTGGCCGGACAGCCGGTGATCATCACGATCAACAACAAGGCGGAAGGCTCCGCGCCGCTGTCGTGCATCGCGCTTGCGCGCGAGATCGCCGCCGCGTGCGCGCAGTGGCGCAACGAGGCGGCTTGATACCCGCTTGATACCCGCGTGATACCGGCTTGCGCCGGCCACGGTCACGACGCTTACGCGCCGCGCAGCGACTTCAGCCGGTGCGAGAACTTCTGCCGGAATTTCGCGAGCTTCGGCCCGATCACGACCGAGCAGTAGCCCTGCCCCGGATTGCGCGCGTAATAGTTCTGGTGATAGTCCTCGGCCGGCCAGTAGTTGCCGTCGAGCGGCACGACCTGCGTGACGATCGGCTGCCCGAACACCTGCTCGCGCTCCAGTTCGCGGATCACGTCGAGCGCCGTGTCGCGCTGCGCGTCCGAATGGGTGAACACGACCGATCGGTATTGCGTGCCGACGTCGTTGCCCTGCCGGTTCAACTGGGTCGGATCGTGCGTTGCAAAGAAGATCTCGAGGATCTCGCGATAGCCGATGCGCGCCGGATCGAACGTCACGTTGACGACTTCCGCGTGGCCCGTGTCGCCTTCGCAGATGTCGCGATAGCCGGGACTGCGCGTATGGCCGCCCGCGTAGCCCGACTGGACGGCCGTCACGCCGTCGACGTCGAGAAACACCGCCTCCGTGCACCAGAAACACCCGCCTCCCAATGTCGCGGTTTCAAGCATCTCGTTCACCATGAAATCAGTCCCTCGTTGATGTCGGCAGCCGGCACGCATGCGCCGGCGCCACCGTTCCGTCTCGCCGCTGCCCACCCGCGCGCGGGTCGCAACGGCACGTCGGCAAGTATCTCACTCGCGCGCGAACCTGACAGAGTGCACAGGTGCCGCGCGCGACCGGCCGCCCGTTTTCTCGACTACACTTAGGCACGCGCGAGCGCGGCGGCAAACCCGCTGACTCGCGCAACGCGCCCGATGCATGCCCGACCCTGATGCAAACATCATCTGCCGGAACATCGCTATGCATGCCTTAACAGACATCACCCGCGTCACTCGCCCGGACGTCGCCGCGTCGCGGGCCGCGGCTTCGATTGCCTCACCTCCTTGCCATGCATCCGTCTCGCTCCGCGCGCGGCGATCCGGCACACCGCCTTTGTCCGCTTTCACGATCTGATGCACGGCGTCGCATGCGCGCCGACGCGTGCGTCCGCCTGCCGATCGCTCCCGCCGGCATGATGCACGCCGTGCGGCAACCCCGACTCGCACGCCCACCTCGAACGGCCGTGCGACCCCGATCCGACACCATCGAGAGGGCATCACCATGAGCATGCGGCCTGACCCGACGTTTCACGCTTCCCCCGAGCTTGCGATGCAGGCACCGGCAGAAGAGTTTGCCTATACGTTGTTGCTGAGCCCCGATTTTTCCAGACCCGACGCGCTCGCCGTGATCGACGTGAAGCCTGGCTCGCCGACCTACGGAAAGATCGTGCACACGGTGACGATGCCGAACGCCGGCGACGAATTTCACCACTTCGGCTGGAATGCCTGTTCGTCGTCACTGTCGCCGCTGACCGGCCATGCGTTCCTCGAACGCCGCTTCCTGATCATCCCCGGCCTGCGCTCGTCGCGCATCTACGTGATCGACACGAAGCCGCATCCGACGCAGGCGCGCATCCACAAGATCATCGAGCCCGACGAGGTCTTCTCGAAGACCGGCTATTCGCGGCCGCACACCGTTCATTGCGGGCCCGAGGGCATCTATGTGAGCACGCTCGGCGGCGCGGGCCAGGACGGCACCGACGGCGCGCCCGGCATCTTCATCATGGATTGCGAGACCTTCGACGTGCTCGGCCGCTGGGAGATCGATCGCGGCCCGCAGGACAAGCATTACGACTTCTGGTGGAACCTGCCGCGCGACTACATGGTGTCGAGCGAATGGGCGCTGCCGCCGCAATTCGAGAACGGGATCGTGCCCGAGGACCTGCTCGCGAACAAATACGGGCACCGGCTGCATTTCTGGGACCTGCGCGCGCGGCGCAACGTGCAGACGATCGATCTCGGCGCGCAGCATCAGATGGCGCTCGAAGTGCGGCCCGCGCACGACCCCGCGCGCGAATACGGGTTCGTCGGCGTCGTGGTCGACACGACCAATCTCGAAGGCTCGATCTGGACCTGGTGGCGCGAAGGCGGCAAGTTCCATGTGAAGAAAACCGCGACGATTCCGGCCGAGCCGGCCGCGGCCGACGAACTGCCGCCGCTGCTCAAGGGATTCGGCGCGGTGCCGCCGCTCGTGACCGACATCGACCTGTCGCTCGACGATCGCTTCCTCTACGTGTCGTGCTGGGGCACCGGCGAAATGCGCCAGTACGACGTGTCGGACCCGCACAACCCGGTGCTCGCGGGGTCGGTCCGGATCGGCGGCATCGCGCGCCGTGCGCCGCACTCGAACGGCCGCACGTTCGCCGGCGGCCCGCAGATGGTCGAGATCAGCCGCGACGGAAAACGCGTGTACTGGACCAACTCGCTCTATTCGACGTGGGACGACCAGTTCTATCCGGACGGCGTGCCGGGCGCGCAGGTGCTCGCGCACGTGGGGCCGGAGGGCGGGCTGACGCTCGCCGACGATTACTGGGTCGAGTTCCCCGACGGCTATCGCGCGCACCAGATCCGGCTCGAAGGCGGCGACTGCTCGACCGACTCGTTCTGCTATCCGTCGGTCAAGCGTTGAACGCCGGCTTTCACGCCCCGTTCGCACTGTGGGCGGCCGTGCTCGCGAGCGGCGTGTATCACGGGCTCAACCCCGCGATGGGCTGGCCGCTCGCTGTGTCGAACGCGCTGATGACGCGCCGCGGCGGCGCGCTCGTCGCGGCGCTCGGCTATCTCGCGCTCGGCCATGCGCTCGCGGTCTTCGCGGTGATGCTGCCGTTCGGGCTGCTCGCCGCGCTGCTCGCGTGGCAAACGGCGATCCGGATCGGTGCGAGCGCGCTCGTGATCGGCTTCGGCGCCGTGCTGCTGATCCGGCGCCGGCATCCGCGGGCGCTCGCGCGGATTCCGCCCGCGCGGCTCGGCCTGTGGTCGTTCGCGGTCGCGATCGCGCATGGTGCCGGGCTGATGCTGGTACCGATCTACCTCGGGCTGTGCGGGCTCGACCGGGACGCCGGCCATCGTGCGGCGGCCACGCTCGTCGATGCGCATCTCGGGATGGCGCTCGTCGTCGCGGCCGTGCATGCCATCGCGATGATCGGCGCCGGCGGCGGGCTCGCGTGGCTCGTGTACCGCTATCTCGGGCTGAAGTTCGTATCGCGAAGCTGGTTCAATCTCGACGCGGTGTGGGCGTCGAGCCTGATCGTGACGGGCACGTTGTCGCTCGGGCTGGCGGCGGCGCGATAGTGCGGGGGAAGCTGCGGCCGATGTCGAGCGCGGGTGCCGGGCGCCGCGGCGGACCCGCACAAAAAACGCAACAGAACGGCCGTGCCGGCAGCGTGCCCTTGCGCATCCGGGCACGCGCCGCAGTGTTCGCTACGTCACCCTGCCCCCGCAATGCGCCGCCTGGCCGGGCCCGGCGGCCCCGATTCCGCTAAAATCGGGCCATGCGCACCCCTTCCCTCTCGACCGCCTTGTCGCCTTTCGTCCGCCGTGCCCGCCCCACCCGCGTCGCGCCGCGCCTGCCCGTCTCGTTCCGGATGGCCGCGCGATGAGCCACGCCAATCCTCCGGATTTCGACTCGGCCGCCTTCCGGCAAGCCCTCGGGCAGTTCGCCACGGGCGTGACGGTGATCACGACACGCGCGCCGTCCGGCCAGCTGATCGGCATCACCGCCAGCTCGTTCAACTCGGTCTCGCTCGATCCGCCGCTCGTGCTGTGGAGCCTCGCGCACAAATCGGCGTCGACGGCCGTGTTCCGCGGCAACAGCCATTACGTGGTGAACGTGCTCGCGGCCTCGCAGCTCGACCTGTGCAAGCGCTTCTCGACCTACAAGGGCGACCGCTTCGAAGGGATCGCGCATGCGGCCGGCAACTCGGGGATGCCCGTGCTCGACGGCGCGCTCGCGTGGTTCGAATGCCACAACCGCAGCCGCTACGATGAAGGCGACCACGTGATCTTCGTCGGTGAAGTGGAGCGCTGCGGCGTGCGCGCGGAATCGGACACGGCCCCGCCGCTCGTGTTCCACGGCGGCGGCTTCCACGGCCTTACACCGCTTTGATCGCTCCCGTGCGCGCCAGCCCGACCGGCGCGCCGGCTTCATCCTTCAGCGTCTGCAGCACGATGTTCGAACGGATGTCCATCACGCCCGGCGCCTTGTAGAGCCGGTTCAGCACGAAATCCGAATAGTGCTTGAGGTTGTGCGCGAGCACGCGCAGCAGATAGTGGCTCTCGCCCGTCACGACGAACGCGCCGACCACCTCCGGCCATTCGCGCAGCGCTTCCGCGAAGCGCTCGTGCCATTGATTCTCTTCGTTGCGCATCGACACCTGCACGAACGCCTCGAGCTCGAAGCCGAGCTTCTCGCGGCTCAGGCACGCGCGATAGTGCTCGATCACGCCCTGCTCCTCGAGCAGGCGCATGCGGCGCAGACAGGCGGACGGCGAAAGCGAAATCCGTTCCGCCAGGTCGAGATTGCTGATTCTGCCCTCTTCCTGCAGTACCGCCAGAATCCGGCAGTCGGTGGCATCGAGCGTGATCGCGTGCATTTTTGGTCCCCGTTTTCCCTCTGAGTCGAATTATCTGCCAATCCGGCGGATTGTCCATGTTTATTTCGCAAGCACTTTCTGCGAGCGTCCACCTATCATTCGAAGGATCGACTCACCGAATCGTCATGCCATGGACACCCTCTGGGACATCTCGCCGCCTGTCAGCCCCGCCACCCCCGTGTGGCCGGGCGACACGCCGGTTTCCGTCGAACGCGTGTGGCGGATGGAGGCCGGCTCGCCGGTCAACGTCGCACGCCTGACGCTGTCGCCGCACACGGGCGCGCACTGCGACGCGCCGCTGCACTACGACGCCGACGGCGCGCCGATCGGCGCCGTGCCGCTCGACACCTACCTCGGCCCGTGCCGCGTGATCCACTGCATCGGCGCATCGCCGGTCGTGCAGCCGGCCGATGTCGCGGCCGCGCTCGACGGCGTGCGGCCGCGCGTGCTGCTGCGCACCTGTGCGCGTGCCAGCGTCGATGAGTGGGACAGCCACTTCTGCGCGGTCGCGCCGGAGACCATCGACCTGCTCGCCGCGCATGGCGTGAAGCTGATCGGCATCGACACGCCGTCGCTCGACCCGCAGGAATCGAAGACGATGGATGCGCATCACCGCGTGCGCGCGCACCGGATGGCGATCCTCGAAGGCATCGTGCTCGACGACGTGCCGCCCGGCGACTATGAACTGATCGCACTGCCGCTGAAGTTCGCGACGCTCGACGCGAGCCCGGTGCGCGCGGTGCTGCGCGCGCTGCCCGCGCGTGCTTCCTGATTCCCCCGACTGACAACCCCACATCATGATCAAGACCCGTGAAGACGCGCTCGCGCTCGACCGCGACGATCCGCTCGCCCCGCTGCGCGACCAGTTCTCCCTGCCCGACGGCGTGATCTACCTCGACGGCAATTCGCTCGGCGCGCAGCCGCGCGCGTCGGCCGCCCGTGCGCAGCAGGTGATCGGCGCCGAATGGGGCGAAGGCCTGATCCGCAGCTGGAACACGGCCGGCTGGTTCGCGCTGCCGCGCCGTCTCGGCGACAAGCTCGCGACGCTGATCGGCGGCGCGCCCGGCGAGACGGTCGTGACCGACACGATCTCGATCAACCTGTTCAAGCTGCTGTCGGCGATGGTGCGCCACCAGGCCGGGCGCGCGCCCGAGCGCCGCGTGATCGTGTCGGAGCGCTCGAACTTCCCGACCGACCTGTATATCGCGCAGGGGCTGATCGAACAGCTCGGCGGCGACTACGAACTGCGCCTGATCGACGACCCGGCCGACCTGCCTGATGCGCTCGGCGCGGACACGGCCGTCGCGATGATCACGCACGTGAACTACCGCACCGGCTACATGCACGACATGCCGGCCGTCACGCAGCTCGTGCACGACGCAGGCGGGCTGATGCTGTGGGATCTCGCGCACTCGGCCGGCGCGGTGCCGGTCGACCTGAACGGTGCGCGCGCGGACGGCGCGGTCGGCTGCACGTACAAGTACCTGAACGGCGGCCCCGGTTCGCCCGCCTTCGTATGGGTGCCGCAGCGTCATCACGCGCACTTCTCGCAGCCGCTGTCCGGCTGGTGGGGCCACCGCGCACCGTTCGCGATGCAGCCGGGCTTCGCGCCCGATCCGGGCATCGCGCGCTTCCTGTGCGGCACGCAGCCGATCGTGTCGATGTCGATGGTCGAATGCGGGCTCGACGTGTTCCTGCAGACCGACATGCACGCGATCCGCCGCAAGTCGCTCGCGCTGACCGATGCATTCATCGCGCTCGTCGAAGCACGCTGCGCGGGCCTGTCGCTGAAGCTCGTCACGCCGCGTGCGCATCATCAGCGCGGCTCGCAGGCGAGCTTCGAGCATCCGCACGGCTACGAAGTGATGCAGGCGCTGATCGCGCGCGGCGTGATCGGCGACTATCGCGAGCCGTACGTGCTGCGCTTCGGCTTCACGCCGCTCTATACGCGCTTCGCCGACGTGTGGGATGCCGTCGAGACGCTGCGCGACATCCTCGCCACCGACGCGTGGAAGGCGCCCGAGTTCGCCGAGCGCGGCGCGGTGACCTGATCGGCCTTGCCCGGTGCGCGCAAGCCGCGCGCCGCGCCCCCGTCATTCAAATCTGGAGAAAGTCGTGAATTCTGGTCATATGCAGCCACCCGGCGGCGACGCGCCGGCGGGCTGCCCGTTCTCGGGCGCACGCGCAGCACATTCGGCCCAAGCGGCCCCGGCCGCGCACGAAGCGTCGCACGTGCCCGGCGATGCCGGCTGGCACAACGCGCAGCTCGATTTCTCGAAGTCGATGAGCTACGGCGACTACCTGTCGCTGAATTCGATCCTCGACGCGCAGCATCCGCTGTCGCCCGATCACAACGAGATGCTGTTCATCATCCAGCATCAGACGAGCGAGCTGTGGATGAAGCTCGCGCTGTTCGAACTGCGCGGCGCCCTCGACGCGGTGCGCACCGACGCGCTGCCGCCTGCGTTCAAGATGCTCGCCCGCGTGTCGCGCATCCTCGAGCAACTGGTGCAGGCGTGGAACGTGCTGTCGACGATGACGCCGTCCGAGTATTCGGCGATGCGCCCGTATCTCGGGCAATCATCGGGCTTCCAGTCTTATCAGTACCGGCAACTCGAATTCCTGCTCGGCAACAAGAACGTGCAGATGCTGCAGCCGCATGCGCACCGGCCCGACATCCTCGAACAGGTGCGTGCGACGCTCGAGGCGCCGTCGTTCTACGACGAAGTCGTGCGCCTGCTCGCGCGGCGCGGCTTCCCGATCGCGGCGGAGCGGCTCGAGCACGACTGGACCCAGCCGACCCGGCACGACGAGACGGTCGAAGCCGCGTGGCTCGAGGTGTACCGTCATCCGCAGCAGCACTGGGAACTCTACGAGATGGCCGAGGAACTCGTCGATCTCGAGGATGCGTTCCGCCAGTGGCGCTTCCGTCACGTGACGACCGTCGAACGCATCATCGGCTTCAAGCAAGGCACCGGCGGCACCAGCGGCGCGCCGTACCTGCGCAAGATGCTCGACGTCGTGCTGTTCCCCGAGCTCTGGCACGTGCGCACCACGCTGTAACGCGCGACGCGCCCGCGGGCCCGCCCGCCGTCACGACGACGTGCGGGCCAGCTCCTCCCCTTCGCGCGGCTGCACGGCCGCGCGCGACAGTCGCGGAATGTGCCGTCGCACGACGAGCAGCGCGACGCAGACCACCCCCATCGCAACCGCCAGCATCGTCAGATAAGCCGTGGCGCCGCCCGTGGTGATCACGGTCGCGCCCGCGAACGCGCTGAGGATCGCGCCGAGCCGGCCGAACGCGAGCGCGCTCGCGGTGCCGGTCGCGCGTACGGCCGTCGGGTAGATGTACGCGCAGAGCGCATACATCGTCGACTGCACCGCGTTGACGAACAATCCGTGCAGGCCGAGCCCGACGATCAGCCAGCCCGTGTGGCGGCTCGCATCGACACCCATCAGCCATACCGCACTCGCCGCGCCGCCGATACTGCACAGCACGAGCGGCCAGCGCGACCCGGCATGCGCGATCGTCCATGCGCACAACAGTGCGCCGATCACGCCGCCGAGGTTGTACGCGGTGAGCCCCGTCCCCGCGACCGACACGCTCAGCCCGCTCGCCGCCAGCATCGTCGGCAGCCAGCTGAACGCCGCATACACGGCAAGCAGGCACATGAAGAACGCACACCACAACGCGATCGTGTCGCGCGCCTGGCCGCTCGCGAACAGCGCGCCGAAGCCGCCGCGGCTGCCTGCCGCGCGTGCGTCCCGCAGGTCGGTGAAGGCGGTGCCCGGCGCGACGGGCCGCGCCATCCGCGCGAGCAGCGCGCCGAGCTCCGGCCAGCGCGCGGGGCGCCGCGCGAGGTAGCGCGGCGATTCGGGCAACGCACGCACGAGCACGAAGCCGAGCACGAGCGGCAACGCGCCGCCCGCGAAGAACAGCCCGCGCCAGCCGTAGCGCGGCAGCACCTCGTGCGCGAACAGGCCGGCCAGCATCCCGCCGAGCGGCACGCAGACGATCGTCGCGGTCACCATCATCGTGCGACGCCGCGCGGGCGTGTATTCGGCCGTCATCGTCGTCGCCGTCGGCAATGCGCCGCCGATCCCGAGGCCTGCTATGAAGCGCAGCACCGCGATCGCCGTGACGTCCGGCGCGAAGCCGATCGCGCAGGTCGCGATGCCGAACAGGAACACGCTGCCGATCACGGCCTGGCGGCGGCCGAAGCGATCGGCGACGATCCCCGCGCACGCGCTGCCGATGCCCATCCCGACCAGCCCGGCCGCCACCGCCGGCGCGAACGCGCCACGCGTGATGCCCCATTCGCGAATCAGCACCGGAATCGCGAAGCCGATCAGCTGGCCGTCGAAGCCGTCGAGCACGATCGCGAGCGCGGCGAGCAGCACCACGCAGCGCTGCATCGTCGTGAACGGCCCGTCGTCGAGCGTCGCGCCGATGTCGACGGACGGAGGCAACAATCCGTCGCGCGTACTCATGCGACCTCCCGTGCGCCGCGCTCAGGCGGCAACATGCGCAAGCGGCGCGCGGCAAGACAACGGCATTCGATGGCGTTCATGGCGTCTCCGGTTGCCCGGGCTGGCGCGGTGCGCGCGTGCCCGGATCTCGTGCTGCGCAGGCGGCCGGTGTCGACGCAGCGGCGCCGCCTCCGGTGTCTCGTCCAACCCGTCCCGATCCGGCGCCGTCGCCTGCGCGCGACGCGCTCGTCCCGTCGTGCGGCACATACCACGCCGCACGACTGATGCTCAGTTCATCCGCGCGTCGATCAGCCGGACCAGCGCGAGCAGCGTTTCCGCGTGCGGCACCGCGACACCCGCTTCGCGCGCGGCCGCGACGACCTTGCCGCTAATCGCTTCGATTTCCGTGCGGCGGCCCGCGAGCACGTCCTGCAGCATCGACGGGCGATGGCCGCGATGCGCGCGGATCGCATGCTCGACGTTGTGCGCGATGCGTTCGCCGTCGACCGCGATGCCCTTCGCGCGGGCAACGGCGGCCACCTCGGCTGCAATCGCGAGCGCGAGCCGCGGCCCGTCGTGATGATTGCCGAGCTGGTCGACCGTGCAGCCCGTCGCCGCGCACAGCGTGTTGAGCGCCGCGTTGAACGCGACCTTCTCCCAGATCGCGGCCCACACGTCGGCGTCCAGCGTGCACGCGAGCCCCGCGCGCGACAGCGTATCGGCCACCGTCGCCGCGAACGGGCGCGCCGCGCCGTCGGCCGTCATCATGCGGATCGCGCCTGCCCCGTGCGAGCGCACGTGCGCTGGCCCCGCCGCGTCGGCCGGCCACGTCGTCACGCCGACCAGGATGCGTTCGAGCGGCACGAACGCATTCAGCGTCTCGACGTTGCCGAGCC
This sequence comes from Burkholderia sp. HI4860, assembly GCF_002223045.2. Lineage (NCBI taxonomy): Bacteria > Pseudomonadati > Pseudomonadota > Betaproteobacteria > Burkholderiales > Burkholderiaceae > Burkholderia > Burkholderia sp. HI4860. The sequence continues at coordinate 2,573,025 of NZ_NKFO02000003.1, read as the reverse complement.
CGTTCTGCAGCGTCAGCACGTGCGTGCCGCGCTCGAGCAGCGCGCGCACGCCGTCGAGTGCGGCGCACGTATGCAGCGATTTCGTGAAAACGATCAGCAGGTCGAACGATGCATCGGGCGATGCGGCCGCAGCCGCATTCGCCACTTCCGGCCGCATGGCCTGCAACGTACGGATGCGTCGTTCACCCCGATCGTCGTCGATACGCAATCCGTCGCGTCGAATCGCATCGAGATGCGCATCGTTGACGTCGATCAGCGTGACGGCCTCGCCGCTTTCGGCCAGCCGCCCGCCGAACAGCGAGCCCATCGCGCCGGCGCCCAGAATCGCAATCCTCATCGTCGTCGGCCTCGTCAGAACGGATAGTGGCGCGGTGCGGTCTGCACCGTGATCCAGCGCAGGTCCGTGAACGCCGCGATGCCGGCCTTGCCGCCGAAGTGGCCGAAGCCGCTGTCCTTCACACCGCCGAACGGCATCTGCGCCTCGTCGTGCACGGTCGGACCGTTCACGTGGCAGATGCCCGATTCGATGCGGGCCGCGACGCGCATCGCACGCGCGACATCGCGGCTGAACACGGCCGACGACAGCCCGAACGCGTTGTCGTTCGCGCAGCGAATCGCGGCGTCCTCGCCATCGACGCGCACGATGCCCTTCACCGGCCCGAACGACTCCTCCGCATAGATGCGCATCGCCGGCGTCACATGGTCGAGCAGCGTGGCCGGGAACAGCGTGCTGTCGACCTTGCCGCCGCACACGAGCGTCGCGCCGTGCGCAAGCGCATCGTCGATCAGCGCGTTGCAGCGCTCGACGGCCTTCATGTCGATCAGCGAACCGAGCACGACGGGCCCGTTGCGCGGATCGCCGAGCGGCAGCGACGCGGCCTTGTCGGCGAGCTTCGCGACGAACGCATCGGCAATCGACGCGTCGACGACGATGCGTTCGGTCGACATGCAGATCTGCCCGGAATTCGCGAACGCGCCGAACGCGGCCGCCGCGACTGCCGCATCGAGATCGGCATCGTCGAGCACGACGAACGGCGCCTTGCCGCCGAGTTCCAGCACCGACGGCTTCAGGTGGCGCGCACAGGCTTCGGCGACGATCCGGCCGACGCGCGTCGAGCCCGTGAAATTCACGCGGCGCACGGCCGGATGCGCGATCAGCGCATCGACGATGGCGCCCGCATCCTCGGGCGCGTTGGTCACGAAATTGACGACACCAGGCGGCAACCCGGCCTCCTGAAGCGCCTCGACGATCAGCCCGTGCGTGACGGGGCACAGCTCCGAGCCCTTCAGCACGACGGTGTTGCCGCATGCGAGCGGCAGCGCGAGCGCGCGCGTCGCGAGGATCACCGGCGCATTCCACGGTGCGATGCCGAGCACGACGCCGGCCGGCTGCCGCACGCCCATCGCGAGCGAACCGGGCACGTCGGACGGGATCAGCTCGCCGCCGACCTGCGTGGTGAGCGACGCGGCCTCGATGAGCCCGCTCGCGGCAAGCTGCACGTTGAAGCCGGCCCACAGCGCGGACGCGCCCGTCTCCGCCGCCATCGCGGCGACGAACTGCTCGTGCTTCGCTTCGAGCGCGGCGGCCGCCTTCAGCAGCAGCGCGCGGCGTGCGCCGGGGCCGAGCGCGGCCCAGCCGGGAAACGCGCGGGCGGCGGCGTCGGCCGCCGCCCGCGCATCGTCGACGGTGCACGCGGGCGCTTCCGACGCGACTTCGCCATCAAGCGGGTTGCGGCGCGCGAAGGTCGCGCCGCTGGATGAGTGACGGCGTTCGCCGCCGATCAGCATCGATACGGTTTGCATGGAGTCTCCGGCAGGACGCGTATTGCGCATCACGTCATTCAGGCAATTTCGACTTCGACGACGACCGGCGTCGCCGCACGCAGCGCGTCGGTCAACGTGTCGCGCAGGCGCGTGGCATCGGTCACGCGTACGCCCCGGCAGCCCATCCCTTGCGCGAGCGCGACGAAATCCAGGTTCGGCAGATCGGTGCCCTGCACGGGATCGTCCGGGCCGAAGCCGAACACCGGCGCGAAATCCTGCAGCGCCGCGTAGCGCCGGTTATTGAGGATCACGAACGTGATCGGCAGCTTCAGCTGCGCGGCGCTCCACAGGGCCTGGATCGAATACAGGCTCGACCCGTCGCCGATCAGCCCGATCACGCGCCGGCCCGGCTGCGCGAGCGCGACGCCGACAGCGGCCGGCATCCCGTAGCCGAGCCCGCCGCTGTCCATCGTGTAGAACGTGCCGCTGCGCGTGAACGGCAGGTGTTCCTGCATCACGGGCCGTGCACTCGGCGCTTCCTCGACGACGATGTCGTGCGTGTCGCGCACGTCCGCGAGCGTCTGCAGCGCGAACGCGACCGACATGCGCTCGCCGGCGGCCGGCGGTTCGACGCGCGCACGCGGCGGCCGCGGCGCGGGCATCGGCCGCTCGGGCGGCGCCGGGCGCGCGAGCAGGTCGCGCGCGGCGAGCCGCAGGTTGCCGACGACCGCATCGCCCGACGGCGTCCATGCGGCGATGCCCGGATCGTCGACGAGCTGCACGAGCGTCGCGCCCGGCGGCACGTGCGGGCCGAAGCCCTCGATGTGATAGGTGAACGCGGGCGCGCCGAACGCGAACACGAGATCGTGCCCGTCGAGCCGCGCGACGATCTTCTCGCGGATCGCGGGCAGGAAGCCGGCGAACAGCGGATGGTCCTCGGGGAAACTGCAGCGCCCCGACATCGGCGCGACGTACACGCGCGCACGGTGCCGCTCGGCGAGCCGCACGACGTCGTCCCACGCGCCGGCGCGATCGACGGCCGCCCCGACCACGAACGCCGGACGCCGTGCGGCGTCGAGCCCATCGCCGAGCCGCGCGAGCGCGTCCGGGTCGGGCCGCACGACGCTGCTGACGTCGCGGCGCGGCAGCAGCTCGGCCGGCTGGTCCCAGTCGTCGACCGGGATCGACACGAACACGGGGCCGCGCGGTTCCTGCATCGCGATGCGGTACGCACGCGCGATCGCGGCCGGCACGTCCTGCGCACGCGCGGGCTCGATGCTCCACTTCACGTACGGCTTCGGCAGCTCGGCGGCCTGCGTCGCGCCGAGGAACGGGTCGAACGGCAGAATCGCGCGTGCCTGCTGGCCCGCGGTGACGATCAGCGGCGTGCGGTTCTTGAAGGCGGTGAAGAGATTGCCCATCGCGTTGCCGACGCCCGCCGCCGAATGCAGGTTGACGACCGCCGCATTGCCGGTGGCCTGCGCATGGCCGTCGGCCATCCCGACCACGACGGCTTCATGCAAGCCGAGCACGTAGCGGAAATCGTCCGGGAAGTCGCGGAACATCGGCAGCTCGGTCGAGCCGGGATTGCCGAACACGCGGTCGATGCCGAACTGGCGAAGCAGGTCGATCACCGCATCGCGAACGGTGATCGGTGCGGCGGAAGGGGGCGTAGGGCCGGACATGCTCGGGCGTCTCCTCGATGGCTTGGCGGTTTCCACAGTATCGAAGCGCGAGTCATTCTCGGATACTGTATTTTTTGCGATAAGCCATACCGTTTCGACATGAGTTTCGATCTCCGACAATTGCGCGCCTTCACGACGATCGTCGCGTGCGGCAGCCTCGGCCGCGCGGCCGACGCACTGCACGTGACGCAGCCGGCGCTGAGCCGGATCCTGAAGCGGCTCGAGGACCAGGTCGGCGCGCCCCTGTTCGAGCGCCATTCGAAGGGCGTGCAGCTCACCGCGTTCGGCGAGGCGCTGCTGCCGCACGCGACGCTGCTGCAGCACGAGGCCGAGCACGCGCGCGAGGAGCTCGACGCGATGCGCGGGTTTGCGAAGGGCACGATCAAGGTCGGCACGGTGGGCAGCATCGCGAGCCTCGTGCTGCCGGTTGCGGTGGGCCATGTGCTCGACCGCTGGCCGAACCTGCGCGTCGAGATCATCGAAGGCGTGTGGGACCGGCTCGCGGAAGGGCTGAACAAGCACGAGATCGATCTCGCGCTGTCCGCGCACGGGCCCGACACCGACGAGATCGTCGCGATTCCCGAGTGCCGCTGGGAGGATCGCAGCCACATCGTTGCGGCGCCGCACCATCCGCTGCGCACGCTCGGCCGCGCGCCGACGCTCGCCGATACGCTGCATGCGCGCTGGGCGATTCCGCCGCGTGGCACCGCGCCGTTCGACCACATGCGCGCGACCTTCGACGCGCACGGGCTTGCGCTGCCCGACATCGCGGTCGAGACACGCTCGGTGACGACGCTGAAAAGCCTCGTCGCGCATGCCGGCTTCCTGAGCTGGATGGCCGAGCCGATGTACGGCGCCGAACAGCGCGCCGGCACGATCGACACGCTGCCCGTGCGCGAGGTCGTCGCGGTGCGTACGCTTACCGCGTTCCGGCGCCGTCACGGCATCCTGCCGGGGCCGGCCGGCAAGCTGCTCGAGGAACTCGTCGCATTGACCCGCGAAGGACGCTGACAACACTTTCCGCGCCGGCCGCCCGTTCGAGCCCTCCCCGCGCTGCCCGAACGCCGCCGCAGCGCACCATCGAAATGCCGTTTCCCCGCCTTGACTTTCGCTCGCCCGAATACGATCATTCGCTCACACAAAGAGCAAATGATCGTATTCGACAGGACTGTCAGGCACGAACAGGAGACACCGGATGAGCGCATCGCCCTCCGCCCGCACGCCCGTGCTGCTGCACATCGGCGCGGGCTCGTTTCACCGCGCGCACCAGGCGTGGTATCTGCATCGCGTGAACGCGGCCGTCCCGGCCGACGAGCGCTGGTCGCTGACCGTCGGCAACATCCGCGACGACATGCACGCGACGATGGACGCACTCGCCGCGCAGCACGGCGCCTACACGCTCGAAACCGTCACGCCGCAAGGCGAGCGCGCGTACGAGACGATCCGCGCGATCACGCGCGTGCTGCCGTGGTCGATCGACCTCGCCGCACTGATCGACGCCGGCGCCGACCCGGCCTGCCGGATCGTGTCGTTCACCGTGACCGAAGGCGGCTACTACCTCGACGAACACAACCGGCTCGACCTCGCGAACGCGGATCTCGCGGCCGACCTGCAGGGCGCGCGCACGACGCTGTACGGCGCGCTCGCGGCGCTGCTCGCCGAACGCGTGAAGCGCGGCGCGGGCCCGCTCACGCTGCAGAGCTGCGACAACCTGCGCAACAACGGCGCGCGCTTTCGCGCGGGGATGCGCGAATTCCTCGAACGGCGCGGTCAGGCCGATCTGCTCGCGTGGTTCGATGCGAACGTCGCGACACCGAGCGCGATGGTCGACCGCATCACGCCGCGCCCGACCGCCGACGTGCGCGAGCGCGTGCTGGCCGCCACCGGCTTCGACGACGCATGCCCGGTAATGGGCGAATCGTTCATCCAGTGGGTGATCGAGGACCGCTTCGCGGCCGGCCGTCCGAAGTGGGAAGTGGCCGGCGCCGAACTCGTCGACGACGTGCACCCGTACGAGGAAGCGAAGATCCGCATCCTCAACGCGACACACAGCTGCATCGCGTGGGCCGGCACGCTCGCGGGCCATACGTATATCCACGAAGGCACGCACGACGCGGCGATCCGCCGCTTCGCGCACGACTACGTGACGCAGGACGTGATCCCGTGCCTCACGCCGAGCCCGCTCGATCTCGCGCGCTACCGCGACGTCGTGCTCGAACGCTTCGGCAACCCGTACGTGCTCGACACGAACCAGCGTGTCGCGGCCGACGGCTTCTCGAAGATCCCCGGCTTCATCGCGCCGACGCTCGTCGAATCGTTCGCACGCGGCGCGGCGCCGGCCGCCACCGCCGTGCTGCCCGCGCTGTTCCTGCGCTTTCTCGAACGCTGGGCGCGCGGCGCGTTGCCGTACGCGTACCAGGACGGCGTGATGGACGAAAGCACCGCGCGCGCGATCGTCCAGGCCGACGACCCGGTTGTCGCGCTCGGCGCCAGCCGCGCGCTGTGGGGCTCGCTCGCCGGCAACGCGGCGCTGTTCGAGGCGCTGCGCGCCGGGCTCGCGCGAGTTGACGCATGGCTCGCGGCACGCTGACGCGCATCCGGGCGAACCTGCCTTGGCACGGGCGCGGCCACGCGGCTAAAGTAGCGACTCCCCACTGACGGAACGGATCGCTCATGTATCTCGGCATCGACCTCGGCACCTCGGAAGTGAAGGTGCTGCTGCTCGCCCCGGACGGCACGGTCGTCGGCACCGCCGGCTCGCCGTTCACCGTGTCGCGGCCGCATCCGCGCTGGGCCGAACAGCATCCGGACGACTGGTGGCAAGGCACGCTCGCCGCGCTCGCGGCGCTGCGCGAACGGCACCGCGACGCGTTCGCGGCCGTGCGCGGCATCGGTCTGTCGGGCCAGATGCACGGCGCCGTGCTGCTCGGCCGCGACGATCGCGTGCTGCGCCCCGCGATCCTGTGGAACGACATGCGCAGCGCCGACGAATGCGCGCTGCTCACCGAACGCGCGCCCGATCTCCATGCACTGGCCGGCAATCTCGCGATGCCGGGCTTCACCGCGCCGAAACTGCTGTGGGTCGCGAAGCACGAACCCGACGTGTTCGCGGCGACCGCCTGCGTGCTGATGCCGAAGGACTACCTGCGGTTCCGGCTGACCGGCGCGAAGGTGTCCGATCCGTCGGACGCCGCCGGCACGCTGTGGCTCGACGTCGCGCGCCGCGACTGGTCCGATGCGCTGCTCGCCGCGTGCGGGATGACGCGTGACCAGATGCCCCGCATCGTCGAAGGCAACGCGCCGTCCGGCACGCTGCGCGCCGATATCGCACGCGAACTCGGGCTGTCGGAAGCCGTCGTGGTGGCCGGCGGCGGCGGCGACAACGCGACAAGCGCGCTCGGCATCGGCGCGATCCACGCGGGCGACGGCTTCGTGTCGCTCGGCACCTCCGGCGTGCTGAGCGTGGTCGGCGATCGCTTCATGCCGAACCCCGCGTCGGCCGTCCATGCGTTCTGCCACGCGATTCCCGATCGCTGGCAATTGATGAGCGTCGTGCTGTCGGCCGCGAGCTGCCTGCGCTGGGTCTGCAAGCTGACCGGCACCGACGAGCCCGCGCTGCTCGCGGAAATCGAAACGCTCGACGCCGACGCGCTCGCGACGGCCCCGCTGTTCCTGCCCTACCTGTCCGGCGAGCGCACGCCGCACAACGACCCGTACGCGCAGGGCGTGTTCTTCGGAATGACGCATGCGACCGAACGCGCGCACCTCGGCTATGCGGTGCTCGAAGGCGTGACGCTCGGCCTCGCCGACGGTCTCGACGCGCTGCATGCGGCCGGCGTCGAAACCGACCAGCTGTCGCTGATCGGCGGCGGCGCGCGCAGCGCGTTCTGGGCGCAGCTGATCGCCGACGCGCTGAACGTGCGCACGCGCCAGCACGGCGGCGGCGAAACCGGCGCGGCGCTCGGCGCGGCACGGCTCGGCTGGCTGGCCGTCGGCGGCGATCCGCATGCGGTGCTGACCAAGCCGCCGGTGCGCGCCGAATACACGCCCGATGCCGCCCGCCATGCGCTGCTGCGCGAACGCCTCGATGCGTTCCGCGCGCTGTACCGTCACGTGCAGCCGCTGTACGAACCGTCGCGCGCACGGCTCGCATAAGCGCCGCACGCCGCGCGTGGCGGCCGTCGGCCGCGTGCGCGGCATGCGGTACAGTGGATGCCGCCATGCGGCCCACAGGCCCGCGGGGCGGCCCGCCGGGCGGCCCCCCCAGATCCGAACCGAATCGCTATCGTGTCCAAGTCCTCAGAAAAACTCGATCTCGCCACGCGTGCCGCGTGGCTCTACTACGTCGCGGGCGACACGCAGAACGAAATCGCGGAGAAGCTGCAGGTGTCGCGCCCGGTCGCGCAGCGTCTCGTCGCGTTCGCGGTCGAGAAGAACCTGATCCGCGTGCGCGTCGACCACCAGCTCGCCGACTGTCTCGATCTCGGCGCGCAGCTGTCGAAGCGCTACGGCCTCGCGATGTGCGAAGTCGTGCCCGTCGATGCCGATGCGCCGGACGCGATCGACCGCAAGCTCGCGGTCGCCGGTGCGCAGGTGATGGAGCGCTACCTGAACGAAACGCGGCCGATGGTGATCGCGGTCAGCAGCGGCCGGACGCTGAAGGCCGCGGTCGCGCAGATCGCGCAGATCGACCGCCCGCAGCACCGGCTCGTGTCGATGGTCGGCGCGATCGCCGCCGACGGCTCGTCGAACCGCTACGACGTCGCGCAGTACATCTCCGAAAAAACCGGCAGCAAGCACTTCCTGCTGCCCGCGCCGCTGTTCGCCGACAGCGACGCCGAGCGCGCGCAGTGGTGCAATCACCGGCTGTACCGGATCGTCGAGGCGCTGTCGGGCAAGGCCGATGTCGCGTTCGTCGGGATCGGCAACATCGGCCCGCACTGCCCGCTCTACGAAGACGGCTTCATCACCGAACAGGAGCGCGACGAGATGACCGCGCTCGGCGCGGTGGCCGAGCTGCTCGGCGTGCCGATCGACGCGCAGGGCACGCAGATCGCCGTATCGACGAGCGCGCGCGTGACGAGCGTCGCGCTCGCGACGCCGCCGAAGCGCCCGACGATCGCGTTCGCCGGCGGCCCGAAGAAACGCGACGCGGTGATCGCCGCCTTGCGCGGCGGCTGGCTGTCGGGGCTCGTCACCGACGAAACCTGCGCACGCGCCGCGCTCGACGCGTAAGCGGCCTGACGCCGAAGCCGCGCTCGGCGCACCGCGCGCGGCCGTCGAATGCTCAGGCCGCGTGCAGCGCCGGAAACGCGTGCCGGCGCGCACGCCACGCACCGACCCACGCGGCCGCCAGCAGCACGACGAGCACCCACGGAATCGCACCGGCGCCCGTCGCACCGAGCAGCATCCCGCCCGCGATGCCGCCGCCCGCGATCGCGAGGTTCCACACCGTCACGAGCATCGACTGCGCGACGTCGGCCGCCTCCCCCGCCGCGTTCGCGGCGGCGGTCTGGAACAGCGTCGGCGCACCGCCGAACGCGAGCCCCCACAGCGCGACGCCCGCGTAGACGATCGCCATGCCGGAGCCGGCGCCGAGCATCGCCGCGGCGATCGCGAACAGCGCGATGCTGGCGAGCGTCAGCCGGCGCTGCGCGGCGCCGATCCACGCGCCCGTCAGCGCGATGCCGACCAGCGACGCGATGCCGAACACGAACAGCACCACGTCGACCTGCGCGCCCATCCGTACGCCTGCGAGGAACGGCGCGACATACGTGTACAGCATGTTGTGCGCGAGCACGTACGCGAACATCACGGTCAGCACCGGCCGCACGCCGGGCAGCGTCATCACGCCGAGCACCGGCTCGCGTGCGCCGGCCTGCTGGCCCGGATAGTCGGGCACGCGCCAGCGGATCCAGCCGATCAACACGAGCGCCGCGACCGTGATCCCCGCGAACGCGATGCGCCAGCCGAACATCGCACCGAGCGCGGTACCGGCCGGAATGCCGATCGACATCGCCGTCGGTATGCCGAGCATCGCAACCGCGATCGCGCGGCCGCGCAGCGACGGGTCGACCAGCCGGCTCGCGTAGCCCGCCAGCAGCGCCCACAGCAGCCCGGCCGACATCCCGGCGACGAAGCGCGCGGCCAGCGTGAGCGCGTAGTACGGCGATGCGGCCGTCAGCGCATTCGATACGACGAAGCCGGCGAGCGCAGCAAGCAGCAGCCGGCGCCGGCGCACCGCGCGCGTCGCGGCGACGAGCGGAATCGCCGCGACGATCGAGCCGAGCGCGTAGACGGTCACCAGTTGGCCGATCAGCGCCTCGGTCACGCGCAGGTCGGCGCTCATCAGCGGCAACAGGCCGGCCGGCAGCGCTTCGGTGAGGATCGTGATGAAGCCGGCCGTCGCGAGCGCCAGCAGGTTCGCGACCGGCAGGCGCTGCGCCGCCTGCAGCGGCTGGCCGGCAACCCGGCCGTCCATCGACGGGCAGTCGCTCATGACGCGCTCCCGGCATCGACGCGACGGGCGGTGACAGGCAGGAATGACATGGCGTGACCTCGAACAGTGAAGGAACGCCCATCGTAGGGAGCCGGCGCCCGAAGAAAAACCGGGGTAGAGTTCCTGACAATCCGGACGCCAGCGTCCGCAATCGGGAACTCGCATGGAAAATCTCGGCGGCTTTGTCGTGTTCGTCCAGGTCGCGGAAACGCGCAGTTTCGTCGCGGCCGGCCGCGCGCTCGGGTTATCGGCGTCGGCGATCGGCAAGCGCATCGCACGGCTCGAGGCGCGCCTGAACGTGCGACTCTTTCACCGCAGCACGCGCAGCATCACGCTGACGGCCGAAGGCGCGCGCTTTCTCGAACGGTGTCGGCGCGTGCTCGCGGAGATCGACGCGGCCGAACAGGAACTGACGCACAGCGCCGAAGCGCCGCGCGGGCGCTTGCGCGTGAGCCTGCCGGCGATCGGCACACTGCTGCTGCCGGTGCTCGCCGATTTCATGGCCGCGTATCCGGAGATCGAGCTCGACATCGATTTCAGCGACCGGCTCGTCGACGTCGTCGACGAAGGCTTCGACGCGGTGCTGCGCACCGGCCAGCCGTCGGATTCGCGGCTGTCGTCGCGGCTGCTCGGCCATTTCCGCCAGCACCTCGTCGCGTCGCCCGACTATCTCGAACGGCACGGCGCGCCACGCACGCCGGCCGATCTCGCGCGGCACCGCTGCCTGCACTACCGCTTCCCGAGCAGCGGCCGGCTCGAAATCTGGCCGTTGCGCGCATCGCGCGCCGGCACGCCGCCGGAGGTGCCCGTATCGATGGTCAGCAACAACGCGGAAACACGGCTGTGCTTCGCGCTGCGCGGGCTCGGCATCGCCTGCCTGCCGGAGTTTTTCGTCCACGACGCGCTGGCCGAAGGCACGCTGCGCACGGTGCTCGACGAACACGTCGAGAGCCGCACGCCGTTCTACGTGCTGTGGCCGTCAGGCCGCCACCCGACGCCGAAGCTGCGCGCGTTCGTCGACTACGTGGCCGAGCACCTGCGCCTCTGAGCACCGCAGGCGCACGTGCCGACGCGTCACGCCGCCTTCGCGTGCACGCTCAACCGCCGGAACGCCTGCCCGTGCTCGTCGAACAGATGGCAGTGCTCGGCCTGCGCATGCACATGCAGCGCCTCGCCGGTGCGGTACGTGTCGAGCGGTGGAATCCGCGCGATCAGCCCGTCCGGCGCGACCGCTGACTCCGCATACAGATACGCGGCGTCACCGAGCGACTCGACGGCCATCGTCCGCGCGGCGACGCCCGCCGCCGCCGCATCGACCACCAGATGCTCGGGCCGTACGCCGACCGTCACCGCCGCACCACGCTGCAAGCCCGCCGCGTCGACCGCGACACGCTGCGTCTCGCCGCTGTCGAAACGCACGAGCACGCCGCCCGCGTCGACCGCTTCGACGGTGCCCTTCAGGAAGTTCATCTTCGGCGAGCCGATGAAGCCCGCGACGAACTGGTTCGCCGGCGCGTGGTACAGCTCGTTCGGCGTCCCGACCTGCTGCACCGCGCCGCCCGACAGCACGACGATCTTGTCGGCGAGCGTCATCGCCTCGACCTGGTCGTGCGTCACGTAGATCATCGTCGTCTTCAGCTCGTCGTGCAGCCGCGCGAACTCCAGCCGCATCTTCACGCGCAGCGCCGCGTCGAGGTTCGACAGCGGCTCGTCGAACAGGAACACCTTCGGCTTGCGCGTGATCGCGCGGCCGATCGCGACGCGCTGCCGCTGGCCGCCCGACAGCTGCTTCGGCTTGCGGTCGAGCAGGTGGTCGATGTGCAGGATCTTCGCGGCCTGCTTCACGGCCTGGTCGATCTCCGGCTTCTTCGCGCCTGCGAGCTTCAGGCCGAACGCCATGTTGTCGTACAGCGTCATGTGCGGGTACAGCGCATACGACTGGAACACCATCGCGATGCCGCGCTTCGCGCTCGGCACGTCGTTGACCTTCGCGCCGTCGATCACCAGGTCGCCGCTCGAAATATCCTCGAGGCCGGCGATCATCCGCATCAGCGTGGATTTGCCGCAGCCGCTCGGGCCAACGAACACGACGAATTCGCCGTCGGCGATGTCGAGGTTCACGTTGCGCAGCACTTCGGTGTCGTCGTAGCGCTTCGCGATGTTGCGCAGGAGCACGCTTGCCATGATCTGTCTCCGTTCGTTCGTGATGCGCCGCGTCGAACGCGGCGCGCAATCATTCGGGGTGGCTAGTTCGGCAGCACCGCGCCGGTCGCCTGCCAGCGCGCGACGTAGCCGGGCAGCTCGTGCATGTCGTCGAACACATGCCGCGCGCCGATGCCGCGCAGCGCGTCGATCTGCGCGGCCGACGCATGCCCGCCGCCGACGAAGCCGAGCACGGTCATGCCGGCCGCGGCGGCCGCGGTGATGCCGGTCACGCTGTCCTCGACCACGAGGCACTGGGCCGGCGCGACGCCGAGCGTGCGCGCCGCCGCGAGATACACGTCGGGCGCCGGCTTCGGCCGCGCGACGGCGTCCGCGCAGAACAGCCGGTCGCCGAAGAAGCGCGCGAGGCCCGTGCGGGCGAGCGCCGCCTCGACGTATGCGCGGTAGCTGTTGCTCGCGCAGGCCGTCGTCAGCTCGATCGCGGCCAGCGCCGCATCGATGCCGTCGACCATCGGCGCCTTGACGGCCGCCGCCTCGACCGCCGCGCGGATCTCCACGACGTCGTCGTTCGACAGCGTGCGGCCGAGCGCGTCGCTCGCGCCGGCCAGCACGCGCTCGATGCGCAGCCCGAGCAGCGGCATCACGGCCGGCCGCGAATCCGCGCCCGGCCAGCGGGCATCGAGTTCGCGCACGAGCACGTCGGCCGCCACCGCCTCGCTGTCGATCAGCACGCCGTCGCAATCGCAGATCAGGACGTTCGTCGCGGTCATTTGACGGCTCCGAACGTGAGCCCGCGCACGAGCTGCTTCTGCGACAGCCAGCCGACGATCAGGATCGGCGCGACCGCGAGCAGCGACGCCGCGGACAGCTTCGCCCAGAACAGCCCCTCGGGGCTCGAGTACGACGCGATGAACACGGTCAGCGGCGCCGCGTTCGAGCTCGACAGGTTGATGCTCCAGAACGCCTCGTTCCACGACAGGATCACGAGCAGCAGCGCGGTGGACGCGAGCCCCGGCAGCGCCATCGGCATCAGCAGGTAGACGATCTCCTGCCACGTCGACGCGCCGTCGATGCGCCCGGCCTCGAGGATGTCCTTCGGGATCTCGTTGAAGTACGTGAAGGTCATCCACACCGCGATCGGCAGGTTGATCAGCGTGTAGACGATCACGAGGCCCGACACGGTATCGAGCAGCCCCGCGTTTTTCCACAGCAGGTAGATCGGCACGAGCACGCCGACCGACGGCATCATCTTCGTCGACAGCATCCACAGCAGCACCTTCTGCGTGCGATGGTTCGGGAAGAACGCCATCGCGTACGCGGCCGGCACCGCGAACAGCAGCGAGATCACCGTGACGCCCGCCGAGATCAGCACCGAGTTCCACGCGAACGCGAAGTAGTTGCTGCGCGCGAACACCTCGCGGAAGCTGTCGAGCGTCGGGATGAAGAACAGCGACGACGCATACGCCTGCTGCTCGGTCTTGAACGCGGTGATCGCCATCCAGAAGATCGGGAAGAACAGCAGCAGCGCGATCAGCCACGCGAGCGTGCCGGGCAGCGCGCGCCGCACGAGGTCGAACACGGCCGGCACGCGCCGGCCTTCGAAGGTCAGGTCGCTCATTTCTCGTACTCTCCCTTCAGGTTGCGCGCGAGCATCCGCACGAGGAAGAACGACACGACGTTCGCGACCACCACGGCGATGATGCCGCCCGCGGACGCGAGGCCGACGTCGAACTGCTGCAGGCCGAGCGCGTAGATCAGGTACGACAGGTTGGTCGTCGCGTTGCCGGGGCCGCCGCCGGTCGTCGTGTAGATCTCCGCGAAGATCGACAGCAGGAAGATCGTCTCCATCATCACGACCACGGCGATCGCGCGCTTCAGGTGCGGCAGCGTGATGTAGAAGAACATCGCGATCGGGCCCGCGCCGTCGATGCGCGCGGCTTCCTTCTGCTCCTGGTCGAGCGACTGGATCGCGGTGAACAGGATCAGGAACGCGAACGGCAGCCACTGCCACGCGACGATGACGATCACGGCGGTAAGCGGGTAGTCGGCGAACCAGTCGATCGGCGTCATCCCGAGCGCGCGCATCGCGTTCGCGACGAGCCCGTACACCGGGTGCAGGATCATGTTCTTCCAGATCAGCGCGGACACCGTCGGCATCACGAAGAACGGCGCGATCGCGAGCAGGCGCGCGACGCCCTGCCCGTAGAACTTGCGGTCGAACAGCACCGACATCAGCACGCCGCCGATCACCGTGATCGCGAGCACCGCGCCGATCAGCACGAGCGTGTGCCAGATCGCGGGCAGGAACGACGGATCGGTCGCGAGGAAGCGGTAGTTGTCGAGCCCGGCGAAGCCCTTCACGTCCGGGTTCAGCAGGTTGTAGCGCGAGAACGAATACCAGATCGTCATCGCGAGCGGAATCGACATCCACAGCAGCAGCACCGCGACGGACGGCGAGACGAGCCAGCTCGCACCGCCGCGCGCGCGGCGCGGCGCGCCGGGCGGCGACGACGCGTCGCCGACCGACGGCGCGTGAGCGTGACTCAGGGGAAGACGCAGGTGACGCATGATCGGAGTCCCTCCGGTTGATGCGCGGGCGCGAAGGCCTGCCCGCCTGTCAGCTTCGACGACGCGCACCGTGCGCCACCGCGCACGGTGCGGGCCGCGTTACTTCTTGTAGCCGGCCTGCCGCACCGCGCGGTCGGCGGCGGCCTGCCCGGCAGCCAGCGCCTGGTCGACCGTCATCTGGCCGGCCACCGCTCCCGCGATCGACTGGCCGACCACCGTGCCGAACGACTGGAATTCAGGAATCCCGACGTACTGCACGCCCGTGTACGGCACCTTCTTCAGCGACGGAGCGTTCGGGTCGGCCGTCTCGATCGCCTTCAGCACGAAGTCCGAGAACGGCGCGGCGGCCTTGTACTCGGCGCGCTGATAGGTCGACGTGCGCGTGCCCGGCGGCACCGACGCCCAGCCTTCGTCCTTGCCGACCATCTCGATGTACTGCTTCGACGTCGCCCACGCGATGAACTTGCGCGCGGCGTCCTGCTGCTTCGACGTCTTCGGCACGGCCAGCGCCCAGGCCCACAGCCAGTGCGAACCCTTCGGCGTCGCGGCGACCGGCGCGGCCGCGAAGCCGATCTTGTCGGCCACCTGCGACTGCTGTTTGTTATAGAGCATGCCGGCCGCGACCGTCGCATCGATCCACATCGCGCACTTGCCGGACGCGGTCAGCGTCAGGTTCTCGTTGAAGCCGTTCGAGCTGGCGCCCGGCGGGCCGTTCTTCTTCAGCAGGTTCACGTAGAAATTGATCGCCTTCTTCCATTCCGGCGACGTCAGCTGCGCGTTCCAGTTCTCGTCGAACCAGCGCCCGCCGTACGTGTTCACGACCGTCGACACGTACGCCATGTTCTCGCCCCACCCCGCCTTGCCGCGCAGGCAGATCCCGTAGGTGCCCTTCGCCTTGTCGGTGAGCTTGTCCGCGAATTCCGCGATCTGGTCGTAGGTCGGCTGGTCGGGCATCTTCAGCCCCTTCGCCGCGAACAGGTCCTTGCGGTAGAACGTCATCGAGCTTTCGACGTAGAACGGCAGCGCGTACAGCTGGCCGTTGTACGACAGGCTGTCGCGCGCGGTCTTCACGATGTCGTTCAGGTCGTAGTCGGCGGGCAGGCCGGTCATCGGCGCGAGCCAGCCGCGCTTGCCCCACTGCGGCGTCTCGTAGGTGCCGATCGCCATCACGTCGAACTGACCGCTGCCGGTCGTGATGTCGGTCGTCGCGCGCTGGCGCAGCACGTTCTCCTCGAGGATCACCCAGTTCAGCTTGATGTCCGGGTTCGCCTTCTCGAAGGCCGGCGACAGCTTCTTCAGCTCGATCATGTCGGGATTGTTCAGCGTCGCGATCGTCAGCGTGCCGGCGGACGCGGCGCAGGCCGCCGTCGCGAGCGCGGCTCCGGCGAAGCAGCGTGCGGCGGCGTCGAGCATCTTTCGTTGCATGGCATGTCTCCTGTGTTTGTTCGAAGTGTCGTCGGTACTGCGTTTCCTTCGCGGCCCGTCACGCCGGCCGCTGCATTCCGCACGCGCGCGCATAGTGCGCGATCACGTCGCGTATCCGGTGGCGCACCCACGCGCGCGGCTCTTTCGCGAGGCCGCCCGCGCGGCAGGCCGCGTACACGTCCGGCAACCACTGCGCGACGAGCGTTTCCGGCACCGGCTGCCGCGCGAGGTTGTCGAACAGTTGCTCGACCGCGGCCGCGACGGCCGGCTGCAGCCAGTAGTAGCGGATCCGGTCGCTGTAGCTGAACTGGCGCGCGAGCCGCTGCGCGGTTTCGTCGCCGCGGTAGTACGGTGCCCAGTGCTCGGGCTGCGCGCGCATCGCGGCGTCGACGACGTCGCGCAACCGCGAGCGCTGCGCGACGTCGTCGATCAATGCGTCCTCGATGAAGGTCAGCGCGAACAGCGCCTCGCGCAGCGCGAACGTCAGCGCGGGGCCGACCTTCAGCACCGCGAAGTGGTCGCGCACGAGCGCGGCGAGCGCACCCTCGGTCTGGTAGTCGGTCGAATGCGCCTCGAACACGAGGCCCGGTGTCTGCAGGATACTCGCGCCGAGCGACGCGGCCTTGGCGCTGTCGTAGTCGAGCACGTGGCGATCGTCGAAGTCGACCCCTGGCTGCGCGACGATCGCGACGACGCGCGTCCACGCATCGTCGAGCCCGGCCGCCGCGAACGCGTGGCGGTGCGCGTCGAGCGTCGCCGCGATGCTGTCGCTGCGCGTGACCGCGATCTGCGCGATCGCGGCGTCGCCATCGTCGCCGCTGCCGCTGACTTCGCCGCCCGGCGTCGGCACCTCGGTGCCGATCACGTAGACGGGCGCGATGCCGGCGCGCGCCGCCGCGTCTTCAGCCGCGCGGCACAGCTCGGCCGCGCGCGCGGCGATCGTGTGATCGTCGAGCCGCGCCGGATCGTCCGCGCACGCCATGCTCGCATCGAGGTGGATCTTTTCGAAGCCGGCTTCGACGTACGCGGCGACCATCGCACACGCTTCGCGCATCGCGTCGGCCGCGCGGCGATGCCGCCACGGGTTCGGGCCGAGGTGGTCGCCGCCGAGCACGAGCGCCGACGGCGGCAGCCCGCAACGCTGCGCGATCGCGTCCACGTCGCGGCGGAAATCGGCGGGCGTCATGCCCGTATAGCCGCCGAGATGGTTGACCTGGTTGCAGGTCGCCTCGATCAGCAGCGGCGAACCGTCCGCGCGCGCCGCTTCGCACGCGGCCTCCAGCACGAGCCGGTGCGCGCTGCAGATCGAATAGATGCCGCGCTGCGCATCCGCGCGGTTCGCGTCGAAGATCATCCGCAGCACGGCGTCCGCGTGCGCGGGGCGCGAACGTTCGGCGAAGGTCGTCAGGCCGGACATGCGATACCTCGTTCGGTCAGGAAACGGTCGATTTCGGCCGCGCTGCTGTTGCCCTCCATCGGGCCGCGCCGCGTGACCGCGATCGCCCCGGCCGCGTTCGCGCGGCGCAGCGCGACCTCGATCGGCACGCCGGCGACGAGGCTCGCGACCAGCGTGCCGCCGAAGCAGTCGCCGGCGCCGGTCGGATCGACTTCGTCGACCTGGAACGCCGGCGCTTGCACACAGTTCGCGCGATCGAACGCGACGCTGCCGTGCGCACCGCGTTTCAGCACGACGCGCTCGAGCAGCGGATGCGTCGCGAGCAGGCCCGCGATCGCGCGCTCGGCCGGCTGCGGCCCGCAGAAGAACGGCAGGTCGGCTTCGCTCGGCAGGAACAGGTGGCACGCGGCGAGCATCTCGTCGAGCGCCGCGCGCATCGGGCGGAAACTCAGCATCTCGGGCCGTACGTTCGGATCGAACGACACTTTCGCGCCGGCGCGCGCGGCCTCGATCACGCCGCGCTGCACGGCCGCGATCGCCGATTCGCTCGTCAGCGACGAACCCATCACGTGGAAGTAGCGGCAGCCGTCGAACATCGCGGTATCGACATCGGACGCATCGACGCACGCGGCCGCACTGGTGGACAGCGTGAACACGAAGCTGCGCGAACCATCGTCGCGATACGCGACGAACGCGGTGCCGGTCGGGCGCGCGACGCGGCGGATGCGCGCGACGTCGACACCGTCGCGTTCGAGCCGCGCGACGATCGCGTCGCCGAATGCGTCGCGACCGACGCAGCCCGCATATGCGACGCTCACGCCGAGCCGCGCGGCCTGGTCGGCGAAGATCGCCGGCGCGCCGCTCGGGAACGGCCCCTCGAGCAGGCCCGGCGTATCGAAACCCTGACCGCGCTCGGCGGCGACGAATTCGGCGAGCAGTTCGCCGGCCACGACGATCTCGGCCATCAGGCTAACCCTCCTCGTTCGACGGCGGCCGCGACGTTCGGGGCGGCCACCTCATCGCAGGCCGGCCGGCGGGTGGCGCGTGCGAGCGACATCACGTCAGCTCATCCAGTTGCCGCCGTCGACGTTCAGCGTCTGGGCGGTGATGTAATCGGCGTCGGACGACGCGAGGAACAGCGCGGCGCCCGTCAGGTCGCCCGGCACGCCCATGCGGCCGAGCGGCACGGCTTCGCCGACGAGCCGCTTCTTCTCGCCGAGCGGCCGGTTCTCGTAGCGCGCGAACAGCGCATCGACCTGCTCCCACATCGGTGTGTCGACGACGCCCGGCGCGATGCCGTTCACGTTGATCCGGTGCGGCGCGAGCGCGAGCGCGGCCGACTGCGTGTAGCTGATCACCGCGGCCTTGGTCGCGCAGTAGTGCGAAACGAGCGCCTCGCCACGACGCCCGGCCTGCGACGACATGTTGATGATCTTGCCGCCACGGCCCTGCTCGACCATCCGCTGCGCGACGGCCTGCATCAGGAAGAACAGCCCTTTCACGTTGACCGAGAACAGCCGGTCGAACACGTCCCACGATTCGTCGAGGATCGGCCGCATGTCGAACAGCGCGGCGTTGTTGAACAGGATGTCGACGCCGCCGAAGCGCTCGACCGTCGTGGTGACGATCCGCTCGATGTCGTCGCGGCGCGTGACGTCCGCGGTGACGGCCACCGCACGGCCGGGGTTCGCCTCGATGAGCCGCGCGAGCGAGCCGCCTGCCGGCTTCAGGTCGACGAGCACGCAGCGTGCGCCCTCGTCCAGATAGCGTTGCGCGACCGCCTCGCCGATGCCGCTTGCGGCGCCCGTCAGGATCGCGACCTTGTCTTCCAGTCTCACTGGCTGTCTCCGGTTCGTTCTGCGTGTCGACGGTTGCGAGGTGAGCGAACGCTCGCCAACCGATCAATTGCTCTGTTGGTGATCGAATGATCGGATACGCGATTCGCGCTGTCAAGGCAACGTGACGGCTTTCTATGACGCGCTGCGGCACAACGGCGCAGCATGGCGGCCCGCCGCGCACGCCCGGCAAGGCGCGGCGCGCACGGTGCGGCGCAGCCGGATCGGTGATGAAGGGGACGGAGCGAGGACGGAAACGGGATTTCGCGCTGCACGGCGCGGCGATACGTTATATCATCGCCATACTTTGTTTCATCGCGCTGCTTCACGCCATGGCTACCTCATCGTCCATTGACGCCCGGCTGTCCCGGGCCGACGCATTCGCCGCCGAGCACGGGCTCGCGTGGACGCCGCTGCGCCGCCAGGTCTACGAACGCGTGCTGGCCGCGCAGCGCCCGATCGGCGCGTACGACCTGCTCGCCGAGCTCGAGCCGCAGCGCGGCCGCGTGCCGCCCACGACCGTCTACCGCGCACTGGATTTCCTCGTCGAGCACGGCTTCATCCACCGGATCGAATCGAAGAACGCGTTCTTCGCGTGCTGCGAGATCGGCGTGCCGCACGAAGGCCAGTTCCTGATCTGCGACTCGTGCGGCGACACCGTCGAGATTCCCGGCGGCGACCTCGCGAAGCAGTTGTCCGCGAGCGAGCCCGCGCACGGTTTCGAAGTCCACCACCAGGTCGTCGAGCTGAGCGGCCTGTGCGGGCACTGCAAGCACAAGCCCGTGCAACGCTGACGCGTTTCGTGCGGCGCACGCGCCGCCCCTTCCAACGAGGAGTCCCATGTCCAATGCCCTGAAGCGCGCGCCGCGGCGTGCCTTGTCGCCTGTCCGCTGGCTCGCCGCCGCTGTCGCCGCCCTGTCGCTCGCGGCGCCCGCGTTCGCACAGGCCGCGACCGTCAACGTCGTGGCGGCCGAGAATTTCTACGGCGACGTCGCGTCGCAAATCGGCGGCAGCCATGTCGCGGTGACGAGCATCCTCAGCAATCCGGACCAGGATCCGCACCTGTTCGAAGCGAGCCCGAAGACCGCCCGCGCGCTCCAGCACGCGCAGGTCGTGATCTACAACGGCGCCAACTACGATCCGTGGATGAGCAAGCTGCTCGGCGCGTCGAAGCAGGCGAAGCGCGCGACGATCGTCGTCGCCGATCTGGTCGGCAAGAAGGCCGGCGACAACCCGCACCTGTGGTACGACCCGGCGACGATGCCGGCCACCGCGCGCGCGATCGCGGCCGAGCTCGGCCGCGCCGACCCGGCGAACAAGGCCGAATACGACGCGAACCTGCAGAAGTTCGTCGCGTCGCTGAAGCCCGTCGACGACAAGGTCGCCGCGCTGCGCGCGCAGTACAAGGGCGTGCCGGTCACGGCCACCGAGCCCGTGTTCGGCTACATGTCCGACGCGATTGGCCTCGACATGCGCAACCAGCGCTTCCAGCTCGCGACGATGAACGACACCGAGGCGAGCGCACAGGACGTCGCCGCGTTCGAGAACGACCTGCGCAAGAAGCAGGTGCGCGTGCTGATCTACAACAGCCAGGCTGAAGAACCGATGACCAAGCGCATGCTGAAGATCGCGCGCGACGGCGGCGTGCCGACCGTCAGCGTCACCGAGACGCAGCCGGCCGGCAAGACCTTCCAGCAATGGATGAGCGGCCAGCTCGACGCGCTCTCGACCGCGCTGGCCGCCGGCAAGAAATAAACACTCCGTAACGAAATGACCGCCACTCCTCACGCACTCGCCGTCGATCGCGTCACGCTCGAACTGGGCGGACGCACGATCCTGCGCGACGTCAGCTTCTCGATCGAACCCGGCGAATTCGTCGGCGTGCTCGGGCCGAACGGCGCGGGCAAGACGACGCTGATGCGCGCGGTGCTCGGCCTCGTGCCCGTGTCGGCCGGCACGCTGTCCGTCGGCGGTGTGCCGGTCGTGCGCGGCAACGCGTCGATCGGCTACATGCCGCAGATCAGGAGCGGCCTCGCGAACCGCCGGATGCGCGGCTACGACTTCGTCGCGATGGCCGCCGACGGCCACCGCTGGGGGCTGCCGCACACGAACGCGGCGACGCGCCGCGACGTCGACCGCGTGCTCGACCTCGTCGGCGGCACGACGCTCGCGCGCCGGCCGCTGTCGGAACTGTCCGGCGGCGAGCGGCAGCGCCTGCTGCTTGCGCAATGCCTGCTCGGCAACCCGAAGCTGCTGCTGCTCGACGAGCCGCTGATCAGCCTCGACCCGAACCACCAGCGCGGCGTCGTCGAACTCGTGCGCAACGTGCAGCGCGAGCTCGGCATCACCGTGCTGTTCTCCGCGCACGAACTGAATCCGCTGCTGAACGCGCTCGACCGCGTGCTGTATCTCGGCAACGGCGTTGCCGCGCTCGGCACCGTCGACGAGGTGATCACGAAGCCGGTGCTGTCACGGCTCTACGGTTCGCCGATCGACGTGATGCGCGTGAACGGCAAGATCTTCGTGATGTCGGGCGACGTCGAGATCGAGAAGCACGATCACGAACACGAGGACGACGACGGTCACTCGCACGGCGGTGGCGGCGGCCACGGCCATCACCACCACGGACACGCTCATCCCGGGCATTCGCACGATGTTTGAATACGACTTCATGATCAACGCCTTCGCGGCGTCGGGGATCGTCGCGGTGCTCGCGGGCATCGTCGGCTACTTCCTGGTGCTGCGCGGGCAGACCTTCGCCGGCCATGCGCTGTCGCACGTCGGCTTCACCGGCGCGACGGGCGCGGTGCTGCTCGGCATCTCGCCGATCTGGGGGATGGTCGGCTTCACGCTCGCGGCCGGCATCGGGATGGGCGCGCTCGGCGAGAAGCTCGCGGGCCGCGACGTCGCGATCGGCGTGATCCTGTCCGGTGCGCTCGGCTCCGGCCTGCTGTTCCTGCATTTCTATACGTCGTTCGCGACGCAGGTCACCGCACTGCTGTTCGGCAACGTGCTCGCGGTGAGCCACGACACGCTCGCGGTGCTCGCCGGCATCGGCGCGGTGAGCCTGCTCGCGCTCGCGCTGATCGCACGGCCGCTGCTGTTCGCGTCGCTGCAGCCTGAACTGGCCGAAGCCAAGGGCGTGTCGCTGCGCACGGTGTCGATGCTGTTCCTCGCGGTGTGCGCGCTCGCGGTGGCCGCCGCGACGCAGATCGTCGGCGTGCTGCTGGTGTTCACGCTGCTGGTCGGGCCGGCCGCCGCCGCGCAGAACGTGACGACGCGGCTGTCGACCGGCGTGCTGCTCGCCGCGCTGTTCGCGTTGTTCGAAGCGTGGCTCGGCATCGTGCTCGCGTATCACACCGACTGGCCGACGAGCTTCTGGATCACCGCGCTGTCGGCGCTCGTGTACGGCGCGAGCCTGTTGCGGCGCCACTGAGCGCCCCGCGGCAGATCACCATCTCGAGGTAGGTAATAAAAAACGCCGGCGTGCCCGAGGGCAGCGCCGGCGTTTTTTTATGCGCCCGCGATCGCGCGGTGCGGCATGTGCCGTCGTGTGCGCTACCTGCTTCCCTTCCCGCTCATCGTGCGAGCACGCGCGCGTGATGCGCGATGTGATCGGCGATGAACGTCGAGATGAAGTAGTACCCGTGGTCGTAGCCCGGATGGCGGCGCAGCGTCAGCGGCTGGCCAGCCTTCTCGCACGCGGCTTCGAACACGTCGGGGTTCAGCTGGTTCGCGAGGAACTGGTCGGCGAGGCCCTGATCGACGAGAATGCCGTCCGCGAACTTCGGCGCATCGGCGCGCGCGACGAGTTCGCTCGCGTCGTGCGCCTTCCACGCTTCGCGATCGGCGCCGAGGTAGCCCGAGAATGCCTTCTCGCCCCACGGGCAGCGCGTCGGCGCGGCGATCGGCGCGAACGCCGACACCGACCGGTACAGGCCCGGATGGCGCAGCGCGAGCGTCAGCGCACCGTGCCCGCCCATCGAGTGGCCGAAGATCCCCAATCGCGCGCCGTCGATCGGCAGCTCGGCCGCGACGATCTCGCGCAGCTCGCCGGTCACGTACGACTCCATCCGGTAATGCGCGGACCACGGCGCCTCGGTCGCATCGACGTAGAAGCCCGCGCCAACGCCGAAGTCCCACGCATCGGTCTCGCCCGGCACGCCCGCGCCGCGCGGGCTCGTGTCGGGCATCACGAGCGCGAGGCCGTGCTGCGCCGCGTATTGCTGCGCGCCGGCCTTGATCGCGAACGTCTCGTCGGTGCACGTGAGCCCCGCGAGATAGAACAGCGCCGGCACCCGGCCGTGCGCGGCCTGCGGCGGCAGGTACACCGAGAACTTCATCGGCAGGCCGATGGCCGCCGAATCGTGACGGTAGAAACGCTGCTCGCCGCCGTGGCACGCATGCGAGGAAACGAGTTCGAGCATCGCGGTGCGCCCCCGGTCAGTACAGCACGACCGAGCGGATCGACTCGCCGGCCTTCATCAGGTCGAAGCCTTCGTTGATCCGCTCGAGCGGCAGCGTGTGCGTGATCAGGTCGTCGATGTTGATCTTGCCTTCCATGTACCAGTCGACGATCTTCGGCACGTCGGTGCGGCCGCGCGCGCCGCCGAACGCCGAACCCTTCCATTCGCGGCCCGTCACGAGCTGGAACGGACGCGTGCTGATTTCCTCGCCCGCTGCGGCCACGCCGATGATGAACGACTGGCCCCAGCCCTTGTGCGTGCACTCCAGCGCCTGGCGCATCAGCTTCACGTTGCCCACGCATTCGAACGAGTAGTCGGCGCCGCCATCGGTCAGCTGCACGATGTGGTCGACCACGTTCTCGACTTCGTTCGGGTTGATGAAGTGCGTCATCCCGAACTTCTTCGCGAGCTCGACGCGCTTCGGATTGATGTCGACGCCGATGATCTTGTCCGCGCCGACCATCTTCGCGCCCTGGATCACGTTCAGGCCGATGCCGCCGAGGCCGAACACGACGACGTTCGCGCCCGCCTCGACCTTCGCCGAGTACACGACCGCGCCGACGCCCGTCGTCACGCCGCAGCCGATGTAGCAGATCTTGTCGAACGGCGCGTCCTCGCGCACCTTCGCCACCGCGATTTCCGGCACGACGATGTAGTTCGAGAACGTGGACGTGCCCATGTAGTGGAACAGCGGCTTGCCGTCGAGCGAGAAGCGCGACGTCGCGTCGGGCATCAGGCCCTTGCCCTGCGTCGCGCGGATCTTCTGGCACAGGTTGGTCTTGCGCGACAGGCAGAACTTGCACTCGCGGCATTCCGGCGTGTAGAGCGGAATCACGTGGTCGCCCTGGCGCACGGTGCCGACGCCGGGGCCGACGTCGACCACGACGCCCGCGCCTTCATGGCCGAGGATCGCCGGGAAGATCCCTTCCGGATCGGCGCCCGACAGCGTGTAGTAGTCGGTGTGACAGATGCCCGTCGCCTTCACCTCGATCAGCACTTCGCCGGCGCGCGGCCCTTCCAGATCGACTTCCTCGATCGTCAGCGGCGCGCCCGCCTTCCATGCAATCGCTGCTTTCGTCTTCATCGTGTGACTCCTGTCTGTGTGTGAGGTCGGCCCGGGTCGGCGCGTCAGCGCTCATGTCGGCCGGCGCGGGTGCGCGAGCACCGACGCCGGTTCCATGCTTCACCGGGTTCCAGGCAAAGCGGTCGAAGCCGTGCCGCGCGGCATCGCGCACGGCACGGCGAAAGAATCTCGTGCTCGCCATGATGGCCGGTCCCGCCGCGCATCGCGTGCGGGAAACGGTCGCCGGCTTGCCACGATGCGTCATCGCTGGCGCAAAAGAACAAGTGTTCGAGTTTAAACGCCCGTCGTGAACCATGCATCCGTTCGCGCATACAGATCGACGAAGCGTGCGTGGCGCGCGGCCAGCGCGCGATCGTCGCGCGGCGCGGCAACCGGCGACGCGGCCGGCGCCAGCGCGTGCAGCGCATCCTCCCGCCAGTGCCCGATCGCGACGCCCGCGAGCAGCGCGGCGCCGCGCGTCGCGGCGTTCGGGCAGTCGATCGCATGGAGCGACGCGCCGAGCGCATCGGCCAGCAGCTGGCGCCAGCGCGGATCGACCGAGCCGCCGCCCGCGAGACGCAGCATCGCGACCGGATCGCCGCGCTCGGCATCGCGAATCGCATCGAGCCCGGCGCGCAACGCGAACGCGACACCTTCGAACGCGGCGCGCATCATCGCGCCGCGCGTGTCGCCGAGCCCGAGGCCGAGCCAGCCGCCGCGTGCGTCGGGGTTCATCCACGGCGAACGCTCGCCCGTCAGGTACGGCAGGAAGCACAGGCGTTCCGACGCCGCATGGGCGAACGCGTCGTCATACGCATCGGCCCACTGCGCGTAGCCGAGCCAGCCGCGCACGGCTTCGAGCGCGAGCCCGACGTTCTGCATCGCGGCCATCGTGTAATAGCCGCCTCCGGCCGCCGCGCGATAGCGATGCAGCCCGCGTCGCGCGGGCGGCAGCGCATCCGCGAGCACGACGATCTGGCCGCCGCTGCCGGTCGTCAGCAGCGCGTCGCCGGCGGCGGCGAGCCCGCTGCCGAGCGCCGCGCATGCGGTGTCGGCCGCGCCCGTCGCCAGCGGCACGCCGGCCGGCAGGCCGAGTGCCTTGGCAGCCTGCGCGCCGAGCACGCCGCAGCGCGCCGTCGACGGAAGGACCGGCGCAAACCGGTCGGCCGGCAAGCCGAGCGCGTCGATCATCGCGAGATCCCACTCACCGTCGGGCGTCGCGAGCGCGGTCGCGCACGCGTCGCTCGGATCGGCGGCGACGTCGCCGCCCAGCGCGATGCGCAACCAGTCCTTCGGCTGCACGGCCCAGCGCGCGGTGCGGAGCGCTTCGGGCTCATGCGTGGCCAGCCAGCGCAACAACGGGCCGGCCATGCCCGGTGCAACGGGGTTGGGTGCGACGGGCAAGCCGTCCGTGTGCCAATCGCCCGCCTCCGCTTCGCGCACCGCGCGTGTGTCGGGCCACAGCAGCGCGGGCCGCACCGGCTGCCCGGCCGCGTCGATCAGCACGACACCGTGCATCTGCCCCGAGAACCCGATCGCCGCCACCTGCGCGCGCTCGTCGGCCGGCAGCCGCGCGGCCGCGCGCACGAGCGCCTGCCACCACGTGTCCGGCGCGATCTCCGCCCAGCCGGGCTGCGGCGACAACAGCGCATAAGGTTCGCTCGCGACCGCCCGCTCGACGCCGTCGGCATCGAGCGTGACGAGTTTGACGGAGCCGGTGCCGAGGTCGATTCCGAGCAGGCGCATGACGTGAGGGCGAATTCGAATGAACGGATGTCGATGATAACGGGATCGTGATGCGCGCCCCGCTTTTTGCCGCCACCGCGGCAGGCCGAAAACGCGGTCGCCGGCCGGGTTCCACCCGGCTGCACCTTGCGGGCAAAAGCGGCCGTTCGCGGGTTAACCCGGCACGATTTTTCCCAGGCACTTTTTTCCACTATGCCGGCCGCCCGATACACACCATAAAGCGGCCTATATTTGACACGGGGGCCAGCGCTATTTTGAAGGGCTATAAAACCGGGGAACCTCACTCCTGCGGCTGTTTCCCGATGATCGACACCCTGTTCCATGCCGAAATGGCATATCGAACCAGCAAAGAACGGAATAGAACCCAGCACTCTTGTTGCATGGATTCATTCCGAATAATTTCGTATCACCCCGAAAACAAGATCATGGAGTGAGACAGATGCAATCGAACACGGTCCATCCGTGCGATGAGGTGCTGCCGACCGGCAAGCTGGTAACGCTTGGCCTGCAGCACGTCCTCGTCATGTACGCCGGCGCTGTCGCCGTGCCGCTTATCGTCGGCGCCGCGCTCAAGCTGCCGAAAGACCAGATCGCGTTCCTGATCAGCGCCGATCTGTTTTCGTGCGGCATCGCCACGCTGATCCAGACGCTCGGCTTGTGGATCTTCGGGATCCGCCTGCCCGTCATCATGGGCTGCACGTTCGCGGCAGTCGGCCCGATGATCGCGATCGGCACCAACCCCGGGCTCGGTATCCTCGACATCTTCGGCTCGACCATCGCGGCCGGCATCATCGGCATCGTGCTCGCGCCGATGATCGGCAAGCTGTTGCGGTTCTTCCCGCCCGTCGTCGTCGGCACCGTGATCGCGGTGATCGGGCTGTCGCTGATGGAAGTGGGCATCAACTGGGCGGCCGGCGGCGTCGGCAACCCCGAATACGGCAGCCCCGTCTATCTCGGCCTGTCGCTGCTCGTGCTCACGCTGATCCTGCTGATCAACAAGTACGGCCGCGGCTTCGTCGCGAACATCTCGGTGCTGCTCGGCATCGTCGCCGGCTTCGCGATCGCCTTCGCGATCGGCCGCGTGAATACCGACGGCGTTGCGCACGCACCGTGGGTCGGCTTCGTGATGCCGTTCCACTTCGGCCTGCCGCACTTCGACCCGCTGTCGATCGTGACGATGGTCACGGTGATGTTCGTCACGTTCATCGAATCGACCGGCATGTTCCTCGCGGTCGGCGACATGGTCGATCGCCCGGTCAACCAGGAGCGCCTCGTGCGCGGCCTGCGCGTCGACGGCCTCGGCACGCTGATCGGCGGCATCTTCAACTCGTTCCCGCATACGTCGTTCTCGCAGAACGTCGGCCTGATCGGCGTGACGGGCGTGAAGAGCCGTTTCGTGTGCGCCACCGGCGGCGTGATCCTCGTGCTGCTCGGCCTGTTCCCGAAGATGGCGCAGGTCGTCGCATCGGTGCCGCCGTCCGTGCTCGGCGGCGCGGGCATCGTGATGTTCGGGATGGTGGCGGCGAACGGCATCAAGGTGCTGTCGAAGGTCGACTTCGTGAACAACACGCACAACCTGTTCATCGTCGCCGTGAGCGTCGGCATGGGCCTCGTGCCGGTCGTGTCGCCGCACTTCTTCTCGAAGCTGCCGCCGGCCCTCGCCCCGATCCTGCACAGCGGCATCCTGCTGGCATCGGCGACTGCCGTGATCCTGAACATCGTGTTCAACGGCGTGAAAGGCGAAAAGGATGCGCGCTGCGAGATTCGGCGCGCGGGGCACGACTTCGACGGGCGGCCCGCCGACGTGCACCACTGATCGCCTCGCGCCGGGCAACGGCGCGGACAAGCGGTAACGAAAAACGCCACGGCATGCCGTGGCGTTTTGTTTTGCGGGAGCGGGAAGCTGCGCGATGATCGGTCGGACAGCCGGGCGTTCGGACAGGCGGACAACTGGACGGTCGAACGGCGGAACAGCCGGTCATGGCGCGTGAAAGCGGGTCGCCCGCGGGCGCGGCGCGATGATGCCGGTTGGCCAAGCAGGATGGTTGGTCCGGCGCAATAAGCGGCACCGGAATCCGATACGCGCATCGTCACCCCAACCGTCTTCGCGCCGCACGAATCGACTACGCAAAAGAAAACGCCACGGACTTTCGTCCGTGGCGTTTTCGATTCCGCAACCAGCCGGTTCGAAGGACAAGCGCGATCGAAACCACGCCGGCCCCTCCTTGCGCTTAACCGTTCGTCGCCGTTGCCGACGCTGGCGCCGGAGCAGCGGCCTTGTCGTAGTCGACCGGTGCATCCGGCGCGCGCGGCGTTTCGCCGGCGCGCTGGATCCAGCCGCCGCCCAGGGCGCGATACAGGTCGACCAGATTGGTCCAGCGTGCCAGACGTGCGCTGATCAGCGATTGCTGCGCCGAGTACAGGTCCGTCTGTGCGGTCAGCACCGACAGGTAGCTGTCGACACCGTTCTTGTAACGCAGGTCCGACAGGTCGAAGCGTCGCTGCTGCGCATGCTCGTTGCGCTCGAGCGCGGCGATCTGCTGGTCGTACGTGCCGCGTGCGGCGAGGCCATCCGACACTTCGCGGAATGCCGACTGGATCGCCTTCTCGTAGTTCGCGATCTCGATGCGCTTCTGCACGTGAGCAAGATCGAGGTTCGCGATGTTCGAGCCGCCTTCGAAGATCGGCAACGCGATGTTCGGCGCGAACGACCACGCCGCCGTGCCGGCCTTGAACAGGCCGCCAAGCGTCGGACTCGCGGTGCCGAACGCGGCCGTCAACGAGATCTTCGGGAAGAACGCCGCGCGCGCCGCACCGATGTTCGCGTTCGCGGCCAGCAGCGTCTGCTCGGCCTGCATCACGTCCGGACGACGCGTCAGCAGATCCGACGGCAGGCCAGCGGGCACGTCCGTCAGCAGGTTCTGCGCGTCGAGCGGCATGCCAGCCGGCAGATCGTCCGGCAGCGGCTCGCCGATCAGCAGCACCAGTGCATTCAACGCCTGCGCGCGTGCCCGTGCTTGCGCCTGCTGGTTCGACAGCGCCTGCTCGACCACCGTCTGCGCCTGACGCAGCTCGAGCTCGGAGCCCGTGCCGTTGTCGAACTGCAGCTTCGTCAGGTTGTACGAGTCCTGCGCCGTCTTCAGCGTGTTCTCCGTGATCTTCAGCAGATCGTCGGTCGACAGCAACGTCAGATACTGGTCAGCCACCTGCGACACCAGCGAGATCTCCGACGCCTGCCGCGCATACGCGGTCGACAGGTACTGCGCGAGTGCCTGGTCCTTCAGGCTCTGCACGCGGCCGAACAGGTCGAGTTCCCACGACGCCGACAGGCCGACGTTGTAGGTGCGCGAGATGGTCGCCTGCTGAGTAGGCGAAACACCCTGCGGATAGCGCTGGATCGTGCCCGTACCGGTACCGCTGAGCGTCGGGAACAAGCCCGCGCGCGTGATCTGGTACTGCGCACGCGCCGCCTCGATGTTCAGCACCGACACGCGCAGGTCGCGGTTGTTTTTCAGCGCGATCTCGATCAGCCGCTGCAGGCGCGGATCGACGAAGAACTCGCGCCAGCCGATGGCGGTTGCGGCTTGCCCGTTCGCGCTGCGCGCGCCGGCCGCACCCGGCTGCGTCGCGTAGACGCCACCGGCCGGATACGCCTGCGCGACGGGCGCGTCGGGCCGCTTGTAATGCGGCGCCATCGTGCAGCCCGTGGCAAAGAGCGCGACCGCGATTGCAGTCAAAGCGTGTTTTTGCATCATCACTGTCCCTTGTTGCCTTCGTCGCCGTTGCCCGGCTTCTCTTCGTGGTGCGAGTGCTCCTGAGCCAAGCGCAGCGCCTCGTCGACGTCTTCCTTCTCGCCGCTGAAGATCGCGCGGATCTTCACGAAGAACATCGGGATCATGAAGATCGCGAGGAACGTCGCCGTGATCATCCCGCCGATCACGCCCGTACCGATTGCGTGCTGGCTGGCCGAACCCGCGCCATTACTGATCGCGAGCGGCATCACGCCGAGAATGAACGCGAGCGACGTCATCAGGATCGGACGCAGCCGCAGGCGCGCCGCTTCCAGCGCGGCCTCGATCGGCCCCATCTTCTCCGTCATCTGCAGTTCGCGCGCGAACTCCACGATCAGAATCGCGTTCTTCGCGGACAAGCCCACGGTCGTCAGCAGGCCGACCTGGAAGAACACGTCGTTCTCGAGGCCGCGCATCGTTGCCGCAAGCAGTGCGCCGATCACGCCGAGCGGCACCACCATGATCACCGAGAACGGGATCGACCAGCTTTCATACAGCGCCGCGAGACACAGGAACACGACGAGGATCGAGATCGCGTACAGGATCGGCGCCTGCGAACCGGACTGGATTTCCTGGAACGACAGGCCCGTCCACGAGTAGCCGATACCGACCGGCAGCTTCTTCGCGATCTGTTCCATCGCAGCCATCGCCTGACCGGTCGACTTGCCCGGTGCGGCCTGACCCTGGATTTCCATCGCCGACACACCGTTGTAGCGCTCGAGCTTCGGCGAACCGTACGTCCAGTGACCGGTCGCGAACGAACTGAACGGCACCATCCCGCCCGACCCGTTGCGCACGTACCAGATGTTCAGGTCTTCCGGCGTCATCCGGAACGGTGCGTCTGCCTGCACGTAGACCTTCTTGATCCGGCCGTCGGTATCCAGGAAGTTGTTCACGTACTTCGACGCCCAGGCGATCGAGAACGTCTGGTCGATCGCATCCGCCGTCACGCCGAGCGCGTTCGCCTTCTCGCGATCGATGTCGACCTTGTACTGCGGCGTATCGTTCAGGCCGTTCGGACGCACACCCTGCAGCGTCGGATCCTTCGAGGCCATCCCGAGCAACTGGTTACGCGCGGCCATCAGCGCGTCGTGGCCGAGACCCGCGTTGTCCGTCAGCTCGAAGTCGAAGCCGGCAGCGGTGCCGAGTTCAGGAATCGACGGCGGGTTGAACGGGATCACGATCGCGTCCTTGTAGCCCGCGTAGCGCCCGAACATCCGGCCGATCAGCGCCTGCACCTTCTGGTTCGCATGCTGACGCTGCGAGTAGTCCTTCAGGCGAACGAACACGAGACCGGAGTTCTGGCCGCGGCCGGCGAAGCTGAAGCCGTTCACCGTGAACGCCGATTCGACGATTTCCTTCTCGTCCTTCAGCAGGTAGTCGGAAATGTTCGCGAGCGTCTTCGCGGTCGTTTCCTGCGTCGAGCCCGACGGCGTCTGCACGATCACGAACATCAGGCCCTGGTCTTCATCCGGCAGGAACGACTTCGGCAGGCGCACGAACAGCAGGCCGACCGCGACGATCACGACGAGGTAGATGATGAGCCAGCGGCCCGAGCGCTTGATCACGTGGTGCACGCCGACGTGATACTTGTCGCGGCTGTTGTTGAACGTGCGGTTGAACCAGCCGAAGAAGCCCTTCTTCTCTTCGTGATGCCCTTGCGGGATCGGCTTGAGGATCGTCGCGCACAGGGCCGGCGTCAGAATCAACGCGACGAGCACCGACAGCACCATCGCCGACACGATCGTCAGCGAGAACTGACGATAGATCGCGCCGACCGAGCCACCCGAGAACGCCACCGGCACGAACACCGCCGACAGCACGAGTGCCACGCCGACGAGTGCGCCGGTGATCTGGCCCATCGCCTTGCGGGTCGCCTCCTTCGGTGACAGGCCCTCTTCCGCCATCACCCGCTCGACGTTCTCGACCACCACGATCGCATCGTCCACCAACAGGCCGATCGCGAGCACGAGGCCGAACATCGACAGCGTGTTGATCGAGAAGCCCACCATCGACATGATCGCGAACGTGCCGAGCAACACGACCGGCACCGCGATCGTCGGGATGATCGTCGCCCGCAGGTTCTGCAGGAACAGATACATCACGAGGAACACGAGCACGATACCTTCGAGCAGCGTCTTGACCACTTCCTCGATCGACAGCTTCACGAACGGCGTCGTGTCGTACGGGTACTTCACGACGAGGCCGTGCGGGAAGAACGGCGCCAGTTCGTCGATCTTCGCGCGCACGGCCTTCGCGGTGGCGAGCGCGTTCGCGTTGGTCGCGAGCTGGATACCGAGTGCCGCGGTCGGCTGACCGTTGTACTTCGTGTCGAAGTTGTAGTTTTCGCCGCCGAGTTCGAGCTTCGCGACATCCTTCAGGCGAACCTGCGAGCCGTCCTGGTTGACCTTCAGCAGGATGTTGCCGAACTGCTCGGGCGTCTGCAGCAGCGTCGATTCGGTGATCGTCGCCTGCAGCATCGTGCCCGGCGTGGACGGCGTGCCGCCGATCTGGCCGCCTGCGATCTGCACGTTCTGTGCGGAGATCGCGGTCGACACGTCGACCGGCGTGAGGCCGTAGTTCGTCAGGCGCGTCGCATCGAGCCAGACCCGCATCGCGTACTGCGAGCCGAACAGCGTGACGGTACCGACGCCGTTCAACCGGCTGATCGGGTCCTTCACGTGCGACGCCACGAAGTTCGCGAGGTCGTACTTGTTCATGCTGCCGTCTTCGGAGTTGAAGGCGAGCACCAGCAGGAAGCTGCTGCTCGACTTCGTCACCGAGAGGCCGAGCTGCTGCACGACCTGCGGCAGAATCGGCGTCGCGAGCGACAGCTTGTTCTGCACCTGGACCTGTGCGATGTCGGCGTTGGTACCCGGCGCGAAGGTCAGCGTGATCGTCGCGTTGCCCGAGTCGTCACTGGTGGACGACATGTACAGGAAGTTGTCGAGACCGCTCATCTGCTGCTCGATCACCTGCGTCACCGTGTCTTCCACCGTCTTCGCGGAAGCGCCCGGGTAGTTCGCGGTGATCTGGATCGAGGGCGGCGCGATCGTCGGATACTGCGAGATCGGCAGCGTGAAGATCGCCGCAACCCCGGCCAGCATCAGGATGATGGCGATCACCCACGCGAAGATCGGGCGATCGATAAAAAACTTTGCCATGAAACAGGCTCCCTGTTATTGCGCGCTCGAAGCAGCGGCAGCACTCGCCGGCGCGGCGCCCGATGCGGCAGCACCGGAAGCGGCAGCGGCGCCGGAACCGGCGGCAGCCGGCGCGGCGGTGGCGGCGGCGGCGCCCGTTGCGGCTCCGGCCGCCGGTGCGAGCTGTGCCGGTACCGACTTCACGGTCGCACCCGGGCGCACCTTCTCGCCGCCCTGCACGATCACGTGGTCGCCCGCTTGCAGACCGCCTTCGACGATCCAGTTCGGGCCCTGCATGCCGGTAGTCTTCAGCGGACGCGGCTCGACCTTGTTGCTGGCGTTCACCACCATCGCGATCGCCTGGCCCTTCTGGTCATGCGTGACGCCGATCTGCGGCACCAGGAACGCGTTCTCGTTCACGCCTTCCTCGATCCGTGCGCGCACGAACATGCCCGGCAGCAGCACGCGGCCCGGGTTCGGGAACACCGCGCGGATCGTCACCGAGCCGGTGGCCTGGTCGACCGTCACGTCCGAGAACTGCAGCTTGCCGGCTTCCGAGTAGGTCTTGCCGTCTTCCAGGATCAGCGACACCTTCGCGGCGCCCGGGCCGCTCGTCTTCAGGCGGCCGCTCTGCACGTCCTGGCGCAGCTTCAGGCCTTCGAGGCTCGACTGCGTGAGGTCGACGTACACCGGATCGAGCTGCTGCACCGTCGACATCAGCGTCGCCTGGCTCGCCTGCACGTAGGCGCCCGGCGTCACTTGCGAAATGCCGACACGGCCGGTGATCGGCGACACGACGTCGGTATAGCCCAGGTTGATCTGCGCGGTATCGACCGCCGCCTTGCCGGCCGCGACGTCCGCCGCGGCCTGGCCCTGCGTGGCCACTGCGTTGTCGTAGTCCTGCTTGCTGACCGCGTTCGCGGCCACCAGCACCTTGTAGCGCGCGACCAGTGCGTTCTGCGTGACGAGGTTCGCCTGCGCCTTCGCGAGCGTTGCCTTCGCGCTGTTCAGTGCGGCGATGTACGGCGCCGGATCGATCTTGTACAGGCGTTGGCCGGCCTTGACGTCGGTGCCTTCGGTGAATTCACGACGCAGCACGATGCCGTCGACTCGTGCGCGCACCTGCGCGACGAGGAATGCGCTGGTGCGGCCCGGCAGTTCGCTGAAGACCGGTACGGCTTGCGGTTGGACGGTGACGACGCCGACTTCCGGCGTTTGCGGCGGCGGTGCCGATTCTTTTTTCCCGCACGCGGCCAGGAAAACGGCGGCCGTCGCGACAGTGATTAAGCGGTATGGAACCCGTTCGACGCGCATGGAGCGACCTCTGTGTATAACCAATGGAATAAGTGCCGCACCCCACCGGAGGGAGCGCGACACGGATGCGCCTCACGGCGCAGATCGAACACCTGAAATACTGGACTGCTAGATACAGCAAGCGGCACGAAACCTCCGTGCCGACAGGTTGCCCCGCACTGCGGACTGGAACTTTGGCGGGAATCAGCAGAGTGGGATATTAACTGATTGCCACTTGGGTCATTCGATCGTAGGGTGGTATTGTATATACATTCATGAATGTATGTAAAAAGCCAGTTTGTGCCCCGCCCGCTGTCCAGTCTTACAGATTGTTACCAGCCGCAAGCATAGCCAGTCTATATGACTGCGCAGAGGGTTGCAGACCCTATATTCACCTACGATCATTCCAATCAGGCCTGCACATGGTCAGACGTACCAAGGAGGAGGCGCTCGAGACGCGTAACCGCATTCTTGACGCCGCCGAACACGTGTTCTTCGAGAAGGGCGTGTCGCACACGTCGCTCGCGGACATCGCCCAGCACGCCGGCGTGACGCGCGGTGCGATCTACTGGCATTTCGCGAACAAGAGCGAACTTTTCGACGCGATGTTCGACCGCGTGTTTCTGCCGATCGACGAGCTGAAGCGGATGCCGCTCGACGCGCCGGGCGGCAATCCGCTCGAGAAGATCCGGCAGATCCTGATCTGGTGCCTGCTCGGCGTGCAGCGCGACGCGCAGTTGCGCCGCGTGTTCAGCATCCTGTTCATGAAGTGCGAGTACGTCGCGGATCTGGAGCCGCTGCTCCAGCGCAACCGTGCGGGCATGAGCGAGGCGCTGCACGCGATCGATGCCGATCTCGCGGGGGCCGTGCGGCTCAAGCTGCTGCCCGAGCGGCTCGATACGTGGCGCGCGACGCTGATGCTGCACACGCTCGTCAGCGGTTTCGTGCGCGACATGCTGATGCTGCCCGACGAAATCGACGCCGAGCAGCATGCGGAAAAGCTCGTCGACGGCTGTTTCGACATGCTGCGCTTCAGCCCGGCGATGCTGAAGGACGGCGACTGACCGCGCGACGAGCGCTCGCTTGCGGGGTGGTTTGTTTCATCGGGCGGCGCGCCGGGCCGCGCCAACGCGCTGCCCGCGCCCTCTCCCTCTCCCTTGCGTTTCAGGCCGCCGTCGCGCGCTGCGCGCGGGCCCGCCGGTTCGACGCGACGACCGAATCGCGCGTCGGCATCGGCGCACCGGCCAGTCCCGCGATCCACGCGTCGGTCGACATCACGGCCGCGAAATTCGACTGGAACACGACCGCGTACGTGCGGTGAATCTCCTCGGCGCTTACCGCGCCTGCTTCGTTCTCGTACGGCAGCGCACCCGTCGCGTCGTTCAGGTACTCGACATTCAGCCCCGCGTGCGCCGCGTGATAGACCGTCGACGCATTGCAGTTGTGCGTCATGTAGCCGGCCACCGCGAGCGTGTCGATCCCGTGCGCGTCGAGCCACGCGGCGAGGTCGGTACCGGCAAACGAGCTTGCCAGCCTCTTCTCGATCAGGTGCGCATACGGCCGGCCGGCAACGACCGCGTGCAGCGCGACGCCGTCGGAGCCGGGCGCGAAGATCGGCGCGCCGGCCGGTGCGACGTGCTGGACCACGATCACCGGCACGCCGGCCGCATGCGCGGCATCGATCGCGCGGCCGATGTTCGCGAGCGACACGTCGAGCGGCGGATAGTCGATCGGCAGGTTGCCCGTCACGTATTCGTTCTGGACGTCGATCACGATCAGTGCGCGACGGGGAACGGTTTGGGAAGCGGAAGGCGGGACGACGTTCGACATGACGGGCTCCTGGTGCGGTGGCGCGGCCCCGCCCCGGAACGGGACGGCCAGCGGCGCGATGCGATGCATTGTCGGCGCGCATCGCTCACGGGGACAGTGGCCCGATAGCCATTCTTCGATAGAATCGGGCCATCGCCATTCCGGAGCCCGCCATGACTGCCGCTGCCTCGCCCACCCGGACCGCCCAGCCTGCTCCGACCGTCGTTGCCGTGATCGCATATGACGGCATCAGCCCGTTCCATCTCTCGGTGCCGTCGGTCGTATTCGGCAAGGAACGCGACGCGGCCGCCTCGCCCGCGTTCGAGTTCCGCGTCTGCTCGGCCGAACGTGGCCCGCTGTCAACGACGGGCGGCTTCACGATCACCGCGCCGTACGGGCTCGATGGGCTCGACGACGCGGACATCGTCATCGTGCCGGCATGGCGCGACCCGGACGAAGCGCCGCCCGACGTGCTGCTCGACGCCGTCCGCGCGGCCGCCGCGCGTGGCGCGCAGCTCGTCGGGCTGTGCCTCGGCGCCTACGTGCTCGCCGCGGCCGGCCTGCTCGACGGCCGCCCGGCCACCACGCACTGGGCGTGGGCCGACGACTTCGCACAACGCTTTCCGCGCGTGAAGCTCGATCCGGACGTGCTGTACGTGGACGACGGCAACCTGATGACGTCGGCCGGCACGGCCGCCGGGCTCGACTGCTGCCTGCACGTCGTCCGGCTGCGCTTCGGCTCGGACGCCGCGAACCAGATCGCGCGCCGCCTCGTGATCCCGCCGCACCGGCAGGGCGGGCAGGCGCAGTACGTGCCGCAGCCGGTGGCCGCGCACCCGCGCGATGCGCGGCTCGCGGGCCTGCTCGACTGGGTGCGCGCCCACCTCGACGCCGCACACAGCGTCGATTCGCTCGCCGAACGCGTGCTGATGAGCCGGCGCACGTTCACGCGCCACTTCCGCCAGGCGACCGGCACGACCGTCACCGCGTGGCTGCAGGCCGAGCGGCTCGCGCGCGCGCAGCATCTGCTGGAAACCACCGGGCAATCGATCGATGCGATCGCGCAGGCGGCCGGCTACGGGTCGAGCGTGTCGCTGCGCCAGCATTTCGCGGGCGCGCTCGGCACGTCGCCGTCGGCATATCGAAGGGAATTTCGCGGCGCCGGAGCCGGCGCCGATGTCGCGCGGTAACGCGCGCGGCGAGCAGGCCTCGCGGCGGAACCGGCCGGCCGCTCAGCCGCCGTTGAACCAGCGCGCCGCGTAAAGCAGCAGCGCGACGAAGACGATCATCGCGACCCACGCCCACACGGGCACCGTGCCGGCGCTGCGATGCGGGAGCGCGCCGGCGGCACGCCCGGTCAGCGCACTGCCAAAGTGTGGCGGCAACGCACGCTTCGTCGCGGCCACCAGCGACGCCGGCCGCAGGAACACGTGCTGGCGCCGTGGCGCGGCCGAGCGCGCGCGATTCGGTGCAAGCCCGTGCTTCGCCTGCACGACCGCGCAGAATTCGCGGAAGAAATCGTCGGTCCATTCGCGCAGCGTGTTTTCGATCTGCCGCCCCGGCAGCTCGGTGAGCGGGCCACTCGCCGTCGCCCAGACCACGTACTCGATGCGCGTGGCGTTCGCGTCGTCATCCGGCATCAGCACGAGTTCGACCTGGCCGCGCAGCGCGCCGAGCCCGTCGGCCCGCGCCTTGAAGTTGAGCACGCGGCGCGGCTGCCCTTCCGCGTCGCCCTGCTCCGCGGCCGCATGCGCACGCACGTCGTAGCGGGCACGCAGCGGGCCGAGCGGCACCGTGATCGTCAGCGCAAACGCGCCAGGCGCAAGCTTCTCGAAGGATTCGCAATGCTCGAAGCTCGCGCGCAGCAACGCGAGATCCTCGAATGCCTCCCGCACGACGGGCGGGGCGAGCGGTATGCGCAATGTGTCGTTCAGTTCCATGACGCCTCCCCGATGAACACGCGCCGCATCAGGACGTCTCGACGAGACTGTCGATCCGTGCAGCGTCGAAGGCAACGTATTGCGCGAGCGCCGACGCGGCCTCCTTCGGTTCCTCGTAACTCCATGCGGCGTTCTCGATCACGCCGTCCTCGGTCTGCAAGTCGAAGTGCACGGCCTCGCCCCTGAACGGGGAGGTCGACGTGACGCCTGATTTCACGAGCCGGCGCATGTTGACGTCGCGGCGCGGCAGGTAGTGGGTGTCCGGCAGACCCGTTTCGCGCACGGTCAGCGCGCCGTGCGAATCGGCATACGTGATGCCGCGATGGATCACACGCACGCGATGGCGGTTCGGCACGATTTCGAGGCGAGGGTCGGCTGCGTCGGACATCGTTTCTCCTTGGGGCGGCCAGGCCAAGCCGGGCTCAGGAAACGAAAAAGCCACGGCACGGATGCCGTGGCTTTCATTATGGGCGAAACCGCCGCCGAATGCGCAACCCCGGCCGGGGCCGCGCGCGGCGGGCTACTGCGCGCTCCACTGGAAGGCGGTTTTCGCGCCGCCCTTCGCGCCGACCGTGACGGCGTGGGATTCCTCGTTGCCCTGGTACGACGCCTGCACCGTATAGCGGCCCGGCGGCACCTTCACGAGCATGTACGGCCCGCGCGCGTCAGTTTTCAGCACTTCGGTACCCTTGCCGTCGACGATCCGCACGTGGACGTCGGCCAGGAACTCACCGCCCTTGCCGGTGAACCGCAGCGCCAGCGGCCAATTCGGCTCGTTGCGCTGGAACGCCGTCGATTCGTCCAGCCCGACGCCGCCGGACACGAAGGTGACGTCGCCCTGCTGGCGCGCGGCGGGCAAGCCGTCCGACTGCGCGTACGCGCCGGTCGCTCCGGCTGCGAGGCCGGCGGCCAGCGCCGCGGCGACGGCAAATCGGGACACGTTGCGTAGATATTGCATGGCTCTCTCCTTGGGGTCGGAACACATACAGGGCGCCGCGCCACACCTTCAGTACGGCGGCGGCGCCCGCCGCGGCCGGCCTGGCCGGCCTGGCCGGCCATCGGCCGTCGCCGGTCAGCTCAGGTCGACCGGCACGAAGATCTGTGCATTATCGCGCTGGATCAGCAGAGCAAGACTGTTGCCCGCCCCCTTGACCGCGTCGCGCAACTGCTCGGGGCTCGTGACCGGACGGCCGTTGACCGCGAGGATCACGTCGCCGGGCTGGATGCCCGCGTTGGCGGCCGGCCCGCCGGCCTGCTGCACGATCAGGCCATGTGACAGGTTGGCGGCACTGCGCTCCTGCGGCGACAGCGGACGCACCGCGACGCCCAGGCGCCCCTGCTCGACCGGCCCGCCGTCGTTCGACGCGAGCTTCGCGTCGGCCATCGCGCCGAGCGTCACGCTGATCGACTTCTTCGACTTGTCGCGCCAGATCTGCAGGTCGGCCTTCGAACCCGGCTTCAGATTCGCGATCTGCGCGGGCAGCGACGTCGAATCGGCGACCGGCGAGCCGTTGACCGACAGGATCACGTCACCCGGCTGCAGGCCGGCCTTCGCGGCCGGGCCGTTGGCATCGACCGAGCTGACGAGCGCGCCGTCCGGCTTCTGCAGCCCGAACGAGCTCGCGAGCGTCTGGTTCAGCCCCTGCACGGCGACGCCGAGGCGGCCGCGGCTCACGTGGCCCGTCTTCACGAGTTCGTCCTTCACCTTGATCGCTTCGTTGATCGGGATCGCGAACGACAGGCCCTGGAAGCCGCCCGTCTGCGAGTAGATCATCGAGTTGATGCCGATCACCTCGCCCTGCAGGTTGAACAGCGGGCCGCCCGAGTTGCCGGGGTTCACCGGCACGTCGGTCTGGATGAACGGCGTGTAGTTCTCGTCCGGCAGCGCGCGCGACTTCGCGCTGATGATGCCCGACGTGACCGTGTTGTCGAAGCCGTACGGCGAACCGATCGCGACGACCCACTGGCCGACCTTGCTCTGCGCCGGGTCGCCGATCTTCACGGTCGGCAGGCCGCTCGCGTCGATCTTCAGCACCGCGACATCGGACTGCTTGTCGGAGCCGACGACCTTCGCCTTGTATTCGCGCTTGTCGGTCAGCTTGACCGTGACGACGTTTGCGCCGTCGATCACGTGCGCATTGGTGAGGATGTATCCGTCGGAGCTGATGACGAACCCGGAACCGAGGCTCGCGCTCGGCTGGTCGTCCGGCTGCGCGTCGCCGCCCATGCCCGGCACCTGGCCGTAGAAGTGCTTGAAGAACTGGTAGAACGGGTCGCTCGGATCGATCGGCAGCTGCGGCTGCGGCACGCGCCGCGACACCTGCTTCACGACGTGCTTCGCGCTGATGTTCACGACCGCCGGGCCGTAGGTCTCGACGAGCCCGGAGAAATCGGGGATGCCGGTCTTCGCGGCCGCTTCGGCCGGCATCAA
The DNA here is from genome assembly GCF_002223045.2 of Burkholderia sp. HI4860. Lineage (NCBI taxonomy): Bacteria > Pseudomonadati > Pseudomonadota > Betaproteobacteria > Burkholderiales > Burkholderiaceae > Burkholderia > Burkholderia sp. HI4860. The sequence continues at coordinate 2,532,008 of NZ_NKFO02000003.1, read as the reverse complement.
TGCGGCGGCCTGCGCGGGCGTGATGATCTGCGGATCGGCGCGGTGGGTGCCGGCGACATAACCGGCGGACAGGGCGGCCGCCACGGCGACCGCGACGGCGCCGCGCGCAAGGAATCGGGTGTTCATCGTAGGACCTCCTCTTTGTTAGGACGCAGCGTAACGACCCTGACTTAAAGGAGGCTTAATCAGCCTTAAGCGGGGCTTAAGCGGCTCCCGGCGCCCGCGCAGGGTCGTGCTTCACACGGACTCGGACGGCTGCGGCGCCTCCGCCGGCATCTCGGCATCGCGAAACACGACGCTGACGAGCAGGCCACCCGCGGCCGCGTCGCCGAGCGACACCGTCGCGCCCTGCTGCGCGGCCACGCGCTTGACGATCGCGAGCCCGAGCCCGCTGCCCGACACGTCGGTGCGCGCCCGCGCGGAGCTGTCGCGGTAGAAGCGGTCGAACACGCGTTCGCGCTCGTCGGCCGGAATGCCGGGCCCGCTGTCGCCGATCTGCACGCACGCGCGGCCGGCCGCGTCGCGGGTCAGCGATACGTCGATGCGGCCGCCGTCCGGCGTGTACTTCACCGCGTTGTCGAGCAGGTTGCCGAACATCACGCGCAGCGCGCCGACGTCCGCGACGACGCTCGCCGCGCGCGTCTCCTCGAAGCCGAGATCGATGTCGCGCCGTTGCGCGAGCGGCGCAAGCGCGGCCACGCATTCGGCGAGCAGCGCCTGCAGGTCGACCGGCTCGCGCATCGTCGCGCCATCCGGTTCGGCGCGGGCGAGCGCGAGCAGTTGCTCGGTGAGGCGCGTCGCACGCGACACGCCATCCTGGAGATCGGCGATCGCCTCGCGGCGCGACGCGTCGTCCTTCGCACGGGCGACGAGCTGCGCCTGGATCTGCACGGCCGCGAGCGGTGTACGCAGTTCGTGCGCGGCATCGGCCACGAAGGCCTTCTGCGTGTCGAGGGCGGCCGCCAGCCGCGCGAGCAGGCCGTTCAGCGCGCGGACGAGCGGCTGCACCTCGAGCGGCAGGCGCGCATCGGGCAGCGCATCGAGCGCTTCCGGCCGGCGCGCCTCGACCGCGCGCGTCACGCGGCCGAGCGGCGCGAGCCCGCGACCGACGATCACCCACACGGCCGCGCCGAGGAACGGCAACAGCACGATCAGCGGCCACAGCGTGCGCAGCGCGACGTTCGCCGCGAGCCGGTTGCGCACCGACAGCGGCTGCGCGAGCTGCACGACGTTGTCGCCGACGATCGCGCCGTACACGCGCCATTCGCCGCGATCGGTGCGTTCGGTCGAGAAGCCGAGCTCCGCGCGCGGCGCGATCGGCGCACGCGGATGCGAGAAGTACATCAGCACGCCGTTGCGGTTCCAGATCTGGATCACGATGCCTTCGTCGCCGTTGGTGCGCGAGCCGAACACCTGCGAGAACGGCTCGGACGGCAACGCCGCGGCGATTTCCTGCAACTGGTAGTCGAACAGTTCGTTCGCTTCGGCGAGCGCCTGCCGGTAGATGAGCCAGCCCGCGAGGCCCACGCCCGCGACGACGATCGCGAGCAGCCAGATCAGCAATTGATGACGAATCGACCTCACGCGTCAGCTTTCCTTGACGACCATGTAGCCGAGCCCGCGCACGTTGCGGATCAGGTCCGAGCCGAGCTTCTTGCGCAACGCGTGGATGTAGACCTCGACCGTGTTGCTGCCGATCTCCTCGCCCCAGCCGTACATCTTCTCCTCGAGCTGGCTCTTCGACAGCACCGCGCCGGGCCGCGCGAGCAGCGCCTCGAGCAGCGCGAATTCGCGCGCGGACAGCGCGACGGGCGCGCCGTCGAGCGTCACCTGGTGCGAAGCGGGATCGAGCGTCAGCGCGCCGTGGCGGATCAGCGATTCGCTGCGCCCGGCCTGGCGGCGGATCAGCGCGCGCATCCGCGCGCCCAGTTCGTCGAGGTCGAACGGCTTGACGAGGTAGTCGTCGGCGCCCGCGTCGAGCCCCTTCACGCGATCGGCCACCGCGTCGCGCGCGGTGACGATCAGCACCGGCAGCGCCAGCCCGCGTGCGCGCAGCGTGCGCAGCACGTCGATGCCGTCGCGCTTCGGCAGGCCGAGATCAAGCAGCAGCAGGTCGTACGTCTCGCCGCCGAGCGCCGTCAGCGCGGCGTCGCCGTCCTGCACCCAGTCGACTGCGAAGCCGTCCGAGCGCAGCGCCTTGCGCACGCCTTCGGCAATCATTCGATCATCTTCGACAAGCAGAATCCGCATCGGGACAGGCATCCATGGGGCGAGTCAAACACGCCGACCATTGTAGCGCCGCGAACCGGGCGCGCGGCACCGTGCAATGCAACAGAAAGGCGGATTGCAAGGGGGCTGTCCGGACTTGTCTCTACAATGTGCGCTTTGGCGCCGCGCGCGCCCTGCCCGAACGTCGTGCTTCCCCCGTATTCGCTCATGCCGATTTCCGATCTTTCCACCCGGTTCGCCCCCCGTGCCCGCGTCTGCCTGAAGGCGGCCGCCATCGTCGCCACCTGCACGGCCCTCGCCTTCGCGCCGCCCGCGCAGGCCCGCAAGAAATCCCACAAGGAAGCACGCAAGACGGCCGTCGTGTCGCCTGCCGCGCGCGCAGCCGGCCTGCCGGCGTCGGTGCTGGTCGCGCTGCAGCGCGCGAAGGTGCCGGCGTCGGCGATGAGCGTCGTCGTCGAGCGCGTCGGCGATCCCGAACCGCTGATCGCGTGGAATGCGAGCCGGCCGATGATGCCGGCCTCGACGATGAAGCTCGTGACGACCTTCTCGGGCCTGTCGATCCTCGGCCCCGACTACCGCTGGCGCACGACCGCCTACACGGACGGCACCGTCGACCCGGACGGCACGCTGCAGGGCAACCTGTACATCAAGGGCACCGGCGATCCGAAGCTCGTGCCCGAAGAGCTGATCGATCTCGTCGACAAGCTCCGCAAGGCCGGCGTCAAGCGCGTGGCCGGCGGCCTCGTGCTCGACAAGAGCTACTTCGCGACGTCGACGCGCGATCTCCCTTCGTTCGACGACGATGCGAGCGCGCCGTACAACGTCGGCCCCGATCCGCTGCTGTACGCATTCAAGGCCGTGTCGTTCACGGTCACGCCGGGCGACGACGGCAAGGTGGCCGTCGACGTGCTGCCGCCGCTCGCGGACCTGTCGATCGACAACCAGCTGGTCGAAGGCTCGGGCTCGTGCAGCGCGGCCGCCGCGGCCGCGCGCCCGACGCTGACGGCCGGCGGCGGGATCATGACCGCCTCGTTCGTGGGCGACTACCCGCTGCGCTGCGGCGCGCACACGACCAACCTCGCGATCCTCGATCACACGACGTTCTTCGCGCGCGGCTTCCTCGCGCTGTGGCAGCAGGACGGCGGCACGATCGCCGGGCCCGTGAGCGAGGGCAAGGTGCCGACCGCCGCGCGGCCCCTCGCCGTGCATCACAGCCCGGTGCTCGGCAGCATCGTCTACGACATCAACAAGTTCAGCAACAACGTGATGGCGCGCAACCTGTTCCTGACGATCGGCGCGGTCAGCGGCAAGCCGCCCGCGACGCCGGAGCAGTCGAGCCGCGTGATCCAGGCGTTCCTGCAGAAGAACGGCATCGCGATGCCCGACCTCGTGCTCGAGAACGGCTCTGGCCTGTCGCGCGAAGAACATGTGAGCGCGCTGTCGCTCGCCGCGCTGCTGCAGGCCGCGAACGCGAGCCCGGTCGCGCAGGCGTTCGTCGATTCGCTGCCGATCGCCGGCATCGATGGCACGATGAAGAACCGCCTCACCAACGCCGGCGTGCTCGGCAACGCGCACATCAAGACCGGCACGCTGCGCGACGTGCGCGCGATCGCCGGCTACGTCGCCGGTGCGGACGGCCAGAGCTACATCGTCGTGAGCTTCATCAACAACGACCACGCGGAAGCCGCGCGCGCCGCGCACGACTCGCTGCTCGAGTGGATCTACGCCGGCGCGCACTGACGTCGCCGCGCGCCGCGACATAAAGCACCCCGGCGGCCTGCTGCCGGCGCGCGTCGGCCCGCCTCGGCATCGGGCGGCACCGCGCAGCGGGCCGCCCTGACGCGCCGCCGGGGCCGCCTGCCGGCGCCTGCGCACACCGAATCCCGCCCTCTCCGGTTTGAAACGCCGGACGCCACCGGCGCGCGACACACCGCGCGCCACCCCCGCCCGCAAAACAGGGCCACACCGCCCGCCCCCGTGCCGCGCGGCTTCCGTAAAAACCCTGTCCTCAGAGGGAACCCTCTACGCTGCCCCCTCGCCTAGCGCTTGGCGATTGCGTAGGCTGTTGGCCTGACCGATATCTACAACGGGCCATACGCCCGGCCTCAAGGCTTGCAGGGGAAAGAAGGAGACACGCCCATGCGATTCGACGTCGAATTGCTTCTGCTCGCGCTGGCGCCCGTCTTCCTGCTCTGCATCGCGTGGGAAGCCTGGCACCTCGCCCGCACCCGTGCGCAGGACGCTGTCTATGCGTGGCGCGACACACTGTGCAACGCGGCGCTCGCGCTGATGCACCAGGGCGCCGACAAGCTCGCGTGGCTGTTCGTGATCCCCGTCTATGCGTATTGCTACCAGCACTATCGCCTGTTCACGTGGCATGACGGCTGGCTGTCGTTCGCGGTGCTGTTCGTCGCGCAGGATTTCCTCTACTACGTCTTTCATCGCGCGAGCCATCGCGTGCGCTGGCTGTGGGCCGCGCACGTCGTGCACCACTCGTCCGAGCGGATGAATTTCTCGACCGCGTTCCGCCAGAGCCTGATGTACCCGGTCGCGGGGATGTGGGTGTTCTGGCTGCCGCTCGCGTTCGCCGGTTTTCCGCCGCAACAGGTCGTCGGCATCGTGCTGATCAACCTCGCGTTCCAGTTCTTCGTGCACACGCAGGCGATCGGCAAGCTCGGCTGGCTCGAATACGTGCTGAACACGCCGTCGATCCACCGCGCGCACCATGCGCGCAACCCGCGCTACATCGACCGCAATTACGCAGGCGTCCTGGTGATCTGGGATCGCCTGTTCGGCAGCTATGTCGAGGAAACGCCCGACGATCCGCCGCAGTACGGAATCGTCGAGCGGCTCGGCTCGAACAACCCGCTCGTCGCGACGTTCCACGAGTGGGTGTCGATGGCCGGCGACGCGTTGCGCGTCGACGGCTGGCGCAACAAGCTGCGCGCGATTTTCGGCCCGCCCGAATGGGCGAGCGCTTATCATGCGCAGATTGCCGAGGCCGCGAACCCCGATCCGCGCATGGTGCCGCTCGCGGCCGCGCGAGACCAATAAACCGTTTCAGCCAACGGCCGCCGCGCAGCCCGGAACCGAGCAGGCACGCGGCAGATGAGAAACACATCAGGCCATATCTACGAGGAGATCGAACGATGCAGACACAACAACACGCACCCGCCCGCACCCGTCAGCGCATGCTGCGCACCGCGCAACTCGCGATCGCCGGCGCCGCGCTCGCGCTGCTCGCCGCGTGCGGCGGCGGCGGTGACGACAACAACAACAGCGCATCGAACACGCCGCCGTCGGGCGTGAAAATGCAGGTCGTGTCGTTCGGCGACAGCCTGTCCGACGCGGGCACCTACTCGCAGATCAAGCTCGGCTTCGGCGGCGGCCGCTTCACGACCAACCCGGGCCAGGTGTGGACGCAGAACGTCGCGCAGTACTACGGCGACACGCTGCAGCCCGCGAACCAGGGCGGCTTCGGCATTCCGCTGCAGGCCACCGGCGGCCTCGGCTACGCTCAGGGCGGCTCGCGCGTGACGCAGCAGCCGGGCATCGGCCACGCGGACGCCAGCGTGCCGAACCCCGATTACGCGCAAGCGACCACGACGCCGATCGCCGACCAGGTCAAGCAGTACGTGTCGCAGCACGGCAGCTTCAACGCCGGCCAGATCGTGCTGCTGAACGGCGGCGCGAACGACATCTTCTACCAGGTCGCGGCACTGCAGGCCGGCGCGATCACGCCGACGCAGCTGCAGCAGAACATCGGCGCCGCCGCGCAACAGCTCGCGGGCATCGTGCAGCAGATCGTCGCCGCCGGCGCGACGCACGTGTTCGTCTCGAACGTGCCGGATATCGGCGGCACGCCGCTCGCGCTCCAGGGCGGTTCGCAGACGACCCTCACGCAACTGTCGATGCTGTTCAACGGCACGCTCGCCGCAACGCTGCAGGCACTCAAGGTCGACACGACCAAGTACGTGCTGCTCGACACGTTCACGTGGCAGGACGGCATCCTCGCGAACTACAAGGCAAACGGCTTCACCGTGTCGAACACCGACACCGCCTGCAACCTGAAGGCGATGGTCCAGGCCGCCACGCAGTACGGCGTCGCGAACGCAACCGCATTCGGCTCGTCGCTGTTCTGCTCGCCGCAGACCTACACGGTCGCGAACGCGGATCAAACCTACATGTTCGCCGACACGGTCCACCCGACGACGCGCCTGCATGCGCTGTTCGCACAGTTCGTCGAACAGCAGATCGCGAAGTCCGGCGTCGGCAAGTAAGCCGCCGGCCACGCGCCCAAACGAAAACGCCCGACCGGTTTGCCGGTCGGGCGTTTTTTCATGTGCGGGAAACCGGCGCGGCGACGGTCGCGTCAGCCGCGCGCCTTCGTCATTCGGTCGCTTCGAACGCCGCGGCGGCGCGGCCCAGCCGATCGTTGACCGCGATCCATTCGACCGTCTCCGGCAACTTTTCGACGAGGATGCGCGCGACCTGCGCGCGGTCGAGCGCACGCAGCATTCCGTACAGCTCGCGCGCATACGCGGACGGATCTTCCGGCGCCGCGACGAAATGCACGCCGTCGGCCTGTGCCCACTGCCCCGCGCGCGACGCGCGGGCGACCAGCGCGACGCGTTCGCCATCGGTTTGCGCGGCCGCGAGCAACGGCTCGAGCGCATCGAACGGCAGCAACGCGAGCGGCGTGCGCGGCGCGTAATGCGCCTTCAGCGTGCCGGACGCGCGCGGCGCGGTCGCGTCGCTGCCGTCCGGCAGTTGCGGCGCGCGGCCGAGCACGGTGGCGATCTGCTGCGGCGTCACGTGCCCCGGGCGCAGCAGCGCCGGGAAACCGCGCGACAGGTCCAGAATCGTCGATTCGATACCGACTTCCGATGCGCCGCCGTCGAGCACGTGCACGGTGTCGCCGAATTCGTCGCGCACATGCTGCGCGGTGGTCGGGCTCACATGGCCGAACCGGTTCGCGGACGGCGCAGCCACGCCGCCATGCCCGCCGCGCCGCGCGCTGAATGCGGCCAGCAGTGCCTGTGCGACCGGATGCGACGGGCAGCGCAGCCCGACCGAATCCTGGCCGCCGCTCACGGCGTCCGGGATGCGCGCGTGGCGCTTCAGGATCAGCGTCAGCGGGCCCGGCCAGAACGCATCGATCAACGCCTGCGCGTCGGCCGGCAGATCGGCGGCCCAGTAGCCGGGGTCGCCGCCTGGCGGCAGGTGCACGATCACCGGATGATTCGCGGGCCGCCCCTTCGCCGCGTAGATGCGCGCGACGGCCTCGGGATTCGCCGCATCGCCGCCGAGCCCGTAGACGGTTTCGGTCGGAAAGGCGACGAGCTGGCCCGCGTCGAGCAACGCGGCGGCCGCGTCGATCTGAGCAGCCGTCACGGCGTTCGGGAGATCGATGGACATCGGCGGCGTCTCAGTCGAGCGGTACGCGCAGCAGCTGCGCGCACGCGGTGGCCGCGGCGACGGCTTTGTCGCGCGTTTCGGCCGTGAAGTTCACGTGGCCCATCTTGCGGCCGATGCGCGCCTCTTCCTTGCCGTACAGGTGCAGGTGCGCGGTCGGCATCGCCGCGACCGTGTCCCACGGCGGCGTGACGGCATCGGCCGCCGCACCGACGCCGGCCGCACCGTTCGGGAACCACACGTCGCCGAGGATGTTCAGCATCGCGGCCGGCGAATGCTGGCGCGGGTTGCCGAGCGGCATCCGCGTCATCGCACGCACCTGCTGCTCGAACTGGCTCGTGGCGCACGCATCGACCGTGTAATGGCCGGAATTGTGCGGGCGCGGCGCCATCTCGTTCGCGACGAACGAACCGTCTTCCAGCACGAAGAATTCGACGCACAGCACGCCGACGTAGCCGAGCGTATCGGCGATCCGCACGGCGGCCTGCTGCGCCTCTTCGACACGCGCGGCATCGGCGGCCGGCGCGGGTACGACGGTCAGCGCGAGGATGCCGTTGTGGTGCACGTTCTGCGCGAGCGGGAACGCGGCCGAGTGGCCGTCCGCGCCGCGCGCGATCAGCGCCGACACTTCGTATTTCAGCGGCAGGCGCTTTTCGAGCACGCACGGCACGCCGTTCAGCGCCGCATGCGCGTCGCGCACTTCCTGCGCGGTGCTCACCCGCACCTGGCCCTTGCCGTCGTAGCCGAGGCGCGCCGTCTTCAGGATACCCGGCAGCACCGCGTCGAGCGCGGCATCGTCGAGCGCGGCGAGCGCCGCCGACGATTCGATCACGACGTGCGGCGCGACGGGCACGCCCGACGCTTCGATGAAACGCTTCTCCGCGATCCGGTCCTGCGCGACCGCGACGCAGCGGCCGGCCGGTGCGACGAACGTCGTGCGCGCGAGGAAATCGAGGCTCGCGGCCGGCACGTTCTCGAACTCCGTCGATACCGCGTCGCACAGGTCGGCCAGTTCGGCGAGCGCGGCTTCGTCGTCATAGGCCGCGCGCAGGTGGCGGTCGGCGACCGCGCCGGCGGGGCTCGTCGGATCGGGATCGAGCACGGCGACGCGATAGCCCATCGACTGGGCGGCAAAGCAGAACATGCGGCCGAGCTGGCCACCGCCGACCATGCCAAGCCACGCGCCGGGCAGGATCGGGGAAACGGAATCAGGAGTTGCGGTCATGTCAGTGGTCGGTCGCGGCGGGCGCTGCCCGCCGCAAGTGGGGAGGTCAGGCAGCCGCTCGAATGGCAGGGCGGCCGCCGGTGCGCCGTCATTCCAGCGGCGGCAGCACCATTGCGTGCGCGGCTTCGTTCTGGCGCACGCGGAACGCGGCGAGGCGGTTCGCATAGTCGACCGAGTTGCCGGACAGGATCGACACCGCGAACAGCGCGGCGTTCGCCGCGCCGGCCTCGCCGATCGCGAACGTCGCGACGGGCACGCCCTTCGGCATCTGCACGATCGAGTGCAGCGAATCGACACCCTTCAGGTACTTGCTCGCGACCGGCACGCCGAGCACCGGCACCGTGGTTTTCGCGGCCAGCATGCCGGGCAGGTGCGCGGCGCCGCCGGCGCCCGCGATGATCGCGCGCAGCCCGCGCTCGCGCGCCTTCTCCGCATAGTCGAACATCTCGTCGGGCATCCGGTGCGCGGACACGACCTTCGCTTCGTACGGCACGCCGAATTCCTGCAGGATGGCGACCGCGTGCTTCATCACGTCCCAGTCGGAACTCGAACCCATCAGCACGCCGACGAGCGGTGCGCTGTGCGTGTGGGCGGTCTGGACTTCACTCATTTCGTGCGTTCCCTCTGGTCAGGCGAGCGACTGGCCCGTGATGCGCTCGAGCGCTTCCTGGTACTTCGCGGCCGTCTTCTCGACGACGTCGGCCGGCAGCGCCGGCGCCGGCGCCGTCTTGCCCCACGGCTGCGCCTCGAGCCAGTCGCGCACGAACTGCTTGTCGAACGACGGCGGGTTCGTGCCGACTTCGTACTGGTCGGCCGGCCAGAAGCGCGACGAATCGGCGGTCAGCACTTCGTCCATCAGGTACAGCTTGCCGTGGTTGTCGAGGCCGAATTCGAACTTCGTGTCGGCAATGATGATGCCGCGCGTGGCCGCGTAGTCGGCCGCTTCCTTGTACAGCTTGATCGAGATGTCGCGGATCGTCGCGGCCAGCTCGGTGCCGATGCGGCGCTCGGTTTCCTCGAACGTGATGTTCTCGTCGTGCTCGCCCATCTCGGCCTTCGCGGCCGGCGTGAAGATCGGCTCGGGCAGCTTCTGCGCGTTCTGCAGGCCTTCCGGCAGCTGCACGCCGCACACGGCGCCCGACGCCTGGTATTCCTTCCAGCCGCTGCCGGCCAGGTAGCCGCGCACGACTGCTTCGATCATGATCGGCTCGAGGCGCTTGACGACCACGCCGCGGCCCTTCACCTGCTCGACCTCGTCGGCCGCGACAACCGCTTCCGGCGCGTCGCCCGTCAGGTGGTTCGGCACGATGTGCGCGAGCTTGTCGAACCAGAAGTTCGCCATCTGGTTCAGCACGCGACCCTTGTTCGGAATCGGCTCGCCCATCACCACGTCGAATGCCGACAGACGATCGGTCGTGACGATCAGGAGCTTGTCGTTGCCGACCGCGTAGTTATCGCGGACCTTGCCGCGACCGAGGAGCGGCAGCGAGCGGAGCGTGGATTCGTAGAGGGTAGACATCGTCTTTTCGCAGATAAGGAGCCAAACAAAAAGGGAAACGCCGTTCCCCGCGGCAGGCGGGAACGGCGGTCTTGCAATACGTCGGCGAACCGCCGGGCGACGGCGCCCGGGCGGTTGCCGGCCGGCCCTCGTTCGGCCGGACGGAGCGGCTGCGGGGCCGGATCAGATCCGGCCGGACAGCCTTGCCGTTGCCCACATCGGGCGCGGCAATCGTACTACAGTCTCAGCGCACCACCTGTGCGAGCGCGCCGGACTTGTACTGCTCGGCGATCTTGTCGAGCGCCACCGGCTTGATCTTGCCGGCCTGCCCTTCGCAACCGAACGCGAGGTAACGGTCGACACAGACCTGCTTCGCCGCTTCGCGCGCGGGCTTCAGGTAGTCGCGCGGATCGAACTTGCCCGGGTTCTCGAACAGGTAGCGGCGGATCGCGCCGGTGATCGCCAGACGCAGGTCGGTGTCGATGTTGATCTTGCGCACGCCGTGCTTGATGCCTTCCTGGATTTCCTCGACCGGCACGCCGTAGGTTTCCTTCATGTCGCCGCCGAATTCGCGGATCTCGGCCAGCAGTTCCTGCGGCACCGACGACGAACCGTGCATCACCAGGTGGGTGTTCGGGATGCGCGCGTGGATTTCCTTGATGCGCTGGATCGACAGGATGTCGCCCGTCGGCTTCTTCGAGAACTTGTACGCGCCGTGCGACGTGCCGATCGCGATCGCGAGCGCATCGCACTGCGTGAGCTTCACGAAGTCGGCGGCCTGCTCCGGATCGGTCAGCAACTGCTCGCGGGTCATCGTGCCTTCCGCGCCGTGGCCGTCTTCCTTGTCGCCCTTCATCGTCTCGAGCGAGCCGAGCACGCCGAGTTCGGCTTCGACCGTCACGCCGATCGAGTGCGCCATCTCGACGACCTTGCGCGACACGTCGACGTTGTACTCGTACGATGCGACCGTCTTGCCGTCGGCTTCCAGCGAACCGTCCATCATCACGCTGGTGAAGCCGCTGCGGATCGCGGCCATGCAGACTGCCGGCGACTGGCCGTGATCCTGGTGCATCACGACCGGGATGTGCGGGTACGACTCGACTGCTGCTTCGATCAGGTGGCGCAGGAACGGCTCGCCCGCGTACTTACGCGCGCCGGCCGATGCCTGCATGATCACGGGCGCGCCGACCTGGTCCGCCGCCGCCATGATCGCCTGGACCTGCTCCAGGTTGTTCACGTTGAAGGCCGGCAGGCCGTAACCGTGCTCTGCCGCGTGGTCCAGCAATTGACGCATTGATACGAGAGGCATTGTGGAACTCCATGGAATGAAAACCGGTGCGCCCTGACGCCGGCGCGGCGCTCGCTCCCGGTCGAACCCGGGGTGGCGCGGCGCGGCTGAGCGTCGAATAGCCGCATTTTATCGCGAAGCGCCTCCGATTCCGACCGCCCGGTGGCGCCGACTCGCAATTTGTTACGTTCGCACGGCACAATGCGGGCAAAAATGAGAAAAAAAGCCGCGCGGGGCTTCGGACCCCACGCGGCTTTTGCGCGAAAAACGGTGCCGGATCGATTTTTGAGCCGATCCGGGCCGCCGGCTCGCAGGCCGGCCCGAGATTCAGCGGGCGCTCAATAGTGCTCGCCGACCCGCACGATCTTCAGCGTGTTGGTGCCGCCCGCCTGCCCCATCGGCTCGCCCACGGTCAGCACGACCATGTCGCCGTGCTGCACGTAGCCCTGCTTGACGACGATCTCGAGCGCCGCCTGCAGCGCCGAGTCGCGGTCGCTGTTGAAGTCGACGTGCAGCGGCGTCACGTTGCGGTACAGCGCCATCGTGCGCTCGCTGCCGACGCGCGGCGTCAGCGCGAAGATCGGCACGTGCGTGTAGTGACGCGACATCCACAGCGCGGTCGCACCCGATTCGGTCAGCGCGATGATCGCCTTCGCCCCCAGGTGGTACGCGGTGAACAGCGCGCCCATCGCGATCGACTGGTCGATCCGCGTGAACGTGCGGTCGAGGAAATCCTTGTCCAGCTCGACTTCTTCCGACTTTTCCGCCTCGACGCACACGGCCGCCATCGTCTCGATCGTGACGACCGGGTACTTGCCGGCAGCCGTCTCGGCCGACAGCATCACCGCGTCGGTGCCGTCGAGCACCGCGTTCGCGACGTCCGACACTTCCGCGCGGGTCGGCACCGGCGCGTGGATCATCGATTCCATCATCTGCGTCGCGGTGATCACGAGCTTGTTCGACTCGCGCGCCATCCGGATCATCCGCTTCTGCAGCGCCGGCACGGCCGCGTTGCCCACTTCCACCGCGAGGTCGCCGCGCGCGACCATGATGCCGTCGGACGCGTCGAGAATGCTTTGCAGCGCCGGAATCGCTTCCGCGCGCTCGATCTTCGCGATCATCTTCGGCTTGATGCCGTACGGCGCGCCCGCGATGTTCGCGAGCTGGCGCGCCATTTCCATGTCGGTCGCGTTCTTCGGGAACGACACCGCCACCAGGTCCGCGCCGAGCGACATCGCGGTACGGATGTCTTCCATGTCCTTCGCGGTCAGCGCGGGCGCCGACAGGCCGCCGCCCTGGCGGTTGATGCCCTTGTTGTTCGACAGCTCGCCGCCCACCTTGACGATCGTGTGGATCTCGTCGCCGAGCACGCGCTCGACGGTCAGCACGATCAGGCCGTCGTTCAGCAGCAGCAGGTCGCCCGTGCGCAGGTCACGCGGCAGCTCCTTGTAGTCGAGCCCGACGCGCTCGTCGTTGCCCAGCTCGCAGCCCGCGTCGAGGATGAAGGCCTGGCCCGGCTCGAGCGTCGTCTTGCCGTTCTCGAACTTGCCGACGCGAATCTTCGGGCCCTGGAGGTCGGCCATGATCGCGATCTCGCGGCCGACCTTGCGGGCGGCCTCGCGCACCATCTCGGCGCGCTGGCGGTGATCGTCGGCCGTGCCGTGCGAAAAATTGAGCCGCACGACGTCGAGGCCCGCCTGCATCATCTGCAGCAGAATCTCCGGCGAACTGGAAGCCGGGCCGATCGTGGCGACTATCTTGGTGGCGCGCTGCATGAAACTCCTCATCTGGATCAAGGTGGATGCGCTGGGTGAAACGCTGCGAGAGCCGGAAGCGGCAGGCCCAGCGGCCGCCGCTCCGGGGGGCGTGCCGGTGCTTGCGCCCGGCATCGCTTTGTTCTGAATCTCGTGGTGCTGCTCGGCCGCGTCGCCGGCGGCCGCCGGTGCGCGCGGGGCGGTGTTCGCCCGCGCGGGCGCGCGTTTGCGCTTGCCCGCGCCGGCCGTCGGCTCCGCTTTCGCGGAGCGCGCGGCCTTCGTCACCCCTGCGCGCGCCGCCACGCTCAGGCCGCCCGCGTTTCCAGCACTTCCACCGCCGGCAGCTTCTTCCCCTCGAGGAACTCGAGGAAGGCGCCGCCGCCCGTCGAGATGTAGCTGACCTGGTCATGGATGCCGTACTTCGCGATGGCCGCGAGCGTGTCGCCGCCGCCCGCGATCGAGAACGCGGACGATTTGGCGATCGCTTCCGCGAGCGTCTTGGTGCCGTTGCCGAACTGGTCGAACTCGAACACGCCGACCGGGCCGTTCCACACGATCGTGCCGGCCTTCTCGAGCTGGCTCGCGAGCGCCTTGGCGGTATCCGGGCCGATGTCGAGGATCATGTCGTCCGCTTCGATGTCGGCGACCTGCTTCACCGTGGCCGCGGCCGTCGGCGAGAATTCCTTGGCCGTCACGACGTCGGTCGGGATCGGCACCGACGCGCCGCGCTCGCGCGCTTCGTCGATGATCGCCTTCGCCTCGTTGACGAGGTCGGCTTCCGCGAGCGACTTGCCGATCGACAGGCCGGCCGCGAGCATGAACGTGTTGGCGATGCCGCCGCCGACGATCAACTGGTCGACCTTGCCGGCGAGCGACTTCAGGATCGTGAGCTTGGTCGACACCTTCGAGCCGGCGACGATCGCCACCAGCGGGCGGGCCGGGTTGCCGAGCGCCTTGCCGAGCGCATCGAGTTCGGCGGCCAGCAGCGGGCCCGCGCACGCGACCGGCGCGTACTTCGCGATCCCGTGGGTGGTCGCTTCCGCGCGGTGCGCGGTGCCGAACGCGTCGTTCACGTACACGTCGCAGAGCTTCGCCATCTTCTGCGCGAGCTCGTCCGAATTCTTCTTCTCGCCCTTGTTCACGCGGCAGTTCTCGAGCAGCACGACCTGGCCCGGCGCGACGTTCACGCCGTTCTCGACCCAGTTCGACACGAGCGGCACGTCACGGCCGAGCAGCTCGGCGAGGCGCTTCGCGACCGGCGCGAGCGAATCTTCCGGCTTGAATTCGCCTTCGGTCGGACGGCCGAGGTGCGACGTGACCATCACGGCCGCGCCGGCGTCGAGCGCGGCCTGGATGGCCGGCACGGACGCGCGCACGCGCGTGTCTTCGGTGATGTTGCCCTGGTCGTCCTGCGGGACGTTCAGGTCGGCACGGATGAATACCCGCTTGCCGGCGAGCTGGCCGGCGGCGATCAGGTCGGTAAGACGCTTGACTTGGCTCATGTTGAACAAATTGAAGTAGTGGATGGGGAAAGGGGGTTCACGCTGGACGTGCGCGGGCTGCCGCGAAAGGGCGCCGGATGCGGCCGTGGCTGGCGGTTCGCATGACGCGCACGGGTAAAAAATCTCGAACGGGCATTCTAGCCGATCCACCCGGCAGACTGACCCGCGGGCGGCGAATTCCGCCTATTTGGGATCGCGCGCGGGAACGGACCCATTGCCGCAACGCAGCAATGCACGCGCGCAGGCGGCCGGTACCCGGCGGGCCTGAACGACGGCCCATCAGAAGACCAGGCGCAGCGCGGTGAAGACGAGCATCCCGACGACGATCGTGCCGAGCATGCTGCGCCGCCACAAAAACCAGCCGAGGCCGGCGAGCGCCGCGTAGAACGGATGGTTGGACAGCGCGAACGACAGCCCGGCCGGCGTTTCGAGCACGTCGGGCAGCACGACGGCGACCAAGGCGGCCGCCGGCGCGTAGCGCATCGCGCGCTGCGCGCGCTCGGGCAGCACGGTGCGTTCGCCGCCGATCAGGAACAGCGCGCGCGTGACGGCCGTGACGATCGTCATCCCGATGATGACGATCCAGATTTCCGTCGCGCTCATCAACTACTCCTTGAAATGTTGCCATCGATGGCGGGCAAGAAAGACATACCCTTGACAGGCAGCTTCTTCCATCGACTAGGATCACCGGCATGATTCTTGTCTATCGCTACCGGGTGAAGTCGCTCAACGGCCTCCTGAACCAGCAGAGCCGTGCGGTGAACTATGTCTGGAACTTCTGCAACGACACGCAGAAACACGCCCTCAAGTGGAACAAGAGGTGGCCGACGGGTTTCGATCTGAACGTACTGACGACGGGCTGCAGCAAGATACTCGGCATCCACTCCGGCACGGTCAACGCAACGTGCGAGCAATACGCGAAGTCGCGCAATCAGCGCCGTCGGCCTTACTTGCGCTATCGCGGCAAGAAATCTCTTGGCTGGGTGCCGTTGAAGGGGCGTGACCTGAAGCGCGAAGGCGACGCATTTCGCTTTGCCGGCAGCACCTTTCGCGTGTTCAACAGCCGACCGCTTCCCGAAGGCAAGATCAAGGACGGAACCAACTTTGCGCAGGATGCGCGCGGCAATTGGTTCTTGAACATCGTGATCGAGATGCCAGATGTTCAGGCCCGCCCGATCCGTTCCGGCGTCGGCATCGATCTCGGCCTGAAAGACTTCGCCACACTTTCGACGGGCGAGAAGCTGCCGAACGACCGGTTCGGCCAGCGAGCGGCCGATAAGCTGGCAAAGGCCCAGCGAGCGCGAAAGCACAAGCGACATATCGCGAAATTGCACGCCAAGGTGGCGAATGCGCGTGCTGATTTCCAGCACAGGTTGGCGCTCGATTTGGTGCGGCGCTTCGATTACATCGCGGTCGGCGACGTGTCGGCCGCGAAGCTCCCCAGAACCAGGATGGCGAAGAGCGTCTACGACGCATCCTGGTCGTCCTTCCGAAACAAGCTCCGTTACAAGGCGATCGCGCACGGGGCCACGTTCGAGGAAGTCGACGAAAGCGGTTCCACCCAGTCCTGTTCGGCGTGCGGGTCGAAAGACAGCACGACGCGGCCGAAAGGTATCGCGGGACTGCGAGTAAGAGAGTGGGCCTGCGATGGCTGTGGTGTCGTGCATGATCGAGATACCAACGCTGCTTTGAACATTCTCCGATGCGGACGTGCATCGCCAGCTGTGGGAATCCGCCCCCTTTAGGCGGCGGAGGACGTCAATCGATTTCCTTTTCGTGCACGGTTTCGGTGCGGATGCGCCGCCAGTCGGCCCGCTCGACGAAGAAATCGGCCGTGCAGCCGGCCGCGAGCGCGGCGAGCACCGCGAGCGGCAGCGCGAGCCGATATGGCAGGTCGAACGCGATGAGCGACACGATGCCGGCGACCGCGACGGCCGCGAGCGTCGAGCGGTTCGCGACCGCCGACACCATGATGGGGATCAGCGCGAGCGTGCCGGCCAGTTCCAGCCCCCAGCTCGCGGGAAAGAAGCTCGCGAGCAGGATGCCGGCGAGCGACGACACCTGCCACGACAGCCAGCTCGCGAGCGCCATCCCCCAGAAGTACGCTTCCTTGCCGGGCACGTGGCCGTACGCGAAGCCCTGTTTCTGGAACAGCAGGTAGATCACGTCACCGTTGAAATAGCCGATCGCGAGGCGCCGCCACAGCGGCAGGTAGGAAAAATGGGGAGCAAGCCCGGCGCTGAAGATCACGAAGCGCGTGTTGACCATCGCGGCCGTGAGCAGGATGGTCCAGATCGGCAGCTTCGCCGCGAGGAGCGGCAGTACCGCGAGCTGCGACGAGCCCGCGTAGACCAGCAGCGACATCGCGCTCGCCTGCCAGAGTGTCATGACCGACTTGCTCATCGCGATGCCGGTGACGAGCCCCCACGAGAAAATCGCCATCAGCGTCGGGGAATAGTCGCGCGCGCCCTGGATCAGCGCGAAGCGGTCGGTGGCGGACAATCGAGCGAGCATGGGAAGCGGGCCGCAGCGGGCGGTTCGTCGGGGCGCCGGCGCCTCCTGCCGGGTCGACCCGTCGTTATTGGAATCGGTACCGGGCGATTATAGCGCCGGCCCCGCGCCGACCGACCGGATCGCCTTCAAATGACGCTAAAATAAGCGTCTTTCCGGCTCAACGCTGCATACAACCGCATCCCAGGAGAAATCTATGTCAATGGCCGACCGCGACGGCAAGATCTGGATGGACGGCAAGCTGATCGACTGGCGCGACGCCAAGATCCACGTCCTGACCCACACGCTGCACTACGGCATGGGCGTCTTCGAGGGCGTGCGCGCGTACAAGTCGGCCGACGGCAGCACCGCGATCTTCCGCCTGTACGAGCACACGAAACGTCTGCTGAATTCGGCGAAGATCTTCCAGATGGACGTGCCGTTCGACCGGGAAACGCTCGAAGCCGCGCAGCTCGAAGTCGTGCGCGAGAACAAGCTCGAGTCGTGCTACCTGCGCCCGATCATCTGGGTCGGCTCGGAAAAGCTCGGCGTGGCCGCGAAGGGCAACACGATCCACGTCGCGATCGCCGCCTGGCCGTGGGGCGCCTACCTCGGCGAGGAAGGCCTCGCGAAGGGCATCCGCGTGAAGACGTCGTCGTTCACGCGCCATCACGTGAACGTGTCGATGGTGCGCGCGAAGGCGTCGGGCTGGTACGTGAACTCGATCCTCGCGAACCAGGAAGCCACCGCCGACGGCTACGACGAAGCGCTGCTGCTCGACGTCGACGGCTACGTGTCGGAAGGCTCCGGCGAGAACTTCTTCCTGGTGAACAACGGCAAGCTGTACACGCCCGACCTGTCGTCGTGCCTCGACGGCATCACGCGCGATACCGTCATCACGCTCGCGAAGGACGCCGGCATCGAGGTGATCGAGAAGCGCATCACGCGCGACGAGGTCTACACGGCCGATGAGGCGTTCTTCACCGGCACGGCCGCTGAAGTCACGCCGATCCGCGAGCTCGACAACCGCACGATCGGCAGCGGCGCGCGCGGCCCCGTCACGGAAAAGCTCCAGTCGGCGTTTTTCGATATCGTGTCGGGCAAGAACGCGAAGTACGCGAACTGGCTGACGAAGGTCTGAGCGCGCTGCGCCACCGACCGCCCCACAAAAGAGTGATAAGAGAAAGTCTCATGAGTGAAATCAAGGAAATGCCGCTGGTCGAGCTGACGGCCAAGGATCTTCCCGCGTACTGCCCGAACCCGGCCATGGCGCGCTGGAGCGCCCACCCGCGCGTCTTCATCGACGTCTCGCACGGCGAGGCACGCTGCCCGTACTGCGGCACGCGCTACAAGCTGCGTGACGGCGAGGTCGTCAAGGGCCACTGAGCCCCGGCGGCCGGGCCTGCAGGCTGATGCAGGCCCGCCGATCGCCCAGGCGGCGCAGCCGGATTGCCGGCGCGCCGCCGTTCTCCATTCTGGCAACCCGAACACGGCGCCTGGGCGCCGTGCTTCATTACGACATCGGAAGTCGACCTGATGCGTCGAGCGCTGGTTATCGCACCGAACTGGATCGGTGACGCATTGATGGCGCAGCCGCTTTTTGCGCTGCTGAAGAAAAACCATCCCCGCATCGCGATCGATGCCGTCGCGCCCTCGTGGGTCGCGCCCGTGCTCGAGCGGATGCCCGAGATCCACGATGTCTACGCGACCGATCTCGCGCACGGCAAGCTGCAGCTGCTGCGCCGCTGGCAGCTCGCGAGCGACCTGCGCGACGTCGGCTACGACGCGGCGTACGTGCTGCCGAATTCGCTGAAATCCGCGGTGATCCCGTGGCTCGCGAACATCCCGCTGCGGGTCGGCTACACGGGCGAGCACCGCTACGGGCTGCTGAACGTGCGGCACGCGAACCCGGACAAATCGGGCGAGCGGCCGCCGATGACGGCCCACTATGCGGCGCTCGCGTATGCGCCGGGCGCGAAGCTGCCCGAGTCGATGAAGACGCTGCCCGCGCCGCGCCTCGACGCCGATCTCAACGAGACGGCGCGCGTGTCCGCCCGTTTCAATCTCGATACGCGCAAGCCGCTCGTCGTGTTCTGCCCGGGCGCGGAATACGGCCCGGCCAAGCGCTGGCCGCCCGAGCACTTCGCGTCGCTCGCCACCATCGTCCACCAGTCGTTCCCGTACACGCAGATCGTCGCGCTCGGCTCGCAGAAGGACGCCGCGGCCGCGCAGGCGATCGCCGACCACGCGCCGAACGTGCGCAACCTGTGCGGACAGACGTCGCTGTCGGAGGCGTGCGCGCTGATCGCGCGCGCGAACGCGGTGGTGACCAACGATTCGGGGCTGATGCACGTTGCCGCCGCGCTACGCCGGCCGCTCGTCGCGCTGTACGGATCGACCGATCCGCGCCACACCCCTCCGCTGTCGGACCTGGCGAAGGTACAATGGCTTCATCTCGAATGCAGTCCCTGCTTCGAACGCGAGTGCCCGCTCGGCCACCTGAAGTGCCTGCGCGAACTCGGTCCCGAGCAGGTATTCGGCGATTTGCGCGGCATGCTCGTCGGGCAGCGCTGACCCTGGCCGGCAGCGTCGCACGGCGCGCCGGGCAATCCGATTCACCGGTGTACGGCGGCTCCATCCGGGCCGCCGTGCTGAATACGGCGCGCGACGCGCGCGAGAGATAACCCCGATGCCACGTTTTGCCCGCCTCTTCGAAGCCGCCGCCGATACGCTGAACGCCTACTACCAGGCCGTCGCCGATGCCAATCTCGACGCGCTGCTGGGACTGTGGATCGACGAGGATTTCGCCAGCTGCGTATGGGCGGACGGCGAGCATCTGCACGGCCTCGACCAGATCCGCAGCGGGCTCGCCAACCGGCTCGCCACGCGCCCCGTGACGATCGAGCCGCTCGACATCCGCGTGTACGATAGCCTCGGCACGGTCGTCTATACGATCGCCGAAGCGCATCAGCAGGCCGACCTGACGGCCGAACCCGACATGGTGTTCGCGACGTACGTGATGATTCACGAGCGTGGCGAGTGGCGTATCGCGCATATTCACGCGAGCCCGATTCCCGAACAGGCGGCCGGACAATTCGCCGCGAAGATCCGTCATGGGCAGGGTCCGCTGCACTGACGAAAAGACGAAGCAACGCATACGCGGGGCGATCATGAGTACGGCTTCTCCGCCCACCTCGCCGCTGACCGGGGCCCCGGCCCCCGACGACGACCTACTGCGCTATCGCGCACCACGCTGGCTGCCCAACAGCCATGCGCAAACCATCGTGCCCGCGCTGTTCGCGCGGCGTCCCGTCGTCGCTTACCGACGAGAGCGATGGGAAACCCCCGATCACGACTTCATCGATCTCGACTGGGTCGCGCATCTCGACAGCGCCGCGCCGCGGCCCGATGCGCCGCTGTTCGTGCTGTTCCACGGCCTCGAGGGCAGCTCCGGCTCGCACTACGCGCTCGCGATGATGGCCGCCGCGCGCGCGAAGGGCTGGCACGCCGTCGTGCCGCATTTCCGCAGTTGCAGCGGCGAGATCAACCGCCAGCCGCGCTTCTACCATCTCGCCGACAGCGCCGAGGTCGACTGGATCCTGCGCCGGCTTGCCGCGCAGCATCGCGGGCCGCTCGTCGCGGCCGGTGTGTCGCTCGGCGGCAATGTGCTGCTGCGCTGGCTCGGCGAGCATCGCAGCGACACGTCGATCGTGCGGGCGGCCGCTGCGATCTCGACGCCGATCGACGTGCACGCCGGCGGGCGCGCGCTGTCGCAAGGCTTTGCGATGGTCTACACGCGCAGCTTCCTGAAGACGCTCAAGCGCAAGGCACTCGCGAAGCTCGACCAGTACCCGGGGCTGTTCGACCGCGAAGCGATGCTGCAGGCCGTGACGATGCGTGACTTCGATGAGATCGTGACCGCGCCGCTGCACGGTTTCGCGAACGCGGACGACTACTGGACCAAAGCGACGACACGGCCGCTGCTGCCGGCGATCGACGTGCCGACGCTGATCCTCAACGCCCGCAACGACCCGTTCCTGCCTGAATCGGCGCTACCGGGCCCGGCCGACGTCTCGCCGGCCGTCGAGCTCGACCAGCCCGCGGCGGGCGGGCACGCGGGATTCATGACCGGGCCGTTTCCCGGCCGTCTCGACTGGCTGTCGGCGCGGGTGTTCGGCTATTGCTCCAAATTCGTCGACCATGGATGACATCGTCAGGCAGGCCCTCGCCAAGTGGCCGAACGTGCCGCACTGCACCGGCTGGCTGCTGCTCGACCGGCGCGGCGAATGGCGGCTGCGCGACGACGCGGCGCAGGCGGCGGGCGAACTCGGCTCGCCGATCCGGCATGCGGCGCTGAACGCGTTCATCGGCCGCAACTACGAATGCGATGCACAGGGCCAGTGGTTCTTCCAGAACGGGCCGCAGCGCGTGTACGTCGAGCTCGCCTATACGCCGTGGGTCGTCCGGCTCGCCGAGCGCGACGGGCAGCTCACGCTCACCGACCAGACCGGCATGCCGTTCGAACCGGACGAAGCCTGGCTCGACGACGCAGGCGGCGTGCTGTTTCGCGCGGCCGGCACGCCGCCGCGCATCGCGGCGCTGCACGATCACGATCTCGGGCTGTTCGCCGATCACGCCGATTTCGATGCCGCGCCGCCCGTGCTGCACTGGCGCGACGGCCGCACACTGCCGCTCGGCAGCATCGTCGGTGCGGACGTGCCGGCGCGGTTCGGCTACGTCGCCAGCCCGGCGCAACAGGCCCGCAATACGGCTGACGGCGGCAACTGACCCGCAGCGGTAGCGGCCGCGCCCGCGCTTCCCGCGTATCGGCCGCTACCCGCGGCCGTTCTTCTCGTCCTCGCGCTCTTCCTTGTAGCGCGCCTCGAATTCCAGCAGCCGCGCACCGATCATCGACTGCTCGTAGAACGACACGTCCTTCGCGTCGCGCGCTTCCTTCAGCTGGCGAATCGCCGACGGCCACGCGCCGTCGAGCGCGAGCTTCTCCGCGAGTGCGCGGCGCCGCGCCAGCAGGTCACCCTTGCCGTCGCTCGCCTTCGCGAGATAGTCCCACCAGTCCGGCTGCTCGGGGTCGGCCTTCGCCTGCGCGCGGGCCTGCGCCTGCGCTTCCGCGAAGCGGCGCGCGGCGATCAGCGCCTGAAGATGCGCGACGATCGCCGCGTGCGACGCCGGCCAGCGCCGCTGCGCGAGCGCCGCGAGCCGCACCGCCTCGTCGGCCCGGCCCGCGCGACGCGCGATGTCGGCGGCCAGCACGTCGAGACTCGGCGAGCTCGTCGCCGGATCGTCCTCGCGCCGCTCGCGCGCGTCGAACGCACTGCGTGCCGACGCGAGCGCCTTGCCGGCTGCGTCGTACTCGCCGAGCAGCGCATCCGCGAGTGCGATGCCGTACCAGTTCGCCGCGACGTTCGGCGCGGTGCGATCGTCGATCTCGACCTGCATCCGCCGCGCCTCGGCCGCGATGTCGGTCGGCGCGCGGTTCTGCAGGACGCGCAGCCGCGCGCGCACGAACCCGTATTCGGGCGACTGGCGCGGCTGCCGGTACGGCGCGCGGCGCGCGCGATCCTCCATGTCGGCGATCCTCTCGCCGGTCAGCGGGTGCGTGCGCGCGTACGCCGGCACGCCCGCATCGCCCATCGACGCGCGGTCGAGCCGCTCGAAGAAGCCCGGCATCCCGTACGGGTCATAGCCCGCGCCCGCGAGCAACTGGAAGCCGACGCGATCGGCCTCGCGCTCGGCCGAACGCGAGAAGCGCAACTGGTTGTCCACCGCATATGCCTGCCCGCCCACCGCGATCGCACTGCCGAGGTCGCCGCTTCTCGCGAGCACGCCGGCCAGCACGCCGAGCAGCATCGTCGCGAGCGCCGTATAGCCGGTCTTCTCGTTCGCACCGATCATCCGCGCGATGTGCCGCTGCAGCACGTGCCCCATCTCGTGGCCGACCACCGACGCGAGTTCCGACTCCGTCTGTGTCGTGACGACGAGGCCGCTGTTGATCCCGATGAAGCCGCCCGGCATCGAGAACGCGTTGATCTGCGGATCACGCACCGGGAACAGGTCGAAGTCCGGCGTGTAGCCGCCGATGAAGCGCGCGGCCGCTGCGGCCGCGAGCCGCGCCGCCATCGCGTTCAGGTAGTCGCGCACGAGCCAGTCGTCGAGATAGTCGGGATCGCGCCGCACTTCGCGCATCACGCGCTCGCCGAGCCGGCGCTCGGCCTGAGGCGTCAGCGAACCGCCGGAGCCGTCGCCCAGGTCGGGCAACTCCAGCGCGCGAAGCGGCGCGCGCAGGCTCGCGGCCGGCGCCGACGCGCCGCCCACGTCCGAAAACCGGCTCTCCGCGCCGCCGTAGGTACCGAACACGCCGGCCGCGATGCCGGACGGCACGGTGGAAATCGACCGCGCGCCGCCGGCCGCCGATTCGAGCGGCGGCGCGGACGCGCTCTGCGCATGGCCGCTCGGCGGCCATGCGAGCGCCACCGACAGCGACACGGCAAGCAACTGTTTGACACGCATGGCAGGATGAAAGCGACGCCGTCCCGCGCGCCCGGCGCGCATCGCGGCGTTTGGTCCGAATATTCGGGTCATTGTACCGGCGGCAGCGTGACTGTCCCGTGCGGCATCGGCGCCATCTGCACACCCGGCGCCGAGAATGCCACTGCTATGATAGGCGCCCGTTGAACCGTTGGATCGGATCGGGGCGCAGAGACGGGATGCGAGGCCCCGGCCAATCGCGATGCGCGATCGCGGTACGTGCTCGCGCCCGCCGTTCCACTAGAGGAAGACATGTCAGGACTCACCCATTTCGACGCCGCCGGCCATGCGCACATGGTCGACGTCGGCGGCAAGCAGGAAACCCAACGCATCGCGATCGCGCGCGGCACGATCCGGATGCTGCCGGCCACGTTCGCGCTGATCCGCGACGGCAAGGCCAAGAAAGGCGACGTGCTCGGCGTCGCGCGCATCGCGGCCATCCAGGGCGCCAAGCGCACGGCCGACCTGATCCCGCTGTGCCATCCGCTCGCGCTGACGCGCGTGGCCGTCGAGTTCGAACTCGACGACGCGTTGCTGGGCGTCCACTGCGTTGTGCAGGTCGAGACGTTCGGGCGCACCGGCGTCGAGATGGAAGCGCTGACCGCCGTGCAGGTCGGGCTGCTGACCGTCTACGACATGTGCAAGGCCGTCGATCGCGGGATGGTGATCACCGACGTGAGCGTGCGCGAGAAACGCGGCGGGAAGTCGGGGGACTGGAAGGCTGAGGAACCGGCGGGTTGAGCGGCCCTGCGGCGGTCGATCCGGCCAGAACCGCTAACGGCCTGCCATTGCCCGGCCTGATAACCTGCGCGCCTTGCCCGTCGGGCCGATGATCCGACCAAATTTGAAATGCCGTTGAAGGGCAAATTCGAGATATCCGTCGCTTATCTCATACAATTACCGGATTCCGCACGAGAGAGCGTGCGACCCAGTATCAAAAAAGCGAGCACGGGTGATGAATTCGCAAGCATTGAGAAGCGCACTGCTGGCCGGGCCGATCCAGGACGAGCGACTCGTCAAACTGGAGACGCCGCTCGGCCCCGACGTCCTGCTGCCCCACCGCGTCAAGGGGCGATCCCGGCTCGGGCGTCATTTCGAGTTTACGGTCGACGCCGTGTCGGTATCCGATGACATCGAACTCAAGAAGCTGATCGCACAGCCGGTGACGCTGCGGATCCAGCAGGCCGACAAGTCGTACGCGCCGCACCACGGGTACGTGCACGCTGCCCGCCGGCTCGGGTCGGACAGCGGGCTCACGCACTACCAGCTCGTCTTCGCATCGTTCCTGCACTTCCTGAAGTTCCGTCGCGACCAGCGCATCTGGCAGGACAAGTCCGCCGACGAGATCATCGCCGACGTCCTGAACCAGCATCAGCAGGCCAAGGGCTGTTTCGACTTCAGGCTTTACCAGCCGCTGCCGTCCCGTTCGTTCTGCATGCAATACGAGGACGACTGGAACTTCGTGCACCGCCTGATGGAATCGGAAGGCCTGTACGGTTTCTGGGAGCAGGCGCAGGACGGCAAGTCGCACAAGCTCGTCATCGTCGACCGGATCGACGCACTGCCCGCCCTGGCGCCGCAGACCCTGCGCTTTCATCACGCCGGCGCACACGACGAAGCCGACACGCTCGTCCAGTTCTCCGGCACGCGCACGCTGCGCAGCGTTGCGCGCACGACGCGCACGTTCGACTACAAGCAGCCGCCCACCGCATCGAATCCGAAGGCGACCCACCTGCCGACGATCGCGAACCAGGGCGACCTGCCGCAGCAACTCGAAATCTACGAATACACCGGGGCGTACACGTACCCCGAACAGTCTCGCGGCGACCATCTTTCCAAGATCTGGATGGAGGAACAGGAGTCGTTCGCGAAGCGTTTTCACGGTATCGGTGGCGTCCGGCGCATGGACGCGGGACGCACGTTCGAGTTGGCGGATCACCCCGAACACGACAAGGACGATGCCGGCCAGCGCCGCTTCGCGGTGATCGAAACGGCGTGGCTGATCGCGAACAACCTGCCCGTCTCTGATCGACAGGCCGGATTCCCGCACAGCCTGCAGGCCGAAATCGACGACCTCGTGCAGGCCGGCGGCGCCGACCTGCTGCATGTCCGGCATCCGGACGGCAGCGCGGGCGTTTTCCAGGTCAGCATCGAAGCGCAGCGCACCACGGTACCGTTCCGCAGCCCGTTCGAACACCCTAAACCGCCGATGCATCTGCAGTCAGCGATCGTCGTCGCGCCGCAAGGCGAGGAAGTCCATACCGACGCACTCAACCGGATCAAGGTCCGTTTCCACTGGGATCGCGTCAACGACGGCGACGAGAAGGCCTCGTGCTGGTTGCGCGCCGCGGCATCGGATTCGGGCAACGGCTATGGCGCCGTGCACCCCCATCGCAGCGGCGAGGAAGTGCTGGTCGATTTCCTCGGCGGCGACTGCGACCGTCCGATCGTCGTCGGGAAGCTGTACAACGGGGCAACGCGCCCGCAATGGCACAGCAACGGCATCCTGTCCGGGTACCGATCGAAGGAATACGCGGGCGCCGGTTACAACCAGCTGGTGCTCGACGACGCGACCGCGCAGAACCGCGTGCACCTGTACAGCAGCCAGGCCAACACGCACCTGCACCTCGGCTACCTGATCGACCACACGGGCAACAACCGCGGCAGCTACCTCGGCAGCGGGTTCGACCTGCGCTCCGACGCCTTCGGCGCGGTTCGGGCGAACCGCGGCCTGTACGTCACCACGCATCCGAAACAACCGGCAAGCCAGCCGCTCGACGTCCAGGAGACGCAACAGCAGCTCGTCACCGCGGAAAGCCTGATGGAAGCGATGTCGGGGGTCAGCGTGCAGCATCAGGGCGAGTCCCTCGACCCCGGTCATGCGGCGCTGAAGCAGTTCACCGATGCGACGCAGAACAGCATGAGCGGCAGCGCGTCGGGCGGGCGAACCGGCGGCGGCGGAACCGGCAGCGCCAATGCGTTCAAGGAACCCGTGATGCTGTTCGGCAGCCCGGCCGGCATCGCGCTGTCGACCCAGCAATCGGTGCAGTTCGCCGCGGACCAGCACGTCAACCTCGTCAGCGGACAGAGCACGCACGTCGCGGCCGGGAAGTCGCTGATCGCGAGCGTCCTCGACCGGATCAGCCTGTTCGCGCAGAACGCGGGGATGAAGCTGTTCGCCGGCAAGGGCAAGGTGGAGATCCAGGCGCACGCGGACAACATCGAGCTGACCGCGCAGAAGGCGCTGAAGCTGATCGCCGTCACGCAATCGATCGAAGGTGCCGCGGCGAAGGAAATCCTGCTGACGTCCGGCGGCGCCTATATCCGCATCGCGAACGGCAACATCGAGGTGCACGCGCCCGGCAAGATCGACATCAAGGGCGCGCAGCATGCGTTCAGCGGCCCCACCCACCTGTCGCAAACCATGCCGACGCTGCCGAACTCGAGCGGCAACTACGACCAGGCGTTCATCGCGCACTGGGCCGGAACCGACATTCCGGTCGCGAACACGCGATACCAGATGTTCTCGAACGGCACGCTGATCTCGGAAGGCGTCACCAACGCGGCAGGCGAGACGGGGCTCACGCAGAGCCACGTGCCGCATGACGTCGTCGTCAAGTTTCTAGGGAAATCGAATGGCTGACGGACAACAGAAGGACAACGTGCTAGGTACCGGCGCGGGGATGCTGACGCCGACCGGGTACAAGGATCGGCCGAAGGTGCAGATCAGCATCTGCGACAAGCATGTCACGCCGGCCGCCGATTCCATCATTGGCACTTGCCCGTTCTACTACCTTCCGCTTCACGGCGAGTACTGGGAAACGGTCGAGAAGGTCAGCATGTCGAGCGCATGGGAGACCGTCAAGAAATTTGCCACGTCATGGGATCCGTGGAAAGACAAGAAAGTCGTCCATGAACTGCTGCACCGGCGGGAGAACCTGCTCAAGCCGAAAAGCATCGATTCGGACTGGTCCCGCCACGGCAATTTCATGATGCGTCATATCGGGTGCGGGCATAAGCCGCCTGCTTACTATGTGAGCTACGGCTACTACTATTGCTCGGATTACGGCACCAATCTCTACCCCACCCTCACGGCAAAAGGAAAGAAATGGCTGGATAGCGCGCGGTGGTGGCTCCAGAAATACATCGAGATCGGGCTGTACCAGAACATGCAGGGAAACCAGATCGCAATCAAAAGCGCGAAACCAGGAAACGGCAAGCTCTCGATGCAGGTGAAGCGATACGAACTGGAACTGGACAAGGACGGAGAAACGTTCAAGACCTTCGCCTTCGTCACTCACCCATTGGCGTATCTGGACGGAGGGCTGGCCGGCCTGCCGGTCTCGGATCTAGTCAAGATCGGCAGGCGGCCGAACATCGAGGAATGGGGCGACGCGCGCACGCGCCAACAGGCATTGGACGCGGGCATCCCCGTCGCCAAGGCAAAAGCGCGCGAATGGAGCCAGGATGCGGTCGACAAGGCACGCGAGTGGGGCACGGATGCGGCCGATGAAGTCAACCGCGCGCTCGAACGTTTGCTGAAAAAGTGACATGCGAAAACACAAGCGCTGGAAATGGATCGCCGGTGGCCTCGTTGCCCTGGCCATTGCAACATACGGGTACTTAAACATGACGACAGGCTGGGAGACGATATCGACAAGCTTCATGCGGGACGACGCGCCATATGGTGGCGGCAACTTCCGCATCAAGGGCAATGAGGTGATGAGTGTCAAGCTCGCCAATCCCGAAGTGACGTTCAAGCCCCAGGCCGAATCGAACGAGCCGCAGCGGCCCGAGCCGACCGAAGCGTGGATGAACGACACCGGCGAGTTGCTGAACCGCATGACGATCAGCTTCTTCCGCGGCACCATCGACGGCGGGATGAAGCGCCAATTCCAGCAGGTCGGCCAGGATGCCGCCTGGTGGTACTCGCCCGACTGGACCGTTCAGTTCATCAGTACGTCATGGATGAACTACAAGGCTCCCGAGGCACAAGGCGGCGACGCGCCGCAAACCACCCGGCTGTGGAAATCGACCAATGGCGGCCGGACCTGGTCGCAACTGCCATGGCCTGCAAACCAGAACATCGGCCGCCTGCTCTTTCTCGATCCACAGCGCGGCTACGCGGCCGGCTGGGGGCCACGCGTATGGCGGACTTCGGACGGCGGAAACACGTGGCAGGCGATCGATGTGCCGGCCAATGCACACGTCGGCAGCGAGACGCGCCACGATTTCAATGCAATCAGCCTCGGCCCGGACGGTGTTCTGCGAATCGCCTACCATGTCGGACAGACTGCCGAAGCACCGGCTCACAGCGTAGTCGACCGGCTCGATTGGGGGCAGCACGCATTCGTGACGGATACCGTACTGCCGGGTCAGGTCATCACTGCGCTCGACACTACGCCGGAATCGGGATCACGTTATTCGGTGTACACGCTGTCGCATCTCGACGCGCCACAAAACGGCGAGGATCACGACAACGGCCGCCGGACAGGCGCCATTTCCACGTGGACGAACGACCATCCCGAGTCCGTGCAGCAACTGCGCACCTTCGACGAGAAGCTCACGCTCGACAGCATGAGCATCGGTCGAAACGGCCTCCTGCTCGTCTATGCAACCGATCCGAACTCCGGAAGCGGCGGTACCGGCGGCGGCGCACCGATCGACCTGACGTTCAGCAGCACCGACGCCGGCAAGTCATGGAATAAAACGACAGACAAGACCGCACAGGGCGGCTACTTCGACGCGCAGACCAACACGCTGTACTGGCTGCACGCCTATACGCTGAAGAAACGGACCTTCTGATCGCCCGCCAGCCGCCTCGGCGGCCGGCCCTCACCGAGGCTGCGCGATCGTCACGATCGCGAACCGCAGCGACCTGTCTCGCGCACGATGGCCTTGGCCGCACGCACTCCGCCGGCCACGGTGCCCACGCATCACTGGCCGCGCTGCGGCTCGAACACGAACGGTTGGGTCAGCAGGAACGGGTTCGCCGTCGCACCCGTCTGCACGCAGGTCGCGTGCGTCATCGCGTCGACAGCCGCACGGTCGGCCGCCGCATTGCGGCTGCTCGTCGTCACGGTGACGTTCTGCGCTTCGCCGGACGTCGTCATCAGCGCGCGCACGAGCACGGTCGCCGGGCGCGTGAGCGGCTTCGCGGTTTCCGGATAGACGGCGCGCGGAATATGGCACGTCAGCTTGCTTTCCTGCGACGACGTCAGCATCGCGCAGCCGGAAAACAGCATCGCGACGGCGGGCAGGATCAGGTAGGTCGAGCGAATAGCCATGGTCGAATATCGTTCTTCAGCACTGTTCCGAACGCACGCGCCGCGCACCGGAACACGTCGCCCGGCCGCACCGCATGCGTCACACTGCGCCGCGGCCATCGGACCGGCGCCCCGTTACGGCCGCACGGCCGATCGATGCTCGGCCGCGATCCTGCGTGGCGGACTTCCCGGGTGACCGGGATGTTGCCTGTGTTCGCGCTGCCCTCGCCTCACACGGATCGGCAAGCAAGCGCTTTCGCGCATTGTGCACGCGCGGCCCGGCGAGCGGCGGCGATTTGACAATGGTTGACGCGAATCGCCGGGCCTTCGGCCCGAATCCACGCGATCCGCGAGGTAATCGATGTGCGGCCGAAATCGCCGGGTTCGCGCCGGGCGCAATGCCCGACGCGCACCGCTGCTCCCGCACGGCGCGGCACATGCCGGAATTCCCCGTTCCGGCAGGCGCTGCGCGCATCAATCCGAATCGTCGTCGTCCTCGTCATCGGCCGCATCGGCCGGAACTTCGCCGTATTTCGCGACGACCGCCGCCTTGAACGGCTTCAGCGCCGGCTGCGCATCGCACAGCTTGTACAGCGCGGCTAGTTGCTGCGGCCAGTCCTTCAACTCCTTCGCAAACACGTGCAGGCGCGCGACGGTGTCGAGCGCGTCGGCCTCGCGGCCGGCCAGCGCCTGCAGCACCGCATAGCGGCGCAGCACCGTCTCCCCGGGCAGCAGCGCGATCGCGCGCTCATGGGCGGCAAGCTTGGCCGGCAGATCGTCCGCGGAAATCGGGAGGAGCGTGGCCGCACCGTATTCACCCCACGCGCCAAACAGCAGCGACGGCGCATCGCGGTACTGCGCAGCCGGATCGCTGCCGTAATACAGCACTTCCGCACGCTGGTAGTCGCGCAGCACCGGCACCGCTGCCAGCACACCGCCGACCGACAACACTGCGAACAGCCCGAATGCCGCACGCCCCGGCAGGATGCGCAGCGACTTCACCTCGAGCAGCCCGATCACGAACATGGCCGGCAACAGGAAGAACATGTACTGCTGCGGATACTCGACCAGCGCATGCATCAGCAGGATGCCGATCAGCGCGAAGCCGAACACGCGCATGCTCGACTGCGGCGCGCGCACCGCGCGCACGAACCACGTCACGAGCGCGACGACGAGCACGCCCAGGCCGACGAGGCCGGACTTCGCGAGCAGGTCGATGAAGATGTCGTGCGAGTTGTTCGCGATCTCGACGCCGCCGAGCGAGCGCACGAGCGCGAACTGGTGCGACGGGAATTCGCCCCAGCCGACACCGAGCAGCGGATGTTCGCGGAACATCGCGAGCCCGTACTTCCACAGCGCGAGGCGCGGCGCGATCTGTCCCGCGTCACGCATCCGGTCGGCCGCGGATTCCGCGAGACCCAGGTGGTAGTGGACGTTCGCCCAGCGCACCGCGACGTTCACCGCGATGAACGCCACCGCGAGCACGACCGGGATCGCCCACGCACGCGCATTGCCCGGCGCGCGGCGCGATTCGAGCCACGCCATCCAGAAGCCCGCGACGACCATCACCGCGACCTGCAGCCACGGCCCGCGCGACACCGTCAGCGCCAGACCGACGGACAGCACGATCGACAGCGCGAGCCACGCCCATACCGCGAGCCGACGCGTCTGCACGAGATACAGCGCGCCCGCGAGCGCGAATGCGATGTAGCTGGCCAGATGGTTCGCCTGCGCCATGTTGCCGTACGGACGGCGATCGACCGCGACGTTGTACACCACGACGAACGGCGACAGCGCCGACTCGAGGTGGAACAACTGCACGATCTGCGTTCCGACCGCGAACACGCCGCCGACGAGCAGCGCGCCGGCCATCATCCGCGACACGGCCTCGGCCAGCCCGTCGCGCGCGAGCGCATAGCCGGCCTGCATCGCGACCAGCGCGGCGGCGAGATAGCCGACCGCCAGCCAGTTCATCGACGGCACCTTGAGCGGGATCAGCGCGACCTGCGCGATGAGTACCACCGCGAACCCGAGCGGTGCGACGAACGCGGCCGGCGCCGCAAACGGCTCGGCCGGGCGGCCCGTGCGCGCGAGCAGCACGACGGACACCCCCACCAGCAGATACAGCACCAGCGCGGAAAACTCGGAATAGAAGGTCGGGATCGGATACGTGTGATTCGTGATCGCGTACGGCACGATCAGGGCGACAGCCAGCGCAACGAGCGGCAACGAACGGGAAAAAGTAGAAGGCATGAGCGAACCGGATGTCAGCAACCGGCGCACTATACAAAACTTTCCCTCCTCTGTGCGGGGCCTTCGCGCCGCGCCCCGACGCCGGGTGGCCGCCCCGGCCAGCTGACGAGGCGGCCGGCACGCTGCCCGCGCCGCCCGGCTCCCCCTACCGACACTAAGCGCGACACTCCGCCGGCGCATATTTCGCGGGCAGCGTCGCCGCGTCGCCCGGCAGCGGCCCGGCCCCCGGCGCGGGCAGCGATGACGCCCCCTTGCCGGCGGCGAAGCACTCCCACGCGATCGTGCCGGCCTGCATCGCGCCCTTTTTGAGCGGCACGCGCGCGGTGGGCGCGTCGGCCTTGTCGGGCGCGGACGGCACGAGCACCAGCGTATTGCTGCCGGCAGCGGCGACGCGCGTGGTGAACGCGACCGTGATCTGGCCGGTCTCGCCGTCGATCACAACCGATTCGACGTTGCGGGTGCCGGCCGGCGGGCTGTAGCCGCCGTCGAGGCTCGCGCCGCTTGCGGCGTTGTCGGCGACGGCGAGCCGCGCGGACGACGCAAGCGCGAGCCCTTCGCCGACGCGCGAGCGCGCAAGGTAATCCTGGTACGCGGGAATCGCATAGGCCGCGATCACACCGACGATCGCCAGCACGATCATCAGTTCGATCAGCGTGAAGCCGGCCGGCCGCCAGCGCGGCGACGGCCGGTTCGCGCGCCGCAGATCGGCGGCCACGCGACGGAACAGGGAAATGGAAAAGGCTTCGAACATGGCAGGCTCCGGAAACGAAAAACGCCTGCCGGTAAAGGCAGGCGTCTCGATCGTAGCCAGCGGGCCGTGAATCCGGCAGTCGGCCGGACGGCCAATGTCAGTGCGCGCGCGGTACGTCGCGGCGCTTCCTGAGCGTGTAACCGATCGCCACGACGAACAGCGCGCCCGCGATGCTCGCACCATAGAGGGCCTCCGGCGTATCGAGCACCGGCCAGCGGTCGCCCACCGGGTCATTCACGATCAGCCCGCCCGCGATCCAGCCGAGCAGGCCGGCGCCGAATGCCACGAAGATCGGGAAGCGGTCGAGCAGCTTCAGCACCAGCGTGCTGCCCCACACGATGATCGGCACGCTGACGACGAGCCCGAAGATCACGAGCGCGATCCGGTGCGACGGGTCGGCCTGTTCGGCCGCGCCCGCGATCGCGATCACGTTGTCGAGGCTCATCACCGCATCGGCAATCACGATCGTCTTCACGGCGTCCCACAGCCGGCTGGCCGGCTTGATGTCGTCGTGCGCGTCGCCGGCCGGCGCCATCAGCTTGATGCCGATCCACAGCAGCAGCAACCCGCCGCCGAGCTTCAGGAACGGCACGTCGAGCAGCGCGACCGCGAACGTGATCAGCGCGACACGCAGCAGGATCGCCCCCGCGGTGCCCCAGATGACGCCGCGCAACCGCTGGTTCGGCGGCAGGTTGCGACACGCGAGCGCGATCACGACCGCGTTGTCGCCGCCGAGCAGGATATCGATGATGATGATCTGGAGAACGGCGCCCCAGTGGAGCGACGTCAGGAATTCGAGCATGGCGTGACGGGCAGGACGGCGGCCGCCGGCGGGCGGCCCGGTTCATCGCCGGCACATGCGCGATGCATGCCCGGTGCTTACGAATTCATTGCGCGAGCATAACAAAAAACGCCGGCAAAGCCGGCGTTTTCTGCAGGACGAACCCAGGGGAAATATTACAGCGCCTTCTTCAGCAGACGGCCCATTTCCGACGGGTTGCGCGTCACGGTGATGCCGCACGCTTCCATGATTTCCAGCTTCGCTTCGGCCGTATCCGCACCGCCCGAGATCAGCGCGCCGGCGTGGCCCATGCGCTTGCCCGGAGGCGCCGTGACGCCAGCGATGAAGCCGACCACCGGCTTCTTCATGTTGTCCTTGATCCACTCTGCCGCATTGGCTTCGTCCGGACCACCGATTTCGCCGATCATCACGACTGCGTCCGTATCCGGATCGTCGTTGAACATCTTCATCACGTCGATGTGCTTCAGACCGTTGATCGGGTCGCCGCCGATACCGACTGCCGACGACTGGCCCAGGCCGAGTGCCGTCAGCTGGGCAACCGCTTCATACGTCAGCGTGCCCGAACGCGACACGACGCCGATGCGGCCCTTGCGGTGGATGTGACCCGGCATGATGCCGATCTTCAGTTCGTCCGGCGTGATCGTGCCCGGGCAGTTCGGCCCGAGCAGCAGCGTCTTGCGGCCTTCGCGACGCATGCGGTCCTTCACTTCGATCATGTCGCGCACGGGGATGCCTTCCGTGATGCAGATCGCGAGATCCAGGTCGGCTTCGACCGCTTCCCAGATCGCAGCGGCTGCGCCTGCCGGCGGAACGTAGATGACCGACACGGTCGCGCCGGTTTCGGCCTTCGCTTCCTTGACGCTCGCGTAGATCGGAATGCCTTCGAAATCTTCGCCGGCCTTCTTCGGGTTCACGCCCGCGACGAATGCTTCGCGGCCGTTTGCGTATTCACGGCAGGCGCGCGTATGGAACTGACCGGTTTTGCCGGTAATGCCCTGCGTGATGACCTTCGTGTCCTTGTTGATCAGAATCGACATGTATTTTGACCTCTGTTCGATTGGCGTCGCGTATGAACCGCGCCGCCATGCGTGTTCATTAGCGCGCGCTTACTTGCCTGCGGCTGCCGCGACGACCTTCTGCGCAGCTTCTTCCATGCTGTCCGCCGAGATGATCGGCAGGCCCGAATCGGCCAGCATCTTCTTGCCGAGGTCCTCGTTCGTGCCCTTCATGCGCACGACGAGCGGCACGTTCAGGTTCACCGCCTTCGAACCGGCGATCACGCCTTCCGCGATCACGTCGCAGCGCATGATGCCGCCGAAGATGTTCACGAGGATCGCCTTCAGATCCGGGTTCTTCAGCATCAGCTTGAACGCTTCCGTGACCTTCTCGGTGGTCGCGCCACCGCCGACGTCCAGGAAGTTCGCCGGTTCGCCGCCGAACAGCTTGATCGTGTCCATCGTCGCCATTGCCAGGCCTGCGCCGTTCACGAGACAGCCGATGTTGCCGTCGAGCGAGATGTACGCGAGGTCGAACTTCGACGCTTCGATCTCAGCCGGATCTTCTTCGTCCAGGTCGCGGTAAGCGACGATTTCCGGGTGGCGGAACAGCGCGTTCGAGTCGAAGTTGAACTTCGCGTCGAGTGCGGTGACCTTGCCGTCGCCGGAGACGTTCAGCGGGTTGATTTCAGCCAGCGATGCATCGGTTTCCCAGAATGCCTTGTACAGGCCTTGCAGGATCGCGCGTGCTTGCGGAATCGAAGCAGCCGGCACGCCGATCTTCGCGGCGAGGTCGTCGGCCTGCGCGTCGAGCAGGCCCGTCGACGGCTCGACGATGACCTTGTGGATCAGTTCCGGGTGCTTTTCGGCGACTTCTTCGATGTCCATGCCGCCTTCGCTCGAACCCATCAGCACGATCTTCTGCGAGATGCGGTCGACGACGAGGCTGACATACAGTTCCTGCTTGATGTCGGCGCCTTCTTCGATCATCAGACGGTTGACCTTCTGGCCTTCCGGGCCCGTCTGGTGCGTGACGAGCTGCATGCCGAGGATCTGGTTCGCGTATTCGCGGACCTGCTCGATCGACTTCGCCACCTTCACGCCGCCGCCCTTGCCACGGCCACCTGCGTGAATCTGAGCCTTCACGACCCATACCGGGCCGCCGAGCTCTTCTGCCACCTTGACGGCCTCGTCAACCGAGAACGCCGGCTTGCCGCGCGGTACCGCGACTCCGAATTTCCGCAGGATTTCCTTACCCTGGTACTCGTGAATCTTCATGCGTGATTCCCTTCAGTCTGAGAGTTGGATGAAAAGTCGCTTTAGACGCTTCTTCGAATGATTTCCGTTCATTCCTTCGTGCTGCCTTCACCGGGCACGTCCGGCCGGCTCGCGCCATACCAGCGCGGGTAGTACTGCCGCACGACCTCGCCGTCGAACCGCAACGCCCGGCAGCGGCCGAGCTGGAAAGGCGCTTCGTCGTGCACGCCGTCATGATCCGGCCCTTCGCCCCCCTCCTCGCGCACGTTCCACACGTCACCGGCGAACGCCTGGATCGCTGCCGTCGGCAGCACGGCGCACAATTCGGTGAGATGGGAGCAGCCTGCGACGCCGGCGAGCAGCCGGTTCGCGTTGCGGCGGAAATTGCGGAAGAGATTGAGCCCGATGAGGGCCCGATAGGCGGGAGCGGCGGATTGACAGTGACCGGGATAGGGAACCCATTCCGAAGACGCTTCGGCGTCGACGACATTGAGGTCACGATCGATAGTCACGCGCAGCCAGAGTTCGTGGATCGGCAGGCCCTGGGGCCGGATGCCCGACGCAAGCGCGACATCGCGCGGCTTGTGGTCGGTCAGGCAGGCTTCGATGTCCCACAAGCCGTCGCCGCGCTCGTAAGCTTCCGCTCGGATTGCGCGTTGATGTCGCAACTGACGGGGCACGGGCTCGGATAGCGGCATGCTGGAGGTTGAGGCCGAAGAGGAAAACCCGTGGATTTTAGCATATTGGGTATTTGAGACAGTTTGACGCAACGGCGGGTATTCCCGCCTGTCCAGAAGCGGTTGCGTTGCAGCAAAATCGCGCGCCACGCGCGCGATCGGCGCGGTCAGTCGTCGACCAGGAAATCGTCGCCGACCTTCAGCAACTTCACGATGGTCGCACTCGAGAAGCCGCGCGCGGCGAGAAAGCGCGCCTGCTTCGCACGCTCGGCCGGCGTTTGCGGCAGTGCACCGAATTTCTTGCGCCAGACCGCCTGCGCACGCGCCCATTCGGTCTCGCGGAGCTGCGCATTCACCTCTTCGACGAGCGTGTCGCCCACCGCATGTCGCTTCAGCTCGCTGACGATGCGTGCGACGCCGACACGCGACGCGCGACGATGCACGAGACTCTCGGCAAAGCGCGCATCGGACAGCCAGCCTTCCTGTTCCAGCGCATCGAGCACGGGGGCGACGGATTCGTCTTCGCCGACGTAGGGCGCGAGCTTGCGCGCCAGTTCCGTGCGACTGTATTCACGGCGGGATAGATAGCCGAGCGCGCGGCCCTTCAGCGATCGTTGAGGCTTCGACGACTTGCGCTCGGTCGCGCCCGGAGCGTCACCTGATGCAGTGCTGGAAGAAGCTCCCGACGCGCGACGTGTGCGGCGCGGATGCTGGCTGCTGCGCGTATAAACATCTTCCCTGGCCAGCGCCGATGCATCGGCTGCGCGATCACCCGGAAAGCTGACACCGGAAACACGACGGCGGGAGCGGTCGTGCGCGTCGAACGATTCATCGTCGTCGAACGGATCGTCCGGTGCGGCAATCTCAAACGAAACGAGGGCATCGTCGGATGCCCTCGTCGCGGTGCGGTTCGCGGCATCGCTGCCTGCGCCCCGCCGTTCGGCGCCCGAGGATTCGGTTCGCCGGCCGGAGCGACCCGCCGTTTCGGGCGCGTCGCTCTCCTCCGGCTCGCCAGCCTGACCTCGGCGCCCGACCATCACTCTTCTTCGTCCATCGCCTCGGCTTCGTCCTGGACTACACCGTCGGGCATGGTGACCACGCCAAGCGATTCGCGAATGCGGTTCTCGATCTCGCGTGCGATTTCCGGATTCTCGCGCAGGAATTCACGCGCGTTGTCCTTGCCCTGGCCGATCTTCTCGCCGTTGTAGCTGTACCAAGCGCCCGCCTTGTCGACGATCTTCGCCTGCACGCCGAGATCGATGATCTCGCCCTGACGCGAAATGCCTTCGCCATACAGGATGTCGAAGATCGCTTCGCGGAACGGCGGCGACACCTTGTTCTTGACGACCTTCACGCGGGTTTCGTTGCCGATCACCTCGTCGTTCTTCTTGATCGAGCCGATCCGGCGGATGTCGAGACGCACCGACGAGTAAAACTTCAGCGCGTTGCCGCCCGTCGTGGTTTCCGGGTTGCCGAACATCACGCCGATCTTCATCCGGATCTGGTTAATGAAGATCACCAGGCAGTTCGTGCGCTTGATCGTGCCGGTCAGCTTGCGCAGCGCCTGCGACATCAGGCGGGCCTGCAGACCCGGCAGCGAATCGCCCATCTCGCCTTCGATTTCGGCCTTCGGCACGAGCGCCGCGACCGAGTCGATGACGATCATGTCGATCGAGCCCGAGCGCACCAGTGCGTCGGTGATTTCAAGCGCCTGCTCGCCGGTGTCCGGCTGCGAGATCAGCAGCTCCGGCACGTTCACGCCGAGCTTCGCCGCATATTGAACGTCGAGCGCGTGCTCGGCGTCGATGAACGCCGCGGTGCCGCCCAGCTTCTGCAGTTCGGCAATGACCTGCAGCGTGAGCGTGGTTTTACCGGACGATTCCGGACCGTAGATCTCGACCACCCGGCCGCGCGGCAGGCCGCCGACGCCGAGCGCGATATCGAGACCGAGCGAGCCCGTGGACACGACCTGGATGTTCTCGGTCGCCTCGCCGTCGCCCATGCGCATGATCGAACCCTTGCCGAACTGCTTTTCGATCTGGGCAAGCGCGGCGGCCAGCGCCTTGCTCTTCTCGGCGGTCATCCCGGAGCCCTTCTTGCTATCTTCCATGAATCGTCCTTTGCTATGATGAGCAGCGTCTGTTAGAGGCGCGCCACTTTCAAGCGCTGCCCACGAATGCAGACACTGTATAAAAAAACAGTGTTTTGTGCAAGCCCGCAATGCAGAGCGTTGTACACGAATAACTTCGGAGACAGCCGGCCGGTGTGAACGCCCCGCCGGCCATCGGTCAGCACCATGCGA
This sequence comes from Burkholderia sp. HI4860, assembly GCF_002223045.2. Classification (NCBI taxonomy): domain Bacteria; kingdom Pseudomonadati; phylum Pseudomonadota; class Betaproteobacteria; order Burkholderiales; family Burkholderiaceae; genus Burkholderia; species Burkholderia sp. HI4860. The sequence goes on along the minus strand of NZ_NKFO02000003.1, from coordinate 2,492,758 downwards.
ATTCTCATCGCGGAAGACGACAGCATACTCGCGGACGGCCTCACCCGGTCACTCCGCCAATCGGGCTATGCGGTCGACCACGTGAAGACCGGTGTCGACGCCGATACCGCGCTGTCGATGCAGACATTCGACCTGCTGATCCTCGATCTCGGGCTCCCCAAAATGCCCGGGCTCGACGTGCTCAAGCGCCTGCGCGCCCGCAATTCCAACCTCCCCGTGCTGATCCTGACGGCCGCCGACAGCGTCGACGAGCGCGTGAAGGGGCTCGACCTCGGCGCCGACGACTACATGGCCAAGCCGTTCGCGCTCAACGAGCTCGAGGCGCGTGTGCGCGCGCTGACCCGGCGCGGCGCGGGCGGCGGCCCGACCGTCGTGCGCCACGGCTCGCTCGCGTTCGACCAGGTCGGCCGGATCGCGTATGCGAACGATCACGTGCTCGACCTTTCCGCCCGCGAACTCGGCCTGCTCGAGGTGCTGCTGCAGCGGATCGGCCGGCTCGTGTCGAAGGAACAGCTCGTCGACCATCTCTGTGAATGGGGCGAGGAAGTCAGCAACAACGCGATCGAAGTCTACGTGCACCGGCTGCGCAAGAAGATCGAACCCAGCGGCGTACGGATCTCGACCGTGCGCGGCCTCGGCTATTGCCTCGAGAAGGTCGCGCCCGCCGCGCCGGCCGACACGGCAGCGCCCCAGCCCGCGGTGGCCGGCACGCCGTTGCGCTGAACCCGGGCGTCGCCGCGATGGCCACGCCGGCCCACCCCCGCCATCCGACCGGCGCGCCGTCGTCGGCCGCCGACGAGGCGCGCGACGCGCGCTACGAGAACCCGTTCGCGCCGCCTGACGAAACCGACACGCCCGAGGCGCCGCGCCCGCGCTCGCTGTTCGGCGAAATCCTCGACTGGATGCTCGCGCCGCTGCTGCTGCTGTGGCCGATGAGCATCGCCGTCACCTATCTGGTCGCGAAGACGATCGCGAACGGCCCGTTCGACCGCGCGCTCGAGACCAACGCCTATGTACTCGCGCGGCAGATCCATCCGGTGAACGGTGTCGCCGAGCTGACGCTGCCGGAGCAGACCCGCGACTTCCTGCGCGCGGACAACGTCGACAGCGTGTACTTCCAGGTGCTCGGCACACGCGGCGAGCTGGTTGCGGGTGAAGCCGACATGCCGCTGCCGCGCGACGAGGACCGCCCGCCGCCGGGCGTCGTCATGTTTCGCGACGACCTGCTGCGCGGCAACGACGTGCGCGTCGCATATACGACGGTCGCGCTGCCGCAAGCGGGCAGCCCGCAGCCCGTGCTCGTGCAGGTCGGCGAAACGCTGGACAAGCGCAACGCGCTCGCGAACGACATCATCAAGGGCGTGATCCTGCCGCAGTTCGTGATCCTGCCGCTCGCGATCCTGCTGGTCTGGTTCGGGCTGTCGCGCGGGCTCGCGCCGCTCAACGCGCTGCAGGCGCACATCCGCGCGCGGCGGCCCGACGACCTGTCGCCCGTCGAGGCGCAACGCGCGCCGCCCGAGATCGAGCCGCTCGTCACGTCGTTCAACGACCTGCTCGCGCGCCTCGAACAGAACATGGCGCTGCAGAAGCGCTTCATCGCCGACGCCGCCCATCAGATGAAGACGCCGCTCGCGGGCCTGCGCACGCAGGCCGAGTTCGCGCTGCGCCACCCCGTGCCGCCCGACGTGCAGCGCTCGCTCGAGCAGATCGCGACCAGCTCCGAGCAGGCCGCGCGGCTCGTCACGCAGTTGCTTGCGCTGGCGCGCGCCGAAAACCGCGCGAGCGGGCTGACGTTCGAGCCGGTCGAGATCGCCACGCTCGCGCGGCGCGCGGTGCGCGACTGGGTACAGGCCGCGCTCGCGAAACGGATGGATCTCGGCTACGAAGGCCCGCCGGATCCGCCCGACGACGCGGGGCTCGACGTCGACGGCAATCCGGTGATGCTGCGCGAGATGCTCGGCAACCTGATCGACAACGCGATCCGCTACACGCCGGACGGCGGCCGCATCACGGTGCGCGTGCGCGCCGAGCCCGCGGCGGGGCTCGTGCATCTCGAAGTCGAGGACACCGGGCCGGGCATCCCGGCCGCCGAACGCGAGCGCGTCGTCGAGCGCTTCTACCGGATCCTCGGCCGCGAAGGCGACGGCAGCGGCCTCGGGCTCGCGATCGTGCGCGAGATCGCCACGCAGCACGGCGGCACGCTGACGCTCGACGATCACGTCTACCAGCACGCACCGCGCCTCGCCGGCACACTCGTGCGCGTCAGCCTGCCGCTGGCCGAAGCCGCCCCGGATTAACCCTGACGGGCGCCGCCGCAGCACGCCACGATTGAGCCAAAACCGGCGATTTAGCAGAAAATCAAAGCACTTCACTGCACGATGGACGCATAAAACCACCGGTTCGGCGCGGGTTAACCTGCAGTCGTTTTGCACGCGCGAGTCAGTCGGCCGTAAGTTTCCGTACCAATAATCCTCGACAGGCCCGCCCACCCAAGGCGGCCGCACATCTATATCAAGGGACTTGGAGACGACTCATGGCAACGTTAGGCGGGCAAATTTCCCACTCGCCGATGACGGGCGAAGAGAAGAAAGTGATCTTCGCGTCGTCGCTCGGCACCGTGTTCGAGTGGTACGACTTTTACCTGGCCGGCTCGCTCGCGGCCTACATCAGCAAGAGTTTCTTCTCCGGCGTCAATCCGACCGCCGCCTTCATCTTCACGCTGCTCGGCTTCGCGGCCGGCTTCGCGGTGCGGCCGTTCGGCGCGATCGTGTTCGGTCGCCTCGGCGATCTCGTCGGCCGCAAGCACACGTTCCTCGTGACGATCGTGATCATGGGCATCTCGACGTTCGTGGTCGGCTTCCTGCCCGGCTACGCGTCGATCGGCATCGCCGCCCCCGTGATCTTCATCGCGATGCGGCTGTTGCAGGGCCTCGCGCTCGGCGGCGAGTACGGCGGCGCGGCGACCTACGTCGCCGAGCATGCGCCGGCCAACCGTCGCGGCTTCTACACCGCGTGGATCCAGACGACCGCCACGCTCGGCCTGTTCCTGTCGCTGCTCGTGATCCTCGGCGTGCGCACGTTCATCGGCGAGGAAGCGTTCGGCAGCTGGGGCTGGCGCGTGCCGTTCGTCGCGTCGATCCTGCTGCTCGCGGTGTCGGTGTGGATCCGGATGCAGCTGAACGAATCGCCGGTGTTCCTGCGCATCAAGGCGGAAGGCAAGACGTCGAAGGCGCCGCTGACCGAAGCGTTCGGCCAGTGGAAGAACCTGAAGATCGTGATCCTCGCGCTCGTCGGTCTGACCGCAGGCCAGGCCGTCGTGTGGTACACGGGCCAGTTCTACGCGCTGTTCTTCCTCACGCAGACGCTGAAGGTGGACGGTGCGAGTGCGAACATCCTGATCGCGATCGCACTCCTGATCGGCACGCCGTTCTTCCTGTTCTTCGGTTCGCTGTCGGACAAGATCGGCCGCAAGCCGATCATCCTCGCGGGCTGCCTGATCGCGGCACTGACCTACTTCCCGCTGTTCAAGGCGCTCACGCACTACGCGAACCCGCAGCTCGAGATCGCGACGCAGAAGGCGCCGATCACGGTCATCGCCGATCCGGCCGCCTGCTCGTTCCAGTTCAACCCGGTGGGCACGTCGAAGTTCACGAACTCGTGCGACGTCGCCAAGAGCGCGCTCGCGAAGGCCGGCCTGAACTACGAGAACGTCGCGGCACCGGCTGGCGCGACGGCCCAGATCAAGGTCGGCGACACGGTGATCCCCGCCTATGAAGGCAAGGCGGCCGACGCGAAGGCGCAGGGCGCAGCGTTCGACAAGACGCTCGCGTCGACGCTGAAGGCGGCCGGCTACCCGGCGAAGGCGGACCCGGCGCAGCTCAACTGGCCGATGACGATCGTGATCCTGACGATCCTCGTGATCTACGTGACGATGGTCTACGGCCCGATCGCGGCGATGCTGGTCGAGATGTTCCCGACGCGGATCCGCTACACGTCGATGTCGCTGCCCTATCACATCGGCAACGGCTGGTTCGGCGGCTTCCTGCCAGCCACCGCGTTCGCGATCGTCGCGGCGAAGGGCAACATCTACTCGGGCCTCTGGTATCCGATCGTGATCGCGCTGGCCACGTTCGTGATCGGCCTGCTGTTCGTCAAGGAGACGAAGGACTCGAACATCTACGCGCAGGATTGATGGCGGCTGCGCAGCGGGGACGGTCGGCGGAAGGCCTCCTTCCGAGGACCGGCTCCCGCCCGCAATGAAAGCCGGCATGGGCCGCCGGCAACTTTTTTCGGGAAAGATGGAAAAAGGTATTGACAGCCGGCCGGGTGATCGACATAATTCAAGTCTTCGGCGAATTAGCTCAGTCGGTTAGAGCGACGGAATCATAATCCGCAGGTCCGGGGTTCGAATCCCTGATTCGCCACCAAATGCGAGAGCCGCTGTTTCGAAAGAAACAGCGGCTTTTTCATTTGCATCTTCCGATGCGCCGGTTCCGCTTTCACGAGCCAGCTTTCGCCGCCCCTCAGTCGTGCATCAACACCGCCCTGCTTCACAGGCACAATGACGCCGTCCATCACACGGCCGACGTCACCCGATGATCCCGACCACCCCCGACAAGCCATGGCGCACCGCCGCTCTCGCACTCGCGGCCGTCGTGCTTTGCTATGCCGCCGCCGGTGCGCCGCCCCTCTCCCGCCTGCTCGACCCCGCCGTGATCGGCGAAGGCCTCGCCTTGAAGCCGATCACCTATCACTGGGTCAATCACGTCGACCGCGCGACCCCCGAGGCTGACCTGTTCGCCAGCCGCTTCTACGTGCTGGTGCTGGCCTCACTCAACGCCATGGCCGCGCTGTTTGCACTTGACGCCCACCGCAGCCGCAGGCGCTTCGCACTCGTGCTCGGCTGGGCCGTCGTCATGCTGATCGTGCTCGTCAACGCGCAAATCCAGGCGTTTTACAACGTGGGCTGACCGATGAAGCAACGCATCATGATCGTCATCGCCACGCTGTTCACGCTGATCGGGCTCGTGCCCGTCGCCGGCACGTTCGTCAACCTGTCGACGCCCGACCAGTTGCATCGCCTGCTGAGCTACGACTACATGAGCTTCGCGGACAGCCGCGTCGAACGCGACCTCGGCGATTTCGCCAACGATTTCTACGTCGGCGCGGCGCTGATGCTCGTCGGCGGCACGCTCTTCATCCGGATCGAACGCACGCGCACAGTCGCCCGTATCGTCACGTCGCTGCTGTTCGCGCTGCTCGCCTTCAGCCTCGTCTATGCGTGCCTGAATCCGCGCATCGGCATGCTACCGATCTGATCGGATGCGACTCGCTCGGCCGGTCTCGCCGCGCGCGGCTACGCCGCCACCGAACTGCGCGGCTCTCGCGCCGCCTGCGCCCCCACCCGCCCGCGCCAGTTCTCCCCGCCCTCCAGCGACGGCGTCGACTCGAACACCTCCGCGATCCAGTCGGCGAACACGCGCACCTTCTGCGACAGATGCCGGTTGTGCGGATAGACGATCGAAATCGGCTTCGGCTTCGGATTGCAGTCCGGCAGCACCTCGACCAGCGAGCCGTCGAGCAGGTGCGGCAGCACCATGAACAGCGTCGGCTGGATCATCCCGAACCCTTCGAGCCCGCACGTCACATAGGCATCCGAATCGTTGACCGTGACGCTCCCGTTCATCCGCACCTCGAACGGCTTGCCGTCGATCATGAACACCCACGGAATCGCCCGCGCGCCGTGGCTCGATCGAAAATTCACCGCGTGATGTTCGGCGAGATCGGCAATCTCGTGCGGCTCGCCGTGACGCGCGAGGTAGTCGGGCGATGCGCAGGTCACGCGCTTCAGCATCCCGATGCGCCGCGCGACCATCGACGAATCCTCCAGCGGCCCGACCCGGATCATGCAGTCGATCCCCTCCTCGACCGGATCCACGTAGCGGTCGGAGAGCCCCAGTTCGAGCGTGATGTCCGGGTAGCGCTGCCGGAAAATCGACAGCGACGGCAGCACGATGCGTCGCCCGAGCGAACTCGGCATGTGAACGCGCAACACGCCGCTCGGCTTGCGGTTGCCGGTCTGGAAACTCGCGTCGGCCTCCGCGATCTCCGAGATGATCTTCATGCAATGCTCGTAGTACGCCGCACCTTCCGGCGTCAGCGACAGCCTGCGCGTCGTACGATGCATCAGGCGCACGCCGAGCAGCGCCTCGAGATTCTGGATGATGGTCGTCACCGACGCACGCGGCATCGCGAGCGTGTCGGCCGCGCGCGTGAAGCTGTTCGCGTCGACCACGCGGGTAAAAACTTCCATTGCCTGGATTCGGTCCATGCTGCTCCCCCTTCGAATCGCCAACGGAACAGAATAGAGCGCACGCCGGGCGCGGCACAAGTCCCCACCCATTGTTCTCCGATCCTGAATAGTTTCGGCGTTTCGCATTGGAAAGCGATCGATTTCCGTCCAGTCCCACGCGGCGATCGTTTCGGCCCCGCCGGTCACACGCCGCGCATCACCGCACGAATCGCTCGCGATACCCCTGCGGCGACACGCCCAGCACGCGCACGAAACAGCGGCGCAGCGTCTCCTCCGAGCCGAAGCCGCAACGCGCGGCGATCCGCTTGACGGGCCAGGCCGTTTCGCCGAGCAGGCGTTGCGCGGCCTCGACGCGGATCTGCTCGACCGCGCGCGCGGGCGTGCGGCCGGTTCCGGCGCGGTAGTGGCGCACGAAGCTGCGCTCGCTCATGCGCACGCGCTCGGCCAGCGCCGGCACCGACAGGTCGGCCGTCAGGTGCTCGGCCATCCATGCGTGCAGTTCGCCGAACCGGTCGTCGGTGCGCTGCATCGACAGCATCGTGCTGAACTGGGCCTGCCCGCCCGGACGCTTCAGGAACACGACGAGTTCGCGCGCGACGTCGAGGGCGGTCGCGCGCCCGAGATCCTCCTCGACCAGCGCGAGCGCGAGATCGATGCCGGCCGTCACGCCGGCCGACGTCCACAACGCACCTTCGCGGATGAAGATCGGATCGGATTCGACGCGCACATTCGGATAGCGTACCGCGAATTCGTCGCAGCGCGCCCAGTGCGTGACCGCACGCCGCCCGTCGAGCAGGCCGGCCTCGGCGAGCAGGAAAGCGCCGGTGCAAACCGATGCCACGCGCCGTGTGCGCGCCGCCTGCTGCCGCACCCAGCGCACCAGCCGCGCATCCTTCGATGCCGCATGCACGCCCTTGCCGCCGGCGACGATCAGCGTGTCGGGATGGCGCGCAGCCGCGCGCAGCGATTCCGCCATCACGACCAGACCCGACGACGTCTCGACGGGCCCCGCCTCGGCCGCGATCACGCGCGGCGCATACGGCGCCGGCTGGCCGCGCTCCTGCGCCAGCTCGTTGACGGACGCGAACACCTGCAGCGGCCCCGACACGTCGAGCAGTTGGGCACGAGGGAACGCGAGGACTAGGATCGAACGCGGGGCGGCAGGCATGATGATTGGCTGAAAAAGTGGGTGATATGGCAATTTCGCCAAACACTACGCGCCTAGAATCGACCTGTCCATCCCGTACAAGCTACGGCCCGCCCCATCCAATCGGAGTCTTCGCATGTCCCTGCATATCGGCTTTCTCGTGTTTCCGGGCGTCCAGCAACTCGATCTCACCGGCCCGCACGACGTGCTCGCGTCGCTGCCCGACGCCACCGTTCATCTGGTCTGGAAGTCGCGCGACGCCGTCGCGTCGAGCAGCGGGCTCGCGCTCGCGCCGACCTGCACGTTCGACGACTGTCCGCCGCTCGACGTGATCTGCATTCCGGGCGGGATCGGGATCAACGCGCTGCTGCTCGATGCCGAAACGATCGCGTTCGTGCAGCAGCGCGCGGCCGCCGCGCGCTACGTGACGTCGGTGTGCACGGGTGCGCTGCTGCTGGGCGTGGCCGGCCTGCTGCGCGGGCGGCGCGCGACGACGCACTGGGCGTTCCACTCGCTGCTCGAACCGCTCGGCGCAGTGCCGGTGCACGAGCGCGTGGTGCGCGACGGCAACCTGATCACGGGCGGCGGCGTCACGGCCGGCATCGACTTCGCATTGACGATCGCCGCGGAGCTGGCCGGCGAAGAAGCAGCGCAGGCGATCCAGTTGCAACTCGAGTACGCGCCGGCACCGCCGTTCGATGCCGGTTCGCCCGACACCGCACCGGCAGCGGTCGTGAAGCGCGTCACCGAGCGGTCGGCGGCGGGTTTCGCGACGCGCAAGGCGACGATCGAACAGGCGCTGCGCGCGATGTCGCGCTGAATGCCGACGCCGGAAAATTGACTTGAACGCTCGAAGACTGGAAGACGAGGACGACGCGCATTCGCGCGGGAGAACACATCGATGAACATCATCCGCAGCGCGACGTTCACCGCGGACCGCGCATGGGGCGCGCTCGACATCGCGAACCTGAACGGCATCACGGTCCGCCTGCACTGGACCGACCAGCCGTATCGGTGGCACGTCAACGATGGCGAGGAAGTGTTCGCGGTGCTCGACGGTCGCGTCGAGATGCGCTACCGCGAAGCAGGCGCCGAGCACGCGACGGTGCTCGAAACGGGTGACGTGTTCCACGCATCGGCCGGCACCGAGCACGTCGCGCATCCGCTCGGCGAAGCACGCATCCTCGTGATCGAAACCGAAGGCAGCGTCTGACGGCCCGCGGCCGGGTGTCGATGCCGCGCGGATGGCAACCGCCGCCTCCGCGCGGCCGGTTTCACCCGGTGATCGTCCCGGTGGCCTGCGACGCGATCAGCTTCGGCTGCGGCGTGCACAGGCACTGGCACAGGTCGTGTTCGAGCGCGACGACCTTGCCCATCACGGTCATCGTCCGCTCACCGCCGTCGGACACGATCACGCCCGGCGACTTGCAGGCGGCGCAGAACACCGCTGCGCCGAGATAGGAGAGTTCGCGCCCGTCGAACGACGAATTGGCGATCCCTTCGAGCACGACGCCGCCGTGGTCGGTCGTGTCACCCTTCAGAATGAATTTGCGGCTCATGTTGTCGGTTCTTCCCTCGGAAATGCCGTGCGACGCGGCAGCGCGCAGGCAGTCGGAATCTGCCCGTCGATCGCGGGCGTCCCGCGAGCATATCACCGCCCGCCGCAGCCGCCTCCCGGATCAGGACCCGTGCCGAATGCCGCCGGCGCCGCCATTCAGACGAACAGCGCGAGACACAGCGCGCCGCCGCACAGATACGTGCCGAGCGCACCGACGAAACGCACGGGATTCGGGTCGGCCATCGTCGGCCACGCAAGCAGGCCGATCACGAGCAGGCAGCGGCACGCGGTCGCCGCGACGATCAGCGCCAGGATCGCGCGCGATGGATCGTGTGTGCCGAAATAGAGAAACAGCACCGCGAGAAACGGCGCGTATTCGGCCGTGTTGCCGTGCGCACGCACGATCTTGTGCAACCCGTTCGCGGGATCGGGCGCGCACCCGGAACCGGTCGTGCACCGGAACCGCGTGACGGACACGACGAGCCCGAGCCCGAACAGCAGCAGCCCGAGAATGGCCGTGCAACCGAGCGCGACGGGGTGGATCGGCATGGGACTCCCGGCAAACGCGGAAATGCGCCGCAGATCCAATGATCGTACCCGTGACCGACACACGCGACCATCACGGAAACCCTCAGCATCGCCGTGCGCCGGACACAATTTTACGGTCGGGTTCCGATCCCAATTGTCGCTCCGCCGCGCCGCACGAAACCTGTGCATTGTCCCCGCCGACCCAGCCGTCCGGCCTGCCCACGACGCACCCCGCCGTACGACGCCCCCGGCACGAAACGCGCATACGTTACGCGGCAACGGCATGTACCACCGCAATGCAACGCGGGTGACAGCGCGTCGCGGGCACGCGCGTTGCGCCGACGCATCTCGGTAGTGAACGCCCTTGGCAGCCCGCTGCGGAGGACTACACTAATCCTTAATGGGGTGCGGCCGGAGCCCGCGCCTTCAGGGAGACGCCGCCATGAATCGGCCGCTGAATCGTATCCTGCCGCGCGTGACCGGTCCCGCATCGGTCTGGACGTGGGTCAAGTGGTCTTTGCTGGCCGCGCTGCTGATCGCCGTGGCGATCGTTGCTCGACTCGTGCAGAGCGAGATCGAAACGTCCCGGCTGCAGGCGCACTACCTGTCCGAGCTCACCCGCGATGTCGGCTACACGGTCGAGACGGGCCCGAGCGATCACATCCGCTTCCCCGCGAACGGCCCTTACGACCAGCGCCTCGGCTACGCGATGATTCCGGCGTTCCAGGAGCGGCTGCTCGCGCGCGGCTTCGTCGTCAGCAAGCAGGCGCGCGATTCGCAGCGGATGCTGTCGCTCGGCGAACGCGGGTTGTTCCTCCCGTTTGAAGAAAAGGACCAGGCGGGCCTGATGCTGTTCGACTCGACCGGTGCGCCGCTGTTCGCGACCGTGTTCCCGCAACGCGTCTACGCCGACTTCGACTTGGTGCCGCGCGTGGTGGTCGATTCGCTGCTGTTCATCGAGGATCGCTACCTGCTCGATGCGAACGAACCGAACCGCAACCCGGCGATCGACTGGGGGCGCTTCGGCCGCGCGGTCGCCGACCAGGCGCTGCACGTCGTCAACCGCCACCAGGCGCGCCCGGGCGGCAGCACGCTCGCAACGCAGATCGAGAAGTTCCGCCATTCGCCCGAGGGGCGTACCGCGACGCCGCCCGAGAAGCTGCGGCAGATCGCGTCCGCGTCGGTGCGCGCGTACCTGAACGGCCCCCAGACGATGCTCGCGCGCCGCACCATCGTCGTGCGCTACCTGAACTCGGTGCCGCTCGCCGCACGGCCGCATATCGGCGAAATCACCGGGATCGGCGACGGTCTCGCCGCGTGGTACGGCCGGGACTTCAACGACGTGAACCGGATCCTGTCCGCGCCGACGACCGGCGACAACGTCGACGAGCAAGGCAAGACGTTCCGCGAGGTGCTGTCGCTGATCATCGCGCAGCGCGCGCCGTCGTACTTCCTCAACCGCGGCTACCCGGCCCTGCAGAAGCTGACCGACAGCTATCTGCGGCTGCTGTCGAACGGCGGCGTGATCTCGCCCGCGCTGCGCGACGCCGCGCTTGCCGCGCAGATCGAACGCAGCGCGCCGCCGGCCGCCGCCCACGTGCAGTCGTTCGTGTCGCGCAAGGCCGTGACGTCCGCGCGCGCGTCGCTGCTGTCGGCGCTCGGCATCAGCGACCTGTACCAGCTCGACCAGTTCGACCTGCAGGCGACCAGCACGCTCGACAACGGCGTGCAGCAGGCGGTCGCCGAACGGCTCGCCCAGGCGTCGACGCGCGACGGGGCGCAGAAGGCCGGCCTGTACGGTTTCGAGATGCTCGCGCCGAAGGACGACCCGTCGCACCTCACCTACAGCTTCACGCTGTACGAACACCGCAACGGCGCGAACCTGCTGCGCGTGCAGACCGACAGCGTGAACGAGCCGTTCGACGTGAATCGCGGCGGCCGCATCAACCTCGGCTCGACCGCGAAGCTGCGCACGCTGATCACGTACCTGCAGATCGTGTCCGACCTGCATGCGCGCTACGCGAACCTGTCGAACGCAGAGCTGGCGCGCGTGAAGCCCGACCCGATCGACGGGCTGTCGCACTGGGCGCTCGACTACCTGTCGCATACGCGCGACCGCTCGCTGCAGGCGATGCTCGACGCGGCCGTCGAACGCAAGTATTCGGCGAGCCCCGACGTGTTCTACACGGGCGGCGGCGCGCAGGTGTTCTCGAACTTCGAGAAGTCGGACAACGGCCGCATCCTGACGCTGCACACGGCGTTCGAGCATTCGGTCAACCTCGTGTTCGTGCGGCTGATGCGCGATATCGTCCACTACGAGACGCTGCAGGCGGCCGGCCCGTCGTCATCGTGGCTCGGCGATCCGGAGCAGCGTCGGCATTACCTGCAGCAGTTCGTCGACGGCGAAAGCCAGGTCTACGTGAAGCGCTACTACACGCGCTATGCGGGCAAGGCGCCCGACGACGCGCTCGCGCTGATGCTGAAGGACGTGCGCAAATCGCCGCCGAAGATCGCGACGGTGCTGCGCAGCGTCGCCCCGAACGAATCGCTCGCGTGGTTCGACGCGCAGATGCGGGTGCAACTGAAGGGCACGCCGGCGGCGACGCTGTCCGACGACGATCTTGCGAAGCTCTACGCGAAGTACGCGATCGACCGCTTCAACCTCAACGATCGCGGCTATATCGCGAGCGTGCATCCGCTCGCGCTGTGGACGCTCAACTACCTGCGCGCGCATCCGTCGGCGTCGCTCGCCGACGTCCAGCGCGACAGCCGGGATACGCGTTTCTACACGTACTCGTGGCTGTACAAGACGCGCTACCACGCGACCCAGGACCGTCGCATCCGCCGCATGGTCGAGCTGCGCGCGTACGCGGAAATCACGAAGTCGTGGCGCGCGCTCGGCTACCCGTTCGCGGAAGTCACGCCGTCGTACGCGGCCGCGATCGGCGCATCGGGCGACCAGCCCGACGCGCTCGCGAAACTGATCGGCCTGATCGCAAACGGCGGCCAGAAGGCGCCGACCGAGACGATCACGCGGCTCGACTTCGCGAAGGGCACGCCGTACGAAACGCACTTCGAGCGCGCGGTCGCCCGGCCGCAGCCGATGCTGTCGCCGGAGATCGTCAACGTGGCGCACACGCTGCTGCGCGACGTCGTGCTCAACGGCACCGCGCGCCGCCTCGCGGGCGGCTTCACGCTGCCCGACGGCAAGACGCTCGACGTGTACGGCAAGACGGGCACGGGCGACCAGCGCTTCAACGTCTATGCGCGCGGCGCGCGACTGATCGAGTCGCGCAAGGTGAACCGCAGCGGCACCTTCGTGTTCGTGCTCGGCGACCGGTTCTTCGGGGTCCTGACCGCCACGGCGCACGAGCCGTATGCGGCGCGCTACGACTTCACGAGCGCGATGGCCGTGCAGTTGCTGAAGTCGATGGCGCCGGCGCTCGCGCCGCTGATCGAGCGCCCGGCCGGCACGCGCACCGCGGGCCCCGCCCCGCAGGCGGAAACGCCCGCGCCGGGCGCCGCGACCGCGCCGCAACCGTCCTGACGGCCGCGCGTCCGTCCGTGCGCCGACGCGCCGCTCAATGCGAGCGGCCGTCCTAGTGCGTGACCGGCAGCGCGTCGATATCGACATCCTCGAGACAGCGCACGTTGATCGCGGCCATCGCGGTGCCGTTCGGGTGGACGCCCTCGCCGAACGGGTGAATCCCGCAGCGCTTGCAGAAGCGGTGCTGGATCACGTGCTTGTTGAACATGTAGGTGGCGAGAGCGTCGTCGGGCGTGAGAAGCGTCATGTGGTCGCGCGGCACGAACCACATCAGCGCGCCCTTGCGCCGGCAGATCGAACAGTTGCATGCCATCACGCCCTGCAGGTCGCCTTCCGCCTCGAACTTCACGTCGCCGCAGTGACAGCTTCCGCGATAAAGCATGGTCGTCTCCCGGTGCGGCCCGTGCGCATCGACGGCGCCCCGGCGGAACACCGTTGGCCGGGCCGATCCAAGCGGGTACAGTAGCGCGCACATGCACCGCACGCAATGTCCGAGCGGCGCCCGTCCCGACCCCCGTCCAAACCAAGGAAAACCGTCATGCTCGAACTGCGCCCCGGCTGCGAATGCTGCGACAAGGACCTGCCGCCCGATTCGGCCGATGCACGCATCTGTACGTTCGAATGCACGTTCTGCGCGACCTGCGCCGACGACGTGCTGAAGGGCCGCTGCCCGAACTGCGGCGGCGACCTGGTCGTGCGCCCGCGACGGCCGGCGAGCCTGCTCGCGAAATACCCGGCGTCCACCGAACGCATCCACAAGCCGGGCGGCTGCGCGAACGCTTGACGGCGCCGCCCCTCCCGTCACGACATCTCGATCCGTGCGCGCGTCACCGCGAGCAGCGCCGCCATCGCGCGGCGCGCACCGTCCTCGTCGCGCACGCGGATCGTGTCGCTGACGGCCATGTGCTCGGCGAGCGACGCGTTGTACACGTCCGCGCGGCGCGCATTCAGATGCAGTTGCGCCTCGAGCGTGCGATCGATCAGCGCGCCGAGCGGCACGAGCAATTCGTTGCCGCCGGCCTCGAGCACGCTCAGGTGAAAGCGCAGGTCGGCGCGTACCCATTCGTCGACGTTGCGCGCGGCGGCCATCGCGCGCGCCGCGCCGTCGATCGCGTCGAACGTCTCCGGCGTATGCATGCGCGCGGCGAGCGCGGCCGCGTACGGCTCGACCATCTCGCGCATTTCCTGCAGCTTCAGCGCGAACGCGATCGGCGGCGCGACACGCGCATACCAGTCGAGCAGGTCGGCATCGAGCAGGTTCCAGACGCCGCGCGGCCGCACGCGCGTGCCGATCTTCGGCCGCGACTCGACCAGCCCCTTCGACGTGAGCGTACGCAGCGCCTCGCGCATCACCGTGCGGCTCACGCCGTACATCGCCATCAGGTCGGGCTCCCTCGGCAGCAGCGACTCGGGCGGGTAGTCGCCGCGCAGGATCGCCGTGGCGAGCCGGAAGGCCGTTTGTCCATGCAGGTCGCGTCGAATGATCGTTCTCCGTTATGCCGGTGCCCGGGCGCGCCGGCTGCCCACTATCTGCACAATAGTGCTATTAATACTATTTTTTAACGGGCTGCGCTAGGATAACCGTGAAAGCACGCGACCGTGCGCCGCGCCCGACTGCCCGCGCCGGTCAACCCTGGAGACTCGCACCGTGAAAATCACCCGCCTCGAAACCTTCGTCGTCCCGCCGCGCTGGCTGTTCCTCAAGATCGAAACCGACGAAGGAATCGTCGGCTGGGGCGAACCGGTCGTCGAGGGTCGCGCGCACACGGTCGAGGCCGCCGTGCACGAACTCGCCGACTATCTGGTCGGCCGCGATCCGCTGCTGATCGAGGATCACTGGCAGGTGATGTACCGCGCGGGCTTCTACCGCGGCGGCCCGATCACGATGAGCGCGATCGCGGGCGTCGACCAGGCGCTGTGGGACATCAAGGGCAAGCATCACGGCGTGCCCGTGCACGCGCTGCTCGGCGGCCAGGTGCGCGATCGCATCAAGGTGTATTCGTGGATCGGCGGCGACCGGCCGAGCGACGTCGCGAACAATGCGCGCGCGGTGGTCGAGCGCGGCTTCAAGGCCGTGAAGATGAACGGCTCCGAGGAGCTGCAGATCGTCGACACCTACGACAAGGTCGAGCAGGTGATCGCGAACGTCGCGGCGGTGCGCGACGCGGTCGGCCCGCACGTCGGGATCGGCGTCGACTTCCACGGCCGCGTGCACAAGCCGATGGCGAAGGTGCTCGCGAAGGAGCTCGATCCGTACAAGCTGATGTTCATCGAGGAGCCGGTGCTGTCGGAGAACGCCGAGGCGCTGCGCGACATCGTCAACCAGACCAACACGCCGATCGCGCTCGGCGAGCGGCTCTACTCGCGCTGGGATTTCAAGCACATCCTCGCAGGCGGCTACGTCGACATCATCCAGCCCGATGCATCGCACGCGGGCGGCATCACCGAGTGCCGCAAGATCGCGACGCTCGCGGAGAGCTACGACGTCGCGCTCGCGCTGCACTGCCCGCTTGGGCCCATTGCGCTCGCCGCGTGCCTGCAGCTCGACGCGGTCAGCTACAACGCGTTCATCCAGGAGCAGAGCCTCGGCATCCACTACAACCAGGGCAACGACCTGCTCGACTACCTGCGCAACCCCGAGGTGTTCCGCTACGAGGACGGCTTCGTCGCGATCCCGCAGGGCCCGGGGCTCGGCATCGACGTGAACGAGGAGAAGGTGCGCGAGATGGCGAAGACGGGGCACCGCTGGCGCAACCCGGTGTGGCGTCACGAGGACGGCAGCGTCGCCGAGTGGTGAGCGCGATGCGCGGGGCGCGGCTTCGGCGCGCGCGGCCGGTATCGATTCGAGAACGGCTGCCGACGGGCAGCCGTTTTTGCATGCGCGGTGCGGTGCCCGGCACGTGCCGGATGCGCGACGGCGGCCTTGTATCGCGCCGCGCGCGCCCTGCCGTCAGCCGATCGCCGCGAACCCCGGCACGCTGAACGACAGCACGGCGGCCGCGACGAACACGCCGATCATCGTCAGCGCCTCGAGATGCAGGATGTTGCGGAACGTATGCGCATCCTCGGTCGACGCGGTGCGGCGCAGGCGCGGCAGCGCCGCGAAGCGGTTCAGGCCGCCGAGCACGAGCGCGAGCGCGACGAGCAGCAGCTTCAGCAGCAACACGCGCCCCCACGTGCTGCCGTCGAGCGGCGCGAGCGAACCGCCGAGCCCGCGGAGCGCATTGAGCGCGCCGGTGCCGAGCACGAAGACGACCGCGATGATCGACGTGCGCGACAGGCGCTGGCCGATGCGGATCAGCGCGCCGCGCGCGACCGACGACCCGAGCGCCGGCAGCACCGCGAGCCCGCCCGCGAGCACGAGGCCACCCCACACGGCCGTCGCGAGCAGGTGCAGCGTCTGCACGCCGACCGCCGCGGACAGCGCACCCGTATCGGCCGCATGGCCGAGCGACGCCTTGCCGGCCGCGACCACGATCACCGCGAGCCACAGCACCGCGTGTGCAACCGGGCCCTCCGGCTTCGCCAGCGCGACGATCGCGAGCACCACGGCGCCGGCGAACGCGACGCTCCACGCGAAGCCCGTATGCGTCTGCATCAGCATCACGGGAATCGCGGCGAACGCGCCGCCGAGCCCCGCCCCGCTCATCGTCGCCGCCTCATAGACGAGCCAGCCGAGATCCGCGAGCACCAGCGCCAGCGCCGCCGCGGCCAGCGAATGTTGCGCGCGCAGCCACGCGGGATGCGACGGCGCGACGACCGGACGTGCGCCGTCCTTGCCGAGCCATGCCTTGAGCAGCGCCGAGCCGACCGCCATCGCGAACGCCGCGTCCATCAGCGCCGCGAGCGCGACCTGACCGATCCACAAGCTGTCGAACTTCATCGCGCACACCCTCCCGACAGCGGCAGGCCGACGAGATGGCAACAACGGGATGGACAGCGCGAGGAAGGCAACGGCACGGTAGAAAACGTCATCGATGAATCCGGAAACGGGAGAAATGACTGGACCTGCGGCGGAGGCGGCGCCGCGCGACCCGCGAGTGTACGGTCTTCGATGGGGAAAACGCACGCCGGTTCACACCGACACGTCGCAATGCGCGTCAAATTGTCGCAAGTCGCAAACGGACAGGAACCGATGACCTTTTGCCAAATAGCCGTCATTACCCATCGATGATAGAATGCCGCGTCGCAGCAGCCCGGCTGCCTTGCCGTCATGCGCCGAGCCGATCGTAGCCCGGACAACAGGTCCCCGTCGAATAAACATGGAGTCTCGTGTGTCTTCAAGACGCCTCTTCCGTCCGCTGCTCGCCGTTCTGATGTTCGGCGGCGCGGGCCTTATGAGCGCTGCCCAAGCGCAGACCAAGCCCACGGAGCAAGCGCACGCCCAGCAGGCGCCGCTCAAGGCACCCGATACCATGGCCGAGCGTGTGCGCGGCTGTACGGCCTGCCATGGCGTCCACGGCCAGGGCACGGACAACGACTACTTCCCGCGTCTTGCCGGCAAGCCGGCCGAGTACCTGTACAACCAGCTCGTCAACTTCCGTGACGGCCGGCGCAAGTACCCGCCGATGAACTACCTGCTGACGTACCTGAACGACGACTACCTGCGTGAAATGGCCGAGCACTTCTCGGCCGAACGCCCGCCGTACCCGACGCCGGCGAAGCCGACGCTGCCGGCCGCGACGCTCGCGCGCGGCAAGCAGCTCGTCACGCAAGGCGACCCGTCCCGCAAGCTGCCGGCCTGCGTGGCCTGCCACGGCGCGACGCTGACCGGCATGCAGCCGGCGATCCCGGGCCTGGTCGGCCTGCACGCCGACTACCTGAGCGCGCAGATCGGCGCATGGCGTTCGGGCAACCGTCACGCGAAGGCGCCTGACTGCATGCATGAAGTCGCTTCGAAGCTTTCCGACGAAGACGTGACGGCCGTGACCGCATGGCTTGCCGCGCAACCGGCGCCCGCCAACCCCGTGCCGGCTCCGGCGCGTTCGATGAAGACTCCGCTCGCCTGCGGCAGCGAACCGCAATAAGGCAAGGGAGACAGACACAATGAAACGCAAGTCCCTGTTTGCACTCTCGGCCGTCGCGATCGTCGCGGCTGCCGCCCTCGTGCCGGTCCTGTGGCCGGGCAACGACACGCTGCACGGCGCCTCCGCCGTCGCAGCCACGCCGGCCGACCAGGCCGCGCTGATCAAGAAGGGCGAATACCTCGCGCGCGTCGGCGACTGTATCGCGTGCCACACCGTGCGCGGCGGCAAGTCGTTCGCGGGCGGCCTGCCGATGGCGACGCCGTTCGGCACGATGTACACGCCGAACATCACGCCGGACGACAAGGATGGCATCGGCAAGTGGACGTCGGACGACTTCTACCGCGCGATGCACACCGGTCGCTCGAAGGACGGCAGCCTGCTCTACCCGGGCTTCCCGTTCGCGAGCTACACGAAGGTCACGCGTGCGGATTCGGACGCGATCTACGCGTACCTGCGCTCGGTCGCGCCGGTGTCGGTGCCGAGCCGTCCGCATGAACTGAAGTTCCCGTTCAACAACCGCAACCTGCTGATCGGCTGGCGCACGCTGTTCTTCAAGGAAGGCGAATACAAGCCGGATCCGACCAAGTCGGTCGAATGGAACCGTGGCGCGTACCTCGTCGAAGGCCTCGGCCACTGCTCGATGTGCCACACGTCGATCAACATGATGGGCGGCCCGGTGACGGGCTCGGCATTCGCCGGCGGCCTGATCCCGCTGCAGAACTGGTATGCGCCGTCGCTGACGAACGACAAGGAACTCGGCCTCGGCGACTGGCACGTGCAGGAGCTGTCCGACCTGCTGCAGGCCGGCGTGTCGCAGAAGGGCGCGGTGTTCGGCCCGATGGCGGATGTGGTCCACAACAGCCTGCAGTACATGACCGACGAAGATACGCGCGCAATGTCGACGTACCTGAAGTCGATCCCGCAGAAGGCTGAAGCGCCGAAGAACATGCAGTACGAGCCGTCGAAGCAGTTCGGCAACGCGCTGTTCGAGCAGGGCAAGAAGATCTACGCGGACAACTGCGCGACCTGCCACGCCGAAAACGGCGCGGGCAAGCCGCCGGCGTATCCGCCGCTCGCGGGCAACCACTCGATCATGATGGAATCGGCCGTCAACCCGATCCGCATGGTGCTGAACGGTGGCTATCCGCCGAGCACGTTCAAGAATCCGCGTCCGTACGGGATGCCGCCGTTCGCCCAGTCGCTGTCGAACCAGGAAGTTGCGGCGGTCGTCACGTATATCCGGGTATCGTGGGGCAACAACGGTACGCCGATCTCGCCGCAACAGGTGAGCGACTTGCGTTCCGCGCCGCTCGACTAAGAAGCGGCTGACACAAACGGGGCGCGGCTGCGGGAAACCGCGGCCGCGCCCTTTTGCATTTTGCATTTTGCGATGTCACCTCCCGCGCGGGCCGCGCGCGACGTCGCCGATCATAAAACTGAAGAGTGGTATCTATGTCTTTCGAATCTCTCGGCTTGGCCGAACCGCTGGTCAAGGCGGTCAACGAGCTCGGCTACACATCGCCGACCCCGATCCAGCAACAGGCGATCCCGGCCGTCCTCGGCGGCGGCGACCTGCTCGCCGGCGCGCAGACCGGCACCGGCAAGACCGCCGGCTTCACGCTGCCGATCCTGCAACGCCTGCATACGTTCTACGCGGAACATCGCGGCGCGAAGCGCGCAGTGCGCGCGCTGATCCTCACGCCGACGCGCGAACTCGCCGCCCAGGTCGAGGAAAGCGTCCGTGCGTACAGCAAGTACCTGAAGCTGCGCTCGACCGTGATGTTCGGCGGCGTCAGCATCAACCCGCAGATCGATGCGCTCAAGCGCGGCGTCGACATCGTCGTCGCGACGCCGGGCCGCCTGCTCGATCACATGCAACAAAAGACGATCGACCTGTCGGACCTCGACATCCTCGTGCTCGACGAAGCCGACCGGATGCTCGACATGGGCTTCATCCACGACATCAAGCGCGTGCTCGCGAAGCTGCCGCCGCAGCGCCAGAACCTGCTGTTCTCGGCCACCTTCTCCGACGAGATCAAGGCGCTCGCCGACAGCCTGCTCGACTCGCCCGCGCTGATCGAGGTCGCACGCCGCAACACGACCGCCGAAAGCGTCGCGCAGAAGATCCACCCGGTCGACCGCGATCGCAAGCGCGAGCTGCTCACGCACCTGATCCGCGAACACAACTGGTTCCAGGTGCTCGTGTTCACGCGCACGAAGCACGGCGCGAACCGGCTCGCCGAGCAGCTCACGAAGGACGGCATCAGCGCGATGGCGATCCACGGCAACAAGAGCCAGTCGGCGCGCACGCGCGCGCTCGCGGAGTTCAAGAACAGCACGCTGCAGGTGCTCGTCGCGACCGATATCGCCGCGCGCGGGATCGACATCGACCAGCTGCCGCACGTCGTCAACTTCGACCTGCCGAACGTGCCGGAAGACTACGTGCACCGGATCGGCCGCACCGGCCGCGCAGGCGCGACCGGCGAAGCCGTGTCGCTCGTGTGCGTCGACGAGAAGCAGCTGCTGCGCGACATCGAGCGGCTGATCAAGCGCGAGATTCCGCAGGAAGTGATCGCGGGCTTCGAACCCGATCCGAACGCGAAGCCGGAGCCGATCCAGCAGCGCCGCGGGCAGCAACAGCCGCGCGGCGGTGGCGGTGGCGGCGGCAATCGCCAGCCGCGCGCAGGCGGCTCAGGCCAGCCGGCCGCGAAACGCGACGGCAGTGCGCAACCGAAGGCGACCCAGCAGAAGGCCGCGAAGCCGCGCACGCAAGGGCAAGGTGGCGCCGGCGGCAACGGTGGACGTCCGGCCGGTGGCGGCAACAGCGCGCGCCCGGCGAACGGCAATGCCGCGCACGCGAACCGCAACCGCTCGTCGCGCAGCGGCCAGCGCGGTCATTGAAGCCGTGCGGCTGCGCGCCGCAGGTGCTCGACCTGGCGTTGCCAGCGCGCGAGCACCTCGGCGCGCGCCCCTTCCAGCGTGAACGTGACACCTGTCGCGAGACGCGCATAGCCGACCCGCTGCGCATCGCCATGCGCGATCGTCGCAGCGAATCCGGCCAGTCCGCCGAAGTCTCCTTCGAGCGGCGCCATCCTCAATTGCGCCTGAAAGAACGCGCCGTCCGCGACCAGCGTCAACGCGGCCGACCGCCGTTGCGCGATCGCGCGCGCCGCACGCGATTGCGGCCAGAGCGCCAGCAGCAGCGTGCGCGCATCGTGTGCATAGATTTCGCCGACACCGAGCAGCGTCGTGCGCAACTGGCCATCGTCGGTCGCGACGATCAGCGACGCGGCGAAGTCGGCATGACGCTCGAGCGCGGTACCGTCGAACAACGAGACGACGGCCGGCGGCCACGCGTCGAACGTCCATTGTTCGAGCGCGTGGCGATGGGTATCGGTCATGATGGCGTGGCCCCGGTGGAAAGCGGATCAAGAAGCCGCAGCATACGCGCGTCGGGCCGCGCCGCGGCGCTCAGCGCAGGAACACGTGCCGCGTGATCTTCGTGAGCGGATAGTGAACGCCCGGCTGGATCTTCGCGGGCAGGTCGAGCGGCTTGAGCAGCATCTTCACGCACATGTCGGCCGACAGGTTGCGCCGCACGAGCGTGCTGATGCGCGCGGCGCGTTCGCGGTTGTACTGGCTGTCGCCGACGCGATCCGGATAGCGCACCGCGAACACGTGGCGCAGCGCGATCTCCGAATCCTCGTTCTTGATTTCCATCACGCGGCGCGCCAGCGCGCCGAGCACCGCAAGGCGGCCATTGCCTTCGACCTGGTTGTACTTCTTGAAGAACTTGAAGAAGTGCTTGTAGTGGCGTACTTCGTCGGTGCGGATGTTGTCGGTGATTTCCTTCAGCACGGGCTCGTCCGAGCACTCGTTGATCGCGCGATAGAGCGTGGCCGTGCCCGTCTCGACGACGCAGCGCGCGACCATCTCGAGCGCGCGGGTCTTCTCGAACGCCTCGACCTTGCAGGTCTGCGAATACTCGGCGAAGAAGTTCGCGAACGCGGTATCCCAGTCGAACTCCGGCCACACGTGCGCGATGTACGCCTTCAGCGCGCGCCCGTGCTGCAATTCTTCGTGCTCCCATGCATTGTTGAGCCATGCGGAGACTTCCGGATCGTCGTTGAAGAACTGGCTCAGATTGCTCGTGTAGAGATCCGAGCCGCTTTCGATGAACGACGACGCGCACAGCAGCAGCAACAGATCCTCGTTCGCGGCGGCACGTTGACGATCGATCCGGTTCAGGTCGATGTCCTCGATTCGCCACGGCATCACATGCGTCGTTTTGGTGTCCATGGTAGTGCGCTCCCAGTCGTCGCGCGGGGCCGGCCCATGCCTTCGGCACAGGCGCCGGCCATCCCGCAGGCGGCGTTTTACTTGCGTTTATAGTGGATTGGTCCGGCCGAACCATGCTGGCATCTTAGCCGGACTTTGATGTTCATGCTTCAAAGCACTGACCATACCCGACAAGCGCAGTTCCACGGCGTCTGTTGCCGTTCGTTAGACGAGTCCTTCAAACCGCTTGCGCCCGCGCGGTGATACGGCTTGCCGCAAACGAAACGGGCGGCCGATCGGCCGCCCGCGAAGCACACGACATGCCGGCGAAAGCCGCCGGGAATCCGTCAGAAACCGGCCGCCAGACCGTCGCGCCGGCTGTCGCTCGCGGCCACGTAGCCGCGCTCGCGATCGTCGCGATCGAGACGCCAGATGAACTGCCCCGAGCCGAAATCCATGTAAGGATCGTCGATCGACTTGATCGTATGGCCGCGTGCGGCCAGCGCATCGACGGTCGCGCGATGCATCGTCGCCTCGACGTCGAGCGTGAAGTCGCGGTTGACCTTCCAGCGCGGCGCATCACAGGCCGCCTGCGGTTGCTGCCCGTAGCCGAGCATCCGCACGACGCTCTGCAGGTGCCCTTGCGGCTGCATGTCGCCGCCCATCACGCCGAAGCTCATCACGGCCTCGGTCCGGCCGTCGACCTCCTCGGTGACGAACGCCGGGATGATCGTGTGGAACGGCCGCTTGCCGCCCGCGACGACGTTCGGCGATGCCGGGTCCATCGAGAAGCCGTGCCCGCGGTTCTGCAGCGCGATGCCGGTACCGGGCACGACGAGCCCCGAGCCGAAGCCCATGTAGTTCGACTGAATGAAGCTCACCATCATCCCGCGCTCGTCGGCCGCCGACAGGTAGATCGTGCCGCCCGAATGCGGCCGGCCGGCGGCGAAGTGCGTCGCGCGCGCGGGATCGATCAGTTTCGCGCGCTCGGCGAGATACGCGTCGTCGAGCATCTCCTCGGGCGTGACTTCCATCGCGCGCGGATCGGCGACGTAGCGATAGACGTCCGCGAACGCGAGCTTCATCGCCTCGATCTGCAGATGCTGCGAGTCGACCGAATCGACTGGCCATTCGGTCACGCCCGCGTGCTCGGCAATCCCGAGCGCGATCAGCGCGGCGATGCCCTGCCCGTTCGGCGGAATCTCGTGGATCGTGTGACGGCCGAAGCGCTTGCCGATCGGCTCGACCCATTCCGGCCGGTACGCCTGCAGGTCGGCTGCGGTCAGCGCGCCACCGCCTTCGCGGGAGAACGCGGCGATGCGCTCGGCGAGCGCGCCCTCGTAGAACGCGCGCGCACCCTCCTTCTGCAGCGTGCGCAACGTCTGAGCATGGCCCGGCGGGCACACGCGCTCGCCCACCTGCGGTGCGCGGCCGTGCGGCATGAAGGTGTCCGCGAAGCCCGGCAGCCCCTTGAGTTCCGGCACCGCGGCCGCCCACTTGTGCGCGACGATCGGCGGCACCGCATAGCCGCGCTCCGCGATCTCGATCGCCGGTTCGAGCAGGTCCGCGAACGGCAGCGAACCAAACTTCGCATGCAGCGCTTCCCAGCCCGCGATCACGCCCGGCACGGTGACGGTATCCCAGCCGCGCGTCGGCTTGTTCGCGATGCCGTTGCCCGCGTCGCCGTGGCGCGTGCGGAAATAGTCGACGTTCCATGCGGCTGGCGCGACGCCCGACGCGTTCAGCCCGGACAGCCGCTCGCCGTCCCACACGAGCGCGAACGCGTCGCCGCCGAGCCCGCACGACACGGGCTCGACGACCGTGATCGCGGCCGCGGCGGCCAGCGCCGCATCGACCGCGTTGCCGCCCTTCCACAGCATCCGCAGCCCGGCCTGCGCGGCGAGCGGGTGCGACGTCGACACGACGTTGCGCGCGAACACCGGAATGCGGGTCGTCGGATACGGGTTGTGCCAGTTGAAGCCAGTCATCGGTTCCACCTCGTCGAAAGCTGAATGATCGCGCCGGACGCGCACCCCCGCGTGCGCGGGCAATCCGCCATTGCAGCGCGATCGGCACAATCGCACAAATTCATTTGTCACATGAATCCATATGATTTCCGCATGAATATCAGGTAACCCTGCCGGCCGGGCCGGCTGAACGCCGTTGCCGCCCTTACAATACCCGCTCCGTCTCACGACACGACCATCGAGCCATGACCCGAGATCCCCGCCTCACCCTCAACGCGCGCCAGCAGGAATTGCTCGAATGGGTGCAGCGCGACGGCTTCGTGACCGTCGACGATCTCGCCGCGCACTTCGCGGTGACGCCGCAGACGATCCGCCGCGACGTGAACTGGCTGGCCGACCTGAACCTGCTGCGCCGCTACCACGGCGGCGCGAGCCTGCCGACCAGCTCGGAGAACGTGTCGTACACCGCGCGCCAGCGGATGTTCCACGACGAGAAGCGGCGCATCGCGGCGCTCGCGGCGTCGCACATTCCCGACCAGGCGTCGCTGTTCATCAACCTCGGCACGACCACCGAGGAAGTCGCACGCGCGCTGAACCGCCACCACGGGCTGCACGTGATCACGAACAACCTGAACGTCGCGTCGATGATGAGCGGCTACCCCGACTGCGAGGTGCTGATCACGGGCGGCATCGTGCGGCCATGGGACAAGGGGATCGTCGGCGAACTCGCGATCGACTTCATCCGCCAGTTCAAGGTCGACTACGCGATCATCGGCACGTCGGCGATCGAGGCCGACGGCACGCTGCGCGACTTCGACACACGCGAGGTGCGCGTGGCCGAGGCGATCATGCAGCATGCGCGCACCGTCTATCTCGTGACCGACCATTCGAAGGTCGGCCGTCCCGCGCTGGTGCGCCAGGGCCACCTGAGCCAGGTGCACGCGCTCTTCACCGACAAGCCGCTGCCGCCCGAGATGGCCGACACCGTGGCGGCCGCCGGCACCCAGGTGTACGTCGCCGAGTGAGGGTTCCGATGCTGCACTGCACCTAAAACTTCAAGTGAAATCAAGAAGTTGGCGTCGCGAGCAAACCGCTTGCGCGCGGTCCGGCTGTCAAAGGGAAAATTAACGGGGCACGATTTGTCGTTGCCTGCGCGCTCGACTAGACTCCAGTTCCCCGGCCTATTTCGACCGTTCCGCCTGTGCCAGGGCGCGGACGAATGGCATGGCCGGCGAATACAGCTTTCCCCCCAAGCCATACCCCGATGGGTATCGCGCGTCGGCCCGTGCGCCGGCTGCGCGGGCTGACTGGTCGCCATGGAGAGAACGATGCTGAGTCCGCATGAATTCGCCACGCTATTGCTTGTGAAGGACGCTCCCGATCAAACCCACATGGATCGGGACGAAATCGACGCACTGCTCGAACAGCAGCTCGTCCGTCTGGAAGGCCTCGGTTCGGGACGCAAATACTGCGTGACCGAAACCGGCGACGCCGCGCTGCGATCCATCAAGTACCGCTATTCGTAAAACCACACCATTCCCGACCTGACCGCGCCGCCCGGATGCCGGGCCGCGCGGTCACTCCCGCTTCTCTCCCACCGCCCCGCCGCAGCCTGCTTCAGCCGCCGCGCAGCGTCGGATCGACCGCCGCCCGCCAGCTGATGGCCTGCGCCCGCGCACCGTTGAAATACGCGATCCAGCCGGCACGCGCCGCCGCGTCCGGCGCCGCATAGTGCGTCGAAAGTT
Source organism: Burkholderia sp. HI4860 (assembly GCF_002223045.2). Lineage (NCBI taxonomy): Bacteria > Pseudomonadati > Pseudomonadota > Betaproteobacteria > Burkholderiales > Burkholderiaceae > Burkholderia > Burkholderia sp. HI4860. The sequence continues at coordinate 2,466,648 of NZ_NKFO02000003.1, read as the reverse complement.
CGTTTACGAACGCACAATAGTTCGCCTCGGTCAGCCCGCGATACCGTTTCGCCACGTACGCGTCATACAGCGTCGAGTAGACCGGCTGCGCGTCCGTGCCCCAGTCCCGCGCCGTGCCGCCGCACGACGTCTGCAGGTCGGCGAACGACGGCGTGCGCCAGTTGCCGGCGAGCGGCGGCATCCCGGCAGTGCACCCCGCCAGAAGGACGGCGCACGCGCCGGCCCACATCCCAATACGCATGATTCACCTCGTGAAACGGTCGATTTCGCCAGTATCGTCCGGGATCGCGCCGCGCGCTACTGGCCCCGCTTTATCGAACTTTACTTTTTCGATTTCGTTCGTTAAATTTCGAATTCGAACATTTTCTGTTCAACCCTTTCCCTCAGACGATAAGGACAGCAGGTGACCCAACCGAATCGCTACGATCTGCTCGTCGTCGGCGGCGGCATCAACGGCGCGGGCATCGCGCGCGATGCGGCCGGCCGCGGCCTGTCGGTCATGCTCTGCGAGCAGGACGATCTCGCGTCGCACACGTCGTCGTCCAGCACGAAGCTGATTCACGGCGGCCTGCGCTACCTCGAGTACAACGAGTTCGGGCTCGTGCGCAAGGCGCTGCAGGAGCGCGAGACGCTGCTGCGCGCGGCGCCGCACATCATGTGGCCGCTGCGCTTCGTGATGCCGCACATGCCGAACCTGCGTCCGGCCTGGCTGATCCGCATCGGCCTGTTCCTCTACGATCACCTCGCGAAACGCGAGCTGCTGCCCGGCTCGCGCGGCATCGACATGCGCCGCCATGCGGCCGGCGCGCCGCTGATCGATTCGATCAAGCGCGGCTTCGTCTATTCGGACGGCTGGGTCGACGACGCGCGCCTCGTCGTGCTGAACGCGATGGATGCGAAAGAGCGCGGCGCCCGGATCCTGACGCGCACGAAGCTGGTGTCCGCCGAACGCCGCGGCGACGAATGGGAAGCGCAACTGCAGCACGCCGACGGCTCGATCCGCGTCGTGCATGCGCGTGCGATCGCGAACGCGGCCGGCCCGTGGGTCGGCGACGTGCTGAAAGGCGCGCTCGGCCGCGGCGCGCACCACAGCGTGCGGCTCGTGAAGGGCAGCCACATCATCACGCGCCGCCTGTTCGATCACGACCACGCGTACATCTTCCAGAACCCGGACAAGCGGATCATCTTCGCGATTCCGTACGAACACGATTTCACGCTGATCGGCACGACCGACGTCGAATACACGAACGATCCCGCGAAGGTCGCGATCGATCGCGACGAGACGCAGTACCTGTGCGACTCGATCAACCGCTACTTCAAGCGCAAGATCTCGCCGGCCGACGTGCACTGGACCTACTCGGGCGTGCGCCCGCTGCTGGAAGACGAGAACGCCGCGAACGCATCGGCCGTCACGCGCGACTACCGGCTCGAGCTGGACGACGGCGCGGGCGCCCCGCTGCTGTCGGTGTTCGGCGGCAAGATCACGACGTTCCGCAAGCTCGCGGAAGAAGCCGGCGACATGCTGTGCAGCGTGCTCGGCCACGACGCGAAAACCTGGACGGCCGGCGTCGCGCTGCCGGGCGGCGACATCGCGAACGCGAAGTTCGACGCATTCGCCGATACGTTCGCCAAACGCCATGCGTGGCTGCCCGCCGCGCTCGCCCGCCGCTATGCCCGTGCCTACGGCACACGCGCGGAGCGCGTGATCGACGGCGCGAAGTCGCTCGCCGATCTCGGCACCGAAATCGCACCGGGTATCTACGACGCCGAACTGCGCTACCTGCGCGACGCCGAATGGGCGACTTGCGCGCAGGACGTGCTGTGGCGCCGCTCGAAGCTCGGCCTGCACGTCGCGCCCGGCACGCTCGACGCGGTGACCGCCGCGGTCGACGCGTGGTTCGCCGCCGCGCACGCGCCGCACGCCTGACCGGAATGCAGTTGCAGTTGCTTGACCGACGTTGACTCACCGACGCGCCGCCCACATGCGGCGCGCATCACAACTAAGCCAAATCCACGGATGGAGATGAGAGACATGCAGGATCAGTACATCCTCGCGCTTGACCAGGGCACCACGAGTTCCCGCGCGATGCTGTTCGATCGCCAGGGCAATATCGTTTCGATCGCCCAGAAGGAATTCGAGCAGATCTACCCGCAACCCGGCTGGGTCGAGCACGACCCGCAGGAAATCTGGTCGACGCAAGCCGGCGTCGCCGCCGAAGCCGTCACGCGCACGGGCCTGAACGGCACGTCGATCGCCGCGATCGGCATCACCAACCAGCGTGAAACCACGATCGTCTGGGATCGCGAGACGGGCCAGCCCGTCTACAACGCGATCGTCTGGCAGGATCGCCGCACGGCCGACTTCTGCGATTCGCTGAAGGCGCAAGGCTTCGAGGCGAAGGTGCGCGCGAAGACCGGCCTGCCGATCGATTCGTACTTCTCGGGGACCAAGATCCGCTGGATTCTCGACAACGTGCCGGGCGCACGCGAGAAGGCGAAGCAGGGCAAGCTCGCGTTTGGTACCGTCGACAGCTGGCTCGTGTGGAACTTCACGAAGCACGAACTGCACGTGACCGACGTGACGAACGCGTCGCGCACGATGCTGTTCAACATCCACACGCGCGAGTGGGACAATGAACTGCTCGACATGCTCGACATCCCGCGCAGCATGCTGCCGGAGGTGAAGGCATCGTCGGAAATCTACGGCCACACGAAGACCACCGTGTTCGCGTCGAAGATCCCGCTCGCGGGTATTGCGGGCGACCAGCAAGCCGCGCTGTTCGGCCAGATGTGCACGCAGTCCGGCATGGTGAAGAACACCTACGGGACCGGCTGCTTCCTGATGATGAACACCGGCGACAAGCCGATCGAGTCGAAGAACAACCTCGTCACGACGATCGCCTGGCAGATCGGCGACAACGTGCAGTACGCGCTGGAAGGCAGCATCTTCATCGCGGGCGCGGTGGTGCAGTGGCTGCGCGACGGCGTCGGCATCATCAAGTCGGCCGCTGAAATCGAAGCGCTCGCCGCGAGCGTGCCGCACACCGACGGCGTCTACCTGGTGCCCGCGTTCGCCGGCCTCGGCGCACCGCACTGGAATGCGCGGGCGCGCGGCTCGGTGTTCGGCGTCACGCGCGGCACGACCTCCGCGCACCTCGCACGTGCGGCGCTCGATTCGATCGCGTACCAGTCGCTCGACGTGCTGGCCGCGATGGAAGCCGATTCGGGCATCAGCATCGGCGAGCTGCGCGTGGACGGCGGCGCGAGCGCGAACGACCTGCTGATGCAGTTCCAGGCGGACCTGCTCGGCGTCGACGCGGTGCGTCCGCAGATCACCGAGACGACCGCGCTCGGCGCGGCCTACCTCGCGGGCCTCGCGATCGGCTACTGGAAGAACCTCGACGAAGTGCGCGACCAGTGGCAGCTCGATCGCCGCTTCTCGCCGTCGATGCCGAAGGAGCAGGTCGAACGTTGCATGTCGGGCTGGCAGCGTGCGGTGCGTGCCGCGAAGGCATGGGCCGACGACGCCCAGTAATCCCAAGCAATCCAGACGAAATACAACAACACCGGCGGACCGCGCGATGCGCGAGTCCGCCGTGACTCAAGAGAGACAAACAATGTCACCTTATATTGCAGAGTTCATCGGCACAGCGATCCTCGTGCTGCTCGGCAACGGCGCGGTCGCAAACGTGCTGCTTGCAAAGACCAAGGGCAAAGGCGCGGACCTGATCGTGATCGTGATGGGCTGGGCGATGGCCGTGTTCGTCGCCGTCTACGTGACCGCGTCGTTCAGCGGCGCGCACCTGAACCCGATCGTCACCATCAGTCTCGCGCTCGCGGGCAAGTTCGCGTGGTCGAAAGTCGGCGGCTATGTCCTCGCGCAGATGCTCGGCGGGATGGCCGGCGCGCTGCTCGTGTGGCTCGCCTATCGCCAGCACTTCGCGAAGGAAGCCGATGCGGACCTGAAGCTCGCGGTGTTCTGCACGGCGCCGGCGATCCGCAGCGTCACGCACAACGTGCTGACCGAAGCGATCTGCACGTTCGTGCTGATCCTCGGCGTGCTGTACCTCGCGTCGCCGCAAGTCGGCCTCGGCGCGCTCGACGCCCTGCCCGTCGGCCTGCTCGTGCTCGGCATCGGCATCTCGCTCGGCGGCCCGACCGGCTATGCGATGAGCCCCGCGCGCGACCTGTCGCCGCGCATCATGCACGCGCTGCTGCCGATCCCCGGCAAGCGCGACAGCGACTGGCGCTATGCATGGGTGCCCGTCGTCGGTCCGCTGCTCGGCGGCGCCGCGGCCGCCGGCCTGTACCTGCATCTGCACACGACGATCTGATCGTCGCTTGACCGAAACGCGCGGCGATTTTCGCCGCACGTTTTGCTTTCCTTCCTTCGTTCGCCTTCCCTCGCGCTGCGCCGCTTCGTTTTCGCTTCCCGCCTCATTCGGCCGATATCAGCGACTTCAGCTTCACCCTCGCATCCGCGACAGCCCACGGGTTCACGTCGATCCCGCGCTCGAACTGGCCGAGGCCGCGGTGACGTCGTGGAAAACGGGGCGCGTAGAGCTATAACGTCACCGGTGACAGGCGGCGACGAACCGCGCAAGCGGGCCGCCGCCGGACAATCGGCACCCCACCCGGGCGAGACGCAGTCAGCGCGCGACCGCGTCGGGAAAATTTGCCGAAGCGTCGCGCGGCGTGTGCGCGAATGCACGTATGATGGCGAATTGATCTGTGTCGCCGACCTCCCGCTTTTTCACCACCATGCTCGATCACCTCATCTGCGACTGCGACGGCGTGCTCGTCGACAGCGAAATCATTGCCGACCGCGTCCTGCTCGACACGCTGTCCGCCACGTTTCCGAATCTCGATTTCGAAGCCGCCGCCAAGTCGGCGTTCGGCCAGCAGACGTCGCGCTTCCTGGCGGGAATCGAATCCCGCTTCGGGATCGAGATGCCGGCCAACTTCATCGAGACCATCGAGCACAACATCGAGCGCGCGCTGGCGCAATCGCTCGCGCCCATCTCCGGCGTGCGCGACGCACTGCTGAAGGTGAGCCTGCCGGCGGCCGTCGTGTCGAACAGCCGGCTCGCGCGCGTGCGCAGCTCGCTGAAGCGCGCGGCACTCACCGAGATCTTCGGCGATCGCGTGTTCAGCTCCGAACAGGTGGCGCGGCCGAAGCCCTACCCCGACGTCTACCTGCATGCGGCGCACACGCTCGGCGTCGCGCCGGAGCGCTGCATCGTCGTCGAGGACAGCGTGTCGGGGTTGAATGCCGCGCGGGCGGCAGGCATGAAGACGATCGCGTTCGTCGGCGCGAGCCACATCCCCGACAACTACGCGGACGCGCTGCGCGCGATGGGCATCACGCGGATCATGCGCAAGATGGACGAACTGCCGGCGTTCGTCGAAGCCGGCATGCGCGGCGAATTCGGGGACGTACAGTCCTGATGGTCGTGCCGGCCCGATCACGCTGATCGGGCCGATCCGGCGTGCACCGGTTCACGCACGCCGTGCAACGGGCGCGCGAACGCACCCGCCTTCCCCTTCCCCGTACTCAGGCCGGTTCGCAGCAGCGCTCGCGCGCGGCGGCCAGCGCCTCGCGGAACTCGACGAGTTCCGCGATCGTCAGCATCGGCAGCCCGTGCTGTTGCGCGAAACGCTCGACATCGTCGCCGCGCGTCATCGTGCCATCCGGATTCATCAGCTCGCACAGCACGCCGGCCGGCTTCAGGCCCGCGAGGATCGACAGGTCGACCGTGCCTTCGGTGTGACCGCGGCGCGCCAGCACGCCGCCCGGTTGCGCACGCAGCGGAAACACGTGGCCCGGGCGCACGATGTCGTGCGGCTTCGCCCCGTCGGCGATCGCCGCGCGGATCGTCGTCACGCGATCGGCCGCCGATACGCCCGTATGCACGCCTTCGCGCGCCTCGATCGACACGGTGAACGCGGTGCCGTTGCGGCTCTCGTTGGTCTGCACCATCGGCGGCAGCTCGAGCGCACGCACGGTCTCGTCGGTCAGGCACAGGCACACGATGCCGCTGCATTCGCGGATCAGCAGCGCCATCGTCTCGGGCGTGATGCGCTCGGCGGCAACGATCAGGTCGGCTTCGTTCTCGCGGTCGTGATCGTCCTGCAGCACCACGGCACGGCCTGCGCGCATCGCTTCGAGCGCGGCGGCGATGCGCGGCGGCACCGGTTCGGAATCCAGCAACGGGAGATCGGCAAAGGCGTCGGCGGGTGCCGACGAAACGGACATCAAGGACATGTGAAACGCTCCTCGCAAATACGATTTGGGCGAAAAACGTTTCAGGGCATTGCAAACAGACAGAACGACAACCCGCTTCGCACCCATGGCGAAGCGGCCCTGACGGACATGACTATCTGCACATCTTCTCTCATCCGGACTATGACCGTCGGCTCTGGCATTCGACCAGATCTGCTGACCCCGCGCGGATGCGCGAGCGCTCGCGGGCTCGCCGGCTTACGCCAGCCTACCGCCGGTGGGGAATTGCACCCCGCCCTGAAGACGCACTGATTTGCCGGATGGGCCAACCCCATCGACGGCGGGCCAAGCATACAACAGCTGCGCGCTCGGCGCAGCGGACACGGCCTAAAACCTTACTGACGCCCCCGTCTAACGGCATCGTCCAAACGGCCGACGGACGACCCGCGGTCTCGTCCTAACGACGAGCACGCGGCTCGCTTCCGTGCGGCCTGCGTTGCGCGGTCAGCCGGCCGCGTGCGCGGCATGTGCCGCATGCGCCGCATCGGGCACGAGCCAGCGCGGCGGCACCTCGGGGCTCACCGTCACGCGGAATGCGCGCGCCTCGCTGTCGCCCGGGTTGCGCAGGCTGTACGGCTGGTCGGCATCGAACACGATCGCGTCGCCGGTCGCGAGCAACTGGCGGCGGTCGTGCACGCTGACTTCGAGCGTGCCCTCGCTGACGACGAGGTTGACCGTCGTGCCGGGCGCGCGGCGGGCGCCGGGCTCCGTATGCAACGGCGCGATCCGCAGCTCGTGGAACTCGGCTGCGGCCGGCTCGCCTTCCGGGTATAGCGCCCGCGCCGAGAAGCGGCCGTTCGAGCTGACGACCCGCGACGCGCGCTCGGCTGCCAGGTGCTCGAAGCCGTTCACCGCATGGCGGCGCAGGAAGGCGGCAACCGATACCTTCAGCGCCGCGGCGATCTTGCAGAGCACCTTGATCGACGGCACGCTGCGCGCCGACTCGATTTGCGCGAGCATCGCGCGCGACACGCCGGACAGCCGCGCGAGCGCATCGAGCGACAATTGCCGCTCGGCACGCAACCGCGCGAGGTTCACGCCAACGACCTGTTCGAGCACGTCGAGCGACGCGGAAGCCCGCGCGTCGGCGGCGTTGCTGGATTCGAAGGAAGACACGTCGCGCACGAGCGCCAGGGATGAAGACATAGCATTGCCTCCGGGCCGCGGTGCAGCCCTGCGTATGGGGTAAGCCGGGATCGGAATCGGGTTGCGCCAGCAACGGCGCGTATCGAGACGCTATCACCCGGTCTTGCACCGGCAAACGAAGTTATCTTCACACCGTTATCAGCATCGCGGAGGAATGCGTTCCTCGCGAACCTTTTCCCGCCGCTATCGCGTCGTGCGGGCGCCGCGCGTTGCACCGCTCATTGCACCGCTCATTGCGCCGCCGGCGCCGTCCCGCGCGCCGGCCCGCGCGCGTCGAGCCGCATCGCGAACCCCGTGACGACGAGCGCCGCGAACGTCACCGCGACGGCCACCCACGGCAGCGCATCGAGCGCCAGGCCGTGTTCCAGCGCAAGGCCGCCGAGCCACGCGCCAAGCGCATTGCCGACGTTGAACGCGCCGATGTTCAGCGTCGATGCGAGATGCGGCGCGCTTGCGGCCTTCTCGACCACGTGCGCCTGCAGCGGCGGCACCGTCGCGAATGCGGCGATCCCCCATACGAACACGGTGACGGCCGCCGCGACCGGGTGGTGGCTCGTCTTGGCGAACACGACCATCACGGCCATCAGCGCGACGAGGATCGCGATCAGCGACGGCATCAGCGCGCGGTCGGCGAGCTTGCCGCCAAGCGTGTTGCCGATCGTCAGCCCCGCGCCGAACAGCACGAGGATCAGCGCGACCGCGCGCGGCGAATAGCCCGACACGGACTGGAGAATCGGCGCGATGTACGTGAACACGACGAACACACCGCCGAAGCCGAGCACGGTCATCAGCAGCGCGAGCCACACCTGCGGCTCCTTCAGCACGCGCACTTCCTGGCCGAGGCCGACCGGCCCGCTGTCGTGTCGGTTCGGCACGAGCGCGGCGACGCCGCCGAGCGACAGCACACCGAGCGCGGCGACGATCCAGAACGACGCGCGCCAGCCGAGCAACTGGCCGACGAAGGTGCCGAACGGCACGCCGAGCACGTTCGACAGTGTGAGTCCCGTGAACATCAGCGCGATCGCGCTCGCACGCTTGTCGGCGGGCACGAGCGACGCGGCGACCACCGCGCCGATCCCGAAGAACGACCCGTGCGCGAACGACGTGACGACCCGCGCGACCATCAGCATCGCGTAGCCGGACGCGGTCGCGCACAGCACGTTGCCGACGATGAAGATCGCCATCAGCCACTGCAGCGCGGCCTTGCGCGGCATGCGGCTCGTCAGCGCCGCGAGCAGCGGCGCGCCGGCCGCGACACCGAGCGCGTAGCCCGTGACCAGCAGGCCGGCCGACGGCAGCGACACGGCCAGGTCGCGCGCGACCTCGGGCAGCAGGCCCATGATGATGAACTCGGTGGTACCGATGGCGAAGGCGCTGATCGCAAGCGCCAGTAACGGAATGGGCATGACGTTCTCCGGAAGGCGGCGGACGCGGCGCCAGTCCGATGCCGCACCGCACAAGAAAGCGGGATGTGCGCGCATTGTCCCGAAGACGCCTACATTTGATAATTGGCGTGGCATTTGAACCATTTTCAAATATTTCTGGAAAATCGCATGGACCGATTGGGCGATATCCGGCTGTTCGTCGAGGCGGCCGAACTGGGCAGCCTGTCCGCCGCCGGGCGCAAGCTGAACCTCACGCCGGCCGCCGCGAGCGCGCGGCTCGCGAAGCTCGAGGCGAAGACCGCGACGCGGCTGTTCGAACGCTCGACGCGGCAATTGCGGCTCACCGACGAGGGCAAGCTGTACCTGAACTGCTGCCGTCAGGCGCTGCAGGCGCTCGACGACGCGGACGCGATGCTGCAGGAAGGCCGCAACGTCGTGAGCGGCAAGGTGCGGCTGTCGTCGACATCCGATTTCGGCCGCCACCAGCTGCTCGACTGGCTCCACGAATTCACGACGCTGCATCCGGGCGTCACGTTCTCGCTGACGGCGTCCGATTCATCGTCGAACCTGTGGCAGGACGAAATCGATCTCGCGATCCGCTTCGCCGCGCCGCCCGACGGCGCGCTGATCGCCCGCCGGCTCGCGACCAACCGGCGCGTGCTGTGCGCGGCGCCGTCGTTCGTCGAACGCCATGGCGTGCCGGCCGACCCGCACGATCTGGCCCGCTTTCCCTGCAACGTGATCACGATCGCGTCCGGCCCGATGAACACCTGGCACTTCACGCGCGGCGACGAAGTGCAGATCCACACGGTGCCCGTGTCGACCGCGTTCGAGACCAACGACGGCGGCCTCACGCGCGAATGGACGCTGCGCGGCCACGGCATTGCGCTGAAGTCGCTGTGGGACATTGCCGACGACGTCCGCGCGGGCCGGCTGCGCGTGCTGCTGCCCGACTGGCGGCACCAGGACGCGCCGCTGCACGCGATCTATCACAGCAAGCGCTACATGGCGCCGCGCGTGCGCGTGCTGCTCGACTTTCTCGCCGAACGCTTCGCGCGCGAGGAAGCCGCGCTCGACGACCTGCTGAACGCGTGCCGCTGACGGCCGGCCCACCATCATGCAGGGTCGGAACGTGAAAACCGGCGTCGCGTGCCCGCAACCCGCCGCCCGTCCGTCGGGGCCTGAAAAGCTATAATGGAAGGCTTCCCCGACGGCCTTTCCTGTCCGATGCGCGCCATCCGCGCGCAGCGCACGGCCGTCCCGATTCACCTTATAGACGACGCCCCCAGGTCAACCACTGCGAACGGCGAACCCCCATGACCAAGAAAGTTTACGTAAAGACCTTCGGCTGCCAGATGAACGAGTACGACTCGGACAAGATGGTGGACGTGCTGAATGCGGCCGAAGGCCTCGAAAAGACCGATACGCCGGAAGACGCGGACATCATCCTGTTCAACACCTGCTCGGTGCGTGAAAAGGCGCAGGAGAAGGTGTTCTCCGATCTCGGCCGCGTGCGCGAGCTGAAGGAAGCGAAGCCCGGCCTGCTGATCGGCGTCGGCGGCTGCGTCGCGAGCCAGGAAGGCGCATCGATCGTGTCGCGCGCGCCGTACGTCGACCTCGTGTTCGGCCCGCAAACCCTGCACCGCCTGCCGCAGATGATCGACGCACGCCGCGAGAGCGGCCGTGCGCAGGTCGACATCTCGTTCCCCGAAATCGAGAAGTTCGACCACCTGCCGCCCGCGCGCGTCGAGGGGCCGAGCGCGTTCGTGTCGATCATGGAAGGCTGCTCGAAGTACTGCAGCTACTGCGTGGTGCCGTACACGCGCGGCGATGAAGTGTCGCGCCCGCTCGACGACGTGCTGACCGAAGTGGCCGGCCTCGCCGACCAGGGCGTGCGCGAAGTCACGCTGCTCGGCCAGAACGTGAACGCGTATCGCGGCGCGCTGGCGGCCGGCTCGTCGGAAATCGCCGATTTCGCGACGCTGATCGAATACGTCGCCGACATTCCCGGCATCGAGCGGATCCGCTACACGACGTCGCACCCGAAGGAATTCACGCAGCGCCTGATCGACACCTACGCGAAGGTGCCGAAGCTCGTGAGCCACCTGCACCTGCCCGTCCAGCACGGCTCCGACCGCATCCTGATGGCGATGAAGCGCGGCTACACGGTGCTCGAATACAAGTCGGTGATCCGCAAGCTGCGCGCGATCCGCCCGGACCTGTCGCTGTCGACCGACATGATCGTCGGCTTCCCCGGCGAGACCGAGGACGATTTCGACAAGATGATGGCGCTCGTGCACGAGATGCGCTACGACACGAGCTTCTCGTTCATCTACAGCCCGCGCCCCGGCACGCCGGCCGCGAACCTGCATGACGACACGCCGCGCGAAGTGAAGCTCAAACGCCTGCAACATCTGCAGGCGACCATCGAGGAGAACGTCGCGCGCATCAGCGAGTCGATGGTCGGGAAGGTCGAGCGGATCCTCGTCGAGGGCCCGTCGCGCAAGGACCCGAACGAACTCGCGGGCCGTACCGAGAACAACCGGGTCGTGAATTTCCCGGCGCCGCTCGCGTCGCACCCGCGCCTGATCGGCCAGATGATCGACGTGAAAATCAACCACGCGTACCCGCATTCGCTGCGCGGCGAGCTCGTGCTCGTCAGCGACGACGCGAGCGCGGCCACGCACTGATGCTCAACAGGAGCCCGACGCCACTTTGAAGCCGACCCAAGCACTGGAATTCGTCGCGCCGCGCGACGACAACGCGCGCCTCGCCAACCTCTGCGGCCCGCTCGACGAGAACCTGCGCCAGATCGAACAGGCGCTCGACGTCACGCTGTCGCGACGCGGCCACCGGATCGCGATCCGCGGGCGCGGCGCCAAGCTCGCGCTCGCCGCGCTCGAGAACTTCTACAACCGCGCGCGCGATGCGCTGTCGGTCGACGACATCCAGCTCGCGCTGGTCGAAGTGCGCCACACGTCCGGCAACGGCCGCCAGGACACGCTCGACGTGCGCTTTCGCGGCGACCCCGACCATCCGTTCGACGAGCCCGTCGTACAGCTCGACGCCAGCGAGCCGGACGAGGAGCCCGCGCCGAAGCTCTACACGCGGCGCGCCGACCTGCGCGGCCGCACGCCGGCGCAGCGCGAGTACCTGAAGCAGATCCTGTCGCACGACGTGACGTTCGGCATCGGGCCGGCCGGCACCGGCAAGACCTACCTCGCGGTCGCGTGCGCGGTCGACGCGCTCGAGCGCGACCAGGTCAAGCGGATCGTGCTGACGCGCCCGGCCGTCGAGGCCGGCGAGCGGCTCGGCTTCCTGCCGGGCGATCTCGCGCAGAAGGTCGACCCGTACCTGCGTCCGCTGTACGACGCGCTGTACGACCTGCTCGGCTTCGACAAGACGGCGAAGATGTTCGAGCGCCAGATGATCGAGATCGCGCCGCTCGCGTACATGCGCGGCCGCACGCTGAACCACGCGTTCATCATCCTCGACGAGGCGCAGAACACGACGCCCGAGCAGATGAAGATGTTCCTCACGCGGATCGGCTTCGGCTCGAAGGCGGTCGTGACCGGCGACACGAGCCAGGTCGACCTGCCGCGCGGCCACAAGAGCGGCCTCGTCGAGGCGCAGCAGGTGCTCGGCGGCGTGCGCGGCATCGCGCTCACGCGCTTCACCAGCGCGGACGTCGTGCGCCATCCGCTCGTCGCGCGCATCGTCGAGGCGTACGACGAATTCCACGCGCAGCACCAGGACGGCTGACCGGCCGGCGGCGCCCGTACGCCGCCCCGGCCCGACAGCCCGGCCCGGCCCGCCAGACGGCGCGCCGGGCTTTTTTTCGCCTGCGCGAATTCGGGTGCGATCGGCCGTTTGGTGTATCCTCAACGCGTCCTAATCGCCGTACGCGTCATGAAATCCTCCCGTTCCCGCAAGTCCGGGCGCGCCCAGTCGGCCGCGCCCGCCTCCCCCCGCCTTTCGCTGTTCGATGCGAAGGGCAAGGCCCGGACCGTCAACGCGCAAGGGCTGCGAATCGACTTCCCGGATGGCCGCAGCCTGATGTTCGACCTGTCGGGCAGTTCGGGAGAAGCCGCCGTCGCGATCGTCGCGCAGCACAACGATCCGGCCATGCGCGCGAAGCTCGCGCTGCAGCCCGAGCACTACGACAGCGTGACGCTGCACGTGGGTGCCGAGCCCGCCCCGCGCGAAGACGACGCCGAAGACGCACTGCGCGAGCCGGAACTCGACCTGTCCGTCCAATACGGTGACGAAATCACGAGCGACGTGCGCAAGACGCTGCCCAAGCGCAAGCTGATCGCCGAATGGATCGAGCCCGCGCTGTTCGCCAGCGCGCAGCTCACGGTGCGCTTCGTCGGCGAAGAAGAGGGCCGCACGCTGAACGCCGGCTACCGCCACAAGGACTACCCGACCAACGTGCTGACCTTCGCGTACGACGCGGCGCCCGACGGCACCGTGATCGGCGACCTCGTGCTGTGCTGCCCGGTCGTCGAGAAGGAAGCGCACGACCAGGGCAAGCCGCTCACGGCCCATTACGCGCACCTGCTGGTGCACGGCGCGCTGCACGCGCAGGGCTACGACCACGAGACGAGCGACGAGGACGCGGCCGAGATGGAAGCGCTCGAAGTCGACATCCTCGCGAAGCTGGGCTTTCCGAACCCGTACCAGTAAGCCCTTCGCACGATGCGCAACGCCGCGATGCTCCCGCCCGCCTACCCGCCGTCGATCGGTGAAGGGCGCCTGCTGACGGAAGACGAGCTGGCGGCTTCGCTCGCGCACACGATGCGCGACTGGGACGGCCAGCAGGATCTCTGGCTGTTCGGCTATGGCTCGCTGATCTGGAACCCGGGGTTGCCGACCGTCGCCGCGGTGCGCGGCAAGGTGCACGGCTATCACCGCGGGCTCTACCTGTGGTCGCGCGTGAACCGCGGCACGCCCGAACGCCCGGGCCTCGTGCTCGCGCTCGATCGCGGCGGCTCCTGCTCGGGCATCGCGTTCCGGCTCGCCGGCCCGACTGCGCAACCGCACCTCGAAACGTTGTGGAAGCGCGAAATGCCGATGGGCTCTTACCGGCCCGCGTGGTTGCCGTGCTCGCTGGAAAGCGGCGAACGCGTGAACGCGCTCGCGTTCGTGATGCGCCGCGACGCGCCGACCTACACGGGCAAGCTGACCGATCCCGTCGTGAAGGAAGTGTTCGGCTGCGCGGCCGGCCGCTACGGCACGACGCTCGACTACGTGAGCCGCACGGTCGACGCGCTGCGCGCGAGCGGCATCCCCGATCGCGCACTCGAAGGGCTGCTCGCGCGATGCCGGTGACGCGGCACGGCGCCCGGCTTGCCGCCACGCGCTGCCGCGCTGCGTATGCATTCGAACGAGGGCACTTCCGATGATGAAACCGCCACGCTGGTCGCATTGCAGGATTGCCGCGCTGCTCGTTGCCGCGAGCGTCGCGCTGTCCGGCTGCGGCATCCTGGGCTGCGGCGGCGCCGCGACCAACGGCGCGGCCGCCGGCGGCTGCTCGGCCGGCATGCGGTTCTGAACCGAGGCGCTGCGACCCAACCCGCGTGCGTCAGAATGCCGCTTCGGGCCGCCGCCGAGCATTTTCCCCCGTAGCGGCGCCCCACCCCTTCCCCGCCCGCTTTTTGCCGCCGCTGCCCCGCCGCGCCGTTCTGAGATAGGATGGAACCGAGGACGATGCCGCGCCCCGCGCGGCCGTCCGCGAGCGGGGCCCGCGCGAGCTGCCCACCCTGGCCGTGCGGCCGGTGTGACACGGTCGCGTCGTGCCCTTGGTGTATCCTTGCCTACTCCGTGACCGCGCGCTCCGGCATGACCCGGGCGCACCACCATGAACGATTCGTATCCCAGTCGTAAGCTAACCGACAAACCGCAAGAAAAGCGCTCGCTGCTCGAGCGCCTGACCGACTTCATCTCGCCCGAGCCCGAATCCCGCGGCGAGCTGCTGGAAATCCTCCAGGACGCCCACGAGCGCAACCTGATCGACGCCGATTCGCTGTCGATGATCGAAGGCGTGTTCCAGGTATCCGACCTGTGCGCACGCGACATCATGGTGCCGCGCGCCCAGATGGACGCGATCAACATCGCCGACAAGCCCGAAGATTTCATCCCGTTCGTCCTCGAGAAAGCGCACTCGCGCTACCCCGTGTACGAGGAGAACCGCGACAACGTCATCGGCGTGCTGCTCGCGAAGGATCTGCTGCGTTTCTATGCCGAAGAGGAATTCGACGTGCGCGGGATGCTGCGCCCGGCCGTGTTCATTCCCGAATCGAAGCGCCTGAACGTGCTGCTGCACGACTTCCGCGTGAACCGCAACCACCTCGCGATCGTCGTCGACGAATACGGCGGCGTCGCGGGCCTGATCACGATCGAGGACGTGCTCGAGCAGATCGTCGGCGACATCGAGGACGAATACGACTTCGACGAGGAAGCCGGCAACATCATTTCGGGGCCCGACGGCCGCTACCGCGTGCGCGCGCTCACCGAGATCGAGCAGTTCAACGAGACGTTCGGCACCGATTTCCCCGACGACGAAGTCGACACGATCGGCGGGCTGATCACGCATCATTTCGGCCGCGTCCCGCACCGCGGCGAAAAGCTGCAGCTCGGCAACCTCGTGTTCGAGATCCAGCGCGGCGATGCGCGCCAGGTCCACGTACTGCTGGTGCGCCGCAACCCACTCGCCAGCCGTCGCGCCGAAGCCTCGCACGAGGACTGACCGTCGCGCGCCAGCCGCGCGTTCCACAACCGCTCGCCCACTTCCGCTTCACATGGACGATCCGATCCTGTCCCGCCCGGCTGGCGGCCTGCTCGCGCCGACTTCCGGCCGCGTGCTGCCGCGCTGGCACTACCCGGCCGCGCTGCTCGCCGGCGCAGCCAATACGCTCAGCTTCGCACCGACGCCGCATGGCGGCTGGCTGCAACTCGTCGTATTCGTCTGGTTTTTCGCGCAGCTCACGCGCACCGCAAGCTGGCGCAGCGCCGCGCTCACCGGCGGCGCGTTCGGCTTCGGCAACTTCATCACCGGCATCTGGTGGCTCTACATCAGCATGCACGTGTATGGCGAGATGGCCGCGCCGCTCGCGGGCGGCGCGCTCGTGCTGTTCTCGCTGTACCTGTCGCTGTACCCGGCGTTCTCCGCCGGGCTGTGGTCGTTCTGCGCGGGCCATGCGTGGCATCGCCGCACGCCCGACCCGCGGCCGTTCTCGCCGACCTGGCACGGCGCGTTCGCGTTCGCGAGCGCCTGGGCGCTCGGCGAATGGCTGCGCGGCACCGTCCTCACCGGCTTCCCGTGGCTCGCCAGCGGCTATCCGCAGGTCGACGGCCCGTTCGCGGGCTTCGCGCCGGTCGCCGGCGTGTACGGGATCGCGTGGGTGCTCGCGCTGTTCGCCGCGCTCGTCGTGCAGGCGCTCGCCGCCGCCCGGCCATCGCCGCTCGCCGAGCCCCGCGCCGGCGATGCGCGCGTGCGCGTCGCCGCGCCGGCCGGCATCGCGCTCGCGCTGATCGCGGCCGGTCTCGGCCTGTCGCAGGTCACGTGGACCGTGCCCGCGAACAAGCCGCTCACCGTGCGGCTGCTGCAGGGCAACGTGAAGCAGGACATCAAGTTCGAGGAAGCAGGCATCGACGCGGCGATCAAGATGTACACGCAGATGATCATCGAGAAGCCGGCCGACCTGATCGTCACGCCCGAAACCGCGATCGCGGTGATGATCCAGGAGCTGCCCGAGCCGTTCGCCGTCGCGATCCGCAAGTTCAGCGACACGACGGGCTCGGCCGTGCTGTTCGGCGCGGTCGGCGCATCGGTGACCGAGGACGGTCACTACGTCGACTACACGAACAGCCTGTACGGCGTGACGCCGAATTCGCGCGACATCTATCACTACGACAAGCACCACCTCGTACCCTTCGGCGAATTCATCCCGTGGGGCTTCCGGTGGTTCGTCGACCTGATGAAGATGCCGCTCGGCGATTTCGCGCGCGGCGCCCCCGTGCAGAAGCCGTTCCTCGTGCACAACCAGCCCGTGATGGCCGACATCTGCTACGAGGACTTGTTCGGCGAGGAAATCGCCGCGACGATCCGCGACAATCCGCAGCCGCCCGGCGTGCTCGTCAACGTGACGAACCTCGCGTGGTTCGGCGACACGATCGCGCTCGACCAGCACCTGCAGATCGCGCGGATGCGCTCGCTCGAGACGGGCCGGCCGATGCTGCGCGCGACCAACACGGGGATGACGGCCGCGATCGATGCGCGCGGCCGCGTGCTCGGGCAACTGAAGCCGTTCACGATCGGCTCGCTCGACGTGCGGATCGAAGGCACCAGCGGCTTCACGCCGTACGTGACGAGCGGCAACAACATCGTGCTCGCGGTGTCGCTCGTGCTGCTCGCGTTCGGCTTCACGTTCGGCCCCGGGCTGCGCCGGCGCAACGGCAAGAAGAACGGCGACGACCAGCCGGAATGACGCAACGGGCGGCCGCTGCGCAGTGCGTGGCGGCCGCCGCCGAATCCGACTTGCAGCATCGGCCCGCGGCCGCTCAGGCCCGCCGGGTCGACTCCTCCGATTGAACCGGCTGCGCGGCGAGACGCCGCAGGTCGCGGCTCACCTCCTCCATCACCGGCGCCCACGCGCCGAACACCGGTTGCCGGTACAACGTCGCGGTCGGGTACCACGGGCTGTCCTTGCGTTCGAGCAGCCACGGCCAGTGCGGATTCACGTCGAGCAGCACCCAGGTGCGCGCGCCGAGCGCACCCGCCAGGTGTGCGACCGACGTGCACACGGTGATCACCAGATCCAGCGCGCCGATGAACGCGGCCGTATCGTCGAAGCTCGTCAGTTCCGCCGTGATGTCCTCGATCGCGAAGCCCGCCGCGCGCGCCGCCTCGACATCCGCGTTCGCGCCCGGCTGCAGCGAATAAAACGCGACGCCGTCGATCCCGCGGAACGCGTCCGCATAGCGCTCGAGCCCGACCCGCCGGAACGGATTGCGCTGGTGCCCCGCGCTGCCCGTCCACACGAGCCCGACCTTCAGCCGGCGGTCGCCCGCGAGCCGCGCGCGCCACGCGTCGCGCGCATGCGGATCGGCCCGCAGATACGGCACCGACGACGCGAGCGTCGACGCTTCCATGCCGAGCATCAGCGGCAGGCCGATCAGCGGTACTTCGTAATCGAAGGCCGGCAGCGATTCGATGCCGCCGCCCGCGCTGAACGCATCCGCATGCGCGCCGAGGCTGCGCTGCATCAGCGCGCCGACCAGCGGGAACGTATTCCAGACGAGCCGGCCGCCCTCGCGATGCACGCGCTCGGCGAGCGGCGCGACGAAGCGGCAGAACTGCAGCACGTCGCCGAGCCCCTGCTCGCCCCACACGAGCAGCGTCTTGCCGGCGAGCGGCTCGCCCTGCCAGCGCGGGCCCGGCAGCGCCGGCCGGCGGCCGCGCAACTCGCCCGCACCGTCCCAGCGCGCCTCGTGGCCGCGCCAGCCGGCCGCGACGTTGCCGCGCACGAGCTGGATGATCGCCAGGTTGAAGCGGAACGACGCGTCGTCGGGCGCCAGCTCGCACGCGCGCGCCGCGTAGCGCTCGGCGTCGTCCCAGCGCTGCGCCTCCTTCATCGCCAGCGCGACGTTGTTCATCGCGAGCGCGTTGTCGGGCGCGAGCTCGACGAGCCGCGCCGCGCACGCGAGCGCCGCGTCCAGGTCGTGCGTCGCGAGCCGCGCGACGACGAGATTGATCCACGCCTGCACGTCGCGCGGATCGAAGCGCACCGCCGCTTCGAGCAGCGCGATCTCCTCCGCGCGGCCGCTGCCCGACAGCCGCAGCGCGATCGCGAGGTTGTTGCGCAGCGACGGCCGGTCGGCATCGAGCGCCAGCGCCGCGCGATACGGCGCCACGGCGTCCGCGTGGCGGCCCGCCATCTGCAGTGCGTAGCCGTGATTGAAGTACGCGGTCGCGCCCGGTTGCACGCGCGCCGCGCATTCGGCGAGCGCGAGCGCATCGGCCGTACGCTGCCGCGAGACGAGCGTGCCGGTGAGTTGCGCGAGCGCATCGGCGTCGACCGCATGCAGCTGCGCGGCGGCGGCGAGCCACAGATCGTGCGCGGCGTGCTCGCCGCGCGCCTGCGCATCGGCGGCCTGCCCGAGCAGCGCGAGGAAAGGCGGCAGCAGCGGAATGAGAATATCGGTCGGATCGTCCATGCAGTCGGAGTCGGCTAGCGGTGGCGCGGCACACGTCGCGCGCACCGCAATACGCGCATCTTAACGCCCGCGCGAAGCCGCGCGGCACGCGCGTCACGACAGGCCGCACGCGGCCGTCCGGCGGCCATCGGTCACGCCCGCGCGGGCCGCCCGAACGGGGCCGACGGTGTGCCCGCCCGCGTTCCGGCCGCATCCGCTCGCCGATCCGGTAAAATTACGCGTTTCAGCACACTAACAAGCCGCGCCGCCGCGCGAGCCGACCCTCCGGGCCCCGCCCGGAGCGCCGCCCGCAACGGAGCGCCAGCGCCACGAAGGCTCTTCATGCTTACGTTTCAGCAAATCATCCTGACGCTGCAGTCCTACTGGGACAAGCAGGGTTGCGCCCTGCTCCAGCCCATCGACATGGAAGTCGGCGCGGGCACCTCGCACGTCCACACGTTCCTGCGCGCGGTCGGCCCCGAGCCGTGGCGCGCCGCGTACGTGCAGCCGTCGCGCCGCCCGAAGGACGGCCGTTACGGCGAGAACCCGAACCGCCTGCAGCACTACTACCAGTACCAGGTCGTGCTCAAGCCGGCGCCGGAAAACATCCTCGACCTGTACCTCGGCTCGCTCGAGGCGCTCGGCTTCGACCTGCAGCAGAACGACGTGCGATTCGTCGAGGACGACTGGGAAAACCCGACGCTCGGCGCGTGGGGCCTCGGCTGGGAAGTGTGGCTGAACGGGATGGAAGTCACGCAGTTCACGTATTTCCAGCAGGTCGGCGGCCTCGACTGCAAGCCGGTGCTCGGCGAGATCACGTACGGCCTCGAGCGCCTCGCGATGTACCTGCAGAAGGTCGAGAACGTGT
Source organism: Burkholderia sp. HI4860 (assembly GCF_002223045.2). Lineage (NCBI taxonomy): Bacteria > Pseudomonadati > Pseudomonadota > Betaproteobacteria > Burkholderiales > Burkholderiaceae > Burkholderia > Burkholderia sp. HI4860. Next base: position 2,446,769 of record NZ_NKFO02000003.1, on the reverse strand, counting down.
ACGACCTCGTGTGGACCGAGTGGGAAGAGCAAGGCCCGAACGGCCCCGAGCTGCGCCGCCTGTCGTACGGCGACGTCTACCACCAGAACGAGGTCGAGCAATCGACCTACAACTTCGAGCACGCGAACGTCGACCTGCTGTTCACGTTCTTCAACAGCTACGAAGCGGAAGCGAAGAAGATGATCGACGCGCAGCTCGCGCTGCCCGCGTACGAGCTCGTGCTGAAGGCCGGCCACACGTTCAACCTGCTCGATGCGCGCGGCGCGATCTCGGTCACCGAGCGTGCAGCGTACATCGGCCGCATCCGCGCGCTGTCGCGTCTCGTCGCGCAGGCTTACTACGACTCGCGCGAGAAGCTCGGCTTCCCGATGCTCGGCAACCCGCCGGGCGTGCCGGGCCTCACCACCGACGCCCAGGACGCCGCACAGCCGGCGTGGGCGCCGCCGCTCAAGGTCGAACGCAAGATCGATCAGGACTGACGAGACGAGATTCATTCCAATCATGACGCACAATCATCCCGCCCCCCTGCTCGTCGAACTGCTGACCGAAGAGCTGCCGCCGAAGGCCCTCGCGCGCCTCGGCGACGCATTCGCCGAAGGTCTCGCGCAACGCCTCGCGGCGCGCGACCTCATCGAAGGCGAACTCGTGTTCGAACGCTACGCCACGCCGCGCCGCCTCGCCGTCGTCGTGCAGAACGTGCGCGCCGTCGCCCCTGAAAAGCAGGTCCGCGAGAAGGTCCTACCCGTGTCGGTCGCGCTCGACGCCGAAGGCAGGCCGACCGCGCCGCTCGCGAAGAAGCTCGCGGCGCTCGGCCACCCGAACCTGTCGATCGCCGATCTCGAGCGCGCGCAGGACGGCAAGGCCGAAGCATTCTTCATCAACTATTCGGCAGCCGGCGCGACGCTCGCCGACGGCCTGCAGGCCGCGCTCGACGAAACGCTCGAGAAGCTGCCGATCCCGAAGGTGATGACCTACCAGCGCCCGGACGGCTCCGACGTGAAGTTCGTGCGCCCGGTGCATCGCCTGACGGTGCTGCACGACGATCGCATCGTGCCCGTCACCGCATTCGGCGTCGACGCCGGCGACACCACGCTCGGCCACCGCTTCCTGTCCGACGGCCTCGTCGCGATCCAGCATGCGCGCAGCTACGCCGACACGCTGCGCGACAAGGGCCGCGTGATCGCGCACTTCGCCGATCGCCGCGAAACGATCCGCACGCAGCTGAACGAACACGCGAACGGCGATACCGTCGTGATGCCCGAGTCGCTGCTCGACGAAGTGACGTCGCTGGTCGAATGGCCCGTCGTCTATCCGTGCCGCTTCGAGGACGAATTCCTGCAGGTCCCGCAGGAATGCCTGATCCTCACGATGCAGACCAACCAGAAATATTTCGCGCTGACCGACGTCGCCGGCAAGCTGCGCTCGCGCTTCCTGATTGTGTCGAACATCGAGACGAAGACGCCGGGCGAGATCATCGAAGGCAACGAGCGCGTCGTGCGCCCGCGCCTCGCCGATGCGAAGTTCTTCTTCGAGCAGGACAAGAAGAAGCCGCTCGCCGACCGCGTGCCGCAGCTCGCGAACGTCGTGTATCACAACAAGCTCGGTTCGGCGCTCGCACGCGTCGAACGCCTCGAGGCGCTGGCCGGCGAGATCGCCCCCGCGATCGGTGCCGACGCCACGCACGCGAAGCGCGCCGCGCGTCTCGCGAAGGCCGACCTGCTGACCGACATGGTCGGCGAGTTCCCGGAACTGCAGGGCACGATGGGCACGTACTACGCGCGCCACGACGGCGAAGCCGACGACGTCGCGCTCGCCTGCGCCGAGCACTACCAGCCGCGCTTCTCCGGCGACGCCCTGCCGACCACGCCGGTGTCGACCGCCGTCGCGCTGGCCGACAAGCTCGAAACGATCGTCGGTATCTGGGGCATCGGCCTCGCGCCGACCGGCGAGAAGGATCCGTTCGCGCTGCGCCGCCACGCGCTCGGCGTGCTGCGCCTGCTGCTCGAGAAGCAACTGCCGCTCGATCTCGTGTCGCTGCTGCGCACGGCCCATGCACGCTTCGAAGGCGTGCCGGGCGTGGCCGAATCGACCGATGCGATCCTCGCGTTCTTCATGGACCGCCTGCGCGGCCTGCTGCGCGAGCGCGGCTATTCGGCCGGCGAAATCGACGCGGTGCTGAGCCTGAACCCGACGCGCGTCGACGATCTCGTCGCGCGCCTCGACGCGGTGCGCGAGTTCACGCGCCTCGCGGAAGCCGAAGCGCTCGCGGCCGCGAACAAGCGGATCTCGAACATCCTGAAGAAGTCGGAAGGCGGCGCGAACGGCACGGTGCAGCCGACGCTGCTCGTCGAGGCGGCCGAGAAGGCGCTGCACGAACAGCTCGCGGCCGTGACGCCGCACGTGCAGTCGCAACTAGAGGCGCGTGCGTACACGGGTGCGCTGTCGGCGCTCGCCGCGCTGCGCGTACCGGTCGACACGTTCTTCAACGACGTGATGGTCAACGCGGAAGATCCGGCCCTGCGCGCGAACCGTCTCGCGCTACTGTCCGCGCTGCACCAGCAGATGAACTGCGTCGCCGACATCTCGAAGCTCGCTGCATAAGGGCCGCACGATGCCGACCAGCCCCAACCGAAAGCTCGTCGTCCTCGACCGGGACGGCGTGATCAACGTCGATTCGGATGCGTTCATCAAGACGCCCGACGAATGGATCGCGCTGCCCGGCGCCCTCGAGGCGATCGCCCGGCTCAACCACGCGGGGTATCGCGTGGTCGTCGCGACCAACCAGTCCGGCATCGGTCGCGGGCTGTTCGACATGGCCGCGCTCAACGAGATGCATCTGAAGATGCATCGCGCGGCGGCCGCGGTCGGCGCACGTATCGACGCGGTGTTCTTCTGCCCGCACACGGCCGAGGATCACTGCGACTGCCGCAAGCCGAAACCCGGCATGATGCAGATGATCGCCGAGCGCTTCGAGATCGATCCCGATCACACGCCGGTCGTCGGCGATTCGCTGCGCGACCTGCAGGCCGGCGTCGCGGTCGGCTTCCAGCCGCACCTCGTGCTCACCGGCAAGGGCAAGAAGACGCTCGCCGCCGGCAACCTGCCGCCCGGCACGAAGGTCCACGACGACCTGCGCGCGTTCGCGCTCGATTTCCTTTCACACGAACACGAGTGATGCAGCCGCCGCGCGCATCCTCCCTAACGCCAGACTTACGCCGATGCGCTTCGTCCGCTCCCTGCTGCTGCTGATCTACTTCGTCCTGTACACGGTGCCGTACGCCACCGCGTGCTTCATCGCCTTTCCGTTCATGCGTTCCGACGCGCGCTACTGGATGGCGGCCGGCTGGTGCAAGTCGACGCTGTGGGTCGTGCGCTGGCTGAACGGCATCCGCTACCGGATCGAAGGGTACGAGAACCTGCCCGACGGCCCGGCGGTGCTGCTGTCGAAGCACCAGTCCGCGTGGGAAACGCTCGCGTTTCCGGCGCTGATGCCGCGGCCGCTTTGCTACGTGTTCAAGCGCGAGCTGTTGTACGTGCCGTTCTTCGGCTGGGCGCTCGGGATGCTGCACATGGTCAACATCAACCGCAAGGAAGGCAAGAACGCGTTCACGTCGGTGATCCGCCAGGGCAAGAAGCGCCTGTCGGAAGGCGCATGGATGATCATGTTCCCGGAAGGCACGCGCACGCCGGTCGGCAAGCAGGGCAAGTACAAGACGGGCGGCGCGCGCTTCGCGATCGAAACCGGTGCACCCGTCGTGCCGATCGCGCACAATGCAGGTCGGGTGTGGCCGCGCAACTCGTTCACGAAATTCCCCGGTATCGTCACCGTGTCGATCGGCAAGCCGATTCCCAGTGAGGGGCTGACGCCCGATGCATTGAACTCGCAGGTCGAAGCATGGATCGAAGCGGAAATGCGCCGGATCGATCCCGATTCGTATCGCCAGGCAGGCAATGCGGGCACGCGCGATGCCGCGCGTGTCTGACGCCCCCAGGTTGCAGCCGTTGCGTACGACAAAAAGAAGCGAACTGATGAAACAGCGTCCGCGGCCACGGCCTGCCGTCGTGGCTCTCGATCATCGCCAGATGGATCTGCCGCTCTTCGACGGGCCGGCCGCCGCACCGTCGGTGCCCGCCACGCCGCCGGCGCCGCCCGAAGCGCCACCCGCGGCGCCCCTCGATCCGGGCCGCGCGCCCGACCGCTCGCGCGTGCGCACGTTCGCGCTCGACAGCCGCGTGCTCGAATACCGCCTGAAGCGCTCCGCGCGCCGCACGATCGGCTTCACGATCGACGGCAGCGGGCTGTCGATCACCGCACCGCGCTGGGTCACGCTCGCCGACATCGAAGCCGCGATCGCCGAGAAGCAGCGCTGGATCTTCGCGAAGCTCGCGGAGTGGAAGACGCGCACCGAACAGCGCGCGCTGCCGCAGATCGACTGGCGCGACGGCGCAGCGCTTCCCTATCTCGGCAAGACGGTGACGATCGCGCTCGGCGCGGGCGCCGTCGCGTTCGATGCCGATGCGCTGCGGCTCTCGCTGCCGCTGCCGGTGCAGGCCGACATGCAGCAGATCAAGGATCGCGTGCAGGGCTGGCTGCAGGGCGAAGCCAAGCGGATCTTCGGCGAACGCCTCGCCGTCTATGCGGAGAAACTCGGCGTCACGTATTCGATGTACGCGCTGTCGTCGGCCGCGACGCGCTGGGGCAGCTGCTCGAGCGACGGCAAGATCCGGCTGAACTGGCGGTTGATCCATTTCCCGATGTCGATCATCGACTACGTCGTCGCGCACGAGCTGTCGCACCTGCGCGAAATGAACCACAGCCCGGCCTTCTGGCAGACCGTCGAATCGATCTTTCCGGAGTTCCGCGAAGCGCGGCACACACTCAAGCACCATCCTCCCGAGCTGCTTCCGTCGCTGTGACGCGCACGGCGTCGCCGCCAACGAAAAAGGGCGATGCGGGTCACCCCGCATCGCCCTTTTTGGCTGCTGCGGCGCACATTGCACGCCGCAGCGCGGTTCATCCGGCGCTCAGTGCGCCTTTTTTTGAATGAACTCGATCTTGTAGCCGTCCGGATCCTCGACGAACGCGATCACGGTCGTGCCATGCTTCATCGGGCCCGCTTCGCGCGTGACCTTGCCGCCTTGCGCCTTGATCTGCTCGCAGGCCTTGTACGCATCATCGACTTCCAGCGCGAGGTGGCCAAAGCCGTTGCCGAGATCGTAGGCCGACGTATCCCAGTTATGGGTCAGCTCGATCACCGTGTTGTCGCTTTCGTCGCCGTAGCCGACGAATGCGAGCGTGAACTTGCCTTCCGGATAGTCGTCGCGGCGCAGCACCTTCATGCCGAGCAATTCGGTGTAGAACTTGATCGAGCGGTCGAGATCGCCGACTCGCAGCATCGTATGCAGAAATCGCATGTGTTGTACTCCTGTGGGGACTTTCCAGAACGGGGAACTCTACCAGAGTCAGGTGAATTTCGCCGGGGGCGCCTAGCCGGGGGATGCCTGGCCCGAGTGCGCCAATACGATCCGTCGGCACCCATCGGCGCGAGCCCAACGACCGAAAGCGGCACGATCCGGCTTACCCGGCTACTGCGCCGATCGGGTAACATCCTCCCACCTCGCACCAAAAGCGGGCATGCGGCCCACTGCCCGAACGCGACCACCCCTCCCTCGAGACAGCCACACTGCCGTGCGAAACCGCCGATTCGAGCGCGCCGGATGCGCGCCCTTCCCGAACCTGCAGCCGCCGTACCGAACCGGCGAGGTTCGCCGATGACCACACTCGCCGCCGCCCCCGCGCGCCGCGCGCTCGACACGCGCGCCGTCGGCCTAATGCTGCTGCTGTGCGCGATCTGGGGCTTTCAGCAGGTCGCGATCAAGAGCACGAACGCGGCAATCGCGCCGATGTTCCAGGCCGGACTGCGCTCGGTGATCGCGGCGGTGCTGCTGTGGGGCTGGGCCCGCTCGCGCGGTACGGCGCTGTTCCAGGCGGACGGCACGTTCGGCGCGGGCCTCGCGGCCGGGGCGCTGTTCGCCGGCGAATTCATCTGCGTGTTCTTCGGACTGACGCTGACGAGTGCGTCGCACATGGCGATCTTCCTCTACACGGCGCCCTGCTTCACCGCGCTCGGCCTGCATCTGTTCGCACCGGGCGAGCGGCTGCAGCGCACGCAGTGGGCCGGTGTCGGCCTGGCATTCGCCGGCATCGCGCTCGCATTCGCGGACGGCTTCCTGAAGCCGCGCGCCCCCGGCGCATCGGCCCTGGCCGGCCTGGCCGGCGACGCGCTCGGGATCCTCGGCGGTGCGATGTGGGCTGCGACGACGGTCGTCGTGCGCTCGACGGCGCTCGCTCGCGCGAGCGCGAGCAAGACGCTGTTCTATCAGCTCGCGGTGTCGGCGGTCGTGCTGGTCGCGCTCGCCGCGCTGTTCGGGCAAGTGTCGTTCGCGCAGGTGACACCGATCGCCGTGGCGAGCCTCGCATATCAATCGGTGATCGTCGCGTTCGTTAGCTACCTGTCGTGGTTCTGGCTGCTGACGCGCTACAGCGCGTCGCGGCTGTCCGTCTTCACGTTCCTGTCGCCGCTGTTCGGCGTCGCGTTCGGTGTGCTGCTGCTCGGCGAATCGGTCGGCTGGCGCTTCATGTCCGCGGCCGCGCTCGTGCTGACCGGCATCGCGCTCGTCAACGCGCCGCCGCGCAGGCGGACATGACGATCAGACGCAACACGTACGCGCAATAAAGAGGCTGCCTCACAGGGCAGCCTCTTCTTCCCATCCGGTCCAGCTCGCGCGAGCGGCCTCAACCGGCCTTGCGCACCGCCGCGAGCGCCTGCGCGACGCTGACGTATTCGGCCACGCTCACATCCTCCGCGCGGCGCGCGAGATCGAAACCGAGCGCGTCGAAGTCGATCGTCTCGCGATAGTCGCCGAGCGTATTGCGCAGCATCTTGCGGCGCTGCGAGAACGCGGCGGTGACGATTTCGCCGAGCAGCACGGGATCGACGTCCGGCAGTTCATGCGGTTCGTACGGAATCATCCGGACGATTGCCGAATCGACCTTCGGCGGCGGCTGGAACGATTCCGGCGGCACGTCGAGCATCTTCTCCATCACGTAGCGGTACTGCAGCATCACCGACAGACGCGAAAACGCCTTCGTGCCCGGCTCCGCGACCATCCGCTCGACGACTTCGTTCTGCAGCATGAAATGCTGGTCGATGACCGCATCGGCGAACGTCATCAGGTGAAACAGCAGCGGGCTGGAAATGTTGTACGGCAGGTTGCCGACGATCCGCAGCGACGGCTTGTCGCCGGGCGCCGCGAGCGACCGGAAGTCGAACGCGAGCGCGTCGCCCGCGTGCAGTTCGAGCAGCGCGCCGAAACGTTGCTGCAGGCGCCCGATCAGGTCGCGGTCGAGCTCCACTGCATGCAGCGGCGACTCGGGCGTCGCGAGGCGCTCGATCAGCGGCTCGGTCAGCGCGCCGAGCCCGGGACCGATCTCGACCATGCGCTGGCCGCGCGCGGGGCCGATCGTCGAGACGATCGAGTCGATCACGCCGTGATCGACGAGGAAGTTCTGCCCGAAGCGCTTGCGCGCGAAATGGCCTTGGTGCTGTCTGCTGTTCGACATCGACTGAGTAAAACGAAAAATACGACGAAAGAGGTGAAGCCGGGCCGCGTCAGGCCGTGCGGCGATGGCGCGCCATCGTGACGGCCGTGTCGAGCGCGGCGATCATGCTGCCCGGATCCGCGCGGCCGGTGCCGGCCAGATCGAGTGCCGTGCCGTGATCGACCGACGTCCGGATGATCGGCAGCCCGAGCGTCACGTTGATGCCCTCGCCGAACGTCGCATACTTCAGCACGGGCAGGCCCTGGTCATGGAACATCGCGAGCACGCAATCGGCGTCCGCGAGATGGCGCGGCTGGAACAGCGTGTCGGCCGGATACGGGCCGCGCGCGTCGATGCCCTGCGCGTTCGCGCGGGCCAGCGCCGGCGAGATCACGTCGATCTCCTCGCGGCCGAGATAACCGTTCTCGCCCGCGTGCGGGTTCAGGCCCGTCACGAGGATGCGCGGTGCGGCGAGACCGAAGTCACGCCGCAGGTCGCGATCGATGATCGCGAGTGTCTCGACGAGCCCGTCGACCGTGAGTGCGGCGGACACGTCCTTCAGCGGCAGGTGCGTGGTCGCGAGCGCGACGCGCAGCGGCTGGTGGCCGGTACCGGCCAGCATCATCACGACCCGCGGCGTATGCGTGCGCTCCGCCAGGTATTCGGTATGGCCGGTGAACGGCACGCCCGCATCGTTGATGGTGCTCTTCTGCAGCGGCGCGGTGACGATCGCATCGTACCGGCCTGCCAGCGCACCGTCGATCGCCGCGTCGAGCAACCCGAGCACGTACGGGCCGTTCGCGGCGTCCAGCTTGCCCGCCTGCACGGGCACGGCGAGCGCGTGATGCGCGATCGACACCGGCCCGCCGCCGGCCAGTGCGGCCCGGTCGGCGCCGACGGCCGCCGCACGCGCGTCGAGCAGCGCCGCATCGCCGAGCACGGTGAAATGTGCATCGGGCCAGCGCTGCGCGGCATCACGCAGCGCCTGCACGGTCAGCTCCGGGCCGACCCCCGCGGGTTCGCCAGTCGTGATCGCGATCTGCAGCGCGGGTGTGGTCATCCGAAGCTCGCTCAGTTCGCCGGGCCGACGCCGCCGATCTTGTACTGCACGTACGACGAATCGCGCAGCTCGCGCAGCCAGTCGGCATAGGCCTGCTCGGCCTTGCGCTGGCCGATCGCCTGACGCGCGATATCCATCTGCTGCTGCACCGAGCCTTCCGCTTCGCGGCGGCTCAGCACCTGGATCAGGTGATAGCCGTACTCGGTACGGATCGGCTGGCTGACCTGGCCGTCCTGCAGGTTGTTCATCGCGCGTTCGAATTCCGGCACGGTCTCGCCCGGGCTGATCCAGCCGAGATCGCCGCCTTGCGACGCCGAACCGTCCTGCGAGTAGGTGCGCGCGAACTTCGCGAAATCGCCGCCGGCCTCGACCTGGTTGCGGATGTCGGCCAGTTGCTGGCGCGCCTGGCCTTCCGACTTGCCTTCGCCCACGCGCAGCAGGATGTGGCGCACGTGCGTCTGGACGATCTTCGGTGCGGCCGCGGACGCGCCCTGGCTCTGGCGGCGATCGACGAGGCGCACGATCTCGAAGCCGTCCGGCACGCGGATCAGCGTCGGGTTGACCTGACCCGGGCGCAGCTTCGATGCGGCGTCGACGACGTCGGCCGGCAGCGCGCTCGGCGCCTTGAAGCCGAGGTCGCCGCCCTTCTTCGCGTCGTTTGCTTCCGAATTGTTCTTCGCGAGCTTCTCGAAATCGGCGCCCGACTTCGCCTGCTGCAGCAACGCGTCCGCCTTCTTCTGCGCGACTTCGATGTCGGCCTGCGGCGCGTTGGTCGGCGCCTTGATGAAGATATGCTGGAAGCGCAGGTCCTGCTGCTGCGACGCGCTCGGGCCGCGCTGGCTCGCGATGTAGTTCGCGACCTCGGCGTCCGACACGGTGATCTTGCCGTCGACCTCACGCTCGCGCAGCTTCGACAGCATCAGTTCGGTACGCGCGTCGCTCGTGAAGATGCTCCAGGGCACGCCTTGCGCCTCGAGACGCGCGCGGTACTGCTCGAGCGTCATGCCGTTCGCCTGCGCGAGACGCTGCAGCGTGGCCTGCACGGTCGCGTCGTCGATGCGGATCCCGTCGTCCTTGGCCTTCTGCACCTGGATACGCTCGAGCACCATCTGGTTCAGCACCTGCGCGCGCAACTGGTCGGTCGGCGGCACGGGTGCGTTCTGCTGCTGCAGCCGGCGGGCGATCAGGCCGGCACGCTGGTCGAGTTCGCGGCCCGTGATCACGTCGTTGTTGACGACCGCGACGACTTCGTCGGCGAGCTGCGCACCTTGCGAACCGAGCGCCTGCGCCGCGGCCGGCGCGGCGGCGAGCAGCGCGGAGGCCGCAGCGAGGCTGGACACGACTGCCGCGAAACGAAGGGTTTTCTTCATTGCCACTGGAACTCCATTGAAATCGTGCTGACCGGTGCAGACAAGCCGGCGTTACTCGTAGTTGCTGAAGCGGGACATCGGCGGCGGCGGCGGCGGCAGCGGCGTGTAGCCCGGCACCCCGGCGCGGAACGCCGACACGAGGCCGTTGTCGACGGTCGACAGGCCCTTGAGCGTCAGCTGCATCATGACTCGCGTCGACGAGTTCTGCTGTCCCGACGAATTGATGCCGTTCGCGGCCCGCTGCACCCCGACCCCGAGCGCCCAGCAATCCGCGTCGTATTGTAAGCCGACCAGACCGTCGACCACGCGATCGCCGGCGAGGTCGTAGTTGAAGCGGCCGATCGCATACAGGCGGCGCGTGAGCGGCCATTGCGCGGACACCAGGAACTGGTTGATCGGCTGGTTGTCGAGCGTGGTATTCGATCGCGTGTAGCGGTAGCCGACGTTGATCACGCGGCGCTCGCCCGGGCTGTAGCCGAAACCGACGCTCGATTTCACGAGCTGGTTGTTGTTCTGGTTGTACTGGAACGCCGTCTCCGACATGAAGCCCGAGCCGAGCTTCAGCGCGGCGCCGACGATCAGGTCCGAATGGCGCGCCAGCACGGCGCTCTGCCCAGGCGTCAGCGTGACGCGCTGATCGGCGAAGTAGTACTGCTGCGCGATCACGAAACGCGCGCGCTCGTCGCCGGTGCGCGGGTCGATGAAGCGCGACGTGAGGCCGGCCGTGATCCGGTTCGCGTCGGCGATCCGGTCGTTGCCGACGAACGTGTTCGGCTGGTAGATCTCCGCGAGGCCGAAGTCCGACTCCGCGGTGTCGAACAGCGGCGCGTTCGACTGGTCGCGATACGGCGTGTACACGTAGTACAGGCGCGGCTCGAGGGTCTGGATGAAGTCCTGGCCGAACAGGCGCACCGAGCGGTCGAAGATCAGGCCCGAATCGAAGCTCACGGTCGGGATCGACTCGGTGAAGCGCTTCGGATTGTTCGGCGTGCTCGACGACAGGTAGTTCAGGTCGTACGACGCGAAATGGTACTGGACCTTCGGCACGACGAAGTAGCCCGGGCCGTACACGCCGTACGCGATGTACGGGTTGAAGACAATCCGGTCGCCTTCGGTCGCATCGGCGGTCGTGATGCGGAACCGCGAATAGTCGGCTTCCGCGCCGAAGTCGAAGCCGCCGACGTTGTACTTCGTGTACTTCACGTTCAACTGCGGCTCGCGACTGTACGGCGCGATCGACGGTGGCAGCGTCTGCCAGTGCTGGTAGCGCGCGAGCACCGACCACGGGCCGTTGTTGTACGTGAGGCCCGCTTCCTGCTGGTACAGCGTCTGCGTCCCGTTGATGAACTGGTTCGACGAACCCAGTTGTTCGGGATAGGTATTGTCCGAGACCTTGTTGTAGTAGACGTAGCCGCCGAAGCCGCCACCGAAATTCTGCTGGTGCTGCCAGTAGATCGCGTAGCGGTTGCGGTGCTCGAGCCGGTCATCCGGCAGGTAGTTGGCCGTAAACGTGCCCGAATACGACGGCGACAGGTAGCGGAACGTCGCCTCGGTCATCACGCCGCGCCGCGAGATGATGCGCGGCGTGAGCGTCAGGTCGCGGTTCGGCGCGATGTTGAAGTAGTACGGCAGCGACAGTTCGAACCCGTTGCTCGAATTAATCGCGAACGTCGGCGGCAGCAGGCCGCTGCGCCGCTCGCCCGACAGCGGGAACGTCATCCACGGGCTCGCGAAGATCGGCACGCCCTGGAAGAACAGCACGCCGTTGCGCGCGGTGCCTTCGTCGGCACCCGTATCGAAGTCGAAGCGGCTGCCCTTGATGTACCACGCGGGGTCCGTCGAGCACTGGCACGCGGTGTAGGTGCCGTTGACGAACACCGAGCGCTCGTTGTCGACCATGTCGACGCGTTCCGCGCTGCCCGAGCCGCCCGTCACGTTGAAGTGATACTTCGGCGCCGTCATGAAGCCCTGGTTCGCCTCGATCTTCAGGTGCGCCTCGGGGCCCGCGAACGACGTGCCGGCATTGTTGATCCTGACCTGGCCGTACGCATCGGCCATGTCGGTATCCTGATCGTAGTGGATCGCGTCGGCCTTCACGACGGCGTCACCGCGCCGCAGCTCGGCCGAACCCTTCGCGGCGAGATCCTGCTCGGCCGTACCGCTCGTGTGGTCGGCGATCACGAACGCGGCCGGCTTCGCGCCGTCCTTCAGCGGATGATCCTCGAGCTGGGGCGCGAGACGCAGATCCCACGGCGAGTCGAGCGGCTGCGGCTGCGCGGCCGCGCCCGACAGCTGCGCGTACGACACGGCCGGCACGAGGCCGGGCACGGCCAGGAGTGCGAGCGCGAGCCGCCGTTTGCGCGGCGCCCCGTCACCGGGGAAAACATTCGGGAATAGCGGTTTGGGCGGCATCTATCGTTTGGCGAATCGCCCCTTGTCAACCGCGCCGTCGCGGCACATGCGCGCGCGGCAGGCCGCACCGTCGCACCGCGACTGCGGCTGAGCGCAAACCGGGGAGGCGTTCGGGCGACCGCGCGACAGGCGGCGGGCCTGCACGGCGGAAAGCTGACGCGGGGCGCGTCAAAAAAGTCGTGGGGTATTATATGGCAAGACGTTCCCCCCTCCGCCGAGTTTCATGACGCCCCCATCCGCCGCATCCCAGCCCGACGCCCGCCTCAAAGCGCTCACCGCGTGGCTGCACCCGCTCGCCGAACGCTATGCGCTCGACCTGTCGACCCTCGCGCCCGCCTCGTCGGACGCCAGTTTCCGCCGCTATTTCCGTGTCGCGTCGGCCACGAGCGCCGGCGGCACGCTGATCGCCGTCGACGCGCCGCCGCCCGAGAAGTGCCGTGAATTCGTCCAGGTCGCGCAACTGCTCGCCGCGGCCGGCGACCACGTGCCGGACGTGCTGGCCCACGATTTCGACGCGGGCTTCATGCTCGTGACCGATCTCGGCCGCACGTCGTACATCTCGGTGCTCGATCCGGCCGACCCGGCCGCCGCCAAGCCGCTGATGCGCGCGGCGCTCGACGCGCTGATCCGCTTCCAGCTCACGTCGAAGCCCGACGTGCTGCCGCCGTTCGACGAGGCATTCCTGCGCCGCGAGATGGAGCTGATGCCCGAATGGTTCGTCGGCCGCCACCTCGGCAAGCCGGTCACCGACGCGATGCGCGGCACGCTCGACCGCACCTTCGCGCTGCTGGTCGCCAGCGCGCACGCGCAGCCGCAGGGTTTCATGCTGCGCGATTTCATGCCGCGCAACCTGATGGTGTGCGAGCCGAATCCGGGCATCCTCGATTTCCAGGACGCCGTCTACGGGCCGCTGACATACGACGTCGTGTCGCTGCTGCGCGACGCGTTCATCAGCTGGGACGAGGAGTTCGAGCTCGACTGCTTCGCGTACTACTGGGAAAAGGCGAAAAAGGCCGGCCTGCCGGTCGACCCCGATTTCGGCGAGTTCTACCGCCAGCTCGAATGGATGGGGCTGCAGCGCCACATCAAGGTGCTCGGCCTGTTCGCGCGTATCAATTACCGTGACGGCAAGCCGCACTACCTGAACGATCTGCCGCGCTTCATCGCGTACGCGCGCAAGGTCGCGCTGCGCTATCGCCCGCTCGTGCCGTTCGCGAAGCTGCTCGACGAGCTCGAGGGCAACGCACCGGCCGACGTGGGCTATACGTTCTGATCCGTTCCGACTCTCCTGACACCCGGCCGAACATGAGCAACACCCTGACCACGGCGATGATCTTCGCCGCCGGGCGCGGCGAACGGATGCGCCCGCTCACCGACACCCGCCCGAAGCCGCTGCTCGAAGCGGGCGGCAAGCCGCTGATCGTGTGGCAGATCGAAGCGCTCGCCCGCGCGGGCATCGAGACGATCGTGATCAACCACGCGTGGCTCGGCGAGCAAATCGAGGCTGCGCTCGGCGACGGTTCGCGCTGGGGCGTGCGGCTCGTGTATTCGGCCGAACGCGAAGCGCTGGAAACCGCGGGCGGTATCGCGCAGGCGTTGCCGCTGCTCGAACGCGGCGGGCAGCCGGCCGTGTTCGCGGCGGTCAGCGGCGACGTCTACTGCGCGTTCGACTACCGGTCGCTCGCGCCGCGCGCCGCCCGGATGGCCGCGCTCGACGCGCCGGCGATGCACCTCGTGATGGTGCCGAACCCGCCGTTCCACCCGGCCGGCGACTTCGCGCTCGGCGACGATGGCCACCTTGCGCTCGACGGCGCCGCGCGCTTCACGTTCGGCAACATCGGCCTGTACGACACGCGGATGTTCCGCGATCTCGCGCCCGGCACGCGGCGCGCGCTGACGCCGTACTATCGCGCGGCGATCGAGGCCGGCCGCGCGAGCGGCGAACTGTATGAAGGTATCTGGGAGAACGTCGGCACGCCCGCACAGCTCGGCGAGCTGGATGCACGGCTGCGCGCCGCGGAGTGACCGGCTGACGGGTCGTCGGGCGGATCGACCAACTGACCGGTCAGCTGACTGACTTGTTGGCTAGCTGGCTGACCGGCGAACTGGCGGCGTTGGCGTGGCCGATCAAAGGGTCCGCGCGTGTCGGACCGCCATGCCGGCCCGGCTCCCGCCCATCAAACGTGCCCCGTCCTGCTGCGCCCACCCCGCGCGCGGCCCCGCCGCTCACGCGGCTTCCGCTTCTTCCCCGCCTGCCGCCGCACGCTGCTGCTGCAACGCCCACATCTGCGCATACAACCCGTCGGCGCGCACGAGTTCGTCGTGCGTGCCGCGCTCGACGATCCGCCCGTGGTCCATCACGAGGATCTGCTGCGCGTGCACGACCGTCGACAGCCGGTGCGCGATCACGAGCGTCGTGCGATGCCGCGCGATCTGGTCGAGTTCGTGCTGGATCGCGCGCTCCGAGCGCGAATCGAGCGCCGACGTCGCTTCGTCGAACAACAGCACCGGCGGGTTCTTCAACAGCGTGCGCGCGATCGCGACGCGCTGCTTCTCGCCGCCCGACAGTTTCAGCCCGCGCTCGCCGACCGGCGTGTCATACCCCTTCGGCAGGCTTTCGATGAAATCGTGGATGTGCGCGGCACGCGCGGCCGCGATCACCTCGTCGCGGGTCGCGGTGGGCCGGCCGTACGCGATGTTGTAGTAGATCGAGTCGTTGAACAGCACGGTATCCTGCGGCACGATCCCGATCGACGCGCGCAGCGAGTCCTGCGTAACGTCGCGGATGTCCTGGCCGTCGATCCGGATCGCCCCGCCCGCCTGCCGGTCGAGATCGTAGAAGCGGAACAGCAGCCGCGACAGCGTCGACTTCCCGGAGCCGCTATGGCCGACCACCGCGGTCGTCGTCCCTGCTTCGATCGTGAACGACACGTCGTGCAGGATCTGCCGCGCCGGCTCGTACGCGAAATTCACGTGCTCGAAGCGCACCTGTGCGCCGGCGACCGCGAGCGGCCGAGCATCGGGCAAATCGGCCACTTCCTTCGCGGCCGACAGCAGCCCGAACATGCGATCCATGTCGGTGAGGCTCTGCTTCAGCTCGCGATAGACGACGCCGAGAAAATTCAGCGGGATGTACAGCTGCAGCATGAACGTGTTGATCAGCACCAGGTCGCCGAGCGTCAGCTTGCCGGCGAGCACGCCCTGCGTCGCGCGCCACAGGATGAACACGAGCCCCGTGCCGATGATGGCCTGCTGGCCGAAGTTCAGCACCGACAGCGAATTCTGCGAACGGATCGCGGCCTTCCGGTAGCGCTTCAGGTTCTCGTCGTAACGCTGCGCTTCCCACTCCTCGTTGCCGAAATACTTGACCGTCTCGTAGTTGATCAGCGAATCGATCGCCCGCGAGTTCGCACGCGAATCGAGTTCGTTCATCGTCCGGCGGAAATGCGTGCGCCAGTTGGTGACCTTCACCGTGAACACGATGTAGGTGACCAGCGCCGCGAACGTCACGTACGCGTAATAGGCCTCGTACTTGACCACGAAGAAGCCGAGCACGAGCCCGACCTCGACGAGCGTCGGCAGGATGCTGTACAGCGAATACGAAATCAGTTGCTGGATGCCGCGCGTGCCGCGCTCGATGTCGCGCGACATGCCGCCGGTCTGGCGCTCCAGGTGAAACCGCAGCGACAGCCCGTGCAGGTGCCGGAACACCTGCAACGCGAGCTGGCGCACCGCGCTCTCGGTGACCTTCGAGAACAGGATCTCGCGCAGCTCGGTAAACAGTGAAGTGGACAGCCGCACGAGCGCATACGCGACGACCAGCAGCCCCACGCCGCCCGCGAGCACGATGCCGGCCGACTGTTCGGCGCGGCCGATCGCGGTGATCTGCTGGACGTAGGACAGGTGGTCGACGATGCGCTTCATCACGACCGGCACGCCGAGGTTCGCGACCTTCGCGCCGATCAGGCAGCCGAGCGCGAGCGCGACGCGCCATTTGTAGGTGGTCAGGTACGGCAGCAGCGACCGGATGGTTTGCCAGTCGTTGCGGGGCCCGGTCGAAGCCGGCGCGGGCTCGCCGGAAGCAGGAAATCGGCGCATGGGGGGAAGGATCGGCGGCGGTGCCGGACGCGTGCATCGGCGGTCGGCTCGCTCACTTTCTCGTACAATTTGCGAACGTTGTATTGTCGCAGAAGCCGCTTCGCGCCGCTGCCGGCGCCCTCGCCGGCCGGCCTGCGCGTGGCGGCGTATTTATTACAGGATGAAAGCCCCCGCCATGACCGATTCGACCCTCGAACTCCCGCAAAAGCAGCCCGCGCTGCGCGTCGTCCCGCAACCGCACGACGCGAACGTCCACGGCGACGTATTCGGCGGCTGGATCATGTCGCAGGTCGACATCGCCGGCTCGATCCCCGCGAGCCAGCGCGCGAACGGTCGCGTCGCGACGGTCGCGGTCAATTCGTTCGTGTTCAAGCAGCCGGTGTTCGTCGGCGATCTGCTGAGCTTCTACGCGACCATCACGCGTACCGGCAACACGTCGATCACGGTCGACGTCGAGGTGTACGCACAGCGCATGCGCCTGATGGGCGAGGTCGTGAAGGTCACCGAAGCGACGCTCACCTACGTCGCGACCGGCTCCGACCGCAAGCCGCGGCAACTGCCGCCGCTCTGACAGACGAGCGCCGCGCGGCGGCGCTTCCCCTCGCCTTCGGCCGCCTCAGTGCGTGGCCGTCAGCCCGAACTCCCGCATCGCGGGCAGGAAATCGTGGTTCAGCTTCGGCTTGCGCGACAGCTTCACCAGCACGTAGCGCTGGAACGGCGCGAGCCGCTGCCACTGCGCAAGCTCGGGCGCCATCAGCCCGGCCAGCGCGCTCTGCTGCACGAGCGACTCCGGCACGCTGTCGGTGGCACGCCAGGCCGGCTGCTCGTCCGGCTGGAACCACGAGGGCTCCAGATCCGCGTGCGTACGCAGCATTTCGAACAGCGCGTGATCGAAGTTGGGCTCGATCGCGGTGTCCTCGTCGGCCGGAAAGCGCGCGAGCAGCTTGCGGTCCTCGAGCGGCAGCAACTGCCACTGCTCCAGTGAGATCCGCAGACCGAACCGGTCGAGATTGAAACGCACGATCATCGGGATGTACGTGAAGTTTTCCGACGAAGCGTGTTCGAAGGCGAATAGCAGTGGAGCGTCGCTGAGTCCCATGATCGTGACCTGATATGGCGGATACCGGCGCGGCCGGCTTGCCTGGGGTATTTTAGAACCTCTGCGCGCGGGTGGCGGATACGATTGCCGCCGGCCGCGCGCCGAATCAACGGGAGTGCTCGTGAATCCGACCGAATCCGGCGACTTGCGCGACGAACCGCGCGGCGCGATCGAACTGTCCGTGCGCCGCACGCGCGGCGGTGCCGTCGAAACCGCACACGACTACGTGGGCCAGGAATGGCCCGTCGCGCTCGTCTTCAACGGCATCTCGCATGCGGTGATGATGTGTACGCCGTGCGACCTCGAAGCGTTCGCGGTCGGTTTCGCGATCTCGGAAGGGATCGTCGCGCGCGGCAGCGACATCAAGGACATCGAGGTGATCCTGCACGCCGGCGCGCCGCTGCCGCATGCGGAAGTCCACCTGGAGGTCGTCCAGCAGGCGTTCGCCGCGCTGAAGGACCGGCGCCGCGCGCTCGCGGGGCGTACCGGCTGCGGCGTCTGCGGGATCGAAAGCATCGACCTGCTCGACCTCGCGCCCGAACGCGTGCCCGATACGGGCTTTCTCGCACGCCTCGCCCCCGACGCGCTGACGCGCGCGGCGCAGGCGCTGCCGGTTCACCAGGCGCTCACGCGGCTCACGGGCGGCCTGCATGCGGCCGCGTGGTGCGACGCAACAGGGGCGATCCGGATGGCATTCGAGGACGTCGGCCGCCACAACGCACTCGACAAGCTGATCGGCTCGCTCGTGCTGTCGCGCGCCGACGCGACCGACGGCTTCGTGTTCCTGTCGAGCCGCGCGAGCTACGAGCTCGTGCGCAAGGCCGCACGGGTCGGCATCCCGCTGGTGGCAACGATCTCCGCACCGTCGTCGCTCGCGATCGAGATCGCGAAAGCGGCCGGCTTGCGGCTCGTCAGCTTCTGCCGCGAAACCGGCCACGTCGACTACGGCACGGCCTGATCGCGATCGCGGGAGCGCGCCGGCAGTCCGCCGCCGGCGCGCCCTGCTCCGTCGGACGGTCAGTCGAACTGACGGAAATCCGGCTTGCGCTTCTCGAAGAACGCCGTCATCGCCTCGCGCGCTTCCGGCGCGCGCAGCATCGTAGCGAAGTGGCCTGCTTCCTCGGCCATCCGCGCCTGCGTCGCCACGCCGCCCGTATCCTTCAGCAGCGCCTTCGTCACACGCAGCGATGCCGCCGGCAGCGCCGCGAGCTTTGCCGCCTGCTTCGCCGCGAACGCGTCGAGCTCGGCCGCCGGCAGCACGCGGTTGACGATGCCGATCCGGTGCGCTTCCAGCGCGTCGAACGCTTCGCCGAGCAGCAGCTTCTCGGCCGCGACCTGATGGCCGGCCAGACGCGGCAGCAGCACGCTCGACGCGGCTTCCGGGCACAGCCCGAGCTGCGTGAACGGCAGCGAGAACGTCGCGGTGTCGGCCGCGTAGACCAGATCGCAGTGCAGCAGCATCGTCACGCCGACGCCGATCGCCAGGCCCGGCACCGCGGCCACGATCGGCTTGCTCGCGCTGCTGATCCGCGCGAGAAACTGGAACACCGGCGCGGTGTCGTCCTTCGGCGGCGACTTCAGGAAATCCTCGAGATCGTTCCCCGAGGTGAAGTTGCCGTCGCCGCCGCGCAGCAGGATCACGCGAACCGCCTTGTCTTCCTGCGCTTCGGCGAGTGCGTCGGCCATCGTCTGGTACATCGCCGCCGTCAGCGCGTTCTTCTTCGCCGGGCGCGCGATCGTGATCGTCATCACGCCATCGGCGCGTTCCACTTGAATTTCGGCCACAACCGTCTCCTTTGACTTTCCTCTATCGGAATGAAAAAACGGTGCGCGAGCTCGTGGCCCGCGCACCGTCGCAGCTTGTCGTCGTGCTCCGCTTACAGGCGTTCGATGATGCCCGCGGCGCCCATGCCGGTGCCGACGCACATCGTGACCATCCCGTACTTCAGGTTACGGCGGCGCAGGCCGTGCACGACGGTCGCCGCGCGGATCGCGCCGGTCGCGCCGAGCGGGTGGCCGAGTGCAATCGCGCCGCCCATCGGGTTGACCTTCGACGGGTCGAGGCCGAGATCGCGCATCACCGCCAGCGATTGCGCGGCGAACGCTTCGTTCAGCTCGATCCAGTCGAGATCGTCCTGCTTCAGGCCGGCGGCCTTCAGCGCGGCCGGAATCGCTTCCTTCGGACCGATGCCCATGATTTCCGGCGGCACGCCACGCACCGCGAAGCTCACGAAGCGCGCGAGCGGCGTCAGGTTGAATTCCTTGAGCACCTTCTCCGACACGACGAGCAGCGCGCCCGCGCCGTCCGACGTCTGCGAGCTGTTGCCGGCCGTGACCGAGCCCTTGTTCGCGAACACCGTGCGCAGCTTCGCGAGCCCTTCGATCGACGTATCGGCGCGCGGACCTTCGTCGAGCTTGATCTCGCGCGTCTTCACGTCGACTTCACCGGTCGCGAGGTTCGGGAAACGCTCGGTGATCGTGTACGCGGCGATCTCGTCGTTGAACTCGCCGGCCTGCTGGGCGGCAAGCGCCTTGCGGTGCGACTCGACCGAGAACGCGTCCTGGTCTTCGCGGCTCACCTTCCACTGCTCCGCGACGCGCTCGGCCGTCAGGCCCATCCCGTACGCGATGCCGAAGTCTTCATTGCGATCGAAGATGTGCGGCGACATCGACGGCTTGTTGCCCATCATCGGCACCATGCTCATCGATTCGCAGCCGCCCGCGAAGATCGCGTCGGATTCGCCGACGCGGATGCGGTCGGCCGCCATCGCCAGCGCCGTGATGCCCGACGCGCAGAAACGGTTGACCGTCACGCCGCCGACCGTCTGCGGCAGGCCCGCGAGCAGCGCGCCCATCCGCGCGACGTTCAGGCCCTGCTCGGCTTCCGGAATCGCGCAGCCGATGATCGCGTCTTCGATCAGCTTCGTGTCGAAGCCGGGTACCTGCGCCACCGCCGACTTGAGCGCGTGGACCAGCAGCTCGTCCGGGCGCGTGTTCTTGAAGACACCGCGCGGGGCCTTGCCGATCGGCGTGCGGCTGGCGGCGACGATGTATGCGTCTTGCAATTGTTTGCTCATTTGAGACTCCTTGCCTTATCCGCTCGCTCAGTTACGCACCGGCTTGCCGGTCTGCAACATGCCCATGATCCGTTCCTGCGTCTTCTGCGTGCCGAGCAGCTCGACGAACGCACGACGCTCCAGCGCGAGCAGCCACTGCTCGTCGACCAGGCTGCCGGCTTCGACGTCGCCGCCGCACACGGCTTCGGCGATGCGGCTCGCGATCAGGTAGTCGTGATCGCTGATGAAGCGGCCGTCACGCATGTTGACGAGCGACGCCTTGATCGTCGCGATCGCCGAACGGCCGGCGACCGGCACGTCCTTCGCGCGCAGCGGTGCGCGGTAGCCGGTTGCGGCCAGCGCACGCGCTTCCTTCTTCGCGGTGTCGAGCAGTTCGAACACGTTGAAGACGATCGTGTCGGACGGCTTCACGTAGCCCATCGCACGGGCATCGTGCGCGGACGCCGACACCTTCGCCATCGCCGCGTTCTCGAACGACTTCGTGACGAACTTCAGGATGTCGGTGGTCGCGTTCGCGGCCGTTGCGGCGTCCGCTGCGCGCAGCGCGGCTTCCTTCAGGCCGCCGCCCGCCGGCACGAGGCCGACGCCCACTTCGACGAGACCGATGTAGCTCTCGACGTGCACGACGCGCTTCGCGCTGTGCAGCATCAGCTCGCACCCGCCGCCGAGCGCGATGCCCGACACGGCTGCGACGACCGGCACGTTCGCGTACTTCACGCGCAGCATGCCTTCCTGGAACTTCTTCACGAACGGCTCGATGCCCTTCGCGCCGCCCATCATGAACGCGGGCATCGCCTCTTCGAGGTTCGCACCGGCCGAGAACGGGCCGCCCGGCGTGCCGAGCTTCAGCGACGTCGGTTGCCAGATCACCACGCCCTTGTAGTCCTTCTCCGCGAGTTCGATGGCTTGCACGAGGCCGTCGATCACGCTCGGTCCGATCGTGTTCATCTTCGACTTGAACGACACGATCACGACGTCGTCTTCACCCGCGCGGTCGTCGACCCAGGCACGCACGGCATCGGTCTCGAACAGCGTCTTGCCGTACGTCTTCGGATCGGCACCGGCTTCGCCGAGCAGCGGTGCGCGGAATACCTGCTTGTCGTAGACGGCGAGGTCCGAACGCGGCACGAAGCGCTTCGCTGCCGGCGCCCACGAGCCTTCGGCCGTGTGCACGCCACCCTTTTCCGCAACCGCGCCTTCGAGCACCCACGACGGCAGCGGCACGTTCGCGAGCGCCTTGCCGGCCGCGATGTCTTCCTGCACCCACTCGGCGACCTGCTTCCAGCCGGCCGCCTGCCAGCCTTCGAACGGGCCTTCGTTCCAGCCGAAGCCCCAGCGGATCGCGAGGTCGACGTCGCGCGCGTTGTCGGCGATCGATTCGAGATGCACGCCGATGTAGTGGAACACGTCGCGGAAGATCGACCACAGGAACTGCGCGTGCGGATGGTCCGTTTCACGCAGCAGCTTCAGGCGTTCCGCCGGCGGGCGCTTCAGGATGCGGCCGACGGTTTCGTCCGCCTTCGCGCCCGAATCCACGTAGGTGCCCGTCTTTGCGTCGAGCACCTTGATCGCCTTGCCTTCCTTCTTGTAAAAGCCGCCGCCCGTCTTCTGGCCGAGCGCGCCCTGCTTCACCAGTTCGGCGAGCACGGCAGGCGTCTGGTAGACCGGGAAGAACGGATCGTCGGCGAGGTTGTCCTGCATCGTCTTGATCACGTGCGCCATCGTGTCGAGGCCGACCACGTCCGCGGTGCGGAACGTCGCCGACTTCGCGCGGCCGAGGCGGCTGCCCGTCAGGTCGTCGACTTCGTCGAAGCGCAGGCCGAACTTCGCGGCCTCGGTGATCACCGCGAGGATCGAGAAGATGCCGACGCGGTTCGCGATGAAGTTCGGCGTATCCTTCGCGCGCACGACGCCCTTGCCGACGATGCTCGTCAGGAAGGTTTCGAGCTGGTCGAGGATCTCCGGGCGCGTGTGCGCGGTCGGGATCAGTTCGACCAGGTGCATGTAGCGCGGCGGGTTGAAGAAGTGCACGCCGCAGAAGCGCGACTTCAGCTCGTCCGAAAAACCTTCGGACAGCTTCGTGATCGACAGGCCCGACGTGTTGGTCGCGAAGATCGCGTTCGGTGCGATGTGCGGTGCGACCTTCTTGTACAGGTCGTGCTTCCAGTCCATCCGCTCGGCGATCGCCTCGATCACGACGTCGCACTCGGCGAGTTTCGCGATGTCGTCTTCGTAGTTCGCTGCCTCGAGGTACTTCGCGTCGTCCTTCACGCCGAACGGCGCGGGCGACAGCTTCTTCAGGTTCTCGATCGCCTTCAGCGCGATCGCGTTTTTCGGGCCTTCCTTGGCCGGCAGGTCGAACAGCAGCACCGGCACGCGCGCGTTGATGAGGTGCGCGGCGATTTGCGCGCCCATCACGCCGGCGCCCAGCACGGCGACCTTGCGAATCAGGAAATTGCTCACGGGATGTCTCCGGATAGTGTCGTGCAGCGCGGAATGTGAGGGCTGCACGGCGAAGTGAGTACCAGGAACCGTTGCGTTCGGGCGGCGCGGCACGCGGCGCGCACCGCCCGGACTCGCGTCAGAACAGCGATTCGTCGACTTCCATCAGCGTCTTCGAACCGGCGCGCGCCGCGCGGATCGTCGCCGCCGTCTCGGGCAGCAGGCGCGCGAAGTAGAAGCGGGCGGTGGCGAGCTTCGACTTGTAGAACGGATCGCCCGACGCTTCCTTGTCGAGTGCGAGACGCGCCATGCGCGCCCAGAAGTACGAGAACACCAGATGGCCGACGGTGCGCAGGTACGGCACGGCGGCCGCGCCGACTTCGTCCGGGTTCTGCATCGCCTTCATGCCGATTTCCATCGTCAGCTTCTGCACCTTGTCGCCGATGTCGGCGAGCGGGTTGATGAACTCGGCCATTTCCGGCTTCACGCCTTCGGCTTCCGCGAATTCCGTGACGAGCTTGCCGAACTTCTTCAGCTTCGCACCCATGTCGCCAAGCACCTTGCGGCCCAGCAGGTCGAGCGACTGGATCGAGTTCGTGCCTTCGTAGATCATGTTGATCCGCGCGTCGCGCACGTACTGCTCCATGCCCCACTCGGAGATGAAGCCGTGGCCGCCGTAGATCTGCATCGCGTGGTTGGTCGACTCGAATGCGTTGTCGGTCAGGAACGCCTTGATGATCGGCGTGAGCAGCGCGACGAGGTCGGCCGCTTCCTTGCGCACCGCTTCGTCGGCGTGCGACAGCTCCTTGTCGATCTGCAGCGCGGACCAGTACGTGAATGCGCGCGCGCCTTCGGCGTAAGCCTTCTGCGTGAGCAGCATGCGGCGCACGTCCGGGTGCACGATGATCGGGTCGGCCGGCTTGTCCGGTGCCTTCGGGCCCGTCAGCGAGCGCATCTGCAGGCGCTCCTTCGCATAGGTGAGCGAATTCTGGTACGCGACTTCCGTGAGGCCGAGGCCTTGCATGCCGACGCCGAGGCGCGCGGCATTCATCATCACGAACATCGCGTTCAAGCCCTTGTTCGGCTCGCCGACCATCCAGCCCTTCGCGCCGTCGAGGTTCATCACGCACGTCGAGTTGCCGTGGATGCCCATCTTGTGCTCGATCGAGCCGCACTTGATGCCGTTGCGCTCGCCCGGCTCGCCGGCTGCGTCGGGGATGAACTTCGGCACGATGAACAGCGAGATCCCCTTGGTGCCCTGCGGCGCGTCCGGCAGGCGCGCGAGCACGAGGTGGATGATGTTCTTCGACATGTCGTGCTCGCCGCTCGAGATGAAGATCTTCGTGCCGCTGATCGAGTACGAGCCGTCGCCGTTGGGTTCGGCCTTGGTGCGCAGGATGCCGAGGTCGGTGCCGCAGTGCGGCTCGGTCAGGCACATCGTGCCCGTCCATTCGCCCGTCACGAGCTTCGGCAGGTAGCGCTGCTGCAGTTCCGGCGCGCCGTGCGCGTGCAGGCACTCGTAGGCGCCGTGCGACAGGCCCGGGTACATCGTCCAGGCCTGGTTCGCCGAGTTCAGCATTTCGTAGAGCGCGTTGTTCACGAACGCGGGCAGGCCCTGGCCGCCGTAGTCCGGATCGCAGCCGAGCGCCGGCCAGCCGGCCTCGACGTACTGCTGGTAGGCTTCCTTGAAGCCGGTCGGGGTCTTCACGACGCCGTCGCCTTCATACGTGCAGCCTTCGCGATCGCCGACCTGGTTCAGCGGGAACAGTACCTCGGAGCAGAACTTGCCCGCTTCCTCGAGGACCTGGTTGATCGTGTCGGCGTCGAGGTCCGCATGCTTGGGCATTTGCTTGACTTCGGCTTCGACGTTCAGAAGCTCGTGCAACACGAATTGCATGTCGCGCAGCGGCGCGGCGTACTGTCCCATGACTCTCTCCAAAGGTGGGCAAAACGGCTCGAGCTCCTGGCGGGCGGATCACGCGCCGCTAACGGCTCTCGCTCTGATACGAAACAATCGTCTTTTCCAGCGCGGCCCACGTGAGGCGCACGGCGTCCGGCGAATGCAGGAAGCGTGCGTCGTGATGCAGGCCGAGCGTGAAGCTGTACAACTCGAAGAGCATCAGGTCCGGATCCGTATCCGCACGCAGATGGCCTTCTTCCTTCGCCTGCGAAATGGCACGCAGCATCGCGGCACGCCAGGCCGTCACGCTTGCGATCAACTGCTCGCGCACGGGGCTGTCAGGCCGGTCGTCGTACTCGACCGCACCGCTGATGTAGATGCATCCGGTCGTCACCTCCTGGATGCGCTTCTCCGTCCAGCGGGCCAGCATCGCCCGAAGGCGCGGCAAGCCTCGCGGCTCGCGCAGGCTCGGAAAGAACACCTCGTTTTCGAAACGATGGTGATACTCGCGGACGACCTCGACCTGCAGGTCCTCACGCGATCCGAAGTGCGCGAACACACCGCTCTTGCTCATCTGCATGCGCTCGGCCAGCAGGCCGATCGTCAGCCCCTCCAGCCCGTCACGGCTGGCGAGGTCCAAAGCAGCTTCAAGTATCGCGGCACGCGTCTGTTCGCCTTTTCGCATAGCTATTTCTGTAACCGTTCGGGGGTTCGAATAAAATCGAACGGCCGTACTATTATTGAGTGCGGCCGCTCGCGAAACAAGGAAATTATTAGAAACCGGTGTCTAACCGAGCCGCTATTTTGCGCGATTCCGGCGGGACCGGAGCGGCTTTTCCGCACGAACGTGCGGACAGATTTTTTGAAGCGAACGCTTAGTCTTCGTCAGTCGTAACCACCGACCGTCAGCGCCTTCATCACGAGACGATACGCCGTATAGGCGAGCCAGTTCAGCATGCGCTCGAGGCGCGGGCGCGCGGCGAACCGGGCGGGGTCGATTTCCCGGCCGTCGGCGAACGCGGCCGCGATCGCGTCGCGCAGCTCGTTCGTGACAGCATCGTAGCGCACCAGCACGACATTCGCCTCATTGTTCAACATCAGGCTCAGCGCGTCCAGGTTCGACGAGCCGACCGTCGCCCAGTTGTCGTCGATCACGGCCACCTTGCCGTGCAGCATCGTCTTGTCGTATTCGGCCACGCGCACGCCCGCACGCAGCAGCGCGTGATAGAGGAACGGCACGGCCGTATCGAGGGCCGCGAATTCCTTGCGGCCGATCAGGATCCGCACGTCGACGCCGCGTCGCGCGGCGCCCGTCAGCGCGCGGCGCAGCTTGCGCCCCGGCATGAAGTACGGATTGGCGAGCAGGATCCGCTGGCGGGCCTGGCCGATCGCAGCGAGATACGCCTTCTCGATCGCGCGGCGGTTCACGACGTTGTCGCGCGCGACGAACGCGACGCTCGGCTCCGTCACGACCCGCAGCGCGCCGGCCTTGATCCACCGGTGGCTGCGCATCCAGCGGCGGAACATGTCGGGAAATGCTTCGCCGCCATGCAGCCCGGTCGCGTATTGCGCATACGGCTTGTGGCCGAACAAGATCCGGTGCCACTGCAGTTCGAACGCGGCGCGCACGTCGGACACCGCGGGCCCCGCCATCTCGACCGCGAAATCCCAGCGCGGGAACGGCAGCGTCGTGCCGCCCTGCGCGTAGTCGTCGATGATGTTGATGCCGCCGCAGAACGCGACCGCGTGATCGATCACCGCGAGCTTGCGATGCGTGCGCGAAAAGCCGAAGCGGCCGAACAGGTAACGGTTGTAGATGCAGTGCTCGACGCCGGCTGCCGCCCACGTATCGAACAACGGCAGGCGTGCGGTGCCGATGCCGTCGGTGATCACGCGCACCCGCACGCCGCGCTGCGCCGCGCGGATCAATGCGTCCGACACCGGCCGGCCGGCCGCGTCGTCGCAGAAGATGTAGGTTTCGAGCATCACCTGCTCGCGGGCGGCATCGATCCGCTCGATCAGCGCCCGGAAGAACTCGCCGCCGGTCTCGCACAATCGCACGGTATTGCCCGACGTGAAGGCGAGCCGCGACGCGGAACCGCGTTCCTGCAGGAACATCTGCCGCAATTGCGCGAAGCGCTTGCGGGCTTCCGCCGTCATGCGGACGAGCCGTGCGGCGCGCGCGACAGTGCCACGCGCGCGGGCAGTTGCAGGATCGCCTCGGCGTTCGACGGCGAGAAGCAGCGCGCGGCCGCCTCGCGGAACGGCAGCCATGCATGGTCGACATGCTCGCGCGGCGACAGCGTCACGTCGACGCGATGCGGCACGCACAGGCCGAACCAGTGCTCGACATTGCGCGTGACGCCCGGGGCATAGCGGTGCAGGTATTGCGGATAGATCGTGTATTCGATCTTGTGGCGCCAGTCGACGAGCGCGCTGGCCGGCACGTCCGGCGTGCCGACTGCGATGCCGGTCTCCTCGGCCACTTCGCGCGCGGCGGTCAGCGCGAGCGGCTCGTCGAGCGTGTCCTTCGAGCCGGTCACCGATTGCCAGAAATCGGGCTGGTCGGCACGCTTGATCACGAGCACATCGAGGTCGGGCGTGTAGATCACGACAAGAACGGATTCGGGGATTTTCGGCGGCTTCGTCATCGTTGTTTCATGCAGCGCAGGGCCGCGCGCCGGGCAAAGGCTCCGAACGGGCGGCAAGTGCTGCGACTGTACCGCAAAAAACGAAACAGGCGCATCGCTGCGCCTGTTTCATGGGTGTCGTGTGCGCGTGACCGCACACACGACCGGGTGTGAAAGCGCGTTACGCCTTCGGTTGTTCCGGCTGACGCAGACGGATGTGCAACTCGCGCAGCTGACGCTCGTCGACCGGGCTCGGCGCTTGCGTGAGCAGATCCTGCGCACGCTGCGTCTTCGGGAACGCGATCACGTCGCGGATCGAATCGGCGCCGGCCATCATCGTGACGATGCGGTCGAGACCGAATGCGATACCGCCGTGCGGCGGCGCGCCGTACTGCAGCGCGTCCAGCAGGAAGCCGAACTTGAGCTGGGCTTCTTCAGCACCGATCTTCAGCGCGCGGAACACCTTGCTCTGCACTTCCTCGCGGTGGATACGCACCGAGCCGCCGCCGATTTCCCAGCCGTTCAGCACCATGTCGTAGGCCTTCGCGAGGCAACGGCCCGGATCCGTCTCGAGGTACTCGAGATGCTCGTCCTTCGGGCTGGTGAACGGGTGGTGAGCCGCGACGTAGCGCGCGTCTTCGTCGTCGTATTCGAACATGGGGAAGTCGACGACCCACAGCGGCTTCCAGCCGGCCTGGACGAGACCGTTCGCCTTGCCGAATTCGGAATGGCCGATCTTCAGGCGCAGCGCGCCGAGGCTGTCGTTGACGACCTTCGCGCGGTCGGCCGCGAAGAAGATGATGTCGCCGTCTTGCGCGCCGGTGCGCTCGAGGATCGCCGCGATCGATGCGTCGTGCAGGTTCTTGACGATCGGGCTCTGCAGGCCGTCA
This sequence comes from Burkholderia sp. HI4860, assembly GCF_002223045.2. Taxonomy (NCBI): domain Bacteria; kingdom Pseudomonadati; phylum Pseudomonadota; class Betaproteobacteria; order Burkholderiales; family Burkholderiaceae; genus Burkholderia; species Burkholderia sp. HI4860. The sequence goes on along the minus strand of NZ_NKFO02000003.1, from coordinate 2,418,188 downwards.
CGGCCCTTCGCCTTCTCGTTGACCTTGATCCATGCAAGGCCCTTCGCGCCGTAGATGCGCACGAACTCGGTGTAGCCGTCGATGTCGCCACGCGACAGCTCGCCGCCCTTCGGCACGCGCAGTGCCGCGACACGGCCGTCCTTCGCGTTGGCCGGCGTGCTGAACACCTTGAAGTCGACGTCCTTCATCGCGTCGGTCAGCTCGGTGAATTCGAGCTGCACGCGCAGGTCCGGCTTGTCCGAACCGAAACGCGCCATCGCTTCCGAGTACGGCATCACCGGGAATTTCGCGTCGAGCTCGACGTCGATCGTCGTCTTGAAGATGTGACGGATCATGTCTTCGAACAGGTCACGGATTTCCTGCTCGCCGAGGAACGACGTTTCGCAGTCGATCTGCGTGAATTCCGGCTGACGGTCGGCACGGAGGTCTTCGTCGCGGAAGCACTTGGTGATCTGGTAGTAACGGTCGAAGTTCGCGACCATCAGCAGCTGCTTGAACAGCTGCGGCGACTGCGGCAGCGCGAAGAACTGGCCTGCGTTCACGCGCGACGGCACGAGGTAGTCGCGCGCGCCTTCCGGCGTGCTCTTCGTCAGCATCGGCGTTTCGATGTCGATGAAGCCCTGCTCGTCGAGGTACTTGCGCGCTTCGATCGCCACGCGGTAGCGCAGGCGCAGGTTGTGCTGCATCTGCGGGCGGCGCAGGTCGAGCACGCGGTGCGTGAGACGCGTCGTTTCCGACAGGTTGTCGTCGTCGAGCTGGAACGGCGGCGTGACCGACGCGTTCAGCACGTTCAGTTCGTGGCACAGCACTTCGATCTTGCCGCTCTTCAGGCCGGCGTTGACCGTGCCTTCCGGACGGTTGCGCACGAGGCCCTTGATCTGCACGCAGAACTCGTTGCGCACGCCTTCGGCGGTCGCGAACATTTCCGCGCGATCCGGGTCGCACACCACCTGCACGAGGCCTTCACGATCGCGCAGGTCGATGAAGATCACACCGCCGTGATCGCGGCGGCGCTGCACCCAGCCGCACAGCGACACGGTTTGGCCCAGCAGGTGTTCGGTCACGAGACCGCAGTATTCAGTACGCATCGACATGATGTTTGCTTTCGTTCGGTTTGATCAACGGGCGCCGCAACGCGCGGCCCGGGCGATGATTCTTTACTTACAGCGGCGGCTCGACGGGGCGGCGTGCAGGCGCCGGAGCCGGCGCCGGGGGCGCCACCACGCCCATCGAGACGATGTACTTGAGCGCGGCATCGACCGACATGTCGAGTTCGATGACTTCGCTCTTCGGCAGCATCAGGAAGAAGCCCGACGTCGGGTTCGGCGTCGTCGGGATATAGACGCTCACGTATTCTTCCGTCAGATGATTGAGCACGTCGCCGCCCGGCGTGCCGGTCAGAAACGCGATCGTATACGAGCCGCGACGCGGGTATTCGATCAGCAGCGCCTTGCGGAACGCGTTGCCGCTGCTCGACAGCAGCGTGTCCGACACCTGCTTGACGCTCGTGTAGATCGGCCCGACGACCGGGATGTGACGCACCACGGCGTTCCACCACGTGACGAGCTTCTGGCCGATGAAGTTCTGCGTGGCCAGCCCGACGACGAAGATGAACGCGAGCGTCAGCACCGCGCCGATCCCCGGCAGATGGAAGCCGAGCATCCGCTCGGGCTGCCACGATTCGGGCAGCAGGAGCAGTGTCTGATCCATCGTGCCGATGATGAGACCAAGCACCCACAGCGTGATCGCGAGCGGGACGAGAACCAGCAGGCCGGTCAGAAACACCGATTTCAGGGTCGTCTTTTTCATCATCTGCCGTCAATGAACCGCGCCGGCGGGCGCGGGTTGGTCGCAGCCCGGCCGGGCCGCGACGGTCAACTGCCGGCGGCGGGCGCTGCAGCCGGGGCGGGCGCGGCGCTCGTCGTCGTGCTTTCGGAACTGCTCGATGCAGCCGGCGCAGCCGCGGCGGGCGCGGCGTCCGTTGCCGCAGCCGGGGCTGCGTCGCCCGACGCCGTCGCCGGTGCGCTGGTGCCGCCCGAACCGCCACGGAAATCGGTGACATACCAACCCGAACCCTTCAGCTGGAAGCCCGCGGCAGTGACCTGCTTGCGAAATGCATCCTTCCCGCATTCCGGACACTGCGACAGCGGCGCGTCGCTCATCTTCTGGAGCACGTCCTTCGCGAAACCACACGCTTCGCATCGATAGGCGTAGATCGGCATGATATTTTTCCCGCGGAAACTGGAAACGGCTTGCAAAACCTTGAATTATAGCCGAAACCCTGCCGCGCTCCGGCAATGGCCGCGATACCCGCGCATCAGCGGCGGCGCCACGTGAGCCAGCGCTCGTTCCCGTCGAACACGGGCAGCGAATCGGTCACGGGCAAATCCTCGATAAGCTCGAAGTGCGGCGTGAGCAGCGCATCGAGTTCGGCACGCTCGATTCCGAACGGCGGCCCCTTCGGTTTCGCCATCAGGAAGAAATAGCCGGCCAGCAATCCGTCAGCAGGCAGCAGCTCGGCCATGCGCGCCGCATAGCCGGCACGCATGGCCGGCGGCAGCGCGCACAGGAACGCGCGCTCGTACACCCACTGCACGTCGAACGGCGGCCGGTACGTAAAGAAATCGGCCTGCTCGACGACGCCCGCGTGCGCGGCGAGCTGCGCCTTCGCGGCCGCCACCGCCTGCGCGGCGAAATCGATCGCCCGCACGGGCCAGCCGGCTTCGGCCAGCCACCCGGCTTCCCGCGCACTGCCGCAGCCGGGAATCAGCACCGTGCACGGCTCGAGCCGATGCGCGAACACGCGGAAACCCTCGGGCACGCCGCCGAATTCCCACGGCGTCACACCACGCTCGAAACGTTCGTCCCAGAACGATGCGTTGCCGGGATCGCGCGTCGCGAAATCGGCGGCTGACGGTGTAGCGGGTTGCTTCGGATCGGACATCGCCCTGCTCCTTTTGGTCATGTGCCGTACGTGAGCGCCAGCAGCACACGCGCGACGAGCGCCCCGACGCCGACGGCAAGGCCGAAGATCAGCAGCGCCTGCATCAGCCGGTTCGTCCGCTTCTGCTCGACGAGGATCTGGCGCATCAGCTCTTCGCTCGCGGCACGCGGCGCGTCATGGCGTGCGGCCATCGCATGATGGATCAGGCGCGGCAGTTGCGGCAGCGTCTTGCTCCACTGCGGCGCCTCGACCTTGAAGCGCTCGTACCAGCCGCGCAGCCCGATCTGCTCGGTCATCCAGCGCTCGAGGTATGGCTTCGCGGTCTTCCACAGGTCGAGCTCGGGGTCGAGCGAGCGGCCGAGGCCCTCGACGTTCAGCATCGTCTTCTGCAGCAGCACGAGCTGCGGCTGGATCTCGACGTTGAAGCGGCGCGACGTCGAGAACAGGCGCATCAGCACCTGGCCGAGCGAGATGTCCTTCAGCGCGCGGTCGAAATACGGCTCGCACACCGCGCGGATCGCGCTTTCGAGTTCCTCGACGCGCGTTTCGGGCGGCACCCAGCCCGACTCGAGGTGGAGCGTCGCGACGCGGTGGTAGTCACGCTTGAAGAACGCGAGGAAGTTCTGCGCGAGGTAGTTCTTGTCGAAATCGGACAGCGCGCCGACGATCCCGAAATCGAGCGCGACGTAGCGGCCGAACGTGTTCGGATCGAGGCTCACCTGGATGTTGCCCGGGTGCATGTCCGCATGGAAGAAGCCGTCGCGGAACACCTGCGTGAAGAAGATCTCGACGCCTTCGCGCGCGAGCTTCTTGATGTCGACGCCGGCCGAACGCAGCGTCTCGACCTGGCTGATCGGCACGCCGGTCATGCGCTCCATCACGAGCACCTGCGACGTCGAGAAATCCCAGAACATCTCGGGCACGAGCAGCAGGTCGAGGCCCGCGAAGTTGCGGCGCAGCTGGCTGCCGTTGGCGGCCTCGCGCATCAGGTCGAGCTCGTCGTGCAGGTACTTATCGAATTCGGCGACGACCTCGCGCGGCTTCAGGCGCCGGCCGTCGGCCCACATGCGCTCGGTCCAGATCGCGATGTCGCGCATCAGCGCGAGGTCGGAGTCGATCACCGACAGCATGTTCGGACGCAGCACCTTGACGGCGACGGCCTTGCCCGCGTGCTGGCCCTGCTTGAGCTTCGCGAAGTGCACCTGCGCGATCGACGCGCTCGCGACTGGCTCGCGCTCGAATTCGTCGAACAGCTCGTCGACCGGCGCACCGAGCGACTTCTCGATGATCCCGATCGCGACCGCCGAATCGAACGGCGGCACCTGGTCCTGCAGCTTCGCGAGTTCGTTCGCGAAATCGACCGACAGCAGGTCGCGGCGCGTCGACAGCACCTGGCCGAACTTCACGAAGATCGGGCCGAGGCTTTCGAGCGCGTGACGCAGCCGCACCGCAGGCGGATCGGAATAGCGGCGGCCGATCGTCGTGATCCGCAGCAGCAGCTTCACGCGCCGGTCGTCGATCCGGGACAGCATCACTTCGTCGAGGCCAAAGCGGATGACGGTGTAGACAATCTTGATGAAACGGAAAATGCGCATGCCCTGCGGCCCCTCAGTGCGCGCCGCGCGGGCCGGAACCCGTGCGCGCGCCGATTTTTTGTTCGAGTCGCTCGACCCGCTTTTCGACCCGTGCGAGCGCATCGCGTGCGCGCGCCAGTTCGGCGTCGAAGCCGCCGAGCGACGCGCGCCGGACGACCTGCGGGTTCTCGTCGAGCCAGTATTCGGCGACGGAATCGAGCACGTTGCGGCCGGTGCGTCGTGCGCGCGCGCCGGCGTCGCGCACGACCGTCGCGATCCGGTAGGCCGCCGCGTCGCCGACCAGCTTCGCGAGATCTTCTTCAGGTTCCCAGCGCAGGTGCTCGGCCAGCTTCGCGATCTGCGTGGCGAACTCGGCGTCGCCCTCGATCTTCACGTGCTTCATCACGGCCGCCTGGCCGCCCTGCAGGAACGCGGCGACCGTGTCGCCGGCAAGCGCGATCGACACGTCGACCTGTTGCGCATCGTGCGCGTCGACGGCCGACAGATAGCCGTCGGGCTGCACCAGCAGCGTCAGCGTAACCGGGGGCACGTCGATCCGGGCAGTCTTGCCCGAATAGGGAATCAGGCGGTCACGCGCCCACGATTCGCGGGCGAGCAGGTGATTGACAGCGGCAGCAAAAGGCTTGGCGGCAAAGGTCATCGGGCTGGGAAAGAAAAAACCCGCGCAGGCCGGGCGCCCACGCGGGTTTCTATTGTAACGTCGGATCGTCGGCAGACCGTGCCTGACCGCACACCCGGGCGGCAAGCGGTCGCAGTGCGGCGGCCGTCGCCCGGGTGCCGGCGGCGCGGGCCGCCGGTCACGCTCAGTGCGTGTTGATCTGCTGGATGCCCGCGAGCAGCCAGCCCTGACTGCCCGACTTCGACAGGTTCCACACCTCGTCGAACGGCGCGGCCGACGCGTTCGCCGATTCGCGGATCAGGCCGTGGAAGCGCACGCTCGCCGACTGCTCGATGCCGCGATCCTCGATCGCGACCAGTTCCGCGTCGAGCTGCACGACGTCGGTCTGGTTCGACTCGTTGCCGCGCGAATCGAGATCGATCTTGATCTCGGCGAACATTTCCGGCGTCGTGAACTCGCGGATGTCGGCCAGGTTGCCCTGGTCCCACGCGGCCTGCAGGCGCACGAAATAGACCTTCGAGCTGCGCAGGAACGCTTCGGTGTCGAAGCCGGCCGGCACCTGGAGCGGTGCGGCCGCAGCAGCCGCTGCCGCGCCGGCAGCCGCGGCGCCGCCGCCGAACACGCCTTGCGCTTCGTTCGCGTAGCTGCTGCCGCTACCCGCATAGTTGCTGCCGGTGCTGCCCTGCTGGAACGACGGGCTTTGCGAGTAGCCGCCCGACGACGACGCCGAGCCGCCAACCGAATACGCCGGCTCCTGCGGACGACGACGGTTCATGAACTTGCGGATCAGCCAGATGCCGACCGCCGCGAGCAGTGCGATCACGATGACGTTCGCCATCATGCTCGCGAATGCGCCGCCCAGGCCGAAGTGCGACAGCAGCGCCGCGATGCCGAGACCGGCCGCGAGGCCGGCGATCGGCCCGAGCCAGCGCGAGCGGTTAGGCTGCGCAGCCGGTGCGGGTGCGGCCGGATTCGCCCGCTGCGCCTGCGACGGCGCGGCCTGCTGCATCGGCTGCTGCGCGGGCGGCGTGGCCTGGCGCTGCGTGACGGTGGAGTTCTGGCGGCCGATGCTGCGCCCGCCGCCCATGCGCTTGGCTTCGGCGTCGAGCGATGCGAACGTGCCGGCCGTGAGCAGGCCGACCATCAGCAGCGTGCCGACCCGTCGAGCCCACGGCTTCGACGGCTTGCTACGGTTGAACAACGAACGCGATTCGAACATCAGCTTCTCCGAATGTAAGACAAATGTATGGGAAGAGCCCCTTAGTACTTGGCTCCCATGTGTAAAGCTACCACGCCACCTGACAAATTGTAATATTTGACGGCATCGAGGCCCGCTTGTTCCATCATCGTCTTCAGCGTGTCCTGATCGGGGTGCATCCGGATAGATTCAGCAAGATACCGATAACTTTCGGCATCTTTCGCGAACTTGTCGCCAAGCCACGGTAATACTTTGAAAGAATACAGATCGTACGCTTTTTTCAACGGATCCCAGACTTTCGAGAATTCCAGCACCATCACGCGGCCGCCGGGCTTCGTCACGCGACGCATCTCGGCCAGCGCGGCATCCTTGTGCGTCATGTTGCGCAGCCCGAACGCGACCGTGACCACATCGAAGTAGTTGTCCGGAAAGGGAATTTTCTCCGCGTCGCACAGCAGCGACGGCGTCACGATGCCCTTGTCGAGCAGCCGGTCGCGGCCGACGCGCAGCATCGATTCGTTGATGTCCGTGTGCCAGACCTCGCCCGTCGGCCCGGCCGCCTTCGCGAACGACCGGGTCAGGTCGCCGGTGCCGGCCGCGAGATCGAGCACCTTGAAGCCGGGGCGCACGTTCGCCTGCGCGATCGTGAACGCCTTCCACGCGCGGTGCATGCCCGCCGACATCAGGTCGTTCATCAGATCGTAGTTGCTCGCGACCGAATGGAACACACCCGCCACTTTCTTCGCTTTTTCGTTTTCCTCGACGCTTTCGAAGCCGAAGTGGGTTTTGCTCATCGCGTTGATCCTCAGTTAATGGCAAGACGGCGCCGAGCGGGCGCCGTCGAATTCAGTGGCAGTGGCCGTGCGACGCGTTCGCCGCCGGCATCGGGGCATCGCGCTCGACGCCCGCCGCCTTCAGTTTGTCGAAATAGTCGCGCCACAGCGCGTCCTGCTGCGTGGCCAGCTCGTACAGCAGGTCCCACGAGTAGATGCCGGTCGAATGGCCGTCGGAAAACGTCGGCTGCAGCGCGTAGTGGCCGACGCCCTCGAGCGCGGTGATCGTCACTTCGCGCTTGCCCGTCTGCAGCGTCTCCTGGCCGGGCCCGTGGCCGCGCACCTCGGCCGACGGCGAATACACGCGCATCAGCTCGAACGGAATCCGGAAACTGTCGCCGTTCGGGTACTGCAATTCGAGCACGCGTGATACCGCGTGCACGACGACGCCGGACGGAATCGGCGTCGTGGAAGTCAAACCGCTCATGGCTGCCTCGAATCGGTCATGCGTTGAATTTCCTCGCGCACCGCATTGTGCAGCAGCGAGGCCTGCGCTGCGCGCGAGCGCAGCAGCGCCTCGGACACGCTGCGCTGGCGCGGCGCCCATACGGGTTGCGGGAAGTGTGCGTCGTTGGAAAAGCGCGGGATCACGTGCCAGTGCACGTGCGGCACCATGTTGCCGAGGCTCGCGAGATTCACCTTGTTCGGCTGCATCACGCGGCGCACGGCCCGCTCGACCGCATAGACCACGCGCATCAGATGTGCCCGCTCCGGCTCGCCGAGATCGGAGAATTCGGCGACGTGCGCGCCCCAGATCACCCGGCAGAAGCCCGGATACTCGTGCTCGCCCGTCGCGAGGACGACACGCAACGCATCGTCCTGCCAGAGCACTTCGCCGCCGTCTTCACGGCAAAACACGCATTCCATCGTCGCTCCCATGTGGACGGGCGCCGGCATTGCCGCGCCGGCGCCCGCTCATCCCTAGCCCGGTCGGGCGGTCGTCATGCCCGCATTAGACCAGCACGCGCTCGATCCCGCCATTGTTCGCACGTGCGACATAATCGGCCATCCAGTTCTCGCCGAGCACCTGGCGCGCGATTTCGACCACGATGTAGTCGGCTTCGAGGTTCGCGTCCTCGCTGTAGCGCGACAGGCCCTGCAGGCACGACGGGCAGCTCGTCAGGATCTTCACGTCCGGGCCGTTCGCGGCCGCGGCGGCCGGCGCCGGCGCGTTGCCGGCCACGACCGGGATGCTGCGCAGCTTCGCGGCACCCTTGCGGATCTCCTCTTCCTTGCGGAAGCGGACCTGCGTCGACACGTCCGGGCGCGTGACCGCGAGCGTGCCCGATTCGCCGCAGCAGCGCTCGTTCTTCTCGATCTTGTAGCCGTCCTTTTCCGAGCCCATCAGCTCGTTGACGAGCTTCACCGGGTCCATCGTCTTGATCGGCGTGTGGCACGGGTCGTGATACATGTAGCGCGTGCCCGTCACGCCATCGAGCTTCATCCCCTTCTCGAGCAGGAACTCGTGGATGTCGATGATCCGGCAGCCCGGGAAGATCTTGTCGAATTCGTAGCCGGCGAGCTGGTCATAGCAGGTGCCGCACGACACGACCACCGTCTTGATGTCGAGGTAGTTCAGCGTGTTCGCGACCCGGTGGAACAGCACGCGGTTGTCGGTGACGATCTTCTCGGCCTTGTCGTACTGGCCCGAGCCGCGCTGCGGATAGCCGCAGCACAGGTAGCCCGGCGGCAACACCGTCTGCACGCCGGCTTCCCACAGCATCGCCTGCGTGGCCAGCCCGACCTGCGAGAACAGGCGCTCGGAGCCGCAGCCCGGGAAGTAGAACACCGCTTCCGAATCGACGGTGGTCGACTTCGGATTGCGGATGATCGGCACGATCTTGTTGTCCTCGATGTCGAGCAGCGCGCGCGCCGTCTTTTTCGGCAGGTTGCCCGGCATCTTCTTGTTGACGAAGTGGATCACCTGCTCGACCACGGGCGGCTTGCCGACCGTTGCCGGCGGGTGCTGCGTCTGCTTCGTCACGACCTTCTTCAGCATGTCGTTCGCGAAGCGCTGCACCTTGTAGCCGGCGCCCATCATCACGCTGCGCGCGACGTTGATCGTCTGCGGGTTGGTCGCGTTCAGGAAGAACATGCCCGCGGCATTGCCGGCGTTGAACTTCTTCTTGCCCATCTTGCGCAACAGGTTGCGCATGTTCATCGTGACGTCGCCGAAGTCGATCTTCACCGGGCACGGCGTCGCGCACTTGTGGCACACCGTGCAGTGGTCGGCCACGTCGTTGAACTCGTCCCAGTGCTTGATCGACACGCCGCGGCGCGTCTGTTCCTCGTACAGGAACGCCTCGACCAGCAGCGAGGTTGCAAGGATCTTGTTGCGCGGGCTGTACAGCAGGTTCGCGCGCGGCACGTGCGTCGCGCACACCGGCTTGCACTTGCCGCAGCGCAGGCAGTCCTTCACCGAATCGGCAATCGCGCCGATATCGGACTGCTTCATGATCAGCGACTCGTACCCCATCAGCCCGAAGCTCGGCGTGTACGCGTTGCGCAGATCGGCGCCTTCGAGCAGCTTGCCCTTGTTGAAGCGGCCGTTCGGGTCGACGCGCTGCTTGTACGCGCGGAATTCGGCGATCTCGTCGTCGGTCAGGAACTCGAGCTTCGTGATGCCGATGCCGTGCTCGCCGGAAATCACGCCGTCGAGCGAACGCGCGAGCGTCATGATGCGTGCGACCGCCGCGTGGGCGTCCTGCAGCATCTCGTAGTTGTCGGAGTTGACCGGCAGGTTGGTGTGGACGTTGCCGTCGCCCGCGTGCATGTGCAGCGCGACGAACACGCGGCCGCGCAGCACCTGCTTGTGGATCGCCTGCGCCTCGTCGAGGATCTGCTTGAACGCGCCGCCGTTGAAGATCGCGCGCAGTTCGGCGCGGATCTCCTGCTTCCACGAGATGCGAACCGTGCGGTCCTGCGTGACGTGGAACACGGTCGCGCCCGGCTGCTCGTCCGCGCGATCGGCGAACTTCTCGGCAAGCGCCTCGTAGCCGAGCTGCACGAGGTAGTGCTGCGCCTCGCGCAGCGGCTGGTCGAGCCGGTCGCGCACGAATTCCCAGCGGGCACGCACGCGCTTGAGCAGCTCCAGCGCCTGCTGGACCCGGTCTTCGAGCAGTTCGGCGCTCGGGATCTCGTTCGCGTCGTCGGTCTTGCCGAGCGGCAGGTTGCCGGCACGGAAAAACGCTTCCAGCGCGTCGACGAGCTGCAGCTTGTTCTTCAGCGACAGCTCGATGTTGATCCGCTCGATGCCGTCGGTGTACTCGCCCATCCGGTTCAGCGGGATCACGACGTCTTCGTTGATCTTGAACGCGTTCGTGTGCTTCGCGATCGCGGCCGTGCGGCTGCGGTCGAGCCAGAAGCGCTTGCGCGCCTCCGCGCTCACCGCGACGAAGCCTTCGCCGCTCTTGCCGTTCGCCATCCGGATCACTTCGGACGTGGCGTGCGCGACCGCATCGGCATCGTCGCCGACGATGTCGCCGATCAGCACCATCTTGGGGAAGGCATTGCGCTTGCTCTTGGTCGCGTAGCCGACCGCGCGCAGGTAGCGCTCGTCGAGGTGCTCGAGGCCCGCGAGGATCGCGCCGCCCTGCTTCGACGTTTCGAACAGGTAATCCTTGATCTCGACGATGCTCGGGATCGCCTCGCGCGCCTGGCCGAAGAATTCGAGGCAGACGGTGCGCGTGTGCGCGGGCATCTTGTGCAGCACCCAGCGCGCGGACGTGATGAGCCCGTCGCAGCCTTCCTTCTGCACGCCCGGCAGGCCGGCGAGGAACTTGTCGGTGACGTCCTTGCCGAGCCCTTCCTTGCGGAACCGGCGGCCTTCGATCTCGAGCATCTCGCTCTTCAGCAGCTTCTCGCCCGGCGCATACGCGCCGTCGAACCACTTCAGCTCGAAACGCGCGACCGCGATGTCGTGGATCTTGCCCTGGTTGTGCTCGTGGCGCGTGACTTCGAGCCAGTTGCCGTCCGGGTCGACCATCCGCCACCACGCCAGGTTGTCGAGCGCGGTGCCCCACAGCACGGCCTTCTTGCCGCCCGCGTTCATCGCGACGTTGCCGCCGATGCACGATGCGTCGAGCGAGGTCGGATCGACCGCGAACACGTAGCCGGCCGCTTCCGCCGCCTCGGTCACGCGGCGCGTGACGACGCCCGCGCCGGAGAAGATCGTCGGCACCTTATGCGCAACGCCCGGCAGTTCGGTCAGCTCGACCGCGCCGAGTTGCTCGAGCTTTTCGGTGTTGATGACGGCGGAGAACGGCGTGAGCGGCACCGCGCCGCCCGTGTAGCCGGTGCCGCCGCCACGCGGGATCACGGTCAGGCCGAGCTCGAAGCAGGCCTTGATGAGGCCGGCGATCTCGGCTTCGCTATCGGGGGTCAGCACGACGAACGGGTATTCGACACGCCAGTCGGTCGCGTCGGTCACGTGCGACACGCGCGACAGCCCGTCGAAACGGATGTTGTCCTTCTGCGTGCAGCGGCCGAGCGCCTTGGTCGCGCGGCGGCGCAGGTCGGCCATCTTCTCGAATTCGTCGGCGAACTCGTTGACCGCTCGCTGCGCGGCGGTTTCGAGCATCTCGACGCGCGACGCGCGCTCACGGCCCGCATCGTCGCGGTGCTCGGTGAGATCCGCGCTGCGGCGCTTGCCGATTTCGGTGAGACGGTGGTTCAGCGCCTCGATCAGCAGCGCGCGGCGCTTCGGGTTGTCGAGCAGGTCGTCCTGCAGGTACGGGTTGCGGCGCACGACCCAGATGTCGCCGAGCACTTCATACAGCATCCGTGCCGAGCGGCCCGTACGGCGCTCGGCACGCAATTCGTCGAGCACCGACCACGCCTCTTCGCCGAGCAGGCGGATCACGATCTCGCGATCCGAGAAGGACGTGTAGTTGTAGGGAATCTCGCGCAAGCGGGGCGCGGGGTCGGCGGCGACGGCGGCGGCCGCGCCATGCGGATCGAAAACTTGTGGTGCGTTCATGTTCGGACGACTCGGAGGGCCGATACACCGTGCACGGGCGTCGGCAAGCGCGTGGGCGCAATCTTGGGGAAATCTGTTCTGTTACCAGGCGCGCGGCTGTCCTTCATGGGGCCGGAGCGGGCGACTCGCCCCTCTTGGCCGGCGACAGGGCCTGGCGGCACTCGGAACGATCAGCACGATCGCGCGCGGCGCGCATGCCGTTCGGCCGCGGGGCTGGCTGCGCGCGGCGTCGGCTTCAACGGTGCGATCCGAGGGTGCCTCTGCATCTTCCGATCCTTGATTCAAAACGGAATTCTAACCCATGATCGAGCCACGCGTGACACGTCGGACAGGTCGTGGGGCTATCCCCGCGAGCCGCGCCAGGCCTGGCTCGGCGCGATTTCGCGCGATCATTCGCCGTCCGTCCGGTCGGTAACCGTGCGGTTAAGCCGGTAAAAAAGGCGGCGCGCGCTCGCCGACGCCCGCCCGCACGGCCCCGCGAGCCCCCGCTCGGCATGCCGCTTGCGTGCAGGCAGACCCTTGGCGCTATCATTGATCCTTTACCGTCTGCTTTCCGTACTGCACGCGAGCGCCCATGGCATCCCACGATTACCTGAAGAAAATCCTCACCGCGCGCGTCTACGACGTCGCGATCGAGACGGAACTCGAATCCGCCCGCAACCTGTCGGCCCGCCTGCGCAACGCCGTCTACCTGAAGCGCGAGGACAACCAGCCGGTGTTCTCGTTCAAGCTGCGCGGCGCGTACAACAAGATGGCGCACATTCCGGCGGAAGCGCTCGCGCGCGGCGTGATTACGGCGTCGGCCGGCAACCACGCGCAGGGTGTCGCGTTCTCTGCGGCCCGGATGGGCGTCAAGGCCGTGATCGTCGTGCCCGTCACGACGCCGCAGGTGAAGGTCGATGCGGTGCGTGCGCACGGCGGCCCGAGCGTCGAGGTGATCCAGGCCGGCGAGTCGTACAGCGACGCGTATGCACACGCGGTCAAGGTGCAGGAAGAGCGCGGCCTCACGTTCGTCCACCCGTTCGACGATCCGTACGTGATCGCCGGCCAGGGCACGATCGCGATGGAAATCCTGCGCCAGCACCAGGGCCCGATCCACGCGATCTTCGTGCCGATCGGCGGCGGCGGGCTCGCGTCCGGCGTCGCGGCCTACGTGAAGGCGGTGCGCCCGGAGATCAAGGTGATCGGCGTGCAGGCCGAGGATTCGTGCGCGATGGCGCAGTCGCTGGAAGCCGGCAAGCGTGTCGAGCTGAGCGAGGTCGGCCTGTTCGCGGACGGCACCGCCGTGAAGCTGGTCGGCGAGGAAACCTTCCGGCTCTGCAGCGAATACCTCGACGGCGTCGTGACGGTGAACACCGACGCACTGTGCGCGGCGATCAAGGACGTCTTCCAGGATACGCGCAGCGTGCTGGAGCCGTCCGGCGCGCTCGCGGTCGCGGGCGCGAAGCTCTACGCGGAACGCGAAGGCATCGAGAACCAGACGCTCGTCGCGGTCACGTCCGGCGCGAACATGAACTTCGACCGGATGCGCTTCGTCGCCGAGCGTGCGGAAGTGGGTGAAGCGCGCGAAGCCGTGTTCGCCGTCACGATCCCCGAGGAGCGCGGCAGCTTCAAGCGCTTCTGCTCGCTCGTCGGCGACCGCAACGTCACCGAGTTCAACTACCGGATCGCCGATGCGCAGGCCGCGCACATCTTCGTCGGCGTGCAGATCAAGCGCCGCGGCGAATCGGCCGAGATCGCCGCGAACTTCGAATCGCACGGCTTCAAGAGCGTCGACCTGACGCACGACGAGCTGTCGAAGGAACACATCCGCTACATGGTGGGCGGCCGTTCGCCGCTCGCGCTCGACGAGCGCCTGTTCCGCTTCGAATTCCCGGAGCGCCCGGGCGCGCTGATGAAGTTCCTGTCGTCGATGGCGCCGGACTGGAACATCAGCCTGTTCCACTACCGTAACCAGGGCGCGGACTACAGCTCGATCCTCGTCGGGCTGCAGGTGCCGCAGGCGGATCGCGCCGAATTCGAACGCTTCCTCGCGGCACTCGGCTATCCGTATGTCGAGGAGAGCGCCAACCCGGCTTACCGCCTCTTCCTGTCGTAAAGGCGTCACGCATGAATCCCGAACATTCCCCGCTCGGCAAGGCCACCGTCTACGCCGCCCAGTACGACGCGTCGCTGCTGTTCCCGATCCCGCGCGCCGGCGCGCGCGAGCAGCTCGGCATCACGTCGGCGCTGCCGTTCTTCGGCACCGACATCTGGAACGCCTACGAGCTGTCGTGGCTCAACGCGCGCGGCAAGCCGCAGATCGCGGTGGCGACGTTCTACGTGCCGGCCGAATCGCCGAACATCGTCGAATCGAAGTCGTTCAAGCTGTATCTCGGCTCGTTCGCGCAGACGAAATTCGATTCGATCGACGCAGTGCGCGACGTGCTGAAGCGCGACGTATCGGCCGCGTGCGGCGCGACCGTCTCCGTGCAGCTCGTGTCGCCGCACGATTTCGGCAAGCTCGAGATGGACGAGCTCGACGGGCTGTCGCTCGACCGGCTCGACCTCGACACCGACGTGTACGAACCCGATCCGTCGCTGCTGTCGGCCGCTGAAGACGAAGCGCCGGTCGAGGAAACGCTCGTGTCCGACCTGCTGCGCTCGAACTGCCCGGTCACCGGCCAGCCCGACTGGGGCAGCGTGCAGATCCACTACGTCGGGCCGCAGATCGATCACGCGGGCCTGCTGCGCTACATCATCTCGTTCCGCAATCACACGGGCTTTCACGAGCAGTGCGTCGAGCGGATCTTCCTCGACATCCTGCACGCGTGCAAACCGGTGAAGCTCGCGGTGTATGCGCGCTATACGCGCCGCGGCGGGCTCGACATCAACCCGTTCCGCACCAACTACAACCAGCCGATGCCGGATAACGCGCGTAATGCGCGGCAGTAAATGAGTGGGTTGGCGGACATTTTCGGTCCGCCAACACTGCCTGCTTGCGGAAGGCGCGCTTCTCTAATTCGGTGCGAATACGTCGGCCCGGCACTTCGGACAATACAGGTAGATTGTTCGACCATCGTGCATGGAAATGAAGCCTCGCCTTGCCTGGTCTATCCTCCATTTCGCCGCGCCACCACCCGCCAGACGCGCTTCGCCTTCGGCATAGCAACGCGCGGCGTCCAGGTCATGGCTGTACGCCCGTTCTGTTACGCGGTCCGCACGCTTGAAAAATGCGCTGACATCCGCATGCCGAAGAACGAACGTACGACACATATCCGCCGTTTCGTCCCCGCTGATGTCAGCCGACCATGCACCGTTCCTGACGATTTCGACTGACTCCGGCACAACAGCGGGTACCGCGCCGCCAGGCGATACCCTATTGGACAGCGTGCCCGCAGCCACACTGTGGCTGAGCGCGAGCGCGAACATCAAAACTGCGATCCGAATCACCATTGCACTCTCGCCGCCTCCGTCCGGTTCTTCCGCGATACTACCGGGTGACGAAAAACCTCTGTCACCGGAACACGTAGCGTTAGGAAAGGGCGTGGACGAGCCATCGCAACGAATCGTTCTGAGCTTCCGGCGCCGCGACGTAGGTTCGTCGATCAGGGTTGGGCTCATTGAGTGGCAGAGCTTCACCGACCAATTCCACGCCAATGCTGTCCGTATTGGAAGGGTAACGGTCCGGGACCACCTTGCGCATCTCCCGCCGGTCTTCCCCACGCGGGTCAAAACGGCGAAGTTGCTCCAGTTCGACGGGTGTGCAACGCATTTCGGCAACACAGCGCGCCTTGATCCGACCAACATGCCAAGTCATCTTCTTCAAAGATGCCGTCTGATAAATCGTTCCATCTTTTTCAATCAGAAAATGCGCGCCAGTGGCCGACGCATTCTGATAGCTGCTGAGCGCAGAAGCCGCAGTTGAACCACCTGTTTGATGGACGACAATCCCACTAATCCTCTGCATCGCACCGCGCTCAATTTGGATTTTTCTGGCCCGTACTACGCGCGGAGTCACAACCATCCCGCTGGAATCAATCGACAACATCCAATACTCTCCGGTTTGATTACGGTATATCGCCTTGAGCTTTCCGCCTATCGCTTACGTTCAGTTCTCCGGAAGTCATGCGCACCTGCTCACTCGACGCTTCACGATAGCTCGGTGAGTTGCCGCGCATCCCATTTCCGTTCAACCGCTGCGCGGTACAGCATCGCCAGCGTGATCGATTCCCGTTCGAGAGCGTGCGGTTTTCGGAGCACCCATCGACGGAACAACGAATAGAGGCCCCCTTCGCCCTCCATCAGGAAATACCAGTGAAAATCGAAGTCGCCGGCATCGACGGAAAACGCTCGAAAAAGCGACCCATGAAATCGTCTGCTTCGTCGCCGGTCTGGCCAAGATCCTCCCAAGGCCTCGTGGCGACGAACAATGGCGTCGATTTGCCAAGCCCTACCTCTGCTCCGACGAAGACCTCGATCTCATCCCAACGCACGTTTTCGATCAAAACACCTTGCCCTCTGG
Organism: Burkholderia sp. HI4860; assembly: GCF_002223045.2. Lineage (NCBI taxonomy): Bacteria > Pseudomonadati > Pseudomonadota > Betaproteobacteria > Burkholderiales > Burkholderiaceae > Burkholderia > Burkholderia sp. HI4860. Next base: position 2,401,517 of record NZ_NKFO02000003.1, on the reverse strand, counting down.
ATTGAAAGGCGGTTGTAGCCGGCGAATCGCGCCATGCATCCGCGGCTTGCTGTCGCAGCCCGCTCAGCCAGGCGTGTCACGTTGAGGCCCGTCGGAAAAGCTTCGTCACACAATGCAAAGTTTCGGTGCCGCCCATACCTACTTCAACCGAGTTGTATTTGAACGCCCTCGCCCGCCCGCTCGCCCTCGCATCGACTGCCTCAAATGCAACAAGGCCGGTGCACGTCAATGCACCGGCCTTGTTGTACAGCTTCCGCCCTCGCCGCGTTACTTCGCCGGCGCCTTGTACGCGATGCAGTCGACCTCGACCTTGCAGTCGATGACCATGCTCGACTGCACGCACGCGCGTGCCGGCGGATGCTCGCCGAAGTACGAAATGAACACCTTGTTGAACGACGCGAAATCGCGCGCGTCGTCGAGCCACACGCCGCAGCGCACGACGTGCTCGAGGCCGTAGCCGGCTTCCTTCAGGATCGCGATCACGTTCTCGATCGTCTGCTTCGACTGCGTGACGATGCCGCCTTCGACGACCTCGCCATTCACCATCGGCGTCTGGCCCGACACGTACAGCCAGCCGTCGGCCTCGACCGCGCGTGCGAACGGCATCACCTGGCCGCCCGTGCCCTTCGCTTCGCCTACGCCATATCGCTTCATCGTTTCTCTCCTTGTTTGTCGGCCGGAGCCGGCGCTTCAGCGCCTGCTCCGGCCCCATGCAACGCACGGTTACGGATGCGCGCACCGACGACGGCGCGCGCGGCAGATCGGAACAACCACCGCGTTCAGAACGCGGCGTCGGCACTCGCCGGCACGCGCTCGCCGCGCGCGACGAAGCCGCCGGCGCGCTCGCCGGTCGGCTGGCCGTTTTCATAAGTGAGCACGCCGTTCACCCACACGGCGTCGATCCCGTGCGCGGGCTGTTGCGGCTTCTCGAACGTCGCGGCGTCGATCACGCTCGCCGGGTCGAACAGCACGAGATCCGCGTGGTAGCCCACGTGCACCTCACCGCGCCGCGCGAGCCCGTAGCGGCGCGCGGACAGCGACGTCATCTTGCGGATCGCTTCCTCGAGCGGCAGCAGGTTCGTGTCGCGCACGTAGTGGCCGAGCACGCGCGGGAACGCGCCCCACAGCCGCGGGTGCGGCAGCGGATCGTTCGGCAGGCCGTCGGAGCCGACCATCGTCGCGGGATGCGACAGGATCCGGCGCACGTCGTCCTCGGACATGTTGTGGTACACCGCGCCCGCCGGGCGGATGCGCTGCGCGGCTTCCTGCTCGGTCACGCCCCACTCGGCCGCGATCGCCTTCAGCAGCTTGCCCGCCACTTCCGGGTGCGGCTCCGACCACGTGATCGTGATGTCGATGTCGCCCGTCACCTGCTTCAGGTCGAGCGTCGACGAGCTGCGGCTGTACGGATAGCAGTCGCAGCCGACCGGCTGGTAGCGGCGCGCGCCTTCGAGCGACGCGAGCACCTCGGTGCTGCGCCCCCAGTTCGACGGGCCCGCGCACTTCAGGTGCGAGATCACGACCGGCACGCGTGCATGGCGGCCAACCTGGTACGCCTCCTCCATCGCATCGAGGATCGCGTCGAACTCGGTGCGCATGTGCGTGGTGTACAGCGCGCCCGCATTCGCGAGCGGCTCGGCGAGCGCCATCACCTCTTCGGCCGGCGCCGCGAACGCGGAACCATATGCGAGGCCCGACGACAGGCCGAGCGCGCCGTTCGCGAGCGCCTCCTCGAGCTGCGCGCGCATGCCGGCGATCTCGCCGTCGGTCGCCGCGCGGTCGAGGCGGTCCATCTGGTTGTTGCGCAGCGCCGTGTGGCCGACGAGCGCCGCGACGTTCACCGCCGGACGCGCGCCGTTCACGGCCGCGACGTAGTCGGCGAAGGTCGGGTACTGGAACGCGCCGCGCTCGCCGAGCAGGTTCATCGGATCGGGCGGATCGCCCGCGAGTGTCACCGGCGACGCGCTGATCCCGCAGTTGCCGACGATCACGGTCGTCACGCCCTGCGAGATCTTCGGGATCATCTCCGGTGCGCGGATCACGTGCGTGTCGTCATGCGTGTGCACGTCGACGAAGCCCGGCGCGAGCGCGCGGCCGTTCGCATCGACGACATTTTCGGCCAGCCAGTTCGACAGGTTGCCGATCGCCGCGATCAGGCCGTTGCGGATCGCGACGTCGCGCGTGACGGGCGGCGCGCCGGTACCGTCGTAAAGCTGCGCGCCGACGATCAGCGTATCGGCGGCTTCGGGATGCGAATGCATGGTCAGTCTCCTACCGGTTGACGGTCTCCGCCGCCGCGATGCGCATCGAGCGCGTGCTTGATGCGGCGCAGCGATTCTCGGCCCGCATCGCCGAGCCGCAACGCGACTCCGGTGACGAGCACGTCGATCGCCATCATCATCGCGTAACGCGATGTCGACGGCTTGTAAATGAAATCGGTTTCGAACGCGACGACCGGGATCAGGTGGTCGGCCAGCTTCGCGAGCGGCGACGCCGGCGCGGTGATCGCGATCAGCTTCGCGCCGTAGCGCTTCGCGAGCCGGCAGCTTTCGAGCAGCTCGGGCACACGCCCGCTCACCGACAGCGCGACGACGACGGTGTCGCGCGACAGCGTCGCGGCCACCATCCGCTGCAGCACGCTGTCCTGGTAGCTCGCGACCGGCCGGCCGAAGCGCACGAGCCGGAAGCGCAGCTCGTCGGCGAGCGCGGTCGAGCCGCCGCCCTGCCCGTACACGTAGGTCATCTTCGCGGCGGCGAGCAGGTCGGCGGCTGCGTCGAACGACGTGTTGCGCAGCAACTGATGGTTGTGCGCGAGCGCCACGCGAATTTCGTCGTAGACCATCGACGCGGGGCTCGCGTCGTCGGCCGGCACGTCGTCGGACGGCACCAGAAAGCGCTGGCCGACGGCCGCCGCCTGCGCGACGAGCACCTTCAGTTCGCGCACGTCGCGGCAACCGACCGCTTTCGCGAAACGCGTGACCGTCGCGACGCTGACCTCCGCGTCGCGTGCCAGCGCGCCGATGCTGGCATGCGCGGCGCGCGCCAGGTCGGCGAGGATGAACGCGGCGACCTTGCGCTCGGCTTCGCGCAGCTCGGGCGCACATTCGGCGATCCGCGCGACGATGTCGAGCACCGGCGGAGCGGCCGGCGCCGGATGAAGCTCGGCTGCGAGCGGGGCGGACGGGGTGGCGGGCGTATTCATCTGCAAAAAGGGGCGAAGCTCGAGGGCGCGAAGCTCGATGTTACTAAATAACATCACCGCGCCGATGCTACTTTCTGTACCATCGTCGTGTCAACTTCAGTGCAATGCATAGTGATGATGGAGCGGGATGACATGAAAGTTACAAACTATCAGGAAGCGACGATCGATCCGTTCGGCAAGGGCCTCGGCAATCTGCCCAGCGCGAGCGTGCCGCTCGGCGACGCAGGCCGCCTCGAGTGGAACCTGCTGGCGGAAGACGTCAGCCTCCCGGCCGCCGTGCTTTACGAGGACCGCATCGAACACAACCTGAACTGGATGCAGGCCTTCGTCCAGAAGTACGGCGTCAAGTTCGCGCCGCACGGCAAGACGACGATGGCGCCGCAACTGTTCCGCCGCCAGCTGGACGCCGGCGCGTGGGGCATCACGCTCGCGACCGCGCACCAGACGCAGGCCGCGTATCACGGCGGCGTGCGCCGCGTGCTGCTCGCGAACCAGCTGGTCGGCCGCCAGAACATGACGATCATCGCCGGGCTACTGTCCGATCCGGATTTCGAATTCTTCTGTCTCGTCGATTCGGCCGAGAGCGTCGACCAGCTCGGCCGCTTCTTCGGTGCGCTGAAGAAGCCGCTGAACGTGCTGCTCGAGCTCGGCGTGCCGGGCGGCCGCGCGGGCGTGCGCGATGCCGCGCAACGCGAGGCCGTGCTCGCCGCGATCGCGCGCTATCCGGACACGCTGAAGCTGGCCGGTATCGAACTCTACGAAGGCGTGCTGAAGGAGGAAGGCGAGATCCGCACGTTCCTGCAGGAAGCGGTCGCGCTCACGCGCGAGCTGGCCGAAGCCGGCCGCTTCGCGCGCACGCCGGCGATCCTGTCCGGCGCCGGTTCGGCGTGGTACGACGTGGTCGCGGAGGAATTCGCGAAGGCGTCGAACGCCGGCTTCGCGGAGGTCGTGCTGCGTCCGGGCTGCTACCTGACGCACGATGTCGGCATCTACAAGAAGGCGCAGACCGACGTGTTCGCGCGCAACCCGATCGCACGCACGATGGGCGAAGGGCTGCAGCCCGCGCTGCAGCTGTGGGCCTACGTGCAATCGGTGCCGGAGGCGGATCGCGCGATCGTCGCGCTCGGCAAGCGCGATGCGGCGTTCGACGCGGGGCTGCCGGAGCCGGCGCGCCACTTCCGCCCGGGCCGCGACACCGCGCCGCGCGACGTCGCCGCCACCGAAGGCTGGGCCGTGACCGGAATGATGGACCAGCACGCGTACCTGCAGATCCCGCCGGGCGCGGACGTGAAAGTGGGCGACATGGTCGCGTTCGACATCTCGCACCCGTGCCTGACGTTCGACAAGTGGCGCCAGGTGCTCGTGCTCGATCCGCAGTTCGGCGTGACGGAAGTCGTCGAAACCTTCTTCTGACGCCCATCGCACATATCGTGCACAACCGCCCCGCCGCTCGCGCGGGGCGGCCGTCACGCGCGCTTCAAGCGGCCGGAGTACACTGCGCTTTCGTCCTCGGGGCCCCACGCGGGCGTGGCACTTGCCTGTCGCGCGGGCCCTCAACGCAGCTCCACTGGAGAAAGCCATGGCCGCGAAGAAGATCCTGTTCCTGACCGGCGATTTCGCCGAAGACTACGAAACGATGGTGCCGTTCCAGGCGCTGCAGGCCGTCGGCCACCACGTCGATGCAGTCTGCCCGGGCAAGCGCGCGGGCGACAAGATCAAGACCGCGATCCACGATTTCGAGGGCGATCAGACCTACACCGAGAAGCCGGGCCACCAGTTCACGCTGAACGCGGCGTTCGACGACGTCGACGCATCGCGCTACGACGCACTCGCGATCGCGGGCGGCCGCGCGCCCGAATACCTGCGACTCGATCCGAAGGTCATCTCGCTCGTGCGCGAGTTCGCCGAAGCCGGCAAGCCGATCGCGGCGATCTGCCACGCGGCGCAACTGCTCGCGGCCGCCGACGTGATCCGCGGCAAGCGCATCTCGGCCTACCCGGCCTGCGCGCCCGAGGTGAAGCTCGCCGGCGGCGAATACGCGGACATCCCGGTCGACGCGGCCGTGACCGACGCGCCGTTCGTCACCGCGCCCGCGTGGCCCGCGCATCCGGCGTGGCTCGCGCAGTTCCTCGCGCTGCTGGGCACGCGCATCGAGCTTTGAACCCGCGTCTGACCGTAAGTGAATTGAGATGAGATGAAGGGCCGGGCCGGCGGCGGATGCGCGCCGCCCTGCCCGCGCTTCAGCGTGCGACCGGCGTCGAGCCGACGTCCGCGATCCGCGACTCCAGCATCGCCAGCGCACCCGACAGCGCAGTCAGCACGTCGTCCGGCAATTGCGCCATCGTCTGTTCGAGAAACGCCTTGCGGCGCGGCAGGCACGCGTCGAACGCGGCGCGGCCGTCGTCCGTCAGCGTCACGTTGGTCACGCGATTGTCGCGTGCGTCGGATTCGCGCTGGATCCAGCCGAGCGCGTCGAGCGACTTCAACTGGCGCGTGAGCGCGCCCGGATCGACGCGCAGCACTTCGACGAGCTTCTTCTGCGACGAATGCCCGCCCATCGTGTGCAACGCGACCATGATGCGCCAGCGCGGCATCGGTTGCCCGACGTGCGCCTCGAACGCGATCATGAACGCGCGATACGTGCGTCCGAATTGCTGCAAGATCGCGACGCGGTCCTGTTCTTCCATGCGCTCAGTTCTACTCGTTCAATCGTTCAGTCGGCCGCGACATGCGGTTCGATCTTGTGCCGCAGCGCGATCGGCGGCACGCGGCGGCACTGCCACACCGACACCACGGCGACGACCGCCGCCATCGCGACGCCCAGATGAATCGCGCCGACGAGCGATTCGCGGGCCGCTTCCAGCAGCAGCGCGCCATTATGCCCGGCCCGCGTCAGCTCCGCGACGAGACCGCCCTGCGCGGCGCGATCGATCAGGATCTGCGGATCGGCGAGCTGCGCATGCCACTGCATCGCGTGGTCGGCCGACAGCGCATCGCGCACGCCGCTCGAATACATCTGGTTGACGAGCGTGCCGGTGAGCGCGGTACCGACCATCCCGCCGACCATCCGCAGCGACTGCAGCAACGCCGTCGCGATACCGAGATGCTCGCGGCCGGCCGTCTGCTGCGCGAAGACGGTGAGGTTCGGCAGCACGAAGCCGAGCCCGATGCCGCCCGCGACCATCAGCGCCATCAGCAGCCACTTCGGCGTCGTGTGGGTCGACACGACGATGCCCGCGCAGGTGATCGCGAACAGCACGAAGCCGACGTGCAGCATCGCATTCGGGTTGCGGATGCGCGTGACGACACGGCCGTTCATGATGCTGCCGATCGTGATGAACACGACGAGCGGCGTGATCACGAGCCCTGCCTCCTTCGGCGACATCCCGAACCCGCCCTGGAACAGCAGCGGCGCGTAGAACAGCAGCGAGAACATCGCGAAGCCGGCGAGGATCGCCAGCACGAAGAGCGCCGACAGCGCGCGGTTGCCGAACATGTCGAACGGCAAAATCGGCTGCGCGCAACGCTTCTCCCAGTGCCACAGGCCGAAACCGGCCGCGACCGCGACGACGAGCAGCAGCGACGCCCAGCTCGCGACCCCGTACTTCGGCAGCCATTCGACGAACAGCTGCAGCGCGCCGAGCGACAGCGCGATCAGCAGCGCGCCCGGCCAGTCGAGCCGCATCTTGCGATCGTGCTCGACGTGGCGCAGGTGCGGCAGGTAGCGCCACACGAACAGCAGCGACAGCAGGCCGACCGGCAGGTTCACGTAGAACACGGAGCGCCAGCCGAACGACTGGGTCAGCACGCCGCCGAGCGACGGCCCGACCGCGTTCGCGATGCCAAACGCGGAGCTCATCAGCACCTGCCAGCGCAGGCGCACGACGGAATCGGGGAACAGGTCGGGAATGCACGCGAACGCGGTGCCGACCAGCATCCCGCCGCCGATCCCCTGCAGCCCGCGCGCGAGCACGAGCATCAGCATGTCGTTCGCCATCCCGCACAGCACGGACGCGCCGGTGAACACGACGATCGACACGATGACGAACGGCTTGCGGCCGTAATAGTCGCCGAGCCGGCCGAAGATCGGCACCGTGATCACGGAACTGAGCAGGTACGAGGTCGCGACCCATGCGTACAGGTCGAAACCGCGAAGCTCGGCGACGATGGTCGGCAACGCGGTGCCGACGACGGTCTGGTCGAGTGCGACCAGCATGGTGACAAATGAGATCCCGATCATCGCCAGCAGCGATTCGCGGAACGGCAGGACTTGCCCGCTCGAATGGTGGGCGGCAGTATGGACGGCCATTTTTTGTTGGCGCAACTTTTGACGAGTCAAACAATCTCAAAATTCTAGCACGCCGGAGTAATCTAGGCTGGCGACGGTCAAACCGAACCAGACCGCCAAGGAGAAAGATGGAACCGATTTCAATCACCCCCGCGACCACGCTGTCCCAGGAGGATCGGGACGCGCTGTGGCGCGCGAAGCAGGTGCTGGAAAGCCCGTCGCTGACGATGAAGCTGACGGGCATGCTCGGCGCGCCGGTCGAGAAAATGATCGCCCGGCTGCCGGATTTCGCGACCGGCAAGATCAACGACGCGACGCAGCTCGCGCTGCGCAAGTGCCTGAACATCGCGCTGCGCACACTCGGCAAGCCGCCCGGGCCGGACGCCGAACCCGACAAGCCGAGCAACCTGCTGCACAAGCTCGCGGTGGCGACGACCGGCGCGGCGGGCGGCGCGTTCGGCTTTCTCGCGCTGCCGGTCGAGCTGCCGGTGACGACGACGCTGATCTTCCGCTCGGTGTGCGACATCGCGCGCAGCGAGGGAGAAGACCTGGGCTCGGTCGATACGCAGTTGCAATGCCTGGCCGTGCTTGGCATGGGCGGCAACCCGGACAAGCAGGAAGAGGACGCCGATCTCGGCTATTTCGTGCTGCGCGGCGCGCTCGCGCAGGCGATCTCGAAGGCGTCGTCCGACATCACGACGAAGGGCATCGCCGCGCACAGCTCGGCGGCCGTGTTCAAGCTCGTGCAGACGGTGGCGTCGCGCTTCTCGGTGCAGGTGACCGAGCAGATGGCCGCGAAGTCGATTCCGGCGATCGGCGCCGTGCTCGGCGCGACCGTCAATACGCTGTTCATCGACCACTTCCAGCAGATGGCGCACGGCCACTTCACCGTGCGCCGGCTCGAGCGCAAGTACGGCTCGGTGGCCGTCAAGGCCGCCTATCAGGCGATCGACGCCTCGCCGGCGCGCTGAACCGCACGCTCGACCGCGACGCGGCGCAGGAACGCGGCCGCGCGGTCGAGCGCGTCACGTGCCTCCGGCACCATCGGCGCGTACAGCTGCCACACGTGCGGCATGTCGGGCCACACCTCGATCTCCACCGCGACCCCGGCCGCCTTTGCCTTCTCGGCGACGCGGCGCGAATCGTCGAGCAGCACCTCGGTGCTGCCGACCTGGATATACAGCGGCGGCAGCCCCGCGAAATCCGCATAGAGCGGCGATGCGTACGGATTCGTGCCCGGCTCGTCGCCCAGGTACAGCTTCGCGGCCTTCGCCAGCGCCGCGCCCGCGAACATCGGATCGGCGCCGTCGTTCGTGCGCAGCGTCGCGCCGGTGGCGGCGAGATCGGTCCACGGCGAGAACAGGATCGCGCCGGCCGGCAGCGGCTCGCCGCGGTCGCGCAGCGCGACAAGCGTCGCGAGCGCAAGGCCGCCGCCCGCCGAATCGCCGCCGAGCACGATCGACTCGGGCGGCGTGCCGAGCGCCAGCAGTTGCCGGTACGCGGCCAGCGCATCGTCGAGCGCGGCCGGGAAGCGGTGCTCGGGCGCCAGCCGGTAGTCGAGCGAGAACGAGCGTACGCCCGCGCGCTTCGTCAGGCCGAACACGAGCGGACGGTGGGTCTTCGTCGAACAGAAGTAATAGCCGCCGCCGTGGAAGTACAGCAGCGTGCGGCCGGGGCCGCGGCCCGCAACCGAGTCGGTGCGTTCGAGCCATTCGCCGCGCAGCGGCGCATCGGCCGGGCCATAGCACTGGCGCAGCCGGTAGCCCGACGGCGCACGGCGCGGCACATACATTCTCAAGTCGGTAAAGCGCCGTGCGCGGGCGGGATCGAGTACCTCACGCGTGGTCTCGGGACGAAACTGCCGGCGCAGCAGCCAGCAGGCGAACTTGCTTTGCCAACTCATCGGACGCACTCCGTAATCACAGTGTGACGATGGTACGTGCGATCGTTCCCGCACCGCTCGACAGGTGCCTCTACTTGACATCCTCCCGCGCCTGAAGGCTCGGGATTCCTACCGCGTTTGAAACGATGATGCTCGTCTCAGATCGCCTCGGCGGGTTCCTGCTTCACGGAGCGGCCCGACTGCACCGGCTCTCCACAGGCTGCAACGCGGTGCCCCCGCGCCAGTATGTTGATCGCATCGACCACATCGGCATGGCCCTCATGCCCGCACCCGACACAGCGGAATGCCGCCTGCGGTTGCCGGTTTCCGGCGCTCACGGATCAAACGCCGGCACTCAGTTGGCCGGCATTACCTGGCCGCGGATCTCGCCGGCCGGGTGCTCCTTCGTATGGATGTTGAAATACCACTTGCCGCCCATCAGGTCGGTGACCTGCGCGTCGGTGAGCTCCTTCGAGCCCTTGATCGGGCTCGCCAGCTCCTCCTTCGGAATCGGCACCTGCACGCCCGCGTTCTGGCCGACCGGCGCCGGCCCGTGGAAGTGCGCGGCGGTGGCCGGCCCCGTGAGGTGCTCGTAGGTGACCTTCCACTGCAGCATGTGCGTGGCCGTGTCGTAGGTGGCCTCGGCGTCGCCCGAGCCCTTGGTCGCCGTGGGCGGCACCTCACTCGACGGCTGGAGATTGGCGGACAGGCGCACCGTTTCGGCGGCGGCGCTGCCGGCGGCCAGCACGCCCGCGAGTAACGCGACCTGGAGCAAACGCAGCTTGAGCATGGACTCTCCTTGTACGACGTTGTACGCCGCCCGAACGGGGGCGCCAGATAGGATGGTAGTCGATCGCCGCCGGTCCGGGAGTCGACCGAACGGCCATGCAGCGAATCGCCGCACCGCGCCCGGCCGGCCCGCTCGCACGGCCCACGGCGCGTCAGTCTGCATCAACCTGGAATGGACCTTTGCAGCCGGATGACTGAATCGACGCGCGGCCTTTCGCTACACTTCGTCTCACAGTTGCTTGTTTCCTTCGTCCGAAGGAGTCTGCGAGTATTCACGCGGCCGCCCGGCCGCGTTTTTTTTGCGCACGCCGCCGTCGGATCCGGTTCACCCCGTATCAGGCACGACGATACGAGCGCACCGCTTCACGTCACGCGCGATAGCCCGGATCGATGCGATCGACGATCCGCTGCAGCGCGTCGAACGCGTCCTGCCCCGCGCCATGCCTCGGATCGAAATTCAGCGAATCGCACACGCACCCCTCGAGCACCGGCGGCGCGATCGGCAGCGCGTCGCCGATCGCATGCGTGGCGACCTGCACCTCGCATGCGCGATTGAGCAGCCACATCAGCGAGAAGGTCTGCGCGAGCGTCGCACCGATCGTCACGGGCCCATGGTTGCGCAACAGCAGCACCGGCCGCCCGCCGGCGCTCTCGACGATGCGCCGCCCCTCCTCGAGATGCACGGTGATGCCCTCGAAGTCGTGATACGCGATCTTCCCGTACAGCTGCGCCGAATAGAAATTGGAGAACGACAGCCCGTCGCGCGAACAGCACACGGCCATCGTCGGCGTCGTGTGCACGTGCATCACGCAGTGCGCCTCGGGCAGCGCCGCATGGATCGCGCTGTGGAACGTGAAGCCGGCCGGGTTGATCGGCCAGTCGGAATGACCGATCACGTTGCCGTCGATGTCGATCTTCACGAGGTTCGACGCGCATACCTCGCGGTAATGGAGCCCGAACGGGTTGATCAGGAAATGACCGTCCTCGCCCGGCACGCGCAGCGAGATATGGTTGTAGATCAGCTCGGTCCAGCCGAGATGGTCGAAGATGCGGTAAGCCGCCGCGAGCTGCACGCGCGCCTGCCATTCGGCTTCGGAGAAACGGGCAGGACGCGTGAACGGCTGGTTCGGGACACGTTGCATGGGGGAACTCCGGTTGCGGGTGTGCGCGGCACGCGTGGCGCGAGCCGCCCGGCGGCCCCGTCGCGCACGCCACATTAGTTGCGCACACAACCATATCACGCTTCCCCGCGCACCGGAAACGCGGGTTTAGCCGGAGCGCTTCCGTCCCCTTAAAGCTGGTCGTCCACCGGCAGCAGCATGAACATGCCGGTCATCACGTTGCGCAGCAGCCCCGCGTGCGGATCGACGTGATAGGTGGTCGGCTGGCCGTTGTCGATGCCCGTCCATTCGAGTTCGGGCGACCCGCCGCCCGCCGGCGTGACGAGGCTCACGCGGTAGCTTTCATCCGGCTGGGTCACGCGCGCGAAAATCGTCGCGACCTGCTGCGCGAGCGCCGGGCTGTGGATCACGAGCGCCAGTTCGGTGTTCAGGTGCGCGGAACGCGGATCGAGGTTCATCGAGCCGATCACGAGGATCTTCCGGTCGATCACGTACGCCTTCGCATGCAGGCTCGCCCGCGAGCGCGACCCGAACAGGCGCGCGCGCGGCTGACCCGGCTGCGCCTTGAACTCGTACAGCTCGACGCCGTGCCGCAGCAACGGCACGCGATACGGACCGTAGCCGGCCTGCACGGCGACCGCATCGGTCGCGGCGAGCGAATTCGTCAGGATCGCGACGCGCACACCGCGCGCGGTCGCGTCGCCGAGGATCTTCACGCCCGCGTCGTGCGGCACGAAATACGGCGAGAACGCGAGAAATTCCTGCTGCGCGCCGCGCGTGAGGTCCACCAGGCGCTGCATCGGCGGGCTCACGTAAGCGTCGGTCGGCCGCGCGACCTTGTCCGGCGCGTCGACCTTGAACTCGGCCGGCGCCCACACGAGCGCGAGCTCGTCGCGTGAGATCTGCTGCGCGAGCGGCGTCGCGTTCAGCGGCTTCGCGTTGTATGGATCGGCGTTCGTGCGCCAGTGGGCGCGCAGCTCGTCGCGCGTCGCGTCGAGGTCCTTCGGATCGAACGACTGGTGATTCAGCACGCGCAGCGGATAGCTGCTCGCGCTCGACCAGTACGCGTCGAAGCTCGCCGAGACGTCGTTCGTCACGGGGCCGGCGGCCAGCACGTCGAGATCGCGGAACTGCAGCGTCGGGCTCGCGTTGAAGTATTCGTCGCCGAGATTGCGGCCGCCGACGATCGCGATCTGGTTGTCCGCGATCATCGCCTTGTTGTGCATCCGGCGCGTGAAGCTGTCGATGCGCGTGAAGAAATTGGCCGTACGTTCGACCATGCGCTGCTGCGACGCGCCGAACGGGTTGAACACACGAATCTCGATGTTCGGGTGCGTGTTCAGCGCGGCCATGATGCGATCGATGTCGCGGAAGTTCAGGTCGTCGACCAGCATCCGCACGCGCACGCCGCGATCGGCCGCGTACAGCGCCGCGGCGAGCAGCAGCTTGCCGGTCGTGTCCTCGGTCGCGATGTAGTACTGCATGTCGAGCGTCTTCGTCGCGGCGCGCGCGAGCGCGATGCGCATCTGCAGCGCCTCGGCACCTTCCGGCAGCAGCCGGAAACCGGACTGGCCCGGATGCGCGGCCTCGGGCGCGGCCAGCGCGTCGCGCAGCGGCGTCGCGGCATCGGGCGGCAACGCGTGGGAGACCGGGCGCTCGAGCGTGGTGGCGGGCGGATGCGTCGCGCAGGCGGCGACGAGCGACAACAGCATACCGACGGCCAGTGCGCGGGCCGGGCGGCAGGCGGCGCGCCACGACAGCGCGGCCGGTGCGCGCCGGATCAAAGAGGTGAACACGGAAACTTCCTCGACTGGCGGAACAAAAGGCCCGCATGCGCCGCGGCGCGCGGCTGGCGCGCGGTTCCGGCCGATTCTAGTGGGCGCCCGATGAACCGGTCAATCGCGCGGGGCGCCGCCGGCAGCTTCAGGCCACGGATGGCCGCCCGCCTGACGGGCGCCGATCCCCCGCCTTCCGGAGTCGCCCGCCGGACGGGCCACGCGCCAAAGCGGCCCAACCAATTTCATGTGCCATCGCCGCTGCGCTCGAAATGGCTGCGCACATAATCGATATGCGTCTGCATCGCGGTGCGCGCCTCCTCGGGCCGTTGCGCGCAGATCGCGTCGCACACGACGCGGTGCTGCAGCAACAGCAGCTCGGACGCCTGCTCGTCGTGCGTCGTCATGCCCGCCACGTTGATCGAGATGTGCTCGCGCAGCATCCCGATCACGCTCGTATGCAGGTGCAGGAACATCGTGTTGTGCGACGCAAGCGCGATCGCCTCGTGCAGCTTCGCGTCGGTCGCGGCTTCGACGGCCGCGGCGCCGTTGGCATGCGCGGTTTCGAGCTCGCGCAGCAGCGCACGGATCCGGCGCCGGTCATTCGCATCGGCGCGCAGCGCGGCGAAATAGGCGGTCGCGCCTTCGAGCACGCGGCGGAACTCGAGGATGTCGTCGCGCAGCGCCGGATGATCGGCGACCAGCTGGCCCCACGGCGACGCGATCCCGGCACGCAACTGGTCGGTCACGTAGACACCCGCGCCGCGCCGGCTCTGCAGCAGCCCGCGCGCGACGAGCCGCTGGGTCGCCTCGCGCACCGTATTGCGCGCCACGCCGTATTCCTGCGCGAGCACGCGCTCGGCCGGCAGGCGCGCGCCGGCCGGCCAGGTGCCGTCGAGCAGCGCCGTCTCGATCTTGCGCATCACCACTTCGGTCCGGCCCCGTGCCGTCATCGCTGCCATCGTCGCGTCTCCCTGCGCAATGCCTTCCGCGCCGATTGGCCCAACCAATTTGAGCTGCGGCGCCGTCGCGGGAATTATGCAGCGAAATCGTCGTCCCGCATCCGTATGCCGGGCCGGCGCCTCTGGAGCGAGACATGAACCCAAGGCAGTACCCCGCCGCCCCCGCGCACGTCTATCTGTTCGCGACCTGCCTGGTCGACCTGTTCGTCCCCGAAGCCGGGCTCGACGCAGTCCGCCTGCTGGAACGCGAAGGCCTGACCGTCCACTATCCGCGCGGCCAGAGCTGCTGCGGGCAGCCGGCCTACAGCAGCGGCAATCCCGACGAGGCGCGCCGCGTCGCGGCCGCGCAGCTCGACCTGTTCGCCGAACCGTGGCCCGTGATCGTGCCGTCCGGCTCGTGCGGCGGCATGATCCGGCACCATTGGCCGGCGCTGTTCGCCGACGATCCCGTCCATGGCCCCCAGGCGCGTGCGATTGCGGAACGGACCTACGAACTCACCGAATTCCTCGTACACGTGCTCGACGTGCGGCTCGATGCGCTCGCCGCGCCGGCCGGCGCCGACGAGCGCGTGGTGCTGCACACGTCGTGCGCGGCCCGCCGCGAGATGGGCACGCGCGTGCACGGCGTCGCGCTCGTCGACGCGCTGCCGGGCGTGACGCGCATCGAACACGAACACGAATCCGAGTGCTGCGGCTTCGGCGGCACGTTCTCGCTGAAGCATCCCGACATCTCCGGCGCGATGGTGCGCGACAAGGTCGCATCGGCCTGCGCGACGGGCTGCGACCGGCTCGTGTCCGCCGACTGCGGCTGCCTGCTGAACATCGGCCACGCGGCCGACCAATCCGGCGCGCCGCTGCCGGTCGAGCACCTCGCCAGCTTCCTGTGGCGGCGCACGGCCGGCGCCGCATCGCTGCGCGGAGACAAGCGATGAGCGCGCGCGACGCCATCCTCCAGCGGCTGCGCGCCGCCGCCCCCGGTGTCGCCGCCGATGCCGCCCCGGCGCTCGACGCGCGCATCGACACGCATTACGACGCACGCCGCATGGAAGCCGAGGCGGCACACGATCCGCACACACTTGCCCTCACGATGCAGGCCGCGCTCGCCGCGTCGCATGCAGACGTCTGGTGCGCGACCGGCGACGAATGGCCCGCGCAGCTCGCCGCGCGGCTCGCCGAGGCCGGCGTGCGCCGCCTGCTGCTCGACCCGGCCCGTGCCGAATCCGCGGCGCTCGCCCGCGCGCTGCCCGACACGGTCGCGCCGGTGCCGTTCGACCGGCCGATCGACGCATGGAAGGCCGAACTGTTCGACACGATCGACGCGGGCTTCACCGTCGCGCGCTCGGGCATCGCGGCCACCGGCACCGTCGTGCTCGCACCCGATGCCGGCACGCCGCGCACGGTGTCGCTGGTGCCGCCGCTGCACGTCGCGCTCGTTCATGCGAGCACGCTGCACCCCGACCTGCACGCGGCCGTGCACGCGGAGCGCTGGCACGCCGGCATGCCGACCAACCTCGTGCTGGTCTCGGGCCCGTCGAAAACCTCCGACATCCAGCAGACGCTCGCCTATGGCGCACACGGCCCGCGCCACCTGTGGGTCGTGATCGTCACCGAGACGGCCGCCGCTGGCCCGGCCGCCACCGCCAGCGAGGTACTCCCGCAATGAACGATCACACGCTGCACTTCGTCGCCCCCGGCGACTTCAAGGCCCGCGCGCGCGCCGCGCTCGACGATCCCGCGCTGCGCAAGAGCTTTCGCGGCGCGATGGACTTCCTGCAAGGCAAGCGCGCGACGCAGTTCCCCGACGACGCGGAGCTGCAGCAGTTGCGCGACCTCGGCGAAGCCGTGCGGCAGCACGCGCTCGCGCAATTGCCCGCCCTGCTCGAACGGCTGGAAACGAAGCTCACCGAAGCCGGCGTGCACGTGCACTGGGCCGAGACGGCCGCCGACGCGAACGCGATCGTGCTCGGCATCGCGCAAGCGAAGAAGGCGCGCCGCGTGATCAAGGGCAAGTCGATGGCGAGCGAGGAAATCGAGCTGAACCATTACCTCGCCGAGCACGGCGTCGACTGCATCGAATCCGACATGGGCGAATTCATCGTCCAGCTCGCGGGCGAGAAGCCGTCGCATATCGTGATGCCGGCGATCCACAAGACGCGCGGCGACATCGCCGAACTGTTCGCGGCGCACATCCCCGGCACGCGCTACACGGAGGACGTCGACGCGCTGATCCAGACCGGCCGGCGCGCGCTGCGCCGCGCGTTCGCCGAGGCGGACATCGGCCTGTCCGGCGTGAACTTCGCGGCGGCCGACACGGGCACGCTGTGGCTCGTCGAGAACGAAGGCAACGGCCGCCTGTCGACGACGGTGCCCGACACGCACGTCGCGATCATGGGGATCGAGAAGGTCGTCGAGAAGCTGGAGCACATCGTGCCGCTGTCGAGCCTGCTCACGCGCTCGGCCACCGGCCAGGCGATCACGACCTACTTCAACCTGATCTCGGGCCCGCGCCGCGACGGTGAGCGCGACGGCCCGCGCGAGCTGCATCTCGTGCTGCTCGACAACGGCCGCACCCAGGCTTACGCGGACGCGCAGCTGCGCGCGACGCTGCAGTGCATCCGCTGCGGCGCGTGCATGAACCACTGCCCCGTCTATACGCGCATCGGCGGCCACGCCTACGGCACGACCTACCCGGGCCCGATCGGCAAGATCATCTCGCCTCATCTGCTCGGCCTCGACGCGACGGCCGACCTGCCGACCGCATCGACGCTGTGCGGCGCCTGCGGCGAGGTGTGCCCGGTGCGGATCCCGATCCCGCAACTGCTCGTGCGGCTGCGCACCGAAGCGAACCGCAAGCCCGACGAGCCCGTCGCGCATCCGCTGCGCGGCCAGGGCGCGAACTACAACCGCGCGGAAGACCTCGTGTGGCGCTTCTGGTCGGGTGCGTTCGCGCATCCGCGTGCATACCGCGCGTTCCGCTGGACCGCAACGCGGCTGCGTGCGCTGACGCCCGCAAAACAGATGGGCTGGACGCAGCACCGCACGCCGCTCGAACCGGCGCCGCGCAGCCTGTCCGACCTGCTGCGCGCACGCGGCCAGCCCGAATAGCCGTTTCGTTTCTCAAGCCGTATCGACAAATACCTATGGAGGAGACATCCATGCAGGCCTGGCATCAGATCTACACGCCGCTCGGCAGCCTCGGGCTGTCGGCGTTCGTCGCCGCAATCCCGATCATCTTCTTTTTCGTCGCGCTGGCCGCGCTGCGGCTCAAGGGCCACGTCGCCGCGACGATCACGCTGCTGCTGTCGCTCGGCGTCGCGATCCTCGCGTACGGGATGCCCGTGCCGCAGGCGCTCGCAGCAGCCGGCTTCGGCTTCGCGTACGGCATCTGGCCGATCGCGTGGATCATCGTCGCGGCCGTGTTCCTGTACAAGGTCGTCGTGAAGACCGGCCAGTTCGACATCATTCGCGCGTCCGTACTGTCGATCACCGACGACCAGCGCCTGCAGATGCTGCTGATCGGCTTCTCGTTCGGCGCGTTCCTCGAAGGTGCCGCCGGCTTCGGCGCGCCCGTCGCGATCACGGCGGCACTGCTCGTCGGGCTCGGCTTCAAGCCGCTGCACGCGGCGGGACTGTGTCTGATTGCAAACACGGCACCGGTCGCGTTCGGTGCAATGGGCATTCCGATCATCGTCGCCGGGCAGGTGACGGGCATCGACCCGTTCCATATCGGCGCGATGGCCGGCCGCCAGCTGCCGCTGCTGTCGCTCGCGGTGCCGTTCTGGCTCGTGTTCATGATGGACGGGCTGCGCGGCGTGCGGCAGACCTGGCCGGCCGCGCTCGTCGCGGGCGGCAGCTTCGCGGTGACGCAGTACTTCACGTCGAACCACATCGGGCCCGAGCTGCCGGACATCACGTCGTCGCTCGTCAGCCTCGTCGCGCTCGCCGCGTTCCTGAAGGTCTGGCAGCCGCGCACCGCAAAGCAGACGGCCGGCGGCCTCGTCGCATCCGGCGGCGGCGCCGCGCTCGCGGGCTTCGGCGGCGCGGGCGCAGGCTCGCGCAGCGGCTTCGGCACCGGCACGAGCCGGCAGGCATCGCCGTACACGCTCGCGCAGACCGTGCGCGCGTGGTCGCCGTTCCTGATCCTGACGGCCGTCGTCACCGTATGGAGCATCGCGCCGTTCAAGGCGCTGTTCGCCGCGCACGGCGCACTCGCGTCGACCGTGCTGAAGTTCCATGTGGCGGGGCTCGACCAGCTCGTCGTGAAGACCGCGCCGATCGCCGCGACGCCGAAGGCGCTCGACGCGGTGCTGAAGATCGATCTCGTGTCGGCGGTCGGCAGCGCGATCCTCGTGACCGCGCTGATCTCGATGGCGCTGCTGCGGATGAAGCCGCGCGACGCGCTCGTCACGTTCGGCGAGACGCTGAAGGAGCTGACGCGCCCGATCCTGTCGATCGGCCTCGTGCTTGCGTTCGCGTTCGTCGCGAACTACTCGGGGATGTCGTCGACGCTCGCGCTGATGCTGGCCGCGACCGGCGCCGCGTTCCCGTTCTTCTCGCCGTTCCTCGGCTGGCTCGGCGTGTTCCTGACGGGCTCGGACACGTCGTCGAACGCGCTGTTCTGCTCGCTGCAGCAGGCCACGGCCCATCAGCTCGGCGTGCCCGAGACGCTGGCGGTGGCCGCGAACACGACGGGCGGCGTGACCGCGAAGATGATCTCGCCGCAATCGATCGCGGTCGCCTGCGCGGCGACGGGCCTCGTCGGCAAGGAGTCGGAGCTGTTCCGCTTCACGGTGCGGCACAGCGTGCTGTTCGCGGTGATCGTCGGATTGATTACGCTCGCGCAGGCCTACGTGCTGCCGGGGATGGTGCCGTAAGCGGCGCCCGCCCCAAAAACAAAACCCCACGCCCGGAAGAGCGTGGGGTTTTTCATGTCGCCGCTGGATCGCCCGCCGCGGCAGGCGACCGGTTGCGCGATCAGCTGCCCTTCGCGATGCGATCCTCGATGTGCTGCGCACGGCTCGCCGACGACGGGTGCGAATCCATCATCGAGCTCTTGCCGCCGTCGAGCTTCGCGAGCTTCTGGAACGACGTGACCAGACCCTTCTGGTTCATGCCCTTCTGCTTGAGCAGGTCGAACGAGTAGTCGTCGGCCGCGCTTTCCTGCGTCTGCGAGAACTGCGCGTTGATGAACTTCTCGGTGATGTCGCCGAGCTGCGAGCTCGTCAGTGCCGCCACGCCCGGCGATGCCGCGCCGGCCGCGGTGCGCGCCGCGCTGACCGCGTAGGCCGTCTGCATCGCCTTCTTCGAGTGACCCAGGGCAACGTGGCCCATTTCATGGCCGATCACGCCGCGCAGCTCGTCGTCGTTCATCATGTCCATCAGGCCGCTGTACACGCGCACGCAGCCGTTACCCATCGCCCACGCGTTGACGTCCTTGGTCATGTAGACCTTGTAGTTGATCTTCTGGCCGTTCAGCGTCATGTCGCCGAAGCCCTTCATCACCTTCGTCAGGCGCTTCGCGTACGCGCTGTTCGCCGGCGCGATCTTCGATTCGGCATCGCTCGACTTGCACGAGTCGTTCGACAGTGCGGCGATGTCGCTGTCCGACAGCGTCGCTGCCTTGTACAGGCTGGTCCCCGCCGACGTCAGGCTGTTCGCGTCAAGGTTCTGTACCCCGCCGCACGCGCTCAACAGAAACGCCACGCTACACGCTGCCACCGCTTTCTTGAGTTGCATCCCGGAATCCCTCGATAGTTGTATTTGGGAGCGGCGATTTTGCATAATCCGGCAGAAAATTACCAGATGTTTACATCCGATGACATGCGGATTACTCGACGAACAGCAACGATGCGGCGCGTCGGCACGGGATTGACGACGGAAAACGGAGCAATCGCCGCAACCGGGCGACGACCGGAACGGGAAACGGGCGGGCTCAGGCCGTCTGGTCGTGGCGGCGCGTCAGCCGCCGCGCGACCAGCATCGGCAGCCGCACCGCGAAGCCGGTGAACAGGCGCAGGTGCATCCACGCGAGCAGCGCGTTGTCGCGGCCGTAACGGAAGTGCGAGACGCCGCCCTCGTGGCGGCCGAAATAGCGCACCGGCGCGTCGATACGGATCGGCCGCACACCGGCCCAGCACAGCCGCACGGCCGCCTCGGGATCGAAGTCGAAGCCGCGCATCCACGGCTGGCGGCGCATGATCGCGGCCAGCGGCGCGACCGGATACACGCGAAACCCGTACAGCGAATCGCCGATCCCGGCCCACAGCGTCTCGAGGTCGGCCCACGCGTTCGACAGCCGGCGCCCCTGCACGCGTAACTGCGGCGCGCTCGCGTCGAACTTCGGCACACCCAGCACCATCGCGTCGGGCGCGGCTTGCGACGCGGCCATGAACGCGGGAATCAGGTCGGCCGGATGCTGGCCGTCGGAATCCATCGTCAACACATGCGTGAAGCCGCTCGCGGCCGCCGCGTCGAGCCCGGCGAGCACCGCGGCGCCCTTGCCGCGGTTCTCCGGCAGCACGATCACGCGCAAGCCCGGGTCGCGCTCGGCCATCGCCTGCAGCCGTTCGGCGCTGCCGTCGGTGCTGCCGTCGACGACGACCCACACCGGATTCCATTGCGCGCGGGCATTGCGCACGGTCGTGTCGACCTTGATGCCCGGGTTGTAGCTCGGAATCAGGACGAGATGGGTGGACGAGGCGTGCAGCTTGGACATGGAAACGGCCGATTGCGAAGACGGGGATCCTGACAAAAGTTTATGACTTGCCGGCGACCGTCGGCAGGCTTCGTCGACGTCGCCCGGGTGCGGGGCCGGTGGCTCGATCGTGAGGTTTTCTCGCTTCATGACAGCCACGCCTCCTCATGACCCGCGCTGGCCTCGATCTCGACCAGCAGGTCGTCGCGGCACACGTCCGCATGGACGACGAGCGGCCGCACGCCGGGGCCGGCCGCCTCGCGCAGCACGCGCTCGATCGCGGCCAGCGCCGCGGCATCGCCGGCGTCGCGCACGTAGACGCGATAGCTCAGATCGGCGAGCGAGAACGGGCCGTGCCCCTGGCGCGCGGCCTGCTCGAGCACGGCCGCGAGGTTCGCGACCGTCTCGCGCGTTTGCGCGAGAACGTCGCCGTGATGCACGGTGCGGTGCCCGACGATGCTCGCGGTGCCCGACACGAACAGCACCGGCGCGGCATCGCGTAGCGGCCATGCGGCAGCGCGCGCGAACGTCGGCGCACGCGGGCCGTACTCCGCCGGATAGTGATACGCGCTGACCTGGCGCGGGTTCTCGACCGGATCGGCCGGCGTGCGGCTCGCGAGGAAATGAATCGCGAGCGGCGCGGCCGGCGACGCATCCCCCGCGACCGGCACGACCGAGCCGAGCGCGCATGCGGCCGGCACGCCGCCCGTCAGCGCGCGGCGGCACGCATCGAATGCATGCTGGCGGCCGATATTGAACTGACGATAGCGCTCGATCCCGAACTGCACCGCATTGATCGCCGGCACGGTATTCCAGATGCGCAGCGGATGCGGCATGCCGAGCGAATCGAGCACGTCGAACAGTGCGCGGTACGCGTCGTGGGTCGCGCGTTCGAGCGGGGTGCCGCTGTCGTGCGATTCGTTCGCCTCGAGTGCTGCTTCATGCACGACGATGCTGCCGAACACGAGGCCCGCCGTTTCGCTGTACCGATAGTGCAGCGCGCCGCGCCGTTCGCTGCGCAGGTCGCGCGCACGGCATTGCCAGATTTCGCAGACGGCGTCGTCCGGCGCGATGCCGGCGCCGAGCAGCGTCATCGGCACCGGGGCGACCGGCAGGTCGGGCACGACTTCGACCAGCATCCGTGCCGCCGCGTCCGCGCGTGATTCGGCATGCGATGCCGTGCCAGCGCCAATGCATACCGCACCCAATGCGCCGGGAACCGCGCGCTCGAATCCGTCGCCACGGCCACGCGCATCGTGCAGCAGCGCGGCGAGCCGCGCATGGCTCATCCGGACGAGCCGCAGCGCACCCTCGCCGTCGTGCGCGAGCGCTTCGCCCGATCGCGATGCGACCGGCCCTGCCGCCGTCTGCCCGCGCACGACGGGCGCGGCAGAGGACGACAGGGAACACGGGCGCCGTTCGGCGTCGACTGGATGCACGGACACTTCGATTTCCTCACTATGCGGCGCAGGCCGCGCAACCTCGCGGCCTGCGCCGCGTTGCGTTACGTCACGCCGACGCTGCGCGCTTGGTCACGCGAGCCCGCCGTTGACGGACAGCACCTGCCCCGTCACATAGGCCGCGGCGTCGGAGACCAGATACGCGACCATCGCCGCGACTTCGTCGGGCCGGCCCGCGCGCTGCGCGGGCACGAGCTGCTTGATGCGTTCCGCGGGAAACGCGTGCTCGGCCATCGGCGATTCGATGATGCCGGGCGCGACCGCGTTCACGGTGATGCCGCGCGACGCGAGCTCCAGCGACAGCGACTTCGTCGCGCCGATCAGCCCCGCCTTCGCGGCCGCATAGTTGACCTGCCCGCGATTGCCGGTCACGCCGGCCACCGACGCGATGTTGACGATCCGGCCGCGCCGCGTGCGGATCATCGGCAACAGCAGCGGCTGCGTGACGTTGAAGAAGCCGTTGAGCGTCACGTCGAGCACGCTGTGCCACTGCCGGCGCGACATGCCGGCCATCGGCGCATCGGCGTGAATGCCCGCGTTGTTGACGAGGATCTGCACCGGCGCCTCGTCGATGAACGGCTGCAGCGCGGCGAGCGTCGCATCGGCGTCGGTCACGTCGAACGCGATCGCGTGCGCGGTGCCGCCGGCCGCGACGATCTGCTGCGCGACCGCCTCCGCCTGCGCGAGATGGCGGTTCGCATGCACCCACACTTCATGGCCGGCCTGCGCGAGCGCCGTGCAGATTGCCTGCCCGAGTGCGCCGCTGCCGCCCGTCACGAGCGCGCGCATCGAATTGCTCCGTTCATCGCGTTCCACCTCGATCGACGCGGCCGCGTATCGTCTGCCGATCGCGGCCGCCTGCCGTCATCATCTGCACATTTGCACGTCGCGCCCGTGGCGCGACACGGTCACTTCGTGCGGTGCGCGGCGACGTACGCCGCCAGTGCACCGAGCGTCGCAAAAATCTTCTGGTTGTCCGGATTGTCCGAACGCAGCTCGAAGCCGTATTTCTTCGAGATCAGCAGCGCGATTTCCAGGATGTCGATGGAGTCGAGCCCGAAACCCTCGCCATACAGCGGGGTCTCGGCCGTCACGGTGTCGAGCGTGACGTCTTCGAGATTCAGTTCGCCGATGATCAGCGTGGCGAGCTCTTGTTCCAGTGCGTTCATCATGCGTGCGGGCAGGCGGCCCGTGGCAGCGGAAGGTGCCCGGAAACGGCTGTCGCCATGCACGCCCGGCGCGTGCGAATCTCCGTCCCTCCGGCGTCTGCCGGCTTCCCCGCCTGCTTTATTGGGGGATTGTTTGTAAAAGTTACGCGGATTCTAGACGAACGGGTATCGGGCCGTATACCGCCAATGGTTACAGACTGGCGACCCGGCTCCGCGGCCCGTTTCGGGACCCGAATGCACGAGACGCTTGAGCCGCTTTGGATGGAAATGGACCGACCCCGCCAAACCGTTCGTCCCGCGCCATACAATCGGTTACAAAACCCGTTCGCGCCCGCCCCGAACACGCGGTGCCGCGGCCCTAAAATGAGCGTGCCCGACCACCGGCCCGGACCTACGTCCCGGCCGCCTTTCATATGATGTTTGACGGCCCGACCATCGCGTCCGGCCACGATCCGCCCGATGTCGCCAGTCATGCCGCGCCCGTCCTTCCGCTCCGTTCCGGTTCGCCCGTCCGTCAGCTGCCGCCCGGCCGCCGGGCACGCGTTCGCGCGCCGCGCGCGCGGAGGCCGCCGATGAGCCGGCTGCTGCCCGTCGCGCGCGGCCTCGCCGCAGTCGGCGCCGTCGCGGCATATCAGGCCGGCGCGCACTACGCGGCCGCGACACCCGGCGCGCACGGCTTCGGCCTCGCGATGGCGCTGGTGCCGCCGCTGCTGCTCGCGCTCGGCGCGGCACTGCGCTCGCCGCATCGCGCATGGCTCGTGCCGGCGTGGCTGCTTGCCGCCGCCGTGCTGTGGGCCGCGCGCGTGCCGCTCGCCCGGCATTTCGAATGGGGCCTGTATCTGGAGCACGCCAGTTTCAACCTCGCGATGGCGCTGCTGTTCGGCCGCACGCTCGCGGCCGGCCAGGTGCCGCTGTGCACGCGCTTCGCGACGATGATCCACGGCGCGATCACGCCGGCCGTCGCGCGCTACACCCGGCAGATCACGCTCGCGTGGACGCTGTTCTTCGTCGCGATCGCCGCCGTGTCGACGCTGCTGTTCGCGACCGCGCCGATCGTCACGTGGTCGACGTTCGCGAACTACCTGTCGCTGCCGCTCGTCGCCGTGATGTTCGCCGCCGAGCATGCGTGCCGGCGCTTCGCACTGCCGCACGAACCGCGGCCGCGCATGGTCGATGCGGTGCGCGCGTATCGCGCGACGACTCACGCATCGCAGCCGTCACGATGAATTCACGGCCGGCGCCGCGCGCCGGCCTTTGCTCCCGTTTTGACCGATTTATGCCGACTCACCCGCTGGTTTTCCATTCGTCGCCGGACCAGACGATCGCCTGGCGCGACGGCGCGCCCGTCACCGTGCGCGCGTTCGTCGCCGACGTCGCCCGCGTGGCCGCCGCGCTGCCCGCCGGCGGCCATGTGTTCAACGTGTGCCGCGACCGTTACCGCTTCGCGGTCAGCCTGTGCGCGGCGCTCGTTGCCGGCAAGATCAGCCTGCTGCCGTCGACGCACACGCCGGAAATGGTTCGCCAGCTCGCATCGTTCGCGCCCGACGCGTTCTGCCTGCACGACGCGCCCGACTGCGCGATCGACCTGCCGCGCTTCGCGTACCCCGATGCTGCCCGCGGCGAGCGCGCGAGCGATGCGCCGTTCGTCGTGCCGCAGATCGATGCGGCGCGCATCATGGCCTACGTGTTCACGTCCGGCTCGACCGGCGCACCGGTGCCGCACCGCAAGACCTGGGGCTTCCTGGTCGGCTGCGTGCGCGCGGCGGCCGACCGCCTCGGGCTGCTCGACGGCCGCGCGGCCACGCTGATCGGCACGGTGCCCGCGCAGCACATGTACGGCTTCGAGTCGACGGTGCTGCTCGCGCTGATCGGCGGCCTCGCGTTCAGCAATCGCCAGCCGTTCTACCCGGTCGACATTCGCGACGAACTCGACGCGATCCCGCAGCCGCGCGTGCTCGTCACGTCGCCGATCCACCTGCGTGCGCTGCTGGCGGCCGGCCAGGCGCTGCCGCCTGCCGCGCTCGTGCTGTCGGCCACCGCGCCGCTGTCGGAAAAGCTCGCGTGTGAAGCCGAGGCCGCGCTCGACGCGCCGCTCGTCGAGATCTACGGCAGCACCGAAACCGGCCAGATCGCGACCCGCCGCACGTCGCAAGGCGCGGCGTGGGCGTTGTTCCCGGGCATCCGGCTCGATGCGCGCGACGAACCGGAGAGCGACGACGGCGAGCCGACGATCTGGGTGTCGGGCGGGCACGTCGAGGCGCCGGTGCCGATGGGCGATGCGCTCGAACTGCTCGGCGACGGCCGGTTCCTGCTGCACGGCCGCAAGGCCGACCTCGTCAACATCGCCGGCAAGCGCACGTCGCTCGCGTACCTGAACCATCAGCTCAATGCGATTCCGAAGGTGATCGACGGCGTGTTCTTCATGCCCGACGAAGCCGCGCCCGCCCGCGCCAGCGCGGGCCTCGAACCGGTCACGCGCCTCGTCGCGCTGGTCGTCGCGCCGACGCTCGCGGCCGCCGATCTGCAGCGCGCGCTGCGCGAGCGGATCGATCCCGCGTTCATGCCGCGCCCGCTCGTGTTCGTCGATGCGCTGCCGCGCAATGAAACCGGCAAGCTGCCGCGCGACGTGCTCGCCGCGCTCGTGGCGCAACATGCGCGCACCGCAGCCGCGCCGACGCCCATCCGCAACCCGGCCGGCACGCCTGCGCCCGCGCTCGGGTTCACGATCCCCGCCGATCACCCGGCACTGCCCGGCCACTTCCCCGGCCATCCCGTCGTGCCGGGCGTCGTGCTGCTCGATCACGCGATCCATGCGATCGGCACGGCGCTGAACCGTCCGCTGCACACGTGGCGGCTCGGGTCCGCAAAATTCCTGAGCCCGGTCGCACCCGGCGAGCCGCTCGATCTCGCGTACGACGCCGCGGCGAGCGGTTCGATCCGCTTCACGCTGCGCACCGGGGCGCGCGAAGTCGCGAGCGGCGTGCTGTCCGCGCCGCCGGCCGCGCAGGATGGCGCGCAGCCATGAAGCACACCGCGTGGGCCGAACGCCAGGAACGCAGCAATGCGGGCTTGCTGCGCGCGATGACGTGGATCTCGCTGCGCTTCGGCCGGCAGCGCGCGCGCGTCGTGCTGCACCTGATCGCGACGTATTTCGTGCTGTTCTCGCCGGTCGCGTGCGCGGCGTCGCGCGACTACCTGCGCCGCGTGCTCGGCCGCCCCGCGCGCTGGCGCGACGTGTACCGGCACGTGTTCACGTTCGCGGCGACGATCCACGACCGCATCTACCTGATGAACGGGCGCTTCGACCTGTTCGACATCCGGCTGCACGGTGAATCGCTCGTCGACGACGCGCTCGCGGGCGGACGCGGCGCGTTCCTGATGGGCGCGCATCTCGGCAGCTTCGAGGTCGTGCGCGCGATCGGCCGCACACACCCGGACCTGCGCGTGGTCGTGACGATGTACGAGAAGAACGCGCGCAAGATCAACGCGACGCTCGCCGCGGTGAATCCCGCCGCGCAGCCGGAAGTGATTCCGCTCGGGCAGGTCGATTCGATGCTGAAGGTGCGCGAGCGCCTCGACGCGAACTGCATGGTCGGCATGCTCGCCGACCGCACGCTGCTCGACGACGCGGCCGCGTCGCTGCGCCGGCTGCCGCTGCTCGGCGCGCCCGCCGCGTTCCCGCTCGGGCCGCTCTACATGGCCGCGATGCTGAAGCGTCCGGTGATCTTCATGACGGGCCTCTATCGCGACGGCAACCGCTACGATGTGCACTTCGAGACGCTCGCCGATTTCTCCGACGTGCGGCGCGACGCACGCGCGGCGGCCGTCGATGCGGCACTCGCGCGCTACGTCGCGCTGCTCGACAAATACTGCCGCGCGGCGCCGTACAACTGGTTCAACTATTTCGATTTCTGGCAAGGCGGCGATGCCGCGACCGCAACCGTGACCGCTCGCAGCGACGCTGCATGCGCCGGTGCCGGCCTGGCCGCCACGAGGGACTCCGACGCATGACCGCCGTTCGCCGCTGCCTGCCCACGCTCCCGTCCACGCTGCATCGTGCCGTCCGCACGCTGGCCGTCGCCGTCGCGGCCGGCGCCGCCATGGCCGCGCTGGCTGCAACGCCCGCGCAACCGGCCGACACGGCGCCGGCGTGGAACCTCGACCGGTTGATGTCGACGCTTGCGCAACACAAGTCGGGGCGCGCGACGTTCACCGAGACGAAGACCCTGTCGATCGCGACGCAGCCGGTCGAATCGTCCGGCGAACTCGTGTTCGTCGCGCCCGATCATCTCGAGAAGCACACGCTAAGCCCGAAGCCCGAACACCTCGTCGTCGATGGCGACATGCTCACCGTCGAGCGCAACAACCGCAAGTTCACGCTCGCGCTCGCACGCTATCCGGAGCTCGGCGCGTTCATCGACAGCATCCGCGCGACGCTCGCCGGCAACCGCTTCGCGCTCGAACAGGTGTACAAGGTCGCGCTCGCCGGGCGCGGCGACGACTGGACGCTGACGCTCACACCGCTCGACTCGCGGATGCTGAAGGTCGTCAGCACGATCACGCTCGACGGCACGCGCGACGTATTGCGCAGCGTCGCGATCCGGCAGGCGGACGGCGACCGCTCGGTGATGCGGCTGCAACCCGTTCCGGTGAACCCGAACTGATGGACGAACGCACCCGGCCCCCCGCGTCACCGGTCTCGCGCCGCCTGCCCGCGCTGCGGCAGCGTGCCGTGCTCGCGTGGCTGCTCGCGCTCATCGCGTGCGGCGTCGCGATCGGGCGCGCGCACTTCACGGCCGACCTGTCCGCGTTCCTGCCGAGCGCGCCGAGCGCCGGGCAGCGCGTGCTCGTCGACCAGTTGCGCGACGGCGTCGTGTCGCGGCTGATCCTGGTCGCGATCGACGGCGGCGATGCCACGACGCGCGCCGCGCTGTCGCGACGCGTCGCCGGCGCGCTGCGCACCGATCCGCAATTCGCGGCCGTTCACAACGGCGAAGCCGCGAACGACGCGCGCGATCGCCAGTTCATCTTCGATCACCGCTACCTGCTGAGCCCGGCCGTCACGCCGCAGCGCTTCAGCGCGGCCGGCCTGCATCAGGCGCTCGGCGACAGCCTCGATCTGCTGAGTTCGTCGGCCGGCCTCGTGGCCAAGGCGATGCTGCCGCGCGACCCGACCGGTGAAGTTGCCACGCTCGTCGACCAGTTCGACAGCGCGGCGGAACCGGCGAGCCGCGACGGCGTGTGGGCATCGCGCGACGGCACGCGCGCGGTGCTCGTCGTGCAGACGGCCGCCGCCGGGTCCGATACCGACGCGCAGGCCCGCGCGATCGACACGGTGCGCCGCGCGTTCGCCGCCGCGCAGCAGGCCGTGCCGAATGCCGCCGCGACCACGCTCGCGATGACCGGCCCCGGCGTGTTCTCGGTCGACACGCGCGACACGATCCGGCACGACGTCGAACGGCTGTCGACGGCGAGCGTCGTGCTGATCGTCGCGCTGCTGCTGACGCTGTACCGTTCGCCGCGCACGCTCGCGCTTGGCTTGCTGCCGGTGCTGACGGGCGTCGCGGCCGGGATTGCGGCCGTCAGCGTCGCGTTCGGCACGGTCCACGGGCTGACGCTCGGCTTCGGCACGACGCTGATCGGCGAAGCCGTCGACTATTCGATCTACCTGTTCGTGCAATCGGCGCAGGCCGGCACGCGCGGCACGGCGCGCCCGGCCGACGCGACGCGCGCATGGGTCGCCGCGTACTGGCCGACGATCCGGCTCGGCGTGCTGACGTCCGTGTGCGGGTTCGCGTCGATGCTGTTCTCCGGATTCCCGGGCCTCGTGCAGCTCGGGCTGTATTCGATCGTCGGGCTGACGGCCGCCGCGCTCGTCACGCGCTTCGTGCTGCCGCACCTGCGCGGCGAGCATGTCGCGATCCGCGACGTGTCGCGCGTCAGCGCCGTGCTCGCGCGTGCGGCCGACGCCGCGCCGCGGCTGCGCTGGCCGCTCGCCGTGCTGGTGATCGCCGCCGTCGCGACACTCGTGCTGCATCGGGACGGCCTGTGGAGCCGCGAACTCGCCGCGCTCAGCCCCGTGCCGGCGCACGCGCAGGCGCTCGATGCGCGGCTGCGCGCCGATGTCGGCGCACCCGATGTGCGCTACCTCGTCGTGATTTCCGCCTCGACCGAACAGGCCGGGCTCGAAGGCGCCGAAAAGGTCGCCGCGCAATTGCAGCCGCTGGTCGACCGGGGCGCACTCGCCGGCTTCGAAAGCCCCGCGCGCTACCTGCCGAGCGACGCCGCGCAGCGCGCGCGCCAGGCGAGCCTGCCGGATGCCGACGTGCTCGCCGCGCGGATGCGCGACGCCGTCGCGAACCAGCCGATCGCGGTCAGGCCCGACCTGTTCGCACCGTTCATCACCGACGTCGAGGCCGCGCGCCACGCGCCGCTGCTGACACGCGCGGACTTGCGCGGCACGTCGATGGCGCTCGCCGTCGATGCGCTGCTGACCGAACGCGACGGCCGCTGGAGCGCGATGCTGCCGCTGCGCGCGCCGGATGCCGCCCGCGCCGCGCAACCGGCATCGAGTCTCGATGCCACGCCGATTCGCGAAGCCGTCGCCCGCGCGGGCGTGCCCGATGCGCTGTTCGTCGACATGAAGGCCGAAGCCGATCGCCTGTACGTGAGCTATGTGCACGAGGACATCCGGCTGTCGCTCGCGGGTTTCGCCGCGATCTCCGTGCTGCTGCTGATCGCGCTGCGCTCGCCGCGCCGCGCCATGCGCGCGCTCGCGCCGCTCGTCGCGGCCGTGCTGGTCGTGACGGCCGGCTTCGCGCTCGCCGGTGTGCAGCTGACGATCCTGCATCTCGTCGGGATGCTGCTGATCGTCGCGGTCGGCTCGAACTACGCGCTGTTCTTCTGCAAGCGCGACGACGCGCAGCCCGTCACGCCGTACACGCTCGTGTCGCTGCTGATCGCGAATCTCGCCACGGTTGCCGGCTTCGGGCTGCTGGCGCTGTCGCGCGTGCCGTTGCTCGAAACCTTCGGGCTGACCGTCGGCCCGGGCGCGATGCTCGCGCTCGCGTTCGCGGCGATTCTCGCGCCACGCGCGGCTGACGCTGTGGCCATCGACCGTCATCGAGGAAGCCGCGCATGAACGCGCCGTCGACCGTTCCGTCGCAACGCCCCGGCGATACGCGCCGCTGGAAGCCGACGCCGCTGATCGCGGGCACGGCCGCGCTGCATGCGGGCGCGGCGGCCGCCGTCGTCGCGCAGCCGGCCGCGTGGCCGTGGGCGGTCGGTAGCGTGGTCGCGTCGCATCTCGCGCTGACCGCCGCGGGCCTGTGGCCGCGCAGCACGCTGCTCGGCCCGAACTGGACGCGCCTGCCGGCCCACGCCGGCCGCCGCATCGCGCTGACGATCGACGACGGCCCGGACCCGGACGTCACGCCGCGCGTGCTCGACCTGCTCGACCGTTACGACGCGCGCGCGACGTTCTTCTGCATCGGCGATCTCGCGCGCCGTCATCCGCGCTGGATCGAGGCGATCGTCGCGCGCGGTCATGCAATCGAGAACCATAGCCAGCGGCACCGCCACACGTTCTCGCTGTCGGGGCCCGCCGCGCTGCGGCGCGAGATCGCGGCCGCGCAGCAGACGCTGACCGAGCTCACCGGCACGCGCCCGCTGTTCTTCCGCGCGCCGGCTGGCCTGCGCAACCCGTTTCTCGAGCCGGTGCTGTGCGAACTCGGCCTGCAACTGGCGAGCTGGACGCGACGTGGCTTCGACACGCGTGCGCGCGATGCCGCGACCGTCACGCGCCGCCTGCTGCACGGCCTCGCGGCACGCGACATCCTGCTCGTGCACGACGGCCACGCGGCGCGCGACACGCGCGGCGAACCGGTCGTGCTCGACGTGCTGCACGCGGCGCTGCGCGCGGCTGCCGATGCGCAATTGCACTGGACCACGCTGCGCGCGGCGCTCGCGCCGGAGCCGCCCGGCGGGCCGGGCGAGCCGGCCGGTTCGGCACCCCCGTTTGATAAAATCTGACCTCGAACGGCGCGCGTGCCAGCCCTGCTGCGGCACCCGTTCCGGCCACCGGATGCGACCCTCGTGAAACCTCTCCTGCTCTCGCACTTCACCGCCACCAGCTGCATCGGCCGCGGCCTCGATGCGACCCTCGATGCGCTGCGCGACGCGCGCGGCGGGCTCCAGCCCTGCGACTTCGAACGGGCGGATCTCGACACGTGGATCGGCGCGGTGGACGGCGTCGATGCGCAGCCCGTGCGGGCCGATCTCGCCGACTTCGCGTGCCGCAACAACCGCCTCGCGCAACTCGGCCTCACGCAGGACGGATTCGACGCACGCGTCGCGGCGGCCGTGGCGCGCTACGGTGCGGCGCGCGTCGGCGTGTTCATCGGCACGAGCACGGCCGGCATCCTCGAGACCGAACACGCATACCAACGCCGCGATCCGGCGAGCGGCGCGCTGCCCGCCGACTTCCGCTACGCGCAGACGCACAACCCGTATTCGCCGGCCGCGTTCGTGCGCGCGTTCTTCGCACTGCGCGGGCCGGCGATGGCGATCTCGTCCGCGTGCTCGTCCGGCGCGAAAGTGTTCGGCTCCGCGCGCCGCATGATCGAGGCGGGCTTGATCGACGCGGCGGTCGTCGGCGGCGTCGATTCGTTGTGCCTGACGACGCTGTACGGCTTCAATTCGCTCGAGCTGCTGTCGCGCCAGCCGTGCCGGCCGTTCGACGTCGCGCGCGACGGCATCTCGATCGGCGAGGCCGCCGCGTTCGCACTCGTCGAACGCATGCCCGACCCGCCCGCCGCACTCGACGCCGATGCGATCCTGCTGCTCGGCATCGGCGAATCGAGCGACGCACATCACATGTCGTCGCCGCATCCGGACGGGCTCGGCGCGCGCGTCGCGATCGAGCAGGCGCTTGCATCCGCCGGCCTGGGCGCAACCGACATCGACTACGTGAACCTGCACGGCACCGCGACGCCGAGCAACGACGCGGCCGAAAGCCGTGCGATCGGCGCGCTGTTCGCCAGCACGCCGTGCAGCTCGACGAAGGGCGCGACCGGCCATACGCTCGGCGCGGCGGGGGCGCTCGAGGCCGTCGTCGCCGCGCTCGCGCTGCGCGAGCAGTTCGTGCCGGCCGGTGTCAACACGACACAGCCCGACCCGGCACTCGCCGCCGACTATGTGCTCGCGAGCCGCGCGACGCGCGTGCGCGCCGTCCTGTCCAATTCGTTCGGCTTCGGCGGCACGAATTGCAGCCTGATCCTCGGCCGCGCCGACCACGCCCGCCGTTGAGGCCCGCCATGACACTCACCGCCTTCATCGAAAGCATCGGCCTCATCGGGCCCGGACTGAACGACTGGCCGCACGCGGCCGACGTGCTCGCGGGCCGCGTGCCGTATGCGCCGGCCCGCACCGAGCTGCCGCCGCCGGCCGGCCTGCCGTCGGCCGAGCGGCGCCGCACCGGCCCCGTCGTGCGCGCGGCGCTCGCGGTCGGCCACGAAGCGGTGGCCGCGAGCGGACGCGATGCCGCGACGCTCGCAACCGTGTTCAGCGCGTCGGGCGGCGACGGCCAGAATTGCCACGCGATCTGCGAGACGCTGGCCGGCGACGATCGGCAGTTGTCGCCGACGCGCTTCCACAACTCCGTGCACAACGCACCGGCCGGCTACTGGAGCATCGCGACCCGCGCGATGGCGACGTCGAATGTGCTTTGCGCGCACGACGGCAGCTTTGCCGCGGGCCTGCTCGAGAGCCTGTGCCAGGTCGTGGTCGATCGCGTGTCGACGCTGCTGATCGCGTACGACACCGACTACCCGGAACCGCTGCGTGCGGTGCGCCCGATCGGCGACGCATTCGGCGTGGCACTCGTGCTCGCGCCGGAAGCAAGCGAGCGCGCGCTCGCCCGCATCGACGTCCAGCTCGCCGACGCACCCGCCACGCCGCTCGCGAACGCCGAACTCGACGCACTGCGCGCCGGCAATCCGGCCGCGCGCGTGCTGCCGCTGCTCGACGCCATCGCCGCGCGGCGTTCGACGCGCGTCGTGCTCGACTACCTGGCCGATACACGCGTGCAGGTCGACGTCGCGACGCCGGATACGTTCGCGGAGCGCGCGTGATGACCGCGACCATCCCGCTCGCACCGCCGCTCGACCACGCGTGGATCGCCGCGCACATTCCGCACGGCGGCGCGATGTGCGTGCTCGATACGGTCGATGCGTGGGATGCCGCTCGCATCCGCTGCACCGCGACGAGCCACTGCGATCCGCACAACCCGCTGCGCGCGCACGGCCGGCTTGCATCCGTCTGCGGGATCGAATACGCGGCGCAGGCGATGGCCGTGCACGGCGCGCTACTCGGTGCGCACGAAGCGCGCCCGCGTGTCGGCTATCTGGCGAGCGTGCGCAACGTCGACGCATTCGTCGACCGGCTCGACACGTTCGCGCAGCCGCTCGTCGTCGAAGCGGAACGCGTGAGCGGTGACGCCCGTTCGGTGCTGTACGGCTTCGCACTGCGCTGCGGCGATCGCGTGCTGCTGTCCGGCCGCGCCGCGGTGATGCTCGACGCGTCGGCGGCCGGCGCGTTGCGCCCGGGCGCGGCGCCAGCCGGCGATGCGAATCCTCGATGAAGCCGCTCACCCAAGAGAAGGAAACCAGGTCGTGAAAGTTCGTCAGTTCATTGGCACCGCGCTCGTGCTGGCGCTGATCAGCCCGATCGCGCACGCGGACATGTCGGAAGTGAAGCAGGACATCAAGCGCGATTCGAAGGAAGCCGCGCACAAGACCGGCGAGGCGGCCCGCAGCTTCGGCCACGCGACCGCGAGCGCCGCGAAGGCGGTCGGCCACGGGGTCGCACACGCGTCGCGCGAAGGCTGGGATGCCACCAAGCGCACGACGAAGCGGATCTTCCACAAGAACGACTCGGGCGAGTCGGGCGGGAAGAGCGAAAAGAACGATTGATCAAGGGCATCGCGCGCATCCCCGCAGGCATGCGCGCGATGCACGACCGCTCGTCAAGCGTGACGCGTCACTGCCGCGATGCCGCCGTCAACGCGCGCCGCGCAGCCGGCGTGCCGGCCGGGTCCGCACGCGTGCGAAGCACCTGCCGTACGCGACGAGCGAGCAATCGCGATGATCGAAGTTCCGCAGCAGCCGCGCACGGCGCCGCTCGAGCCAGTAGAGCGAGACTGCCATCGTCAGCGCGACGGCCAGTGCCGTGCCGCCGATTACGAGTCCCATCCAGGTATCGCCCATGCCTTCTCCGGAATGCGAAGCCGAAGCGGCGCGCCTGCCGCCGCCCCGGCACTGGATCGTGCGGAACGCGGGCCGGCAGATGCGCGCACACCGCCGGGCCGCCCCGCGTCAATGCATGTGCTGGCCGCCGTTGATCGCGATGTTGGAGCCCGTCACGAAGCCGGCCTCCTCCGAGCACAGGTAAGCCACCAGCGCCGCGACTTCCTCGGGCTTGCCGAGCCGGCCCGCCGGAATCTGCGGGAGGATCTTCGAGTCGAGGATGTCCTGCGGGATCGCCGTGACCATCTTCGTCGCGAGGTAGCCCGGCGACACCGTGTTCACCGTCACGCCCTTGCGTGCGATCTCGAGCGCGAGCGACTTCGTGAAACCGTGCATGCCAGCCTTCGCGGCCGCGTAGTTGGTCTGGCCGACCGAACCCTTCGAGCCGTTCACCGACGAGATGTTGACGATGCGGCCCCAGCCGCGCTCGACCATGCCTTCGCAGACCGGCTTCGTCATGTTGAACACGGAATCGAGGTTGGTGCGGATCACCGCGTCCCAGTTGACCTTGTCGAGCTTGCGCAGCGTCATGTCGCGCGTGATGCCCGCGTTGTTCACGAGAATGTCGACCGGGCCGACGTCCCGCGTGATCTTCTCGATGCATTGCTGGCACGAATCGTGATCGGCCACGTCCACCGGATACGCGTGGAACTCGCGGCCGGCCGCGTGCATCTCGGTCAGCCAGCGGTCCGCGCCGGTGTTGTTCGGCGAATACGTGACGACTACCCGGTGGCCCGCGTCGTTCAACCTGATGCTGACCGCTTCGCCGAGGCCGCCCATGCCACCAGTCACTACTGCAATTCGCTTAGTCATCCTATTAATTACCGACAAAAAAGTAATCGATCAAGGCGGAGCGGCGGCGTCGCTCATGCTGCCGCCCCACCGCTTCGATGCGCAGCCGCCCGCGTCGCGGGCGCGGCACGCACCTGCACCTCGCGCGTGTTGTTGACTGCTTGTCGTGCGCGAAAACCGCTTCGCCCGCGTGCGACGCTGGCCGCTGCCGCACGCGGGACGAGTCGTCAGACTCTACTCAGGCGCGCTCGACCGCGAGCGCGACACCCATCCCGCCACCGATACACAGCGATGCCAGCCCGCGCTTCGCATCGCGCCTGGCCATCTCGTGCAGCAGCGTCACCAGGATCCGGCAACCCGACGCGCCGATCGGGTGGCCGATCGCGATCGCCCCGCCGTTCACGTTCACCTTCGACGTGTTCCAGCCCATCTGCTTGTGCACCGCCAGCGCCTGCGCCGCGAATGCCTCGTTGATCTCCATCAGGTCCAGGTCGCCCGGCGTCCAGCCCGCGCGCTCCAGGCAGCGGCGCGATGCCGGCACCGGGCCCATCCCCATCACGCTCGGATCCACGCCCGCGTTCGCGTACGCCTTGATCCGCGCCAGCGGCGTCAGGCCGAGTGCCGCCGCCTTCTGCGCCGACATCACCAGCACCGCCGCCGCGCCGTCGTTCAGCCCCGACGCGTTCGCCGCCGTCACCGAGCCGTCCTTCGAGAACGCCGGCTTCAGCCCGGCCAGCGACTCCGCCGTCACGCCGTGACGCACGAATTCATCGGTGGCGAACTGCAGCGGCTCGCCCTTGCGTTGCGGAATCGCCACCGGCACGATTTCATCGTCGAAGCGGCCGGCCTTCTGCGCGGCTTCCGCCTTGTTCTGCGACAACGCCGCGAACGCGTCCTGCTCCTCGCGCGTGATTCCGTATTCCTTCGCGACGTTCTCCGCCGTGATGCCCATGTGGTACTGGTTGTACACGTCCCACAGGCCGTCGACGATCATCGTGTCGACCAGCTTCGCGTCGCCCATCCGGAACCCGTCGCGCGAGCCCGGCAGCACGTGCGGCGACGCGCTCATGTTCTCCTGGCCGCCCGCGATCACGATCTCCGCGTCGCCCGCGACGATCGCGTTCGCCGCCAGCATCACGGCCTTCAGGCCCGAGCCGCACACCTTGTTGATCGTCATCCCCGGCACTGCGTTCGGCAGCCCGGCCTTGATCAGCGACTGCCGCGCCGGGTTCTGCCCGGAACCGGCCGTCAGCACCTGGCCCATGATCACTTCGCTGACCTGCTCGGGCTTCACGCCCGCACGCTCCAGCACCGCGCGGATCACCGTCGCGCCCAGCTCGGGCGCCGCAATCTTCGCAAGCGAACCGCCGAATTTGCCGACCGCGGTCCGCGCGGCCGATACGATCACTACATCCGTCATGTCCAGTTCCTGCATCGAAATCAGTTCGTCGTTCTGACGCCGGCACGTGCCGGCCTCGGCTGGCGATCGCGCCTCCCGGGCCATTCGGCCCGATAGCGATCGCACGCCGTCGTACGGCGCACGGCACCCGTTCGAACGGGCGGCACACCGGTACGGCTCGCCGGTTCACCGGCGTCTTGCGGCAAACCGGACATTCGCCGGACGCCACGCGGCACACGCGGCATCCGGCGCCATCCGGCGCCGCTCAATCGTGTCGCGCCCGTGCGCGACACGTGCTTGCGTGGCTATGCGATTACGCAGCCGATTCGCGTGCGGCCGCGGCGTCCTTGCGTGCGGCGGCAGCCGTTTGCTTCGCGCCACGCGCAGCCGTTTCGCTGACCGCATCGAAGCCGCTCTGCGCGGCTTCGATCGCCTGGCCCGTCGCGGCACGAACCGAATCGGCCGCGGCGGTCGCCGCCGACAGCGCCGAGTTCAGTGCGGCCACCACCGGCGCCGAGCCGGCCGGCGCATGCTTCGACAGTTCGCCGAGCACCTCCTTCAGGCGCTTGTCGTTCTGTTCATATTGCGCTTGCGCGACCTTCGCCCATTCGGACTGCGTCGACACCGCGATGTCGAACAGATGGCGACCGTACGACACGGCCTTGCCGGCCGCTTCCTGCGGTGCGGCGATCTGCTGCGCGAAACCTGCGGCCGGGTTGCTGCTGTTGAATGCGTTCTTCAGCTTGTCCTCGTATTCCCCGAGCGCCGTCCGGGCCGCTTGCAGGTTGAGTTCGACGACAGCCTCGAAACCTTGGATCGCCGGACGGGCAATCGCAAACCACGCTGCAATACCGGATTGATATTCGGCGTTGATTTTTTCGGGGGCAAATACGGACATCGGGCACGCTCCTGTTAGCAATGCGAGAGACGACGCAAAGAAATTGGAAGCCGGATCGACAGCGGGCTTCCTTATTGACAACCCGTCACTTATTTGAGTGCGGGAAGGTGAAGGAGTCCATTCTAGATCGATTAATTGTCAATTAAATGGCATTAATACTAGGTGTAAACCCTTATTTCTATCCGGGACGACTGCTGGAACCCGTAGCGCGTCGACATCGCAGACGGGGCCGCGCATCACTCTGTCCCGCAATGCATTTTTACCTTGTTACAGGATAACGGATCATGACGTCGCGCAACATTTACCAATCCATTATTCCGTTTATTAGAAAACCGGGGCGCATTGAAAATGGAGCGGCCACCTATGTAATCGTTTTTTCTGGATTTATTATGAAATCGTTTTCGGGATTATTAATGACGGAATCAATGATCGGATGAATTGCGGTCGCAATAAAAAGCGGCCGCATGATGCGGCCGCGGATTTGTCAGGCAAATGCGGTATCAGCCGGCCAGTTCTCGATGCAGCGCGAGAAACTCCTGCGCGAGCTTGTGCCCGGGTTCCAGATGGATCACCGGCTTGGACTGTTGATGCGACTCGCGGATCTTCACCGACGCCGACAACCTCGACGCGAGCACCGGCAACCCTTCTTCGACGAGTTCGTCGACCAGCCGCTGCGGCAGGCTCGCCCGCGGCTGGAACTGGTTGATGACGATCCCTTCCACCTCGAGCGCCGCGTTGTGGTCCTGCTGGATTTCCTTCACGTTCTCGAGCAGCGTGTACAGCGCACGGCGCGAGAAATCGTCGCAGTCGAACGGGATCAGGCAGCGCTCGACCGCGATCAGCGCCGAGCGCGTATAGAAATTCAGCGCGGGCGGCGTGTCGATGTACACGGCGTCGTAGGTGTCGAGCTCATTCAGCGCATCGCGCAGCTTGTAGATCTTGTAGCGCGACTCGAGCTTGCCGTGCAGCGTGTCGAGCTCCGGATGCGCGGGCATCACGTCGAGCCCTTCGAACGGGGTCGGATGAATGAACGACGCGACGTCGACCGGGCGGAAGTTGAAGGTCAGCGCGGTTTCGAAGAAATCGGCGATACCTGGCTGCGCGTCGGCTGCGGCGTCGCCGAGCAGGTAGCGCGTGGAGTTCGCCTGCGCATCGAGGTCGATGACGAGCGTGCGCAACCCTTCGCTCGCGCTGATCGCTGCCAGGTTGCAGACGATCGTCGATTTGCCCACGCCGCCCTTCTGGTTGAATACGACCCGCCGCATGGTGTCTCCTCGCTCGAATACGCCGAAAAGACAAGCTTAGCCGGTCAATAATGGCGGTCGCGTGACGCAGGTCGAATTGTGCGCATTCCGGCAAGGGGTGTATCAGCGGCGTGTCACTGGCCCCGATACATACGGGTTGCCCGGAACGCTCCAGCGCCACGGCAGATCCGTGCCGACGCGAATGCCGATGCGCGGCCCGCTCGCCGGATCGGCGGGCGGCGCGATGCCGTCGTCGACGATCGCGAACCCTTCGTGCGCACCGATCAGGTCGACACCGTCGTGCGCGCCGGTGATCCCCATCGCCTGGGTCAGCCGCGCCGGCCGCCGGCACAGGTCGCGATCGCGCGTCTGCGGCGGCCGGGCCGCACGCATCTGCTCGAGCCCGTGCAGCGGCTCGAGCGCTCGGATCAGCACGCCCGTTCCCGTGCCATCCGGGCCGCACACGCAGTTGCAGCACCAATGCATGCCATACGTGAAATAGACATACAGATGCCCAGGCGGCCCGAACATCGTCGCATTGCGCGGCGTCTTGCCGCGGTAGGTATGCGCAGCCGGATCGATCGCGCCGGCATAGGCTTCCACTTCGACGATCCGCCCGGCCCGGCCGTCGGCGGCCGCGAGGATCTTGTTCAGCAGTTGCGGGGCGACGTCGGTGGCGACTCGGTCGAAGAATGCGCGGGGCAGCACGGTGCCCGGCCACTGGGGCGCGGGTTCACCGCGCCGCATCCTGCCCCTCCAGTTGGAGACCGGAAACGGCCTTCGCCTGCAGCCGAAGCTGACGGTATGCGTCGACCAGATCGTCGAGGCCGAACGCGAGGTTTCTCCCGCTGGGATTGGGCAGCACCCAGACGCTCGCCCCCTGCATGAGGGCCGGTTGCAGCCCCCAGTCGATTGCTCGCTGCCCGGAAAGCGCGGAGTACGCCGCCTTGCCGAGAAAAGCGACGAAGCGCGGCGCATAGCGCGCCAGCTTTCGGTCGAACTCGGCAGCCGCCGCGATGAATTCCGCGCGCGAAAGCTGATCGGCGCTCGCGGTCGGCCGCTTCACCACCGCGGTCAGGCCGCAGCCATATTGAAGAATCGCGCGATCGTCCTGCGGCGAGATTTCTGCCGGCGTGAAGCCCGCGAGATGGATCACGCGCCAGAAGCGGTTGCTTCTCCCGGCGAAGTGATGCCCGGTGGCGGCCGCGGTCAGGCCCGGGTTGATCCCGCAAAACAGCACGTCGAGATGCGGAGCGATGAGGTCGGGAAGTTCGTCAGCCACGGTTTGCCTCGCGCGCAAGGAACATCGACGTAAACGAAACAAGGCCCGAAGGCCCGGGCCAAGCAACTGGCTTGACTCGGACGTTTGGGCCCATCGTGATGCGAGATGCCGACTTGCCGATCAGAACGGAATATCGTCGTCCATCTCGTCGAAGCCGCCGCCTGCCGGTGCGCTCGGACGGTTTTGCGCGCCGCCGCCTGCACCGCCACGCGCTGCGCCGCCGGCACGACCGCCGCCGCCACCGCCACGCTCCATCTGCTCGCCACGGCCACCGCCGCCACCACCACCGTAGCCGCCGCCGTAACCGCCTTCGTCACCGCCACCACCACCGCCGCCGCCCGCACCGCGGCCGCCGAGCATCTGCATCTGGTCAGCGACGATTTCGGTCGAGTAACGATCCTGGCCGTCCTGACCCTGCCACTTGCGCGTGCGGATGCGGCCTTCGATATAGACCGACGACCCCTTCTTCAGGTACTCGCTGACGATTTCCGCCAGGCGGCCGAAGAACGCGACGCGATGCCACTCGGTCATTTCCTTGAAATCGCCGCTCGCCTTGTCCTTGTAGCGGTCGGTCGTCGCGAGACGGATGTTCGCAACCGCGTCGCCGCTCGGCAGGTAACGGACTTCAGGATCGGCGCCGAGATTGCCGACGAGGATGACCTTGTTGACGGATGCCATGTGTTTCTCCAGTAAATTCGATGCCGGGCCGCCCGCTCATGCTGTCGGTGCGGCCCGCCGGGGCAAGCCGGCGAAAGTCGCCGGTGCCTGCCCGAAATGAGTTCAGGCCTTGCGCGGCGGCGCTTTCATGCTGGCCGCGATTATAAGCCACGCGGCAACGAGCCCCGAACACGTGTAGAACACCGTGTTGGCGCCACCGTGCTTCAGCAGCCAGCCGCCCACGATGCCGCCGAGCGCGAGCCCGACCGACTGCGTGGTGTTGTACACACCCGTGGCCGCGCCCTTGCGCGAACCGGGCGCGAGCTTCGACACGAGCGACGGCTGCGACGCTTCCAGGATGTTGAAGCCGAGGAAGTAGACGAAAAGAACCGCCGCCACAATCAGGATGGTATGCGGCGCGCTGCCCAGCAGCAATTGGCCAATCAGGATAGCCAGAATGCCGCCGAGCAGCACCGGCTTCATCTTGCCCCGTTTTTCCGCGACGATGATCGCCGGGACCAT
This sequence comes from Burkholderia sp. HI4860, assembly GCF_002223045.2. Taxonomy (NCBI): domain Bacteria; kingdom Pseudomonadati; phylum Pseudomonadota; class Betaproteobacteria; order Burkholderiales; family Burkholderiaceae; genus Burkholderia; species Burkholderia sp. HI4860. Next base: position 2,360,078 of record NZ_NKFO02000003.1, on the reverse strand, counting down.
CATCACGAACGCGAGCCCCATCACCGGCAGGTAGACCTTCCAGTGCGAGGCGACCGGCAGGCCGCCGTCGACGAGCAAGCGCGGCACGACGAGAAACAGCGCCGTCTGCGTGGCATGCAGCACCAGCACGCCGAAGTTCAGGCGCAGCAGCTCGACGTTGTGCAGCACCTCGGCGAACGGCGCGGGCACGTGCACGGGCTTGGCCGCATCGGGCACGATCCACAGCACGACGCCGATCGCGAGGATCGACAGCACGCCGACGATCGCGAACAGCCCGCTCATCCCGACCCAGTGGAACACGATCGGCGCACCGACGATCGCGACCGCGAACGACACGCCGATCGAGCCGCCGACCATCGCCATCGCCTTCGTGCGGTTCTGCTCGGAGGTCAGGTCGGCGATGAACGCGAGCACCGCGGACGACACCGCGCCCATCCCCTGGATCACGCGACCGACGATGATCCACGTGATGTCGTGCGCGGACGCGGCGACGAAGCTGCCGATCGCGAAGATCACGAGGCCGGTCGCGATCACCGGCTTGCGGCCGAACTTGTCGGACGCCCAGCCGTAGAAGATATAGAACAGCGACTGCGTGACGCCGTAGGCCCCGAGCGCGATGCCGACGAGCAGCACGTTGTCGCCGCCCGGGATGGTTTTCGCGTAGACCGAGAACACCGGCATGATCATGAACAGGCCGAGCATGCGCAGCGCGAAGATCGCCGCGAGCGACGTGGTCGCGCGCAATTCGGGCGCGGTCATGCGGGAAGACGTGGCAGACGGATTGGACATCGGGAATGAATTTCGAATGATCGGAATGCCCGCCCGACACCGGGCGGCGGAAGATCAGGACCAGTGGCCCGGGAGGCTTGGCCGGCAACACGTCGGGGCAGGATTCAGGCCGCCCGCAGGCTGCCCGGAACCGCGCGGCGCGGCCGCTGCGGCCACTTTTCCCGGCGCAGGCGCCATCTTGCTGCCACCTGCTGCTAAGGCTGGGGACCCCAAACGACGGCCTCGAAAAGCCGTTATAGTAGCAGGTTTGGTTCCCTCCATTTTCGCCAGGTTCATGGAACAGATCCGCATCCGTGGGGCTCGTACCCACAACCTGAAAAACGTCAATCTCGACCTGCCGCGCCACAAGCTGGTCGTGATTACCGGGTTGTCCGGGTCGGGCAAGTCGTCGCTCGCGTTCGATACCCTTTATGCCGAGGGTCAGCGCCGCTACGTCGAAAGCCTGTCCGCGTATGCCCGCCAGTTCCTGCAACTGATGGAGAAACCCGACGTCGACCTGATCGAAGGCCTGTCGCCGGCGATCTCGATCGAGCAGAAGGCAACGTCCCACAACCCGCGTTCGACCGTCGGCACGGTCACGGAAATCCACGACTACCTGCGACTTTTGTTCGCACGTGTCGGCACGCCGTACTGCCCCGACCACGACATCCCGCTGGAAGCGCAAAGCGTGTCGCAGATGGTCGACGCGGCGCTCGCGCTGCCCGAGGAAACCAAGCTGATGATCCTCGCGCCCGTCGTCGCGGACCGCAAGGGCGAGCATGCCGAGCTGTTCGAGGACATGCAGGCGCAGGGTTTCGTGCGCTTTCGCGTGCGCTCGGGCGGCGGCGCCGCGAACGAAGGCGTCGCGAAGATCTACGAGGTCGAGTCGCTGCCGAAGCTGAAGAAGAACGACAAGCACACGATCGACGTCGTCGTCGATCGTCTCAAGGTGCGCCCGGACATGAAGCAGCGCCTCGCCGAGTCGTTCGAGACGGCGCTGCGCCTCGCCGACGGCCGCGCGATCGCGCTCGAGATGGATACCGACCGCGAGTACCTGTTCAGCTCGAAGTTCGCGTGCCCGATCTGCTCGTACTCGCTGCAGGAACTCGAGCCGCGCCTGTTCTCGTTCAACAACCCGATGGGCGCGTGCCCGGAATGCGACGGCCTCGGCCAGATCACGTTCTTCGACCCGAAGCGGGTCGTCGCGCACCCGTCGCTGTCGCTCGCCGCCGGCGCCGTGAAAGGCTGGGACCGCCGCAACCAGTTCTACTTCCAGATGCTGCAGAGTCTCGCGGCGTTCTACGAATTCGACATCGACGCCGCGTTCGAGGATCTGCCGGAAAAGATCCGGAAGGTGCTGCTGTTCGGCTCGGGCAAGCAGACGATCCCGTTTTCGTACATCAACGAGCGCGGCCGCACGACGATCCGCGAGCACGTGTTCGAGGGGATCATCCCGAACCTCGAGCGCCGCTACCGCGAGACCGATTCGGTCGCGGTGCGCGAAGAGCTGTCGAAGTACCAGAACAACCAGCCGTGCCCGTCGTGCGACGGCACGCGCCTGCGCCGCGAAGCGCGCCACGTGCGGATCGGCACGGGCGACTACGCGCGCGGCATCTTCGAAATCAGCGGCTGGCCGCTGCGCGACGCGCTCGGCTATTTCGACGGGCTGTCGCTCGACGGCGCGAAACGCGAGATCGCCGACAAGGTCATCAAGGAAATCGTCGCGCGCCTCACCTTCCTGAACAACGTCGGCCTCGACTACCTGTCGCTCGAGCGCAGCGCGGAAACCCTGTCGGGCGGCGAGGCGCAGCGCATCCGGCTCGCGTCGCAGATCGGCTCGGGTCTCACGGGCGTGATGTACGTGCTCGACGAGCCGTCGATCGGCCTGCACCAGCGCGACAACGACCGCCTGATCGCGACCCTCAAGCACCTGCGCGACCTCGGCAACTCGGTGATCGTCGTCGAGCACGACGAGGACATGATCCGCACCGCCGACTACGTCGTCGACATGGGCCCGGGCGCCGGCGAGCACGGCGGCGTGATCGTGGCCGAGGGCACGCCGAAGCAGGTGCAGTCGAATCCGCAGTCGCTCACCGGCCAGTACCTGCTCGGCAAACGCGTGATCGAGTACCCGGACGAGCGGCTCGCGCCCGATCCGGAGCGGATGCTGCGCATCGTCGACGCGCACGGCAACAACCTGAAGCACGTCGATCTGGAGCTGCCGGTCGGCCTGCTGACCTGCATCACCGGTGTGTCGGGCTCCGGCAAGTCGACGCTGATCAACGACACGCTGTATCACGCGGTCGCGCGCCACCTGTACGGTTCGTCGGCCGAGCCGGCGCCGCACGACGCGATCGAGGGCCTCGAGCACTTCGACAAGGTGATCAACGTCGACCAGTCGCCGATCGGCCGCACGCCGCGCTCGAACCCGGCCACGTATACGGGCCTGTTCACGCCGATCCGCGAGCTGTTCTCGGGCGTGCCGACCGCGAAGGAGCGCGGCTACGATCCGGGCCGTTTCTCGTTCAACGTGAAGGGCGGCCGCTGCGAATCGTGCCAGGGCGACGGCGTGCTGAAGGTGGAAATGCACTTCCTGCCGGACGTCTACGTGCCGTGCGACGTGTGCCACGGCAAGCGCTACAACCGCGAAACGCTCGAAGTGCAGTACAAGGGCAAGAACATCAGCGAAGTGCTCGACATGACGGTCGAGCACGCGTATGAGTTCTTCAGCGCGGTGCCGGTCATCGCGCGCAAGCTGAAGACGCTGCTCGACGTCGGCCTCGGCTACATCCGCCTCGGCCAGTCGGCCACGACGCTGTCGGGCGGCGAGGCGCAGCGCGTGAAGCTGTCGCTCGAGCTCTCCAAGCGCGACACCGGCCGCACGCTGTACATCCTCGACGAGCCGACCACCGGCCTGCACTTCCACGACATCGCCCTGCTGCTGGAAGTGATCCACCGGCTGCGCGACCAGGGCAACACGGTCGTGATCATCGAGCACAACCTCGACGTGATCAAGACGGCCGACTGGGTGATCGACCTCGGCCCCGAAGGCGGTGCCGGCGGCGGCCAGATCATCGCGCAGGGCACGCCCGAGCAGGTCGCGAAGACGAAGGCGAGCTTTACCGGCAAATACCTCGCGCCGCTGCTCAAGCGCACGGCCCGCAAGGTCGCGGCCGGCTGACACGTCGCGCCTGCCTGCCCTCCCGCGCGCGGCCGCCCGGCCGCGCGCCCTTGCGCACCGCCGAACCGGCCCCTTCTCGTTTTCCCTCCTGCGTATACACCATGCGCCAAACGGCCCCGTTGCGGACCATAATGGCAGCTATACTTTACGGTCGTAAGGTTCGCCGTACGCACCAATCCGGTGCGGCGCCGGGCGAACACGGCTCTGCCGCGCATTCCGCGGCATGACACACGAACGACAGGAATCCACGATGGAGAAGCAACCAGACTCGTCGCGCGATGCGCAGAATCGCGAACCGCACCTGCGCAGCGTGCGGCTGACGAGCGACTTCAGCCTGCCGAAGCTGTCGGCGCTCGAGATCGGCAGCTATGCGTTCGCGATCCTCGCGATGTGGCTCGTGATCGAACTCAAGCTGCTCGGCGGGCTGCTGGCCGGCTTGCTGGTCTACCAGCTGATCCACACGATCGCCCCCGTGATCGAACGCCATACCACGAGCATGCGCGCGCGCTGGGTCGCCGTCGTGCTGCTGTCGATCGCGATCGTCGGCGCGTTGACGGGCCTGACGATCGGCATCATCGAACACTTCGAGCGCACGGTGCCGAACCTGCAAAGCCTGCTCGACCAGCTGATGCAGATCGTCGAGCAGACCCGCGCCCGCACGCCGGCCTGGATCGCGAACCTGCTGCCCGTCGACGTCGAGCAGATGAAGACGAAGGCCGCCGTGCTGATGCACTCGCACATGGACCAGCTCCAGCAAAGCGGCAAGAGCGTCGCGCGCGGCTTCGGCCACGTGCTGTTCGGGATGATCATCGGCGCGATGATCGCGATCGGCGTCGAGCACGGCAAGGTGCGCCGGCCGCTGTCCACGGCGCTCGTCACGCGCGTGTCGCGCTTCGCCGACGCATTCCGCCGGATCGTGTTCGCGCAGATCAAGATCTCGGCGATCAACGCGGTGTTCACGGGCATCTACCTGCTCGTCGCGCTGCCTATCTTCCACCAGCGGCTGCCGCTGTCGAAAACGCTCGTGCTCGTCACGTTCATCGTCGGCCTGCTGCCCGTGATCGGCAACCTGATCTCGAACACGCTGATCGTCGCCGTGTCGCTGTCGGTCAGCATGGGCACCGCGATCGCGTCGCTGGCGTTCCTCGTGATCATCCACAAGCTCGAATACTTCCTGAACGCGAAGATCATCGGCGGCCAGATCGAGTCGCGCGCATGGGAGCTGCTGCTCGCGATGCTGATCATGGAGGCGGCGTTCGGGCTGCCGGGCGTGATCGCCGCGCCGATCTTCTACGCGTACCTGAAGCGCGAGCTGTACCTGCTGCGGCTGATCTGAAGCAGGCCGCCCGCCAAACAGCGATAAAAAACGCCGCGCCCCGTGAAGGGCGCGGCGTTTTTGTTTGTAATTGCCAACGAGCCGGCAATCGGCAAAATCAGCGGAACACGACCGTCTTCGTCCCGTTCAGCACGATCCGGTGCTCGACGTGCCACTTCACCGCGCGCGCCAGCGTCACGCATTCGACGTCGCGGCCGATCGCGGTCAGCTGGTCGGGCGTCATGCTGTGGTCGACGCGCTCGACTTCCTGCTCGATGATCGGGCCTTCGTCGAGATCGGTCGTCACGTAGTGCGCGGTCGCGCCGATCAGCTTCACGCCACGATCGAACGCCTGATAGTACGGCTTCGCGCCCTTGAAGCTCGGCAGGAACGAATGGTGGATGTTGATCGCGCGGCCGGCGAGCTGCTTGCACAGGTTCGGCGACAGGATCTGCATGTAGCGCGCGAGCACGACCAGATCGGCCTGGTGCTCGTCGATCACTTCCAGCACGCGCGCTTCCTGCGCGGCCTTCGCGGCATCGGACGAGCCGCCGACCAGCGGAAAGTGATGGAACGGGATGTTGTAGCTCGCGGCGAGCTGGTAGAACTCCTTGTGGTTCGACACGATCGCCGGGATCTCGATCGGCAGCTGGCCGGTGCGATAGCGGAACAGCAGGTCGTTCAGGCAGTGGCCGATCTTCGACACCATGATCACGACGCGCGGCTTCACGGCCGCGTCATGCAGCTCCCAGCGCATCGAGAACTGTTCGGCGAGCGGCGCGAATTCCTTGCGAAGCGTGTCGAGCGCCGTCGCGGCATCCGCGCCGCCGCCGTCCTGCTCGAAGTGCACGCGCATGAAGAATTCGCTGGTGCGGCTGTCGCCGAACTGCGCCGAATCGAGGATGTTGTTGCTGCGCTCGAACAGGAAGCCCGAGACCGCATGGACGATGCCGTGCCGGTCGGGGCACGACAGTTTCAAGATAAAGCTGTGATCGGTCGGCATGACCGCTACTCCCTTCGTTTCCGTATTCGTCAAATTGCCCGTTCGCGCCGCCAGGCTGCGCGCGCGGCACGCGTCACGCGGCCGGTGCGAACAGGGCGTCGATGCCCGCCGCGTCGGCCGCCGGGATCCAGCGGTGGCGCAGCAGCGTGTCGAGCGTCGCGAGGCTCGCATCCATCGTCGCGCGGCCGTCGCGCAACCAGCCGATCACCTCGGGCACGCCGGCCAGCAGGTGCTCGGCCACTTCGCCGTCCTGGTTGCGCGGCGCGAAATCGCGCGGCAGCGGCAGGTCGTACACGAAGATCAGTTCGGACTGCGTGCCTTCCGGCAGCGAGCACAGCACCTGCACCGCGCGGCCCGCGATCGCGCGCGCGGCCAGTTCGGCCGGAATGCCGGCTTCTTCCCAGCATTCCTTCGCGAGCGTCTCGTGAACGCCCAGGCCCCAGCCGATTCCGCCGGCGACGACGTTGTCGAGCATGCCGGGGTCGGTTGCCTTGGTCTCGCTGCGGCGGCCGAGCCACATCTGCGGGACGGCCGCGGCGGACGGCTCGCCCGGCGCAACCGCATATTCTACGATGCCGTTCAGATGCACCGCGTAAGTCTGCGTGCCGAAGAAGCGCGATGCGGCGCGCTCGATGTACGCGAGCGGCGGATCGTCGAAGCGGTTGCGGATCGCGTAGATCTCGTCGCGCCAGCCGGGAATCGCGCCTTCGGCCGCGAGCGCGCCGATCGCACTCGCCAGCGCCATGCTGCGTGCGTCGACCGAATCGTAGCGCGCCGACAGCACGACGCGCTCATCCGTCAGCTCGAACACGTCGGGCCAGCGCGCCAGCATCGCGACGTCGTCGCGGCGCACCCAGCCGACCGCCTGGCCGGCAATCTCGAAACGCAGGTGCGCAGCGGGATCGAAGCGGCGCGCAGCCGCAATACACGGAAACGTCATCGTCTGTCAGTCCTTCAGCGCCACGCGGATGCCGATCGCGATGAACGTCGCGCCGGCGATCCGGTCGAGCCACACGCCGGCCTTCGGGCGGCGCTTCAGCCATGCGCCGATCATGCCCGCGCCGACGCCGAACAGCGAGAAGACCGCGGCCGTCTGCAGCATGAACAGCGCGCCGAGTTCGAACATCTGCAGCGTGACGCTCTGCGCGCCGTGCGGATCGACGAACTGCGGCAGGAACACGACGAAGAACAGCGTGACCTTCGGGTTCATCAGGTTGCCGATCACGCTCTGCCGGAAGATCGTGCCGAGCGGCTGAGGCGGGCGCGCGTGCGCATTCGAGAGCCCCTGGCTGCGCAGCGCCTTGATGCCGATCCACACGAGGTAGGCGGCGCCCGCGAGCTTCAGGATCTGGAACGCGACCGGCGACGAACGCAGCACGGCCGCGACGCCGAGCGCCGCGAGCGTCGTATGGAACAGGATCCCGGCCGTGAAGCCGAGCGCGGCGACGAAGCCGGCCGCGCGGCCCTGCGAGATGCCGCGTGCGAGCACCTGCAGGTTGTCGGGCCCCGGCGCGAACGTGATCGCGATCGACGTGGCGAGAAACAGCATGAAGTTGGGCATCGTGACCTCGCTGCGTGACGTGGAAGCTCAGGCTGGCCGGCGTTCAGTGGCCGGCGAATTCGGTGACGGTATAAACCGGCAGTCCCGCATTGCGCAGCAGTGCCGAGCCGCCGAGATCGGGCAGGTCGATGATCGCCGCGCCCTCGACGACTTCCGCGCCGAGCCGCTGCAGCAGGTTGCGCCCCGCCATCATCGTGCCGCCGGTCGCGATCAGGTCGTCCATGATGATCACGCGATCGCCGGGGCGACACGCATCTTCATGGATCTCGACCGTCGCGCTGCCGTATTCGAGGTCGTACGATTCCGAGCGCGTCTTGTACGGCAGCTTGCCGACCTTGCGGATCGGCACGAAGCCGACGCTCAGTTCGTACGCGACGATCGGCGCGATGATGAAGCCGCGTGCATCGAGGCCCGCGACGTAGTCGAGCTTCGCATCGACATAGCGCTCGACGAACAGGTCGACGAGGATGCGCAGCGCCTTCGGGCTCTGCAGCAGCGTCGTGATGTCGCGGAACATCACGCCCGGCTGCGGCCAGTCGGGCACCGTGCGGATCTGGCTGTGGATGAAGGCGACCGGATCGAGCGGTGCGGCCGGCGACGAATGCGGCATGAAACTCTCCGAAAAAAACGGTGCGCGAAGATCGGGCACCGTTTCGAAAAAATACGGGTCAGGTTATCAAACCAGACGCGGCTCAGGCGGCCGCGGCCGGCGGTTCGCGCCGATGGCGCGACAGCCGCTCCTCCGCGAGCGCGAGCGCCTCGGGCAGCCCGCGCAGCACGACGATGTCGCTCGCGCGCAGCTTGGTTTGCGGATCGGGTTCGACGCCGCGGATGCCATGCCGGCGGATCGCCGTGACTTCGAGCCCGAGTGCATACAGCCCCAGTTCTTCCAGCGAACGCCCGACCGCGTCCGCACGCGCATCGACCGGCACCGATTGTAGCCGCACCTGCTCGTGGTCGTCGTCGTCCGCGTCGTCCGCGCCGCGGAAATAGCCGCGCAGCAGGCTGTAGCGTTCGTCGCGCATCTCCTCGACGCGCCGCACGACCTTGCGCATCGGCACGCCGACCAGCACCAGCGTGTGCGATGCGAGCATCAGGCTGCCCTCGACGATCTCCGGAATCACCTCGGTCGCGCCGGCCGCGAGCAGCTTCTCGAGATCGGCGTCGTCGACGGTGCGCACGATCGCGGGCAGCGTCGGCTCGAGTTCGTGCACGTGATGCAGCACGCGCAGCGCGGACGGCGTGTTCGCATAGGTGATCGCCACCGCCGCCGCGCGGTGGATACCGGCCGCGAGCAGCGACTCGCGGCGCGCCGCGTCGCCGAACACGACCGATTCGCCGGCCGCCGCGGCCGCGCTCACGCGATCGGGGTCGAGGTCGAGCGCGACGTACGAAATGCCTTCCTGTTCGAGCATCCGCGCCAGGTTCTGGCCGGCGCGGCCGTAGCCGCAGATGATCACGTGGCCGCGCTGCTTGAGGCTTTGCGTCGCGATCCGCGTCATCTGCAGCGACTGCTGCATCCATTCGGTCGACGACAGCCGCATCACGATCCGGTCGGCGTTCTGGATCAGGAACGGCGCCGCGAGCATCGACAGCAGCATCGACGCGAGGATCGCCTGCAGCAGCGTCGAATCGACGAGATGCCGGTCGAGGATCAGGTTCAGCAGCACGAAGCCGAATTCGCCGGCCTGCGCGAGCCCGATGCCGGTACGCATCGCGACGCCCGGCGTCGCGCCGAACAGCCGCGCGAGCCCGGCGATCATCGTCGCCTTGAACAGGATCTGCCCGACGAAGAAACCGAGCACGAGGAACGGGTGCTCCCAGATCACGCGCGGGTCGAGCAGCATCCCGGTCGTCACGAAGAACAGGCCGAGCAGCACGTCGCGGAACGGCTTGATGTCCTCCTCCACCTGATGGCGGAACGGCGTCTCGGAGATCAGCATCCCCGCGATGAACGCGCCGAGCGCGAGCGACAGGCCGAAACGGTCGGTGATGAATGCGGCGCCGAGCGTGACGAGCAGCAGGTTCAGCACGAACAGTTCCTGCGAGCGGCGCCGTGCGACGACGTTGAGCCAGCGCGTCATGAAGCGCTGGCCGATGACCAGCAGCAGCGTGAGCGCGATCACGATCTTGACGGCCGCGAAGCCGAGCGTGATCGCGAGGTCCTTCGACGACTCGGCGCCGAACGCGGCGATCACGATCAGCAGCGGCACCACCGCGAGATCCTGGAACAGCAGCACGCCGAAGATGTTGCGGCCGTGCTCGGTCTCGATCTCGAGCCGCTCGGCGAGCATCTTCGACACGATCGCCGTCGACGACATCGCGAGCGCGCCGCCGAGCGCGATGCTGCCCTGCCACGTGATGTGCACCCAGTGCTCGAACAGCATGCCCAGCACGAGCGCGAGCACGAGCGTCGCGACGACCTGCAGCAGCCCGAGCCCGAACACGAGCCGCTGCATCGCCCTCAGCTTCGCCAGCGAGAACTCGAGGCCGATCGAAAACATCAGGAACACCACGCCGAATTCCGCGAGATGCTCGGCCCGCTCCAGATCCGCCGCGATGCCGAACGCATGCGGGCCGACCAGGATGCCGACGGTCAGGTAGCCGAGCATCGGCGGCAGGTTCAACGAGCGGAATACGACGACGCCCACCACTGAGGCCAGCAGCAGCAGCAGGGTCATTTCGAGCGGGGAAATCACGGGCGAAGCGTCCTCGTTCGTCGGGGCCACGGCAATGCGGGCGCGGGTGGTGGCGGTGGTCAGGCGACCTCGGACGAGTCCGAAGGCCCGGCGCGGCGAACAAACGCCTTTGCTATACTCCGCGCATGATAGCGAAAATCAATGATGACCGGGCGCTCGCGCTCGCCCGCGACGTGCTCGACATCGAGGCGGACGCCGTGCGCGCGCTGCGCGACCAGCTCGACGGCGGCTTCGTCCAGGCCGTCGCGCTGCTGCTCGGCTGCCGCGGCCGCGTGGTGGTGTCCGGTATCGGCAAATCGGGGCATATTGCCCGCAAGATCGCGGCCACGCTGGCCAGCACCGGTACGCCGGCCTTCTTCGTCCACCCGGCCGAGGCCAGCCATGGCGACCTCGGGATGGTCACCTCCGACGACGTCTTCATCGGCATCTCCTATTCCGGCGAATCGGAAGAACTCGTGGCGATCCTGCCACTCGTGAAGCGGATCGGCGCGAAGCTGATCGCGATCACGGGCCGCGCGGAATCGAGCCTCGGCACGCTCGCCGACGTGAACCTGAACGCCGCGGTCTCGAAAGAGGCCTGCCCGATGAACCTCGCGCCCACCGCGAGCACGACCGCCGCGCTCGCGCTCGGCGACGCGCTCGCCGTGGCGGTGCTCGACGCGCGCGGCTTCGGCTCCGAGGATTTCGCGCGCTCGCACCCGGGCGGCGCACTCGGCCGGCGCCTGCTCACCTACGTGCGCGACGTGATGCGCTCGGGCGACGACGTCCCGTCCGTCGGGCTCGACGCGACGCTGTCGGACGCCCTGTTCCAGATCACCGCGAAGCGCCTCGGGATGACCGCCGTGGTCGACGCCGGCGGCAAGGTCGCGGGCATCTTCACCGATGGCGACCTGCGCCGCGTGCTCGCGCGCGACGGCGACTTCCGCACGCTGCCGATCACCGACGTGATGACGCGCGACCCGCGCACGGTGGCGCCGGATCACCTGGCGGTCGAGGCCGTGGAACTGATGGAGCGCCACCGGATCAACCAGATGCTGGTGGTCGATGCCGACGGCGTGCTGATCGGCGCGCTGAACATGCACGACCTGTTTTCGAAGAAGGTGATCTGATGAGCGCAGCGCTGACTGCGGCCGAACGCGCGAGCCGCGTGAAGCTGATGATTTTCGACGTCGACGGTGTGCTGACCGACGGCGGCCTGCTGTTTACCGCGGCCGGCGACGCGATGAAGTCGTTCAATTCGCTCGACGGCCACGGCGTGAAGCTGCTCGGCGAAGCCGGCATCGCAACCGCGATCATCACGGGCCGCCGCTCGGAGATCGTCGCGGCGCGTGCGAAGGAAATGAAGATCGCGCACCTGTTCCAGGGCGTCGAGAACAAGCTCGTCGTGTTCACCGACCTGATCGCGTCGCTCGGCCTCACCGCCGACCAGTGCGGCTACATGGGCGACGACTGGCCCGACCTGCCCGTGATGCTGCGCTGCGGCTTCGCGACGGCCCCCGCGAACGCGCACCCCGAGGTGATCGCCCGCGCGCACTGGGTGGCCGAGGCCCGCGGCGGCCACGGCGCCGTCCGCGAAGTCTGCGACGCGATCCTGCGCGCACAGCGCCGCTACGACGCGCTGCTCGCGGCCGCCTGCGGAGCCTGACGGATGAACACGCATTTCCGCTGGACCCAGTTGCTGCCGCTCGTCGCGGTCGCCGCGCTCGCGGGCATCACCTGGTGGCTGCTGCAGGCCACGCTGCCGCCGCCCGGCGAGGGCACCGTGCAGCCGAAGCGCCACACGCCCGACTATTTCGCCGACAACTTCTCGGTCACCGAGCTCGACCAGTCGGGCGCGACCCAGTACCGGCTGACGGCCGCGAAGCTGATCCATTACGAAGACACCGAAGACAGCGACCTGACCGATCCGGCCATGCGCGCGTTCCAGCCCGGCAAGCCGGTCGTGACGACCACCTCGAAGCGCGGCACCGTCAACGGCGACGTGTCGATCGTCGATTTGTACGACGACGCGCGTATCCTGCGCGCGGCCGGCGGCGGCGATCCGCAGATGCAGGCTGATTCCCAGCATTTCCGGATCTTCGTCAATGACGATGTGATCCAGACCGAAAAGCCGGTTAAACTTCAGCGCGGCCTGTCGCTCGTCAACGCGACCGACGGCATGAAGTACAACAACGTCACCCGGGTCATCGAGCTTTACGGCAACGTGCGCGGCACGATCGCCGCGCAGGACACGTCCGGCGGCTCGAAAGGTCAACCCAAGTGACGCATCCCTCACGTGACTGCATGAACGAATCGTTCCCTCGACAGATTTCCGGCGGCGCTGCGCGCGCCGTCCGCGCCGCGCTTGCCGCGACGCTCGTGGCGCTCCCGCTGGTCGGGCTGGCGCCGCTCGCCCATGCCGAGAAGGCCGACCAAAGCAAGCCGATCAACGTCGAGGCCGACAACCTGACCTATGACGACCTGAAGCAGGTCACGGTCGCGACCGGCAACGTCGTGATCACGAAGGGCACGATCATCATCAAGGGCGATCGCGTCGAAGTGCGCCAGGACCCGGAAGGCTATCAGTACGCCACTTCGTTCGGCAGCGGCAAGAAGCACGCGACGTTCCGCCAGAAGCGCGAAGGCCTCGACGAGTACATCGACGGCGACGCCGAGCGCATCGACTACGACGGCAAGCAGGACCTGACGACGCTGACCACCGCCGCGACCGTGCGCCGCCTGCAGGGCACGTCGACCGTCGCCGATACCGTGCACGGCAGCGTGATCACGTACGACGGCCAGCGCGACTTCTACACCGCGAAGGGCGGCAAGGACGTCGCCGCGCCGGGCAACCCGAACGGCCGCGTGCGCGCGATGCTGTCGCCGAAGAACGGCGGCCCCGCGCCGCTGAACGGCGCGCCGGCAAAGCTGTCGCCGTCGACCACGATCCAGGGGGCGCCGGGCCAATGAACGCGCTACCGAACCGCCAGCCGGCCGGCACGACGAGCTCGCTCGTCGTCCGCAACCTGAAGAAGCGCTACGGCTCGCGCACGGTCGTCAAGGACGTGTCGCTCGACGTGAAAAGCGGCGAAGTCGTCGGCCTGCTCGGCCCGAACGGCGCCGGCAAGACCACGTCGTTCTACATGATCGTCGGCCTGGTGCCGCTCGACGCCGGCGAGATCTCGCTGAACGGCAGCTCGATCAGCCTGCTGCCGATCCACAAGCGCGCGTCGCTCGGCCTGTCGTACCTGCCGCAGGAAGCGTCCGTGTTCCGCAAGCTGACCGTCGAGGAGAACATCCGCGCGGTGCTCGAGCTGCAGCACGGCGAAGACGGCAAGCGGCTGTCGAAGGACGCGATCTCGTCGCGCGCCGAAGCGCTGCTCGACGAGCTGCAGATCGGCCACCTGCGCGAGAATCCCGCGCTGTCGCTGTCGGGCGGCGAGCGGCGCCGGGTCGAAATCGCGCGCGCGCTGGCCACCAACCCGAACTTCATCCTGCTCGACGAACCGTTCGCCGGCGTCGACCCGATCGCGGTGCTCGAGATCCAGAAGATCGTCAAGTTCCTGAAGCAGCGCAACATCGGCGTGCTGATTACCGATCACAACGTCCGCGAAACGCTCGGCATCTGCGACCACGCGTACATCATCAGCGACGGCTCGGTGCTCGCCGCCGGTGCGCCGAGCGAAATCATCGAAAACGAAAGCGTACGCCGCGTGTACCTCGGCGAACACTTCCGGATGTAACTCCTCCTCGTGGCTGGCTGCACCCCGCCCGGCGTCGCCGCGCGGGGCCGCGCCCCGCTTCGCGGCCATGCCCGCGGCCGGGCGGCGCGCCGCGCGTAATCGCGGATGGCTCAACGCGCCTGGGTCGTGGCAAACTGCCGGTATGACTCCCTCCTTGCCATGAAAGCCAGCCTTCAACTCCGCCTGTCGCAACATCTGGCGCTGACGCCCCAGCTACAGCAGTCGATCCGGCTCCTGCAGTTGTCGACGCTCGAATTGCAGCAGGAAGTCGCGATGGCCGTCGCGCAGAACCCGCTGCTCGAGAACGACGATGAATGGATCGCGAGCCCGCTGCGTGTTGCTGCGGACGGATCGCTGATCGCGCAGACGCCTCCCGCGCAGAACACCGAGCCCGTCGCGGCCAACGGCAGCAGTTCGTCGAGCGATCGTGCCGAGCGCGACGAGCCGGCCGGCGCGGACGAATACGACGGTTATGCATCCGGCGACGGCAACGACGGCCCGCAGTGGAACCTCGACGAATACGGCCGCTCGAGCGGCGCATCCGACGACGACGACCTCCCGCCGCTGCAGGTGCAGGAAGCGGCGACGTCGCTGCGCGACCACCTGTCCGCGCAATTGCGCGTCACGCAGGCCGGCCCGCGCGACCGCGCGCTCGTGATGTTCCTGATCGAATCGCTTGACGACGACGGCTACCTGACCGCCACGCTCGATGAAGTGCTCGCCGACCTGCCGCCCGAGCTGGAAATCGACTGCGACGAACTGAACGCGGCGCTCGCGCTGCTGCACAGCTTCGATCCGGCCGGGGTCGGTGCGCGCTCGGCGTCCGAATGCCTGAAGCTCCAGCTGCTGCGCCTCGATCCGTCCCCGACACGCACGCTCGCGCTCGAAATCGTGTCGCAGCATCTCGAACTGCTCGCCGCCCGCGACTTCACGCGGCTGCGCAAGCACCTGAAGGCGAGCGACGACGCGCTGCGCGACGCGCACACGCTGATCCGCTCGCTGGAGCCGTTCCCCGGCGCCGCGTACGGCAAGGCCGAGGCCGACTACGTCGTACCCGACATCATCGTGAAGAAGGCCGGCCAGGGATGGCTCGCGGAGCTCAACCCGGAGGTCGTGCCGCGCCTGCGGATCAACAACCTTTACGCGAACATCCTGCGCAACAGCCGCGGCGATCCGTCGGCCGGTTCGCTCAAGCAGCAGCTCCAGGAAGCACGCTGGCTGATCAAGAACATCCAGCAGCGTTTCGACACGATCCTGCGTGTCGCGCAGGCCATTGTCGAGCGTCAAAAGAACTTCTTTGCGCACGGTGAAATTGCCATGCGCCCCTTGGTTTTGCGGGAAATAGCTGATACGCTGGGCCTACACGAGTCGACTGTCAGCCGTGTGACAACCGGGAAGTACATGCTGACCCCGTTCGGGACGCTTGAATTTAAGTACTTCTTCGGATCTCACGTCTCGACCGACACCGGTGGCGCCGCTTCGTCGACAGCCATCCGAGCCCTCATCAAGCAACTGATAGGAGCTGAAGACCCTAAATCGCCACTTTCGGACAGCCGCATTGCCGAGCTGCTGGCAGAACAGGGATTCGTGGTCGCGCGCCGCACGGTTGCGAAGTATCGCGAAGCCCTCAAGATCCCGGCAGTGAATCTGCGCAAGTCTCTTTAAGCCTGCTGCCTGCCCGGCGGCAGGCGTGTCCCGACCACCGCGCACACGGGGAACAGGCCGGGCGACCTGTCCGCGATACGCCGCCTTCGTGCGGCACGGGCAAGTCGACCGGAGCGCCGCCTCGATGCGGCCGGGTGGTCACTCGCTTGGAGAAGCACTATGAACCTGAAGATCAGTGGACATCATCTCGAAGTCACGCCTGCAATTCGCGAATACGTGATCACCAAGCTGGACCGGGTGCTACGGCATAGCGATCAGGTGATCGATGGCACTGTGATCCTCTCGGTCGACAACCACAAGGAAAAGGACAAGCAGCAGCGCGCGGAAATCAACCTGCACCTGAAGGGCAAGGACATCTTCGTCGAAAGCGCGAACGGTAACCTGTATGCAGCGATCGACCTGCTGATCGACAAGCTGGATCGCCAGGTCGTCAAGCACATGGAGCGTCTGCAAACGCACGCGCACGACCCGATCAAGCTTCAACCGTCGATCGACCAGATCGAACTGCCGCCGCAGTAACCTTCACTGCAACACACACGTCGCCCGGTTCGCCGGGCGTTTTTTTTGCGACTCCGCGCAGGGGTGCAACCGGTCCTTCCGCGCTGCGCCACGCACGCGGCTGTGCTCTATAATGTTCCGGTTATCGCCGGGGGGCGCTGGATGCGGTAGCTGCCTTGCAGGTTGCCGATGCCGAACGCCTTGATATCGCCGAACATGGATAATCAGTCTGCCGCCGCAAGGAGACCCCAGGCCGCCCAATCGCCTGCCAACATGAATCGCCTAGCCAAAATCCTGCCCATAGAGAACGTCGTCATCGACCTCTCAGTCACCAGCAAGAAACGCGTGTTCGAACAAGCCGGGCTGATGTTCGAGAATCAGAACGGCATCGCCCGCAGCACCGTCACGGACAACCTGTTCGCGCGCGAGCGCCTCGGCTCGACCGGGCTCGGCGAAGGCGTCGCGATTCCGCACGGGCGCATCAAGGGTCTCAAGCACCCGCTCGCCGCGTTCGTCCGACTCGCCGATGCAATCCCGTTCGAAGCCCCCGACGGCCAGCCGGTCGGTCTCCTGATCTTCCTGCTCGTGCCCGAGCAAGCCACCCAGCAGCACCTCGAGATCCTGTCGGAAATCGCGCAACTGCTGTCCGATCGCGACGCGCGCGAGCGTCTGCACAACGAAACGGATATCGCCGAGTTGCATCGCCTGCTCACTCAGTGGCAACCTTGAGTTGATCCGGGCGGAATATTTTCCCGTACGCGGCGGCACGCGCCGCCGTTCAGGGCCGCCCGGCGCCGGCCCGGCATGGCGACGTCCGTCGCCGCGCGCACGCACCGGCCCATTGGAGTGACGAGAGTCATGGATACGTCCAGCATCAACGCCCAGAGCATCTTCGACGACAACGCGGCCACGCTGAAACTGAGCTGGCTGACGGGGCATGAAGGCTGGGAGCGCGGTTTTTCGGCCGACACCGTCGGCAATGCAACCTCGAGCGCCGACCTCGTCGGCCACCTGAACCTGATCCACCCGAACCGGATCCAGGTGCTCGGCGAAGCCGAAATCGACTACTACCAGCGACAAACCGACGAAGACCGCTCGCGCCACATGGCCGAGCTGATCGCGCTCGAACCGCCGTTCCTCGTCGTCGCCGGCGGGGCCGCGGCGCCGCCCGAACTCGTGCTGCGCTGCACGCGCTCGTCGACCCCGCTGTTCACCACGCCCATGTCGGCCGCCGCGGTGATCGACAGCCTGCGGCTCTACATGTCGCGCATCCTCGCGCCGCGCGCGACGCTGCACGGCGTGTTCATCGACATCCTCGGGATGGGCGTGCTGCTGACCGGCGATTCGGGCCTCGGCAAGAGCGAACTCGGCCTCGAGCTGATCAGCCGCGGCCACGGCCTCGTCGCCGACGACGCGGTCGATTTCGTCCGACTTGGCCCCGATTTCGTCGAAGGGCGCTGCCCGCCGCTGCTGCAGAACCTGCTCGAAGTGCGTGGTCTGGGCCTGCTCGACATCAAGACGATCTTCGGCGAAACCGCCGTGCGGCGGAAAATGAAGCTGAAGCTGATCGTCCAGTTGGTTCGGCGCCCTGACGGCGAATTCCAGCGCCTGCCGCTCGAAAGCCAGACGGTCGACGTGCTCGGCCTGCCGATCAGCAAGGTCACGATCCAGGTCGCGGCCGGCCGCAACCTCGCGGTGCTCGTCGAGGCGGCCGTCCGGAACACGATCCTGCAGTTGCGCGGAATCGACACATTGCGCGATTTCATGGATCGGCAACGACTCGCGATGCAAGATCCCGACAGTCAGTTCCCCGGCAAACTGGTGTAACCGCACGCGCCGGCCACGCCACGCCGACGCGTCGAGCCGGTGCTATGATGAAACGTCAGGATTCTCTGCTTCCCATGCGCATCGTCCTCATCACCGGCATCTCCGGCTCAGGCAAGTCCGTCGCGCTGAACGCGCTCGAAGACGCAGGCTATTACTGCGTCGACAACCTGCCGCCGCACGTGCTCCCCGAACTCGCCCGCTACCTCGGCGAGGATGGCCAGCGCCGGCTCGCGGTCGCGATCGACGCGCGCTCGAGCGCGTCGCTCGATGAAATGCCCGGCCTGATCCGCGAGCTGTCGCGCGAGCACGACGTCCGCGTGCTGTTCCTCAACGCGAGCACCCAGGCGCTGATCCAGCGCTTCTCCGAGACGCGCCGCCGCCATCCGCTGTCCGGCTCGCTGTCGCACGATGCGGACGTCGGCCTGCTGTCGTCGCTCGAGGAAGCGATCGAGCGCGAGCGCGAACTCGTCGCGCCGCTCGCCGAATTCGGCCACCAGATCGACACCAGCACGCTGCGCGCGAACGCGCTGCGTACTTGGGTCAAGCGCTTCATCGAGCAGAAGAACAACGACCTGATGGTGATGTTCGAATCGTTCGGCTTCAAGCGCGGCGTGCCGCTCGACGCCGACCTGATGTTCGACGTGCGCGCGCTGCCGAATCCGTACTACGACCACGAGTTGCGCCCGCTCACCGGGCTCGACCAACCGGTCATCGCCTTTCTCGACGCACTGCCGATCGTCCACCAGATGATCGACGACATCCATGCGTTCCTGATGAAATGGCTGCCGCACTTCCGCGATGACAACCGCAGCTACCTGACCGTCGCCATCGGCTGCACGGGCGGCCAGCATCGGTCGGTGTTCATCGCGGAAACGCTCGCCGCGCGCCTTGCGCACGACGCGAACGTGATCGTGCGGCATCGTGACGCGCCACTGGATGTCGACGCGTCGTCGCGGCTCGTCTCCGAGGTCGACCGACCCTAGCGACGCCCGCCCCAACGCCCGCGCGCCATGTCCTCCCTATCGACCACCCTGATCGACCTGCCGCTGTTTCCGCTGCACACGGTGCTGTTCCCGGGGGGCCTGCTCCCGCTCAAGGTGTTCGAGGCGCGCTATCTCGACATGGCCCGCGCGTGCCTGCGCGACGATGCACCGTTCGGCGTGTGCCTGCTGAAGAGCGGACCGGAAGTCGCGCAGGACGGCGCCGTGTCGGTGCCCGAGACCATCGGCTGCATGGCGCGTATCACCGAATGCGATACCGGTGAATTCGGCATGCTGTACCTGCAGGCGGTCGGCACGCAGCGTTTCGAGCTGCTGTCGTATCGCGTCGAAGGCAACGGGCTGCTGGTCGGCATCGCGGAGCCGCTGCCGGACGACATCCCGCTCGAAGGCGAGCAGGCGCTCGCGCAGTTCGGCTCGTGCGCCGAGGTGCTCGAGCGCATCATCGACGCGCTGAAGAAGTCCGATCCGCAGAAGATGCCGTTCGGCGAACCGTTCCGGCTCGACGATCCGAGCTGGGTATCGAACCGTCTCGCCGAACTGCTGCCGCTCGACCTGCGCGCGCGGCAGAAGCTGATGGAGTTCCCGGACGTCGGCGCGCGCATCGATGCCGTGCATCACGTGCTCGACCGGCACGGCTGGTTATAGCGAGCGCGGGACCTGTCGCTTTGCCTGAATTATCCGGGAGAGGGCATCCAACGAGGGGCTTCCTTCCGGGCGAAAAGCCGGGCCGGCGAGTTCCGAATCGCCCCCGACAGCAACTTCGAGCCAGGCCACCGAGGGCGACTTCCGTCCGCACGAAAAACCACGAGCGTCCGACGTTTCCCTGAAAGCGCGGCATGCGCCGCGCCCCTCCCCCTTCGTTACAGCAGCGGCCCGCTCAGCGCATCGAGCAGCTTGCGCACGGGCGCCGGCACGCCATACGCGTCGAGCCGGCTCAGCGGCACCCAGGCGGTGTCCGCGTCCCGCGCGCCGGAAGGCAGGCCGCCACCGTCGGCCATGTCGCTCAGCCGCGGCTCGATCTCGAGCCGGAAATGCGTAAACGTGTGCGTGAGCGGCGCGAGCGGCACCGTGCCGCCGCCACCGAAGCCGCGCGCGAGTTCCGCGAGCGCGGCGTCGCCGTCCGCTTGCGGCAGGCTCCACAGGCCGCCCCAGATGCCGGTCGGCGGCCGTCGCTCGAGCAGCACCGCGTCACCGTCGCGCAGCACGAGCATCCAGGTCTTGCGGGTCGGCACGGCCTTCTTCGGCCGCGCGGCCGGCAGTTCGCGCTGGCGGCCCGTCGATTGCGCGACGCAGTCGCCCGCGAACGGGCAGCGCGCGCAATCGGGCTTGCCGCGCACGCACAGCGTCGCGCCGAGATCCATCAGCCCCTGCGTGTATGCGCTCACGTCGGCCGCGTTCGCGGCGTCGGGCAACAGCGATTCGGCGAGCGCCCACATGTCGTTCTCGACGCGCTTCTCGCCCGGGAAGCCTTCGACGCCGAACACCCGCGCCAGCACGCGCTTCACGTTGCCGTCGAGAATCGTCGCGCGCGCACCGTACGCAAACGACGCGATCGCCGCGGCCGTCGAACGGCCGATGCCCGGCAATTCGGCCAGCGCGTCAGGCGTCGCCGGAAACGCACCGCCGTGCTCGGCGACGACGACCTGCGCGCAGCGATGCAGGTTGCGCGCGCGCGAGTAGTAGCCGAGCCCCGCCCAGAGCGCCATCACGTCGTCGGTCGGTGCGGTCGCGAGCGCGGCGACGTCGGGGTAGCGTTCGAGAAAGCGCGTGTAATACGGGATGACGGTCGATACCTGCGTCTGCTGCAGCATGATTTCCGACAGCCAGATCCGGTACGGATCACGGGTGTTCTGCCACGGCAGGTCGTGGCGGCCATGCTCGCGCTGCCACGCGACCAGGCGCGTAGCGAACGTCCGATGCAGCGGCGTGACGGGGAACGGAGCGGGGGCGATGCGGGGCGGCTTCAAGTGATCTAATTGTGGAAAAAGGTTTCAACGCTGGCAGGTCGGGCAGAAATAGGTCGACCGCTGGCCCTGCACGATCTGGCGGATCGGCGTGTTGCATACGCGGCATGGCTGGCCCGCACGGTCGTAGACGAAGCAGTCGAGCTGGAAATAGCCGCTTTCGCCGTTGCTGCCGACGAAATCGCGCAACGTGCTGCCGCCTCGCTCGATCGCGTCGGCAAGCGTCGCGCGCACCGCGTCGGCCAAACGCTCGTAGCGCGGCAGCGACACCTTGCCGGCGGCCGTCGTCGGCCGGATGCCGGCGCGAAACAGGCTCTCCGACGCATAGATGTTGCCGACGCCGACGACCATGTCGCCCGCGAGCAGCGCCTGCTTGACCGACACGGTGCGCCCGCGCGTGCGCGCGTGCAGCAGCGCGCCGGTGAACGCCGGCGAGAACGGCTCGACGCCGAGGCTCGCGAGGAGCGGATGCGCATGCACGTCGCCCGCTTCGCGCGGGTGCCACAGCACCGCGCCGAAGCGGCGCGGATCGCGGAACCGCAGCACGAATTCGTCGAAGATCCAGTCGATGTGGTCGTGCTTCGCGGCGACCGGCACGCCAGCCGCGGGCAGCACGCGCAGCGTGCCCGTCATGCCGAGGTGCACGATGAACCAGCCCGCGTCGACCTCGAACAGCAGATACTTGCCGCGACGCTCGACGGCGAGCACCTCGCGCGCACGCAACTGCTCGGCGAGCCCGGCCGGCACGGGCCAGCGCAGCATCTCGGTACGGACGTCGACACGCTCGACGCGGCGGCCCGCGACAAAGGGCGCGATGCCCCGGCGCGTGACTTCGACTTCTGGCAACTCTGGCATGTTTTGCGGGTCTGAGACTGGATTCACGATCGTGCGTGTATTGTAGCGAGCGCGTTACAATCGGTTGAAACATCGAACGGATTTCCATGACCTTGCCCTCGAAGCTGCTTCAGAAGCGTCCCGCCGCCGTGCGCGGCGCGCGCGCCTTCCCGGTCCGCCGTGCACTCGGCGCCGCGCTGTTTGCCGCCTGGACCCTCACCGCCTTCCCGGCCCACGCGCAGGATCCGGCATCGGACGACGCGGAGTCGCAGGGCGCGTTCGAGCATGTGATGCCGGACGAGAAAAAGGATCTCCCCGGCGTTCCGCTGACGAGCCAGATCGTCTACCAGGTGCTCGCCGCCGAGGTCGCGCTGCAGCGTAACCAGCCCGCGCCGGCCTACCAGACCTACCTCGCGCTCGCCCGCGACACGCGCGATCCGCGCATGGCGCAGCGTGCGACCGAGATCGCGCTCGGCGCGCAGAGCCCGGCCGACGCGCTGTCCGCCGCGAACCTGTGGCGCCAGTACGCACCCGATTCGAATCGCGCATCGCAGGTCGACGCCGCGCTGCTGGTGCTCGCCGGCAAGCCGGCCGACGCACAGCCGACGCTCGCGCGCGAGCTGGCACGGGCGACCGGCGAGACGCGCGGCCCGGCGATCCTCGCGCTGCAGGCGCTGCTCGTGCGCGGCTCCGACCGCGTCGGCGGCCTCGCGGTATTGAAGGACATGCTGAAGAACGACCTGAACCGGCCCGAAGCGCAGCTCGCGATCGCGCGCCAGCAGCTCGCGGTCGACGACAAGGACGGCGCCGCGCAGTCGCTGAAGCAGGCGCTACAGCTCCGCCCCGACTACCTGCCGGCGGCTTTGATGCTGTCGCAGATGGGGCCGGCGGAACGCGCGGCGGGCATCACGTCGTTCGAGAAGTATGTTCAGCAGAATCCGAAGTCGCGCGATGCGCGGCTCGCGCTGTCGCAGCTCTATCTCGCCGACGATCGCCTCGACGACGCGCAGAAGCAGTTCGAGACGATGCGCAAGCTCGACGCGAAGGATCCGACGCCGCTGATGGCGCTCGCGCTGATCAAGATCCAGCAGAAGAAGCTCGACGAAGCGACCGGCTACCTGAAGCAGTACGTCCAGCTCGGCGACAAGCAGCCGAACCTCGACGTCGGCCAGGGCTACATCTACCTCGCGCAGATCGCGATCGACCAGAACAACGACGCGCAGGCATCGCAGTGGCTCGACAAGGTCGACCAGACGAGCCAGCACTACCTGCCCGCGCAGATCACGCGCGCGCAGCTGCTGCAGAAACAGGGCAAGACCGACGAGGCGCGCAAGGTGCTCGACGACCTGCCGATCACGGATCCGCGCGATGCGGCCGTGGTCGCACGCACCGACGCGTCGATCCTGTTCACCGCGAAGCGCTACCCGGAAGCCGAGGCACGGCTCGGACAGGCGGTCCAGGACTTCCCCGACGATCCCGACCTGCGCTACGACTACGCGATGGCGGCCGAAAAGACCGGCCACTACACGACGATGGAAAAGCAGCTGCGCGAGCTGATCCGCACGCAGCCCGACAATCCGCAGGCATACAACGCGCTCGGCTATTCGCTCGCCGATCGCAACCAGCGGCTCCCCGAAGCCAGCAAGCTGATCGACAAGGCGATGACGCTCGCACCGAACGACGCGTACATCATGGACAGCCTCGGCTGGGTGAAGTACCGGATGGGCGATACGGCCGGCGCGGCGAAGGTGCTGCGACGCGCGTACGAACTGCAGCCGAACGCCGAGATCGGCGCGCATCTCGGCGAAGTGCTGTGGAAGAGCGGCGCGCAGGACGATGCGCGTTCCGCATGGCGTGACGCACAGAAGCTCGAGCCGGACAACGACACGCTCGTGCAGACGCTGAAACGCCTCCAGATCAACGGTCTCTGATGCAGATGTTCCCGACGTTTTCCCTGTCCTTCCGCGCGCAGCGCACGCTGGCCGCAGCCGGCGCGGCGCTCGTGCTCGCCGGCTGCGCGAGCACGCCGCCGTCGGCCGGCGCGCCGACCGGCGCGGCGCTGCAGACTACCGCCACGCACGCTTACCATGGCCGCTTCGCGGTGCGGTACGACGACCGTCTCGGCAATCCGCAGAACGTGTACGGCAACTTCGACTGGCAGGAGCACGGCGACGACGTGTCGCTCGAGCTGCGCAGCCCGCTCGGCCAGACGCTCGCGGTCGTGAAGTCGACGCCGCAGGCGGCATCGCTCGAATTGCCGAACCATCCGACGCAATATGCGCCGGACGTCGGCGACCTGATGCAGAAGACGCTCGGTTTCGAACTGCCGCTCGCGGGCCTGCGCTACTGGCTGCTGCCGACCGCCGCGCCCGCCACGCCCGCGCAGACGGTGCGCGATCCGGCCGACGGTACGCGCGTCAAGCAGATCCGCCAGGACGGCTGGACGATCGACTACCTTGCCTACGCGGATGCCCCGGCCACGGGCGTCAAACGCGTCAACCTCGTGCGCGCGACACCGCCGCTCGACATCAAGCTCGTGCTCGATCAGTGAGCACCGGCCCAGCCCAGACATACGCATGACCGATTCGACCCGCTCGCTGCGCAACTGCCTTGCGCCCGCGAAACTCAACCTGTTCCTGCACATCACCGGCCGCCGTCCGAACGGCTATCACGATCTGCAGAGCGTGTTCCAGTTGCTGAACTGGGGCGACACGCTGCACTTCACGCTCCGCGACGACGGCCGCGTCGCACGCGTCACCGACGTGCCCGGCGTGCCCGAGGAAAGCGATCTCGTCGTGCGCGCGGCTAACCTGCTGAAAGCGCATACGGGCACCGCGCACGGTGTCGATATCGAGATCGACAAGTGCCTGCCGATGGGGGCCGGCCTCGGCGGCGGCAGCTCCGACGCGGCGACGACGCTGCTCGCGCTGAACCGCCTGTGGCAACTCGACCTGCCGCGTGCCGAACTCCAGTCGCTTGCGGTAAAACTCGGCGCTGACGTTCCGTTTTTTATTTTTGGAAAAAATGCGTTCGCAGAGGGTATCGGAGAAGAATTAGCTGAGGTACAATTGCCGACTCGCTGGTTCTTGGTTGTAACGCCCCGCGTTCACGTCCCAACCGCTGAAATATTTTCAGATGAGTTGTTGACAAGAGATTCGAAGCGCGTCACAATTACGGACTTTCTTGCACAGCAAAGCAGCGACGCGGGATGGCCAGATAGTTTCGGTCGGAACGATATGCAGCAAGTTGTGACAAGTAAGTACGCGGAAGTTGCGCAGGTGGTCAAATGGTTGTATGATGTGACCCCCGCGAGGATGACCGGCTCCGGAGCAAGCGTGTTTGCAGCGTTTCGCAGCAAGCATGAGGCAGAAGCGGCGCAAGCCAAGCTGCCCACCGGCTGGAACGGTGCAGTTGCCGAGAGCCTGAACGAGCATCCGCTCTTCGCTTTCGCGTCATGAAGTTTTACTTTGCCGAACGGCCTACACAAGTTCGGTGAAGTTATCAGTTAAGTGTAGGGGAGTCGCCAAGTTGGTCAAGGCACCGGATTTTGATTCCGGCATGCGAGGGTTCGAGTCCTTCCTCCCCTGCCAAAAATTTTCCCGCATTTCCCGCCTAAGCCCGAAGCAGGTGCACGATGAGCAGCCATGACGGCCTGATGGTTTTTACTGGCAACGCGAATCCCGCGCTCGCCCAGGAAGTCGTCAAGATCCTTGGAATTCCCCTCGGCAAAGCAATGGTCAGCCGTTTCTCCGACGGCGAGATCCAGGTCGAGATCCAGGAAAACGTGCGTGGCAAGGACGTCTTCGTCCTGCAATCCACGTGCGCACCGACGAACGACAACCTGATGGAACTGATGATCATGGTCGATGCGCTCAAGCGCGCATCCGCCGGCCGGATCACTGCAGCCATCCCCTACTTCGGTTACGCCCGTCAGGATCGCCGCCCGCGTTCGGCGCGCGTCGCGATCTCGGCGAAGGTCGTCGCGAACATGCTGGAAATCGCCGGCGTCGAGCGGATCATCACGATGGATCTGCACGCCGACCAGATTCAAGGCTTCTTCGACATCCCGGTCGACAACATCTACGCAACGCCGATCCTGCTGGGTGACCTGCGCAAGCAGAACTACCCGGATCTGCTCGTCGTGTCGCCGGACGTCGGCGGCGTGGTGCGTGCCCGGGCACTCGCGAAGCAGCTCAACTGCGATCTCGCGATCATCGACAAGCGTCGCCCGAAGGCGAACGTCTCCGAAGTGATGAACATCATCGGTGAAGTCGAAGGCCGCACCTGCGTGATCATGGACGACATGGTCGATACGGCAGGCACGCTCTGCAAGGCCGCACAAGTGCTGAAAGAGCGCGGCGCGAAGCAGGTCTTCGCCTACGCGACGCACCCGGTGCTGTCGGGTGGTGCAGGCGATCGTATCGCCGCATCGGCGCTCGACGAGCTGGTCGTCACCGACACGATCCCGCTGTCGGCCGAATCGCTCGGCTGCTCGAAGATCCGTGCACTGACGAGCGCGAGCCTGCTGGCCGAAACGTTCTCGCGGATCCGCCGCGGCGACTCGGTGATGTCGCTGTTCGCGGAATCCTGATCGCGAATCGACTGAACAAAGCATGCGCAGAAAGCGAAGCGGCAACGCTTCGCTTTTTGCACAATCGGACGGGATAGACGAAACCCCGTCCGTTTCATCGGGGGCCGCAATCTGACGGCCCCGTTTTACTGCCTGGTCGCGGGCAGCTATTGGAGAATCACATGAAAGTCGTCGCTTTCGAGCGCCAAGAGCAAGGTACGGGTGCGAGCCGCCGCCTGCGCAACGCTGGTAAGACCACGGGTATCGTTTACGGTGGCGAAGCAGCCCCGCAAAAGATCGAACTCGATCACAACGCCCTGTGGCACGCCCTGAAGAAGGAAGCTTTCCACTCGTCGATCCTCGACCTCGAAGTGGCTGGCCAGTCGCAACAGGTTCTGCTGCGCGACGTGCAATACCACCCGTTCAAGCAACTGGTGCTGCACGTGGACTTCCAACGCGTTGACGCGAAGAAGAAGCTGCACACGAAGGCTCCGCTGCACTTCCTGAACGCTGAAATCAGCCCGGCCGTGAAGCTGTCGAGCGCGATCGTTTCGCACGTCGCGACGGAAATCGAAATCGAGTGCCTGCCGGCTGACCTGCCGGAGTTCCTCGAAGTCGACCTGTCGAAGATCGAAGCCGGTCAATCGCTGCACGCGAAGGACATCACGCTGCCGAAGGGTGTCACGCTGGTCGCACACATCGACGCGGAAAACCCGGTTGTCGCATCGGCGACGGTCCCGGCTGGTGCCGTGTCGGACGCAGCAGAAGGCGAAACGCCGGCTGCCTGAGCGGCCTGCCCACGCGCCCCATCGATCCGTCTCTCGAAACGGTCGACGCAACCCGCCGCGGCTTGCCCGGCGGGTTTTTCTTTTTCTGCGCCCAGGCGGCCGTTGCCGCCTTCGAAACGTCATGATCAAACTGATCGTCGGCCTCGGCAATCCCGGGGCGGAATACACCGCGACGCGCCACAACGCCGGCTTCTGGCTGATCGACCAGCTCGCCCGCGAGGCCGGCACGACGCTGCGCGACGAGCGCCGCTTCCATGGCTTCTACGCGAAAGCGCGCCTGCACGGCGAAGAAGTCCACCTGCTCGAGCCGCAAACCTACATGAACCGCTCCGGCCAGTCGGTCGTCGCGCTCGCGCAATTCTTCAAGATCCTGCCCGACCAGATCCTCGTCGCGCACGACGAGCTCGACCTGCCGCCCGGCACCGTGAAGCTGAAGCTCGGCGGCGGCAGCGGCGGCCACAACGGCCTGAAGGACATCACCGCCCACCTGTCGTCGCAGCAGTACTGGCGGCTGCGGATCGGCATCGGCCATCCGCGCGACCTGATTCCGGAAAGTGCGCGCGCCGGCGCGAAGCCCGACGTTGCGAACTTCGTGCTGAAGCCGCCGCGCCGCGAGGAACAGGACGTGATCGACGCGTCGATCGAACGCGCGCTCGCCGTGATGCCGATGGTCGTCAAGGGCGAACTCGACCGCGCGACGATGCAGCTGCATCGCAACTGACCGCATCGCATCGCTCCGGTGCATCGAGCCGTCCGGCGCCGCCGGGCGGCCCCGCCCGCCCCTTCCTGCGCGCACATGCGGTAATCTGGTCGCTTTGCCCGACAGGAGCCAAGCGGTGAGCCGTTACTGGAGCAACATCGTTCAGCAACTCGTGCCTTACGTGCCGGGCGAGCAGCCTGCGCTCGCACACCCCGTGAAGCTGAACACCAACGAGAATCCCTATCCGCCGTCGCCGCGCGTCGTCGCGGCGATCGCTCGCGAACTCGGCGAGACCGGCGACACGCTGCGCCGCTATCCCGACCCGGTTGCGCGCGCGCTGCGCGAAACGGTCGCGGCCCATCACCGCATCAAGCCCGAGCAGGTGTTCGTCGGCAACGGCTCCGACGAGGTGCTCGCGCACACGTTCCAGGCGCTGCTCAAGCACGACCGGCCGCTGCGCTTTCCCGACATCACGTACAGCTTCTATCCGACCTATGCGCGCCTGTACGGCGTCCAGACGTCGATCGTGCCGCTCGCGGACGACTTCTCGATCCGTGTCGACGACTATCTCGACGACGCCGGCGGCGTGCTGTTTCCGAACCCGAACGCACCGACCGGGCGCGCGCTGCCGCTCGCTGACGTCGAGCGGATCGCCGCGGCGAATCCGTCGTCGGTCGTCGTGATCGACGAAGCGTATGTCGACTTCGGCGCGCAGTCCGCGATCACGCTGATCGACCGCTACCCGAACCTGCTCGTCGTCCACACGACGTCGAAGGCGCGCTCGCTCGCGGGCATGCGCGTCGGCTTCGCGTTCGGTGACGCCGCGCTGATCGACGCGCTGAACCGCGTGAAGGACAGCTTCAACTCGTACCCGCTCGACCGGCTCGCGCAAGTTGCCGCGCAGGCCGCCTATGAAGACACCGACTATTTCAACGCAACCTGCCGGCGCGTGATCGACAGCCGGACGCGTCTGACGCATGCGCTGGACGCGCTCGGCTTCGACATCGTGCCGTCGGCCGCGAATTTCGTGTTCGCGCGCCATCCTGCGCACGACGCGGGTGCGATTGCGGCGAAACTGAAGGAACGGGAGATTTTCGTGCGGCACTTCCGGCTGCCGCGGATCGACCAGCACCTGCGCATCACCGTCGGCACCGACGCCGAATGCGACGGGCTCGTCGCGGCATTGCGCGAGCTGTTGGCCTGAAACGGAAGAACCGGCGCCGGGCGGCGCCGATCCGGATCGGGCGTGCCGAAGGACTCGAGCGCGCGCGTCACCGCGGGGTCACGACGCTTCGTCGCCCTTTTCGGCCGTCAACGCGTGATACTTCTCCATCAATTGCGCGTGCGATTCGTCATGCTGCGGATCGCGCGGAATGCATTCGACCGGACACACCTGCTGGCACTGCGGCTCGTCGAAATGGCCGACGCACTCGGTGCACTTGTTCGGGTCGATCACGTAGATGTCCGGGCCCATCGAAATCGCGCCGTTCGGGCACTCGGGCTCGCACACGTCGCAATTGATGCACTCGTCGGTAATCATCAAAGCCATACTGATCTCACTTCTTCAGGCCGGCGGCCGGCTTCGCAACGAAACCGGCCGGCGCCGCGTCACGCGGCAGGGCCTCCGATCGCAGCGACTTTCTCGGTCAGCCACTTCTCGACGGACGGAAATACGAACTTGCTGACATCGCCGCCCAACTGCGCGATTTCGCGCACGATCGTCCCCGAGATGAACTGGTACTGATCGGACGGCGTCATGAACATCGTCTCGACGTCGGGCAGCAGGTAGCGGTTCATCCCGGCCATCTGGAACTCATATTCGAAATCGGACACGGCGCGCAGGCCGCGCACGATCACGCGCGCATTGTTGGTGCGGACGAAATCCTTCAGGAGGCCGGTGAAACTCATCACCTTCACGTTCGGATAATGGCCGAGCACCTCGTTCGCAATCGTCAGACGTTCTTCGAGCGAGAAGAACGGCTTTTTCGCGCGGCTGTCGGCCACACCGACCACCAGCGTATCAAAAATGCTCGACGCACGCCGCACGAGGTCTTCGTGCCCGCGCGTCAGCGGATCGAACGTACCGGGATACACGGCGACTACCATGTCGCTCCTCCTGTCATCACGCAAACGGGATGGCAGCCGTGCGATGCGCACGCCGCTGCCGAGATGGGCTTGCGTCGCCTTTGCGGCGCGCCGCCTCGTATGGAACGCGCATTATTCATCATTTTCGCGCCGCAGCAAATGATAGTGAACCGCACCGGCCTTGCCGTGCTTCACGACTTCCCAGCCCGCGAGCGCGTCGTGCGCGGCGGGATCGAGCTCGGCCCCCGTCTCGACGTACAGCGCACCGCCCGCCGCGACGAGCGGCGCCGCCAGCGCAATCGCGCGCTCGAGCACGGGCAGATCGTCGAACGGCGGATCGAGGAACACGACATCGAACGCGCCCGGCGTGAGCCCGGCCGCGAGCCGCAGCGCGTCCGCCTCCGCGACCTCGACCGCACGTGCACCGAGCTTGTCCTTGATCGCACGCAGTTGCTGCGCCGCGCGCGGATGGCGCTCGACCATCACGACGCTCGCCGCGCCGCGCGACGCCGCCTCGAAACCGAGCGCACCGGTGCCTGCGAACAGGTCGAGGCAACGCCGGCCTTCGAGATCCTGGCCGAGCCAGTTGAACAGCGTCTCGCGTACGCGATCGGGGGTCGGCCGCAGGCCGTCCAGATCGAGCACCGCGAGCGGCGTGCGTTTCCAGTCACCGCCGATGATGCGGATCGTGTGCGGCTTGCCGCGGCCAGAAGGGGCCGCCGGGCGGCCGGGAGAGGAACGGGACATACGGAATATCGACGACGGAGGGACCGGGCGCGCGCGGGGGCGCACCGCTAAACAGGCGCACGTTACCACAGCGGCGATGCGCGCTGGCGCGAGCGCCACGCCGCACTGATAAAATGCACGGTTTCGGCCGCCGTGCGCCGCGCCCGCGCGAACGCAGAACGGCCCGTCCGGTGCCCGCCCCTGGCGGCGGCCCGCCCTCTTCCCGACGTCAGACCATGTTCAGCTTCTTCAAACGATTCAAGAAAACGCAGGAGCCCGATCCGGCGGAATCGCAATCGGCCGACGCGCAGCAAACGGACGAACCGTCCGATGCGCCCGCGGTCGAGGCCCCGCCCGCGGCCGACGTGCCGCAAGCGCCCGCGCAACCGGCCGCGCCGGCCGTCGTGATGACGGTCACGCCGACCAACGACGGCCGCGACGAAGTCGTCGAGACGGTCGAAATCGTCCCGCCGCCGCTGCAGGACGCCACCGCGAAGAAATCGTGGCTCGCGCGCCTGAAAACGGGGCTCGCCAAGACGGGCTCGAGCATCACCGGCGTGTTCGTCAACACGAAGATCGACGAGGATCTGTACGAGGAACTCGAAACCGCGCTGCTGATGTCCGACGCGGGCGTCGACGCGACCGAGTACCTGCTCGGCGCGCTGCGCGAAAAGGTGCGCGCGGGCCGCCTGACCGACCCGCAGCAGGTGAAATCCGCGCTGCACGACCTGCTCGTCGAGCTGCTGACGCCGCTCGAGAAATCGTTGATGCTCGGCCGCGCGCAGCCGCTCGTGATGATGATCACCGGCGTGAACGGCGCCGGCAAGACAACCAGCATCGGCAAGCTCGCGAAGCATCTGCAGAGCTTCGACCAGTCGGTGCTGCTGGCCGCGGGCGACACGTTCCGTGCGGCCGCGCGCGAACAGCTGGCGGTCTGGGGCGAGCGCAACAACGTGACGGTCGTGCAGCAGGAAAGCGGCGATCCGGCCGCAGTGATCTTCGACGCGGTCAGCGCCGCGCGCGCGCGCAAGATCGACGTGATGATGGCCGACACGGCCGGCCGCCTGCCGACGCAGCTCCACCTGATGGAAGAGCTGAAGAAGGTGAAGCGCGTGATCTCGAAGGCGCACGACGGCGCGCCGCATGAAGTGCTGCTGGTGATCGACGCGAACACCGGCCAGAACGCGCTCACGCAGGTCAAGGCATTCGACGACGCGCTCGGCCTCACCGGCCTCATCGTCACGAAGCTCGACGGCACCGCGAAGGGCGGGATTCTCGCTGCGATCGCGCGGCAGCGCCCGGTGCCGGTCTACTTCATCGGCGTCGGCGAGAAGGTCGAGGACCTGCAACCGTTCAGCGCGGTCGAATTCGCGGACGCGCTGCTCGGCTGAACACCGCGGGCACGCATCGCACAGGGCGCCTTCGGGCGCCCTTTTTTCATGCGCGCCCGGTCATGCGTGGGCCCGGGCGCGCCGCGCTCATTCGGCGTCGGGCTGCGCGCCGGGCTCGGCGGCCTTGAACGCATCGAGCGTCGACGCATGGTCGACGATCCGCTGGATCGTCGGATAGCGCGTCGTATCGATCGAGAAGCGGTTCGCATTGAACACCTGCGGCACGAGGCACACGTCGGCAAGCGTCGGCGTGTCGCCGAAGCACAGCTTGCCGGTGCGCGGATCGTTCGCGAGACGCGTCTCGAGCGTCTCGAAGCCCGCCTCGATCCAGTGCCGGTACCACGCGTTCTTCGCCTCCTCGGGCACCTGCAGCGTGTGTTTCAGGTACTTCAGCACGCGCAGGTTGTTGAGCGGATGGATTTCGCACGCGATCTGCAGCGCGACCGCGCGCACATACGCGCGATCGACAGGCTGCTTCGGCAGCAGCGCCGGTTCCGGATGGGTTTCCTCGAGATATTCGATGATCGCGAGCGACTGCTGCAGCGTCGCGTCGCCGTCGGTCAGCGTCGGTACGACCGCATCCGGATTCAGCGCGCGGTATGCGTCCTTCAGTTGCTCGCCGCCGTCGCGCAGCATGTGCACGGGGACATAGTCGAACGGCAGCTGCTTCAGGTTCAGGGCGATCCGCACGCGGTACGACGCGGAACTGCGGAAATAGCTGTAAAGCTTCATGGGATGTCTCTCGTAGTCGTATTCGGCCGGCGACGGCACGGGCACGGCGCAGCCGGCGCGCACCGCCGGGAATCAGAGTGTAGCGCGCCGCGCCGAGCGGCCTCGCCTGAAGGCAGCCGCACCCGTGCGATACTCGGGG
This sequence comes from Burkholderia sp. HI4860, assembly GCF_002223045.2. NCBI lineage: Bacteria > Pseudomonadati > Pseudomonadota > Betaproteobacteria > Burkholderiales > Burkholderiaceae > Burkholderia > Burkholderia sp. HI4860. The sequence continues at coordinate 2,326,909 of NZ_NKFO02000003.1, read as the reverse complement.
CATTCCTCACCGCTCACAGCGCGGCCCGATGCCGGCCGCCCGCCCCACGCCCCGATGACCGCTTCCCACGATCCCGCCGCCGTTCCGTTCCCGTGCGCCCGCTTCATCAAGGAAATCGGCCGCGGCCCGCACGGCGCACGCGCGCTGTCCGCCGAGGACACGTTCGAGCTCTATCGCGCGATGCTCGACGCGCGCGTGTCGGACGTCGAACTCGGCGCGATCCTGATCGCCTATCGGCTGAAAGGCGAATCCGCCGACGAGCTGGCCGCGATGCTCGCCGCCGCGCAGGCGTCGTTCGAGCCGGTGCACGTGCAGGATGCCGCGTTCCGCCCGGTGTCGATCCCGAGCTACAACGGCGCGCGCAAGCAGCCGAACCTCGTGCCGCTGCTCGCGCTGCTGCTCGCGCGCGAAGGTGTGCCGGTGCTCGTGCACGGCGTCGAGCAGGATCCGGGCCGCGTGACGAGCGCCGAGATCTTCTCGGCGTTGTCGCTCGCACCGTCGGCTTCGCACGATGCCATCGAGGACATGCTCGCCGAGCGCCGCGTCGCGTTCGCGTCGATCGAGGTGCTGGCGCCGCGCATCGCACGCCTGCTGTCGATGCGCAGCGTGCTCGGCGTGCGCAACTCGACGCACACGCTCGTGAAGATCCTGCAGCCGTTCGCGCCGGCCGGCCTGCGGCTCGTCAACTACACGCACCCGCCGTACCGCGACAGCCTGGCGCAATTGTTCCGCGACCATCCGGATGCCGCGCTCGGCGGCGCGCTGCTGGCACGCGGCACCGAGGGCGAAGCCGTTGCCGATACGCGGCGCCAGGTGCAGGTCGACTGGCTGCACGACGGCGCGTGCGACACGCTGATCGAGGCCGAACGCTCGTCGACCGATGCGCCCCCGGTTCCCCTGCCCGAATCGCGCGATGCGGCCACGACGGCCGCATGGACCGACGCCGTATTGCGCGGCGAAGTGCCGGTGCCCGACACGGTCGCCCGGCAGGTCGCGACGATCGTGCAGATCGCCCGCATCGCACGCTGACGGCACGCTCGCGAACCGGCCCCGCTTGCGGGGCATTTGACACGCGAGCGCATCCTGGCATAGAGTTGCTGTCATGCGTTCCTTTCCGAACACCCTCCGAATTACCTCCGGCCGCCTAGCGCGGCCGCTATCGCTACGACTAGCCTAAGGCTTTCGTAGCGCCGTGTGCTGTCCGCACGGTCCCTCCCAGCAGTTCCTCGCCGTACCCCTCTCGTAGTTTTTACAACCCGAAGTCGTCAGCATTCGTCCGTCTATCCGTCGGCCGACTCGCGAAGATCATCCGCATCCGCAGCGCGTTCACGTGCCGCGGAGCGAGGCAGCGCCAACCGTCGCCCATGCCGCCCGTCTTCGCTCGCGACTTGAGACCCGAGGTCCAGAAGATGCAGCGCAATCCGCAAGACAAGTACCGTCCGTTCGAGCCCGTCCGCCTCAATGGCCGCAAATGGCCGTCGCGCACCATCGAGCGCGCGCCCGTCTGGATGAGCACCGACCTGCGCGACGGCAACCAGTCGCTGATCGAGCCGATGAGCATCGAGCAGAAGCTCGAGTTCTTCGAGATGCTGGTCGCGATCGGATTCAAGGAGATCGAAGTCGGTTTTCCGTCGGCGTCGCAAACCGACTTCGATTTCGTCCGCAAGCTGATCGACGACAAGCGGATTCCCGACGACGTGACGATCGAAGTGCTCGTGCAGGCGCGCGAGGACCTGATCGCCCGCACGTTCGACGCGCTCGAAGGCGTGCCGCGCGCGATCGTGCACCTGTACAACGCGGTGTGCCCTTCGTTCCGCCGCATCGTGTTCGGGATGTCGAAGGCCGACGTGAAGGCGCTCGCGATCGACGGCACGCGCATCATCAAGGAGCACGCCGCCGCGCGCCCCGACACGCAATGGACGTTCCAGTACTCGCCGGAAACCTTCAGCATGACCGAGCTGACGTTCGCGCGCGAGATCTGCGACGCGGTCGCGCAGACCTGGCGGCCGACCCGCGATCACAAGATGATCGTCAACCTGCCGGCCACCGTCGAAGCCGCGAGCCCGAACGTGTTTGCCGACCAGATCGAGTGGATGGACCGCAACCTCGCGTACCGCGACAGCATCGTGTTGTCCGTGCATCCGCACAACGATCGCGGCACCGCGGTCGCGGCGGCCGAACTCGCGCTGCTCGCGGGCGCCGACCGCATCGAGGGCTGCCTGTTCGGCAATGGCGAACGCACCGGCAACGTCGATCTCGTCACGCTCGCGCTGAATCTCTATACGCAGGGCATCGATCCGGGCCTCGATTTCTCCGACATCGATGCGGTGCGCCGCGTCGTCGAACGCTGCAACCAGATTCCCGTGCATCCGCGCCACCCGTACGCGGGCGACCTCGTGTTCACCGCGTTCTCGGGCTCGCACCAGGACGCGATCCGCAAGGGCTTCGCGCAACAGCGCCCCGACGCGGCCTGGGAAGTGCCGTACCTGCCGATCGACCCGGCCGACCTCGGCCGCAGCTATGACGCGGTGATCCGCGTGAACAGCCAGTCCGGCAAGGGCGGCGCGACGTTCCTGCTCGAACGCGGGATGGGCTTCACGCCGACGCGCCGCGTGCAGATCGAATTCAGCCATGCGGTGCAGACGCTCGCCGACGCGTCCGGCGAGGAAGTGACGGGCGATGCGATCTGCGCGCTGTTCGCGCGCGAATTCTTCGACACCGACGGGCCGGCCGCGCGACACGGCAACGGCGCGCGCTGGCAAAACCGCGAGATCGCGGCAGCGCCCGCGGCGGATACGACGCCCGACGAGGCCGTGCGACGTTTGGCCGCGGCATTCGCGGCGGCCGCCGGCGCGACGATCGACGTCGCGTCGTGCGAACACGCCCGCACGACGGACGGACGAATCGCGGTATCGGTCGGCTGCCGGGTCGGCGATGCGCCGCTGCGGCACGGCGTCGGCCTGCACGCCGATGCGGCGAGCGCCGCGCTCGACGCGGTGGTCAGCGCGATCAACCGCTCGGCCTGGCACTGCGCGGATCGCCGCGCGGCAGCCTGAGCGGCGGGTTCCGTTTCAGGGTTCAAACGTCAGCGAGCGGGGCGTGACCGCCCGTGCGCCGCGCGATCCGCGCCGCACGAGGCAACAAAAAGCGGCTCAGAAGGCCGCTTCGGTCGGGACATGAAAAGGAGCGCCACGCGCGCTCATGTCTCGGTCGCGCACCGCGTCGCCTGCCACGCGAACAGGCTCCAGCGGCCCTGTTCGTGGGTGTGGACGGAGGTATAGGCAATCGGGAAGACCAGGCCGCCGTTGTTCGTTTCCATCTCGATCAACGCGCGCCCGGTGACGACGCAGGTTTCATCGCCGACCGGCAGCACGTCCTGCGACTGGATCTCGATCTGGCGATAGCGGCGGCGGCCGGCGACGATGGCGTCGATGAACTGCTGCTTGGTTTCGCGTTTGCCGTTGGTATGGACGAAGAACACCTTGTCCGACAAAAGCGTGTCGAGCGCCTCGCCGTCCCCGTCCACCATCGCCCGGAACCGATCGCGCTCGAGCGCGCGGATCGCATCGACCACCTTCGCCATCGCCTGACTCCTCGGCAACGCGCACGCCGTGCGCGGGCGTGCGGATCAGAAGTTGTACTGCAAGTAGAACTGGTGGAAATTTATACCAGGATTCGGCTCTTTGATACCCGCGTTAGACACATGTTCAAAACGGTAGCCGACCTGATACTGTTGCCGTTGGCCGAACTGCACGCCCACCCCCGCCGTCGGCGCGAACTGGAATGCGGTGCCCAGCGAGAAGCGATCCGAGATCGTCGGGTGCGTCAGCAGCCTGACGCCGCCGCCGGCCTCGATGAACGGGCGAATCTCCCCGGCGCTCTTGATGAAGCGGAACATCGGCGTCACGCCGAATTCCCCGATACTGCTGTGGACGTTGCCGCCCGTGTGCCAGTAGCCGGCGTGCCCTTCCACGACGAACGCGAAGTGCCAGCCGCCGATTTCCCACCAGTTCCAGCCCGGATCCCACACCACGCCGAGATCGGCCTTGTCGACCCCATGGCGATCCGAAAAGCCGCCGCCCGCCTGAATCCCCCATCGATCCGCGCATGCCGCGCCCGATCCGCCCAGAAGGGACGCCGCCAGCATCGCGTGCAGCGCCAGCCGGCTGCGGGGCCGGCGATTCTTCTTATTGTTCATCTGTCACTCCAACTTTGTGGGTTGAATGGAGCCAGCCGCTTCGGCCGGCTCAAGCGAACTGAATGGTATGGTAAAGGACTTTTCGGATCGGCATCACAAAGCGAAATGGCTTGCTTCCGAAACGACAAAAATCGAAATCGTCTACCGATTGCCATCAGAAACAACGGCTTACGGAACTTCGCGTCGCGCCCTGTGTCGCAGAATAGACTATCGACTCGACATGCTCGATAGAAAAAGCGGGAACTCCGATGCCCACGCTTGCTCTAAGGAATTAGCACTCGGTTTCCGGGAGTGCTAAGATGGCTCCCGGAATCTCATCCGAGACCGGGGGTTTGTCCCTGATTCCAAAGGAGTTTTTTAGTGAGCAACGCCCTGACCCTCCCGAACACCCTGAGCCCCACGCCGGCCAAGGCCGCATCGGCAGGCTCGCTGGCGCTCGCAGCCCAATCGATGTTGCCGGGCCAGCTTGGCAACATCGACGCGTATATCCAGGCCGTCAATCGCATTCCGCTGCTGACGCCGGAAGAGGAACGCCAGTACGCGACCGAATTCCGCGAAGGCAACAACCTCGACTCGGCACGCCGCCTCGTGCTGTCGCACCTGCGGCTCGTCGTGTCGATCTCGCGCAACTATCTCGGCTACGGCCTCCCGCACGGCGACCTGATCCAGGAAGGCAACATCGGCCTGATGAAGGCGGTGAAGCGCTTCGACCCGGCGCAAAACGTGCGCCTGGTGTCGTACGCGATCCACTGGATCAAGGCCGAGATTCACGAGTACATCCTGCGCAACTGGCGCACGGTGAAGGTCGCGACGACGAAGGCGCAGCGCAAGCTGTTCTTCAACCTGCGCAGCCACAAGAAAGGCTTGCAGGCAATGACGCCCGAGGAAATCGACGGCCTCGCGAAGGAACTCAACGTCAAGCGCGAAGACGTGACCGAAATGGAAACGCGCCTGTCCGGTGGCGACATCGCGCTCGAAGGGCAGGTCGAGGACGGCGAGGAGTCGTACGCGCCGATCGCCTACCTGGCCGACTCGCACAACGAACCGACCGCCGTGCTGGCCGCGCGTCAGCGCGACACGCTGCAGACGGACGGCATCGCGCAGGCACTCGGCGCACTCGACGCGCGCAGCCGCCGCATCATCGAGGCGCGCTGGCTGAACGTCGATGACGACGGCTCGGGCGGCTCGACGCTGCACGATCTCGCCGCCGAGTTCGGTGTGTCGGCAGAGCGCATCCGCCAGATCGAAGCGAGCGCAATGAAAAAGATGCGCACCGCCCTCGCCGAATACGCATAAATCGCTGCGATTTAGAGCGCTTCATCAAAAACCGCTGCCCGACCGGCAGCGGTTTTTTTTCGCCCTTTTCCCCTGCTTTTCATTCGCCGCTTCGTTCGTTTCTCGGCGCGTTTCAGTGCGGATTAATTGACCTGATTCGTCAGGTAATAGGCCGTTTGGCGCCCCCTTCCGCATAACCTTGATCTGCCTCAAGTTTCGGCCCGGGTTTCGCGACGGTCTGCCGCAGCGCAGCACTCGGCATCGGAAAGCCGTGCTTTTAAAATTGGCATGTCAGGCGCAAAAGGATTAAAACAGCTTCACGGCCGTCATAAATCCGACGTAAAGTCGCCCCAAATCAGACTTAAATCGATTCAGGATAATTACCTTGATCTCGATCAATAAAGAGCCTGCGCCGCCTCCCGCGCGGCCGGCCGGTACGATCGGCTGGCGCGCGCGCATCGCCGCGTGGGCACGCGGACCGACCCTCGCCCGCGACATCACCCTGGTGCTGATCGTCAAGCTGATCCTCCTGATGTCGCTCAAATACGCATTCTTCAATCATCCGCAGGCCAAGCACATGTCGTTGCCGCCTGCCGCTGTCGCCGAGAAGCTGCTCTCGGTACCGGCGCCTGCATCTACCGAGGGAGACCACCATGATAAGTAGTGAAGTCGTCGATCTGTCACGTCTGCAGTTCGGCATCACGGCGCTCTACCACTTCCTGTTCGTGCCGCTGACGCTCGGCCTGTCCTGGCTGCTCGTCATCATGGAAGCGGTGTACGTGATGACCGGCAAACAGGTCTACAAGGACATGACCCAGTTCTGGGGCAAGCTGTTCGGGATCAACTTCGCGATGGGCGTGACGACCGGCATCACGCTCGAATTCCAGTTCGGCACGAACTGGTCGTACTACTCGCACTATGTCGGCGACATCTTCGGCGTACCGCTCGCGGTCGAAGGCCTGATGGCGTTCTTCCTCGAATCGACGTTCGTCGGCCTGTTCTTCTTCGGCTGGAACCGCCTGTCGAAGGTCAAGCACCTGATGGTCACGTTCCTCGTCGCGCTCGGCTCGAACCTGTCCGCACTGTGGATCCTCGTCGCGAACGGCTGGATGAACAACCCGGTCGGCGCCGAGTTCAACTACCAGACGATGCGCATGGAGATGACGAGCCTGTTCGACGTGCTGTTCAACCCGGTCGCGCAGGTGAAGTTCGTGCACACGGTGTCGGCCGGCTATGTGTCGGCGGCGATGTTCGTGCTCGGCGTGTCGTCGTGGTACCTGCTGAAGAAACGCGACATCGACTTCGCGCTGCGCTCGTTCGCGGTCGCGGCCGGCTTCGGCCTCGCGGCAACGCTCTGCGTGATCGTGCTCGGCGACGAATCTGGCTATACGACCGGCGAAGTGCAGAAGATGAAGCTCGCCGCGATCGAATCCGAGTGGGAAACGCAGCCGGCACCCGCATCGTTCACGCTGATCGGCATCCCGAACCAGGAAGAACAGCGCACCGACTATGCGATCAAGATCCCGTACGCGCTCGGCCTGATCGCGACGCGCTCGATCGACGAACCGGTGATCGGCCTGCGCGAGCTCGCGAAGCACAGCGAGGAGCACATCCAGAGCGGGATGGTCGCGTACGGCGCGCTGCAGAAGATCAAGCAGGGCGATACGAGCGACGCGACCCGCGCGCTGTTCGACCAGCACAAGCAGTATCTCGGCTACGGGCTGATGCTCAAGCAGTTCACGCCGAACGTGGTCGACGCGACGCCCGAGCAGATCAAGGCCGCCGCGAAGAAGACGATCCCGCCGGTCGCGCCCGTGTTCTTCTCGTTCCGGATCATGGTGGCCCTCGGCTTCCTGTTCGTCGCGACGTTCATCGCCGCGTTCTGGTTCTGCGCGCGCCGCGAACTGCTGCAGGACAACCGCCGCTGGTTCCTCCGCTATGCGGTGTGGGCGATCCCGCTGCCGTGGATCGCGATCGAATTCGGCTGGATCGTCGCCGAGCTCGGCCGCCAGCCGTGGACGATCGCCGGCGTGCTGCCGACGCACCTGTCCGCGTCGAGCCTGCAGCCGAGCGACCTGTACCTGAGTCTCGCGGGCTTCATCCTGTTCTATACCGCGCTGTTCGTCATCGAGATCAAGCTGATGTTCAAGTACGCGCGCCTCGGCCCGTCGTCGCTGCATACCGGCCGCTATCACCACGAAATCGCGGCCGCCAGCGAGCGCGCCCCGGCGTGAGCACGCACCTGAAACGGAACAAGGAATCGCTATGGACTATGCAACTCTCAAGCTGATCTGGTGGCTGCTCGTCGGCGTGCTGCTGATCGGCTTCGCCGTCACCGACGGCTTCGACATGGGCGCGACCGCGCTGCTGCCGTTCCTCGGCAAGACCGACGAGGAACGCCGCATCATCGTCAACACCGTCGGCGCGACGTGGGAAGGCAACCAGGTGTGGCTGATCACGGCCGGCGGCGCGATGTTCGCGGCCTGGCCGCTCGTCTACGCGGCGTCGTTCTCCGGCTTCTACTTCGCGATGCTGCTCGTGCTGTTCGCGTTGTTCTTTCGGCCGGTGGGCTTCGACTACCGCAGCAAGCGGCCCGACCCGCGCTGGCGCGCAGGCTGGGACTGGGGCCTGTTCGCCGGCGGCTTCGTGCCGGCGCTCGTGTTCGGCGTCGCGTTCGGCAACCTGCTGCAAGGCGTGCCGTTCAAGTTCGACAGCGACCTGCGCGTGACCTACTACGGCGGCTTCTGGGCGCTGCTGAACCCGTTCGCGCTGCTGTGCGGGCTCGTCAGCCTGACGATGCTCGTCGCGCACGGTGCGGCCTTCATCAAGATGAAGACGGACGGCGTGATCGCGCGCCGTGCGTCGGTCGCGCTGCGCGTGGCGTCGTTCCTCGCGGTCGTGCTGTTCGTGCTGGCCGGCGTGCTGGTCGCGTCGACCATCGGCGGCTTCCACATCACGCACGCCGCACCGACCGACACCGTCGCGAACCCGCTGCTCAAGGACGTCGCCGCTGGCTCGGGCCTGTGGCTCGCGAACTACGGCGAATTCCCGTGGATGATCGCAGCGCCCGTCGTCGCGATCGCGGGCGGCCTGGTCGCGCTGCTGCTCGCCGGTTCGAAGCAGGAGAAGACGGCGTTCTTCTGCACCGGCCTGATGATCGCCGGCGTGATCCTGACCGCCGGCTTCTCGATGTTCCCGTTCATCATGCCGTCGTCGCTCGACCCGCGCAGCAGCCTGACCGTGTGGGATTCGACGTCGAGCCACATGACGCTGCAGGTGATGCTGTTCGCGGTGATCGTGTTCCTGCCGATCGTCCTGCTCTACACGGGCTGGGTGTATCGCGTGATGCGCGGCAAGGTCACGCGCGAGGTGCTCGAAGAGAACAAGCATTCGATGTATTGATGCTTTGAACCGGGCCGGGCGCGCATGCGCCCTCGCCCACCGTTTCGCAAGGAGTCGGATCATGTGGTATTTCAGCTGGATTCTCGGTATCGGCGTCGCGCTGTCGTTCGGCATCGTCAATGCGATGTGGCTCGAAGCACGGCAGAAGACGCAGGAAGCACGCGTTCGCCACGACTGACGCGCGCGCGGCCGATCGCGCCGCCGCCGTCCCGAAGGAACCTCGCCTCGCGCGAGGTTTTTTTTCGTCCTGCCGTCTGGACAGGGCCGCCGGGGCGATGCCAATTTAGCGCCAGATTGATACCACTTGAATACCAATAAAAGGTTTCATAAGATCTTTGGACACGGCCGCTGACAGGCCGAATCCTTCCGGGTGGGGGAGACATGCGAATCCCGTATGTGGCGCGCGCTGGCGCGCCTTCTCGTCGTCGGCGCGGGGCGGCCAGTCGTGCATCGTCGGCGAGTGCTGCCGTCATCGGCCGTGCAGGTCGCGCGCGCGCCTTTGCCGATGGGCACGTCGTCACGGCATCACCATCAGCAGCAGCCGCTGTCGTGCGCCGCCGATGAAGACGCGCACCCGCCCGCGCCGATCCGACCGGCACGCCTGCCCGCCACCCGTTCCGTAACGCACGCGCCCGCGTGCCGACTGCGCGCGGGGCAGCCGCATCGCCCGCGCACCCTGTTGTCCCCGCAGCTCCGTTGAAAGACCCGTTCGCAGCGACGTCATCCCGTGACGCCGCTACGCCCCCTTTTGTCTCAGGAGTCCGCATGAACCGAACCTTGTCCACCCTGTTTGCCGGCCTGCTGATCGCGGCCCTGTCGCCGGTTGCGCTCGGCGCGCTGCCGGCGTCGAGCGCGGCGGTCGCGACGGCCGGCGCCGTCCGTCCACCCGTGCCGCCGGCCGAGCTCGCGGCTCGGCTGTCGAACGGCCTCGCGTTGCGCGTCGCCGTCGACAACAATCACGCGGCCGCGGCCGGCGTGCCGTGCGCCGATCTCGGCGCCGACGGCGCGGCCTGCGCGACCGGCCGCCTGATCCTGCAGAACCGCGGCCACCAGGCGATCGCCGATGGCGGCTGGAAGCTCTACCTGCACAGCATCCGCCGCCTGCTGCGAATCGATCGCCCCGGCTTCGCGCTGCGGCGGCTCACCGGCGACCTGTACGAACTGACGCCGCAACCGGGCTCGGTGCGGCTGGCACCGGGCGAGCGCATCGAGCTGCCGTTCGTCGCCGAATACTGGCTGCTGCGCTACAGCGACGTGATCCCGCGCCCGTACGTGGTCGTCGACGGCGCACGGCCCGCCGTGCTCCGCTACAACGACACCGACGACGAGCTGCGCTACGTCGAATCGCTGCCGGCCGATGCGCAGAACAACTCGACCGGCAACGCGCCACCCGTGGCCGCGCGGCCCGACGCGAGCCGCGCGCTGCCGAGCGTGAGGCGCGAACAGCCGCTACCCGGCACGCTCGACCTGCGCGGCGTCGAGCTCGCGCTGCCCGATCTGCCGGACGCGCAAGTCGCGACGCTGCGCGAGCGCGCAACGACACTCGGTCTCGACGGCGCACGCGTGCCGGTGCGCGGTGCCGTCGCGCCGCGCCGGCTGCCGGCCGACATCGCGACGCCGGGCGGCTACCGGCTCGCGATCGGGCCGCGCGGCGTGCTGATCGAAGGCTACGATCGTGCCGGCCTCTACTACGGCGTGCAGACGCTCTACTCGCTCGCGCCCGCCGGCGGCGGCCCGATTCCGGCAATGCTGGTCGAGGATGCGCCGCGCTTCACGCATCGCGGAATGCACGTCGATCTCGCACGCAACTTCAAGCACCCGGCGACGCTGCGCCGGCTGATCGACCAGATGAGCGCGTACAAGCTCAACCGTCTGCACCTGCATCTGTCCGACGACGAGGGCTGGCGCATCGAGATTCCCGGCCTGCCCGAACTCACCGAGATCGGCGGGCGCCGCTGCCACGACCCGAGCGAGACGCGCTGCCTGCTGCCGCAACTCGGCTCCGGCCCGGACAACCGCTCCGGCGGCGGCTACCTGACGCGCGACGACTACGTGTCGCTGGTGCGCTACGCGGCCGCGCATTTCGTCGAGATCATCCCCGAGATCGACATGCCCGCGCATGCGCGGGCGGCCGTCGTGACGATGGAGGCACGCTACAGGCGGCTGCATGCGGCCGGTCGCGAGCAGGAAGCGAACGCATACCGGCTGATCGATCCGCAGGACACGTCGAACCTGACGACGGTGCAGTTCTACGACCGGCGCAGCGACCTGAACCCGTGCGTGCCGGGCGCGCTCAATTTCGCGTCGAAGGTGATCCGCGAGATTGCGGCGATGCATGCCGACGCGCAGGCGCCGCTGCATACCTGGCACTACGGCGGCGACGAGGCGAAGAACATCTTCCTCGGCGGGGGCTTCCAGCCGCTGAACGGCACCGATCCGAACAAGGGGCGCATCGACCTCGCCGCGCAGGACAAGCCGTGGGCGCGTTCGCCCGCATGCACGGCACTGCTCCAGCGCGGCGAGATCAAGTCGATCGACGAGTTGCCGACACGTTTCGCGCAACAGGTGAGCGCGGCGGTCAGCGCGAACGGGATCGACACGATGGCCGCGTGGCAGGACGGCATCAAGCATGCGAACGGGCCGCAGGACTTCAGCACGCGCCACGTGATGGTGTCGCTGTGGGACACGATCTTCTGGGGCGCCTCGGACAGCGCGCGCGACCTGAGCGGCAAGGGCTACCTGACGGTGCTCGCGCTGCCCGACTACCTGTACTTCGACTTCCCGTACACGCTCAACCCGCGCGAGCGCGGCTACTACTGGGGCTCGCACGCGACGGACGAGTACAAGGTGTTCTCGCTCGCGCCGGAGAACCTGCCGCAGAACGCCGAAGTGATGGGCGACCGTGACGGCAACACGTTCGAGGTGACGGGCACGGGCCCCGCGCCGCGCATCGAAGGCATGCAGGGGCAGGCGTGGGGTGAGGTGATGCGCAACGACACCTTCCTCGAATACATGGCCTATCCGCGGCTGCTCGCGCTCGCCGAGCGCGCGTGGCACCGGGCCGACTGGGAGCTGCCGTATGCGGCCGGCGTGCGCTTCAGGCGCGGCGACACGCATCACGTCGACACGGCCGCGCTGCAGCGCGACTGGGCCGGCTTCGCGACGCTGCTCACGCAACGCGAATTGCCGAAGCTCGACCGGGCCGGCGTCGGCTACCGGAAGCCAACCTTCACGCTGACGAATCCGTGAGCGGCTGAGTGACGAGGTGATGCGCGATGCACGATGCGCGCGGGCGCATCGCATCATCCATCACCCGCACCAAAGAAAAACGGCTTGCGACGCATCGCAAGCCGTTTTCTTTTTACCGGCCGGCCCGAACCCGCAGCGCGGATCGGATCGGTTTCATCGCATCAGCATCAGGCCGGTTGTGCGGCCGCCCCGCTGCCCGACGGCGGCAGGCGCGCGCCGAGCTGTTCGGCATAGCGCGCCGCCGCGTTGCCGCAGACGATATGGAACGTGTCGAGCGACACCCATGCGACGTCGAGCGCACCGAGACGCTCGCGATCGACGGCCGACGGATCGCGCACGACCACCCGCAGGCGCGTGGTCGCGACCGCGTCGAGCGACACGACGTTGGTCGCGCCGCCGAACACCGCGAGCCAGCGCGTCGGCTCCGGATCGAGCGGGCCGGCGGCCGCGCCCGTGACGGGCTGTGCGGCGGCGGCCGTCGCCGTCGATGCCGCGCCTGCCGCGCCGCTGCCGATGGCCGCACGCATCTCGTCGGCAATGATGTCGGCCTCCGGCCCGATGATCACCTGCACGCTGTTGCCGCCGCGCTTGAGCACGCCGCGCGCGCCGATCGACTTCAGTTCCGGCTCCGAGACCTTCTCCGGATCGACGACGGTCAGGCGCAGGCGCGTCGTGCACGCGTCGACGACCGACAGGTTGCCTGCCCCGCCGAGCGCGGCGATGTAGCGTTGCGCACGCGGTGCGGCGGCAACCGCAGCGGCACCTGCAGCCGGCGCGACGAAGCCGCCCGATGCATACGACTGCGCGGCCGCATCGGCCGATGCCGGCTCACGGCCCGGCGTGGCCATGTTGAACTTGCGGATGAAGAAGCGGAACAGCCCGTAGTACGCGGCGCCGTACGCGATGCCGAGCGGGATCGCGATCCAGCCTTTCGTCGACAGCCCGTAGTTCAGCACGTAGTCGATCGCGCCGGCCGAGAACGTGAAGCCGAGCTTCACGCCGAGGATCTGGCAGATCGCGAGCGACAGGCCCGTCAGCACCGCGTGGATCACGTACAGCACCGGTGCGAGGAACATGAAGCTGAATTCGATCGGCTCGGTCACACCGGTCAGGAACGACGTGAGCGCCATCGAGAACAGCAGGCCACCGACCATCGCGCGGCGTTCCTTCGGCGCTTCGTGCAGCATCGCGAGACACGCGGCCGGCAGGCCGAACATCATGATCGGGAAGAAGCCGGCCATGAAGGTGCCCGCGGTCGGGTCGCCCGCGAAGAAGCGGTGCAGGTCGCCGTGCACGATCTCGCCGCCGGCGGGCGGCGTGAAGTTGCCGAACACGAACCATGCGAGCGAGTTGATGATGTGGTGCAGGCCCGTGACGAGCAGCAGGCGGTTCAGGAAGCCGAACACGAACGCACCGATCGCGCCCGCCGTCGTCAGCCACTGGCCGGCCGCGTCGATCAGATGCTGGACCGGCTGCCACACGTACCCGAACGCGATGCCGAGTATCACGCACACCAGCCCCGTGATGATCGGCACGAACCGTTTGCCGCCGAAGAACGCGAGGTAGTCCGGCAGCTTGATGTCCTTGTAGCGGTTGTACAGCAGGCCCGCGACCACACCCGCGATGATCCCGGACAGCACGCCCATGTTCAGCTTGGGATCGATGTCCTTCATGATCGCGGTTTCGATCAGGTAACCGATCGCGCCCGCGAGGGCCGCCACGCCGTTGTTGTCCTTCGCGAAACCGACCGCCACGCCGATCGCGAACAGCAGCGGCAGGTTGTCGAAGATCGCACCGCCGGCGTCGGCGATCATCTTGATGTTGAACACGTCCGGCTGGCCGAGTCGCAGCAGGATGCCGGCGACCGGCAATACCGCGATCGGCAGCATCAGCGCCCGGCCCAGGCCCTGTATTTTCAGAAACGGATTCCCGTTCATTCAGTCCTCCAATCCTTGTCTCGTCATTAATCGTCGTTGACCTAATTGCTTTCGTCTTGAAACCGGTCGCGAACCTGCCGTCGACGCTCAGTCGAGCGGCCAGACCTCGCGGCTTGCTGCCCTTACCGCCTGTGCCGAATCGAGCGCGAGCAGATCCTGCGCGCGCTGACGGCACAACTGGTAATCGAGACGGCGCACCCGCGCCTTGACGCCCGGCACCGATACGGGGTCGACCGACAGTTCGGTCACGCCGAGGCCCACCAGGATCGGCACCGCCAGCGGATCGCCGCCGAGTGCGCCGCACACGCCCACCCACTTGCCGTGCTTCGCCGCGCCGCGCACCGCGATGTCGATCAGGCGCAGCACCGCCGGATGCAGGCCGTCGGATTGCGCAGCGAGATCGGCCTGGCAACGGTCCATCGCGAGCGTGTACTGCGTCAGGTCGTTGGTGCCGATCGACAGGAAATCCGCGTGCTGCGCGAGCTGGTCGGCCAGCAGCGCGGCGGACGGCACCTCGATCATCACGCCGACCTCGATCGGCTCGGTGCGGCCCAGGGCGCGCGCGAATTCGTCGATGCGCTTTTTCAGGCGCACGAGCTCGCCCGCGTCGGTCACCATCGGCAGCAGGATGCGCACCGCGCCGAACGGCTTCACCGCGAGCAGGCCCTGCAGCTGATCGTCGAGCAGATCGGGGCGCACCTGCGCGAGACGGATGCCGCGCAGGCCGAGCGCCGGGTTCGGTTCGGGCGGCAGCGTCAGGTAGTCAACCTCCTTGTCGGCGCCGACGTCGAGCGTGCGGATGATCGCCGTGCGGCCCTGCAGCGCGTCGACGATCGACTGGTAGCTCTGCTGGTGCTCGACGACCGTCGGCGCGGCCTGGCGATGGATGAACATCAGTTCGGTACGCAACAGGCCGACCGCGTCGGCGCCGTTGTCGACCGCGGTGTTCGCGTCGTCGAGCGTCGCGATGTTCGCGGCGACCTCGATCGCGCGGCCATCGACGGTCGCGGCCGCAACACCTGCCAGTTGCCGGTTCGCCTCGCGCACGCCGTCCAGGCGCTGGCGTTCGTGCCGCGCGCGTTCGACGTCGAGCGCGGTCGGTGCGTGTTCGAGCCGGCCCGCACTTGCATCGACGACGACCTGCGTGCCGTCCGGAATCGCGTACAGCGCATCGCCGACCGCAACCAGCGCCGGAATGCCGAGCTGCCGCGCGATGATCGCCGCGTGCGACGTCGCGCCGCCGCGCGCCATCACGAGCGCGGTCACGCGCTGGCGATCGAGCGACGACAGGTCGGACGGCGTGAACTCCTCGGCCGCGAGCACCGCTTCGTCGGGCAGCGCACGTGCAGCACCATTCGTATGACCGAGCGCGCGCAGCACGCGCTTCTCGATGTCGCGCAGGTCGGCCGCGCGTTCGGCGAGCAGCGCATCGTCGAGCTTCGACAGCGTGTCGATCTGCGTGCGGATCGTCGCGCGCCAGGCGAAGCCCGCGCTCTTGCCGAGGCTGATCAGGTCGCGCGCCGCGTCGATCAGCGTCGGGTCTTCCAGCAGCACGCGGTGCACCGCGAAGATGCCCGCTTCGCCGACCGCGCCGCGCGCCGATGCGTTGCGCACCGTTTCGTCGAGTTCGGCGTCGACGGCTTTCAGCGCCTGGTCGAGCTGGCGGCTTTCCGTGGCCGGCGTGCCGGCAGCCTGCTCGGGCGGCACGATTTCCGCATCGTCGAGACGCACCAGCGTGCCGACCGCGATGCCGGGCGCCGCGCACACGCCTGCGAGCGTGTTCGGGTCGATCGGTGCGCCGTCGCGCGGAGCACCGACGTTGCGTGTGAGCGTCTGCGGCGCGGGCGACTTCAGCCGCGCCGGCTTTTCCTCGACTTCGCCGTGCGCTTCGCGCAGCAGCTCGTGCTCGACCGCATCGACGGCCTGCTGCGCATGCGCGCCACGGCCGACCAGTTCGACCGTCGCGCCTTCGCCGGCGCCGAGGCCGAGCAGGCCGACGACGCTCGCGATCGACGCCTTGCGGCCGTCGAACAGCACGTCGACGGTCGCGTCGAACCCGCGCATGGCTTCACGCGCCCGCGCGGCCGGCCGCGCATGCAGGCCGCCTGGTTGCGCCAGCACGATTTCACGGCGCACTTCGTTCTGCGCGGCGGCGCCGGCTTGCGCCGCCTGCACGGCCGCTTCGCCCTTGCCACGCAGCACGAGCAGCGGCGTCTCGCCGGCGGTCGCGAAGCCGCTGGCACGATCGACGACCTCGAACGCATCCGAGTTGGCGATCGCGATCACCGACACGAGCGAATGCGCGCTGCGCGCCACCGCGTCCTGGTCGAACTCGATCAGCAGCGTGCCGGCCTCGACACGCGCGCCGGCCTCGACGTGCGCGATGAAACCCTGTCCGTTCAGCTCGACCGTGTCGATGCCGATGTGCAGCAGCACTTCCGCGCCTTGCGGCGTCGTGATCGTCACCGCGTGGCCCGTGCGCGCGAGATGCGACACGACGCCCGCGCACGGCGCGACGAGCTGGCCCGCGAGCGGGTCGATACCGATGCCGTCGCCGAACATCCCGCCGGAGAACACCGGATCGGGCACGTCGGCCAGCGCGACGATCGGCCCCGTCAGGGGGCTAAGCAGGACGATCTGATCGTGGGTGGGGCTCTTCAACTGGGACTCCTCGGCGCGTCTCATCGGCGGTCTCGGCTATCAGTGCGTTTCGGTGACTTTGTTCAGGTGGCGCGGCGTGTCGGGATTGCGGCCGCGCGCAACGGCGAGATCCGCCGCCATCACGTAGAACGAAAGAATGGCGGCGATCGGGTCGAGCGCCGAATGGGCGGACTGCGCGAGCGGCAGCGTCGCGCCGGGTGTGCCGGCGGGCGCCGCGAGCAGCACGGCGGCGCCGCGGGCGCGCATGTCCGCGGCAAGCTGCAGCAGGCCGGCCTGTTCAGGCCCCGGCGGAGCGAACACGAGCAGCGGATAGTCGCGGTCGATCAGCTCCATCGGGCCGTGACGGACTTCGGCGCTCGAGAACGCCTCGGCCTGGATGCCGGACGTCTCCTTCAGCTTCAGCGCGGCTTCCTGCGCGATCGCGAGGCCCAGGCCGCGGCCGATCACGATCATCCGCTCGACACCCGCCAGCGCGGCCACCGCCTGCGACCAGTCGAGCTGACCGGCCTGCGCGAGCACGTCGGGCAGGCCGCGCAGTGCGGTCATCAGCGCGGCGTCGCGCTGCCAGTACGCGACGATCTGCGCGGACAGCGACAGCATCGCGATATAGCTCTTCGTCGCGGCCACCGACAGTTCGGGGCCGGCGAGCAGCGGCAGCTGGTGCTCGCACGCGTCGGCGAGCGGCGACGGCAGCACGTTCACGGCGGCGACGGTGCGCGCGCCGGCTTCGCGCAGCGCGGCCATCGTATTGACGAGATCGGGGCTCTTGCCCGACTGGGAGAAGGCGATCGCGAGCTGGTCCTGCACCTTCAGCGGCGCCTGCTGCAGCGTCGCGACCGACATCGGCAGCGACGCGACCGGCACGCCGAGGCGGCTCATCGTCAGGCTCGCGAAATAGCTCGCGGCGTGATCCGAGCTGCCGCGCGCGACCGTCAGCGCGACGGCCGGCGGGTGATCGAGCAATTGGCCGGCGAGCGCTTCGACGCGCGTCGTGTCGGCGATCTGCGCGGCGACGACCTGGGCGGACTCGCGCGCTTCCTTAAGCATATTCGACAATCGATTCTCCTTCGACGTAGGTCGCGGTGAGGTTCAGGTCGCGGTCGAACACCGCGAGGTCGGCCCATGCGCCGCGCTCGAGGCGGCCGCGATCGGCGACGCCGAGGTAGTCGGCCGCGTAGCGCGACATCCGGTTCGACACGTCGGCGATCGGCAGGCCGAGCGACACGAGGTTGCGCAGCGCCTGGTCCATCGTCAGCGTGCTGCCGGCGAGCGTGCCGTCGGCGAGGCGCACGCCGCCGAGGCACTTCGTCACGTGCTGGCTGCCGAGCCGGTATTCGCCGTCGGGCATGCCGGTTGCGGACGTGCTGTCGGTCACGACGTACAGGCGCGGGATCGCGCGCAGCGCAGCACGAATCGCGCCCGGATGGACGTGCAGCAGGTCGGGGATGATTTCCGCGTATTCGGCGTGGGCAAGCGCCGCCCCCACCAGGCCCGGGTTGCGGTGATGCAGCGGCGACATCGCGTTGAACAGGTGCGTGAAACCGCACGCGCCGTGCTTGAGCGCGGCCACCGCGTCGTCGTAGGTCGCGAGCGAATGGCCGAGCTGCACGCGCACGCCGCGCGCGGCCATCTCGCCGATGATCTCGATGTGGCCGGCGATTTCCGGCGCGAGCGTGACGACGCGGATCGGCGCGATCGACAGGTACTTCAGCACTTCGTCGAGCACGGCCGACACGGCCGCGTCGGGCTGCGCGCCGAGCTTGCCGGGGTTGATGTACGGGCCTTCGAGGTGCACGCCGAGCACGCGCGCGCCGCCCGGCGTGCGGGTGCGCGCGACGGTGCCGAGGTTCGCGACGACCTGCATCAGTTCGTCGCGCGGCGCGGTCATCGTCGTCGCGAGCAGGCTCGTCGTGCCGAATTGCGCGTGCGTGCGGGCGATCGTCTCGATCGCGTCGCCGCCTTCCATCACGTCGGCGCCGCCACCGCCATGCACGTGCAGGTCGATGAAGCCGGGCAGGATGTAAGGCGCGTCGTTCTTCGCGGGGTCGACGGGCGTGCCGTCGAGGGTCGTGATGCGGCCGTTCTCGCTATCGAGCGAACCGTGAATCCAGCCGTCGGGGGTAAGGATGTTTCCAGTCAGCATGACGTTCTCTTGATGATCTGGTGACGCGGGCATCCGCGTCGTGATTTGCCAATCCGTGTCGTTGCTTCACGCGTGTCGCGCGCGGGGCAGTCTCGCGCGTCAGCGTTTCAGTTCGGCGACGAAGTCGTAGTAATCGTCGCGGCAATACGTTTCACTCACTTCGATCGCGCGCTGGTCGGCGCCGTAGCCGATCCGCGTGATCACCAGCAGGGCCGAGCCCGGCTTCACCGCCATCCATTTCGCGATCGCGTGCGTCGCGTTCGCCGCGCGAAAGTGCTGCAGCGCGCGCACGACGGTCATGCCGCGCGCTTCGAGGTATTCGTACAGCGACGCGCCGAGCACCTGCGGATCGGGCACCACCGCGGCCGGCAGCGTCGAGTGCTCGACGGCCATCACGATGCCGTCCGCGCGGCGCAGCCGTTCGAGCCGCGCCACCGTCGCGCCGGGCGCGAGGCCGAGACGCGTGATCTCGTCGCGGTTTGCGGCACGCAGCGTGCGCGACAGCCACACCGAATCGGGCACGAAGCCGCGCTGCTGCATCTTCGCGGTGAAGCCGACGAGACGCGACAGCGGATCGGCGACGCGCGGCGTGATGAAGCTGCCCGCGCCGCGCGCCCGCTTGATCAGCCCCTGCTCGACCAGCAGCGCGAGTGCGCGACGGGCCGTGATCCGCGACACGCCGACCGATACCGACAGCAGCCGCTCCGACGGCAGCGCCTCGCCGGCGCGCCACGCGCCGGCGTGGATCGCGCTCGCCAGGTTGCGGGCGAGCTGCAGATAGAGCGGCGTATCGCTGAGGGGATCGGGCGCCAGTTCGGACCAGCCGGTTTCCATGTGCCTCCGGGTGTCGGACGACGACCGCAGGCCGTCGAAAGTGAGGGCATTATATAACCACCATAATACCAGTCAACGAACTGGTATTAGGGGCGCCGAAATCGCCGGAAGCCTTGCCCGGCAAGCGTTTTAGTTCTCACAAACCCTTTGTTTACAACGAAGTACGGGGTAGGGATTTACCCGGATTGGTATGCAAGGGGACAGTTCCAGTACGCGATTCGGCCTGGTTTGGGGCGCGAATATGAGACCTGGATAGAACCAGTTTGGCCAACTGGTATGCACGGTGACGAGGCAACGCGCGTTCGGCGGCGCGCGCCGGCTGCGTCAGTGGAATCAGTGGAATTCGCGGCTCGACGTGCGCAGGCCGCCGAGCAGCGGCGTCAGATCCTCGAAATGCTGCACGACGAGGTGCCTCACGTCGCTCGCGACCTGCCACACGCCGGATGCGGCAAGCAGCCGCGAATCGAGGGTTTCGCGGCGCTGCCGCGCGAGCAGCTCGGGCCGGACGATCAGGTTCACGCAGCCCGTTTCGTCCTCGAGCGTCATGAACATCACGCCTTTCGCGGTGCCCGGCATCTGCCGCGCGGTCACGAGCCCGCACGCACGCGCGAGCCGGCCGTCGGGGCGGTCATGCAATTCGGCCGCGGACGACAGCCGCCGCGCGCGCAGTTCGGGCCGCAGCAGCGCGACGGGGTGGCGGTTCAGCGTGAGGCCGGTGGTGTGATAGTCGGCGAGGATGTCGTCGGCTTCCGACGGCGCGCCGAGCGCGGGCTTCTCCGCTTCGTCGATCGGCGCGGTCGCGAGCAGGTCGCGCTCGGGGGCGGCTGCAACCGCTTGCCAGAGCGCATCGCGGCGATGGCCGGCGAGCGTCGCAAGCGCGTTCGCGGCGGCGAGCGCTTCGAGATCGCGGCGTTCGAGCTGCGCGCGGCGCGCGAGGGTGTCGACGTTGTCGAACCGGCCGGCCGCCGTGCGCGCGGCTTCGATGCGGCGTGCGGCGGCTTCGCCGAGCCCGCGCACGAGCGACAGGCCGAGCCGCACGGCCGGCTGACCGTGCGGCGGCGGCTGGTCGGGCAGCGCTTCCAGCGATGCTTCCCAGTTGCTTTGCGTCACGTCGATCGGCAGCACCCGCACGCCGTGCCGCTTCGCGTCCTGCACGAGTTGCGACGGCGGGTAGAAACCCATCGGCTGGCTGTTCAGCAGCGCGGCGAGGAAGATCGCCGGTTCGTGGCATTTGAGCCAGCTGCTGGCGTACGCGAGTTTCGCGAAGCTGGCTGCGTGGCTTTCGGGGAAACCGTATTCACCAAAGCCTTTGATCTGTTCGAAGATCTGTTCGGCGAATTCACGTGTGTAGCCTCGTTCGAGCATGCCGTGGACGATCTTGTCGTGGTACTTCTCGAGATTGCCCTTGCGCTTCCATGCAGCCATTGCGCGGCGCAGATCGTCCGCTTCGCCGGGCGTGAAACCGGCCGCGACGATTGCAATCTGCATCACCTGTTCCTGGAAAATCGGCACGCCAAGCGTACGCTTGAGCACTTCCTTGAGCGCGTCGCTCGGGTAAGTCACCTCGCCCTCCTCTTCGCCCGCCATGATCCTGCGCCGCTTCAGATACGGATGCACCGCGCCGCCCTGAATCGGGCCGGGCCGCACGATGGACACCTGAATCACGAGGTCGTAGTAGTTGATCGGTCGAAGGCGCGGCAGCATCGACATCTGCGCGCGCGATTCGATCTGGAACACGCCGACCGTATCGGCGCGACAGATCATGTCGTAGGTCTTTTTGTCATCCTGCGGAATGTGTTTCAGCGTAAATGGCTTGCCATCCGGTGACGGCGGCCCGCGCCACGCTGTGCGCAGGTCAAACGCGCGATGCAGTGCCGACAGCATGCCGAGCGCCAGCACGTCTACCTTCATCAGCCCGAGCGCTTCGAGATCGTCCTTGTCCCACTGGATCACGCGCCGCCCGTCCATCGCTGCATTTTCGACCGGCACGAGTCGCGTGAGCTTGCCGCGGCTGATCACGAAACCGCCCGAATGCTGTGACAGGTGACGCGGAAAATTGAGGAGCCGCGCGGCAAGTTTGGCCCATGACTGGATGAGCGGCGTCTCGGGATCGAGCCCGATCGTCGAGAATTGCTGCAGCAGGTCGCGGCTACCGTCGAACCAGCGATGCCCCTTCGCGACACGATCGACCAGCATCGGATCGACGCCAAGTGCCTTGCCGGTTTCGCGCAGCACGCCGCGCGGACGATAGGTCGATACGGCTGCTGCAAGTGCTGCGCGGTTGTGTCCGTATTTTTCGTAGATATGCTGAATCACCTCTTCCCGGCGCTGATGCTCGAAATCGACGTCGATATCGGGCGGCTCTCCCCGTTTCTCGCTGATGAAACGCTCGAACAGCATCGTGCTCTGATCGGGATTGACTTCGGTGATGCCGAGGCAATAACAGACGACCGAGTTCGCAGCCGAACCTCGGCCCTGACACAGGATGTTCTGACTGCGCGCGTATTTGACGATGTCGTAGACGGTCAGGAAGAACGGCTCGTAATTGAGTTTCGCGATCAGGGCGAGTTCATACCTGATCTGCCTTGCCACTTTCTCCGGCACACCATTCCAATAACGTCGAGCTACTCCAGCCCATGTCTCTTGCTTCAGGTAACTGGTCGGCGTGTGTCCGCGCGGCACGAGTTCGAGTGGATATTCGTACCGCAACTCACCAAGCGAAAAATTGCACGCATCGAGAATCGCGCACGTCTGCGCAATCTCCTCCGGCGAGAACAGATTCCCGATCCGGTTCCGCCCGCGCAAATGCTGTTCCGCATTCGGCGCAAGCGCATACCCGCACTCGGAAACCGGCATGCCGACGCGAATCGCCGTCATCACGTCCTGCAGTTCCTTGCACGAGCGCCGGTGCATCGTCACGTCGCCCAGCGCGACGACACGCACGCCACGCCGCTCGCCGGCCGCACGAATCTCCTCGCGCTGCGCACCGTCCAGCGCGCGCTGCAGTTGCACGAGCCCGAGCCGCGCCCGCTCGCCGAACGTCGCGCGAAACCACGCGACCTGCGCATCGAGCACATCGGCACGTACCGGATACGTCGGCACGAGGATCGCGAAGCAGTCAGGCATGCCGCGCAAATGCGCAAACTCCGCAGGCGGCGCCGACAGCATCCGCGACGTCAGCTTGTAAGTGCCCTTCGGCGACGCCATCCTCCGCCACGAAATCAGCTCGGACAGGTTGCCGTAGCCCTCGCGGTTCTGCGCCAGCAACACGAGCCCGAACGCGCCGGGGCCCGGATCGTGGCCGGGCGCGACTTCATCCGGCGTGACGTCGAAATACGACCCGATGACGAGCGGCAGCCCTTTCGCCTTCGCCGCGACGTGCATGCGCGGCGCGCCGGCAAGCGAGCACTCGTCGGTGATCGCGATCCCGCGATAGCCGAGCTCGGACGCGCGCTCGGCCAGTTCCTCCGCATGCGACGCGCCATGCAGGAACGAAAAGTTCGAACGGCAGAACAACTCCGCGTAATCGGGCAGCCAGCTGAATTCCGCAACCATGACCGCTCACCCGAACAGGCCGTGCAGGAACCAGCGCGGCTCGGCCTCGCTCCCCGCCCGCTCCTTGAACACCCAGTAGCACGCCCCGGCCTCGTCCTGCGCGACGCAGTAATCGCGCGCAGCGAGCTGACCGTCGAACCACCCGGCCTCGATCCGCTCCACCGACGACATCATCCTCAGCGGCGTATGAAATACCGGCCGCTCCCCGCGCATCAACAGCGGCAGCGGCTCCGCCAGCAACCACGCAGGCCTCGGCGGCACGGCGGGCGGCCCGGGAGCCGGCTTGCCGGCCTGCGCATCGAGCGGCAGCCAGCGGTTCGCGGCCTCGGGCCGATGATCGGCGACGGGCGCTGCGCGCAGCACGTTGTCCGCGCCGAGCCGCGCGACCAGCAGCTCGAACAGCCGCGCACGCGTCTCGCGCGTGCCGCCCGGCTCGGGGAAAAGATCGTCGGCCGGCGGCGCGACCGATTCGACGCGCGTGGCCTTCAGACGCACCGCAATCACCGCGGCCGGCAACTCGACGCGCGCGAGCCGTTCGCCGAGTAGCCGCATGAAATGCGCGTCGTCGCGCACGGGCGACGCGAATGCGAGTTCGAGCGGCGTCGGCGGCACGGCCTGGCGGCCGCGCTCGTGCTCGAGATCGAACGTCATCGCGGCCAGCGACAGGTGCCGCGCGGCGAGCCAGCCGCACAGCTGCACGACGAGCCGCCGCGCCGCGAACAACACGGCTTCCGCGTATTCGACGCGCTCCTGCAATTCGAGCCGCACGTCGAACACGGGCGGCACCGCCATCCACGCAAGCGGCTCGACCGCGTCGCCATACGCACGATCGAGCGCGGCCAGCAACGCGGGACCGCAACGGCGCTGCAGCCCCGCGCGCGGCAGGCCGCGCAGATCGGCGAGCGTGCGGCAACCGAGGCCGTCGAACCAGCCCGCATACGGACGCGCATCGGGCAATAGCACACAGGGCAGCCGGTCGAGCACACGGACAAGCGAGGCCGGGCTCGCGACGCGGCGCCGGATACGCGCACGGGCCGACACACGCGCGAGCAGCCACGCGCCGCCCCCGGTCGGCGCGGCGGACAGGCGCGCCGCATAGCCGAGCGCCGCGAGCGTCGCGCGCACCTGGCGGCACAGCGACGGCAGCCCGCCGAACAGGCGCAGGCTCGGGCCGACGTCGACGAGCAGCGTGGCTTCGTCGCCGAGCGCGACGCACGGCGAGAAGCGCAGCAACGCGAGCGCGACCGCGCGCAGCGCATCGGCCTCGCGCGCGGGGTCGCGTTCGACGAGTTGCGTGTGCGGCGCGAGCGTGAGCACGCCGCCGCGCTTCATGCCCGCGCGCACGCCCTGCCGGCGCGCGGCCGCGTCGGCGATCAGCACGACACCCTGCTCGAGCACCGCACTGCCTGCACCGCCGGCCTCGCCCGCCTCGCCGTCAGACGGAAGCGCGACGCACACGTCGAGCGGCAGGCGCGGCAGATGGATGCCGAGCAAGACGCGCATAGCGGCTCTCCACGATGGGCGACGGCAGGTCGAGCACGAGCGGCTCGCTGCGGGCGGGGCCGCGCCGCTTGACGATGTCGAGCGACACGCCGCCCGGCACCGGGTACAGCGCGACGCGCAGCACGGCCGGCGACGGTTGCCGCTCGGCCGACAGCGGACGCAGCATCACGAACAGCGTGTCGCCCGTGCGCGCGGCCGCGAGATGCAGGCGCCGCAGCGCATCGGGCCGCGCGTCCTGCCACAGCAGCAGCGCGCCGCAACAACCGGTCTTGAGTGCCTGCTCGGCGGCCCACAACGCATCCGTGCGGCTGCTGGCGCGCAGCCACAGCAGCGCGTCGGCCGGCACGCCGAGACTGGCGAGCGCGGTCGCATGCGGCGACTGCGGCGGCGCGACGAGCGCGAGCGGGCGCCGGGCGCTGACGGTGCGCGCGAGCGCAGGCGCGAGCAGCCGCATCTCGCCGCAGCCCGGCTGCGCGGCCAGCAGTTCGACGAGCCCGCCGACCGGCCAGCCACCGCCCGGCAATTCGGCCGACAGCGGCGCGAAGCCGGTCTCGATCGTGCGCGGGCCGCCGCGCGCGAGCTGCGAGCCGCGCCACAGCGATGGATGAAGGGATTCGGGAGAAATGGAGGATGCGAGCATGATGCCACCCACAACTGTATGGATATACAGTATATGGCAATGCGTCCACGCCGCACAGTACTGGTACGAAACCGGTATTTCGTCAGATGAAAGACGGGTGAAAAGCCGGCAGGCCCACGCTATGACGGCGGGTCACCCCCGGCATCACCGGCTCGCACCGCCCGGACGCCCGCCACACCCCTCGGGCGCCGATGCGGCGCATGCGAATCGAATCGCGCAGCCGGGCCGAACCGAGCAGAGCCCGACCCGGCTGGCCAACCGTCACGATGCACACCCCGCACACCGCGCCGGTCCATCAGCCGCCCGTCAGCCGAGCAGCAACGCGTCGTCGTCGAGCTGCTCGTGGCGCACCTTCTCGAACATCTGCAGCAGATCCGGCACGTCGAGCCCGCGGCGCGCGTCGCCCGACACGTCGAGCACGACCTGCCCCTGGTGCAGCATCACCGTGCGGTCGCCGTAGTCGAGCGCCTGCCGCATGCTGTGCGTGACCATCATCGTCGTCAGCTTGCTCTCGGCGACGATGCGCGCGGTCAGCTCCAGCACGAACGCGGCCGTCTTCGGGTCGAGCGCGGCCGTGTGCTCGTCGAGCAGCAGGATCCGCGACGGCCGCAGCGACGCCATCAACAGGCTCACCGCCTGCCGCTGGCCGCCCGACAGCAGCCCGATCCGGTCGGTCAGCCGGTTCTCGAGGCCCAGGTTCAGCAGCCGCAGCTTGTCGCGGAACAGCTCGCGCGACGGCCGGTCGAGCGCGGCCCGGAAGCCGCGCCGCGCACCGCGCGCCATCGCGAGCGCCATGTTCTCCTCGATCGTCAGCGCCTCGCAGGTACCGGCCATCGGATCCTGGAACACGCGCGCGACGAGGTGCGCACGATCCCACGCGGCCTTGCGCGTCACATCGGTGCCGTCGATCGAGATGCGTCCCGCATCGACGGCCTGGTCGCCGCTGACCGCATTGAGGAAGGTCGACTTGCCGGCGCCGTTCGAGCCGATCACCGCGACGAACTGGCCGTCGGGAATCTCGAGCGACAGCCCGCGCAGCGCGCGCGTCTCGATCGGCGTGCCGGGATTGAACGTGAGTTTCAGGTCTTGTGCGGACAGCATGTCAGGCGCCTCCGTTCTTGCGCGCGAACAGCTTCTTGCGCGTCGCCGGCAGCACCAGCGCGATCGTGACGAGCGCCGCCGTCACGAGGTTCAGATCCTGCGCCTTCAGCCCGATGAATTCGCTGTTGAGCGCAAGTGCGATGAAGAAGCGGTAGACGATCGCGCCAAGCACGACGGCGAGCGTCGTCAGCACGAGCCGGCGCGCCGGCAGCAGCGTCTCGCCGATGATCACCGCGGCCAGCCCGATCACGATCGTGCCGATCCCCATCGAGATATCCGCGCCGCCCTGCGTCTGCGCGAACAAGGCGCCGGCAAGCGCGACGAGCGCGTTCGACAGCGCCATCCCGGCGAGCGTCGCGCGACCGGTCGCGATGCCTTGCGCACGTGCCATCCGCGGGTTCGCGCCGGTCGCGCGCATCGCGAGGCCGAGCTGCGACGAGAAGAACCAGTCGAGGCCGAGCTTCGCGACCACGACGACGATCGCGAGCAGCGCCGGGCGCAGCACGTAGTCGGGCATCCAGTCCGGCTGCAGCACGGTGAAAATGGTCGGCTCGGTGATGAGCGGCACGTTCGGCCGGCCCATGATCCGCAGGTTCACCGAATAGAGCGCGATCATCATCAGGATACTGGCGAGCAGATCCATGATCTTCAGGCGCACGTTGAGCCAGCCGGTAACGAAGCCGGCCACCGCGCCCGCGACGATCGCGATGCAGGTCGCGCTGAACGGGTCGTAGCCGGCCGAGATCAGCGTCGCGGCAACGGCGCCGCCGAGCGGAAAGCTGCCGTCGACAGTGAGGTCGGGGAAGTTGAGGATGCGAAACGAGATCAGCACCCCGAGGGCGACGAGGCTGAAGATCAGGCCGATCTCCAGTGCGCCCAGAAACGAGAACAGAGACATGATGGGGAAATCCTGTTGCTTCCCGGCCGGACGTGTACGGCCGGGCGAAGCGAACGGGCGGCCCCGGGTGGGAGCCGCCCGTCCGGCGGTGTCGTTCAGGCCCGGATCGGGCCCGCAAGCGCGGCGGTCGAACCGCGGCTTACTTGATGACCGTCTTCGCGTCCTTGAGCAGATCCGGCGACAGCGTCACGCCCTGCTTCGCGGCCGCGCCCGTGTTCGCGAACAACTCGAGGTTGCTGCTCGTTTCCGACGCGATCGCGCCCGGCTTCTCGCCCTTCAGGATGCGCGCGACGACCTTGCCCGTCTGGCGGCCGAGGTCGCCGTAGTTGATGCCGAGCGCCGCGATGCCGCCGCGCTTCACGCTGTCGGTGTCGCCGGCGACGAGCGGGATCTTCGCTTCGTTCGCGACCTTCACGAGCGCTTCGTACGCGGACACGACGTTGTTGTCGGTGTTCGTGTAGATCACGTCGACCTTGCCGATCAGGCTCTTCGCGGCCGGGCCGATGTCGACGGTGCGCGGCGCGGCCGCTTCCTTCAGCGTCATCCCCTGCTTCGCGAGGATCTCCTTGAGTTCCTTCACGACGACGACCGAGTTCGCCTCGCCCGGGTTGTAGACCATGCCGACCGTCTTCGCATTCGGCACGACGCGCTTGATCAGCGCGACCTGGCGATCGAGCGGCAGCTTGTCGGATACGCCCGTCACGTTGGTGCCCGACGGGCCCCAGCCCTTCACGAGCTGCGCGGCGACCGGATCGGTCACGCCCGAATAGACGACCGGCACGCTCTTCGTCGAGGCGACCACCGCCTGCGCGGCCGGCGTCGCGATCGCGACGATCACGTCGGGCTGGTCGCCGACGAACTTGCGCGCGATCTGCGCGGCCGTGCCCGTGTTGCCCTGCGCGCTCTGGTATTCCCACTTGAGCTTGTCGTCGCCGTAACCTTCCGCCTTCAGCTCGGCGCGCACGCCGTCGCGGATCGCGTCGAGCGCCGGGTGGTCGACGATCGACAGCACCTTGACGGTCTGGGCGTGCGCGGCACCGGCCAGCGCGAGCGCGGCCACGCCGGCCGTGATCGAACGGATCGCGAAAGTCTTGAAACGCTTCATGGGTGTGTCTCCCCCGTATTGTGTCGGTTCTGGATGATGGATTCCCGCCGCCGTCAGGCGGGCGCCGCCATGCGTACGACGCGCTGGCGAGCGGCCCGCGCACGCTCCGGGAAAGCGTGCGGCGGCGAACGCACGAGGATACCATTTCCGCAGACCACCGCCTGACTCCAGGCTTTCGCATCGCCCCCCGGATTGCAGCGCGCGCCGACGTGCGCGAGCGCGCGTGAAGCCCGTCCGGCAGGGGTTCCGGCCGGCCCCGGCACAACGCGTCAGCCGCGCGCGCGGCTTTACGTTATGCTGTCGGCCGACCCAGTCCACGCCATCGGAGGGCACATGAAACGGGGGAGCCGAGTCATCGCATGCGCGGCCGTCGCGCTGGCGCTGCCGGGTGCGGCATTCGCACTGACCGACGGCAGTGCGCAATACGACGACTGCATGCTCAATGCGCTGCGCGAAAGCCGCAACGGCGCGGCGGCGCAACTGATCCAGCGCTCGTGCGACGCGCTGTATCGCAACAACGCAATGCTGCTGCCGCGCGAGCGGCGTTTTCACGAGTGCGTCGTGCAGTCGCTGCCGGGCGTGCGCGACAACTATGCGATCCAGCAGATCATGTCGATCTGCTCGCGGCGCGGCGAGATGTGAGCCGGCGTTGCACGCGCCCCACCGCGCGGCCGTCGTCGAGCGGCCGCGCCAATGAAAAAGGCCTGCGCGATGCAGGCCTTTTCGTTCAGCGGTTAGGCGGGGGTGCGGCGTTCAGAACGACGCGACCATCGAGCCCTTGAACTGCTTCTTGATGAATTCCCGCACTTCCGGCGACTGGTATGCCTTGACCAGCTTCTTCACCCACGGCTGGTCCTTGTCCTTCGCGCGCACGGCGATCAGGTTCGCATACGGGCTCGTCAGCGATTCGAGCGCGATCGCGTCCTTGGTCGGCTGCAGGTTCGCGGCGAGCGCGTAGTTCGTGTTGATCACGGCCGCGTCGACGTCCGACAGCACGCGCGGCAGTTGCGCGGCGTCGAGTTCGGAGATCTTCAGCTTCTTCGGGTTCTCGGCGATGTCGAGCACCGTCGCGTTGTTGCCGCCCGTGCCGGCGCCCGCCTTCAGCTTGATCACGCCTTGCGTCTGCAGCAGCAGCAGCGCGCGGTTCTCGTTCGACGGATCGTTCGGCACCGCGACCTTCGCGCCTTGCGGCAGATCCTTCAGCGCCTTGAACTTCTTCGAGTACACACCCATCGGCGAGATGTAGGTCAGGCCCGCGCTGACCAGCTTGTAGCCGCGCTGCTTCACCTGGCTGTCGAGGTAGGGCTGGTGCTGGAAGCTGTTGGCGTCGAGGTCGCCCGAGTCGAGCGCCGCGTTCGGCTGCACGTAGTCGTTGAACTCGATGACCTTCACGTTCAGGCCTTCCTTCTCCTTCGCGACCTTCTGCACGAGCTGCCACACTTCCGAATCCGGGCCGGCGACCGTGCCGACCTTGATCACCTTGTCTTCGGCGTGCGCGCCTGCCGACAGCGTCAGTGCTGCACCGGTGGCCAGCACGGAAAATACCTTCAGGAGACTGCGACGCTTCATCTGTTTCTCGCTTTCTTGCTTACGGGATGACTAAAAATGGGGCGCGATACGGGTATGCCCCGACTCACACGAAGGGGCAAATGGTGTCACAGGATCCGCGGGAAGTGAAATACATCCCGCTCATATGGGTATGCACCGCAGCGGTGCTGGCAGGGGTGGCGCGACTCGGCCGTTAGTTGCGTTTATGCGCATCGCGCATCGGCCCGAGCGCGTTACGCCACTGCGGCCCGGTGGGCCGACTTCGTCTCGAATGCCGGCTCGCCCATCTGCCCGCCGACCCGGAACGCACCGACCGTATCGCGCAGTCGCGCGGCCTGTTCCTGCAGCGACGCGGCGGCCGCGGCGGCCTCCTCGACGAGCGCCGCGTTCTGCTGCGTCACCTGGTCCATCTGCGTGACCGCGCGCCCGACCTGCGTGATGCCGCTCGCCTGCTCCTCGGACGCCGCCGCGATCTCGCCCATGATGTCGGTCACGCGTGCGACGGCCTGCAGGATCTCGCCCATCGTCGTGCCGGCCTGGCCGACCAGGGTCGACCCGTTGCGCACGCGCTCGACCGAATCGACGATCAGCTCGCGGATCTCCTTCGACGCCGTCGCGCTGCGCTGCGCGAGCGAACGCACTTCGCCCGCGACCACCGCGAAGCCGCGGCCCTGCTCGCCGGCGCGCGCGGCTTCGACCGCCGCGTTCAGCGCGAGGATGTTGGTCTGGAATGCGATGCCCTCGATCACGCCGATGATGTCGGCGATCTTGCGCGAGCTGTCGTCGATCTGGCCCATCGTGCCGATCACGCGGTTCACGACGTCGCTCCCGGTGCGCGCGATCTCCGATGCGCTGTTCGCAAGCCCGCTTGCCTGCCGCGCGTTGTCGGCGTTCTGCTTCACCGTTGCAGTCAGCTGCTCCATGCTCGCGGCGGTTTCTTCCAGCGATGCGGCCTGCTCCTCGGTGCGCTGCGACAGGTCGTCGTTGCCGGCCGAGATCTGGCGGCTCGCCGACGCGATCGAGCCGGCCGACTGGCGAATCCCGCCGATCGTCGCCTGCAGCCGTGCCTGCATGTCGTGCATCGCGGCCATCATGCTCGTGCGGTCGCCCGCGCGAACCGGCACCGGCTGCGTCAGGTCGCCCTGCGCAATGCGCGTCGCGAGCGCGGCCGCTTCGTCGGGTTCGCCGCCGAGGCTGCTGCGCACGTTGCGGATGATCACGAGCATCGCCGCACTGATCACGAAGCCGATCACGAACACGACCGCGAGGTGGCCGAGCAGCGTCCGGTAATAGACGGTGTCGATGTCCTTCAGGAACACGCCGCTCGAGATGTTCCAGTCCCACGGCGCGAAGCGCGTGACGTAGCTGATCTTCGGCACGGCGGTCTCGCTGTGCGGCAGCCGCCCGCGATACTCGGCGAAGCCGCTGCCGGTTTCCTTCGCGGCGTTCAGGATCGTGACGAACAGCGGCTTGCCGTCCGGGTCGAGATAGTCGCCGACCTGCGTGTTGACGAGCTTCGGCAGCGTCGGATGCATCAGCACGACCGGCTTCGAGTCCATCACGAACACGTAGCCCGAATCGCCGTAGCGCATCGCGGCGAGGCTCGCGAGCGCGTCGCGCTTCGCATCGGCCTCCGGCAGCGTGCCGCTCTGCGCGAGTGCGTGATAGGCCTTCACGATGCCGGCCGCCGAATCGACGAGATTCGCGATGCCTGCCTTGCGTTCGGCGAGCATCGTCGCGCGCGTCTCGTACGCGCTCCATGCGCCGACGCCCAGGAGACCGATCCATACCAGCGCAAGCGCGAGCCACAGCTTGCGGTTCAAACTCATTCTGCTCATCTGCGTGCCTTTGTCGATGTCGATGCGCACGCTGCGCGCGACCGGCCTGCCGCGCGCAAACGCTTGCCCATTCATTTACGGCACCGAGGCTTACAACTTGAATACGGCCGGCGCCGCGAACCGGCGATCGACAGGCCGCCCGTGCCCGCGCCGCACCGCGGCCGCCAGCGCGACAGTCCGCATCCGCTGTGCTAAAAAGACCGGCCAGCCGGCACACGAAGAGCCGGCGCCATTCCGAGGGCCACCCATGTACGTCATCGACATTCACTACACCGCATCGCTCGAGCGCATCGACGACGCACTCGAACGCCATCGCGCGTTCCTTCAGCCGCAGTTCGACAAGGGCATCTTCATCGCAGCGGGGCCGAAGGTGCCGCGCGAAGGCGGCGTGATCCTCGCGGCCCGCATCGATCGCGACGAACTGGACGCGATCCTGAATACCGATCCGTTCGTCATCGAGGGGCTCGCCACGTATCGCGTGACGGAATTCCGGATCACGCGTGCCGCAACCGGCTTCAACGTGCCCGCGCTGCCGTAACGCGACGCCTGCGCGACCTCTGCACGATACGCGCACAGGCCGATACGCCGCCCGCCGGGCGGCGCATGCAAATAACGAAGAGAGAGGGGAAAACGTGACGGCGCGAGGCGGCCGTCACGTGATCGCCGGGCCGGGCGCCCGGCGGCTGCCGGTCAGTCGACCAGCAGCTTCAGGTCGTGGACCCACGGGCCCGGGCCCTGGCCGTCGCGCACGAACAGGCGCAGCTTGCCGTCGCGGTCGAACACGTAGCTCGCGGCCGTGTGATCCATCGTGTAGCTGCCGGGCGTCTTGCCGGGCACCTTCGCGTAGTACACGCGGAAATCCTTCGTGACCTTCTTCAGTGCCGCTTCGTCGGCGGGCCGCAGGCCGATGAACGACGGATCGAACGCGGGCACGTACTGGCCGAGCAGCGCCGGCGTGTCGCGCTCCGGATCGACGGTGACGAACAGCACCTGCACGCGCTTCGCGGCATCGGGCCCGAGCTGCTTCAGCGCTTCGGACAGCTCGGCCATCGTCGTCGGGCACACGTCCGGGCAGTGCGTATAGCCGAAGAACATCACGACGGCCTTACCCTTGAAATCGGCGAGCGTGCGCACCTTGCCGGCCGTATCGGGCAGCGAGAAGTCGCTGCCGAACTGCGTGTTGCCGGTGATGTCGAGATTCTGGAATTTCGGCGCGTTGTCGCATCCGGCGAGCAGCAGCGCTGCCGTGAATGCGCACGCGAGCATCCAGCCTTGGCGCGCGCGGCGCCCGAACCGTGATTGGAGCATTGCGTTCAAACCGTGCGGTTACACGCCGAGCAGCGGGCGTGCATAGTGATCGACGAGCAGCGCGGCGAACAGCAGCGACAGGTAGACGATCGAGTAGCGGAAGGCCTTGCGGGCGAGTTCGTCCGAGTAGTCGCGATGAATC
This sequence comes from Burkholderia sp. HI4860, assembly GCF_002223045.2. Classification (NCBI taxonomy): domain Bacteria; kingdom Pseudomonadati; phylum Pseudomonadota; class Betaproteobacteria; order Burkholderiales; family Burkholderiaceae; genus Burkholderia; species Burkholderia sp. HI4860. Next base: position 2,293,572 of record NZ_NKFO02000003.1, on the reverse strand, counting down.
TTCCACGCATACGCGAGGAACACCGCGCCGAGCAGCACCGCGCTCGTCAGGTACACGGCCCCGCTCATCCCGGAGATGAACGGCATCAGCGTGACCGCGAACAGGATCACCGTGTACAGCAGGATGTGCAGCCGCGTGAACTTCTCGCCGTGCGTGACCGGCAGCATCGGCAGCCCCGCGTTCTCGTAGTCCTTGCGGCGATACAGCGCGAGCACCCAGAAATGCGGCGGCGTCCACACGAAGATGATCAGCACGAGGATCCACGCGTCGCCCGGCACCGCGCCGGTGACCGCGGCCCAGCCGAGCGCCGGCGGCATCGCGCCCGACGCACCGCCGATCACGATGTTCTGCGGCGTCATCGGCTTGAGCAGCAGCGTGTAGATCACCGCGTAGCCGACGAAGGTGGCGATCGTCAGCCACATCGTCAGCGGGTTCGTAAACGTATAGAGCGTCCAGGCGCCGACACTGCCGAGCACGGCCGAGAAGATCAGGATCTGCGGGGGCGTGATCTCGCCGCGCGCGGACGGGCGCCACGCGGTGCGGCGCATCATCGCGTCGATCTTCTGTTCGACGAGACAGTTGATCGCGAACGCGGCGCCGGCCAGCAGCCAGATGCCGACCGTACCGCCGATCAGCACGTGCCACGGCACCATGCCCGGCGTCGCGAGGAACATGCCGATCACCGCGCAGAACACCGCGAGCTGCGTGACACGCGGCTTCGTCAATGCCATGTACTGCGAAAACCGGCTACCGGGCGATTGGGAGAGGGTGCTTTGCATGGGGGCGGTCACGCCGGGGCGGCGTCGCGCGCAGGCTGCGCGACACGGCCGGGGCGGCTTGAAAGGATGCGAAAGTTTAACATGACGACGAGCAGCAGCAGGATCGCGGCCCCGCCGTTGTGCGCGACGGCGACCGGCAGCGGCCACTGCAGCACGATGTTGGTCAGGCCCGTCACGAACTGCAGCAGGACGACCAGCAGCACGCCGTTCGCGGGCCGCCGCAGCGATTCGAAGCGGCGCATCTTCAGCGCGAACGCGACCAGGTAGGCGACCACCACGAACGCGAACGTGCGGTGCGTCCAGTGGATCGCGACCAGCGCGTCCTGCGTGATCGCCTCGCCGTCCTTCGTCATCCCGAGCGCGCGCCACAGGTGGAAGCCGTGCTGGAAGTCCATCGGCGGGATCCACTGGCCGTTGCAGGTCGGGAAGTCGGTGCACGCGAGCACCGCGTAGTTGGTGCTCACCCAGCCGCCGAGCGCGATCTGCACGACCAGCAGCACGAGCGCCGCGAGCGCGGCCGCGCGATAGCGGCCGGCTTCGGGGTCATGCGACGGCAGCGGCGTCTGCCGCGCCGCGAGCCAGCCGAGCGTGCCGAGCAGCGTGAGGCCGAGCAGCAGGTGGATCGTGACGATCACCGGCTGCAGCTTCATCGTGACCGTCCACGCGCCGAACGCGCCCTGCACGAGAATCAGCAGCAGCAGGCTCGTCGGCCACCACGGCGACACGTGCAGCGGGCGGCGGCGCAGCCGCGCGGACCACGCGATCACGACCTGCGCGATGATCAGCACGCCGATCGCCATCGCGAAATAGCGGTGGATCATCTCGATCCACGCCTTCGACATGCTGACGGGGCCCGTCGGCATCGCCTGGTGCGCGGCCGTGATCGCGGCGTGCGCGATGAACGGCGACGACGTGCCGTAGCAGCCGGGCCAGTCCGGGCAGCCGAGCCCCGAATCGGTCAGCCGCGTGAAGCCGCCGAACATCACCAGGTCGAGCGTCAGGAAGGTGGTGATCCACACCAGCTTGCGAAACTTGTTGTCGTCGGCCTTCACCCACACGTACGACAGCGGCAGCAGCGCGATGCAGAAGCCGATCAGGCCGAGTTGCAGTAGATACGCCATCGGTTCAATGCCTCTCGTGTTGCCTTAGCCGATGCTCGACCACTTCAGCAGCTTCGTCACGTCCGACTTGATCTTGCCGGGGTTCGGATCCTTCGGGAAACGCATCATCAGGTTGCCGTTCGGGTCGACCATGTAGATGTGGTCGCTGTCCTTCGTGCCGGCGTCGGCCGGCAGCCACGCGGCCACCGCTGCCGGATCGGCGACGAGCCGGCGCGTGTCGGGGTACGCGTCCAGCACCTTCTGCGGCATCGCGCCCGCATCGCTGCGCAGCCAGACCATCGTGAGCCGGTGCCGCTCGCCCGCCTGCGTGACGCGGATCTGGCGCATGAAATAGAGCTTTTTCGCGCAGGCCTCGTCGCACGCGCTGCTGTCGGTCATCACGAACAGCCACACGCCGCGCAGCGACGACAGCGGCACGGTCTTGCCGGTTTCGTCGGTTACCTGCAGATCCGCGGGGATCGGGCGCTGCGGCTCGATCAGCGTGCCGTAGTTGGTCGAGCCGCCCTTCGGCTTGATCACGTAATAGGTGAAGTACGACGCGATCATCGGCGCGGCGCACACGAGACCCAGCAGCACGAGCATCCAGCGGCCGCGCTTGCGGGCCGCCGGCGACATCGGCGCAGCGGCCGAACCCTGACGGGGAGATTGCATGGACAAATCAGACCTCTCGAAACGAACCCGCGGCGCGAGCGCCGCGTCCTGGCATGGCGCTCACGCGCCGGCCGACTTCTTCGCCGCACGCCGCGCGGCGTACAGGCCGAAGCCGAGCGCGGCCGCCGCCATCGCCCACCACTGAAACATGTAACCGTAATTGCGCTCGACGCCGGTCGTCGCCGCCGGCCAGTCGCGCACGAGCTTGTCGCCGTCGTCGCTCGTCTGCTGGATCACGAACGGCTGCAGCGGCAGCCCCGTTTCCTTCGCATACGCGGCGACGTCCAGGTTCTGCCGGATCTTCTGGTGCGCGGCCGACCCGCCTTCGCCGAGCTCGAACGCGCGCGACGCGTCGGCGCGCGCGATGCCCACGATCTCGACGTCGCCCGCGGGCGTCGCGAACGGCTCGATCGCCGTGCGATCGGAAATATTGCGCGGCAGCCAGCCGCGGTTCACGAGCACGACGCCGCCGCCCGTGAGTTTAAACGGCATCACGACGTAAAAACCCGGCTGGTCGTTATACGGCCGATTGTCGAGGAACACGGCCAGCTCGGGCAGGAAGCGGCCCGTCGCACGCACGCGATGGAACTCGATCGACGCGAGCGGCATCGGCTGCGCGCCGATGTCGACGGGCGCCGCCTGCTCGTAGCGCGCGATGCTCGCCTGCAGCGCTTCCTTCTGGTGCGCGCGGTCGCGCTGCCAGAAACCGAGACGGATCGTGACCGCGACGACGACGAGGATCAGCAACGCGGGCAGCCAGCGGATCTTCATCATGCGGCCCGCCCGGCACCTGCCGACAAGCGAAGTGCGATAATTATCCTCTTCCTTTCGAATTGCCGTCGTCCGGTTCGTGTCATGCACATACTCGTTCCCATCGCCTTCGTCCTCATCATTGCCAGCATGGGCTCGGCGCTCTACTTCATGATGCACGACCGCGGCCACACGAAACGCATGGTCTGGTCGCTCGCCACCCGCGTCGGGCTGTCGGTGTCGCTGTTCCTGCTCATCCTGATCGCGAACGGGATGGGCTGGATCCATTCGACCGGCCTGCCGATCGGGCATTGATCGATTCGCCGCCGCGGCCGCTGTGGCATTTCGCCGCACGGCCACGGCACCAAGCAAAAGCGCCGCCTGACTGAGTCGCGGCGGCGCCCGGGTGGTGAAAGCCGGCAGTCACGCTGCCCGGCCGACCCAATGAAAACGGCCCGCGCATTGCTGCGCGGGCCGCTGTTCCATTTACAGCCAGTAGACGACGACGTACAGGCCGAGCCAGACGACGTCGACGAAGTGCCAGTACCACGCGGCGCCTTCGAATGCGAAGTGGTGATCGGGCTTGAAGTGGCCGCGGATCATCCGCACCAGCACCACCGCGAGCATCGTGCCGCCGAGAAACACGTGGAAGCCGTGGAAGCCGGTCAGCAGGAAGAACGTCGAACCGTACACGCCCGAGTTCAGCGTCAGGTTCAGTTCGTTGTACGCGTGGTAGTACTCGAAGCCCTGCAGGAACAGGAAGCAGATACCGAACACGAGCGTCGCGGCCAGCCAGGCGATCGCCTTCTTGCGATGATCGTCGCGCAGCGCGTGGTGCGAGATCGTCAGCGTCACGCCCGACGACAGCAGGAACGCGGTGTTCAGCGTCGGGATCGGCCACGGGCCCATCGTCTTGAAGTGACCGGCGAGCGCGGCGGGGCCTTCGTTCGGCCACACGGCGGAGAAATCCGGCCAGATCAGCTTGTAGTCGAGGCTGCCGAGCTGGTGCAGCGCGATTTCACGTGCATAGAACAGCGCACCGAAGAACGCGCCGAAGAACATGACTTCCGAGAAGATGAACCAGCTCATGCTCCAGCGGTACGACTTGTCGACGTTCTTGCCGTAGTGACCGCCTTCCGATTCGGCGATCGCGTCGCCGAACCAGTGATACAGCGTGAAGAGCAACCAAAGCAGGCCGAGCAGCGCCGTAAACGGCGCCCAGTCGTGACCGTTGATCCACAGCGCTGTCGATCCGAGCATGACCAGCAGGCCGATGGCCGCGCTGATCGGATGCTGCGACGGATGCGGCACGAAATAGTACGGGGTCTGGTTTTGACCGCTCATGCTTGATTCTCCACTTCAGTCCAATTTGTGTACCGGAAACCGCTCCGGCTTTATTTCTTGCGCGGCGTGACCACCACCGCTCCTTCCTGCACGCGACGCCGTGGCGCCGCGCACCGCATGCTTCTTTCGTGGCCGCGGGCCTCAGCCCACGACGGCACGCACGACCAGGATCAGCACGCCGATGAACACAGCGGCTGCCAGCAGCGCGACGATCAGCACGTGCAGCGGATTCAGTTGCGTCGCGTCGGCCTCCAGGTCGCGCCGCTTGCGCACCCCGAAGAACGACCACAGCACCGCTTTCAGCGCCTGGCCGAACGACCCGCCACGCTTGCTCTCCGTCATCGCCCCGCCTCCGTCGTCACGCGTCCGGCTTCGCCGCGCCCTGCGCCGCGGTCTTGCCCGGCGCCGGCGCCGGCGTGGCCGGCGTATTCAGCTCGAAGAACGTGTACGACAGCGTGATCGTCTTCACGTCCTTCGGCAGTTTCGGATCGATCACGAACACCACCGGCATCTTGCGCGACTCGTTCGCGGCCAGTGTCTGCTGCGTAAAGCAAAAGCACTCGATCTTCTTGAAGAACTCCGTCGCCTGCTTCGGCGCGTAGCTCGGAATCGCCTGCGCAACGACCGGCCGGCCCTGCCCGTTCGTCACGTCGTACACGATCGTCGTCAGCTCGCCCGGATGCACGTCGAGACTGTTGTGCTCCGGCTTGAAACCGAGCGGGCCGCGCGCATTCGCATCGAACTCGACCGACACCGTGCGGCTGGTATCGACCTGCGAATTCTTCACCTCGCGCTCGCTGACATCGCGCTGCACCAGGTTGTTGATGCCGGTGATCTGGCAGATCGCCCGATACATCGGGATCAGCGCGAAGCCGAAACCGAACATCAGCCCGGCCACGACGAAGAGCTTCACCAGCATCGAACGATTGAACGCGCGATCGACGGCGCCCTCTTCCGGCTTCGACATACGACAACTTCCTCGCTACTGCGTCTGTTGCTGCATCAGTGAGTGGACAACCACCACTGCTTGATCACGACACCCACAAAAAAAACGGCGGCGATGACGAGCAGGATGAGGCCGAGCCGCTTGTTGCCCGCGCGAATCTGCTCGGGCGTTCGTCTTTCTTGTGGATTCCGGTTCATCTGACACTTCGGTTCGGCGCCCGCCGCGCCTGCCTGCGCGGCAGGCAGCGGCGGGGCGCACTGTGACACTTACTCGACGTGCGGCGGTTGCTCGAACGTATGGAAGGGAGCCGGGCTCGGCACCGTCCACTCGAGGCCTTCCGCGCCATCCCACGGCTTGTCCGACGCCTTTTCCAGCTCGCCGCCGCCACGGTAGGCCGGCAGCGCGACGGCGAACAGGAAGTACACCTGCGCGAGGCCGAAGCCGAATGCGCCGATCGTCGCGACCTGGTTGAAGTCCGTGAACTGCGCCGGGTAGTCCGCGTAGCGACGCGGCATGCCTGCGAGACCGACGAAGTGCATCGGGAAGAACGTCAGGTTGAAGAAGATCATCGACGCCCAGAAGTGGATCTTGCCGCGCGTCTCGTTGTACATCCAGCCCGTCCACTTCGGCGCCCAGTAGTACCAGCCCGAGAACAGCGCGAACAGCGAGCCGGCCACCAGCACGTAGTGGAAGTGCGCCACCACGAAGTAGGTCCCGTGATACTGGATGTCGAGCGGCGCCATCGCGAGCATCAGGCCCGTGAGACCGCCGAACGTGAACACGAACAGGAAGCCGATCGCGAACAGCATCGGGGTTTCGAACGTCATCGAGCCGCGCCACATCGTCGCGAGCCAGTTGAACACCTTCACGCCCGTCGGCACCGCGATCAGCATCGTCGCGTACATGAAGAACAGCTGGCCGGTCACCGGCATGCCCGTGGCGAACATGTGGTGCGCCCAGACCATGAACGACAGGATCGCGATCGAAGCCGTCGCGTACACCATCGAGCTATAGCCGAACAGCGTCTTGCGTGCGAACGCCGGGATCACCTGCGACACGATCCCGAACGCCGGCAGAATCATGATGTACACCTCGGGGTGGCCGAAGAACCAGAAGATGTGCTGGTACATCACCGGGTCGCCGCCGCCTGCCGCGTTGAAGAACGACGTGCCGAAGTGGCGGTCGAACAGCACCATCGTGATCGCGCCTGCCAGAACCGGCATCACGGCGATCAGCAGGTAAGCCGTGATCAGCCACGTCCACGCGAACATCGGCATCTTCATCAGCGTCATGCCCGGTGCGCGCATGTTCAGGATCGTCACGACGATGTTGATCCCGCCCATGATCGACGATGCGCCCATGATGTGGACCGCGAAGATCGCGAAGTCCATGCCCGGGCCCATCTGCGTCGACAGCGGCGCGTACAGCGTCCAGCCGGCGGCCGTCGCGCCGCCCGGCGCGAAGAACGAACCGACCAGCAGCACGGCCGCGACCGGCAGCAGCCAGAAGCTGAAGTTGTTCATCCGCGCGAACGCCATGTCGGACGCGCCGATCTGCAGCGGAATCATCCAGTTCGCGAAGCCGACGAACGCCGGCATGATCGCGCCGAACACCATGATCAGGCCGTGCATCGTCGTGAGTTCGTTGAAGAACTCCGGACGCATGATCTGCAGGCCCGGTTCGAACAGCTCGGCCCGGATGGCGAGCGCCATCACGCCGCCCGACAGGAACATGATGAACGAGAACAACAGGTACAGCGTACCGATGTCCTTGTGGTTGGTGGCGAACAGCCAGCGGCGCCAGCCGTGCGGCATTTCGTGCGCGTGGTCGTCGTGCGCGTGGTCCGCGGCTACGTCGTGCCCGATGCTAGACATGAGAATCTCCTAATGCGAATACGTCGACTAACTCAGCGACACGTCAAGCCGCCGGGCCGATCTCGACACGCCGGGCTTCCTTCGCGTCAGCCCCGCCCGTGATCGTTTCCGGCTTTTTGAGAATAATGTGGTCTTCCGCCACGCCTGCTGCCTTCAGCGCGTCGCGCACGGCTTGTGCACGATGCTTCGCCAGTTCGGCGTTCGCGTCGGCCGAGCCCGTCTTGTCGGTAAAGCCCGACAGCGCGAGCTTCGCGTCCGGATGTGCCTTCGCATAGTCGGCCGCGGCGGCGATCGCCGCCTTCGCGTCGGCCGGCAGCACGCTCTTGCCCGTCTCGAAGTAGATCGTCGACAGTGCGGCCGATGCCGACGCTGCCGCCGGCTGCTCGGCTGCGCCCGACGCGGCTTGCGCCGGTGCCGAAGCGGCTTCCGCCGGTGCCGCTGCCGCTGCGCCCGCCGCGTCTTCCGGCATCTTGCCGTTACGCGCGTCGGCCACTTGCTTCGGCTGCAGCAGGTCGTTCTTGTGGTTGCCCCACGAATTGCGTTCGTACGTGATGACCGACGCGATGTCGAGATCCGACAGCGACGCCCACGACGGCATCGCGCCCTTGCCGTGCAGCACGCGCTCGACGTGGCCGGCGATCGGGCCGTTCACGATCGGGCTGCCGTCCATGGCCGGGAAGGCGCCGAGGCCCTTGCCGTTCACCTGGTGGCAGGCCGCGCAGTTCGCCTTGTAGACTTCCTCGCCGTGCGCGACGAGTTCAGCCATCGTGTAGACCTTGTTCGGATCGACTGCGGCGCTGGCCAGCTTGGCCTTCTGCGCGGTGACCCACTTCGCGTAGTCGTCTTCCGACAGGACAACGACCACGACCGGCATGTACGCGTGTTCCTTGCCGCACAGCTCGGTACAGAAACCGCGGAACGTACCGACCTTGTCGGCCTTGAACCACGTGTCGCGCACGAAGCCGGGGATCGCATCCTGCTTCACGCCGAACGCGGGCACGTACCACGAGTGCACGACGTCGTTCGCGGTCGTGATGATGCGGATCTTCTTGTTGACCGGCACGACGAGCGGGTTGTCGACTTCCTGCAGATAGGTGTCGGTGATCGGCTTCTTGCCCATCACTTCGTCACGCGGGGTGCTGAGCGTCGACAGGAAGCCGATGCCCTCGCCCGGGCCCTTCACGTAGTCGTAGCCCCACTTCCACTGGTAGCCGGTGACCTTGATCGTGAGATCGGCGTTGGTCGTGTCCTTCATCGCGACGACGGCCTTCGTCGCCGGCAGCGCCATCAGCACGACGATGACGAACGGCACGATCGTCCAGATGATTTCGACGGTCGTGCTTTCATGGAAATTGGCGGCCTTGTGGCCCTTGGATTTGCGGTGCGCGAAGATCGAATAGAACATCACGCCGAACACGCCGACGAAGATCACCGTACACAGGATGAGCATCATCGTGTGGAGATCGTAGAGCTCCTCGGCGATCTTCGTGACAGGCGGCTGAAAGTTGATCTCGTTGACACGGGGGCCGCCCGGGCTATCACCGACCGCCAGGGCGGCACCGGCAAAGAGCAAACCGCTGCATGCCAGCACGCCCGCGAGGGCTCGCTTGATTGTTTTCATAGCATCCTTACCCAAAATTTCCATTCAAACCCTCCCCCGTCGCAAGCGACCGGCCCTATCCGCCGGTGCCCGCGCCTCGTCAGCCGCAGCGCCTGAGCGATATACGCAGTTCGTCGGCGAACTGCGCACGCTTGTACTGCGCGAGATGCTGCCCGATTACGACGGTCTGCCCGCGCGATACCAGCCGAATCGGATCGCGTGGCGTCGCACCCGGCTCGACCCGCACCCAGCGCGGGTTGAATTCGATCTGCGTGAGCCGCTCCGCATCCATCCGCTCGATCACGAGCCGGTGCGGATACAACCTGATGCGTTCGTAATCGACCGCATGGCGAGCATAGATCGCAAATGCGACACCCACAGCCAGCAACTCGATTCCGGTGAAGGGCATGACGAGCCAAGCCCCCCGCCACATCAGCAATGTCGCGATCACCAGCGAGAAGCTCGCGAGCGACGCATAAAACAGCACGAACTGGCGCGGCGACGCCGAACAGTTGCGTTTCATCAGCCAGTCTTCGAGGACCGGCTCGCCGTTCGTCGTCTCCGCCAACACCCTCGCTGCTTCCATCGCCGCCTCACGCGAATGGCATGCGATGCATGCCTGCATCGGACTCGTCGGCCCGTATTGCGGGGACCCCGGGACGACAAGCTGACGCATTATAGGCGGGTTCAATGGCATCCACAAGCAAGCGACTATCGGCCCGCGAGCCAAGCGCGACAAGCTTTCCGGCCATTTTAGGCGCCAATTCGACCCCGCTTTGCGCCGCTAATTTCAGACATAACAAAACCCCTCTTTACCGCTTTACCGATTCTTCGGACGCCCCTTTCCGATGTCCTCGATGCGCACGATCCCGTGCCCTTCGGCGGTCGTGCGCGGCACGGCCTTCCACGCGTGGCCGTAGATCACTTCGAACGTCAGCGGAATCGTGCCGTCCTCGCGCCGGCGGGCCTCCAGCGCGTCGCAGAGCGCCGCGCGAAAGCGCCGCGTCGCGCGCTGCGGCGCGTCGCGATCGAACGGATAGGCGCCCCAGCGGCGCACGTCGGCCAGCAGGGAGTCGGGGGATTTGTAGGTGACGGTCAGCACTTCCTGATCCATCACGGGAATCTCGAAGCCGCTCTCGACGAGCATGTCGCCGAGGTCGTGCATGTCGACGAAATCGATCACGCGCGCGGCGGGCGGCGCCATGCCGAGCGCCGCTTCGGCGTCCGCGCAGGCCGCGCGCAGTTCGCGCAGCGTATCGGGGCCGAGCGTGCTGAACATCAGCAGCCCGTTCACGCGCAGCACGCGCTGCCACTCGGGCAGCACCGCGTCCGGGCGCGAATGCCAGTGGAGGGCGAGATTCGACCAGATCAGGTCGAACGCGCCGCCGGGGAACGGCAGCGCGGCGAAATCGGCCTGCGCGACGCGAGGGCCGCGCGGGCCCAGTGCGCGGCCGAGCGAGGCCGGCAGCCAGCGGCGCCAGCTCGTCTGCTCGACCTCGCGCTGCCCTGCTCGCGCGAGCATCGCGCCGGACAGGTCGACGCCGAAGACGGGCGCCTCGGGAAAGCGCGCGCGCAGCGCCGGCAGGTCGTCGCCCGGACCGCAGCCCGCGTCCAGCACGGCTGTGGGGCTTACCTTGATGTATTCGAGACGCTCGTTCATGCGCTGCGCGATCTCGCGCGGCAGGAACGCGACCGCATCGAACGTGGCGGCACGGCGGTCGAAGATCCGCCGCAGGCGCCTTGCGTCATTGGCCGGACGGCCGGTTGAAGTCGAAGCTGGGGACATGTCGGGCACACTGGCGAAGAGCCCGAAGTATACTCGCTCGCCCCGCAGGCTTCATTGAGGCGGGGTGTCAGGAGTGTTGCAATGATCCGCAGTTCCGCCCCGCGCACGATGCGCGTCGCTTTGTCGCAGGTTCGCGCGCTGGCAACGCGCGTCGCCGCGGTCGCGCTGCCGAATCGCTGCGCGCTGTGCGGCAATTTGTCACACGCCGTGATTTGCGGTGCTTGCGACGCCGCGTACTGGAACGAAGCGCGGCTGCGCTGCGACGTCTGCGCGCTGCCGCTGGGCATCGGGCCATCGCGTTCGCCCCCGCTGCGCGGCGCTCGCGCCGGCCGCGTTACCGCATACCGTTGCGACGCGTGCAGAACCGCGCCGCCGCCGTTCGATGCAACGCTCGCGCTGGCGGATTACCGCGCACCGCTCGACGGGCTCGCGCGCGGCCTGAAGTTTCACCGGCAGCTCGCGCTCGGCACCGAATTCGCGGCGCGGCTCGCCCGGTTGATCGACGATACGCCCGGCGCCGGCAGCTTCGACCTGGTGGCGCCGGTGCCGCTGTCGCACCGGCGGCTCGTTGCGCGCGGCTACAACCAGGCGTGGGCGATCGCACGCCCGCTCGCGCGGCGGCTCGGCGTGCGCGCGGATGCGGTGCTGCTCGCGCGCGTCGCCGACACCGCGCCGCAGTCGCGGCTCGACCGGCACGCACGACGCGACAACGTGATGGCGGCATTCGCGGTGGCGGGTGGCGTCGCGGGCCGCCACGTCGCGCTGGTCGACGACGTGATGACCTCCGGCGCGACGCTTGCGGCCGCCGCGCACGCGCTGAAGGCGGCGGGCGCCGCGCGCGTAACGAATCTGGTTGCGCTGCGCACCGCCAGGGATTAATTAGATAGAGAGGCCAGCCACCCGAACACGGCGGCGGCCGCCACGAACCGGCCGGCCGGGAACGCGCACATGGCGCCGCCCCGGCCGGCCCAGCCAGACCGAAACATGTTCAACGTCGTCCTCGTCGCCCCCGAAATTCCACCGAACACCGGCAACGTGATCCGCCTGTGCGCCAACACGGGCGCGCGCCTGCACCTGATCGAGCCGCTCGGCTTCCCGCTCGACGACGCGCGGATGCGCCGCGCGGGCCTCGACTATCACGAGTATGCGCAGATGCGCGTGCACCGCGACTGGGATGCGTTCGTCGCGGCGGAAACGCCCGACCCCGCGCGGATGTTCGCGTTCACGACGCGCGGCTCGGGCCGCTTCCACGATCACGCGTTCCTGCCCGGCGACTGGTTCGTGTTCGGCTCGGAAACGCGCGGCCTGCCCGCCGAGCTGCTCGAGCGCTTCCCGAACGAACAGCGTGTGCGCCTGCCGATGCGGCCGGACAACCGCAGCCTGAACCTGTCGAACACGGTCGCGGTGGTCGTGTTCGAGGCATGGCGCCAGGCCGGCTTCGAAGGCGGCGCATGACGCCTGCACGGCGCAGCCCGCCCCGCGGCGCGCGTCACGTCCGTGCGAGCCGCGCGCGATACAGGTCGTAGATGTCGGGAGAAAAGCACGCGAACACCACGCGTGCGAGGTTCGGCGCCTGCGGCAGCATTTCGGCGACGGTGCCGACCGCGACCTCGACGGCTTCCTCGGCCGGATAGCGATAGATGCCGCAACTGATCGCCGGGAACGCGATCGACGTCGCCGCGACCTCCTCGGCCAGCTCGATCGCGCGCCGGTAGCACGACGCGAGCAGGTCGGCCTCGCCGCGGCCGCCGCCGTGCCACACGGGCCCGACCGCGTGGATCACGTAGCGCGCCGGCAGCCCGTGGCCGCGCGTGAGCTTGGCGTCGCCGGTCTCGCAGCCGCCGAGCGTGCGGCACTCGGCAAGCAGGCCGGGGCCGGCCGCGCGATGGATCGCGCCGTCGACGCCGCCCCCGCCGAGCAGCGAACCGTTCGCGGCATTGACGATCGCGTCGACCTCGAGCGTGGTGATGTCGACGACCTGCGCATCGAGCGTGGTGGAATGGATCTGCAGCATGACAACCTCCCGGAATGCCGGAGACTGTTCAAGCGTAGCGCGCTTTGACGCCGCGCGCCCGCAGCGAACACGGCGCCAGGCGGCGCCGGGCCGCGTTACTCGGCGCGCGCGTCGCGCCGCAGCAGGCCGCTGACGGCGTCGCGCGGCGCGATGCCGTCGAACAGCACGCCGCACACGGCTTCGGTGATCGGCATTTCGATCGACTGCGCGCGTGCGATGGCCAGCACGGCCTGCGCGCAGCGCACGCCTTCGGCCACGTGGCCGAGCGCGCCGAGGATGTCGTTCAGCGTGCGGCCGGCCGCCAGCTGCAGGCCGACCGTGCGGTTGCGCGACAGGTCGCCCGTGGCGGTGAGGATCAGGTCGCCGAGGCCCGTGAGGCCCGTGAAGGTTTCTGCCCGGCCGCCGAGCGCGACACCGAGCCGCGACATTTCGGCGAGGCCACGGGTAATCAGCGCGGCGCGCGCGTTCAGCCCGAGGCCGAGACCGTCGGCGATGCCGGTCGCGATCGCGAGCACGTTCTTCACCGCGCCGCCGACCTCGACGCCGACCACGTCGTCGCCCGTATAGATCCGCATCGCGCCGTGATGGAACGCGGCGAGCGTGCGCTCGCGGCATTCGGCGGACGTGCTCGCCACCGTCAGCGCGACGGGCAGCGACTGCCCGACTTCGCGGGCGAAGCTCGGCCCCGACAGCACGCCGTTGCTGAGCTGCTCGGGCAGCTCGGCCGCGATCACCTGATGCGGCAGCAGATGCGTGTCGGCCTCGAAGCCCTTGCAGACCCAGACGACATGCGCGGGCACGCAGCCTGCGTCGCGCATCGCGTGACACAGCGTGCGCAACCCGGCCACCGGCGCGGCGATCACGCACAGGGCGTCGTCCGCGGCGCCATGCGCGAGCGCGGCGCCGAGATCGGCGTCGTAGCGCAACGCGTCAGGCAGCGCGATGCCGTCCAGATAGCGGGAATTTTCGTGCCGGGCCTGCAGCCCGGCGATGAGCGCGGCATCGCGCGCCCACAAAAGCGTATCGTGCCGCGCGGCCAGATGGCCCGCGAGCGCGGTGCCCCACGCACCGGCGCCGAGAACGGCTACTTTCATACCCAGCACCGGTCCGAGTGAAACGTCAGTTCAGCGTCGTGCCGTTCGGTGCGCCTGCTGCGGCACCGGCCTGCTGCTGAAGCTGCGCGAGGCGTTGTTCGTACAGCGCCTGGAAGTTGATTTCCGCCAGGTGGATCGGCGGGAAGCCCGCACGCGTGATCGCGTCGGCGATGTTCGAACGCAGGTACGGGAACAGGATCGTCGGGCAGGCGATGCCGACGAGCGGGTCGAGCTGTTCGTCCGGAATGTTGCGGATGTCGAAAATGCCGGCCTGCTTCGCTTCGATCAGGAACGCGATCTTGTCCTTCACCTTCGCGGTGACGGTGCCCGACACGACAACTTCGAACACGCTTTCCGCGAGGCGGTCGGCCTTGACGTCGACTTCGACTTCAACCGACGGCATGTCCTGCTCGAGGAAGATCGCCGGCGAATTCGGCTGCTCGAGCGACATATCCTTCAGGTAGACGCGCTGGATGTTGAAGAACGGTTGGTTTTCGACGTCGGACATGGTGTTTCCCTAAAAGTGGTGACGGGGCGGCCCGCCTTCTCGCCGGCCGCCACGGATGAATCCTGCGCGCCCAAGCCGCGGCGCGGCCGGCGGCCATTCTGCCCTAATCAGGCCGCTTGCAGAAGCGGGACGAGCCCGCCTTCGCGGTCGAGCTTCGACAGATCGTCGTAACCGCCGACGTGCGTATCGCCGATATAGATCTGCGGCACCGTGCGGCGCCCCGTGCGCGTCATCATTTCGTCGCGACGGGCCGGATCGCGGTCGATCAGCACCTTCTCGATCTGCTCGACACCGCGCAGCTTCAGCAGGCGCTCGGCCTGGATGCAATACGGACACACCTGCGTGCTGTACATCAAAACCTTGTTCACTTCGCCACTCCTTGTTTGACGACCGGCATCCCGGCCTGCTGCCAGGCGGCCACGCCGCCCTCGAGCACGTGCACCTCGGCGTAACCCGCCGCCTCGACCTCGCGCGCCGCCTTCTGCGACTGCTGGCCGTTCTGGCAGACGAGCAGCACCGGCGTGCTCTTGTTCTTCGCGACCTGCGCGATCTTCGTGCCGATCTCGCCCGCCGCGACCTGGCGCGCCGACGGCAGGTGGCCGGCAGCGAAGTCGGACGCGGCGCGCACGTCGATCACGACCGCGTTGCGGCGGTTGATGAGTTGCGTCGCCTCCGCGGCCGACAGGCCGCCGCGGCCGCGGCGCAGCGCGGGCCAGGCCAGCAGGCCGCCGGATACCACCAGGATCGCGATAAGGGCCAGGTTGGTGTAATTGGTAAAGAACGTCACGGAATTCCGCCGGAAAAAGAGAAATCGGATGAGGACAATCCCGCCATTATAAAATAACCGTCTTGCGCGATGGCGGGCCCGGGTCGGGTCCTGCACGACGCGCCACAGCTTCCTTCACTACCGACCGCAAGATCCATGTACAAACTCGTTCTCATCCGCCACGGCGAATCGACGTGGAACAAGGAAAACCGCTTCACCGGCTGGGTCGACGTCGACCTGACCGAACAGGGTCGCAACGAGGCCTACCAGGCCGGCGAATTGCTCAAGGAGGCCGGCTACACGTTCGACATCGCGTATACGTCGGTGCTCAAGCGCGCGATCCGCACGCTGTGGCACGTGCAGGACAAGATGGACCTCATGTACCTGCCGGTCGTCCACTCGTGGCGCCTGAACGAGCGCCACTACGGCGCGCTGTCGGGCCTGAACAAGGCGGAAACGGCCGCGAAGTTCGGCGACGACCAGGTGCTCGTGTGGCGCCGCAGCTACGACACGCCGCCGCCCGCGCTCGAGCCGACCGACGAACGCGCGCCGTTCAACGACCCGCGCTACGCGAAGGTGCCGCGCGAGCAGCTGCCGCTCACCGAGTGCCTGAAGGACACGGTCGCGCGCGTGCTGCCGCTGTGGAACGAGTCGATCGCCCCGGCGGTCCGCGCCGGCAAGCAGGTGCTGATCGCCGCGCACGGCAACTCGCTGCGCGCGCTGATCAAGTACCTCGACGGCATCTCGGACAGCGACATCGTCGGCCTGAACATCCCGAACGGCGTGCCGCTCGTGTATGAACTCGACGAGAACCTGAAGCCGATCAAGCACTATTACCTCGGCGACCAGGACGCGATCGCGCAGGCGCAGGCCGCCGTCGCGAAGCAGGGCAAGGCGGGCTGACGCCCGTCGGCCGGGTGAGCCGGGCGGGCCGCGTCCGGTGCGGCCCGCCCGGCCCCTGGCAACGAACGGCGCACCGCGCGAACCTTCGCGACTCCGGCGCTGTCGAATCCGCTTTCGAACCCGCAGCGCATCCGGCGGCGCCCCGCCTGAGCGGCTCCGGGCCCTTTTCGACGCTTTTCGCGCCGTTCCACTGAGTTATCGGACGAACAGTTATACTTGTCCGCTACATCATCCCCGCTACCGCCACGCGCTTCCCGACCGCACCAGATCTCTATGCGAATGAAATTGAAGAACATCGGCCTGATTGCCGCGGGCCTCGCCACGGGCGTGTTCGCCACGCTGCAGGTTTCCGCATCGGCCGAGCAGACCGCCACGGCGCCGCTCCCCCTCGACCAGCTCCGCCTGTTCGCGGAAGTCTTCGGACAGATCAAGCGCGAGTACGTCGAACCGGTCGACGACAAGAAGCTGCTGACGGCCGCGATCAAGGGCATGGTGTCGAGCCTCGACCCGCACTCGTCGTTCCTCGACAAGACCGACTATGACGAGCTGCAGGAGCAGACGAAGGGCCGCTTCGCGGGTCTCGGCATCGAGATCTCGCAGGAAGACGGCCTCGTCAAGGTGATCTCGCCGATCGAGGATACCCCCGCGTTCCGCGCCGGCATCCGTCCGGGCGACCTGATCACCCGCATCAACGACAAGCCGGTGCGCGGCATGACGCTCGACAAGGCCGTGAAGCAGATGCGCGGCGAGCCGGGCACCAAGGTCACGCTGACGATCTTCCGCAAGAGCGACGACCGCACGTTCCCGGTCACGGTCACGCGCGCGATCATCAAGGTCCAGAGCGTGAAGATGAAGATCCTCGATCCGGGCTATGCGTATGTCCGCATCACGAGCTTCCAGGAGCGCACGACGCCCGATCTCGCGCAGAAGCTGCAAGATATCGCACGCCAGCAGCCGAACCTGAAGGGCCTCGTCCTCGACCTGCGCAACAACGGCGGCGGCCTGCTGCAAAGCGCGGTCGGCGTGGCCGGCGCGTTCCTGCCGCCCGACTCCGTCGTCGTGTCGACCAACGGCCAGATCGCAGATTCGAAGCAGGTCTACCGCGATACGTACGACAACTATCGCCTGCCGTCCTTCGACGGCGATCCGCTGAAGAACCTGCCGCCGGTCTTCAAGACCGTGCCGATGATCGTGCTGACGAACGCCTATTCGGCGTCGGCGTCGGAAATCGTCGCCGGTGCGTTGCAGGATTCGAAGCGCGCGCAGATCATGGGCAAGACGACGTTCGGCAAGGGTTCGGTCCAGACGGTCCGCCCGATGACGGCCGACACCGCGCTGCGCCTGACCACCGCGTACTACTACACGCCGAGCGGCCGTTCGATCCAGAACAAGGGCATCACGCCGGACGTGCCGGTCGATCAGTACGCGGACGGCGATCCGGACGACGTGCTCGTGACGCGCGAGGTCGACTACACGAACCACCTCGCGAACACGCAGGATCCGAACGAGAAGAAGGAACAGGAAGACCGCGAGCAGCGCCGGATGGATCAGCTGCGCGTGCTTGAAGAGCAGAACGACAAGAAGACGCCGGAGCAGCGCCAGAAGGATCGCGATCGCAAGCCGATCGAGTTCGGCAGCGCCGACGATTTCATGATGCAGCAGGCGCTCAACAAGCTCGAAGGCAAGCCGGTCCAGGAATCGAAGTCGCTGCTCGCCGAAAGCACGAAGGGCCCGGCCGGCAAGGCCGCCACGGCCTCGAAGGCATCGGGCGCCAGCGCGAAGCCGGCTTCCGCACCGAAGCCCGCGTCGGCGCCGAAGTAAGCGCCGGCCGGCATCCGACGGGCCATCGCGGGAAGACCGCGATGGCCCGTTTTTCATGCGCGCCTAAAATAACGACACATACGCCGCCTCGCCACGACTCCCCATGAACGACGATCAACTCCTTCGCTACTCCCGTCACATCCTCGTCGACGAAATCGGCATCGAGGCGCAGCAGCGCTTTCTCGACGCGCATGCGATCGTCGTCGGCGCGGGTGGGCTCGGCTCGCCCGCCGCGATGTACCTCGCGGCATCGGGCGTCGGCACGATCACGCTCGTCGACGCCGATACGGTCGATCTCACGAACCTGCAGCGGCAGATCCTGCACGTGACGGCGTCGGTCGGCCGCCACAAGGTCGAATCGGGGCGCGACGCGCTCGCGCAGCTGAACCCCGAGGTGACGGTGCACGCGGTCGCGGAGCGTGTCGACGATGCATGGCTCGACGCGCACGTGCCGCACGCGAGCGTCGTGCTCGACTGCACCGACAACTTCGCGACGCGGCATGCGATCAACCGCGCGTGCGTCGCGCATGGCGTGCCGCTCGTATCGGGCGCCGCGCTGCGCTTCGACGGGCAGATCAGCACGTTCGATTTCCGCGACCCGGCCGCGCCCTGCTATGCGTGCGTGTTTCCGGAAGACCAGCCGTTCGAGGAAGTCGCGTGCGCGACGATGGGCGTGTTCGCGCCGACGGTCGGGATCATCGGCGCGATGCAGGCCGCCGAGGCACTGCGCGTGATCGGCGACATCGGCAAGACGCTCAACGGCCGGCTGATGATGCTCGATTCGCTGCGGATGGAATGGACGACGATGAAAATCGCGCGTCAGGCCGACTGCCCCGTGTGCGGGGGCCGGCACTGACGCGCGACGCGCATGCGCCGGGCGGCGCATGCGTGGTGACACTTCGCTACGATTAACGGCGACGCCAGCGCCTCAAGCCGCCGCATCCGCGCGCGGCTCCGCGACCGACAGACGCTGCAGCGCGGCCTGCACTTCCTCCGGCTCGAACGCGGCGAGCACGTCGGCCGTCGGCTTTTCGAGCGCCTTCAGGTGCGCGCGCAGGATCTCCTGCTTCACGACCAGCAACTGGCTCGGGTGCATCGAGAACTCGGTGAGCCCCATCCCGAGCAACAGGCGCGTGAGCGCCGGGTCCCCCGCCATTTCCCCGCACACCGACACGGACACGCCCGCGCGCTTCGCTTCGCGCAACGTATAGGCGATCAGGTGCAGCACGGCCGGATGCAATGGGTCGTACAGGTGCGCGACCGCGTTGTCCGCGCGGTCGATCGCGAGCGTGTACTGGATCAGGTCGTTCGTGCCGATCGACAGGAAATCGAACCGCTTCAGGAAAAGCGGCAGCGCGATCGCCGCGGCCGGAATCTCGATCATCGCGCCGATGCGCACGTTCGGGTCGTACGCGAGCCCCGCGTCGTCGAGCTGGCGCTTCGCCTCGCGGATCAGGTCGAGCGTCTGGTCGATCTCCTGCGCGTGCGCGAGCATCGGGATCAGGATCTTCACCTGGCCGAACGCGGACGCGCGCAGGATCGCGCGCAACTGCGTGAGGAACATCTGCGGCTCGGACAGGCTCCAGCGGATCGCGCGCAGGCCGAGCGCGGGGTTCGGCGCCGTCTCGTAGCCTTCGTCGAGCGCCTCGAGCGGCTTGTCCGCGCCGACGTCGATCGTGCGGATCGTCACCGGCATGCCCTTCATCCACTCGACGGCCCGCTTGTATGCGGCGAACTGCTCCTCCTCTTCCGGCATCTCCTTCTGATGCATGAACAGGAACTCGGAACGGAACAGCCCGACGCCGACCGCGCCGGCCTCGACGGCCGCCTTCGCGTCGTCGGGCAGCTCGATGTTCGCGTACAGATCGATCTTGGTGCCGCACAACGTTTGCGTCGGCGAGAACTTCAGACGCTGGAGCTTGCGTTGCTCCAGCAGCTTCTCGGACTGCCGGTACGAATACTCCTCGAGGACGATCGGCGCGGGATCGACGATCACGATGCCCTGGTCGCCGTCGACGATGATCAAGTCGTCCTGGCGGATCAGCGCGCTCGCGTGCTGCACGCCGACCGCGGCCGGAATGCCGAGGCTGCGCGCGACGATCGCCGTGTGCGACGTGCGCCCGCCGAGATCGGTGACGAACGCCTGGAACGACTGCGACTTGAACTGCATCATGTCGGCCGGCGCGATGTCGTGCGCGACGACGATCATCTCGTTCGTGCCGTTCTTGGCCGCGCGGTCGAGCGCCTGCGATGCGGACGGCGCGCCGGCGAGCGCCTTCAGCACGCGCTCGACCACCTGCTCGATGTCGGCCTTGCGCTCGCGCAGGTATTCGTCCTCGATATCGTCGAAGTGGCGCGTGAGCAGCTCGAGCTGCTCGGTCAGCGCCCACTCGACGTTGTAGCGGCGCGTGCGGATCAGGTCGATGGTTTCCTGCACGAGCATCTCGTCGCTCAGGATCATCGCGTGGACGTCGATGAATGCGCCGACTTCGCTCGGCGTGTCGTCGGTCAGGTCGGCGCGCAGCGCTTCGAGTTCGTGATGCACGACCTCGAGCGCGGTGCGGAAGCGCTCGACCTCCGCATCGATCTGGTTTGCCTCGACCAGGTAATGGGCGACGTCGAGCGCCGCCGGCGCGATCAGATACGCTCGCCCGATCGCGATACCACGTGAGACGGGAATGCCATGCAGCGTGAAGGACACGCGCACCTCCTCTGTACAAGTAAAGCCGCGGCACACTGCTGCGATGCGCTTATGACCCCGGTTAGCGATTATAAATTCCGCGACTCCCCGCTGACTGCATGCACCGCAGCATTGCGCATTCCGCATCAATGCTTGCGACGAAAAAAATGCCGCGGAATCCGCGGCATTCTGGCTGGAAACGGCAACGATCCCGCGTGAGGATCACTGGCCTTCGCCGAACTTGTCGGCGATCAGCTTCAGCAGCGCGTCCATCGCTTCCTGCTCGTCGGCCCCGTCGGTCTCGATCGTCACGGTGCTGCCGATGCCGGCCGCCAGCATCATCACGCCCATGATGCTCTTCGCATTGATCTTGCGCCCGTTGCGCGTCATCCAGACTTCCGACTGGAAGTTGCCGGCCAGTTGCGTAAGCTTGGCCGATGCGCGCGCATGGAGCCCCAATTTGTTGACGATGGTGGTTTCTTGTTGAAGCATGATTCTCGGTCGGGTCGGTCGGGGCCGCCGGCGGCGCGCGTCGGCGGTGCGGTCTAAAACGGAAAACGGGAAATCAGTGCGACTCGGTACGCGGCTGCGGCTCGGGCGGAATCGGCGCGCACTGGCCGCAGCCGGTTTCCGTCGGCGGCGGCGGCGTACCGGCCGACACCTCGTGGACGCCCTTCGCGCCGCCGGACAGCGCCTTGTCGACCAGCTTGTCGAGCGGCACGGTGCGGTAGCAGACGGCCCGCACGAGCATCGGCAGGTTCACGCCCGCGAGCACGCGCACGTTGTCGATCTTGGCCAGCTGGCCGGCGATGTTCGCGGGCGTCGCGCCGTACATGTCGGTCAGGACGACCACGCCGTTCTCTTCCTTGAGCCGCGCTAGCTCCGCGTGCGCGAACGCCATCACCTGGGTCGGATCGCTGTCCGCCATCACGTCGATACAGCCGATGCGGGCGGGCACGCCGCCATAGATGTGCGCGATGCAGTCCCGCAGCGCGGTGGCGAGCGGGGCGTGCGCGATGATCAGGATCCCGGCCATGTCAGATCGCTCCCGGCCGCCCCTGGCGGGCCAACACCCCGCGGCGGGGCAATGAGCGTAGCGAGTGAGGGAAACGTTCCATGTTCAGCCTTGCAACAGTTTCGGCCCGACCGCCGGGCCTTGGGTGCGCGAGCGCGGCACCAGACAAGCGGGCATTGTAGCAGGCCGGTCGAACTGCTCCGGCGACGGGGGACCTGCGCGGCCGCCGCCGGGGTTGCGCGGGAAGGCGGCCTACGCGGCCGCACGCTCCAGCGCGTCGATGAACATCGCGGCGACGTCGAAGCCCGTCTGCTCCATGATCTCGCGGAAGCACGTCGGACTCGTGACGTTCACCTCGGTCAGCCAGTCGCCGATCGCATCGAGGCCGACCAGCAGCAACCCGCGTGCCGCCAGCACCGGCCCGAGCGTGTCGGCGATCTCGCGATCGCGCGCGGTCAGCGGCTGCGCAACGCCGAGGCCGCCCGCCGCGAGATTGCCGCGCACTTCGCTGCCCTGCGGAATCCGGGCGAGCGAAAACGGCACCGGCTCGCCGCCGATCAGCAGGATGCGCTTGTCGCCGGCCTTGATCTCGGGGATGAATTTCTGCGCCATCACCGAACGCGTGCCGTCGTGGCTCAGCATCTCGATGATCGAACCGAGGTTCATGCCATCCGGCTTCACGCGGAACACGCCCATCCCGCCCATCCCGTCGAGCGGTTTCAGGATCACGTCGCCGTGCTCGGCGTGGAATGCGCGCAGCCGTTTCGCGTCGCGCGTGACGAGCGTCGGCGCGACGAACTGCGGAAACTCGCCGATCGCGAGCTTCTCCGAATGGTCGCGGATCGACTGCGCCTTGTTGAACACGCGTGCGCCGGCGCGCTCGGCCAGCTCCAGCAGCCAGGTCGACGTCACGTATTCCATGTCGAACGGCGGATCCTTGCGCATCAGCACCGCGCCGAACGATTCGAGGCGGCGCGCGTCGACCGGCCCGGCCTCGTACCACGTCTCGCGATGCAGGTCGTCCGGGTCGCCGACGAACGTGATGCGGCGCACGTCGGCCTCGACGGCCGAGCCCGTCCACGCGAGATGGTTCGGCTCGCACGCGTACACCGCATGCCCGCGCCGCGACGCCTCGGCCATCATCGCGTAGGTCGAATCCTTGTAGATCTTGAAGCGCTCGAGCGGGTCGGCGATAAAGAGAATGTCCATGAGGTCCTGTACGTGGCGAAGGTCCGTTACACCTGGATGGCTTCGGGATCGGTCTTTTCCAGTTCGATCGACGACGCGATCAGCGACAGCCGCGCGACGACGCCGTACATGTAGAAACGGTTCGGCGGCGCGGCACCCGGCTTCGCGCCCGCATCCGGCAGCGCGGTGTGCTCGAAGCCGAGCGGCACGTAGTGCATGCCGGGGGCGTTCAGGTTCTGGTCGCGCTCGCGGCCGGCGTGCGTGCGGTAGAAGCCGCCGACCACGTAGCGGTCGATCATGTACACGACGGGCTCCGCGACTTCGTCGCCGACGCGCTCGAACGTATAGACGCCTTCCTGCACGATCACGTCGCGCACCGCGAGGCCGGCCTTCGACTCGGCCATCTGCGCGCGCTCGGCCTTCGACATCCGGCCGATCTCGGCCGCGTCGTGCACGGTCATCACGCCGCGCCCCGCCGTGCCCGCGTCGGCCTTCACGACGACGTACGGCTTCTCGCTGATTCCGTATTCGCGGTACTTGCGCGCGATCTTCTTCAGCACGCCGTCGATCGCGTCGGCGAGCGCCTGCTCGCCTTCATGCGCCTGCCAGTCGACGCCTTCCACGTGCGCGAAATACGGATTCACCATCCACGGATCGACGCCGACCATCTTCGCGAACTTCTTCGCGACGTCGTCGTAGCACGAGAAGTGCGTCGACTTGCGGCGCACGGCCCAGCCCGCGTGCAGCGGCGGCAGCAGGTACTGCTCGTGCAGGTTTTCCAGCACGGCCGGGATGCCGGCCGACAGGTCGTTGTTCAGCAGGATCGAGCACGGATCGAAATTCTTCAGGCCGAGGCGGCGCTGCGAACGCTCGAGCGGTTCGAGCACGATCTTCTGGCCGTCGGCCAGCGTGATCGGCGTCATGTCGGTGATGCTCGGGTCGAGCGAACCGAAGCGCACGTTCAGGCCGGCCTGGCGCATGATCGTCGCGAGCCGTGCGACGTTTTCGAGGTAGAACGCGTTGCGGGTCGGCAGCTCGGGAATCACGAGCAGGTTCTTCGCGTCCGGGCAGATCTTCTCGATCGCGGCCATCGCGGCCTGCACGGCGAGCGGCAGCACTTCAGACGGCAGATTGTTGAACGCGCCGGGAAACAGGTTCGCGTCGACGGGCGCCAGCTTGAAGCCGGCATTGCGCAGGTCCACCGAACAATAGAACGGCGGGGTATGTTCCTGCCATTCGAGCCTGAACCAGCGTTCGATCGCAGGCGTCGCGTCGAGGATCTTCTGCTCGAGTTCGAGCAGCGGACCGTTCAACGCCGTAACGAGGTGGGGAACCATGAATCACTCGCGAGCGGGAGAATGAAGATTGTAGAGCAATTGCCCTGCCCATTTGGGGATTGTTCCCGGCTTCGCAAGGGTTTGGAGGAAGTTTTCGGCTATTGACCCGATAGTGCAAAGGGTTATGCGCTACGGCAGTGGGTGGCAGGAGAAAAAAAGCCCGCCGGGTGAGGCGGGCCCAAGTCGCTGCGCTCATTCATGGCGGGCGCCGTCGTCGCGGCGGCCCGCCGGTCATTCCTGTGACTTATTCGACGTGCTCGCCATGCAGGACCACGTCGAGGCCTTCGCGCTCTTCTTCTTCCGACACGCGCAGGCCGATCGTCAGGTCGATCAGCTTCAGCAGCACGAAGCTCAGCACGCCGCTGTAGACCAGCGTGATCAGCACGCCCTTGGCCTGCAGCAGCAGGCTGCCGTCGGCGCCGCCGATGTCCTTGATCGCGAACACGCCCGTCAGCAACGCGCCGAGAATCCCGCCAATGCCGTGCACGCCGAACGCGTCGAGCGAATCGTCGTAGCCGAGCTTCGACTTGAGCCACGTCGCCGACCAGAAGCACACGACACCTGCGGCGATACCGATCACGAGGGCACCCGTCACGCCGACGAAGCCGGCCGCCGGCGTGATCGCGACGAGACCCGCGACCGCACCCGACACGATGCCGAGCACCGACGGCTTGCCGTGCGAGATCCACTCGGCGAACATCCAGCCGAGCGCCGCGCAGGCCGTCGCGACTTGCGTCGTCAGCATCGCGAAGCCGGCACGGCCGTCGGCCGCCACCGCCGAACCCGCGTTGAAGCCGAACCAGCCGACCCACAGCATCGAGCCGCCGATCATCGTCAGCACGAGGTTGTGCGGCGCCATCGATTCACGGCCGAAGCCGATCCGCTTGCCGAGCATCAGGCACGACACGAGGCCCGCGATACCGGCGTTGATGTGCACGACGGTGCCGCCCGCGAAGTCGAGCACGCCGTCCGACGACAGCCAGCCGGTCGGCTCCCACACCATGTGCGCGATCGGCACATAGACGATCAGCGACCAGAGCGTCATGAACACGAGCATCGCCGAGAACTTCATCCGGTCGGCGAATGCGCCGCAGATCAGCGCCGGCGTGATGATCGCGAACGTCATCTGGTAGACGAAGTAGACCGATTCCGGAATCGTCGGGGCCAGGTGGCTGACGGTCAGCGTCGTCGCCTTGTCGCCGTGGATGTAGTTCATCCCGTGCAGGAACGCACGCGACAGGCCGCCGATGAAGCCGTTGCCCGGCGTGAACGCGAGGCTGTAGCCGACCACCGTCCACAGCACCGTGATCACCGCGGTGATCGCGAAGCTCTGCATCACGGTCGCGAGCACGTTCTTCTTGCGGACCATGCCGGCGTAGAACAGCGCGAGGCCGGGGATCGTCATGAACAGCACGAGCGCGGTGGACGTCAGCATCCATGCGGTGTCGCCCGCATTGATCTTCGACGAATCAACCGAGAACGGGGCGGTCGGCGCGGCGGGAGCGGCCGGTGCCGAAGCCGCGGCAGCAGCCGACGCGTCGGTGGCGCCCGAGGCCGGCGCAGCAGCGGCGGCCGGAGCGGATGCGTCGGTAGCAGCCGGCGCAGAGGCGGCCGGAGCGGCGGCAGCCGACGCGTCGGAAGCCGTGGCGGCGGGCGCGGACGCAGCCGCGGCGGACGCCGCGTCGTCGGCGAGCGCGGGGCCGACGCCGGCCGCGATCAGCGAGCCGGCCATCAGCAGGGACATCAGAAGTTTGCGCATCTTGGGTTTCCTCTTGTCGCTTGTCTTGTCTGTTCTGTTACAGCGCGTCAGCGCCCGTCTCCCCGGTGCGAATCCGGATCACCTGTTCGATCGCCGTGACGAAGATCTTGCCGTCGCCGATCTTGCCCGTGCGCGCGGCCCGCTCGATCGCCTCGACCGCCTGGTCGACGAGATCGTCGGACACGGCTGCCTCGATCTTCATCTTCGGCAGGAAATCGACCACGTATTCGGCGCCGCGGTACAGCTCGGTGTGCCCCTTCTGCCGCCCGAACCCTTTCACCTCCGTCACCGTGATGCCCGAGACGCCAAGCGCCGACAGCGCTTCGCGCGTCTCATCGAGCTTGAACGGCTTGATGATTGCGGTAATGAGTTTCATGAAGTCCTCTCGCTGGGTTGTCCCGTCGAATTGGTTGGAATGTTGTAACGGACTCTTCTCAGCAACTCGCATGCCAAGTCGGTTCGAGCACCGTTTCAAAGGGCTTCATCAAGGGGTCGCATCGCGTGATGTAAGGTGCGGAGGCCCGGCCGAATGGCCAACGTGGCCCGGTTTGCTGGCGCGGCGAAAGGATCGTTGCTAGAGTGCACGCACGTCCCGGATCGCCGGGCCATTCACCCATGCGGGCGCCATGCCCGGAATTCGCGCTCCGGGCGCACCATTTCCGGTCATGCGTGCATCATGGGCACGTACGCAACTGAAGATGCACATTTTTTGTGCAAGGAAGGGGAATCACATGAAGCAACCCAGCGACGTTTTCAACGATCTGCAGTCGCGCGTCAGCGATCTGCTGAAAAACTCGCCGGCCAAGGACGTCGAGCGCAACGTGAAGGCCATGCTGTCGCAAGGCTTCTCGAAACTCGATCTCGTCACGCGCGAGGAATTCGACACGCAGGCGCAAGTACTCGCCCGCACCCGCGTGCGCCTCGAGGAACTCGAGAAACGCGTCGCGGAACTCGAGCAGAAGCTCGCCGCGCCGCAAGCCTGACGCCCTGACCGGCCGCAAGGTCCGGGCGCGGGCCGCCTCGTGAGGCCCGCGCCCGCCGCCTCAAGCAGTGAAGCACTGAAGCACTGAAGTCACCGTACCGCTCTTCGTCGTCCGTCGTTCCCCGCAGCACCCCCGCTCTTCGCTGTTCATCGCTCTTCGCAGTCCGTCGTTCCGCTGTGCCTCGTTCTTTCCCGCGCCACGCCGGCAAGCGCGCACCGATTCCTCCGATTCCCGCGGCATGCGGCCTCGAACGGCCGTCGTCCGTCTTGCTTACAGGAGCCTCGCCATGTCGCTCGCCGTGGTGCGCAGTCGCGCGCCCGCCTCCGGCCGTGCGCCGGACGTCACCGTCGAAGTCCATCTCGCCAACGGGTTGCCGTCGTTCTCGATCGTCGGCCTGCCCGATCTCGAAGTCCGCGAAAGCCGCGAGCGGGTGCGCGCCGCGCTGCAGAACTGCGGCTTCGAGTTCCCCGTGCGCCGCATCACCGTCAACCTCGCGCCGGCCGACCTGCCGAAGGAGTCGGGACGGTTCGACCTGCCGATCGCGCTCGGCATCCTCGCCGCGAACGGCCAGATCCCGGCCGACGCGCTGGCCGGCCGCGAATTCGCGGGTGAACTGTCGCTGACGGGCGCGCTGCGGCCGATGCGCGGCGCGTTCGCGATGGCGTGTGGCGTGGCGCGGGATGCGCAGTCAGCGGAAAGTGGCGCGGCTTCCGGCCTGGGTTCCGGCATCGGTGGCCAAGAGGCCGGCCCGAAGCGCTCCGCCGCCGCGTCGAACGCCCCCGAGCTGTACCTGCCGCTCGCCAGCGCCGCCGAGGCCGCGCTCGTGCCGGGCGTCACCGTGTTCGGCGCGCCGGACCTGCCCGCGCTGTGCGCGCACCTCACCGGCGCACCCGACGGGCGGCTCGCGCCGGTCGCCGCGCCGTGCCTCGACGGCCTGCCGACGCCGGCCGCCCCCGATCTCGCCGACGTGGTCGGCCAGCGCGGCGCCCGCCGCGCGCTGGAAGTCGCGGCCGCGGGCGGCCATCATATGCTGATGGTCGGGCCGCCGGGGGCCGGCAAGTCGATGCTGGCCGCACGACTCCCGGGCCTCCTGCCGCCGCTGACCGACGACGAGGCGCTGACGTCGGCGGCGCTCCTTTCCGCGAGCCGCCTCGGCTTCTCGCCCGCGCAGTGGCGCCGGCGGCCGTTCCGTGCACCGCATCACTCGTCGAGCGCCGCCGCGCTGGTCGGCGGCCGCAATCCGCCGCAACCGGGCGAGATCACGCTCGCGCACCTCGGCGTGCTGTTCCTCGATGAACTCCCGGAATTCGACCGGCACGTGCTCGAGATGCTGCGCGAACCGCTGGAGGCCGGCCGCATCACGATTTCACGCGCGGCCCAGCAAGCCGACTTCCCGGCCGCTTGCCAGCTGATTGCCGCGATGAATCCGTGCCCGTGCGGCTGGCACGGCGATCCGTCGGGGCGCTGCCGCTGCTCGCCTGACGTCGCCGCGCGCTACCTGCGCAAGCTGTCGGGGCCGCTCGTCGACCGCATCGACATCCAGATCGACCTGCCCGCGCTGTCGCCGGCCGAGCTCGCGACGCGCGCGTCGGCGCCCGGCGAGCCGAGTGCGGCGGTCGCTGCGCGGGTTGCGCACGCGCGTGCGCTGCAGCTCGATCGGCAGGGCAAGACGAACCACATGCTGAGCGGCCGCGAGACCGACGACCTGTGCCGGCCGACCGACGAAGGCGAACGGCTGCTGCGCGAGGCCGGCGAGCGCTTCGGCTGGTCGGCGCGCGCGTATTTCCGCGTGCTGAAGGTTGCGCGCACGATCGCCGACCTGGCCGGCGACCCGCTGCCGACAGCCGCGCAGATCGCCGAAGCGATCCGCTACCGGCGCGCACTGACGGCGCTCTGAACGCCCTCGGAGGACAAAATCCGGCTGTCAAGACTTGACTTATACACAATTCCGCGAATCCGGCCCCGGATCGGGGCTCGGCGAGACCTTTGCAGCACGGAATCCGTATCCCGTTGTTTTGATTGACTTTTATCAAAACGCGAGCGAGCGACCAAACGGGCCGGAAGGCCGTCCCGCGCGGCTTGGCGGGAATTCCGGGCGACTTTTCAACAAAGTTATCCACATGCGTTGTGGATAGCCGAAAAAACCTCGCAAAATCCGGCGACTAGCGTCGAAAGCTGCGAATGAACTTGCAGTTGTCACAGCGTGTCTGAGCGCCCTCTCCGGCCACCGTCAGTCGAGTTTGAACGACCCGAAAAACTGGTCGAGTTGCTCCTGTGCGAGCTTGCCATCGGCAATCACGACGGCCTGGTACGCGTGCCAGCCGCGCGCGACGAGTCGCGCAACAATCGTCTTGTGCGCGCGATCGCCGCCGGCGGCCGCGCCGGCGATGCGCAGCTCGACCCCGTTCACCGCGCCGCCGGCCGCAAGCGGCACGGGCACCGAAGCCGTCTGCGGCGCGCCTTCGAGATTGCGGGACAACCCGGCACGCAGGAACTCGAGCGCCGCGCGGCGCGTGTCGTCGCGGTCGTTCGGCAGCGTCAGCGTGCCGACCGCGAACACCGCGCCGTCGACGTGCGCGGCCTGCATCCGCATCGGCATCGACGCGCCGCCGATCGCCACCGGTTGCTCCTCCACGGTCGGCTTCGCCGGCAGGTCGATCGTGTAGCCGGCGTCGTTGTGCAGCGTGCGCCAGTCGTACGACGGCGAGCACGCGGCCAGCGCCGCGCTCATGCACGCGAGCGCGGCGAAGTGTCGCAGCGGACGGAAAAGGGGGCGCAACGAAACGGTGACTTCCTTCGGCATGGCGTGGATCGGGCAGGCAAAACGGGCATTATCCGCCGAACGTGAAATCCGGGATGTGCGGCCGCCGCCGGTGCGCTAGCCGCATTCGCGCTAAAATAAGCGTCGAATTTCGATGTCCTTTGCATTGATCCGCGTCATCGACCGACTCCGAGAGCACCAGATGAACACCACGCCTCCCGTCCGGCGCAGCGCCGGCCCCGTCCGCTACATCGTCGCCGCCGCCGTCGTCGCGGCGATCGCCGTCGCCGGCTTCTTCGCGTTCAACGGCAAGTCCAGCGTGCCGGACGCCACGTTCACGCTGCTGTCGGGCCAGAAAGTCTCGACGGCAGGCGACCTGAAAGGCAAGGTCTATCTCGTGAACTTCTGGGCGACGAGCTGCGCCACCTGCATGCAGGAAATGCCGCAGATGGTCGATACCTACAACCGCTTCAAGGGTCAGGGACTGGAATTCGTCGCGGTCGCGATGAACTACGATCCGCCGATGTACGTCGCGAACTACGCGCAGACGCGCCAGCTGCCGTTCAAGGTCGCGCTCGACGACGGCAGCGTCGCGAAGCAGTTCGGCAACGTGCAGCTCACGCCGACGACCTTCGTCGTCGACAAGGACGGCAAGATCCTGAAGCGCTACGTCGGCGCACCGCAGTTCGCGGAACTCGACGCGCTGCTCAAGAAGGCACTCGACGGCAACGCGGCCTGAGCGCCGCCCGATCCGGCTCGAAGGGCCGCGCACCGCGCCCTTCCCCGCACCACGGACCGCACGACCGGGCAACCCGGTTCCGCGGTCCGTTTGCTTTTCAGCGCTCGGTTTCGCCTTTCGCCGACAGCCCGTAGCGCTTCATCTTCTCGTACAGCGTCGCCTTGCCGACGTGCAGCCGGTCGGCCGTCGCGGCAACCGCGCCGCCCGTCTGGTTCAGCGCCTCGGCGATCACCGCGCGCTCGAATTGCTCGATGCGCTCCTTCAGCGTCTGCTCGTTGTCGGCGCCATCGCCGCTCGCGCCCGTCTCCTGCGGCATGTCGGCCACGCCGAGCACGAAGCGGTCGGCCGCGTTGCGCAGCTCGCGCACGTTGCCGGGCCAGTCGCGCTGCATCAGGCTCGCGCGCTGCCGGTCGGTCAGCACCGGCGCGGGCCGCGCATAGCGCACGGCCGCGTCGAGCATGAAGTGCTCGAACAGCGGCACGATGTCCTCGCGGCGCTCGGCCAGCGGCGGCAGCGCGATCGTCACGACGTTGAGGCGGTACAGCAGGTCGCGCCGGAACGTGCCGGCCGCGACGAGCTCGCTCATGTCGCCCTTCGCGGCCGCCACCACGCGGCAGTTCACGCGGATCGGCTGGTTCGAGCCGAGCCGCTCCAGCACGCCGTCCTGCAGCACGCGCAGCAGCTTCACCTGCAGCGCGAGCGGCATGCTTTCGATTTCGTCGAGGAACAGCGTGCCGCCCGACGCATATTCGAGCTTGCCGACGCGGCGCTTCGCGGCGCCGGTGAACGCGCCGGGCTCGTAGCCGAACATCTCCGATTCGAACATCGGCTCGGGCAGCGCGCCGCAATTCACCGCGATGAACGGCTTGTCGCGGCGCGGCGACAGCTCGTGCAGGCTGCGCGCGATCAGCTCCTTGCCGGCGCCGGTGTCGCCGTTGATCAGCACCGACGCATCGGTGGGCGCGACGTTCGCGATCAGCTTGCGCACCTGCTCGATTGCCGGGCTGCGGCCGATGATGCGCGGCGCGACGACGTTCTGCCCGGCCAGCTCGCGCCGCAGCGCGTGGTTCTCGAGCACGAGCTCGCGGCGCTCGAGCGCGCGGCGCACCGTCTCGATCAGGCGCTCGGCCGCGAACGGTTTTTCGATGAAGTCGTATGCGCCGTCGCGCATCGCCTGCACTGCCATCGAGATGTCGCCGTGCCCCGTGACGAGGATCACGGGCACGTCGGGCACGCGCTCGCGGCACTGCGCGAGCACGTCGAGCCCGCTCGCGCCGGGCAGCCGGATATCGCTGACGATCGCGCCGGCGTTGTCCGCGACGATCGCCTTCTCGGCCGCTTCGGCCGACTCGAAGCCGGCGACGTCGAACCCCGCCAGCTGAAGGCTCTGCACGCTGGCCCGGCGAACGAGCGCATCGTCTTCGATATAGATCACTTGCAGCCGGTTGGCCATCGTACTCACTTGCTCCTGACGGGCCGCGCGGCGGCAGCGCGCGCGGCGTCGTTGATACCGATCGTGCGCCGATCGGGCGGGCGGCGTGGCGCGCCTAGCGCGAGCCCGCCGGCTCGGACACGGAGTCCGGATGATGCGTGCGGGCGCGCCGCAGCGTCAAGACGAACAGCGCACCGCCCGACGGCGCGTTGCGCGCGGTGAGCGCACCGCCCGCGTCGCTCGCGATCGACGACGAGATCGCGAGGCCGAGGCCGAGCCCGCGCCCCATTTCCTTGGTCGTGAAGAACGGCTCGAACAGGCGCGGCAGCAGGTCGGGGGCAATACCGCTTCCGTTGTCGCGCACCTCGACGGCGAGCGTGGCCGCCGACACCGCGATCGTCACCTCGATCGCCGGCGCCGCGACGCCGGCCACCGCGTCGAGCGCGTTGCCGAGCAGGTTGATCAGCACCTGTTCGAGGCGCAGATCCTCGCAACGGGCGACGAGTTCGGGATAGTCGCGCGCCAGGTCGAGCGGCGCATCCTGCGCGGGCGACACGGTCGCGTCCTGCAGCGTCAGCGTGAGCGCGACGCCGCTCAGGCGCTCGCCAAGCAGCGACAGCACGCTGCGCAGCGCACGCACGACGAGCGCCTGCTCGTTGCGCGGCTTCGCGCGGCCGACGAACAGCTTCAGCTGGTTCGTGATCTTGCCCATCCGCTCGGTGAGCGCGGCGATCGCCTCGAGGTTTTCCCGCGCGGCCGCCTGCTCGCCGCGATCGAGCAGCACGCGCGTGTTGTCCGAGAAACTGCGCAGCGCCGCGAGCGGCTGGTTCAGTTCGTGCGTGATGCCGGCCGCCATCTGGCCGAGCGCGGCGAGCTTGCTCGCCTGAATCAGTTCGTCGTGCGCGGCGCGCAGCTCCTGCTCCGCGCGGATCCGGTCGCCGACTTCCTTCTGCAGCTGCTCGTTCGCCTCCGACAGGTCGGCCGTGCGCTCCTCGACGCGCCGGTTCAGCTCCGCATACGCCTGCTGCAGCAGCGCGCGGCCGCGGATCATTTCACGCACGCGCGCGCGGCGCATCCGCCAGTAGAACGCGAGCAGCGCGACCGACACGAAGCCGAAACCGGTGACGATCGTCGCGTTGCGCGCATCGGCATCGACGGGCGCGATCGGCGCGAGCGTGACGAGCAGCCAGTCGGGCTCGCCGATCCGGCGCTTGCTCGCGAGGAATCGCGGCGCGCGCAAGCCCGGGCCCAGGCGCACGATCTCCGCATCGGGGCCGAGCACCTGCTCGATGCGCAGCGGCAACGGCGTGACGGGCTGCTGCGCGTACTGGCGCGTCTCGTAGATCGACGCGGCGACGGAGCCCGTCAGCGGCCGCAGCGTGTGGTACTTCCACGCGGGCACCGACGACAGGAACACAACGCCGTGGTCGTCCACGACGACGAGCGGCTCGGATGCATCGGCGCCCTGGAACCATTCGAGGTTGAGCTTCACGACGACCACGCCCGCGATCTTGCCGTCGCGCCATACGGGCTGCGAGATGTAGTAGCCGGGATCGCGCGAGATCGTGCCGATTCCGAAGAAGCGGCCGACCTGGCCGTTCATCGCATCGAGGAAATACGGGCGGAAGCGGTATTCGATCCCGACGAAGCTGTCGGGCGCGCGCCAGTTGCTGGCGGCGACACACAGGCCGTCCGCGCCGATCACGTAGGTGACGGTCGCGTGCGCGTGTTCGTTGAGGTCTTCGAGATAGCGATTGACGCGCCCGGTGTAGTCGGCGCGCGTCGGCTCGGCGAGCAGGTCCTGCACATACGGATGGCTGCCGAGCAGATAGGGCAGCGACTCGTAGCGGTCGAGCGTGCTCTTGAGCGCGTTGGTGGTGCGGTCGACACGCACCGCGGCGTTGCGCTGCAGCTCCGCGACACCGCGCCGCCAGGTGATCGTCCACGTCAGCGTGCACGCCGCGGCGAGCGCGGCGGCAAGCACGACGAGAATGAGCAGGCGGCGCGTCACGGTCGAGGCTTCCTGGCGATGCGGATCGCCTATTGTGTCATAGGCCTCCGCCCTTCCGCCTCGAGCGCCGCGGCTCGCACCGCCGGCGGGCGGTGCCGCCGCCTGCTCCTTCATGACGTCAGACGCCGGCCGTCTCGGTCGGCGTCACTTCGCCGCCGCCCTTCAGCGCCTGGCGCAGCTTGTTGCGATCGAGCTCCTTCTCCCAGGCCGACACGACGACCGTCGCGACGCCGTTGCCGACGATGTTGGTCAGCGCACGGCATTCGCTCATGAAGCGGTCGATGCCGAGGATCAGCACCATGCCCGACAGCGGGATCGTCGGCACGACGGCCAGCGTCGCGGCGAGCGTGATGAAGCCCGCGCCCGTGACGCCGCTCGCGCCCTTCGACGTCAGCATCGCGACGGCCAGCAGCGTGAGCTGCTGCATCCACGTCAGTTCGATGTTGGTCGCCTGCGCGATGAACAGCACGGCCATCGTCATGTAGATGTTGGTGCCGTCGAGGTTGAACGAATAGCCGGTCGGCACGACGAGGCCGACGACCGAACGCGAGCAGCCGGCCTTCTCGAGCTTTTCCATCAGCTGCGGCAGCGCGGCTTCCGACGAGCTCGTGCCGAGCACGATCAGCAGCTCTTCCTTGATGTAGGACACGAAGCGGATGATCGAGAAGCCGGTGAAGCGCGCGATCGTGCCGAGCACGACGAGCACGAACACCACCGACGTCAGGTAGAAGGTGCCGATCAGCTTGAGCAGCGGCACCAGCGAGCCGACGCCGTACTTGCCGATCGTGAACGCCATCGCGCCGAACGCGCCGATCGGCGCCAGCTTCGTGACGATGTGCACGATGCCGAACAGCACGCGCGTGAGCCCGTCGATGAAATCGGTGACGACCTTGCCGCGCTCGCCGAGGTGCGCGAGCACGCTGCCGAACAGCAGTGCGATCAGCAGGATCTGCAGGATCTCGCCTTGCGCGAACGCATCGACCATCGTGTTCGGGATGATGTGCATCAGGAAGTCGACCGTCGACTGCCCGTGCGCCTTCGCCGCGTACGACGCGACGGCCTTGCCGTCGAGCGTCGCCGGATCGATGTTGAAGCCGACGCCCGGACGCAGGATGTGGGTGGCCGCCAGGCCGAGCACCAGCGCGAAGGTCGACACGATCTCGAAGTACAGCAGCGCCTTGCCGCCGACGCGGCCGACCTTCTTCATGTCCTCCATGCCGGCGATGCCGGTGACGACCGTACAGAAGATGATCGGGCCGATCACCATCTTGATCAGCTTGATGAAGCCGTCGCCGAGCGGCTTCATGTCGGTGGCGATCGACGGATAGAAGTGGCCGAGGATCACGCCGACGATGATGGCGAAGATCACCTGCACATAGAGCACTTTGTAGAAGGGTTTCTTCTTCACGATGGTTCCTGCAGAAGTAGATGAGCCGATGGAAACGGCGTCACGCGCGCGGACGAATGTCACAGGGGAGATTCACTCGCCCGCGCGGCTGCCGTGCCGCAACAAGCGATGCCTCAGGACATCCGGAGGGGGAGGAAGGCAGTGGTCATCGATTGTCTCCTTGCTTGCTGTAGTAGTTCGGCCGGGGGACGGCCGTGCGCTTTATATTGCAAGGTCGATGCCAGGTTCCTGAAACCCGTCAAGCCTTTGTATTCATTGTATTTCTCATAATGCGGCAGGCAAGGAAATCCGGGATTCCGGATTTCCGGAAAATATCCGTCCGGCGATCCGGACGGATGCATTCATTCATCCGATGAATCAGTGCTGCACGGCGCGGCCGGCCAGCACGCCCGTCTGCGCGTAGAACTCCTGCTGCGCGAACGCGTCGCGCTCGCGCCGCGCGCGCTCGCCGCGATCCGCGAGCGAGCCGACGACGATCCCGATGAACGCGAGCGGCACCGACACGAGCGCCGGGTTGTCGAGGAACACCGGCGCGTGCGCGTGGTGCAGCACGTCGACCCACACCGACTTCGACAGCACCGTGAGCGCGACCGCCGACACGAGGCCGAGGCCGCCGCCGAGCACCGCGCCGCGCGTCGTCATCCCGCGCCAGAAGATCGACATCGCGAGCACCGGGAAATTGGCGCTCGCGGCCACCGCCGCGACGAGGCCGACCATGAACGCGACGTTCACGTGCTCGAACAGGATCGACAGCCCGATCGCGACCGCCGACAGCGCGATCGTCGCCGCGCGCGAGATGCGCATCTCGACGCGCTCGTCGGGCTTGCCGCGCGCCCACATCTGCGCATACAGGTCGTGCGAGATCGTCGTTGCGCCGGCGAGCGTCAGGCCCGCGACCACCGCGAGGATCGTCGCGAACGTGACGGCCGCGATGAAGCCGTAGAACCAGTTCCCGCCGACCGCCTGCGCCAGCTTCACCGCGACCATGTTCGAGCCGCCGAGCAGATCGTGCGTCAGGTTGAACGTGCCGTTCGCGCCGAGCTTGAAGAACTCCGGATGCTGCGCGAGCAGCACGATCGCCGAGAAGCCGATCACGAAGGTCAGCAAATAGAAATAGCCGATGAAGCCGGTCGCGTAGAGCACCGACTTGCGCGCCTCCTTCGCGTTCGGCACCGTGAAGAAGCGCATCAGGATGTGCGGGAAGCCGGCCGTGCCGAACATCAGCGCGATGCCGAGCGACAGCGCGTTGGCCGGATCGCGGATCAGCTTGCCGGGGCCCATGATCGACAGCGCGCCCGGATGCACGGCCACCGCGCGGCGGAACATCTCGTCGATGCTGAAGCCGAATTCGCTGAGCGCGAGCACGACGAGCAGCGTCGCGCCGCACAGCAGCAGCACGGCCTTGATCACCTGCACCCAGGTGGTGGCCGTCATCCCGCCGAAGAACACGTAGACCACCATCAGCACGCCGACGATCAGCTCGGCCGTGCCGTACGACAACCCGAACAGCAGCTGGATCAGCTTGCCCGCGCCGACCATCTGCACGACGAGGTACAGCACGACGATGGTCAGCGAATTCGCGGACGTCAGCAGCCGGATCGGCCGCTGCGCGAAGCGGTACGCGACGACGTCGACGAACGTGAACTTGCCGAGGTTGCGCAAGGGTTCCGCGATCAGGAACATCACGAACGGCCAGCCGACCAGAAAGCCGATCGAGTAGATGAGCCCGTCGAAGCCGAACATGAACACCATCCCCGACAGCCCGAGGAACGACGCGGCCGACATGTAGTCGCCCGCGATCGCGAGCCCGTTCTGCAGCCCGGTGATGCCGCCGCCGGCCGTGTAGAAGTCGCGTGTCGAGCGCGTGCGGCGCGCGGCCCAGCGCGTGAGCGCGAGCGTCGCGAACACGAACGCGAAGAACATCCCGATCGCGACCGGGTTCAGTTCGACCTTGTCGGGCATCGGGCCCGCGACCGATACCGCGTGCGCGGCGGAGGAAACGAGAACGGCAGGCGCGCCGAGCGCCGTCGAGAGTCGTCGCATGTCGGCCTCCGTCACGAACGCTGCAGGATCGCGTCGACGCGGCGGTCGAACGCACGGTTCGCGCGCAGCACGTAGCACGCCGTCAGGCTGATCGCGACCAGGATGATCGCGACGCCGGCGGCGATGCCGACCGTCATCGTCGCACCGCGGTACAGCGGCGCGGCGAGCACGTGCGGCGCGAGCGCGACGAGCAGGATGAAGCCGTAGTACGTGGCGATCATCAGCGCCGTCAGCGTGAAGCTGAAGCGGCGCCGCGCCCGCACGAGCTGCTGGTAGTCACGGCGCGCCGTGACCGATTCGATGACGGAAAGCTCCATGGTGTCTCCATTTCCGCCTCGTCATTGCGAGGGGTGTCTTGTGGATGGATGGCGCGCCTACCGATCCGCCCGCGCCCCAGCGGTGCAATGCAACGTGTCCCGCCCGTGCGTGGGCGTGTGCT
This sequence comes from Burkholderia sp. HI4860, assembly GCF_002223045.2. NCBI lineage: Bacteria > Pseudomonadati > Pseudomonadota > Betaproteobacteria > Burkholderiales > Burkholderiaceae > Burkholderia > Burkholderia sp. HI4860. Next base: position 2,255,820 of record NZ_NKFO02000003.1, on the reverse strand, counting down.
CAGACCACGCGATCCGCCCGCAGCCGCGCAACCTCGTCGGTCGACATCCCGAGCCAGCCGCCGAGCACCGCCTCCGTATCGGCACCGAGCACCGGCGGCGCACCGCGCACCGGCAACCGCGCGCCATCGAACCGGTACGGCGGCGCCAGCACGTCGACGCCGCCCGCGACCGGGTGCGGCTGCCGCGTGACGAGCCCCGCGCGCGTCGCGCGTTCCGACTTCAGCGCCTCGTGCAGCCCGAGCACTTCGCCGCACGGAATGCCCGCCTCGGCGAGTGCCGCGAGCAACGTCGCGCGCGACCGGCGGGCGAGTTCACGACCAATCTCCGGCAGCAGCTCAGCGCGGTTTTCCGAGCGGCCGAGGTTGGTCTTGTAACGCGTGTCGGCTGCGAGGTCAGGCCGTTCGATCACCGCGCAGAAGCGCGCGAACTGCGCGTTGTTGCCGACCGTGATCACGAACGGGCCGTCGGCCGCGTCGAACACGCCATACGGCACGATCGACGGATGCGCGTTGCCGTAGCGCGGTGGGTCCTCGCCCATCAGCAGCGCGTCGAGCCCGTAGTACGCGGTGATCATCAGCCCGCAGTCGAACAGCGCCATTTCGATGCGCCGCCCGCGCCCCGTTGCGTGTCGTTCGTACAGCGCGGCGAGGATCGCCTGCGCCGAATACATCCCGGTGAACAGGTCGACCGCCGCGACGCCGAACTTCAGCGGCGGCTGGCCGGCTTCGCCGTTCAGCGCCATCAGCCCGGCCTCGCCCTGCACGACGAGGTCGTAGCCGGGCCGCGCAGCCTCGGCACCCGAGCGGTCGTAGCCGGAAATCGCGCAGTGCACGACGCGCGGATTCAGCTCGGCCAGCGCGTCGTAGCCGAGCCCGAGCTTTTCCGCGCCGCCGAACTTGAAGTTGTGGAGCACCACGTCGGCCTGCGCGGCCAGCTCGCGCGCGAGCCGGCGCCCGTCTTCAGTCTGCAGGTCGAGACAGATCGAGCGCTTGCTGCGGTTCACGCTGTTGAAGTAGGTCGTCTCGGTGTCGCCGATCCTCAAGCCCCAGTCGCGCGTATCGTCGCCGCGCGCCGGATGCTCGACCTTGATTACTTCCGCACCGAAATCGGCGAGCACCATCGCGCACCACGGGCCCGCGAGCACGCGCGAGAAATCGAGCACCTTCACACCGGCCAGCGGCAATGCGTGCGATTCGTTCGTCATCCTTGTCTCCTCCGTTCGCGTCGTTCGTCTTTACTGTTTCGACAGCGCGATGTAGCGCGCGAGGTGATGATCCTCGTCGCCGAGCTGGTGATCGATCATCACGAGGCGCTTCGCGTAGTGCGACAGCGGCAGCTCCCACGTCATCCCGATCCCGCCGTGCAGCTGGATGCTCTCCTCGGCGACGAGCGTGCCGATCCGGCCGATCGTGACCTTCGCCGCCGCGAGCGCGCGTTCGCGCACCGCGCGCGGCGCATCGAGCTGCGCGGCCGCGTTGATCACGGCCGAGCGCGCCTGCTCGACTTCGAGCAGCAGGTCGGCCATCCGGTGCTGCAGCGCCTGGAAGCTGCCGATCGGCAAGCCGAACTGCTTGCGCGTGCGCAGGTAGTCGAGCGTGTATTCCTTCGCGACGTCCATCGCGCCGAGCGCCTCCGCCGACAGCGCGAGCAAGCCGTAGCCGAGCACGCGTTCGAGCAGCTCGGCGCCTGCTTCACCGTCGTGCGTGCCGAGCGCGGCGTCGGCCGGCAGCACGACGCGCTCGAAGCGCACCTCGGCCGCGCGGCCGCCGTCGATCTTCCGGTAGTCGCGCAGCGATACGCCCGGCGCATCGGCCGGCACGACGAACAGGCCGATGCCGGCCGCATCGTCGTCGTGACCCGACACGCGCGCGCTGACGACGAAGAACGCCGCTTGCGCGGCCTGGTCGACGACGCCCTTCGCGCCCGTCAGCACCCAGCCGGCGCCCGAGCGTTCGGCGCGCGTGCGCACGGTCGTCAGTTCGTAGTGCGAGCCGGGTTCGTCATGCGCGAACGCGGCGCTCGCGCTGCCGTCAATCAGCGCCGCGAGCCGGTCGCGATGCGCGGCGCCGCCGGCGAGCGACAGCGCACGTCCCGCGAGCAGCGCGCCGAGGAACGGCTCGACGACGAGCCCGCGCCCGAGGCATTCGAACACCACGGCGATGTCGAAGCCCGCGCCGCCGAAGCCGCCGTCGGCTTCGGCAAACAGCGCGCCGACCGTGCCGAGCTCGGCAAAGCGCTGCCACATCGCGCGATCGAACCCCTCGGCCGACTGCGCGATGCGATCGCGCACCGGGAACGCGTACTGTTCGGCGATGAAGCGGTTCAACGTATCCGCCAGCATCCGGCGGTCTTCTGTGTGCTGGAAATCCATCGTCGCGTCCCTCGTTACAGCCCGAGCATCATCTTCGCGATGATGTTCTTCTGGATCTCGTTCGAGCCGCCGAAGATCGACAGCTTCCGGTTGTTGAAGTACTGCTGCGCGGCGCTCGCGGCGTCGTCCGGGCCGACCGGCTCGCCGTCGTAATCGGCATCGAGCGCTTCGTCGACGAACGGCTGCGCGTACGGCCCCATCGCGCGCCGCATCAGCGCGGTGATCTCCTGGCGGATCTGCGTGCCGCGGATCTTCAGCATCGAGCTTTCCGCACCCGGCGCGCCGCCGCCCGCGACCGCGGCCAGCACGCGCAGGTTGGTCGTGCGCATGTTCTCGAGTTCGATCTCGACCCGCGCGACACGCGCCGCGAAAAACGGATCGTCCGCGAGCGGCCGGCCGTTCTTCATGACCTTCGCGGCCACCGCGCGCAACCGGTCGAGCGCGGCCGTCGAGAAGCCGATTCCCGCGATGTTGGTGCGCTCGTACGTGAGCAGGTATTTCGCGTAGGTCCAGCCGCGGTTCTCTTCGCCCACGAGGTTGGCCGCCGGCACGCGCACGTCGGTGAAGAACACCTCGTTCACTTCGTGCTCGCCGTCGAGCGTGACGATCGGGCGCACCTCGACACCCGGCGTGTTCATGTCGATCAGCAGGAAGCTGATGCCTTCCTGCTTGCGCACGTCGGTCGCGGTGCGCACGAGGCAGAAGATCATGTTCGCGTAGTGGCCGAGCGTGGTCCACGTCTTCTGGCCGTTCACGAGGTAATGCTCGCCCTGCGCGTCGATGCCGCGCACCGCGCTCGTCTTCACCGCCGCGAGATCGGAACCGGCGCCCGGCTCCGAGTAGCCCTGGCACCACCAGTCGGTGCCGTCGAGGATGCGCGGCAGCCAGTGGCGCCGCTGCGCGTCGTTGCCGTACTTGATCAGCACGGGGCCGAGCATGTTCACGCCGAACGGCACGATGCGCGGCGCACCCGCGAGCGCGCATTCGTTGTCGAACAGGAACTTCTGCGCGACGCTCCAGCCGGGGCCGCCGTATTCGCGCGGCCAGTGGCTCGCGAGCCAACCGCGCGCGTTGAGGATCGCGTGCCATTCGCGCATGTCGTCGCGCGTGAGATGCAGGCCGCCCTTCACCTTGCGCGCGATGCGCGCGGGCAGTTCGGCTCGCAGGAAGCGCTGCACTTCCGTGCGGAAGGCTTCCTCTTCGGGAGTGAAATTGAGGTCCATCTTCGGTCCGTGGCGAATGCGGTGGGCGGTCAGTCGATGCGGTTCAGGCTCGCGAAATCCGCGCCGCGCGCGACGAGATCGACGAGCAGCGGCGACGGCTTCCAGAACAGCGGATCTTCCTTCGCGAACGCGCGGATATCGGCGAGCACGTTCGCGAGGCCGACCGTGTCCGCGTAATGCATCGGGCCGCCGCGATAGCGCGGGAAGCCGTAGCCGTGCAGGAACACCGCATCGACATCGAGCGGGCGCAGCGCGATCTTCTCGTGCACGACGTTCGCGCCTTCGTTGATCATCGCGGCGAGGTAGCGGCGCAGGATCTCGTCGTCGGTGAACGTGCGCGGCGTGACGCCCTTCTTCGCGCGTTCTTCCGCGACGATCGCCTCGACTTCCGGGTCCGGCGTGCCGACACGCGCGCCGTCCGGATACAGGTAGTAGCCGCGCGCGGTCTTCTGGCCGAACCAGCCGCGCTCGCACAGCCGGTCGGAAATTTCCACGTAGCGCGCACGCGGGTCGCGCGTCGCCGCGCGGCGCTTGCGGGTCGCCCAGCCGATGTCGCCGCCCGCGAGGTCGACGACCTGGAACGGCCCCATCGCGAAGCCGAATTCGCGCACCGCGCGATCGATCTGGTACGGCGACGCGCCGTCTTCCATCAGGGTGTCGGCCGCCGTGCGATAGACCGCGAGGATCCGGTTGCCGATGAAGCCGTCGCACACGCCGGCGCGCACCGGCGTCTTCTTCAGCTGCTTCGCCAGCGCGAACGCGGTCGCGACGACGTCCGCGCTCACGCGCGCAGGCACGACGATCTCGAGCAGCTTCATCACGTTGGCCGGCGAGAAGAAATGCAGGCCGATCACGTCGGCCGGCCGGTCGATGCTGGCGGCCAGCGCGTCGATGTCGAGATACGACGTGTTGGTCGCGAGCACCGCGCCCGGCTTGCACACGCGCGCGAGTTCGGCGAACACGGCCTGCTTGACGGCCATGTCCTCGAATACCGCCTCGATCACGACGTCGGCCTGCGCGAGCGCGTCGTACGACGTGCTGCCCTTGAAGCGTGCGAGCCGCGCCGCGTGCGCGGCCGGCGTCATCCGCCCTTTCGCGACGAGGCCGTCATATACCTTCTCGACGTGCGCGCGGCCGCGTGCGAGCGATGCTTCGTCGCGTTCGATCATCGTCACCGGCAGCCCGGCATCGAGCGCCGCGACCGCGATGCCCGCGCCCATCGTGCCGCCGCCGACCACGCCGATCCGCTCGACCGGCCGCGCGCTCGCGCGCCGCGCCTCGGGCGCCTTCGCCGCTTCGCGCTCCGCGAAGAACGCATGCACGAGGCCCGCGCGCTGCGGGCTGTCGATGCACTGCAGGAACAGGCTGCGCTCGAGCTTCATCCCCGCGTCGAACGACTGCGTGAGCGCGGCCTCGACCGCGTCGACGATCTTCGCCGGCGAGAACAGGCCACGCGATTTCTTCGGCAATTCCGCGCGCGCCGCATCGATCGCGGCCTGCGCGGCCACGCGATCGGCGAGCCCCCGCGCATCGCGCGTGCGGCGCACCGGCGCGCCGAGCGACACGAGTTCCTGCGCGTACGCGAGGCCTTCGGCGAGCGTGTCGTCGCTGTGCGCGACGCGGTCGACGAGGCCCAGCGCGAGCGCTTCGTCCGCGCTCACATGACGCCCGGTCAGCATCAGGTCGAGCGCGGCCTTCGCACCGATCAGGCGCGGCGCGCGCTGTGTGCCGCCTGCGCCCGGCAGCAGGCCGAGCGTGACTTCGGGCAGCCCGAGCTTCGTGCCGGGTACCGCGAGCCGGTAATGCGCGGCGAGCGCGACTTCGAGGCCGCCGCCGAGCGTCGCGCCGTGCAGCGCGACCACGACCGGCTTCGTGCCCGATTCGATCCGCTCGCATACATCCGGCAGCGACGGCGGCACGATCGGCTTGCCGAATTCGCGGATGTCGGCACCCGCGATGAAGTTGCGGCCGGCGCCGACGATCAGCACCGCGCGGATCGCGTCGTCGGCCTGCGCGGCGTCGAGCGCGTCGGCGAGGCCGCGCCGCACCTCGGCGGACAGCGCGTTGACGGGCGGATGGTCGATCGTGACGACGAGCACCTTGTCGCGCCGTTCGCGCGTGACGGTGCCGGCCGGGCTGGCGGGGGAAGCGGGTGAATTCATCGTGTCTCCTTGACGCGGCGGCGGGTGCGTCGACGCCGGTTCGTGGCTCACGGCCACGAGTGGCGCCGGGGCACCGGCCCCGGTCCCGCACGAAGCGGGACAAGATCCGGCCGTACGCCGGGCATGACCTGATTCTCGATTGATCCAGATTCATTGACAATTCCCTTCCGCTTTTACAAGCTGTCAAGTCTGACTTGACACTGAATGCTTCCGACCATTAAAGGGGCGGACCAGGAGACGCGACGCATGGACCTGAACGCGCTGACGCTGCTCGTCGAGATCCTCGATGCCGGCAATCTCAGCAAGGCCGCGCGGCGGCTCAAGATGAGCCGCGCGAACGTCAGCTACCGGCTGAACCAGCTCGAGCGCTCGATCGGCCAGCAGCTCGTGCGGCGCACGACGCGGCGCATCGAGCCGACCGAGATCGGGCTGAAGCTGTACGAGCACGGCCGGCGCATCCGCAACGAACTGCTCGCCGCGCAGGAATCGGTGACGACGCTCGGCCAGGACCTGCAGGGCCGCGTGCGGCTGTCGGTGCCGAGCGGCTACGGGCAGATGGTGATGTCCGACTGGCTGCTCGCGTTCAAGCGGCTGCATCCGGGCATCGTGCTCGACGTCGTGTTCGAGAACCGCGTGGAAGACCTAATGCGCGACGAGATCGACATCGCGGTGCGCGTGATGCCGGAGCCGCCGCAGAACCTCGTCGCGCGCGACATGGGCGCGGTGCGCTACGTCGCGTGCGCGTCGGCCGCCTTCGCGGCCGAGCACGGGATGCCGGCGAGCCTCGGCGCGTTGTCGGCCGCCCCCGTCGTCACCGCGACGGTGATGGGCCGGCAGCTCAGGATCGCCGCGTATCTCGGCGACGAGCGCCACGAGGTGCTGCTCGAGCCCACGCTGGTTTCGGAGAACTTCCTGTTCCTGCGGCAGGCGATCCTCGGCGGGATCGGCGTCGGCATCGTGCCCGACTACGTGGTGCAGGACGACATCCGGCGCGGCACGGTCGTCACGTCGCTCGACGCGTACCGGCTCAGCATCTTCGGCACGCACATGTACATGCTCTACATGCCGAACCGGCACCACACGCGCGCGACGTCGACGTTCATAGAGTTCATCCTCGAACAGGCCGGAAAGACCGGCCGGGGCGGGCCCGGCGCGCTGCGTCAGGGTTTCCTGTCGGGTGACAAGCCGCCGGGCGCGCGGCGACAATAGCGCGCCGGGGCGGGCAGCCGCGTTGCGCCGGCACCGTCGCCTCCTTCGAATTCACTGCTGCCGAGGGTTCAATGTTCGACCGGATTCGTCCGCATTCGCGCTCCTGGACGCTGCTCGCCGCCGTCGCGCTCGTCGCGTTCAACGCCGGCTGCACGTCCCCGTCCACGCCGCCGTCGGGTGCGGTGGTGCCCGTCGCCGCCGCCTCGGGCGCCGCCGTGCCGCTGCCCGGCTTCCATGCGCCCGAGTTGTCGTCCGGCTGGACCGACAAGCCGGGCTGGACCTCGCAGCACGTCATGATCGCCGCCGCGAACCCGCTCGCGACGCAGGCCGGCTTCGACATGCTGAAGGCCGGCGGCACCGCGATCGACGCGGCGATCGCCACGCAGATGGTGCTCGCGCTCGTCGAGCCGCAATCGTCGGGGATCGGCGGCGGCGCGTTCATGCTGTACTTCGACGGCAAGGCAACGCAGGCCTACGACGGCCGCGAAACCGCGCCGGCCGCTGCCACCGACCGCCTGTTCTACGGGCCGACCGGCCAGCCGATGAGCTTCTACGAAGGTGTCGTCGGCGGGCGCTCGGTCGGCACGCCGGGCGTGCTGCGCATGCTCGACGCCGCGCATCGCGCGCACGGCAAGCTGCCGTGGCGCCGGCTGTTCCAGCCGGCGATCCGGCTCGCCGAGCACGGCTTCACGATCAGCCCGCGGCTCGCGACGCTGATCGCCAATGACAAGTACCTGAAGAACGACCCGGCCGCCCGTGCGTACTTCTACAACCCGGACGGCACGCCGAAGGCGGCCGGCACGGTGCTGAAGAACCCCGCGCTCGCGACCGTGCTGCGCCAGGTCGCCGACCGCGGCGCGAACGCGTTCTACAGCGGCGCGATCGCACGCGACATCGTCACGAAGGTGCGCAAGCACCCGACCAACCCGGGCCTGCTGTCGCTGCAGGATCTCGCGCGCTACAAGGCGAAGGTGCGTGCGCCGCTGTGTGCCGACTACCGGCGCTCGGTCGTGTGCGGGATGCCGCCGCCGTCGTCGGGCGGCCTCGCGATCGCGCAGATGCTCGGCATCCTCGAAGCGATGCCCGACTGGCAGCAGATCGGCGCGCAGAAGCCGGTGCGCAACGACGTCGGCTACGAGCCGACCCCGTTCGCCGCGCACCTGTTCAGCGAAGCCGGGCGCCTCGCGTATGCGGACCGCGCGCGCTATGTCGCCGATCCCGATTTCGTGCCGCTGCCCGGTGGCAGCTGGGCGAGCCTCACCGACAAGACCTATCTCGCGCAGCGCGCGCACCTGATCGGTGACAGCAGCATGGGTGTCGCGCAGGCCGGCACGCCGCAGGGCGCGACGCTCGCGATGGCCGACGACCGCAGCCCCGAGCTGCCGTCGACGTCCGACATCGCGATCGTCGATCGCTACGGCCAGGCGCTGTCGATGACGACCAGCATCGAGGACGCGTTCGGGTCGCGGCTGATGGTGCGCGGCTTCATGCTGAACAACCAGCTCACCGATTTCTCGTTCGTGTCGAACGACAACGGCCGGCCGGTCGCGAACCGCGTGCAGGCCGGCAAGCGGCCGCGCTCGGCGATGTCGCCGGAGCTGGTGTTCGACAAGAAGACGAAGCAGGTGACGATGATCGTCGGCTCGGCCGGCGGCCCCGCGATCATCAATCACGTCGCGAAGACGCTGGTGGGCGTGCTCGACTGGGGGATGACGATGCAGCAGGCGATCGCGCTGCCGAACTTCGGGTCGATGAACGGGCCGACGCAGCTTGAACGCGGCCGCGTGTCGGAAGCACTCGCCGACGGGCTGAAGGGCCGCGGGCACGACGTGCAGGTCGTCGAGATGAATTCGGGGCTGCAGGGGATCCAGCGGCTGAACGTGCAGGGGCAGACGGTGTGGTTCGGCGGCGCGGATCCGCGGCGCGAAGGCATGGCGATGGGGGAATGAGGGTTCCCGGGCGTGGCGGCGCGGCCCGCTACGCGATGTCGTCCGGCCGCCTGGCCGTGACGACGCGTCGGCGTGCCCGACGCGTGCGGACCACTCCCTGTCCGCTCGCTCGGTTCATCCTGCGCATCGTGCTCGACGCACGCATGTGTCCCGCACCATCCGCATCAATTTCGTATTCGTCTCATCGACGGCCCTTGCGTCAATCCGTATAGTCGGCCGCTCGTATCGGCGTAGTCCTATCCAGGCAGGTCGTCGGCAGCGACGGCATGTTGCGGTCCCCCACCACAGCACCATCGCGCAGCCAACGAGCCGCCGGGACGAAGGCACGTCCGTATCGTGACGGCGCCTCGTCAGCCTGCGCCAACCCTGCGACTCAATATCCCAAATTAATAAGGACTGCGACTCATATAATGGCCAGCATCCCCCTCCGCTCTTCCGGTCGCTTGCGCCGCGCCGCTTGCGCCACCCGCCTCTCGAAACTCGCCATCGCCATTGCCGTGCTGGCACCGGGCTACGGTCAGGCCGCCGATCTGGTGCTGGAGAATCTCATCGTCAATGGTGGTACGGGCGGCACGCCCACTGCCTCGGGAGCCGGCTCGATTGCCATCGGGCCCGGTGCGAAGGCAAACGGCGAGACCGGCGGCGATTACTCGGCCATCGCGATCGGCGCGGAGGCCAGCGCCAATGGCCAAGCCACGATTGCGATCGGTGAAAGGGCCAGCGTTCACGGCGACCGGTCGAGCGCGTTCGGCGTATCGTCGAGCGTCACTGCGAACCGCGCGCTCGCGCTCGGCGCGGACACGAAAGTGACCGCGCACGATTCGGTGGCACTGGGCCAGGGCAGCGTCGCCGACCGCGCGAAGACCGTCTCGATCGGCCAGGCCGGCAACGAGCGCCAGCTCGTCAATCTCCGCGCCGGCACGAAGGATACCGACGCGGTCAACCTGTCGCAGCTCAAGCCGGTCGTCGAGGCGCTCGGCGGCGATGCCGCGATCAACGCGGACGGGAGCGTGCGCGGCCCGAACTACAAGATCGACGGCCAGTCGTTCAACGACGTCGGCAGTGCGCTGACGAATCTCGACGAACGCGCCAGGACCAACACGCAATCGATCACGACGCTCGACGGCCGTGTCACGAACATCGAAGGCGACGTCAAATCCATTCGCGTCGACGTCGACGATCTCGGCACGCGCCTCGACAACGGCGCCACCGGCCTCGTCCGGCAGGACCCCGCGAGCCTCGCGATCTCGATCGGCGCGAACAAGGGCGGCACGTCGGTAAGCCTCGCCGGTACGGACGGTACGCGCGTACTGACCGGACTGTCGAACGGCGTCGACGACACCGACGCCGTGACCATCGCGCAGTTGAAGGCGACCGGCCTGATCGACCCGAACGGCAAGCAGCTCGGTGCGCTCGTGTACGACGATCTGACACTCGCCCGCGCGACGCTCGGCGGTGTCGGCGGCACGCTGCTTGCCAACGTCGCGCCCGGCCTGATCGCAGCGGGCAGCCTGGAAGCCGTCAACGGCGGGCAGCTCTTCACGATGCAGCAGAAGATCGACTTGCTCGATACGCGCCTGACGAACTTCGAGAACGACAAACCCACGAGCCCACCGCCCGGCGGCAACCACGGCAACGACTTCGCGCAGCTCGGCGACGGCTCCGGCGCAACGGGATCGAACTCGCTTGCACTCGGGCAGAACTCGAAGGCATCCGGTGACGACAGTCTCACGCTCGGGAACAACTCGACGGCATCGGGCAACAACTCGGTCGCGCTCGGCAACAACTCCGTCGCCGATCGCGACGACACGGTCTCCGTCGGCGCACCGGGCCAGGAGCGGCAGATCACCAACGTCAAGGCCGGTACCGCGCCGACCGATGCCGTGAACGTGCAGCAGTTGCACGACCAGATCGGCAGCGTGCGTAACGACATCGACCACTATCGTCGCGACGCCAGCGGCGGCATCGCGTCCGCCGTCGCCATCGCGAACCTGCCGCAGGCGTCGCTGGCTGGCGAAAGCATGGTCTCGATCGCCGGCGGCACGTACAGCGGGCAGTCGGCCGTCGCGTTCGGCCTGTCCACCGCCACGCGCAACGGGCGCTGGGTGGTCAAGGCATCCGGTTCGACCAATACGCGCGGCACGGTTGCGGTCGGCGCCGGCGCCGGGTATCGCTGGTAAGCCGTCCTCTCGCAGTCGCCGGCATCATGCGGCAGGGGCCGGGCTTCGCTCGACGCGAAGCCCGGCCCCTCTCTCGTTCGCGGTGCGGAGCAATCGACCTGCGTCGCGCCCCGGTGCGACTCGCCGCCTATCCGCGCCCCTTCCACGGCACGATCCGCCGCTCGACCCATCGCATCGCGAGATCGAACAGCCACGCGATCGCGCCGATGATCAGGATCCCCATCACGACGATGTCGGTGCGCAGGAAGCTCGACGCGTTGAGCACCATCTGCCCGAGCCCGGCGGTCGCGGCGACCATCTCGGCCGCGACGAGCGTCGTCCAGCCGAAGCCGATCGCGATCCGCAGCCCGGTGAGAATCTCCGGCAACGCGGCCGGCAGCACGACGTGGCGCACGATCTGCGCGAAACTGCCGCCGAGCGAATACGCGGCGTTGATCTGTTCGACCGTCGCCGCGCGCACGCCGGCGCGCGCAGCCATCGCAATCGGCGCGAAACATGCGAGGAAGATCACGACGAGCTTCGCCGTTTCGTCGATGCCGAACCAGATCACGACGAGCGGCAGGTACGCGAGCGGCGGCAGCGGCCGGTAGAACTCCAGCAGCGGATCGAGCACGCCGCGCGCGACGCGGCTCACGCCCATCAGGATGCCGGCCGGCACGCCGATCACGGTCGCGAACAGGAACGCACCGAACACGCGCGCCGCACTCCACAGCAGGTGCTCGGACAACGGCAGCCCACCCTGAATGCGACCATGCCACGCATCGACGAACGCCGTCCACACGGCTTCCGGCGCGGGCAGGAACAGCGGCGGCAGCCACTGGCGATGCGTGGCGACCCACCACACCACGGCCAGCACCGCGACCGTCGCCGTGCTCAAGGCCGCCGTCTTGCCCTCCCCCGGCAACCGGTAGCGGCGCGACGATGGCGCACGACGCTCCGTCGCTCGAGCCTGCGTGCGATCACCCTGCTCGACACCTGCGGCCGTTCCGTCGGCCGTCCACGAATCCTGCGTGCTCATGCTGTCCTGCCTGTGCAAAGTGCTGATCCGACCGCGTCCGACCGACGCGCCCTGTCGCGCGAGTTCATGCATCACGCGGCCGCCTCGGCCGCTTCGTCGCGATGCAGGTACGCGATCAGCCGCTCACGCCACGCGATGAAATCCGGTGACGACTTCACCGCGCGCGCATCGCGCGATTCGACGTAACGGCGCGCGAACGGCAGTTCGAAGGTTTCCGCGATCCGGCCGGGGCCGGGCGTCATCACGACGAGACGCGTCGCGAGGAACAGCGCCTCCTCGACATCGTGCGTGATAAAGAACACCGTCTTGCCGGTACGCGCCCATACGTCGAGCACGAGCGCCTGCATCGTGCCGCGCGTCATCGCGTCGAGCGCGCCCATCGGCTCGTCCATCAGCAGCACGCGCGGGTCACTCGCGAGTGCGCGCGCGATGCCGACACGCTGCTGCATCCCGCCCGACAGCTCGTACACGCGCGCATGCGCGTGACCATCGAGCCCGACGAGCGCGAGCATCTCCCGCGCCCGCGCGGCGCGTTCGGCCTTCGACACGCGTGCGAAGCGCAGCCCGAGCGCGACGTTGTCGAGCACGTCGAGCCACGGCAGCAGCGCGTACTTCTGGAACACGACGCCGCGATCGGCGCCGGGGCCCGTGACGGGCACGCCGTCGACGCACACCTCACCGGTCGTCGGCGCGACAAAGCCGGCCATGCAGTTCAAGAGCGTCGTCTTCCCGCACCCGGACGCGCCGAGCGCGACGACGAATTCACCGGCATCGATGCGCAGGTCGACGCGCGCGAGCGCCTGCGTCGTCGGCCTGCCGCGCTCGCCCGGATAGGCAACCGATACCTGACGGACTTCCAGCGTGCTCATGCTCGGGACTCCGCGATGATCGCCGCGCTCAGCGCGCGGCCTTCTGCACGAACTGCGGATCGACGCCGGCCGAATAGTCGGCGAGCACCGTCTGGATCGTGCCTTGCGATTTGAGGAAGGTGGCAGTCGCCGCGAGCGACTTCGCAGCACCCGACTGCGCGCCGCCACCGAGCCACGTCGGCGATGCCTGCTCGGCCGCCGTCGGGAACGCATAGAGCGCGAGGCTGGCCGGCACGTCCTGTGCGTTCGCGCCCGAGACCTTCGCGACCGCCGCGACCTGCGGCGAGCCGACCGTCCACGCCGCCGCATGCGCGCGGTAGTCGGCATCGGCCGCCGCGAGCACCTTCACGAAGCGCGTGACGAACTCGGGGTTCTCGCGCGCGAACTTGCGGCTCACGACGAAGCCGTCGAAGGTCGCCTTGCCACTTTCTTTCGCAACCTGGCCGGACGTCGTCAGCACGGTGCCCGATTGCTTGACCTTCGCGAGCACCGGATCCCAGATGTAGGTCGCGTCGATGTCGCCGCGCGCCCACGCCGCCGCGACTTCGGGCGGACGCAGGTTGACGATCTTCACGTCGTTCGGATTGACGCCCGCGGCCTGCAGCGCGACGAGCGCGTGGAAATGCGACGTCGACACGAACGGCACGCCGATCTTCTTGCCCTTCAGCGCGGCGATGTTGGTGACGCCCGAGCCGTTGCGCGCGACGAGCGCCTCGGCGTCGTTGATGTTGTCGAGCACCCAGAACAGCGAGATGTCGAGCCCCTGCGACAGCCCGGCCGCGATCGGGCTCGAGCCGGCTTCGCCGAGCTGCACGGAGCCCGACGCGAGCGCGCGGATCACGTCGGCGCCGCTGTCGAGCTTGCGGAACGTGACCTTGTAGCCGGTCGCCTTTTCGACTTCACCGCTCGCCTGCGCGTAGCGCCACGGCACCACCATGTCCTGGTACGCGATCACGACTTCGCGCGTTTCGGCGTGCGCCGCGCCGAACGCGGCAAAGGCGGTCAGCGCGACGACGGCGCGGCGGATGAAGCTGAAACGGGACATGCGGCTCTCCTTCGGAATGCGGGCATTGGTGCGGGAGAGCCGACTATAGGAGCTTTGCGCGCGGCGGGAGCGAACTTATCCTGCGAAGCTATCGATGCCGTTTCAGCTTTGCTTTCCATGCTTGACCGGATTGCGCGTCCGGTCCGGTGGCGATTGTCGTGCGGGGACGCGGAACGCGTGTGTCAGCGTTCGCGGGTCGCGGGTCGCACCGGCCGGCCGAGATACCTGCGCGCCAGCTCGGTCTGCGGGTGCTCGAACGCGTCCTCTAGATCGTCGAGTTCCCGTACCGTCAAACCGATATCCGCCAATTGACCGACACGCCGCCAACTCTGAACGGCATCGAACACGCCGCCCAGCACGTCAAGCGCCTGGTCGCGCGTCAACGAAAAATGACTGCATGCATCGAGCAGCATGCCAATCGAATCGATCGGGCCCGTATCCTCGGTGAGCCACGTCTTCGATTCGCGCAGCTTGCCGGGCATCGGATTGACGTCGAAAGCCGGTGCCAACCGCCATCGTCGATTGCCGTCGTAAAGGAAGCCGAGATTCTGCAGATGGTCGTCAGTGTTCGTGATAAGGAGGTTGAACACGAGACGCCGCCAGAGCTCGCGCGCGTCATCGAGCGGCCGGGCGCCATGCTGGCGCATCGCATCGACGATCTCCGTATAGGCGTGCTCATCGTCACGGGACGCCTGCAGCATCGACGCGGCTGACAGATACGGAATACGAAGATCGTCGCCGGTGCGGTCGAACCGTTCGATGAGCGCGACGGGCGTCTCGCCCACCGTCACGCATCGCGCGCCCGCCGCATCGATACCGGCCATGCGAGCGAGACGCAGTGCCAGCACCTCGGCTCGCGTGACGTTGATCGTATCCCCGATGCTGGGAAACTTGCCGATGGCGAGCCTGCCGTTCTCGTCCAGCACCGTGCATTTCGGGCGCATACCACCCAGCGACGTACCCTTGCCCTGCAGATAGCTCAGATCGGCGGCCGTGTCGGTGCCCGCCTCGAGCGCGCGCGTGGCATCGGCGATCCGCTCGAGTTCGATGAAAGGTGGCGTGGTCCGCCGCCCGCCCTCCTCGGTCCGCAAATACCGGCCCGAACGACACAGCCTCAGTGCACCAACCCGGCTGAAGTCATCGACCGCACACAAATAATCCAGCTCGTTGAGTGGCCTGAGGTCGGGCTGGGTTCGACGCAGCTTGGCGTGCGCTCGATCGATGACGCGTCTCCCCCATGCATCGGGCTCCGTATCGGCGAGCGCGAAGTGAAAGACCGAATCCACCGCGCGCGGTGCGCGGCGGGTCTGATAGCCAGCGTGCAGCGGCAGATCCGGCGATATCTCGAAGCGATCGGGATGCGTCAACCAGCGCTCGTCATAGACGAACTGGGACAATTCGCGCCGCCCTTGACTCACATAGAGCAAGCGCCCGACCGGCAACCCGGCCGTGCCGATGTGCAAGTCCAGTGCGTCGCTGACATCCGGTTTGATCGCTTTACCGTTCATTCGCTGCTCAAAATGCGTGGGGGCTCTTCTTGGGCGTGCGAATCCGTTGGGGCAGTTGCTCGTCCATCAGCGCGAGCCCGACGTCGTCCTGTGCACTGTCGAGCAGATCGCTCAGCCGGTCGAGCTCACCGAACACCTGAAGCACGCGCGCAAGCACATGCAGTTGCATGCGCGGATCACCGGCCTCCAGTCGCTTGATCGTGCTGAGTCCTGCTCCGACACGCTCGGCCAACGCCTGCTGCGTCAACCCTCGCCGACGCCGGGCACGATTGATGTCACCACCCAGTTTCTTGAGCGTACGCTGCGCGATGACGGGCAAAGGTCGCTCAACCTTACGGTTCTCAACCGAGCCTTTATCTGACTTAATGGTTTCCATGAGACCCATTATAAGTCGACACAGCAGGATCTCAAGGGCGAGCACCCCTTAAGAGCCCCAACGAGAACCATTACCCCTTGTAACAGCTCTCATCGGATACCTTAAAGGGTATTCATTGATGGGCAATACGCTACCGCACCCAACGCGGGCACCGTCAACAGCGGGACTCTGACGTGTCGCGTCGTCCAACACTTCGTCGTCGCATACATCATCGACGGCACCCATCCGGCACACAATTCGGCCGTTTGGCCACGCTCCGCGTCCGCGCCAACAAAAAGCCCGCATCGCTGCGGGCTTCTTTTGGTTTCGCCGGAAGACGACGAAGCAACGGCGCTCAGACCACCCCGGCCCCATGCGCCTGCAGATCGGCGTGATAGCTCGAGCGCACCATCGCGCCGACGGCCGCGTGCGTGAAGCCCATCTTGTACGCCTCTTCCTCGTACATCTTGAACGTATCCGGATGCACGTACGCCCGCACCGGCAGGTGGTGCTCGGACGGCTGCAGGTACTGGCCGATCGTCAGCATGTCGACGTCGTGCGCGCGCAGGTCGCGCATCACCTGCAGGATTTCCTCTTCGGTTTCGCCGAGGCCGACCATCAGGCCCGACTTCGTCGCGACGTCCGGATGCAGCGCCTTGAAGTCCCTCAGCAGCTTCAGCGAATGCGCGTAGTCCGAACCCGGGCGCGCTTCCTTGTACAGGCGCGGCACCGTTTCGAGGTTGTGGTTCATCACGTCCGGCGGCGCGGCGTTCAGGATCGAGATCGCGCGGTCGAGGCGGCCGCGGAAGTCCGGCGTCAGGATCTCGATGCGCGTTTCCGGCGACTGCTCGCGCACTTCGCGGATGCACTCGACGAAGTGGCCGGCGCCGCCGTCGCGCAGGTCGTCGCGGTCGACGCTCGTGATCACCACATACTTGAGCTTCAGCGCGCCGATCGTGCGCGCGAGGTTCTTCGGCTCGTCCGGATCCAGCGGATCGGGGCGGCCGTGGCCGACGTCGCAGAACGGGCAGCGGCGCGTGCACTTGTCGCCCATGATCATGAACGTCGCGGTGCCCTTGCCGAAGCACTCGCCGATGTTCGGGCAGCTCGCTTCCTCGCACACCGTATGCAGGTTGTGCTCGCGCAGGATCGTCTTGATCTCGTTGAAGCGCGAGCTGCCGGTGGCCGCCTTCACGCGGATCCACTCGGGCTTCTTCAGCTTCTCGATCGGAATGACCTTGATCGGAATGCGCGCCGTCTTCGCCTGCGCCTTCTGCTTGGCGGTCGGATCGTAGGCAGGGGTCGCGGCCGAATCGGCCGGTGCGGGGGAAGCGGTAACGTCAGTCATTCGAATGTTGTTCCAGTGCCTGCGGCTTGTCGGCGGCCGCGGATGCGCCGTCGAGGTTGGCGATCAGACGGCGCACCAGCGTGTGGGCGACGTCGTTCCAGTCGGCGGCAACCTCGAGGCTCGCCATGTCGACAGTTTCCAGTCCGGCATAGCCGCACGGGTTGATCGCAAGAAACGGGCGCAGATCCATCTTCACGTTCAGGCTCAGCCCGTGATAGCTGCAGCCGTTGCGGATCTTCAGGCCGAGGGCCGCGATTTTCGCGCCTTCGTGCACGCCGGACGCCACGTAGATCCCGGGCGCGCCCGCCTTGCGGACCGAAGCGAGATTATACGCCGCGAGGGTTTCGATCACGGCCTCCTCGATCTTCGTCACCAGCGTGCGCACCATCAGCTTGCGCCGGCGCAGGTCCAGCAGCAGGTACGCGACGATCTGGCCGGGGCCGTGGTAAGTGATTTGCCCACCGCGGTCGACCTTCACGAGCGGCACGCCGCTGTCGGCCACCAGCAGGTGGGCCGGGTCACCGGCCTGGCCGAGCGTGTAGACGGGCGGGTGCTCGACCAGCCAGATCTCGTCGCCGGTGTCGGCCGTGCGCGTGTCGGTGAACGCGCGCATCGCGTCGAAGCTCGCCTCGTAGGTCTCGACGCCCCGCCACCGCACGGTGACCGGCGCGGCCGGCTGATCCGGGGACCCGGTGGGCGATGCGGAAACGGCAACAGGCGTGGACACGATGGAAACCGGCGAAACGGACATGGGCGGTAGTTTACCGAAAACCCGTGGGTCTCGCCGGCCTGGGGAGGGGGACGGATCGCCGGTATCCGTCGGAGGAAATGATGGTCAGACGGTGCGCCAGCCGTTGTGAAGCAGCGCGGACAGGCGTTCACGCAGCCGCGCCAGGCCGCCGAGCGCGACCTCCCGGGGCGGCCGCGATACCGAGAACGCCACGCACGTGCCCTCCCGGCCTTCCGCGCTGAGCCACAGCCGCTCGCCGCGGCGCAGCTTCAGCGATTCGCCGTCGACCAGGAAGTAGTCGTCGACGTCATTGCTGCGCGTCGCCCACACCGGCCCGCGCTGGACGATCAGCCGCGTGCTGCGTTGTACCTTCATCGGCACGGTTTCGCCCGCGGGGATTTCGAACGTGATGCTTGAAGAAATTTCTTGCATGATCGACTCCGCCAAAAAGTGCTTCGATGGCTACAATCGTAGTCACTTCAAGGCGTCGGACAAAACGACCAATTTTCACGTCGATGTGAGGAAAATTAGCAAATGGACCTCCGCCAGCTACCTGCGCTGAACGCGATTCGCGCGTTCGAAGCCGCCGCCCGTCACGAGAATTTCTCGCGCGCCGCCGACGAGCTGTTCGTCACGCACGGCGCGGTCAGCCACCAGGTACGCGCACTCGAGGAGGAGCTCGGCGTGCAGTTGTTCACGCGCAACGGCAAGCGGCTGTGCCTGACCGACGCCGGCATGCGCTACGCTCAGCAGATCCGCACCGCGCTGATGGTGATCGCCGATGCGACCCGCGACGTGCGCGCGAGCGACCGCGACCGGCGGCTCGTGGTGTCGATGCTGTCGTCGTTCGCCGCGCGCTTCATCACGCCGCGCATCGGCACGTTCATCGAGCGGCATCCGGAAATCGACGTCGAGCTGCAGTCGACCAACTCGCTCACCGATTTCGCGCGCGACGACGTCGACATCGCGATCCGCTTCGGTCAAGGCAACTATCCGGGGCTGCACGTCGAGCCGTTGTTCGACGAGGTGTTCTTTCCGGCGTGCGCGCCGACGCTGAACGGCGGCAAGCTGCCGCAAACGCCCGCGGATCTCGTGCACTACAACCTGCTGCGCTCGGACGACGAGCTGTGGCGGCCGTGGTTCGACGCGGCCGGGCTCAAGACGCTGACCGAGCCGAAACGGGGGATTCTGTACCAGGATTCGTCGAACCTGCTGCTGGCCGCGATCGACGGCCAGGGCATCGCGCTGGTGCGCCGCTCGCTCGCGGTGCACGACCTGCTCGACGGGCGCATCGTGCGCCTGTTCGACATCGACGGGCCGAGCCCGTGGCACTATTTTTTCGTGTGTCCGCCGCCGCTCGTGAACACGCCGCGCGTGCAGGCGTTCAGGACCTGGCTGCTTCAGGAAGTCGCCGAATACAAGCGGCTATGCGACGAGCTGGACGCGCGGCGCGCGGCGGGGAAGACCCCCGCCGAGTGCGCGCAGGAAGGAGGATGGAAAGCGCTTAGAGTACGACCTTGACCATGGGGTGGCCGGTCAGTGCGCGGTAGATGTTGTCGAGCTGTTCCTGGCTCGTCGCCCGCACGGTGATCGTGAGGCCCGTGTAATTACCGCCGCTCGACGCGCGCTCCTCGATCTTCTCGACGTCGATCTCGTTGTCGTGAACGGCGACGACCTTGAAGATCGTGTCCTTGAACTCGGGGTGCGCCTTGCCCATGATCTTGATCGGGAAATCGCACGGGAACTCCAGCAGCGACTCCTTCCGGGTATCGATTGCGCCTGACACCTCGATGGTTTTGGTCGGTTCGCTCATCATTTGCTCCGGGTTAGGTCAAACTGTTCAAACTCGCGCGCTTTCGCGCGCTGGTACGCGTCGTACAACGCCGCGAATACGGGGCCCGGCTTGCCGCCATGCACGGGCAGATCGTCGAGCGACGTGACGGGCAGCACTTCCTTCGTGGCCGACGTGATCATGATTTCGTCGGCTGCGCGCAACTCCACTTCGCTGATCTCGCGTGCGACGAACGGGATCTCGCATTCGTCCGCCAGTTCCTCGATCAGCGCGTAGCGGATCCCCTCGAGGATCTTGTTGCTGCGCGGCGGCGCGAGCAGCTCGCCGTTCTTCACGATCCACACGTTCGACGACGAGCCTTCCGTCAGGTTGCCGTCGCGCAGCTGCAGCGTCTCGAACGCATCGCGCTCGGCCGCATGCTGCGCCATCAGCACGTTGCCGAGCAGCGAGATCGACTTGATGTCGCAATGCAGCCAGCGACGATCCTCGGCCGTCACGCAGCGCACGCCCTTCGCACGCTCCTCTTCCGACGGCAGGCGCAGCGGGCTCGTCATCGCGAACACCGTCGGCACCGCGTTCGCCGGGAACGCGTGGCCGCGCTTCGCGACACCGCGCGTCACCTGCAGGTAGACGAGCGCGTTGCCATCGCCGAGCCCTTCGGCATTCGCCGCGACCACGCGCTCGATCAACGCCCGCCAGCCCGCGTCGTCGTGCGGGCTCGCGATGCCGATCTTCTTCAGGCTGCGCTCGAGCCGTGCCAGATGCTGCTCGATCCGGAACGGCACGTGCGCGCCGTCGTGCGCATAAACGGGGACAACTTCATACACGCCGTCGCCGAAGATGAACCCGCGGTCGAGCACCGGTACACGGGCTTCCGACAGCGGCACCATTTCCTCCTGCGACGAGACGCTGAGGTAGACGATCGGTTCGAATTCGGCTTGGCTCATAGCTATGTCAGATGGGGATGAAGTCGCGAAAACAAAGGCCCGTCGTGCTTACTTCTTCTTGCTGAACATCAGCAGGATCGAGTCCCAGATACGCCCGAAGATACCCGCTTCCGGCACGGCCTGCAGTGCGACGACCGGGAATTCCGACAGCGTCTTGCCGTCGGCGACGATCTTCACGGTGCCGACCTGCTGGCCTTCCGCGAGCGGCGCGATCAGCGGCGCGTTGACGTCGACTTCCGTCTTGATCTTGTCGCCGAGGCCGCGCGGCACGGTCGCCCACTGGTCGGCCTTCACGCCGACCTGCACGGTGTTGTCCTTGCCCTTGTAGATGCGCGGCGTCGACATCGCCTGGCCGCCCTTGAACAGGCGCACCGAATCGAACGCGCTGTAGCCGTAGTTCAGCATCTTCATGCTGTCCTGCGTGCGCTCGCTTTCCTTCTGCTCGCCCATCATCACCGACACCAGGCGGCGCTGGCCGTCCACGCCCGGGATCGCGCGCTTCGCCGACGCGATCAGGCAGTAGCCGGCCGCTTGCGTATGGCCCGTCTTCAGGCCGTCGACCGTCGGGTCGAGCCACAGCAGGCGGTTGCGGTTGCCCTGGCGGATGTTGTTGTACTTGAATTCCTTCTCCGAGAAGATGCTGTAGTACTGCGGAAAATCGCGGATCAGGTGGGCGGACAGCTTCGCGAGGTCGCCGGCCGTGGTGTAGTGGTTCGGGTCGGGCATGCCGTTCACGTCGGCGAAGTGCGTGCCCTTCATGCCGAGGCGCTGCGCCTCGTCGTTCATCAGCGTGACGAACTGCCCTTCGCTGCCGCCGACGAGTTCGGCCAGCGCGATCGCGGCGTCGTTGCCCGACTGGATGATCATCCCGTACACGAGGTCGTGCACCGACACCGGCTTGTTCGCCTCGATGAACATGCGCGACTCGTCGCGGCCGACGCGGCGCACGGCTTCGCTCGGCGTGATGATCTGCTCCATCGAGATCTTCTTCTTGTCGAGCGCCTCGAACACGAGGTACGCCGTCATCAGCTTCGTCAGCGACGCGGGCTCGACGCGCTCATCGGCATTGCCCGACGCGAGCACCGTGTTGCTGGTCGCATCGACGAGCACCCACGAACGCGCATTCACGCCCGGCGGCGGCACCGCGCCCGGCATGTAGGTCGCGGGCGCGCCGGTGAACTGCTCGGTGGCGGCCGGCGCCGCATGCGCGGCCTTGGCCTTGGCGGCCGGCTTCGCCTCGGCGACGACGATCGTCGAGGCGAGCGCGACGGGCAGCATCACGCCGAGCGCGACGTTGCGCGCGGCGGTGCCGAAGGCGATGGAGGAAGCGAGGGACTTGAGGCCTTGGGGAGACAGACGCATGATCGATTCAGGCTGATGGCAGAAAGTGCGGTGCGAAACGCGCAGGGTTGAACGGCAAGGCGGCGGGCGTTTCGGGCACTCGCCCGACATCATCGGGCGACGCGAAACGCGCCGGTTGGACTCGTGCGGACGCGTTCGGTTCGCGGCCGTCGCGAGCGGGCGGACAGGCGGCGAAACGAGCGCCGCAATGCGCCCAGCCGGGCCGCGGGCGACGCGGAATCCGGCCATTATACGTGGGCGCGCAGCGCGTTTTCGCGAACCTGGCGCCGGACAGTTGCGCATCCGCATCGGGCGCGGGGTGACGACAAGCTGCCCGTCATCGCACGCGAAGGGGTGCGAAAGGCATGCGCAGGCGAGGCGGAAGTGAGGCGGCGCCGCACGGCGCGGCGCGATGTCGCGTGGGGGAACGCGCGTCCGGCGCGTGCCAGGAGATCCTGGGTGAGACGCGACGCGGGTGCCGGCGTTACGCCCGCACCCGCGCACTGGCTAGCGCCACGCGTCGACGATGATGCGCTTCAGCACGTGCAGCTTGCGATGCAGGAAATGCTCGGCGCCGGGGATCACGACGACCGGCAGTTCCTGCGGCCGCGCCCAGTCGTACACGGAAGCGATCGGCACCGTGTCGTCGGTTTCGCCGTGGATCACGAGCGTGTTCTCCGGCACGTCGGCCACCTGCCAGCGGCTCGCGGCCGTGCCGACGAACACCATCCGCTCGATCGTCTCGCCCGCGTCGCGCAGCCGCTTCGCGACGTGCGACAGCACGAAGGTGCCGAACGAGAAGCCGGCGAGCACGAGCGGCAGGTCCGCATACGCGGGCTGCGCGCGCATGTGCGCGAGCACCGCGAGCAGGTCGTCGGCTTCGCCGGTGCCGTTGTCGTGCACGCCTTCGGTCGCGCCGACGCCGCGGAAGTTCGACCGGAACACGACGTAGTTCAGCTGCACGAGCGTGCGCGCGAGGGTTTGCGCGACCTTGTTGTCCATCGTGCCGCCGAACAGCGGATGCGGATGCGCGACGAGCGCGATGCCGCGCGGCGCGGCGCCGCTTTCGCGCACGGCGTCGGGGAGGTCGACGGCGATTTCGATCTGCCCGACCGGGCCCGCGATCAGCGACTTCTGCGTATGAACGTTCATTGCGCCGGCCCGCTCAGATCTTCAGGCGGTCGACGACCTTGCCGTCGCGCAGGTGCGATTCGACGATCTCGTCGATGTCGGCCTGGTCGACGTACGTGTACCACGTGCCTTCCGGATACACGACCATCACGGGCCCTTCCTCGCAGCGGTCGAGGCAGCCGGCCTTGTTGATGCGGACCTTGCCGGGCCCAGAGAGACCGAGTTCCTTCACGCGCTTTTTCGCGTATTCCTGCATGGTCTGCGCGTCGCATTGCGCACAGCTCGGGCGTTCGGCGCCCGGTTCGCGCTGGTTCAGGCAGAAGAAGACGTGGTGCTGGTAGTAGGAATCCATGATGGTGACGAGCGGCGCGGCGCGAGGCCGTGCGGAAAGAGGAGCGGTTGCCGCCGCGCGGGGCAGCGGCGGGTTCGGACGATTATAGCGACCGGCGCACGCCGCTGCCTGCGATACCGCCGCCGCGCCACATCAGCCCCCGCGTCAGCGGCGCAGCACGGCCGGCAGCCACGCATGCTCGACGCGCTGGCCGAGCCAGATCAGCGCCGCGTAGGGCCAGATCCATGCGAGCCAGCGCGCGAGGCTGTTGAAGTGCACGTAGCGGCCCTGCCGCCAGCCCGACAGCGTGAAGTCGAAGAACGGATTGACCGGCAGCAGGTTCACGAGCGCCACGCCGGCCAGCAGCGCGAGCACCGCAAGCGTCGCGCGCCAGGTCGCCGGCACGTGCAGCGCAACGAGCGCGGCCGCGAACCCGAGCTCGATCCCGAGCCGTGCGCCGGGCGTCGCCCACACGACGACGAGGCCGGTGGCCGACTGCATGAAGGTCGCGGCCGCCTTCAGCACGAGTGTCGCGACGACGAGGGCGATCAGGAGCCGGATGCGCGGCGCGCGCGGCCGCATCGCGAGCGACGCGATCGTCAGCGCGGCGAACAGCATCAACCCGCCGAGCGCGGCTTCCCAACCGGAGTCGGACAGCCAGCCGTCGACGCGCTCCGGCCATTCGCCCACGCGCCACGCGGCCGGCAGCCACGCGAGCAGCGCGTCCTGCATCGACACGTCGGCGCGCTCCCACAGCGCGGCCGGCCAGTCGCCGATGCCGAACAGGAACGGCGACGGAAACAGGATCGCGAACGGCCACAGCCCGGCGAGCAGCAGCGGCGTCGCGCCGTCGTCCTCGAACCACGCGAAGCGCAGCCGGCGCAGCGCGCCGCGATCGAGCAGCGCACCGGTGGCCGGCGCGACGAGCGCCGCGCCCAGCAGCGCGCCGAGCGCGTTGGCCGCGAGATCGAGATTCGACGCGACGCGCGTCGGCAGGTAGGTTTGCAGCGCTTCCATCGTGCCCGACAGCAGCACGCCGAGCCCGGCCGCGATCAGCGTCGCGGCCACGCCGCGCCAGCGCGGGTGCAGCGCGAGCACGGCAAGCGCGCCGAACGGCATGTAGCCGAGCACGTTCGTGACCACGTCGAATGCGGTCACGTAGCGCTGCATCGGCGCGAACAGGTAGTCAAACGGCCCGATGCCGAGCGACATCCAGCCTGAGAACGGATACAGCGATGCGTAGACGATGAGGGCCGCATAAGCGGCAAAGGCCTGCCGCGCGAGCGGCGATGCGCGAGGGGTGCCGGTCGCGCTCATCGCGGCTGCACGGCACGCGTCACGGCGTGCCCGCGTACGCCTGCATGCCGACCCACGCGGCGATCTGCGACACGAGCTGGTCGCTCGCCGTCGCGAGCGCGCGGGCGCCGCCCGCCGCGTCCGGCGTGCTGGACGGCGCGCGTGCCACGAACGTGCGCTGGCCGAGCACCTTGCCGTCCAGCATCAGCGTCGCGCGCGCGGTCACGGCGCCGTGACTCTGCGACTGGCCGTCGAACACCTGTTCGAATTCGTTCAGGTCGACCTTGAGCGTCGGCGCGCGCACGCCGTCGGAGCCTTCGAGCACCGTGCCGCGCGACGACAGCGCGCCGCGCAGCCGCTGCGTGAGCAGTTGCGCGGGCGGCGCGGTCCAGCGGCTGTCGCGATAGACGGCCACGTGCTGCGCGTCCACGTACGCGAGGCGGTACGCGAATTTGTCGGAGTCGAGCGCGTCGGGCGCGGCGACGTCGAGCACCTTCAGCGCGGGGCCCGGGCCTGCGGTCACGGCCGACGTGGCCGGCCCGAGGTCGTAGCGGACATTCGACAGCACCGCGCTGTTGCCGGCGCAGCCGGCCGCGAGCGACAGCGTCAGCACGGCGAGCGCGGCCGCGGCGGGACGCAGCGCGCGGTCAAGGATTCGTGGCATGGCGTGTTCCTGCATGATGTTTCCGGTTTCGATGGGTGTCACTGCCCGGCCGTCGCACCCGGCCAGACGAAGCCGGGCTCGCCGGGCCCCGGCGCCGCGCCGGGCGAACCGAACAACAGACTGCGCGGATTGCGGCCAAGTTCACCGGCCACGTCCTTCAATTGCCGCGAGGCGTCGCCGACGTTGCCGGCGAGCGCGTTGAAACGCGGCAGCGTGTCGTACTGCACACGCGCGTTGAGACCGTTCAGCGCGACGCTGATCTGCTCGGCGGCCGTGCCGGCCTTGTTCAGGTTCGACGCGAGCGGCCCATTCGGCTGCAGCAGCGTGTTCGCCGACGCCATCGCGCGATTCACCTCGTGCATCGTTTCCGGCAGCGCGGTGACCGCCGGGCCGAGCTGCTTCGTCAGCGTGGCGGCGCCATCGGCCGCGTGCTGCAGGCTTTCGGCGGTCGCACGCAGTTGCTCGCGCATCTCGGGCGACATCAGCGCATTCGCGCTCTTCGCGGCCAGTTCGAGCTGCCGCAGCAGCACGTCGCCGCGCTCCTGGATCTGGTCGAACAGGCTCGGCCGCATCGGGATCTGCGCGATCGCCTTCGTCGACGACGGCAGCGGCGCGAGATCGCGACCCGTGTCCTCGAGCTGCACGAACGCGATGCCCGTCACGCCCTGGAAGCCGAGGCTGCCGTAGGTCGACTGCGTGATCGGCGCGTCGTGGTCGACGAGGATGCGGATCCGGATCTGGCCCGGGTGCGCGCGATCGAAGCCGATCGACTGCACCTTGCCGACGTCGAGGCCGCGAAAGCGCACGGCCGCGTCCGGGAACAGCCCCGTCACGTTGGTGCGCGCGAGCAGGTCGTACGGCACGCGCACGGTGCGGTCGACGTTGAACCAGAACACGGTGCCCGCGATCGCGAGCGTCAGCGCGATCGTGAACAGGCCGGCCCAGAACGCATGTGATTTGTTTTCCATTCGCGGATTCCTTCGTGCCTACAGCTCGACGCTCGACAGCGCCGGTTCGAGGGCCGCCTTCGGCAGCTTCGCGCGCCGCTCGGGCGGCAGCTTCGCGCGCCGCTCGGGCGGCAGCGCCTGCAATGCGCGGCGCCCGCGCAGCCCCAGGAAATATTCGTGGATGAACGGATGGTCGACGTTCGCGGCCTCCTCGACCGGCGCGGCGACCAGCACCTTGCGATCGGCCAGCACCGCGACGCGCGTCGACAGCGCGACCATCGTGTCGAGATCGTGCGTCACCATCACGACGGTCAGTCCGAGCGTGCGGTGCAGCGTCGCGATCAGCTCGACGAATTCGTCGGACGCCTGCGGATCGAGGCCGGCCGTCGGCTCGTCGAGGAACAGCAGCTCGGGCTCGAGCGCGATCGCGCGTGCGATGCCCACCCGCTTGACCATCCCGCCCGACAGCGCGGCCGGCATCTTCGACGCGTGCTTGCACGGCAGCCCGACCATCTCGAGCTTCAGCATCACGATGTCGTGCAGCAGGTCCGGCGGCACGCGGCCGAGCTCGCGCAACGGCTGCGCGACGTTGTCGAACACCGTCATCGACGAGAACAGTGCGCCCTGCTGGAACAGCATCCCGGAGCGCGTGCGCATCATCCGCGCGCTCGCGTCGTCGATCGTCGCCGTGTCCTCGCCGAATACCTTGATCGTGCCCGACGTCGGCCGCTCGAGGCCGAGGATCTGCCGCACGAGCGTGGTCTTGCCCGAGCCCGAGCCGCCGACGATCGACACGATCTCGCCGCGCCGCACGTCGAAGTCGAGCTTCTGGTGAACGATGTTGCGCCCGTAGCGCTTGGTCAGGTTGCGCACCTCGATCACGAGGTCGCCGCCGTCGGCCGCCGCGGCCGGCCCGTTGCCCGCCGACCCGGCGCCGATGGCCGCGGCGTGCACGGTCGTTTCGTTCGATGCGTTCATCCGAGCCCCACGTTCTGGAACAGGATCGCGAACACCGCGTCGGCGAGGATCACGACCGTGATCGACGTCACGACCGACGTGGTCGTGCCTTCGCCAAGGCTCTGCGAGTTCGCCTTGATCCGGAAGCCGAAATGGCAGGCGACCAGCGCGATCAGCATGCCGAACACGACGCCCTTGCCCACCCCGATGTACAGGTTCGCGATCGGCACGACGCCCGGCAGCGAGCGCACGAAATAGTTGACGTCGATGCCGAGCACGAGCTTCGCGGCAAGCGCGCCGCCCGTCAGCGCGATGATGTTGGTCCACATCACGAGCAGCGGCATCGCGATGCCGAGCGCGAGCACGCGCGGCAGGATCAGCCGCAGCCCGTGCGGGATGCCCATCACGCGCATCGCGTCGAGCTCCTCGGTCACGCGCATCACGCCGATCTGCGCGGTGATCGCCGAGCCCGAGCGGCCGGCAACGAGAATCGCCGACAGCACCGGGCCGAGCTCGCGGATCACCGACAGCCCGAGGATGTTCACGATGTAGCGGTTCGCGCCGAACATCTGCAGCTGCTGCGCGGACAGGTAGCTGAGCACGATGCCGATCAGGAACGCGACGAGCGCGGTGATCGGCAGCGCCTGCGCGCCGGCGCTGTAGATGTTCGCCGAGGTTTCCTTCCAAGGCATCGTCTTCGGGCGGCGCAGCACCGACAATGCATCGAGGATCACGAGGCCGAACATCGCGATACCGCCCTTCAGGTGTTCGCCGAACGCGAACAGCATGAAGCCGAGGCGCGTGATCGGGCCGAAGCGCACCACCCGCTCGGGCGCCTCGCGCGCGCTGTCGAGCCGCTCGATGCGCTCGAAGATCGTGCGCTGCGTGGTGCTCAGCGCGACGCCGGCCGGCAGCTTGCGGCCCCACACGCGCCACAGCGCCTGGCCGCCGACGTGGTCGAGCCGCTCGATGCCGGACAGATCCCATTCGCTCACGCGCCCGGACGCGATGCTCGCGATACGGCGCGCCACCGCGCCGCGATTGCGTGCAAGCGCGAGCGCGGTCCACTGGCCGGTCAGGCGCACCGTCTGGCCCTGGCCGCCGGCGTCGACCGACAGGCCGGGAGGAGTCTCGAAGTCCAAGGGCAGGTTGTTTGCAAAAAGGTGACAGCGGCCATTGTAGCGAACCGCCCGGAGACGCGACGTGAGGATTTCCGTGCGGCGCCCGGCCGCGGGCGACGGGCGGCGCGACTGGCCGGGAACGCCCGCCCGGGGGCCGCGTGGAAGCCGCCGCCCCCGGGCCCGTTGCCGGCTTCGTCACCTTTCATTCTTCCGTCACGAATCCTTTCGATACTCTCACGCGCCGCACATCAGGCCGTCGGCGCCCCGCGCCGCCAATCGTTGCGACTCTCGCCTTTCATAAAACAGAACACCGAACAGGACAACCGATGCGTCTCCCCCTGCTTTCCCGCCGTCGCGTACCGGCCATCGCCGCGCTCGCCAGCCTCGCCTTCATCCTCGCCGCCTGCGGCGGCGACGACGTCACCTCGCCGCCCGCGACGCCGCCGGCGGCGCAGGCGCCCGTCGGCACGACGGCCACGCTCGCCCTGCTCGAGACGACCGACCTGCACACCAACGTGCTGTTGTATGACTATTTCAAGCTCGCCGCCGACAACTCGCTCGGCTTCGAGCGCGTGTCGACGCTGATCGCGCAAGCGCGTGCGCAGTATCCGAACACGCTGCTGCTCGACAACGGCGACACGATCCAGGGCACCGCGCTGTCGGATTACCAGGCGCTCGTGAAGCCGGTCGGCTGCGACCAGACGCTCGCGATCTACAAGGTGATGAACGCGGCGAAATTCGACGGCGGCGGGATCGGCAACCACGAATTCAACTACGGGCTGCCGTACCTGTCGCAGGTGACCGGCAACACGTTCGAGGTCGACGGCCTGCCGGCGCCGGCCCAGCAGAAGAAGTGCGCGGGCCCGAACTTCCCGCAAGTGCTCGCGAACGTGATCAGCGCGAAGACCAACGCGCCGCTGTTCACGCCGTACACGATCCTGACCCGCACCGTGACCGCGACGACGCCGGACGGCAAGACGGTCAGCGCGCCCGTGAAGATCGGCATCATCGGCTTCACGCCGCCCGCGATCATGAACTGGGACAAGCGCTGGCTCGACGGCAAGGTCTACACGACCGGCCTGAAGGAAGCCGCCGAGAAGTACATTCCGGAGATGCGCGCGAAGGGCGCCGATCTCGTCGTCGCGATCTCGCACGGCGGCCTCGACAATTCCGCGTATTCGCCGACGATGGAGAACGGCAGCTGGTGGCTGTCGAAGGTGACCGGCATCGACGCGATGCTGATCGGCCACTCGCACCAGGTGTTCCCGGACGCGAACAGCACCGTGTCGCAGTTCAACCTGCCGGGCGTCGACAAGGTCAAGGGCACCGTCAACGGCGTGCCGACCGTGATGGCCAACTACTGGGGCAAGCACCTCGGCGTGATCAAGCTCGGCCTGAAGTTCGACGGCAAGACGTGGAGCGTCGACAAGTCGCAGACCACCGTCGAAGCGCGGCCGATCCAGAACGCCGACAAGAGCTACGTCGCGGCCGATCCGTCCGTGTCCGCCGCGATCGCCGCCGAGCACCAGGCGACGATCGACTACGTGAAGACGCCGATCGGCTCGACCGACTACCGGATGAACTCGTACTTCGCCGATGTCGGCGATCCGGGCGCGATCCAGATCGTCAACGAGGCGCAGGCCGACTACGTGAAGACCTACGTGCAGGCGAACCTGCCGCAATACGCGTCGCTGCCGGTGCTGTCGGTCAGCGCGCCGTTCAAGAGCGGCTTCGGCGGCGGCACCGACTACACCGACGTCGCGCCGGGCGCGCTCGCGATCAACAACGCGGCCGACCTCTATCTGTACCCGAACACCGTGTACGCGGTGAAGGTGAGCGGCGCCGACGTGAAGAACTGGCTCGAAACGGCCGCGAAGCGCTTCAACCGGATCGACCCGACCAAGGCGACCGTGCAGCCGCTCGTCAGCACGTTCCCCGGCTACAACTTCGACATGTTCACGTCGGCCGATCTCGCGTATGAAATCGACGTCACGCAACCGGTCGGCAGCCGGATCAAGAACCTGACGTACAAGGGTGCGGCGATCGACCCGAACGCGCAGTTCATCGTCGCGACCAATAACTACCGCGCGAGCGGCGGCGGCAACTTCCCGGGCCTGGACGGCAGCAAGACGATCTTCGCGTCCCCCGACGCGAACCGCGACGTGCTGATCGCGTTCGTCAAGAAGCGCGGCGCGATCACGCGCGCGGCTGACGGCGCACAGCGCAGCTGGCGCTTCACGAAGCTCGCGAGCTCGGTCGCGCACGTGCAGTTCGCGTCCGCGCCGAACCGCCTCGGCGACGCGGCGGCGGCCGGCCTGACCGGCATCACGCAGGTCGCGGCCGACGACGGCTCGGGCAAGAACCTCGCCACCTACGAAATCGACCTCACGCAATGAGACCCGCGATGCAACCGATCCGGACGATGCGGCCGGCCGAAACCGGCCTCGCCGCCGCCGCGCGGCGCCTGCTGCGCGCGAAACTCCCGCCGGCCGCGCTGCTCGCGGCGGCGGCCGTGACCGTCGCGGCCGTCGTCGCGGCAGCCGGCCTGCGCGGCGCCGGCCCCGCGCCGAGCGCCGTGCAGCTCGACGAGTGGCAGGCGATGGTCACGCAGGCCACCGAGCCGCATGCGCTCGCGCAGTTGCGCACGCTGGCGCGCCGCGGCTCGAGCGACGCGCAGGCGGCGCTCGGCATCGCGCTCGTCGACGCGCGCGAACCGGGCTTGCGCGACGAGGGGCGCGGCTGGCTGGAAACGGCCGCGGCGGCAGACAGCAAGGCCGACGCGCCGGCCGCCCGGCGTGCGCAGCTCGCGCTCGGCAAGGCGTTGCTGCTCGGCAGCAGCGACATGCCGAAGGACTACGCACGCGCCCACACGCTGCTCGGCGAAGCGGCCGCGCAGGGCGACCCGGCCGCCGCGTATTACCTCGGGCTGATCTATCGCAGCGGCTACGGCGTCGCCGCCGATCCCGTGCAGGCCGCGCACTGGTTCGACGTCGCGTCGCGCGCGGACATCCCGGCCGCGGACTTCATGCTCGCGAACGCGTACCGCGAAGGCAGCGGCGTGCCGCGCGACGAGGCGCGCGCGCTGGCGCTGTATCGCCGCGCCGCCGAGCACGAGCTGCCGGAAGCCGTGCAGACGCTCGCGATGGCCTATCGCAACGGCGAACTCGGGCTCAAGCCCGACGCGGACGAATTCCACGCGCAGTGGATCGAGACCGCGCACGCGCTGAAGCACCCGGTCGTCGCGCCGTAACGGTTCGTCCGCACGCACCGGCATCTCACCGGCTGCATGAAGCGCATGCCCCGACGCCCCGCGCATCGATCACCCTGCAACGGAATCGATCGCGACGCGTCGGGCTCGCGCGCCGGTTGCATTGCCGCCATCCGGCTGCGCTACGTCGACCGTTCGACACGCGGCAATGCATTAACATGCAGCCTCACAATAAAACCTGAGAGAACTGCATCCATGTCCCATCGCCTTTTCAGGCGTGGTGCCGCTGCCGTCGGCGCCGTCGCCCTCGTCATTGCCGGCGCACCGCTCACCGCCCTCGCCGCGCCGCCCGCTCAGCCCGACATCTTCAACGCCGCGCTTTGCAAGCCGCCGTTCACGTCGGACCTGATGGATTCGATCTACAACATCGCCAAGGCGGCCGATCCGAAGCCGGACGAATCGATGCTGGGCGCCGCCGTCTATCGCCTGCCGGAGCCGATCCACCGCGACGGCTTCACGACGCAGCAGGTCGTGTTCGTCAGTACCGGGATCGGCGTGCTCGTGGACGGCGAAGTCGCCGACCAGCTCGCGAAACGCTACCAGCTCACCCTCGAGAAGGGCCACCTGCTGGGCGCGTCGTCCGTCGGCTATTCGCGCCGGCTGACGGTTCGCGGCCCGGGCGGCGCGCTGATCCTCGTGTCGGCCCGCCAGGGCCCGGCGCTGAAAGGCAAGACGCTGCTGGCCTGCGAGATGACGTCCGAGGAGGACATCAAGGCGCTGGAGCGGATGGAGATGCGGCGCTAAGCAGATGGAGCGCTGGCGCGACGCAACGCCACTGCGGGGATATCTCGCATGCGAATGCCGTACGTCGTTACTTCTGCTCCGGCATGACCGTACCGCACGGATTCTCGCAACCTTCCGATGAACAGGCTGGAATGAACTCTATCTCTATCTGATTGCGCTCACTCGACGGAACAACGGAGTTGCTTCGCCAGATTTTAGAGTCCATGTGAATCCGATCTTTTGCTACGCCGAGATCGAGCAGATACGCTCGGACAGCATCGGCCCGAGCACGGGCGATCGACATTGCGTCGCGCTCGTGCTCGTCGGCATATCCGTAGATCACGACGGGACCATTGTTGGCCGCACTGTTCCGAACGGTCACCAACAAGGTGGCGAGCGCAATCCGGTCAGCATTCGAAATGGCCATGACGCCGAGGTCGAGCTTACTTGCGTATTGCAAGGAAAAGCTGCAAGCAAACACGACGCCTGAAGCACAAAGCCCCACAAGGCTAATCGATGCACAAGATATACCACGCAATATTGTCCGCATTCCTGATCGCCATTGTCGGGACCTCTTTGGCGAGCCGCCTGCTGAGAAATTGTCCATAGGTGTTCTTGTAGTCAATCGCTCCGAATGTATCCCGAAAATGCACACACTCGTGAACAATGGTCAGTTGCATCGAGGAAAACGTACCCGCACTCGTATCCGGAAGCTCACAGAATTTCGGGGAAATCGATATCGTGTGCATAGCGGTATCGGGGCCGCAAACGTGCGCAACTTCGCCGTCTAGATTTTTGGTATTTGGCGTACAGCCGAGAGCCCGATCAAGGTCGGGATCGGAGCGAACGAAATTCCTTGCCGTCAATCCCTTCATGACTTTGATCAACGCCACCAATCCGTTCGTCAGCGCACCGCGAGTGGGCTCGTCGGCGATCCCGAACCACTCTCTGACTCTCGCCCGCGCAGGCTCTCTCCAAACATCGAGTTCGTCGACTCTCTGCGTGATTATTTTTACGGCATCGTCGCGCAACGTCAGGACTTTCTTCCGGAATTCCGCATCGGTCATGTTTTTACAGATGGGCGGCCCGTCGACTGCCAGTAAAAGCTCAACCTTCGAGCCACGCGTCGTATTCGTTATGGCCGAGTCATGCACGGTCACGTATTCGTAGTCATCGTGCGACACGGCCATGCTCCACTATTTCAATTCGCAGTTTCTCTGAATGACGCGTCGCTACGCGCTGTGTGTGCCCGGCACGATCAGTCATACCACTGAAGACCCGGCCGGAACTGGTATGAATTCGATAAGGCACACATACCAAGGGCTGCCCCGTCTTCTCGTTTTTCAATACATACTGCTCGTCGCATTCCGCCCCAGCGACGGACGAGTGAGAATGATCGTCACCCAGTTCTTTCCGCTCAGTCACCCCGTCACCGACCCGCATCCTCATGCCCCGCTCGGCATAGAACACCGGCGGCGGACTGCACCCGCATGCGTTGATATCCCCACTCAACGCCCATCCCTGACCATTCGGCGCCCTGCCGGGCAAGCGCGGGCCTTTCGGCGCGACAAACCCCACCTGCTCGCAAGCCGTGCAGTAAGTTTTCATGTAGAGCGTGGCGATCTGCACACGCGGCGGCGGATTGGAACACGTGACGCATTCCAGTCCCTCGATGATCGTCGCGCTACCGCCCCGATCGCCCTTGGCGAGGAAATAGCGGATCATGCGGCGTCACCTCGGCTCATCGCGCCCGAGCAACGCTCATCCGCGAAAGTGCCGGGTCCAACCCATCCGACGACGGTCGGCCTGCCAGCGGCATACCGACCGCCGCTAGCCATCAACCGGCCGACAACAGCCAACGAAGACTCGAATAACCATTGCTCACGACTATTCATCCGGATTCCCTCTCGTCGCTATCAGCGCAAATCTCACCGCACCAAAATGCACGATCGGCACAAAGAAATCCATCATACGAATTCGAAATCCTCCTCGATCGATATCGGTCGACGATGTTTCGTCGATCGATCAACCGGAATGTCCGAGCTACATTGAATCCAGCTCGCATGCGCACAATTACCTGCATGCAACTTCTCTCGATTCGGTACGAGCACATTCGCGGGAAGCGTCGTACTTCAATCGGCCCCTGCCTCCCGGGGAAATGACCATTACCCCCTTGCCGACGCGCCAGCGCCCCCTGTCGCTACAATAGGCGCCATGAACGCCCCCACCTCCTCCGACACGCCCGATTCCGGCGACGCGCACATCGCGCGCAACCGGCTCGAGGCGCACCTGGACGCCGCGCCGCGTGCGTGGCCGCTCGACATCGTCGCCGCCACCGGCTCGACCAACGCCGACGTCGCCACCCGGCTCAAGGCGCTGCCGCGCAATGCGAACGCGCTGCCCGCGCCGCTCGTGCGCGTCGCGTTCGAACAGACGGCCGGCCGCGGCCGGCAGGGCCGACCGTGGTTCGCGCAGCCCGGCAATGCGCTGCTGTGCTCGGTCGGCTGCATCGTGCCGCGCCCCGTCGAAGCACTCGGCGGCCTCAGCATCGCGATCGGCGTTGCACTCGCCGAAGGGCTGGCCGCGCTGCCGCTCGACGCCCATACGCGCGTCGCGCTCAAATGGCCGAACGACCTGCTGCTGACCGCCACCGACGACGGCACGCCGCGCATCGTCGGCAAGCTCGCCGGGATCCTGATCGAAACCGCGTGGACCAGCGCCGACGCCACCGCCGTCGTGATCGGCTTCGGCATCAACGTGCGCGGCGCGGAAGCCGTCGCCGCGCAGGTCGACGCGCTGCGCGCGCGCGAAGCGACGCTCGCGAGCGGGCTGCCGCCCGCCGCGCTGTCGATCGCGTGCGCGTCGGCCAACCTCACCGATACGCTCGCCGCGTCGCTGAACGCACTCACGCCCGCGCTCGCGCAGTTCGGCGCCGAAGGGCTCGCGCCGTTCCTGCCGCGCTGGCACGCGCTGCACGCGTACGCGGGGCGCGAAGTCGTGCTGCTCGAACAGGGCGTCGAACGCGTGCGCGGCATCGCGACCGGCATCGACGCGACCGGCCAGTTGCTGCTCGACACGCCGGACGGCATGCAGGCGATCGCCGCCGGCGACGTGTCGCTGCGCGAAGCGCAATGAACGAGCCGCACCTGCTGATCGACGCCGGCAACAGCCGGATCAAGTGGGCGCTCGCCGATGCGCAGCGCACGCTCGTCGAGACGGGCGCGTTCGGCCACACCCGCGACGGCGGCGCCGATCCCGACTGGTCGGCCCTGCCGCGTCCGCGCGGCGCGTGGATCTCGAACGTCGCGGGCGCCGACGTGGCCGCCCGGCTCGACGCGCTGCTCGACGCACGCTGGCCGGGCCTGCCGCGCACGACGATACGCGCGCGTCACACGCAATGCGGCGTGACGAACGGCTATACGACGCCCGACCAGCTCGGCAGCGACCGCTGGGCCGGCCTGATCGGCGCGCACGCGGCGTTTCCGGGCGAGCACCTGCTGATCGCGACGTTCGGCACCGCGACGACGCTCGAGGCGCTGCGCGCGGACGGCCGCTTCACGGGCGGGCTGATCGCACCGGGCTGGGCGCTGATGATGCGCGCGCTCGGCACGCACACCGCGCAGTTGCCGACGCTGACCACCGATATCGCGAGCAGCCTGCTCGCGGGTGCCCAGGCCGAACCGTTCCAGGTCGATACGCCGCGCTCGCTGTCGGCCGGCTGCCTGTATGCGCAGGCCGGGCTGATCGAACGCGCGTGGCGCGATCTCGCGGATGCGTGGCAGGCGCCCGTGCGGCTGGTGCTGGCCGGCGGCGCGGCGGACGACGTCGCGCGTGCGCTGACGCTCCCGCATACGCGGCACGATGCACTGATCCTGTCCGGGCTGGCGCTGATCGCCGCGGAAGCGGCAACCGCCACGCCGACGCAGGCGTGACGGAAAAGCGCCGGCAGCGCGCCGGCGCACGGCAACGCGAGCCCGTGCGGGCCTGCGTCACGATGACGGTGAAGAACGGGCGGCGCCATGCCGGCCCCGCGCGCACGGTCAACGGCAGGAACGAGAAGGAATGAAATCGCCGGCGATGCAGCCGGCCCGATTGAATGACGTGAACCACGTCAATGACGACGAGGAGTGTCGACGATGCTGCGCTGGCTGATCGCTGTTCTCTTTCTCGCCAACATGCTCGCGTTCGTGGTGGCGCGCGGCGTGTTCGGGCCGCTGCCGGCGGCCGGCCCGCGCGAACCCGGCGTGCTGGCGCGACAGGTGCGGCCCGATGCGCTGCGCGTGACGCCGCTCGCACGGGCCACCGACCAGCCCGTCATCGGCGGCCCGATCGCGCCGCCGTCCGTCACGGCCGAGCCGCTCGCCGCGTCCGCACCCTGACGGCGCCGGGCCGCGCTCAGGACTGCTGCGCGCGCACCTTCTTCAGCAACGCGGTGGTCGAGCGATCGTGCTCGAACGGAATCGCCAGCGCCCGGCCACCCCAGCCACGCACCAGCGCCGATTCCGGCAACGCATCCATGTCGTAGTCGCCGCCCTTCACGAGGATGTCCGGCCGGACCGCCTCGATCAGCGACACCGGCGTCTTTTCCTCGAACGTCACGACCCAGTCGACGCTTTCCAGCGCCGCGAGCAGCGCCGCGCGGTCTTCCTGGCGATTGATCGGCCGGTCGTCGCCCTTGCCGAGCATGCGTACCGACGCGTCGCTGTTCACGCCGACGATCAGGCACGCGCCGAGCGCTTTCGCGTCGGCGAGATAGGTGACGTGGCCGCGATGCAGGATGTCGAACACGCCGTTGGTGAACACGACGGGCGACGGCAGCGACGCGCGCAGGGCGACGAGGGCATCACGGGTGATCAGCTTGCGTTCGAAGGTGGCGGACATGATGGAGGTCGGACGAAGTGGGCAATGGCGCGCGCGGCGGCGGCGCCAGATAAAAAGCCCGCCGGACTGACCGGGCGGGCTTCATGCAACGGGTACGACATCGCGCAACGCGGCCGGCGCGATTCACGCCGGCTGCGGCGCCGACCGGCCTCAGGCCGGCTGCGCGGCCGACGACGAGCCGCTTTCGGCCTGCAGGCGGCCAGTGACTTCCTTGCGGTAGCGGTTCAGCTCCTGCGCGGTCGCGAACGTGCGCTCGAACAGGATCGACAGGTTGTGCAGGATCCGCTCGACGACCTTCTTTTCCCATTCGCCGTCGAAGCGGATCTGCTCGTCGAGCCAGCGCTCGAGCCATTCCGGATCCGGCAGGCGCGACTGCACGGTGTCGCGCGGGAACAGCGCCTGGTTCACGTGCAGGTTGGTCGGGTGCAGCGGCTTCTCGGTGCGTCGCGCCGACGCCATCAGCACGCCGATCTTCGCGAATGCCGCACGCGCGACGTCGCCGCAGTTGTTCAGCGCCTTCTTCATGTAGCGCAGGTACGCGCCACCGTGGCGTGCTTCATCGCGCGAGATCGTTTCGTAGATCTGCTTGATGACCGGCTCGGTGTGCCAGTCGGCCGCGCAACGGTACCAGTGATTCAGGCGGATCTCGCCGCAGAAGTGCAGCATCAGCGTCTCGAGCGGCGGCGCCGGGTCGAACTGGAAGCGCACCGCGTGCAGTTCCTCTTCGGTCGGCACCATTTCCGGCTTGAAGCGGCGCAGGTATTCCATCAGCACGAGCGAATGCTTCTGCTCTTCGAAGAACCACACGCTCATGAACGCGGAAAAGTCGCTGTCGTGCTGGTTGTCGCGCAGGAACATTTCCGTCGCGGGCAGCGCCGACCATTCGGTGATCGCGTTCATCTTGATCGTCTTCGCCTGCTCGTCGGTGAGCAGCGAAGCGTCGAACTTGTCCCACGGAATGTCCTTCTCCATGTCCCAGCGGACGGCTTCGAGCGATCGGTAAAGTTCCGGATAAAGCATCGTGTTCATGATGGTCCCACCCCTGTTCTGCGCAATGCGACTTCTCTAAACGTGACTGTTGCCGCGCAAGCGCGCCCGAGCGCGCCTTTTGCAGCCAAGACTCTAATTTTACGCGGGAAACCGGCCAGCCGGACGGTGATTCCTCGTCCGGCAGCCGGGCGGCCGCGCCGCCGCCGTTGCGGCATGCCGCAGCCACGCTCCGCGAACGGAACCGGCTGCACGCCTGCCTGAGTGGGGGGCCGGCGCTGGCCGGCTCGTTGGCGCGCCCGTCCCCTGCCCCAGGCGGGTTCCCCGAAAGGTCCCGTGCGGATGCCGGATCGGCGGGCTGCTCGATATGGTGTATACGGCGGCGGCCATGATATCACGCGTGCATGACGGTTCCGAGACGCCCGCCCGGTCGTGCGCCGCCCATCGCGGTGCGGCGATCGGTCGCGGCCGACCGTCGCGAAAACGCAACCTTACATTCTCCTGCAAGCATCAGACCCGTATTTCTCCGGTCGCGAGGCCATCTTCCGGCGGCATGCCGGCCGCCGGCGCGCTGCCGCCGTCCGCGCGCGCGATCCAGCCGGCCAGCGTATCGCGCTGCGCGCGCCCGTCGCGGTAGCCGAGCTCGATCAGTTCGCGCGTGAACGCCTCCTCGAACAGCAGGTAGCTCGCGAACGACGCGCCGGCCGGCTGGCTGCCGCCGATCGCGCCGAGCAGCCCGCGCATCGTCGCCGGCATCTGCTTCAGGTGCTTCGCGGCGATCAGCTCGATGCGCTCGGACGGCGCGATCGCGAGCACGTCGACGTGCCGCCAGCCGCTGTCCAACTCGACCTGGTGCGGCAGGTGCTCGATCATCCGGTTGATGTGCTCGATGCGCTCGATGTCCGAGCCGATCGAGTCGAGGAACACGCTCGCGAGCACCTGCTGGCCGATCTGCGCGAGCGTCGGGTAGCCGCGCACCAGCCCGTGGCCGTTCGCGGCCGGAATCTCGGGCCGCGGGTCGGCCGCGCCGATGACGACGATCCGGTCCGCGCCGAAGTGGATCGCCGGCGACAGCGGCGCGATCTGCCGGATCGAGCCGTCGCCGAAGTATTCGATCTGCCCGTCGAGCACGAGCGGCACGGCCGGGAATACGAACGGAATCGCCGACGACGCGAGCAGGTGCGACGCCGACAGGTCGACCAGCCGCGCGGTGCGCTGCGCGCGCCGCCACGCCTGGATCGGCTGGGCCGCCTGGTAGAACGTGAGGTGCCGCCCGCTCGAATAGCTGAGCGCCGTCACCGCGAGCGCATGCAGCAGGCGCGCCTCGAGCATCTGCTCGATCCGGTGGAAACTCAGCTCGCGCTGCAGCAGGTGTGCGAGCGGCGCGTTGTCGAGCAACCCGCGCGGCGCACGGCGGGCCGCCCAGCCGAAGGTCATCGTCGCCAGCCAGCGTGCGCCGGCGCCCGCGATGCCGAGCCAGTCGGTGCGATATACGTAGTCGGCGCGCAACGGCTCCCAGAATTCGAGCAGGCGCCGCACGCCGTGGGAAAAGTCGTCCGCGTGGCTCGCGATCGACGTCGCGTTGATCGCGCCGGCCGACGAGCCGCACACGACCGCGAACGGCAGCGTGTGCCGCAGCGGATCGGCCTCGCGCGCGATCTCGGCCAGCGCCTTCAGCACGCCGACCTGATAGGCGGCACGTGCGCCGCCTCCCATCAGCACGAGCGCGAGCCGCATGATCGACCTGCTACCTGCGCCGCGTCACGTCGAACGCTTCGGCGGACGGGTTTCGGGCGACGATGCGGCGGCCGCGCGCGCCGCGGCCGAACCCGCCGCACCGGCTGATTTCGCACGCTTCGCGGCAGGCTTGCGCGGCGCGGCGGCGGCCGGTGCCGGCTTCGCGGCCGGCTCCGGCGCAGCGGCCGCGTCCGGCGGCGCATCGCCCGGCGCGGCGGGCTGCATGCCCGGCTGCGCCATCGCGAGGCTCGCGAGCTGGTTGAACTGCGACTGCAGCAGGTTCCACCAG
The DNA here is from genome assembly GCF_002223045.2 of Burkholderia sp. HI4860. NCBI lineage: Bacteria > Pseudomonadati > Pseudomonadota > Betaproteobacteria > Burkholderiales > Burkholderiaceae > Burkholderia > Burkholderia sp. HI4860. The sequence goes on along the minus strand of NZ_NKFO02000003.1, from coordinate 2,215,440 downwards.
CCCGACGGGTCGAAGGCCTGCTGCGCGGCGTCGCCCGCCGCCGCATCCGACGCGTCGGCTTCCGGTGCCGGCGATGCGTCGCCCGATGCCGCCGACGCGTGTTTCGCCGCATGCGCGGCCGCGACGGCCGCTTCCTCGGCCGCCGACATCGAGCTCTGCGCGAACGCGCCGAACGCACGCAGCGTCGCGAGCGTCGCGCGCTGCACCTCGAGCGCCTGGATCGCGGACTGCAGCATCCCGAGGTTGAGCTTCAGCCACTGCTCGACCGCGCGCAGATCGGTGATCCGCTTGTCGAGTTCCTCGACGCTCGTGAGCGGCGCCATCATGTCGGACATGCTCGACAGCGACGGCGGCAGCCCTTGCGTGGCGCCCGGGAACGACGTCATCCCGCCGAACGGCGACATCCGCATCATGTCCCACATCCGGTCCATCATGTCGGCGGGCTTGAAGCCGGCAAAGCCGGCGAAAGGGTTGGAGCCGGAGGCATCGGTCGTCATACGGGCATCCTGGTTGACTGGGTGAGAGCGAGGCGGCCGCCGTGCGTCGCGCGAGCCGCGCCTGGGTCGATCATAGCGCCGGCGCGTGTCAGAACGGCGCGTCGCCGGGAAACTCGGGCGGGCGCCGCTCGCGCAGCGAGCGAATGCCTTCCTGCACGTCGGGCCCGGAAAAACCCATGAATTCGAGCGCCAGCGACGTATCGAAGGTCGGCCCGGCCGTGCGCAGCCAGTTGTTCAATGCGTACTTGGTCCAGCGGATCGCCGACTGCGAACCGTGCGCGAGCCGCTCGGCCACTTCGTAGGCCTTCGGCAGCAGGTCGGCCGGCTCGACCGCGAGCGACACCAGCCCGATCCGCTCGGCCTCCTCGCCGCTCACCGGCTCGCACAGCATCAGGTAGTACTTCGCCTTCGCCATCCCGCACAGCAGCGGCCACACGATCGCCGCATGGTCGCCGGCCGCGACGCCGAGCCGCGTATGGCCGTCGATGATGCGCGCATCCTTCGCGGCGATCGAGATGTCGGCGAGCAGCCCGGCGACGAGCCCCGCGCCGACGGCCGGGCCATGCATCGCCGACACGATCGGCTTGCTGCAGTTGATCACGTTGTAGACGAGGTCGCGCGCCTCGCGCCACACGCGGGCACGTACGTCGAAGTCGTTCGCCATGTCCTCGACGAGCGCGAGGTCGCCGCCCGCCGAGAAGCCCTTGCCTTCGCCGCGGATCACCGCGACGCGCGTGTCGGGATCGCGGTCGACGTCGCGCCAGATGTCGGCGAGCTCGCGATGCATGCGTGCGTTCGCGGTCGCGAGGCCGCTGCGGTTCGCGCCCTCGCCGCTCATCACGATGTCGAGCACGCCATGGTCGCGGCGCGTCACCTTCAGTGCTTCGTAACCGCCGTACGCGGCGAGATCGGCCATGCGCTGCTCCTTGCTCGAGGCTCTCGCGCCCCTGAATCGAGTGTAGCCAAGCCCGCGCGGGCAAACATCAGGCGAAACCCGGCGCGCGGGCCGGGCCCGGGTTTCGCGCAAGCGCAGCGCTGCGTGCGCCGCGCGACTTACGCCGCGCCGTCGGGCGGCGCCACCGACTGCTCGATCGCGCCGAAGATCGACTTGCCGGCGGTATCGAACATCTCGATGCGCACGGTGTCGCCGTAGCGCATGAATTCCGTCTGCGGCGCGCCGTGCTCGATCGTCTCGAGGCAGCGCTTCTCGGCGATGCAGCAGTAGCCGCGCTTCGCGTCCTTGTTCGACACCGTGCCCGAGCCGACGATCGAGCCGGCGCGCAGATTGCGCGTCTTCGCCGCGTGCGCGATCAGCTGGCCGAAATGGAACACCATGTCGGTGCCGGCATCGGGCTGGCCGACCTTCTTGCCGTTCCAGTGGACGATCATCGGCCGGTGCACGCGGCCTTCGCGCCATTCGTCGCCGAGCTCGTCGGGCGTCACGGCGACCGGCGCGAACGCGGTGGCCGGCTTGCTCTGGAAGAAGCCGAAGCCCTTCGCGAGCTCGGCCGGAATCAGGTTGCGCAGCGACACGTCGTTCACCAGCGTGACGAGCCGCACGGCCTTCAGCGCTTCGTCGGGCGTCGCGCTCATCCGCACGTCGCCGGTGATCACCGCGACTTCCGCCTCGAAATCGATGCCCCATTCCTCGGACGGGCACACGACGTCGTCGCGGGCCCCGAGAAAATCGTCGCTGCCGCCCTGGTACATCAGCGGATCGGTCCAGAATTCGGGCGGCATCTGAGCGCCGCGCGCGCGGCGCACGAGTTCGACGTGGTTCACGTACGCGGAGCCGTCGGCCCACTGGAACGCGCGCGGCAGCGGCGCCATGCAGTTGGCCGGATCGAACGCGAACGCATTGCGCGCGCGGCCGTGGTTCAGTGCGTCGTACAGGTCGCGCAGCTGCGGCGCGTAGAACGCCCAGTCGTCGAGGACGCGCTGCAGCGTCGGCGCGATCGCGTCGGCGATCGCCGCGGTGTGCAGGTCGCGCGACACGACGATCAGCTGGCCGTCGCGCGTGCCGTCCTTCAGCGAAGCAAGTTTCATAGGGGACTCTGGCGTTGTAGTGACGATGGAGGGAATCTATTTTACGATGGTGAATCCCTGCGGCGCGCGGCGATCGTGCGTGCCGTTTTCGCCCCGATTCTTCGGCCCGGTTTTTCAGTCCGGTTTTTCAGCCTGCTTCCTGCCGCCTTTTCGCGCCCCTGCCGCCCATGCCCGCCAGCCCGCTTCCCGACGACGATCTCGCCGACTCCGACACCGACGACGCCGCTTCCGGCGAACACGGCGAGAAGGTCCGTTCCGGCATCCAGTCGATCGAGGTCGGCTTCCGCCTGCTCGACGTGCTGACGAGCGAGCCGCGCGCGATGATGCTGCGCGACCTCGCGCAGCGCGCGGGCATGAGTCCTGCGAAGGCGCACCGTTACCTGGTCAGCTTCTCGCGGCTCGGCGTGGTATCGCAGGACCCCGTCTCGGGCCGCTACGAACTCGGCGGCTTCGTGCTGCAGATGGGGCTCGCGCGGCTCGCACGCGTCGACGGCGTGAAGCTCGCGCGGATCGCGCTGACCGAATTCCGCGACCGGCTCGACCAGACGGTCGGCATCGCCGTGTGGGGCAACCAGGGGCCGACGATCGTGCACTGGATGGAATCGAGCCACCCGGCGAAGGCGTCGCTGAAGCTCGGCGACGTGATGCCGCTGCTCGGCTCCGCGACGGGGCTGCTGTTCGCCGCGTACCTGCCGCGCAGCAAGACCGCCGCGATGCTCGAGCGCGAACTCGCCGATACGCGCCGCTCGCCGCACCACGGCGGCCCGCGCACGCTCGACGAGGTCGACGCGGTGCTCGCCGACGTGCGCCGGCACGAGGCCGCGCGCGTCGAGGGGATGCTGCTGCCGACGATCCACGCGTTCTGCATGCCCGTGTTCGATGCGGTCGGCGAACTCGCGCTCGCGATCGTCGCGCTCGGCCAGGAAGGCTCGTTCGACATCGCATGGGGCGGCGAGATCGACACGGCGCTGCGCGCCTGCGCGCAGAAACTGTCTTACGAACTCGGCTATAGTCCCGACGCGCGCGACGCCTGACGCATCCGGTAACCGCCCCCGGCACCTGCCCGTCACGCAGCGCGAACGTGAGGCGCATTCGACAGTCCGAATCCTGTGGCGCGCGCCGCGCGCCCGAGCTCACGCGAACGCCCCGATCCTGTCCCGATGCCCATGCAGCCTGCCGATACCCGCCCGAGTCACGCGTTGCCCCGCCACTGGCTGCGCGTGGGCATTGCGCTCGTGATCGTGCTCGTGCTGCATGCGCTCGCCGCGTTCTCGCTGATGCGCAACCGCGATTCGTTCACGCCGCCGCCCCCCGCCGACGTCCCCGTGCAGATCGAGCTGCTGAAACCGCAACCGATCGAGCGTCAGCCTGCGCCGCCCGCGCCGAAGCCGGTCGAGCAGCCGGCCGCGCCCGCGCCGGCGGCCCCGAAGGCCGCCGCACCGAAACCCGCGCCCGAGCCGGTCCTCACGTCGACGCAAACGGCCGAGCACGGCGAGCCGCCGGCCGCCGCCGCAGCAGCGAGTGGTGTGCCTGCCGCATCGGGCCCGCATGCCGCGTCGGCTGCCGCCGCCGCCAGCGCCGCCGTCACCGCGACTCCGGGCCCCGCGACGAACGGCGTGAAGTTCAACGCGCCGCCGTCCGGCGACCTGCAGTACGACACGTTCTACAACGGCATGCAGAACATGATCGGCACGATCCACTGGCGCACCGACTGGCACACCTACGACCTGTCGGTGTCGATGCCCGTGCCGTTCGTCGGCCCGTTCACCTACCGCAGCGAAGGCCGCATCGACGCGTTCGGCGTCGCGCCCGAGCGCTACGTCGAGAAGCGCGGCAAGCGGCCGGAGGACATCGCGATCTTCAACCGCGAGATCCGGCAGGTCGTGTTCACGCGCACGCCGAACAACGCGCCGCTGCCCGACGGCGTGCAGGACCGCTTCAGCATGCTGATGCAGCTGTCGGGGCTCGTGCGCGGCAATCCGTCCGCGTACAAGCCGGGCGTCACGCAGCAGTTCTTCGTGATCGACAACAACAGCGGCGAAACCTGGCCGATCACCGTGATCGGCGACGAGCAGGTGCAGACGCAGGCCGGCATCATCGGCGCGCGGCACTTCATGCGCCTGCCGCGACGCGACGGCGACATGCGCCGCATCGACATGTGGCTCGCGCCGTCGCTCGGCTGGCTGCCCGCGCGGCTCGTGCAGACCGAACCGAACGGCGCGCAGATCGAGCTGTTGTGGCATGGCCGGCTCGCGGCGCCCAGCGCGCCGGCCGACGCAGCACCCGCAGGCGGCGCAACGCCTGCGCCCGCCGGTACGCCGACGCCCGACGCATCGGCCGCTCCCACTGCGGAACCGGCCCAACCCGCGCCGCCGGCTCCCGTGCAACCACCGGCACCACCGGCTGCACCGCCCGCGCCCTCGCCTGTCACATCGCCTGTCACACAGTGAACTCGCGCGCGAATGCACGCGATTCGGCAATTTCGACCGATTACAGATTTCCGTGAAATGGCCGATGACACTCTTTAACAACTATTTCAGTCCACCGGCAGACAATGGGAAACGTTTCATAGACATCGGCTTCTAACCGATACACCCCACGCAAACGGGAACGGGGTGTGCAGCGCAAGCCCCTTGAAACCGGCAAGGCTCGCCCCACCTAGGGGACAACAAGGCCAGATGCCACTGCGAAGAGGAGTGCCGCCATGCAAATGATCTACAACAGCCCCAACTACTGCGTCGTCGAATTCGCGCCGCAGGCCGGCCACCACCTGATGAATGCCGGCGGATATGAAATCGTCGACAAGAACGCGCAGCGCGAAATCTTCATCGACGGCGAACTTGCCGAACGATTCCGCGCGCACGTGAAGCAGTTGATCGAGGATGAACCGTCGCTCGATGAAGTCGACGAATTCCTCGGACAATTCGACAGCCTGATGATGATGCCCGTCGTGCTGCACTGACGACCCGCAGCCCGGCGCCTCGTGCGGCCGGGCCATTCGCCGCGCATCGACGCGGCGTAGCGAGCACTCCGATCCTGCCCCCGCCCCGTTTCGCCGGCGGGGGTTTTCATTTGGCGGCCCGGCCGGCGCGGCGCAAGGGCCTGTTCACGCTAATAACGGGCTTGCGAACGCGCCTTGCCGGTCGTAGTGCAAGGAGTGAGGAGCGCCGTTTGGCCGAGCCAAACAAGCGACGATCGACGCCGCAATACGGCCGGCAAGGCGCGTTCCCCTGTTCGGGAAAATTCATTCGTGGGGCTGGCCACCAGAAGGGCCGATCGCCGCGTCATGCTCCTCGCGAATACGTTGAGTATTCGCTTCGTCGCAATCCTTGCGCTCGGCCCTTCTGGTGGCCAGCGCAAGCCCGTTATTAGCGTGAACAGGCCCTAGCGGGCGGCGCCCATGCGCACCGGCTACAATGACGGTTTTCCCGTCTTCGCCGGTCTTTCGCCCATGTCTGCGACTCCTCTCGCCGCTTCCGTCCCGCTCGACGCGTCCTACACGCGCGGCGCCGCTCTGCCTGCGCTGCTCAAATCGCGCATCCTGATCCTCGACGGCGCGATGGGCACGATGATCCAGCGCTACAAGCTCGACGAAGCCGCGTATCGCGGCGAGCGCTTCAAGGATTTCCCGCGCGACATCAAGGGCAACAACGAGCTGCTGTCGATCACGCAGCCGCAGATCATCCGCGAGATCCACGACCAGTACTTCGCGGCCGGCGCGGACATCGTCGAGACCAACACGTTCGGCGCGACGACCGTCGCGCAGGCCGACTACGAGATGGAAGATCTCGTCGTCGAGATGAACATCGAATCGGCGAAGCTCGCGCGCCAAGCGGCCGAGCAATACGCGACGCCCGACAAACCGCGCTTCGTCGCGGGCGCGATCGGGCCGACGCCGAAGACGGCCAGCATCTCGCCGGACGTCAACGATCCGGGCGCGCGCAACGTCACGTTCGACGAGCTGCGCGCGTCGTACTACCAGCAGGCGAAGGCACTGCTCGACGGCGGCGTCGACCTGTTCCTCGTCGAGACGATCTTCGACACGCTGAACGCGAAGGCCGCGCTGTTCGCGCTCGACGAACTGTTCGAGGACACCGGCGAGCGCCTGCCGATCATGATCTCGGGCACCGTCACCGATGCGTCGGGCCGGATCCTGTCGGGCCAGACGGTCGAGGCGTTCTGGAATTCGCTGCGCCACGCGAAGCCGCTCACGTTCGGCCTGAACTGCGCGCTCGGCGCGGCGCTGATGCGCCCGTACATCGCCGAGCTCGCGAAGCTGTGCGATACCTACGTGTCGTGCTACCCGAACGCGGGCCTGCCGAACCCGATGGCCGAGACGGGCTTCGACGAAACGCCGGACGTCACGTCGGGCCTGCTGAAGGAATTCGCGCAAGCCGGGCTCGTGAACCTCGCGGGCGGCTGCTGCGGCACGACGCCCGAACACATCGCCGAGATCGCGAAGGCGCTCGCCGACGTGAAGCCGCGCCGCTGGCCGAACCAGTACAGCGACAACGCCTGACCCGACCGTCCCCCGTCCTTCATCACCAGAATTCGCACCGCCATGACCGATCACATGATGCGCCTCGCCGGCCTCGAGCCGTTCAACGTCACGTCCGGAACGCTCTTCATCAACGTCGGTGAACGCACCAACGTCACCGGCTCGAAGGCGTTCGCACGCATGATCCTCAACGGCCAGTTCGACGAGGCGCTCGCGGTCGCGCGCCAGCAGGTCGAGAACGGCGCGCAGGTGATCGACATCAACATGGACGAGGCGATGCTCGATTCGAAGGCGGCGATGGTGCGCTTCCTGAACCTGATCGCATCGGAGCCGGACATCGCGCGCGTGCCGATCATGATCGACTCGTCGAAGTGGGACGTGATCGAGGCGGGCCTGAAGTGCGTGCAGGGCAAGGCGATCGTGAACTCGATCTCGCTGAAGGAAGGCGAGGAAGCGTTCCGCCACCACGCGCACCTGATCCGCCGCTACGGCGCGGCGGCCGTCGTGATGGCGTTCGACGAAACCGGCCAGGCCGATACGTTCGCGCGCAAGACCGAGATCTGCAAGCGCTCGTACGACTTCCTCGTGAACGAAGTCGGCTTCCCGCCGGAAGACATCATCTTCGACCCGAACATCTTCGCGGTCGCGACCGGTATCGAGGAGCACAACAACTACGCGGTCGACTTCATCGAGGCGACCCGCTGGATCAAGCAGAACCTGCCGTACGCGAAGGTGAGCGGCGGCGTGTCGAACGTGTCGTTCTCGTTCCGCGGCAACGACCCGGTGCGCGAGGCGATCCACACCGTGTTCCTGTACCACGCGATCCAGGCGGGGATGGACATGGGCATCGTCAACGCGGGCCAGCTCGGCGTGTACGCCGACCTCGACCCGGAGCTGCGCGAGCGCGTCGAGGACGTGATCCTGAACCGCCGCGACGATTCGACCGACCGCCTGCTCGAGATCGCCGACAAGTTCAAGGCAGGCGGCGCGAAGAAGGAAGAGAACCTCGAGTGGCGCAACCAGCCGGTCGAGAAGCGGCTCTCGCATGCGCTGGTGCACGGCATCACGAACTTCATCGTCGAGGATACCGAAGAAGTGCGCGCGAAGATCGCCGCGGCCGGCGGCCGCCCGATCAACGTGATCGAAGGGCCGCTGATGGACGGCATGAACATCGTCGGCGACCTGTTCGGCCAGGGCAAGATGTTCCTGCCGCAGGTCGTGAAATCGGCGCGCGTGATGAAACAGGCGGTCGCGCACCTGATCCCGTTCATCGAGGAAGAAAAGCGCCTGCTCGCGGAAGCGGGCGGCGACGTGCGCGCGAAGGGCAAGATCGTCATCGCGACCGTGAAGGGCGACGTGCACGACATCGGCAAGAACATCGTGTCGGTCGTGCTCCAGTGCAACAACTTCGAAGTCGTCAACATGGGCGTGATGGTCCCGTGCAACGAGATCCTCGCGAAGGCGAAGGTCGAGGGCGCGGACATCATCGGGCTGTCGGGCCTCATCACGCCGAGCCTCGAGGAAATGGCCTACGTCGCGTCCGAAATGCAGCGCGACGACTACTTCCGCGTGAAGAAGATCCCGCTGCTGATCGGCGGTGCGACGACCTCGCGCGTGCACACGGCCGTGAAGATCGCGCCGCACTACGAAGGCCCGGTGGTGTACGTGCCGGACGCGTCGCGCTCGGTGTCGGTCGCCTCCAGCCTGCTGTCCGACGAAGGCGCGACGAAGTACCTCGACGAGCTGAAGTCCGACTACGAACGCATCCGCGACCAGCACGCGAACCGCAAGGCGCAGCCGATGGTCACGCTCGCCGAAGCGCGCGCGAACAAGACCAAGGTCGACTGGGCGGCCTACCAGCCGGTGAAGCCGAAGTTCATCGGCCGCCGCGTGTTCAAGAACTACGACCTGAACGAGCTCGCGCAGTACATCGACTGGGGCCCGTTCTTCCAGACCTGGGATCTCGCGGGCCCGTACCCGGCGATCCTGAACGACGAGATCGTCGGCGAATCGGCGCGGCGCGTGTTCTCCGACGCGAAATCGATGCTCGCGCGCCTGATCCAGGGCCGCTGGCTGACCGCGAGCGGCGTGATCTCGCTGCTGCCGGCGAATAGCGTCAACGACGACGACATCGAGATCTACAGCGACGAGTCGCGCTCGGAAGTGCTGCTCACGTGGCGCAACCTGCGCCAGCAGAGCGTGCGCCCGGTGGTCGACGGCGTGATGCGGCCGAACCGCTCGCTCGCCGACTTCATCGCGCCGAAGGAATCGGGCGTCGCCGACTACATCGGGATGTTCGCGGTGACGGCCGGCCTCGGCGTCGACGCGAAGGAAAAGCAGTTCGAAGCCGACCACGACGACTACAGCGCGATCATGCTGAAGGCGCTCGCCGACCGCTTCGCGGAAGCCTTCGCGGAAGCGATGCACGCGCGCGTGCGGCGCGAGCTGTGGGGCTATGCGAGCGGCGAGACGCTCGACAACGATGCGCTGATCGCGGAAAAGTACGCGGGCATCCGCCCGGCGCCCGGCTACCCGGCCTGCCCCGACCACCTCGTGAAGCGCGACATGTTCGACGTGCTGCGCGCGGACGAGATCGGCATGAGCGTGACCGACTCGCTGGCGATGCTGCCGGCCGCGAGCGTGTCGGGCTTCTATCTCGCGCATCCGGACAGCACGTATTTCTCGGTCGGCAAAATCGGCCAGGATCAGCTCGAGGACTACGCGCAGCGCATGGCGCTGTCGCTCGACGACGCGCGCCGCGCGCTCGCGCCGCAGCTCTGATCGATCGAACCGCGGCGCTTCCGCCGCGCGTCGCCATCGCGCGCCCCGTTCACGGGGCGCGTTGTACAACGCGCCAATCACTCAGGATACCTAATCTCAATATTGTGCATCCCAGGCTGCAAACGCCCTGGCCATCAGGTAAAGGCGCAGGAGTCGCCCTTTCCGCTTAGCCCGAAATTCGCCCCGCCATGTCGACCTTCGAGATCCGGATCAACGAAACGCCGATCGATGCAGCCAGTCCGTTCCCGCCGACGCGCTACCGCGGCGAACACTGGGACCTGAGTCATTTGCGTCCATTGACGTTCTCGTGCGACCTGGAAACCGGCTTCGACGTAACGGTGCTGGTCCTCTTCTCCTGTCACTGCTTCACCCGCAGTTTCAAATGGGATCCGCGCCCCCGCGACACCATTCCGGACGACGAGATCTACGACGATGGTCGCGAGACGCGCGTGCTCTGCGCGGACCGGTACCACGCGTCGCGACGCCTGTTGCGCGACGTGATCGTCGGGCTGGCGACGCGCCGGATCGTCGTCGCCGATGAACGACAGCCCAATTTCGTGACGGTAGAGACAGCCTCGTCGGATGGCGTACAGCGGATGTATGCCGTGTTCTTCGAGGTTTCGCGGGACCGGGCCAGAAAACGCCGGCTCATCCTGCGCGTCCAGTCGGCCTATATGCTGGATGGCGGCTTGAACAGGCGCCAGCGGGAAGCCAGGAGGGTGGCGTTGCGCACGCTGCTGCGCGCAAGCCTGGAGGGCCGCAAAATCCGGGCGTAGAAAAGCCAACGGCCGCCTTTCGGCAGCCGTCGTATGCGGGATTCTCTTTCCGTCTTTCGACGAAGTACCCACTCCAGGTGGGGCCCGATTGCTCGGGCGGCGCCATGTTTTCGCACCCGCTTTCACATGGTCTTGCGTTGAATTATAAGGAATTTCACCTTTCGGTCAAGGCGAGCGCCCCACCCGATTCGAGTACACCACCGCCCAGCACCTTTCGTCAGACGAAAGAAAAAGCCCGCTCGAACGCGGGCTTTTTCTGCCTTTCGATCCTTTCGGACCGGCCGGGCAAGCAGGCTCAGAAGCCCCAGTGCACGTCGGCTTCGCCGGCTTTCGCTTCGCGCAGCATCGTGAGGAAGGGCGCAACGCGCTGGGCCAGGCTCGCCGGCACTTCGTGGTGCGCGTGGTCGGCTTCGTCCTCGTGGAAATGGCCGGCGTGCTCGGCGCGCTCCTGCTTCGCCTGCGCGACCGCGCCTTCCAGCTTGGCGATCGCGTGGTCCAGCTCGTCGTGCGTAATCACCCCGCGCTCGCCCAGCTGCTTGCCGACGAGACCCAGCACATACACGGCGAAATCCTTCAGCACGTCGAGATCCTGTGCCGCCTTGCTCTTGAACGTAATCATGACAATTCCCTTTTCATCTTGTTGTGCCTGCGCGGCGCGGTTGGGGAACGCCGGCAGACCGGCGTCCGGCCTCGCGGACGCGGGCCGCCTGAGCGGCATATTAGCACCTGTTAAAATTCTGCGATCCCTGAAACGCGCGCTTAAAAAGCGCGCCGGCGGGCCGGCGTTTCCGGCCGCCACCAACGAAGCCTTCTACCAGCATGCTGCCAGCACACAAACAGACCCTCGAAGCCCTGCTCGCGGATAGCGTCAAGCAGGTCGCACACGCGCTGAAAGGCGCCGACGCGGCATCCGTCGCCCCCGCCATCACGCTGGAGCGCCCGAAGGTCGCCGCGCACGGCGACGTTGCGTGCAACGTCGCGATGCAGCTCGCGAAGCCGCTCGGCACGAACCCGCGCCAGCTCGCCGAGCAGATCGTCGCCGCCCTCACCGCCCAGCCGGGCGCGCAAGGCCTCGTCGAAGCCGCCGAGATCGCCGGCCCCGGCTTCATCAACCTGCGCCTGTCGGCCGCCGCGAAGCAGGCGGTGATCGCCGCCGTGTTCGACCAGGGCCGCGCGTTCGGCACGTCGGATCGCGAGAAAGGCAAGCAGGTGCTGCTCGAATTCGTGTCGGCGAACCCGACCGGCCCGCTGCACGTCGGCCACGGCCGCCAGGCCGCGCTCGGCGACGTGCTCGCGAACGTGATCGCGAGCCAGGGCTACGCGGTGCACCGCGAGTTCTACTACAACGACGCAGGCGTGCAGATCGGCAACCTCGCGATCTCGACGCAGGCACGCGCACGCGGCCTGAAGCCGGGCGACGCGGGCTGGCCGGAAGCCGCGTACAACGGCGAGTACATCGCCGACATCGCACGCGACTTCCTGAACGGCGAAACGGTCGCCGCGTCGGACGGCGAGCCGGTCAAGGGCACGGGCGACGTCGAGGATCTCGACGCGATCCGCAAGTTCGCGGTCACGTACCTGCGTCGCGAGCAGGACATGGATCTGCAGGCGTTCGGCGTGAAGTTCGACCAGTACTACCTCGAGTCATCGCTGTACAGCGAAGGCCGTGTCGAGAAGACGGTCGACGCGCTGATCAAGGCCGGCATGACCTACGAGCAGGACGGCGCGCTGTGGCTGCGCACGACCGACGAAGGCGACGACAAGGATCGCGTGATGCGCAAGTCGGACGGCACGTACACGTACTTCGTGCCGGACGTCGCGTACCACGTGACGAAGTGGGAGCGCGGCTTCACGAAGGTGATCAACATCCAGGGTTCGGACCACCACGGCACCATCGCGCGCGTGCGCGCCGGCCTGCAGGGCCTGCACATCGGGATCCCGAAGGGCTACCCCGACTACGTGCTGCACAAGATGGTCACCGTGATGCGCGACGGCCAGGAAGTGAAGATCTCGAAGCGCGCGGGCAGCTACGTGACGGTGCGCGACCTGATCGAATGGTCGGGCGGCGCGGCGGCGGGCCAGGAAGCGGCGCCGGACCTGATCGACGAAGCGACGATCACGCGCGGCCGTGACGCGGTGCGGTTCTTCCTGATCTCGCGCAAGGCCGATACCGAGTTCGTGTTCGACATCGACCTCGCGCTGAAACAGAACGACGAAAACCCGGTCTACTACGTCCAGTACGCGCATGCGCGGATCTGCTCGGTGCTCAACGAGCTGAAGTCGCGCTACAACGTCGACGTCGCGCAGCTGCCGGGCGCCGACCTGTCGCAACTGACGAGCACGCAAGCGGCGTCGCTGATGCAAAAGCTGGCCGAGTACCCGGACATGCTCACGCACGCGGCCAACGAACTGGCGCCGCACGCCGTTGCGTTCTACCTGCGCGACCTCGCTGGCGAATTCCACTCGTTCTACAATGCGGAGCGCGTGCTGGTCGACGACGAAGCGCCGCGCAATGCGCGCGCCGCACTCCTCGCCGCAACCCGGCAGGTGCTCGAGAACGGCCTGGCGGTGCTCGGCGTGTCCGCGCCCGCCAAGATGTAAGGCAGTAAGCGGCCCGAACCGGGCAGCGAATGGCTGCGGCTGGAGCGCCCGTCGCAGCCTTTTCACGATTCTTTTTGCAGGTGACTCAAGCAATGGCACAACCACGCCGAACTTCGAAGCAATCGAAACAAGCCGGAGGGACATTTCTTGGAATCGTGCTGGGCCTGATCGTCGGCCTCGCGATCGCCGTGGTGGTGGCGCTCTACATCACGCGTTCCCCGTCGCCGTTCGTATCGAAGGTCGCGCCGCCGCCGGCCGACAACGGCGCGAGCCAGCCGCAGCAGTTCGATCCGAACCGCGCGCTGCAGGGCAAGACGCCGGGCCAGCCGGTGCCGCAAGCCGCGCAGCCCGCGCCGCCGAACACCGCGCCCGGCCAGGCCGCGAACCAGACCCAGGGCGGCCTGCTGCCCGAGCCGCAAATCGTCGAAGTGCCGCCGCAGGCCAACGGGTCGAGCGGCTCGAACAACACCGGCAGCTCGAACAATTCGACCGCGTCGAACAACACGTCGTCGAGCAACGGCGTGGCCGTCGCGCCGAAGCCGGCCGACACCACGCCGCCGCCGAAGAAGACGCAGCAGGCGCAGCAGCAACAGCAGCAAGGCGGCGAGGACGACCTCGCCCGCTTCGCCGCGCAGAAGCAGGCGCAGCAAGCGGCCGCGCAAAAGCAGCAGCAACAGCAACTGGCCGCGAACACGCCGAAGCCGACCTCGTCGGCCGCGGCCGCCGCGACGGCAAAGCCGCCGACCGCGAACGACGCGAATACCGGCTACTTCCTGCAGGTGGGCGCGTACAAGACGGAAGGCGACGCCGAGCAGCAGCGCGCGCGCCTCGGCTTCCAGGGCTTCGAGTCGAAGGTGTCGAAGCGCGATGTCAGCGGCGTGACGTATTTCCGCGTGCGTGTCGGCCCATTCTCGAAATTCGAGGATATGAACTCGGCTCGCCAGCGCCTGTCCGATGCAGGTGTCGACACGGCGGTGATCCGTTTCACGAAGCAGTAAGCAACCGGCCGAGCCCACTCAGAACCCGTTACGTTTCGTAACCCGAGCAACTGATTCGACGTTCACAACATGAAAAAACTGCTTAGCACGCTCCTTCTGTCCCTGGGCCTGGCCGCCGGCCTCGCGCAGGCTTCGCCCGCCGCACCGGTCTCCGGCAAGGACTTCGAGGTGATGAAGTCGCCGCAGCCGGTGTCCGCGCCGGCCGGCAAGGTCGAGGTGATCGAATTCTTCTGGTACGGCTGCCCGCACTGCTACGAATTCGAACCGACGATCGAAGCCTGGGTGAAGAAACAAGGCAACAACATCGACTTCAAGCGCGTCCCCGTCGCATTCCGTGACGATTTCGTCCCGCACTCGAAGCTGTTCTACGCGGTGTCCGCGCTCGGCATCTCCGAGAAGGTCACGCCGGCGATCTTCAACGCGATCCACAAGCAGAAGAACTACCTGCTGACGCCGCAGGCGCAGGCCGACTTCCTGGCCACGCAGGGCGTCGACAAGAAGCAGTTCACGGACGCGTACAACTCGTTCAGCGTGCAGGGCGAAGTGAACCAGTCGGCCAAGCTGCTGAAGGACTACGCGATCGACGGCGTGCCGACGGTCGTCGTCCAGGGCAAGTACAAGACGGGCCCCGCTTACACGAACAGCATCCCGGGTACCGCCCAGGTGCTCGACTTCCTCGTGAAGCAGGTTCAGGACAAGAAGCTCTGATCCCCGCCCGCGCGCCGGCATGACTACTCCGCTGAAGGTCTTCATCACCGGCGCATCGAGCGGCCTCGGCCTCGCGATGGCCGAGGAATACGCCCGCCAGGGCGCCACGCTCGCACTCGTCGCGCGACGCACCGATGCCCTCGAGGCGTTCGCGCGGCGGTTCCCGAAGCTGTCCATCTCCGTCTATTCCGCCGACGTGCGCGACGCCGACGCGCTCGCGACGGCCGCCGCGTCGTTCATCGCGACGCACGGCTGCCCCGACGTCGTGATCGCGAACGCCGGCATCAGCCAGGGCGCCGTCACGGGCCAGGGCGATCTCGCGGCGTTCCGCGACGTGATGGACATCAATTACTACGGGATGGTCGCGACGTTCGAGCCGTTCGTCGGCCCGATGACGGCCACGCGCCACGGCACGCTGGTCGGTGTCGCGAGCGTTGCCGGCGTGCGCGGGCTGCCCGGTTCTGGCGCGTACAGCGCGTCGAAATCGGCCGCGATCAAGTATCTCGAAGCGCTGCGCGTCGAGTTGCGGCCGGCCGGCGTCGGCGTCGTGACGATCGCGCCCGGCTACATCCGCACGCCGATGACCGCGCACAACCCGTACCGGATGCCGTTCCTGATGGACGCCGACCGCTTCGCCGCGCGTGCGGCCCAGGCGATCGCGCGGCAACACGCGTTCCGCGTGATTCCGTGGCAGATGGGCGTCGTCGCGAAAGTGCTGCATGTGTTGCCGCGCTGGCTGTACGACCGCCTGTTCGAGAAGGCGCCGCGCAAGCCGAAGGCGGGCGCGCACTGACGCTCCGGTGAGCGCTGGGCCCGCGTGAAGCTGCGCGGGCCGTCTCTCCGCTTCTCCGCTTCTCCGCTTCTCCGCTTCCCCGCTTCTCCGCTTCCCCGCTTCCCCGCTTCTCCGCTTCTCCGCTTCTCCGCTTCTCCGCTTCTCCGCTTCTCCGCTTCTCCGCTTCTCCGCTTCTCCGCTTCTCCGCTTCTCCGCTTCTCCGCTTCTCCACTTCTCCGCACCGCCGCCTGGCCGTTTCGACGATTCGATCCGCGACACGCCCACACCGCGCCCGCGCCATCCCCGACGCGCCGCTGTCCTGCATCCCCGGTGCCAGCGTTCCGCCGCCCGCCGCCTCCTCCGCCCCACTGCCGCCCCAACACCCGTTCCGTCGCGAACGCAGCCGTTTTTCGGCCAATTCGCCGCGTTCAGGCGCCTTTTTTCACGCGCCGCGCGCTTTGACGGTATGCTATTCGCCAGCCGCGCCGGCCCTGTCCGCTTCCGGGCCGCGCCCGCATCCCGTCACCCAGCAAAAAACACAAGCCACGTGGGAGATCCTATGCAGGTCAAGCTGTTCGCCGCGGCCACGCTCGCCGCCGCCCTCGCCGCCCCCGGCCTCGCCGCCGCCAAGCCGCTCACCGTCTGTACGGAATCGAGCCCGGACGGCTTCGACGTCGTGCAGTACAACTCGCTCGTCACGACCAACGCGTCGGCCGACGTGATCTTCAACACGCTCGTGTCGTACGACGAAGCCGCGAAGAAAGTCGTGCCCGCGCTCGCCGACAAATGGGACGCGAGCGCCGACGGCCTGACGTACACGTTCCATCTGCGTCCGAACGTCGCGTTCCAGACCACCGAGTATTTCAAGCCGACCCACGCGCTCGACGCGGACGACGTCGTGTTCACGTTCTCGCGGATGCTCGACGACGCGAATCCGTGGCACAAGGTGGCCGGCGCGAGCGGCTTCCCGCACGCGCAGTCGATGGGCCTCGTGAAGCTCGTGAAGTCGGTCACGAAGGTCGACGACAGCACCGTGAAGTTCGTGCTGAACGAGCCGAACGCGACGTTCGTGCCGATCCTGACGATGGGCTTCGCGTCGATCTACTCGGTCGAATACGCGGACCAACTGCTGAAGGCCGGCAAGCAGGCCGACCTGAACGCGAAGCCGGTCGGCACCGGCCCGTTCGTGCTGAAGAGCTACACGAAGGACGCGCTGATCCGCTACGACGTGAACCCGACCTACTGGGGCACGAAGCCGAAGGTCGACCGGCTGATCTATGCGATCACGCCCGATCCGTCGGTGCGGCTGCAAAAGGTGAAGGCCGGCGAATGCCAGATCGCGCTGTCGCCGAAGCCGCAGGACGTGCTCGCCGCGAAGGGCGAAAGCGCGCTGAAGGTCGTGCAGACGCCTGCGTTCATGACCGCGTTCGTCGCGCTGAACACGCAGAAGAAGCCGCTCGACAACGACAAGGTGCGCGAAGCGCTGAACCTCGCGTTCGACCGCGCGACCTACCTGAAGGTCGTGTTCGACAACACCGCGACGGCCGCGAACAATCCGTATCCGCCGAACACGTGGAGCTACGCAAAGGACGTCGCGCCGTATGCGTACGATCCGGCGAAGGCGAAGCAGCTGCTCGCGCAGGCCGGCTTCCCGAACGGCTTCTCGACGACGATCTGGACGCGTCCGACCGGCAGCGTGCTGAACCCGAATCCGAAGGTCGGTGCGGAGCTGCTGCAGGCCGACCTCGCGAAGATCGGCGTGAAGGCCGAGGTCAAGGTGATCGAATGGGGCGAGCTGATCAAGCAGGCGAAGCTCGGCCAGCATGACATGCTGTTCATGGGCTGGGCCGGCGACAACGGCGATCCGGACAACTACCTGTCGCCGCTGTTCAGCTGCAATGCGGTGAAGTCGGGCATCAACTTCGCGCGCTTCTGCGACTCGCAGCTCGACAAGCTGATCGCCGACGGCAAGTCGACCGCCGACCAGGCCAAGCGCGCGAAGCTGTATGAAGCCGCGCAGAAGATCATCCACGACCAGGCGCTGTGGATTCCGCTCGGCTACCCGACCGCGGCCGCGCTCACGCGCACGAACGTGAGCGGCTATCACGTGAGTCCGTTCGGACGGCAGAACTTCACGACCGTCGCCGTGCAGTAACGCGACCCTCGCGCGTGGCGCGCAAGCGACGGTGCGTCCGACCGTCGCTTGCGGCCCGCGCGCCGCGCTTGCTACACTGCGCGCCTATTCCTCATACCGGACGCCAGCCAAAGTGAACAACTAAGCCTTCCCAAAATGTTTTCGCCGCCGTGCCACGCACGCCGCGCGCGAAGGTCTTCACGCATTTTCGGAGGTGCTTATGGCTGCAGCCACGCCCACCGGCGCGCTCGTCGCGCTTCATCACGTTTCCTTCCGCTTCGACGACGGCTTCACGCTGTTCGATTCGCTCGACCTTTGCATCGATCGCACGCCGACCGGCATCGTCGGCCGCAACGGCATCGGCAAGAGCCAGCTCGCGCAACTGATCGCGGGCCGCTGCGCGCCGAGCGCGGGGACGATCGAGCGGCACACGCACGTCGTCTACGTCGCGCAGCAGCATGACGACGGGGACGTATCGGCCGGCCCGCGAACCGTCGCGCAGATTGCCGCGCTCGATGCACCGCTCGGCGCGCTCGCGCGTCTCGCCGACGGTCGCGCGGAACCGCACGACTTCGACCTGATCGGCGATCGCTGGGATCTCGCGGAGCGGCTGCGCACCGCGCTCGACGCCGCCTGCCTGTACGACGTGCGCGCCGATACGCCCGCGCAGGCATTGAGCGGCGGCCAGCTCGCGCGTGTCGCGCTAATCGGCGCGCTGCTGTCCGGCGCGGGCCTGCTCGTGCTCGACGAACCGACCAATCATCTCGACGCGCCGGGCCGGGCGTGGCTGCGCGCGGCGCTCGACGGCTGGCGCGGCGGCCTCGTCGTCGTGAGCCACGACCGCGCGCTGCTCGCCGGCGTGCAGCGCATCGTCGAGCTGACGCCGCAAGGCGTGCGCGCGTACGGCGGCAACTACGCGCTCTATCGCGCGCAGCGCGACGCGGAACAGGATGCCGCGCAGTCCGCGCTCGACAACGCGCGCGCGGAACGCGGACGTGCCCGCCGCAAGCTCGAACAGGAGCACGACACGATCCAGCGTCACGCGGCCGCGTCGCTGCGCGACGCGAAGACGGCCAACCTGTCGTCGATGGCAAAACAGAGTCGCAAGGGTGCGGCGCGCAGCATCATGGGCACGGTGCGGCGCCACCAGAACGAATTCAAGGCGACACTCGACGAACGCGTACAGGAAGCGGCCGCGCGCGTCGAAGCCGATGCGCCCGTGCTCGTGTCGCTGCCGGGCACCGCGGTCAGCGCACGCCGCCAGTTGTTCACGCTCGACCGCGCGCAACTGCCGTGGCGCATCGCCGGCGATGCCGACGCGATCACATGGTCGGCCAGCGGCCCGGTGCGCATCGCATTGACCGGCCCGAACGGCTGCGGCAAATCGACGTTGCTGCGCATGCTCGCGGGCGAGCTTTCGCCGCGTTCAGGCGCGTGCACGACGCATGTGAGCGCCGCGTATCTCGACCAGCGGCTCGCGCTGCTCGATCCCGACCGCTCGATCGTCGAGCAACTGGGGCTGCTCGATACGCCGCTCGCCGAAGGCGACCTGCGCAGCCGGCTCGCACTGTTGCAGCTCGACGCGGTGCGCGCAACGCAGCCGGCGCGGCAACTGAGCGGCGGCGAACGGCTGAAAGCCGCGCTCGCGTGCGCGTTGTGGCGCGGCACGCCCGCGCAACTGCTGCTGCTCGACGAGCCGACCAATCACCTCGATCTCGAATCGGTGCGGGCGATCGAAGCCGCACTGGCGGGCTTCCCCGGCGCGATCGTGGTCGCGTCGCACGACCCCGCGTTTCTTGCGGCGCTCGCCCCGACGCACACGATGCAATGGCATCGCGACGGGTGGCGTTACGAACCCGTCGCTTGAGGAAAGCGAAACGGTGTCAGCCGGCGGTGCGGAACCGCAGCACGCCGTCGTCGCCCTGCTCGCGCACGAGCTCGCCCGCAAGCCACAACAGGTTCAGGTGCGCGAGCGCCTCGCCGAGCGCGAACGTCATCTGATGGATGTCGAGTTCGCGGCGGCGGAACATGATCGGCACGATGTCGGCCGCGCTCATCGGCTGTTCCGCGCAGGCGACGCGCACTTCGGCCAGGCGCGCGTCGTGGTGTTCGCGCAGTTGCGTGATGCGCGTGCGCACGCCGCGGAACGGCTTGCCGTGCGACGGCAGCACCAGCGTATCGGGCGCCATCGTCTCGTAGCGGCCGAGCGACTGCAGGTACAGCGCGAGCGGGTTCGCCTCCGGCTCGAGGTCGAACACGGACACGTTCGTCGAGATGCGCGGCAGCACCATGTCGCCGGAGATCAGCACGCCGTCCGCTTCGCTGTGCAGCGCGCAATGTTCAGGCGAATGGCCGAAGCCGGTCACGACGCGCCACGTGCGCGCGCCGATCGTCACCGCGTCGCCCTCACGCAGGCGCCGATAGCGCGGCGGCACGGCCGGCACGAGATCCGAGTAGTAGTTGCGGCGGTTGCGCAGCTTGTCGAGCGCGGCCGGATCGGTCAGCCCGTGGCGCGCGAAGTGATCGGCGGCGGCCGCGCCGCCCGCGTTCGAGCCGTTGCCGGCCGCCATCAGGCAGCCGAACATGTACTCGCCGAGCGTCATCCACAGCCGCACGTTCCAGCGGCCCTTGTCGCCGCCTTCGCACAGCCAGTTCGCGAGGCCGAAGTGATCGGGGTGGCAATGCGTGACGAGCACGCGCAGCACGGGCAGGCCGTCGAGATGCGTGTCGAAGATCTGTTCCCAGTGCGCGCGGATCGCGTCCGATGCGATCCCGCAATCGACGATCGTCCAGCCGGCCTGCCCGTCGATCTCGTCGCGCAGCAGCCAGAGGTTGATGTGATCGAGCGAGAACGGCAGCGGCATGCGCAGCCAGCGCACGCCGGGCGCGACCTCGAACGTGTCGCCCGCGGCGGGCAGCGTGTCGGCGAAGGGATAGTCGAGTTGGTGTTCCAGTGCGTTCATCGATGGGGCGTCTCGTCGTTATCGGTGCGATTGCACGCCGGCGGCAGGCCATGGCGGGCGGTGCGTCGATTCTATCGCCGTCACACGGAACGCGTGTCCGCGGCTGGCTGCCCGTCAAAAAAAGTTCGTGCCAGAATCGGTTCCGTACCCGTATCTTTACGCGAAGATGCACCGAACGGCTCCCAACGGCGGACAACCCGCCGCCTGCCCGCCGGCCGCGCGTCGCCGCAACGCCCTTGAACCGCCCGCTTGGGCGCTAAAATGGCGAGTGCTTACAGCCCCTCCCGAACGAGCCTGCACGCGATGAATCACTTCCCCAAACTGCTGTCCTCGCAGATCGGTTTCGACGTCGCGCAGACGATGCTCGAGAACTTCGACCGCCACTACCGGATCTTCCGCGACGCGGCCGTCGAGGCGAAGACGCTGTACGAGCAGGGCGACTGGCACGGGCTGCAGCGGCTCGCGCGCGAGCGGATCACGTCGTACGACGATCGCGTGAAGGAATGTGTCGAGGTGCTGGAAGACGAATACGACGCGGAGAACATCGACGACGAAGTGTGGCAGCAGATCAAGCTGCACTACATCGGCCTGCTCACGTCGCACCGCCAGCCCGAGTGCGCGGAGACCTTCTTCAATTCGGTGTGCTGCAAGATCCTGCACCGCTCGTACTTCAGCAACGATTTCATCTTCGTGCGCCCGGCGATCTCGACCGAGTATCTGGAGAACGACGAGCCGGCCGCGAAGCCGACCTACCGCGCGTACTATCCGGGCACCGACGGGCTCGCGGCCACGCTCGAGCGGATCGTCACGAACTTCCAGCTCGAGCCGGCGTTCGACGATCTCCCGCGCGACATCGCCTGTGTGATGCAGGCGATCCACGACGAATTCGGCCACTTCGACGAAGCGCCGAATTTCCAGATCCACGTGCTGTCGTCGCTGTTCTTCCGCAACAAGAGCGCGTACATCGTCGGCCGCATCATCAACGCCGACCGCGTGCTGCCGTTCGCGGTGCCGATCCGCCACGTGCGCCCGGGCGTGCTCGCGCTCGACACCGTGCTGCTGCGCCGCGACCAGCTGATGATCATCTTCGGCTTCTCGCACTCGTATTTCCTCGTCGACATGGGCGTGCCGTCCGCGTACGTCGACTTCCTGTGCACGATCATGCCCGGCAAGCCGAAGGCGGAGATCTACACGTCGGTCGGGCTGCAGAAGCAGGGCAAGAACCTGTTCTATCGCGACCTGCTGCACCATCTGTCGCATTCGAGCGACCGCTTCATCATCGCGCCCGGGATCAAGGGCCTCGTGATGCTCGTGTTCACGCTGCCGTCGTTCCCGTACGTGTTCAAGATCATCAAGGATCACTTCCCGCCGCCGAAGGAAACGACGCGCGCGCAGATCATGGAGAAGTACCAGCTCGTGAAGCGCCACGACCGCCTCGGGCGGATGGCCGACACGCTCGAGTATTCGAGCGTCGCGCTGCCGCTCGCGCGGCTCGACCACGCGCTCGTGCGCGAGCTGGAGAAGGAAGTGCCGTCGCTGCTCGAATACGAGGACGGCAATCTCGTGATCAAGCACCTGTACATCGAGCGCCGGATGACGCCGCTCAACCTGTACCTGCAGAACGGCTCCGATGCCGACGTCGAGCACGGCGTGAAGGAATACGGCAACGCGGTGAAGGAGCTGATGAAGGCGAACATCTTTCCCGGCGACATGCTGTACAAGAACTTCGGCGTCACGCGCCACGGCCGCGTGGTGTTCTACGACTACGACGAGATCGAGTACCTGACCGACTGCAACGTGCGCCGCGTGCCGCCGCCGCGCAACGAGGAAGACGAGCTGTCCGGCGAACCGTGGTATACCGTCGGCCCGCACGACATCTTTCCGGAGACCTACGGGCCGTTCCTGCTCGGCGACCCGCGCGTGCGCGAGGTCTTCATGAAGCATCACGCGGACTTTTTCGATCCCGCGCTGTGGCAGGCCAGCAAGGACAAGCTGATCCAGGGCGAATTGCCCGACTTTTATCCGTACGACACCGCGCTGCGCTTTTGCGTGCGCTACCCCGCGCGCTTCGGCGCGACGGACCAGAACGAGGGCGCAGGCGACGCGCAGCGCGCCGCCTGACGCCCGCTATGCCGCACCGATTGCGACCCGATTTCCGTCAACGGAATCCACACCGATGAACCCCCAAGACAATCCGCTTTCACACCTGTTCGACAACAACGACGCCTGGGTCAAGCACAAGCTCGAGGACGACCCGCAGTTCTTCGCGCGTCTCGCCCACCAGCAGGCGCCGGAATATCTGTGGATCGGCTGCTCGGATTCGCGCGTGCCCGCGAACGAGATCATCGGCCTGCCGCCGGGCGAAGTGTTCGTCCACCGCAATATCGCGAACGTGGTCGTGCACAGCGACCTGAACTGCCTGTCGGTGATCCAGTTCGCGGTCGACATCCTGCGCGTGAAGCACATCATGGTGGTCGGCCACTACGGCTGCTCGGGCGTGAACGCCGCCCTGCTCAACCGCCGCGTCGGCCTCGCCGACAACTGGCTGCATCACGTGCAGGACGTGCGCGAACGCCACTCGGCGCTGCTCGACGCATGGCCGGTGGGCGAAGCGCGCTATCGCCGCCTGATCGAGCTGAACGCGATCGAGCAGGTCGTCAACGTGTGCCGCACGACGATCGTCAACGACGCGTGGGCGCGCGGCCAGTCGCTCACAGTGCACGGGCTCGTGTACGGCGTGCATGACGGCCGGATGCGCAACCTCGGGATGGCCGTGTCGAGCTTCGACGCGCTCGACGAGACCTACAAGCGCTGCGTGGCCGCACTCGTCGCCGGCGGCGAGCACGCCCCGGACAACGACATGATCGCGGCGGACGCCGCACGGCTCGAAGGCGTCGCGCAGGCAGTCGCCGCCACGCTGAAGCCGTGCGACGACGCGAAGTGACGCCACGGCCTGCGCAGCGAATCGCTACGCAGGCGTGCCGCTGCGCACCCATCGAACGGATCTGACACCGGCGCTGCCGCCACGGCGGCGCCAAGCAAAGGAGCGACGGGCATGAAAACCGCATTGATCGTCGGCGCATCGCGCGGCCTCGGCCGCGAATTCGTCCGCCAATACCGGCGCGACGGCTGGAACGTGATCGCCACCGCGCGCGACGACGCGTCGCTCGACGCGCTGCGCGCGCTCGGCGCGCAGGCGCATGCGCTCGACATCACGCAGCCCGAGCAGATCGCGGCGCTCGGCTGGAAGCTCGACGGCGAGCGGCTCGATGCGGCCGTGCTGGTGTCGGGGGTGTATGGGCCGCGCACCGAAGGGGTCGAGACGGTCACCGCCGAGGATTTCGACGCGGTGATGCATACGAACGTGCGCGGGCCGATGCAGTTGCTGCCGATCGTGCTGCCGCTCGTCGAGGACGCGCGCGGCGTGCTGGCCGTCGTGTCGAGCCGGATGGGCAGCATCGCCGAGGCGACCGGCACGACCGGCTGGCTGTACCGCGCGAGCAAGGCCGCGCTGAACGATGCGCTGCGCATCGCGTCGCTGCAGACGCGCCACGCCGCATGCATTTCGCTCCATCCCGGCTGGGTGCGCACCGACATGGGCGGCGCGCAGGCCGCGATCGACCCGGAAACCAGCGTGACCGGCATGCGCCGCGTGATCGCCGAATCCGGCGCGGACGTGTCGCAGGCAAACGGCCGTTTCTTCCAGTACGACGGTATCGAGCTGAGCTGGTGAACCGGTAGTCAGCCGACAACCCTACGTCGTTAATTCCTGTTTCGCATGATTTTGAACCGACCTGACGCGTGCCCGTGCGGCGGCGCGTCCCCCGCTCCCGCCGGCAAAGCGCCGGCGCCCCGCTACGCGGCCTGCTGCGGCCGTTACATCGACGGCGGCGAGGCCGCGCCGACCGCGCTCGAGTTGATGCGCTCGCGGTACAGCGCGTACGTGCTCGGCGCGACCGACTACCTGCGCGCGACCTGGGCCGCGCGCACCTGCCCGCCCGATCTCGACACCGACCCCAAAGCGCCCGACGCGCCGCGCTGGCTCGGCCTCGCGGTCAAACGCCACGCGCCGCTCGACGAGCGGCACGCGGAGGTCGAGTTCGTGGCCCGCTACAAGGTTGGCGGGCGCGCTTACCGCCTTCACGAGACGAGCCGTTTCGAGCGCGACGAACAGGGTTTCTGGCGCTACGTCGACGGCGAAGTCAGTGAACGTTGACAAATAGTTGCTGTGTCAGACGCCGGGTAATTCCCGCATTGCACAACCCCATTTTGTCCGGCTACGATGACCTCGAATTGGTCATGTTGCATGGCAGGGCTTACGAATGGCGTTCAGCAAGGTATTGGTGGGATGGATGGCGGCGTGTGCGCTGTCGGCCGCTCAGGCCGGTACGCTGCCGGGCGCCAATACGGGGTCGGGTGCCGGCGCCAGCGGGTCGCTCGCCCACGCCGAACGCTTCGACTACGCCGATGCGAACCTGCCGCAGGTCACCGCCGACCTGAACGAACAAATCCTCCGCATTCCGGCCGACGCATCGGGCACCGTTACGCTCGAAGCCACGCTCTTCAAGCCGAACGGGCCCGGCCCGTTCCCGCTCGTCGTCTTCAACCACGGCAAGAACACCGGCGATCTCCATCAGCAGCCGCGCAGCCGGCCGCTCGCGTTCGCGCGCGAATTCGTGCGCCGCGGCTATGCGGTGATCGCGCCGAACCGCCAAGGCTTCGCCGGCTCGGACGGCACGTACCAGCAGGAAGGCTGCAACGTCGGCAAGAACGGCCTCGCGCAGGCGGCCGACGTCGACGCGACCGTGCGCTACATGTCGCATCAGTCGTACGTCGATGCGTCGCGCATCGTCGTCGCCGGCACGTCGCACGGCGGCCTCGTGTCGGTCGCGTACGGCACCGAAGCCGCACCGGGCGTGCGCGGCATCATCAACTTCTCCGGCGGGCTGCGCCAGGACCTCTGCGACGGCTGGCAGAAAAACCTCGTCGACGCGTTCGACCAGTACGGCGCACATACGGCCGTGCGGTCGCTGTGGCTGTACGGCGACAACGACTCGGTGTGGACGCCCGGGCTCGTCGCGCAAATGCACGACGCGTACGTTTCGCACGGCACGCAGGCCCAGTTCATCGATTTCGGCCGCTACAAGGACGACGCGCACCGGCTGATCGTCGATCGCGACGGCGTGCCCGTGTGGTGGCCGGCCGTCAACGCGTTCCTCGCGCAGCTGAACCTGCCGACGTCGGTGCGCTACGCGGTCGCGAGCCCGCACGAACCGAAGGCGAGCGGCTATGCGTCGATCGACTCGGTCAACGCGGTACCGTATGTCGACGAAGCCGGCCGTGAAGGCTATCGCCGCTTCCTGAACCAGCATCCGAGCCGCGCGTTCGCGGTGTCGTCGGAAGGCGCGTGGTCGTGGGCCGAAGGCGGCGACGATCCGATGGCGCTCGCGCTCGACAACTGCTCGAAGCAGGGCGCAGGTTCGTGCCGGCTGTATGCGGTCAACGACCGGGTCGTGTGGAACGACGCGACGCAAACGGCCGATCACGACGACGGCACCGCACGCGACACCGGCACGCCGGCGTTGGCTTCGCGCTGATCCAAGCGCGTCATTTCCTCCCCTCGCCCATCACACCGAGGCCATCTCAGCGCCTCGCTTCACGCATCGCTCGTGCTCGTAAAATCGAGCGCAAGCCGTGGAACGCTCGTTTTTACGAGCATCCAGCTTGAATTCGTGTAGTCATGATCTATCATGATCGTTATTTCGATCCCTATCGACATAACGATCGATTTTACGAACATGAAGGTCAATCAAGCCGCTGCCGCCAGCCCAACCGTTCTCGCGGAAGCCGCCCGCGTTGGCGAAGCGCTCGCCCGTCTGCGCGTTTCGCGACGCGTTCAGCAAAACGAGGCGGCCACCCGCGCCGGGCTCTCGCGCAATACCGCCTATCGTATCGAGAAAGGCGATCCGGGCGTCGCCCTCGGGCAGTGGCTTCGGTATCTCGACGCGATTGCGCCAGGAACGACCCTGCTGGAACTGCTCTCCGGAACGGACCCGTCGCTCAAGGCTCAAGCGGCCCGCGAACGCGGCCGGCGGGTGCGCTCGCTCACCGACAACGAACTCAAGGATCTGGACTTCTGATGGCTGCCGTCGTCAAAAGACTCGCGGTGTTTGCCTATCTCGACGATGACTGGGCACCCGCCGGCCTGCTCGAAATGACCGAAGAGGGCGTGAGCCTGCAGGCGTCGAGCTTCGCATACGGCTTGCGCTATCTCGGCCGGCCCAACGCCATCGAAGTCGACCCGGTCAGCCTGAGCCTCGCAAGAAAGGACGAGATACGCGGCAAGATGAGCTTTCCGGCGGGCGGATTGACGCAGTTCGGCGGTATTCGCGACGCCGCGCCCGATGCATGGGGGCGACGTGTCATCGAAGCCAAGCTCAGGGCCAAAGCCAACGCGCTGCCCGAGTCCACCTATCTCCTGCACGCCGGCAGTCAGCGGATCGGCGCACTCGATGTTCGGGAAAGCCTGGACACGCCTCCCGGCCCGCAGGCGGGCAATGGCCTGCTCAACCTCGAATACCTGGTCGATTCGGCGGCGCGCATCGAGGAAGGCGAGACCGTGCCCGCCGAGCTCGAGGCCATCTTCGTACAAGGGAGCGGCCTCGGCGGTGCGCGCCCGAAGGCGACGGTGCGAGACGAAGACGGCGTGTTGTGGCTGGCCAAATTCCCGAGTCTCAGCGATCGGTTGAACCTGACGGTCATCGAAGAAGCCACGCTTCGTCTGGCGGCACGGTGCGGCATTCGGGTACCGCCCACCCGCATCGTCGACGTGGGAACCCGTCAGGTCATGTTGATCCGTCGATTCGATCGGTACTGGACCCACCCCGAATTCGGCACCCTTCGCGGCGACGACGCGTTATACCTGCCCCCTCGCGCCGGAGCAACCGAGCGAAGACTCCCCTTCGCGAGTGCGTTGACGCTGGTCGGCTGTGCCGAGATGGAATCGATGGCGAAAAGTTACCAGGACGTCGCGCACGCGATCCGGCAGCATGGACACATCGATGCCATTCGCGCCGACAACCGGGAACTGTTCAAGCGGATGGTCTTCAACATCCTCGTGAGCAACGACGACGACCACCTGCGCAACCACGGATTCATCCACGACCCCCGCCTGCCCGGCTGGCGCCTCAGCCCGCTGTACGATGTCCTGCCCCGGCCGAGCAGCGCGCACGAGCGCTATCTGCACCTTGGCATCGGGCCGCAAGGCCGGCTCGCGACGCTCGACAACGCGTTCGACGCCCGGGATGCGTTCGGTCTTTCGAAAACGGATGCCGGACTCGCGATTGCGGAAGTCTGGCAACCGACCCGCGAGTGGAAGACGTGTTTCGAGGAGCGCGGCGTGCCCGGCAAGGAAATCGACAAGATCGCGCCAGCGTTCCGCCACATCGATGACGTATCCCACCCGACATTGCGTAAAGCGTTGCCCTGATCTCACCTTCCATCGGCGTCCGTCCCGGCGCCTTGCCACGCATGGCCCCCGTCGATCGGGCAACGCGAGACGCTGAATCGTTCGATCTCCCAGTGTCGCCACAAACCACTCACCTCATCATTCCCCATATTTCTGCGCCATCACGCCCCACCCGCCCCACGATTTTTTTCGGTTGGGGGGTCTCGCTCGAACGTCGTCATCTGCGGTCATTTCGGGATATCTGAACCGTACCGTCCCGAGCCGCCCCGATCTGCGTCGAACTCCCGCCAGGCAAGGCTTTGCGGTGTTTGTAACCGGTAGTGCAACGGGTCGCGGAACACGCTAATCTCAGCGCGTTTCGTATCTCGCCGCGCGGCATCCCGTCGATGCCGCGCAGCCGTTTTATCCCCCGGAGTCGCCTTGAGTACGCCAGCCACCGACGACTGGGTCGCGCGCAGCCTGCGCGCGGTCTGGCATCCCTGCACCCAGATGAAGCATCACGAGCGCCTGCCGCTGATCCCCGTCGCGCGCGGCGCGGGCCTGTGGCTGTACGACCGTGACGGCCGCCGCTACTTCGACGCGATCAGCTCGTGGTGGGTCAACCTGTTCGGCCATGCGAACCCGGACATCAACGCGGCGCTGAAGGACCAGCTCGACACGCTCGAGCACGCGATGCTCGCCGGCTGCACGCACGAGCCCGCGATCGAGCTCGCGGAGCGGCTGCACGCGCTCACCCAGCGCACGCTCGGCCATGCGTTCTTCGCGTCGGACGGCGCGTCGGCGGTCGAGATCGCGCTGAAGATGAGCTTCCACGCGTGGCGCAACCGCGGCCGCGCGAACAAGCAGGAATTCGTCTGCGTCGCCAACAGCTATCACGGCGAGACGATCGGCGCGCTCGGCGTGACCGACGTCGCGCTGTTCAAGGACGCGTACGACCCGCTGATCCGCCATGCGCACGTCGTCGCATCACCCGACGCACGCGGCGCGCTGCCGGGCGAAACGGCCGCCGACGTCGCGGGCCGTGCGCTCGCGGACGTGCGACGCCTGTTCGTCGAACGCGGCGACCGGATCGCCGCGCTGATCGTCGAGCCGCTCGTGCAGTGCGCGGCCGGCATGGCGATGCACGATCCGTCGTACGTCCGCGGGCTGCGCGCGCTGTGCGACGAATTCGGCGTACACCTGATCGCCGACGAGATCGCGGTCGGCTGCGGCCGCACCGGCACCTTCTTCGCGTGCGAGCAGGCCGGCGTGTGGCCCGATTTCCTGTGCCTGTCGAAAGGCATCAGCGGCGGCTACCTGCCGCTGTCGCTCGTGCTCACGCGCGACGACGTGTTCGCCGCGTTCTACGACGACGACACGACGCGCGGCTTCCTGCACTCGCATTCGTACACGGGCAACCCGCTCGCGTGCCGCGCGGCGGTCGCGACGCTCGACCTGTTCGAGCGCGACGACGTGCTCGCGGCCAATGCCCGCAAATCGGCGACGATGCGCGCGGCGCTCGCGCCGCTCGATGCGCACCCGCAGGTGCGCCACCTGCGCGAGCGCGGCACGCTGTTCGCGTTCGACGTCGCGCTCGACGGCGACGCGGCGCGCGGCTTCTCGCGTCGCTTCTTCGAACGCGCGCTGGAACGCGAGCTGCTGCTGCGCCCGATCGGCACGACCGTCTATCTGATGCCGCCGTACGTGATGAGCGACGACGACATCGCGTGGCTCGCGCAAAGCACGCGCGACACGCTCGATGCAACGCTCGCGGAGATCGCTGCATGACGAACCTCCTGCTCGATACCCTGCAACGCGGCCTCGCCGAGCTCGACGCGCAAGGGCTGCGCCGCGTGCGCCGCACCGCCGACACTGCGTGCGATGCGCGCATGACCGTCGACGGCCGCGAAATCGTCGGCTTCGCGAGCAACGACTATCTCGGCCTCGCCGCGCATCCGGCGCTCGTCGCCGCGTTCGCCGAAGGTGCGCAGCGCTACGGCTCCGGCAGCGGCGGCTCGCACCTGCTCGGCGGCCATTCGCGTGCGCACGCGACGCTCGAGGACGAACTCGCGGCCTTCTCGGGCGGCTTCTCCGACGCGCCGCGCGCGCTGTACTTCAGCACCGGCTACATGGCGAACCTCGCCGCGATGACGGCGCTCACCGGCCGGGGCGCGACGATCTTCTCCGACGCGCTGAACCACGCGTCGCTGATCGACGGCATGCGGCTGTCGCGCGCGAACGTGCAGGTCTATCCGCATGCGGACACGGCCGCGCTCGCCGCGCTGCTCGACGCATCGGATGCCGAAACGAAGCTGATCGTCAGCGACACGGTGTTCAGCATGGACGGCGATATCGCGCCGCTCGCCGAACTCGTCGCGCTGGCCGAACGCCACGGCGCGTGGCTCGTCGTCGACGATGCGCACGGCTTCGGCGTGCTCGGCCCGCAAGGCCGCGGCGCGCTCGCGGCCGCCGCGCTGCGCTCGCCGCATCTCGTGTACGTCGGCACGCTCGGCAAGGCCGCCGGCGTCGCGGGCGCGTTCGTGATCGCGCATGAGACCGTGATCGAATGGATGATCCAGCGCGCGCGCAGCTACATCTTCACGACGGCCGCGCCGCCGGCCGTCGCGCACGCGGTATCGGCCAGCCTGAAGGTGATCGCGGGCGACGAAGGCGACGCGCGACGCGCGCATCTCGCCGCGCTGATCGACCGCACGCGCGCGCTGCTGCGCAACACGCGCTGGCAGCCGGTCGATTCGCACACTGCCGTGCAGCCGCTCGTGATCGGCAGCAACGACGCGACGCTCACCGCGATGCGCGCGCTCGACGCGCACGGCCTGTGGGTGCCCGCGATCCGGCCGCCGACGGTGCCCGTCGGCACGTCGCGGCTGCGCGTGTCGCTGTCGGCCGCGCATTCGTTCGACGATCTCGCGCGGCTCGAAGCCGCGCTGATCGAAGCCAGTGAAGCGCAGGCCGTGCAGGAGACGGAACAGCCCCCACGCTCACTTCGTTCGCTGTCGACCGGAGTTGGCGCTTCAGCGCTTACTTCGGCTGCAGCCTCCCTTGGGGCGGCCCGGCGGGAGACTGCGGCATGACCGCCCCGCTCTCGCTGTTCGTTACCGGCACCGACACCGAAATCGGCAAGACCTTCGTCTCGGCCGCGATGCTGCACGGCTTCGCACGGCATGGCCTGCGCGCGGCCGCGCTGAAACCCGTCGCGGCCGGCGCGTATGAGCGCGACGGCGTGTGGCGCAACGAGGACGCCGACCAGCTCGACGCGGCCGCGAACGTCGTGCTGCCGCCCGAGCTGCGCACGCCGTTCCTGCTGAAGGCGCCGGCCGCGCCGCATATCGTCGCCGCGCAGGAAGGCGTGACGCTCGACATCGACACGATCGTCGCGTGCCATCGCGAAGCGCTGACGCGCGCGGACATCGTCGTCGTCGAAGGCGCCGGCGGCTTCCGCGTGCCGATGAACGACACGCAGGACATGGCCGATCTCGCCGTCGCGCTCGGCGTGCCGGTCGTGCTCGTGGTCGGCGTGCGGCTCGGCTGCATCAACCACGCGCTGCTGACCGCCGACGCGATCGCCACGCGCGGCCTCAAACTCGCCGGCTGGGTCGCGAACCACGTCGACCCGGCGATGTCGTTCCCCGATGAAAACATCGCGACGATGCGCGACTGGCTCGCCCGCGAGCATGGCGCGCCGCTGCTCGGCCGCATTCCGCACCTGAGCCCGGCCGCCCCCGAATCCGCCGCGGCGATGCTCGACATCGCCACGCTCGTCGAGACGCTGCGCACCGTGCAGCATTGACCCAACCGAAACAGATCCCCCGATCCCTCATCCCCGACCAGGACAGGAAAACGATATGACCCAAGCCCAGACCGCCGCCACCGTGCAACCCGACGCGATTCCCGTGGCCGCTCCGGTCTCGCAGCGCTGGCGCGTCGCCGACGTCGTCGCGCTGTTCGAGCTGCCGTTCAACGACCTGCTCTTCCGCGCGCAGCAGGTGCACCGCGAGCACTTCGACGCGAATGCGGTGCAGCTGTCGACGCTGCTGTCGATCAAGACGGGCGGCTGCGAGGAAGATTGCGGCTACTGCTCGCAGTCGTCGCACCACGACACGGGCCTGAAGGCCGAGAAGCTGATGGACGTCGACGCGGTGCTCGACGCCGCGCGCGCGGCGAAGGCGAACGGCGCGAGCCGCTTCTGCATGGGCGCCGCGTGGCGCAACCCGAAGGAGCGCCACATGCCGGCGCTGACCGAGATGGTGCGCGGCGTGAAGGAACTCGGCCTCGAGACCTGCATGACGCTCGGCATGCTGGAAGACGAGCAGGCGCAGGAACTCGCGAGCGCGGGCCTCGACTACTACAACCACAACCTCGACACGTCGCCGGAGTTCTACGGCCAGGTGATCTCGACGCGCACCTACCAGGATCGCCTCGACACGCTCGACCGCGTGCGTGACGCGGGCATCAACGTGTGCTGCGGCGGCATCATCGGGATGGGCGAATCGCGCCGCGAACGCGCGGGCCTGATCTCGCAACTCGCGAACCTGAACCCGTATCCGGATTCGGTACCGATCAACAACCTCGTCGCGATCGAAGGCACGCCGCTCGAAGGCACCGCGCCGCTCGACCCGTTCGAATTCGTGCGCACGATCGCGGTGGCGCGGATCACGATGCCGAAGGCCGTGGTGCGCCTGTCGGCCGGCCGCGAGCAGCTCGACGACGGGCTGCAGGCGCTGTGCTTCCTCGCCGGCGCGAACTCGATGTTCTACGGCGACCAGCTGCTGACGACGAGCAACCCGCAGTCGCAGAAGGACCGCGCGCTGTTCGAACGCCTCGGCATCCGTTCGAGCGATGCGGACGCGATGACGGCGAACGCGTAAGCGGCACGCACGGCGCGTTCGTTCGCCACATGAAAAGGCCGGGATACGTCCCGGCTTTTTTTCGCGTGCGTCGCGCCCTCAGCCTGCTCCACCCAGCGCGCGCGGCTCCATGAACGTGTGCCTGAAATAGTCGCGCACCGCGTGCATCGCGGGGCTCAACTCGATGTCCTTGCGCCAGGCGAGACCGACGCTCATCGGCGGCACCGGATCGCGCAGCACGATCGTCTCGATCCGCCGCCCTTCGAGCGACCACGGCCGATACACCATGTCGGACAGGATCGCGACGCCGCTGCCGTTCGCGACCATGCTGCGCACCGCCTCGACCGACGACGTGCGCAGGATCACATTCGGCCGGTACGGCGTCTCGTTCCAGTAGCGCAGCGCCGTCTGCCCCGCCTCGTCGACCGTCAGCATCACGAACGGCTCGCGCGCGACTTCCGCGAACGTGACGCTCTCGTGCCTGAGCAGCGGGTGATGCGCACCAACCCACAGCCGTCGCACCGAGTGGATCACCGGCTCCAGCACGAGCGCCGGATTCGACACGTTCGACGTGAGCAACACGGCCATGTCGTAGCGGCCCGCGATCAGCCCTTCCTCGATCGACTCGCGGTTCAGCTCGTGCAGGTGGATCGTCAGCCGCGGATACAGCGTGTTCAGCCTCAGCACGTGATGCGGCAGGAAGTAGCCGAGCACCGTGTAGCTCGCGGCGATCGCGAGCGTGCCGGTCAGCGTGCTTTCGAGGTTCGGAATCCGCATCGCCTCGTCGACCGACGACAGGATCGTGTACGCATGATTCAGGAAGCGCCGCCCCGTGTCGGTGAGCGTCACGCCCGACGGCGTGCGCAGAAAGAGCTGCGTGCCAAGGCTGTCCTCCAGCTCCTTGATCGCGCTCGTCACGGCCGACTGCGAAATGGTGAGCTGGATCGCGGCCTGCGAGATCTGGCCGAGCTCGGCGGTCGCGACGAAATACTTGAGCTGTCTGAGGGTCAGGGCCATGGTCGATGGGAAAGCAGATGGGCGCGCGATAAACATCATAACAACCGTGCCGCGCCCTTGAGCCGGGCCTCGTGGAAACCCTGCCATCCCAACTGCGACGGCCATCTGCGGCCGCTCTCCGGGGTATCGAAAAAATCGATACAGCTGCATACAAAAATAGAACTTTTTTGACACAACCCGCGCGGCTAACCTGCGTTCAACACGGTTTCGGCATGCGCGACGACGCACGCGAACCGGAGAACCTGGAGGAGCACACCGTATGAGGAAGCACAGCGTCGACCTGAACTCCGACATGGGAGAGGGCTTCGGCCCGTGGACGATCGGCGACGGCGTCGACGAGCAGATCATGCCGCTCATCAGCTCGGCGAACATCGCCACCGGTTTTCACGCCGGCGACCCGAACATCATGGCGCGCACGGTGCAGCTCGCGCGCGACGCCGGCGTCGGCATCGGCGCGCACCCGGGCTTTCGCGATCTCGTCGGCTTCGGCCGCCGCACGATCGCCGAAACGCCGCAGGCGCTCGTCAACGACATCCTGTACCAGCTCGGCGCGCTGCGCGAGTTCGCGCGCCTGAACGGCGTCAGCCTGCAGCACGTGAAGCCGCACGGCGCGCTCTACATGCATGCTGCGGCCAACGAGGCGTTCTCGCGGCTACTGATCGAAACGCTGCAACGTGTCGACCCGGGCCTGTGGCTGTACTGCATGGAGGCGTCGGTCACCTACCGCGTCGCCGTCGAATACGGGCAGCCGGTCATCCGCGAGTTCTATGCGGATCGCGACTACGACCGCAGCGGCTCGATCGTGTTTACGCGCCGCGTCGGCCGGCTCGATCCGCGCCAGGTCGCCGACAAGGTGCTGCGCGCGTGCATCGACGGCAAGGTGCGCACGATCGACGGCGACGACATCGACATCGATTTCGACTCGGTCTGCATTCACAGCGACACACCGGGCGCGCTCGATCTCGTGCGCGACACGCGTCACGCGCTGATCCGCGAAGGCATCCGGACCGCCGGGCCGCAACCGCTCGCCGCCCATCACTGATTCAAGGAGACACACGATGGCATTGCACGAAATCGTCAGCCCGCTGCCGGGCACCTTCTACCGGCGCCCGTCGCCCGATGCGGACTACTACGTCGCGGTCGACGCGACGGTCGCCGCCGGCGCGGTGGTCGGCCTCGTCGAGGTGATGAAGCAGTTCACCGAGATCGAAGCCGAGGCGGCAGGGCGCGTGGTCGAGCTGCTCGTCGAGGACGGCGAGCCGGTCGACGCGGGCCAGGTGCTGATGCGGATCGAGGGGTGACGCGATGAAACCGGAAACTTCCCCCGACTCGTTCTATCGCCCTTCGCGAATCCGGACCGTGCTGGTCGCGAACCGCGGCGAGATCGCGGTGCGCGTGATCCGCGCCGCGCGCGAACTGGGCATGCGCGCGGTCGCCGTGGTCAGCGACGCGGACCGCGACAGCCTCGCCGCGCGCATGGCCGATGAAGCCATCCACATCGGCTCGTCGCATGCGGCGAAAAGCTACCTGAATCCCGCCGCGATTCTCGACGCCGCGCGGCAGTGCGGCGCGGACGCGATCCATCCCGGCTACGGCTTCCTGTCGGAAAATGCCGCATTCGCCGCGCAGGTCGAGGCGGCCGGCCTGATCTTCGTCGGCCCGGACTCGCAGGTGATCGCCACGATGGGCGACAAGGCCCGCGCCCGCGAAACCGCGCGGCGCGCCAACGTGCCGACCGTGCCCGGCAGCGACGGTGTCGTGCAGTCGCTCGACGAGGCGCGGGACGTCGCCGCGCGCATCGGCTATCCGATCATGATCAAGGCGGCCGCCGGCGGCGGCGGGCGCGGCATCCGCGTCGCGCACGACGCCGCGCAGCTCGACGCCGAGCTGCCGCTCGCGCAGCGCGAGGCGCAGGCGGCGTTCGGCGACGGCGGCGTGTACCTCGAACGCTTCATCGCGCGGGCACGCCACATCGAGGTGCAGGTGCTCGGCGACGGCCGCCACGTCGTCCACCTGTTCGAACGCGAATGCTCGCTGCAGCGGCGCCGCCAGAAAATCCTCGAGGAAGCGCCGTCGCCTTCGCTCACGCCCGCGCAGCGCGACGCGCTGTGCGCGTCGGCCACGCGACTCGCGCAAGCGGTCGGCTATCGCAGCGCGGGCACGCTCGAATACCTGTTCGACGACGCGCGCGGCGAGTTCTACTTCATCGA
Source organism: Burkholderia sp. HI4860 (assembly GCF_002223045.2). Classification (NCBI taxonomy): domain Bacteria; kingdom Pseudomonadati; phylum Pseudomonadota; class Betaproteobacteria; order Burkholderiales; family Burkholderiaceae; genus Burkholderia; species Burkholderia sp. HI4860. Next base: position 2,179,127 of record NZ_NKFO02000003.1, on the reverse strand, counting down.
GATGAACACGCGCATCCAGGTCGAGCATCCGGTGACCGAGGCGATCACCGGTGTCGATCTCGTGCGCGAGACGCTGCGCATCGCCGACGGCGAGCCGCTGCGCTTCGCGCAGCACGACATCACGATGTGCGGCGCGGCGCTCGAATGCCGGATCAACGCGGAAGATCCATTGCAGGATTTCCGCCCGAACCCCGGCCGGATCGACGAACTGGTGTGGCCGACCGGCCCCGGCGTGCGCGTCGATTCGTTGCTCTATCCGGGCTACGTCGTGCCGCCGTTCTACGATTCGCTGCTCGCGAAGCTGATCGTGCACGACGAGAGCCGCGCGGCCGCGCTGCGGCGCCTGGCTCGCGCGCTCGGCGAGCTGCACGTCGGCGGCCTGAAGACGACCGCGCCGCTGCACGTCGCGCTGCTCGCGGACGAGGACGTGCGCGCCGGGCGCTATCACACGAATTTCCTCGAGGCGTGGATGCCGCGATGGCGTGAAGCCGCCACCGCCGCCTCGCAGCAACACGCAGCCGACAATGCAGACGCCGTGCGCGTCGGGGAGGCGATGTGATGACCCGTTATACGTTCGGCGGCGACGAGTTCGTGTTCGTCGAAATCAGCGAATCGATGTCGCTCGACGCGTTCTTCAAGGGCACGGCGATCACGCGCGAACTGCAGCGCCGCGCGGTGCCCGGCATCACCGAGATCTGCCCGGCGAATGCGTCCTACCAGGTGCGCTACGACCCGGACGTGATCGAGCCCGATGCGCTCGTCGCGCTGTTGAAGACGATCGAGGCCGAAGTCGGCGACGCGCCGCTCGAACTCGAGACGCGCATCGTCGAGGTGCCGGTGCTCTACAACGATCCGTGGACGCACGAGACGCTGATGCGGTTTCGCGAGCGTCACCAGGACCCGTCATCGACCGATCTCGAATACGCGGCACGCATCAACGGCAAGCGCGACGTCGACGCATTCATCGCCGCGCACTCGGGCTCGCCGTGGTTCGTGTCGATGGTCGGCTTCGTCGCCGGCCTGCCGTTCATGTACCAGATGGTCGAGCGCGAACGCCAGCTCGAAGTGCCGAAGTACCTGCGGCCGCGCACCGACACGCCGAAGCTGACGGTCGGCCACGGCGGCTGTTTCGGCTGCATCTACTCGGTGCGCGGCGCGGGCGGCTACCAGATGTTCGGCGTGACGCCGGCGCCGATCTTCGACCCCGAGCAGCGGCTCGACTACCTGCGCGAGTTCATGGTGTTCTTCCGGCCCGGCGACATCGTGAAATTCCAGCCGATCGATCGCGACGCGTACGACGCGGCAGTGGCGGCCGTCGAAGCCGGCACCTTCTCGTTGCGCGTGCGCCCGGTGAAATTCTCGCTCGACGCGTTCCTGCGCGATCCCGATGCGTATAACCGCTCTCTCGTCGAGGTGCTGCATGCAAACTGACGCGCACAACCTGATCGAAGTCGTGAAACCCGGCCTCGCGACGTCGGTCCAGGACACGGGCCGGCAAGGCTACTATCACGTCGGCATTCCGCCGTCGGGCTCGCTCGACCAGTACGCATCGCGTGCGGCGAACCTGCTGGTCGGCAACCCCGAGGAAGCCGCCGTGCTCGAATGCACGCTGCTCGGCCCCGAGCTGATGTTCCATACGGATGCGCTGATCGCCGTCACCGGCGCCGAGATGACGCCGAAGATCGACGGCATCGGCCAGCGCTGCAACGTCGCGCTGCGAATCCGCGCGGGCAGCGTGCTGTCGTTCCATTACGTGAAGGCCGGTGCGCGCGCGTATCTCGCCGTCGCGGGCGGCATCGACGTGCCGGTCGTGCTCGGCAGCCGCTCGACCTACACGCTCGGCGCGATCGGCGGCCACGCGGGCCGGCGCCTGCAGAAAGGCGACCGGCTGCCGATCGGTGCCCCCGCCGGCACGCACCGCGAAGGACGCGAGCTGCCGGCGGCCGTGAGCCGGCCGCTCGACAACCCGGTCGAGCTGCGCGTGCTGACGGGCCTGTACCACCACCGGCTCACCGACGAATCGGCGCGCACCTTCTTCGACGACGAATGGACGGTCGCGCCCGAAGCCGACCGCATCGGCTACCGCTACAAGAACGGCCGCGCGCTGCAGTTCCGGCCGCGCGAGCAGCCATTCGGCGCAGGCGCCGATCCGTCCAACATCGTCGATGCGTGCTACCCGATCGGCTCGATCCAGGTGCCGGCCGGGCTCGAACCGATCATCCTGCACCGCGACGCGGTGTCGGGCGGCGGCTACGCGACGATCGGCACGGTCATCAGCGCCGACATGGACCTGATCGGCCAGATGCAGCCCAACCACCGCGCGCGCTTCGTGCGCGTGACGATGGCCGACGCGCTCGCCGCGCGCCGCGAGTACCAGCGGCGCCTCGCACTGCTGCGCGCCGTGCTGCGGGACTGAGCTCCGGGCGCCTGACGCCGTCTCGTTCCTGTTCCGCTGTCGTTTCCCGACCGCGCGGCCGTGCGCCGCGCGGCGGGGACGCTTGCGCGCTGTTTCCGTTCCTGCCGAACCGGTTGCCCGCCCGACGTCGGGGCAACCCTGCGGATCGCATGTACCGCGGCCGAGACGTCGTTCGCAGTTTCCGCTCATCAAGGAGCACGATCATGGCCAACCTGGCTCAGGCCCGCCCCGACGAGGATCTCGACCTGTCGACGCTCGCCGTTCCCGACCACGCGCGCATGCCGCCCTTTTCGCTGACGATGGCGTGGTGGGCCGTGTGCAGCGCGGTGTTCTACATCGTCGTGGGCGCCACGCTCGCGCTCACCTATGGCGCGCGCAACGCGCTGATCGGAATGGCGCTGTCGGTCGTGTCGTACGGCCTCGTCAACACGATCATCAGCCGCTATGCGATCCGCACGGGACTCTCGGTCGCGCTGTTCTCGCGCGTGCTGTTCGGCAGCGCGGGTGCGGCGCTCGCGACGCTGATCTTCTTCGCGACGGCGATCTACTACGCGGTGTTCGAGGGTTCGGTGATCGCAGTCGCCGCGCATCACCAGTTTCCCGGGCTCGATTACAAATGGGCCGCGCTGATCGTCGTCTGCTACAGCGTGCCGCTCGTGTTCGGCAGCGTGCAGCACTGGCTCGACAAGTTCAACGGCGTGCTGCTGCCATTCTACCTGCTCGGGCTGCTCGCGGCGGTCGGGCTCGCGACGGCCGAATACGGCTACCACGCGGCCTGGCTCGATTTCGGGCCGACGGGCGCCGTGCCGGCCGGCGGCTGGTGGCACTGCTTCGTCTACTACATGGGCGTGTGGGTGCTGATGATGTTCACGTTCGACTACGCGCGCTTCGGCCGCAAGGAAGACGCGGGTTATCACGGCCGCTTCAACTTCGGGATGCCGTTCTACCTCGTCACGTTTCTCGTCAACGGCGCGGCCGGCATCTATCTCGTCAGCACGATTCCGGGGCTCGGTACGCTCTCCGAAGTATCCGTGGTGCTCGCGCTGCTGAAGCTGATGGGCGTATGGGGATTGCTGTTCGTGTGGGTCACGCAATCGCGGATCAACACCGCGAACTACTACCTCGCTACCGTCAACATGCAGGCGTTCTTCCTGAAGGTGGCCGGCCTGCGCGCGCCGAAATTCGTGTGGGCGCTCGTGGTGGGCGCGGTCGTCTATGCGCTGATGATGGCGGACATCTTCTCGCGGATCCTGCAGGCGCTCGCGTACCAGGGGATCTTCGTCGTCGCATGGGTCGGCGTCGCGCTCGCGCACATCCTGTCGGATCGCTACGGGAAACTGGTCGGCGACGACGTCGAATGCCGCGACGCGCATGTACCGACCTTCAACCCGGGCGGGCTGACCGCCTGGTTCGCCGGCGCATTCGTCGGGCTCGCGCTGAACCAGGCGACGGGGTTCGCCGCATCGCTGTCGGCGCCCGCGACGTTCGTCGTGTCGTGGGTGGTCTATCGCGCGCTGCTGGGCACGGCCAAGCGGACCTGGTTCGTACGCAATACGTGACGGGACACCTGCGCGCCGCCGTGCCCGTCGACCGCATACTCGCTGGCGCGCGGCTGCGCGTGCATCGGATCGACGCGTGCGCTGTCATCTGCGCCGTCCTGCGTGGCGGGTGATACGCCCGTCATGTGGCCCGCCCTTTCGGACGGCGTACCGGTGTGTCGTATCGGCGCACACGGCCGCTGCCCGCGACCGTGCGCCGTGTGCATCACACGTGTGCCGCCGCGCCGTCGATCGCCGCGCGCACGCGCTCGACGAGTGATTGATCGACCGGCGCCAGCACCTCGCCGCGCGGCCGCACGCCCGAGCCGAAATGCACCGCACGCACGCCGGTCGCGCGGACGAAATCGCCGACCGCGTCGACCGTGAGCCCCGAGCCGGCCAGCACCGTGCAGGTCGAGCCTGCCGCCTGCCGCGCGAGCCGCGTGATCGTTGCGACCGCGTCGAGCACCGATGGATGGCCGCCCGACGTCAGCACCGACGTGACGGCCGGCACGCGCAGCAGCGCGTCGAACGCGGCATTGAGGTCGCGCGACACGTCGAACGCGCGGTGGAAGGTCAGCGCGCGGCCGTCCGCCGCGGCCGCGATGCGCGCCAGCGCGCCGAGATCGACGTCGCCGCGTGCGTCGAGCGCGCCGAACACGACGCCGTTCGCCCCGGCCGCGACGGCTGCACGCACGTCGCGTTCGATCACGCGGAGATCGTCGGCGTCATACACGAACGACCGGCTGTGCGGTCGCACGATCACGTTGACGGGAATCGGCACGGCGGCCACGACGGCTTCGATCAGGCCGACGCTCGGCGTCAGCCCGCCTTCGGTGATCGCGGTCACGAGTTCGAGCCGGTCGGCGCCCGCGCGGGCGGCGGCCTTCGCATCGCCGACGGTCGTGGCGATCACTTCGAGAAGAACGGAGGAGGCGGCGTTTCGGTTCATGGGCGGCCCGCGATTCGTCTGGACAATTCGCGCATCCTAGCCGAGCCGCGTGACGGACGCCAGCATGCCGGCGGCCACATACTTCAGCGGCGTATTTCAGCCGGGTACGTCAGCCGCGCCGCATGAGCCAGACGCCGACGAGCGCGGACAACACCGTCACGCCGGTGCCGGGCACGAAGCGGAACATGCGCGCGTTGAAGTACGCGCCCTGCTGCTGCATCACGTCGACGATCGCCGGTGTGAGCACGAGCGTCCCCCAGCCCACCATCCCGAGCGCGGTGGTCGCGGCCGCGACGAGCAGCACGATGCCCGCGCCGCGCGCACGCGGCCGGAATGCGCCGGCAAACGCGCCCGCAGCGAGCAGCACGGCCGATACCGCGAACAGCACGGCGACGAATAGGACGGTCGCACCCGCGTGGCCGACTTTCATGAACGCCGCCATCTGGGCGGCGATCACGCAGAAGCCGGCGATCGAGAACAGCACGATCGCCAGCGCGTTACGCACGACGCTCACGCGACGGCCTGTCGGAAGTACGCGGTCGCGGGGCGCCGGAACAGCAGGTAGACGAACAGCGCGAACAGCAGGACGCCAGGAATCAGCACCGCATACATCGACGCCGGCATGTTGACGAACGAGAACGCAATGCCGATCACGAACGTCACGATGTAGGCTTTGCGCGACCACTCGCGGCCTTTCAGGATCGCGATGCCGATCACGACGTTCACGGCTTCGAGGATCACGCTGATGCCGAGCGTCGCCCAGACGGGCAGCAGGTAGTGCGACAGCAGCGCCTGGGCGGTCGGCATGCCGATCGAGAACGGCGTATAGACGCACGTGATCGCGTTGGTCACGATGATGATCCACGCGAGAATGGTCAGCGAAATCGGTCTTTTCATTGTGTTTTCCTTGTTATTCGCCGCCATGGTGGCCCCCGGGACGGCGCGCGCGGTCACGATCGCCGCGGTCGGGCCATTGTCGGGGAAGCGCGGGGCGAACGCAACGGCGGGCCCGCTCCGCTCGCCTCGCCCGCGATGCGCGCGGCGCTAGCCGGCGTCCGCTTCGTCGTCGCGCCAGTCGATATCGCCGCACAGCACGCGCTGCGCGTCGCCGATGCGCACGGCCACCGACAGCGTCACGCACGGCTGCGCCTCGTTGATCGACAGGTACGGCCGCGTGACCTGCACGCGCCCCGGCTCGGCGATCGCCGAGCGGAAATACGGCCGGCGCAGCCAGTTCGCGCCCTGCGCGTCCGCCAGCGGCGAGAAGCGCGCCTCGGCGAGCGCGCGGTCGGCACGCAGCACGACGTTGCGGCCCGACTGGCGGCCGTGCGCGTCGAGCAGGAAGCAGCGCGCGGCCGCGTCGAGCGCGAGGAAGTTCCAGCACACCTCGTCGAGCGGCTCGCCGGCCGCGAGACGCTCAGCGGCACGTTCGAACGCGCGCAGGTACGGCGCGAGCCGCTGCGCATCGCGCCGTTCGCGCGCGTCGGTCTGCTGCCGGAAGCGCTCGGTCAGCTCGCCGATGCAGCCCGTCGCGGCCGCGCTGTCCGGCAGCCCCGGCGCCGGCCGGCCGAAGTAATAGCCCTGCACGAAATCGGCCTCGCACGACAGCGCGATCTGCGCCTCGTGCTCGGTCTCGATGCCCTCGACGAGCACCAGCTTGCCGGCCTCGTGCAACAGCGTCACGAGCCCGTGCAGGATCGCGGTGAGCCCCGTGCGATGCGCCGCGTGCGACAGCATGATCCGGTCGAGCTTCACGATGTCCGGGTTCAGCTGCCAGATCCGCTCGAGGTTTGAGTGGCCCGCGCCGAAATCGTCGAGCGCGATCAGGAAGCCGTGCGTGCGGAATTCGCGCACGGCCTCGGCGAGCCGCTCGACGTCTTCCGCGCGCTGCTCGAGCACTTCGAGCACAACGCGGCGCGGCGGCATGCCGAGCCGCTTCAGGTTCGCGAGCAGCGCGGCCGCCTGGAACGGGTCGGTGAGCACGCCCGGATGCACGTTGAGGAACAGCCACTCGCGCTCGGCGCCGAGCAGCGCGAAGTTCTCGAGATGCAGCGCCTGCGCGAGCCGGTCGAGCTGCAGCAGCTCGCCCCGGCGCGCGGCTTCGCCGAACACGTCGAGCGGCGACACGGCGCGATCGAGCGCATCGTGCGCGCGCAGCAGCGCCTCGTAGCCCACCGCCCGCTGGTGCGACAGGCTGAAAATCGGCTGGAATACGGTCGTGAGCGTCATGTCGCGGTGCTGCGTCGCCAGACGTTCGAAGCCGGAACTCACCTCCCGCTCGAACCGGTACGGCGACGCGGCGGCCGGACGCTCCTGTTGCACGATCGTCATGCGTTCCTCCTGGTATTGCCTTCGAACGCGGCGTCCGACGAAGCGAGCGGCGCGTGCAATGTCATTGGTTGGACCCTCGGTTGCCCGGTCGACGCCGGACGGCTGCCGAACCTCAAGCAAGCTCCGTGCAAGGCGCCGACCGCCCGTGCGCCGCATGGCTCGCGCCGGGTTTCCGCACCATCCCGGCGCAGGTCACACGCACCGTTTTCGTGCACGCGCACCGGCCGCTCGAACGCAGCCGTCACGCCAGCACGCTACACTCCGTACGATCGTTTCATTCCCCGTATTCGCCGTATCGATGGAAATCGTCTTCACCGTCCTGATCCTGCTGCTGACCGTCGCGCTGTCCGGCGCCGTGACACGCCTCCTGCCGTTCCAACTGCCGTTGCCGCTGATGCAGATCGCGTTCGGCGCAATGCTCGCGTGGCCGAAGCTGAACCTGCACGTCACGTTCGATCCCGAAATCTTCATGCTGCTGTTCATTCCGCCGCTGCTGTTCGCGGACGGCTGGCGGATTCCGAAGCGCGAGCTGTACCTGCAGCGCCGCGCGATCCTGATGCTCGCATTCGGGCTCGTGTTCATGACGGTACTCGCAGTGGGCTACTTCGCGCACTGGCTGATACCCGAGTTGCCGCTGCCGATCGCGTTCGCGCTCGCGGCCGTGCTGTCGCCGACCGACGCGGTCGCGCTGTCGGGCATCGCCGGAAAGGGCCGGATCCCGCCGCAACTGATGCACATCCTCGAAGGCGAGGCGCTGATGAACGACGCGTCGGGCCTCGTCGCGCTGAAATTCGCGATCGCGGCCGCGCTGACGGGCATGTTCTCGCTGCGCGACGCATCGGTCACGTTCGTGATCGTCGCGGCCGGCGGGCTCGCGACGGGCGCGATCGTGTCGTGGGCGTTCAGCGCGCTGTCGACGCGCTTCCTGAACGCCGAGCAGGAAGGCGATCCGGCCCCCGGCATCGTGATGACGCTGCTCGTGCCGTTCGCGGCCTACCTGTTCGCCGAGCACCTCGACCTGTCGGGCGTGCTGGCGGCCGTGTCGGCCGGGATGATGATGAATTACACGAGCTTCTCGCGTAAAAGCACCGTCGCGTCGCGCGTGCGCGCCGAAAGCACGTGGGCGATGATCGAGTTCGTGTTCAACGGCATGGTGTTCATCATGCTCGGGCTGCAGCTGCCGCACATCATCGGCCGCACGCTCGTCGACGCGCACCACACGAGCGACGCGCTCGTCGGCCGGATGATCTTCAACGTCTGCGCGATGATGCTCGCGCTGTATGCGATCCGCTTCCTGTGGGTCTGGCTGCTGCGCTGGTTCGCGAGCCGTCGCGCCGCCCGCCACGGCCTCGCGGGCACGATGGCCGGCGTGCGCACGATCGCGGTGATGACGGTCGGCGGCGTGCGCGGCGCGGTCACGCTCGCCGGCGTGCTGTCGATTCCGGTCGCGCTGTCCGACGGCGTGCCGCTGCCGGGCCGCGACACGGCGATCTTCGTCGCGTCGGCCGTGATCCTCGGCTCGCTCGTCGTCGCCGTGGTCGGCCTGCCGCTGCTGCTGCGCGGCGTGCGTTCGTCGCGCAGCCCGCTCGGCGACGAGGAGCGCGCCGCGCGCGCGGCCGCCGCGCAGGCGGCGATCCGCGCGATCGACTCGTCGCACGACGCGATCTCGGTCGATCTCGACGAATCGGGTGCCGCGCGCTGCGCGGACATCTCCGCACGCGTGATGGACCAGTACCGCCGCCGCCTCGCGACACTCGCCGAGGACGGCCCCACGCCGCGCGCGGAAGCGAAGCAGGCCGAAACGATGGAACTGCAGATGCGGATCGCGGCCGTGCGCGCGGAACGCTCCGCGCTGTACCGACTGCGCAGCGAGAGCAAGATTTCCGACGAGACGCTGACGAAGCTGCTCCGCGAGATCGACCTGTCGGAAACCGCGCTGTCGACGCGCAAGAAAGGCATTCTCTAACGGGCCGGCCGCTGCCGGTACGCAGCCGCCGCGGCCCAAGAAAAAACGGCGACGCACACGCGTCGCCGTTTTCATATCCACCCGTGTTCGCGCTACTTCGCGACGACGACCGGAATCCCCTTCAGCATCCCCGCCCCCTTCATCTCGTCGAGCGCGTGCTGCACGGCCGCGCTCGTCGCCGCTTCGATGCCGAGCTGCAATGCGAGCTCGCGCTCCGCGCGCTTCACGCCGGCAAGATTGCGCACCTTCACGTGACCGAAGCCGCGCACGCGGGCGTGCAGGTCGGCCAGCTGCGTGACCTGCGGCGCATTGCCGGCCGTCATCGCGGCGAGCGCACGCGTGAGCGTCGTCTCGTAGTCGTCGGCGAGCGCACGCTCCATCTTGCGCTCGACGGTGCGGCCGAACGGATCGAGCCACGTGCCGCGCAGGCTGCGCACGCGCGCCAGCATGCCGAACACCGGCCACATCCACTGGCCGAACACGCGCTTCTTCGGCGCGCTGCCGTCGCGGCCGGCCTTCGCGACCGTCGGCGGCGCCAGGTTGAACTTCACGCGATAGGCCTGCCCCGGCACGCCTTCGAACTGCGCTTCGAGCGCCGTGCGGAACGCGTCGTCCGTGTACAGCCGCGCGACCTCGTATTCGTCCTTCACCGCGAGCAGCCGGTAGAACGTCGTCGCGACCGCGCGCGTCAGCGCGTCGTCGCCCTTCGCACGCGCCGCACTCACGAGCGCACGGTAGCGCTCGACATAGCGTGCGCCGCCGTAAGCATCGAGACGCGCTTCGCGATCGGCGATCAGCTCGGCGAGCGTCTCCGGCGCGGCGTGCGCGGCCACCGTGTGACGCGCGTTCCACAACGCATCGAGGCCCGCCGAGTCGCCGGCCGCCATCCGGCCGATCGAGAACGCGAGCTTGTTCATCGGCACCGCGACGTTGTTCAGCTCGATCGCGCGCATCAGCGCCGCGAGCGACACCGGCACGAGGCCGAGCTGCCACGCATAGCCGAGCATCAGGATGTTCGCGCCGATCGAGTCGCCGAGGAACTTCGCGGCGAGCGCCTGCGCGTCGCAGCTCGACAGGTAGCCGTCGCCGGCCGCGTGGCGCATTTTCTCGAGCAGCGCATCCGCATGCAGGTTCGCGTCGGGGTTCTGCACGAACGACGCGTTCGGGATTTTGTGCATGTTGACGACGATCCGCGTACGCTCGTGGCGCACCGTCTGCAGCGCTTCGGCGCTCGCGCCGACGACCATGTCGCACGCGAGCAGCACGTCCGCCTGCTGCGTGTCGATGCGCACCTGGTTCAGCCACCGGTCGCTCGATGCGATCCGCACGAACGACAGCACCGAGCCGCCCTTCTGCGCGAAGCCCATGAAGTCGAGCACCGACGCGCTCTTGCCTTCGAGATGCGCGGCCATGCTGATCAGCGCGCCGACCGTCACGACGCCCGTGCCGCCGACGCCCGTCACGAGCATGTCGAACGGTGCCGCGTCGAGATGGGTCGCCGGCACCGGCAGCGCGTCGACCCGCACGGCGAGCGCGGCTTCGTCGAATGCGGCACCCGCGGCCTTCTTCAGCGCGGCGCCTTCGACCGTCACGAAGCTCGGGCAGAAGCCGTTCACGCACGAGTAGTCCTTGTTGCACGACGACTGGTCGATGCGACGCTTGCGGCCGAGCGGCGTCTCCAGCGGCTCGACCGACAGGCAGTTCGACTGCACGCCGCAATCGCCGCAGCCTTCGCACACCGCGTCGTTGATGAACAGGCGCTTGTCGGGGTCGGGGAATTCGCCCTTCTTGCGGCGGCGGCGCTTCTCGGCCGCGCAGGTCTGGTCGTAGATCAGCACGGTGACGCCCGGCGTCTCGCGCAGCTCGCGCTGCACGGTGTCGAGTTCGCTGCGGTGATGGAACGTCGTACCCGTCGGGAACTGGCCGTGATGACCGTCGTACTTCTCCGGCTCGTCGGACACGACGACGAAGCGCGACACGCCTTCCGCCTCGACCTGCCGCGCGATCTGCGGCACCGAGATGCTGCCGTCGACCGGCTGGCCGCCCGTCATCGCGACCGCGTCGTTATAGAGGATCTTGTACGTGATGTTCGCTTTCGCGGCCACGGCCTGGCGGATCGCGAGGATGCCCGAGTGGAAGTAGGTGCCGTCGCCGAGGTTCTGGAACACGTGCTTCGTGTTGGTGAACATCGCGTGCGCGGCCCAGTCGACGCCCTCGCCGCCCATCTGGATCAGCCCCGTCGTGTCGCGCTCCATCCACGACGCCATGAAGTGGCAGCCGATACCGGCCTGCGCGATCGAACCTTCGGGCACCTTCGTCGACGTGTTGTGCGGGCAGCCCGAGCAGAAATACGGCGTGCGCTTCACCGCGTCCGCCTCGTTCGACAGGATCTGCGGCGCGACGAGATCGACCACGCGTTCGCGACGGTCGAGCGCCGGCTTGTGGCGCGCGAGCCAGTCGGCGAACACCGGCAGGATGCGCGACGGACGCAACTCGCCAAGCTCGGACAGCAGGCAGGCGCCGGCGGCGTCGTGCTTGCCGAGCACGCGGGGGCGCGCGCCTTCCGTGCGGTTGTACAGGTAATCCTTGATCTGCTGCTCGATGACCGGGCCCTTCTCCTCGATCACGAGCACTTCGGCCAGGCCGTCGACGAAGGTTTCGACGCGCGTCATCTCGAGCGGGTACGACAGGCCGACCTTGTAGATCCGCACGCCGGCCGCGTCGAGATCGGCCACCGTCAGGTCGAGGCGGCGCAGCGCTTCCATCAGGTCGAGGTGCGCCTTGCCGCAGGTCACGATGCCGACGTTCGCCTGCGCGCTCGGCGCGATCCACTTGTCGATGCTGTTGGTGCGCGCGAAATGGCGCACCGCGTCGAGCTTCGCCGCGAGGCGCGCCTCGATCGTGAGGCTCGGCAGGTCGGGCCAGCGGTTGTGCAGGCCGCCCGCCGGCGGCGTGAAGCCGTCCGGCGCGGGCCACTGCGTCTGCAACGCGTCGAGGTCGACGGTCGAGCCGGATTCGACCGTTTCCGAGATCGCCTTGAAACCGACCCACGCGCCCGAGTAGCGCGACAGCGCCCAGCCGTACAGGCCGAATTCGAGCATGTCGGCGATGTTCGCCGGGTTCACGACCGGCATGTGCCACGCGATCATCGCGAAGTCGCTCTGGTGCGGCATCGACGACGACACGCAGCCGTGGTCGTCGCCCGCGACGACGAGCACGCCGCCATGCGGCGACGAACCGTACGCGTTGCCGTGCTTCAGCGCGTCGCCGGCGCGATCGACGCCCGGCCCCTTGCCGTACCACATCGCATACACGCCCTCGACCGTGCGCTCGGGATCGGCCTCGACCCGCTGCGTGCCGAGTACGGCCGTGCCGCCGAGTTCCTCGTTGATCGCGGGCAGGAAGCGCACGCCGCCGGCGTCGAGCAGCTTCTTCGCCTTCCACAGCTGCTGGTCGACCATGCCGAGCGGCGAGCCGCGATAGCCGCTCACGAAGCCGGCCGTGTTGAGCCCCTGTTCGGCGTCGACCGTGCGCTGCATCAGCAGCAGGCGAACCAGCGCCTGCGTGCCGGTCAGGAAGATCCGGCCGCGCGTCGCGGTCAGGTTGTCGGTCAGGCGGTAGTCGGACAGGGCAGGCGTGCCGTCGACGGGCAGGCGGGCAGTCATGGGGGGATGTCTCCGGATTGTGCTGTTCTGGGCTGCTCGGCAGGGCGTCGGGCGACGCGTGACTGGCGGCAGCGAATGGCTCTATTTTTTCGCGCGCGGCCGAGAATGTTTTTTCTCATCTTGCTCGGGCGGGCCCTCAGTGAGAAAAACTGCGCAGCTTTTTGCCGGGATTTGAGAGAGTTTTCGCGCACGGCGGTCGGGCGGGATGGGCGGCGCGTCGGGGCGGGCGGGTTGTTTGCCGGGAAACGCGTGGCTGCCCGACGGCGGCTCCGGGTAGGGGGCGGGTGGCGCTCGCACCCCGTCTGACAAGGGTTTCGGCACCTCTCGGCGGTGACCCTCACCATTGAAATGCACAGGGTTGCGATTGGTTGGCGACGCTGGATGTCCACAACACCGCGTCCCTCGGCCGACCGGGCTCGCGCGCTCACCATTCGATTGCACAGCGTTTCGAGTGGCTTGGTGGCCGGGATGTCCACATCGTTGGCGGCATGAATTTGGCGCTTACCTCGAGGCTCACCCTTGAAATTCACAGCGCGGCGAGTGGGTTTCGGCTGCGGATATCCACATCGGCGAAGGTATGTTGCGTCGATCGGCGGCTCGCCTTCAACGTTCGAATGCTCAGGGTCGTGAGTGAGTTTGTGGACTGGAATAGCGTGCAGAAACACGCATGCCGGGCAATTGCAGACTCGCGCTCATGGTGGAAGTACGTTGGGTCGCGAGTGGGTTTATCAGCCGGAAAGGCATGCCGGAACCCGCATGCCGCACAATCGCGGTCGGGCACTCATCGTGGAAATACACTGGATCGCGAGCGGGCTTATTGGCCGGACAGGCGTGCCGAATCCCGCATGCTGCACAATCGCGAGCGCGCGCTCAACGTGGAAGTACTTTGGGTCGCGAGCGGGTTTATCAGCCGGAAAGGCACGCTGAAACACGCATGCTGCGCAATCACGGGCCTGCGCTCACCGTGGAAACGCCCTGGGTCGCGAGCCGGACGATCCGCCGGACGGGCGCCCAGGTACACGCATGCCGCACAATCGCGGATTCACGCACTCCGCAGAAGTACACACTGCGGCACGAGCAGGTTTATCGGCCGGACATGTACGCCGCAACGCGCATGCGGCACAATCGCGGGCTCGCGCTCACCGTTGAAATACACAGGGCTTCGAGTGTCTGCAACAGCGGTTATCCCCGCCCGATCCGGCATTACCGACCATCCCCGCGGGCACCCTCACCGTTGAAAACCACAGCGCGTCGAGTGGTCCGCGACGCAGGATATCCACATGCATGCGCATCGACCAATGCGATGGCGGATGCGCGCCGCGGAAGGTGCGACCGGCCGGCAATCCTTGCTGGCAAAGGCTCATCGGCCGATCGAGTACTGCCACTCACCGTTGAAATGCACAGTGTCGCGAGTCGTTTCGGTGATCGGATATCCACACGGGGGCTCGCGTTGGCCCCGCTCGTGCGCTCGCGTCCGAACCGGACATGCACGCCACGTCGGACGGAGCCGCTGGCCAAAACGATCGCGTCTTGCCGCGCCGACCAACGATCGCGTATTCGCGCTCGCCGCTGCATTGCGCAGTGCTTCGAGTCGTTTGCGAACGCGGCAAGGCGCAGCGAAATCTGCACGTTGCAGACCACGCACCCGCACTCGCCGTTAAAATGCACGGCCTTCCGGGTGACAGCCGGAACCGGATCTCCACGTCGCCGCACACGCGCGGTTCCGCCAAGCATGCGCGCGTTCGGCTAGAATGCGCGACGCCTCGAACCACGCAAAGACCGGAAAACCGCGCCAGGAAAGGCGCATCGCCCGATCGGACGCCGCCCTCACCGTCGAATTCCACAGCATTTCGCGTCGTTTCGCGGGCGAGTTGTCCACAACCCGCTTCAAGCATTCCGTATCATCCGGTGACCCTCACCTGTGAAATGCACAGGGTGCCGAGTCGTTTCGGCGTGAGGATATCCACAACCGATCGCGCGGCGCGGCTTTCGTCCGACCGTCGACCGGAACGGCCCGCGCATCCGCCGACGGTTATCGGGCATTTACCGGAAAGCTCCATCCAGACTGCCTCGGCGGCGCGCTCACCGTTCAAATACACAGTGTTTCGAGTCGCCTCGGGGGTGGGTTATCCACATCCGTCCATCCCGGCTGCCTCGAACGGGCATGCACCCTCGCGTCGGATTACTCGACAATCGACCGGATGACTACCGCCGGATTGCCGCCGACCAGCACATTCGGCGGAACATCCCGCGTGACGACGGCCCCGGCAGCCACCACCGAGTTCTCCCCCACCGTCACACCGCCGATGATCGTCGCGCCGGCGCCGATCCAGACGTTCCGTTCGATCACGATCGGCTTCGCGACGACGAAGTCCCGCCGCCGCGAAGGTTCGACGGGATGGCCGGACGTGATGAGGCTGACGTTCGGCCCGATCATCACGTCATCGCCGATCTCGAGCCCGCCGAGATCGTAGAACGTGCAGTTCTGGTTGATGAACACATTGCGCCCGAGCTTCATGCCGGTGCCGCCTGTCGCATGGAACGGCGGGATCAGCACGAAGCCGTCGTCCACCTGCGTGCCGATCAGTTCTCCGAATAATGTGCGAACTTCGGCAACATCGTCGAACGTCAGGCGATTGATCCTCGCGGCGATCGACATCGCCCGCTTGACCTCGGCCACCATCGCCGCCGATTCCGGCGTTCTTCTCGGAATGATCGTGGTGCGATCGTCGTTTGCCATGCGTGAGTTGCCTCCCATGATTTCCCTGTTTCTGGATGCATCGGCGGTTGCGGAGCAATGCCCGTGTTGGCGTGTGCACGGACGCTGCGGGCTCCGTGATGCCGTGTGCAGGATGCCGGCCTGCACCGGACTTTTCCGTAAAATTTATAACTAGTTTAAATATAACTAGTTATTGAAATACCTCCTTGTGCCATAAGGCTTTGCCCGGTCTTCTGCTTGATTCACGCTCGACACACAACGCATCTGGCCAGTACACGCAGATAGCGCCCCTAGCCGGGCGCCCCTGTCCGAACCGCCGCTGCTCGGGTACGCTGGAGCATCCACCGGACCGACAGCTGCACCCCAACGCGGAGGCACGATGAAGCTCTACTACTGGCCGAAGACCCGGGCATTCCGGGCATTGTGGATGCTTGAAGAACTCGGCGTGGTGTACGAACTCGTGCCGATCGACCTGCGTTCGCACGAACAGGGCAGCGACGCGTTCGTGCAGGTCAACCCGATGGCCAAGCTGCCCGCGCTCGACGACGGCAGCATGCCGTTCGCCGAATCGGGCGCGGTGCTGCTCTATCTTGCCGACCGCTGCCCGGGCGCCGGGCTCGGCGTCGCGCCCGACGATCCGCTGCGCGGCCGCTTCCTCCAATGGATGTTCTTCACGCCGACCTGCCTCGAACCGGCGATGGCCGAAAAATTCACCGGTGCGTCGGGCAATCCGGTTGCGTTCGGCTGGGGCAACATCACGCGCGTGCAGCGCGCACTCGCGCAAGCGCTCGCCCATGCTCCGTGGCTCGTCGGCGACCGCTTCACCGCAGCCGACCTGCTGCTCGCCAGCACGCTGAAGATCGCGTTCGACTCGCATCTGCTGCCGCACGAAGGCGTGCTCGGCGACTACGTCGCGCGCGCCGAGGACCGCGACGCATTCCGCCGCGCGGTCGCGATCGAACAGCGCGAAGCGGCGCGCCTGCTGCATGCGTGACGTGTCGATGTGCAGCGCGTGGGCGGCGCTACCCGCCGCCCGCGAGCATGCCTACGTGGCAGGGCCCGACGTCGCGGCACCGGCATTGACCACCGCGCCCGGCGAGCCGCGCTCGTCGGTATCGGCGTCGACCGGCACCACCTCATGAAAATGCGTGTAGTCGATGTGCGTGATGCCGTCTTCGTCGTGCATCAGGTCGACATAGCGGTGACGCCAGCGGATCTCGTGATGCTCCCAGGAATGACGCGCCTGCATCACCTGTGCGGTCGTCTCGTCCGAGCCTTCGATCGTGATCAGCAACGACGCGTCGCGCGCGGCGAGCGACTCGGGTGTCTCGCCGAACAGCGCACTCGATTCGTCGATCACGTGCATCAGGTTCCAGCCGAGCAGGAAGATCGGATGCTCGCTGCGCACGAGCGCCAGGTCGTGGATCTTGCGCAGCGTATAGCCCTCGTGCGTGCCTTCGACGCGCATCAGCCGCAGTTTCGCCTGCGCCTCGGCAATCACGTTCTGGCGCGCATTCGCGGCGCGCACCATCAGCGTCATCCTGCCGTTCAACGGCCGGACGATCGCGTAGCGTGCGAACAGGATCTTAGCCTGCGGCCGCGAAAACCGCGCAAACACGAGCCCGGTGGCCATCGCAATGCCCGACATCCCGACGAAGATCTCGAACGTCGCGACCAGGTGCGCATAGACGGTCTGCGGATGCATGTCGCCGTAGCCGACGGTCGCAAGGGTCTCGACGCTGAAGAAGAACGCGCCGCCGAAGCCGGCCGGCGACTGGTTCGCGATCGGCGCATGGCCAAGCAGGTAGAGCGTCGCGAAGGCGCCGTTGAGCAGCAGGAACAGCACGGCGAGCGACAGGAAGAATACGGGCCAGCTCACCGTCAGCGCGCGGTGATAGAGGTCGCGCCAGCCGAGCGGCGGCATCCCGTACGCGATCACCGGGCGAGTGCCCGACCAGAGCTTGCGGCCACGGCCGCGGGAGGCTGGGGAGGACGAATCGACGTTCATCGCGCGGTGCCGAAAGCTGGGAGGCGAAGAGCGTAGCACGCGCGGCGGCGGTCGGGTATGCGTGCCGGTTCGGAATGGAAATCCGTCGCGCTACCGGTCGCGCGGCGCAAAAAAAGCCGGCCGCGGAAGCGGCCGGCTGCGTCGTCGGCGTGTGGGCGAGCGCGCGGCGCTCACCTGCGGTCGACGCTCACCTGCGGTGGACGCTCACTTGCGGTCGACGATCACCTGGTCGAACGTGCCGCCGTCCGCGAAGTGCGTCTTCTGCGCGTTCGCCCAGCTGCCGAAGACCTGCTCGACGCTGAACGTCTTCAACGACTTGAATTCGGCCGCATGCTTCTTCAGCACGTTCGCGTCGCGCGGGCGCAGATGGTGTTGCGCGATGATTTCCTGCGCTTCGGGCGTGTACAGGTAGTCGAGATACGCCTGCGCGACCTTGCGCGTGCCCTTCTTGTCGACGACCTTGTCGACGACGGCGACGGGCGGCTCCGCGAGAATGCTCGCCGACGGATACACCGCGTCGAACTGCGCGCCCGATGCGCCGGTGTCCATCAGCGCGACTTCGTTCTCGAACGTGACCAGCACGTCGCCGATGCCGCGCTGCGTGAACGTCGTCGTCGCGCCGCGGCCGCCGGAGTCGAGCACCGGCACGTTGCGGAAGATCGCCTTCTCGAAGTCGATCGCCTGCTGGTCGGTCGCGCCCTTCTGCTTCTGGAAGCCCCACGCGGCGAGATACGCATAGCGGCCGTTGCCCGACGTCTTCGGGTTCGCGATGATCACCTGGACACCCGGCTTCGCGAGATCGCTCCAGTCCTTGATCGCCTTCGGGTTGCCCTTGCGCACCAGGAACACCATCGTCGTCGAGTACGGCGAGCTGTTGTCCGGGAAACGCGCGCGCCAGTCCTTCGGCAGCAGCTGGCCGCGCTCGGCGAGCAGGTCGATGTCGTTCGGCTGGTTCATCGTCACGACGTCGGCCTGCAGCCCTTGCAGCACCGACAGCGCCTGCGCGCTCGACGCGCCGTGCGACTGCTTGATCGCGACCGTCTCGCCGGTCTTCTGCTTGTAGGCAGCGGCAAAACCCGCGTTGATGTCCTTGTACAGTTCGCGCGTCACGTCGTACGACACGTTCAGGATCGACGTATCCGCGTGCGCGGCCGTTGCCGCCACGACCAGCGCCGCCGCCGCGCCCGTGTGCAGCCAGCGGCCGATCCCCTTCATGCTTGCCATCGTGATATGCCCCGTTTCCAGTGGTGGTGAATGTGCGTGACGGCACGCGTACGCGCTGTCATCGAAACGTAAGCGGGCATTCTAGCGGCCGGGCGCGGCGCCCTTTCCAATCAGTCGTGGAAAGCAAATCTCGAATCCTGCTAAACGATGGCGTGCCCTCGCGCGCGGATCGGATCCGATGTTAAGATCGCCGCTAAGCCCATTTTCCCGGTTCCTCCATGTCCGCTGCCCTGCGCTCGCTTCCGATCCTCGCCGCCGTCGCGGCAGGTGCGCGCGCGGCCGGGCTGAAACTGAAAAAACGACTCCTCGACTGACGGGGACGTCGCGTCCCGTCAGGCGAATGCCGGACGGGATGCCCGCAGGTCGTTTCTTTCTCCTTGCTCGCACGCCTCGCTCCGGCTCTTCGCCGACGGAACGGTTCCTTCCCACTCCGTTTCCATCCTGAGGCTTTGCATGAACACACGTTTCGAAGGTATCTGGCTGCCGATCATCACGCCGTTCCACCACGGCGAAATCGACCATGCCGCGCTCGCGCGACTCGCGCGCCACTATGCAGCCGCGGGCCTCGCGGGCTTCGTCGCGGGCGCGACGACCGGTGAAGGCGTGCTGCTCGACGCACGCGAACAGGACGCGGTGTTCGCGACGCTGCGCGACGCGGCGCCGGGGCTGCCGATCGTCGTCGGGCTGACCGCGAGCGCGACACATTTCGCAGCGGCCCGTGCGCGCGAACTCGCGGCGCTGCGGCCCGACGGGCTGCTCGTCACGCCCCCCGTCTACGTGCGGCCGACGCAGGACGGCATCCGCCGCCACGTCGAGGCGATCGTCGACGCGGCCGACCTGCCGGTGCTCGTCTACAACATCCCGTACCGCACCGGCGTGAACGTCGAACTGGACACGCTGCAGGCGCTCGCGCGCGACCTGCGCGTCGCGGGCATCAAGGAATGCGGCGGCACGCTCGACCGGATGAGCCGGCTCGTGCACGACACGCCGCTCGCGATCCTGTCCGGCGACGACAACCAGAACTTCGCGGCGATGTGCACCGGTGCGCACGGCGCGATCGCGAGCAGCGCGCACGTGCTGCCCGAATGGCATGTGCGCATCCATACGCTGCTGCGCGACGGCCGGCTCGCCGATGCGCGGCGCCTGTCGGTCGCGCTGCAGCCGCTCGTCGCGGCGCTGTTCGCGGAGCCGAACCCGGCGCCGGTGAAGGCCGTGCTGGCCGCGCAAGGGTGGTGCGAGGACGGGTTGCGGCTGCCGTTCGTACCGGCGAGTGAAGGGTTGAAGGAGCGGTTGGCGGCCATTTGTGCGGAACTGGATGAAATCGAGCCGGACGTCGCGGCAGCATGAACCGCGACGCCACATGACGTGCAGGCGACCGATGGATTTCGCCCCGACAGATTGCTTCAAACTGTCAGAACGAGAGACAGGTCGTACCGCGCGAGATAGGCATCGGCTGTCACGAGCTGAAGCGGCTCGTGACGGGCCTGCGCGACCAGCAAGCGATCGAATGGATCACGATGGTGGTGCGGCAGATCCCGGACCGCGGCCCCATGCACGGCCCGAACGGGTAGCTCGCGAATCCCGCTCGCGCCGATCGCTCGGATCAGCTTGCCGACGTCGATATCGAGCTTCCCCAGGCCGGCCTTGATGGCGGCCTCCCAGATACTCGCGCTGCTGACGAAACGTACGTCGGCGGCCGAGATCAGTCGGCGCGCCCTTGCGCTCAGCCTGGGGTCATTGGTCACGATCCACAAAAAGATGTGCGTATCGAGCAACAGCCGCATCAGCGCCCTTCGAAGGCATCCAGCAGGTAATCAGGCAGCGGGGCATCGAAATCGTCCGCGATCCACGCCTGCCCTTGCAGGACACCGAACCGAACAGGTGGATTGCCGGGCACGAGTCGATCAGTTGACGCCCCGTCACCGCGGACCGTGGCATCTGCCCTTTGGGCCGGATCGACCGCACTGGCGCCGGGCGTATTTGCGTTTCGCATGATGACCTCCGTTTCAAGTGATCATCACTGTAGTCAGGTTCACCTGATCGATCCATTCGACCGATCGGCAGAGGGCGTGCCGAACAACACCCTGCCACGGCAATCGAAGGTTTCGTCATGCCGCCAGCGCCACCCCCGTCCCCTCCGTCGCATCCTGCACCGCCTGCTTCACGATCCGCGCGAGCCGATCGACGGTCGGCGTCGCCGACGACGTGCGCCGCAGCAATATCAGCGGCAAACTCGGCAGGGCCGGCAGCCCGCACGAAGCCGCATCGAGCACGCGCACCGACGCGGGCAGCCCGTACTGCGAGCGCACCGTCAGCCCGAGGCCGGCCGCCGCCGCGGCCCATAGCCCGGCGAGACTCGGTGTCGTGAACGCAACGCGCCACGGCACGCCCGCGCGGTCGAGCGCACCGGTCGCCGCACCGAAGAACCGGCACGGCCGGTCGAACACGACGAGCGGCAGCGGCTCGCCGGACTCTCGCACCGCTCGGTCGCCCGTTTCGTCCGCGCCGCCGTCCTCCTGCGCACCACCGCCCGGCATGCCGAAGCCGCCCGCAACCGAACCCGCCGCCCCGACCCACTGCATCGGCACCTGCGCGATCGCTTCGCTATCGATCCCCGCGCGCGCCACCAGCGCCGCCGACGCCGGGTCTCCCCACACCAGCGCGAGATCGAGCTGGTTCGCGTCGAGCCGGTCGAGCAAGTCGGCATTGCGTGCCACGCGCGCCTCGATCCGCACCTTCGGATGCGCACGCGCGAACCGCCCGAGCACGTCGGGCAGAATCGCCTCGCCGAAATCCTCCTGCAGCCCGACCCGCACCCAGCCGTCGAGATTCATGCCGCGCACGGCCGCGGCCGCCTCGTCGTTCAGCTCGATCATCCGCCGCGCATAGCGCAGCATCGCGTCGCCGGCATCGGTCAGCGCCAGCCCGCGCCCGGCCTTCACGAACAGCGGCGTGCCGGCCTGCTCCTCGAGCTTGCGGATCTGCGCGCTCACCGCCGACGACGAGCGCGCGACGCGGTCGGCCGCCTTCGCAAAACTGCCGAGATCCACCCCGGCGACGAGGCTGCGCAGCGCCGCCACGTCGAAGTTGGGCCGGGCCAGCGTGGCATCGGCCAGCGCGAGCGACTCGCCGTCGTCGTGAGGAATGTCGTGTCCGGACATCTCAACCATCCTGTTTTATCGAACAATTCATCAAGAACTTTCCGATTTTCAGGATGAATGTAGGTCGCCAGACTGTGGATGTCAATTTCCACTCGGGCCTGCCGTCATGGATACCTCGTGCATCGCTTCCCCCTCCTCGCCCGCCCGCGACGTGCGCGGCGCGGCTCATCGCTGGCGCGTGCTGGCGGCCGGCGTCGCCGCGAACATGAGCTTTTCGGCCGCAGCGGCCGGCATTCCGACCACGGCCGTGTGGATGCGCACGGCCTATCACCTCGACAACGGCGCGCTCGGCCTCGTGCTCGGCGCGCTCGGCTTCGGCGTCGCGCTGTCCGAGCTGCCGTGGGGGATGGCCGCCGACCGCTTCGGCGACCGCCGCGTGCTGCTCGCCGGGCTCGTCGCGACGGCCGCGATGTTCGCGCTGATGGTGTGCACGATCGTCCCGACCGCGCACGGCGTGCCGCCGCTGATGCGCGTCGTCGTGGCGATGTGCTGCGTCGGCCTGCTCGGCGGCAGCGTGAACGGGTCGAGCGGGCGCGCGGTGATGCGCTGGTTCGGGGAGCGCGAACGCGGGCTCGCGATGAGCATCCGGCAGACGGCCGTGCCGCTCGGCGGCGGCATCGGCGCGGCGCTGCTACCGTCGCTCGCGTCGCATATCGGCTTTGCCGCGGTATTCGGCGCGCTGATGCTGCTGTGCGCGGGATCGGCCGCGCTCACCTGGCGCTGGCTGCACGAGCCGCCGGCCGAACCGGCCGTGACGCACCCCACCGCGCATCGCCCCGTCGAGCGGCAGCCATCCGCGCGGCAGGAGCGCAACCCGCTCGCGAGCGGCCCCGTGTGGCGCATCGTGCTCGGCATCGGCCTGCTGTGCGCGCCGCAGTTCGCGGTGCTCACGTTCGCGACGGTGTTCCTGCACGACTTCGGCCGGCTCGGCCTCGCCGGCATCAGCGCGGCGATGGTCACGCTGCAACTCGGCGCGATGGTGATGCGCGTGTGGAGCGGCCGTCATACCGACCGGCACGGCAACCGGCGCGCGTATCTGCGCGGATCGGTATTCGTCGCGGCCGGCTCGTTCGCGCTGCTCGCCGCCGCAACGGCTGGCCATGCGCACGTGCCGCTCGCCGCGATCGTCGCGATTCTCGTGTTCGCCGGCATCTGCGTGTCCGCGTGGCACGGCGTCGCGTACACGGAGCTCGCGACGCTCGCAGGCGCGAATCAGGCGGGCACCGCACTCGGGATGGCCAATACGATCGTCTACCTCGGGCTGTTCGCGACGCCGCTCGCGATTCCACCGCTGCTCGCGGTCAGTTCGTGGAGCGTGGTGTGGCTCGCGGCCGCGCTGGTCGCCGGCGCGACCCATCCGCTGTTCGCCGCGAAATAGCAGCCGCCCGTCTCACGCGGGCGTCGCCGCGCACGCCACGACGCCCGCGCAATCCGTCAGGCCGCCTCGCGCGCCAGCGCACGCCGCGACGCCGGCCGCTCGGCCTCGCGCTGCGCGTGGGCAGTCCAAGCCGCATGCCGCGTCATGTCGAGCCCGATCGCGACGCCCCAGCGATACAGCACGAACAGGAACGGATCGACGATCGAATGCGCGCCCGGCTCGGCCCACGTACGGCCGTCGGCGAGCGCGGCTTCGATCGTTTCGTTCGCGGCTTCGATCGTGCGTCGGCCATGCGCACGGACCTCGCCATGCAGGGCCGGATCGCCGATGAAGCGGCCCGGCCGCCACAGCGCGCCATAGCCGACGCCATGCACCCAGCCGACCAGCCACGCGAGCCATTCGTGGCACCGTGCCTCGCGCAGCGGGTCCCCAAACGGCAGCAATTGCGCCTCGGGATAACGGCGCGCGAGATACGTGAGGATCGCCGGCGTTTCGGTCAGCACGTGCGGCTCGCCCGGAATCGCGAGCACCGGCACGCGCGCCTTCGCGTTGATCGCGAGATAGCGCGCCTCGAGGTTTTGCTGCTTCTGCACCGAGACGATCTCGACGTCGAACGGCGCGCCGGTTTCCTCGAGGGCGATGTGGACGGCAAGCGAGCAGGCGCCCGGCGAAAGATAGAGACGATAGGCGTTCATGGTGGTGGGGCCCGACGGGGAGGTGGAAGACGGAACCGAGTGTAGGAACGCGTGCCCGCCGGCCGCAAACGATGAATTGTCGTGCTCGGACATTAGTGTTACTAATACCCGCATGCGACGCATCCACCTTCCTCCGCTGCAGACGCTGCGCGCGTTCGAGACCGCCGTGCGGCTGCAGAGCTTCACGCGTGCGGCCGATGAACTGGCGCTCACGCAAGGCGCCGTCAGCCAGCACATCCGCGCGCTCGAGGCGCAGCTCGGCTATCCGCTCTTCACGCGCGAACGTAACGGCGCGACGCCGACGCACGCAGCGCACGCGCTCGCACTGCAGGTACGCCAGGGCCTCAGCGTGCTCGAGCGCGCGTTCGAGCCGGCGCTCACCGTGCGCAGTCGCCCGCGCACCTGCGACGTCACGCTGAACGTCAGCGTGCTGCCGAGCGTCGCCGAGCGCTGGCTCGCGCCGCGCCTGCCGCGCTTCGCGGCCGCGCATCCGCGCATCGCGATCGTGTTGCACCCGGACGTGGCGCTCGCACCGCTGCGCAAGCGCGACCGCATCGACGTCGCGCTGCGCTACGGGCCCGGCACGTGGCCGGGTGTCGTCGCCGAGAAGCTGATGAACGAGACGATCTTTCCGGTCGCGAGCCCCGCGTACCGCAATCGCGACGGCGTCGCGCCGCGCGTGCCGGCCGATCTCGTGCGCGCGACGCTGCTGCGTCATCCCGCCCAACCGTGGGAACCGTGGCTCCAGGCCGCGCGGCTCGACCTCACCGAATCCGCACGCGCGCCGCGTTTCACCGATCCGAACGCGCTGATCGACGCGACGCTGAAGGGGCGCGGCGTCGCCCTCGCGCGCCGCTCGCTGATCGAGCCCGAGCTCGCGAACGGCACGCTCGTGCGCGTGTCGACGGTGCGCATTGCCGACGTATATGCGCACTACGTCGTGTGGCGCCCCGGCCATCCGCACGAAGCGGCGATCCGCACGTGGCTCGACTGGCTGCGCAGCGAGGTGCGGCGCAGGACGCCGCGGCGCTGACGCCGGCGCTCACGCCCGCATCGGCATCGCCACCTTGTCGAGCGTGATCGGCAGATCGCGCACCCGCACGCCGGTCGCGTGATAGACCGCATTGGCGATCGCGGCCGGCACGCCGGTGATGCCGATCTCGCCGATGCCGCGAATGCCGAGCGGATTGAAATGCGTGTCGCGCTCGTCGACGAAACTCACATCCAGCTCGCCGATGTCCGCGTTCACGGGCACGTGATATTCAGCGAGATTCGCATTCGTGAAGCGGCCGTGCCGCACGTCGAGATGCGAACCTTCCTCGAGCGCGGTGCCGAGCCCCCACACCATCCCGCCGATCAACTGGCTGCGCGCCGTTTTCGCGTTGAGCAGGCTGCCGACGCTGTAGACGCCAACGATGCGCGGTACGCGAATCGTGCCGAGCTCGGCATCGACGTGCACTTCGGCAAACACCGCGCCGAACGAATGAGACGCATAGCGCGACTTCTCGTCGCCCGGCTTCGTCGTCGCCTGCGCGTCGATCGGCTGACCGCCCGCGCGCGCGATCACCGCCGCGGCCGGATCGCGCCGCGAAGGGTCGCCGCGATGCACGACCCAGCCGTTGTCGACCGTCACGTCGTCGGCCCCGGCGCCGTGCAGCGGCGATCCGGGGGCGGCGACCGCCAGCGCGACCAGCTTCGCGCGCGCCTGCAGCGCGGCCTCGCGCACGGCCGGCGCCACGCTCGCCGCCGACTGCGAGCCGCCCGATACGGGCGCACGCGGCAGGCTGGAATCGCCGAGCGCGAAGCGCACGTTCTGCGGCGAGAAACCGAGCGCATCGGCCGCGACCTGCGTCATCACCGTGTAGGTGCCGGTGCCGATGTCCTGCGTGCCCGACGCGACTTCGGCCGTGCCGTCCGGCAAGATGCGCGCCCGCGCCGACGCTTCGCTGCGGTTCGCCGGATACGTGGCGGCCGCCATCCCGAGGCCGATCAGCGTGTCGCCGTCGCGCATCGTGCGCGGCGCGCCGGTGCGGCGCGACCAGCCGAAGCGCCGCGCGCCGACCTCGTAGCATTCGCGCAGCTTGTTGCTCGACCACGGCTTGCCGTCCTGCGGATCGACCGCCGCGTAATTCGCGAGCCGCAGCGCGACCGGGTCCATGCCGAGCCGCCACGCGAGTTCGTCCATCGCCGATTCCAGCGCGAACGAGCCCGACGCCTCGCCGGGCGCGCGCATGAACGTCGGCGTGCCGACGTTCAGCGACACGATCCGGTGCGTGGTCGCGTGGTTCGGCACCGCGTACATGATCCGCGACGGCATCCCGCACATCTCCATCCAGTCCTCGAACGTCGACGTGGTGGCGATCGTGTCGTGGCGCATCGCCGTCAACGTGCCATCGTGGCGGGCGGCCAGCACGACGCGCTGTTCGGTGAACGGCCGACCGCCGACCGGGCCGAACATCTGCGGCCGCGTCAGCGCGAGACGAACCGGGCGCCCGACCTGCTTCGCGGCCATCGCGCACAACGACACGTGCGACCACGACGAACCCTTGCAGCCGAAGCCGCCGCCGAGGAACGGTGAAATCACGCGCACGTGGTCCGGCGCGATGCCGAAGACCGCGGCCACCGCCGTGCTCGCGCCCGACACGCCCTGTGTCGCATCGTGCAGCGTGAGCGTCGGGCCGTCCCAGCGCGCCATCGTCGCATGCGGCTCGATCGGGTTGTGATGCTGCATCGGCGTCGTATAGGTCGCGTCGATGCGCACCGCGCCTTCGCGCAGGCCCGCATCGACGTCGCCGCGCTGCGTATCCATCGGGCGGCCCTGCTGCTTCGGCGGCACGCGCGCGTCGCGCTTCGCCTGCGCGAAATCCGCCACGGCCTCGCTCGCGCGATAGCGCACGTGCACGGCATGCGCGGCGTCGGTCGCCTGCTCGAGCGTTTCGGCGACGACGACCGCGACGGGTTCGTTGCTGTAGCGCACCGTGTCGTCCTGCAGCAACGTGAGCCGGCGCCCGGCGGGCGGCGACAGCGGCGGCCGGCCGCCGTTGGGCAGCCGCATCGCGTTCTCGTGCGTGATCACGATCAGCACGCCAGGCATCGCGCGGGCGCGCGCCGCATCGATCGACTCGATGCGCCCGGATGCGATCGTGCTCGTCACGAGCACCGCGTGCGCGAGCCGCGCATCGGAGAATTCGGCCGCGTAGTGTGCGCCGCCCGTCACCTTGAGCACGCCGTCGACACGGTCCAGCGGTTGTCCCGTCATCGTGTTCATGCTGCACCTCCCGGCATGGCGGCTGCCGTTTCGACCGCACGGACGATCGCCCGCTGCGCGAGCGCGACCTTGAAGCCGTTACCGTCGAGCGGACGCGCGTCGCGCAACGCCAGCGCGGCCGCCTCGCGCAACGTCGCGTCGGTCGGTGTGCGGCCCGCGAGATGCGCTTCCGCCTCCATCGCCCGCCACGGCTTGTGCGCGACGCCGCCGAGCGCGATCCGTGCGTCGGCGACACGCGGGCCATCCATCCGCAGCGCAGCTGCGACCGACACCAGCGCGAACGCGTAGCTCGCGCGATCGCGCACTTTCAGATAGTGCGCATGGTCGGCGAAGCGCGGCGGCGGCAAGTCCAGCGCGGTGATCAGCTCGCCCGGCTCGAGCGTCGTGTCGAGGTCGGGACGATCTCCCGGCAAGCGGTGAAACGATGCGATCGGAATCTGCCGCGCGCCGCGCGGGCCGCTCACCTGCACGACGGCGTCGAGCGCGGCGAGCGCGACGCTCATGTCCGACGGGTTCACCGCCACGCACTGGGGGCTGGCGCCGAGGATCGCGTGCATCCGGTTGTGGCCGCCGATCGCCGCACAGCCGCTGCCCGGCTCGCGCTTGTTGCACTGCGCGAACGCGGGATCGTAGAAATACGGGCAGCGCGTGCGCTGCATCAGGTTGCCGCCGACGGTCGCCATGTTGCGCAATTGCGCGGATGCGCCGGCGAGCAGCGCCTGCGACAGCAGCGGATAGTCGGCGCGCAGGCGCGGATGATCGGCCGCATCGCTGTTGCGCACGAGCGCGCCGATGCGCACGCCGCCGCCGGGCAGCGCATCGACCGTATCCAGGCCCGCGATCCGCGTGATGTCGATGAGCGTGACGGGCCGCGCGACGCCGCCCTTCATCAGGTCCAGCAGGTTCGTGCCGCCGCCGATGAATGCAGCGCCGGGCCGCTGCGCCGCGCGCACGGCGCCGGCGACGTCGGTCGCGCGTTCGTAGGAGATCGCTTCCATTGCGGTGCCCTCCGTCGGCTAGCCGCGCGCCGCGTGCGCGGCGCGCACGGCGGCGACGATGTTCGGGTACGCGCCGCAGCGGCACAGGTTGCCGCTCATGCGCTCGCGGATCTCGTCGTCCGACAGCTGCGGGGGACGGCGCCGCACGTCGTCGGTGGCGGCGCTCCCGGCCCCCGCCGCGAACTCGTCGAGCAGCGCGGTCGCCGAGCAGAGCTGGCCGGACGTGCAGTAGCCGCACTGGAACGCATCGCATTCGACGAACGCGCGCTGCACCGGGCTCAGCACGCCGCCGCGCGCGAGCCCTTCGACGGTCGTGATCCGCGCGCCTTCGTGCATCACCGCGAGCGTCAGGCATGCGTTGATGCGCCGCCCGTCGACGAGCACCGTGCATGCGCCGCACTGCCCGCGATCGCAGCCCTTCTTCGTGCCCGTGAGCCCGGCGTATTCGCGCAGTGCGTCGAGCAGCGTGACGCGCGGTTCGAGCTGCAGCGTGTACGCGCGCCCGTTGATGTCGAAACGCACGGGCTGCGCCGGCACCGTATCGCGGCGGGGCGCGGCCGGCGTGGATGCCGCGTACGACGGCTGCGGATGAACGTGCGATGCGGCGCTGACGGTCGCGGCAGCCGCCGCGGATTGCAGGAAGTGGCGCCGCGCGGCACTGGACGGCGTATCGTGCGGCAACCGCGGCGCCGCTGAATGGCCGGGCCCGCGCGGCGACGGGGCGGCATCGCGCGCCGGTTCGGCAGACGGAGAGTCGGATCGATCGCTGGACATGGCTTCTGCTCGCTCCATGGTTGACGGACGCGGATGTGCCGCCCGCGCCCGGATGGCGGCGCGGTCGGCACGCGCATCTGCATTGAGCAATTCCGGTGCCGCGAAACGGCGGGGCAACGCCGATGTGCCGCGCCGGTCATCCGTGCGCGACGCGCGCCGGGGGGCAGACGGAACACGTTGCCGCTGACCCTGCCTTCATGACAGCACGCTGGCGCGCGGCTGGCCGTTCGCTGGCGAAGCGGCAATAACGCCCGGTTTTCCGGCGCATCCGGCCACACATCGGTCGCAAGTTGCCGGGTGCACGTGCCACGACGCGCATGGCGCTCGCGTCGCCGGGGCCGGGTCGCGTCGTTGCGCGCCGTGTAAATGCGCGCAGCATCCGTCTCTGCCGGGAAATTCCGCCACGCATGGCGGCGGATTGCCGCGAAGGCGTTCCGTCAGCCTGACGAAAACAGGTCGCGATTGCACTCGCATCGCAAACGATTCACCGAAACGTCGCATCGCGGCGGCATACTCGAAAACGTTTCCCGATCAGCCTGCCAGGAGAGAAGTCATGCGTCGCGTTTTCGTCGCCGTCGTTCTGTGTGCCGCCGTTTTCGTCGCCGCCTGCAGCGACGACGCGCCGCACGACGCCAACGCGACCGACGCCGCGCAGCAGGCCGGCGGCGCATCGAGCGGCGCCGCCAGCGCGTTCAACAGCGACGCGCGCGCGAATACCGCCGCGTCCGATGCCGCGCCGCTCGCGCCGCCCGTCGTGCATTACCCGCCCGATGACGACGACGATGCGAAGCCCGCCGCGAACGCAGCCGCCTCCAGCGCGGCCGCGTCGTCACCGGGCTGATCCCGTCACCACGTGATGTGAGTCGGACCCGCTCGGGGCGAGCGGTGGGATTTCGTTGGGAGGTGTCGCTGACATGACGTCACGGTCGGCGGTGGCGCAAACGGCATGACGTCGCGCCACCTCGCGGGCCATGCCGAGCCCGGCCGGCCGAGCGATTCGGATCCGGGCGGCGTCAGGCCCGTGCGTGCGCCGCGCGCGCAACGGCGCGCGATGCCGCGACAGCCGCCGCGCGGCACGCGCCGCCCGCCCGGCGCGTCAGACCGCGTGCGCGAGCGCGCGGTCGACGAGCGCGGTTTCGAAGCCGTCGTCCGCGTCGCGAAAGCGCAGCGGTGCCGCGCAGTGGACGAGCGTGTCGATGAAGTACTTCGCGCGCGGCCACGGCCCGAAGCCGGCCGCGGTATTGATGTGCCCCGCGTCGCCGAGGTTCACGAACGCGCTGCCCAGGTGCTGCGCGAGCGTGCGCGCGTCGCCGAGCGGCATCCACGGATCGGTTTCGCTGCCGATCACGATCGACGGCACGGCGAGCCGGCGCGCGTCGAACGGCCCGGCAAACGTGAATTTCTTCGGACTGGCGGGCGCGACGAGCAGCACGCCCGCGACATCGCCCGTATGCGGCCACTGAGCAAGCGCATGCGCGGCCGCGAGGCAGCCGAAGCTGTGCGCGGCCAGCACGAACGGGCCGCGTTCGCGGTCGAGCAACGCGCGCACCGATTGCGCCCAGCGCGCGAGATCGGGCGCATCCCAGTCGTCCTGTTCGACGCGCAGCGAGCGCGGGAACTGCCGTTCGAGCCAGGTCTGCCAGTGAGCGCCTTCGCTGCCGTGCAGGCCCGGAACGGTGACGAGCCGCGGCGGCCACGCCGATTTGCTGCATGCGCGCATGATTGCCCTCGCTTGCTTGAAGACGGGATTCGATTGTGGCGCGGCGTCCGCGGCGGCCGAACCAATATTTTGTGCTTTGCTTTTAAGTGGGCCGGCCATCCGGGGGCGGGCCATCGGGGGCGTCCGCCCGCCCCGTGCACCGGCGCGCGATGCGCCGCGAGACCGTAGAATGTGGGCTTCCCGTCAGCTTCACACGAAACCGGGGCCGGGCGCCGACGCGCCGGGCGCCCGGTCGTCAGGAGACGCCCGATGTCCGCTACGCCCGCCGGCGCGCCGCGCCCGGCCCCGCTCGCCGTTCCCGTGACGCGCTTCGCCGGCGCGCGCGCCGTCATCCAATGAAGATCCTGTTCCATTCCCCGCACCAGGAAGCAGGCGCGTGGCGCGACGCGATCGCGCATGCGCTGCCGGAAGCCGAACTGCGCGCGTGGCAGCCGGGCGACACGGCCGCCGCCGACTACGCGCTCGTCTGGCGCGCGCCGCGCGAATTCTTCGCCCCGCGCGACGGCCTGCGCGCGATCTTCAACCTCGGCGCCGGCGTCGACGCGCTGCTCGCGCTCGAGCACGCGCATCCGGGCACGCTGCCGCGGCACGTGCCGCTCGTGCGGCTCGAAGATTCGGGCATGGCGCAGCAGATGGTCGAATACGTGACGCACGCGGTGCTGCGCTACCTGCGCCGCTTCGACGAATACGAAGTGCTGCAGCGCGAGCGCCGCTGGCAACCGCTCGAACCGCATGCGCGCGCCAGCTTCACCGTCGCCGTGCTCGGCCTCGGCGTCCTCGGCGCGCAAGTCGCGCGCGCGCTCGCCGCGCTCGGCCTGCCCGTGCGCGGCTACAGCCGCAGCGCGAAGCAGCTCGACGGCGTGACGACTTTCGCCGGCGACGGCGCATTCGATGCGTGCATCGACAGCGCGAAGGTGCTCGTCAACCTGTTGCCGAGCACGCCCGACACCGACGGCATCCTCGCGGCGCGCACGTTCGCACGGCTCGCGCCCGGCGCGTATGTCGTCAACGTCGCACGCGGCGCGCATCTCGTCGAAGCCGACCTGCTCGACGCGCTCGCGAGCGGCCAGATCGCCGCCGCGACGCTCGACGTGTTCCATCGCGAGCCGCTGCCGGAGGACCACCCGTTCTGGCACGCGCCGCGCATCACGATCACGCCGCACAGCTCGGCCGAGACGCTGCGCGACGAGGCCGTCGCCCAGATCGCCGGCAAGATCCGCGCGCTCGAGCGCGGCGAGCGCGTCGGCGGCGTCGTCGACTACGCACGCGGCTACTGAACCTACAAGCACACCAGGAGACAACCATGACCTTCCCCACCGCCGTCAAGATCGTTGAAGTCGGCCCGCGCGACGGGCTGCAGAACGAGAAGACCTTCGTGCCGACCGACGTGAAGATCGCGCTCGTCGACCGCCTGTCGCACGCCGGCTTCCGCAACGTCGAGGCCGCGTCGTTCGTGTCACCGAAATGGGTGCCGCAGATGGCCGACGGCGCCGACGTGATGGCCGGCATCGAGCGCCGCGCGGGCACCGTGTACTCGGTGCTCACGCCGAACCTGAAGGGCTTCGAGAATGCGGTCGCGGCACGCGCGGACGAAGTCGTGATCTTCGGCGCGGCGAGCGAGGCGTTCTCGCAGCGGAACATCAACTGCAGCATCGCCGAGAGCATCGCGCGCTTCGAGCCCGTCGCGAAGGCGGCGAAGGATGCGGGCCTGCGGCTGCGCGGCAGCGTGTCGTGCACGCTCGGCTGCCCGTACCAGGGCGACGTGCCGGTCGCATCGGTCGTCGACGTCGTCGAACGCTTCGCGGCGCTCGGCTGCGACGAGATCGACATCGCCGACACGATCGGCGTCGGCACGCCGAAGCGCACGCGCGAAGTGCTCGCGGCCGTCACGCGCGTGTTCCCGCGCGAACGCCTGTCGGGCCACTTCCACGACACCTACGGCCAGGCGCTCGCGAACATCTACGCGGCGCTGTTCGAAGGGATCGAGATCTTCCATGCGTCGGTCGCGGGCCTCGGCGGCTGCCCGTACGCGAAGGGCGCGACCGGCAACGTCGCGACCGAGGACGTGCTGTACCTGATGCAGGGCCTCGGCATCGACACCGGCATCGACCTCGCGCAGGTCGTTGCCGCCGGCGACTTCATCTCGAACGCGATCGGCCGCGCGAACGTGTCGCGCGCCGGTCGCGCCCTGCTCGCCAAGGCGCAGAGCGCGGCCGACGCCGCGAACTGCGTATGACCCCGGTATTCGATGGATTCCTCAACATGACGACACCTGCTTCATTCGATTCCCTCCCCGACTCCGCGCGACGCGTCGCGCTGCTGCTGCGCGAGCGCGGCCATGCGAAAGGCATCGTGATGCTCGCCGAAACCGGCAAGACCTCGGCCGAAGCCGCGGCCGGGCTCGGCTGCTCGGTCGCGCAGATCGCGAAGTCGATCCTGTTTCGCCGCCAGTCGGACGGCGCGCCGGTGCTCGTGGTCGCGAGCGGCGTGAATCGCGTCGACGAGAAGAAGGTCGCCGCGCAAGTCGGCGCGGTCGGCCGCGCGGACGCGAAGTTCGTGCGCGACAACACCGGCTATGCGATCGGCGGCGTCTGCCCGATCGGCCATCTCGTCGAACCCGTCACGCTGATCGACGCCGACCTGCTCGCGCTCGACAGCCTGTGGGCGGCCGCCGGCCATCCGCACGCGGTGTTCAACCTGTCGCCGAACGAACTCGTGTCGCTGACGGGTGCGCCGGTCGCGGACGTCGCGTTGCGGGAGCCCGCATGAGCGACGTGCCGGTGACGGTGCCGGTCGCCACGGTCGCATCGCCGTGCACCGACGTATGCCGGATCGATCCGCGCACCGACTGGTGCGCGGGCTGCCTGCGCACGCGCGACGAGATCAAGGGATGGCGTGCGTCGGACGACGACGCGCGGCGCGCGTTGCTCGCGCGGCTCGATGCGCGGCGGCGTCTGCTGGCGAGAAGCGGCGCATAAAAAAAAGCCGTTCAGCCTGACAGGCGAACGGCATGAGATCGGAATCCTGTGAACGTGATCAACGTCACAGCCCGCATCATACGAGCGACGCGGCCGCATCGCATCGGGTGTTTCCCTACAACTTCTTACAGCGTCCCGGACCCGTGCGCGCGCACGGCTTTTGCTCGGCACGCACACGCCCTCTCCACGCAATACGCGCCCCTGAAATACGCATTCGACGCGCTGCTGCGCTGCTCCACGGCGGCTCACCGAATCGCACGACCGTTTCAGTGACCGACGGCCGCACGACGGGCCGGCACGATGCGCCAGCCGAGATTCACGCCGGCCGCCGCGAGCAGGATCAGCAGCGCGCCGACCACCTGCGTCCACGCGAGCGTCTGCCCGAACGCGACGTGATCGACGACGATCGCGACGACCGGATAGACGAACGACAGCGCGCCGGTCATCGCGGTCGGCAGCTTCTGGATCGCGCCGTACAGCAGCACATACATCAGGCCGGTGTTCACGACGCCGAGCACGACGAGGTCGAGCCACTGCCCGGCGGTCGCCGGCAACGTGCCGAAGTGCGCGAACGGCGCGAGCAGCAGGACGCCGAGGCCGGCCTGCAGCAACGCGAGCAGGTGCGGCGGCGTGCCCTTCAGGTGCTTCGTGACGATCGACGAGATCGCATACAGGAACGCCGCGCCGAGCGACAGCGCGACACCTTCCAGATATTCGCCCGGCACCGCGAGCACGGCCGGCTCGACGCGCACCACGGCGACGAGCCCGACGAAGGCGAGCGCGAGCCACGCGAGCGTCGACGCGGTGATCCGCTCGCGGAACACGATCGCGCCGAGCGCGACGAGCATGAACGGCTGCGTGTTGTAGACGGCGGTCGCCATCGAGATCGACGCGCGCGAATAGGCGGCGAACAGCAGCAGCCAGTTCGCGACGATCGCGACGCTGCCGAGCATCGCCAGCGCGAGCATCCGCGGCGAGAACAGCGCGCGGCGCAGGAACCCGAACGCCGCGCAGACGATCGCGAGCGTCGCGGCGCCGAACAGGCAGCGGAAGAACACGACGTTCGTCAGCGGCTGCTGCGACGACATCACGAGCCAGCCGATCGTGCCGGACATCATCATCGCGACGACCATCTCGGCGGCGCCGCGGCGAATTTCATTCGAAGCCATCGTGAACTCCGTTCAGAAGAGTGGATGACTTCGATTCTAGAAACTTGCTTTCGCGGCAGCCACGGCTAAACTGAAGTGAATCGACCGATTCACCTTCGAAAGCAAAGCGATCATGCCGAAACGCCTTTCCCCGCCCGCCGTCGCGTCGCTCGACGCGACCGACCGCGCGATCCTCGCGGCGCTGGCCGACGACGCGCGCATCGCCACCAGCGAACTCGCCCGGCAGATCGGGCTGTCGGCACCCGCGACCGCCGACCGCGTGCGACGGCTCGAGGCGCAAGGCGTGATCGCCGCGTTCACCGTCGAGCTCGATCCGCGCGCGCT
This sequence comes from Burkholderia sp. HI4860, assembly GCF_002223045.2. Classification (NCBI taxonomy): domain Bacteria; kingdom Pseudomonadati; phylum Pseudomonadota; class Betaproteobacteria; order Burkholderiales; family Burkholderiaceae; genus Burkholderia; species Burkholderia sp. HI4860. The sequence goes on along the minus strand of NZ_NKFO02000003.1, from coordinate 2,143,843 downwards.
CGGCTACACGCTGCAGGCGATCGTCCGCGTGAAACCGCTGCCCGGCCAGCTGCATCTCGTCGAAGAGATGCTGCGGCGGATTCCCGAATTCGTGGAGTGCGACAAGGTGACCGGCGACGACTGCTTCATCTGCCGGCTCTACCTGCGCACGATCGCGCACCTCGACGACATCCTGTCGAAAGTGACGGAGCGCGCCGAGACGAGCACCGCGATCGTGAAGTCGACACCGGTGCCGCGCCGGCTGCCGCCGCTCGTCGAGGACGACGGCGCGCACCGCTGAACGAGCCGGTACGCGGCCGCCCCGCCGACGTGCCCGCGCGTGCCCACGCGTACTGTCATGCAGCCGCGTCGCGCGCGTCGAAGAACGCCAGCAGTTCGTCGATCAGCGCGACGGGCGCCTCTTCCGGAATGTAGTGCCCGCACTCGAGCGCGCGGCCGCTGACGTCGCGCGCGACACGGCGCCATTCGTCGAGCGGATCGAAGCAGCGGCCGACGATCCCGTTCTCGCCCCACAGCACGCGCAGCGGGCACGCGACCTTGTTGCCCCGCTCGAGATCCGCACGGTCGTGCTCGAGATCGATCGTCGCGGACGCGCGGTAGTCCTCGCACATCGCATGCACGGCGCCCGGCTGCGCGAGCGCGGCGCGGTACGCGGCGAGCGCCTCGGGCGCGAACGGCGCGAGCCCGGCGGACCGGTTGCCCATCACGCGCTCGATGTACGCATCGGTATGCGCGCCGACCAGCGTCTCGGGCAGCGGCGCCGGCTGGATCAGGAAGAACCAGTGGAAATACGCGGTCGCGAACGCGCGATCGGTTTTCTCGTACATCGCGAGCGTCGGTGCGATGTCGAGCAGCATCATCCGTTCGACGGCGTCCGGATGATCGAGCGCGAGCCGGTGCGCGACCCGCGCGCCGCGATCGTGCGCGCACACATGGAAGTGCTCGAAGCCGAAATGCCGCATCACGGCGACCTGGTCGGCCGCCATCGCCCGTTTCGAATACGGCACGTGCTGCGCGTCGCTCGGCGGCTTGCCCGACGCGCCGTAGCCGCGCAGGTCGGTGGCGATCACCGTGAAATGATTCGCGAGCGTCGCGGCCACGCGATGCCAGATCATGTGGGTTTGCGGATGTCCGTGCAGCAACAGGAGCGGCGGACCCGCGCCGCCTTTGACACCGAAGATGTCGGTGTCCTGCACCGTCACGCGAAACGGTGCAAACGCCTCAAACGACATGGTTTATTTCTCGTTGGTTTGTTATGGCGGCTATTTTATGAGCGCTTGTGCCTCTGCACAGCGGGGCAACAGCCAGAATCCGTAGAAAGAGAACACTCACTCGATTGCCGGCACACCGCGCATTTTGTTAAGCTCGCGTAGAATCGCACGATCGTTCGTATTAATAAGGACGACATCGTTTCGCAGCTACACTCGAATCACCGTTCGACCGCAAAGCATGGCGCCGACGCAACCGCGCGGGCGCCCCTGGAGACTGGAGACATCACATGGCATTGCCCACCGTCCTGCAGAACCTGACGCTGCCCGTCATCGCGTCGCCGATGTTCATCGTCAGCTACCCCGAACTCGTGCTCGCGCAATGCAAGGCGGGCATCGTCGGTTCATTCCCCGCGCTCAACGCCCGTCCGGCCGAACTGCTCGACGAATGGCTCACGCAGATCCAGTCCGAGCTCGCCGACCACCAGGCAAAAAATCCCGGCGCGGTGATCGGCCCGATCGCGGTCAACCAGATCGTCCATCAGTCGAATGCGCGGCTCGAGCACGACGTGCGCGTGTGCGTGGAGCACAAGGTGCCGATCTTCATCACGAGCCTGCGCGCCCCGGCGCGCGAGATCGTCGACGCGGTGCACAGCTACGGCGGCATCGTGCTGCACGACGTGATCAACCTGCGCCACGCGCAGAAGGCGCTCGAAGCCGGTGTCGACGGGCTGATCCTCGTCGCGGCCGGCGCAGGCGGCCATGCGGGCACGACGTCGCCGTTCGCGCTCGTCGGCGAAGTCCGCAAGATCTTCGACGGCCCGATCGTGCTGTCCGGCGCGATCGCGAACGGCGGCTCGATCCTCGCGGCGCAGGCGATGGGCGCCGATTTCGCGTACATGGGCACGCGTTTCATTGCGACGCAGGAAGCGCACGCGATCGACGACTACAAGCATGCGATCGTGAACGCGAAATCGTCGGACATCATCTACACGAACCTCTTCACGGGCGTGCACGGCAACTACATTCGCGAGAGCATCGAGAAGGCCGGCCTCGATCCGGAGGCGCTGCCGGAATCCGACAAGACCAAGATGAATTTCGGCAGCGACAAGACGAAGGCGTGGAAGGACATCTGGGGCGCCGGCCAGGGCGTCGGCCTGATGGACGACCTGCCGAGCGTAAGCGCGCTCGTCGAGCGCCTGAAGCGCGAATACGACGACGCGAAGGCGCGACTCGGGATTCCGCGCTGACGGATGCGGCGGCCCTCGCGGCCGCTACCGGCGCGCATGCCGTCGGACAAAACAAAAAGCGCGAACCGCAGCGGTTCGCGCTTTTTTCATCGCCCCGCTGTAGCGGGACACACGGCGGTTCAGACCGCGCGCTTCATCCGCGTGATCGGCAGCACGCGCAGGCGCGATTCGATCGACGGGCACAGCGACTGCCCTTCGAAACGCGCGGCCAGGAAGTCGACGAACGAACGCACCTTCGCGGATACGTGACGACGGCTCGCATAGACCGCGTAGATCGGCGCCTCGTGCGGCGGCACCGCATCGAGCAGCACCGGCACGAGCCGGCCGGACTCGATGTCGTCGCCGACCACCTCGGTGCCGAGCAGCGCGATGCCCGCGCCCGCGAGCACGGCCGCACGCAGCCCTTCGAGATGGTTCACGATCAGGTTGCCGTTGAGGTTCACGCGCGACGCGGCGGCCGCGTCGATCACCAGCGAGTCGAGCATCGTCGAATTCGAGTCGCGCCGCAGGTAGTTGTGGTGCGCGAGATCGCCGATCGTCGCGGGCGTGCCGTGCTTCTCGAGATACTCGGGCGACGCGACCAGCAGGATGTGCGCGGTCGCGATCTGCCGCGCGACCAGCGACGACGATTTCAATCCGTTCGGCGCCGCGCGCACCGCGACGTCGTAGCCTTCCTCGATCAGGTCGACCACGCGATCGGACAGCGTCATGTCGACGGTCACGTCCGGGAACCGGCCCGCGTAATCGGTGACGGCCTGCATCACGTGCCGCAGCCCGAACGCCGATAGCGACGTCACGCGCAGCCGGCCTTGCGGCACCACGCTCGCGGCGCCGACGGCCTGTCCGGCTTCGTCGAGTTCGGACAGCGCCTGCACGAGGCGCTCATAGTATTCGCGTCCCGCCTCGGTAGGGGCGACGCGTCGTGTCGTGCGATGCAGCAGCCGTGCGCCGAGCTGCTGCTCGAGATGCATCACGTGCTTGCTCGCCATCGCAGCCGACATCTGCATGCGCTCGGCCGCGCCGACGAAGCTGCCCACTTCGACGACGTAGCGAAACACATTCATGCTGACGAGGGTATCCATCGAACTAGCTCGTAATGACGGGGAATGGTCCAATTACGAGATAGGGTAACAAAGGCGGAGAAACAGAAAGGTCAAGAAAGGCAAAACGGCGCCGCGGGGTCGCAGCGCCGTTTTGGCGGGAAAACATGCAGTCCGGACGCGCTTTTCGCGCGCGTCCGGCGCACCGGTCGCGCGTGCGCGTCAGAACTTCGCGCGGATGCCGGCGCCGAACGTGTTGCCGGTCGACAGGCCGCTGATGTGGTCGTTCATGTACGCGGCGTAGACGTCCGTGCGCTTGGACAGCGGATAGTCGTAGCCGACGGCCCAGGTCTGGCGCGTCTGGTCGAGGCCGCCCGAATCGCGCGAGTACGCATACGACGCCATCGCGTTGCCCACGCCAAGCGGCACCGACACGCCGCCCTGCGCGGTGTTCACGTGCCAGCTGCCCGCGACCTGGTCGTTCTTCGTGTACATGTACTGGCCGAACAGCTTCACGAACTTCAGGTCGTAGGTCGCGCCGACTTGCGCGATGCCCTGGCTCTTCATGCCGGCCACCAGCGCGCTCAGGTCGCGCGGGCCGTTGTTGAAGTTCACGTACTGGTAGACCGCGGTCGCCGCGAACGGGCCGTTCGCGTAGTTGAACTGCGCGCTCCACTTCTTCGAGCCGTTGTCGCCGGCCTGGTTGCCGAGTGCGTACATCGCGCCGAAATTCAGGCCACCGAACGAAGGCGACGTGTACGACAGCGCGTTGTTCCAGCCCGAATCGCCGACGGCCCCCTGGTCGCTCGGGTAGGTCGGGAACGTGCCGAGGCCGAGGAACACGTGGTACACCATCGGCGAGAAGGTGTACGAGTCGTAGAACGGGTTGAACAGGATCGTCGACAGGAACAGGTGCGTCGTCAGGCGGCCGGCCGTCACCGTGCCGTACGGCGAATCGATGCCGACGTACGCGTTGCGGGCGAAGAACGTGTCGCCCTGGAAGCGGCCGAACTGGCCGTTCTGTGCGCGGAAGAAGCTTTCCAGCGTGAAGATTGCCTTGTAGCCGTTACCGAGATCCTCGGCGCCGTGCAGGCCCCAGTACGACGTCGACATCCCGCCGCCGCTCACGTTCCACGCACGGTTGCCGCCCGGGAACTTGGTTGCGCCGACCCATTCGTCGACCTGACCGTAGAGCGACACGCTCGACTGCGCATGGACGGGAGCGGCAGCCGCCACGCAGGCGGCCGCGGCGATCAGCTTGACGGACGTGCGCGACGCACGGCGAGCAAATGCTTTCATTGGATCTCCAGATTTTGTCGAATGGTCGATAAGTGGCGCGAGCGTTGTTTTTTGGAGCCGAGTGCTTGCGTCGTATGGGGCGCAGCCATCTTTACGGATCATTCGTCCGGCCAAAATTGCGCACACTTATTGCTGGTATAGCGCCAGCATTAACTTCGCGGAATGGATACATGGCCGGGCGCCTGCCGGCGGCCCCGCACGAACGCGGTCGCGCGGCGGGACGGCAGCGGGGCACACGCGAGCCGGGCGCGAAAGATAGCGCAATGCGACGGGAAAATCAGCGGAAATCTGTGCGCGACTGTGGCGAATTCGCATCAGCCGGCAGAGGGACGCGCGCGGGGGCGCTCAGTTTCGGTAGAACGGGGAAAAATACGGCGAGTGCGCAGGCTCTTCCTGCGAGCGGGGCGGCGGCATCGGACGTCCGCCGCGCTCCTCGTTGTAGCGCGCGACGTCGGCGCGGATCGAACCGGCACGCAGCGGCACGTTGCCGCCGCCCGGCGGGCGCGGCACCTGGCGCACGTCGGCGCTGATCGGACGATACGGGCTTTGCGCGGCGTAGTGGCCATACGACGGCGTCGGCCGCAGCCCCCAGCGGGAGCCGGAGCCGTTCACGCCGCCGGCGCGTGCGCCGGCCAGGGGCGCCACGCGGCGCCAGACGGGGCCGCCACCAGCCGGCTGACCGTACGCGCGCATGTCGCCGCCACCGAAGCCGTGGCCGCCGAACGCATGACCGCCGCCGTGGGGCGGTTGCGCGAGCGCGAGCGGCAACAGCAGCGCGCCGAGCACGCCTGCCACCCATCGTCCGATCTTCCGTTTCACCCGTTCCGTCATCGTTCAGTGCCTGTCCACGCCCGCCGCCGGCTCCTTTCGGCCGACCCAAGGCTTTCAGCAGTAATTTATGAGCGGGCCGAAAGCGTGTCGAGCCAAAAAGTGTTATGTCGCCGGCATCGGTGTAACACCATGTTACTGCTAGGTTTTTTCACTTCCGGGCGCGACCGCGACAGAACATTCTTCTGCCGTTTTGCGCACGGCCGGGCCGGTGCCGTGGGCGCTGTTGCATGATATTGGCTCATCAATCGATTCACACAATGCATTTGTGTAGTGAATCGCCGACCGGGACAATGGCGCCATCCGCGCGCGCGACGCGCGCCTGTGTCGTTTCCGAATCGAGTTCCCGATGGCCCGTCCCCGTTTTCTTCCCGACAACTTCACGCTCGCGCTCGTCGGCACCGTCGTGCTCGCGAGCTTCCTGCCGTGCCGCGGCCCGGCCGCCCATGCGTTCAACTGGGCGACCAACATCGCCGTCGGCCTGCTGTTCTTCCTGCACGGCGCGAAGCTGTCGCGCGAAGCCGTGGTCGCGGGTGCGACTCACTGGCGGCTGCACGCGGTCGTGCTGCTCAGCACGTTCGCGCTGTTCCCGCTGCTCGGCCTCGCGCTGAAGCCCGTGCTGCAGCCGCTCGTCACGCCGACGCTGTACGCGGGCGTGCTGTTCCTGTGCACGTTGCCGTCGACGGTCCAGTCGTCGATCGCGTTCACGTCGATCGCGAAGGGCAACGTGCCGGCCGCCGTGTGCGCGGCATCCGCGTCGAGCCTGCTCGGGATCTTCGTCACGCCGGCGCTCGTCGGGCTGATGATCACGTCGCAGTCGGCGGCCGCCGCGTCGCCGTGGAGCACCGTCGGCAGCATCGTGATGCAGCTGCTCGTGCCGTTCCTCGCCGGCCAGTTGCTGCGGCCCGTGATCGGCGGCTGGATCGACCGCAACCGCGGCGTGTTGCGCTTCGTCGACCAGGGCTCGATCCTGCTGGTCGTCTACGTCGCCTTCAGCGAGGCCGTCAACGAAGGCCTGTGGCACCAGATCCCGCCGCGCGCGCTCGGCGGCCTGCTCGTCGTCAACCTCGTGCTGCTCGCGATCGCGCTGCTGCTGACCGCGTTCGTCAGCAAGCGGCTCGGCTTCAACCGCGCCGACCAGATCACGATCATCTTCTGCGGGTCGAAGAAGAGCCTCGCGGCCGGCGTACCGATGGCGAAGGTGATCTTCTCGGCGAACGCGGTCGGCGCGATCGTGCTGCCGTTGATGCTGTTCCACCAGATCCAGCTGATGGCGTGCGCGGCGCTCGCGCAGCGCTGGGGGGCGCGCGACATGAGCGGCGAGCACGACGAGGGCGACGCGGCATCGGCGTCCGGCGCGCTGAGCGCGGGCAAGCGCTGACGGGCAGGGCGGCGGGACGGCCATCGCGTGGTGCCGTCCCGACGTTCCCGCTTCCCGCTTCCCGCTTTCCGCCTTTCCGCCTTTCCGCCTTTCCGCCTTTCCGCCTTTCCGCCTTTCCGCCTTTCCGCCTTTCCGCCTTTCCGCCTTTCCGCCTTTCCGCCTTTCCGCCTTTCCGCCTTTCCGCCTTTCCGCCTTTCCGCCTTTCCGCCTTTCCGCCTTTCCGCCTTTCCGCCGCACCGCCGCACCGCCCTTCCCGATGCACCCCAGGCGCGATGCACCACCAGCGCCCATCGCGTCACGAAATCTTCATTCAATTCTCCGCGAGCGATGCCGTTAAGTCGGGCGTCCTGTCGATTCGGCTGCCCTCGCCCATGCCCGCGCCCCACCCCGACTCCGCTGCCGTCAGCATCACGCGCCTGATCGCGGATCGCGCGCTCGCCGCCGTCTTCCAGCCGATCGTCGATCTCGGGTCGGGGACGGTCGTCGGCTACGAGGGCCTGATACGCGGCCCGCGCGGCACCGACCTCGAACCGCCCGTCGCGCTGTTCGCGCAGGCCGCGCGCGAAGGCGAAACGATCGCGCTCGAACAGGCCGCCGCGCGCACCTGCCTCGACGCATTCGCGGCACTCGGCTGCGACGGCAAGCTGTTCCTCAACTTCAGCGCCGGGACGATCCTGAAGCTCGCCAGCGAACGCGAGCGGGCACGCCAGCTCCTCGTGCGCGCGCGAATCGGCGCCGAGCGCATCGTGATCGAGCTGACCGAGCAGAATGCGATTCCCGATGTCGCCCAGATCGGCCCGGCGGTCGCGTCGCTGCGCGACGCCGGCATCCAGTTCGCGCTGGACGACTACGGCACCGCGAACGCGAGCATGAACCTGTGGCTGCGCCTGCATCCCGACGTCGTGAAGATCGACCGCTTCTTCATCCATGACATCGCCCGCGACCCGCTGAAGTTCGAGGCCGTGAAGGCAATGCAGCACTTCGCGCAGGCGAGCGGCGCGAAACTGATCGCGGAAGGCATCGAGAACGAGTGCGACCTGATCGTCGTGCGCGACATGGGCATCTGCTGCGTACAGGGCTTCCTGCTCGGCCGGCCGAACGCGCAGCCGTCGCGAGTCGTCGCGCCGGCCGCGCGCGATGCGATCCGCGCGCCGCACATCGCGGTATTTCCCGGCGCGACGCGCTCGGTGCGGCCGGCCGGCACGATCGCCGGGAAGATGCTGGTGCCCGCGCCGGCGCTGCCGCGCGACGCGACCAGCAACGACGTGCTCGACCTGTTCAACCGGATGCCCGACCTGCATGCGGTCGCGCTCGTCGAACGCGGGCGGCCCGTCGCGCTCGTGAATCGCCGCGGCTTCATCGACCGCTTCGCGCTGCCGTACCACCGCGAGGTGTTCGGGAAGAAGCCGTGCCTGCAGTTCGCGAACGACGCGCCGCTGATGATCGACAACGCGACGACCTTCGAGCAGCTCGCGATGCTGCTCGCGAGCCACGACCAGCGCTATCTCGCGGACGGCTTCGTGATCACCGAACACGGCCGCTACGTCGGGCTCGGCACCGGCGAGAGCCTGGTGCGCGCGGTGACCGAGATGCGCATCGAGGCCGCGCGCTACGCGAATCCGCTGACGTTCCTGCCCGGCAACATCCCGATCAGCGCGCACATCGACCGCCTGCTGCAGCGCGACGCCGGCTTTCATGCGTGCTACGTCGACCTGAACCAGTTCAAGCCGTTCAACGATCAGTACGGCTACTGGCAGGGCGACGAGGTGCTGAAGTTCGCGGCGACGGTGCTGGCCGGCGTGTGCGACCCGCAGCGCGACTTTCTCGGGCACGTCGGCGGCGACGATTTCCTCGTGCTGTTCCAGCGCGACGACTGGCGCGAACGCGCCGCCGACGCGATCGCCCGCTTCAACGAAGGCGCGCAGCTCTTCTACACGCAGGCCGACCGGCAGGCGGGCGGGCTGCACGGCGAGGACCGCCACGGCAACCCGGCGTTCTTCGGCTTCGTGACGATGGCGATCGGCGCGGTCGGCGTGGCGGCCGGCGCGCACGGCGCGAAACGCTACGGCAGCGACGAGATCGCGTCGGTCGCCGCGCTCGCGAAGCGGCGCGCGAAACAGCAGCCGGATGGGCTGGCGGTCGTCGACCTCGATGCGGGCCGCGCCGCGCTGCGCCATCGCGGCGAACCGCCGGCCGTGGCAATCCGCTGAACGGCGGGCAACCGTCGTTTGCAGACACGGCGGCGCCTGGTGCGGCGACGGCGGACATTCATCCGCCAGGCAGCCAGACCGTGAGTGGCACACTGACTTCGCGGTGGCCCGCGGCGGCGATCGGGCACCGCTGCCGTGAACGGATGAAGCCAGCCCGCTTGCCGCCCGCTTGCCGCCCGTTTCCCGCTCGCGACGCGCCCGCATCTCTACCTTGCCTTTTTCGCGTTTTGTTTAGTATTTTTAGTAACGGTGTTTTCGCAGATTAGCGCTTAAAAGCCGGGAATTTGCGGGTATTCCCCGGCTATCCGGCCCGAATTCCGCAATACGTTTTACTATACAATCGCTTCCACCCTAAACAAACCGGACCCCGAACGATGGGTACGACCATTCGCGATGTGGCGCGGGCGGCAGAGGTTTCGATCGGCACCGTCTCCCGCGCGCTGAAAAACCAGCCCGGCCTGTCCGAAGCGACGCGTGCGCGCATCGTCGAGATCGCGCAGCGGCTCGGCTACGATCCCGCGCAACTGCGGCCGCGCATCCGCCGGCTCACTTTCCTGCTGCATCGCCAGCACAACCGCTTTCCGGCCAGCCCGTTCTTCTCGCACGTGCTGCACGGCGTCGAGGACGCATGCCGCGAGCGCGGCATCGTGCCGACGCTGCTCACGGTCGGGCCGAACGACGACGTGCTGCGCCAGATGCGCCCGCACGCGCCCGACGCGATCGCGGTGGCCGGCTTCATCGAGCCGGAGACGATCGAGGCGCTCGCCGCGACCGGCCGCCCGCTCGTGCTGATCGACCTGTGGGCGCCCGGGCTGCGCTCGGTGAACATCGACAACGCGACGGGCGCGGCGCTCGCGATGCGCCACCTGCTCGCCACCGGCCGCACGCGGATCGCGTTCATCGGCGGCTCGCCCGCGCACTACAGCATCGCGCAGCGCGCAATCGGCTACCGGCGTGCGTTCTTCGAGGCCGGGCGGCTGTTCGATCCCGCGTACGAAGTGACGATCGATGCGGGGCTCGATCCCGACACCGGCGCCGCGCGGGCGATGGAGCAGCTGCTCGACGCGCCGGGCCCGCGCCCGGAAGCCGTGTTCGCGTACAACGACGCGGCCGCGCTCGCCGCGCAGCGCGTCTGCACCGCGCGCGGGCTGCGCATTCCCGACGACATCGCGATCGTCGGCTTCGACAACATCCCGGCCGCCGCGCACGCGAGCCCGCCGCTCACGACGCTCGCGGTCGACAAGGAGGCGCTCGGCCGCCGCGGCGTCGAGCTGCTGCTCGCGGAAGCGCCCGAGCGCACCGAGATTTCCCTGCCCGTCGAGCTGATCGTGCGGGCCAGCAGCCAGCCCGCCGGCTCCCCGGCACTCGATACCGCCACGGCCACCGAATCATCATGAACATGCCCCCGGTCCAACCCTGCTCGGCCGCGCCGGCCGCCCACACGCAAGCCGCGCCGTTCGTCGCGAGTTTCCGCGATCCGTCGTTCCTGCTGTCGCACGTCGAGGACACGCTGCGCTTCTACGCGACGAACGCGTTCGACCCGACGGGCGGCTTCTACCACTACTTCCGCGACGACGGCAGCATCTACAACCGCACGTCGCGCCACCTCGTCAGCAGTTGCCGGTTCGTCTTCAACTACGCGATGGCGTACCGGCATTTCGGCGATCCGCGCCACCTGGAATATGCGCGCCACGGGCTGCGCTTCCTGCGCGACGCGCACTGGGACGACGCACTGCAGGGCTACGACTGGGAACTCGACTGGCGCGACGGCGCGAAGCGCGCGACGCTCGACGGCACGCGCCACTGCTACGGGCTCGCGTTCGTGCTGCTCGCGGCCGCGCACGCGACGATGGCCGGCCTCGACGAGGCCCGCCCGCTGATCGCGGCGACCTTCGAGCTCGCCGAGCACCGTTTCTGGGATGCGGCCGCGGGCCTCTATGCGGACGACGCGACGCCGAACTGGATCGTGTCGTCGTACCGCGGCCAGAACGCGAACATGCACATGACGGAGGCGCTGCTCGCGGCGTACGAGGCGACCGGCCACCTCACGTACCTCGATCGCGCGGAAAAGCTCGCGTCCCACATCACGCAGCGCCAGGCCGCGCTGTCGGGCGGGCTCGTGTGGGAGCACTACCATGCGGACTGGTCGGTCGACTGGGATTACAACAAGGAAGACAGCTCGAACATCTTCCGCCCGTGGGGCTTCCAGCCCGGGCACCAGACCGAATGGGCGAAGCTGCTGCTGATCCTCGAGCGGCACCGCCCGCTCGACTGGCTCGTGCCGCGCGCGGCCGAGCTGTTCGACGCGGCGCTCACGCACGCGTGGGACGCCGATCACGGCGGCCTGTGCTACGGCTTCGGCCCCGACTTCACGATCTGCGACCACAACAAGTATTTCTGGGTGCAGGCGGAAACCTTCGCCGCCGCCGCGATGCTCGGCGCGCGCACCGGCAGCGAGCGCTTCTGGGACTGGTACGACGAGATCTGGCGCTACAGCTGGGCGCACTTCGTCGATCACCGCTACGGCGCGTGGTACCGCATCCTCACCTGCGACAACCGCAAGTACAGCGACGAGAAGAGCCCGGCCGGCAAGACCGACTATCACACGATGGGCGCGTGCTACGACGTGCTCACGACCCTCGCGCGCGCGCAACGCAGCGAGCCGACGCAATGAGCGGCGGCACGTTTCCGGCTTTCGTGTCGGCGGGCGACATCCTGACCGACATGGTGCGCGCGGGCGACGCGCAATGGACCTCGGTGCCGGGCGGCGCCGGCTGGAACGTCGCGCGCGCGGTTGCGCGGCTCGGCGTGCCGAGCGCGCTCGCGGGCTCGATCGGCGAAGACTGCTTCTCCGACGTGCTGTGGCGCACGAGCGAAGCGGCCGGGCTCGACCTGCGCTTCCTGCAGCGCGTCGCGCGGCCGCCGCTGCTCGCGATCGTCCACGAGACGCGCCCGCCCGCGTACTTCTTCATCGGCGAAGCCAGTGCCGACCTCGCGTTCGATCCGGCGCGGCTGCCGGCGGGCTGGACCGATCACGTGAAATGGGCGCACTTCGGCTGCATCAGCCTCGTGCGCGAACCGCTCGCCGGCACGCTGGCCGCGCTCGCGGCCGACCTGCATGCGCGCGGCGTGAAGATCAGCTTCGACCCGAACGTCCGCAACCTGATGACGGCCGCATTCCGGCCGACGCTCGAGAAGATGGCCGCGCTCGCCGACCTGATCAAGGTGTCCGACGAGGACCTGCGGCACCTGTTCGGCGGCGACGGCCCCGACGCGATCGCTGCGGTGCGCGCACTGAACCCGCGCGCGGCCGTGCTCGTCACGCGCGGCGCGCAGGCGGCGACGCTCTACGCGGACGGCGACGTGCATGAAGCGAGCCCGCCGCGCGTCGAGGTGGCCGACACCGTCGGCGCGGGCGACGCGTCGATCGGCGGCATGCTGTTCAGTCTAATGGCCGCGCCGCAGCGATCGTGGCGCGAGCATCTCGTGTTCGCGCTGGCGGCGGGCGCCGCGGCCTGCCGGCATACGGGCGCGCACGCGCCGACGCTCGACGAGGTCGTCGCACTGATCGAACGATGACGGGAGGATGGCGGCCGGATCCCGTTCGGTCACCGATAAGCGGCGCTGTACATGCTGCGCCGCAGTGCTACGATGAAGTGTCCTTTTGCGGGAGAGCACCATGGACACCAACACGTTCACGAAGGGCATCTACACGGCCAAGGCGCATACCCAGCATGCGGGCAACGGGCAGTTCCAGGGTTACGTGATCCTCGCGCGGGACGACGGGGACGACACCGAGAACACGCGCTACGACGTCCACTCGACGAGCCCCAGCGAGGAGGAAGCCTTCGAAGAGGCAAAGGCGCTCGCGCACCGGATCCTCGGCGAAATCGAGTTGTAGCGCGCCGCCGCTCTTTTCGGCGCGGCTCAGAGCAGCCGCGCCACCATCGACAGCAGCATCGTCAGCACCAGCGTCGACATGAACGGGAACGGGTAGCGCCGCCCGCCGAGCGTCAACGTGACGTCGCCCGGCATCCGTCCGATACCGAGCTTGCCGAGCCACGGCCAGCAGCGCGTCAGGATCATCACCGCGACGAACGACGTCATCAGCCAGCGCAGCATGTCGGCTCCGGTCAGAGTGCGTGCGAGCGGTCGCCGCGCGCGAACGCGTCGAGCGTGCCGTCGATGCCGCGCGAGAACGCGATGACCTTGAACAGCTCGCCCATCTCGGCTTCGGAAATCAGCTTCTGCACCGCGTTCGCGGCCGGCAGGAACGCGTGGATGTCAGACGGATCGATCGCGGACAACGCGTCGGTGATGCCCGCGTTCAGCAGGAAGCGCGCCTGCGACGTGTAGCCGAGCAAATCGGCGCCGGTCGCGACGGCCGCGTCGTAGATGCCGGTGAATTCGACGTGCGCGGTGATGTCCTGCAGCCCCGGGTACAGGAACGGATCGTCGTGCGCATGGTGACGGTAGTGGCACATCAGCGTGCCGCGGTCGCGCTGCGGGTGGTAGTACTCATGCGCGGGAAAGCCGTAGTCGACCAGCAGCACCGCGCCGCGCCCGAGCATCGTGCAGACGGTGCGCGTGAACGCCAGCGCGGCCTCGTGCGTCTCGGTCACGTAACCGTCCGCCGCATCGTCCAGGCCCGCGAGCACCGGCGGCAGGCCGGCCGGTGCGGCCGGACGGTCCTCGAACACGAACGCCTGCCGCGCGTCGAGCGCAACGCCGCGCTCGTGCCATGCGCCGCCCGCCTTCGCGAACAGGCGCACCGGCATCGCATCGAGCACCTCGTTGCCGACCACGACGCCGTCGAACCGCTCAGGCAGCGCGTCGAGCCAGCGCACCTTGGCGGCGAGCGCCGGGGCGGCGGCCGTGATCGTGTCGCGCTGCCGCTCGCGCAGCTCGCCCGAGAGATCGACGATCAGGTAGGCGTCGAGTTCGACGCCCAGCGCGTCGAGCGCCGCGAGCAGCCCGGCCGCGAGCTTGCCCGTGCCAGCGCCGAATTCCATCACGCTGCGCGTGCCGCTCGCCGCGAGCGCTTCCGCGACCGGCTGCGCGAGCGTCTGCGCGAACAGCGGCGACAGCTCGGGCGCGGTGACGAAGTCGCTGCCGTCGTCGGCGCGGCGCCCGAACTTGCGCGCGCCGCCGCTGTAATAACCGAGGCCGGGCGCATACAGCGCACGCTCCATGAAGCGGTCGAACGGCAGCCAGCCGCCGGCCGCCGCGATCTCGTCGCGCAGTTGCGCGGCGAGGGTTTCGGACTGCGCGAGCGCGTCAGGGCCGGGAGCAGGTAAACTAGCGGGTTCGTGAGCTTTCGGGTTCATCCCGGCATTGTAAATGACCGTTTCAGCCGATACGTCGACCCAGCGCGTGGCGCTCATCACGGGTGCCCTGGGCAGCGCAGCCGACGCCGCGTCGATCGGTCGTGCGCTCGCGACCGGATTCGCCCGGCGCGGCTGGGACGTCGCGCTGCAGCGCAGCCACGGCGCGCCGCATGCGGCAGCCGACGCACTCGTCGCCGAAGTCGCGGCGCTCGGCCGCCGCGCGGTCGTGCTCGACGCCGATCTGGCCCTGGAAGCCGACGCCGCCGGACTCGTCGCCGCGTGCGGCGCGGCGCTCGGCCGGCCCGCGTGCGCGGTGTTCGTGAGTGCCAGCGCCGGCGCCGACGACGCGCACACGGTGGACGGCGCGTCGCTCGCCGGCGCCCTCGCGCGCAACGTGACGGCGCCGCTCGCACTGGCCCGCGCGCTCGCCGATGCGACGCCCGACGCCGCACGCGAGCACGAGGCGCTGCGCGCCTGCGCGATCCACGTGCTGGATCAGGCCCTGTTTCACCCGGCACCGGCGCAGATGTCGCACGCGCTGATGCAGGCCGCGCTGAACCGCGCGACGTCGGCGCTCGCACTGGCGCTCGCGCCGAAGGTGCGGGTCGCGGCGCTCGTGCGCGGCCACGCGCCGCACGCGGACGACATCGCGGCGGCCGCCTGCTATCTCGCGAGCGCGCCGGGCGTCACCGGCGCGACGCTGACCGTCGACGGCGGCGAGCACCTCGTGCCGCCCGCCGCCGGCCCGAATGAATGAACGGCGCGGAAACGCGCGGCCTGAGCGCCGCCGCCCGCGCCGCTTTGCGTGTGCGCACGCCAATTTGACTGGGACGACCATGTTTTCCGCTCTCCTGCACCCCCGCCTCGCGGACTGCCGCAGGCTCTACCTGCGCGACTACGAAGTGCACATCAACATCGGTGCCTTCGAACACGAGAAGCGCGGCGAGCAGCGCGTCGTCATCAATATCGACCTGTTCGTGCCGCTCGCGCTGTCCACCCCCGTCGACGACCGGCTGCATGAAATCGTCGACTACGATCTGATGAAGCAGAGCGTCACGCAATGCCTGGCGCGCGGCCACATCCACCTGCAGGAAACGCTGTGCGACGCGATCGCCGCGCGCCTGCTGGCGCACGATGCCGTGCGCGCGGTACGCGTCTGTACCGAGAAACCGGACGCTTATCCGGACTGCGACGCCGTCGGCGTCGAAGTCTTTCGCATCAAGGACGAGGAGCGCACATGAACGCCCCCCACATGAATGACACGGCGGCCGATGCCGCCACCCTCGACACGCCCGCCGCCCCGGCCGGCCGCCCGGCGCTGACGCGCCGCGAACAGAAGGACGCGTACGAGAACAACAAGTTGTTCAAGCGGATCGTGCGCCAGGTCGGCCAGGCGATCGGCGACTTCAACATGATCGAGCAAGGCGACAAGGTGATGGTGTGCCTGTCGGGCGGCAAGGACAGCTATGCGATGCTCGACGTGCTGCTGCGCCTGCGCGAGCGCGCGCCGATCGATTTCGACATCGTCGCGGTGAACCTCGACCAGAAGCAGCCGGGCTTCCCGGAGCACGTGCTGCCGGAATACCTGAAGCAGGTCGGCGTGCCGTTCCACATCGAGAACCAGGACACCTACAGCATCGTCAAGCGCCTCGTACCCGAAGGCAAGACGACCTGCTCGCTGTGCTCGCGGCTGCGCCGCGGGATCCTGTACCGCGTGGCCGGCGAGCTCGGCGCGACCAAGATCGCGCTCGGCCACCACCGCGACGACATCGTGCAGACGCTGCTGCTCAACATGTTCTACGGCGGCAAGCTGAAGGGGATGCCGCCGAAGCTTCAGTCGGACGACGGCAAGAACATCGTGATCCGCCCGCTCGCGTACGTGAAGGAAACCGATCTGGAGAAATATGCGGAACTGCGCGAATTCCCGATCATCCCGTGCAACCTGTGCGGCAGCCAGCCGAACCTGAAGCGCGCGGAAATGAAGGCGCTGATCCGCGAATGGGACAAGCGCTTCCCGGGCCGCGTCGAGAACATGTTCAACGCGCTCGCGAAGGTCGTGCCGTCGCACCTGATGGACACGACGCTGTACCCGTTCCAGTCGCTGCGCGCGACGGGCGAGGCCGATCCGCAGGGCGACATCGCGTTCGACGAGGAACCGTGCGCATCGGGCGACGACAGCGCGGCGCCGGGCGGCGCCCAACCGATCTCGATCGTCCAGTTCGACGACCTGTAAACAGGGCCGGAACACCCGCCGGAACGGGGCCGCAAGGCCGCTTTCCGGCGCTGTCGCCCCGCCGCGACAGGCCCGGAGCGACAGGGGCCGCATGCTAAAATGGACGGCTTCGAACTCTGACCCAAGCGCGCGCCATGAATATCGTGATTTTGGCGGCAGGCACCGGCAAGCGCATGCGTTCCGCGCTGCCGAAAGTGCTTCACCCCCTGGCCGGCAGGCCGCTCCTCTCCCACGTCATCGACACCGCGCGCACACTGCAGCCGTCCCGACTCGTCGTCGTCGTCGGTCATGGCGCCGAGCAGGTCCAGGCCGCCGTCGCCGCGCCCGACGTCCAGTTCGCGGTGCAGGCCGAGCAGCTCGGCACCGGCCACGCGGTGCGCCAGGCGCTGCCGCTCCTCGATCCCGCGCAACCGACGCTCGTGCTGTACGGCGACGTGCCGCTCACGCGCGCGTCGACCTTGCAGCGCCTCGTCGACGCCGCGCGCGAAGGCCGCTACGGGATTCTGACGGTCACGCTCGACAATCCGACCGGCTACGGCCGCATCGTGCGCGACGCGGCCGGCTTCGTCACGCGCATCGTCGAACAGAAGGACGCGTCGCCCGAACAGCTGAAGATCGCCGAGATCAACACCGGCATCATCGTCACGCCCACGGCCCAGCTGTCGATGTGGCTCGGCGCGCTGAAGAACGAGAACGCGCAGGGCGAGTACTACCTGACGGACGTCGTCGAACTCGCGATCGAGGCCGGTTTCGAGGTCGTCACCGCGCAGCCCGACGAGGAATGGGAAACGCTCGGCGTGAACAGCAAGGCGCAACTCGCCGAGCTCGAACGCATCCACCAGCGCACCATCGCCGATGCGCTGCTCGTCGACGGCGTCACACTCGCCGATCCGGCGCGTATCGACGTGCGCGGCACGCTGCGCTGCGGCCGCGACGTGTCGATCGACGTGAACTGCTTGTTCGAAGGCAACGTGACGCTCGCGGACAACGTGACGATCGGCGCGAACTGCGTGATCCGCAATGCGTCGGTCGGCGCGGGCACGCGCATCGACGCGTTCACGCACATCGACGGCGCCGAGCTCGGCGCGCACACCGTGATCGGCCCGTACGCGCGGCTGCGCCCCGGCGCGCAACTCGCGGACGAAGCGCACGTCGGCAACTTCGTCGAGGTGAAGAACGCCGTGATCGGCCACGGCTCGAAGGCGAACCACCTCACGTACATCGGCGACGCCGACATCGGCGCGCGCGTGAACATCGGCGCGGGCACGATCACCTGCAACTACGACGGCGCGAACAAGTTCCGCACCGTGATCGAGGACGACGTGTTCGTCGGCTCCGATACGCAGCTCGTCGCACCCGTGCGCGTTGGCCGCGGCGTGACGATCGCCGCCGGCACGACGATCTGGAAGGACGTGGCCGACGGCCTGCTCGCGTTGAACGAGAAGACCCAGACCGCGAAGAGCGGCTACGTCCGCCCGGTCAAGAAGAAAAGTTAACATCACGCGGGTGCCGTACGGCGCCCGCTTCCCTATGGAAGGTAGATTTCATGTGCGGCATTGTCGGCGCAGTTGCGCAGCGTAATATCGTTCCGGTGCTGATCGAAGGTTTGCGGCGCCTCGAATACCGTGGCTACGATTCGTGCGGCGTCGCCGTGCTCGAGCCGGACGCACCGAAGCGCGCGCGCAGCGTCGCACGCGTCGCCGATCTCGACGCGCAGGTGCGCGAGTCAAACCTCGAAGGCACCACCGGCGTCGCGCACACCCGCTGGGCGACGCATGGCGCGCCCGTCACGCACAACGCGCACCCGATCTTCTCGTCGAACGCGCTCGCGCTCGTCCACAACGGCATCATCGAGAACTTCGAATCGCTGCGCGAAGCGCTGCGCGCGAAGGGCTACGAATTCGTGTCGCAGACCGACACCGAAGTCATCGCCCACCTCGTGCACAGCCTGTATCGCGGCAACCTGTTCGACGCGGTACGCGAAGCGGTGGGCCAGCTGCACGGCGCGTATGCGATCGCCGTGATCCACAAGGACCAGCCGCACACCGTCGTCGGCGCACGCCAGGGTTCGCCGCTCGTGGTCGGCCACGGCGACGGCGAGAACTTCCTCGCGTCCGACGCGCTCGCCCTCGCGGGCAGCACCGACCACTTCACGTTCCTCGAGGAAGGCGACGTGTGCGAGCTGTCGCTCGACGGCGTGAAGATCGTCGACCGCAACGGCGCCACCGCGCAGCGCGAGATCCGCGTGGTCAGCGCGTACGGCGGCGCGGTCGAACTCGGGCCGTATCGCCACTTCATGCAGAAGGAAATCTTCGAGCAGCCGCGCGCGATCAGCGATACCGTGCCGCAGGCGGACGCGTTCGACGCGACGCTGTTCGGCGACGCCGCGCCCGCCGCGTTCGCTGGCATCGACAGCCTGCTGATCCTCGCGTGCGGCACGAGCTACTACTCGGGCCTCACCGCGAAGTACTGGCTCGAATCGATTGCGAAGATTCCGACCCAGGTCGAGATCGCGAGCGAATACCGCTACCGCGAATCGGTGCCGAACCCGCGCCAGCTCGTGCTGGTGATCTCGCAATCGGGCGAGACGGCCGACACGCTCGCCGCGCTCAAGCACGCGCAGTCGCTCGGCCATACGCATACGCTTGCCGTCTGCAACGTCGCGACGAGCGCGATGGTGCGCCTCACCGAAATGCAGTTCCTGACGCACGCGGGCACCGAGATCGGCGTCGCGTCGACGAAGGCGTTCACGACGCAGCTCGTCGCGCTGTTCGTGCTGGCGGCCACGCTCGGCAAGCTGCGCGGGCACGTCGATGCCGCGCAGGAAGCGCAATTCCTGAAGGAGCTGCGCCACCTGCCGGCCGCGCTGAACAGCGTGCTCGCGCTGGAGCCGCAGATCATCGCGTGGTCGGAGGAATTCGCGCGCAAGGAAAACGCGCTGTTCCTCGGTCGCGGGCTGCACTATCCGATCGCGCTCGAAGGCGCGCTGAAGCTGAAGGAAATCTCGTACATCCACGCCGAGGCCTATCCGGCCGGCGAACTGAAGCACGGGCCGCTCGCGCTCGTCACGGAAGCGATGCCGGTCGTCACGGTCGCGCCGAACGACACGCTGCTCGAGAAGCTGAAGTCGAACATGCAGGAAGTGCGTGCGCGCGGCGGTGAGCTATACGTGTTCGCCGATGCCGACACGCAGATCGTCAACGACGACGGACTGCACGTGATCCGGATGCCGGAGCACTACGGGCAACTGTCGCCGATCCTGCACGTCGTGCCGCTGCAATTGCTCGCGTATCACACCGCGTGCGCGCGCGGCACCGACGTCGACAAGCCGCGGAACCTCGCGAAGTCGGTGACGGTGGAGTAAGGCAGGGCACCGGTCGGCGCACCAGCAACGTGTGCGCCGCCGAGACAGACGGAGAGACAATGGTAAGACTGATTGGATGCGGTGTGCTGGCGCTGACGTTCGCGTCGACGGGCCGGGCCGCCGAGCATTACGTCGAGGTCTGGAACCCGCCCGAAGCACGGAAGCCGGCAGCCCACGCGCCGGAAGTCCGTACCCCGGATGCCCGTACCGCGGCCACGCACACGGGCGCCGACGCACGCGCCGGCAAGAGCGCGGAGAAGCACGCGAACGCCACCCCGAAAGCCGCGGCGAAACCGCACAAGCGCCGCGTCGCGCAGGCCGTGAAAACCGATTCGCACCGTCCGCCCGCGGCCGCGACGCCGGCCGCTCCGCGCCCCGTTGCGCAGCCCGCACCGGGACGCCTGACGGTGATGCAGCCGGCTGCGCCCGATGCGCCGCGTGCACTGAATTACTCCAACATCCCGCGTCAATACACGCCGGACGGCAACGTGCTGCAGGTCGGCACGCACGGCCGCTCCGCGGAGGTAGCTCGATAATGGAAGCGCAAACCTATCACGGCTACCAGATCTGGGGGCACGCGATCCTGCAGCAGGACGAGATCCTGCAACCCGAGCGCTTCGCGGCGAGCGGCACGATCACGCAGAACAACAAGCTGGTCGAGGCATCCGGCGTGCTCGGCGTGTTCGACACCGAGGACGACGCGCGCGACGCGGGGCTCGAATGGGCTCGCGCCTGGATCGACAGCCATCGCTGAGCAAGCGCGGCGTGCGCCACCCGCACGCGGCTGTGGAGGCCGCGCACGGGCCGGCCGCGAACCGCACATGAAAAGAGGGGCGTCCGTGATGAACACCCCTTTTTTATTCGCACCCGGACAACTCAGGCCACCGGCCGTGGCGGCCGCATGGCCGCCTGCGGCCGGCCGACGAGCCGTGCCAGCCCGACGATGGTGGCCAGTGTCGCAAGGTACGCGACGATCTGGATGCCCGCCGGTCGCGCGGTATAGCCGATCAGCGTATGCAGCGCCTTGCCGACGATGCTGGTTTCCTTGAGCAGCCACGACGTATCCCAGATCACGTCGCCCCACGACGGCACGAGGCCCGCCGCTAGCAAGAAGCCGACGCACTGGCTCGCCATCCCCGCCGCGAGCAGCACGATCAGCCAGTTGGTGACGGAAAACAGGCGCTTCAGCGGAATCTGCAGCAGGCCCGCATACATCCCGTAGCCGAGCCCGGCGCCGCCCAGCACGCCGAGCAGCCCGCCGACGATCATCTGCGGCGTCTGCCCCGGATCGCCCGCCGCGATGCCGTACAGGAACAGCACGGCCTCGGAGCCTTCGCGCAGCACGGCAACGCCGACCACGATCGCCAGCCCCGTCAGCGGCTTGCTGCCAGCCGCGACGGCACGCCCGACCTCGGTCATCTGCATCGCCATCTCGCGGCCGTGCCGGCTCATCCAGATGCTGTGCCACGCGAGCATCAGCGTCGCGACGAACATCACGCCCGCGTTGAACACCTCCTGCCCCATGCCGGACGCCCACTGCGAAATCACGTCGGCGAACGCGGCGATCAGGCCCGCGCCGATCACGCCGCCCACCAGCCCGCCGCCGACCCACCAGCCGCGCCGCGGCACGCCCTTGGTGGCGGCCATCACGATCGACACCACCAGCGCGGCCTCGAGCACTTCACGAAAGACGATCAGGGCAGTAGACAACATGGCGATATCGGCTTATTTGACGGTCAGGTGCGTCTTCGACTGCGCTTCGTGATACTCGTCGTGGAATTCGTACGTGCCGGCCTTCAGCGGTCCGACCATGATTTCCACCGACTTGCCGGCCGGGATGACCTTCTCCGCCTTGAAGTCGTCGCTCTCGAATTCTGCGGGCGTCGCGTCGAGGTTCTTCACGACGAACTTCACCTTCTTGCCGGCCGGGATCGTCACGCCATCGGGCGAAAACTTGTGGTCCTTCAGGGTCAGGTTGACGACATCGTCGGCCGCGAATGCGGACGTGGCCGATGCGCCCAGCAGGGCCAGCGCGAAGCCGAAAGCAAAACGGTTCATGACGGTAACGAATTGAAATATCGAAGGGAACCGATACTAAGATCGATTCGCATTTTCAACTCGCGTACCCTTACTTGCAACATGGTGATCACGCTTCACGGATCGTCGTCGCGCGTTGCCCGGCAAGGCATCCGCCCCGTGACGGCCAGCACGCTTCGCCGTCAATCAGGATAAATTCGGAATGACGTCAAGGGCGCGCTCGCGATTCATCAGACTTCATGTTTACAACCGTCTGACGTTGCAGCGAGGCCGCGACACGGATTTCCGGCAACACGCGCACGCTTGACCTTCCCACCGTGGCAAGCTTCATGCTGTCGATGCTTGTCAATCGTCAACTCAGGAGAACACGATGGAATTCGAAGTCCAGGACATGACCTGCGGCGGCTGCGCCAACGCCATCACGCGCGCGGTGACGGCCGCCGATCCCGCCGCGAAGCTCGACATCGACGTCGCGGCGAAGCTCGTCAAGGTCGAATCGGCGCAAAGCGCCGAGCGCGTGCAGTCGATCATCGAAGCCGCCGGCTTCCACCCCGCGCTGCGCGTCGCATAACGCCCGCGCGCCGCGACCCGCGGGCACACCGCCAACCGGCGCTGCGCCCGCGCCCGATTGCGCGTCAGCGCAGCCGGATCAGCGTCGACTTCAGCTCGGTGTATTTCTCGAGCGCATGCAGCGACTTGTCGCGGCCGTTGCCCGACTGCTTGTAGCCGCCGAACGGGAAGTTCATGTCGCCGCCCTCGTCGTAGCAGTTCACCCAGACGGTGCCCGCACGCAGCCGGCGCGACACGTCGTGCGCGGTCGTCAGGTTCGACGTCCACACGGCCGCCGCCAGCCCGTATTCGGTGTCGTTCGCGATCCGCACCGCTTCGTCGACATCGTCGAACACGATCACCGACAGCACAGGCCCGAAGATCTCCTCGCGCGCGATCTTCGCATCCGGCTTCACCTCGAACACCGTCGGCTCCACGTAGAAGCCGCCCGTTTCCTCCTTCACGCGCGCACCGCCCGTGACGAGCCTGCCTTCGCTGCGCCCGGCCTCGATATAGCCGAGCACGCGCTCGAGCTGGATGCCGTCGACGATCGCGCCCATCGACACCGAGGGATCGAGCGGATTGCCGGGCACGTACGCGCGTGCGGCCACGACGAGCTTCTCGATGAACGCGTCCTTGATGTCGCGATGCACGAGCAGGCGCGAGCCCGCCGTGCACATCTCGCCCATGTTGTAGAAGATCGCACCGGCAGCCGCCTGTGCCGCGCGGTCGAGATCGGGACAATCGGGCAGCACGATGTTCGGCGACTTGCCGCCGAGTTCGAGCCACGCGCGCTTCAGGTTCGACTGCGCGGCGTACTGCATGATCAGCTTGCCGACCGCCGTCGAGCCCGTGAACGCGATGCAGTCGACGTCGCGATGCAGCGCGAGCAGCTTGCCCGGCTCGCCCGCGCCCGGCACGACGTTGAACACGCCGGCGGGAATGCCGGCCTCATACGCGAGTTGCGCGACGCGGATCGCGGTCAGCGGCGATTTCTCCGACGGCTTCAGCACCACGCTGTTGCCGGCCGCGAGCGCCGGGCCGAATTTCCACGCGGCCATCAGGATCGGGAAGTTCCACGGCACGACGGCGGCCACCACGCCGACCGGCTCGCGCGTGACGAGACCGACGAGATGATGATCGGCCGGCGCGACTTCGCCGCCCACCTTGTCGATCGCTTCCGCAAACCATTCGACGCAGTACGCGGCGCCCGGCACGTCGACCGTCGTCGTGTCGCCGATCGGCTTGCCGGCGTCGAGCGTTTCGAGCAGCGACAGCTCGTCGAGATGCTCGCGCATCAGCGCAGCCCAGCGCAGCAGCACGGCCTTGCGTGCACGCGGGTTCAGCCCGGCCCACACGCCCGCGTCGAACGCGCGGCGCGCGGCGGCCACAGCCGCGTTCACGTCGGCTTCGCCGCAATCGGCGACCTTCGCGAGCACGCGGCCGTCGATCGGGCTCACGCAGTCGAACGTCTTGCCGCCGTGCGCGTCGCGCGACGCGCCGTCGATGAATGCGCGCCCTTCGATCTTGAGCGACGCCGCCTTGTCCTGCCAGTCAGCCAAAGTCAACTTGTTCATCAGGATGCCTCAGTTTTTTGGCATTCGCGATGCGGCACGCCGCTGCGCATGACGCGCAGCCGGCCGGCAGCGAATGCAGTGACGCGCGGGGGGAGCTCAGAAGGTCGCCGGCGAATTGGCCGAGACGACCTCGCAGATCAGGTCCGCGCTGGGATTGCGAAAACGGTGCGGCAAACGGCTTTCGAAGTAGTAGCCGTCTCCGGGGTCGAGCAGCCACGTCGCACCGTCGACGGTCAGCTCGAGCCGGCCCGACACGACGACCCCGCCCTCGTGCCCCGCGTGCACCAGCATCTCGGGCCCCGTGTCGGCCTGCGGCTGGTAGATCTCGCGCAGGATGCACATGTTGCGATCCTTCATGCTCGCGCCGACCAGATGAAACGCGAGCGTGTCGTTGCCGAGGTTGGGCATCTCGTCGCGACGCGACACGACCGAGCGCGATTCGATCAGCTCGAACGTGAAGAACTCCGCGAGACTCATCGGGATGCATTCGAGCAGCTTCTTCAACGAACCGACCGACGGGCTCACGCGGCCCTGTTCGATCAGCGAGATCGTGCCGTTGGTCACGCCGGCCCGCTTCGCGAGTTCGCGCTGCGACAGGCCATGCTTGTTGCGCACGAAACGCAGGCGCTCGGCGACTTCGGTGGACATCGATTCGGTTTCGGACACGATAAGTGCGATGACAAAGTGAAACGACGCGGTGGACAGCCGTTGAATATTCTAATCACTTTATGCCGCGCATCAGCGGGGAAAACCCTGAAAGGCGTTCGAAATAATGAACACCGCGCCGATTATTCCTTTTACGAATCTTTTGTTCGCACTGCTCGGGAAAGCCCTGATGCAACACCGTTAAAAAACATTTGACGCCGTTTTTGGCTCGTATATGCTGGCTCTCAGGTTAGCGTCATCAAGCATTCATCGGCAGCAAAAAACGTTATTGCAACGCAAAAATTGATGCCCATCAATGTAAATAACGCGTAACCGGCGCCTTGATTATTTTAAACGCCCAGCGCGTCGAAACGGTCAGGTGTTCAATACTTTCAACAACCCAGTCGAGTGTAATCGTGAGAGTCCGTGGCCCTCTGGTGAGGTGGGATCGAGGCGATGTGCGAAGTTTGCGCAGCGCGGCGTCCGCTTCCGACGACGGCAGTTGCGGCTGGCATAGTCCTCGCCTGCTTCACCTGTCGATCTACACCATCCTGTCCCGTCGTTCCGTTCGGCGTCACAACGCCGTTTCCGCACGCGCATTCGTCGCCGTCGACACCGACGAAGTGGCGTCGCTGTTGCCGTAGCGCCTCTCCTTTCTTTACGTCGTTCGTTTCGTCTGCTGATTCGCCAACCGCATCGTCCGTGCGGTGACGGAACGCGTTCGCGCATGCGTTGCCGCGTCGCGTGTCGCAATGAAACGAACGACGGCCTGATCGTCGCGCGCAGCGCGGATCGCCACGCCATCCCGTTGCGCCCATTCACCAGCGGCCTTGCCTCTTGCGCAAGGCTGCGGGGCCGTTGCACGCCGTCGTTTCGCCACATCCGGCAAGCAAGACGCAACGACCTTCCGGATAACTGATTGACGTCATGGATAGAAGGAAACCTCTCGTCGGCATCACCGCCGACCACACGCAAATCGGCGCACACGCGTCGCATACGGTCGGCGACAAATACGTCGCCGCGATCGTCGATGGCGCGCAAGCGTTCGCGATGGTGCTGCCCGCGCTCGGCGAGCGCCAGTCGGTCGACGACGTACTCGACACGGTCGACGGCCTGCTGTTTACCGGCAGTTACTCGAACGTCGAGCCGCATCGGTATGGCGGCGAACCGAGCGCGCCGGGCACGAAGCACGACCCGGCCCGCGACGCGACCACGCTGCCGCTGCTGCGCGCGGCGATTGCCGCGGGCGTGCCCGTGCTGGCCGTCTGCCGCGGCTTCCAGGAGCTGAACGTCGTCTGCGGCGGCACGCTGCACCAGCGCGTGCACGAAGTGCCGGGCCTCGCCGATCACCGCGAGGACGACGACGCGCCGATGGACACGCAGTACGGCCCCGCGCACGTCGTGCGCCTGACGCCCGGCGGCACGCTGCACGCCCTCGCCGGCGGCCGCGACGAAGTGCACGTGAACTCGCTGCACAAGCAGGGCATCGCCCAGCTCGGCTCCGGTCTCGCCGTCGAAGCCGTCGCGCCGGACGGGCTGATCGAAGCCGTGAGCGTCGTCGATGCACCGGCTTTCGCCCTCGCCGTGCAGTGGCATCCGGAATGGCGCCATGCGCAGGACCCGCTGTCGAGCGCGATCTTCCGCGCCTTCGGCGATGCCTGCCGCGCCCGCCGCGCTGCTCGCACGCGCGCCACGGCCGCCGCGCTCGCCTGAGCGCCGACCCAACCAACGAGAACAGACATGCAAGACATCGAAGATTTTCTGAAGCAGCACCGGATTACCGAAGTCGAAGCGATCATCCCCGACATGGCCGGCATCGCGCGCGGCAAAATCACGCCGCGCAACAAGTTCACGTCCGGCGAATCGATGCGCCTGCCGCAAGCCGTGATGGTGCAGACGGTCACCGGCGAATATCCGGAAGACGGCTCGCTGACCGGCGTGACCGACCCCGACATGGTGTGCGTGCCCGACACGTCGACGATCCGACTGATTCCGTGGGCCGTCGACCCGACCGCGCAGGTGATCCACGACTGCGTGCACTTCGACGGCTCGCCGGTCGAGATCTCGCCGCGCTACGTGCTGCGCCGCGTGCTCGACCTATACAAGGCGAAGGGCTGGAAGCCCGTCGTCGCGCCGGAACTCGAGTTCTACCTGGTCGACATGAACAAGGACCCCGACCTGCCGCTGCGCCCGCCGGTCGGCCGCACGGGTCGCCCCGAAACGGGCCGCCAGTCGTATTCGATCGAGGCCGTCAACGAGTTCGACCCGCTGTTCGAGGACATCTACGAGTACTGCGAAGCACAGAACCTCGATATCGACACGCTGATCCACGAAGTCGGCGCCGCGCAGATGGAGATCAACTTCATGCACGGCGACGCGCTGTCGCTGGCCGACCAGGTGTTCCTGTTCAAGCGCACGGTGCGCGAGGCCGCGCTGCGTCACAACATGTACGCGACGTTCATGGCCAAGCCGATGGAAGACGAGCCCGGTTCGGCGATGCACGTGCACCAGAGCATCGTCGACGAGGAAACCGGCCAGAACCTGTTCACGTCGCCGGAAACCGGCGGCGCGACGTCGATGTTCTACAACTACCTCGCGGGGCTGCAGAAATACACGCCGGCGCTGATGCCGATCTTCGCGCCGTACATCAACTCGTATCGCCGCCTGTCGCGCTTCATGGCCGCGCCGATCAACGTGCAGTGGGGCTACGACAACCGCACGGTCGGTTTCCGCATCCCGCACTCGGGCCCGTCGGCACGCCGTATCGAGAACCGCATCCCGGGCGTCGACTGCAACCCGTACCTCGCGCTCGCCGCGACGCTCGCGGCCGGCTATCTCGGCATGACGCAGCGCCTGGAGCCGACCGAGCCGCTCGTCAGCGACGGCTACGAGCTGCCGTACCAGCTGCCGCGCAACCTCGAGGAAGGGCTGACGCTGATGGCCGCCTGCGAGCCGCTCGGCGAGATCCTCGGCCACAAGTTCCTGAAGGCGTATTTCGCGCTGAAGGAAACCGAATACGAAGCGTTCTTCCGCGTGATCAGCTCGTGGGAACGCCGCCATCTGCTGCTGCACGTCTGAGCGTGCACCCGACCGAATACGGAATCACGGAGGAAACATGACGTATCGCAACGAATCAGCCTGGGTCCAGCCGGCCGCACCGAGCGCCACGGCCGCCGCACCGCGCGCGACGCAGGCGCGCACGACCGCCGAATACCGCGCGCTCGACGCCGCGCACCACATCCACCCGTTCTCCGACATGGGCGCGCTGAACCGCGCCGGCAGCCGCGTGATCGTGAAGGCCGACGGCGTCTACCTGTGGGACTCGGACGGCAACAAGGTGATCGACGGGATGGCCGGCCTCTGGTGCGTGAACGTCGGCTACGGCCGCAAGGAACTCGCCGACGCCGCGTATCGCCAGATCCAGGAACTGCCGTTCTACAACACGTTCTTCAAGACCACGCACCCGCCGGTGATCGAGCTTTCCGCGATGCTCGCGGAAGTCACGCCGAAGGGCTTCAACCACTTCTTCTATTGCAACAGCGGCTCGGAAGGCAACGACACCGTGCTGCGCCTCGTGCACCAGTACTGGCGCGTGCAGGGCCAGCCGCAGAAGAAGTATGTGATCTCGCGCAAGAACGGCTATCACGGCTCGACGATCGCCGGCGGCACGCTCGGCGGGATGGGCTACATGCACGAGCAGATGCCGTCGAAGGTCGAGAACATCGTGCACATCGACCAGCCGTATTTCTTCGGCGAAGCGGCGGCCGGCGAAACGCCGGAAGCGTTCGGCCTGGCGCGCGCGCAGCAGCTCGAAGCGAAGATCCTCGAACTCGGCGCGGAGAACGTCGCCGCGTTCATCGGCGAGCCGTTCCAGGGCGCGGGCGGCGTGATCTTCCCGCCGTCGACGTACTGGCCGGAAATCCAGCGGATCTGCCGCAAGTACGACATCCTGCTGGTGGCCGACGAAGTGATCGGCGGCTTCGGCCGCACCGGCGAATGGTTCGCGCACCAGCACTTCGGTTTCGAACCCGATCTCATCACGATGGCCAAGGGCCTCACGTCGGGCTACGTGCCGATGGGGGCGGTCGGCATTCACGAACGCGTGGCACGGCCGATCATCGACAACGGCGAATTCAACCACGGCCTCACGTACTCGGGCCACCCGGTCGCGGCGGCCGTCGCGGTCGCGAACCTGAAGCTGCTGCGCGACGAAGGGATCGTCGAGCGCGTGAAGAACGACACGGGCCCGTACTTCCAGGCGCTGATGCGCGAAACCTTCGCGCGTCACCCGATCGTCGGCGAAGTGCATGGCCACGGCCTCGTCGCGAGCCTGCAGCTCGCCGAAGCGCCGGCCGAACGCCGCCGCTTCGCGAACGGCGGCGACGTCGGCACGATCTGCCGCGACTTCTGCTTCAACGGCAACCTGATCATGCGCGCGACCGGCGACCGGATGCTGCTGTCGCCGCCGCTCGTGATCTCGCGTCCGGAAATCGATGAACTCGTATCGAAGGCGAAAAAAGCAGTCGATGCAACCGCCCAGCAACTGGGTATTTCGTAACGGTTTTTGCCTACAGGCGTGCGGCGGGCGCCGCACGCCGCCATAACCAGGGGAATTCCACCATGCGTGCCTGCTTTCTTCGCCAAGCCTGTTCCGTTGCCGCCCTTGCCGCCGCGGCCGCGTTCACGTCGGTCGCCAGCCCGACGGCACACGCGGCCGACGAGCTGAACGTCTACAACTGGTCCGACTACATCGCACCCGACACGATCCCGAACTTCCAGAAGCAGACGGGTATCCACGTCAAGTACGACAACTACGACAGCGACGACACGCTTCAGGCGAAGCTGCTGGCCGGCAGCTCGGGCTACGACATCGTCGTGCCGACGTCGAACTACATGGCCAAGCAGATCCAGGCCGGCGTGTACCAGAAGCTCGACAAGTCGAAGCTGCCGAACCTCGCGAACCTCGATCCGCTGCTGATGAAGATGATCTCGGACGCCGATCCGGGCAACCAGTACGGTGTGCCCTGGGCCTACGGCACGGACGGCATCGGCTACAACGTGCAGGCGGTGAAGAAGGCACTCGGCGACAAGGCGCCGGTCGACAGCTGGGCGCTGGTGTTCGACCCGGCCAACATGGAAAAGCTGAAGGGCTGCGGCGTGTCGTTCCTCGACCAGGCCGTCGACGTGTTCGCCGCCACGCTGCAATACATGGGCAAGGATCCGAACAGCAAGAACCCGGGCGACTACCAGGCAGCCTTCGAAGTCCTGAAGAAAGTCCGCCCGTACATCACCCAGTTCAACTCGTCCGGCTACATCAACGACCTCGCGAACAACGACGTGTGCGTCGCGCTCGGCTGGTCGGGCGACGTCGGCATCGCGCACCGCCGCTCGTCGGAAGCGAAGCGTTCGTACGACATCAAGTTCTCGAACCCGAAGGAAGGCGGCCTGCTGTGGTTCGACGTGATGGTGATCCCGAAGGATGCGCCGCACCCCGAGGCCGCACTGAAGTGGATCAACTACGTGTCCGATCCGAAGGTCAACGCGGCGATCACCAACACGGTGTTCTACCCGACCGCGAACAAGGCTGCGCACCAGTTCGTCACGCCGGCCGTCGCGCAGGACCCGACCGTCTACCCGCCTGAAGACGTGCTGAAGAAGATGGTGCTGATGAAGCCGATGCCGGCCGACATCCTGCGCCTCGAGAACCGTCTGTGGGCCCAATTGAAGACCGGCCACTGATCGACCTGAATGCCGGCGGCGCAGGCGGCGCTTCTCGCCTGCCCGCCTGAGATCCGCGGACCTTCGTCCGCCTGCGCGCGCCGCGCGCACTGTTCCATCCGGCACGAGCCGTCGCCCGTGAGTCGCGTCATGCACCTCGCGCGGGGACCCTCACGCCTGCAATCCGTGAAGAACGAATGGTGAATCCCATGCAATCGATACCCTCTTCCGCTGCTGCACGACAGACCCAACCGGCCCCCGCGGCCCGTACGCAAAACGACGCCTTCGTGCGCATCGAAAACGTCGTGAAGAAATTCGGCGATAGCACCGCTGTCGACAACGTGAACCTGACGATCGCGAAGAACGAGCTGTTCGCGCTGCTCGGCAGCTCGGGCTGCGGCAAGTCGACGTTGCTGCGCATGCTCGCCGGGCTCGAGACGGCCACCTCGGGCAAGATCTTCGTCGACGGCGAGGACCTCGCTTCGCTGCCGCCGTACCGCCGCCCGGTGAACATGATGTTCCAGTCGTACGCGCTGTTCCCGCACATGACGGTCGAATCGAACGTCGCGTTCGGCCTCAAGCAGGAAGGCACGCCGAAGAACGAGATCAAGGAGCGCGTGGCCGACGCGCTCGCGCTCGTGCAGATGAGCAAGTACGCGCAGCGCAAGCCGCACCAGCTCTCCGGCGGCCAGCAGCAGCGCGTCGCGCTCGCGCGCTCGCTGGTCAAGCGCCCGAAGCTGCTCTTGCTCGACGAGCCGATGTCCGCGCTCGACAAGAAGATCCGCCAGAAGACCCAGCTCGAACTCGTGAACATCATCGAGAAGGTCGACGTGACCTGCGTGATGGTCACGCACGACCAGGAAGAGGCGATGACGATGGCCAGCCGCCTCGCGGTGATGAGCGAAGGCAAGATCGTGCAGATCGGCGCGCCGGGCGAAGTGTACGAATTTCCGAACAGCCGCTTCTCGGCCGAATTCATCGGCTCGACCAACCTGTTCGAGGGCCGCGTCGTGGAGGATGAACCCGACCACATCTTCGTCGAGAGCGACGACCTCGAAGCCCGCATGTACGTGAGCCACGGCATCACGGGCCCGCTCGGGATGCCGGTCGGCATCTCGGTGCGCCCGGAACGCATTCACGTGTCGCGCGAGAAACCGGGCTCGAAACACAACTGGGCGCGCGGCGTCGTGACCGACATCGCGTACATGGGCAGCTACTCGCTGTACCACGTGCGCCTGCCGAGCGGCAAGACGGTCGTGTCGAACCTGTCGAGCTCGCACCTGATGAACGACAACGCACCGGCGTGGAACGACGACGTGTTCGTGTCGTGGTCGCCGGCCAGCGGCGTCGTGCTGACGCAGTGAGGACGCCACGATGAGAACCTCCGCCTCCAATCCGTCCGCGCCGGTGCCGACCGGCGCCGCGAGCGCCGGCGCCGGCCGTGCCCGCCCGGGCCGCCTTGCCGCGCTGTCGCGCTTCCTGCCGTCGGGCCGCAGCGTCGCGATCGGCGTGCCGTTCGTGTGGCTGGCCGTGTTCTTCGCGCTGCCGTTCGTGCTGGTGCTGAAGATCAGCTTCGCCGACCAGGTGATGGGCATCCCGCCGTACACGTCGCTCGTCGAGATCAAGGACGGCGTCGTGCACTTCGCGCTGCAGCTGTCGCACTACGCGTTCCTGCTGCAGGACGACCTGTACATCGCGACCTACCTCAGCTCGCTGAAGATGGCTGCCGTCTCGACGGTGCTGTGTTTGCTGATCGGCTATCCGATGGCGTACTACATCGCGCGCTCGGAACCGAACCGCCGCAACGTGCTGATGATGGCCGTGATGCTGCCGTTCTGGACGTCGTTCCTGATCCGCGTGTACGCATGGATCGGCATCCTGAAGGATGACGGCCTGCTGAACCACACGCTGATCGCGCTGGGCATCATCCACACGCCGCTGCGCCTCTATCACAGCGACGCGGGCGTCTACATCGGCATGGTCTATTCGTACCTGCCGTTCATGGTGATGCCGCTGTACGCGCACCTCGTGAAGATGGACCTCACGCTGCTCGAAGCCGCGTACGACCTCGGCGCCAAGCCGTGGGTCGCGTTCACGCGGATCACGCTGCCGCTGTCGAAGAACGGGATCATCGCCGGCAGCCTGCTGGTGTTCATCCCGGCGGTGGGCGAGTACGTGATCCCGGAGCTGCTCGGCGGCGCCGACACGCTGATGATCGGCCGCGTGATGTGGGATGAATTCTTCAACAACATGGACTGGCCGATGGCGTCCGCCGTGACGGTCGCGATGGTGATGCTGCTGCTGGTGCCGATGGCGCTGTTCCAGTACTACCAGGTCAAGGAACTGGAGGACGCGAAATGATCAAGCCGAGCAAACCGCTGTCGACGGGCGTCCTCGCCTTCGGCTTCCTGTTCCTGTACATCCCGATCATCAGCCTGGTCGTGTACTCGTTCAACGAGTCGAAGCTGGTGACGGTGTGGTCGGGCTTCTCGCTGAAGTGGTACTCGGCGCTACTGGACGACGACGAGCTGCTGACCGCCGCGTGGCTGTCGCTGAAGATCGGCCTCTTGACGGCCACCGCGTCGGTCGTGATCGGCACGTGGGCGGGCTTCGTGCTCGCGCGCTTCGGCCGCTTCAAGGGCTTCACGCTGTATACGGGGATGATCAATGCGCCGCTGGTGATTCCGGAAGTGATCCAGGGCATCTCGCTGCTGTTGCTGTTCGTTGCGCTGGAGCAGATGTTCGGCTGGCCGAAGGGGCGCGGGATGGTGACGATCTGGATCGGTCACGTGATGCTGTGCGTGTCGTACGTGGCGATCATCGTGCAGTCGCGCGTGAAGGAGATGAACAAGTCGCTTGAGGAGGCTGCACTCGATCTGGGCGCGACGCCGCTGAAGGTGTTCTTCGTGGTGACGCTGCCGCTGATCTCGCAGGCGCTGCTGTCGGGGTGGCTGCTGTCGTTCACGCTGTCGATCGACGACCTGGTGCTGTCGGCGTTCCTGTCCGGGCCGGGCTCGACGACGCTGCCGCTGGTGGTGTTCTCGCGCGTGCGGCTGGGGCTGAACCCGGAGATGAACGCGCTGGCGACGCTGTTCATCACGGCGGTGACGATCGGCGTGATCGTCGTGAACCGGATGATGATCGCGCGCGAACGACGCCGCATCGCCGACATGAAGGCGGCGTTCGCGGTGGCGTGACGCCCCGCTTCCCGCTTCAAAGATAACAAGCACTGCAGACAAGCAACCCGCGCTGCCCCAGGGGGGGCGCGCGATTCGATTCCGATTTGACAGGCGCACGACAAGGAGAATCCGCAATGAAGAAGAAACTGATCTGCCTGCTGGTGGCCGGCGCGTTACCGGGCATCGCGCTGGCCGACTCGACATCCGCCGAGATCAAGGCGCTGCAGGCGCAGGTCGCGGCGCTGCAGAAACAGATGAAGGCGATGCAGGCGCAACTGTCGGCGAAGGGCGGCCCCGCGGCCGCCCAGGCCGGCACGAAGGCAGGGGTGGGCGCCGCGCCGGCCGCCGTGGCCGTCGACCCGGGCTCGCCGGACTACGGCAAGGCGCAGGCGACGCTGACCAACGACGAGGTCGGCGAAATGAAGCAGCAGATCGCGAACCAGCAGCTGAAGGTCGACTCGCTGACGGACGCGGCCAACACGGGCCCGCTCGCAGGCCTGTCGGTCACCGGCTACATCGACCCGACCTACATCTACAACCGCGCGGCCGGCACGTCGTCGTTCCTGTTCGCGAACCACGAGAGCGCGTACAACTACTTCAACAGCACGTTCGGCGATCTCTACCTCGACATCAAGAAGACGTTCGGCGTCGGCCCGATGGCGCCGTCGGCGGAAATCACGCTGATGCCGAACCGCGGCAACGGCATCACGCTGCTGCAGAACTCGCGCGGCAACATCGGCAACAACATCCTGAACACGGCGGTCGTCAACGTGCCGATCTCCGCGACGACGACGCTCGTCGCCGGTTTGATCCCCAGCTTCGGCGGCTACGAGGTCCAGCAGTCGAACCAGATGCTCACGCTCACGCACAACCTGCTGTACGATTTCTCCGATCCGGGCAGCTACATCGGTGCCGGCGCGAACTACACGAAGGGCAACTGGGCGTGGAAGTTCTTCCTCGGCAACGAGCAGTACCGCACCTACGGTTCGGTCACGACGACGGGCACCAACGCGCTCGGCGATCCGATCACCACCAGCAACAAGGTGCCGACCTTCACCGCGCGGGCGGACTACACGTGGTCGAGCGCGCTCGACATCGGCGGGTCGTTCAACATCGGCCGCCAGACGCTCTCGAGCGCGATCGATTCGAACGGCGTCGTCCATTACGGCCCGGGCGGGGCGGCACCGAGCGGCTACGGTTCGTTCTTCTTCGGCGAACTCGACGCGACCTACACGCTCGCCGACATTCAGTACAACGCGGAAGTCGACTACGGCCGTCAGCAGCATGCGGCGTTCAACGGCGGCCTCGCGCAGTGGTACGGGCTGTCGCTGCTCGCGCACCGCAAGTTCAACGCGCCGGTGGTCGGCCGCATGGGCGTGACGCTGCGCTACGACCTGCTCGCCAACTCGAAGAATGGCGGCGGCGGTGGCGGCATCGCACTGAACGGTAACGGGATGGACCCGAGCAACGGCTTCGGCGTCGACGCGGACTGCCTCGCGCAGTCGAAGGCCGGCGGCGGCCTGGGCTTCGAGTGCAAGGGCGCGGTGCGCCAGGACGTGGCGCTCGACCTGCTGTTCTATCCGACCCAGCAGATCACCGTGAAGGTCGAATACCGCCACGACTGGGCGAACAACAAGGTGTTCCTGCGCAACGACGGGTCGTACGGCAAGTCCAACGACCTGCTCGCGACGCAGTTCATCTATTCGTTCTGACGCAGCCCGCGCGGGACGCCGTGCCGCACGCACGGCGTCCCGCGCCGTTTTTACCGGCCGGATGACGGTGCGCGATGCACCGCCGCCGGCTGCAACGAGGGAGCCCGATTCATGACGCAGTCTTTCACCCGCCGCGCCGATGCGCTCGCGCGCGACTCGTACTACGAAGCGACGGCCGTGCGCCCCGCCGTGGACGACCCCGTGCTCGACGGGACGATCGACGTCGACGTCTGTGTGATCGGCGCCGGCTTCGCGGGCCTGTCGACGGCGCTCGACTGCCGCGCGCGCGGGCTGTCCGTCGCGGTGATCGATGCGCACCGGCCCGGCTGGGGTGCATCGGGCCGCAACGGCGGCCAGGCGATCACCGGCTTCGCGAAGGACGAGGAGATCGAGCGGCAGCTCGGCGCCGACGGCGCGCGCGCCGCGTGGTCGCTGTCGCTCGACGGTGTCGCGCTGATCGCCGAGCGGATCGCGCGCTACGGGATCGACTGCGACTTCACGCGCGGCTACCTGACGGTCGCGACGAAACCGCGCCGCATCGACGACCTGCACGGGTGGATGGACGCCGCAACGCAGCGCTGGGGTCACCCGTCGCTGTCGTGGCTCGACACCGGCGAGATCCGCGCGCGCATCGCATCGACGCGCTATCTCGCGGGCGTCTACGATCCGCTGTCGGGCCACCTGCATCCGCTCAAGTACTGCCTCGGCCTGGCCGATGCCGCGCGCCGCGAAGGCGCCGCGCTGTACGCGCATACGCCCGCGCTCGACGTCGTGCGCGGCGAGCGGCCCATCGTGCGCACGCCGTCGGGCGACGTGCGCTGCCGCTTCGTCGTGTCGTGCTGCAACGCGGGCCCCGGCGGTGTGCTGCCGGCCGCGACGGCCGCCCGCATCGCACCGATCGCGTCGACCATCATCGCGACCGAGCCGCTCGGCCACGCGCGCGCCGACGCGCTGATCGCGCAGCGCGAAGCCGTGTGCGACAACAACTTCTTCCTCGACTATTTCCGGCTGTCGGCCGACCACCGGATGCTGTTCGGCGGCCGCGCGAATTCGGCCGGCGCGTCGCCCGCCACGCTCGCCGAGACGATCCGGCGCCGCATGGTCGGCGTGTTCCCGCAACTCGGCGACGTGCGCGTCGACCATGCGTGGGGCGGCTTCGTCGACGTCACGCGCAACCGCGCGCCGGATTTCGGCGCGCTCGATCCGAACTTCTTCTACGTCCAGGGCTTCAGCGGCCACGGCGTCGCGCTCACCGGCATCGCCGGTCGCGCGGTCGCCGGCGCGATCGCGGGCGACACGCGTGCGTTCGACCTGTTCGCGCGCATGCGTCACCGGCGCTTCCCCGGCGGCGACGCGTGGCGGCAACCCGCACTCGAACTCGGGATGCTGTATCACCGCGTGCGCGAGCTATTCTGAGCCAAACTCCTCCGTTATCCTGACCATGCAGACATTCGCCAACCAGCCGCACGTCGCGTCCTACTACGCGGCGACCGCCAACGATACGACCCGCCACGCGCCGCTCGCCGGCACGATCGATGCCGACGTGTGCGTGATCGGCGCGGGCCTCACGGGCCTGTCCGCCGCGCTCAACCTCGCCGAGCGCGGCCATTCGGTGACCGTGCTCGAAGCGTCGCGGGTCGGATGGGCGGCGAGCGGCCGCAACGGCGGCCAGCTGATCGGCGGGTTCGCGTGCGACATCGACACGTTCGGGCAGTTCATGCCGGAAGGCGACGTGAAGCGCATCTGGGACATGGGGCTCGAAACACTGTCGCTCGTGAAGTCGCGCATCGCGCAGCACGACATCGACTGCGCGCTAGTGCCCGGCTACCTGACCGCCGCGAACACCGAGCGCGACGCCGACGGCCTGAAGCGCTGGCGCGACGAAGCCGCGAAGCGCTTCGGCTACGACCGCTTCCATTTCGTCGAAGCCGACGAACTCGGCGACTACGTGCAGTCCGAGCGCTATTGCGGCGGCCTGTACGACCCGGACAGCGGCCACCTCCATCCGCTGAACTACACGCTCGGCCTCGCCCGCGCGGCGACCGACGCGGGCGTGCGCATCCACGAGGACAGCTGCGTGACCCGCGTGCGCGACGTCGCCGGCGGCCATTTCGTCGAGACGAGCGGCGGCAACGTGCGCGCGCGCTTCGTCGTGCTCGCGTGCAACACCTTCGTCGGCACGCTCGCGCCCGCGCTGTCGAAGAAGATCATGCCGGTCGGCACCTACGTGATCGCGACCGAGCCGCTCGGCGACGCGCGCGCCGCCGCGCTGATGCCTGCGCGCGCGGCGATCTGCGACAGCCGCTTCGTGCTCGACTATTTCCGGCCGGCGCCCGACACGCGGCTCGTGTGGGGCGGCAAGGTCAGCTATTCGACGCGGGAGCCGCGCGATCTCGCGGCGGCGATGCGCGCGGACATGCTGAAGACGTTCCCGCAGTTGGCGGACGTGAAGGTCGACTACGCATGGGGCGGCTTCGTCGACATCACGATGAACCGCGCGCCGCACTTCGGCCGCATCGCGCCGACGATGTATTTCGCGCAGGGATTCTCGGGGCACGGCGTGAACACGACCGCGCTCGCGGGCAAGCTGATCGCCGAGGCGATCAACGGACAGGCGAGCCGCTTCGACCTGTTCGACAAGATCCGCCATCGCGACTTCCCCGGCGGCGAAGCCTTGCGCACGCCGGCGCTGGTGCTCGCGATGAGCTGGTACCGGCTGCTCGACGCGTTTGGCGTGCATTGAGCGGGTCACATCAACGACAAACGGCCGCGCCGACACGCAGCCGTTCCGTTGCCGCCGTGCGCTGACGCGCCCGCTAATCCGCCACCTTCTGCCGCATCGTCACGAACTCCTCGGCCGCGGTCGGGTGAATGCCGATCGTGTCGTCGAACTGCGCCTTGGTCGCACCCGCGCGAATCGCGATCGCGATGCCCTGGATGATCTCGCCCGCATCGCGGCCGACCATGTGCGCGCCGACCACGCGCTGGCTGTCGCGCGCGACGACCAGCTTCATCAGCGTGCGCTCGTCGCGGCCCGACAGCGTGTGGCGCAGCGCCTTGAACGACGTGCGGTAGATATCGACGTCGCCGTCGTACAGGTCGCGCGCGGTCGACTCGGTCAACCCGACCGTCGCGACCTCGGGCTGGCTGAACACCGCCGACGGCACCCATTCGTGATCGGCCGCGACGCGCGACCCGCCGAACAGCGTGCGGGCGAGCAACCCGCCGTCGCGCGTCGCGACCGGCGTGAGCTGCGGCCGCGACGTGACGTCGCCGATCGCATGGATCGACGGCACCGACGTCGCCGAGTACGCATCGACGGCGATCGCGCCACGCGCGTCGAGCATCACGCCCGCCTGCTCGAGCCCGAGGCCGTCGACGTTCGGCACGCGGCCGGTCGCATACAGCACCTGGTCGTACGGCCCGTGCCGCGCAGCGCCGACGCGCACGCTCAACGTGCCGTCGTCCGCGCGCTCGATCGACTCGATCACCGAGCGTGCATGGATCGTGACGCCCTCTTTCGTCATCTCGTCGGTCAGGAACTGGCGCACGTCGTCGTCGAAGCCGCGCAGGATTTTCTCGCCGCGATAGAACAGGTCGACGTGGCTGCCGAAGCCGTTGAAGATGCCCGCGAACTCGACCGCGATATAGCCGCCGCCGACCACCGCGATGCGTTTTGGCAGCGCGGCAAGCGACAGCGCCTCGCGCGACGTGATCGCATGCTCGATGCCGGGCCGCGCCGGCATCGCCGGGCGCGAGCCGGTCGCGATCGCGATGTGGCGCGCGCGGATCGTGCGCTCGCCGATCGCGACCGTATGCGCATCGACGAGCGTCGCGCGCCCCGCGTGCATCTCGACGCCCGATTGCCGCAGCAGGTTGATGTAGATGTCGCTGAGCCGGTTGATCTCGCGATCCTTCGCGGCGATCAGCGCGGGCCAGTCGAGCGTGCCGGGGCCGAAGGTCCAGCCGAAGCCCTTCGCGTCCTCGACTTCATGCGGGTAGTGCGATGCATAGACGAGCAGCTTCTTCGGAATGCAGCCGCGCAGCACGCAGGTGCCGCCGATCTGCTCTTCTTCCGCTATGCCGACTCGCGCGCCGTACGACGCGGACATGCGTGCGAGCCGCACGCCGCCCGAGCCGGCGCCGATGACGAACAGGTCGTAGTCGAAATCCATCGCATTCCCTCATCGCAGTTCGGATGACGGCACGATAGCAAGATTCCGGGATGCTTGCGGCGCACGGTGCAGCCCGGCGCGCCCCATAAAAAACGGCGAGAGACGTTGCCTCTCGCCGGTCAAACCAGCTGCCGGGTGTGTCATGCGTCACCGATCGACCGCATGCCCGACCTGCCGGCTGCGCAGCACCGGTCCGACGGGCGCGCGAAGGGCGCGCCCACGGCCGGACCGGCCGCCATGCTCATGCCTGCGACGTGTCGCTGCCGTCCGTCGCCTGCGTGTCGTCCCCAGCCTGTTCGGGCTGGTCTTCCTTTTTCTTCTCGAGCATGCCTTCGATCGCTTCCGCACCCTTGAAGCCGGCGACGGCGGCGGCCGCCTTGGTCAGCAGGCCCGCATCCGGATCCAGCTTTTCCGCGCCTTCGACAGCAGCGACTGCGCCAGCGATTTCACCCACGGTGTTCAGGATACCCATCGTCATCCCCTTTCAAGAAAATCGTGAGCGCATCGTCCCACGAAAAAAACCGGCAGACCGCGATTGTCATCACCGGATACACAAGTTACGCACCAGGCCGGCCGCACTCGCCGAGCGCAACCGGAACGACGCACGCGCGCGCCGGGCGGCACGCAACGGGCGATGCACGCAGCGTAGCGGAAAGCATGCGCGCGCACTGTAAAAGTATGTTCTGGATTGCCGACGAAACCCTTACGGCGCGGGGGTCTCGTGATGAAGCATTCGCCGAATAGTCGTGCGCGCGCATGAAGGTCGCGTGACGAAAAAAAAGAGGCGCCTCGCGGCGCCCCTTCGATGCAGGCCGGACGACTGCCGGCCGATGCGTTCCGACGTTCGTCAGAAGATATTGCGCAGGCCGATCGCGATGCCGGTCTGGTTGCTGCGACCCGGCAGCTCGACGTTCGCCGCGCCGTTCGTCTTGTTGAAGTCGACGGTGCCGTAGACTTCCGTGCGCTTGCTGAGCGCGTACTCGGCGATGCCGACGATCGCGTAGCGGTTGCCGCTCGCGAGCGTGCCGTTGGTGGTCATCGCATTGCGCATGTGGTCGTAGTAGAACGCGCCCGTCAGCGTCAGCGGCGCGCTGACCTGCCAGCTCACGCCCGCGAACGGACCGTCGTCGATCCGGCCGGTGCCCTTCGCGACCGGAATCGTCTGCTGTGCGAGCAGGCTGTCGACGAAGCCCGTGTCGTCCTTCGAGCGCAGGTAGCCCGCGTAGATCTTCGCCTTGCTGAACGCGTACACGACGTTCGCGTGGTAGATCGTCTGCTTGCGCGCCGAGTTGTCGCTGTTCTGCTGCGCGCCGGCCGCGATGCTCAGCGGACCCATCACGTACGACAGCGACACGCCCCACGCATTGCCCTTGCCGAGCGAACCCGGGATCTGGCCCGAGAAGCCGCCCGCGCCGGTCGATTCGTAGTTGGTGCCGGTCGAGTACATCGCCTTCGCGGTCAGGCCGTCGAACTTGCCCGTGTACTTGATCTGGTTGTCCGCATACAGGCCGCCGCCGAGTGCGACCGGCAGCCACGCGTTTTCGAGGTAGTTGCCGACCGTCAGCGGATCGTAGGTATCCGACAGCAGGTCGAACAGCGGCGTCTTCTGGCGGCCGAGGGTCACCGTGCCGTACGGGCTCTGCAGGCCGACGTACGCTGCGCGGTTGAACAGGCGGCCGCTGTCGGCGAACGCGCCGTTCTGCAGGTTCACGCCGCTCTCGAGGTTGAACACGGCCTTCAGGCCGCCGCCGAGGTCTTCCGTACCGTAGATGCCGAAGCGGCTGTTCGTGATCGCGCCGTTGGTCATCGACAGCAGGCCGTCGTTCTTGGCGTTGGCGTTGGTCAGGTAACGGATGCTGGCGTCGGCGACGCCCCAGAGCGTGACCGAGCTTTGTGCGGCCGCGTACTGGCTGGCAAATGCGAGCGCGGCGCCCCCTGCGATGGCTGCGAGTCGGGTGGTCTGCTTCATGAGCTTTCCTTTTTGTAGGTGTCTCCATTCATGGCCGGCCGCGTGCGCAGCCGGGTGGCGATCGCTCACGTTCTTGGCGCGCGCGATGTGGGCTGAATCATATGACGACTGCCATCGCTGAAAGAAATTGAAATGTGCGGTAACGGCGGAACTGTCGCCCGCACACAACGCTGCACGCGGCAACGCACGTCCGGCGGGCAGCGGGCGGCATCGGGCGCCGCACGGCAGCGGCCGCTCGCGCGGCTGACGATGCGTCGGGTCTGTCAGGATCGCGCGGCAGTGCCGCGGAACGGGCGCACGCGCGAGCACGCCCGGGCCGCACGCAGGGGTGCGCCCGCGGGATGCGCGGTCACGCCGCGGCCGGCCCGTCGTCGGCCGAGTGCCGGCGCCACGCGCGCCGCACGATTTCCGCGAACGCGCCGACGAGCAGCAGCACGGCGCCCCACAGCGCGACCTCCGGCGCGAGCCGCGTGACGAGGCCGCCGACCACCGCGCCGGCCAGGAAGCAGAAGCTGATCGTCGCGAGCAGCGCCGAGTCGTGCAGCGCTCCCGCGTCGTAGCGCGGGATCAGCCCGACGAACAGCTTCTGCGCGGCACGCCGCAGGTTGCCGGTGGTCATCACCGACGTGTACGACAACTCCTCGAGATGGGTGAACGACAGCGTCTGCAGCGTTGCAACGAACGAGATGCCTGGAATCAGCCACGCGCTCGACGCGCCGACGAGGCCGCTCGCGGCGACACCGAGAAAAGCGATCTCGACGAGCAGGCTCGCGAACGCCGTGTGCTTCATCCAGCCGCGCTGCGCGGCAAGCCCGAGCAGGTGCGCGACGAACACCGCGATCGTGAAGCCGACGAGCGGCGGCACGTGATGCAGCGCGGCGGCCCATTCGCCGGCCGACAGGTTGATGCCGAGCAGCGCGACGTTACCGGTCATCGTGTTCGCGAACACGTGGCCGTGGCCGACATACGTGTAC
This sequence comes from Burkholderia sp. HI4860, assembly GCF_002223045.2. NCBI lineage: Bacteria > Pseudomonadati > Pseudomonadota > Betaproteobacteria > Burkholderiales > Burkholderiaceae > Burkholderia > Burkholderia sp. HI4860. The sequence continues at coordinate 2,101,168 of NZ_NKFO02000003.1, read as the reverse complement.
GCGTCGAGGTAGCCGCCGGACAGCGTCAGCAACGCGGCGACAGTGAGATTGCGGCTGGCGCCGTCGAGATCCATCGAGCCTCCCGTGAAGATTCGCGCAGTATGGCGCACGGGCGGTCAAAGTGCGCCGGTCATTGCCCGATGCCCGTGAGTCCGATCAGCGCGCCGCCCGCGAGCAGCCACAGCGGATGGATGCGCGTGCGCCATGCGAGCACCGCGCACGCGGCCGTGATGCCCCACTGGATCGCGGTGCGGTTCGACGCCTCGGAGATCAGCACCGCGCTCGCCGCGACGAGCCCGGCGGTGACCGGCATCATCCCCTGCTGCACATGGCGGCGCCACGGCCGGTCGCGAAAGCGCTCCCACGCATGCAGCGCGAGCACGGTGACGATCGACGACGGCCCGAACTTCGCGAGCGACGCGACCAAGAGCCCGCTCCAGCCGGCCACGTGCCAGCCCACCAGCGACACGATCATCATGTTCGGCCCGGGCGCCGCCTGGGCCAGCGCGAACAGCGCGGTGAACTCGTGCGCGCTCATCCAGTGATGGACGTCGACGACTTGCCGCTGCATCTCCGGCAGGATCGTGTTGCCGCCGCCGAACGCGAGCAGCGACAACTGGCTGAAGATCGTCGCGATGGCGATCAGCGTGTCGTTCATGGCCGGTCTCCTCGCTGCGCGTCGCGCGCCGCGGCCGGCGCCGGCTGCGGCGTACCCGCGTCGCGGCGGCGCGACGCGAACCACACGCTGACGGGCGTCAGCACGAGCATCGTGGTCAGCAGCGGGATGCGCAGCATCGCGATCGCGACGAACGCGAGCGCCGCGATGCCGGCCGCCGCCCGCGCATGCCGCAGCGGCTTCAAGACCTTCACGGCCATCGCGACGAGCAGCCCGGCCGCCGCCGCGGCCAGCCCCGCGAACAGGTGCTGCACGCGCGGATCGTTCTGCGTCTTCGCGTACAGCACGCCGAGCGCGACGACGACGAGCGTCGGGCCCGCGATCAGCCCGAGAATGCCGGCGAACGCGCCAGCGACGCCGCGAAAGCGCATGCCGACGGCCACCGACAGGTTGATCACGTTGCCGCCCGGCAGGAACTGGCACAGCCCGAGCAGATCGGTGAATTCGTCGGCGGAGAGCCACTTGCGCTCTTCGACGATGGTGCGCCGCGCGAACGGCAGCGCGCCGCCGAACGACATGAGGCCCAGCGACAGGAAACCGGTGAACAACTCGGCGAGGCCGACGCCGCGGGGTGAGGCGGCCGGCGGCGGGGCGGCCGGCGGAGAAGCGGATTGCATGGGGTTCCTTATCAAACGGTGACCCGAGGTTACCGCCGTTCGGCATACCGGCAAAACGATTTTATCGGCGCGCCTTTGTGATTTAGAATCACAAGCATGGCACGCGATCTCCCGCCCTTTTCCGCGCTTCGGGCCTTTGAAGCCGCGGCACGACATGAAAGCTTCAGCGCCGCCGGCGACGAGCTGCATGTGACTCACGGTGCCATCAGCCGGCAGATCGCCGGGTTCGAGGCCTGGCTCGGCAAGCCGGTGTTCCACCGCTACGGCAAGCGCGTGAAGCTCACCGACGAAGGCCGCCGCTACCTCGACACCGTGCGCGCGGCGTTCGACAGCATCGCGCTCGCGACCGAGCAGCTGCGCAACACGGGCGCGGCACGCGTGCTGCGCATCAATGCGCTACCCACCTTCGCGATGAAATGGCTGCTGCCGCGCCTGTCGCGATTCCAGCGCGACGTGCCGAACGTCGAGCTGAAGCTGTCGACGTCGAATGCGCCGCTCGACACGCTCGACGGCTTCGACGTCGCGATCCGCCGCGGCCCCGGCCACTGGCCGAACTGCACGAGCGGCCACTTCCTCGACGAAAGCGTGATTCCCGTCTGCAGCCCCGCGCTGCTCAAGCGCGCGCCGATCGCGCGCGCGGACGATCTCGCGCGCCATGTGCTGCTGCATTCGGATACGCGGCCGGAAGGCTGGCGCGACTGGTTCGCGGCGGCCGGCGTGGCGATGAAGGGGCGCAAGCGGCAGTCGTTCGACCACTTCTACCTGGCGCTGCAGGCGGCCGTCGACGGCCTGGGCGTCGCGCTCGGCCCGTTGCCGCTGATCGACGACGAGCTCGCGAGCGGCCGGCTGGTGATGCCGCTGGAAGGGCCGCGCATCGCGACGCGCAGCTACTGGTGGATCGCGCCGCGCGCGCCGGCGGACGATCCGCTCGTCGCGCAGTTCTGCGCGTGGCTGCAGACGCAGTCGAACGTCGGCGCGTAGCGCGTCGACGGTCGACGCACAAGATGACGCGGGCGGCAGCGCGCCGCCCGCCGAACGCTCAGACCACCGGGCCCGGTTCCTTTTCCTTGCGCAGGATCGCGTACAGGATGATCGCGCCGAACGTCGCGGTGCCGATCCCGCCGAGCCCGAAGCCGCCGATCTTCAGCGAGAAATCGCCGGCGCCGAGCACGAGCGTGACGGCCGCGACGATCAGGTTGCGGTTGTCGGAGAAGTCGACCTTGTTGACGACCCAGATCCGCGCGCCCGTCACCGCGATCAGCCCGAACACGACGATCGACACGCCGCCGAGCACCGGGCCCGGAATCGTCTGGATCACCGCACCGAACTTCGGCGAGAAGCCGAGCACGATCGCGATCACCGCGGCGAGCGCGAACACCAGCGTCGAGTAGATCCGCGTGACGGCCATCACGCCGATGTTCTCCGCGTAGGTCGTCACGCCCGTGCCGCCGACGCTGCCCGACACGATCGTCGCGAGCCCGTCGCCGATGAATGCGCGGCCCACGTAGCGATCGAGGCTGGTACCCGTCATCGCACTGACGGCCTTGATGTGGCCGAGATTCTCCGCGACCAGGATCACCGCGATCGGCGCGAGCATCAGCATCGCGTGCGGATCGAACACCGGCGCGCGGAAGCTCGGCACCCCGAACCAGGCCGCCTGCCCGACGATCGAGAAATCGATCGGCTTGCCGAGCCCCATCCCGTTGGTCGCGACCGCGTAGATCGCATAGGCGATCACCAGCCCGACCAGGATCAGCAGGCGCTGCACCATGCCGCGCGAGAACACCGCGACGCCGCCGACGCACAGCACCGTGACGAGCGCCATCACCGATTCGAAGGTCGACCCCGACACGCCCTTGACCGCGATCGGCGCGAGGTTCAGCCCGATCACCGCGACCACCGCGCCGGTCACGACGGGCGGCATCAGCGTCTCGATCCAGCGCGTGCCGATCGCCTGCACCAGCAGGCCGAGCGCGACGTACACGACGCCGCACGCGACGATGCCGCCGAGCGCGACCGGGATGTTCGGGTTCGGGCCGCTGCCGCCGTAGCCGGTCACCGCGATCACGAGGCCGATGAACGCGAAGCTCGAGCCGAGGTAGCTCGGCACGCGGCCGCCGACCAGCACGAAGAACAGCAGCGTGCCGACGCCCGACATGAAGATGCACAGGTTCGGGTCGAAGCCCATCAGCAGCGGCGCGAGCACGGTCGAGCCGAACATCGCGACGACGTGTTGCACACCCATCGCGACCATCTGCGGCCACGCGAGGCGCTCGTCGGGGCCGACCACGCGCGAGGCCGCGCCGGTCGATTGCACCCGCCAGCGCGGGAAGTAGGAATCGGACATGGGGAAAAGGGCTCCTGTCGGTCGCCGGCTGCGGAGGATGCGCCGGTCTGGAATCTGGCGCGAGTTTACGGAGCGGAAATGGGGCTGGCAAGCAGGCCGACAATGGGGCGGAAAAGCGGGCCGCCGAGCGGCGCCGGCGAGCACGTTGCGCGGCTTGCCGCGTGTGCGAAACGGGGCACGATGGCGCGCCTCGATGAAGCGCCTGCCTGCGCGGGAACCTGCGCGGGCGGCGATCGGTGCCCGCCGCAACGCAAGCGGGCGCTCACATCGCGGCCGGCGCGGCGGACATCAGGGGTTGATGTACTGGAACAGCGACAGGTTCTGCAACTGCGCGTACGCCTTCTGCGAGCCCGTCAGCGCGTTCTGCATCTGCAGGAACTGGCTGATCGTCGTCACCATGTTGGTGCTCGTCAGGTCGGACAGGTTGCTGGTGACCTGCAGCGACGCGGTCTGGTTGACGGCCTGCATCGCCTTGACTTCCTGCTCGCGGCCACCGACCGATGCCTGGATCGTCGTGACGTTGCGCATCGTGTTGCCCAGCTTGGTCGAGCCGGTCATCAGCGCGTTCTTCAGCGCCGCGCCCGCCACCGCGTTGCCCGTCACGGGCGTCTTCAGCGCCGCGATCATCGCGTCGAGCGTCGAGAACACGTCCGAGCCGCCGCTCGCCTGCGGCGCCGGCGCAACGGCGAACGTGTCGCCGGCGGCCGGCGTGCCCGACACCGCCACCGTCATTCCGCCGCCGAGCGAGATCGCCGAGCCCGACGAATAGGCCTGCGCCGGCGTGGTGGTGGGCGGGCTGACCGAGTTGTCGGTCACGGTGTAGGTCGGCGCGGCGGCCGTGCCGCCAAAGGTGATCGAGAACTGATGGCCGTTCGTCGCGATCGCCGGGTTCGTCACCGTGACCGCGCCGATCGTGCCGGTGCCCGTGTTGCCTGCGCCGGCCGACGGCACCGGCGAGCTGCCGATCGCCGGCACCGACATGAAGACGGCCGCGCCCGTGTCGCCCTGCGACACGGTGCTCGAATCGGCGATCTGCACCTGGCGCGTGCCGGTGTCGCCGACATAGGCGACGCTGCCGCTCGGTGTCGTCGAAAACGGCGCCGCCGAATTCTTCGTGCCGGCGAACAGGTAGTTGCCCGCGCCGTCGTTGGTGTTCGCGAGCGTCATCAACTGGTCGCGGTAACCCCGCAGCTGCGTGGCGAGCGCCGAGCGGTCGCTGTCGGACATCGAACCGTCGCCGGCGCGCACGAGCAGCGACTGCGTGTTCGTCAGCACGGTGCTCACGTTCTGCAGCGTCTGGTCCTCGGCCTGCAGCGACGCGAGCGCCGCGGTCTGGTTGGTCGCGTACTGCGACAGCGTCGCCGACGTCATCGACAGCTGCACGGCCTGCGCCGCGCCGGCCGGATTGTCCGCCGCCGTCTGCAGGCTCACACCGCTCGAGATCTGCTGATACAGCTGCGCAAGCTGGGCCTGCTGATCGTTCATTTGTGAAACGTTCAGCTGGAAGAACTGGGCGCTGGAAATCCGCATCGCTTCTATCCCTCGAATCCGGTCAATTGAACAGGCCGAGCACGGTCTGGAACAGCGTCGCCGCCGTCTGGATCACCTTCGCGTTCGCCTGGTAGAACTGTTGGTACTGCATCAGGTTGGCCGCTTCCTCGTTCGTGCTCACGCCCGACACCGACTGCTGCGCCTGGGTGATCTGGCCGATCAGCCCGGTCTGCGCGGCGCTCGACGATTTCAGCTGGGTCGTCGTGTTGCCGATGCCGTTCACGTAGCTCGCATACGCGCCGGTGAGCGTCGTCGTGCCGTTGCCGAACGCCTTCGAGTTGACCAGCTTCGACAGCGCGAGCGCGTTGGAGCCGTCGCTGGTGCCGCCCGCATACGGCCCGATCGTGAACGAGTCGCCGGTCGCCGGGGCGCCGGACAGCGTGACGCTCACGCCGTTGAGCGCGCCCGCGGCCGTTCCCGACATCGTCATCGTCGCGCCGGCCGCCGGGTCGTACGGGACGGTGTCCGTCGGGTTGTTGATCGTGACCGACGTCGGCGGCGTGGTGCCGATCGTCACCGTGGTGCCGACCGGGAAACCCGTCAGCGTCTTCGCCGTCGCGTCATAGGTCAGCTTGGTCGTCGGCACTTGATAGCCCGCGGTGACGCCGCCCAGCGCGATCTTGCCCGTGCCGGTGTTGGTGCTCGCCGCCGACGTGACGGCCGGCGAGGCTGCCGCGATCGCCAACGCGCTCGTCGTGGCGAGGCCGAAGCCGTTCAGCGCGCCGCGCGTCGGCAGCACGGTGAACTTGTCACCGGCACTCATCGAGCCCGACGGGGTCGAGAAATTCAGCCCGCCGAGCGAAACCGGCATCGGCCCCGCCTTCTGGTCGACCACCGCGCCGCTCGCGCGGTCGGTCAGCGTGTAGTTCGTGCCGTCGAAGGACAGCGTGTAGTCGCTCGTGGTCGGCTGCGACGCGTTCGCGAACGACACGGACAGCGACGCGTTGCCGGTATTGCCCTGGTTCGCGTACACGGTCGGCGACGGCGTCGTGAACAGGTTGCCGCCCTTGTTGCCCGACAGGTCGATGCCGAGCGCGTTCTGCGCGTTGACCTGCGCGGCGAAGCTGGTCGCGATCGCACCGAGCTGGGCCTGGGCGGGGTCGAGCGTCTGGCTGCGGAATGCGAGCAGGCCGCCGAGCGTGCCGCCCGACAGCGACGAATCGGGCAACGGCTGGTTCGGCCCCTGCGGCTTCGCGCCGGCGATCCCCTGCGACACGACGGTCAGCTCGCTCGGATCCGACGGCGACGTGACGGCCGCGAGCTGATAGCTCTTGTCGGCGACGACGAGCGGTTGGCCACCCGACATGAACACGCTGTAACCGCTGTCGTTGCGCACGACCTGGATACCGGCCAGGCCCGACAGGTTCGACACCGCGAGGTCGCGCTGGTCCAGCAGCTGGTTCGGCGGCTGCCCCTGGCTGCTCGCCGCCGCGATCTGCTGGTTCAGCTGCGCGATCTGCGCGGTGTACGTGTTGATCTGCGACACGGTGCTGGTGAGCTGCGTGTTCACGCTCTGGCGCAGCGCGTCGTACTGCTGGCCGGCCGCGTTGAGCTGGTTGGCCAGCGTCTGCGCGTTGCTGATCGCGGTCTGCCGCACCGACGGGTCGGACGCGTTGTTCGCGACGTTCTGCAGCCCGGTGAAGTAGTTCGTGATCCCGGTCGAGACCCCCGCCGTCGGGCTGCCGATGTAGTTGTTCAGCTGCGCGACGAGCGTGTACCACGTCGACAGCGCGCCGCCCTGCGTCTGCGCGGTGTTCAGCTGGTCGCTCAGGTACTGGCTGTACTGCCGCTGCACGGTGACGGTGTTCACGCCTTGCGGCATGTAACCGCTGCCCGAGTATTGGCTGCTCGCTTCCGCATACACGGGCCGCTGGACCGAATAGCCGGGCGTCGCCGCGTTGCTGATGTTGTTGCTGGTCGTCGTGAGGCCCCAGAGCGCGGCATTCAGGCCGCTGACGCCGAGGTTCATGAGTGTGTTGGACATGCGCGATCCTGATGAGCCGGCCGCGCGTCGCGGCCGCCGGGTTGCGTGACTCCCGGTATAACGGCCGCCGATCGAAAAAATTGAGGAAAAAATGCGCGCGCGACGCGCACGTGCGCGTCGCCGGTTCAGGCGTGCGGCCAAGCGGCCGCAAACACCGTGCGGGCCGCCCCGGGCGGGGCCGGCCGCCGCTTGCGCGTCAGGCCCGCGCGAGCGAGCGGCGCTTCATCTCGAGCTGCGTGATCAGCCGCTGCAGCGTGTTTTCCGCGCTGCCCGGCAGCGACATATAGCGGAAGCCGAGCTGGAAGCGCCGCGACCCGTTCGGCATCTGCGTCGAACGCTGCGACACGAGCTGCAGGTCGAGCGACAGCTTGCCGTGGCCGGTCAGCTCGAGCTCGACGTCGGGCAGCAGCGTGCCGACCTCGAGCGCCTCGACGCGTTCGTCGGCCGTGCGCAGCCCCACGCCGCCGAGCGACAGGTTGTGCACCTCGAACAGGAAGCTTTCGCCGTCCGGCAGCTTGCCGCGGCACAGGAACGGATCGACGATCGGCGCATCGACGCGGAAATATTCACGCCGCTGGATGCACATCAGCACGTCGGGGAAATCGGCGACGAACGCGGGCAGCCCCTCGTAGCGCGTCTCGCGCGGCGTGCCCGTGGAGAATTCGACGCGCACGCCCTCCGGCGCGGCCGCGAACGTGCAGTGCGACGCGCCGAGGATGCCGGCGTTCTGCTCCGCCAGCGCACCCCAGTCGAACGTAAACGTCCGCGCGCCGACATCCACCTCGAGCAGGCGCGTGACGAGCTGGCCGCCCGGGTACTGGACGGTCAGGAAATCGCCGCGGTTGACGAGGTTGCGCAGCTGCACGCCGATTTCCAGCGGATTGCGGCGGGCATAGTCGGGCCCGGAGTGGCCTGCATCCAGGCTGGGGTCCGTCGACGTTTCGATATTCATGGCTAGCCGGTCATTCTTGTCATGGGCGCCCGGGCAACCGGTGCGCAATAAAACCGGGCCAGAACGGGGGCCCGGTCGCAGGTCTCTCACACTTAGCGGCAGTGCTGACCGAAAGTTTAGATCGAATTGGGGATTTTTTTCGCGCAAACGTTGAAACCGCGCGCGGCGGGCGGCCGGGCGCGGTCCAGAGGGTGCAACAGGCGGGAGCCGACGGGGGCCGTCAGCCGATCTGCTGCATGATCGAGATCAGCTTTTTCGCGTAGTTCGGGTCGGTCGCGTAGCCGGCCTTCTGCATCCCGTGCGCGAAGCCTTCGACGCTGCGGCTCGCGCTCAGCACGCCCGAGTAGCGCGGGTTGTTCTTCAGCAGGTTCGCGTAATCGGTCATCGCGTGCTCATACGAATCGTACGCGCGGAATTTCGCGACCACGCGGCGCGGCGTGCCGTTCACGTACTCCGTGGTCAGCGCCGACACCGTGCGGCCGGTCCAGCCCTTGGTCGCCTTGATGCCGAACACGTTGTAGCTCGTCGAGCCGTCGGTCGCGCGGATTTCACGCTTGCCCCAGCCCGATTCGAGCGCGGCCTGGCCGACGATGAAGCGCGCCGGGATGCCGGTCGATGCGCTGGCCGCCTGCGCGGGGCCTGCGAGCCGGTCGACGAACGCGTCGGCGTCCTGCACGCCGCTCGCGCCCTTCAGCGGCGGCGTCAGCGCGCTGCCGGCCGAATAGCCGCGCGTGCCGGCGAGCCCGCCGTTGTTGGCCGAGTTCGCGTAGGCCTTCGCCATCGCGTTCATCGCGGCGAGGCCGCCTTCGTTGCCGGACGCGCCGAAACCGTCCGCGCCCGGCCCGGCCGCGCCGACGCCGGCTGCCGTGTCGCTGCCCGCGCCCTGCCCCGCATTGCGCAGCAGCTGCTTCATCAGCGCGTCGGCCACGCCGATCCCGCGCGTCGACATCTGCTGCGCGAGCTGCTGGTCGAGCATCGACGTGTACATCTTCGACGTATGCGAATCGAACAGCCCGCCGTCGGGCGATGCGTCGCGCATGCTCTTGAGCATCATCTGCGTGAACATCGCGTCGAACTGGCCGGCGACCGCCTTCGCGCCGGCCCGCGGCGATTGCCTGGCCTGCTCGCGCAGGGCGTCGAAACCCTGCACGTCGAGCGCAAAGCGCTGCGTGAGGTCGTTCGCGTTCGGGAGACTGGCTGCCATTTAGATGATCTCCAGGTCGGCGCGCAGCGCGCCGGCGGCCTTCATCGCCTGCAGGATCGACATCAGGTCCGCGGGCGTCGCGCCAAGCGTGTTCAGCGCCTTCACGACGTCGGCGAGATTCGCGCCGGCCGTCACCATTTTCAGCGCGCCGTTGTCCTGCTTCAGCTGGATCTGCGACTGCTGCGCCACCACCGTCTGCCCGTTCGAGAACGGCCCCGGCTGCGACACCACCGGCTGCGTGTTGACGACGACCGACAGGTTGCCGTGCGCGACCGCGCAGCTCTGCAGCGTGACCATCTGGTTCATCACGATCGAGCCGGTGCGCGCGTTCAGGATCACCTTCGCCGCGGCCTTGTCCGGGCTGACGTCGAGGTTCTGCAGCCGCGCCATGAACGCGACCTGCTGCGCCGAATCGGCCGGCGCGGCGAGCTGGATCGTGCGCCCGTCGAGCGCCGTCGCGGTGCCCGGGCCGAAGCTCGAGTTGACCGCGGACACGATCCGCTGCGCGGTGCCGTAGTCCATGTCGTTCAGTTGCAGCTGCAGCACGCCGTTCATCTGCGCGATCGCGTTCGGCACCGAACGCTCGACGATCGCGCCGCCGACGATCCGGCCGGCCGCGAGCTGGTTCACCTGCACGCGGCTGCCGTTCGCGCTGGCGCCGGCGCCGCCGACCGCCATGTTGCCCTGCGCGAGCGCATAGACCTGGCCGTCCGCGCCTTTCAGCGGCGTCAGCAGCAGCGTGCCGCCGCGCAGGCTCTTCGCGTTGCCGAGCGACGACACCGTGACGTCGAGCGCCTCGCCCGGCCGCGCGAACGGCGGCAGCGTGGCGGTCACCATCACGGCCGCGACGTTCTTCAGCTGCATGTTGCTCAGCTGCGACGCACCGCCGTTGGCCGACCCGTTGTTGATCGAGATGCCGAGGTTCGCGAGCATGTTCGCGAGCGTCTGCGTGGTGAACGGCGTCTGCATCGTCTGGTCGCCCGTGCCGTCGAGGCCGACGACGAGGCCATAGCCGATCAGCGGGTTGTCGCGCACGCCCTGGATCTGCGCGAGATCCTTCAGGCGTTCCGCGTGCGCGGGCGCCGCGCCGAATGCGCAGGCCATCGCCACGAGCGCGACGGCGAGCCGCGCGGCGGCGTGCACGCGGGCAGACAGGCGGTCGAGAAGCGTCTTCTGCATCGTCATCACCACGGCGCGATGTTGAGGAAGAAGCGCTGCAGCCAGCCCATCGTCTCGGCTTCGTTGATGTAGCCCTTCGCCGAGTATTCGATCTTCGCGTCGGCGACCTGCGTCGAGTAGACGGAGTTCGCGCCCGAGATCGTGTTCGGGTTGACGACACCCGAGAAGCGCACGAATTCGTTGCCCTGGTTGATCAGCATCTGCTTCTCGCCGCTGACCACGAGGTTGCCGTTCGGCAGCACGTTGGTGACGGTCACCGTGATCGTGCCGTTGAACGTGTTCGCCGCGCTCGCGCCGCCGGTCGCCGCGAACTTGTTGTTGCCGGTCGCCGACAGGTTCGCCTTCGCGAACAGCCCGCCGAGGAAGCCGGCCGTCGGCACGTTGAAGTCGGTATTGCCCTGCCGGTTCGTGTTCGCGCCCGACGACTTGGTCGCGTTGATGTTCTCCGCGATCATGATCGTCAGGATGTCGCCGACGTTGCGCGGACGCTGATCCTCGAAGAGCGGCCGCCCCGCGTAGCCGGGGTTGTAGATCGAGCCGGGCGCCTGCATCGACATCGGCGTCGGCGGCTGCGCCGTCATCGGCTGCTGGATGATCGGATCGCGCGGAATCTGCGCGCAGCCGGCGGCGAGCGCCGCCACCGCGACCGCGCATGCGGCGCGGACGGTGGCTGACGGGAGGAGGCGAACCTGCTTCATGGCGACGACGGGTGTTCCGGTTAGCTCTTCATCTGCGTGACGGTCTGCAGCATCTGGTCGGACGTCGTCACGGCCTTGCTGTTGATCTCGTAGGCACGCTGCGTCTGGATCATGTTGACGAGCTCCTGCACGACGTTCACGTTGGACGCTTCGACGTAGTTCTGGTTGAGCGTGCCCGCGCCGTTCAGCCCCGGTTGCGACACGTTCGGCGCGCCCGACGACGTCGTCTCGGAGAACAGGTTCTCGCCGCGCGCCTCGAGGCCGGCCGGGTTGATGAAGGTCGCGACCTGCAGCGAGCCGATCTGCACCGAATTGGTCGAGCCCGCCTGCGTGACCGTCACGACGCCGTCCTTGCCGATCGTCAGCGACGTCGCGTTCTGCGGGATCGTGATCGCCGGCAGGATCTGGTAGCCGCTCGACGTGACGAGCTGGCCCTGCGCGTTGGTCTGGAACGCGCCGTCGCGCGTGTACGCGTTCGTACCGTCCGGCATCAGCACCTGGAAGAAGCCCGCGCCGTTGATCGCGACGTCCTTCGCGTTGCCGGTCTGCGTGAGGCCGCCCTGCGTGTACCGGCGCTCGGTCGCGACCTGCTGCACGCCGGTGCCGAGCTGCAGGCCCGACGGCAGTTCCGTCTGCTGCGTCGAGTTCGCGCCCGGCTGGCGGATGGTCTGGTACAGCAGATCCTCGAACACCGCGCGCGACGCCTTGAAGCCGTTCGTGCTGGTGTTCGCGAGGTTGTTCGAAATCACGTCCATCTGCGCCTGCTGCGCATTCATGCCGGTGGCGGCGATGTAGAGCGAACGGTTCATTTATCAGGTCTCCTGCGTAGGCTGGCGCGGGCGCTCAGCTGAAATTGAGCAGCTGGTTCGCCGTCTGCTCGTTCTGGTCGGCCGTCTGGATCAGCTTCGACTGCAGCTGGAACGCACGCGCGTTGTCGATCATCGCGACCATCGCGGTCACCGGGTTGACGTTGCTGCCTTCGAGCGAATTCGGCGTGACGACCACGTTCGGGTCGGCGTCGGCCGGATTGCCGTCGGCGGTGCGGAACAGCCCGTCGTTGCCGCGCGTGAGCGTGGCCGGGTCGGGGTTCACGAGCTTCATCTGGTCGACGATCGCGACCGCCGTCGGCGGGTCGCCCGGCATCAGCGCGGAAATCGTGCCGTCCTTGCCGATCGTCACTTCCGCGTTCGGCGGCACCGAGATCGGGCCGCCGTTGCCGACCACCGGCAGGTTGCTCGCGTTGACGAGCTGGCCGTTCTCGTCGACGTGCAGGTTGCCGGCGCGCGTGTACGCCTCGCTGCCGTCGGCCGCCTGCACCGCCAGCCAGCCCGCGCCCTGCACGGCGACGTCGAGCGGGTTGCCGGTGCGCGTGATCGGACCCGGCGTGTAGTCGGCGCCCGGCGTCGACGCGAGCACGTAGGTGCGCGTCGTCGTCGGGTCGCTCGTGCTGCCGTCGCCGAAATTCATCGGCACCGCGCGATACGTCGCGAGCTGCGCGCGAAAGCCCGTCGTCGACGCGTTCGCGAGGTTGTTCGCGACCACCGCCTGCTGGTCGAGCGACTGCGACGCACCCGTCATCGCCGTGTAGATCAGTCGGTCCATGGCTGCCCGTTATCCGCGCTTACAGGTTGATGATCGTCTGGTCGACAGCCTGCTGCGTCTTGATCGTCTGCGCGTTCGCCTGGTAGTTGCGCTGCGCGGTGATCAGGTTGACGAGCTGCGACGTGAGGTCGACGTTCGAGTTTTCCAGCGCGCTGCCCTGCAGCTTGCCGTGGTTCGTGCTGCCCGGCGCCGAGATCTGCGGCACGCCCGACGCGGAGCTTTCCGCGTACTGGTTGCCGCCGAGACTCACCAGCCCGTTCGGGTTGTTGAAGTTCGCGAGCGCGATCTGGCCGAGCACGGCGGTCTGGCCGTTCGAGTAGTTGCCGGTCAGCTTGCCGTCGGTGCCGATCGTGTAGGTCGTCAGCGTGCCGCTCGCGTAGCCGTCCTGCGTGAGGTTGTTCACGCCGTTCTTGCCGCCGTACTGCGTCGTGCCGGTCAGGTCGAGCGTGAGGTTCTGCGGCGTCGCCGAGCCATCGGTGTTCGGCACCGTGAACTGGAACTGGCCGACCGACGCGGTCGGCGTGGGCGGCGTGCCCGTGGTCGTGCTCTTGATCGCGCCCGACGCGTCGAACGTGACCGTGCCGAGATCCGTCGTGGCGCCGCCCTGCACGCCCGCGTACGCTTCCCACGTGCCGGCCGCCGACTTCACGAAGTACATGTTGACCGCCTGCGAACCGCCGAGCGAGTCGTACACCTGGATCGACGTCGAGTAGTTGTAGGTCGTGTTGTCTGTCGCGCTGAACGGCGTCTTGGCCGGCACCGCGTCCTGCGAATTCAGGTTGAACTGCGCGCCGATCTTGGTCGTCGCGGTCGGCGCGATGTTGGTCGTCGGCGCCTGCAGCGGCACGGTCTGCGCGGTGTTGATCACGCCGCCCGCGTTGGCCGCATAGCCCATCAGGTTACGGCCTTGCGAATCGACGATGAAGCCGTTCTTGTCGCGCTGGAACGTGCCGTCGCGCGAGTAGGTCGTCACGCCGTTGTTCGACATCTGGAAGAAGCCGTTGCCGTTGATCGCGACGTCGAGCGACGAGCTCGTCGTGTTGATCGTGCCCTGGCCGAAGTTCTGCTGCACGGCGTTCAGCGACGTGCCGATACCGATCTGCGTGTTGGTCGACGTCGCGACCGAGTTCGCATACATGTCGGCGAACTGCGCGGTGCTCGACTTGAAGCCGACCGTGTTCGCGTTCGCGATGTTGTTGCCGATCACGTCGAGCGCGTTCGATGCACCCGCGAGGCCGCTCAGACCCTGTTGATAACCCATTTCGGTCTCCGTTTCGAGATTGCTCGATCAGTATCAGTTGGAGGAGGTGCCGCTGCCGGACGAATTCGACGCGGACGACGTGGTGTTCGGGAAAATCGACGCGACCTGGGTCAGCCCCACGGTCGTGCCGTTCGACAGCACGAGCCCCGCCGTGCCGTCCGCCTGCTTGATCACGCTCTGCACGGTCGACGCCGCGAGCGTCGTGGCCGGCTGCGGCGTGCCGTTGCTGTCGGTGTACGACGCGCTGACGGTGTACTTGCCGTCCGGCAGTGCGTTGCCCGCCGCGTCGGTCGGCGTCCAGTTGAACGGCACGGTGCCGGCCGACTGCGCGCCCGCGTTGATCGTGTTCACCACGGTGCCCGCCGCGTTCTTCACGGTGATCGTCAGGTTCGACACCGAACTCGCGAGCGACACGCCGAACGGCGACGCCGCGCCGCTCTTCACCGCGACCGCGTTGCCCGGCGCGAGCACGTTCGTGCCGATCAGCAGCGCGGCCTGCGTCTGCTGGCCCGCCGTGAGCTGCGAGGACAACGACGTGAGCGACGTGTTCAGCTGCGCGATGCCGCTCACCGTGTTGATCTGCGCGAGCTGCGACGTCATCTGCGAGCTGTCGACCGGGCTGGTCGGATCCTGGTTCTGCAGCTGCGTGACGAGCAGCTTCAGGAACGTCGCCTGCAGGTCGCTCGCCGACGTGCCGTTGGTCGACGACACGTTGTTGGTGTTCATCGTGTCGGTCGGCAGCGTCGACACGTTGGTGCCGTTGCTGCCGATCGTCGTGCTGGAGGAAGTCATCCTGGGTGGCCTTCTGTCGGAACTGTCGGGTCGGTAAGATCGGGCGACGCGCGGCTTACGAGCCGATCGTCAGCGTCTTGAGCATCAGCGTCTTCGCGGTGTTCAGCGTCTCGACGTTGGCCTGGTACGAGCGCGATGCCGAAATCATGTTCACCATCTCCTGCACCGGGTCGACGTTCGGCATCTGCACGTAGCCGTTCGAATCGGCTGCCGGGTTCGACGGGTCGTAGGTCGACTTCATCGGCGACGGGTCGTCCATCACCTTCGTCACGCGCACGCCGCCCACGCCCTGGCCGGACGCGGTGCGCGCGCCGCCGATCGGGTCGGTCGCGAACACGACCTGCTTGGCCTTGTACGGCTTGCCGTCGGGGCCGGTCGCGCTGTCGGCGTTCGCGAGGTTCGACGCGGTGACGTTCAGGCGCTGCGACTGTGCGGACAGCGCCGAGCCGGCGACGCCGAAGATGTTCATCAACGAAGGCATGGAAGCTCCTTTTGCTCGGATTCGGCGGCGGTGCGCGCCGTCACTGGTTCGACGTGATCGCGGCGATCATCGCCTTGATCTGCTGGGTCATCACGGTCATCCCGGTCTGGTAGTGCAGCGCGTTGTTCGCGAACTGCACGCGCTCGACGTCGAGATCGACCGTGTTGCCGTCGAGCGACGGCTGCAGCGGCATCCGGTACTGCGCGCGGCCGTAGTCGTCCGACGGGCCGCCCGTCGGGATCAGCTTCGCGGTGCCGGCCATGTGGCCCGCCGCCGTCGACACCATCGACATCCCGTTCGTCACGCCGGCCGGCTGGACCATCGGCAGTTGCGCCGCGTTGCTCGGCGCGAGGCCGCCGCCCGCCTGCTTCAGCGAGCGCGCGAGCGTCGACGCGAAATCGACGTCGCGGGCCTGGTAGCCGGGCGTGTCGGAGTTCGCGATGTTCGACGACAGCAGTTCCTGCCGGTAGGCGCGCACGTCCAGCGCCTGTCGGCCGAACGCGAATTCCGCATCGAGTTTGTCCAGCATGTGTGCGTCTCTCCGTATGAAGCGCTGCACGCCCCTCATGCCGGATGGCGACGCGAGAGGCTTTTTTCCATGACAGCGATGGTAGGCGTCCGACGCAACCGGCAATCGGGCGAATAACGCGGCAAAGGCCCCCTCTATTCATCGTTTGCGCGACCGCCCCGCTCCCTAGAATGCGAAGCGGAGCAACGGATCGGGGATACGGCGATGACTGGCAGCGCACTTCGCGGAAGGAACGGGCGGCTCACGCACGTCCGGCGTGCGTTTGCGCCGTTCGCGCTCATCGCGGCGCTGTGGATCGCCGCCCCGGCCGCGCACGCGGACGACGCGATGATCGTGATTCCGGGGCGCGGCGAGACGGCCGAAACCGCGCTCGCGCATGCCAATGCGGCAAGCGGCGGGAATGCGGCGACGGCGCCGGGTTCGGGCCTGGCGCCGGACACGGGTCGTGCCGCGAGCGGCGCGGGCACGGGTGCCGCCGCCGGCGCGTCCGGCGCCGGCTACGCGGCGCAACCGGCCGGCACGATGGTCGTGACGACCGTCCCGCCGCCGGCTCCTATGCCAGCCGCAGCGCCGCGCCCCGTCTACGCAGCCGCCCGCATGAACGCCGGAACCGGATATGGCGCGCCGCGCGCCGCCGATCCGAACGCGATCGCGACGGTCGTCGCCGGCACGGCCGAACCCGCATCGAATTCCGCACGGCCGACCCCGCAGCCGGCCATGGCCGCGCGCCTGGCGGCGGCCCGCGCCGCGTCAGCCGCATCGGCGCCGCGCGCCGTCCCGGTTTCCGCGAACCCGGCGCCGGCGGCGAATGCCGCCAATGCCGCCACCGCGGCCCAGCCCGCGACGCCGCCCGGCCAGCAGGATCCCGAGTCGATCCGCCGCACGGCCCTCGCGTTCCTGCAGCAGCAGGTCGCGGGCCTGCCCGGCAAGACCACCACGACGGTCACGACCGCGTTTCCGCGCGGGCTCGCCGCGTGCACGACGCTCGAACCGTTCATGCCGACCGGCGCGCGCCTGTGGGGCCGCACGACGGTCGGCGTGCGCTGCGCGGGCGAGCGGCCGTGGACCGTCTACCTGCAGGCGAAAGTCACCGTGCAGGCCACCTACTATGTCGCCGCGCGCCAGATCGCGCCCGGCGAGCCGCTTTCCGCAGCCGACCTGGTCGCCCGCGACGGCGACCTGACGGTGCTGCCGCTCGCGGTGATCACCGATCCGGCGCAGGCGATCGGCGCGACCGCGCTCGCGCGCATCTCGGCCGGGCTGCCGCTGCGGCAGGACCTGCTGAAGAGCGCGGCGTCGGTGTCGGCCGGCCAGACGGTGCGGGTGGTCGCGGCCGGGCCCGGCTTCACGATTTCGGCCGAGGGCAGCGCGCTGGCGAATGCCGCGCCCGGCCAGTCGGTACGGGTGCGGATGGCGGCGGGCCAGATCGTCACGGCGATCGTCAAGGACGCCGGCACCGTGGAAATTCCGCTATAGGGACGGATCTGCCGGCAAGAATGTAAAGAATTGTTTATTCGGGGCATTTCGGGCTCGCGATGCTAAAGTTCGGGCCGACCCGGCCGTTATCTGGGTCAAACCGAACAGGAAACCCATCGTGAAGATCGATTCCACTCCGAACCCGAGCCCCCTGGCGCCGACCGGCAACGGCGCGACCCGTGCGCAATCCGGCGCGGCCTCGTCCTCGTCCGCGCAGGCGGCCGATGCGGGGTCGACCGGCGGCGACCCGAGCGTGAACCTGTCGGGGCTGTCCGGGCGGTTGCGCTCGGTAACCGCGTCCGGCAACGGCGATATCGACACGGGCCTGGTCCAGTCGATCAAGGATGCGCTGAACAACGGCACGCTGACGATCGACGCGAACAAGATCGCCGACGGCGTATTGAATACCGCCCGAGAGCTGCTGCAGCAGCAGCGCCCGGGTAACTGAAGCGGGCCTCGCGAGGCCCGCCCCCCCCCGGTTTGCCGGCGCTCCCGCGCCGGCGCGACGAGCATGACGCGATGAGAGAAGAGCTGCTGGCCACGGTCAATGACGAACACGCGACGGTCGAGGCGTTCGCGTCCCTGCTCGCGTACGAGGAAAAGGCGCTGACGATGGCGCAGCCGCTCGAGATGCTGCCCGGGATCGTCGAGAAGAAAAGCGAGCTGATCGACCGGCTCGCGCAGCTCGAACGCACGCGCGACACCCAGCTTTCCGCACTCGGCTTTCCGGCCGGCAAGAAGGGGATGGACCAGGCCGCCGAGCGCGATGCCCGCCTCGCCGGCCGCTGGCAGTTGCTGCAGCAGTCCGCCGAACGTGCGCGCCAGGCCAACGCGAACAACGGGATGCTGATCCGGATCCGCATGGACTACAACGAGCGCGCGCTCGCGGTACTGCGCTCGGCGCCCGCGCCGGCCGGCATCTATGGCGCCGACGGCCGCGTGTCGGCCCTCACGCGCTGAAGCACTGACTGCCTGACTGACTGATCGGCGGCCGCGCCGCCACCGTACCTTCCCCGCCGTTCGCGGCACGTCACGTTTCGACAGACCGGGCCCGAGCCCGGCACCCACGGTCCCTTCCGATACACGGTCGCGCAGCCGCGCGCCGTCCCGTCACAACAATCAGAAGAGGGCCGCATGCCAACTGTCCGCATTCCGTTTTCATCTCGCGTCGCTGCCGTTTGCGCTGTCGCCACGCTGGGCGCCGCGTTGACGCTCCCCGCCGCCCACGCCGCCGGCCCCGCGCCGCTGCCCACGCCGACGGGCGACATGTCGCTGTCGCCGGCCGGCCCTGACGTCGTGCCGCCGGCTGTATCGAGCCCGCCCGGCGCCACGCCGCGCGCGTCCCGCCGCGGATCGGACACCTACACATACCTGCGCTGCTGGTACCGGCTCGACGCGGACCCGCTGAAGCCGGCCGCGACCTACGAATGGGCGCGCAACCCGGCCGGCGGCGACTGGTATCGCGTGTCCGGCTACTGGTGGGCGGACGGCATCACGCAGTGGAAGAACATGTTCTACAGCACGACGCCGCAGGACACGCTCGCCGACGTGTGCCGCCAGACGCTGGCCGCGAAAGGCATCACGACCGAGCTCGTGCAGGCGGTCGCGGCGAACAACGCGCTGTCGTTCAACTACACGGTGTGGACCATCGACGCCGCGCAGCAGGACGCGCGCGTCAACAAGCTGATCGTGTTCGGCGACAGCCTGTCCGACACGCAGAACATGTTCAACGCGAGCCAGTGGAAGCTGCCGAACGGCACGAGCTGGAATGCGGGGCGCTTCAGCAACGGCCCGGTGTGGGCCGAATATCTCGCCAACACGCTGCGGCTGCCGCTCTACAACTGGGCGATCGGCGGTGCGGCGACCGACCAGTACCTCGTCGTGCCGGGCCTCGTGCAGCAGATCGACTCGTGGCGCGAATACATGGATCGCGCGCCGGACTACCGGCCCGCCAACACGCTGTTCGCGGTGTTCGCGGGTGGCAACGACCTGGTGAACTACGGGCGCTCGCCCGAGCAGGCGGCGAATGCGGTGCGCGACAGCCTCGAGCGGCTTGCCGCGGCCGGCGCGACGCGGATCATGCTCGTCACGCTGCCGGACGTCTCGCGCGCGCCGGTGTTCGCGACCCGCAGCGACACCGCGAGCGTCGCCGCGCAGGTGAAGGACTACAACCAGCGCCTCGCGGACGCGGCCGCCGCGCTGCGCGCCCGCTACGGCGCGACGCTGCGGCTCGAGGTGTTCGATGCGTATGCGCTGTTCGACGACCTGCTGAGCCACCCGGCCCAGTACGGCTTCGACGACGCGAAGCGTTCATGCCTCGACATCCCGAAGCCGACGTCGCTCACCTACCTGAGCGCGCAGACGCCGCGTGCGGACTGCCGCGATCCGGCGCGCTTCGTGTTCTGGGACACGCTGCACCCGACCACGCGCACGCACGCGTGGCTCGCCGAGCGGATCGCGCCGTTCGTGCGCGCACGCCTGCTGAACTGAGCGGCGCGCCCGGCCGTGCCTACAGCAGCGGACACGCGGTGACCTGCGTGCCGCGCTCCACGCACAGCCGCTCGTAGTCGCGCAAGTACGCGCGCTCGTCGTCGTCCAGCAGGTCGAGATCGATCAGGTCCCAGTCGTAGCCGACCGTCACGATGTTCTCGAACGTGACGGTGTCCGGCTGCGCGTCGTCCCGGCGGATGATCACGATGTTCTCGATCCGTACACCGCCCTTGCCCGGCACGTAGATGCCCGGCTCGACCGAAATCACCGCATTCGGCACGAGCCCGTACTGCGCGCCCGGCGCGAACCGCACGCCGCCCTCGTGCACGTGAATCCCGACGCCGTGCCCGGTGCCGTGGCCGAAATCGTGGCCGTGGTCGCGGCACACCTGCCGCACGAGCGCATCGACGTCGCCGCCCTTTGCGTCGCTCGGGAAGCGCGTGACGAGCCCCTTGATGCAGGCCTTCAGCGCGACCGTGTAGATCTCGCGCTGCCACGGCTGCGCGACCGTTTCCGGCCGGGTCCGGCGCAGCACCACACGGGTGCAGTCCGTCGCGAAGCCGGCTTCGTAGTACGCGCCGCTGTCGAGCAGCACGAGTTCGCCCTCCGTCAGCTCGACGTCGGCGCTCGCCGCCGTGTAATGCGCGAACGCGCTGTTCGCGCCGTTCGCCGCGATCGACGGAAACGTCAGCGCCACCGCCGAGCGTGCGCCGTACGCGTCGTTGATCCTGCGCGCCAGATCGTATTCGGTGTGGCGCGCGCCCGGCTCGCCGGCCTTCGCCCAGCGCATCGTCTCGGCGATCGCCTCGGAACTGCGCGCGAACGCGTCGCGGAACCGGTCGAGCACCGCCGGCGTCTTGCTGGCCCGCATCGCCTCGACCGGGTTGAAGTCGGCCTGCCGCGCGTGCGGCCACACCCGCTTCACCGCGTCGACGAGCGCGCAGTTCACCGATTCGAAGCCGTAGCACACGTGCTCGACGTCGAACTGCGCGAGAAAGCGTTCGAGCGCCGCGACATCGCGCCGGATCACGTGCAGCGCCGGATACGACGCGAGCGCGACCTCGCAGCGGTCGCAGCCTTCCGGCAGGAACAACGCCACCTCGCCGCCGACCACGAACAGGAAGCCGAGGTGCGACGACGCATTCGGAATGTGATAGCCGCGGCTGTTCAGCAAATAGGCGAGGTCGTCCGACGCGCAGGTGAAGAACGCGGTCTTGCCGTCCGGCGCGCCGGTATGCGCGGCGAGCTGGCGGTTCAGCGTGTCGAGGTTCTGCGCGACGCTCAGGCCGGTCGCCGATTCCGGCACGTCGAAGATCGGCCGCTCGACGACCCAGCCCGGCAGCGCGATCGCGCGATCGATCTCCCGGTCGACGAGGCTCGTCCAGTCGAGCGTCGCGGCCTGCGTCCGTTCGAACAGCCGATCGCGCTGCGCGACGCTGATCCGCCGCGCGTCGTAGCCGACCCGCGCGAGCCGGCTGCCGTGCGCGACCAGCCAGTCGGCCATCGCCTGCCAGATCGTCACGTTCATCCCGAGCTTCTCGATGCGCACGCGCGCCGGATCGCACTGCTGCTCGGCCTGCAGGTGATAGCGGCCATCGACGAACAGCACGAACGGGGGCAGATCGAGCGCCTGCGCGGTCGCCGCGCTCAGGAAGATCCCGCAGCCGGCCGAGCCGTCGAAACCCGACACCGCATAGCGCGGATTGTTGGCGAGCGGCAGGTACTCGGTCACGTATTCGTCCTGCGACGTGACCAGCACCGCGTCGAGCCGCGCCGCGTCGAGCAGGCGCGACAGGCCCGCCTGCGTGTCGACGACGGATGCGTCGTACGGGGGAAGGCCGGAGAAGCTGTATTTCAGTCGATCGATCATCGGAAGCCCGTTATGCATTGTTGTCGGCGGCCGGCGGTGACGCAGCGGAGTGCAGGCCCGAGGCAGGCCTGATGCGGCACGGCGCCGCTGCAAGTGGACGTTCGGCCCGGCGCGGCACGGCGCCGGACCGCCGTGCCGTTCCGGCAGCAGTCCTTGAAAAAATTTTCGTCCCACTTAACTTTTTTTGATACGCGCGACAGAATCTAGAACACGCCGAAATTGAGGTCAAGCTAAAATTTTCGTAGGGCTAAAATCGGCGCGGCACCTGCGTATCCCGGCACAACGCCACATGAATTCGCCCGGCGACACGGCGCGGTACAATGCGCCGGCATCGCCGTCCCGACGGCCGTGCTTCGTGCGAGGCGCGGAAATCACCGTCCGGCGACTGCACCGCCCGTCCGCTCGCCTCCCGACTCGTTGTCACGAAAGAGATTCATGGATTCAGACATCATGCGTATCGGCCAGCGCATTCGCCGCCTGCGCCGGGAAGCGAAGAAGACGCTGCTGGAAGTCGCGACCGAGGCGAAGCTGTCGGTCGGGTTCCTGTCCCAGGTCGAGCGCCACCTCACGGGCATCTCGCTGTCGTCGCTCGTCAACGTCGCGAAGGCGCTCGGCGTGCCGCTCGGCGCGCTGATCGACCAGCCGCGCCAGGCCCAGCCCGATTCGTACGAGGGCCGCCGCAAGCCGTACGCGCTCGACGCCAGGTCGCAGTGGTACGAACGCCTTTCCACCACGTTCGACGGCAGCCAGATCAATGCGCTCAAGGTGCAGATGATGGAAGGCTACCGCTCGGAATGGGTCGCGCACGGCGGCGACGAATTCGTGTACGTGCTGGCCGGCCGGATCTGCTACACGGTCGGCAAGAAGGATTACCCGCTGTCGCCCGGCGACTCGCTGCACTTCGACGCGCGCAAGCGGCATCGGGTCGCCAACGTGGGCGACGGGCCGGCCGAGGTGATCGCGGTCGGCACGCTGCCGCTGTTCGACGACCGTGGCGCCGGGTTCGTGTCGGCGACGATGGACGTCGGGAAAGCGGCGCCCGCCGCACGTGCGACACCGGGGGAGCCGCGCGCGAGCCGCCGTGGGCCGGCGCCCAAGCGGGCGGAGCGCGAGCGCGACGCCGGCGCGGCGGGAAAGGACAAGAAGGCCGCGGCCAAGCCGCGCGCATCCGCCGGCAAACGCCCGGCGGCCGCGAAGCCGGCACGCAAGAAGAAGTCGTAACGGTTGCCGGGCGGCGGACGCAAGGCGCGCGCTTCCCGCCGGCCCTATCCGCCGCCCCTATTCCCCGATCTCGAGCGCCTGCGCGACGGCCGCGATCCGTGCGCGATGCACGGCGTCCTTGATCTTCTCCGTATCGTTGCCGATGCCGCGCGCGATTGCACCGGCATCGACGCTGCGCGCGGCCGCGAGCGCGACGCGCAGCCGCTCGGCCTGCGGATACGGCTGGGTGTCGAGCCCGAGCCGCCCGCGCGCATCCGATTCGCACGCCTGCAGCATCTCGGCGAAACGCGCCGGCTTGCGCAGCGCGTCGCTGCGCTCGAACAGCCGCACCAGCGCGGCCGCGCCCATCTCCATCACGCGATGCAGGTTGCCGTGCTCGCGCGCGACGACCAGCGCGAGATCGCGGCATTCGTTCGGCACGCGCAACCGCTCGCACAACGGCTTGAGCAGGTCGACGCTGCGGCCTTCATGGCCAACGTGGCGCGGCAGCACGTCGGCGGGCGTCGTCGCCTTGCCGAGATCGTGCGTGAGCGCCGCGAAGCGCACCGGCAGCGAATACCCCTGCTTCGCCGCATAGTCGACGACCATCATCACGTGCACGCCCGTGTCGACCTCCGGGTGGTAGTCGGCGCGCTGCGGCACGCCCCACAACGCATCGACCTCGGGCAGGATGCGCGCGAGCGCGCCGCACTCGCGCAGCACCGCGAACATCCGCGACGGCTTCGCTTCCATCAGCCCGCGCGCGATTTCCTGCCACACGCGCTCGGGCACGAGCGCGTCGACCTCGCCCGCGTCGACCATCCGCCGCATCAGCGCGAGCGTTTCGTCCGCGACCGTGAAATCCGCGAACCGCGCGGCGAAGCGCGCGATGCGCAGGATCCGCACCGGATCCTCGACGAACGCGTCGCTCACGTGCCGGAACACGCGCGCGCGCAGGTCGGCCTGACCGTCGAACGGATCGATCACGGGCCCGACCAGGTCGCCCTCCGGGCTCACCTCGCGCGCCATCGCGTTGATCGTCAGGTCGCGCCGCGCGAGATCCTCGTCGAGCGTCACGTCCGGCGCGTAGTGGAACTGGAAGCCGTGATAGCCGGCCGCCGTCTTGCGCTCGGTGCGCGCGAGCGCGTACTCCTCCTGCGTGCGCGGATGCAGGAATACCGGGAAATCCTTGCCGACCGGCCGGAACCCCTGCGCGGCCATCTGCTCGGGGGTCGCGCCCACCACCACGTAGTCGCGGTCCTGCACGGGCACGCCGAGCAGTTCGTCGCGGATGGCGCCGCCTACTGCGTAGATGTTCATGGCTGCGGCTCGTATTCGGCGATCACGTTCGTTTCGCGGCGCGCGGCATCGATCCAGCGCTGCACGGCCGGCAGCGCCGTCACGCGCGCCGCATAGCCGGCCGCTTCCGGCGACAGGCCCGGCGCGTACGTGTTGAAACGCATCACGACGGGCGCGTACATCGCGTCGGCGATGCCGAATTCGCCGAACAGGAACGGCCCGCCCGATGCCTCGAGACACGCGCTCCACAGCGCATCGATGCGCGCGACATCGGCGAGCGCGTCGGGTGTGGCGCCGCGCCCCGGCATCGACGCGCGCACGTTCATGCCCATCTGCGTGCGCAGCGCCGCGAAGCCCGAATGCATCTCGGCCGCGACGCAGCGCGCATGCGCGCGCTCGAGCGGATCGGCCGGCCACATCGGAAACTGCGGATAGCGTTCGGCGAGCGTCTCGGCGATCGCGAGCGAATCCCAGATCGCGACGCCGTGGTCGTCGATCAGGCACGGCACCTTGCCGGACGGCGAATACTCGCGGATGCGCGCGGCCGTGTCATCGTGGCGCAGCTCGATCGCGATCTCGTCGAACGGGATGCCGAAATGCGCGAGCAGCAGCCACGGGCGCATCGACCATGACGAGTAGTTCTTGTCTCCAATGACGAGTTTCATGACGGTGATCCGGAAAACGCGAAAGTGAAAAGGAAGACGCTGCCGGCCTAGCGGCGCGAGCGGAACCAGTCGAACCGGGAGCGCTGCGCGGCCTGGCCGAGATACGCGGGCGCGATGCTTTCGAGACTCGCGGGCGAGATCCCGAGTTCCGGCGCGAGCGGCCCCGCGAGCACGTTCGGCACCGACATCGTCGCGAGATTGTCGCGCGTGAGCACGGGCTCGCCGGGCAGGCATTCGAACACGCTTGCCTGCAGCCGCGCGAGCGCGTCGGGCAGCCGCACGATGCGTGCCTGCCGGCCGACCAGCGTGCCGCAATAGCGCACCAGCTGCTCGAGCGTGTAGACGGTCGGGCCGCCGAGTTCGTAGGTCTTGCCGTGTGCGGCCGCGAGATCGAGCGTGTTGACGAACGCGCGCACGACATCGCCGACGAACACCGGCTGGAAGCGCGCGTCGGGCATCGCGAGCGGCAGCACGGGCACCGAGCGCTGCAGGTTCGCGAACGTGTTGAGGAACGCATCGCCGGGGCCGAACACGACCGACGGGCGGAAGATCGTCAGCGCGAGCGAATCGGTCGCCGCGATCGCATGCAGCGCGGCCTCGCCGTCGCCCTTCGAGCGCTGGTACATGCTCGGGCCGTGCGAATCGGCGCCGAGCGCGCTCATGTGCAGCACGCGCTGCACGCCCACCTCGGTGCAGGCGGTGGCGAGCGCGGCCGGCAGCGTGACGTGCGCGCGCTCGAAGCCGGGCCCGTACGGCGTGCCGCGGCCGCCGTGCAGCACGCCGACCAGGTTGATCGCCGCGTGCGCACCGGCGACGAAGCGCGCGAGCGTGCGCGTGTCGAGCGCGTCGAGCTCGACGATTTCGACCGGCAGCATCTGCAGGTGGCGCGCGTGGTCGCGCCGGCGCGTGCCGATCCGTACCTGCTTGCCGGATTCGATCAGTGCATTGACGAGCCGGCTGCCGATGAAGCCGGTGCCGCCCAGCAGCGCAACGGTCTGGCGATCCATGTCGTGAGCCTCAAAAGAACACTGCCGCGTCTCGCGCGGCAGTGTGAAGATTGCGTATCAGGGCGAGATCATGCCTAGACGTTTCTTCAACGACTGCGGCTTGCCCTCGAAGAGCGCCGCGTAATAGACGGTGTTCGACAGCACGTTCTTCACGTAGTCGCGCGTCTCGTTGAACGGAATCGTTTCTGCGAAGATCGCGCCTTCGACCGGCTGCGTCAACACCTGGCGCCACTGGCGCGGCCGGCCCGGGCCCGCGTTGTAGCCGGCCGTGGCGAGCACCGGCGAGCTGTCGAAGTTGTTGTAGATGTCCGCCAGATACCAGGTGCCGAGCTGGATGTTGGTATCGATGTCGTGCATCTGCGCGCGCGAAATCGTGCCCATGCCGAGCTTCTTCGCGACCATCTGCGCGGTGGCCGGCATCAGCTGCATCAGGCCGCCCGCGCCCACCGACGAACGCGCGCTGATGATGAAGCGCGATTCCTGGCGGATCAGCCCGTACGCCCATTCGATGTCGAGGCCCGTCGATTGCGCATAGCGCTCGACGATGTTGCGGTACGGCGACGGGTAGCGCAGCGTGAAGTCGTGCTCGGCCTTCGTGCGGTCGGCCGTGTTGACCGTACGGTCGAGCAGCTCGACGCGCTTGCCGTATTCGGCCGCGGCCAGCAGCTGGCGATCGGTCATCCCGCGCAGCGGCCAGTTCCATTCGCGGTTGCCTTCGAGGCGCAGGTTCAGCGCGTAGAAACGCTGCGCGAGCGCGAAGCCCGGAATCTTGCTCATCGCGTCGATCTCGGCGTCGCTCACCTTCGTGCGCGGCGGGATCGTCGTGCGCTGGCCGAGCTCTTCGCCGGCGAGCTGCCCGTAGAAGTTGAACTGGCCCGCGACCTGCTCGAATTCCTGGTTCGCCTGCAGCGTGTCGCCGCTCTGCTTGAGCGCGCGCGCATGCCAGTAGATCCAGGCCGGATCGTTGCGCAGCGACGGCGGCATCTGCTCGATCGACCAGCGCACCATCGGCCAGTTGCCGGCGAGCAGCGCGGCGCGCGTGCGCCATTCGTAGCCCGGGTTCGACAGCGGCGCATTCGTCGACTTCGCGTACCAGACCGACGCGAGCGGCGAGCGCTTGATCGCGCCCTGGTAGCCGATCGCGCCCCACGCGATCGCCTGCTCCTGCTTGGTCAGCGACGGCGCGACCGTGGTCAGCATCCCGGCGGCGGCGTCCGGATCGTTGCGCGCCATGCGGCTGAGCGCGATCAGTGCGAGCTGGTGCGAGGTTGCGTCGGAGCCGACGCCGCGCGCGAGGTACAGCGGCGGCGCGCTCGTCGCCTGGTCGAAGCCGACCGGGCGCGGGCCGAGCGCATCGACGATCTTGCCGCCGAGCGTCGTGTAGTTCTGCTCGTACGCGAGGCGCGCCTGCTGCCACACGTCGTCGCTCGTGAACTGCTGGTTGACCGTGAGCGCGGTGATCAGGTCGACGCACGCGTCGCCGTAGTTCTTCGGCTCGACGAGCAGCGCACGCGCCGCTTCGGCGACGTTCTCGCCGCGCGCCGCGCGCGATTCGAGCGCATAGCACTTGACCTGCGTGTCGTCGTCGAGCACGAAGCGCTTGTATTGCTCGTCGAAGTTGCGCCAGTCGTGGCGCGCGCCGAGCACGAGCAGGTAGTCGTTGCGCAGGCGGTCGGCGATCGCCTGGCCGTCGTAGCGCTGCAGGAACGACTGCACGGGCGCGTCCGGCGCGTCCACGCGCGCGCGGCCCGTCGAATCGAACAGCTGCGGCTTGATCTGGAAATACTCGACGTAGGACGGTACCGGATAGTTCGGGATCATCGACGCGAGCTGCGCGGCTTTCGCGGCGTCGTTGCGACGCGCGGCTTCACGAAGCTGCACGAAGGTCTGGTCGTCCCCGGCGACCGTATCGTCGTTCGGTGCGGCGCACGCAGCCGTACCCGCGACGAGCGCGGCGGCCGAAAGTGTGAGCGCCACCGCGCGATATACTCGGAAAAGGCTGTTCGACATCGTTTTGAATGGAGCACGAAGTGAGCGAAAGCATAGCACGCAACCCTGTGCCGAACCCGAAGGTTGCGCTACGCAAAACGCTGTCCGGCGCGCGTCGCAACGCCGCGTCGCAACCCGCCGCGAACGCCGCGCTCGACGCGCGGCTGCGCACGCTGCTCGACCGGCTCGCGCCGCGCACGGTCGGGTTCTACTGGCCGCTGCCGGGTGAATTCGATGCGCGCGAGGCCGTGCTCGCGTGGTGCGCGGCCGGCGCCGGCAGGCTGGCTGCGCTGCCCGTGATCGACGAACGGCACACGCCGCTCGAGTTCCATGCGTGGGACGCGCACACGCCGATGCGCGAAGGTCATCACCGGATTCCGGAACCGGCGTCGGGAATCGTCGTCGTGCCCGACCTGTTGCTGATTCCCTGTGTGGGATTCGATCTGCAGCGCTACCGGCTCGGCTACGGCGGCGGCTACTACGACCGCACGCTCGCCGCGTGGCCGGGCAGCGCGCTGCCCGTAACCGTCGGCATTGCGTACGAAGCGTGCCGCGTCGATGCGCTGCCGGCCGAAGCGCACGATCTCGCGCTGCACTGGATCGTGACCGACGGCGCGCTGTACCCGGCCGCCGGATGACGCGGCGGGCGGCGCCGCACCCGTCGTCGCACGCCCGTCGGCGCGCTGCCGCGCACCACCCGCGGCGCCACCGTTTACAGCGACGCCGCCGCGCGCGCGGCCGTGTCGTACAGGCCCGATGCGTTGCGCAGCAACTGCGCCGCGTCGCCGATCTGCTCGTTGGTGAGCCCGCTGTCCTTCAGCGTCTCGATCAGGCAGTGCTCGCGCACCTCGCGGTACTTCAGGCACAGGTCGCGGCCCGCGTCGGTCGCGAAGAAGAACACTTCCTTGCCGTTCTTCTCGCTCTTCACATAGCCGCGGGCGATCAGTTTTTTCAGCGCATAGGTCGCGACGTGCGTATCCTCGATATTGAGCACGAAGCAGATGTCGGCGAGCTTCTTCTTGCGTTCGCGATGGCTGACGTGATGCAGCAGCGACACCTCGACCGCCGTCATGTCCTTCGCGCCGGCCGCCGACATGCAGCGCACCATCCACCGATTGAAAGCATTGCCTGCCATGATGAGGCCGTATTCGAGCTCCGACAGCTCCGCGCTCGAATCGGAAACGAGGTGTTCGGATGACACGATCTTGGTCGCAGGACGCTTCATGGAAAGGCGGAGCAAGCCGGATGACAGGGTGTGCCGAGTGTACGCCAGAAGCCCCGACATACGGGCTAGGCGAAAACGCTTATTGGGAAGTTGTCGATATTTTATTGACAATGTGCGCTAACATTGCCGTCCGAACCGTGCCAGTCCGATGACGCAACCCCGCTTTTATCCGCTCGGCGATGCCGCCCTCGTCTGCGAGGTGCCGCCGCCCGCCACGCTCGATTGCCAGCGCCGCGTCTGGGCCGTTGCCGAGGCCGCGCGCGCGTGGCCCGACGTGATCGACGTCGTGCCCGGCATGAACAACCTGACGATCGTCTTCGACGCGCTCGCCACGACGGCCGAGTCGCTCACGCCGGCGCTGCGCGACGCGTGGGAGACGGCCGACGTCGAGCACGCGGACGGCCGCGAGGTCGAGATCCCGGTCGAATACGGCGGCGCCGCCGGCCCCGATCTGCCGGCCGTCGCCGCGCATACCGGCCTGTCGGCCGACGAAGTCGTCGCGCGCCACGCGGCCGGCGAATATGTCGTGTTCTTCGTCGGTTTCCAGCCGGGCTTCGCGTATCTCGGCGGGCTCGACGCCGCGCTGCACATGCCGCGCCGCGCGGCGCCGCGCCTCGAGGTGCCGGCCGGCTCGGTCGGCATCGGCGGCGCGCAGACGGGCATCTACCCGGCCACGTCGCCCGGCGGCTGGCAACTGATCGGCCGTACGTCGCACGTGCTGTTCGACCCGGCGCGGCCGCAGCCGACGCTGCTGCTGCCCGGCGACCGCGTGCGCTTCACCATTGCCGGAGTCGACGCACGATGACCCAGAGCACCGTACCGGGCACCATCGAAGTGGTGCGGGCCGGCCCGCTGTCCACCGTGCAGGATCTCGGGCGCCGCGGCGCGCGCCATCTCGGCGTCGCGCAGGGCGGCGCGCTCGACGGCCTCGCGCTCGAAGTCGGCAACCGGCTGGTCGGCAACCGCCCCGATGCGGCGGCCGTCGAGATCACGATCGGCCCGGCCGCTTTCCGCTTCACGCGCGCGACCCGCATCGCGATCACCGGCACCGAGTTCGGTGCGACGCTCGACGGCCAGCGCGTATATTCATGGTGGAGCCTGCCGGTCGAGGCCGGGCAGACGCTCGTGCTGCCCGCCGCGAAACGCGGGATGCGCGGCTACCTGTGCATCGCCGGCGGCATCGACGTGCTGCCGATGCTCGGCTCGCGCAGCACCGATCTCGCGTCCCGCTTCGGCGGCCTCGGCGGCCGCGCGCTGCGCGACGGCGATCGCCTTCCGGTCGGCGTGCTTCCGGCCGGGATGGGTTGCCTCGCGGCCGACGCGCCCGAATTCGGCGTCAAGGCGCCGGCGTGGTGCGCGTTCGTGCGCGTCGACGAGCCGCCGCGCCGTCACCGCCCCGCGCATGCGCCGTGGGCGATGCCGGTGCGCGTGCTGCCGGGCCCCGACTACGCGTCGTTCGCCGCCGATTCGCAGCAGGCGTTCTGGGACGAGGAATGGCTCGTCACGGCGAACAGCAACCGCATGGGCTACCGGCTGGCCGGTGCCGAACTCGTGCGCGAGCGGCCGGCCGAGCTGCTGTCGCACGCGGTGCTTCCCGGCACGATCCAGGTGCCGCCGAACGGCCAGCCGATCGTGCTGATGCACGACGCGCAGACCACCGGCGGCTACCCGAAGATCGGCACGGTGATCCGTGCGGATTTGTGGAAACTCGCGCAGGCGCGGCTCAACCTGCCGATCCGCTTCGTGCGCACGACACCCGACGCCGCGCGCGCCGCGCTGGCCGCGGAACGTGCGTATCTGCGGCAGATCGACGTGGCGATCGACCTGCGCGAGGAAGCGC
Organism: Burkholderia sp. HI4860; assembly: GCF_002223045.2. NCBI lineage: Bacteria > Pseudomonadati > Pseudomonadota > Betaproteobacteria > Burkholderiales > Burkholderiaceae > Burkholderia > Burkholderia sp. HI4860. The sequence goes on along the minus strand of NZ_NKFO02000003.1, from coordinate 2,070,234 downwards.
GCCGCCGCGCCGAGTCGCGTGCGGCGTGACAATGGCGGTAGCGGTACCGAAGGCAGTCGTCGTAGAGAAAACGGGCCACGCAACCAGTGGACGAGGAACATCATGCAAATCGATCTGAATGCCGATCTCGGCGAAGGATGCGGTTCGGACGAGGCGCTGCTCGACCTCGTGACGTCCGCGAACATCGCATGCGGGTGGCATGCGGGCGGCGCGAACGCGATGCGCGACTGCGTACGCTGGGCCGTGCAGAAAGGCGTGGCGATCGGCGCGCATCCGAGCTTTCACGATCCAGAGAATTTCGGCCGCAAGGAAATGCAGCTGCCGGCCAGCGACATCTACGCGGGCGTGCTGTACCAGCTCGGCGCGCTGTCGGCGATCGCGCAGGCCGAGGGCGGCCGCATCGCGCACGTGAAACCGCACGGCGCGCTGTACAACCAGGCCGCGCGCGACCCGATGATCGCCGAGGCGGTGGTGTCCGCGATCCGCGATTTCGACCCGTCGCTCGCGGTGTTCGGGCTCGCGAACAGCGTGTTCGTCGCGGCCGCGCGGCACGCGGGGCTCGCCGCGGTGGAGGAAGTGTTCGCCGATCGCGGCTACCGCGCCGATGGCTCGCTCGTGCCGCGCAACCAGCCCGGCGCGCTGATCGACGACGAGGACACGATGATCGCGCGCACGCTGGACATGGTGCGCAGCCGGCAGGTGCGGGCGATCGGCGGCGAATGGGTGATGCTCAATGCGCAGACCGTCTGCCTGCACGGCGACGGGCCGCACGCGCTGGTCTTCGCGAAACGGATTCGCGCCGCGCTCGAGGCGGTGGGCGTCGACGTGGTCGCGCCCGGCATGCTGCAGGCCGACGAACGCGCCTGATCCGGCCGATCGCGCCGGCGCACGCACGATCCGTCGCACCAAAGAAAAAAGCGCCCTCGTGGCGCTTTTCCGTTGGCGCAATCGCTGCGGCTTCGCCGTCTGTCGATTCGCCCCCCGAAACCGTCTTGCGACGGTGACCGGAAAATTATTCCGGATTAAAAAACGTCCGCCGCCGCCCGATCACTGCCTTTCCCCGGTGGGACGACGGAACGTTGCTTATCCCGCAAGTCGGCCTGCATGCGTTGTTGTTGTCCGACGATGATTGGCCCCGCCGTACATGCAGACACTTCCGCGGCCGGCACGTGCACCACGTGCCGGCAACGCGCTAACCCCGCGCTTTATTTTCTGCTACCCCGTAGAACTTTTTCTATTCTTTTCATTTTTTCAACTTGTGGATCGAAGAATAGATATTGGCAGATCGGGATGTCAATCGTTTGAAACGCTATTTTCTGATGATTCGAGGGTTTTCCTTATCGAATCGCGTGCCCAACCAGGCGTTCGAGCCGCTCGCGCAGTGTCGATCAAACAGGGGAGGATCGGTTCGGGCGCGGTGACGGCGATCAGTTCGCGTCGACGCTGTAACCTTGTTGACGCAACAATTCGAGCACGCCACGCGGGCCGCCCAGGTGCAGCGCGCCGATTGCGACGAACAGCGGCCGGTTCGGCGCGGCGATTGTCGTCATCCGTGCAACGAAGCGCCGGTTGCGCTCGTACACGATCTTGTTGTCGATCGCGTCCGACAATGCCTTCGAACGCGCGAGCCGTTCGCTCTTCGCGACCGCCCATGCCGAGATCGCATCGGCGTCGCCAATTCGCCACAGTCGATGCAGCGCCTTGATGTCGTCGGCGTTCTGCGCGGGCGTCTGCACCATGTCCTGCGCGAGCATCTCGCGCTGCTCGGCGAGCGTCAGCCCGGTGAACGCGCGCATCTGTTCGGCGAGCGTCTCGAGCCCGATCACGCGGCCGCCCTTCTTCTTCAGGAACACGTTCTGCAGCTGCGCCTCGGTGCCGTATTCCGTCTGCAGGCCGGCCGACAGCGAATCGTAGGTCTCGACGACGAGCGCCGCGAGCCACGGCCGCATCTTGCGGATCTCGACGAGCGCCGCCGGGTTGCCGCGCAGGCGCGCCGCGAGCCGCTGCCACAGCGGCTCGGGCAGCAGGCGCTGCAGGCACGGGTAGCGGCAGACGCCGTACTTCGACACGTCATCCTGCGATTCGAGCAGATCGTCGGGCGACAGTTCGAGCGCCAGGGTGGGCGACGCGGCAAGCGCCGCGAGGATGCGCGGCCGGAACGGCTGCGCGCTCGGGTAGTCGGACGGGTCGCCGGTATGCAGCGTGCCGAGCACGTAGAGCGTGACCTTGCCCTTGGTCGCGACGTAGAACGGCATGCGTGCGGGCTGTACGCGCACGGTGCCGCTCGACACCGTGCCGTTCGATACGGCAGGCGCGTGGAAGCCCGGCAGGCTCATGCCGGGCGGCGGGACTTGCGACGGATGGATCGGTGAAGTGGCCGGCGCGCGCCCTTCGGCGCGCGCGGATTCGACGGGAACCACGAAGCTGGCCGCCACGCACGCGCCGGCCAGCGCCGCGCCCGTGACGGTACGCACGCTCCAGCGCCGCGCGTAGCGGTACGCGCGCATCACGCGCGCGCTGCTTGCCCCCGCACGGCGCACGCCGGACGCGCGCGCCGCCAACACTTCAGGCATTCTCCTCCCCGACTTCCTCGGCCCGATGGCAGGCCACGCGCCGGCCGTCGACCTCGCGCAGCTGCGGCTCCTCCACCCGGCAGCGCTCGACCGCATACGGGCAGCGCTGATGGAACGCGCATCCCGACGGCGGATTGAGCGGCGACGGCAGTTCGCCCTGCAGCTTGATCTGCACGCGGCGGTCTTCCTCGAAGATCGCCGGCGTCGCCGACATCAGCGCGCGCGTATACGGATGGCGCGGCCGTGCGTAGATCGTCGCCTTGTCGCCCAGCTCCGCGACGCTGCCGAAGTACATCACCATCACGTCGTCCGCGACGTGCTCGACCACCGACAGGTTGTGCGAGATGAACACGTAGCTCGTCTTGAACTGTTCCTGCAGATCCATGAACAGGTTCAGGATCTGCGCCTGGATCGACACGTCGAGCGCGGACACCGGCTCGTCGGCCACGACGATGCGCGGATCGAGGATCATCGCGCGCGCAATCGCGACACGCTGGCGCTGGCCGCCCGAGAACATGTGCGGATAACGCTTCGCGTGCTCGGGCCGCAGGCCGACCGTGCGCATGATCTGCGCGATGCGCTGCGCGCGTTCGGCGGCGGTCAGGTTCGCGTTGATCTCGAGCGGCTCGGAAAGCGTCTGCTCGACGGTCTTGCGCGGATTCAGCGACGCGAACGGGTTCTGGAACACCATCTGCACGCGGCGGCGCAGGTCGGCGACCGTCTCGCGGCTCGCGCCGGCCACGTTCTTGCCGTCGATCGTCAGGCTGCCCGAGGTGGGCGTCTCGATCATCGTCAGCTGGCGGGCGAGCGTCGACTTCCCGCAGCCCGATTCGCCGACGACGGCGAGCGTCTTGCCGCGCTTGAGCGAAAACGACACGCCGTTCAGCGCCTTCACCGTGCCCTGCCCGAACATCCCGCGCTTCACCGAATAGTGTTTCGCGAGGCCGTCGGCCACCAGCACGGCTTCCTCGTCGTGCGCCACGCGAGGCGTTTGATTGACTGCATTCATCGTGCACCTCCCGTCAGGTCGAGGTTGGAAACGTTGAGCGGCTTGATGCAGCGTGCGCGCATCGCATCGTTGGCCGGCACCAGCGTGTCGAGCGCCGGCCGCGCCTTGCGGCAGTCGTCGACGACGTACTTGCAGCGCGGCGCGAACAGGCACCCGGACGGGCGATCATCGCGGCCCGGCACCATGCCGGGCAATGCGGCAAGGCGACGCGCCCCCTGATTGTGCTCGGGAATCGCCGCGAGCAGCGCTTCGGTGTACGGATGATGCGGCGCGCGGAAGATGTCGGGCACGCGGTTGGTCTCGATCACCTCGCCCGCGTACATCACCGCCACGCGCTGCGCGACTTCCGACACCACGGCCAGGTCGTGCGAGATCAGCACGAGCGCCATGCCGCGCTCCTTCTGCAGCTTCACGAGCAGGTCCATGATCTGCGCCTGGATCGTCACGTCGAGCGCGGTGGTCGGCTCGTCGGCGATCAGCAGCTTCGGGTTGCACGCCACCGCCATCGCGATCATCACGCGCTGGTTCATCCCGCCCGACATCTGGTGCGGGAACGACGCGATGCGGTTCTTCGCATCGGGAATGCCGACCTGGTCGAGCAGTTCGAGCGCGCGCCGGTGCAGCGCGTCGCCGCGCAAGCCCTCGTGCAGCTTCAGCACTTCCTTGATCTGGTAGCCGACCGTATAGCTCGGGTTCAGGCTCGTCAGCGCATCCTGGAACACCATCGCGATGTCCTTGCCGACGATCTTGCGGCGCGCCTTCGGCGACGCCTTCAGCAGGTCGACGCCGTTGAACGTGACCTCATCGGCCGTCACCTTGCCCGGCGCGTCGATCAGGCCCATCAGCGCCATCATCGTCACGCTCTTGCCCGAGCCCGATTCGCCGACGACGCCCACCACCTCGCCCGGCGCGATCGACAGGTTGATCCGGTCGACGGCGGGCAGGCCGTTGAAGTTCACCGCGAGATTGCGGATGGTCAGAAGATTACTCATGGTCACGCCATCCGTTTCAGTTTGGGATCGAGCGCGTCGCGCAGCCCGTCGCCGAGCAGGTTGATCGCGAGCACCGAAATCAGGATCGACAGGCCCGGCATCGTCACGATCCACCACGCGTTGTCGATGTAGTCGCGCGCGGAGGCCAGCATCGCGCCCCATTCGGCGGTCGGCGGTTGCACGCCGAGGCCGAGGAAGCCGAGCGCGGCCGCGTCGAGGATGGCCGACGAGAAGCCGAGCGTCGCCTGCACGATCAGCGGCGCCGTACAGTTCGGCAGCACCTGCGAGAACATCAGGCGCAGCGTGCCGGCACCGGCCACGCGCGACGCCGTCACGTACTCCTTCTGCAGCTCGCCGAGCGCCGATGCGCGCGTGAGACGCACATAGGCCGGTAGCGCGACGATCGCGATCGCGAACATCGTGTTGGTCAGGCCCGGGCCGATGATCGCGACGACCGCGACCGCGAGCAGCAGCGACGGCAGCGCGAGCAGCACGTCCATGATGCGCATCACGGGCGTGTCCGCCCACTTCTGGAAGAACGCGGCGACGAGCCCGAGCACGATGCCGGGGATCAGCGCGAGCACGACCGACACGAAGCCGATCCAGAACGACATCCGCGCGCCGTACATCAGGCGCGAAAGAATGTCGCGGCCCGCTTCGTCGGTGCCGAGGATGAATTTCCAGTTGCCGCCTTCAAGCCACGCGGGCGGGATCTTCACGAAGTCGCGGTATTGCTCGACCGGGCTGTGCGGTGCGAGCAGCGGCGCGAGCAGCGCGACCAGGATCAGCACGATCACGACGATGCCGGCGCCGACGGCACCCCGGTTGCGCGAGAAGTTGGCCCAGAACTCGCGCAGCGCGAGCGCACGGCCGCCGGCCGGCGCGGATTCGGTCGGCAGGGTATTTTGCAGATTGCTCATGGGATTACCTCGTGTGGCGGATGCGCGGATTCAGCACGCCGTACAACAGGTCGACGACCAGGTTCACGACGATCACGAGCGTCGCGATCAGCAGGATGCCACCCTGGACGACCGGATAGTCGCGGCGGCCGATCGCATCGATCAGCCACTTGCCGACACCGGGCCACGAAAAGAGCGTCTCGGTCAGCACGGCGCCAGCAAGCAGCGTGCCGATCTGCAGGCCGATCACGGTGACGACCGGGATCAGCGCATTGCGCAGCGCATGCACGACGACCACGCGCGCGGGCGACAGTCCCTTCGCGCGGGCGGTGCGGATGTAATCCTCGCGCAGCACTTCGAGCATCGACGAGCGCGTCATCCGCGCGATCACCGCGAGCGGGATCGTGCCGAGCACGATCGCGGGCAGGATCAGGTGGCTGACCGCCGACTTGAACGAGCCTTCATCCGGCGCGAGCAGCGCGTCGATCAGCATGAAGCCCGTCGGGTGCGGGAAGTCGTATTCGACGGCGATGCGCCCCGACACGGGCGTCCAGCCGAGGTATGACGAAAACACCATGATGAGGATCAGCCCCCACCAGAAGATCGGCATCGAGTAGCCGGTGAGCGCGGTGCCCATCACGCCATGGTCGACGACCGAGCCGCGCCGCAGCGCAGCGATCACGCCGGCCGGCAGCCCGACCGCGAGCGCGAACACGAGGGCGCACAGCGACAGCTCGACGGTCGCCGGGAAGCGCGCGAAGAACTCGCCCGCGACGCTCGTGTTCGTGATGATCGACGTGCCGAGGTCGCCATGCAGCGCCCGGCCGATGTAGTGGATGTACTGCATGGGCAGCGGCTGGTCGAGCCCGAGGCGTTTCATCGCCTCCGCATGCATCGCGGGATCGACGCCGCGCTCGCCCATCATCACTTCGATGGGGTCGCCCGGTATCAGGTGAATCAGCGCAAACGCCAGGATGGTGATGCCGATGAAAGTCGGGATCACCATGCCCACGCGGCGCAACACGAATGTGAACATGATGCGTCTCGGATTTTCTTGTGGGAAATGTGCGACCGGCGACGGGAAGCTTTTGGCCTCCCGCCGCCGGATGAATTAGCCGGTCTCGGTCTTCGTAGACAGCTTACGCCGGGCGCGTTACTTCACGCTAACACCGTCGAAGCGGGCATAGCCGAGCGGCTCGATACGCATGTCGACCACGGTCTTGCGCACCGGCTGGTAGACCGTCGAGTTCGCGATCGGCGAGAACGGCAGCTGTTGCGCGAAGATCTGCTGAGCCTGCATGTAGAGCTTCGTCCGCGCATCCTGGCCCGTCGTCGTGCGGCCCTTCTGGACCAGCTCGTCGAACGGCTTGTAGCACCAGTGCGAGAAGTTGTTGCCCTTGATCGCTTCGCAGCCGAGCAGCGTGCCGAGCCAGTTGTCCGGATCGCCGTTGTCGCCCGTCCAGCCGATCAGCATCGTGTCCTGCTCACCCGAGTGCGCGCGCTTGATGTACTCGCCCCACTCGTACGTGACGATCTTCGCCTTCACGCCGATCTTCGCCCAGTCGGCCTGGATCATCTCGGCCATCAGGCGGGCGTTCGGGTTGTACGCGCGCTGCACCGGCATCGCCCACAGCGTGATCTCGAAACCGTTCGGGAAGCCGGCCTTCGCGAGCAGCGCCTTCGCCTTCGCGGTGTCGTTCGGCGCCATCTTCAGGTTCTTGTCGTACGACCATTGGGTCGGCGGCATCGGCGCGTTGGCGGCCTGGCCTGCGCCCTGGTAGACGGACTCGAGGATCGCCTTCTTGTTGATCGCCATGTCGAGCGCCTGACGCACCTCGAGCTTGTCGACCGGCTTGTGCTCGACGTTGTACGCGAGATAGCCGAGGTTGAAGCCTGCCTGCGACGGCATGTCGACGTTCGAATCGGCCTTCAGCGTCGCGATGTCGGCCGGACGCGGATAGCTCATCACCTGGCACTCGTTGCGCTTGATCTTCTGCACGCGCACGCCCGGATCCGGCGTGATCGAGAAGATCAGCTTCGAGATCTTCACTTCGCCCTTCTTCCAGTAATCAGGATTGCCGTCGAATCGGATCGTCGCGTCCTTCGTGTAGCTGCGGAAGATGAACGGGCCCGTGCCGACCGGCTTCTGGTTGATGTCGGCGGCCTTGCCGGCCTTCATCAGCTGGTCGCCGTATTCGGCCGACAGGATCGAAGCGAATTCCATCGCCATGTTCTGGATGAACGGCGCATTCGGCTCGGCGAGCGTGAACTTCACGGTGTACGGATCGACCTTCTCGACCTTCGTGATCAGCTTGTCGAGGCCCATGTCGGTGAAGTACGGGAACGACACCGGGTACGCCTTGCGGAACGCCTGGTTCGGGTCGAGCATGCGCTGGAACGTGAACAGCACGTCGTCCGCGTTGAATTCACGCGTCGGCTTGAAGAAGTCGGTCGTGTGGAACTTCACGCCGTGGCGCAGATGGAACGTGTACACCTTGCCGTCCGGCGACACGTCCCACTTCTCGGCGAGGCCCGGCTCGACCTTCGTGCCGCCGCGCTCGAATTCGACGAGACGGTTGTAGACGGTGAACGTGGCGGCGGTGAAATCGACGCCGGTCGTGAATTGCGCGGAATCGAAACCCGCCGGGCTGCCTTCTGAGCAGTAGACGAGCGTCTTGTTCGGGATCTGTGCGAATGCAGAGCCCGCGACGCCGAGCGATGCCGCTGCCACGCCTGCAATGGCGGTAACACGCAGGGTGTGCAACAGACGGTTGTATTCCATGTTTCCTCCAGGTCTCCAGATCGGAACCGGCCCGCCAGGGGCCGGCGTACGCGGATATTACTTGAGCTAACGATGTGGCAACAAGCTGGAGAAAAAACTCTTCTAGATGTCCCGCCGGGTTTTTGCCGATGTTTAGTGGGAGTAAAAAATGCGACAACGCGCGCGAGCGCCCATTTCGTTCATTTGGCGCAAGTTTCGTTCGACGACTAAACAATTCGGGCGCGACCACGAAGGATCGACCCACCGCTTGCCCGTGTTCTGCAGCACATCATTGCGTTTTGCGAAACGATCGGGTGACCGTCTTCAAATCGTCATGTTGTCGCGTCGCCGCGTCGTCACGCCGGCGCGTCGAGGTCGGCGCTGCGCGCGGGCACGAACGCGACCGCGACGATCGACAGCGCGATCCCGGCCATCACGTAGTAGGTCGGCGCGAGCGGCGTGCCCGTGACCTTGATCAGCCACGTGACGATGAACTGCCCGAAGCCGCCGAACAGCATCACCGCGACGTTGTACGCGATCGACAGCCCGGTCGAGCGCACGTTGGCCGGGAACAGCTCGGCGATCATCGCGCCGAACGGCCCGTAGTAGCCCGCGAGCGTGACCGACAGCACGGCCTGCACCGCGATCAGCCGCGCGATGCTCGGCGCCGCGTCGAGCCACGCGAACAGCGGATACATCAGCACGAGCGTGAGCACGAGCGACCACAGTGACAGCCCCTTGCGGCCGATGCGATCCGACCACGCACCGGCGATCGGCGACAGCACCATCAGCAGCAGGTTGCCGACGATCACCGCATAGAACGATTCCGCGTACGGCAGCTTCAGCTGCTTCACCGCGAAGGTCGGCAGATAGCTGATCAGCACGTAGATCGTCACCGTCAGCGCGATCACCGAGCCGAGCCCGCACAGCACCTCGCGCGGGTAGCGCGTGAACACTTCGCCGAGCGTCACGCGGCGCGCGCTTTGCTGCGCATGCAGGAACGCCTCGGAATCGGCGAGATGGCGGCGGATGTAGAAGCCGATCGGGCCGATCACGAGCCCGAGGATGAACGGCACGCGCCAGCCCCAGCTGCGCAGCGCCTCGTGCGACAGCCCGCGTGTGACGGCCGCGCCCACGAGCGCGCCGATCAGCAGCGCGGCCGCCTGGCTCGCCATCTGCCAGCTGCCGTAGAAGCCGCGTTTCGAGAACGGCGCGGCCTCGATCAGCAGCGCCGTCGCGCTGCCGAATTCGCCGCCCGCGGAGAAACCCTGCAGCAGACGGCCGAGCACGATCAGGAGCGGGCCGCCGATGCCGATCGCCGCATACGGCGGCGCGACCGCGAGCAGGAAGATGCCGGCCGTCATCAGGAGGATCACGAGCGACAGCGCGGCCTTGCGGCCCGCGCGATCCGCGTACAGCCCGAACACGATGCCGCCGATCGGACGCATGAAGAACGCGACGCCGAACGTCGCGGTGGTCAGCAGCAGCGACGAGTATTCGCTGGAGGTCGGGAAGAACAGCTCGGCGATCACGACCGTCATGAAGCCGAACACCGTGAAGTCGTACCACTCGAGCGCATTGCCGATCACGGCGGCCGCGACCGCACGGCGGTTCAGCGCACGCTCGGGCCGGATCGTTTTCGTTGAATTCGCAATCGTCGCCATGCGTGCCTCGTCCTCGTCGGTTCGCCGTGTCGGGCTGCGCGGCGCGCAAAGTGCCCGCGGCGCGCCGGTGTGCAGCGAGTGTAGAAAGCGACGGAACCGTTTTCAAGCAATAAAAAACGCCCGCCATCTTTCGACGGCGGGCGTTGTGTGGTTTTCGCCACAATGCGGCATCGCACGATGCCGCACGGGCCTCAACCCATCTTCGAGAAGGCGCTGCACCAGCCCTTCGCCGACACCTGCTTGCCGGGGAAGGCGCCGCACGGGCCCGAGGCCGAGCCCTTCTTGCCCTGGTACAGCATGCAGGCCGCGCAATCCTGGCCCGCTGCGTATTTCGGGTACTTCGTCTTGTCGACCTTCGTCGCATCGGCCTTGTAGCCGAGTGCCGTCGCGGTCGGGTCGCTTTCCGCGAGCATCGGCGCATCGGCCAGCGCTTCACGCGACAGCGCCAGCGCGGACACGGCACCAATGCTCGTAATCAGGAAACTCCGACGGGATGTTTTCATGGGGGACTCGCTCCAACGTTATCGGTTTGAAAGCTGTTCTGGCGACAGCCGTTCGACAGAATAACGCTCAAGCGAATAAATGTGCGTGCCGAAATTCCAGAGATAAGGAATTTCACACGGCCGCCACACGGCCGATACGCATTCGCCACTTCCCCTCCACATACGTGCCGCGTCAGCGGTAAGCCGTCATGTCGCCCACCCGCTGCGCAAGCGCGAGCGACGCGGTGAGCCCCGGCGACTCGATGCCGAACAGGTTCACGAGCCCGCGCACGCCATGTTGCGCGGCGCCCTGCACGATGAAGTCCGCCGGTGGCTCGCCCGGGCCCGCGACCTTCGGCCGGATGCCTGCATACGCCGGCTGCAGCGCGTCATCCGGCAAGCCCGGCCAGAACGCGCGGATCGACGCGTAGAACGCGGTCGCGCGCGCCGGATCGACTTCATAGCGCAGCGCATCGATCCATTCGACGTCCGGGCCGAAGCGCGCCTGCCCGCCGAGGTCGAGCGTCAGGTGCACGCCGAGCCCCGCGCGGTCGGGCATCGGGTAGATCAGGTGGGAAAACGGTGCGCGCCCCGACAGGCTGAAATAGTTGCCGCGCGCGAGATAGAGCGGCGGCACCCAGCGCGGGTCGAGGCCGCGCGTGCGGCGCGCCAGCGCCTGCGCGCCGAGGCCCGCGCTGTTGATCACGCAGGCGGCCTCGATCTCGGTCGGCGCGTCGCCGCCCGTGCGCACGACGAAGCGTCCGCCGCGCAGCACGTCGATCGATTCGACCGGGGATTTCAGCGCGCACACGGCGCCGTCGCGCTCCGCGTCGCCGAGCAGCGCGAGCATCAGCTGGTGGCTGTCGACGATGCCGGTGGACGGCGAGAACAGCGCCTCGACGCATTCGAGCGCGGGCTCGAGCGTCTGCGCCTCGGCGCGCGTGAGCGGCAGCAGGTCGAGCACGCCGTTTTCGGTCGCGCGTGCGGCGATCGCCCTCAACTGCTTCACCTGCGCGGCGCTCGTGGCGACGAGCAGCTTGCCCGCGCGCCGGTGCGGCACGTGATGGGTCTCGCAGAATTCGTACAGCAGGTCGCGCCCGTGCACGCACGACGTCGCCTTCAGCGACCCGCGCGGATAGTAGAGCCCCGCGTGGATCACTTCGCTGTTGCGCGAACTCGTACCCGTGCCGATCGCATCGGCGGCCTCGAGCACGAGCGTTTCACGCCCGCGCGCGGCCAGTTCGCGTGCAATCGCCAGACCGACGACGCCCGCGCCGATCACGACACAATCCATCTGCTCCATGACGTTTCGCGCCGCTAGCGCGTCGAGGGGAGAGAAGGGAATTGTACGTCCCGGTTCATCCGCTTGCCGAAGGTCGTGCAGCGTCTCGCGACGACGCCGTGCATGACGCGCGACGCTCGGTACGACACGACACGCGGCTCTGCGCGGCGCGCACGGCCCCGGCCTTGGTCGCGTGCGCGCGCCGCTCGTTCAGAAGCCGATCGGCCGGCGCTTCGCGGCGCCTTCGTCGGCCCGGATGTCGCGCGGCCCGATCGCGTCGCGCCCGTCGAGCCGCGCGGCGCCGAACGCGTGCAGCAGCGCGCGGCGCATCGTGCGCGGCGGGGTCGCGGCCAGCACGTCGAGCGCGTCGTCGCCGAGCGTATCCGGGAAGCGCCGCCCCCACGCGTGCGACGAGCGGATCTCGTCGTAGATCGTCTGCGCGATCCGGCGCGCGCCGGCCGCATCGGGCGGCGCGATCTCGTACACGTTCATCCGGTTGAGCAGCGGCTCCGGAATCGCGTGCGCCTCGTTCGCGGTCGCGATCCAGATCACGTTGCCCGCATCGATCGGCACTTCCGCGAATTCGTCGATGAATGCGCGCGCGGTGTCGTGCTCGAGCAACGCATACAGCGCGCCGAGCGGATCGTATTGCGCATCGCTGCCGGCCTTGTCGATCTCGTCGACCGCGATCACCGGGTTCGCGTAGCTGCCGTTCACGAGCGCATCGAACACCTTGCCGGGCTTCGCGTTCTTCCATTGCGACGACGCACCCGACAGGATCCAGCCGGCCGTCAGCGAACTCATCGGCACGTAGTGGTACGCGGTGCCGAGCAGTTGCGCGAGCGCCTTCGCGAAGTGCGTCTTGCCGATGCCCGGGGGCCCGAGCAGCAGGATCGGCATCAGTTCGAGCCGGTCCTCCGTTTCGAGGCACAGCGCGACCTGCTTGCGCACGTCTTCGAGCGGCTCGGCGAAATTGGGCAATGCCTCGCCGAGCGCGTCGAATGACGGCATCCGGTTCGGCTTCACGCAGAAGCGCAGATTGCCCGTCTTGAGCATCTTCTCGTAGGTGGCGCGCAGTGCGTCGCTCGCGCTCTCGTTCAGGTCACTCAGCGCCGTCTCGACCTGCTCGAGGTCGTACACCGTGCTGAAGGACGCCACCGCCAGTTCCTGTTTCACCATCGCCGTCGTCATACCAACCTCGCTCCCGCTTGCCGTCACACGATCATCAGACCCTTACGATTTCAGTGTAGCGATCCCGCCATCCCGCGCAAGCAAGCAGCCGAGCGCGTCTGCTGCTAACACCCGCGCGCGCTGCACGCCGGCGCGCCGCGGCGTATGATCGTCAGTTCACCCACCCGCCACACCGGCCTGGCCGACCGCGCCCGCGCGGCGCGTCGGCCCCCGCCCCCCGAAGGTATGCCGATGTCCGTCCCCCCTGCATTTCCGCGCGTCGATGCCGATACGATCGGTGCCGTCGACGCGGCGCTCACGTCGCGCCGTGCGGTTCGCGCGTTCCTGCCGACGCCGGTGCCGCGCGACACGCTCGAGGCGATCCTCGAAGCCGCGAGCCGCGCGCCGTCGGGCACCAACATCCAGCCGTGGCGCGTGTACGTCGCGACGGGCGCCACGCGCGATGCGCTCGCCGCCGCGCTCACCGCGGCCCACGACGATCCCGCGCGCGACGAGAAATACGTCGCCGAGTACGACTACTACCCGCGCGAGTGGGTGTCGCCGTATATCGACCGTCGCCGCAAGGTCGGCTGGGACCTGTACGGGCTGTTGAACATCGGCCGCGACGAGAAGGCACGCATGCATGCGCAGCACGCCCGCAACTTCCGCTTCTTCGATGCGCCGGTCGCGTTGTTCTTCACGCTTGACCGCGTGATGATTAGGGGCTGTTTGCCTGCGGAACGTGCATGCGAATGGCCTAAATCGGCTGCAGGGCAAGGAGTGAGGAGCGCCGTTTGGCCGCGCCAAACAAGCAACGATCGACGCCGCCATGCGGCCGATTTAGGCCATTCCCGTGGAATAAATTTTAAATTTGGGGTTGCCCCGAGAAGGGCCGCTCGCCGCGTTGTGCTCCTTGCGAATACGTCCAGTATTCGCGGCGTCGCACGCCTTGCGAGCGGCCCTTCTCGGGGCAACGCATGCACGTTCCGCAGGCAAACAGCCCCTAAGTGCCTGGCTCGACTGCGGGATGTTCCTGCAGGGCGTGATGACGGCCGCGCGTGCACGCGGGCTCGATACCTGCCCGCAGGCCGCGTTCGTGCCGTTTCACCGGATCGTCACCGAACACCTCGGCATTCCCGCTAACGAACAGCTCGTCTGCGGGATGTCGCTCGGCCATGCGGACCCCGACGCGATCGAGAACCGCCTCGTCACCGAGCGCGCGCCCGTCGCCGAGTTCACGCGCTTTTTCGCTTGAAAACGCATGACGCGGCCCTACCTTTCGAGCAGGAACGCATCGTGCGGCGAACCTGCCGCGGCGCGTCCCGTCACATCGCGACCGAAATCGATCGGGCGTAAGATGTGCGTCCGTTCCCCGCTATTGCGCGTTTCCGGAGACGTTTCATGCTGAAACACGGCCTGGCCGTCCTGCTCGCGAGCGTCGCGCTCGCCGCCCATGCGCAGAGCCCCGCACCGGCCTCCGTCGCGTGGGAGATCCAGGTGGTACGCGACGGTCAGACCATCGACACGTTCCAGCAGCGCACCACCGTCGGTCAGACCCGTACCGATACTCATCGCTATCCGTCCGCCGTGCCGGTCGGCTGCGGCAATGCCGCGCGCGTCGTGCCGACCGAGCGCTCGCGCACGGTGACGGTCGCCCCGCTCACCGTCGATGCCGGCGCGAACACGGTGTCGCTCGCGCTCGACGTGCAGGAAACGATCGACGACGAAGGCGCGAAGCCGGCCGATCCGTGCGTGCCCGCGTCACCGCGGCAAATCGTCGCGAGTCACCCCGGCCTGACGGTCGGCGCCGACGCGTGGACCGACTGGACGCTCGTCGAGCAACATCCGCACCTCGTGTATCGCGTGCGTGCGCACGTCGCGAAGGATTGAGCGTCATGTCCGCCGACGCACTGTCCCTGCCGTTCGCCGAACCGCACGCCGCCCCCGACGAAATCACCGCGGTGAGCTGGAACCTGCACAAGGGCCGCTCGCCGCTCGGCTTCACCGCGTGGAACGCGATGCGCAACTGGATGCAGTCGACGCACGCCGACGTGTATTTCCTGCAGGAAGCGATGGCGCGCCGCATGCCGCGCCCCGTGCTCGCGCCCGGCTTCGGCGCCCCGATGGACGACGCGGTCGACGACGTCTGGCACTGCCAGGCCACCGAGATCGCGCATGCGCTCGACTGGCAGATCGCGCTCGGGCCGAACGTGTTCAAGCCGTCGTGGCGGCACGGCAACGCAATCCTGTCACCGCATCCGCTGGACCTCGGCGGCCGCTGGGACATCTCCGCGCACCGTTTCGAGCGGCGCGGCCTGCTGGTCGCGCGCGCGACGCTCGCGGGCGCCCGCCCGGTCACGCTGCTGTGCGCGCACCTCGCGCTCACGCGCGCCGCGCGGCTGCGCCAGATGCACTGGATCGCGCACTGGATCGTGCGCAACGCAGGCGACGGCCCGCTGATGCTCGCCGGCGACTTCAACGACTGGCGCAACGATTCGGTCGCGCTGTTCGGCGAGATCGGGCTGTCCGAGGTCGCGACGCTGCTCGGCGAATCGGGCCGCACGTTCCCCGCGTTCTCGCCGGCGCTCGCGCTCGACAAGATGTTCGTGCGCGGGCTGACGCCGCTCGAATGGCGCGCGCCGTCCGGCGAGGCCGCGTGGCTGTCGGATCACCTGCCGTACATCGCGCGCCTGCGCCTCGATCCGCAATAGCGTTCCCGACCTCGGCGCGAAACTCGCGGCCGAGCGCTGAAAAACTGAAAGGCGATTGAAATAATTCGTTGCGCCAAATCCGCGCGGCCGCGGGGGTCAAGCCCGCGATCCGCGTCAACAGGGTAAAATAACGAGTTCCTCAATCGTCTGTCATCGAGAAGGCGCGTGTCCGACGCGCCGGCCGGCCGATCCGTGATCGGGCCGTCGCACTCGGTTTTTTGCCCGTTTTTGGGCCCGTTACTCGCGTTCGCTACGCGCGTCCGTTTTCAAAGCCATGAGCAAATACGACACCGCCACCGTCCAATCCGTCCATCACTGGACCGACACGCTGTTCAGCTTCACCTGCACCCGTGAGGCGAGCCTGCGCTTCAACAACGGCGAATTCACGATGGTCGGCCTCGAGGTCGACGGCAAGCCGCTTGCGCGCGCCTACTCGATCGTCAGCCCGAACTACGAAGAGCATCTCGAATTCTTCAGCATCAAGGTGCAGAACGGCCCGCTGACGTCGCGCCTGCAGCACCTGAAGGTGGGCGACACGGTGCTGATCGGCAAGAAGCCGACGGGCACGCTGGTCGCCGACAACCTGCTGCCGGGCAAGACGCTGTGGATGCTGTCGACGGGCACGGGCCTCGCGCCGTTCATGTCGATCATCCGCGATCCGGACATCTACGACCGCTTCGACAAGGTGATCCTGACGCACACGTGCCGCCTGAAGGGCGAGCTCGCGTACATGGACTACATCAAGCACGACCTGCCGGGCCACGAGTACCTGGGCGACATCATCAAGGAAAAGCTCGTCTACTACCCGACGGTCACGCGCGAAGCGTTCGACAACGAAGGCCGGATCACCGACCTGATCGCCACGGGCAAGCTGTTCACGGATCTCGACGTCCCGCCGTTCTCGCCGGAAAACGACCGCGTGATGCTGTGCGGCAGCACCGCGATGCTGAAGGACACGACCGAGCTGCTGAAGCAGGCCGGTCTCGTCGAAGGCAAGAACAGCGCACCGGGCCACTACGTGATCGAGCGCGCGTTCGTGGACTGATCGATCCCCAAATTTGCGCACCATCAAGAACCGGAGCGAAAGCTCCGGTTTTTTTTCGTCCCCACTTGGCGAATTCGTAACAAATTGGGATCATCCCATCTCAAATAGTTACATTTGGATACGTCATCGTCCGGCGCTTGGGTGTCAGTGTTTTTCCTACAACACGTTCATCCCAATCATTCACATTTACCCTTAAATGTCCGCCTGTCATGACTTTTTCGAAAATTTTGAGATATTATTCGCCGCGCGTGGTTGCCGTTCGGATGAGAGTGGAAGGGTCGGATGCAAGTGTTACAAGACGTAACTTTTGTTACCTCGGCAGGGGGCGATTCTCTGGCGGCGACCGTCATCGGAACGGCAGCCGATCCACGCAGCCAGCCGGTGTCTGAACCGCTTTCTGACAGCAGGGAGAGTCATGGATACGTCGCTTAACGCGCCTTTGGGCGCCCACGCCCCGTTCCCGTCGCAACAGCTCGTGCCGGGCTGCGCCGCGACTCCGCCCATTGCCGACGCCGCGTCCAAACGTGGCGCCTCCGCCGCGCGGATCGCAGTGCTGTCTGCCCAGTTGCTCGCCGCCGACGAAGCGGCCCGCCGCCACCTGGCCGGCGAGTTGCATGACGGGCTCGGCGCCGAACTCACCGCTGCGCGATTCGCGCTCGCAAACGTTCAAACGTGGCTGCCGGCCGATGCGCCGGACGGTTGCCTGCGCGCGCTGGAGCTGGCGCAGCAGGCGCTCGACGCCGCGACCGCCGCGAATCGCCGGCTGATCGACGAGCGCGAAACGCCGGCGCTCGACGCGGGCCTGGTCGGCGCGTTGTCGTCGTGGGCCGACACCCATGCGGCCCGCACCGGCCTGCGCACCAGCTTCGTCTGTGCGGCCGACGCACGCCTGACGCAGCTCGCCGGCGCCAGCGCGCTCGCGGTGTTCCGCGTCGCCCAGGAAGCGTTGTCGAACGTCGCGAAGCACGCACGCGCGACGTCGGTCGACGTGCGGATCGCCACTGACGACACGCACCTGTCACTGATTGTCTCCGACGATGGGACCGGTTTCTCCCGGCGCCGCCGCGCCGGCTACGGTCTGGCCGGCATGCGCGCCCGTTGCGAGGCGTTCTGCGGCAGCTTCGAGACGGCCACGCCGGCAACCGGCCACGGCACGCGCGTCACCGCGCGCTTCGCTTGGGATTCGCTGCTCGCGGTGCCCGTCGCGGCGCGCCGCGCGTCGCTTTCGTGAGGTCGTCATGAGCCTGAACATCCTGCTCGTGGACGATCACGCGATCGTCCGGCAAGGGATCCGCCAGTTGCTGATCGACCGCGGCGTCGCGCGCGACGTCACCGAGGCCGAAACCGGCGGCGACGCGATGGCGGCCGTCGACAAACAGGAATTCGACGTGATCCTGCTCGACATCTCGCTGCCGGACACGAACGGCATCGAGGTGCTCAAGCGCCTCAAGCGCAAGCTGTCGCGCACGCCGGTGCTGATGTTCTCGATGTATCGCGAGGACCAGTACGCGGTGCGCGCGCTGAAGGCCGGCGCGGCCGGCTACCTGTCGAAGACGGTCAACGCCGCGCAGATGATCGGCGCGATCCAGCAGGTCGCGGCCGGCCGCAAGTACGTGAGCCCCGCGATGGCCGAGGCGCTCGCCGAATACGTGTCGTTCGAGAACGAACCGCTGCCGCACGAGAAGCTGTCCGACCGCGAATACCAGACGCTTTGCATGCTCGCATCGGGCAAGCGGCTCACCGACATCGCGAACACGCTGTCGCTATCCGTGAAGACGGTGAGCGTGTACCGCTCGCGGCTGCTCGAGAAGATGCGGCTGTCGAACAACGCGGAGCTCACGTTCTACGTGATGAGCAACCGGCTCGTCGACATGGCGCCCACGGCCGGCGCCTGATTCCCCCGCTTCACCCGATTCGTCCGGCCCAGCGACGCGGCACATGCCGCGCCGCCGCCCTCTGTCGCCCGCCGGAAGCGCAAGCGCTTGTTTTATCGGACGATTTTGTGACGCAGCGCTGCGCTGCAGCGGGTCTTGCGCGCCAAATCGGCTAAAATTACGGGTTTTCACTCAGTCAGCGCTACCGCGCCCGCGCGCGCTGGCGATTCATCCGCAATGTCTCTCTTCCGCAAGAAAAACGTCGATCGCATGATCGCCGGCGCGCATGCCGCCGGGCTCAAGAAAGCGCTCGGCGCGATCGACCTCACCTTCCTCGGCATCGGCGCGATCATCGGCACCGGCATCTTCGTGCTGACCGGTACCGGCGCCGTGCAGGCCGGCCCCGCCCTGATGCTGTCGTTCGTGATCGCCGCGATCGCGTGCGGCCTCGCCGCGCTGTCGTACGCGGAGTTCGCGTCGACGATCCCCGTCGCCGGCTCGATCTACACGTACTCGTACGCCACGCTCGGCGAGCTCGTCGCGTGGATCATCGGCTGGGACCTGATGCTCGAATACGGCCTCGCGTCGTCGGCCGTGTCGGTCGGCTGGTCGGGCTACCTGCAGTCGCTGCTGCAGGGCTTCGGGCTCACGCTGCCCACCGTGCTGACGGCCGCGCCCGGTGCGGTGCCGGGCGTCGTCACGTGGTTCAACCTGCCCGCGTTCCTCGTGATGATCGTGATCACGACGCTGCTGTCGATCGGCATCCGCGAGTCGACCCGCATCAACAACATCATGGTGTTCATCAAGGTGTCGGTCGTGCTGCTCGTGATCGCGGTCGGCGTGTTCCACGTGACGCCCGCGAACTGGAAGCCGTTCATGCCGCACGGCTGGAACGGCGTGTTCGGTGCGGCGGCCGTGATGTTCTTCGCGTTCATCGGCTTCGACGCGGTGTCGTCGGCGGCCGAGGAAGTGAAGAACCCGAAACGCGACCTGCCGATCGGCATCATCGCGTCGCTCGCGGTGTGCGCGGTGCTGTACGTGACGGTCGCCGCGGTCGCGACCGGCATCGTGCCGTCGGCCGAGTACGCGAACATCTCGCACCCGATCTCGTACGCGCTGCAGAAGGCCGGCGAGACGTGGGTCGCAGGCTTCATCGATCTCGGCGCCGTGCTCGGCATGCTCACCGTGATCCTCGTGATGAGCTACGGCCAGACGCGCGTGATCTTCGCGATGTCGCGCGACGGGCTGCTGCCGGCAGCGCTGTCGCGCGTGCACCCGCGCTACGCGACGCCGTTCCTGACGACCTGGCTCGTCGGCCTGTTCTTCGGGCTGATCGCCGCGCTCGTGCCGCTCAACGTGCTCGCCGAGCTGATCAACATCGGCACGCTCGCCGCGTTCTCGATGGTGTCGATCGCCGTGCTCGTGCTGCGCCGCACGCACCCCGAGCTGCCGCGTGCGTTCCGCTGCCCGGGCGTGCCGGTGGTGCCGATCCTCGCGGTCGCGTCATGCCTGTTCCTGATGCTGAACCTGCAGCCCATCACGTGGGCCGCGTTCGGCATCTGGCTCGTGATCGGCCTCGCGATCTACTTCCTGTACTCGCGCCACCACTCGAAACTCGCGCACGGTCACCACGACGCGCACTGAGCGACGTATCGGCGCGCGCAGGCCGCGCGTCGGACGAACACCGCGCGGGCCCATCACTGGTGCCCCGCGCGTTTCCGAACCGGCCGCGCGCCACTCCCCCGATCGACCGCTGTCCGATCGTCGCGATATCTTGCCCGATTCTCCGGATTTGCCCGCACGAGCCAGCGCGCCGCCTGCACGTGCGCGCCGTGCGGTTCATAATCGCGCCATCGAACGGCGGCCCGCATCGGCGGCGTCGCCCGGCAACAGGAAGAAGATGATGGAAAGCGTCGATCTCGATGTATTGAAATCCAGCGCGCGCTGGCTCGAAGAAGGGCGCCGCGTGCTGCTCGTGACGGTCGTGAAGACGTGGGGTTCGTCGCCCCGCCCCGAAGGCGCGATGCTCGCGGTGCGCGAGGACGGGCTCGTGGTCGGCTCCGTGTCCGGCGGATGTATCGAGGACGACCTGATCGCCCGCGTACACGCAAGCGGGATCGCGGCCGATGCGCGCCCGGAAGCGCTCAAGTACGGCGTGACGGCCGAGGAAGCGCACCGCTTCGGGCTACCGTGCGGCGGCACGATCCAGCTCGTGCTCGAGCCGCTCACGCGCGACAGCGGGATTGCCGCGCTGTGCGCGGAAGTCGAGGCCGGCCGCCTCGTCACGCGCACGATGACGCTCGCGACCGGCCGCGCATCGCTGTCGCCCGCGCAGGCGGCCGACGGGCTCGCGTTCGACGGCGAGCGGCTCGTGACGATCCACGGGCCGCGCTACCGGATGCTCGTGATCGGCGCCGGCCAATTGTCGCGCTATCTGTGCCAGATCGCGGTCGGGCTCGACTACCAGGTGACGGTGTGCGATCCGCGCGAGGAATACACGGATGCGTGGGACGTGCCGGGTACGCGCGTCGTGCACACGATGCCCGACGATACGGTGCTCGACATGAACCTCGATGCGCGTTCGGCGGTGATCGCGCTCACGCACGACCCGAAGCTCGACGATCTCGCGCTGATGGAGGCGCTGAAGACGCCCGCGTTCTACGTGGGCGCGCTCGGCTCGCGGCGCAACAATGCGGCACGGCGCGAGCGGCTGCGCGAATTCGACCTGAGCGAAGCGGAACTGGCCCGGCTGCACGGGCCGGCCGGCATCTACATCGGCAGCCGGACGCCGCCGGAAATCGCGATCTCGATCCTCGCCGAGATCACCGCCGCGAAGAACAACGTGTCGCTGCCGACGATCCTGCAGGTCGAGGGCGCGAAGGCCGCGCGCGAGATCGCCGCGAACAGCGGCGCGGCCTGCGGCCTCTGATCGCTGGCGACGCCGGCGCGCGGTCGCGCCAGGTGGGCGTCCGCGGCGGGCGAAGCGGACGAAATCGACGAAAGCGCACGCGCCGGCGCCAGGCCGCGCGTGCCGCCGATCAGGTCAGGCCGGCGGCCAGCGCCGCGGCGACCGAACCGACCACCAGCACGACGCCGACCGTGCGGCGCTTGTTCAGCTCGGTCCACAGCAGCACGCCGGTCAGCGACAGCAGGATCAGCGAGCCCGCGATCGTGTCCATCAACAGCACCCAGCCGAGATTCATCCCGACGCCGCGATGCAGGTTGTTCAGCGTCGTCAGGAACGTGTTGCCGGTGCGTTTCACCGCGACGTAGCCGTTGCCGACCCAGTATTCGGCCTGCACGTTCTGGTGCGGGCCGAACAGGCCCATCTGCCAGTGCTCCGGTTGCATCACGCGCTTGTCGCCCCACGCGACGGGCTGCGCCGGATCCTTGCGCATGCGGCCCGGCTTGCCGTCGAAATGCAGTTCGTGCTGCAGCCACTTCGTCATCGCGGCGGGCGTCTTCGGCGCCGGATCCGGCAGCGCGATCTGCATCTCCTCGACCTGCGGCTCGCCGGTCGAAATCTTCAGCGGCGGCGCGCGGTGGTTGAGCAGCACGCCCGTCACGCCGAATAGCAGCCCGAGCACCGCGCCCCACAGCCCGACCCAGCCATGCACCTTGCGCAGCCATTTGATGAAGGTCGCGCGGCGCGAACGCTGGCGGCGCGCGGCCCGTTCGTCGTCGCTCAGCGGGCGGGCCGCCGGGTGCAGCATGGTGACGCCGGCGCGGGAAGTCCCCGTCTTGGGCGGATTGATCGTTTCGGGCGCGTTCACGCGAGAGATTCCATTCGTTCAAAACAACGGGCGGCGCGCAAAGCGTGCGCGCCGCCCGTGCAGCATGAAAATGAGAATGGATATCATTACACAAATCTATTGCACGCTCAATCCGCGCGGCTGTGGAGCGGCAAGCCCGTCGAGCGAGGAAATTCCGCCGAAGCACGCCCGTTGCGGCACGATGCCGGTCGTTAGGCGACAAATACCGACAGAATGACCTTGCAAGGTCAAGGCGGCATTTCGTAAGAAATCGCGCGGCGCAGCGCCGTTCAGCGCAGCGGCGGCAGCGGAAAGCGCGGTGCGGCGGCGTCCGGTGCGGGATCGGTACGGTCGAGCGAGTACAGCCACGCGAGCAGATCGGCGACCGCCTGGTAGAGCTGCGGCGGAATCCGGTCGTCGAGATCGACCTGCATCAGCAGCGACACCATCTCCGGCGCCGTATGCACGTACAGCCCGGCGTCATGCGCGCGCGCGACGATCATTTCGGCGAGCGCGCCGTAGCCCTTCGCGACCACGCGCGGTGCGGCATCGCCGCCCTTCGGATCGTAGACGAGCGCGGCCGCGCGCTTGCGGGACGTCATGCTCATGGCAGCACCTCGTCGTCGGTATCCGGCGCACGCGTCGCCGGGCCGCTGGCCAGGATCGACGTCGACGCCGAACCGCGTGCGTACGCGGCGGCCGCCGCCTGCGCCGCAAACAGGTCGAAGCCGTCCGGGCCGTCGTCGACCGCGCGGATCGACAGCCCGCCCACCTTGAGCCCCGACACTTCGAGCCGTTGCCGCAGCGCCGCCTCGTGCCGCGTGAGACGGTCGGCACCCGTCTGGTTCGCACGCAGCCGCGCGACGAGCTGCGTGCCGTTCAGCACCAGCTCCGCGTCGACCGTGCCGAGCGACGGCAACGTCAGCGTGAGGCGCGTGCGCCAGGCGATGCCGTCACCCGTGTCGCCGTCGCCGTGCGGCGCACGGTTGCCCGGATCGTCGGGCTCGATCGTCCAGTCGAGCCGCGCGCCGGGCCACGCCTCACCCGCCCAGCGAAACTGGTCGGTCGCGAGCGCGTCGAGC
The DNA here is from genome assembly GCF_002223045.2 of Burkholderia sp. HI4860. Classification (NCBI taxonomy): domain Bacteria; kingdom Pseudomonadati; phylum Pseudomonadota; class Betaproteobacteria; order Burkholderiales; family Burkholderiaceae; genus Burkholderia; species Burkholderia sp. HI4860. The sequence goes on along the minus strand of NZ_NKFO02000003.1, from coordinate 2,046,938 downwards.
TGCTGCCTGACGAGCGGCACGGCGGCCGGATGCACGGTCGCGAGCGTCTGCGCCTGCGAATCGGACGACGCGGCGGCCAGTTCGGCTCGCGCGGGCGTCCAGCGCACATCGGGCGGGTCGCCGAGCAGATCGGCCGTATCGTGCGGCAGCGGCACCCCTTGCCGCGCGCCTGCCGGCAACGCCTGTGCGGGGTCCCGCGCCGGCGCACCGCCCTGGGCCGGCGCGCCCGGCTGCGCGGCGGCGCGCGCGGACGCAGGCAATGGCGGGCGCTGCGCGAGCAGTTCGTCGAGCGGATCGGTCGAGCCATGCTGGGCGGCATCCGGATCGGCCGGCGCGAGCGCGGCCGCGAGGCGCGCCTGCGGCTCGCGCATCAGTGCCGCGAGCGGACGCTGGCCGGCCAGCCACTGCGCGAGATGAGATTCGTAGAAAAGGCCGCTTTCGCTCACGGCCTGCGCGAGCGCCGCGCGCAGCGCCGCGACCGGCAACGTCGCAGCCGCGTCGCGCGCCGCCGCAGCCGCAGACGCAGCCGACGATGCAGCGGCTGAAGCCGGCGTGGAGGCCGCCGCCGGATCGGCGGCGGCCGGCGCGCGGGCCGGCGCAGCCGTGTCGGTCAGCAGCACGGTGGGGTCAGCCAGCAGCGGTGCGCGCCCGACAATGGCCGGCGTCGCGTCGCCGCCCGCGCGCGAGATCGCGTCGAGCACGCGCCCGACATCGGACAGGGCGGTCTGGGTGGAAGCCGGCGGCGCGGCAGGCGGACTGCCGGCCGAAGGCGTGGACGACGCGCCGTTGCCCGGCGTGCCGACCTGCGAGGTCGCGCCGCCGCTGGCAGGCGCCGACACGGTGCCGGTCAGCAGGCTGTCGAGGCGGCTCGCCAGCAGGGCAGCCGCAACGGAGTCGATACCGGTCATGATCGGAGCCTGCTCATCTCAGCCACATCGTTGCGAATCCGGTAACGGCACGCCGGTGCCGCCTGCGGGAACTGCGCGCGTGCCACGGCGGACGCGTGCGCCCCGCGCCCGTTTCCCCGGAAACGGGCCCTACCCGCGCGCGCGGTAGAGATCGGTCAATACCTTGGTCGAGCGCCGCGCCTCGAACAGCGCGGACAGCCGCGCGAGGTCCGGGCTCGCGAGATCGCGAATCGCGGCGTCGTCGGCCAGGATGCGACGGATCAGGTCGAGCTTGCGGCCGAGATCCGATTCGTCGAGCACGACGCCCGGATCGGCCTCCTTCAACCCGTCGACCAGCTGCATGAATTCGGCCTGCAACTCCGGCAACGCGCTCCAGTCGGCGCTGCGGGCAGCGCCCAGCATCCGGCCCGACACGGCGGCGAGCGCCTCGTAACGTTCGAAGTATTCGGCCTTGCGATTCATCGTGATGCTTCCACTGCCTGTTGTGCGGCCATCCGCGCGACTTCCGGGCCGATCCCCGTCCATGCTTCCTCGAGCGTCGCGAGCAGCCCGTCGACTTCGACCAGCATCGTGTCGCTCGCCTGCGCATTGGCGTCGAGCAGACGCCGGGTGATATACGCATACAGCGCATCCAGCCGCGCCGCGATCTCGCCGCCCGCATCGAGGTTCAGCGATGCCTTCAGCCCGCTGTCGACGATCCGGATCGCCTTGCCGATCGCTTCGCCGCGCGCGGACACATTGCCTTGCTGCAAATGCATGCGCGCCAGCGCAACCGCCTGCCGCGCGCCCTGGTACAGCATCGCGATCAACCGGTGCGGGGAAGCGCCCATCACCCCGGTCTCGACGCCGACACGCGCGTATGCACTGGCTCCAGCGTGTCCTGGGGAAAACATGCGCTTCTCCTTGTTATGCGTTGGCTATACGGGAACCGCCGCCGTGCATCGCACGACGCGGCCATCACCGGAGTTATCGGAAGGGATTTGGAAAGCTTTAGGCAAGCGGCGCGTGCCGCCTGGCGCAGCAAGGCCGGCCCGCGGACCCGGCCGGATGGCCGTCCACGGATTGCTTTCCCCGAATAGCCGCCTTGTCAAACCGCCATCTGCATGATGTCGTTGTAAGCGCTCACTAGCTTGTTGCGGACCTGGAGCCCGAACTGGAAGCCGATGTTGGCTTTCTGCATGTCGACCATCACGTCGTTCAGCGACACGTTCGGCGCGCCGACCTCGAACGCCTGGGCCTCGCCGAGCGCGTGCTGCTGGTCGCCGCTGATCTTGTCGAGCGACGCCTTCATCGCGCTGGCGAACGTGCTGGCCGTCGCCGCGCCCGAGCCGGCCAGTGCCGCCGTCGGGCTCGCGACGCCGCCCGACGCCTGCGCGGCCATCGACTGCATCTGTTGCAACACCGAACCGATTCCGCTGACGTTCGCAGTCATGCTGTCCCCAAAACTGAGAGAGAGACCCGGACGCACCGGGAGATCCGCCGGTGCCGCACCACGCGCGCCATGCCGGATTCCGAAAAAGGATAGCAGCGCGCCGCGCGTCAAAGCCGCGAAAGTACGGGGGAAACCCCGCTCTTTTCGGTCGATCGGAGTGCCGCCCGGGTCACGATAATCGCATCGTGTCATTGTCCGCCCGCTCGTCCGAGCGAGCTCAGTCGTCCCGCTCCGGAGAAACTCGACGCATGGATTCGCAGGCCAACTCGCTGATCAACCCAGACGCCCGCGCGGGCCTCGCCAGCCCGGCGCCAGGCGCCGCCGCGGCCGCCGCGTTGCCGGGCGTGGGTGGCACAGGCGCGGACTTCGGGCTTGGCGGCTTCGCGGAACGCATCCCCGGCATCTCGCGGATGAAGGGCAACCCGAAGCTGCCGTTCCTGATCGCCGTCGCATTCGCGGTCGCCGTCATCACCGCGCTCGTGCTGTGGAGCCGCGCGCCCGACTACCGCGTGCTGTACAGCAACCTGTCGGATCGCGACGGCGGTGCGATCATCGCCGCGCTCCAGCAGGCAAACGTTCCCTACAAGTTCGCCGATGCCGGCGGCGCGATCCTCGTGCCGTCGAACCAGGTGCATGAAACGCGCCTGAAGCTCGCCGCGATGGGGCTGCCGAAGGGCGGCTCGGTCGGCTTCGAGCTGATGGACAACCAGAAATTCGGCATCAGCCAGTTCGCCGAGCAGATCAACTACCAGCGCGCGCTCGAAGGCGAGCTGCAGCGCACCATCGAATCGATCAACGCCGTGCGCGGCGCACGCGTGCATCTCGCGATCCCGAAGCCGTCGGTGTTCGTGCGCGACAAGGAAGCGCCGAGCGCGTCGGTATTCGTCGACCTCTACCCGGGCCGCGTGCTCGACGAGGGCCAGGTCCAGGCCATCACGCGGATGGTGTCGTCCGGCGTGCCCGACATGCCCGCGAAGAACGTGACGATCGTCGACCAGGACGGCAACCTGCTGACCCAGACCGCGTCGGCGTCGGGCCTCGACGCGAGCCAGCTCAAGTACGTGCAGCAGGTCGAGCACAACACGCAAAAGCGCATCGACGCGATCCTCGCGCCGATCTTCGGCGCGGGCAACGCGCGCTCGCAGGTCAGCGCGGACCTCGATTTCTCGAAGCTCGAGCAGACGTCGGAAAGCTACGGCCCGAACGGCAATCCGCAGCAATCCGCGATCCGCAGCCAGCAGACCAGCAGCTCGACCGAACTCGCGCAGGGCGGCGCATCGGGCGTGCCGGGCGCGCTGTCGAACACGCCGCCGCAGCCGGCGTCCGCGCCGATCGTCGCCGGCAACGGCGCGAATGCGCCGCAGACAACGCCGGTGAGCGACCGCAAGGACCAGACGACCAACTACGAGCTCGACAAGACGATCCGCCACCTCGAACAGCCGATGGGCAGCGTGAAGCGGCTGTCGGTCGCGGTCGTCGTCAACTACCAGCCGGTCGCCGATGCGAAGGGCCACGTGACGATGCAGCCGCTGCCGCCCGCGAAGCTCGCGCAGGTCGAACAGCTCGTGAAGGATGCGATGGGCTACGACGCGAAGCGCGGCGACTCGGTGAACGTCGTGAACAGCGCGTTCTCGACCGCAAGCGACCCGTACGCCGACCTGCCGTGGTGGCGCCAGCCGGACATGATCGAGATGGCGAAGGAAGCGGCGAAGTGGCTCGGCATCGCAGCCGCCGCCGCGGCGCTCTACTTCATGTTCGTGCGCCCGGCGATGCGCCGCGCGTTCCCGCCGCCCGAGCCGGCCGCGCCGGCGCTCGCGGCACCTGAGGATCCGGTCGCGCTCGACGGCCTGCCGGCGCCGGAAAAGGCCGAGGAACCCGATTCGCTGCTGCTCGGGTTCGAGAGCGAGAAGAACCGTTACGAACGCAACCTCGACTACGCGCGCACGATCGCCCGCCAGGATCCGAAGATCGTCGCCACCGTCGTGAAGAACTGGGTGTCCGATGAACGCTGAAGGCTTGACCAAGAGCGCGCTCCTGCTGATGTCGATCGGCGAGGAAGAGGCCGCGCAGGTATTCAAGTTCCTCGCGCCGCGCGAGGTCCAGAAGATCGGCGCCGCGATGGCCGCGCTGAAGAACGTCACGCGCGAGCAGGTCGAGGACGTGCTGCACGATTTCGCGAAGGAAGCGGAGCAGCACACCGCGCTGTCGCTCGATTCGAGCGACTACATCCGCTCGGTGCTGACCAAGGCGCTCGGCGAGGACAAGGCCGGCGTGCTGATCGACCGCATCCTGCAGGGCAGCGACACGAGCGGCATCGAGGGCCTGAAGTGGATGGATTCGGCCGCGGTGGCCGAACTGATCAAGAACGAGCATCCGCAGATCATCGCGACGATCCTCGTGCACCTCGACCGCGACCAGGCGTCGGAAATCGCGTCGTGCTTCACCGAGCGGCTGCGTAACGACGTGATCCTGCGGATCGCGACGCTCGACGGCATCCAGCCGGCCGCGCTGCGCGAGCTCGACGACGTGCTGACGGGCCTGCTGTCCGGCAGCGACAACCTGAAGCGCAGCCCGATGGGCGGCATCCGCACCGCGGCCGAGATCCTGAACTTCATGACGAGCGTGCATGAGGAAGGCGTGCTCGAGAGCGTGCGCCAGTACGACGCCGAACTCGCGCAGAAGATCATCGACCAGATGTTCGTGTTCGAGAACCTGCTCGACCTCGAGGATCGCGCGATCCAGATGGTGCTCAAGGAAGTCGAGTCGGAAACGCTGATCATCGCGCTGAAGGGCGCGCCGCCGGCACTGCGCCAGAAGTTCCTCGCGAACATGTCGCAACGCGCGGCCGAACTGCTCGCCGAGGATCTCGACGCGCGCGGCCCGGTGCGCGTGTCCGACGTCGAGACGCAGCAGCGCCGCATCCTGCAGATCGTGCGCAACCTGGCCGAGAGCGGCGCGATCGCGATCGGCGGCAAGGCGGAAGACGCGTATGTCTGATTCGGCGAGCGATCGCGCGGGCACCCTCACCGCCTACCAGCGGTGGGAGATGGCGTCGTTCGACCCGCCGCCGCCCCCGCCGCCGCCCGACGACGCGGCAGCGGCCGCCGCCGCGCTCGCCGAGGAACTGCAGCGCGTGCGCGACGCCGCGCACGCCGAAGGCCATGCGGCCGGCCACGTCGAAGGCCAGGCGCTCGGCTACCAGGCCGGTTTCGAGCAGGGCCGCGAACAGGGTTTCGAGGCCGGCCAGGCCGACGCGCGTGAACAGGCCGCGCAGCTCGCGGCGCTCGCCGCGTCGTTCCGCGAGGCCGTGTCGACCGTCGAGCACGATCTGGCCGCCGACATCGCGCAGCTCGCGCTCGACATCGCGCAGCAGGTCGTGCGCCAGCACGTGAAGCACGACCCGGCCGCGCTGGTGGCCGCCGTGCGCGACGTGCTCGCGGCCGAGCCCGCGCTGTCCGGCGCGCCGCATCTCGCGGTGAATCCGGCCGACCTGCCCGTCGTCGAAGCCTATCTGCAGGACGATCTCGATGCGCTCGGCTGGAACGTGCGCACCGACGCGTCGATCGAGCGCGGCGGCTGCCGTGCGCACGCCGCGACCGGCGAGGTCGACGCGACGCTGCCCACGCGCTGGCAGCGCGTCGCCGCCGCGATCGGCAAGGTGAGCACGTGGTGACGCGGCCGCCCGAGGCGCTCGCGCACGACGGCATGACGCCGCTGGAGCGCGAACTCGCGCTCGCGTCGTTCGGCCCGGACGCGCACAACGCCGCGCTGGACACCGCACCCACCACCCCGCACGCCGCCGCCGCAGCGGCCGATACGTCCGACGCCGCGCCGCGCGCACCGCACAACCCGCATCTCGCGCACTGGCGCACCCATTTGAACGGGCTCGCCGCGCGCAGCCAGCGCGCGCTGCCGCTGCGGCCGTGCGGGCGCCTGACGCGCGCGGCCGGCCTCGTGCTGGAAGCGATCGGGCTGCGCCTGTCGGTCGGCGCCGAATGCACGATCGAACTGCCGCCCGGCAGCACGCTGCCGCACGCGGAAGCGGAAGTCGTCGGCTTCGCCGGCGATCGCCTGTTCCTGATGCCGACCACCGACGTCGCGGGCGTGCTGCCCGGCGCACGCGTGTGGCCGCGCGAAAGCGCGCCCGTCGCCGATCCGCTCGCGGGCGCGAAGCGGCTGCCGGTCGGCTGGGAAATGCTCGGGCGCGTCGTCGACGCGTCGGGCCGCCCGCTCGACGGCCTCGGCCCGCTCGCGTCGAAGGTCGACGCGCCGCTGTCGGCGCCGTCGATCAACCCGCTCGAGCGCGAACCGATCCACCACGTGCTCGACGTCGGCGTGCGCGCGATCAACGCGCTGCTCACCGTCGGCCGCGGGCAGCGGATGGGCCTGTTCGCGGGCTCCGGTGTCGGCAAGTCGGTGCTGCTCGGCACGATGGCGCGCTACACGAGCGCGGAAGTGATCGTGATCGGGCTGATCGGCGAACGCGGCCGCGAAGTGAAGGAATTCATCGAACAGATCCTCGGCGAGGACGGGCTCGCGCGCTCGGTCGTCGTCGCGGCGCCGGCCGACGTGTCGCCGCTGCTGCGGATGCAGGGCGCGGCCTACGCGACGTCGCTCGCCGAGTATTTCCGCGACCAGGGCAAGCACGTGCTGCTGCTGATGGATTCGCTCACGCGCTATGCGATGGCGCAGCGCGAGATCGCGCTGGCGATCGGCGAGCCGCCCGCAACGAAGGGCTATCCGCCGTCGGTGTTCGCGAAGCTGCCCGCGCTCGTCGAGCGCACCGGCAACGGGCCGGAAGGCGGCGGCTCGATCACCGCGTTCTACACGGTGCTCACCGAAGGCGACGACCAGCAGGACCCGATCGCCGATTCGGCGCGCGCGATCCTCGACGGTCACGTCGTGCTGTCACGCGCGCTCGCCGAGGCCGGCCACTATCCGGCGATCGACATCGAGGCGTCGATCAGCCGCGCGATGACCGCGCTGATCGACGAAACGCACCTCGACCACGTCCGGCAGTTCAAGCAGATGCTGTCGCGCTACCAGCGCAATCGCGACCTGATCGCCGTCGGCGCGTACGCGCCCGGCCGCGACGCGCAGCTCGACCGCGCGATCGCGCTCTATCCGCGCATCGAGGCGTTCCTGCAGCAGGGCTTTCGCGAATGCGCACCGTTCGCGTCGAGCCTAGCCGGGCTCGATGCACTGTTCGACGCTTACGGAGGCTGATCCCGATGGCACACGGCTTTCCTCTTCAGTTGCTGCTCGACCGCGCGCAGGAAGATCTCGACTCCGCGACGAAGCAGCTCGGCACCGCGCAGCGCGACCGCACCGCGGCCGCCGAGCAGCTCGACGCGCTGCTGCGCTATCGCGACGAATACCACGCGCGCTTCTCGCAATCCGCGCAGCACGGGATGCCGGCCGGCAACTGGCGCAATTTCCAGGCGTTCATCGATACGCTCGACGCCGCGATCGCGCAGCAGCGCAACGTGCTGGCCGCGGCCGAAATCCGTATCGACGAAGCCCGCCCGAACTGGCAAAACAAGAAACGTACCGTCGGCTCGTTCGAAATCCTGCAGGCGCGCGGCGTCGCGCAGGAAGCGAAGCGGGACGCCCGGCGCGAGCAGCGCGACGCCGACGAACACGCCGCGAAGATCCTGCGCATGCGGGCCGACGCGGCCCGTTCGTCGTAACCGACCACCGCATTCGAACGAGAGAACCGACATGCCTCCCCTGCCCCTGCTCGGCGCGCTGCTCGACACCGCCGGCACCGCACTCAAGGCCGCCCGCGGCGCGGGTGCGTCCAGCGCCGCCGGCAACGATGCCGCGACCGCGACGACCGCCGTGCCGTTCGCGCAGACGCTGAAGCAAAGCGTCGCCACGCGCCGCGATGCGTCGAATGCCGGCGTCCCGGATGCTTCGACGCAACAAGCTTCGTCGAAGCCGGCCGCCGGCACGAAGCCGTCCGCCGCCGCAGACGACGACACGACCGACGATACGACCACGAACGCCGCCACGAACCCCGACGCCGCCGCGCTCGCGGCGGCTGCGGCCGTGCAGGCGCAACTGCAGGCGCGCACGGACAACGCGATGCCGGCCGACGCGGCTGCCGCCGCGGCCGCTGCGCAAAAGACGGCCGTGTCCGGCCAACCCGATGCCACGGCCACGCTGACGGATCATGCGGCCAAGGACGCGGCGGCGGCCACCCAGGCCGCCCAGGCCACGCCGGCAACGAGCCGCGATGCGCTGCAGGACGCGCTCGCCAAGCTGACGGGCGGCACGGGTGCGATCGCGATGCCCGCAGCCGGCACGACGGCGCCCGCACCGGCCGCGACCGCGGCGACCGGCACCGCCGCGCCGCTGACACCGAAGGTGCCGACCTTCGACCGCACGCTCGCCGACGCGAAGGGCGCGCTCGCCACCCAGCAAACGCCGGTGCAAGCCACCGCGCAGGCGCTGCAGGCCAACGCGAACGCGCAGTCGGGCGAGCAGCACGCGCTCGCGGCAGCCAGCGACGCGGCGGACCCGGCCGCCAGCGCGACCCTCGCGGCCGGCGCCACGGCTGCGGCCGCGGCCCAGGCGAACCTGCAGTTGTCACCGGCGGCGGGGGCGATCGCCGCCGCGAACGCGCACGTGCTCGCGCCGCACATCAGCACGCCGGACTGGACGGACGCGCTGAGCCAGAAGGTCGTGTTCCTGTCGAATGCACACCAGCAGAGCGCCGAACTGACGCTCAATCCGGCCGATCTCGGGCCGCTGCAGGTCGTGCTGCGCGTCGCCGACAACAACGCGCACGCGTTGTTCGTGTCGCAGCACGCGCAGGTGCGCGAAGCGGTCGAAGCCGCGCTGCCGAAGCTGCGCGAGGCGATGGAAGCGGGCGGGCTCGGGCTCGGCAGCGCGACCGTCAGCGACGGCGGCTTCGCCTCGCAGCAGCAGAACCCGCAACAGTCCTTCGCCGGCGGCCAGCCGTCGCGGCGCGGGAGCGGCGGATCGTCAGCCGGCGATGCACCGGTCGGCGCTGCGCAATCCGCACCGGCCGCCGCGAGCGTGAGCCGCGCCGGCCTCGTCGATACGTTTGCCTGAGCATGGCCGCCGCCGTGCGCGCGCCGCTCAGCGGCCGTGCACCGCCGCGGCTGCCTCGCCGCGCGGCACCGCGCCCTTGCGCGTGGCGACGATGAAATCCGCCGCGCGTTCGCCGATCATCACCGACGGCGCATTCGTATTCCCGCCGACCAGCGTCGGCATCACCGATGCATCCACCACGCGCAACCCGTCGACGCCGCGCACGCGCAGTTGCGGATCGACGACCGCGCGCGCATCCGAGCCCATCCGGCAGGTGCCGACCGGGTGATAGATCGTGTCGGCATGCTCGACGATCGTCTTGCGCAGTTCCGCTTCGCTCTGGTCGGCCCGCGTGTACAGCTCGCGCCCGCCCTGCGACGCGAGCGGCGCCTGCGACAGGATCTTGCGCATCGCCTGCGTGCCGCGCACGAGCAGGTCGAGATCGCGCGTATCGCTGAAGAAGCGCGGATCGATCAGCGGTGCGTCGCGCGCATCGCCGCTCGCGAGCGCCACCGTGCCGCGGCTGAACGGCCGCAGCGCGCACACGTGCAGCGAATAGCCGAAACCCCAGTGCATCTTGCGGTTGTGGTCGTCCACGAGCGCCGTGCAGAAATGCAGCTGCAGGTCGGGACGCTCGAGCGACGGGTCGCTCTTGATGAAGCCGCCGGCCTCCGCGACGTTGCTCGTCATCATCCCGGTGCGGCTCGAGAAATAGCGCGCGAGCGCGGGTGTCATCTTCGCGATCCCGCGCAGGCACACGCCGACCAGTTCCGATGAATTCACGCGCGTATTGATGATGAAATCGATATGGTCGATCAGGTTCGTGCCGACGTCCGGCGCATCCTGCACGACCGCGATCCCGTGCCGGCGCAGTTGCTCCGCCGGGCCGATCCCCGAGCACATCAGCAGTTGCGGCGAATTGAACGCGCCGGCCGACAGGATCACTTCCGCGCGCGCGTCGAGCGTCTCGACGCGCCCGTTGCGCGCGACCGCGACGCCGGCCGCGCGCTTGCCGTCGAACGTGACGCGCAGCACCGTCGCATCGGTGATCACATGCAGGTTCGGCCGGTTGCGGCCGTAGATATACGCGCGGGCGACGCTGCAGCGCGAGCCGTCGCGGTGCGTGACCTGGTAGAAGCCGATGCCTTCCTGCGTCGCGCCGTTGAAGTCGTCGTTCAGCGGATAGCCGGCCGCGTGCGCGGCCTGGATGAATCGTTCGGAGAACGGATTGCGAAAGCGCAGGTCCGACACCGTGAGCGGGCCGTCCGCACCGTGCCACGCATCGGCGCCGCGTTGGTTGCCTTCCGCGCGGCGGAAATACGGCAGCACGTCCTGCCAGCCCCAGCCAGTCGCGCCGAGCTGCGCCCATTCGTCGTAGTCGCCCGGATGGCCGCGCGTGTAGATCATCGCGTTGATCGCGCTCGAGCCGCCCATCCCGCGCCCGCGCGGCTGGTAGCCGCGCCGCCCGCCGAGGCCCGGCTGCGGCACCGTCTCGTAGCCGTAGTTCGTGCCGAGCTTGAACGGCACCAGCGCCGCGATGCCCACCGGCATGTTGACGAGCAGGTTGCGCTCCGTATGCGAGCCGGCCTCGATCAGCGCGATCGTCGCATCGGGGCAGGCATCGGCGAGACGGCCTGCCAGGCTCGAGCCGCCCGAACCGCCGCCGACGATGATGTAGTCGTATTGCATGTCACGTCTCCGTCGTGTCATGGAAGGCCGCCAGGCGACCGCGTCCCCTCTTGTAATGTTCGGGCATTGTAGGAATGGCCGTCGCGCGCGCGGCACGCGTATTCAAGAGCGATTCCTCTAAACGCCCGCGTGAACTAAATTTAAGATGTATCGATTCGCTTGGCGCGACGCGCCGGCCACGAGAAGCCGATCCGTCGCGAAACGGGAGTGACGACGATGCAGCGCCAGGTTCTGCAGGCCGCGTGTCGACCGGGTGGTCCGGATGCGATGCGTGCAGCCCGCATTTCATTTCAAACGGCAGCTCGCGCGGCGAGGCTCGGCGTCATGCGCGCGGTCGAGCGAAATCGAACGGCACGCGTCGTCGCCGACCGTTTGGATGGTTGCTGGCCACAGCGGCACGGTGCGCTGCGTCACGATTCGACTGACCTGTCGGGCTGCCCCGCTTCGGTGCGCCGGCAGACGCTCACGGCGCAGCGACGCGTGCCTGTCGGCAGTCACATCGCACCGCACACGCATGCGCCACAAAGCAGGTTCCGGATGCACACACCGTCGCGCGGATGCGACGCCCGCTGCACGCTTCAACCGGTTTTCGAGCACACGTCGCATCCGGCCCGCGCCGCGCGACCCGCACCACCCCGATCCGCGTCGCCGCGCTCGCCGAGCGTGCGCATGCGGCGTGACGGCCGGCCGACCCGCCTGGCCCAACTGGAGGAGACGACATGAAGAACGACCTGCCCGAACTGGCCCCGCAAGCCCTGCCGTCGGTGGATGCGCTGACGGCGCTGCTGCGCGACCAGCGCGCAGCCTACCTGCGCGCGCCGTATCCGGCATGGGAAACGCGCGTGCAGCACCTGCGCGCGCTGCGCACGATGCTGATCGACCATGCGGATGCCCTCGCCGAAGCGATCAGCGCCGATTTCGGTCATCGCGCGAAGCAGGAGGTGCTGTTGTCGGAAATCTGGATGGCGAAGGAAGAGATCGACGACGCGCTCAAGCACGGCAAGCGCTGGATGAAGCCGATCCGCAAGCCGATGAACAAGTGGCTGCGCCCGGCGCGCGCGAAAGTGATTCCGCAGCCACTCGGCGTGGTCGGCATCGTCGTGCCGTGGAACTACCCGGTGCTGCTCGCGGCCGGCCCGCTGATCTGTGCGCTCGCGGCCGGCAACCGCGCGATCATCAAGATGTCCGAACTGACGCCGCGCACGTCGGCGCTGTTCGAGCAGCTCATTGCGAAGACCTTCACGCGCGACCACGTCGCGGTCGTGAACGGCGATGCGGAAGTGGGCGCCGCGTTCAGCGGGCTGCCGTTCGATCATCTGCTGTTTACCGGCTCGACGCACGTCGGCCGCCACGTGATGCGCGCGGCCGCCGACAACCTCACGCCCGTCACGCTCGAGCTCGGCGGCAAGTCGCCGGCGATCGTCGGCCCGAACGCGCGCTTCGATGCGGCCGTCGACGCGATCGTCGCGGGCAAGACGCTGAACGCGGGCCAGACCTGCATCGCGCCCGACTACGTGCTGCTGCCGCGCGGGATGGAAGCCGCGTTCATCGAGCGCGCGCGCGCCCGGTTCGCGAAGATGTATCCCGACCTGTCCGCCAACGGCGACTACACGACGATCGTGTCGCCGCGCCACTACGCGCGACTGCAGCAGCTCGCGAGCGACGCGCAGGCGGCCGGCGCGCAACTGCATCCGCTGTCCGACGCGCAATCCGATCCCGCCTCGCGCCGCTTCGTGCCGTGCGCGGTCACGCAGGTGCCGGCCGCGTCGCAACTGATGCAGGAGGAAATCTTCGGGCCGCTGCTGCCGCTCGTGCCGTACGAACGGCTCGACAAAGCGATCGCCTACGTGAATGCACGCCCGCGTCCGCTCGCGCTCTACCTGTTCGACGAGGACGGCGGCACGATCGACCGCGTGATGCGCGAAACGATCTCGGGCGGCGTCACGGTCAACGAAACGCTGATGCATATCGCGTGCAGCAGTTTGCCGTTTGGTGGGGTCGGGGCGAGCGGCATGGGCGCCTATCACGGCTACGACGGCTTCGTGACGTTCTCGAAGATGAAGCCGGTGCTCACGCAGGCGCGCCTGAACGCGCGCAACCTGCTCGCGCCGCCGTACGGCAAGCGCTTCGCCGCACTGATCAAGCTGATGCTGAAGTTCTAGGCGAAACGGAAAACGGGCCGCGCGCATCGCGCCGCGGCCCGCACATGCCTGCCGCGCGGCGAGAGTGCCGCGCGCGCCGTCACACGGGCCAGAGCGGCCCTTCCTGCATCGCGCCGATCTGCTCGCGCAACTCGAGCACGCGCGCTTCCCAGTAACGATGCGTGTTGAACCACGGAAACGCGGCCGGAAACGCGGGATCGTCCCAGCGCCGCGCGAGCCATGCGGCGTAGTGGATCAGCCGCAGCGTGCGCAGCGCTTCGACGAGATGCAGCTCGCGCGGCTCGAATTCGCAGAAGTCCTCATAGCCGGCCAGCAGGTCCGCCAGCGCACGCGACGCGCCTTCGCGATCGCCCGGCAGCAGCAGCCATAGATCCTGGATCGCGGGCGCCATCCGGCTGTCGTCGAAGTCGACGAAGTGCGGGCCGGCATCGGTCCACAGCACGTTGCTCGGATGACAGTCGCCGTGCGTGCGCAGCAGGCGGATCTCGCCCGCCCGCTCGAACGCGGCCTCGACGCCTTCGAGCGCGAGGTTCACGGCCGTCTCGTATGCGGGCCGCACGTCGTCCGGAATGAAATCGTGCGCGAGCAGGTAGTCGCGCGGCTCATAGCCGAACGTCGTGATGTCGAGCACGGGGCGCGCGACATACGGCTGCGTCGCGCCGACCGCATGGAGCCGGCCGATGAAGCGGCCGAGCCATTCGAGCGTGTCGCTGCGATCGAGATCGGGCGCGCGGCCGCCGCGCCGCTCGAAGATCGAGAAGCGGAAGCCGTCGAACGCGTGCAGCGTGCGGCCGTCGAAGGTGCGCGCGGGCACCGCCGGAATCTCGCGCGCGGCGAGTTCGGCGACGAACGCATGCTCTTCGAGGATCGCTTCGTCCGACCAGCGCGCCGGACGGTAGAACTTCGCGACGACCGGCGGGCCGTCTTCGATACCGACCTGATAGACGCGGTTTTCGTAGCTGTTGAGCGCGAGCAGGCGCCCGTCGGTGCGCAGGCCGGCCGGTATCAGCACGCTGTCGAGCGCGTCGAGCACGCACTCGGGCGTGAGTCCGGCAAACGGCGGGCCGGCGGGAGAAGCGGGAGCGGGAGTGACGTCTTTCATGCCCCGCATTGTGCCGTCAGCCGGACTGAAAGACGAGCGCCCGTTAGTGAAGCGCTGCGCCGGCCGGCAGTACCGATTCGCCGGTATCGATCAGGTCCTCGAGAAAGAACGGCTCGGTGTTGAGTTCCTTGGACTCGCCCGGTACGCCCGCGTACCAGGTCACCATGGCCATGTCGCCCAGGACGCGTTGGACGATGCCGCGCGCGCCCTTCGGCACCGCGATATGGGTAGTGCAGACAATCGACCCGACATGCATGATGGTTCCCCACTCTTGAATCTTGAAACCCGGCCCGCTGGGGGCCGGCAAATGCACGATCCGCGCGCTCTCGTCGGAGCGTTGCGCGTGATCCCATTGTTCACGGTTTATCGAAGCACGAAAAGAAGAAGAAGCAGGCGAAGTGCCGCGAATTCGTCGAATGTCTCCAATCAACCACTGCGCCGGGGTAGACGCTTGCCCGCCCGGTTACCCCCATCATACCCTGTCGAATGTGACTGCCCGCCGAATCCCCGGCATCACCGCGGCGCGTACGTGACCAACGCCCCGCGTGCGCCGTGAATCGGGTGTCGGGTCACCCGGCAATTTCGCGCGACTGCGGTTGCCGAATCACGCGACGCCGTCATCAGCTTCCCCCTGCCTCGAACGCAGCCCGCACGGCAACGGCTGCTCACGCATCGCCCGCCGACCTTCGCCATGCGATGCGTCACCGACAGGTGTTGCATCCGATGCCGTCGTTGCGTTACCTTTGATGCTCATTCGCGTTCAAGCGCATTCCGACACGATGCATCCGTTCACGTCCGCCCTCGCAAAATCCCGGCCGCAGTTCGACTCGCGGCCGCAGGCGTGCGCGCATCCGTCGGTCCTTCCTCCTCCTGTCGCACCGCCGCTCGTCGGCGCCGCGCCGCCCCCTCCGGCGGCACGCGCCGGCTGACCAGCCGGCTTTTCGTTTCGTCTTCCATTCGCCCGCGGGCTCGCATTCGTGTGTCGTGACGCACGGCGTGCCGCTGCGCGCGCGGATGGAACATTCCGATCCGTTCGACAGGTGGATTCACATGGTTTCGTTCAAACGCGCGCTCGCCGCGCATGGCGCGACGTCGCTCTTCGTGCTGCTGTGGAGCAGCGGCGCGATCTTCGCTGAACTCGGGCTGCGTCACGCGTCCGCGTTCGTCTTTCTCACCGCACGTTTCGCGCTGGCATCGCTCGTGCTGCTCGGGCTGGCGTTCCTGCGCAAGCGCTGGCTGCCGCCGCGCGGTGAGCGGCGCATGGCCGCGCTGACCGGCTTGCTGATGATGGGCGGCTATTCGATCTTCTACCTGCTCGCGCTCGAACGCGGGATCGCGCCGGGCGTGCTCGCGACGATCCTCGGCGTGCAGCCGATCCTCACGCTCGCGATCGTCGAGCGGCGCTGGCAACCCGTGCGCATCGCGGGGCTCGCGCTGTCGCTGGCCGGTCTCGCGCTCGTCGTGTTCCGCGGCACCGGAGACGGCGGCCTGTCGCTCGCAGGCATCGCGTGCGCGCTCACCGCGCTCGTCGCGCTGACCGCCGGCTCGCTGCTGCAAAAACGCGCACGTGCGGCGCCCGCCGACGTGCTGCCGCTGCAGAATGCGATCGGCCTCGCGCTGTGCGTGGCGATCGTGCCGTTCCGGCCGGTGTCGTTCGACGTGAGCTGGGCCTTCGTGATCCCGCTGCTGTGGCTCGGCATCGTGATTTCGGTGATCGCGCAGCTGCTGTTCTACCGGTTGATGCAGCGCGGCGATCTCGTCAACGTGACGAGCCTGTTCTATCTCGTGCCCGTCGTCACCACGCTGATGGATGCCGCGTGGCTCGGCAACCGGCCCGAGCCGCTCGCGCTCGCCGGCATGGGCGCGATCATCGCGGGACTCGCGCTCGTGTTCCGCGCGCCGGCCGCCCGCGTGCAGCCCGACCGCGCATGAGCGGGCGTGCCGCCGCGCTCGCGAATGCGGCGGCACGCACCGGAACATACGAAGAATCCGCAACAATCGAAAGGCGCGAGAAAGATACGCGCAAGGCGTTCGTCGAACTTGCGGGAAATATGCGCGATTCGCGGGGCTTTCCGCTGATTTTTAATGGTTCGGATAGCGAAAAGCGCTGCCGGTTGCCTATACTCGAATTGACCGCCCCGCTCGCAATCGGGCCGGACCAAGACTAGAAACACCCGGCATGGGGCCGGAGCCAGCGCGCACGCGCCCGCTCCGGTCGACCTTGGAGACACGCATGACGACCTACTTCACGATCGGCGACTTCATCCTGTTGATCCCGATGGCGCTGGCCGGAGCGCTATTTCTCGGCGCGGTGCCGTGCGCAACCGAATTCCGCCACAACCTGCTGCGCGTGCTGGGCGTCATCCTCGGCGTCGGCGTCGCGGTATTGCTCGTCGAAGGCCTGCCCGCGCTGATCTAGCGGCGCACCACCCGTGCGTGACGTGCATCGCTGCACTGCAGCGATGCGACGTGCTGCGCGCAAGCCATTGATACGGCACGCGATGTTTCGCATGCCGTATCGACTGCCGGTCAGATCGCCTGATCGGTGGACGGCTTTTCCCACAGATTGATGCCGCCTTCCGTCGCGTAACGATCGATCTCCGCGAGCTCTTCCGCCGAGAATTCGAGGTTCTTCAGCGCACCGACGTTTTCACGCACCTGCTCCGCGCGGCTCGCGCCGATCAGCGCGGACGTCACGCGGCCGTTGCGCAACACCCAGGCGAGCGCCATCTGCGCGAGGCTCTGCCCGCGCCGTTCGGCGATCGCGTTGAGCTTGCGCACATGGTCGAGGTTGTCCTCGCTCAGGTGATCCTGCTTCAGCGAGCCGCCGCCCGGCTTGTTCACGCGCGCGTCGGCCGGCACGCCATTCAGGTACTTCGACGTGAGCAGCCCCTGCGCGAGCGGCGTGAACGCAATGCTGCCCGTGCCGATCTCGTCGAGCGTGCCGAGCAGTTCGGTTTCGACCCAGCGGTTCAGCAGGTTGTACGACGGCTGGTGGATCAGCAGCGGCACCTTGTACTGCGCGAGCAGCTCGGCCATCTCGCGCGTCTTCGCCGCCGAGTACGACGAAATGCCGATGTAGAGCGCCTTGCCCTGCTGCACGGCCGACGCGAGCGCGCCCGCCGTTTCCTCGAGCGGCGTGTGCGCGTCGAAGCGGTGCGAATAGAAGATGTCGACGTAGTCGAGCCCCATCCGCTGCAGGCTCTGGTCGAGGCTCGCGAGCACGTACTTGCGCGACCCGCCGCCGCTGCCGTACGGCCCCGGCCACATGTCCCAGCCGGCCTTGGTCGAAATCAGCAGCTCGTCGCGATACGGCCGGAAATCTTCCTTCAGCAGCCGGCCGAAGTTGGTCTCCGCGCTGCCGTACGGCGGCCCGTAGTTGTTCGCGAGGTCGAAGTGGTTGATGCCGAGGTCGAACGCGGTGCGCAGGATGTCGCGCTGCGTCGAGATCGGCGTCGTGTCGCCGAAGTTGTGCCACAGGCCGAGCGACAGCGCGGGCAGTTTGAGCCCGGATTTGCCGCAGGTGCGGTATTGCATGTCTGCATAACGTTCGGAAGCTGCTTCGTAGGCCATGAGTCGGTTCCGTCAGGACATCGGGAGAAGGGACGCGCGCCGGCCGCGCGCGCGGCGCGGCGGCGGCGAAGGAGTCATACGACGACTATGGTAGCGAAAGCGGCCGGAACGCGCTCGGCGGCGCGACGATGGACGCGGCCGCGGCCGTCGCCTACACTGCGGCGTCTCGAATCACCGTTTCAGCGAGGTTGGTATGTCCCGGGTCATCTCGGTTGCGCTGCTCGTCGGCGGCGTCGTGCTGCTGTATTTCGGCGGCCAGTCGTTCCATTCGATCAACGACAACGTGTCGCGCTTCTTCACCGGTTCGCCCGCGACGAAGACGATCCTGCTGATCGTGGGCGGCGCCGTCGCATCGTTCATCGGCCTGATCGGCCTCGCGATGCCGGGCGGCAAGCGCTGAGCGCCAGCCGCGATGCACGCACGGCCCGCGTCATACGTTCGGGCCGCGCCAAACGAAACGGGCGGCCAGGCCGCCCGTTGTTCCATGCACCCGCGATACGCGGCATCGCGTCATCGCCGCGGCCTTGAAGGCCGCCCGCTGCGCGCCTAGAACGGCACTTCCGATTTCGATGCCGAGCGCGTGCCGGGCACCGGCCGGTTGCTCGCGCCGTGATACGTGTACACGAGCGAGAACTTCACCTGGTCGGAACGGTTCTGCCCGGCCGAATGCAGCGTGTTGCAGTGGAAGAACACCACGTCGCCCGTCTGCAGCGACGGGCACGTCGCCGCATCGATCATCTTCCGGTTCTCCGGCAGGTCGCTGCGGAAGAACTTCGCATCGTCGAACGCTTCAGGCCCGAATTCGGCCGTGTGCGACCCCGGTACGAGCCACAATGCGCCGTTCTCGTTCGTTTCCGGCCCGAGCGCGAGCCACACCGACACCATGTCCGGACGCTCGAACGACCAGTAGCGGAAATCGCGATGCCAGCCGGTCAGGCTGCCGTACGCGGGATGCTTGGTCATCATGCAGTTGTGATGCGCGCGCGACAGCACCGGCTCTTCGCCGAAATACTCGCGCATCCACGCGCCGATCTCGGGTGCGATCGCGCGCTCCGCGAAGGCCGGATCACGCGAGTACGCGTCGAGCAGCCGCCGCACCGTATGCCCACCCGGCGCATGCTTGGACTCGGGCGCGCCCGGATAGCGCAGGTCCGCCTCGAACTCGATCGGCTCGGCCGCCTCCCGCAACTGGCGCTCCGCAACCTGCCTGAGCGCCGCGCACTGCTCGTCGCTGACGAGGCCACGCGCGACGACGAAGCCGCGCTCGCGCAATTCCGCGACTTGCGCGCGGACCGATTCCGACTGCAATGGAGACGACATGGGATGCCAGACGTTTATTGTGTGAATGTGACGATTGTAAATCGGCGCCGGATGCCGCGAACAGCACCATTGTCGTACGCAGGGGCATGCCAATCGCGAATTTGATCCGGCTCAAGGGAACTGTGCGGCGCGGCGCTGGCCTCAGCGACAGGCGGTATGCGGCACACGCGTTGTGGCACAAGGGTTTATCGCGACTTTTGCCCGTCATGAATCCCCTGTAGCCTGTCGCGGCCTGTCAATTCTGGCGGGCGCGGCGCGCAACGAGTTTCGGTAAGATCCGTTGCGCAATCCGAGGCCGTTCATACCAGTGCGCTCCCAAGGGCGCCATCCATACAAGCGAAGCATCGTTCACATGCCATTCCGTCTGACTTCCCGTCTCAGCCGCGCTGCGAAGCGCGTTGTGCCGCCCGCTCCTGCCCGCTCGCTGCGCCATCACCGCGCACGCACGCAGGCGCTGGCCGAGCGTACGCCCGCACATAGCCGGCTGGACGGTATCCGTGCGTGGTTCCACGCATTTTTCTCGATGATGAGCACGCAGGCGTTCTCGCGCCGTGCCGGCCTGCGCTCGCTGCTGCAGAAGCCGTCGTCGCTGCGCGCGCTCGCGCTGCGCCGCACGCTCGGCCCGCAGCGCCGCGTCAACCGCCCGCGCCGCCTCGCGGCCAGCAACGGCTGGTTCGGGTTCGGCGCACGCTGAGCGTACGCCGACGGGCACCGCGCGACGATCGCCGTCGCGCCGCTGCCCGCGCCGTTGTCCACGCCGTTACCCGATTGCCGCGGCGATCGGAACGCATAAAAAAACCCCGGCGCTGCCGGGGTTTTTCATTTGAGGCGAACGACGCTTACGCGACGCGTGCTGTCGGCTCGACGCCGGCCGCTTCGGCCAGGGCGAGCGCCTTGTCGGTCGCTTCCCACGAGAACTCCGGCTCTTCACGGCCGAAGTGGCCGTAAGCAGCGGTCTTCTCGTAGATCGGGCGCAGCAGGTCGAGCATCTTGATGATGCCCTTCGGACGCAGGTCGAAATGCTCGCGCACGAGCTTCGTGATCACCGCATCCGACACGCGGCCCGTGCCGAACGTGTTGACCATCACCGAGGTCGGCTCGGCCACGCCGATCGCGTACGACACCTGGATCAGCGCGCGCGACGCGAGGCCGGCGGCGACGATGTTCTTCGCGACGTAGCGGCCCGCGTATGCAGCCGAACGGTCGACCTTCGACGGATCCTTGCCCGAGAACGCGCCGCCGCCGTGCGGTGCGGCACCGCCGTAGGTGTCGACGATGATCTTGCGGCCGGTCAGGCCGCAGTCGCCCTGCGGGCCACCGATCACGAACCGGCCGGTCGGGTTCACCAGGAACTTGATGTCGCCCTTGATCAGGTCGGCCGGCAGCGTCGGCTTGATGATTTCCTCGATCACGGCTTCGCGCAGCGCCGGCAGTTCGATGTCCGGTGCGTGCTGCGTCGACAGCACGACGGTGTCGATCGAATCGGGCTTGCCGTCGACGTAGCGGACCGTCACCTGCGACTTCGCGTCCGGGCGCAGCCATTGCAGGCGGCCGTCGCGGCGCAGGCTGGCCTGGCGCTCGACGAGGCGGTGCGACAGGTAGATTGGCAGCGGCATCAGTTCCGGCGTTTCGTCGCACGCGTAACCGAACATCAGACCCTGGTCGCCCGCGCCCTGGTCGAGGTTGTCGTCGTGTGCGCGATCGACGCCCTGGGCGATGTCCGGCGACTGCTTGTCGTACGCGACGAGCACCGCGCAACCCTTGTAGTCGATGCCGTAGTCGGTGTTGTCGTAGCCGATGCGCTTGATCGTGTCGCGCGCGATCTGGATGTAGTCGATGTTGGCCGTCGTGGTGATTTCACCGGCCAGAACGACGAGACCCGTGTTGCACAGCGTTTCCGCCGCAACGCGGGAATATTTGTCCTGCTCGAGGATGGCATCGAGGATCGCGTCCGAGATCTGGTCCGCGACTTTGTCCGGATGGCCTTCAGAGACGGATTCGGACGTGAAGAAATAATCGTTTGCCACTTTTTCAGGCTCCTGTGTGGTTACGGTTGGTTTCACGTAGCCAGCTTCGTTGGGCCTGAAGCGGCGACGCTTTAGCGGATTACCAGGACCGGGCAGCGTGTGTGACGCCAACCGGCTTCGCCCCGCAAGTTGTCAGTTAACTCGGCGAAGCCCGTATTATAGCGGCTTTCCTGAATTGTCACAGAGCGCCGCCCGTGCTGCATCTTCCGCTGTCTCACCACCCTGTTCGCAAAGCGCCGGCCAGCCGGTCCCACGGAGGTTTCGCATGCTAGGTCGTCTAGCCACGCACCTCGCCATTGGCTTGCTGAAACTGCTCGCCCTGTTGCCGTACGGCCTGACCGCACGGTTCGGCGATGGTCTCGGCTGGCTGCTCTACAAGATCCCCAGCCGGCGAAAGCGCATCGTACACACCAATCTAAAACTCTGCTTCCCTGACTGGAGCGACGAACGCCGCGAGGAAATTGCCGGGAAGCATTTCCGCCATGCGATCCGCAGCTACGTCGAACGCAGCGTGCAGTGGTTCGGCTCGGAGAAAAAGCTCGCGAAGCTGATCCAGGTCGACAGCGCGGTCGACCTCGACGATCCGGACCTGCCGCCGACGCTGTTCCTCGGCCTGCATTTCGTCGGCATCGAGGCCGGCTCGATCTGGCTGAACCGTTCGCTGCATCGCCGCTGCGGGTCGCTCTACCAGCCGTTCTCGAACGCGGTGCTCGAGGAAGAGGCGAAGAAGGCGCGCGGGCGTTTCGACGCCGAGATGGTCGGCCGCGCGGACAGCGCGCGCGTCGTGCTGCGCTGGCTGCGCGACCGCAAGCCGGTGATGCTCGGCGCCGACATGGACTACGGGCTGCGCAATTCGACGTTCGTGCCGTTCTTCGGCGTGCCCGCCTGCACGCTGACGGCGGTCGGCCGGCTCGCGAAGACGGGCCGCGCGCAGGTCGTGCCGTTCATCGGCGAGGTGCTGCCGAACTACAAGGGCTATCGTCTGAAGGTATTCAAGCCGTGGGATCACTACCCGACCGGCGACGACGATCTCGACGCGCGGCGAATGAACGCATTCCTCGAGGAGCAGATCCCGCTGCTGCCCGAGCAATACTATTGGGTTCACAAGCGCTTCAAGACGCGCCCGAACGGCGAGCCGAGCCTGTACTGAGCCATGCCCACGAGAGCGCGGTCACGTGCGTGCCAGCGCTCTCGCCACCTTGGGCACGCCTTTCGCGCGCGCCTGCCACAAGTCGTAAGCGGATTGCTGGGCGAGCCACAGATCCGCGCGACCGCCGTTTTCCTCGCCAAGCCACGCCTCGATGCGCAACGCCATTTCCGGCGAGATCCCCGCATGACCATGCAGAATGCGCGACAACGCCGCACGCGTGACGCCGAGTTGCGCCGCGGCCTCGGTGACGGTCAGGCCGAATGCCGGCAACACGTCGTCGCGCAGCGATTCGCCTGGATGCGGCGGATTGAAGATGCGAGTCATCGCTTGAATCACCTCAGTGGTAGTCCTGGTAATCGACCAGGACGGCGTCGGCACCCTCGAAGGTGAACGTCAGACGCCAGTTGCTGCTCACGCTCACCGCGAAATGGCCGTCCAGTCCACGGCAAGGCTGTGAAACCGCCAGCCCGGCACGTTCATGTCGAGCGGCCGGCTCGCGACGTCGAGACGTGCAAGCTGGCGCAGTAACCTTGGCGCATGGTCGGGCCGGATGCCCGCCTCGTTCCCGTTCGTGAAAAACGCTTCCAGCCCCTTGTGCTGCCACGACTTGATCATGGATCTCCCAGATTCGAGTCACGATGTCGACAGCATGGCCCATGCGTATAGCCACACTATACGAATCGCTTGATTGCCTCGTCAATTTGACCTGTACGAAAGTACGCGTCCGCGCCATCCCGTGTTGTCGCCGAACCCTGCTGGCACCGCGACAGGCCCGTCACACCGCATCAATCTGCCCGCCTGTCGCACACGCGACCAGTCGACCGATCGGCAGATGTACCCCATTTCGCCCCCCACCCGCCCCCGCCCGCGCAGGACGCCCCTGTCGGCTGCATGTATCATTTGCGGTTGAGATCAGCACGACGAACGAGGCCGCCCGGCATGGCGCGGCGTCACGCGCGCCGCGCTGACCGCCTTGTTCGCCATGGAAATCCGGACCCAGTGAAACTCTCGTTCACCAAGATGCACGGCGCGGGCAACGACTTCGTCGTGCTCGACGGCTATTCGCGCGCGTTGCCGCCGCTCACCGAAGCGCAGGTGCGTGCGCTCGCCAATCGTCACTTCGGCATCGGCGCCGACCAGCTGCTGCTCGTCGAAAAACCGACCGTCGACGGCGTGGATTTCAAGTACCGGATCTTCAATTGCGACGGCGGCGAGGTCGAACACTGCGGCAACGGCGCGCGCTGCTTCGTGAAGTTCGTCAGCGACCGCGGCCTGACCGACAAGCGCAGCGTGCGCGTGCAGGTGATGAAGGGCCTGATCACGCTGACGATGCAGGACAACGGCGAAGTCGTCGTCGACATGGGTGCGCCCGTGTTCACGCCGGCGCAGGTGCCGTTCGACGCAGCGGGCCTCGACGGCCGCACCGAGGGCCGCGACACGCTGTGGCCGCTCGACGTCGGCGGCGCGACGCGCTGGATCTCGACGGTGACGATGGGCAACCCGCACGCGGTGCAGGTCGTCGACGACACCGAAGCGTATCCGGTACTCGAAGAAGGCCCGCTGATCGAGCACCACGCGCGCTTCCCTGAACGCGTGAACGCCGGCTTCATGCAGATCGTGTCGCGCAGCGAAGTGAAGCTGCGCGTGTACGAACGCGCGGCGGGCGAGACGCTCGCGTGCGGCACCGGCGCGTGCGCGGCGGTCGCGGCCGGCATCCGGCGCGGCCTGCTCGATTCGCCGGTGACCGTGCACACGCACGGCGGCACGCTGACGATCAGCTGGGACGGCGCGCGCGACGAAGCCGCCGCGCTGATGATGGCCGGACCCGCCACGACCGTGTTCGAAGGCGAGATCGACCTGAACGTCTGACCCTGCAACGTCCTTGATAACTGAACGCTCCCGCCACATGAACGATCGCGAAGTCGCCGACTACCTGCTCGCCAACCCCGAATTCTTCGCGCAGCACGCCGAACTGCTCGCGACGATCCGCCTCGCGAACCCGCACGGCAAGGCCGCGATCTCGCTGCAGGAGCGGCAGATGGAGATGCTGCGCGACAAGAACAAGCATCTCGAGCGCCGGCTCGCCGAACTCGTGCGCTACGGCCACGAGAACGACAGCCTGTCCGCGAAGTTCAGCCGCTGGACCGCACGCGTGATCGCGGAACGCGATCCGTACGCGCTGCCGCGCACGATCGCCGACGGCATCGCCGAAGTCTTCGACGTGCCGCAGACGGCGCTGCGCGTGTGGGATGTCGCCGACACCTACTCGCAGGCCGATTTCGCACGCCAGGTCGGCGAGGAAGTGCGCCTGTTCACGAACGGACTGTCGACGCCGTACTGCGGTGCGAACACGGGCTTCGAGGCCGCGCAGTGGCTCGCGCCCGCGATCGCCGCCCCGGCCGCGCATGCGGCGGAAGGCGCGGAAGCCGCGTCTTCCGCCGGCGACGGCTCGGCCGCATCGGTCGCGCTGCTCGCGCTGCGTGCGCCGCTCGCCGGCAACGATGCGCCCGCGTTCGGCCTGCTCGTGCTCGGCTCGCCCGACCCGCGCCGCTTCCACGACGGGATGGCCACCGACTTCCTCGCGCAGATCGCGACGCTCGCGAGCGCCGCGCTCACGCGCCTGCTGCCGCACTGATCCTGCCGCACGCGATGACAGACGATCCGATCGCCGCCTACCTGTCGAACCTGAAGCACGTCAGGCAGCTGTCGGAACACACGCTGCGCGGCTACACGCACGAACTCGACGAGCTGAAGAAGCTCGCGAACGGCCGGCCGCTCGAAGCGCTGACGGCCGCCGACGTGCGCGGCGCGGTCGCGCGTGCACATTCGGGCGGGCTGTCCGCCCGGTCGATCTCGCACCGGCTGTCCGCGTGGCGCGCGTTCTACCGCTGGTTCGCGCAGCGCGTCGAGATGCCCGCGAACCCGGTCGCCGCGGTGCGCGCGCCGAAACGCGCGAAGACCTTGCCGAAGGCGCTGTCGGTCGACGATGCTTCCGCGTTGATGGACGCGCCGCTCGCCAACACGACCGAAGGCATCCGCGATCACGCGATCCTCGAGCTGTTCTATTCGTCGGGGCTGCGCCTCGCCGAGCTGATCGGGCTCGACGTGATGTACACGCAGGCCGACGGCTACCGCTCGACCGGCTGGCTCGACCTCGCCGAAGCCGAGGTCACCGTGCGCGGCAAGGGCAACAAGGAGCGCAAGGTGCCGGTCGGCCGCAAGGCGATCGATGCGCTGAACGCGTGGCTCGCGGTACGCAGCGAATTCGTGAAGCACGATCCGCATCCGCTGTTCGTGTCCGTGCGCGGCAACCGGATGTCGCCGGGCGTCGTGCGCGAGCGCGTGAAGCGCGCGGCGCTCACCGCGGGCATCCCCGCCAACGTCCATCCGCACGTGCTGCGCCACTCGTTCGCGACGCACGTGCTCCAGTCGAGCGGCGACCTGCGCGCGGTGCAGGAGCTGCTCGGCCACGCGAGCGTCTCCGCGACGCAGGTCTATACGTCGCTCGACTTCCAGCATCTCGCGAAGATTTACGACAGCGCGCACCCGCGCGCGAAGAAGCGCGACTGACGCGCGTCCCGTGTTACCCGCCGCGCGCGGCGACCGGCCACGGCCGGCTTCGCGCACGGCCCATTTCGATCTCATCATGCAAACCGTCACCCTCAAGCCGTCCAAGGAAAAATCGCTGCTGCGCCGCCATCCGTGGATCTACGCCAATGCGATCGACCGCGTCGACGGCAAGCCCGCGCCCGGCGCGACCGTGATCGTGCGCGCGCACGACGGCCGCTTCCTCGCGCGCGGCGCGTACAGCCCGCAATCGCAGATCCGCGTGCGCGTGTGGAGCTTCGACGAGAACGAGCCGATCGACCACGCATTCTTCAAGCGCCGCGTGCAGCGCGCGGTCGCGCACCGCACGACGATGGTGTCCGGCACGGGCGCGGTGCGGCTCGTGTTCGGCGAAGCCGACGGGCTGCCGGGGCTGATCGTCGACTATTACGTCGCGGACACCGCCGAAGCCGGCGCCGCCCCGCGCGGCCAGCTCGTCTGCCAGTTCATGGCCGCGGGCGTCGAGGCGTGGAAGGATGCGATCGTGAAGGCGCTCGTCGGCGCCACGGACTGCCCGAACGTCTACGAGCGCTCGGACGTGTCGATCCGCGACAAGGAAGGGCTCGAACAGACGACCGGCGTGCTGGCCGGCGATGCGCCGCCCGCGACACTGATCTCGAACGAAAACGGCGTGCGCTATCACGTCGACGTGCCGAACGGCCACAAGACGGGCTTCTACGTCGACCAGCGCGACAACCGCGCGCTGGTCGCGCAGTACGCGGCCGATCGCGACGTGCTGAACTGCTTCTGCTACACGGGCGGCTTCTCGCTCGCGGCGCTCAAGGGCGGCGCGAAGCGCGTCGTGTCGATCGACTCGTCGGGCGATGCGCTCGCGCTCGCGCAGCAGAACGTCGTCGCCAACGGCTTCGACGCCGAACGCGCGACCTGGCTCGACGCCGACGCATTCAAGACGCTGCGCCGCCTCGTCGACGAAGGCGAGCGTTTCGACCTGATCGTGCTCGATCCGCCGAAGTTCGCGCCGACGCGCGACAGCGTCGACCGCGCGGCGCGTGCGTACAAGGACATCAACCTGAGCGGCTTCAAGCTGCTGCGTCCGGGCGGCCTGCTGTTCACGTACTCGTGCTCGGGCGCGATCGACATGGACCTGTTCCAGAAGATCGTCGCGGGTGCGGCCGCCGACGCGAAGGTCGACGCGCGCATCCTGAAGCGCCTCGGCGCGGGCGTCGATCACCCGCTGCTCGCGGCGTTCCCGGAAGGGGAATATCTGAAGGGCCTGCTGTTGCAAATCGTCTGATCGCCCCGATCTACGCACGTAACCGTCCGCCGGCCGCGCCCTCGCGCCCGGCGGATCCGCGCTCCCGCCTGTCGTTCGGACGACGGGCGAGGGCTTGACAGGTATGTTTCAATGGATGGTTGTGCGCCCCGGCTGGCAAAGCCCCGGGCGCGACGCACATCCTGATTTTGACCCCGATTCACGAACCACAGGCGATTGACATGGCCACTCCCGTCACCATCCTCACCGGCTTCCTCGGCAGCGGCAAGACGACGCTGCTCAAGCGCATCCTGAACGAACAGCACGGCATGAAGATCGCCGTGATCGAGAACGAGTTCGGCGAAGAGAACATCGACAACGAAATCCTCATCCAGGATTCGAACGAGCAGATCATCCAGATGAGCAACGGCTGCATCTGCTGCACGATCCGCGGCGACCTCGCGCGCACGCTCGGCGAGCTCGCCGCGAAGAAGCGCGAAGGCAAGCTCGACTTCGACCGCATCGTGATCGAAACGACCGGCCTCGCGAATCCGGGCCCGGTCGCGCAAACCTTCTTCATCGACAGCGAGATCGCCGACGATTTCCTGCTCGACGCGGTCATCACGCTGGTCGACGCGAAGCACGCGAACGCGCAGCTCGACGAGCACGAAGTCGTGCAGCGCCAGGTCGGCTTCGCCGATCGCCTGTTCATCACGAAGTCGGACCTGGTCGACGACCAGACGGTGGCCGGCCTCAAGCATCGCCTGATGCACATGAACCCGAAGGCCGCGATCAAGGTCGTGAACTTCGGCGAAGCGGACATCAAGGAAATCTTCGACCTGCGCGGCTTCAACCTGAACGCGAAGCTCGAGATCGACCCCGACTTCCTCGCTGAAGACGATCACGCGCACCACCACCACGATCACGACCATGATCACGATCACGCCAGTTGCGACCACGATCACGGTCAATGCGCGCACGATCACGACCATGGCCACCACCATCACCACCACGCGCACCACGACGACAAGATCAAGTCGTTCGTGTACCGCAACGACCGCCCGTTCGACCCGAACAAGCTGGAAGACTTCCTCGGCGGCATCCTGCAGATCTACGGCGAGCGGATGCTGCGCTACAAGGGCGTGCTGTACATGAAGGGCGTCGACCGCAAGGTCGTGTTCCAGGGCGTGCACCAGATGATGGGCAGCGACCTCGCGTCGAAGTGGCTGCCGGTCGAGAAGAAGACCAACAAGATGGTGTTCATCGGCGTCGATCTGCCGCAGGACCTGATCACCGACGGCCTCGACGCCTGCCTCGCCTGACGCGCGCGGGCAACCGCCGCACACGCCGCCGCGAGGCAGCCTCGCAGGCGGCTGCGGCGGCCGCGGGGCGCCCTTTTCGGGCAGGGTTTCGCCGTCATCGCTTTTTCGCGATTTGCGCGTTATATTTTCTAGATATTGGCGCAGCCGACGGGGATCGACCCGATACGGCGCCCGCTTGCGATTCAGTTACAATACGTGCCCGCTGGAGTACGGCAACAAACAGGCCCGGTTCTTGCTGAACCAGTTTTCCGGGCATCGCAACCGCGCCGGATCGCCAATCCGCCTCCCGGCCGCGGCCGATGCGATGTGCCGCGCAGCACACCGGTTCGCAGCGCGCGCAACTCCGCGCCAGGCCTAACCTGGTATTTGAGAACCGGTTTTCCAGAGGCTTTCGGCCCCGCGGCGGCAAATCGCAAATGATTGCAAGGGCGGTTGCGGGTAATCCCAAAGTGCAGGCAATATCTATCGATTTGCCGCACATTGAAGAAGCAAGCAGATGACGAAGAAACTCTTGACCGAAGCCGAAATCCTGAAGATGAGCGACAAGGATTACATGAATGAGGATCAGCTCGCCTTCTTCAAAAATCGGCTCGAACAGTTGCAGGCGGACATCCTCAAGAATGCAGGCCAGACGACCGAGAACCTGCGCGAGACGGTGATCGTGCCCGATCCCGCCGATCGCGCGACGATCGAGGAGGAGCACGCGCTCGAACTGCGTACGCGCGATCGCGAACGCAAGCTCCTCAAGAAGGTTCAGCAGTCGCTCGCCCGCATCGATTCCGGCGATTACGGCTGGTGTGAGGAAACCGGCGAGCCGATCGGCATTCCGCGCCTGCTCGCGCGTCCGACCGCCACGCTGTCGCTCGAGGCGCAAGAGCGCCGCGAGCTGCGCCAGAAGCTGTTCGGCGACTGATCGAGCGGCGTTCCGCTCAGACACGCTGCTTCCCGAAAGCGCGCGGCCTGCCGCGCGCTTTTTGTTTTTCCGGCACCGGTTCCCCGCCGCCCGCCGATTTGCCCACCCCGCCTCTTGATATCCCGGCGCCCGCCCTAAAATGAAACGGACGCGCGCCGGGCCGCTTCCCGGCGCACTGCGAGTTACGCGGCGGCGCCTCGCGCCCCCCGACTCTTCCCCGTTTTTCTCAAGGAACGCAGATGGAGCAATTTCACGGCACGACCATCGTTTCGGTCCGGCGCGGCGACAAGGTCGCGCTCGGCGGCGACGGCCAGGTAACCCTCGGCAACATCGTCATGAAGGGTGGCGCGCGGAAAGTGCGGCGGATCTACAACAACCAGGTACTGGTCGGATTCGCGGGCGGCACCGCCGATGCGTTCTCGCTGCTCGACCGCTTCGAGGCGAAGCTCGAGAAGCACCAGGGCAACCTGACCCGCGCGGCCGTCGAGCTCGCGAAGGACTGGCGCACCGACCGGATGCTGCGCCGCCTCGAGGCGATGCTGATCACGGCCGACGCCACCACCACGCTCGTCATCACCGGCAACGGCGACGTGCTCGACCCCGAGGAAGGCATCTGCGCGATCGGCTCGGGGGGTGCGTATGCGCAGGCGGCAGCCCGCGCGCTCGCGGAGAACACCGAGCTGTCGCCGCGCGAGATCGTCGAGAAGTCGCTCAAGATCGCCGGCGACATGTGCATCTACACGAACCACAACCGCATCATCGAAACGATCGAGTAAGGACCGCACCATGAGCACCATGACCCCTGCCGAGATCGTCTCGGAACTCGACAAGCACATCATCGGCCAGGCGAAGGCGAAGAAGGCCGTCGCGGTCGCGCTGCGCAACCGCTGGCGCCGCCAGCAGGTCGCCGACCCGCTGCGCCAGGAAATCACGCCCAAGAACATCCTGATGATCGGGCCGACGGGTGTCGGCAAGACGGAAATCGCACGCCGCCTCGCGAAGCTTGCGGATGCACCGTTCATCAAGATCGAAGCGACCAAGTTCACCGAAGTCGGCTACGTCGGCCGCGACGTCGACAGCATCGTGCGCGACCTGATCGAGATCTCGGTCAAGCAGACGCGCGAATCCGAGATGCGCAAGGTGCGCAGCAAGGCGACCGACCAGGCGGAAGACCGCATCCTCGACATCCTGCTGCCGCAACCGCGCGCGGTGGGCTTCGGCGGCAACGCCGAACACGCGAACGACGACAACAACGCGACGCGCCAGACGTTCCGCAAGCGCCTGCGCGAAGGCCAGCTCGACGACAAGGAAGTCGAGCTCGACCTCGAGCAGCCGTCGGCCGGCATGGACATCATGGCGCCGCCGGGGATGGAAGAGATGACCGAGCAGATCCGCTCGATGTTCTCGAACCTCGGCAGCGGCAAGAAGCAGCGCCGCAAGGTGAAGATCAAGGAAGCGCTGAAGCTGCTGACCGACGAGGAAGCGGCGAAGATGCTCAACGACGAGGAAGTGAAGACGAAGGCCGTGCAGAACGTCGAGCAGAACGGCATCGTGTTCCTCGACGAGATCGACAAGATCACGTCGCGCAACAACGAAGGCAGCGGCGGTGAAGTGTCGCGCCAGGGCGTGCAGCGCGACCTGCTGCCGCTCGTCGAAGGCACGACGGTCAACACGAAGTACGGGATGGTGAAGACCGATCACATCCTGTTCATCGCGAGCGGCGCTTTCCACCTCGCGAAGCCGAGCGACCTGATTCCCGAACTGCAGGGCCGCTTCCCGATCCGCGTCGAGCTCGACTCGCTGTCGGTGAACGATTTCGAAGCGATCCTCGTCGCGACCGACGCAAGCCTCGTCAAGCAGTACCAGGCGCTGCTCGCGACCGAAGACGTACAGCTCGAATTCGCCGACGACGGCATCCGCCGCCTCGCGGAGATTGCCTATTCGGTCAACGAGAAGACCGAGAACATCGGTGCGCGCCGGCTGTATACGGTGATCGAGAAGCTGCTCGAGGAAGTGTCGTTCTCGGCCGGCAACCACGCGGGCGAGCGCGTGACGATCGACGCGAAGTATGTCGACCGCGCGCTCGGCGAAGTGTCGCAGGACGAAGACCTGTCGCGCTACGTGCTGTAACGCGCGCGGCCTCGGATGAAAAACGGGCGGCCCCTTTTGTCGGGGGCCGCCCGTTTTCGTTGGTGCGCCGCTTACTGCCGCACCGGCTTCTTCGCGAGCTTGCGCTGCAGCGTGCGGCGGTGCATGTTCAGCGCACGCGCGGTCGCCGAAATATTGTTGTTGTTCTCGGCCAGCACGCGCTGGATGTGCTCCCATTCGAGCCGGTCGACCGACAGCACGACCGGATTCTCGAGCGCTTCGTCGGCCTGCACTTCGGTCGCGTTGGTCTGCAACGCGGCCAGGATCGACTCGACGTTCGCAGGCTTCGCGAGATAGTTGTCGGCGCCTTCCTTCACCGCCTGCACGGCAGTCGCGATGCTCGCGTAGCCGGTCAGCACCAGGATCCGCGCGTCGGGCTGCAGGTCGCACAGCGGCGCGATCAGGCTCAGGCCCGAATCCTCGCCGAGATGCAGGTCGACGGTGATGAACTGGAACTTGCCGCCCGCGGCGAGCCGCAGCGCCGCCTCCTTGTCGTGCGCCTGCTGGACCGCGTAACCGCGCCGCTCGAGGCCGCGCGCGAGCGTGCCCGCGAACACCTCGTTGTCGTCGATCACCAGGAAATTGTTCTCGCTCATGTGGTTTCTCCGTCTACGTGTTGGTTGAGGCGGCCGATGCCGCGACGCGCACGACCGGCAGCCGCAGCACGGCCCGCGTGCCGCGCGCGGCGGTCGTACCGGCCGGGCGGCTGTCCGGCGTGCCGGTCGTCCGTTCGGCGGCGCGCTGGCCCGCGCGCTGCGCCGATCCCGCCGCGGCGTGACCATTCGCCGCACTGCCGGCCCGCCCGTTGCCGCCCGCCGCGCGCGGCACGACATCGGACAGTTCGATCTCGCCGCCGAGCCGCGCGGCCGCGCTGAACGCGAGATAAAGGCCGACCCCGTGCCCGCCCTGCGTGCTGTCGACCGGCATCGCGCCGAGCGACTCGCGCAGCGAGGCCGGAATGCCGGGCCCGTCGTCGCATACCTCGAATTCGATCTGGTCGGCCGTGCCGGCGTGCGCGACCTTCGCCGCCAGCGTCACGCGCTGCGGGCTCGCGCGCGCGGCGTTGTCGAGCAGGATCGTCAGGATCTGGCCGGCCGCGACCGTGTCGTCGAGCGCGACGCCCGCCGGGCGCGCGCCGAGCAATTCGAACTGCACGTGCGGATGCCGCAGGCGCCAGTGCTCGACGAACGTGTCGAGCCAGTCGTCCACCGGCTGGCGGCTCGCGGGTGCGCTCGCGCGGCTGCGCAGGCGCGCGAGCGCCGACGTGCAGAGCGTCATCTGTTCCTCGAGCACCTTCAGGTCGGCCTCGTAGCGGGCCAGCCCCGGATCGTCGCGCGCGGCGTCGCGCAGCTCTTCGGCGAGCATCGCGATCGTCGACAGCGGCGTGCCCATCTCGTGCGCGACGGTGGCGGCCTGCACGCCGAGCGCGACCGCCCGCTCGTCGCGCAGCAGGTGCTGCTGCGCCTCGCCGAGCGCCGCGTCGCGCTGGCGCAGCGCATTCGACATGCGCGCGACGAACCACGCGATCAGCCCGACGCTGACCATGAAGTTCGCCCACATCCCGGTACGGTAGTAGTCGAACAGGTTCGCGGGATTGTCCATGTTGAGCGGCACCGAGTCGAAGCCGAGCGCCGCGTAGCACGCGACCGCGAACGCCGCGAGCCAGATCATCAGGTGCCACGGCAGCACGGCCGCCGCGATCGCGAGCGAAGGCAGGTACAGCGACACGAACGGATTGGTCGTGCCGCCCGACAGGAACAGCAGCGCGGACAGCGCGCCGAGGTCGACCCACAATTGGCCGAGCAGTTCGAAGTTGGTCTCGGGCCGCGCGCGCAGCACGCGCACCCAGGTCAGCGCGTTGAAAACGATTTCGAGCGCAATGACCATCAGCATCGCCGGCAACGGCAGATGCACGCCGAAATAGGTCTGCACGACGCCGATCGTCACGAGCTGGCCGATGATCGCGAGATTGCGGAGCCAGAACAGGTGACTGAGGTTGACGCGCCCGGTAGTGGTGATTCGTTGCATCCGAGCAGTTTACCCGTTTAGCGGGCGGCGCCTCTAGCGGGGCCGGATCGGGGCGCATTGAACGGGACGCCGCGTGTGCAGCCGATGCCGTCAGCCGGCCGCGCCGGCCATCCGCTGCGCGATCTCGTCGGCCAGGCACTCGGGACAGCGGCAGCGAGCGCCGGCCGCGGGCGGCGTACCGCCGGGCAAGACCGGCATCGACGCGCACCAGCATTCGAACGGCTGCGTGCGGGCGCCGCAGTCGAAGCTGCGCCCGCAGTGCGGGCACCGTGCACGGCGCGGGGCGGAACGGGCGTCGACGGCGGAATCGGTCATGGCGGAGCGCTCGAGCGGGCGGGAAGCCGCCCTACGCGACAAGCATAGCGCGGCGAACGGATTTTGCACGCCGGCCGACCGGCCGAGGGCCATCGCGAACGCTCGCGAACCGCCCCTGCGCCGACGCCCGCGCAGCGCTGCCCGTCGCGCGGCGCACATCGCGCCGCGCCATAGCCGGCGGGCCGCCGCGTGCGGTGCCCGGGCGCCGCCGCCGGTGGTCCGGCCCGGCCAAAAACCCGATGCTGCGCTGCGCCACTCCTGTACAATTCGCCGTGTTTCAACCGTTCCCAGCCAGAGCCGCCGCCATGTCCGAGCCCATCGACCTCTCGCAGATCGCCCCCACGCTGAAAGCAGAAATCCTCGCCGAGGCACTGCCGTACATTCGCCGTTACCACGGCAAGACCGTGGTCATCAAATACGGCGGCAACGCGATGACGGAAGAGCGGCTCAAGCAAGGCTTCGCGCGCGACGTGATCCTGCTGAAACTGGTCGGCATCAATCCGGTGATCGTCCACGGCGGCGGTCCGCAGATCGATCACGCACTGAAGAAGATCGGCAAGGCCGGCACCTTCATCCAGGGCATGCGCGTCACCGACGAAGAAACGATGGAAGTCGTCGAATGGGTGCTGGGCGGCGAAGTGCAGCAGGACATCGTGATGCTGATCAACCATTTCGGCGGCCACGCGGTGGGCCTGACGGGCAAGGACGGCGGCCTGATCCACGCGCGCAAGCTGCTGATGCCGGACCGCGACAACCCGGGCCAGTACATCGACATCGGCCAGGTCGGCGAAGTCGAGGCGATCAACCCGGCGGTCGTGAAGGCGCTGCAGGACGACGCGTTCATCCCGGTGATCTCGCCGATCGGCTTCGGTGAGGATGGCCTCTCCTACAACATCAACGCCGACCTCGTCGCGGGCAAGCTCGCCACCGTGCTGAACGCCGAGAAGCTGCTGATGATGACCAACATCCCGGGCGTGATGGACAAGGACGGCAACCTGCTGACCGATCTCTCCGCACGCGAGATCGACGCGCTGTTCGAAGACGGCACGATCTCCGGCGGCATGCTGCCGAAGATCTCGTCGGCGCTCGACGCCGCGAAGAGCGGCGTGAAGTCGGTGCACATCGTCGACGGCCGGATCGAGCACTCGGTACTGCTGGAAATCCTGACCGAGCAGCCGTTCGGCACGATGATCCGCTCGCATTGAGCAAGCGCAGCAAGACCGCCACACCCGACTTGCCGGCCCCGCTGCGGCGCCGGCGCGTGTCGCGCAGCCGGCCCCGCGCCGGCGCGCCGGTGTGGCTGTTCGATCTCGACAACACCCTTCACCACGCATCGCACGCGATCTTTCCCGAGATCAACCGCGCGATGACGCAGTACATCATCGATGCGCTGCAGGTCGAGCGCGCCGAAGCCGACCGCCTGCGCACCGGCTACACCGAGCGCTACGGCGCCGCGCTCCTCGGCCTCACGCGCCATCATCCGATCGACCCGCACGACTTCCTGCGCGTCGTCCACACGTTTTCCGACCTGCCGGCGATGGTGCGCGCCGAGCGCGGCCTCGCGCGCATCGTCGCCGCGCTGCCGGGCCGCAAGCTGATCCTGACCAACGCGCCGGAGAACTATGCGCGCGCGGTGCTGCGCGAGCTGCGCATCGAGCGGCTGTTCGAGCGCGTGATCGCGATCGAGCACATGCGCGACCGCCGCACGTGGCGCGCGAAGCCCGATCACACGATGCTGCGCCGGACGCTGCGCGCCGCCCATGCGCGCATGGCCGACACGATCCTCGTCGAAGATACGCGCGGCCACCTGAAGCGCTACAAGCGTCTCGGCATCGGCACGGTATGGATCACGGGGCACCTGCCGGGCCATCTGCCGGTTACCGGACGCCCCCACTATGTCGACCAGCGCATTCGTTCGTTAAAATCGCTGCGACTGGGCACACGATCGGGGCGACAAAAATGCAGCCGACTTACCCGCAGGACCAAGCCGTAAAGGAAGACCAGGCCACACCCACCCGCGCGCGCCCGAAACCGGGCGAGCGCCGCGTGATGATCCTGCAGACGCTCGCGGCAATGCTCGAGGCGCCGAAACCCGAGAAAATCACGACCGCCGCGCTCGCGGCCCGGCTCGACGTGTCGGAAGCCGCGCTGTACCGGCACTTCCCCAGCAAGGCGAAGATGTACGAAGGGCTGATCGAGTTCATCGAGCAGGCCCTCTTCGGGCTCGTCAACCAGATCGTCGCGAAAGAGCCGAACGGCGTGCAACAGGCACGCACGATCGCACTGACGATGCTCAATTTCGCCGCCAAGAACCCCGGCATGACACGCGTGCTGACCGGCGAGGCGCTGGTCGGCGAGGACGAACGGCTCACCGAGCGCGTGAACCAGCTGCTCGACCGCATCGAGGCGACCGTCAAGCAATGCCTGCGCGTCGCGCGCACCGAGGCGAACACGCCGCAGGACGGCGCGCTGCCGTTCGTGCTGCCGGCCGACTACGATCCTGCTGCCCGCGCGAGCCTGCTCGTCAGCTACGTGATCGGCCGATGGCACCGTTTCGCGAAGGGCGGGTTCCAGAAACCGCCGGGCGAGCAGGCCGATGCGCATCTGCGGCTGATCCTGCAGTGAGATGACGCGGGCGCGGCGGCCCCACCTCTGCGCCCGAATCCGCGCGCTGCAATTTCCGCTATACTTTGCCGACCGTCGCCCCTCGGGCGGCAGCCAGAAACGCGCCGATTTGCTGACTCGATTGCGGGCGCGCGAACCAGCCAGGGCCTTGATTCGTCGTCGCCCGGCGGTTCACTACAAATGCGGCTAAAGAGGTCGTCAGCCGCGCATCTCCGACTCCGCGCATCGCCGACACCATTTAGCTGCCCAGTCATAAGGCGGAACGAATGGAATCGATCGGCATCGTCGCTCCACAGACCATGCACTTCGCCGAACCGCTGCGCTTGCAAAGCGGCAGCGTGCTCGGCAACTATCAGCTCGTCGTCGAGACGTACGGCGAGCTCAACGCCGCGCGCTCGAACGCGGTGCTCGTCTGCCACGCGCTCAACGCGTCGCACCACGTCGCCGGCGTCTACGCGGACGATCCGCGCAGCACCGGCTGGTGGGACAACATGGTCGGCCCGGGCAAGCCGCTCGACACCAACCGCTTCTTCGTGATCGGCGTGAACAACCTCGGCTCGTGCTTCGGCTCGACCGGCCCGATGAGCGTCGACCCGTCCACCGGCAAGCCGTACGGCGCAAGCTTTCCGGTCGTCACCGTCGAGGACTGGGTGCACGCGCAGGCGCGCGTCGCGGATGCGTTCGGCATCGAGCGCTTCGCCGCCGTGATGGGCGGCAGTCTCGGCGGGATGCAGGCGCTCGCGTGGAGCCTGATGTATCCGGAGCGCGTCGCGCACTGTATCGACATCGCGTCGACGCCGAAGCTGTCCGCGCAGAACATCGCGTTCAACGAGGTCGCGCGCTCGGCGATCCTGTCCGATCCCGATTTCCACGGCGGCGACTACTACGCGCACGGCGTAAAGCCGAAGCGCGGCCTGCGCGTCGCGCGGATGATCGGCCACATCACGTACCTGTCCGACGACGACATGGCCGAGAAATTCGGCCGTGCGCTGCGCCGCGCCGACGGCGCGCTCGACGCGTACAACTTCAGCTTCGACGTCGAGTTCGAGGTCGAGTCGTACCTGCGCTACCAGGGCGACAAGTTCGCCGACTACTTCGACGCGAACACGTACCTGCTGATCACGCGCGCGCTCGACTACTTCGATCCGGCCAAGGCGTTCGACGGCAACCTGACGGCCGCGCTCGCGCACACGCAGGCGAAATACCTGATCGCGAGCTTCTCGACCGACTGGCGTTTCGCGCCCGCCCGCTCGCGCGAGATCGTGAAGGCGCTGCTCGACAACAAGCGCACGGTCAGCTACGCGGAAATCGACGCGCCGCACGGCCACGACGCGTTCCTGCTCGACGACGCGCGCTATCACAACCTGATCCGCGCGTATTACGAACGAATCGCCATCGAGGTGGGTGCATGAACCAGCAAGCGCTGAATTCCCTGTCCGCGCGCGCGGACTTCCGCACGATCGCACGCTGGGTCGAACCGCGCTCGACGGTGCTCGACCTCGGTTGCGGCGACGGCTCGCTGCTCGCGCTGCTGATGGAAGAACTGGACGTGACCGGCTACGGGATCGAGCTGAACGACGCGGGCGTGCTCGCGAGCGCGAAGAACGGCATCAACGTGATCCAGCAGAACCTGGAAGACGGCCTGCGCCTGTTCGAGGACCACAGCTTCGACATCGCGATCCTGTCGCAGACGTTGCAGACGATTCACCAGACGGCCGCGATCCTGCGCGAAACCGCGCGGGTCGGGCGCGAATGCATCGTGTCGTTCCCGAATTTCGGCTACTGGCCGCACCGGCTGTCGGTGCTGAACGGCCGGATGCCGGTGTCGAAGTCGCTGCCTTACCAGTGGCACAACACGCCGAACGTCCGGGTGCTGACGATCGAGGATTTCGAGGCGCTCGCGCCCGAAGTCGGCGTGACGATCCTCGACCGCGTGGTGCTGCACGAAGGCCAACCGATTCGATGGGGAGCGAACTGGCGTGGTAGTCTTGCTGTCTACCGCGTCAAGCGCAGCTGAGCCGGGGAGCCGTTGACGGACGCCGTCGGCGCGCCGCACGCACGTGCGGCGGCGCCGCTGCACGACCCGCGCCGCCGCCTGCGCTGCCGCCGCAATCAGTCAACGCTATCCAGTTCCAGCCCATGTCGAAAACGCCACACGAGGCGCCCGCCCTCACCGCTCACGAGGATCACCCCGGCTGGCGCGCCTACCTGAACACGCACATGCTGATCTGCGTGTTCCTCGGTTTCACGTCGGGTCTGCCCCTCTTCACGCTCGTCTACCTCGTGCAGGCATGGCTGCGCTCCGAGGGCGTGAACCTGAAGGAAATCGGCCTGTTCGCGCTGATCCAGTTCCCGTACACGTGGAAGTTCCTGTGGGCGCCGCTGATGGACCGCTACGTCCCGCGCCTGCCCGGCTGGCGGCCGGGCCGCCGGCGCGGCTGGCTGCTGCTCACGCAGCTGCTGGTCGCGGGCGCGATCGCCGCGCTCGGCTTCGTGTCGCCGCGCGACTCGATCTGGACGGTCGCCGCGCTCACCACGCTCGTCGCGTTCTTCGGTGCAAGCGCCGACATCGTGATCGACGCCTACCGCCGCGAGCTGCTGCGCGACACCGAGCAGGGCCTCGGCAACGCGATCCACGTAAATGCGTACAAGCTCGCCGCATTGATCCCCGGCTCGCTCGCGCTGATCCTGTCCGACCACCTGCCGTGGGACGTCGTGTTCGCGCTCACCGGCGCGTTCATGCTGCCGGGCATCCTGATGACGCTCGTCGTGCGCGAGCCCGAAGTGGTCGGCGCGCCGCCGCGCAACCTGCGCGACGCGATCGTGCTGCCGTTCCGTGAATTCATCCAGCGCGACGGCTGGGCCGGCGCGCTGCTCGTCATCGCGTTCATCTTCCTGTTCAAGATCGGCGACACGATGGCCACCACGCTGTCGACGTCGTTCTTCCTCGACATCGGCTTCTCGCGCACCGAGATCGGCATCGTCGCGAAGACCACCGCGCTCGTCGCGAGCGTGGCCGGCGGCATCATCGGCGGCGTCTGGCTCGTGAAGATCGGCATCGGTCGCGGGCTGTGGATCTTCGGCGCACTGCAGATGGTGTCGACGCTCGGCTTCGCGTGGCTCGCGCAACTCGGCCCCGGCTCGCCCGTGCTCGCGGTGCTCTACGACTTCACCGTATCGACGAGCCATGCAATCGCGTCGGTGCTGTCGGTGTTCGGCATGGCCGTCACGCCGCAATTCAGCCCGATGACTGTCGCGCTCGCGCTCGTCTACGGCGTCGAAACCTTCACCACCGGCCTGACGATGGCCGCGTTCGTCGCGTACATCGCGAGCACGACCGACCCGCGCTATACAGCCACGCAGTTCGCGCTGTTCACGAGCCTCGCGTCGGTGCCGCGCACGCTCGCGTCGGCCGCGAGCGGTTTCATCGTCGCGAAGATCGGCTGGTTCGACTACTTCATCGTGTGTACCGCGCTCGCGATTCCCGGCATGCTGCTGCTGTTCAAGATTGCGCCGTGGAACGGGACCGCACGCAACGGCGAGGCCAGCCGTGCGCAGTAACGGCCTGCATCGCCTCGCGCGCGTTGCGGCTTCGTTGAGCGTCGGTGCTGCGACGCTTGCCGCGGGGTTCGCCCATGCGACCGACGCCGGCACGTCCGCGGCCACCGCCGCGGGTTCCGCGCCGGCCGCGGCACCCGCTTCTCCGCCGGCGACTTCGCCTCCCGCCGCCCCGTCCCAGCCGGCGGCCGCCGCCGAACCCGCGCAGCCGACCGGCGGCGCCGCGTCGACGAAGGCTTATGCGCAGACGCCGCAGCAGGTCCGTTACGGCGACGCCATTGCGTTTCGCACGCTGATTCCGTCGCCGCTGCTCGAGCAGCTCACCGCGAACGAATACGCGCAGATCGTGCAGGCCGCCGCCGACAGCAATCGCCTGCTGCCCGCAAACCAGCCGCGCGTGAAGCGCCTGCGTACGATCGTCGCGAAGCTCGCGCCGTATTCGGTGAAATGGAACGACCGCGTGAAGAGCTGGGCGTGGGACGTCAACGCGATCCGCTCGCGCGACATTCGCCTGACCTGCCTGCCGGGCGGCAAGGTGCTCGTATACGGCGGCCTGCTCGATCGTGTCCGCCTGAACGACGACGAGCTCGGCGTGCTGCTCGCGCACGGCATTGCGCATGCGCTGCGCGAACACGCGCGCAGCAACTTCAGCGCGACCTCGCAGACGTCGCTGCGCGCGGCCGCGTTGCCGCCGCTGTTCGGCGTCGGCGAGCCGCTGCCGCAGGCACTGAACCTCGGCGAACGCCTGCAGTCGCTCCACTACGACCCGACCGACGAGACCGAAGCCGACGTGATCGGCGGCGACATCGCCGCCCGTGCGGGCTTCGATCCGCGCGCGGCGATCACGTTGTGGGACAAGCTCGCGGTCGCGACACGCGGCAACAAGGCAACGGGCTTCATCTACACGCACCCGTACAGCACCGCCCGCCGCCAGGACCTGCTGAACCGCCTGCCGGATCTCATGCCGCTGTACGCGAAGGCCGTAGGCAAGCGCGTCGACACACTGCCCGATTACGCGGGCATCAGCGCGCAGCGTCGCAAGGTCGTGCGGCGCTGAGGATGCGGCAGCGCTACACGTCGCTTCCCCACGCGTGGCACTGCCGCTGCGCGCCGCCGTTCGCTCAGGTCGTCAGGTCGATCTCCGCCCGATCGCCGACCGGCCGCGCGCCGCTTTCGCGCATCCAGCGCACCTCGTCACCCGGGCTGCGGCCGAACAGCCGCTTGAACTCGCGGCTGAACTGCGACGCGCTCGCATAGCCGACGCGCGCGGCCGCCGCACCGGCGCCGACCCCGTCCTGCACCATCATCAACCGTGCCTGGTGCAGCCGGGCGGCCTTCACGTACTGCATCGGCGACGTCGCCGTCACGTGCTTGAACTGCGCGTGGAACACCGCGAGGCTCATGCCGGCCTCGCGCGCGAGCGTCTCGACGTCGAGGTCGGCCTTCAGGTCCGCATGGATGCGCCGCAGCGCCTTCGCGATGCGGCCGAAGTGATGCTGCTGAACGAGCGCCGCGCGGATCGCGTCGCCCTGCTCGCCCGTCAGCACCCGATACGCGATCTCGCGCATGATCGCGGGGCCCAGCACGCGCGTGTCGTGCGGCGACGCGAGCGCTTCGAGCAGTCGCAGCACGGCATCCGCCAGCGGCGCGTCGAGCGGCGTCGAATCCACGCCGAGCGGCTCGCTGACGGGCGCGCCGAGCGTCTCGTCGAGCAGGATCGCGAGCTCGGCGATCACTGCGAGATCCACGCGGATCGAGATCGCGAGAAACGGTTCGTCATGGCTCGCGAAGGTCTCGCATTCGAACGGCAGCGGCACCGACAGCACGAGATACTGCTGCGCGTCGTAGACGAACGAGCGCTCGCCGAGATAGCCGAGCTTGCGCCCCTGGCATACGACGACGATGCTCGGCTCGTACAACACGGGCATGCGCGGCGCCGGACGGCTCACGCGGATGAAGCGCACGCCGTCGAGCGCCGCGAGCGTGTCGCCCTCGTTCGGCGCGAGGCGCGTATGCAGCTCGACCATGCGGCGCTGCACACGGTCGCCCGTGTCGGTGAAAAGGGGCTCGAAGCTCATCTGCGTGGTCCTGTCCGGCAAGAGAATCTGGCTCGCAATGTAGCACCTTGAACGT
Organism: Burkholderia sp. HI4860; assembly: GCF_002223045.2. NCBI lineage: Bacteria > Pseudomonadati > Pseudomonadota > Betaproteobacteria > Burkholderiales > Burkholderiaceae > Burkholderia > Burkholderia sp. HI4860. The sequence goes on along the minus strand of NZ_NKFO02000003.1, from coordinate 2,004,655 downwards.
GTTTTGACGGCTGTTTGCACGCAGTTCGAGAGGAATAGGCAAATCTTCCAGACCTTCGGGTATTTCACTGCGGCGCCGCGCTCCTTACGATGACGTCCTGCCTCGCCGCATCGCCACATGATGCGACGGCAGTCTGTTTCGCCGGATGCTTTCCGGACAAGGAGCCCATCGCATGAGCACTACCTATGCCTACGCGGCGACCGATTCGCGCTCGCCGCTCGCCCCGTTCGAATTCCAGCGTCGCGCGCTGCGCGACCTCGACGTCCAGATCGACGTCCTCTACTGCGGCGTCTGCCACTCGGACCTGCACCAGGCCCGCAACGAATGGCGCAACACGATCTATCCGGTCGTGCCGGGCCATGAAATCGTCGGCCGCGTGACCGCGACCGGCCCGGACGTGACGCGCTTCAAGGTCGGCGAGCTGGTCGGCGTCGGCTGCCTCGTCGATTCGTGCCGCACCTGCGCGAGCTGCGAAGAAGGCCTCGAGCAATATTGCGAAAACGGCTTCGTCGGCACCTACAACGGCCAGGATCGCGTGACGGGCGACATCACGTTCGGCGGCTATTCGACGCAGCTCGTCGTCGACGAGGCGTTCGTGCTGCGCGTGCCCGAGACGCTCGACCCGGCCGGCGCCGCGCCGCTGCTGTGCGCGGGGATCACGACCTACTCGCCGCTGCGGCAGTGGAACGTCGGCCCCGGCAAGAAGGTCGGCATCGTCGGGCTCGGCGGCCTCGGCCACATGGGCGTGAAACTGGCGCGCGCGATGGGGGCACACGTCGTGCTGTTCACCACGTCGCCGTCGAAGATCGAGGACGGCAAGCGGCTCGGCGCGCACGAAGTCGTGATCTCGAAGGACGAGGCGCAGATGAACGCGCACCTGAACAGCTTCGACTTCATCCTGAACACGGTCGCCGCGCAGCACGACCTGAACCCGTTCCTGCACCTGCTCAAGCGCGACGGCACGATGACGCTGGTCGGCGCGCCGGAGCACGACCATCCGTCGCCGCAGGTGTTCAACCTGATCTTCAAGCGCCGCCGCCTCGCGGGCTCGCTGATCGGCGGGATCGCGGAAACGCAGGAAATGCTCGACTTCTGCGCGGAGCACGGGATCACGTCGGATATCGAAACGATTCCGATGCAGCAGATCAACGCGGCCTACGAGCGGATGCTGAAGAGCGACGTGAAGTACCGGTTCGTGATCGACATGGCGTCGCTCAAGCAGTAAGCGCCGAAGGCGACACGCACGATCGCCGCCCCAAACGAAACGGGCCGCATGTTCGACATGCGGCCCGTTTTCGCCTCCGGCTGCTGCGCGCGCGGCGCAGCGCGGAACGTCACTTCTTGTAGTCGTAGTCCACCGTCAGCGGTGCATGGTCGCTGAACTTGATGTCCTTGAAGATCGACGTGCTTTTCGCGGTGCCGGCCACGCCCGGCGTCGCGATCTGGTAATCGATCCGCCACCCGACGTTCTTCGCATACGCCTGGCCGCGGTTGCTCCACCATGTGTACTGCTCCGGGCGCTGATCGAGCGTGCGGAACACGTCGACGTAGCCGACGTCGTCGAACAGCTTCGTGAGCCACTCGCGCTCTTCCGGCAGGCAGCCCGAGTTCTTCTGGTTGCTCTTCCAGTTCTTGATGTCGATTTCCTTGTGGACGATGTTCACGTCGCCGCACAGGATCACCTCGCGCTTTTTCTTCAGTTCGGCGAGGTGCGGCATGAACTCGTCCATGAAGCGGTACTTCGCCTGCTGGCGCTCTTCGCCGCTCGAGCCGGACGGCACGTACACCGACACGACCGACAGCTTGCCGTAGCGCGCCTCGACATAGCGCCCTTCGGCATCGAATTCGCTGCTGCCGAAGCCGATGATCACGTCATCGGGCTCGCGGCGGCTGTACACGCCCGCGCCGCTGTAGCCCTTCTTCTCGGCATGGTGGAAATAGCTCTTGAAGCCGTGCGGCTCGACGAATTCGGCCGGCAGGTCGTCGGCCGAGACCTTGATTTCCTGCACGCACACGCAATCGGCGTTCTGTTCGCCGAGCCACTCGAAGAAGCCCTTCTTCGCGGCGGAGCGGATGCCGTTCAGGTTGGCGGTAATCACTCGCATCATGTCGGATTCCGTTCAGTTCGATGTTTTTCAGGGGGCAGCTTAGCGGATCTTCACGCCTTCGAGCTCGGGCTTCGGCGGCGGGAATTCCAGCTTCATGTCGGTCATCGTGCGCAGCAGCAGCTCGGCGATCATCACGTTGCGGTGCGTCTTCGAGTTCGCCGGGATCACGTACCACGGCGCATGCTCGGCGGACGTCGCGGCAAGCGCGTCACGGTAGGCGGACTGGTACGCGTCCCAGTGCTTGCGCGCGTCGAGATCGGAGATGTCGAACTTCCAGTGCTTGGTCGGATCGTCGATGCGCGCCTGCAGCCGTGCGCGCTGCTCGTCCTTCGAGATGTGCAGGAAGCACTTGATGATCGTCGTGCCGTTCTCGACCAGCATCGTCTCGAAATCGCGGATCTGCCGGTAGCGGCGCTCGCATTCCTTCGTGTCGATCAGGTCGAGCACGCGCGGCACGAGCACGTCCTCATAGTGGCTGCGGTTGAAGATCGCGAGCTCGCCCGCGGCCGGCACCTGCGCATGCACGCGCCACAGGAAGTCGTGCGCGGCCTCGATCGGCGTGGGCGCCTTGAACGACACGACGCGCAGGCCGAGCGGATCGACCTCGCGGAACACCGCACGCACGGTGCCGTCCTTGCCGCTGGTATCCATCCCCTGCAGCACGAGCAGCACGCGCTTCTTCTGCTGCGTGTGCAGGCGCTCCTGCTGCACGTCGAGCTCGGTCGACACGGCCGACAGCCGCGCGCGGTCGTCGTCCTTCGAACCGGACGAGAACGGCTTCGCGGCCGGGTCGAACGCATCGAGCTTGAATGCTGCGGCTTCCTTCTCGCGCGTGCTGTACGGCACGCGGAAATCGTCGAGCGACGGTTGTTTCGCCATTCGTTCCTCCGTTGGACGCTGTGGTGCATACGATAACGCATCCACCAAACGCAACGGGCCGCCCCGATCCGGTTCGGGGCGGCCCGTCGTCATGCGCGGTTCAGGCGCGCGGTCATGCTCAGCCGAGCTTCTTCTTCAGCAGTTCGTTGACCTGCTGCGGATTGGCCTTGCCCTTCGTCGCCTTCATTGCCTGGCCGATCAGCGCGTTGAACGCCTTTTCCTTGCCCGCGCGGAATTCCTCGACCGACTTCGCGTTCGCCGCGAGCACCTCGTCGATGATCGCTTCCAGCGCGCCGGTATCGGAGATCTGCTTCAGCCCCTTCGCGTCGATGATGCGATCGGCCGCGCCTTCGTCGTCGGCCTTCTCGTCCCAGATCGTCGTGAAGATTTCCTTCGCGATCTTGTTCGAGATCGTGCCGTCGGCGATGCGCTGCAGCACGAGCGCGAGCTGCGCGGCCGATACCGGAATCGCGTCGATTTCGATGCCGTCGCGGTTCAGCTGCGACGAGACGTCGCCCATCAGCCAGTTCGCGGCGATCTTCGCGTTCGCGGTGCCGGCCTTCGCGACCACGGCCTCGAAGTACGCGGCCATCGCCTTGCTCGACGTCAGCACGCCGGCGTCGTACGCGGACACGCCGTATTCGTCGGCGAAACGCTGCTGCATCGCGGCCGGCAGCTCGGGCATCCCGGACTGCACGCGCTCGATCCAGTCCTGGCCGATCACGAGCGGCATCAGGTCGGGGTCGGGGAAATAGCGGTAGTCGTGCGCGTCTTCCTTGCTGCGCATCGAACGCGTCTCGCGCTTGTCCGGATCGTAGAGGCGCGTTTCCTGCACGACTTCGCCGCCGTCCTCGATCAGTTCGATCTGGCGACGCACTTCGTAGTTGATCGCTTCCTCGAGGAACCGGAACGAGTTCAGGTTCTTGATTTCCGCACGCGTGCCGAACTTCTCCTGGCCGACCGGGCGCACCGACACGTTCGCGTCGCAGCGGAACGAGCCTTCCTGCATGTTGCCGTCGCAGATGCCGAGCCACACGACGAGCCCGTGCAGCGCCTTCGCGTAGGCCACGGCCTCGGCCGCGCTGCGCATTTCCGGCTCGGTGACGATTTCGAGCAGCGGCGTGCCCGCGCGGTTCAGGTCGATCCCCGTCATCCCGGCGAAGTCTTCATGCAGCGACTTGCCCGCATCTTCCTCGAGGTGCGCGCGGGTCAGGTTGATCGTCTTTTCGTACGCTTCCTTGCCGGCCTTTTCGTTGGCAGGCACCTGGATCGTGATCTGGCCGCCCTGCACGACCGGAATCTCGTACTGGCTGATCTGATAGCCCTTCGGCAGATCGGGGTAGAAATAATTCTTGCGCGCGAAGATGCTGCGCGGCGCGATGGTCGAGCCGATCGCGAGGCCGAAGCGGATCGCGCGTTCGACCGCGCCGCGGTTCAGCACCGGCAGCACGCCCGGCAGCGCCAGGTCGACCGGGCAGGCCTGCGTGTTCGGCTCGGCGCCGAACTGCGTCGACGCGCCCGAGAAAATCTTCGAGACGGTCGACAACTGCGCGTGCGTCTCGAGACCAATAACGACTTCCCACTGAGTAGCCATGTGCTTACACCCCTGCCGGAACTTGCTTGTGCCAGTCGGTCGCGCGCTGGAACGCGTCGGCGACCTGCAGCATCCGGGCTTCGTTGAAATAGTTGCCGATGATCTGCAGGCCGACCGGGCGCTTCGCATTCGCGCCCGCGCCGAAGCCGCACGGCACGCTCATGCCGGGCAGGCCGGCGAGGCTCACCGACAGCGTGTAGATATCCGCGAGATACATCTGCACCGGATCGTCGCCCTTCGAGCCGAGATCCCATGCGACCGTCGGCGACGCCGGGCCCATGATCACGTCGCAAGACTTGAACGCTTCCTGGAAATCGTTCGCGATGATGCGGCGGATCTTCTGCGCCTGCAGGTAGTACGCGTCGTAGTAGCCGTGCGACAGCACGTACGTGCCGACCAGGATCCGGCGCTTCACTTCAGGCCCGAAGCCTTCCGCGCGCGACTTCTTGTACATGTCGAGCAGGTCGCCGTACTGCGCGGCGCGGTGGCCGAAGCGCACGCCGTCGAATCGCGACAGGTTCGACGACGCCTCCGCCGGCGCGATCACGTAGTACACGGGAATCGACAGTTCCGTCTTCGGCAGCGACACCGGCACGAGCGTCGCGCCGAGCGCTTCGTATTGCTTGAGCGCCGCGTCGATCGCCGCGCGCACGTCGTCGGCGAGGCCATCGCCGAAATACTCGTTCGGCAGGCCGATGCGCAGGCCCGCGAGCGGCTTGCCCGCATCGTTGCCGGCCGCCCACGGCTGGCCGAGGTGGCGCGTGAAATCCTCGTCGTCACGCTCGAGGCTCGTCGAGTCGCGCTCGTCGAAGCCGACCATTCCGTTCAGCAGCAGCGCGCAGTCGGACGCGCTCTGCGCCATCGGGCCGCCCTGGTCAAGCGACGACGCGAACGCGATCATCCCGTAGCGCGACACGCGGCCGTAGGTCGGCTTGATGCCCGTCACGCCCGCGAACGACGCGGGCTGGCGGATCGAGCCGCCGGTGTCGGTGCCGGTCGCGGCCGGCGCGAGGCGCGCGGCCACCGCGGCCGAGCTGCCGCCCGAGCTGCCGCCCGGCACCGCGTTCGTGTCCCACGGGTTCTTCACCGCGCCGAACGCCGAATTCTCGTTGGACGAGCCCATCGCGAACTCGTCCATGTTGGTCTTGCCGAGCGTGACCATGCCGGCCGCCTGCAGGCGGGCGACGACGGTCGCGTCGAACGGGCTCTCGTAATTCGCGAGCATCTTCGAGCCGGCGGTCGAGCGCCAGCCGCGCGTGACGAAGACATCCTTGTGCGCGATCGGCAGGCCGGTGAGCGCGCCGCCCGCGCCGCGCGCGAGCTCGGCATCGGCGGCTTTCGCCTGCGCGAGGGTGAGATCGGCGTCGACGTGGACGAACGCGTTCAGGTCGCGCGCGGCTTCGATCCGTTTCAGGTAGAGCTGCGCGAGCTCGACGGCCGAGCATTCCTTGGCGGCGAGCGCGGCGCGCAGTTCGGTCAGGCTTTTTGCGTGCATTGAGTGGTTTTCCTGGGAATTCTGGGTGGCGCGCGGCGCAGAGGCGGCGGCGCGCTTGTCATCGAATGCTTACTCGATCACCTTCGGCACGAGATAGAGGCCGTCCTGGACGGCCGGCGCCGGACGCTGGTTGTCGTCGCGATTGACGGCTTCCGTCACGGCGTCGTCGCGCAGGCGCTGCGCGACTGCCTGGATCTGTTCGATCGGGTGGGCGAGCGGCGCGATGCCGGCGGTGTCGACCGCCTGCATCTGCTCGACGAGGCCGAAGAGTTCATTGAGCTGGCCGAGCATGTGCTCGGCGTCGGCGTCGGCCATTTCGAGTCGCGCCAGGTGCGCGATGCGTTTCACATCGGTCAGGGTCAGGGCCATGCGATCACCGGAAAAACAAGGCTGCGCAGCGCATCGAAAGCAGCGCTGCGGCGGGGGGTTGGAGGGTGCGATCCCACCCTCAAAAATCGGGGCCGAAGCGGCAAAAATACCGCCCGTTTCGATTCAAATACCGTGAAATTATAAGGTATCATTACGCGTTCGACCCAAACCCGGCAGCCTTTTCCCGCACCGTTTCGCCCCGCTTCGGCAGGCCGTGCGTGCATCGTGCGATCCCCGGTAGACATCACTCGCAGCTTCGTGCGCCGCGGCGGCCGCTTCCGCCACGCTTCCCGAGGCTGTTATTTTTTCCGCTGCCGCCCTCAGCGCTCGCTATGCAGGGCCGGCCCAGAGCGAAACAGGATTCTGAATGTTCGGTTTTTTGCGCAGCTACTTCTCCAACGATCTCGCGATCGACCTCGGCACCGCAAACACCCTGATCTACATGCGCGGCAAGGGCATCGTGCTCGATGAGCCCTCCGTCGTGTCGATCCGCCAGGAAGGCGGCCCCAACGGCAAGAAGACCATCCAGGCAGTCGGCAAGGAAGCCAAGCAGATGCTCGGCAAGGTGCCGGGCAACATCGAGGCGATCCGCCCGATGAAGGACGGCGTGATCGCCGACTTCACCGTCACCGAGCAGATGATCAAGCAGTTCATCAAGACGGCCCACGAGTCGCGCATGTTCTCGCCGTCGCCGCGGATCATCATCTGCGTGCCGTGCGGCTCGACCCAGGTCGAGCGCCGCGCGATCAAGGAAGCCGCGCACGGCGCCGGCGCCTCGCAGGTCTACCTGATCGAAGAGCCGATGGCCGCTGCGATCGGCGCGGGCCTGCCGGTGTCGGAAGCCACCGGCTCGATGGTCGTCGACATCGGCGGCGGCACGACGGAAGTCGGCGTGATCTCGCTCGGCGGCATCGTGTACAAGGGCTCGGTGCGCGTCGGCGGCGACAAGTTCGACGAAGCGATCGTCAACTACATCCGCCGCAACTACGGGATGCTGATCGGCGAACAGACCGCCGAGGCGATCAAGAAGGAAATCGGCTCCGCGTTCCCGGGCTCCGAAGTCAAGGAAATGGAAGTGAAGGGCCGCAACCTGTCGGAAGGCATTCCGCGCAGCTTCACGATCTCCAGCAACGAAATCCTCGAAGCGCTGACCGATCCGCTGAACCAGATCGTGTCGTCGGTGAAGATCGCGCTCGAACAGACGCCGCCGGAACTCGGCGCCGACATCGCCGAACGCGGGATGATGCTGACGGGCGGCGGCGCACTGCTGCGCGACCTCGATCGCCTGCTCGCGGAAGAAACCGGCCTGCCGGTGCTCGTCGCGGAAGATCCGCTCACCTGCGTCGTGCGTGGTTCGGGCATGGCGCTCGAGCGCATGGACAAGCTGGGCAGCATCTTCTCGTACGAGTGATCGTCCAGGCAGTTCCCTGACATGACGCAACCGCGGCGTGGCCGGCTCGCTCGTTTAGAACGAACCGCCGCGCCGTTTGCGCGTCTGAGCATCATTTAACCGATCATTCGCGCCCGGCGCCGACCATGGAATACAGTCCGCCGCCCCTCTTCAAGCAAGGTCCGCCCGCGCTCGCGCGGCTCATCTTCTTCGTTGCCCTCGCCATCGCGCTCCTCGTCTCGGACGCGCGCTTCAGCACGCTCGAAATCGTCCGCGGCGTGCTCGGCACCGTGCTCTATCCGCTGCAGCGCGCCGCGCTCGTGCCGCGCGACCTGTTCATGGGCGCGGCCGACATCGCCGTCACCGGCGCATCGCTGCGCCACGAGAACGACGACCTCCGCAAGCGCAACCTGCAGCTGTCCACGCAAGCCAACCAGGCCGCCGTGCTCACGCAGGAGAACGCGCACCTGCGCGCGGTGCTCGAGCTGCGCCAGCACATCGCGACGCAATCGACGCCGGCTGAGATCCAGTACGACACGAGCGACCCGTTCACGCAGAAGATCGTGATCGGCCAGGGGTCGCAGCAGGGCATCCAGAACGGCGCGCCCGTCGTCAGCGAGAACGGCGTGGTCGGCCAGGTCACGCGCGTGTTCCCGCTGCAGTCCGAAGTCACGCTGGTCACCGACCGCGATCTCGCCATTCCCGTGCAGGTGCTGCGCACCGGCCTGCGCAGCGTGATCTACGGCACGCCGAAGGGCGATTCGCTCGATTTGCGCTTCGTGCCGACCAGCGCGGATCTCGTCGTCGGCGACGAGCTCGTCACGAGCGGCCTCGACGGCGTCTACCCGCCCGGCCTGCCGGTCGCGAAGGTCGTGCGCGTCGACAAGCTCGCGGATACGGCATTCGCACGCGTGACCTGCGCGCCGATCGCCGCCGTGCGCGGCGCGCGCCAGATGCTCGTGCTGCATTACCAGAACGACATCCCGCCGCGCCCGGCCGAGCCCGATCCGGCCGCCGACAAGAACGCGAAGGGCAAGAAAGGCGCGAAAGCCGCAGCCAAGGGCGAAAAGAGCGAGAAGGCTGACGCGAACGCGAAGCCGGCCGCCGCGGCCCAGCCCGGCGCGAAGCCCGCGCCTGCGGCACCGGCCGCGCCGGCCAAGCCCGCCGCCACGCCCGCGAAGCCCGCGGCCGGGCAATCAGGAGCCCAGCGATGAATCGCCCGCAATACATCCTGCAGCCGGTCAATCCGTACTTCATCGTCTTCAGCCTCGCCGCCGCGTTCCTGCTGAACCTGATGCCGTGGGGCCGCCTGCCCGGCGTGCCCGACTTCGTCGCGCTCGTGCTGCTGTTCTGGAACATCCACCAGCCGCGCAAGGTCGGGATGGGCGTCGCATTCGCGCTCGGCATCCTGATGGACGTGCATGACGCGGGGCTGCTCGGCGAGCATGCGCTCGCCTATACGCTGCTGTCGTACGGCGCGATCACGATCCACCGCCGCGTGCTGTGGATGCCGATCGGCGTGCAGGTGCTGTACGTCACGCCGCTCCTGGTCGTCGCGCAGCTCGTGCCGTTCGTGATCCGCCTCGTGATGGGCGCCGCGTTCCCGGGCTGGCGCTACCTGGTGGACGGCTTCGTCGAAGCCGCGCTGTGGCCGATCGCGAGCCACCTGCTGCTGATGCCGCAACGCCGCCCGGTCGATCCGGACGATACGCGCCCCATCTGAGCCAGGGGCCTGCCTTGAATACCCGCCGCCTCCACGCCCGCCGCGCGCCGCGCTCCGGGGCGGCACCTCGCCCGCGCCCGCACGGCGTGCGCGTGTCAGATCGCTCCTAACCGCATGACCGAATTCAACGACACCCAACAGCAGCTCTCGAAGTTCCGCCTGCGCGTCGCGGCGGCGGGCGTGTTCGTGTTCGTCTGCTTCGGGCTGCTCGCGAGCCGCTTCTTCTACCTGCAGTTGATGCAGCACGGCAAATACGCGCTGCAGGCCGAGGAAAACCGCATCTCCGTTGCGCCGATCGTGCCGAACCGCGGGATCATCACCGACCGCAACGGCGTGATCCTCGCGAAGAACTATTCGGCCTATACCCTCGAGATCACGCCGTCGAAGCTCGACGACACGCTCGACAACACGATCGACAAGCTGTCCGAGATCATCCCGATCGACGCGCGCGACCGCCGCCGCTTCAAGAAGCTGCAGGAAGACTCGAAGAACTTCGAGAGCCTGCCGATCCGCACCCGCCTCACCGACGCCGAAGTCGCGCGCTTCACCGCGCAGCGCTTCCGCTTCCCCGGTGTCGACGTGCGCGCACGGCTGTTCCGGCAATATCCGCTCGGCACGACGGCCGCGCACGTGATCGGCTACATCGGCCGGATCTCGAAGCGCGACCAGGATCGCATCGACGCGATGAGCGACGACAACGACAGCGATCAGGAAAACTACGATCCGCGCCGCGACGCGAACAACTACAAGGGCACCGACTACATCGGCAAGATCGGCGTCGAGCAGAGCTACGAGACCGAGCTGCACGGGCTGACGGGCTTCGAGGAAGTCGAGGTGACGGCCGGCGGCCGGCCCGTGCGCACGCTGTCGCGCACGCAGGCGACGCCCGGCAACAACCTCGTGCTGTCGCTCGACATCGGGCTGCAGCAGGTGGCCGAGCAGGCGTTCGCCGGCAAGCGCGGCGCGCTGGTCGCGATCGAGCCGAAGACGGGCGACGTGCTCGCGTTCGTGTCGTCGCCGAGCTTCGACCCGAACTCGTTCGTCGACGGCATCGACCAGCAGACCTGGGACGAGCTGAACAACTCGACCGACAAGCCGCTCCTGAACCGCCCGCTGCACGGCACCTACCCGCCCGGCTCGACGTACAAGCCGTTCATGGCGCTCGCCGGCCTGACGCTCGGCAAGCGCACGCCGGGCTGGGGCTTCCAGGATCCCGGCTACTTCACGTTCGGCGGCCACACGTTCCGCAACGACGTGCGCTCGGGCCAGGGCTGGGTCGACATGAACAAGGCGATCATGGTGTCGAACGACACCTACTTCTACATGCTCGCGCGCGACCTCGGCGTGAACTCGATCGCGAACTTCATGAAGCCGTTCGGCTTTGGCCAGATCACCGGGATCGACATCCAGGGCGAGGCGCGCGGGATCCTGCCGTCGACCGACTGGAAGAAGAAAGCGTTCAAGAAGGCCGCGCAGCAGAAGTGGTTCGACGGCGAGACGATCAGCCTCGGGATCGGCCAGGGCTACAACTCGTTCACGATCCTGCAGCTCGCGCACGCGACCGCGACGCTCGCGAACAACGGTGTCGTGATGAAGCCTCACCTCGTGAAGGAAGTCGAGGATCCGATCACGCGCGGGCGCCGCCTGACCGTGCCGAAGGAAAGCGAAACGATCCCGCTCAAGCAGGCCGACATCGACGTCGTGAAGCGCGGGATGGAGAACGTGATCGAGAACCCGTCCGGCACCGCGTACAAGGTGTTCCGCGGCGCGCCGTACCTCGCCGCCGGCAAGACCGGTACCGCGCAGGTGTTCTCGCTGCAAGGCTCCAACTACAAGGGCCACCTGCTCGCCGAGCACCTGCGCGACCACGCGCTGTTCATCGCGTACGCGCCGGTCGACCATCCGCAGATCGCCGTCGCGCTGGTCGTCGAGAACGGCGGCTGGGGTGCGCAGGCCGCCGGCCCGATCGCGCGCCGCGTGCTCGACTTCTACCTCGTCGACCGCCAGAACCCGCAGAACGAGGCCGCGGCCGTGGCTGCCGCGGCGTCCGCGACCGAACCCATCAACGCGCCGGTGATCGGCGACGCGAACAAGCCGGCTGCCGTCGCGGCCGGCTTTACCGCGCTGCCGCAGCCGGTCGTGCCGAGCGCGGCCAGCGCGGCGGAAGCGGCATCGGCCGCGGCCGCGTCCGAAGCTGCGGCTGCCGCCAGCGCCAGCGCTGCCCCGCCGGCCAACGCCAGTGCCGCTGCGCCGCGGGCCGCGAGCCTGCCGCCGATCCGGCGCCCGCACCGGCCACGCCGGCCCGCCAGCGATGCGCAGCCGCTCGTCGCCACGCCGCGCGACGACAATCACCGTGCAACGGCCCCCGCGAAAGCGGCGGACGCCGGCACCGCTCATTAACGGAGAAAGGCATGCAATTCGACAAGCGCGCCTGGCTCGACAAGATCAAGCAGATGTTCGCGGGCTTCGACCGCCCGCTCGCCCTCATCGTGTTCCTGCTGCTGTGCGTCGGCATCGTCACGCTGTACAGCGCGGCGATCGACATGCCGGGCCGCGTCGAGGACCAGTTGCGCAACATCCTGCTGACGTTCGTGCTGATGTGGGTGATCGCCAACATCCCGCCCACGACGCTGATGCGCTTCGCGGTCCCGCTCTACACGTTCGGGGTCGCGCTACTGGTCGCCGTCGCGCTGTTCGGGATGACCAAGAAGGGCGCGAAGCGCTGGCTGAACGTCGGCGTCGTGATCCAGCCGTCGGAAATCCTCAAGATCGCGACACCGCTGATGCTCGCGTGGTACTACCAGCGCCGCGAAGGCGGGCTGCGCTGGTACGACTTCATCGCCGCGTTCGGGATCCTGCTGGTGCCGGTCGGGCTGATCGCGAAGCAGCCCGACCTCGGCACGGGCCTGCTCGTGTTCGCGGCCGGCTTCTTCGTGATCTACCTCGCCGGCCTGTCGTTCAAGCTGATCGTGCCGGTGCTCGTCGCGGGCGTGATCGCGGTAGGCTCGATCGCCGTGTTCGAAGAGCGCATCTGCCAGCCCGAAGTGCAGTGGCCGCTGATGCACGATTACCAGAAGCACCGCGTGTGTACGCTGCTCGACCCGACTTCCGACCCGCTCGGCAAGGGCTTCCACACGATCCAGGCCGTGATCGCGATCGGCTCGGGCGGCGTGCTCGGCAAGGGCTACCTGAAAGGCACGCAGGCTCACCTCGAATTCATTCCGGAGAAGCACACCGACTTCATCTTCGCGGTGTTCTCCGAGGAATGGGGGCTCGTCGGCGGGCTCGTGCTGCTGACGCTGTACATGGCGCTGATCGCGCGCGGCCTCTATATCGCCGCGCAGGGCGCGACGCTGTTCGGCCGCCTGCTCGCGGGCTCGCTCACGCTTGCGTTCTTCGTCTATGCGTTCGTCAACATCGGGATGGTGAGCGGCGTGCTGCCGGTCGTCGGCGTGCCGCTGCCGTTCATGAGTTATGGCGGCACCGCGCTCACGACACTCGGCATCGCGATCGGGATGATCATGAGCGTCGGGCGGCAGCGGCGGTTGATGAAGAGCTGACCGCGCGGCACGCACCGCATAAAGAAAAACGGCGCTTCGGCGCCGTTTTTTTCGACCGCGGATGACAACGCGGCCACGCAGTGCCGCACGGCGCGCGCCCCCGCTCACGGCGGCGGCGCGTGCGCCCCGCCCGGTTCCGCGCCGGCACCCGATGCCGGCCCCTGCGCCTTCAGCCGCGCACTCAGCTCCTTGAATTTCAGCCCGGCCGTCTCGTCGCCCTGCGCGGCCGCCGCCGCGTAATACGCGCGCGCGATGTTGAGGTTCTGCGCGACGCCGTCGCCTCCGCGCTCGTAGAACGACGCGGTCACGTACTGCGCGGTCGGCTCGCCCGCGTCGGCGGCCTGCTTGTACCACGTGAACGCCTGCCGGTTGTCGCGCGGCGTGCCGCGCCCGTCGAGGAACTGGTTCGCGAGCGACAGCTCGGCCTGCACGTGCCCCTGCTTCGCCGCCCGCAGGAACCAGCGGTGCGCTTCGGCCGGATCGCGCGCGACGAACTCGCCGTCGTCGAACATCCGGCCGTATACGTACTGCGCATGCGACATGTTCGCGTCGGCCGCGCGCTTCAGCCAGCGCAGCCCTTCGTCGACGTTTGCGGTCACGCCTTCGCCCGTCAGCAGCATCATCGCGTAGTTGAATTGCGCGAGACGGTCGCCGCGCTCGGCCGCGTCGTGGAACTGCACCAGCGCCGCACGAAAGTCGCCGGCGTTGTAGTCGGCGACTGCCGACTGCGTCTCGTGCGACGGATCGGGCTTCGCTTGCGGCGCGCCCTGCGCGGCGGCCGCGATCCACACGGCCCACAGGCAGACCACCGCGCCGACCTGCCGGCGCCTCCCGAACCCACCCTGCGCGCGCCCACGGCACGCGCCATCGCCACCGTTCATGACCGCACCTCCTGCAGCGCCTGCCGCGTGGCGCGCAACAACCAGCTGACGTCGGCCGACACCGTGATCATCCGGTAGCCGGCCTCGCGATACTGGCGCGCGGCAGCCGTATCGCCCGCGAAGATCCCGACCGCGACGCCGGCCTGCCGGCCAGCCGCGAGCACGCGCGCCATCGCGGTTTCGACGTCCGGGTGACGGATGTCGCCGAGGTGCCCGAGGCTCGCCGCGAGATCGGCCGGGCCGACGAACAGGCAATCGACGCCGGGCAGCGCCGCAATCCGCTCGACTTCGTCGACGCCGCGCGCCGATTCGATCTGCACGATCACCGCAACCTGCGCATTCGCCGTCTGCACGTAGTCGCGACGCATGCCGAACGCCGCCGCGCGCACCATGCCGGCGACGCCGCGCAGCCCGTCCGGCGAATCGGGCGACGGATAGCGCGTGAGCCGCACCGCGTGCGCGGCATCGTCGAGCGTCTCGATGCAGGGAAACATCAGCGTGCGCGCGCCCGCATCGAGCGCGCGCTTCACGAGCCACGGCTCACGCGCCGGCACGCGCACGACGGGCTCGCTCGGCAGATGGGCGGCTGCGATCGCGCGCAGCTGCGATGCAACATCGCGGCTGTCGTTCGGCGCGTGTTCCATGTCGATGCAGAGCCAGTCGTAGCCGGCATGCGCGAGCGCTTCCGCGGCCGAGTCGCTGCCGAGCGACAGCCACAGGCCGTACAGCGGCTCGTCGCCGTCGCGCAGGCGTTGTTTGAGGGAATTGGTGAGCGTGCTCATCGATACGGCCTCCTGGACGGAACGGCAATCGAACGGGACAAGCAACGGGCAAAGCGGCGCGCGACACGCCGGGCAAGCATTGCACGGCGGCGCCGGGACCGGGCCCTGGAATGTTGGTCGGCCGTGGGCGGCCGATCTGACAGCGCCGGTCGCGCAATGACGCGTGACAGCGTTTTTCGGCGCCACGCAACGATCATAGCGCGGCGTTACGCGGAATGTGGAAACGGACGGGGAGCGAGGCGGGACGGGGCCGCGGGGGGCGGCGTCAGGCAGCCCGCACCGGCTGGCGGGGCTGCCGGGAAGGCGGGATCAGCGGCCGGGCTGGCGCTCGACGTCGGCCCAGCAGTTCGGCGTTTCGTACAGGCGCACGCGTTCGAGCCGCAGGTTCACGCCGTAGTGCGCGTCGTACACGTTCGCGAGGATGTTGAACGCGATCGCCGCGAGGTTCTCGACGGTCGGAATCCGGTCGATCACGACCGTCTTGTGGTCGGCCATCTGCTCGAGGAACGAGCGCACGACGTCGTCGCGCGCATAGACCAGGAACGCGTGGTCCCACTTGCCGACCAGGTGCTCCATCGCGAGCGCCTTCACGTCGGCGAAATCCATCACCATGCCGCGGTCGGGCGCCCCCTCGGTATCGACGAGATCGCCGCGCAGCGTGACTTCGAGCACATAGCGATGGCCATGCAGGTTCCGGCACTGGCTGCGGTGGTCGGGAATGCGGTGGCCCGCGTCGAATTCGAGTTTTCGGGTAATCAGCACGATGTCAAAAGCCGGGGCTCAGGGAATGTTCAGATATTTGTGGGTCTGCATCGACAGCCGCCACTGCGGATGACGCTTGCACCAGTCGATCGCGAGCTTCGTATTGAGGTCGCGCGACGGGCCGTCCATCGGCTGGACGAGGTAATACTCAAAGTCGAGCTTCGCGTAGTCGGCCAGCCGCTGGTTGTCCTGCGGGATCACGACCTTCAGCTCGTTGCCCTTCGTGACGACGAGCGGCGCGTCGGCCTTCGGGCTCACGCAGATCCAGTCGATCGATTCGAGCACCGGCAGCGAGCCGTTGGTCTCGATCGCGATTTCGAAGCCGGCCGCATGCAGCGCGTCGACGAGCGGCTGGTCGAGCTGCAGCATCGGCTCGCCGCCCGTGCAAACGACGAAGCGGTGCGCCTCGCCTTCTGGCCACAAGCTGGCGATCGTCGCGACGAGCGCTTCGGCGTCCTTGAACTTGCCGCCGTTCTCGCCATCGGTGCCGACGAAGTCGGTATCGCAGAAGCGGCACACGGCCTCCGCACGATCCTCTTCGCGGCCCGACCACAGGTTGCAGCCGGCGAACCGGCAGAACACGGCCGGCCGGCCCGCGTTCGCGCCCTCGCCCTGCAACGTGTAGAAAATTTCCTTGACCGCGTAAGTCATCGTCCTTCGTCCGGCTCGCGCCGCTCGTTGTCGATCAGAATCCGTTAATCACCAGGCGCTGCCGTGGCTGCTGCATCACAGCGGCGCTTCGGTCACCCGCTCGCCCTTCAGGTAGGCCTCGTAACCGCGCTTGCGCAGCTTGCAGGCCGGGCATTCGCCGCAACCGAAGCCCCACTCGTGCAGCTCCGCGCGCTCGCCCACGTAGCACGTGTGCGTCTCGACGCGGATCAGTTCGACGAGCGCTTCGCCGCCGAGCTGTTCGGCGAGTTGCCACGTCTGCGCCTTGTCGAGCCACATCAGCGGCGTCTCGAGCACGATGCGCGTATCCATCCCGAGGTTCAGCGCGACCTGCAGCGCCTTCATCGTGTCGTCGCGGCAGTCGGGGTAGCCCGAGAAATCCGTCTCGCACATCCCGCCGACCAGCACGCGCAGCCCGCGGCGATAGGCGATCGCCGCGGCGATCGTCATGAACATCAGGTTGCGGCCCGGCACGAACGTGTTCGGCAGGCCGTTCGCCGCCGTCTCGATCTCGATCGTGCGCGTCATCGCGGTATCGCTGATCGCGCCGAGCACCGACAGGTCGATCATGTGATCGTCACCGAGCCGGTCCGACCAGGCGGGAAAGTCACGCTTCAGCGCTTCGCGCACGCCTTCGCGACATTCGAGCTCGACGCGGTGGCGCTGGCCGTAATCGAAGCCGAGCGTCTCGACCGTCTGGTAGCGTTCGAGGGCCCATGCCACGCACGTGGCCGAGTCCTGCCCGCCGGAAAACAACACGAGCGCGCCGTCTTTAGCGTCTGTCCGAATCACCGTGATACTCCGTGAATGTGTAGGCTCGCCTCGCGCTGCGCCCCGGGGCCGGCTGCCGCCGGGCGGCCCGACGCGTGCCGGCCTGGGCCGGCTCGACCAGTATAGGCAGCGCAATCGGCCGCGAACGCGGCGGAGCGCTTATACCGCCCATCGCGCGGCATCGTTGCCGCGCGCCACGGCGGCGCCACGCTGGCAGCCTGCCGTGCGCATGAAGCGATGCGCTAAGTTATTGAGCGGACACGGATTTTATCATGCCCTCATGAACACTGCCGGGCACACCATCCCACGCCACGCGTCACGCAAACCTCACCACAAACGAAAAACCCCAAGAACCTTCCGATTCTTGGGGTTTTAATTCTGGTGGCCTGGGACGGAATCGAACCATCGACACGCGGATTTTCAATCCGCTGCTCTACCAACTGAGCTACCGGGCCAACGAAGAAGAGAAAGTATATCCACCCTTCTTCACTTGAGCAAGTACTTTCGCAAAATATTTTATACGGCGCCTTCGGACGGCTTCTTGCCGAGCTCGACACCGAGCTGCTTGAGCTTGCGATACAGGTGCGTGCGCTCGAGGCCCGTCTTCTCCGCGACGCGCGTCATGCTGCCGTTTTCGCGCGCGAGGTGATATTCGAAGTACGCGCGCTCGAACGCATCGCGCGCTTCGCGCAACGGGATGTCGAACGGGATCGCGGCCGTCTGGCCCGCGAGGCCGAGTGCCGCAGCCATGTCGTCGCCGAGCGTCGGCAGCGCAGCCGCGGACGCCACCGCCGCGGGCCCCGCCGCCTGCCCCGCACCGGCCTTCGCCGCCGCGTTCGCGGACACCGGCGCCGCACCGCGGGCGAGACCGTGCTCGACCGACTTCAGCAGCTTCTGCAGCGCGATGGGTTTCTCGAGGAAATCGAGCGCGCCGATCTTCGTCGCCTCGACGGCCGTATCGATCGTCGCGTGCCCGGACATCATGATCACGGGCATCGTCAGCAGCCCCTGCGCTGCCCACTCCTTGAGCAACGTCACGCCGTCGGTATCGGGCATCCAGATATCGAGCAGCACGAGATCGGGCGCCTGATTCAACCGGTATTCCCGCGCGGCCTGCGCGTTCTCCGCCGCCTCGACGACGTGTCCTTCATCGCTGAGGATCTCCGAGAGCAATTCCCGGATGCCCATTTCATCATCTACCACCAGGATGGTTGCCATTTACGCTGCCTTTGTCTGCTCACTTGCTTTTGTCTTGGCGGGGGCCGCCCCGTCCTGCACGCCCGATTCGGCGCCTGGCGCATCGCTCGCCATCTGCAGGAACAGGATCGACACCTGCGCACCCTCGACGGTCTCGCCGTGCATGCGATTGCGCAGATCGATCCGCGCACCGTGCTCATCGACGATCTTCTTGACCGTGGCCAACCCCAGACCCGTGCCCTTCGCCTTCGTCGTCACATAAGGCTCGAACGCGCGAGTCAGGATGCGCGCCGGAAAACCGGGCCCGTTGTCGGACACGGTAAGACGTACCGCGACGCGCGTTTTGCCCTCGGCGTCGGGATCGCCATATTCTACTGTCTTGGTTTCGATCAACACACGCGGATGCGCCGACTCCGCGACCGAATCCTGCGCATTCTGCAGCAGGTTGTGAATCACCTGGCGCAATTGCGTCGCATCACCGCGTATCACCGGCAGCGACGGCGCGAGCTCGGCGACGATCGCGCTCTTGCCTTCGCCCACCCCGTACAGCCCGAGCACCTCGCTCGCCAGTTCGTTCAACTGCAGGTTCGAGAGCACCGCCGGCGGCGTGCGCGCGTATTCGCGGAAATCGTCGACCATCCGCTTCATTGCGGCGACCTGATTGACGATCATCGTCGCGCCGCGCTTGAGCACGTCGGCATCGGGCGGGGCGAGCTTGTCGGAGAGCTTCATCTGCAGCCGCTCGGCCGACAGCTGAATCGGCGTCAGCGGATTCTTGATCTCGTGCGCGAGCCGGCGCGCGACCTCGCCCCATGCGACCGAACGCTGCGCGGAAATCACGTCGGAGATGTCGTCGAACACGACGACGTAACCGGACGTCTGCGGATCGTCGGCCTGCCCCTCGACCGTCGACACGAGGCGCGTGCCGCGCACGAGCAAGGTCAGCGGATCGGCTTCGCCCGGCACCTCGATCGCGAACTGCTGCTGCCAGTGGCCGCGATCGCCGCTGCCGCCGTCGGACGCCGCCTCGCGATCGGCGAACGCCTTGCGCACCATCGCGCCGAACCCGGCGGCCACGCCGATCCGGTCGAGCGTCGTGCCGATCAGCGCGTTGAACGGCTGCCGGAAGATCCGCTCGGCGCCGCGATTGGCCGTCGTCAGCCGGAACTGCCGGTCGAGCACGAACACGCCGGCCGTCAGGTTCGCGAGGATGCTCTCGAGATACGTCTTCGAATGCTCGAGCGCGACGCGGTTCTTCTCGACCGCGAGCCGCGCTTCCGACAACTGACGCGTCATCGCGTTGAACGACTGCGTAAGGAAGCCGAGCTCGTCGCGCGTCTTGATCTCGCGCTTCGGCGTGTAGTCGCCTTCCGTGACCTCCTTCGTGCCCTGCGCGAGCAGGAACAGCGGCCGCGCGAGCTGCTGGCCGAGCGCGAGCGCGAGCATCATCGCGATGAAGGTCGCGAGGAACAGCGCCAGCGTCAGCGTGCCGATGTACATCTTGCGCAGCCCCGTGCGGCCGAGCGACTTTTCCTGGTACTCCCGATACGCGCGCTGCACGGCATCCGCGTTGTGGGCAAGCGTCGGCGGCACCGGCTGCGTGAGCTGCAGGAAGCGTTCCGCCGGCTGCAACAACGACGTCGATGCATCGGGAATCGGCCGCACGACGCGCAACCGCAGCGCACCCTTCGCGCCGTGCGCGCGCGGGTCGCCGTCGACTTCACCCTCGATCGCCGCGTACGCGCCGTGTTCGCGCGCCTGGTTCAGCATCAGCGGCGTCGGCAGGTCGTCCGGAATCAGCGCCGCGAAATTGCCCGACGCCTGCGCGACGATGTGCAGGTCGGGGGACGCACCCGAGCCGCCGCGGCTCGGCTCGACGATCGTCGCGTCCTGCACGCCGAACTGGTCGCGCAGCCGCAGCAGCGTGAGCGTCGTGCCGTTGGTGTTCGCATCGACGCTCGCGAGCTGGTCGGACATCAGCCGCGCCTTCGTCTGCAGATCGGACAGCGACGCATCGAGCATCCCGCGGCCGAGGTTCAGGCCGGCCGTCAGCGCCGTCTCGACGTTCACGTCGAACCAAGACTCGATACTGCGCGACACGAACTGGTACGACACGATGTAGATGATCCCGCCCGGCACCACGCCGACGAGCGCGAAGAACACCGCGAGCTTCGCGAGCAGCCGCGTGCCGAACTTGCCCTTCCTCAGGCGCACGACGATCATCCCGATCAGCCCGAGCACCACGAGCAGGAACACGAGTGCGACGACGATGTTCGTCGCGTACAGCCACGAGTAGTAGCGGTCGAAGAATTCGGTATTCGCGCTCGCGGCCGCGAGCAGCACGAGCAGCAGCAGCGCGGTGAGCGCGACCGTCGAGACGATCACGCGGATGAGGAGGCTCTTCCCGCTGGCCGCGCGGCGCACTTTATTTAGCACGTTCGGTCACCGTGAAGTTGAAGCGCTTCCAGTCCGACCCGAGCGTCCAGTCGCGGTTGTTCACGGCATCGACCTGGAACGGCTTCGGCATCAGCGCCGTATCGAGCTGCATCCGCACCGATGCCGTGTAGGTTTCACCGGCGCGCACCTGGTTGCGGTCGATCACGTGCCACGACGTGATGTGACGGACCACCGCGAGCGCGTCCTTCAGCGACGGGAAACCGAGCTGCAGGCCGCCCGTCGACACGCGATATTCGCGCGTGAGCGGCTGGAACGACAGGCGGATCGTCTGCGTCACCGCCACCGGCTGCTCGTCGAACCAGTACCAGCGCGCCCGGCTCAACTCGAAGTCGGTCGTGAAATAAAGCGGAATGCCCTTGTTGACGGCATCCTCGAGGTTCGGGTTCAGCTCGAAATCGAAACGTGCGTCGAGCGCCCAGCCGCTTCCGTCGGACTGAAGCGACGCGCGCTGCACGGCGATCGACTCGGCATGCGCCGGCCGGACGACAGCCAGGCACAGCGTCAACGCGACCATCAGGACGGCCGCGAGCCGAAGTGGAAAAAGGTGTTTGATCGTCACCGTTTCTGAAACCGCGCGTAGAAAAATCCGTCGTGATCGGTGTTCTGGTCGAGTGCGCCGGCGGCCGCCCCTCCCTGCACTCCGCCCGGCAGCAGCTGGCCGGGGGCGTCCAATCGTACCGCATCTTCACAGGCCGCTTCAAACCAGCGGGCCTGCCATTCGCCTTCCTCGGGGAAGACCGAACAGGTCACGTAAAGCAGTTCGCCGCCCGGCTTCACGAGCGGCCACAACGCCGCCAGGATGCGGCGCTGTTCCGCGACGAGCGCCGGGATGTCGGCCTCGCGGCGCAGCCAGCGAATGTCGGGATGCCGACGCACGATGCCGGACGCCGAGCACGGCACGTCGGCAAGGATGCGGTCGAACGGGCGCCCGTCGTACCAGGCGTCGGGGGCGCCCGCATCGCCGACACGCACGTCCGCTTCGAGCGACAGCCGCACGAGGTTCTCGCCGATCCGTGCCGCGCGCGCGGCATCGCTTTCCAGCGCGACGACTTCCGCATCGGCCAGCTCGAGAATGTGGCCGGTCTTGCCGCCGGGCGCCGCGCATGCGTCGAGCACGCGCATGCCGTCGCGCGCGCCGAGCCATTCGGCTGCGAGCTGCGCGCCGGCGTCCTGCACCGACACGACGCCGTCGGCAAACCCCGGAATGCGATCGACCGGCAGCGCCGATGCAAGCCGCACTGCATGCCGGCCGATGGCGGTCGCCTCGATCCCGTTCTCGCGCAGCGTATCGAGATACGCGTCGACGCTCGCGCGGCGCGCGTTCACGCGCAGCGTCAGCGGCCCTTGCCGCTCGCCGGCCGCGAGGATCGCCTGCCATGCGTCGGGCCACGCGCGCTTCACCGAGTCGACCCACCACGCGCGGTAGTTCCAGCGCGCGACGACATCGTCCTGCAGCGCCGCGACGAGCGCGTCGCGCTCGCGCAGGAAACGGCGCAGCACCGCGTTGACCATCCCCTTCGCGAACGCGCATTCGCGGCGCGCCCCGATCACGGTCACAGCCTGATCGACCACCGTGAACGCCGGATACGCGGCCTCTTCCGCCGGGTCGAGCAGCAGCGCGAACGCACCGGCGAGCACCGCATGCACGTAGGCGGGCGGCGCCTTGCTGATGAGCCGGCCGATCAGCCAGTCCGCACTGCCGAGGCGGCGCATCGTCCGGTAAGCGACGTCCTGCGTCGCCCCGCGCGCGAGCGCCTGCGCACCGGACGGCATCTGCGCGAATACCGCCGACAACGCCGCCGGCAGCGCGGTGCCGCGCCGCACCGCATCGACCGCCTGCGCGGCCGCATCGAGTGCGAAGCCGAGCGAATCGGGCGCGAGATGCAGCGCGGACAGGCGCGCCGGGCGGCCGGAAGAAGACGGAGCGGTAGAACGGGTTCGTGTCATCGGAGCAAATTCGGCAAACAAGCGCGGCCAGCGGGCACAGCAAGCCAATGCGGCAAACGGCGGGATCGCGGCGCCCGTGGGCCCTGCCATCCCAAACCGGGCATTGTAGCGTGCGATGCAGCAGGCCCTTTGGCCCCTTTACGGCACGCGCAAATGAAACACCCCGCAGCGCGGAGCGTGCGGGGTGGTGAGACGGCCCCCGCGCGGCAACTGCCGCACGGTGTGCCGTGGCTTAGTCGAAGCGGCCGGTACGCGCCATCTCCATCAGGCGCGCGATGCGCTCCTCGGTGGCCGGGTGCGTCGAGAACAGATTCTGCAGGCCGCCGCCGTGCAGCGGGTTCATGATCATCATCTGCGCGGTGGCCGGATGCTGCTCGGCCGCCTGGAACGGGATGCCCGCCGCATAGCGATGGATCTTGTCGAGCGCGGTCGCGAGCGATTGCGGATCGCCGGAAATCTGCGCGCCGCCGCGATCGGCCTCGAACTCGCGTGCCCGCGAAATCGCCATCTGGATCAACGCGCCTGCGATCGGTGCGAGCAGCGCAACCGCGATACCCGCGATCGGGTTGGCCGGCCGGCCATTCTCGTCGCGCCCGCCGAAGAACATCGCGAAGTTCGCGATGGCCGAGATCGCGCCCGCCATCGTTGCGGTGATCGTCGAGATCAGGATGTCGCGGTGCTTCACGTGCGCGAGCTCGTGCGCCATCACGCCGCGCATCTCGCGCTCCGACAGCACGCGCAGGATGCCCGTCGTCGCGGCGACTGCCGCGTGCTCCGGGTTGCGGCCCGTTGCGAACGCGTTCGGCGCGTCCTCGTTGATCAGGTAGACGCGCGGCATCGGCAGGTTCGCGCGCGTGGCCAGCTCGCGCACCATCCGGTAGAACTGCGGCGCCGTGTTCTCGTCGACTTCCTGCGCGTTGTACATGCGCAGCACCATCTTGTCCGAGAACCAGTAAGAGAAGAAATTCATGCCGAGCGCGAACAGCAGCGCGATCGTCATGCCCCGCGAGCCGCCGATCATCCCGCCGATCACGATGAACAGGGCCGTGATCGCGGCCATCAGCATCGCCGTTTTGACCCAATTGAACATACCCACTCCTTATCCGTCAGGGGACCCGCCGCGCATCAAAAAGGGCGCGACGGAGAATTGTAAGCGTTTTGTTAGATAAGGTCTTGGCGGAAAAATTCAATCTCATCGTTGCGATGTTGCAAGACGAAGACCGAGGCCGACGAAAGCGCTGCCGACCGTGCGGTCGAGCCACTTCTTGACGCCCGGCTTGCCGGAGAAGCGGGCCGTGACACTGCCCGCGACCCATGCGACGAAACTGGTCCACACCGTGCTCATCGCGACGAACACGCCGCCGAGGGTCAGGAACGCCCATGCCTTGTGCGGACTGTCGGCCGACACGAACTGCGGGAAGAACGACACGAAGAACAGCACGACCTTCGGGTTCAGCACGTTGGTCCAGAAGCCCTGCATGAACAGCTGGCGCAGCGGCTTCGCGGCTTGCGCGGCCGCCGTGCCCGACGGTTCGGCCGCCTGCTTCGCGATGATCATCCGCACGCCCAGGTAGATCAGGTAAGCGGCGCCGACCAGCTTGATCACCGTGAATGCGGCAGCCGACGCCGCGAGCAGCGCGGTCAGGCCGAACGCGCAGGCGAGCGCGTGAACGCAGCAGCCGGCCGAAATGCCCAGCGCCGACATCAGCCCCGCGCCGCGGCCCTGCGCGACGCTGCGGCCGACGATATAGGCCGTATCGGGGCCGGGCGTGACGTTCAGCAGGAAGACCGCCAGCACGAAGAAGCCGAAATGGGTGATGCCGAACATGAAAACCTCGAAACCGGGGAGCGCAAGGGAAATTCTACGCGCGCCTGCCGCGCCGCGCGACTCGGCCATCCGGCCGATTGCGCACGCCCGGCAGGCCGTGTCGAATGGAGGTCAGGCCGCGTCAGGCAACGTCGGTCAGCGCGAAACGCTGGCCCGCGGCGAGCGGCGAGCCGGCCAGGAATTCGCGCGCGGGCAGCCGCTTGCCGCCCGGCTTCTGCAACTGCGTGACGCGCAGCGCACCGCTGCCGCACGCAACAACCACGCCTTCAGGCGCGGCTTCGACGATCGTGCCGGGCGCCGCATCGCCGCGCGCCGCCACCGGCTCGGCTGCCCACAGCTTGATCGCCGCGCCGTCGAGCGTCGCGACGCCGCCCGGGAACGGATCGAACGCACGCACCTGGCGCGCAAGCACGTCGGCCGGCTTGCGCCAGTCGAGCGCCGCTTCGTGCTTGCCGATCTTTTCCGCATAGGTCACGCCGTCGGCCGGTTGCGGCGTCGCCGGCAGCACACCGTCGCGCTCGAGCTTCACGAGCGCGTCGACGATCAGTCGCGCGCCTTCGGCGGCGAGCCGGTCGTGCAGCGTCGCGGTCGTCTCGTCGGGCGCGATCGCGATGCGCGCTTCCTCGATCATCGCGCCGGTGTCGAGGCCGATGTCCATCTGCATCAGCGTGACGCCCGTCTCGGCGTCGCCGGCCTCGATCGCACGGTGGATCGGCGCGGCGCCGCGCCAGCGCGGCAGCAGCGACGCGTGAATGTTGATGCAGCCGTTGCGCGGAATGTCGAGCACTTCCTGCGGCAGCAGCAGGCCGTATGCGGCAACCACCATCACGTCATGCGGCGTCGAGCGTAGCAGCTCGATCGCGTCGGCCGCCTCGGCCGGGTACTTGCCCGCCCGGCGCAGCGACGGCGGTTGCGCGACGGGCATCCCGTGCTCGACGGCGTAGCGCTTCACCGCGCTCGCCTGCAGCTTCATCCCGCGCCCGGCAGGGCGATCGGGCTGGGTGAGCACGAGCGGCACCGGAAAACCGGCCTCGTGGATCGCGGCGAGGGCAGCCGCGGCGAATTCCGGCGTGCCGGCAAAAACTACGCGCAACGTATGGGTCATGACAGCGTTCGGGGTCGGGCTGGGCGAACGCGCGTTACATCGCGCGTTCGAGTTTCTTCATCTTCGTCTTGATGCGCGTCTGCTTGAGCGGCGACAGGTATTCGACGAACACGCGCCCCATCAGGTGATCCATCTCGTGCTGGACGCACACGGCCAGCAGGCCCTCGCAGTCGAGCTCGAAAGTCTCGCCCTGCTCGTTGAGCGCGCGCACGCGCACATGATCGGGACGCTCGACTTCGTCGTAGATGCCGGGCACCGACAGGCAGCCCTCTTCATAGATCTGCTTGGCATCGCTCGACCACACGATCTCCGGGTTGATGAACGCGCGCAGCTCGTTCTTCTCCTCGGAGACGTCGATCACGATCACGCGCTCATGCACGTCGACCTGCGTGGCCGCTAGGCCGATCCCCGGCGCCGCATACATGGTCTCGGCCATGTCGGCGACGAGCTTGCGGATCCGGTCGTCGACCTTGTCGACGGGCTTCGCGACCTTGTGCAGCCGCTTGTCGGGGTAATGAAGAATATTGAGTAAAGCCATGGCGTTCGGTATTCGGTGGAGCGGCGTGCCGCATCGGCCATCCGGCCGGCTGGCGCTGCTGCCGGGATGCAATGAAGATGAGGCGGACGCGCGGCGAATCAATGCCGCGGATCACGCCTCCTGCAATTGGCCGGGCGCCTGCGCGCGCGGCCCTGTCGAGTATTTCGGATGATGAAAATTTTATCATGGCGCCACGCGGTCCGCTGGCCACCGCATTCGAGGGGCGCCTCATGTCGCCGCAAGCGCTGACCACCTCCGCCGTGCGCGCGTGGCTGCAGCTTGCGCATGCGCCCGGCCTCGCGCCCGCCGTGCTGCAGGCACTCCTCGATGCGTTCGGCTCGCCGGACGCGCTGCTGCGTGCACCCGACCACGCCATCGCCGCCGTCACCAGCACCGCCGCCGCCCTGGCCGTGCGCGCAAGCGAGCGCGGCGATCTCGACGCGCGCACCGACGCCGCGCTCGCGTGGCTCGACGCGCCGGGCAATGCGCTCGTCACGCTCAACGATCCTGCCTACCCGCCGCGGCTGCGCGACCTGCACGATCCGCCGCTGCTGCTATATGTAAAGGGCCGGCTCGACCTGCTGCACGCGCGCAGTCTCGCCGTGGTCGGCAGCCGTCACGCCACGCCGCAAGGGCTCGCCGACGCAACGCACTTCGCACGCGAACTGTCCGACGCCGGGCTGCCGATCGTGTCGGGCCTCGCGCTCGGGATCGACGCCGCCGCACATCGTGGCGGGCTCGACGGCCGGTCGGGCACGGTCGCGGTGATCGCGACCGGCGCCGATCTCGTCTACCCGGCGCGGCACCGCGCACTCGCCCACGAGATCGCCGCGCACGGCGCGATCGTGTCGGAATGGCCGCTCGGCACGCCGGCCCGCGCCGCCCACTTCCCGCAGCGCAACCGGCTGATCGCCGCGCTCGCGGTCGGCGCACTCGTCGTCGAGGCCGCGCCGCGCTCCGGCTCGCTGATCACCGCGCGGCTCGCGAACGAACTGGGGCGCGATGTGTTCGCGATGCCGGGCTCGATCCACGCGCCGCTCGCGCAGGGCTGCCACGCATTGATCCGCGACGGCGCGAAGCTCACGGCGGCGCCGCTCGACGTGCTCGAGGAATACGGGCTGGGTGAACCGAAAGCCGGCACGGCGAGCGGTGCGGCGTGTTCCGGGCATCCGCGCGCGGGCACCGGCGACCTTCGCGAAACCGAAACCGGCACTCAGCGTGCCGCGGCCGGTGTTATCCAACATGGCGATGCCATTCCGGCCACCGCGTCCGCCCGAGACGAAGCACCTTCGCCGGCGCCACCGCTGCCCGCCACCCCGGCAGAGAAGGCCGTGCTGGCCGCATTGGGATACGGCCCCGTCACCTACGAATGGCTCGCCGAGCACAGCGGCCTGCCTGACGACGTGCTGCACCGCGCGCTGCTGGCGCTGGAACTGGCCGGCCGCGTCGCCAGCCTTCCCGGCGGACGCTTCGCACGGCTTGACGTGGCGCGCACCCCGCCCGTGGACGGCGTGCTACATTCCCCCGCATAGGGGCGGCCAGGCCGCCGACGATACTCAAGGAAACCCATGCCCGCGCTGAATCTCGACACCGATGCGGATCGGATCGCCGAGCGCCTCGCCGATCCCGGCACGTTGCTCGTCGCCTGCCTGTGCGCCGAGTGGTGCGGCACGTGCCGCGACTACCGGACAGCCTTCGACCAGCTCGCCGACGCGCATCCGGACGCCTGCTTCGCCTGGATCGACATCGAAACGCATGCCGACCAGCTCGACGATCTCGACGTCGAGAACTTCCCGACGATCCTGATCGAAGATACCCACACCGCCCGCTTCTTCGGCACGGTGCTGCCGCATGCGGCGATCGTCGAGCGGATGCTGTCCGACCTGAGCGCGGTACCCGGTGCGCCGCACGCACCGAAATTGCGCAACATCTTGGCCGTCGAAGCCTGAATTCGCGAGCCGGCGCGGTGGTTTCGCGCACATTTGCGCGCCCCGCCGCGCCGGGCGCTTGCCGCCGTTGCGGCCCCCCTCTATGATGGGCCGCTTTTTGCACGCCGAGCCGCCATCGCTGCGGCGTGTGCTATAAAGCGGTCGTAAAAGGGACCCACAACCGGCGAACCCGGTCTACCAACACACACCTGTCATGTCCAAAGCACTGATCATTGCGGAAAAGCCTTCTGTCGCGAACGACATCGCACGCGCTTTGGGCGGCTTTACCAAGCATGACGAGTATTACGAGAGCGACGATTTCGTCCTTTCGTCCGCTGTCGGCCACCTGCTGGAAATCGCCGCCCCGGAAGAGTACGAGGTCAAGCGCGGGAAATGGAGCTTCGCGCATCTGCCCGTCATCCCCCCGCATTTCGACCTGAACCCGATCGCAAAAAGCGAGTCGCGCCTCAAGGTGCTCACCAAGCTGTTGAAGCGCAAGGACGTCGACCGCCTGATCAACGCTTGTGACGCGGGGCGCGAGGGCGAGCTGATTTTCCGCCTGATCGCGCAGCACGCGAAGGCGAAGCAGCCGGTCCAGCGCCTGTGGCTGCAGTCGATGACCCCGCAGGCGATCCGCGACGGCTTCGCGAACCTGCGCAGCGACGCGGACATGCTGCCGCTCGCCGACGCCGCACGCTGCCGCTCGGAAGCCGACTGGCTCGTCGGGATCAACGGCACCCGCGCGATGACCGCGTTCAACAGCAAGGGCGGCGGCTTCTTCCTGACGACAGTTGGCCGCGTTCAGACGCCAACGTTGTCGATCGTCGTCGAACGCGAAGAGAAAATCCGCCGTTTCGTCCCGCGCGACTACTGGGAAGTGAAGGCCGAATTCGCGTGCGCGGGCGGCTTCTACGAAGGCAAGTGGTACGACCCGAAATTCAAGCGCGACGAATTCGATCCGGAAAAGCGCGACTCCCGGCTGTGGAGCCTGCCGGCTGCCGAAACGATCGTCGCCGCGTGTCGCGACCAGGTCGGCACGGTCTCCGAGGAATCGAAGCCGTCGACGCAGCTGTCGCCGCTACTGTTCGACCTGACGAGCCTGCAGCGTGAAGCGAACAGCCGCTTCGGCTTCTCCGCGAAGAACACGCTCGGCCTCGCGCAGGCGCTGTATGAAAAGCACAAGGTGCTGACCTACCCGCGTACCGACGCGCGCGCGCTGCCGGAAGACTACCTGTCGACGGTCGAGTCCACGCTCGAGATGCTCAAGGAGAGCCACAACTACCTGCCGCATGCGAAGCAGGTGCTCGACAAGGGCTGGGTGAAGCCGAACAAGCGGATCTTCGACAACTCGAAGATCAGCGACCACTTTGCAATCATCCCGACGCTGCAGGCGCCGAAGTCGCTGTCCGAGCCGGAGCAGAAGCTATACGACATGGTCGTGAAGCGCTTCCTCGCCGTGTTCTTCCCGGCCGCCGAATTCCGCGTCACGACGCGGATCACCGAAGTCGCCGGCCATCACTTCAAGACCGAAGGCAAGGTGCTCGTCGAGCCGGGCTGGCTGCAGGTGTACGGCCGTGACGCCGAAGGCGCGGATGCGAACCTCGTGCCGGTGCAGAAGGACGAGAAGGTGAAGACGGACGAGATCGCCGCCGTCGCGCTCGTCACGAAACCGCCCGCACGCTACTCGGAAGCGACGCTGCTGTCCGCGATGGAAGGCGCGGGCAAGCTCGTCGAGGACGACGAACTGCGCGAGGCGATGGCCGCGAAGGGCCTCGGCACGCCGGCCACGCGCGCGGCGATCATCGAAGGCCTGCTCGGCGAGAAATACCTCGTGCGCGAGGGCCGCGAACTGATCCCGACCGCGAAGGCATTCCAGCTGATGACACTGCTGCGCGGGCTCGGCGTGAAGGAACTCACCGCGCCCGAGCTCACCGGCGAATGGGAATACAAGCTGTCGCAGATGGAGCGCGGCAACCTCGGGCGCGAAGCGTTCATGCAGGAAATCGCCCGCATGACGCAGCAGATCGTGAAGCGCGCGAAGGAATACGATTCGGACACGATCCCCGGCGATTACGCGACGCTCGAGACGCCGTGCCCGAACTGCGGCGGCCAGGTGAAGGAAAACTACCGCCGCTTCGCATGCACGAAGTGCGAGTTCTCGATCTCGAAGATCCCGGGCAGCCGGCAGTTCGAGATCGCGGAAGTCGAGGAGCTGCTGCGCGAGAAGACGATCGGCCCGCTGTCCGGCTTCCGCAGCAAGATGGGTCGCCCGTTCTCGGCGATCCTCAAGCTGTCCTTCGACGACGAGACGAAGAACTACAAGCTCGAGTTCGATTTCGGCCAGGACACCGGCGGCGAGGAAGGCGAAGCGCCCGACTTTTCCGCACAGGAGCCGGTCGGCGCGTGCCCGAAGTGCAAGGGCCGTGTGTTCGAGCACGGGATGAGTTACGTGTGCGAGCACTCGGTGGCCAACCCGAAGACCTGCGATTTCCGCTCGGGCAAGGTGATCCTGCAGCAGGAAATCACGCGCGAGCAGATGGGCAAGCTGCTGGCCGACGGCCGCACGGATCTGCTGCCGAACTTCAAGTCGTCGCGCACGGGCCGCAACTTCAAGGCCTTCCTCGTGAAGCAGCCGGACGGCAAGATCGGCTTCGAGTTCGAGAAGAAGGAGCCGAAGGCCGCTGCCGCGAAGAAGACGGCAAAATCGGCGACGAAGGATGCCGAAACCGTGACGGAAGGCGCCGAAGAGAAACCGGCACCGGCTCGCAAGACCGCCGCCCGCAAGACGACGGCGCGCAAGACGGGCTCTTAACGGCCTGACGGCCGGGGCTCCCCCGGCCATGCCGAACTCCGGCAGGCAGCCATAAAAAAACGCGGATCGATTGCTCGATCCGCGTTTTTCTTTGTGCCGGCGGCAACCGCTACCAGGCCGCCAGGCCGTCGCGTCGTTACAGCGGCGACGGCGCCGCGACGCGCGTGCGCGGCGAACGCGGCAGGCGCGGCGACAGGTTCGGGTCGGCCGCTTCCGGCTGCTCGGCACGCGTCTCGACACCGATCGGCGCGAGCGCCGAACTCTGCGCGGCCCACTGCTCGCCCATCGTCGCGTCGGTCGAGTGGCTGAAGTGCTCGACGAGGTGATCGATGAACGTGCGCACCTTCGCGGGCAAATGGCGCCGGCTCGGGTAAGCGATGTTGATCTCGACCTGCGGCAGCCGGAAATCCGGCAGCAGCCGCACGAGCGCACCGCGCGCGATATCGCCGCCGATCAGGTAGCTCGGCAGGATCGCGACCCCCATCCCGAGCAGCGCGAACTGGCGCAGCATTGCGGTGTTGTTCGCGACGATCACGTTGGTCGGGCGCACGCGCACTTCGCCGTCCGGCCCCGTGAACACACGCTCGTCACCCCAGTATTCGGTCGGCAGGCTCAGGCTCGGGTGCTCGGCGAGATGCTCCGGATGGGTCGGCACGCCGTGCTTCTCCAGATAGCTCGGCGTCGCGCACACGGTCATGCAGCCGGTGGTCAGGCGCCGCGTGACGATGCTTGCGCTACGCATCTGGCGCGTGACGACGATGCCGACGTCGAAGCCTTCCTCGACGAGATCGACCTGCCGGTCGACCAGCGTGAGGTCCGGCACCACTTTCGGGAAATTCTCCGTGTACGACTGCAATACGGGCGCGAGATTGTGCAGGCCGAACACGACCGGCGCAACGATTCGCAACGTTCCGACCGGCTCGTGATTGCGCGCAACGACCATCTGCTCGACGTCCTCGAGCTCATCGAGGATCTGGCGAGCCCGCTCCAGATAGACCTGGCCCGACTCCGTCAGCGAAAGGCTGCGCGTGGTGCGGTTCAGCAAACGCGTGCCGAGCCGGCCTTCCAGATCGGCGACGTGACGCGTCGCGACCGCGTTGGAGATATCCATTGCACTCGCGGCCCGCGCAAAACTGCCGAGATCTGCAACCTTGACGAACACGCGCATCGACTGCAAATGATCCATAAACGACTCCTGCCGCTGTTACAACTTCAAAAAGATGAAGCAAATGCGTAATTCTCCTACGACAGCGGAAATGATGCAGAGTTGCTCAACAAAGCGCCGGTTGACGATAAAAATAGTCAAAAATCCTCGCCTTCTGCGGATAGTTGATCCAATTATTCTGATTGGAGCAACAATTGGGTGAACCTCGTCGAGTATGTGGCCGAATCAGGAAGGACGTATTTGATGCGACACAACAGCGCACCCCCGCACCCATCGCGCAAGCGGCGCCGGGTCAGGCCGCCGCCAATTGCGGCGGAGCGTAACAACCTGTTAAAAAGGCACCATGAAGGCGGCCGACGTAGCATCATGTCGGCCCCGGCCGGGCGGGACGGGTGCGCGACGTGCGCCGCCGCCACCGCCGCTTTCAACGCGCGACACCCGCTCACCATGAAAATTGCCATCCTCGACGACTACCAGGACGCCGTCCGCAAGCTGAACTGCTTCGAGATGCTTGCCGACCACGACGTGAAGGTCTTCAACAATACGGTGCGCGGATTGGGACAACTCGCCAGCCGTCTGGCGGAAGTCGAGGCGCTCGTGCTGATTCGCGAACGGACCCCGATTTCGTCGCAACTGCTCGCCAAGCTGCCGAACCTGCGCATGATCAGCCAGACCGGCCGCATTTCGAGCCACATCGATCTCGAAGCGTGTACCGACCGCGGCATCGCCGTGCTCGAAGGCACGGGCTCGCCGATTGCCCCCGCCGAACTGACCTGGGCGCTCGTGATGGCCGCCCAGCGCCGCATTCCGCAATACGTCGCGAACCTCAAGCAGGGCGCGTGGCAACAGTCGGGCCTGAAGACGTCGGCGATGCCGCCGAACTTCGGCCTCGGCCAGGTGCTGCGCGGCCAGACGCTCGGCATCTGGGGCTACGGCAAGATCGGCCGGCTCGTCGCCGGCTACGGCAAGGCGTTCGGGATGAACGTGCTGATCTGGGGCCGCGAGCATTCGCTCGAGGCCGCTCGCGCCGACGGCTATACGGCCGCCGAAAGCCGCGAAGCGCTGTTCGAGCAGAGCGACGTGCTGTCGCTGCACCTGCGCCTGCATGACGACACGCGCGGGATCGTGAAGCAGGAAGACCTGATGCGGATGAAGCCGACGTCGCTGCTCGTCAACACGAGCCGCGCCGAACTGCTCGAGGAAAACGCACTGGTCAACGCGCTGTCGCACAACCGTCCGGGCATGGTCGCGATTGACGTGTTCGAGAGCGAGCCGATCCTGCAGGGCTACAGCCTGCTGCGGATGGAAAACGTGATCTGCACGCCGCACATCGGCTACGTCGAGCGCGAAAGCTACGAGCTCTACTTCAGTGCGGCATTCCGGAACATCCTGGCGTTCGACCAGGGCGACATGTCGAGCGTCGTCAACCCGGAAGCCCTGACGCCGCGCCGCGTGCGCTGAGCGCCGCGGGCCGCGCCTGCCGCGCGGCCCCGCTTTCCTGCTTCCCGTCTTCAGGCGGCCACGCGGCCGCCCGTCATCGCGCCGACGCGCGTGAGGAAATGCTCGCCGTCGCGCCGCCCGAGGTCGTACGCATGCCGCATCTGCGACGGGCTCGTGTAATCCCAACTCGAAATCGGCACCTTGCTCGACGGCTGAACGTACAGCCGCCGCTGCTCGCCGTGCGCGACCGTGAACATCTGCGGACGCGGGTACAGCCGCGTGACGAGCACCAGCACGTCGCCCGGCGTCGGGTCGAGCGCGTCGACCGGCACGTTGTCGACCATCCCGCCGTCGAGCACGGGCCGGCCGCCGCGGCGCAGCACCGGCGTGAACGGCGGCGTGCAGGACGACTGCAGGATCAGGTCGGCGAGATCGTCAACGCGCGTACAGGCCTGCGCGCGCACGAATTCCGGCCGAAAACCGAGCGAGCGCCCGAGCGTCGGATGCAGCGTCTTGCGCACGTACTTCTCGATGTTGTACGCGACGAGGCCGGCGGCCACCGCGCTGCGCGCGCCGAGCCAGCGCGGCACGTGCGACACGCCGATGCGGATCTCCGGCGCCGCGGCCAGCTTCGCGAACGGCTCGCCGTAGATGTCGAGCAGCGCCTGGCGGTAAATCCGGTAATGCGGAAACACGGGCTCGCGCCCGAACAGGTTGCCCCAGTACGCGTTCTTCCGGTTGTGGCGCAGCGCCTCTTCGTAATAGCGCATCACCCAGGCGGCGTCGCGGGTATACAGCATGCACGCGGTCGCCGCGCCGGCCGAGATGCCGGTGATCACGCGCGGGCGCAGGCCGAGCGCCGGCTGGGCGACGTCCCAGAAGCCAGCCTGCCACCAGCAGCGATTGCCGCCGCCCGCAAAGACGATCTGGTCGAACATCGCGCCGCTCAGCTGACGAGCGCGTAGGTCGACGTCGCGTGAACGGCCATCTTGCCGTCCTCGTCGAACAGCTCGACTTCGCCGAATACGAGATTGCGACCCATCCGCAGCACGCGCGCGGTGACGAGCACGTCGCCCTTGCGCACGGGCCGCATGAAGTTCGTGTTCAGCGATACGGTGGTCATCGGCCGGAACTCGCCGAGCGCGGCCGAGATCGCGACCACCATCGCCGTGTCGGCGGCCGCCGTGAACACCTGGCCGCAGATGATGCCGCCCGAATGGCGGAATTCGCCGGAAAACGGCAGGCGCAGCGTGACGCTGTCGTCGCCGATCGACACGGGGACCAGACCGAGCGAGCGGACCCAGGGGGCCAGCAGGCGATCCAGCAATTCGCGGACTGCATTTTCGTCCATCTTCGAAAGCCCAGAAAGCGTTGCGCGACCGTCGCGCAACACGTGTGGCGTCATCATACCGGGAGCGCGGAAACTACGATCGCTCGTTATCGGGCCGACAGTTGCCGTCGTGGTGACGAAATATTTTCAGGAAATTTGCAGAAAGGGCTTGCAAGACCAGAAATACCCGTGCATAATCTTTCTTCTGTTGGGGGCGTTAGCTCAGTTGGTAGAGCAGCGGACTCTTAATCCGTAGGTCGAGTGTTCGAGTCACTCACGCCCCACCAGGAATTCCGAAGCCCGGTTAGCGAAAGCTGACCGGGCTTTTTCCTTTTCCGCCGCCGCACGCGCGGCGCGCGCGCCCTGTCGCAGGACGCCACCACACGCCCGCTCCGCATCGTTTCCGCTAGAATCGTCCGACAAATATCACACGACCGGCGCAGGCACTGCCGTTTGCCCGCCGGCACTGAGAGAACATGGGACGTCAGACATGGAAGCATGTAACCGAGACGCGACCATTCAGAGAGCCTGGTTGCGCCGATATCGGCGAGTCCGTCGGGACACGCCACTCCAACGATCACACCGGCATCCGCAGTGCGACGCACGAACCGGATCCGGTCATGCCGGGTAAGGACGCGCTCGTCGCGCTGGCGCTCGGCGCCCTGCTGCTCGTACTGGCAGGCGTACTCGCCGTCACGGCCGGCCAGGCGACCGGCCACCTCGTGCGCACGCCGGGCACGGTCGTCCGTATCGTGCAGGACAGCGACGCGATGCGCGCGTACCGGCCGATCGTCGCGTATCTCGCGACCGACGGCCAGCGCCGCGAGGTCGCCGGCAATACGGCGTCGACCATCCCCGCCTACGACATCGGCGAGAACGTCGACGTCCTGCTCGATCCCGTCCATCCCGAGCGCCCCGCGCTGATCGACGATTTCGCGCAACGCTGGTTTCCGGCGGCGGTGGCGGCGCTGCTCGCCGTCGCGTCGTTCGCGATCGGCGCCCTGCTGATCGCCGGCAAGCGCCACCGCATGCAATCCGATGCGCCGCCCACCCGCGCCGAGCGCAAGCAGGCGCGACGCCGCTGGGATATCGCGATCGTGCTGATTCCGATCACGATCGGCACGGGCTTCATTGCCGGCGCCGGTGCGGCCGGCCTGCGTCAGTGGCAGATCGCCCACCACTACGCGCGCTCAACCGGCCATGTCGTCGAGATCGCCAAAAGTGCGCGATCGGCCCACTCGCGCACGTCGCTGTATTCGGCGATCGTCGCGTTCACGACCGACAGCGGACGCCAGATCACGTTCGCCCAGGGCGCGGCGGCGTCGCATCCGGGCCTGCAGGAAGGCGAAGCGGTCAACGTGCTGTACGACCCCGTCACCCCCGAGCGCGCGGTCGTCGACCGCTTCTGGGATCGCTGGGGCCTCACGGCGATCCTGCTCGCAATCGGTGCGCCATTCCTCGCGGCCGGGCTGTTCGTCGCCGCGACGCTGTGGCCGGAGCATCGGCCGCACGAAATCGCCCCATGACGCTCGCGCGCCGCCCGCGCACCGCCCGGCGCGACAACCGGTACGGCGCGCGCGTCATCGCTCCCTGAACGCCTCCACCTTCGCGCGGTTCCCGCACGTACGCATGTCGCACCAGCGGCGTCCGACGCCGCGGCCGCGATCGACGAAGAACCACGTGCACCGGCCGCACTGCCTCACCCGCGCGAAATCGTCGCTGCGCAGCAGTTGCTCGAAGCCGAGTGCGGCCGCGTCGACCCAGCGCGTCACGGCGCGCGCGGCGGGCCGCCATGCGAACCGGCCGTCGACCGCCTCGAACGCGCTGCGCCCGATCGCGTCGCGAATCGCGACGGCGAGCCGGTCCGCCGCACGCGCGCCGGCCGTGCCGCCGCCTCCGGCCGTCAGGTGCAAGATTGCCGTGTACGCATCTTCGCGAAAGCGATGCAGCGCCGCCAGCGCATCCGCGTCGTCCTGCCGCGCATGACGCAGCAGCCGCGCCAGATCGGCCGGCGCCAGCAGCCCCGATCGTTCCGCCCACGCATGCACGGCCGGCCAGTCGACGAGCTTGTCGGCGTCGCGCGTCTTGCCCGTGTCGGCCACCGTGTTGAGGAAGTCGAGCGCCGGATGGCCGCCGACGAAATCGGCTGCGTCCCATACGTGCGCGGGTTGCGCGGGTTCGTGTCGAGTAACCATTTATTTGCGCCTATCGGTTTCACACCCAGACAATCCGGAGTAACCTGTTAACAACCAAAACAGGTTAGCACGGAGATGCCGATGCTCGAGCTCGCCAACCGCTTCATTTTCGAAGGCCACCGGATTGCGTGGGGAACGATCGGCGAAGGGCCGCCGCTCGTGCTCGTGCACGGCACGCCGTTTTCGTCGCAGGTGTGGCGCCGGATCGCACCGTGGCTCGCGCGGCGTCATCGCGTGTTCTTCTACGACCTGCTCGGTTACGGTCAGTCCGACATGCCGGACGCGGACGTGTCGCTCGGCCGCCAGAACGGGCTGTTCGGCGCGCTGCTCGACGAGTGGAACATCTCACGCCCCCGCGTACTCGCTCACGACTATGGCGGCGCAACCGTGCTGCGCGCGCACTTCCTCGATGGCGTCGCCTATGCGGATCTCACGCTCGTGAATCCGGTCGCCATCGCGCCGCAGGGTTCGCCGTTCGTGCGTCATGTCGCGCAGCACGAAGCCGCATTCACCGGATTGCCTGCGTATGCGCATCACGCGCTCGTGTCGGCGTATCTCGGCAATGCCGTCGCGCGGCCGCTGAGCGACGACGCGCTGTCGATCTACCGCGCGCCGTGGCTCACGCCCGACGGGCAGGCCGCGTTCTATCGCCAGATCGCGCAGATGCGCCAGCGCTACATCGAGGAAGCCGAGGCGCGTTACGCGCCGCCGGACTTTCCGGTGCGCATCGTGTGGGGCGAGGACGACGCGTGGATTCCGCTCGAACAGGGGCAGGCGCTGGCCGATCGCATCGCGAACGGCCGGCTGATCAGGGTGCCGCGTGCGGGCCACCTGGTGCAGGAAGATGCGCCGGAGGCGATCGTCGCGGCAGTGCTCGACGCATCAGGGCAAGGTTGACGCCCGCTGTCGCGCATGTCGCTCTTCGCGTGCCGCGTCAGAACACCGGCACGCCCTGCGCGAGCGTCGAGATGAATTTTGCGGTGCGCGGATCGCGCGGGTCGCCGAACAGGTCGCGCGACGCACCGGCCTCGACGATACGGCCTTCCGCGAGAAACACCGCGTCGTGTGCAATCGACGCGGCCAGACGCAGGTCGTGCGTCGCCATCAGCATCGTCGTGCCTTCCCGTGCGAGCTGGCGCAGCACCTCGACCACTTCGACGGACAGTTCCGGATCGAGCGCCGACGTCGGCTCGTCGCACAACAGCACCTGCGGCGACGGCGCGAGCGCACGCGCGATCGCGACGCGTTGCTGCTGGCCGCCCGACAGCGTGCCGGGCCACGCGTCGGCCTTGTCCGCGATGCCGACCTTCTCGAGCAGCGCGAGCGCGCGTTCGCGGGCTCGCTCGCGCGGCCAGCGCTGCACGGTGACGAGCCCTTCCATCACGTTCTGCACGACGCTCAGGTGCGGAAACAGCTGGAAGTTCTGGAACACCATGCCGGTCTGGCGGCGCACCGCGAACACGGCGTCGCGCGCCGGCCGCTGCGCCGGCGAGAAGTCGATGCGTGCGTCGCCGACCGTCAGCGTACCCGCCTCGGGCACTTCGAGCAGGTTCACGCAACGCAGCAGCGTGCTCTTGCCGCTGCCGGACGGCCCGATCAGCGCCGTCACGCTGCCGGGTTGCAACGCGAGGTCGATCCCTTGCAGCACACGGTGCGTACCGAACGACTTGTCGATGCGTTCGAGCCTGATCATCGCAGTTCCGCCTGGAACAGCGCATGACGGCCGAAGCGGATTTCGAGGCGACGCTGCAGCGTGGACAGCACCGAGCTGAGCAGCAGATAGACCAGCGCGGCTTCCGTATAGAGAATCATCGGCTCGTAGGTCACGGCCGCGATCCGCTGCGCGGCCTGGAAGATTTCCGGCACGGTCAGCACGGCCGCGAGCGACGTGTCCTTCACGAGCGAAATGAACGAATTCGACAGGGCGGGCAGCGCAACGCGCGCGGCCTGCGGCAGGATCGCGCGACGCAGCGCCTGCGGGCGCGTCATCGCCATCGAGTACGCGGCTTCCCACTGCCCCTTCGGAATCGATTCGATCACGCCGCGGATCACCTCGGCGTTGTACGCGCCGACGTTCAGCGAGAAGCCGATCACCGCGGCCGTCAGCGGATCGAGCACGATGCCGACGCTCGGCAAACCGTAGAAGATCACGAACAGCTGCACGAGCAGCGGCGAACCACGAAACAGCCAGATGTAGAAACGGACGACGGCTTGCGCCCAGCGCGGCCCGAACAGCCGCGTGAGCGCCGCGCCGAAGGCGAGCAGCAGGCCGATCGCGAACGACGCGAGCGTGAGCGGTACCGTGAACACGAGCCCCGCGACGAGCAGGGGCCGCAGCGATTCCGCCATCAGGTGAAGCCAGGCCGGCATCGTTCAGCCTCGCGTCACGGTTGCGACACGTCGCGGCCGAAATACTTCTGCGAGATCTTCGCATAGGTGCCGTCGGCCTTGATGTCCGCGAGCGCCTTGTCGATCGCGGCCACCAGCGCGGGGCTGCCCTTGCGCAGCAGCACGCCCGACGCGTCGCTCGCGCCGCCCGTGTCGGTCGCCGCGATCTTCAGTTTCGCGTCCGGCTTGTGCTTGCGGAAATCGAGGTACGACAGCGAATCGTTGATCGTCGCGTCGACGCGCCCCGAGCTCAGCAGGTCGATCGATTCGTTGAAGCCCTGCACGGGCACGACGTCCGCGCCGTGCGCGGCCGCGAGCTTGCCGAAATTGCTGGTCAGCGTGTTCGCGGATTTCTTGCCCTTGAGGTCGTCGAACGAGTGGATCGTCGTGTTGTCCGCGCGCACGATCAGCACCGCGCGGGACGTGATGTACGGCGTCGAGAAATCGTATTTCGCCTTGCGCGCGTCGGTGATCGACACTTCGTTGACGACCGCGTCGTAGCGGTTCACGTCGAGGCCCGCGATCAGCCCGTCCCACTTGCCTTCGACGAACTGCGGCTTCACGCCGAGGCGCTGCGCGATCGCGGTCGCGATGTCGACGTCGAAGCCCGTCAGCTTGCCGGTTTCGTCGTGGTACGTGAACGGCGCGTAGGTGCCTTCGGTGCCGACCCGGAACACACCGGACGACTTGATCTGCGACAGGTCGTCGGCAGCCAGTGCGCTCGTGACCGAAACGGCCTGCAGCATGGCGACGACCAGGATGGAGCGAAGGAATTTCATGGTGCGGACCCCGAATGATTGGACGAAATATTCCCGCGGCACACGCATGCCGTTCGAGAGGTCCGCGAATTCTACCGACGCGTCGAGGCCCGGCAAAAACGCAAATCGGCTATCGATATGAGCCGATCGAATAACGCGCGCACCGGCCGCGAAACCGGTGCGCGCGGCTTACACCTCACTTACCACGGCAGCGAATACGTCTTCGTATTCGTGAAGCTCTTCATCGCTTCCTGCACGCCTTCCTTGTAACCGAGCCCCGAATCCTTCACGCCGCCGAACGGCGTCAGTTCGAGCCAGTAGCCCGGCACCTCGCGCACGTTCACGCTGCCGACTTCCAGCTCGGTGATGAAGCGCGTGATGTGATCGAAGCGGTTCGTGCAGACCGACGACGACAGCGCGTAGTCGGTGCTGTTCGACATCCGGATCGCTTCGTCGATGTCACGGAAGCGCATGATCGGCGACACGGGGCCGAAGGTTTCGTATTTCACGAGCGGCATGTCGGGCGTCACGCGATCGATCACCGTCGGCGAATACAGC
This sequence comes from Burkholderia sp. HI4860, assembly GCF_002223045.2. Taxonomy (NCBI): domain Bacteria; kingdom Pseudomonadati; phylum Pseudomonadota; class Betaproteobacteria; order Burkholderiales; family Burkholderiaceae; genus Burkholderia; species Burkholderia sp. HI4860. The sequence goes on along the minus strand of NZ_NKFO02000003.1, from coordinate 1,964,026 downwards.
GCGCCGTCGCGGACGTTACCGACCAGCAGCCGCGCGCCGCGCGCGATCGCGTCGTTCACCTGCTGCTCGCAGAATTTCGCGGCGGCCTCGTCGATCACCGTGCCCATGTCGACCGACGGATCGGACGGATTGCCGTACGACCACGCACGCGTTTTCTCGACCACCAGCTCCGTAAAGCGATCAGCCACCGACTCGTGCACGAGCATCCGCTTGATCGCCGTGCAGCGCTGGCCCGAATTCTTGTACGAGCCCGACACCGCGAGCGTGCTTGCTTCGTCGAGGTCGGCATCTTCCATCACGATGATCGGATCGTTGCCGCCGAGTTCGAGCACCGCACGCCGGTAGCCCATGCGCGACGCGATCGACTTGCCGATCGACACACCGCCCGTGAACGTAATGAGATCGATCGCCGGGTTCGTGATCAGTTCGTCGGCAATCTCCTTCGGGTCGCCGGTGATGACCTGCAGCATCTGCGGCGGCAAACCGGCTTCGTACAGGATGTCCGCGAACAGGTAGCACGACAGCGGCACCTTCTCCGACGGCTTCACGACGATCCGGTTGTTGGTCGCGACCGACGGCACGATCTTGTGCGCGACCTGGTTCATCGGGTGATTGAACGGCGTGATCGCCGAGATCACGCCGAGCAGCGGATCGCGCTGCGTGTACACGCGGCGCTTCTTGCCGTGCGGGGTCAGGTCGCACGAGAAGATCTGCCCGTCGTCCTTCAGCACTTCACCGGCACCGAACGTCAGCACGTCGGCCACACGCCCCGCTTCGTACGTCGAATCCTTGATGCACAGGCCGGCCTCGGCCGTGATCAGCGCTGCAATCTCGGCCGTGCGCGCACGCACGATGTCGGCCGCGCGGCGCAGGATCGCCGCGCGATCGTGGCGCGTGAGCGTCGGCCGGTAGGCACGTGCGGCGGCAAACGCGCGCCGCACGTCGTCCAGCGTCGCCTTCGGCACGGTGCCGACCAGCGCGCCGTCGTACGGGTTGCGCACTTCGATTACCGCGTCCCGATGAATCCGTTCCCCATCGATTCGCAGTGCTTCGCGACGAATCTCGCGGACGTCCGTCGATGCTGCAATGGCGTTCATGAGTGTGTCCCCTTACGGATGCGTGCGCATCACTGCAGATGGTTGAGCGCGATGTCGATGATGTCGAAGTTGCGCAGCCGCGCGCGGCCCGAGACGTCGCCGGCGACCGGCTTGCTGAAGATCAGCGGCACGATCTGCTCGGAGATCCCGCCGTGCGAGCGCAGCGGCACGTCGAGGCCCGACAGGTCATGCTTGATGCGGCGCGTGCCGAGCACGACGTCCTGCTTCGAGATCACGATCAGGTCGCCCATCCGCGCCGGCGGCAGCTCGAAGCGCGCGCAACCCTCGGCGCCCGTCAATACGACCTCGATGCCGTCGACCGCGGCGAGCCGTGCGCGCAGCGCTTCGGCGTCGGCCGTCGCCGGCACGTAGACGGTCGCGAACGAGCCGAGCGCGCCGTGGTGCACGACGTACGGATCGGTGATCGGCAGGATCACGCGCGCCGCGTCCTCGCCGAGCCACTCGTCGAACAGCTCCTGCAGGTAGATCACGTTCGGCTCGCCGGTTTCATCGTCGTGCTTCGCGTTCATTCCATGATCGGCCGTGATCGCGACGATCGCACCGAGCGCGTCGAGGCGCTGCAGGTAGGTGTCCATCATCGCGTAGAACGCGTTCGCGCCTTCCGTGCCGGGCGCGCACTTGTGCTGCACGTAGTCGGTGGTCGACAGGTACATCAGGTCGATCGGACGCGTCTCGAGCAGGCGCACGCCGGCCGCGAACACGAATTCGGACAGGTCCGCGCTGTACACGCTCGGCACCGGCTTGCCGACCAGCTCGAGCACGTTGTCGATGCCGTTTTCCTCGATGCTCGCCTCGTCGGCCTTTTCCGACGAGAAGCAGATGCCCTTCAGCCCCTTGCCGAGCAGGCGGCGCAACTTGTCCTTCGCGGTGACGACCGCGACTTTCGCCCCTTGCTCCGCGAAGGTCGCGAGCACGGTCGGTGCGACCAGGTACTTCGGATCGTTCATCAGCACTTCGGCGCCGGTGTCGCGATCGTAGAAGTAGTTGCCGCTGATCCCATGCACCGCCGGCGGCACGCCTGTCACGATCGACAGGTTGTTCGGGTTCGTGAAGCTCGGCACCACGCACTCGCCCTTGAGCGCCGTGCCCGGCTTCAGCAGCGTGCGCAGGAACGGCGCGACGCCGGCCTCGGCCGCTTCCTCCAGATATTCGTACGCGCAGCCATCGACGCACACGACCACCACGGGCCGGCTCATCCAGTTGTAGCGGCGGCCGTTCACTTCCACGGATACAGGCGTTTCATTCATGACGTTCATTCCTTTCAGGTCGAAGGGGTGAGCCGTCGGCGCCCGCGCCGCGCCGAAGGGAGGTGTTTTCCATGCTTGACATTAAAATTGATGATTTGTAGATTGTCAACAACATGCAGAGAACAGAAAGCAAAACAACGGTGCAGCAAGAGGGCTGGTCTCCACTCATCCGCCGCGTGCCGCGGCGCCACAGTCAAGGGGTCTGAAGATGAACGAAGTGCCGGTAAACAAGCGTTTGAACGCATGGGCGGCGGGCGCGGCCCGCTTCGCACTGGCCGCGGCGGTCGCGCTCGGCGCGGTGCAGGCGGCGCACGCGAAGACGTCGCTGCTCGTCTATACCGCGCTGGAAGACGAGGCAATGAAGCCCTACAAGGACGCGTTCGAGAAAGCGAACCCCGATATCGAGATCCGCTGGGTGCGCGACTCGACCGGCTCGGTCACCGCAAAGCTGCTTGCAGAGAAGAACAACCCGCGCGCGGACGTCGTGCTCGGCCTCGCCGCGTCGAGCCTCACGCTGCTCGACCTGCAGGGCATGCTGATGCCCTACACGCCGAAGGACTTCGACCAGCTCACGCGCAAGTACAGCGACGCGAACACGCCGCCGCACTGGGTCGGCATGGACGTGTGGGGCGCGACGATCTGCTACAACCGCGTCGCCGCGCAGGCGAAGGGCATCCCGAAGCCGACGTCGTGGGAAGACCTGACGAAGCCCGTCTATAAAGGCGCGATCGTGATGCCGAGCCCGGTTTCGTCCGGCACCGGCTACCTCGACGTGACCGCGTGGCTGCAGACCTTCGGCGACGATAAAGGCTGGAAATTCATGGACGCGCTCGACAAGAACGTCGCGCAATACGTGCACTCGGGCTCGAAGCCGTGCACGCTCGCCGGCACCGGCGAATTCCCGATCGGCATCTCGTTCGAGTTCCGCGGCCACGAACTGCAGTCGCAGGGCGCGCCGATCGATCTCGTGTTCCCGAAGGAAGGGCTCGGCTGGGACATGGAAGGCACCGCGATCATGAAGACGACGAAGCAGCCCGACGCCGCGAAGAAACTCGCCGACTTCATGGCGAGCAAGGAGGCGAACCAGATCACCGCGCGCTGGTGGGCGATCGTCGCGTACCCGGGAGTCGCGCGCAAGCTGGCCGGCATCCCCGACAACTACTCGGACCTGCTCGTGAAGAACGACTTCGTATGGTCGGCGAAGAACCGCCAGTCGATTCTCGATACGTGGCAGAAGCGCTACGGCGCGAAAGCGCAGCAGTAACGTCGCGACCCGCCGCGGGGCCGCGCCGCGCGCCGCCCCGCGCCACCCTTTCCATCGTCGAATCCGGCCCCCGGGCCGCCCCAGCATGGAGGCGCGCATGGCACCTTATCTGAGCGTAGAACGCATCGAGAAGCGGTACAACGACACGCAGGTCCTGACCGACATCAACCTGAGCGTGATGAAGGGCGAAATGATCTGCTTCCTGGGGCCGTCCGGCTGCGGGAAGACCACGCTGCTGCGGATCATCGCGGGGCTCGAGACGCAGAACGCCGGCCACATCATGCAGGACGGCCGCGACATCTCGCGGCTGCCGCCGCAACTGCGCGACTACGGGATCGTGTTCCAGTCGTACGCGCTGTTCCCCAATCTCACCGTGTACGACAACGTCGCGTACGGGCTCGTGAACCGCAAGATGAAGCGCGACGCGATCCACGAGCGCGTGCACACGCTGCTCGCGCTGGTCGGCCTGCCCGACAGCCATCGCAAGCATCCGGGCCAGCTGTCCGGCGGCCAGCAGCAGCGCATCGCGCTGGCGCGCGCGCTCGCCACCTCCCCCGGCCTGCTGCTGCTCGACGAACCGCTGTCGGCGCTCGACGCGCGGGTGCGCGTGCGGCTGCGCCAGGAGATCCGCGCGCTTCAGCAGCGGCTCGGCGTGACGACGATCATGGTCACGCACGACCAGGAAGAAGCGCTGTCGATGGCCGACCGCATCGTCGTGATGAACCACGGCGTGATCGAGCAGATCGGCACGCCGCTCGAAATCTACCGGCAGCCCGCGTCGCCGTTCGTCGCAGACTTCATCGGCCGCGTCAACACGATTCCCGCCGAAGTCGCGCAGGACGGCTCGCTGCGCGCGGGCGCGGTCGGCCTCGACTGTCGCCATGGCACGGCACGCCCCGCGCAAGGCGCGGCGGTGTCGGTCTACGTGCGGCCCGAGGACCTGCGCATCCGCGTGCCGGGCGAGACGGCCGACAACGTGCTGGCCGGTCGCGTCGAGAAGCTCGAATTCCTCGGCGCGTTCTGCCGCGTGAGCTTCCGGATCGACGGGCTCGACGGCCAGGAGATCGTCGCCGACCTGTCGTATCACGACGTCGACCGCACCGGCGTGCAGGCCGGCGCGCGCATCGACCTCGCGCTCGATCGCGAGCATGTCCGCGTGTTCCCGAGCGCGAAGGAGCGACTGCAATGAGCACCGTCCTGACCGAGCGCCGCCGCGGCGCCTCCGCCCCCGCCGACGTGCGGCAGATCACGCACTGGCACGACCGCATCGCGCAGCTCGCGCTCGTCGCGATGGCCGCGCTGATGTCGATGTTCCTGCTGCTGCCGCTCGCGCTCGTCGTGCAGAAATGCTTCGTCGATGCGGACGGGCGCTTCGTCGGCGCACACAACTTCGTCGAGTATCTCGAGGACAGCGGCGTACTGCGCTCGATGCTGCACTCGCTGACGGTCGGCGCGCTCGTCACGTCGATCGTCGTGCCGATGGCGTTCACGTTCGCTTACGCGCTGACCCGCTCGTGCATGCCGCTGAAGAACGCGGCGCGCACGATCGCGCTGCTGCCGCTGCTCGCGCCGACGCTGCTGTCCGCGGTGTCGTTCATCTACTGGTTCGGCAACGCGGGGCTGCTCAAGCCGCTGCTGCACGGCCATTCGATCTACGGGCTGCCGGGCATCGTGCTGAGCATGGTGTATGCGTCGTTCCCGCACGTGCTGATGATCCTCGTCACGGCGCTGTCGCTGGCCGACGGCCGGCTCTACGAGGCCGCCGACGCGATGGGCACGAGCCGCATGCGCAAGTTCTTCACGATCACGCTGCCGGGCGCGAAGTACGGCTTGATCAGCGCGACGATGGTGGCGTTCACGATGTGCATCAACGACTTCGGCGTACCGGTGGTGATCGGCGGTTCGTACAACGTACTGTCGACCGACATCTACAAGCTGATCATCGGCCTGCAGGATTTCAACCGCAGCGCAGTCGTGAGCCTGATGCTGCTGTGTCCGGCCCTCGTCGCGTTCGGCGTCGACTTCTTCATCCGCCGTCGCCAGCAGTCGCAGCTCGGCGCACGTTCGACGCCGTACCAGCCGAAGCCGTCGCGCGGCTTCGACGCCGCGATGCTCGCGTACTGCGGCATCGTGTGCGCGTTCTTCATCGCGGTGGTCGGCATCTCGGTGTTCGCGTCGTTCGTGAAGTTCTGGCCGTACCAGATGACGCTCGGGCTGCAGCACTACGAGATGGGGCTGATCGGCGCGGGCATCTTCGACGCGTACAAGAACAGCCTGCGGATGGCCGCGACGGTAGCGCTCGGCGGCACGATCGTCGTGTTCGGCGGCGCCTACCTGATCGAGAAGACGCGCGGCGCGCGCTGGCTGCGCGGCTTCATCGCGCTGTGCGCGATCCTGCCGATGGGCGTGCCGGGGCTCGTGCTCGGCATCAGTTACATCTTCCTGTTCAACGCGCCCGGCAATCCGCTGAACGGGCTGTACGGGTCGCTGTGGCTGCTCGCGATCGTCACGGTGGTGCACTACTACGCGTCGAGCCACCTGACCGCCGTCACCGCGCTCCGGCAGATCGACAGCGAGTTCGAGGCCGTGTCCGCGTCGCTGAAGGTGCCGTTCTACACGACCTTCGTGCGCGTGACCGTACCCGTGTGCCTGCCGGCGATCCTGCTGATCGCGCGCTACCTGTTCGTCAACGGGATGACGACGGTCTCGGCCGTCGCGTTCCTCTACTCGCCCGACACGCAACCCGCATCGGTCGCGATCCTGAACCTCGACGACGCGGGCCAGATGGGCCCGGCCGCCGCGATGGCCACGCTCGTGCTCGCGACCTCTTCGTTCGCGTGCGTGCTGTTCGCGTGCATCTCGCATCGACTGTTGCGCCGAACGCAGGCCTGGCGCAATCCGCATCGCCGTTGATTCTTTTGACCGTACTTACGTGACGTCCCGACTTCATCAAGGAGACACCATGACGCTCGCCGCCCAGCCCATCCTGCTCACCCCCGGCCCCCTGACGACCTCCGACACTACGCGCGACGCAATGCTGCGCGACTGGGGATCGTGGGACAGCGACTTCAACGCGATCACCGCGCGCTTGCGCGAGCGCCTGCTGCAGATCGTGCACGGCGAAGGCACGCACGAATGCGTGCCGCTGCAAGGCAGCGGCACGTTCTCGGTCGAAGCGGCCCTCGGCACGCTCGTGCCGCGCGACGGCCACGTGCTCGTACCGAACAACGGCGCGTACTGCCAGCGCATCGCGAAGATCTGCCGCGTGCTCGGCCGCCAGCTGACGACGATCGACTACAGCGAGGATCGCCGCGTCGATCCGGCCGACGTCGAGCGTGCGCTCGCCGCCGATCCGACCATCACGCACGTCGCGCTCGTGCACTGCGAAACGGGCGCCGGCGTGCTGAACCCGTTGCACGACATCGCGCAGGTCGTCGCGAAGCACGGCCGCGCGCTGATCGTCGACGCGATGAGCTCGTTCGGCGCGATCGACATCGATGCGCGCACAACGCCGTTCGACGCGGTGATCGCCGCATCCGGCAAGTGCCTCGAAGGCGTGCCGGGGCTCGGCTTCGTGATCGCGAAGCGCAGCGCGCTCGAACGATGCGAAGGCAACAGCCACTCGCTCGCGATGGACCTGTACGACCAGTGGGTCTACATGCAACGCACGACGCAGTGGCGCTTCACGCCGCCGACGCACGTGGTCGCGGCACTCGACGCGGCCGTCGCGCAATACGTCGACGAAGGCGGGCTCGCGGCGCGCGGCGGCCGCTACCAGCGCAACTATCGCGCGCTGATCGACGGGATGCTCGCGCTCGGTTTCCGGCCGTTCCTCGATCCGGCGATCCAGGCGCCGATCATCGTCACGTTCCATGCGCCGGACGATCCGAACTACGACTTCAAGCGGTTCTATCAGGAGGTCAAGCAGCGCGGCTACATCCTGTATCCGGGCAAGCTGACCGAGGTCGAGACGTTCCGGGTCGGCTGCATCGGCCACTTCGGCGAAGCCGGCATCCCGGGCGCGGTCGCCGCGATCGCCGACACGCTGAAGGCGATGGGCGTGCGTCGCGTGTCGGCGGAAGCGGCAGCGTGACGTGACGTGATGTGACGTGACGTAACCCGCCGCATGCACGTTCGCATGCGGCGGCCGTCATTTTTTCGGGCCGTGCGCGGCACGCCCCCTTTTCGACGAACCCTCCCATGCGACCCTTCTGGATCGAACAAGCGCTGTTCAACGACGGCGATCTCGCCCCCGCGCTGCAAGGTGCGACGCAGGCCGACGTGTGCATCGTCGGCGGCGGCTTCACCGGGCTCTGGACCGCGATCCAGGCGAAGCAGCAGAACCCCGCGCTCGACATCGTGATCGTCGAGGCCGATCTGTGCGGCGCTGGCGCGAGCGGTCGCAACGGCGGCTGCCTGCTCACGTGGTCCGCGAAGTTCCTCACGCTGCGGCGGCTGTTCGGCGAGGCCGAGGCGATCCGGCTCGTGAAGGCATCCGAAGCGGCCGTACAGCACATCGCCGATTTCTGCCGCGCGCATGCCATCGATGCCGAGCTGCGGCTCGACGGCACGCTGTACACCGCGACGTCGCGCGCGCAGGTCGGCACGCTCGCGCCGGTGCTCGACGCACTCGCCGCGTGCGGCATCCACAGCTACGAACCGCTGCCGCCCGCCGAAGTCGCGCGCCGCTCGGGTTCCGCCCGCAATCTCGACGGCGTCTACTCGCCGATCGCCGCGACCGTGCATCCCGGCAAGCTCGTGCGCGGGCTGCGCCGCGTCGCGCTCGCGATGGGCATCCGGATCTACGAGCGCACGCCGATGCTCGACTTCACGCCCGGGCAGCCGGCCGTCGTGCGCACGCCGTCCGGCACCGTGCGTGCGGGCAAGCTCGTGTTCGCGATCAACGCGTGGATGGCGAGCCGCTTCCCGCAGTTCGAACGGACGATCGCGGTCGTGTCGAGCGACATGGTCATCACCGAGAAATGCCCGGAGCTGCTCGAGAAGACCGGGCTCGTGGACGGCGTGTCGGTGCTCGATTCGCGGATCTTCGTCTACTACTACCGCACCACCGCCGACGGGCGGCTGATGCTCGGCAAGGGCGGCAACACGTTCTCGTGGCGCAGCCGCATCGCACCCGTGTTCGACCGGCGCTCGCCGTACGAGGCGCAACTCACGCAGAGCCTGCGCGAGTTCTTTCCGTCGCTCGCGGGCGTGCCGGTCACCGCGAGCTGGAACGGGCCGTCGGATCGCTCCGTCACCGGCTTCCCGTTCTTCGGCCGCCTCGACGACGCGCCGAACGTGTTCTACGGCTTCGGCTACTCGGGCAACGGCGTGGGGCCGACGTACATGGGCGGGCAGATCCTGTCGTCGCTCGTGCTCGGCCTCGACAACGCGTGGACGCGCAGCCCGATCGTGCGCGGCCCGCTGGGTCATTTCCCGCCGGAGCCGATCCGCTATGTCGGCGCGCACGTCGTGCGCAATGCGATCCGCCGCAAGGAGCGCGCGGAGGACGAAAGCCGGCCGCCGGCAGTTGTCGACACGTGGCTCGCGAAATTCGCGAGCGCGGCCGGGAAGGCCGACAAGGCGTGACCGGCGGGTGAAATGCGATGAGACAAGGCGCGCGATCGGTTCGCCAGAGCTACCGCGTCGCCGTTTTTTAACTCCCGCATCACGCGAATAACGGGAAAGGGCAGCCCCCAATAGAACAAGTCAAATCGCCGATGCTGCTTTTTATTTAAAACACTCAGCTCATTACCTATACAACTGCACCCCAACAAGACACATCCTAAAGCAGACGGGATTGACGAGGCATGACCGCACGCTCATTTCTTTTTTGCCATTTCATTATCTCGATTTAAAGTATAAAAACAACGTGATAGGATTTAACGCACTCGGAAGAGAACAAATCCATCACATATTTCATGCACCATTCGTCCACCATTGAAGTTTTGATTAGCGATTCCCGATCTGTCTCGCGGGGATCACAGTTCGGGCATGCCGCGATCGCAATCGATGGAGTCGTATATGGCAGGGCGCACCCGGGATGGGACGTCGATAATGTGTTGAATTACCTGAATCGCCAGCAAACCAGGATGCAACGCGATACGATCGGCTATCTCGTCCATGCATCCGAGGGTGAGAAAAGAATTATCATTTCCGAGATAAGAAGGAGGCGGCACGAAAATAGGCGCTACTCTCTCATCGACAACAACTGCTCGTCGAATATCGCAGAAGTACTTGGCAAAGCGGGAATTCTGGCTTACGACCCGAGATGGCAACTCCCGGGTATCATAGCGCCAGCGGATTTGATGACCGGTCTGCGCCATTCGAAACGATTGATTGGAATCCGACGATATCCGAAGAAATGACGCGCTTTCTGCTATTGGTGATATTCACCGCGATGATCGGTGCGTGCTCGAAACATGGGGATGAGAAATGGACGGCACTTCAGGATATGCCGGCCTTCGCCGAGCCAAACGACGATAGATCCCAGCCAATCTTTACGGTCAAAAAAGGCGAGTCTTGCGTTCCACTAGCGGATCGTGCTGCCAAGATTTATGCATACACGCAAGTGCATTGCCGATCGGGTACGGGTTGGATCCTGGACGATTTCTTCGATAAACACGGCGGCAAATAATCGCCTGTCGGCAATCGTCAATTTCGACACGAACCGCGACACGTACCGTGTCCGCTCATGCGCCGGCCTTCTCCCGCGCCGACTTGCCCGTCGAGGGCAGCCCCTGCTCATGCGTGCGGCGCATCCGCTCGAGGCCGTGCGACAAGTGCTCGCGCACAAGCGCCACGGCCTGCTCCTCGTCGCCGCCCGCGAGCGCCTGCACGATCTTGTCGTGCTCGGCCGCGGACACGGCGATCGCATCCTCCTCGGCCTCGATCGCCGCCTGGCGCAGCAGGCCGAGCTGGCGCACGAGCCGGCGGTAGGTATCGGTGAGGTGCGTATTGCCGACGCCGACGACCATCGCGTCGTGGAACTGCACGTTCAGCTCGGTATAGCGCGTGACGTCGTGCGTCTTCGCGGCATCCTTCATCGACTGGATGATGCCCTTCAGCACCTTCAGCGTGTCGGGCGAGATGCGCTTCGCGAGCGCGCGCGCGACCGACTCGTCGAGCATCGCGCGCACTTCGTAGATCTCCTCGGCTTCGCGCAGCGGCACGACGCGCACCGTCACGCCGCGGTTCTTCTCGTTGCGCAGCAGGCCGGCCTGCTCGAGCGCGCGGAATGCCTCGCGCACGGGGCCGCGCGACACGTTCAGCTTGGTCGCGATCTCGACTTCGTTGAGCTTCTCGCCAGGAGCGTATTCGCCGGAGACGATCGCGCGCTCGAGCATGTCCTGGACGATCATCGCGAGCGACTGGCTTTGCAGGAGTTCGATGGCGCTGAGCGCGTTCGGGGCTGTCATGGTCGGGCAGGCAGCAGGGCTGCGGTAGAAAACGAGGGCGCCATATCGGCGAATGATCCTTGTATACCCTCGGCCCGACACATTGTCAACAGTTTTCAGTTTCCAAAAAACCAATTCCGCCTACCGGAATGCAACGGAAGCACGACCGGCAGGCAGCGCTCGCGCGGCGGCCGTCAGGCCGTCGGGTGCTTCACCGGCCCCGGATCGCTTTGGCTCGGCCGGCCCGTCTCGACGTGGCCCGCGAAGCGGCGCACGACCTTGTCGTCGCCGCCGCGCAGCGTCGTCGCGGTGATCGTCAGATCGTACCAGCCGTGGCTCGACGACAGCTCGAAGTGGTCCTCGATGCGCTCGCCCGGCTCCAGCGTGTAGGTCCGCGCATGCTTGTGGCTATACGCGTTGTCGACCGTCACGCGGCACGTCGCGCGCCCGCTGTTGCGCAGTTGCAGGTACACGTGGCGGTTGCGCACGTCGTAGCCGATCCGCGCTTCGGGGTTCGCGTGGCGGCCGTCCGCCGCGAGCCGCGTGTTGCCCTGGAACTCGCACAGATAGCCGTTCGGGCCATACGCCGCGAGATGGTAGTCGCCGCGCGCGGCCGACGTGTTCCACGTGTCGACGAAGCGATCGTGCGCGGACACCGCATAGCGGCGCGGGGGCGTCGTCGGGTTGCGGCGGTCGTACACGTAGAACGCGGCGCCTGCATCACCGGTATTCGCGAAGTCGAGCGACACGCTGTCGTCGTGCCCGCTCACGCGGCTGTGCACGAACAGCTCGTACGGCAGCGCACGTGCCGGACGCGTGCCGGGCTCCTGCGTCGGCATCGACTGCTGCGCGGGCACCTGGTACGCCTGGCCGGCCGTCGCGATGTGCTGCGGCACCGTGAAGCTGACCGTGCGCGTGTCGGGGCGCGCGGAGAAGTCGAAGGCCGACGTCAGGTCGCCGCAGATCGACCGGCGCCATGCGCTGATGTTCGGCTCCTTCACGCCGAAGCGCGCTTCGAGGAAACGCAGCACCGACGTATGGTCGAACGTCTCCGAGCACACCCAGCCGCCCTTCGTCCACGGCGAGATGATGATCAGCGGCACGCGCGGCCCGAGGCCGATCGGCTGGATGCCGCCCGGGTCCGCGCCCGGCACGAGCGGGCTCATTTCGCCCGGGTACTTGTTCAGGTCGAGCAGCTCGTCGCCGAGATTCGACAGCAGGTTCGACGACACGATGCCCTGGCCGCCCACGCCGCTCGTGACCGGCGGCACCGGCGGCACGACGTGGTCGAACAACCCGTCGTTCTCGTCGTAGTTCAGGATGAACACCGTCTTCGCCCACACTTCCGGGTTCGACGTGAGCGCCTCGAGCACCATGTTGATGTAGAACGCGCCATCGGTCGGCGACGCCTGCGGGTGCTCGCTGTACTTGTACGGCGACACGATCCACGACACCTGCGGCAGCCGGTTCGCCTGCACGTCCGCCTTCAGCTCGGCGAGCGTGTGGTCCGACGCGCCCTTGTCGACCAGCGGGCCGCTCGCGCCTTCCTTCACCTGGAAGCGCTTGAAGAACATCAGCGAGTTGTCGGTGTAGTTGTCGGTCGGGTCGCCCGGAATGCCCGTGCCGCCCTGGTACACCTTCCAGCTGATCTTCGCGTTCTCGAGGCGTTCCGCGTAGGTCGTCCACGTGTAGCCGTTCACGTCGTCGCGCTCGCCGATGCCCGGGCCGTTCGGCGGGTTGCCGTAGATGTTGCGCGGGTCGACCGTGCCGGTCCACAGGTAGATGCGGTTCGGCGCGGTGTCGGCGTGCGCGGAGCAGAAGTACGAATCGCAGATCGTGAACGCGTCGGCCAATGCGTAGTGGTACGTGAGATCCTGGCGCTTCAGGTAGCCCATCGTCAGCACGTCCTGCTTCTGGTTCACCCACTGGTCCCACTGGCCGTTGTTCCAGGACAGGTGGCCGCTGCTCCAGCCGTGGTTGGTGCCCGGCTGGAATTCGGTCGTCTGCTTCGGATCGAGGTAGAACGGCAGCACGTACGGCGCCGACGGATCGAGGCCCCGCGAATGGTAGTTCTTCGTGAACACCGACGCCGGCGGCTGCTGCCACACCGGTGCGCCGCTCGGCAGCAGGTGCGGGCGCGGGTCGTTGAAGCCGCGCACGCCGCGCAGCCCGCCGAAGTAATGGTCGAACGAACGGTTTTCCTGCATGAAGATCACGACGTGTTCGACGTCGCGGATCGTGCCCGTGCGATAGGCGGCCGGCATCGCCAGCGCATTGCGGATCGCGGGCGGGAAGCCCGCGTAGGCGGCCATCGCGCCGGCCGACTGCGCGGCGAGGCGCAGGAAATCGCGTCGATTGTTCGAGGACATGAAGAGAACCCTGTTGTCGATAGGAGTGGGGCGCCGGTCGAGCGGGGCCGGCGGTGGTGCGTTGCCGTTATTACCCCGCATCGGCGTGTCCCGGCCGTGACCGGTTACCGCAGGTTTCTTTGGGTTACCCACAGAAATTCTTTCGAAGCGGCGCACGACGCGTCTTTCATCCGGCCGACATATGCATGCGCTACGCTGACGCGCGATACAGAGGGGAGAAGCCGAGTCGTGTTCGATCAGCTGAAGGCGTTCCACGCGACCGTCCGGCAGGGCAGCATCACGCGCGCCGCGCGCCACCTGGGCGTGAGCCAGCCGACGATCGCCGCGCAGATCCGGCAGGTCGAGCAGGTGTACGGCGTCGAGCTGTTCTACCGCAGCGGCCGCAAGCTCGAGGTCACCGAGACCGGCATCGAGCTGCTGCCGCTCGTCGAGAAGATGATCGCGCTCGAAGCGCAGGCCGACATCATGCTGCGCAACGTCGGCGGCCTGTTCGAAGGCCACCTGAGGATCGGTGCGACGGGGCCGTACTACATCATGGACGCGGTCGGCCGCTTCTCGAGCGCGCATCCGTCGATCGCGCTCACGTGCCGGATCGGCAACTCCGAGGAGATCCTGCAGGCGCTGCAGGAATTCCGCATCGATCTCGCCGTCTCGTCGCAGCGCAACGACGCCGACGGCCTCGAACGCAAGGTGATCTCGACCGACCCGCTCGTGCTCGTCGTGCATCGCAACCATCCGCTCGCGCGTGTCGACGCGATCGAGCCGGCGCAACTCGCCGACGTGCGGCTGCTGATTCGCGAGGAAGGCTCGGTCACGCGCCGCTGCACGGAGACGATTCTCGAGGCGGCCGGTGTCGCGGCCGTCTCGGTGGCCGAGATCGGCAGCCGCGAAGCGATCCGCGAGGCGATCCTGCACGGCGTGGGCGGCAGCCTGTTTCCGCTCGGCGAGGCCGAACGTCATCCGGATTTGCGCGTGATCGCGCTGCGCGGCGTCGACACGACGATCGACGAATACGTGTACTACCTGAAGGCGCGCCGCCAGAGCCCCGCGATCGACGCGTTCCTCGCCTGCATCCTGCCGGCGGGCAGCGACGCGGCCGGAACGGATGAAGCAGGACGAACGGCGCCGCGGGCGAACGCACGCTGAACTGCCGCGCGTTCGCCGGTTCCGCACACTACTGGCGCTTTTCCCGCGCCTTCCCTCGCTTTTTCCTCGTGCCTTCCTTCTGTCGTCGCGCTCACCTCACTTCGGCAATGCCGGAATCATCCACGTCAGCACATGCTGCTGCATGAACACCAGCACACCGAGCAACAGCGTGAGAATCACGCTGTGCCAGAAGGTGCGCGCGAACACGACACCTTCCTGTCCTTTCAGGTCCGTCGTCGATACACCCGTCGCGATGTTCTGCGGCGAGATCATCTTGCCCATCACGCCGCCCGACGAGTTGGTCGCGGCCATCAGCACCGGATCGAGGCCGAGCTGCCGCGCGGCGACCACCTGCAGGTTGCCGAACAGCGCATTGCCCGACGTGTCGCTGCCGGACAGGAACACCGCGATCCAGCCGAGCGACGCGGACACCAGCGGGAACAGCGCGCCGGTCGACGCGACGCCGGTGCCGAGCGTGTAGCTGATCCCCGAGTAGTTCAGCAGGTACGCGAGCCCGACGATCATCATCACCGTGACGATCGCGATCCACGTCTGCCGCCAGGTCTTGACCACGCATTCGAAGAAATCGCCCACGCCGGTGCGCGTCAGCGCGGCCGTGATGATCGCCGAGAGCAGGATCGCGGTACCCGTGCCGAGCGGCTGGAAGTCCCAGATCGCCGCATACGGCTTGTGATACAGCGACACGAACACCGCGTTGTGCAGGCCCGGCCACTTGATCTTCACGTCGCCGATCGCCGCGACGTTCGCGTGCACCCATACGATCACGACCACCGACACGACGAGCCATGGCAGCCAGCCGCCGAAGCCCGCACGCGCGGCGCCGGCCGTTGCCGGCACGCTGCGCGCGAGTGCGTATTGCGGATCGGGCTGCGGTTTCCACACCTGCAGGAAGCCGATCGTGACGATCAGCGACGTGAGCGACGACAGCACGTCGGTGAGCTGGTAGCCGAGGAAGTTCGACGTGACGAACTGCGCGATCGCGAAGCTGCCGCCCGACACGAGGAGCGCGGGCCACAGCTTCGAGATCGAGCGCAGCCCGCCGTACGCGCCGACCACGTAGAACGGCAGCAGCAGCGCGAAGAACGGCAGTTGTCGGCCGACCATCTGCGCGAGGGTCGCGGGCGGCAGCGACGTGACCGCGCCGAGCACGGTGATCGGCACGCCGAGCGCGCCGAACGCAACCGGCGCCGTGTTGAACAGCAGCGTGTAGGTGAGCGCTTCGAGCGCGGGAAAGCCGAGCGCGATCAGGAGGGCGCTCGTGATCGCGACCGGCGTGCCGAATCCCGAGATCCCTTCGAGCAGGCAGCCGAACGAGAACGCGACGACGAGCAGCACGAGGCGGCGATCGTCGGGCAGGTTGTCGAGCATCCACTGCCGGAACTGGTCGAAGCGGCCCGACTTCACCGCGATGTTGTACAGCAGCAGCGCGTTGAAGACGATCCACATCACCGGCACGACCGCGAGCGCCATGCCCGCGCCGACCGCGTTGAACGCGAGCCCCGCCGGCATCCCCCATGCGCCGATCGCGACCGCGAGGCCCGCGACGAGCCCGGCGAGCGACGCCTGCCACGCGGGGCGGCGCAGCACGCCGAGCGCGATCAGCGCGACCGCGATCGGGATCGCGGCGACGAGGAAGGACAGCAGCAGCGAGTGGGCGACCGGCGTCAGCGGCTGTGCGAAGACGATGCCGGGCGGTAGGGCGTCGGTGGGGTTCATCGTGTCTCCAGATGTCGACCCGAGTTGGCGCTTTAGCGCTTACTCGGGTCCCATGCCTTGCGCTGACGACCCGAGCTGGCAACGGCGTGCCCCGGGTTCGGTACAAGGCGATGTCCTGCGGTCACGACCACGATCAGGCGCTTGCGCACGCAACGACGTTGCACGGCCAACCGATCGGTCGCTTAAAAGAGGTTAGGAGGCGCGCGGCGCTTGTACAAGGAGGACAAGCCCGATCCGTGCCGACCCGATACGGACCAGCCGCCGCATGCTGACCCGCGGCAGGCAGCCCGCTGTCGTATTCGACAGAAAGCCCGCCATGAGCGGCTCTCCCGCGCAATGTTGCACATGCGGCAAAGGTGCCTGACGGCGGGCGGGATGTTTCGTTGGGCGTCCGAAGCCTAGACTGGTCGCATCGATTCCGCCCGCGCCGGCCATGGCCGGCGCGGCACCGGAACCTCACGGAGTGAACACGATGAAGACGATGAAACGGGCGGCGTGCGCCTGTGTGCTGATCGGCGCGGCCGTCGCCGCTCACGCGCAGGCCGCGTCGACGCTGACGCGTGCCGAGGTTCGCCAGGAACTGGTGGAACTGCAGGCCGCCGGCTACCGGACGAGCCTCGCGAGCAGTCCCGACTTTCCGGACCACATGCAGGCGATCATGCGACGTGCCGCGCAGGCGCGCGGCGAGGACTCCGGCTACGGCAGCGCAGGCGGGGCAAACGTGGAATCGGGCAAGCCGGCGCTGCCGCACGCGATCGACCGCGGCACCTACGCGCATCACTGACGGCAGAATCGACCGGATCGAGCGCACAACGGTGCGCGCTGACCGGCGACGGAGAGACGCATCGTGCACCGCGCCGACCGGCGCGATGCGCGTGCGCAGACATCACACGCTGAAGCGGTTCAGCGTATAGGCGCGATAGGCCGCGACGAACGCATCGAACGATCCGGCCTCCTTCGCTTCGAGCTCGGCCTGCTCGGCCAGCGATTTCGCGGCGAGCGCCTGCTCGGTGCGCAGCGTCTCCGCCGACGGCGGACGCGCACGGAAATGCGCGGCATGCGCTTCGCTCTGCGCCAGCGCGAACCCGAGGAACGACTGGCCGCGCTCGCGCATCGTGCGCAGCACGCGCGCCGACGGCGTGCGTTCGGGATCGGCGAGCTTCTCGCGTTGCGCGGCGATTGCGCGCACGTGCTCGTCGCCGCCGCGGATTTCGTCGAGACGACGGCCGACGGTTTCGATATCGGCCATCAGGTCGTCCGCCCAAGCCTGCAGCGTGACCGGCTGGCCGTCGCGCTGCAGCGTGAGCCCCGGCTTGCGCCCTTCCATCGTCACGCTGCCGAAGTTCGCGTTTGCTTCCTTGTACGCGGGGCAGTCGAGCGCCGGGCTCTCGTCGAGCGCGCACGCGAGCAGGAACGCGTCGATGAAGCGCGCGGTTTCCAGTGCGATGCCGGTCGGCTCGAACGGATCGATGTCGAGACAGCGCACCTCGATGTACTGCACGCCGCGCGACGCGAGCGCATGCAGCGGCCGCTCGCCCGAATACGTGACGCGCTTCGGCCGGATCGTCGAGTAGAACTCGTTCTCGATCTGCAGCACGTTCGTGTTGATCTGGATCCACTCGCCGTCGCGATGCGTGCCGATCGCCTCATACGCCGGATACGGCTCGCTCACGGCCTTCGACAGCGCGTCGAGATAGCCGGGCAGCGTGTTGTAGTCGACGTGCAGCGCGGCCTGGGCGGTCGTGTTCGAGTAGCCGAGATCGCTCATCCGCAGGCTCGTCGCATGCGGCAGGTACAGCGTATCGGCATCGAACGTGTCGAGCCGGTGCGGCTTGCCGCGCAGGAACTTCGTGTCGAGCGCGGGCGACGCGCCGAACAGGTACATCAGCAGCCAGCTGCGGCGGCGGAAGTTGCGGATCTGCGCGAGATAGCGCTCCGACTGGTAATCGACGAGCGTGGCCGTCGAGCCCTCGTCCGCATGCAGGCGCCGCCACACTTCCTCGTGCAGCGAGTAGTTGTAGTGGATGCCCGCGATGCACTGCATCGTGCGGCCGTAGCGGTACGCGAGGCCGCGCCGGTACACCGTCTTCAGGCGGCCGATGTTCGACGTGCCGTAGTCGGCGATCGGGATCTGGTCGTCGGCCGGCAGCAGGCCGGGCATCGAGTCGTTCCACAGCATCTCGTCGCCGAGCGACGCGTACACGTAGCGATGCAGATCGTCGAGACGTTCGAGCGTGATCGCGGCGTCGCCTTCCGCGGGCGTGATCAGCTCGATCAGCGCCTCGGAATAGTCGGTCGTCAGCGACGGATGCGTGAGCGCCGAACCGAGCGCACGCGGATGCGGCGTGAACGCGATCATCCCGTCGCGCGTCACGCGCAGGCTTTCCTTTTCGATGCCGCGCAGGCCGTCGGGCAGATGCTGCCGCGTCGGGCCCGAGCTCAGCGCTTCGAGGCGATTCAGCAGCAGTTCGGACTGGCGGTGAGTCATGGTGTTCGACATGGAGACGCAAGTGCGTGACGGCCGCGCGCAGAACGCCGCGCGCGGCCGGCTGGATTGTTGGTCGCTTCGTTGGTAGCGGGCACTTTAACATCTCGCCGAAACACGCGCTTGAGGTGGCGCGGGGCATGATGCGCAGGCCGGAGCGGGCCGCCGGACGGGCCGGTCGCGGCGGTCGCCGCCTCTGCGACCGGTTCCATCCGGCGGCCACGGGCACGCCGGTTACGCGAATTCGTCGGACGGAACGTGATGCGCGAGCGGGTGGCGGCAGGTGCAACCCTGCCGCTGAGCCAATCGCGGAAAGCGGGGGTAAGTGGGCATCGCGCGCCCGGCATCCTGCCGACGATGGATGCACGGAATCGCTGTGACGGCCGGTGTCCGGTGTCCGGTGTCCGGTGTCCGGCGGTTAGCCTACGCAGGTCGGCATGACCTGCGCAACGGGTTGCATCGCGGCCTCGCCCGGTCGCACCCGGCCGCAGGCCACCGCGATCACCCGCCGCGCGCGCCGCCCGCCCGGTCGGCCACCTCATTCCACAAATGCAGCGCCGCGTACGCGCGCCACGGCCGCCAGCCTTCGGTGCGGTGCTTCTGGGTCGCGAGCCGGTCGAGCGCCGGATCGCGCGCGGCGATCGACTGCATCAGCACGAGATCGGAGGCCGGCCACGCGTCCGGATCGCGCCAGGCGCGCATCGCGATGTATTCGACGGTCCACGGGCCGATGCCGGGCAGATCGAGCCACGCACTGCGCAGCGTCGCGAGATCGGCGTGCTCGCGATCGACCGGCACGTCGCCGGCCGCCACCGCGCGCGCCACGCCCGTCAGGGCCGCCACCCGCTTGCCGGGCATCCCGATCTTGTCGAGATCGCACGCGGCCAGCGCATCTGGCGTCGGGAAACGCCATGCGGGCATGCCGTCGTCCTCCTGAACCACACGCTCGCCGGCCCGTTCGACGAGCCGGCCGACGATCGTCGTCGCGGCCTTCACGCTCACTTGCTGGCCGACAATCGCGCGCACGGCCAGCTCGAACCCCGACCATGCACCCGGCACACGCAGCCCCGGCGCGGCCTCGACGAGCGGCGCAAACCACGGATCGCGCGCGAGCCCGCTGCCGATCGCGGCCGGATCGGCGCCGAGGTCGAACATCGTCGCGACGCGCATGGCGAACGCATCGTCGACGTGACGCGCGACCGCGCCTTCGACCGTGGCGACCAGGCAGTGCTTGCGCGGATGTTTCGCGACCGTGAGCCGGCCGGCATCGCCGTGCAGGTCGACGATGCGGCGATACACGCCGTCCGCCACCTGCTCGACACCCGGAATCGCGCGCCCGCTGAAGAAGCGCAGCACGCGCGCCCAGTCGTAAGGCGCATTGAAGCGCAGTTCCATTTGCGCGGACGGCGGCACATGGCCGCCGTTCACGATGGAGGTGATGGTTGTTTTTGCGATGCTCAAACTGCGCTGCCCTCCGCAACGGATTCGGTTTGATCGTCGTGCACATGACGCGCTTCGGACGCGAGCAGCGTCGCCTTGCGGCGCACGCCCCAACGATACCCGGAAAGCGCGCCGCCCTTCTGTACGACGCGGTGGCACGGGATCGCGAGCGCGACCGGATTCGACGCACACGCGGACGCGACGGCGCGCACCGCGCGCGGCGCACCCAGCGCCTCGGCAATCTCCGAGTAGCTGCGCGTTTCGCCGTACGGAATATGCGTGAGCGCCTCCCACACGCGCTGCTGGAATGCGGTCGGCGCAATGTCGAGCGGCAGGTCGAACGCGTGCCGCGTGCCGTCCAGGTACGCGCGGATCTGCGTGACGAATGGCGCGAGCCGTGCCGACGCTTCGACCAGCTCGGCGCGCGCGAACGCATCCTTCAGCTCGCCGACCAGCGCGGCCGGTTCGTCACCGAACGCGATCCGGCAGATGCCCTGCTCGGTCGCTGCGACGAGCACGGTGCCGAGCGACGTCGATGCGGTTGCATAGTCGATCCGCAGACCGGCGCCCTGCCGGCGAAACGCCGACGGCGCCATCCCGAGCTCGCGCGGCACCGACGCATAGAGCCGCGACGGCGAGTTGAAGCCCGCGTCGACGGCCGCCTGCGTGACCGGCTGCCCGCTTTGCAGCGCCTGCCGTAGCGCGGCGCCGCGCTGCGCGGCCTGGTACTGCCGCGGCGACACGCCGACCACGCGCTTGAAGAGCCGCTGAAGGTGAAACGGGCTCACGTGCACGGCATCGCTCAGTTGCTGCAGCGTGAGCCGTTCGGCCTGCGCGTCGAGCACCGCGCACGCGCGGTTGACGATCTCGAGCTCGCGCGGCAGCCCTTCCGGCTGGCAACGCTTGCAGGGCCGGAAGCCGGCCGCACGCGCGGCGGCCGTATCGGCGAAGAAGGCTACATTTTCGCGACGCGGCAGCCGCGACGCGCAGGTCGGGCGGCAGAACACGCCGGTCGTGCTCACGGCATAGAAGAACGCGCCGTCCGCATGCGGATCGCGCTCGGTGACGGCGCCCCAGCGGGCATCATCGGTCGGATAGGCGGTTTTCATCTGAACCTCGCACTCTCTAGTGTAGATGGTGCCTACTCTAGACATCGGCACGTGCCGTCGCGCCCTGAATCTTGCTCTGTGATTCGGGCTTCGATAATCGGGGGCGCATCACCTGAAAATAAATCCGACAAAACATGCGCGCCGGCTGTTCCGGCGCGGTTTTCGTCATCATTCCGTCACTCTTTTGCTGCACTGCGGATGCGACAAATCGCCGTCCTGACGTTTTTTTGCATTCGGAATATTGCGTCGCACCATCGCCGTGTGTATAGTTGGAACTGTCTCCTCCATGTCTCCTCCTGATATGGATTAAGCCCGTTCCGCTCTGCGTGAACGGGCTTTTTTTCGTCCGTCGATTGTGCCGCGTTCCGGCCGGCGGCGCAGGCGCGATGCGTCTACACTCGATGCTCGTGGACCGCGAAGGAGAGCCTTGCCCATGAAACCGACCATCCGCGCGATCGATCACATCGTGCTGCGCGTGACCGACATGGCCGCGATGACGCGCTTTTACTGCGACGCCGTCGGCTGCCATGTGGAGAAGGAACAGCCCGATCTGGGCCTCGTGCAACTGCGCGCCGGCGACGCGCTGATCGACCTGCTGTCGGTCGGCGGCCCGATCGACCGTCCCGACAGCGGCCCGCCCGGCACGGGACGCAATCTCGATCACCTGTGCCTGCGCGTCGAGCCGTTCGACCCCGATGCGTTGACCGCCCATTTCGCCGCGCATGGTGCACGGCCGGGCGCGCCTGCGGAGCGCTACGGCGCCGGCGGCTACGGGCCGTCGATCTACCTGTTCGACCCCGAAGGCAACATGCTCGAATTCAAGGGGCCGCCGGCCGCTATCGGCTGAACGCGGCCGGCACGCGAGCCGTCACGCGTCCGCGCGCGCCTTCAGCACCGTCCACTCGACCGCCACCGGATCGTGGTCGGCGCTCGAGATCCATGCGGCGCCGTCCTGCACCGTGCATTGCAAGCGCATCGTGCGCTCCGCGAGTTTCCCGAGCGCGGCCGCGACACCGTCGTTCAGCGACAGCACGTGCACGTTGCGCAGGCGCTCGACCTTGCTGCGCACGCCCTGCCACCAGATATCCGACGTCTTGCCGCCGTATGCGATCACCGTGACCTGCCCGGCGCGGCCGGCCGCCTTCGAGATGCGCCGCTCGTCGGGCTGGCCGGCTTCGATCCAGACGTCGATCGCGCCGGTCAGGTCCTTCTGCCACAGATCGGGCTCGTCGACGTCCGACAGCCCCTTGCAGAATTCGAGCCGCTCGTGCGCGAACAGCGCGAACGCGACGATGCGCACCATCATCCGGTCGTCGGTTTCGGACGGATGGCGCGCCACCGTCAGCGCGTGATCGGCGTAGTAATGCCGATCCATGTCGGCGATTTGCAGTTCGGCTTTGTAGATCGTGGATTTCAGCGCCATGCGGAGTCGGCCCGGGCGGGCATTCGGTTCGGTCGGGCCGTGATGATACCGAATGCGGGCCGTCCGGCGCGTGTCATGCGCCACCCACAGCGCAACGGCCCGGCATGGGCCGGGCCGTGTTCGGTTCGCGCCGCCGGCTCATCGGGCCGGCGCGCTCGCGCGTCGTGTGACGGCGCGGTGAGTGGACGGTTATTGCTTGACGAAGCGCGAATCGGTCCAGAGACCTTGCTGGTCGCTGTTGTCGGCGCTGACGAACTGCACGTCGCCCTGGTCGACCGACACCACGCGGAAACGCTGGCCTTCCGGCACCGACAGGCAACGATAGTCGTCGAAGTATTGCTGCTTCGCCTGCGACTTGCCGTCACGCTCGTGACTCAGTACGGAGTCCAGATTGTCTTTCGACAGGCAGCCCCATGCGTTTTTCGTCAACTGGATTTCCTGCTTCGGCTTGACGGCCGAATCGCCGCCGGCTTGGGCAATCGACACCGCGCAAAATGCGCCGACGAGGGCAAAAAGGATACCGGTACGCTTCATCATGTTCTGTCTCCAGGCTTGCGGGCACCAGGCTTGGGTTAGCTATGTGTTTAAAGGTGATCGTGAACCCGCGTTTTTCACTTTAGAAGACCGGCAAGCGATAGCAAGCACATTTGTTGTGCGACCGCAATAGCGGCGGATTGTCGCACCCCCGTGCGCAGCCTGTTTTTCGCCCTCTGCGCAAACATGACGACGCGCACCACCCGACGAACAGGCCCGCGCCGCCGGGCGGAAAGCGTTACTCAGCAAGACTTTCATCAAAGTTACAATGCGGCGATTGAACGGTTTGGATAATCCATTTCGCTATCCGGATCATTTTGATGCGCCGCACATAAAGTCATCCGAAACGATTCGACTTTACCGCAACGCGGAATCGCATTTACCTGATACAAGAAAAATGCCAGGTATAAGCGAATCCGTATTTATCCGTAGTCCTCCGCATGGTTTCAGCGCCCGCGAAGCCCCGCCGCAAGCGCCTTTCGCCAGCGCGTTTACCCTGCCTTATTCTGGGTAGCTTGCTGGCGCTCGAAATAATCGCGCTGAAAAATGCACATGCGATAAGCGTTGTGATACGCGCCGTTTCCGAAAAATTCTTCCTTCAATTCCGCCTCGTGCTGGAATCCGCATTTCTCGTACACGTGAATCGCCGCCGCATTCGACGTATCGACGATCAGGTACAGCTTGCGCATGTTCAGCACCTTGAACGCGTACTCGATCGCAAGGCGCGTCGCCTGGCCCGCATAGCCGCGCCCCTGGCGTTGCGGCGCGATGATGATCTGGAACTCGCCGCGTCGATGGATGTAGTCGAGCTCGATCAACTCGACGAGGCCGACCAGTTCGTCTTGCGCATCGACCGCGACGAAACGGCGCTCGCGCTGGTCGTGCACGTGGCGGTCGTACAGTTGCGACAGTTCCGAGAAGGTTTCGTACGGCTCCTCGAACCAGTAGCGCATGATCTTCGCGTCGTTGTTCAGCTCGTGGACGAAGCGCAGGTCCTGGCGCTCCAGCGGCCGCAGCGCGAGCGTGTTGGTATCGTTCTGGAGTTGCATGTTCATGTCCTTTTTTGATGCCGGCGCACGTACGGCAAGGCCGCATCCGGGCCTGTTTCGCACAGTAAGAAATTGAACGCGGGCGACGTTCAGAGCCTAGAATGGGAGCAAGGGTTCCTGCCACCGCAAGGAGGCTATCGTGTTCGAGCAAGTGATACTCGGAATATTCCTCGTGCTGCCGCTCGTGATCGTCGCAGCGCTGTTTTCCGACGAACTTTGGCAGGAACATCGGCGCCAGCATCCGCGCGACGAAAACGCACCGCACATCGACTGGAAGCATCCGTGGCGCCGCGTGCGACGCGGGCATTGAGTCGATGGCCGTTCATCCGCGAGGCGTGCCGGCCTGGCCGCCTTGGCACGCGAACGCGTGACGCACCCTGTTAAGCCCCCGAATTTCGCCTCGATCCGATTCCCACTTGATCCGCTCACTCCGCGAGACGCCGCCGTGAACGACCAGCCCGCCCACCCTCCGCACGACATTCCCAGCGAAACGATCGACCTGCAGATCGCCGACGTGCTGGCAGCCGTCCGCTACCCGGCCAACAAGGATGCGATCGTCGATGCCGCGCGCGACGCCGGCGCCAGCAACGAAGTGCTCGCGATGCTCGACGGCCTGCCCGAACAGGACTACGCGGACGTCAACGCCGTCACGCAGTGGGTCGCCGGCAACTTCGGCCCCGGCCTCGGGGTTTGAGCGCGCACCCATAACGCGATAGGATCAGGCCGCATCGGTCGCGCAGCGGCCGGCTGCCTGTCGCCCGGCGCAAGACCGGGTGTTTCCGCCTACGTGCCCGGGGAATTCCATGGAAGGCATCCTGATCCAGCACACGACACGCCGTCAGCTCTGGTTCGGCGCACTGACGGCGCTCGTCATCGTGCTCGCGCTCGGGATCGCCGCGCCGCACGCGAACGTCGAGTTGCCGGCCGTCGAGCCGTTCATGCCGATGTGCGCGCTCACCGTGTTCACCACCGCGAGCATCGCGGCGTTCTTTCTCGGCGCGCAGTTCACCGTGACGCGCCAGCCGGTGCTCGGCGCGCTCGGCGGCGCCTACGCGTTTACCGCGCTCGCCGTCGCATTGCAGCTGCTCACCTTTCCCGGCGTGTTCGCGCCGCACGGGTTATTCGGCGCGCAACCGCAAAGCGCCGCGTGGATGTGGATCTTCTGGCATGCCGGCTTCCCGGGATTCGTGATGGTCGCGCTGCTCACACGCGAGCGGCTGGCGCGCGCCCCGATCGGCGCGCAGCAGACACGCTGGTGGACGGTCGTGCTGATCGGCGGCCCGGCGGTCGTCGCCGGGCTGCTGTGCCTGTTCGCGCTGAACGTGTCGCTGCCGCCCGCGTTTCATGCGCCGGGCGACGCGGCCGTGCTGCCCGTCAACACCGTCGCGCTGATCGTGTGGCTGCTCAATGCGCTGGCGCTCGTGGCCGTGCTGGCCACCGGCCGGCTGCGTACGACGCTCGACCTGTGGCTCGCGATCGCGGTGCTCGCGTGCCTCACCGACACGACGCTGAACCTGATGAGCACCCATCGCTTCACGGTCGGCTGGTATCTCGCGCGCGTGTTCAGCATGTTCACGCCGGGCGTGCTCGTATGCGTGCTCGCATGGGAAGTGACGATGCTGTACCAGCGGCTGTTCGAGGCGCACGCGACGCTGATCCGTTCGTCCGCGCGCGACGGCCTGACGGGCGCATTCAACCGCATGCACTTCAACGATCATTTCCACACGCTGTTCCTGCAGGCGCGACGGCAAGGCGAACCGCTGTCGCTGCTGATGGTCGACGTCGATCGCTTCAAGGCGTACAACGACGCGTTCGGCCACGTGAAGGGCGACGCGTGCCTGATCGCGGTCGCGAATGCGCTCGCCGGCGCGGTGCGTCGGCCGGCGGATATGGTCGCGCGTTACGGTGGCGAGGAGTTCGCGATCGTGCTGCCGAACACGGGCGCGCGCGGTGCGCGGCTGGTCGCCGAGGAAGCGCGCGAAGCGGTACTGCGGCTCGATCTCGCGATGCCGACCGCACCCGCCGGACGCGTGAGCGTGAGCGTCGGCTGCGCGACGGTGTCGCCCGACGATCTGTCGACACCCGATGCGTTGATCGAAGCCGCCGATGCCGCGCTATATCGTGCGAAGGATACGGGGCGAAACAGGGTCGTCACCGCCTGAAAACGTCTGCGGTTTCAGGGATTCTTCGGGGATTTGTTACGGTCATTGTGACCGGAATAATCCGCCGTTACGGATTGCGAAGCAGGGAAACGATCGCTTACAGCCGGTGTCGCGGGCGCTCGCTATGCTGGGTTTCATATTGAACCCATGCAGGTGAACGCGATGAAGAAGACCCTTTTGCTGATTGCCGGCGTCGCCGTGCTGTTGAGCGGCTGTATCGTTGTGCCGGATGGTGGCGGGTATTACGGGGATGGGTATTACCACCATCATCGTCATTGGGATTGATGTGGGTGAGGGTCCGGATGGGGCGATCGGCATGCGAGCCCATGCAGAGTCGATGATCCGGATCGCACCGCCATCAGGCCAACGTGGTCAGCTCGGCATACCAGCAGCTACATTCATCTAGCACGCTGTCGATGCCTTTGCATCGACCGTCGCCTAATCGGCGGCCCATCCCTTTAGCGCGACCTGTTTGCGACGCATAGGCGCCCAACGTTACCTGCTAGGGAAGCCGCGCCATCATCCGGTCAAGGAAAGTCGGCGGCAAACTGATTTCGCCAAATGTTTCGCCGAACTCCAGCCCTTGGGGGTACATCAATGCCTCCTTGGCCCAATGAAGATCAACGGGTGTGCGAGACCCGTCCCGATACGTTCGCTCGGCGACGAGGCACTCGCCCTCCCTGTCGTAAAGCCTGAGAACAATCGTATCTCCAAAATAGCAGTATCGTGCCCAATAGCCTCCGTATGGGGAACGCTCGATTTTTTGCGTGCGTGAATCGCAATTCGCACGCAGCTGTACGTCTTTCCAGCAGCTCCAGCCAAACCCGAGGACAGTGACGACCACAGCCGAAACGAATGCGCGCCGACCGAAAATCCAAATCTCATTTCCAATAACATTAGCCCAACCTCTTGAGCCAGATAAGAAAGCGTTCAGCAACCGCACCATCGAAGCGAGCACGATAACGGGCAATATTATCGTCAGTAGACCCAGCATTAACCACATGCCCGACACATTAATGTTCATATTCATGCGAATCGAAGCCTGATGGGTTCCTGCAACGTTACATAGTGGCAATCTGAACGAATAATGAAATCACCACCCCGATGATGATGCTGCCGCACTTGCGAAATGAGTTACTCCGGACCAAGTAATAGATATTTCCCACGACTCGCCTATCATCGACCGCAACGGGATGCTCTACCTTTGGAGTACCCGCTCCGCCGACCACCGTTGACGCCGGCACAATAACAGCTAACGCTCGGCCCGCCACCTTGCCAAGAAAAATGAAAAATCGCAACTCCTTTGAAAATTAGCGTACCTATCGACGGTCTCACGATCCCCATGCGCCCGGACGGCCAAGAAAGCCCCAAGAATATTTAGACCTAACCCCAGTCACGTTAACAACCATTTCGAACTAGTCCGATTGATCTTGCCGGCGTGATCACGCTAGCGTAACAGGCATCGCGCATACCGCCCAACATGACCGGATCCGAAAATAGAAATGCCATCGAACAATGAAAAAATTCCCTATTTCACGATAAATAAAATACTTTGGAAGTGGAAACTCCATGACGGCGCGGATGGATGCAAGATTGTTCCAAACTTCTCGTTATCCATGGATAAACCTGCGCCACCGCTTCCGGTGCAACCAAAATCGATCGCAACTAAACCCAAACACTCCTCTGCCACACCCAAGCGAGACACGCTTGATAAAATGGTTGATGACTTGGAAAGAGCCGGCAAGGCGTTGGCGCGCTTTCAAACTTGGCTAAATGCCTCTCCCGCTCCCAAACCCGCCATCGTGAAACTAAAAAAGGGCGATTCCGTACCAGCGTTCGATATTCAAGAGATTCCCGCAGCAATGCGAAAGATATATCTCCCCACATCTGCCAAACTTATGGAGCGATGGTTCTCTGGAAAATTGAATTACTCACGAACCTCTTCGGATGAGTCATCAGAAATTAATCAAGATGGATCACCATATCCACCCGACATGTACGACATGTCCACCGTCAAATTGGATTGGATTCTGCGCTTTCCTCGAGCGAAGCGGCAATTCGACCACCTCATTAATGAAATGATTCGCTCACCAAAATCCAGAACCGAGCTTTATAAACTACTGATCCCGCACAAAGACTGCGCAGCGAGACTCTATACCGACGACATATGCGACAACGATATTCGCGATTTGCACCGAAGGTTCCAATTTCAATACTCAAAAGTAGACAGCACATTTGGGCAGAAAATTGAAACTCAACTAGATGCGCAACTTCGCAACAATGGCGTGCCTGACGACCTATCCGGAGCGCTCGGATCTTTCAATATCTATGCAGCGCTCGGAAGTGCGCGTTTCTCGTGGAACGTGGATTCACGCAGAACGATAGCTGAAGTGACCGGAGTATGGGTGTACGTGAAAGACAACTATACATTCACCGACAAATCTGGTGAACGATCCCAATACTTAGGGCATTGGAGTAGCGACGGCGTCATCATTGTTCCATATAGTGCAATCGCCGCATTTTCGAACTCCGAGCACATCCCATATGTCAAATACGCCGTCGCGAGAGGCGATTCATTCATCAAGGGGAATGTCTACTATCCGGTAGAAAATATCGATTTTAGAAAATGGTCTGAGATACACGGCAGAGGTGGCGACTTTATCATCTATTCTGACAAAAAATTCATCCCAATCTCCCCTCCCATAGAAATTTCACTATAATCAAATTCAATAATAAATCATGAAGATTTCTTTGAGACTTACTTACACAGTGCTCACCATGGCACTGATTGGCATCTTTGCCTTTGATCGAACTCCTCGAGGGGAGGTGTGCAGATCGTCAACATCTCCAGATGGGATGTACCTTGCAGACCTGTGCCTATTAGCTTGGGTTCCGGGTGGAGATTCGCGATATGTTGGTCGCGTATATAGCGCACAAACCGGGAGGTTAATGGCCCAGCATACATTCAGCACACCGATTCCCGAAATTTCCTGGAATAGTTATAGCGAGGCCTACGTGTCCTTTTCAAAAGGTGATGGCGGAGACGATTCTGTATATATATCGCTGCCACCATCGTTGGTCGATCGGATGCTAGCGGCCCGCCCACATCTGTAAAGCCACAGTGTCGATCTGACTGGCAGTCATCTCGCGGATGCAGGCACGTTCTATTGCCGGGAGATGGCTGTGCCATTCCCGGCCTGCAATCCTTTTCGCTTCTATTTCCCAATACAAAACCTGCTGAAAATCACCCCCAGCAGGTCATCCGAAGTGAACTCCCCGGTAATCGCATTGAGCTGCTCCTGTGCGAGCCGCAGCTCCTCGGCAAACAGATCGAGCGACTGCGCCCTCTGCTCCGCATGATCCGCCGCCTGGGCCAAATGCTCCTGCGCGGCCCGCAATGCGATCAGATGCCGCTCGCGCGCAAGATAAACGCCCTCAGCCCCCGCCTGCCACCCTGCAATCCGCAGCAGCTCCGCACGCAGCATGTCGATCCCGTCGCCGCGCTTCGCAGACAGATGCACCTCGGTCAGATCGCCCTCCGCCGCCGGATGCTCCACACACGCCGCCACACCGGTCAGATCCGTCTTGTTCAGCACGCGCACGACTGGCACGCCGCCCGGAAACCGCGCGGCGATCACTTCGTCATCCGCCGTCATCCCGGTGCGCGAATCCAGCAGATGCAGCACGACATCCGCCCGCTCGATCTCGCTCCACGTGCGTGCGATACCGATCCGCTCGACCTCGTCCTCGGTCTCGCGCAACCCGGCCGTATCGATGATGTGCAGCGGAATCCCTTCGACCTGGATCGTCTGCGCGACCTTGTCGCGCGTCGTGCCCGCGATCGGCGTGACGATCGCCAGCTCCGCGCCGGCCAGCGCATTCAGCAACGACGACTTGCCGACGTTCGGCTGCCCCGCCAGCACAACCGACAGCCCTTCGCGCAACAACGCCCCTTGCCGCGCGTCGCCCAGCACGTGCGCGAGCTGCGCGCGGATCTTCGCGAGCTTGCCGCGCGCGTCGGCCGCCTCCAGGAAATCGATCTCTTCTTCCGGAAAATCGAGCGTCGCCTCGACCAGCATCCGCAGCGTGATCACGTCGTCGACGAGCGCATGGATCTGCCGCGAGAACGCGCCGTCGAGCGAACGCCCGGCCGAACGCGCGGCGGCTTCGGTGCTCGCCTCGATCAGGTCGGCGACGGCCTCGGCCTGCGCGAGATCGAGCTTGTCGTTCAGGAACGCGCGCCGCGTGAATTCGCCGGGCTCCGCGAGCCGCAGCCCGAAACCGCGCCCCGCATCCAGGCAACGCTGCAGCAGCAACTGCATCACGATCGGCCCGCCGTGCCCCTGCAGCTCGAGCACGTGCTCGCCGGTGTACGAATGCGGCGCCGGGAAATACAGCGCGATCCCGCGGTCGAGCGGCGCGCCGTGCTCGTCGAGGAACGGCACGTAGCTCGCGTGGCGCGGGGCGAGCTTCTGCCCGCACAGCGCGTCGATCAGCGGCAACGCGGCCGCCTCGCCGCCGCGCCCGAACGACACGCGGACGACCCCGATGCCACCCCGGCCGGCAGCAGTGGCAATGGCGACGATCGGATCGGAATCGGTAGCGAGCATGGGAATCGGATAAGTGGATGAATCGGGTGATCAGTGAATATGGTGCGCCCGCGCAACACTTCGGGCATCGGAACGCCGGCATTGTAGCGTGCCGACACACCCGTCACCGGCCGCCGCGCAGGATTCGGACACGCTCGAATTTATCCCGCCGGGGATAAGCCAGGTATCAGCCAGTCGCCATGTCGCAGCCACCATTTCGGACGAGTATGCCTGCTGTAGCGGCCTAACGCTGCGGCCCTTAATTCCAGCACCCACCTCAATCAAGACCGGGATTCGTCTGAACGAGTTATGTTTATCCTGAATGGTTGTCTGGGACACGACGGTGGAATTGCACAATCTCCCCATGCCGACATCCGAAGAAAAAGCCGCGTTCTCGGAACGCCTGAAATTCGCCCTGCGGCGCAGCCCGGAGAAGGTCACCGGTGCGACGGAGCTGGCGAACCGATTCAATCTGCGCCACCGCGGAGCGCAGCCCGTTTCGCCGCAAACCGCGCACAAATGGCTGACGGGCCGCACGATCCCGACGTCGGACAAACTCGTCACGCTCGCCGAATGGCTGCGCGTCGAAGTCCACTGGCTGCATTACGGCCCGTCGCCGAGCGTGATCGAACACCCGACGCCGCAACCGCTGCCACGCGACGAGCGCTATCCGCCGACGCCCGAGACGATCGAACTCGCATCGAAGATCGAAGCGTTGTCGCCGCATCATCGCTACCTCGTGCAGGAACTGGTCGAGCAGTTCTACGGCGACTCGGGTGAAGCGAAGAAGGGCTAACCCCGCACCGGATCCGCAAAAAGCAAAAAAGCCGCATGGGCGAACCATGCGGCTTTTTTTCGTGCATCGCGGGGCGAACGCGCCGCCCCGCGTGTGCAACGGGCGTCAGGCCGGTTTCTTCTTGGCCCCGCCGAGCTTGCGCGTGATGTAGTACTGCTGCGCGATCGACAGTACGTTGTTCACGACGTAGTACAGCACGAGGCCGGCCGGGAAGAAGAAGAACATCACCGAGAACGCGATCGGCATGAACTTCATCATCTTTGCCTGGACCGGGTCCGGCGGCGTCGGGTTCAGGCTCGTCTGCACGTACATCGAGACAGCCATCAGCACCGGCAGGATGAAGAACGGATCGCGCTGCGACAGGTCGTGAATCCACAGCACCCACGGCGCGCCGCGCATTTCGACCGACGCGAGCAGCACCCAGTACAGCGAGATGAACACCGGGATCTGGATCACGACCGGCAGGCAGCCGCCGAACGGATTGACCTTCTCGGTCTTGTACAGCTCCATCAGCGCGGCGTTCATCTTCTGCGGATCGCTCTTGAAGCGTTCGCGCAGCGCCTGCATGCGCGGCGTGATTTCCTTCATGCGCGCCATCGACTTGTAGCTCGCCGCCGACAGCGGGAAGAACACGGCCTTGATCAGGATCGTCAGCAGCACGATCGACCAGCCCCAGTTGCCGACGTAGCTGTGGATCTTCTCGAGCAGCCAGAACAGCGGCTTCGCGATGATCGTCACCCAGCCGTAGTCCTTCACGAGTTCCAGGCCCGGCGCGATGCCTTCGAGCATGCGCTCTTCTTCCGGACCGGCGAACAGGCGCGCCTGCACGTCGGCCGACTGGCCCGGCGCAATCGCGGCGACCGGCTGCTTCACGCCGACGCGGTACAGCGTCGGATCGATCTTTTCAGCGTAGATGTCGCGCTTCACGCCCTGCTGCGGAATCCAGGCCGACGCGAAGTAGTGCTGCACCATCGCGACCCAACCGTTGTCGGCGGAGGTCACGTAGTCGGCCTTGTTCTTGTCGAGGTCGCTGAAGTTGATCTTCTGGAAGTGCTTCGCATCCGTATAGACCGCCGGCCCGAGGAACGTGTGCGAGAACATCGGCGTTTCGACGGCCGTGTTGTCGCGCACCAGTTCCATGTAGACCGTCGGCGTGACCGGTGCCGTGCCGACGTTGTCGATCTTGGTGTCGACGCCGATCACATAGCTGCCGCGCGTGAACGTGTAGGTCTTCACGACCTTCACGCCGCCCTTCACCGGCGATTCGAACGACAGCTTCAGCGCGTTCTGGTCACCCGTCAGCGACGTCGAGCCCGGGTTCAGCTGCGTGTAGACGTCGTTGTGGTTCGGGAAATCGCCGCCGAGCAGGCCCGAGCGTGCGAGATACGTGTGGCCGGCCGTGTGGTCGAACAGCGTGATGTACAGGTCGGGCTGCTTGCCGTCGCCCTGCTTCTTCAGCGTCAGCTTCGCGAGCGTGCCGCCGCGCGTGTCGATTTCGCCGTCATACACGTCGGTCGAGAACTTCACGAGCTGCGCCTGGGCGGCCGGTGCCGTCGTCGACGGTGCGGCGCCGGCTGCGGCGGCAGGCACTTCACCTGCGGTCGTCGTCGCGCCCGTGCCCGATGCACCGCCGGCAGCGGCCGCGGGGGCCGTCTGCGTAGCGCTCGGGAAGAACATCGACGGGCGTCCATGGTCCCGCTGCCAGTTGTCGTACAGCATGACAGCTGACATGAAGAAGATCACCCATAGGACGGTGCGTTTGATATCCATGCGTTGTCTCAGAGTCGATGGGACCGCGCGTCGGCTTCGCCGCGAGCGCGAGTGTCGGAGTTGGGCGGCGGGACGAGGTCGATGCCGCCCGCGGAAAACGGATGGCATCGGCACACGCGCCTGACGGCGAGATACGTGCCGCGCGCGGCGCCATGATACTGGATTGCCTCGCGCGCGTAATCCGAACAGGAAGGATAAAAACGGCAACGGTTGCCGAGCATCGGGCTCACGGCAACCTTGTAGAAGCGCAGCAAGGCGATCAATACCGTTTCCATACCTTGGGCGACGCCGTTCGGCGCCGCGTCAAAACCGGCCGGGCAGGCGCGAACGCCGCTCCGGGCACGGATGCGTCACTCGGACGCGGGCTTCGACGCACGGCGGGCGATCTCCCGGACTGCCCTGTCGAGCAGTTCGCGAATCTCGGCCGCGCACATCGCCGCGAGCGGGGCGGAAGCCGCGCTCGGCAGCGCTTTCTTGTCGAAGCGCGTGTGCTGCCGCAGCAGCAGGTCGTAACCGGCGAATTCGGCCCGGCGCAGGCGAAACTGATCGCGCGCCAGCCGCTTCACGAGGTTACGTGTTACTGCACGCGGCGCATACTTCTTGCCGACGACGAGCCCCAGACGCGCGGGCTGACCGGTCGGCTTGCCGTAAATCACGAAGTGCGCGGAGCGCCGCCAGGGGCGCAAACGAAAAACGGATGAAAATTCATCCGTTTTCAGAAGTCGCGCAGCTTTCGGGAAGGCGGCTTTCGTCTGCGACGGATTCGCACCCGGCTCGACGGCACCTTCCGCAGGACTGCGGACGGCGGACACAGCGCGCAACCTGCCTTAGATGGCGAGGCGCTTGCGGCCCTTCGCGCGGCGAGCGTTGATGACCTTGCGGCCACCTGCCGTCTTCATGCGGACACGGAAGCCATGGGTGCGCTTGCGGCGCGTCACGGACGGTTGGTAAGTACGTTTCATGATGTTCTCACTTGTTCGAGAATGTCGAAATTCAGGGGACCGCGTGCCCTTAACCGGAGGCATTCGGGCGAACGCAATCGCCGGGAATACAGGATTGGTTTTCGCGGAACCCGCTATTTAAACCGTTTTTCCGTTGACGGTCAATACTTTAGGAGTCGATCGCCTGTGCCCGCCCCGAGCGATCCGGCCCCGCGCCCCACACAACCGGCCTGTGGATAACTCGCTCTGTGGCCGCGTTTGGCGGTAGAATCTCGCCTTATCTCCAAGAATCCCGCACGCCGCTTCGGCTCGCGCCTGCCCCTCCAACACTGTGACGCAGGCGTCCGAGGCACGCTCGCACGACCGCTTCGGGCCTTGTTGCGCTACCGCGACAAGGGCGCCGGCGAGCCGCGCTGTGCACGCAAAAAACGACAGTTACTTGATGAACGATTTCTGGCAACACTGTTCCGCACTGCTGGAGCGCGAGCTGACGCCCCAGCAGTACGTGACGTGGATCAAACCCTTGGCCCCGGTGGCCTTCGATGCGTCGGCGAACACGCTGTCCATCGCCGCGCCGAACCGCTTCAAGCTGGACTGGGTCAAGAGCCAGTTTTCGGGACGGATCAGCGATCTGGCCCGCGAATTCTGGAACACGCCGATCGAAGTCCAGTTCGTCCTCGATCCCAAGGCAGGCATGCGCAGCGCCGCCGCCGGCGCAGCACCGGCCGCCCCGCGCGCGCCGCTGGCCCCGACCGGCCCCGCCGCAACGGTGGCCGCGATCGCCGCCAACCTGACTGCAAATGCTTCGGCCGCGCCCGCCGCGCCGGCCGACGTGCCGATGACGCCGTCGGCCGCCGCCGCGCATCACCTGAACGCCGACGACGCCGACATCGACCTGCCGAGCCTGCCCGCGCACGAAGCGGCGGCTGGCCGCCGCACGTGGCGCCCGGGCCCCGGCGCCGCGCCGGCCAACGGCGGCGAAGCCGATTCGATGTACGAGCGCTCGAAGCTGAACCCCGTGCTCACGTTCGACAACTTCGTGACCGGTAAGGCGAACCAGCTCGCGCGCGCCGCCGCGATCCAGGTCGCGGACAACCCTGGCATCTCGTACAACCCGCTGTTCCTGTACGGCGGCGTCGGCCTCGGCAAGACCCACCTGATCCATGCGATCGGCAACCA
Source organism: Burkholderia sp. HI4860 (assembly GCF_002223045.2). Taxonomy (NCBI): domain Bacteria; kingdom Pseudomonadati; phylum Pseudomonadota; class Betaproteobacteria; order Burkholderiales; family Burkholderiaceae; genus Burkholderia; species Burkholderia sp. HI4860. Next base: position 1,928,271 of record NZ_NKFO02000003.1, on the reverse strand, counting down.
GCTGCTGCTCGACAAGGCCGGCGCACGGATCCGCTACATCCACGCCGAACAATACGTGTCGGATGTGGTGAAGGCGTACCAGCGCAAGGCGTTCGACGACTTCAAGCGCTACTACCACTCGCTCGACCTGCTGCTGATCGACGATATTCAGTTCTTCTCCGGCAAGTCGCGCACGCAAGAGGAATTCTTCTACGCGTTCGAGGCGCTGGTCGCGAACAAGGCGCAGGTGATCATCACCAGCGACACGTATCCGAAGGAGATTTCGGGGATCGACGATCGCCTGATCTCGCGCTTCGACTCGGGCCTCACCGTCGCGATCGAGCCGCCCGAGCTGGAAATGCGCGTCGCGATCCTGATGCGTAAGGCGCAGTCGGAAGGCGTGAACCTGTCGGAAGACGTCGCGTTCTTCGTCGCGAAGCACCTGCGCTCGAACGTGCGCGAACTCGAAGGCGCGCTGCGCAAGATCCTCGCGTATTCGAAGTTCCACGGCCGCGAGATCTCGATCGAGCTGACCAAGGAAGCGCTGAAGGACCTGCTGACCGTGCAGAACCGGCAGATTTCGGTCGAGAACATCCAGAAGACCGTCGCCGACTTCTACAACATCAAGGTCGCGGACATGTACTCGAAGAAGCGCCCCGCGAACATCGCGCGGCCGCGGCAGATCGCGATGTATCTCGCGAAGGAACTCACGCAGAAGAGCCTGCCGGAAATCGGCGAGCTGTTCGGCGGGCGCGATCACACCACCGTGCTGCACGCGGTGCGCAAGATCGCCGACGAACGCAGCAAGGACGCGCAGCTCAACCACGAGCTGCACGTGCTGGAACAGACGCTGAAGGGCTGAGCGCGCGGCGCGCTTGATAATTCGGCCTCCGCCCCAATTTAAGGGGGGCGGTTCGGTTTTGAGGCACAATACTGGTTTGACCGCCCCGGTGGTGGCGGGCCAAGAGCCCGGCCGGCGGGGCGCTGCGAGGCTGCTGCGCTGCAGGCCGTTACTCAACGAAGGAACTCTATGCAACTGGTCAAGACCGAACGAGACACCCTCCTCAGGCCGCTGCAAACGGTCAGCGGCATCGTCGAACGCCGCCATACGTTGCCGATCCTCGCCAACCTGCTGATCACCAAGAACGGCTCGGACGTTTCGTTCCTGTCGACCGACCTGGAACTGCAGATCACCACGCGCGCCGATTTCGGCGTCGGCGGCGACCAGGTCGCGACCACCGTCGCCGCGCGCAAGCTGCTCGACATCCTGCGCGCGATGCCTGACGGCCAGGTCACGCTGTCGCTCGCCGACAAGCGCCTCACCGTTCAATCCGGCAAGAGCCGTTTCGCACTCCAGACGCTGGCGGCCGACGAGTTCCCGACCGTCGCGCAGGCGAAGGATTTCGGCGCCACGCTGACCGTCCCGCAGAAGTCGTTCCGCCAGTTGCTCGGCATGGTGCACTTCGCGATGGCGCAGCAGGACATCCGCTACTACCTGAACGGCATGCTGCTCGTCGTCGACGGCGACCAGCTGATGGCCGTGGCCACCGACGGCCACCGCCTCGCGTTCTCGTCGATGAAGCTCGAAGGCGGCACGTTCGGCCGCCAGGAAGTCATCGTGCCGCGCAAGACGATTCTCGAGCTGCAACGCCTGCTCGAAGACATCGACGACACCGTCACCATCGACATCGCGCAAACCCAGGCCAAGTTCACGTTCGGCCAGGTCGAGCTCGTGTCGAAACTCGTCGAGGGCAAGTTCCCCGACTTCCAGCGCGTGATCCCGAAGGCGCACAAGAACACGTTCGAGATCGGCCGTGAAGAGCTGCAGCGTTCGCTGCAACGCGCGGCGATCCTGACCTCGGACAAGTTCAAGGGCGTGCGCTGCATCATCGCGCCGGGCCAGCTGAAGATCATGTCGACCAACGCCGATCAGGAAGAGGCGCAGGAAGAACTGGAAATCGCCTACCAGGGCGATACCGTCGACATCGGCTTCAACGTCACGTATCTGCTCGACGTGCTCGCGAACCTGAAGGTCGACACCGTGCAGGTGAGCCTCGGCGACGCCAGCTCGAGCGCGCTGATTACCGTGCCCGAGAACGACGAGTTCAAGTATGTCGTGATGCCGATGCGCATCTGACGCGCGCGACATCACGACACACACCAGGGGGCGGCAAGCCCCTTTGGCGTTTTTATGGCGAACCGACAACCCGTCCTTTCGGTGCCTGACCGGCACCGTGGACGAGCCAGGAAACTGGAGCGGCCCGGCGATTTCTCTCGCTGAAACGCACCGCGCCGCCACTAGAGTGGCCTCGCAGAACCGGAAGATATCCATGAGTGAACAGCACAATTCGCAACCCGATAACAGCAGCTACGGCGCCTCGTCGATCCAGATCCTCGAAGGCCTGGAAGCGGTGCGCAAGCGCCCCGGGATGTACATCGGCGACACGTCGGACGGCACCGGTCTGCACCACCTCGTGTTCGAGGTGCTCGACAACTCGATCGACGAAGCGCTGGCCGGGTACTGCAACGACATCCACGTGACGATTCACGCCGACAACTCGATTTCCGTGACCGACAACGGCCGCGGGATTCCGACCGACGTGAAGATGAACGACAAGCACGAGCCGAAGCGCAGCGCCGCGGAAATCGTAATGACCGAGCTGCATGCCGGCGGCAAGTTCGACCAGAACAGCTACAAGGTGTCCGGCGGCCTGCACGGCGTGGGTGTGTCGTGCGTGAACGCGCTGTCGAGCTGGCTGCGCCTCACGGTGCGCCGCGACGGCAAGAAGCGGTTCATGGAGTTCCATCGCGGCGTCGCGCAGGATCGCGTGCTCGAGGTGGTCGATGGCGTCGAAGTGTCGCCGATGCTCGTGACCGGTGACACCGAGAACCGCGGCACCGAAGTGCACTTCATGGCCGATCCGACGATTTTCGGTACGGTCGAGTATCACTACGACATCCTCGCGAAGCGGATGCGCGAGCTTTCGTTCCTGAACAACGGTGTGCGGATTCGCCTCACCGACCTGCGTTCGGGCAAGGAAGACGATTTCGCGTTCGCCGGCGGTGTGAAGGGCTTCGTCGAGTACATCAACAAGACGAAGACCAACCTGCACCCGACCGTTTTCTTCGCCAACGGCGAGAAGGATGGCGTGGGCGTCGAAGTCGCGATGCAGTGGAACGACAGCTACAACGAAAACGTGCTGTGCTTCACGAACAACATTCCGCAGCGGGATGGCGGCACGCACTTGACCGGCCTGCGCGCTGCGATGACGCGCGTCATCAACAAGTACATCACCGACAACGAAATCGCGAAGAAGGCGAAGGTCGAGACGACCGGCGACGACATGCGCGAAGGGTTGTCGTGCGTGCTGTCCGTGAAGGTGCCGGAGCCGAAGTTCAGCTCGCAGACGAAGGACAAGCTGGTTTCTTCCGAGGTTCGTGCGCCGGTTGAAGAAGTTGTGGCGAAGGCGCTCGAAGAGTTCCTGCTGGAAACGCCGATCGACGCGAAGATCATCTGCGGGAAGATCGTCGAGGCTGCTCGTGCGCGTGATGCGGCGCGGAAAGCGCGTGAGATGACGCGACGCAAGGGCGTGCTCGACGGCGTCGGCCTGCCCGGCAAGCTCGCGGACTGCCAGGAGAAAGACCCGGCGAAGTGCGAAATCTATATCGTCGAGGGTGACTCGGCAGGTGGGTCGGCCAAGCAAGGCCGGGATCGCAAGTTCCAGGCGATCCTGCCGCTGCGCGGCAAGGTGCTGAACGTCGAGAAGGCGCGCTACGACAAGCTGCTGTCGTCGGAGCAGATCGTCACGCTCGTGACCGCGCTCGGCTGCGGGATCGGCAAGGAAGACTACAACCTCGACAAGCTGCGCTATCACCGCATCATCATCATGACCGACGCGGACGTCGACGGTGCGCACATCCGGACGCTGCTGCTCACGTTCCTCTATCGCCAGATGCCGGACATGATCGAGCGCGGGTACGTGTATATCGCACAGCCGCCGCTTTACAAGATCAAGGCGGGCAAGGACGAGCGGTATCTGAAGGATGACGTGGAGCTCAACGCGCATATGCTGCGGTTGGCGCTGCAAGGGTCGGAGCTGGTGCCGGGTGAGAACGCGGCGGCGATTTCGGGCGATGCGCTTGGGGAGCTGGCGCGGTCGTATCTGCTTTCGCAGAGCGTGATCGAGCGGTTGAGCCGGTTGTATGACCCGGCCGCGCTGGAAGCGGTCATGGACGGGGTGGTGATCGATCTTTCCAACGAAGAGTCGACCGAGGCTTCGGCTAAGGCGCTGCACGCTGCGTTGCATGATGAAGCGCTGAAGAACGAAGTGCGGGTTGTGCCTTCGTATGATCCGGTTCGGGAACAGCGAGCGCTGCATGTCGAGCGGACGCATCACGGCAACGTGCGGGTTTCGGTTATCGACCAGGAATTCCAGCACACGGCGGATTATCAGCAGCTCGTGACCACCGCGAATACGTTCAAGGGGCTTATTGGGGAAGGTGCGGTCATCAAGCGCGGCGAGCGCAGCATGGCCGTGGCGGACTTCAAGAGCGCGATGAAGTGGCTGCTGGCGGATGCTGAACGCAACGTCTCCAAACAACGCTATAAGGGGCTCGGCGAGATGAACCCCGAGCAGCTGTGGGAAACGACGATGGATCCGGCAGTGCGGCGTCTGCTGCGTGTGCAGATCGAGGATGCGATTGCTGCGGATGGGATCTTTACTACCCTCATGGGGGATGATGTCGAGCCGCGGCGGGCGTTTATCGAGTCGAACGCGTTGCGGGCGGGGAATATTGACGTCTAACTCATGCCGTAGATAGCAACCGAAAAGCAGACCCATAAGTTGAAAGCTTATGGGTCTTTTTTTACTTTTTCGTCGGGCGTGATGTTGCACACGACAGACATTTCATGTCATGATTTGCTCGTACATCGTACCAGGGGAACCGACATGAAAATTCAGCCTTCAGAAATGCGCCGGCATACCCGGCAGCCCATCTGGGTAGTTGTGGCCACCGTGCTTACGTTGCACCCTGTGAATCTGCCGCCGGTAAAGGTCGACTTTCACCTGACGGTCGATAGTCGGCCGCATGCAGAGGGAAGCAGCGCTGAGAATGGCGGAAAGCAGAAGTGATGGATAAGATCGATCTCTTTCGAGAGCTAGTCTCGACCTTAAGCAACGACGGCGTGCCGGACGCATATCGTGCGGCGCTTACCCTGCTGGCCGAGATACAACGCGACGGCTCGCCGCGATCGAATCAATTGCCTCTGCCGAAGCCAAGTCTGGATGCGGCATTCGAATCCACGAAGGCCCATCTTGCGGAGGTTCTTGATTGGATTTCACTTTCCGACACGGCTAGGCGTCGCGGGGAAGCGATGCTTACGCCCGACATCGCACAACTTTTGGCTGACCTCGTCATTGAAGGCGGGCATTCCCGCGCAATCATTCTGCAGGATCCGCTTTGCCTTGTGGCGTCAAGGTTGGTTACCTCAGGCATCTACGTGGAACAGTACTGTTCCGACTTTGAGGTTCCAAAGCTGTGTGCCGAAATTGCGAGCACTCCCGCCTGGACGGTCGCCGAGGGAGGGATCTTTGGAGGCAGCTCGGAATCGAATCGAGGACGAGACGGAAGAACGAATGGGCTTCTGCCATCTGAAAAAACTTCAGCACCGAAACGCGATGACGGCGTTCTAATTGCCGCTCTCCCCCTCATACCAGGAGTTTCAGGCGGTGCCCATGTGAAACAACTGCCGTACGCAGCCAGCGAAGACCTTCACGCTGTGATGTTGAGGTACGGGGCCACTGTCACGCGACTGATAGTGCTCGTTCCGAGTTCAATGCTCTATCGGACTGGGAAGGCTGCTGAATTCCGACGGGACCTCCTGTCTGCGGGACTTGTCGAATCAGTACTCGAGCTTCCTAGCGGTACAACTCCACTAGCGACGCACCAGTATTCCGCGTTAGTGCTTAGACCGTCTCAGAATCCCGTGATGGAACAGTCCGTGTTCGTTATGAATTTGCCCGAACATGCCTCTCCAGCTACCCGCGGTCGGGGACGACGAGTAGAGGTTGCATCCAGCCGTGCGCTCGCAGCAAAGATAGTCAATAGATGCGTGGACGATATCGACAACGGTCGCTTAATTTCATACCGGCAAGCACAGGAGGTCAGCTCCCTTTTGCCGCGAATGCTACTTGGAGATACCTCAGCTGACGCTTGCCAAGCTGGAGGACAGACAGCCCTACGCGACCTCGTGCGCATTGTTCGTCCGACCGCATTGCCTGAAGGAGCACACAGACCAAGCGCGGCAGTGACGACCGAGAGCATCCTACAAGCGTTCCCATATATTCGTTACGTCGAAACAATGGGCGGGCCGGATGGTGAAAGCGAGCGCAGTAAAGCTCATGAAACTGCTGCTGACCTTGAAGCTGAAGACATCATCATCGTCGTGAAGGGGACGGTCGGCGCGGTGGGACTTGTTGAGCAACCAACCAACGGGTTGATACTTCTACCAAATTCCTGCTTGGTACTACGCGCAAAAAGCCCGGCGGAAGCGAAGGCACTTTACCTTTACCTCAAGAGCCCGACAGGTATTGAACGACTACGGTCAATTGTGACCGGGAGTACGGTGCGTAACATTCGAATTGCTGACCTCAATGGTCTTGCTGTGCCAATCCCCACTGACCACACCTGCGCAATAGCGGTAAATGCGCTGAAGGCCATCAACGAAAAGACCGTCGAAATTCAGCGGCTAGAAGTGGAACGAGCGCAATTGTTAGCTGACTCACTGGAGGAAATCTCGAAAACCGGTGATTTGTTTGGGGCGTAACGGCTAACGTATGCGTAAAGCTAACCCGCGTGCTTGGATACTGCTTCAGCCATCAGGCACGTCCCACATAACCCCGTCACCAGCGATGAGACTTTCTCGCATCAAAGTGACGTCAGCAGCCCAGCTGCTTCGTCACTCGAGCGAACTCGCTATAACGCTATGATTACGGCATCTCCGCGCTCCAAATTCAGTCCCATGCCCTTCCGGCTCAAATCCGCGCTCCATCAGGTTAGCAACTTCGATTACGAGACCGTCAAGATCCACCGCCGGCACCTGCCGTCTACGGTCACGGCGCCGCTGCACATCTAAGGGGCATTGGCATGGAGCAATCAGAGCTGAAGGCCCTACTTGGGCAGTTGATCACTGCGTGGGAGAGTGAGGTCGTGGAGTTCAAACAGGCAGGCAACGACTACCATACGGACAAGATCGGCGAGTATTTCTCTGCGTTGTGCAACGAAGCCAACCTACGTGGTGCTGAACGCTCCTGGTTAGTATTTGGCGTCAACGACAAATCGCGTGCCGTCGTAGGGACGAACTATCGTCCGGAGCCGGATCGGCTCAACAACCTAAAGAACCAAGTCGCACAAGGCACTGAGCCGAGCATCACATTCCGCAACATTCATACTCTGAACGATGATTGTGGTCGCGTAGTGTTATTCGAGATTCCCGCCGCACCACGGGGCATCCCCATCGCTTGGAAGGGCCACTATTACGCTCGCGCAGGTGAGAGCCGAATTCCTTTGGGTTTGGACAAGCTAGACGAAATCCGCCAGCAAACCATCTCGCAAGATTGGACCGCTCAGGTTGTTGTAGACGCGACGCTTGATGACTTAGATGAGGCTGCGGTACGCAAGGCCCGAGAGTCCTTCGGGCAAAAATATGCCAACCGCTTCGCGCCGGATGAAGTTACGAACTGGCCTCTGGCGACGTTCCTGGATCGCGCCCGTATCACTCAAAATGGTCGGATTACGCGCACCACGTTGCTGTTGTTAGGCAAAGCTGAATCCACGTGGCGCCTGTCACCTCATCCGGCACAATTGACCTGGAAGCTGGACGGCCCAGAACGAGCCTACGAGCATTTCGGCCCGCCCTTCTTGTTGAGTACATCCCGCCTGTATCAGCGTATTCGCAACATCCAACTTCGACTATTGCCACTGGACGAATTGCTACCGATCGAGGTCTCGAAGTATGACCAGAAGATCGTGCTGGAAGCGTTGCACAACTGTATCGCGCACCAGGACTATGCTCGCAACGGTCGTATCGTGGTAACTGAGCGTCCGGATCAATTGATTTTCGAAAACGAAGGCAGCTTCTTTGAAGGCTCGCCGGACGACTACCTCGAGGGCAACAAGATCCCAAGGCGCTACCGCAATCCGTTCTTGGCGCAAGCCATGGCCGAGTTGAACATGATCGACACAATGGGGTACGGCATTCATGACATGTACGCTCGTCAGGCTCGGCTGCGTATTCCGGCGAACGTGATCACGCATTTCGGCGGATCGTGATCATGGATTCCGAATGATCGTGATCACCCGTTTCGGTTGATCGTGATCGCTGATCACAGGTTTCCGAAACGCGTGATCACGATGCCGGAATGAGCGATCACGGGACCGAAACGGGTGATCACGTAACCGGAACGTAATCCGGGTTTGAGTCTGGCGGTGGCGTTGCGCATGTATTCACCGACGGCGTTAGCCTGCTCCCTTTTTTGCGGGAGAAGTGCCGATGCCGACACCTCGGATGAGCATGCGCAAATTGAAGGAAGTCCTGCGACTAAAGTGGGCGTGTGGCCTGACGCATCGGCAGATCAGCCGGGCTATCGGCATCAGCGTCGGTGCCGTCTCGAAGTTCGCGGCCCAAGCCAGCCAGGCGGGACTCGATTGGGCGGCAGCCGAAGCAATGTCCGACGACGAACTGGACGCGCGCCTGAGGCCTGCGGCAACCAATGCCGCGGCGACGACGACGCGACGCATCGAGCCCGACTACACGGCATTGCATCGCGAGCTGCGCCGCAAGGGCGTGACGCTGCAACTGCTGTGGGAAGAATACGCTGAAGCGAACCCCGGCCAGCGGACGTACCGCTACACGCAGTTCTGCCAGAAGTACAAGGACTGGGCGAAGTCGATCAAGCGCTCGATGCGTCAGCAGCACCGCGCCGGCGAGAAGCTGTTCGCGGACTTCGCGGGTCCCACCGTGCCGGTCCTGGCGAGCGATGGCGGCGTCGAGTTCGAGGCGCACGTGTTCGTTGCCGTGCTCGGCGCATCCAACTACACGTTCGCGTGCGCGACGCGCACCGAGACGATGGCGGACTGGATCGGCAGCCTGTGCGATGCGCTAGAGTTCATTGGCGGCGTGCCCGAGCTGCTCGTGCCCGACAACCCGAAGGCGCTGATCGCGCGACCCGACCGTTACGAACCCGGACTCGGCACGACCACGCAGGACTTCGTGAACCACTACGGCACCGCGATGCTGCCGGCGCGTCCGCGCAAACCGCAGGACAAGGCCAAGGTCGAAGTCGGCGTGCAGATCGTCGAGCGCTGGGTGCTGGCCCGACTGCGCCACTATCGCTTCTACAGTCTGGCTGAACTCAACAAGGCGATTGCAGAACTGATCGCCGACCTAAACCAGCGCCCGTTCAAGCGGCTCGAAGGCAACCGGCGTGAATGGTTCGAACGGCTGGACCAACCCGTCCTGCGCCCGTTGCCCGTGCGTCGCTACGAGATCGCCACCTTCCAGAAGTGCCGTGTGAACATCGATTACCACGTCGATGTCGGCGGCCACTATTACAGCGTCCCGCATAGCCTCGCACGGCAGGAGGTCTGGGCGCGTATCACACGCCACGGCGTAGAGATCCTGCATGGCGGCAAGCGTGTCGCTGCGCACGCTCGCTCGCGCCTCAAAGGCAAACACACGACCATCGCCGAACACATGCCGGCTGCGCATCGCGCGCACATGGAATGGACGCCTGGGCGCCTGCTCAACTGGGGCGCATCCGTCGGCCCCGGCGCCGAGGCTGTCGTGCGGCATCTGCTGACCAACAAACCTCACCCCGAGATGGGCTATCGCGCCTGTCTCGGTCTTCTCTCGCTCGCGCGCAAGTACGGCAAACACCGCCTCGAGGCCGCATGCCAGCGTGCATTGAAGATCGGCTCGCCCACGCGTCGCTCCGTGCTGTCAATCCTGGAAGCGGGACTTGACCTGCAGCCCTCGCTCCCGACCACGCCCGCCGAATGGCGCTCGCCCGAGCACGAGAACGTGCGCGGCCCCGACTACTACCACTGACCCGAAGGAGGTCACGATGTTGATGCAGCACACCCTTACCCAGCTAAAGGCGCTCAAACTGGACGGCATGGCTCGCGCGTTCGAGGAGCAGTCAACGCTCACGGCAAGCACCAGCCTGTCATTCGAGGAACGCGTGGGCATGCTCGTAGATCGCGAGCTGGCCTGGCGTGATACGCGACGACTCGAACGTTTGCTGCGCGCCGCGAAGCTCAAGAACCCACAGGCCTGCGTCGAAGACATTGAATACCGGCAAACCCGTGGGCTGGACCAGCGCATCGTCGCCACGCTCGCCGGCTGCGACTGGGTGCGCAATGCTCAGAACCTGATGTCGCGGGGCGGCGTAAAGGAGCCGGGGATGGGCGGCGTAATGGCGCCAGCAGAACCGGGGGTAAAACGCGGATTCGAACGGTTTCAAGGTTGCGGTTTTTTGCCGTTTTTGGCAACTGCATTTTGAGGGGGATCTGGCATCGGTTTCGGGGTGCGGTAACTGTCGCCCTCGAGGACGAGCCGGTAGGCGCCGTGGCGTAGTCGGTCGAGTGTGGCGGTGCCGAGGATGCGGTTGTCGGGGAACGCGGCGCCCCATTCACCGAAGTCGAGATTCGACGTCAGGATGGTCGCCGCGTGCTCGTAGCGGGCCGCGACGAGATCGTGGAAGTCCTCGTCCTGCGGGGTACGTAGCGGTTTGAGCGCGAAGTCATCGACGATCAGCAGCGGCACCCGGGCGTACTGCTGGAACTTGCGGTCATAGGCGCCGGTGGCGCGCGCGGCGTTCAATCGCTTGAGCAGCTCGGTCTGCGAGATGAACAGCACATCGCGGCCTTGGCGGGCGGCGCAGTGGCCCAGCGCCTGGGCCAAGTGGCTTTTGCCGGTGCCGGTTGGACCGGCGATCAGGATCGCGACCTTCTCGTCGAGATACCGGCCTGTCGCGAGATCATGAACGTGTGAGCGGTTCAACGTAGGCAGCCGGTCGAAGTCGAACGTCTCGAGCGTCTTGCCCATCGCGAAGCCGGCGCGCAGCAGACGGGTGCCGAGCTTCTTGTGTTCGCGACGGGCAACCTCGTCGTGCAGCAGCATGGCAAGGAACTCGGTATAGGCGAGCTGCCCGTCGATCGCCTGACGGTTGCGCTGCTCAAGCGAGTCGAGGATGCCGGACAGGCGCAGCTGTTTGAGGATGGAATTCAATTCGGGACTCGGGTTCATGGTGTCAGTGGATCAGCAGGGATTGGAGATCACGGCCGAAGCGGCCGCCGTTCTGGTAAGCGCCAGTCGGGGCCGACGCGGGACGCGGCACCGGTTCGCTGTCCAGGCCTTTGTCGAGGATGCCCTTGATGGTGCTGTACTTCGCGCTGCTGAACGCGAGCGCACGCTCGCAGGCTGCTTCCAGCCTCTGATCGCCGACTTTCTGTCGCAGCCGGATGATCCCCTGCGCGCCGCGCAGGTTGACGAGCACCTTGTCGTTGAACAGCGCGAGGATCACGCCGTGGCACGACGGCCCGATCTCCTTCGCGCGCGCCAGACACCACTGCGGATCGTGCTCGAGCCAGGCCTGCGCTTCGGGCGGCTGGTGATCTCGCACCGTGTGGCGACCGCCGGCCCGCTGCCGCGGATGGGTTGCGACGAGTTCATGCCGATGGAACAGCTGGATGACCGTATCGGTCGCCTTCAGCCAGAGCGACTTGCCGACGAGCGTGAACGGTGCAGAGTACAGCGCGTGCTTGTAGACGACGTGGCCGTCGCGATGGACCGCCACCTCCTTCCAGACCGACAGTACCGGCGGCACGTCCGGCAATGCAGCGAGCAACGGGCGCTCGACGCCGAAGCGCGTCAGCGGCCGTTCGTGGACGGTGCCGTGGATACGAGTGCCGGCCTGCTGCATCACCCATTCGCGCAGTTGCCGGTTGGCGTCGGCCAGATCCCGGAACTCGCGCAGCGGCACGAAGGACTTCTTGACGTATTTGACGCCCGATTCGACGACGCCCTTCTTCTGGGGATCGTGCGGCGGACAGGCGTCGATCCGGAATCCATATCCCTCGGCAAGCGCGGCGTACGAGCGTTGCACCGCCGGCTCGTATCGACACGCCCGGATGATCGCGCACTTCGCGTTATCGATGATGACCCGGTCGGGACAGCCGCCGAACCATTCGAAGGCGCGCCGGTGGCTGGCGAGCCACGTCTCGACGGTCTGGTCCAGCACGATCTCGGCATACTGGTGGCGCGACCAGCACAACGTCATCACGAAGATCCACGTCCGGACCGCAATGCCCTCGACCGTCAGCACGGGTCCCGCGCCGAAGTCGACCTGCGCGGCGTCGGCCGGTGCGAAGTCGAGGATCGTTGTGGTGGCCACGCTGCGCTCGGCAGCCAGATGGCGCAGCATGCGCTTCACGGCACAATAGCTGCCGGCGTAGCCATGATTGCGTTGAAGGGCGGCATGGATCGTGGTGCCCTGAACGCCGGCGGCAAGCCATTCGCGGACCTGTTCGCGATATGGCTCAACCGTCGACACACAGGTGTGCGGCAGGTGCGGCGTGCGCCCGAAGACACCCGCGATCGTAGCGTCGTCCGGCAGCGGCTGCACCGGATCCAGCCAACTACGCGCTTCAGCCTCGCGGCGCACGGTCGTCAGCTTCTTGCGCCCCATCAAACCGCCGCGCGCGATGTCGCGGTCAGAATCGCCTTGCCGCATGCGGACAAGGACTTGGCGGTATTCAAACAATTCGAACCTCCTGTTGGCCATGGACGCTCCGTTCAAAAAGAACGGAGCGTACCGACTCGGAAAGTTCGAACCGCGTTCTCGCCCTGATGCTGCTGGCGCCTATGCGCCGCCCCTAACGTGGCGCCATTACGCCGCCCTTGGACTGGCGCCTATGTGCCGCCCCTCAAGTGGCGCCCTTATGCCGACCCCGCATTGGCTCCATAGCGCCGCCCCGTGACACCTGATCCTGACCGGCCCCACCGGCGCGGGCAAGACGTGGCTCGCTTGCGCGTTCGGCCAGCAGGCGTGCCGGCAGGGCTTCTCCGTGTTCTATGTGCGCGTCGCGCGGCTGTTCGAAGAGCTGAAAATCGCGCACGGCGACGGCAGCTTCACACGTCGGCTTGCGCAACTCGCGAAGATTGATGTGCTGATCCTCGACGATTGGGGCTTGCAGGATCTCGACCAGGCGGCGCGCAATGATCTGCTTGAGGTACTTGATGATCGTGTCGGTACGCGCTCGACTGTGATCACCAGCCAGTTGCCGCTCGAACACTGGCACGCGTGGCTGCAGGACCCCACGCTCGCCGATGCGATTCTCGATCGGCTCGTGCATCAGGCCCACAAGCTTCCGGTCAAGGGCGATTCGATGAGAAAGAAAACGAAATCCGAGTCCGCTGACGCCTGATCGTGATCACCGTCGCTATAATCCATTGACCGCGCAACACCACCTTCCAGACTGATCACGTTCGCCGAAACGATTGATCACCATCGCCGAAATCCGCAGGCTCGGCGTTATTTCCCGATGCCGGACTACGATCTGGACGAGGCCGGTGCAGTGAAGCTGACGATCTATGGTGGTGTAGTCGACCCAGCATACAGTCGCTTATTGATCCAGCAGACCGATCTGCCACTGGCGGACGTGTTGGCACTGGATCGCATACAGAAGAAGCTCCCCATTCCCGACGATGCGGTGGCACGCTTGAAGCGCATGAAACTTATCGAAGGACGCAAGCCGAACTACTACGTGTCTGCAGCTGTGGCTGAAGCGACGGCGAACAAGGCCGACTACATCCGCACGCGTGCGCAAGACGATGAGTTCTATGCGAAGCTGCTGACCGACTACCTCAGAAAGTTTGACGAAGCAAACCGCACCGAGATCAACAAGTTGCTGCTCGACAAACTTAGTGATGCTCTAACGGACAAGCAGAAGTACAACAAGGTCAGCAACCTGATCACAAAGCTCCGTCGCCGCGGTGTGATCGTGAATACGGGATCGGACGCGGCACCGTGCTGGCAGCTTGCAGAGAGACATGCCGAGAAAAATTAGAGCTCCGCAGAGAGCCGCCCCAAACAACCCATACAAATCAATGACTTAAAAGCTTACCATCACCCAAATTTGCAGAGAGATAGCAGAGAGGGGGCGTTGCAGCGGGCACCGCAGCCGAACTCGAATAGAAGCGCCTCCTGCTATTATTGGGGTCCGATTTGATAATAGATGGCAAAAAGAGGGAAACATGGCCCGTATGTGGATGGTGCGCGGTGAGGGCGGAAGCCTCTACGATGCGTTTCGTGAGCGCGGCGTAGCAGCCATCGGCTGGAACCAGCTGGCCGCACACGCCAAACCGGGGATTGATCGCAAACAGCTGATTGATCGGTATAAATCGGCCGAGCCGCAAGCAAAGCACGGGACAGTCGTCTCAGGTGCATCCCAGGTATGGCGGTTCGTCAACGAAATTCAAAAGAACGACTGGATCGTCACCTATTCACCGGCCAACCGCACCTATCTGGTTGGCACGGTTACAGGGCCTGCTGAACACCATCCGGACTGGGCGGAGCAAAACATGCCTCTGGCTCGAGAGGTACAGTGGCAGTCTCAGGAACTGTCGCGCGACAAACTGGGAACCTCGACCAAGAACAGCCTTGGCGCAACCTTGACTGTCTTCGAGGTTCCCTCAAGCGCTATGGCCGATGTGTTGGCTGCGTTGGGAGGAAACACAACTGTCCCGGAAGACGAAGACGATGAGGAAATTGCAGATCCGTTAGCCGATGTCGAGTCGCAAGCACTGGAACGTATCAAGGATCGCGTGAACGAACTCGACTGGGACGAGATGCAGCAGTTGGTTGCCGGCATCCTACGCGCGATGAACTACAAAACCCAGATCTCCCCACCTGGCTCTGATCGAGGAAAGGATATCGTTGCGTCGCCTGACGGCTTCGGTTTTGAACATCCGCGCATCGTCGTAGAAGTCAAACATCGACGCGAACAGATGGGAAGCCAGGACATCCGGAGCTTTCTCGGAGGCCGGCACAAGGATGATCGCGGTCTCTATGTCAGTACGGGTGGTTTCAGCAAAGACGCGCAATACGAGGCCGACCGCGCCTCAATCCCGTTGGCGTTGTGGACGCTCGATCATGTTGTCCGCGCCCTTATCGAGCATTACGACAAGACGGATGCGGAGACGAAACGCATCATTCCGCTGAAACGGCTCTACTGGCCAGCTTAATTAATGGCTTGCCCGACGCAAGTTCTTTGAATTGCATGCCAATCACAGCAGCCAGATTACCGAGCAGGCCCTGTCGTTCTTTACCGCGCTCTACGACATCGAACGCGAGGCTGCGGCACTGGATGCCGACGAACGGCAGCGGCTTCGCCAGCGCCGGGCCAAGCCGGTGTGCGACGCCCTTTATGAATGGCTGATGGCGCAGCGCAAACTCGTTGCCGAGGGCTCGGCGATTGCGAAAGCGCTGGACTACAGCCTGAAACGATGGGACGCACTCACGCGCTATCTCGATGACGGGAATGTGCCGATCGACAACAACTGGGTCGAAAACCAGATCCGACCGTGGGCAGTCGGTCGGTCCAATTGGTTGTTCGCCGGATCACTGCGTGCGGGTCAGCGCGCGGCCGCCATCATGAGCTTGATTCGATCGGCGCAACTGAACGGGCTCGATCCGCTCGCCTATCTGAAGGACGTCCTCACACGCTTGCCGACCCACAAGGCCAGCGACATCGACGCGCTGCTGCCGCATCGCTGGCAGCCATACTCGAACGCCGCCTAAACTCGCTCGTCAAGACGCGTTGGCTAGCCGCTTACGGTCAACTTAGCCCACAGCTTGAACTTGGTCCCGACAGGGGAATCTCTAGAGAGCTTCTTTGAACACTCGACGTGCAGGGTGACCGGATACCGACCGCCTGCGACTGGACGAATGTGAACCTTGCCACGAAGTCCGGACCGCTGCTCTGGCACAAAGCTTTCTACAACTACATGCTCATACGGATTGTCCTGGGCCATATGCCGATCTCCGTCTTACCCGATTCCGATTTTGGTTGCATCCTACATCCAGGCTGTTGGGGTGATGCTTTCGCTCCGGAATGTCGCAGATTACTTATCTCAGCAAAACCAACATCGGCACAGCGTCCGCTCCGCACCAGATGATGGCATTCTGCTCGTACTGCATGCCAAGCCGTTTCGCCGCTTCAACCGAGATCCCTGACACTAAAAGGCTCGGCTCAGCCCAGTCGCTGGATGGGTGCCGCCCGACGCCGTCGAAGTAGGGCAGGCCGAGCGCTGTTAGTTCATTGGTCAGCTTCTTTTGGCGCTCAGCGTTGGTCTCGTCGTCGCACTTTCGGCTGTATGGATTCCATGCCGTCAGAAAGGCGCTCGATTTGACGCCTGCTGCTTCGTGTAGCGCAGCGAGCGCCTTGCTCCGCTGACCGACACGCAGCGTCATGGACCATTCACCTTCCACGCAGTATAAGGTTTCACGATAGGCTTGGATCGCGGCTGGGTCGATGTTCGAATGTGTGGTCACAAGCGCTTCCCGATTGCTTTCTAGTCTGTTCAATGAGGCCAGTCTTCGTGTGCCAGTGGTGCTTGATTCAATTCTTCACGGTAGGTGCGCCAATGGGGCAGATGATGGTCCATTAACGCCATGAAACGATCGTTGTGGTGTCGTTCCGTCAAATGAACCAATTCATGGACGACGATGTATTCAAGGCACTGGGCTGGTTTTTTCGCCAGCTCAAGATTCAGCCAAATGCGACCGGCATCGATACTGCAACTACCCCACTTGGTTTTCATCTTCTTGACGCCCCAATCAGCAACCTTGATGTCAAGTAGCGACTGCCACTTCTCAAGCATAGGGGGGATCATCGCCTTCAGTTGTTCTCGATACCAGCGCTCGACGACCTTCAGGCGCTGCTCGGCGCTCATTCCTGGCCGGACCTTGAGTTCCATCGTGGTTTTGTTGCGCAGCACGATCGTTGCGGGTCCGTCGTGAAACACGACTCTGATTCGGTAGCGTCGCCCCTGGAAGTAATGGCTCTCGCCACTGACCATTTCTCGCTTCGATTGACGAGGTTGAGCCTCGAATTTCTCTCGCTGCCTGCGGATCCATCCCAGCTTGCCGATTACCGCCAAGCGAATGGCGTCGTCGCTGACCGTGAACGGAGCAGCCACACGCACTCGTCCATTCGGCGGATAGACTCCGAGGTGGAGGTTCTTGATCGACTTCCGGACGATTTCGACCGACAGCCCGCTCACCGTGATGTAGTGGTGAACCTCAGTAACCATGCTGGCTCTTCACAAGATCGAGAATTGCATCAACTCGGGCGTCGTCTTCGCCCAGGACTGATTTGATCGCATTGCGGATCTTCCGAGTCTTCATGATATTGCTGCGCCAGTCATCCTGACGAGCAACCAGGATCGCATGATCGACGCTCACCGCGAGATTCTCGTTCTTGTCGAGGTTGTCGTACAACGCCTTCTGTTCGACGGATTTCAGCGACGCAGGGTAGGTCGAGCCCGACGATGGACTTTGTGCCTGCTTTGCCAGCTTGACGAGTTCGGCAAGGTACTCTTCGTAGGCGACGGCATCAGCCTTTCGCTTCTCGATCAAAGCGTCAAGAAGCTCGGACATCTTCTCGTAGTACTTGGGATTGATCGGCTGCTCGTCGATGATGAGCTTGCGGACGTTGTTCTCAATCGTCTCTGCTACCGCATCCTTGTTCTCACGAATCCCTTTGGGAAGCTTGTCTACCGCCCCGACGCCACGCTCAACGATAAGCTGGATCAAGGACGTGTCATCGAATGCGGAAATCGTCTCGCTGTCGTCAGCTCGGATGTACGTGTCAATCAGATGGCGCATGGCCGGTTCGTACATCTTCAGATCAATATAGTCGCCGCTGGCGAGTTTGACCTCGTTGCGAACCTTTTCGAAGTGGCTGGTTTCTTCCTTCAGGCGATCGATTTCTGCGGATGAATAGCCCGCTTCCTCGAAGTCGTTGGCCAGGGCCGCATAGGCACGAATGAACGCCGCTGCAAATTTGTACAATGCGAGGCGCTTCGGCTCGTTCTCTTTCAACTGCGCAGCGTCACCGGAATCCTTGGCGCAGAAATACCGGAGATACGCTGCCGTGTTCTTTGGCGTCTCGACGGGTTCGCAAAGAGCCTTGATGGCTTCACGCGCTTCTTCGAGATGTTCCCTGGCCTTGGCCAAACGATCTTCCAGCAGGCCGGCTACGTCGTCCTTGTCGTAACCGTCGAGCGCTCCCGAGGTGTAGTCGTGGACAGCGCTACCGATGCTCTTGAACAGGTCCTTGTAGTCGATGACATACCCGTATTCCTTGTCGTCGCCATCGAGTCGGTTCACTCGACAGATCGCCTGGAACAGTCCGTGATCACGCATCTGCTTGTCGATGTACAGGTACGTCGCGGAGGGGGCATCGAAGCCGGTCAGTAGCTTGTCAACGACAATCAACAGCTTCATCTGTCCGGGCTCGTCGATGAACTTTTTCTTGACATCCTTTTCGAACGACTCCGCATCTTGGCCGTTGAGCATCTTCGTGTAGATCTCGTACTGGCTCAGTTTTTCCGTGAGCCCTTCCGCGCTTTCACCCTTGATATCCGCAGTAGCTGGCCGATAGCTAGTGACGATTGCACACTTGCCTGCGAGGTCGGTCTTGCTGAATAGCTCGTAGTATTTGCAGGCCTGATAGATGCTTCCGGATACGAGCATGGCGTTGCCGTGACCGCTCATCAACCGATCCTTGGTTGCCATGTCGAGCAGGATGTCGGCGACGATCTTCTCCAACCGAGACTGGCTGGAAAGGACTCGCTGCATGGTCCCCCATTTCTGCTTGAGCTGGGCCTTGGCGAGGTCGGTCAGCTCCTTGGTCTTCGATTCAAACCACTGGTCGATCTTCTTTGGCGAGGTGATGTGCTGATCGACGTCACGGGCCTCGTAGCGCAGATCAAGCACCACGCCGTCACGAACAGCCTCGTCGAACTTATAGGTGTGGATGTACGAGCCGAAAACTTCGAGGCTCGTTGCCTTGTCAGCCTTGAGCAGCGGCGTACCGGTAAAGCCAATGAACATCGCATTCGGCAGGATTGCTTTCATCGCCTTGTGCAGCTCGCCGGATTGGGTGCGGTGGCACTCATCGACGAAAACGTAGATGTCGCCCTTGGCCCGGAAGTCGGCCGGAAGCGCTCGCTTCATTTCCTCGACGTAGCCCGCAACATCGCCGAACTCTTCGCTGTCGTCTTTGCCGCCGAACTTGTGGATTAGCGAACAGAGCAGCCACGGCGTCGTGGCGTTGAGCTTGGTGATCAGATCGCCGCCGCTCTTCGTGCGATAGATTTCCTCGTTGACGCCCTTGAAGACCTTTTCGATTTGCTCGTCTAGCTCGGTCCGGTCTGTAATGATGAGGACACGGGCATCCTTGACGTTCTCCCGAATCCACTTCGTCAACCAGACCATCGTGAGGCTCTTACCAGAACCCTGTGTGTGCCAGATAATGCCGCCTTCCCGGCGTCTCACGTGGTTCTGTGCGGCCTTGACGCCGAAGTACTGGTTCTGGCGGCAGAGCTTCTTGATGCCAGCGTCGTACACGATGAAATCGTGGATCAGTTCAAGCAAGCGAGCCTTGCTGCAGACCTGGGTGACGTGGCGATCCAGCAGATTCTCGATCGGGCTATCTTCCTTCCACGTAAGGTAGTACTTCTCCTGCGTTTCGATGGTGCCGTAGCGAAGTCCCTCGGTATCGTTGGCCGCCATGACGAATTGCATGGTCGAAAAGAAGTGCTGAATGAACACTTTCTTCTGGTTGTCGAGGTTCTGCCGGATGCCTTGTGAGACTGAGACGGTGGAGCGCTTCAGTTCGAGCACTCCTAGAGCGATACCGTTCACATAGAGAACGATGTCAGGGCGCTTCGTGTTGGCTTTCGGATCAGCACCGTTAACTGTCACTTCCTCTGCAATACCAAAATCGTTGCTGAGGGGGTGCTTCCAGTCAATCAGCCAGACAGTCTGCACTTGCTCGCCAATTTCCGGCTTGACGTAAATGCCGTAGCGAAGCATCTCGTATACAGCCTTGTTCCGGTCGTAGATGCTCTTGCTTTGGTCGCCTGCGGCCTTATCGAGAAGATGTATGGCCCGGGTGATGAGGGCATCGTCGTAGCCCTGTCGCGTGAGGAAACTGCTCAGCAGCTCGTGGTCGACGTTCCGGTTCCCGACACGGTCGATCCAATTGCCCAGGTACTCGTACCCCAGCGTGTCCCGAAACAGCTTGACGACACGCTCCTGCGTCTTCTTCTCTTTTTGGCCGACAGTGCTCATACGAGACGGATTCTCCCAGTCAACAGTTCTTGCGTCATCCCTTGCTTGAGGGCACGGGTCTTGTCCCGCTTGTGTTCGAGTGCGGCAATTTCAGTGTCCATGTCGGAGAGGACCGAGGCAATGGCAGCTTGTTCCGAGCGTTCTGGAAAGACGAATTCTAACGATTCGATCGATTTTGGCGTTAAATTATTTATACTCGATCCCGCAAGAAGATTGCCAATTTGAATTCGGTACTCGTGAGACTGGAAGAGCAGCGATACAAAAAGGCTGTCTGCGGTTGCTTGGCGTGTGCGAAAACAACCCATGAATGCGCCGAACGTATAGTGGTCGTTTTTTTTAAGAGAAAACCGGGCGGCCTTGCCGACTAGGGCCTTGCTCCCGTTTGCCATGCAAATGAGAATATCTCCGAATTGCAACATTTGCTGCGGAGCTACCCTCTCAGCATTGACATACTGCATGTCTTCGAATACCACTGCACTACGCTGCACATTGTTGGCTCGCAGAAGTCTCTTTGTCCATTCCATGTCATAGGCTGCTAGATCCGAGTCGCCTCGGTAGCTGACACCTCTGATGCACTCGCCAATCTCGCTTAAAGCCATTTTCTTCCGTTTTCCGATAAACCCCGGTAAGCGTTGCTTTCCCGTCAGCAATTGCTGCATGGTGGCCTGCTTAATATCACGCTTTTTAGTGATAAGTTGGTCTAGTGACGAGATAAGAGCATTGATGTCGGAAAGGGTAGTGGCGATCGCTTGCTGCTCGCTCAGAGGAGGAGCTGCTACGGAGATATTTCTGACGATATTTCCGTTAAGATTTTCTTGATTTCCTGTATTGCTTAAAGTCCGAATAAATTCATACTTGCTAGACAGCAGGTGAAAGAGGTAGTCCTTATCGACTTTCTGATTAATTTCGATGGATGCACACGCTTGATTTGTAGCGGCCTCGATTCCTAGGATCGCCGTCTTGCCACGAGTTTTTCCTTGGCCATACAAGGCCATGAGCAACGTTCCGGGAGGAAACAGCTTGGCTGCTGAATTTCTGAGTCCAGCCTCTGTTATGAACTGATTTGCTTGATTTATAACAGAGAAATCAATTTCGGACGTCGTAATCCACGGAATAGTGCCGTTCCAGTATGCAGGATTTTGTCTGCTTGGAGTTCCACCGGAACTGATCACAGCGATATCACCAAGTCGGATATCCTGCCAATCTTCCGGAATTACCCCCACCTCGGTCCGCTTATAGCCGGGCTTCAGTTCCATGCGAACCCCATCTTCTTCAGGTGTTCATCGACACGAGCAGCGAGGGCATCAATCTCGGCGGTAAGCTTCGGCAATGGTGTTGTGTAACGGTCGGCCAACTCCTTAATACGTCCCGTCAGTGCCTGCGACACACGATCAAGTTCGGTCTGGACGTCTGCGGCAAGAGTAGTCAGCCATTTGTCATCAACGACCAGTGTTTTGATTTCCGCTTCAGCGAGCTTGCCGTACTGGCCCGTGACCTTGCCATCCAGAGCCTTCTGCGCGTCCTTCACCTTCCTGTTCGCCGCCGTTTCCTGCTCGATCAATTCGAGGTATTCGTTCAGGAGCTTTCGTTCGCCGGTAGCGTCAGGATCCTTCTTGATGTCGGATAGGCGAGCCTTCACGCTGACCTTCGTCAGCTTGCCCTTTTCGGTCTTGGCTTCGGCCAGCAACCCGTCTTCACCGCCATGCTCTTCGTCGAGTTCTTCCATTTGGCGGGTGATCGAATCACGCTCGGCTTCGAGCTGCTCGATGGCCTTCGCCTCGTCAGCGAAGTAGCGGGCAACGATAAGCGATGTCGGAATCAGATCCGTGTTCGGCTTGCCGTCGGCCAGCGCAGTCCACCCGTCATGAGCCAGCATGTACACATCGTCCTGCATCGTTTCAACCCAATACGTCATCAGGTGCTGGTAGACGTCGTAGGCATCGAGAAGTGGCACCGCCTTGAAGGTTTCGAGCAAGCTCTCGGAGACTGTCTCGACTAACGCCTTGGGATGGTCGCCAATCTCGATGCCGGTGAGAAGCGAGTGGTTTCCTTCCTTCCATTCATCGAAGTGGGTATGCACTGTTTCCATGAATGCGTCGAACTCTGCATGGCCGAAAATCGTTGCCTTGATGTCGCTCGCCGGAACCATCAGTTCACTATAGCCCGGACGATTTCCAGAGCCAAACAGAGCAGAGCGAAGGTTTGGCAGTACGTCCCAGTAGCGGGCGAGGTCGTCAATGTCGTGGTTCGGAATGCCGCCGAGCAGGTGAGCCGCGATGTCCTGCAAATCCTCCGGCTCGGAACTGTCGATATACCTTGGGATGTTCAGGTTGAAGTCGTTGTCAGCGATTTCTGAAACGGGCACAAGGCGGGAGAACTTCGGTATCTCCGTTTGCCTGTTGAACGCATCGACAATCTTGTGAATGTCCTGGGAGCGCAAACGATTCTTGTTACCGTCCTTTACGTAGCCCTTGCTGGCATCGATCATGAAGATGCCTTTACGTGCGCCAGCATGTTCCTTGTCGAGGACGATGATGCATGCCGGGATGCCCGTGCCGTAAAATAAGTTGGCCGGCAGGCCGATGATGCCCTTGATGTAGCCTCGCTGGACGATCTGCTTCCGGATCGTACCTTCAGCGCCGCCCCGAAAGAGAACACCGTGAGGAAGAATGACCGCTCCCTTGCCCGTGCTTCTGAGCGAGGTCAGGATGTGCAGCAGAAAGGCATAATCACCGTTTTTCTCCGGCGGAATGCCTAGGTCGAATCGGTGATACAGGTCGTTCGCAGGATCGAATCCGTTACCCCAGGCTTTCGTCGAAAACGGGGGATTGGCGACGACGAAGTCGAAGGTCTTCAGAAGGCCGTTGGCCTGGACGAAGTGAGGGCTAGACAGTGAGTTATCCTTCCAGATTTCCGCTGTCGGGCAATCGTGGAGGATCATGTTCATCTTGGCTAGTGCGGACGTGGCGTTGTCCATTTCCTGGCCATAGATAGTCAGGTCAACTCCAGCGGTGCCCTTGGCTTCGTCGTGAGCCTTGATGAGCAGCGATCCCGAGCCGCATGTGGGATCGTAGATTGTCTGGTCCGAACTCGTGGCGCTCCCGATGCCGATCACCTTCGCCATGACACGGGAGACTTCGGCTGGGGTGTAGAACTGTCCCTTCGATTTCCCTGAGTCCGTCGCAAAGTGGCGCATCAGATACTCGTATGCGTCACCGAGGATGTCGTCGCCTTCGGCTCGATTCGCCCGGAAGTCTAGCTCGGAGGTGTCGAAAATCGAAACGAGGTTGGACAGACGGTCCACCATCTCCTTGCCTTTGCCGAGCTTCTCGGGATCGTTGAAGTCGGCGACATCGATCACGCCCTTCAGGTCGTTTGCTTCGGCAAGCCTGCTGATGATCTTGTTGAGCTTATCGCCAATCTCCTTGTCGCCCTTCAAGGCAACCATGTCGGCGAAGCTCCCGCCGGCCGGTACATCGAGTAGAGCATCAGGCCGCCCGGAATATTTGTCGGAAACGTACTTGACAAACAACAGGACGAGAACGTAGTCCTTGTACTGGGAGGCGTCCATGCCTCCACGAAGTTCATCGCACCCTTTCCAGAGGGAACTGTAAAGCTCGGATTTCTTGATTGCCATAAATGGTTATTCGGTCAATAAAGGTGCGGGTGCTTGGCATGGGTTGACCTAGCGATACCCCGTCCACGTCCGTAGATATTGCGAGGATTTTACAGGTGTCGCCGACAGGACAGGAGGAGGGGGCAGACGTGAGGTCATCACTCGAAAAGCACGGTAGTGGATCGCGACACCCCCACACCTAGGCCGTTTGGCCACTCCCCGAATTTTCCATATTTCGAGATGCCCAGATAGGTAGACTCAAACAGCATCACCTCAAAAAGCGCGGGCCGCATGGGCTGCCACCCATACGACCCGCTGACCACCACCAACTCGGACAAGGAGTCGGAAGATGGCTAACGCCTATAGTAAGTCACGTCCCAAGAAGCTCAAACAGTATCCCGAGGTTGAGCTGACCCTCGGCAACAAGCCGGACCTTCCCCAGGATGGCCAACCGTACATGCCATGGATGCGCGCCATCGACGCGCATTTCGAGATGTTCGGATTCAAGCCGGGTGATCGCGTCTATCTTCGGTTCAGCTTTGCTTCCCGAAGGGTCATCATCACGCCCGACTACAGCGCGCTGAACTGGCGAGAGCAGCCCTATGGTGCAGCTGCCCAAGAAGAGGATGAGGCTGAGGACTACGCAGCGCTGGCCGCTTTGCGCGGCTCTGCTGCCTGGTGATGGCTCGGCGTGAAGCACTTCGGCACACGCGTTGACGGAAATGGTCCGTAGCGGGGCTACGAGTAACTTCAACAATCGTCACAACGGACGAAAAGTTGCGTTCCATCCTCTCCGCATCCGGCAGCATTACGAGGCTCAATGCGTGCAGCACGACATGCAGCCATGCCGAATGCTCCGCACGCATTTCCGTCCCGCCAATGCAAAAACCCCCGCCTTTCGGGCGGGGGTTCCTGGCTTAGGGAGCCTGACGATTACCTACTTTCACACGGGAATCCGCACTATCATCGGCGTAGAGTCGTTTCACGGTCCTGTTCGGGATGGGAAGGGGTGGGACCGACTCGCTATGGTCATCAGGCAAAGAGGGTTGTTGTGCTAGCTTTGCAGCACAACCAATCTGGGAAGAAGCAGTAATCTTGAGTTGTGTGTATCACACACGAGAATCCAACTTGTCGCTTTGGATCGCGGCCGGTGCTTGCGCACGGCGCCGATCTACAAGGCAGACTTGTTATAGGATCAAGCCTTACGGGCAATTAGTATCAGTTAGCTGAACGCATTACTGCGCTTACACACCTGACCTATCAACGTCCTGGTCTCGAACGACCCTTCAAGGGAATCTAGTTCCCAGGGATATCTCATCTTAAGGCGAGTTTCCCGCTTAGATGCTTTCAGCGGTTATCTCTTCCGAACATAGCTACCCGGCGATGCCACTGGCGTGACAACCGGTACACCAGAGGTTCGTCCACTCCGGTCCTCTCGTACTAGGAGCAGCCCCCTTCAAATATCCAACGCCCACGGCAGATAGGGACCAAACTGTCTCACGACGTTTTAAACCCAGCTCACGTACCTCTTTAAATGGCGAACAGCCATACCCTTGGGACCGGCTACAGCCCCAGGATGAGATGAGCCGACATCGAGGTGCCAAACACCGCCGTCGATATGAACTCTTGGGCGGTATCAGCCTGTTATCCCCAGAGTACCTTTTATCCGTTGAGCGATGGCCCTTCCATACAGAACCACCGGATCACTATGACCTGCTTTCGCACCTGCTCGACTTGTCGGTCTCGCAGTTAAGCACGCTTATGCCATTGCACTATCAGCACGATTTCCGACCGTACCTAGCGTACCTTCGTACTCCTCCGTTACGCTTTGGGAGGAGACCGCCCCAGTCAAACTGCCTACCATGCACTGTCCCCGACCCGGATCACGGGCCAAGGTTAGAACCTCAAACAAACCAGGGTGGTATTTCAAGGACGGCTCCACCGAAACTAGCGTTCCGGTTTCATAGCCTCCCACCTATCCTACACAGATCGGTTCAAAGTCCAATGCAAAGCTACAGTAAAGGTTCATGGGGTCTTTCCGTCTAGCCGCGGGTAGATTGCATCATCACAAACACTTCAACTTCGCTGAGTCTCGGGAGGAGACAGTGTGGCCATCGTTACGCCATTCGTGCAGGTCGGAACTTACCCGACAAGGAATTTCGCTACCTTAGGACCGTTATAGTTACGGCCGCCGTTTACCGGGACTTCAATCAAGAGCTTGCACCCCATCATTTAATCTTCCGGCACCGGGCAGGCGTCACACCCTATACGTCCACTTTCGTGTTTGCAGAGTGCTGTGTTTTTATTAAACAGTCGCAGCCACCAGTTTATTGCAACCCCTTCACCCTCCTGGCGCAGGCCAGTCAAGCTACAAGGGCGTACCTTATCCCGAAGTTACGGTACCAATTTGCCGAGTTCCTTCTCCCGAGTTCTCTCAAGCGCCTTAGAATACTCATCTCGCCCACCTGTGTCGGTTTGCGGTACGGTCATCGTTAGACTGAAGCTTAGAGGCTTTTCTTGGAACCACTTCCAATTGCTTCGCTCCCTAGGGAGCTCGCGCCACACCCTTGAATTACGCGCCCGGATTTGCCTAAGCGCCTTCTCCAATGCAGCGACCGGGACTTCCAACACCCGGACAACCTTCCGCGATCCGTCCCCCCATCGCATCTAACAATGGTGCAGGAATATTGACCTGCTTCCCATCAGCTACGCATTTCTGCCTCGCCTTAGGGGCCGACTCACCCTACGCCGATGAACGTTGCGTAGGAAACCTTGGGCTTACGGCGAGGGGGCCTTTCACCCCCTTTATCGCTACTCATGTCAGCATTCGCACTTCCGATACCTCCAGCACGCTTTTCAACGCACCTTCGCAGGCTTACGGAACGCTCTCCTACCATGCGTGCTAAGCACGCATCCGCAGCTTCGGTATATAGCTTAGCCCCGTTACATCTTCCGCGCAGGACGACTCGATCAGTGAGCTATTACGCTTTCTTTAAAGGGTGGCTGCTTCTAAGCCAACCTCCTGACTGTTTTAGCCTTCCCACTTCGTTTCCCACTTAGCTATATTTGGGGACCTTAGCTGGCGGTCTGGGTTGTTTCCCTCTTGACACCGGACGTTAGCACCCGATGTCTGTCTCCCGTGATTGCACTCTTCGGTATTCGGAGTTTGCTATGGCGGGGTAATCTGCAATAGACCCCCCAACCATGACAGTGCTCTACCCCCGAAGGTGAGACACGAGGCACTACCTAAATAGTTTTCGGAGAGAACCAGCTATTTCCAAGTTTGTTTAGCCTTTCACCCCTATCCACAGCTCATCCCCTAACTTTTCAACGTTAGTGGGTTCGGACCTCCAGTACGTGTTACCGCACCTTCATCCTGGCCATGGATAGATCACTTGGTTTCGGGTCTACGCCCAGCAACTGAACGCCCTATTCGGACTCGCTTTCGCTACGCCTGCCCTATACGGTTAAGCTTGCTACTGAACGTAAGTCGCTGACCCATTATACAAAAGGTACGCCGTCACCCCTTTCGAGGCTCCGACTGTTTGTATGCATGCGGTTTCAGGATCTATTTCACTCCCCTCCCGGGGTTCTTTTCGCCTTTCCCTCACGGTACTGGTTCACTATCGGTCGATCACGAGTATTTAGCCTTGGAGGATGGTCCCCCCATCTTCAGACAGGATTTCACGTGTCCCGCCCTACTTGTCGCACACCTAGTTCTTTCATACTGTTTTCGCCTACAGGGCTATCACCTGCTATGGCCGCACTTTCCAGAGCGTTCGGCTAACAATACAAATAAAGAGTGCAAGGCTCATCCCATTTCGCTCGCCACTACTTTGGGAATCTCGGTTGATTTCTTTTCCTGCGGTTACTTAGATGTTTCAGTTCACCGCGTTCGCTTCGCATGGCCTATGTATTCAGCCATGGATACTCCAAAAGGAGTGGGTTTCCCCATTCGGACATCTACGGATCAAAGCTTGTTTGCCAGCTCCCCGTAGCTTTTCGCAGGCTACCGCGTCCTTCATCGCCTGTGATCGCCAAGGCATCCACCACATGCACTTGTTCGCTTGACCCTATAACGAGTCTGTCTCGCGACAGTTCGCTACAGGTTGAGTTCTCGCGTTGTGCCGTATTCCAATTGAGTCGAACATAGAGTTCGAATCATCTTGAGATACATCGATACAATCACAACCCGGATAGTTTTCACGTCCATCTCAAGACGCTTCCGCTATCCAAATTACTTGCTTCTTCCAGATTGTTAAAGAACGACAGCCGATACGTACTACGTACCGCTCTGACTGGCTCAATCGCCAATGAGAAAAACTCGAACCAAACTTCATTCGAATGTTTGTCATTGATGATTATCGAAAGCGGCCGGCATTATAACCGATTAAACCGCTAACAGACAGTCTTTCTGTCTTTATCAACAGCCGATAAGCGTGAGCGCTCAACTTCGCGAGATAGCTCTGGAAAGGAGGTGATCCAGCCGCACCTTCCGATACGGCTACCTTGTTACGACTTCACCCCAGTCATGAATCCTACCGTGGTGACCGTCCTCCTTGCGGTTAGACTAGCCACTTCTGGTAAAACCCACTCCCATGGTGTGACGGGCGGTGTGTACAAGACCCGGGAACGTATTCACCGCGGCATGCTGATCCGCGATTACTAGCGATTCCAGCTTCATGCACTCGAGTTGCAGAGTGCAATCCGGACTACGATCGGTTTTCTGGGATTAGCTCCCCCTCGCGGGTTGGCAACCCTCTGTTCCGACCATTGTATGACGTGTGAAGCCCTACCCATAAGGGCCATGAGGACTTGACGTCATCCCCACCTTCCTCCGGTTTGTCACCGGCAGTCTCCTTAGAGTGCTCTTGCGTAGCAACTAAGGACAAGGGTTGCGCTCGTTGCGGGACTTAACCCAACATCTCACGACACGAGCTGACGACAGCCATGCAGCACCTGTGCGCCGGTTCTCTTTCGAGCACTCCCACCTCTCAGCAGGATTCCGACCATGTCAAGGGTAGGTAAGGTTTTTCGCGTTGCATCGAATTAATCCACATCATCCACCGCTTGTGCGGGTCCCCGTCAATTCCTTTGAGTTTTAATCTTGCGACCGTACTCCCCAGGCGGTCAACTTCACGCGTTAGCTACGTTACTAAGGAAATGAATCCCCAACAACTAGTTGACATCGTTTAGGGCGTGGACTACCAGGGTATCTAATCCTGTTTGCTCCCCACGCTTTCGTGCATGAGCGTCAGTATTGGCCCAGGGGGCTGCCTTCGCCATCGGTATTCCTCCACATCTCTACGCATTTCACTGCTACACGTGGAATTCTACCCCCCTCTGCCATACTCTAGCCTGCCAGTCACCAATGCAGTTCCCAGGTTGAGCCCGGGGATTTCACATCGGTCTTAGCAAACCGCCTGCGCACGCTTTACGCCCAGTAATTCCGATTAACGCTCGCACCCTACGTATTACCGCGGCTGCTGGCACGTAGTTAGCCGGTGCTTATTCTTCCGGTACCGTCATCCCCCGACTGTATTAGAGTCAAGGATTTCTTTCCGGACAAAAGTGCTTTACAACCCGAAGGCCTTCTTCACACACGCGGCATTGCTGGATCAGGCTTTCGCCCATTGTCCAAAATTCCCCACTGCTGCCTCCCGTAGGAGTCTGGGCCGTGTCTCAGTCCCAGTGTGGCTGGTCGTCCTCTCAGACCAGCTACTGATCGTCGCCTTGGTAGGCCTTTACCCCACCAACTAGCTAATCAGCCATCGGCCAACCCTATAGCGCGAGGCCCGAAGGTCCCCCGCTTTCATCCGTAGATCGTATGCGGTATTAATCCGGCTTTCGCCGGGCTATCCCCCACTACAGGACATGTTCCGATGTATTACTCACCCGTTCGCCACTCGCCACCAGGTGCAAGCACCCGTGCTGCCGTTCGACTTGCATGTGTAAGGCATGCCGCCAGCGTTCAATCTGAGCCAGGATCAAACTCTTCAGTTTAAACCTGTTACTGTTTTCGGTTCGGTTAAGAACCGGTCGCTCACTCAAAGCTGACAGGTAAATGAATTACTTCATAAACCTGACTTACTTTAGTGTGAGACTCTTGATACTTTCGCTATCTGATCCGAGGATCAGCTCGCTTTCATCAAGCGCCCACACTTATCGGCTGTTAATTTTTAAAGAGCATTCTGCGAGGAACTTCGTGTTTCCCGGCAGCGCTGCGTTTTCAGCAGCAGAGAAGCGAGATTATCAACCGTTTTTTTAAATCCGTCAACAACTTTTTTAACTACTTCGTTGCGACGACTGCGGTTTAATTTCGTCAGCACTGGAATCGATAAAACCGACTTCAACAGCACCGCTTCCCTTCTTTCTCCGCGCTGCGTTTCCGTTAGCGCGAAAGAGGCGTGATTCTAAGCACCTCCCCCGGTCTCCGCAACCCCTTTTGTGAAGTTATTTTGACATGGGGTGCCGGAGGCGCTGAACCGCTCCATTAGTCATATAGAAGCGACACGGCAGAAGCAGCCCCGGTTGCCCGTGAACCGCCTCGCCGCATCGAACGCAACCCGCAGTCGCTCACCGCCCCACCATCGCCCTCACCACGCCGTCCCGTCGAATCAGCCCGTGATACAGCGCCGCGGCAAAGTGCGCGAGGAACGTCGCGAAGAACAGATACGCCAGCACCCGGTGCGCGACCCGGAGCCACGCGAACGTCACCGGATCCGCCGACACCAGCGCCGGCAGCTGCACACCGCCACCCAGCGTCACCGGATACCCGCCCGCCGACAGCATCGCCCACCCGATCAGGGGCATCGCGAGCATCAGCGCATACAGCACGAGATGCGACCCGTGCGCGGCAACCTTCTGCCACCACGGCAGATCCTCGGGCAATGCCGGCGGCTTCGACAGAACCCGCACCACGATCCGCACGCAAACCAGCACGAGCACGGCAATACCCAGAGGCTTGTGGATCGCCACCAGAAGCGCATGCCGCTCAGAGACAGACGCCACCATCCCCACCCCGATGAACAGCATCGCGATGATCATCGCGGCCATCACCCAGTGCAGCACCCGCGCCGGCAAGCCAAACGTCGTCGAAGCCTTCATCACCGTCCCTCCCCACTCAATCGCGCCACGCCCGCCACCCCGGCCTCTTCACTCGTCCTGCGCAGATACGAATCCGCGTAAGCCGCCGACCGCGCCGCCAGCAACGGATCTCCCGACACCTGAATCCCCTGCGGCAGCACCGTCGGGTCGTAATTCACGTCGCGGCACGGCCCGCTGTCCTGCGCCTCCACGTGGTCGAGCACGAGCGTGCCCGCATCGATCGTCGTGCGCTGCGCGGGCCAGACCTTCGTCGCGTCGTCCACCGGGTCGCCAGGCTCCGCCAGCGTGACCAGCAGCTTCCACTTCTGCGGACTGGCCGCGATGCGCTGCGTCACGTCCTGCTGCAACACGTTCGGGTCCGCCGCCGTTGCGACGTCGCCGGTGCCGGCCGTCTGCTCCGGCACGACACGCCACCGCACCGCGTGGCGCTTGCCCGCCGCGTCGACGAAGTAGAACGCGTTCAATCCGTAATAGCTTTCGGTGACGTAGCTCGCGCTCGGCTTCGCACCTTTTATCCATTCGCGGAACGCGGCCGTCTCCGGGTGTGCGCCGAAAAACGCCTTCACCTTCGCCGGATCGGGCTTGCCCGTCTTCGGATCGGCTCGCGTCGCCACCAATTGCGCGTAGAACGCCTGCGGCGTCGCGACCGGAAACACGGGCATCGCGTTCATCCCGGTTCGCCATTGCTCACCATCAGGCGCGGTGAGCTTCAGCGCGAGGCTGCGGATCGGCACGCTGCTGTCGGGCGCATACGGATTCCCGCCCGGCAACGCGAACCGCCCGACCACCGGCGTGCGCACCGCCCGGAAGAACGGCGCGACCGAATACGCGCTCGCCGCACCGTTGCCTTCGAAGTAACCGGTCACGCACACGCCCTTCGCGTGATTGCGCCGGTAGCCCGGGTGAATGCCGCCGCCGGCCGTCTGCAACGCGTCGACGATCCGGTGCGGGGTCAGACGCGCCGGCGCGAGCCAGCCGCCGACATACCCGAACGCCACGGCCACGCCGGCCACCGCGCCGCCGATCGCAGCCCAGCGCCACCACCCGCGCCCGGGCTCGCGCTGCGGCGAAGAAGAGGAAGAAGATCGCTCCATAGATAGGCTCCCGACCGTCAGGTCATTGTCGAACCCGCGTAGGACGCCACCCGCGCCGCTTTATTCCACGAAAAGTTTTTTCGTATGCTGGTGGAATAAGCGGCGCCGACCGGCGTCCTACGTGGCATCTCGACCCATTCGGCAACCGGCCCGGCCATGCCCTCCACCGCCCTCGACGACGACGCACTGCGCGAACTCATCCCCAGGCTGCGACGCTTCGCGCTCTGGCTGGCGCGCGACGTCCACGCAGCCGACGATCTCGTCCAATCGACGCTCGAGCGCGCGCTGTCGCGCTGGTCGAGCCGCCGCGACGACGCGTCGCTGCGCAGCTGGCTCTTCACGATCCTGTACCGGCAGTTTCTCGACGGGGAACGCAGCGCGAAGCGCTATGCGTGGCTGCTTGGGCGCATTCGCGACGACGACGAAGCGCACTGGCCGTCCGCCGAACGCGAATTCGCGGCGCGCGCGACGCTCGAAGCATTCGGGCGGCTCTCCGACGAGCAGCGCAGCCTGCTGCTGCTCGTCGCGGTCGAAGGCTTCACCTATCAGGAAGTCGCCGACCTGCTCGACATTCCGATCGGCACCGTGATGTCGCGGCTCTCTCGCGCGCGCCAGGCGCTGCGCCAGCTCAGCGAGGGTGAACTTCCTGCTCCTTCCTTGCGATTGATGAAGAAATGAACACGCCTCCGAACGAACATGACCTTCAGGCCTATGTCGACGGCCAGCTCGACGACGATGCGCGTGCCGCGGTCGAGCGCTATCTCGCGCTGCATCCGGCGCGCGCGGAACAGGTCAGGCAATGGCAGCAGGATGCGCAGCGGTTGCGGGCCGCGCTCGAAAGCGTGCGGATGCCGGCGGATAACCCCGCGCTGGATCCGGCCGCGATTCGTGGCCGGCGGGCCGATCGCGCGCGCATGCGGTTCGCGATGGCGGCTTCGTTCGTGTTCTGCGTCGGGCTCGGGACGTTCGGCGGCTGGCAGGCGCGCGGGTGGAACGCGCCGCCGCCCATCGCGCCGATGAGCGATGCGGTCAAGGCTTACCAGATGATGGTGGTCGATCGGACGGCCAAGGTCGATTACCGGCCGACCGGTGCGGACGATTTGCAGGGATGGCTCACCAAAGGCGTGGGCGCATCGGCGAAGCTGCCGGATTTGAGCGCGGCGGGGTTCAGGCCGGTCGGTGGGCGGTTGTTCACGACGGACAGCGGCGCCACGGCTGCGATGGTGCTCTATGAGGATGCAGCCGGAAGGACGCTGAGCTTCTATATGCGGCCGGCGGAATCGAAACATCGGCTGCTGCCGGCCGGGCAACGCGTGGATGGTGCGTTGCTCGCGCGATATGGATCGGTGAACGGGCTCAACTATGCGGTGGTCGGGCCGGCCGGGAGTCTCGCGGAGAAAGCGGTCGTGCAGGCGCTCGACCAGCAGACTTGAAGTGGCAGGATGCGCGCCCGGCTGGCGGATGGTGGCGGCCGCCAGCGCCTTTCGTGGGGCGGCCCGGCGGGCTTGAACGGGCGCCCGCTCACCATTCGCCTGCACAGCGTTTCGACTGACTTTCCCTGGCTGTTATGCACATCGCGCCGCGCCAGCTCCCTCACCTTTGGAATCACAGGGTTTCGAGTCGCAGTGGAACGGGATATCCACATCGATCACGGGTAAGCGATCTGGCTTCCAAGGCGGGCTACGATCCTGTCCGTCCAGGTAGAGTCGTCACCGAGACTTGGCTGCCGGCAAGCATCTTGTTCGTCCGGCGCACGAACACCCAGTGCCAAACCCAGAGGAAAACCGCGACACCACCCGCGATGGAGCCAATGGCATTGGGTATCAACGAAAGAACCTGGGCGAGACACCACCCGATGCCGCTAATCCGGCCGAACGAGCGCAACCCCGACAGAGCCGGATTGATACGAGACTCCGCTTCCAGGGACTTCGCCACGTTGGAAATAATGAAGAAGTCCTCGATGAAGTTGTAGGGCAAGAGGAACATCAGCCAGACGCTGTTGGGTTCGGCCGCACGCGATCCTCGGTTGACCGATTTCAGGGTAGTCCTGAGGTCGCTCGCGTAGGCGTAGACCAGCGCCAGGAAAACCGCGATGACGACGATGCTTCCGATCGTCCCAAGCACCGCTATTTCGCCGAGAACGCCGCCGTCTTCGGAGGGATGGACAACGGGATAGGCAAGCCCAAAGGCAATGGGGATGCTCAGAATGGCTTTGAGAATGGTCCGTGCAGTTGCGCTCATGTGTATCGGCGGGAATCGGTGCGTTGTCACGGGCAGCATAGCGAACGGTCATCCTCGCTGGGCGACTTTGTCCTGGCATATGCCGCCTTCTCTCGCGGCGCTCGCCGAGTCGGTGCCTGAAGCGCGTCGGGAATCGTGGAGTCGACTTGTATGAAAGCGCGATATCCACGACCCGTGAGGTAATGCGAACATCCTCGCCGAATTCGCGTACCCTCACCCGTTGAATGCACAGGATTTCGAGTGCGTTGGCTGCTCGATATCCACAAGGCATTCCATCATGACGGATCGCGCGAGCAGGCTCCACATCGCCTGCGCTATTCCGGAAAATCCCTGTCGGACAAGGCGTTCGGGCCGATTCGCATGGTCGAATGCATGGCGCTCACCTGTTCGACGCACAGCGATTCGACTGGTTGGGTATGCGAGTTGTCCACATACGCGCTGTGGACAGGCGCACGAAACCCAATGCACGTTCCGCATACACCCCGTTCTCAGCGCTTGCTTCTCTCCGTCCAGTCGCGTGCGCGAACATTCTGATCGGCTTGTCGAGGGCAACATTCGCCGAGATCGACGCCCCGCTTGTGGTCCGGGCAAATGCTCACCTTGTGTCGGCACAGCGTTTCGCGTCGTTTTGTGTCGCAGTTGTCCACACGTGAAGGCTGACGACCTTCACCACCTCCGAAGTCACTTGGTCAGATAAACCCTGAGAATCTCGCCAGTTTCCGGAGAAACGACGTACTCGATCGACGTCCCGAGCGGACTCGCGTTACCGAGCCCGCGCATGCCCGGCGGCATCTTCGCCGAGAACGTCACGCGGATGACGGCGTCCTCGGGCTTCGGATCGACCTTGGCGGCACTTGCATCCTCGATGCAGATCTCGAAGTTGCGCAGGTCTTGCCCGGTCTTCGCAAATTCCTCATAGGCGGACTTCAGGCCGAGCAACGTCGCGGTATTGAGCCAGACGGAACAACGATCGATCCTGCCGAAATTCAGCTTGCTCATGGTGTTCTCCGGATATTACTGGTTAGGACCGATGTCGTACTGCGCGATCATGCCCATCACGATTGCTCCGTTGCGTTCACGTCCGCGTGTCGTCCTTGCGCAGACCGCTACGTTCCAACACCTCTCGCAGGCACACCGGACACACGAGCTCACCGGCGTCCCACATCTGCACGAACGTGGCCCGATCACCGATGCGAAACGTCGATTCAACGATGTCGATGTCCGGCCCGAGCACCTTGCGCAAAAACGCTTCGTCAAACCAATGCGTGACGCCATGCTCCACGCTGGCATCGGTCACCCGCACGACGTGACAATCGCGGATCACGTCGATCGACAAGATAGCGTCCTCGATATCCGGTGAGGTCCGTGTTGGCCGGATCAAGCCATGCAACTCGCAGCGCGCGTCGCCGCGCGACCACTTCGCATTCGCCGCGACGACCGACGTGTCGAACGCCTGCTCTCTCGTCGTCGGTTTATAGGGCGCTTCGCCGGAGCGTACTAGCAGCTCGTCCAGGCATGCCGAACACAGATGCGCGCGCAAGCGCTCCAGCGCCGCAATTTTTGGAAACGCCTTCACGTGCGCAACGTTGTCGATGAAGGTCGCATCGACCTCGTGCTCGGCAAGTTCAGCACGCAGCATCCACATTTCCCGGCTGTATTTCGGACGATCGAGCGAAACCTTCACGAGCTCGCCGGACAAGAACTGCCCGCGCTGCCGGATGCGCGCGGCAATGCCCTTCGATGTCGTGATCCCGTTATCGCGTCCGTGGCGACCGCAGTGAATGGGGCCCATTACCCGCTCTGGTTGCGGGCAGCGCTCGCGTTGCCCAAGTTTTGCTTCGGTTCCATCGTGTCGGTCGTCATCATCCCCTGGAATCGAGATCGAACTTCACGTTGAATCATTTGCCCTTGTAGCGGCAACACAGGACATCGGCCTCCGGCATCGACACGCGTTGCTCGAACACGATGTCGCACGGGTGTTGTTGCAACCGGCGTACGACGGCATCGATCTCGAGTGCGTCTAGCCGGGCCAACGAAGAATCACTCATCTGTCGTGAGCCTGTGCGTCACGCCTTCGGATCCTGAATGCCGGCGATTCTACAGATACAGCGGCTCGCGCATTGTCAGATGCCCTCACAGCTTGCCGCTTCGTTCATCCGATCACCGCACGCAGTGCATATCCTGCTTGGATCACAGTCGACGGACTGTGCTTATCCAAAGGTGTTAACAGAGTTCGTATACATACGTAGTGATAGTTAACAAACCCTGTGCCTCACAGTGGATAACGTCCCTAACCTCATGAATTCTCGGCGGGAAGCAGAATGCATAACCCTGGGTGAGCCACGTGAACAGCTCCCGACAGCACAGAACAACTTTTCGTCGATTCACAGCCGCGGCGACATATCCTCAATCGTTCCACTGTGAATCCAGAGGCTTGCCGGATGGTTATCCAGAGGGCAATGTGGATAACATCACAGCGCATCGACGCGTTTTGCTGTGATGCGAACAGGTGAAGCCAACGTTCCCGGCATCGCCACGCAACATCGATCGTCGGCCTCCGCGCACGCCGATTCAAAAAATTTTCACGAGGGGGCTTGTGCTCCTCAAAAACCCTCTCTATAATTCGCGGCTTCTTAGGCTCGTAGCTCAGTTGGTTAGAGCACCACCTTGACATGGTGGGGGTCGTTGGTTCGAATCCAATCGAGCCTACCAACGAACAAATGAAGGGGTCTGGCAGCACAACTTGCCTACAGGCAATGCGGCTCGCCAACATACAAACGCCACGCGGCAACATCGCGTGGCGTTTTTCTTTTTCCGGCCGAAACAACGCATGTCGCCCCGATGCGTTGCGCGATCCGCGGCATCGCATCCTTCCTCGTCGACACCTCGATCCGCCATACAACGGCCACTGCGCCGCGCGTAGAATCGTGGGCGCATCAAAGCGGCGGTTCCGACCGTCGCCCGATTTCCCACACATCAAAACAACGACGCGCGATCCGCGCGACTGAGAGCACACGACCATGTCCGACGTCACGACCGCCACATCCTCCGCGAGCAACGACGAAATCGCCGCTTACGTCGGCAAGAAAGCCGCCTGGTTCGAAAGGAAGTGGGAGATCGCCGCATCGCGAAAGAACCGGCAGTCGTGGAACTGGGCCGCCTGTTTCCTCGGCCCGGTATGGATGGCGTATCGCTGCATGTACTGGCAGGCGGCGGCCGTCCTTGGCGCGACGCTCGCGATCACGCTGGTCGAGCTGCTGTTCTTCCCGCGTTACTTCGAATCGGCCACGTTCGACCCGGTCACCATCGGGATCGCGGTCACGCTCGGCTGGTGCGGGAACAGCCTTTACAGGACGCACGTCGTACGCCAGATCGAAAAACTGCGCCCGAGCGCGACGTCCCGCGAATCGTTGCTCGCGTTGCTGGAAGCGCAGGGCGGCACGAACTGGCTCGCAGCAGCCAGTTTCGCGATCGCGACGCCGTTGCTCGGCGTCTTGATCTTCCTCGTGGCCGGAACGTATTGATCGCAGGAGCCGGCGGCCGGTAGCCGGTAAAGCAGGGCGGCAGGGCGAAGAAAAGGGCGCATCGCGGCCACGCATGCGCACGGCTCCCGACGCGTGATCTCGCCACACTCAATGCAGATGCTTCAACTTGTCAGGATTCCGCACGACATAGATCGCGACGATTTTCCCGTCCTCGATCTCGAGCGCCGTGGTCTGCAGCTCGCCGTCCGCTTCCTGCGTGACGAAACCCGGCAGCCCGTTGATGAACCCCGCACGCACGAGCTTCGACGCATGCGTGGCGAACAGCCTGGCCAGGTACTCGTGCACCTTCATCACTCGCTCGAAGCCGAGCACCGGGATGCCCGCGGCCGAGCGCTTGCCGCCGCCATCCGCGTGCAGGCTCACGTCCTCGGCGAGCATCGCGCCGAGCGCGCGCATGTCGCCGCTGCGTGACGCCGCAAAAAACGCTTCCGCCAATTCGATCCCGCGCTGCTTCTCGACATGGAAGCGCGGCCGCGCCTCGCGCACATGCGTGCGGGCCCGCGCGGCGAGCTGCCGGCACGCGGCCGGGTCGCGCTGGATCGTCGTGGCCACTTCGTCGAACTCGAGGCCGAATACGTCGTGCAGCAGGAACGCCGCACGTTCGAGCGGCGAGAGCCGTTCGAGCGCGAGCAGCAGCGGCAGCGTGACGTCTTCCTGTTCGTCTTCCTCGACGACCGGCTCGGGCAGCCACGGGCCGATATAGGTCTCGCGCTGGTGCCGCGCGGACTTCAGCTGGTCGAGGCACATGCGCATCACCATGCGGCGCAGGAACGCTTCAGGCACGCGCACCTCGGTGCGGTCGACGTCCATCCAGCGGATGAACGCCTCCTGCACCATGTCCTCGGCATCCGCGACGGAACCGAGCATCCGGTACGCGACGCGGATCAGCGTGCGGCGCAGCGGGTCGAAGCTCGCCGCCGCATCGGCCCGTGCTTCGGTGCTGCCGTTGGCCGGGTCGAGGTTCGGCATCAGGCCACCATCTTCGCGGCGGCGGCCTTTGCATCGGCCGGTTCGATCCACAGCCCGAAGCCGACTGCAAGCCGGTTCCAGCCGTTGATCACGTTGATCATCAGCGTGAGTTTCACCTGTTCCTCCTGGCTGAAGTGGTCGTTCAGCGCCGCGTAGGCCGCTTCGTGCGCCGCGTGGTCCTCCGACAGGCGCGTGAGCGCGTCGGTCCAGCCGAGCGCCGCGCGTTCGCGGTCGGTGTAGCAGGGCGCTTCGCGCCAAGCGGACAGCAGGTAGATGCGCTGCTCGGTCTCGCCTTGCTCGCGCGCTTCGGCCGCGTGCATGTTAATGCAGTTCGCGCATGCGTTGATCTGCGATGCGCGGATCTTGACCAGCTCGATGAGCGTCGGCTCGAGGCTCTGCGCGGCGGCAACCGAGACGGTCATCCAGTGCTTCATCAGCGCGGGTGCGGCGGCAAACGGGTTGAGTTTCGCAGTCATGTCCTTCTCCTTTTGTATGAATTCCGGTGACATGACGAGCGAGCCCCCCGCGTATGTGACATCGACGCGAAATTTTTTTCGAAGCCGGCGGGCGGTTCGGCGCGGAAGGCTGAAGGGCAAGGGCGGGCAGGGTGCTCGTCGAACGCAGCAAACGCGGCGAGCATGCTTTGCGCGCCCATGCTGGTCAGACGATTCCGCATTCACGTCAGGGAGACGATCACGGCCGCGCGAACGTCCGCGGCGTGCGTCGATCACAACGGCCGACGCTTGGGCCTTCGCATGCCCCTCGATATGCGCCGTTGTCAGCAATTGGCAGGTGATCGATTACTTTCATTTACATTTATCTGCCGTTTCATCCGCATCTCGGTCAGCAACATTCACATTTCTGGCCCATACTGTTCTGCACGGGCAGATGAAGTGACGCCGCATCCGCGGCCCGGCGCGCGCGCCGGCTGCCCGACGACGCAGCAGCAGGTCGCACGTCAGCCGCGCGCATTACGCGCAAGGCTTTCCTTTTTCCGGCAACACGCAACGCAGCGAATCGCGACGTGGACGGTAAACCGATGAGCCTCCTTGCATCACAGCTTCAGCGCCGTTACCAGGACGTGCGCGCCCATAGCGTCGCGTTGACCGCGACGTTGTCCGCCGAGGATCAGGCCGTGCAGTCGATGCCCGACGCCAGCCCGACGAAATGGCACCTCGCGCATACGACCTGGTTCTTCGAAACCGTCGTGCTGATGCGACGCGTGCCCGGCTACGCGCCGTTCAACGCGGCCTTCCAGTTCCTCTTCAATTCCTATTACGAAGCGCTCGGCCCGCGCCATCCGCGGCCGCAACGCGGGCTGCTCACGCGCCCGTCGCTCGACGAGGTGCATGCGTACCGGCAGCACGTCGACGACGCGATGCTGCGCGCGCTGGCCGGCGCCGACGCGGCGCTGCTCGAGACGATCGCGCCCGAGGTCGAACTCGGGCTGCATCACGAGCAGCAGCATCAGGAGCTGATCGTCACCGACATGCTGCATGCGTTCTCGTGCAACCCGCTGAAGCCGGCATTCCGGCCGCGCAACGGGACGGACGCGGGCGCGATGGCTGCAGGCGACGCCGGCGCGCAGCTTTGGCTGCACCAGCCGGGCGGGCTCGTGGAGATCGGCCACGACGGCGACGCGTTCTCGTTCGACAACGAACGGCCGCGCCATACGGCGCTCGTTCGGCCGTACGAGATCGCGAGCCGCCTGGTGACGAACGCGGAATTCGCGGCGTTCGTCGCCGACGGCGGCTATACGCGCCCCGAGTTCTGGCTGTCGGACGGCTGGGCCACCGTGCAGCGGGAAGGGTGGCAAGGGCCCGCGTACTGGATGCCCGACGACGACGATGCGGCCGCCACGCGCGTGCGGCGCACGTTCGGCCTGCACGGCGTCGAGCCGCTCGCCCCCGACGCGCCGGTGTGCCACGTGAGCTTCTACGAAGCGGCCGCGTATGCGGAATGGGCCGGCGCGCGGCTGCCGACCGAATTCGAATGGGAAGCCGCGTTCCCTGCCGAAGGCATCCGGCAGATGCTCGGGCACGTGTGGCAATGGACGCGCTCGTCCTACGAGCCGTATCCGGGCTTTCGGCCGCTCGTTGGGGTGGCGGCCGAATACAACGGCAAGTTCATGGTCGGCCAGCAAGTCCTGCGCGGCAGCAGCATCGCGACGCCGCCCGGGCACGAACGGCCGACGTACCGCAATTTCTTTCCGCCGGCCGCGCGCTGGCAGTTCACGGGGGTGCGACTTGCGCGAGACGTCTGACCAGACGGCCACGAGCGGTGGCCAGCAACCCGCCCGCGATTCGCGGCCGAGCGCGTTCGAGCGCGACCTGATCGACGGGCTGTCGCGTACGCCGCGCAGCATTCCGCCGAAATACTTCTACGATGCGGCCGGCTCCACGCTGTTCGATCGTATCTGCGAGTTGCCCGAGTATTACCCGACCCGCACCGAGCTCGGCATCCTGCGCGATCGCGCGGCCGAGATCGTGCGGCGTGTCGGCCCGCATGCGGAACTCGTCGAATTCGGCGCGGGCTCGCTCGAGAAGATCCGTGTGCTGCTCGACGCGTTCGCGGGCAACTATGCGAACGCGCCGGCGCGCTACGTGCCGGTCGACATCTCGGCCGACTACCTGCACGGCGCGGCCGCGCGGCTGCGTGCCGCGTATCCGTGGCTCGACGTCGCGCCGATCGCGGCCGACTACACGAAGGCCGAGCAACTGGTCGAGCTGACCGCGACACCGGCGCGGCGCATCGGCTTCTTTCCCGGTTCGACGATCGGCAACTTCACACCGGAAGAAGCCGATGCGTTCCTGCGCGATGCCGCGCGGCTGCTGCGTGGCGGCGGCTTGCTGGTCGGCGCGGACCTCGTGAAAGACGAGCGCACGCTGCACGACGCGTACAACGATGCGCAGGGCGTGACCGCGCAGTTCAACCTGAACCTGCTGGTGCGCGCGAATACCGAGCTCGGTGCGGATTTCAACGTCGACGCGTTCTCGCATTGCGCGTTCTACGACCCCGTGCGACAGCGCATCGAGATGCATCTCGTCAGTGACGTTGCGCAGACCGTGCACGTGCGCGGCCACGTGTTCCGGTTCGACGCCGGCGAGCGCATCCACACGGAGAATTCGCACAAGTTCACGATCGACGGTTTCCATGCGATCGCGCGCCGCGCCGGATTCGTGCCCGATACCGTGTGGACCGACGCGGACAACCTGTTCAGCGTGCACTGGCTGCGCAGCGTCGACGATATTCGCGCGTGATGCGCGTGCTTGCGAACCGCTCGCGGATGGTGCGGGCGGTTCGCTTTCCGCGCTTTCGAATGCTCGCCTGCCCGTGCCGATCGCCCGGTTTCGGGCCGGAAATCCCGTTTTTACCGACCCGATGCACCGCTGCAACGGTGTCTGGAATGCCGCCTCTTCCTTGTCCCGCAAGGCTTTGCGGGCGCCTGTAAACGTCCGTTACCTGTCTCGCATACCCGTTTCACCTGTGTCTGTGTCCGGTGCCTAGACTCCGAACCGTATTCACATGACGCACGACACGTGCAGGGAGTTGCGAGATGAACAAGAAACTCATTCTCGGTGCAGTTCTCGGTGTAGCGGCGCTGGCAGCTTCGGGCGTCGCCTCGGCCCACGTCGACCTGTCGGTCGGCATCGGCGTACCCACCTATGTGGCGCCGGCGCCCGTCTACGTGGCGCCGCCTCCGCCCGTCATGTACGCGCCGGTCGGCTATCGCGATGACGGTTGGCGCGGCGACGGCTGGCGTGAGCGCGAATGGCGCGAACACGAGTGGCGCCGCCGTGAATGGCGCGAGCACGAGTGGCGCGATCGCGGCGGCTGGCGTGGCGGCCGCTGGGATTGAGCGAAGCGGCTCGACTTGATCGCCACATGAGGAGAATGAAAACATGATGCCCATTCGACACATCAGGCTGTGTGCCACCGCGGCTGTCGTTGCGCTGGCCACCATCGGCAGCGCGCACGCGGCGGGCTGCATGAAGGGCGCGGTGGTCGGCGGTGTGGCCGGCCACTATGCGGGGCACCACGCGGTCGTCGGCGCGGTGGGCGGCTGTATCGTCGGCCACCACATGGCGAAGAAGCAGGCGCAGGAGCAGGCCGCGCAACACAGGGCCGCCGCGCAGGGCATGCAGCCGGCGCAGTAAGCGTCATCGTCATCGTTGTCGGGGCGGCGCTGCGGCCGCCTGTCTCGACCGGCGCGCCCGGTGCGTGCCTCATGAAAAAAGGGCGGCTCATCGCCGCCCTTCGTCTTATCGCCCGGCGCCCGCCCGTGGCGTCGCAGGTTCGAACAACGCGTCCGCCTGCCTGACGCGCACGAAGCGCGCCGCGCCATCGCCGTCCACCAGCGCCCGGAAATGCGCTTCACCGCACGCGAGCTTCGCACGCTCGTGCTCGCTCGGCACGTGGCCATCCGCATTCGGCGTATCGACGACGAAGTACAGCCGTTCGCCGCCGTCCTGTTCCGCGAGCACCGCCCAGTCCGGGTGATAGCTGCCGAGCGGCGTCTGCACGCGGAACCATGCAGGCAGCTTCGCGTACAGCTTCACGCCGTCGTGCGCCTCGAGCGCATCGGCG
The DNA here is from genome assembly GCF_002223045.2 of Burkholderia sp. HI4860. Taxonomy (NCBI): domain Bacteria; kingdom Pseudomonadati; phylum Pseudomonadota; class Betaproteobacteria; order Burkholderiales; family Burkholderiaceae; genus Burkholderia; species Burkholderia sp. HI4860. The sequence continues at coordinate 1,884,710 of NZ_NKFO02000003.1, read as the reverse complement.
AACGCGCGCTCCGCGTCCGTCTCGCACACGACTGCTTCGTGAATCGACTTCTGCGCATCGGGCCGCAGGTTGCGCAGGTAGCCGGTCAGCGCTTCGCTCTCGAACGATTCGAGCGCATGCACATGGCGTTCGCCGAGCTTGCGGTAGGCGATGCCCGCGACGAGCGCCTGGCGCTTGCAGCGGTTGATCGCATCGGCCGCGACCGCGATGAACTGCTGCGGATTCACGCGGAAATCCTCGAGCCGGCCGCTGTCGGCCAGGATCGTCGCGAGCGAACGGCGCGTGAGCTGCGTGCGGTCCTGCAGTTCGGTGAGCAGGTCGGGCAGCGGCAGCTCGCCTTCGTCGAGCAGCACCGTGCCGGCGCCGGCCACCTCGATTGCCTCGATGCCGGCCTTGCCGATGTCGATCTCGGCCTTGCGCCACTGCAGCCGTGCGCGCGCGATGTCCGGCGCGTCGTGCAGCGCGGCCGCGCAGTCGCGCACGAGCTTCGCGTTGTCGAACTCGACGCGGTACACGGTGCGATGGCGGATGCGGTCCCACAACGCGCGGAAATCCTCGCCGAACACGACGGCCTTGCCCGACGCATCGCGCCGCAGCGGAATCGCACGGCGCTCGTCCGCGTTGCGCACCGCGAAGCGGCCCGACAGCTTGCGCAGCGTCGCGACAATCGGCGCGCGCAGCATCTCGAACGCCTCCGGCAGCACCAGCGCGCTCTGGCGCAGCGCATCCTTCAGCCGGTCGAGCACCTTGCCTTGCGCGTCGACGTAGCCTTGTTCGTGCAGATGATTCCACAGCACGCGCGACAGCTCGACGCCGAGCGCATGCGCGGGCCCGTCGCCTTCCTGCACGGGCAGCGCCGCGAACTGGTGTTCCTCGACGATCCCGAACCGGATGCCCGTATCGGCCTCGATTTCCTTCTGCAGGTTCTCCGCGAACGACTCGTAGCGCTCGGTCGCGATCACGGTGAGTGTGTTCACGCCCGGGTCGCGCACGCGTTCGCCGTCCTGGTCGACGGCGAGGCGCAGCCCGCGGCCGAGGGTCTGGCGACGCTCGCGTTCGGTCTGGATGTCGCGCAGCGTGCAGATCTGGAACACGTTCGGGTTGTCCCAGCCTTCCTTCAGCGCCGAATGCGAGAAGATGAACTTCAGCGGCGTGTCGAACGACAGCAGCGCTTCCTTCTCGCGCATGATCAGGCCGTACGCACGCTCCGCGTTTTCGCGGGCCGCGGCGCTGCTTTCGCTCGTGTCGGTCCAGCCGCCCTTGCGGTCGATCGAGAAGTAGCCGTTGTGTGCGCGCCCGACTTCGAGCGCGACGTCGACGCCGTCGAACAGCGCACGGTAGGCCGGCACGCGTGCCGCACGCGCATATTCCTCTTCGAAGATCAGCGCGTAGTCACCCTTCGCGGGCATGCCGTTCTCGTCGTAGCGGCGATAGCGCTCGACCGAATCGACGAAGAACAGCGACAGCACCTTCACGCCGCGTTCGGCCAGGCGCAGTTCCTTGTCCAGATGCTCGCGGATCGTGCGGCGGATCATCTCGCGCTGCACGGCAAGCGTGTCGATGTCGCCGAACGCCTCGCCGAGCGACAGGAACGCCTCGCCTTCCGGATGGCGCAGCTCGACGTATTCGGCGCCCTTCACCGCATGGACTTCGCCGATCCGCAGCCCCGCGTACAGCGCGCGCTTGGTCAGGCGCTCGAGATCGTCGCCGTCGGTGGCCGACACGATCTGGCGCTTCACGCCGGCCGCCGTCGCGACGTCGAGCTCGATGCGCGCGCTGATCGCGCCGCGCCGGTTCGACACGCCGACGAGCCGCACGTACGGCTTGTTGTGCGCATCCTCGACGATCGCCGATGCGATCTCGATCTGCTTGACCAGCTTGCGCTCGTACGCGTCGACCGCGTCGAGCCGGTACACCATGTGATGACGGTCGACGTGTGTGGCCGAATAGCGCAGCGTGCAGAGCGGCGCCATCGCGGCGAGCGCTTCGCGGCCGCGGCCTTCGAGCCCGCCGTCGACGCTTTGCGGCTCGTCGACGATCACGATCGGCCGCGTCGCGCGGATCAGGTCGATCGGCTTCTCGCCGCCGGTCTTCTCGCTGTCCTTGTAGAGGTTGTTGATTTCCTTCTTGTTGATCGCCGCGACCGTCATCACCATGATCTGGATCGCCGCGCTCGCCGCGAAGTGGCGCACCTGGCCGAGCTTCGCGGAGTCGTACAGGAAGTAGTCGTACGGCACGCCCGCGTACAGCGCGCGGAAATGATCCTCGGTGATCGCGAGCGTCTTGTGCACGCCTTCCTTGATCGCGATCGACGGCACGACGATCACGAACTTCGTGAAGCCGTAGCGGCGGTTCAGCTCGAAGATCGTGCGCAGGTACACGTAGGTCTTGCCGGTGCCGGTCTCCATCTCGACGGTGAAGTCGCGCGAGCCGGGCTGGCCGGACGGCGGCAGCCCGCCGCGCAGCTGCACGTCGGCGAGGTTGCGCGCGAGCGCGTCGTCGGTCAGCGACAGCCGGTTGCCGACGCCTTGCTCCGACACCGCGAAGCCGAGCGAGCCTTGCGCGGCGGCCGTCGTGCCGGGTGCGGCGTTCGCGAGCACGCTGAAGTCGCCGCGATACGATTCCTGGCCGCGAAACAGGTCGCAGACGGCGTCGATCGCCTCGCGCTGGTAGTCGAGATCCGCTTCGAAATGCAGCCGCATCACAGGCTCCGCACGCGCTTCACGCCGTGCTGTTCGAGCAGCGCGGCGAGATTGAGCTTCGCGACGTCGTCGACGAAGCCGCTGTCGCGGAACAGGCACGTGACGTCGTGCGTCGTGCCGGTCGCATCGAGCAGGTCGACGATGCCGTCGGCGAGCGGCCCCGCGTCGTCGCGCGAAATGCGTGCATCGAAGCACGCGACGATCGCGCGGCCGATCAGGTGCACGGTCTTGCCCGCCACCTGGTGATGCTCGACCGGCGTGCACAGGTCGAGGCCGAGCTTCAGCGTCAGCTCGGCGAGCAGGTCGTCCTCGGTGCGGCCGGTCTTCACGTGCTCGACGGACGCGAAGAGCGCGTGGTCGAAGTCGTCGCGGCGCGGGTCCCACTCGATCACGTTGGTCGTGTCGAGCCGGTACACGCGAAAGCCGAGGTCGCCATAGCTTTCCGGATAGTCGCGCGCGACCTGCTGCGCGGCGCGGCGCAGGCGTTCCTTCGTGATTTCGGCGAGCGTCAGCGGCTTCTTCAGCTTCGCGCAGAAATCGGCGGCCGCCGTCTGCGTCTTGTCGCGGCGGTCGAGCGCCTCGGGCAGCTGCACGAGGATGTAGCGGCGCGCGCCGCCGTCGGTCGCGTTCACCTGCATCACCGCGTGGCCGGTCGAGCCGGAACCGGCGAAGCAGTCGAGCACGATGTCGTCGCCGCGCGTGCACCAGCCGATCACGGCCGCCGCGAAATCGACCGGCTTCGGCAGGTCGAACGGGATGCCGAGCGTCTTCAGCAGCGCGTCGTCGGAGCCCGCGAACGGCAGCACCGACGGCACGTTCTCGTACATGTTTTCGTCGAGGTAGTAGATCCGCTGCGGCTGCGTGGTTTCATCCGGGCCGAATTCGATCTGGCCGCGCTCGAGCAGCGCCTGCATCGTCGCGGGCGGGTTGCGCCAGCCACGCGCCGGCATCGCGCACGGCTTGCCGGTGACCGGGTGGATCAGCGGCGTGAAATACTCGTCCGGCGCCTTCTTCTTGTTCGGCCAGGCCATCGACACGAGGCGGTACACGCGGCCTTCCGGCGACAGCCGGTCGTACATCACCTCGCCGCCGGACAGGTTGGTCTGCGCCTTCATCCATGCGCGGTACGCCTTCTGCGCGTCCTTCGGGTTGCCGCTGCGGTACACGGCGTCGTGCGCGGCATCGAGCATGCGCTGCGCATTGCGCTTCGGGCGCTTCAGCGGCGCCTGTTCGAGCAGCGTCTCGGCATTGCGCGCGAACAGCACCAGCGATTCGTGCTGGTACGCGACGCCGCGCGCGTCGCCCTTCGGGTTGCGCTTGTCCCACACGGCCACGCCGAGCTCGTTCTCCTCGCCGAAGATCTCGCGCAGCATCAGCACCAGTGCGTGCACCTCATGCTCGTCGATGTGCACGGCGATCAGCCCTTCGTCGGACAGCAGCGCGTGCGCGAGCTTCAGGCGCGGATACATCATGTTCAGCCAGTCGGTGTGGAACCGGCCGTTCGCCTCGGTGTTGGTGCTGCGCTTCGCGCCGCCCTGGGTCTGCCCGGTCATCGCCAGGTAGTGGCGGATGCTGTCGCTGAAGTCGTCCGGATAGACGAAATCGCTGCCGGTGTTGTACGGCGGGTCGATGTAGACGAGCTTCACCTTGCCCGCGTAGCTCTTGTGCAGCAGCTTCATCACGTCGAGGTTGTCGCCCTCGATCACGAGATGGCGCGTGTCGTCCCACGCGACGCTGTCGTCGGGGCAGGGCCGCAGCGTGCCCGTCGACGGCGTGAGCGCGGCCTGGCGCGCGCTGCGCTTGCCGTGCCAGTGGAAGCCGTAGCGCTCGTCGGCGTCGCCGACCGTGCGGTCGCCGACCAGCGCCTTCAGCACGTCGACGTCGACCGACGCGCCGTCGGGGCCTTCGGTCACGAGTTCGGGGAACAGCGCCTTCAGGCGCGCGACGTTGTCGGCGGTGAAATCCGTCGACATCGCCTGCGGGCTGGCCGCATCGAGTTTCTGCATCGTCTTTTCCATCGGAGCCCGGCCGCGCGCGCCAGGACATCGGGCGCACTCACGGCAGCGGCGGCAACGGCCACCCGGGCAAACCCGAAACGCTATCGAGTCACCCGGCCGAGGTCAAGCGCCGATGTGAGGCGATCGTGCGGGCATCGGCCGCGATTGCCCGCCGGACGGGCCGCAAGCGGCTTCGGGCGGGTTGTCGCAAGGTCGGCCGGCGGCCGCCTGGAGGGCATCCGCCGGAGCCCGCCGGAAAGGACGAAAAAAAGGGCACGGTCGACGCCCGGCGCCGGCGTGCCCGCATGGAGAACCCCGGACGGAGGGTGGGGCGGGGCCCGTCGGGCCCCGTTTCGGGTCAGAAGCGCGTGCGGATGCCCGACGTCAGTTCGAGCTGGTTCTTTGCGCCGAACGTCGACGACACCGTGTAGCCGCCATGCAGCTTCATATAGTCGCCGGCCAGGTAGACCTCGGTGCGCTTGCTCAGGTGGTAGAACACCGACCCGTAGATCGTCTCCTTGAAGCCGTTGGCGACGCCGTTGGTCAGGCTGAACGCGCCGAGGTTGGCGTTCGGCGTGAAGCCGTCGGCGTTGTTCGCGGCGTTCTTGATGCGCATCTGCTGGTAGCCGAGCTCATAGTCGAGCGCGCCCTTCGGCGCGATCTTCATCGACACCGTCCACGAATCGTCGTGACGCTGGCCGAGCGAGCCCTGGTCGCCGTTGTAGCGGAAGTAGCCGGCGTTCAGGCGCACGATGTCGAACGTGTAGTTGCCGCCGACCGAGAACGTCTGGTTCCGGTAACCGTCGTGGTTCACGTGGTTGTAGAAGCCCGACACGTTGAACGGCCCGCCGTTGTAGCCGAGCGCGACCTGGTACGCGGAGCCGGTCGCGAACGCGGTCGAGTTGCTGAACTGGTAGCCGGCGCTCGCGAAGATGCCGTTGCTGAACAGCTTCTTCCACGCGACGCCGTTGTTGTAGCGCGTGCCGGTCGGGCCGGCCGCGTAGAAGATCATCTGCTTGAAGTTGTTCGAGTTGGTCCAGCCGCCTTCCTCGGTCGACAGCTTCGAGGAACCGTACGCATCGCCGTAGATCGTGGACGCATCGCGGGCAATCGTGTTCTGGAAGCCGGCCGTCAGCTTGCCGAAGCGTTCGTCCTCGACGCCCACCCACGCGTCGCGGTCGAAGATCTGGCCTTCGTCTTCCATCTGGCCGTTCGCGACCACGAATTCGCTTTCGAGGCGGAAGATGATCTTCGTGCCGCCGCCGATGTCTTCAGCGCCCTTCAGGCCCCAGCGGCTGCCGCTGAACCACGGCTCGCCTGCGTTGCCCATCCCGATCACGTGATTGCCGTTCGCGTCGGCGTGGGTCCGGTAGGTCGGAAAGCTCAGGTCCATCAGGCCGTAGAGCTGCACGCTCGACTGCGCATGCGCCTGGGTGCCGGCGCACAGGCCAGCCGCCGCGATGGAAAGGGCAATGGTTTTTCGTCTCAAGATCGTCTCCTCCGAGCTGCCGCATTGGAATCTGGTCGTTGGCAGTACGCAATGTATGCCGACTCTTGCCGGCCACAGCGAGAGGGCCGACGCGTAGCATCGTAGAGGGTGCAATCCTTCACGACGCTTTCCCGGCCGCAAGAATCGGATCGGTGAAAACACCGAACGCGCAACAATCGCGGATCGGGCAGGCGGACGGAAGCAGGCAAGCCGGGGGCGCCGGCATGCATCGATGACGTTTCGTGCTACGAATCGGTATTCAGGGCGCGCAAAGCGGCCCGTCAGTCCTGCGTGCTCTTCATGCGCAGGATGTAGCCGAGCCCGCGCAGCGTGATGATCTCGGCCGTGCTGCCCGCGAGATGCTTGCGCAGCCGGTGGATGTAGATGTCGATCGCGTCGGCGCTCGGCTCGTCGTCGAGCGCGAACACGCTGTCCATCAGGCGGGCCTTCGACACCGTCTTGTTCTGCTGCAGCATCAGCGTTTCGAGGATCGCATGCTCGCGGCGGCGCAGCGCGAGCACCGTTTCGCCGCAGCGGAATTCGCGCGTGCCGAATGCGTAGACGAGATCGCCGCACACGAGCTGCGTCGTGCCGACGCCGGCCTGCCGGCGGATCAGCGCGCGGATCCGCGCGACCAGCTCGCGCGATTCGAACGGCTTCACGACGTAGTCGTCGGCGCCCGCGCCGAAGCAGTCGACCTTGTCGTCGACCGAGCCGTGCGCGGTCAGCATCAGCACCGGCACGTTGTCGTTGCGGCGGCGCAGCCGCGCGAGCACTTCCTTGCCGCTGATGCCGGGCAGGCGCATGTCGAGCAGCACCGCGTCGTAGCGTTCGGTTTTCAGTACCGTATCGGCGCGCTCGCCGTCGCCGACGGCATCGACCGCGAAATCCTCGCCGCGCAGCAGGTTCACGATCCAGTGCGCGAGTTCGGCGTTGTCTTCGACCAGCAGGAGTTTCATGACGGCCTTCTCTTCATTCGTAGGCGGGCAGCCGTACGGTTACGACGATACCGCGATTGCCGGCGCCCGGCGCGAGCGACACGCTGCCACCGTGCGCCTGTGCGATCTCGCGGACGATCGCGAGCCCGAGGCCCGAGCCTTCGGTGTCGGCCGACACGCGGTAGAACCGCTTGAACACGTGCGGCCGCGCTTCGGCCGGGATGCCGGGGCCGTTGTCGACCACGTCGAGCACGATTGCGTCGCCGTCGCGGCGGGCGCAGACCGTCACGCAGCCGCCCGGCTGCGTATAGCGCACCGCGTTGTCGACGAGGTTCATCACCAGCGCGGTCAGCAGGCTGTCGCTGCCGGCGACGTCGAGCCGTTCGCCGAGATCGGCGCCGAGATCGATATTGCGCTGCTGCGCGAGCACGATCGTCTCTTCCAGCACGCTCGACACCACGGCCGCGAGATCGACGCGATGGGTCAGCAGCGTCGACGGCGTCGCTTCCGCATGCGCGAGCAGCAGCAGCTTGTCGGTCACGTCGGCCATCTTGCGGCTGCTGCGCTGCATGCTGTCGAGCACCGACGCGAGTTCACGATCGTCGTTGCCGCGCTGCTGCGCGTACTGGATCTGCGTATCGAGCACCGCGATCGGCGTGCGCAGCTGATGCGCGGCATCCGCGATGAAACGGCGCTGCGTGGCCGTGTGCGTGTTCAGCCGCGCGATGCACTGGTTGATCGCGTCGACGATCGGTCGCAACTCGTGCTGCAGCCGCTCGGGGCGGATCGGCTCCAGCTCCATCGGCCCGCGGTCGGCCACGTCGTCCTTCAGCTTCATCAGCGGGCGCAGCTCGAGCGTGAGGCCGAGATAGACGAGCACCACCGCGAGCACCAGCATCAGCGACAGGCGCACGAGCTGCGGCCGCCAGATCGTCGCGACCATCGCGCCGTAAGAACGCGTCGTCTTCGCGACGACCACCGTCACCGTCTCGATCTGCCCCTCGTCGTACAACTGACGGTCGTAGGCCACCGCGCGCAGCGGCACGCCGTCGAGCGACGTGTCGTACAGCGTCGGCTCGACGCCGTGCCGCGCCGGCAGGTCGAGCGCAGGATTGCCGGCGAGCAGGCCGTCGTGGCCGTCGATCACCTTGTAGAACACCGAGTCGCGCGACGGCGATTCGAAGATCTCCAGCGCGGCGGGCGGCACGTCGGCCGCCGGCCGCCCGTCGCGCCACTCGACGTCCTCGCCGATCGTGCGCGCCGACGCGACGAGCGCGCTGTCCTGCACGAGCGCGGCCGTGGTCCGCGCGGTGTCGTACGACATCGCGCCGGCGATCAGCACGAACACCGCGAGCGGCAGCAGCAGCCACCACAGCAGCCGTCCGCGCAGGCTGTGCGCCATCCCGTTGCGCTCCTTCTCCGAAATGCCGAACCGCGCCGGGGTCGCCGGCGCGGTCGGGTGTGTCATGTCAGGCGTCCGTCCGAGGCGTTCAGAACGCCGCGGGGCGCCACTTCAGCAGCCGCTTCTCGAGCCACGTCAGCAGGTAGTCGGCGGCCAGCGCAACCACCGCCAGCACGATCATCGCCGCGAACACGCCGCTCGCGTTGAACGCGCCCTGGGCGGTGGAGATTAGCAGGCCGATGCCCTGCTTGGAACCCAGGAATTCGCCGACGACCGCACCGACCAGCGCGAAACCGAAGCTCACGTGCAGGCTGGCGAGAATCCAGCTCAGCGCGGACGGGATCACGACCGACGTGGTGATCTGCCGGCGCGACGCACCGAGGATCTGCGCATTCGCGATCAGGTAGCGGTCGGCTTCGCGCACGCCCTGAAACGCGTTGCCGAACACGACGAAGAACACCATCACGACGGCCAGCGCGATCTTCGACGCCATCCCGAGGCCCAGCGCGATCACGAAGATCGAGCCGAGCACGACGCGCGGAATCGAGTTCGCGATCTGGATGTACAGGCCGAACACGTCGGCCATCAGCTTGTTGCGGCCGAGCACGATCCCGCAGATCACGCCGGCCACCGAGCCGATCACGAAGCCGATGCCGGTTTCCTCGAGCGTGACCCACACCTGTGTGAGCAGCGGGCCTTGCGACGTGCCGTTGACGAACCAGTCCTGGATCTGCGCGAAGATCAGCGTCGGCTGCGAGAAGAAGAACGGATCGATCCACTTCAGCCGTGCGGCGAGTTCCCACCCGCCCAGCACGATCACGAGCACGGCGATCCGCAGGCCGATGATCAGTTGCCGGCGGCGGCGCAGGCGGGTTTGAGCGGCGCGCGACTCGTCCTCGAGCGACGTCGCCGGAATGGCGGTGGGGGGAAGCGTCATGTCGGTCATGCTCCTGTCCTTGCGGTCCTTGCCTTGAGCGTATGCGTCAGCCGATCTGCACTTCTTCGCGCAGGTCGTGCCAGATGTCCTTGGAAATTTCGATGAAGCGCGTGTCGTAGCGGATCTCCGACGTGACGCGCGGGCGCGGCAGGTCGATCTCGTACACGCGCTTGAGCGTGGCGGGGCGTGCGGTCAGCACGAACACGCGGTCGGCCAGCGCGATCGCCTCTTCCAGATCATGCGTGACGAACACGACCGAGCCCTTGTTCGCGGACCAGAGCTGCAGCAGCTCGTCCTGCATCAGCGTGCGCGTCTGCATGTCGAGCGCGGAGAACGGCTCGTCCATCAGCAGGATTTCCGGCTGGTTGATGAAGGTCTGCGCGAGCGCGACGCGCTTCCTCATCCCGCCGGACAGCTGGTGCGGGTAGTGCTTCGTGAACTTGTCGAGGCCGACCTTGCGGATCCATTCCTCGGCCTGCGTGTACGCGACGTCCTTCGAGCGGCCGCGAAACAGCGGGCCGGCCGCGACGTTGTCGATCACGTTGCGCCACGGAAATACGGCGTCGGCCTGGAACACGAAGCCGATGCGCGGGTCGATCCCGTCGACCGGGCGGCCCATCACGCGGACTTCGCCCGTTGCGGGCTTGAGCAGCCCGGTGATCAGGTTCAGCGTGGTCGACTTGCCGCAGCCGGTCGGGCCGACGATCGCGATGAACTCGCCGCGCGCGACGCTCATGCTGAAGTCGCGCAGCGCGACGGTGGCCTTGCCTTCCGGCGAAATGAAGCGGCACGACACATTGCGAAACTCGATCGCCGGTGTGCTCGGGGAGACTGCCTGGTTCATCGCATTGATCCTGCGGGTGAGGAGGGCGTCGCATCGTGGCGACGCCGGGCCGGTCAACCGGGCCGGAACGGGGCGCGCACGGCGGCGGGATCGCCGCTGCCGGCGCGACTGCCGGGTTCGCTTACTTCGCGTTCACGAAATCGTTCGTGTAGGTGCGCGCCAGGTCGATGTGCTTGCCTTTCACCGACGGGTTGAACGCCGACAGCACCTTCAGCACGGTCGCCGGGCCGTCGGCCGGCATCTTGCCGTCGGCCGTATACATCGGCAGCGACGCCTTCAGCGCGCTCACGTACAGCGCCTTGTCCTTCTGGTAGTCGGCCGGCATCTTCGCGGCGATTTCATCGGCGCTGTGCGTGTGGATGAACTGCATCGTCTTCGCGAACGCATGCGCGAGCTTGGTCGCCTGATCCTTGTGCGCATCGGCCCAGGCCGACTGCACGTACAGGCTCGCGGCCGGATAGGTGCCGCCGAGCGCGGCGCGCGTGCCTTCCAGCGTGCGCAGGTCGACCAGCACCTTCGCGTCACCCATCTTCTCGAGCGCGGAGACCGTCGGCTCGGTCGTCATCCCGGCATCGATGCGGCCCTGCTTGATCGCGGCGATGAAGCTCGCGTCGGCGCCGACCGGCAGCATCGTGTACTGGGTCGACTGCACGCCGTGCTGCAGCGCGAGGTATTGCGTGAGGAAGCTCGTCGACGAGCCGAGGCCCGTCACGCCGAGCGTCTTGCCCTTCGAGTCGGCCATCGACTTGAAGGTCGGCGCGGCCTTGGTCGACACCATCTCGACTTCGCCCGGCACCTGGCAGAGCACGGCGATCGCCTTCACGTCCTTGCCCTTGCTCTGCAGGTCGACCGTGTGGTCGTAGAAGCCGACCACGCCCTGCACGGCGCCTGCCAGCAGTTCGTTCTCGGCGTCGACGCCGGCCGGCTGCGACAGCAGCTCGACGTCGAGCCCTTCGGCCTTGAAGTTGCCGAGCTCCTGCGTGAGCCGCGCGGGCAGGTAGATGAGCTTCGCGATCCCGCCGACCATGATCGTGATCTTGCCGCCGTCGTCGGCGAAAGCGGGTTGAGCGGCAAGCGCGCAGCTCAGGCTGGCTGCAACGGCGAGGGTGCGCAGGATGGGTCGCATCGGGTCGTCTCCGTTCGTTGTATTCATGTGGCGCGATGCTTGCTGCATCGTCACGACGAGTATAGGGAGGCGAAACCTTCTGCAACCTTTCGCGGGTTGGCGGTTCCTTTAGGGGTTTTCCAGCAACGGCGGGCCGGAACAGGCGGGAAACGGGGGCGGCAGGCGCTCAGCGCCAGCCGGTCAGCACGCGCCCCATCGCGTCGAGCCCCATGTCGAACAGGTGCGCCACGAACGGCACGAGGTTCGGGATCATCAGTTGCACGAGCAACAGCCCGACGAGCATCGTCACGGGAAAGCCGACCTGGAACACGCCGATCTGCGGCGCCGCGCGGTTGAGGATGCCGAGCGCAAGGTTCGCGATCAGGAGCGCCGCGATCACCGGCAGCGCGAGCAGCAGCCCCATCTCGAACACCGTCGTGCCGAACGACGCGAGCGTGCGCCAGCCGGGCGCGTGCAGCAGGTCGGCCGACACCGGCAGCGACTGGAACGACGCGGCGAGCGCGGCGAACACCTGCAGGTGGCCGTCCACCGCGAGGAACGCGAGCATCGCGATCGCGTTCAGGAAGCGGCCCATCGCGGGTGTCGCGCCGCTCGTGTGCGGATCGAAGAAGGTGGCGAAGCCGAGCCCCATCGACAGCCCGATGAAGTCGCCGGCCGCCTGGACGGCCGCGAACACGATCTGCATCGTGAAGCCCATCGCGACGCCGATCAGGAACTGCATGACGACGATCCAGATGCCCTGCGCGGAGAACACGGTGACGTCTGGCATCGCGCCGAGCGTAGGCGCCACGACGAGCGCCATGAACGCGGCGAGGCCGATCTTCACGCGGATGGGCACCGACGCATGGCCGACGACGGGCGCGGTCGCGACGAGCGCGAGCATCCGCACGAACGGCCACAGGAACGCCGTGAGCCAGCCGTTGAGCTGCGCGTAGGTAACCGAGAACATCGCCGCCGGGTGGTGCGCGTGGCTCAGCCGACGCCGAGCGTCGCGACGTGCAGCAGCGTCTGCCGCAGGTAGTCGAGCATCGTCGTCATCATCCACGGGCCGGCGATCACGAGCGTCGCGGCGACCGCGAGCAGCTTCGGGATGAACGACAGCGTCGCTTCGTTGATCTGCGTCGCGGCCTGGAACAGGCTCACGACCAGGCCGACCGCGAGCGCGACCAGCAGCAGCGGGGCCGCGAGCAGCAGGCCGACCATCATCGCGTGGTGCGCGAGCGTCATCACTTGTTCGGGCGTCATCGTGCGTGTTCCTCCGCGGCTTACGTAAAGCTCTGCGCGAGCGAGCCGATCAGCAGCTGCCAGCCGTCGACCAGCACGAACAGCATCAGCTTGAACGGCAGCGACACGGTGGACGGCGACACCATCATCATCCCCATCGACATCAGCACGCTCGCGACGACCATGTCGATGATCAGGAACGGGATGAACACCGTGAAGCCGATCTGGAAGCCGGTCTTCAGCTCGCTCGTGACGAACGCCGGCACCAGCAGCGACAGCGGCACGTCCTCGGGCCCCTGCATCGGCGCGGCCTTCGAGATCTTCGCGAACAGCGCGAGATCGGTCTCGCGGGTCTGCTTCAGCATGAAGGTCTTGAACGGCGCGACGCCGCGCTGCACCGCCTGCTCCATCGGCATCGAGCCGTCGGAGAACGGCTTGTAGCCGTCGTTGTACGCCCGGTCGAGCACCGGCGACATCACGAAGAAGGTGAGGAACATCGCGAGGCCGACGAGCACCTGGTTCGGCGGCGTCGTCGCGGTGCCGAGCGCCTGACGCAGCAGCGACAGCACGATGATGATGCGCGTGAAGCTCGTCATCATCAGCAGCATCGCCGGCAGGAACGACAGCATCGTGAGCAGCAGCATCGTCTGCACGCTCAGCGAATACGTGGTGCCGCCATGCGGGCCCGGGCTCGCGTTGAACGCGGGCAGGCCGTTCGCCTGCGCATACGCGAGCGCGGGGGCGAGGCAGAGGATCAGCACGGGCGCGAAGCGCGCCGCGCGATGCAGGAAGGCGTGTTTCATTGGAATGCGGGGTCGGAAAGAGGGCGCGGCGCCATGTCAGCGGTCCTTGCCGCGACCGAGGCGCTTCGCGGCTTCGCCCGCGAGCGCGTCGCGAAACCGCGAGCCGAACGTGCCGGGCAGGCCGCCTTCGGACGGTGCAGCGCCGGCGGGCGCGTCGGCGGAAACCGGGGCCGCCGCCGCACCGGCCGGCAGCGTGTGCAGCAATCGCACGTTGCCCGGCGCGACGCCGAGCACGAGCCAGGTATCGCCGATCTCGACGATCGTCGCGCTTTCCTTCGCGCCGACCGCGACGCTCGACACGACCTTCAGCGGGCCGCCGCGGCGTGCATGCTGGAAGCCGAAGCGGCGCGCGAGCCACGCGCACGCGAACACGAGACCGATCACGACCGCGAGCCCGACCAGCGTCTGCAGCACCGCGCCGACGCCGAGCGACGGTGCGGCCGAGCCGACCATCACGCTCGATGCGATCGACCCGGGGTGGTTCACCGCGTTCATGTCGGCGGCGCCGGCCGGTGCGGTGGCGAGCGCCGCCGCAATGGCCGCGGCAGCCGCTGCCACGCTTGCGACGCGCACGCGGCGGCCGGGCTTTACTACGTTCATCGATTCAGCTTCCGGATGCGTTCGGCCGGCGTGATGATGTCGGTCAGGCGGATACCGAACTTGTCGTTGACCACCACGACCTCGCCCTGCGCGATCAGGCAGCCGTTCACGAGCACGTCCATCGGCTCGCCGGCCATGCCGTCCAGCTCGACGACCGAACCCTGCGCGAGCTGCAGCAGGTTGCGGATCGCGATCTTCGTGCGGCCGAGCTCCACGGTCATCTTGACCGGGATGTCGAGGATCATCTCGATGTCGTTGTGCGTCGTGTTTGCCGCGGCTTTCGACAGCGGCTGGAACACGCCGGCGCCCGTCGCACCGGCCGGCACCGGCTGCTCGTTTTGCTCGGCGAGCGCGGCCGCCCAGTCGTCCATGCCCGGATCTTCTTCCGCCGCGGCCGGTGCCGCCTGCGCGGCGGCGGCCGAGGCCGCGAGGGCCGCGTCGGCCATCGCTTGTGCGTCGTCCTCGGGCGTCTGGTTCAGCTCACTCATATCCACCTTCCTTCATCGAATCGCCCGCGCTGATCATCTTCTGCACGCGCAACGCATATTGACCATTGAAAATTCCGTAGCCGCATTCCATCACCGGCACGCCGTCGACCTTCGCGGTGATCGTGTCCTCGATTTCCAGCGGCAGCACGTCGCCCGCGCGCAGGTTCAGGATCTTCTCGAAGTTCGACGAGATCTCGGCGAGGTTCGCGGTCAGCTCGACTTCGGCGGCCTGCACCTGCTGCGACAGCACGCGCACCCAGCGGCGGTCGACTTCGAGCGCCTCGCCCTGGATCGGCGACGCGAGCACGTCGCGGATCGGCTCGACCATCGAGTACGGCATGCAGATGTGCAGCGTGCCGCCCGTCGGCCCGAACTCGATCGAGAACTGCGTGACGATGACGATCTCGTTCGGCGTCGCGACGTTCGCGAACTGCGTGTGCATTTCCGAGCGCACGAATTCGAACTGCAGCGGCCGCACGCTCTTCCATGCGGTCGTGTAGTGCTCGAACACGAGGTTCAGCAGCTTGCCGATGATTCGCTGCTCGGTGGCCGTGAAATCGCGGCCCTCGACGCGCGTGTGAAAGCGCCCGTCGCCGCCGAACAGGTTGTCGACGACGAAGAACACGAGGTTCGGGTCGAACACGAACAGCGACGTGCCGCGCAGCGGCTTCACGTGCACCAGGTTCAGGTTCGTCGGGATCGGCAGGTTGCGGGTGAACTCGCTGTACTTCTGCACCTTCACCTGGCTGACGGAGATTTCCGCCGTGCGCCGCATGAAGTTGAAGATGCCGATCCGCAGCAGGCGCGCGAAGCGGTCGTTGATGATCTCGAGGCCGGGCATCCGGCCGCGGACGATCCGCTCCTGCGTCGCAATGTTGTAGGGGCGGACGCCCGATGTGTCGCGCTGTTCGTCGACTGAATCGGCTTCGCCCGTGACGCCCTTGAGGAGGGCATCGACCTCCTCCTGGGACATGAACTCCTGGTGACCCATACGCGCTCCTTTCGCGGCCGCGTTACTGGACGACGAACTCGGTGAACAACACGTCGTCGACCTTCGCGCGCTGGTTGCCCGGCTGCGTCGGCTGCTCGATCAGCTCCCGCAGTTCCTTCGCGAGCGAACGTTTGCCGTCCGGGGTCGCGAGCTCCTCGGGATGCTTGTTCGACAGCGCGAGCAGGATCCGGCTGCGGATCTCCGGCATCCGCGCGGTCAGTTGCTCCTGGGCCTTCGAGTCGGTGAGCTTCAGCGACAGGCCGACGCGCAGGTAGTGCTGCGCGCCGTCGTCGGACTGCAGGTTCACGGTCAGCGGGTCGAGCGGGAAGAACACCGGCGCGGCCAGCGGCGCCGGCTCGGCGGGCTTGCTCGCATGGCCGACGCCTTCCTTGCTCAGGAACACGTACATGCCGCCGGCTGCGGCGGCTGCCGCGCCCAGCGCGATGACGGCGATCAGCGCGATGCGCTTGAACTTGCCGGAGGAAGCCGGCTTGTCGGCGGTCGGGTTTGCGGTCGTGGAGGCCATGTGAATGCGTGCGTGATGTCTCGTAGCATGCATTGTTCGGCATCCGGGCCGTGGCCGATGGGCGGAAAAGAGGGGGGATTTGCGGCTATCTCAGCCGATTGTCGGCCGGGTGTCGGCTCGATGCAGGGTAAGTGGGGGCGGAAAGGGCCGCCGGGGCGGGCGGTTGAGGCGGGCGTGGCCGGGAGAGGGCGTCGTTTTTGCCTCGCGGAGCCTGCCGCGCCGATGGCGGCAGGCACGATCGCGCCAGGCCGGGCCGGCGTTTGGCGGGCCGCCGCCGCCCGGTCAGATCGGCAGCAGCGTCAGGAGCGGCGCGATCAGCACCATCGCGACGCCCGCGATCATCATCGTCAGGCTCGACACGACGCCTTCCTCGCTGCCGATCTCGCGCGCCTTCGCGGTGCCCACGCCGTGGGCGGCCGCGCCGAACAGCGCGCCGCGCGCGAGCCGCGTGCGCATCGGCACCAGCGCGAGCACCAGCTCGCCGAGCAGCATCCCGCAGATGCCGGTCGCGATCACGAACAGCGCGGTGAGATCCTTCGGCGCGTGGATCTTGTCCGACACGGCGAGCGCGAACGGCGTCGACACCGAGCGCGTCATCAGCGAGCGCTGCAGCTCTGGCGACAGGTGCAGCAGCTTCGCGAGCAGCAGCGACCCGCACACGCCTGCACAGATCCCGACCGCGACGCCGACCGACAGCGACAGCCAGTGGCGGCGGATCAGGTCGCGATAGTCGTAGATCGGCACCGCGAACGCGATCGTCGCCGGGCCGAGCAGCCACATCAGCCAGCGCGTGTCGTGGAAGTAGACCGAATACGGGATGCCGGTCAGCAGGACGAGCAGCACCAGCACGCCCGGCACGAACACGAGCGGCGAGAACAGCAGCGTCTTCTTGTATGCGTAGAGCCGCTTCGACGCGAAATACAGCACGACCGTCAGCACGAAGCAGCCGAACGAGATCGCGGTGTTCGCCTGGTCGGCGGACAGGTTCGACAATGCGGCAAGCATGGCAGGCTCCGGCTCAGTGGGCGGACGCGGCGGTGAGACGCGTGCGGCGGCGTTCGGCGAACACGCGCTGCGCGGCGAGCCGGCGCTCGAGCTTCGCGGCGAGATCGACCGCGACGGCCACCGCGACCATCACGAACGCGGTGCCGGCGAGCATCACCAGCGCGATGCGCCAGCCGTCCTCGCGAAACAGCCCGCCGTACTGCACGGCCGCGACGGCGGCCGGCACGAAGAACAGCAGCATGTCGGACAGCAGCCAGTTCGCGCCGTCCTTCACCCAGGCGGGCGCGACGCGGCCCGAGAACAGCAGCACGAGGAGCACCGCGAGGCCGATCACGCCGGACGGAATCGGCAGCCCGATCTTGCGCACGGCCCAGTCGACCGCCATCCACAGCACGCCGAGCGCGGCGGCCTGCAGCGCGATCCGGCCCGTGCGGGCCAGGCTGCCCGAAGCGGCGGGGCGGGCGACGAGTGCGGCGGTCGGCTTGGTCATGGCAGGCTCCCTACAGATATTCCGTTGATGGTGGGAGTATAGGGTTTCCCCTAACCATAAATAAAATGACTTGTCTCTATCCTTATCATTCCAATTCGGAATTCGCTTTCTGATCGCCGCACCACTTTGGGGAGTCATCGATGGAATTGCGCGCGTTGCGGTACTTCGTCGAGGTGGTTCGCCAGCAGAGCTTCACGGCGGCCGCCGACAAGCTGTTCGTGACCCAGCCGACCATCAGCAAGATGGTGAAGGCGCTGGAAGACGAGATCGGTTCGCCGCTGCTGCTGCGCGACGGCCGGCAGATGGTGCTGACCGACGCGGGGCGGATCGTGTTCCAGCGCGGCCAGGACGTGCTCGCCGCGCAGGCGCAGCTGCAGTCGGAGCTGAACGATCTCGGCACGCTCGGGCGGGGCGAGCTGACGATCGGCATCCCGCCGCTCGGCGGCTCGCTGTTCACGCCGATCATCGCCGCGTACAAGCAGCGCTATCCGAACATCGAGCTGAAGCTGTTCGAGCAGGGCGCGCGGATGATCGAGGCCGCGCTGACGTCGGGAGAACTGGAGCTCGGCGGGCTGCTGGAGCCGGTCGATCCCGGCACCTTCGAACGGCTGCCGATGGTGCGCGCGCCGCTGTGGCTCGTCGCGCCGCGCGAGTCGCGCTGGGAGGATCACGCAGCCGTGCCGCTCGCGGATCTCGCGCGCGAGTCGTTCGTGTTCTACGCGGAAAGCCTCGCGCTGCACGATGCGGTGCTGGACGCATGCCGAAAGGCGGGCTTCACGCCGTCGATCGTGAGCCGCAGCGGCCACTGGGATTTCATGGCCGCGCTCGTGCATGCGGGGGTCGGCATCGCGTTGCTGCCCGAGCCCTATTGCCGGCGGCTCGACGCGGGCCAGTTCACGTGCCGGCCGATCGTCGAGCCGGAGATCACGTGGGCGATCGCACTTGGGTGGCTGAAGAAGGGGTATCTGTCGCACGCGGCGCGTGCGTGGCTCGACGTGGCGCGAGCGACGCTGCCGATCGCGCCGGGTGACGATCTGGCGTTCGGCGGGTTGCGGGCGAGGGAGTGACGTCTGCCGAGGCGGGCTCAACAGCCGCCCGCCGCGCCGTCAATGCCCCATCGCCGGCCCCGCGCCCTTCCTCGGCTTGGTGACCCACACGAGCGCCGCGAGCGCGCCGAACATGAACGCCGACAGCAGGAAAAAGTCGTTGGTCGCCATCATGAAGCCCTGTTGCGTGACGAGCTGGTTGAGCTGCGCATTGGCCGTCTGGCCGACGATGCCGAGCTGCGACAGCGCGCCCTGGTAGTCGGTCGTGCTCTGCGCATACACGCTCACCGATTCCGACAGCCGCGCGTGGTGGTAGATCGCGTCGTTCTCCCAGAACGTCGAGCTGGCCGCCGTGCCGATCGCGCCGGACAGCGTGCGCAGGAAGTTCGACAGCCCCGATGCGCTCGCGAGCCGGTCGTCGGAGATGCTCGACAGCGTGATCGTCGTCATCGGCACGAAGAAGCACGCGACGCCGATCCCCTGCACGAGCCGCGGCAGGATCACGTGGTTGAACGGCACGTCGAGCGTAAACGTCGAATTCCAGATCGACACGCCGGCGAACACGATGAACGCGAAGCTCGCGACCATCCGCAGGTCGAGCCGGTGCATGTTGCGGCCGATCAGCGGCGACAGCACGAGCGCGAGCAGCCCGACCGGCGCGGTCGCGAGGCCGGCCTTGCCGGCCGTGTAGCCCATCACCGTCTGCAGCCACAGCGGGAAGATCACGACCGAGCCGAAGAACGCCATGAAGCCGAACGAGATGATCATCGCGCCGAGCGCGAAGTTGCGGTCCTTGAACAGCGACAGGTCGACCACCGGCTCCTTCTCGGTCGCCTCCCACACGAGCATGAACGCGAGCGACACGACCGCGATCAGCGCGAGCGCGACGATGAACGTCGAGTTGAACCAGTCGCGGTCCTTGCCGAGGTCGAGCATCATCTGCAGGCACGACACGCCGATCACGAGCAGCGCGAGGCCGATCGCGTCGATCCGCTGCTTCGACGTCTTCGTCTCGCGCCCGCGCAGCAGGAAATACGCGCAGGTCGCCGAGAAGATGCCGATCGGCAGGTTGATGTAGAAGATCCACGGCCACGTGTAGTTGTCGCTGATCCAGCCGCCCAGCAACGGGCCGAAGATCGGTGCGACGATCACCGTCATCGCCCATAGCCCGAGCGCGAGCCCGCGCTTCGCGGGCGGGTAGCTTCGCATCAGGATCGTCTGCGACAGCGGCACCATCGGCCCCGACACGAGGCCCTGCAGCAGCCGGAACGCGATCAGCGTCTCGAAGTTGGTCGCGAGGCCGCACAGCGCCGATGCGATCGTGAACGCGAGCACCGACAGCGTAAACAGCCGCACCTCGCCGACCCGCCGCGCGAGCCAGCCGGTGAGCGGCACCGCGATCGCGGACGCCACCGAGTACGACGAGATCACCCAGGTGCCTTCGCTCGTCGCGACGCCGAGGCTGCCGGAAATGGTCGGCACCGCGACGTTCGCGATCGACGTGTCGAGCACTTCCATGAAGGTGCCGAGCGCAAGCCCGACGGTGAGCAACGCGAGCGCACCGCCGGACAACGGCGCGGGTTCGGCGGCGGGGGCGGCGGATGCCGTGGTGGCGGACATCGGAATCTCCTAGACGCGGCGCGCGCGACGCGCCGGCACAAAGCGCGGGTGTGCGCCGCAGCGCCGCCCGGCCGGGTGGAACGGATAAAGGGAAAAGGGGAGCGCGTGCCCTGTCATCTTCTGCCCAGACAGAGAAATAAGCGAGTGCTTAACCTAGACATGGGGTCTCCGCGCACATCAGCCGTCCGCTTCTTCGTCGGGTTTCGGGCAACCGGTCGAACCGGGCCCGTTGGCGATGAAGCGTTGCAGCAGGCCGGTAAGCGTCACGAGCTCGTCGGCCGAGAAACCGTCGAGTTGCGCGTTGAGCGCGTTCGCGATCAGCGACGGCAGCGCACGCGCGGCTTCGGCGCCGCGTTCGGTCAGCGTCAGCTCGATCATCCGGCGGTCCTGCTCGCTGCGCGAGCGGGCGACCAGCCCCTTGCGTTCGAGGCGGTCGAGCATCCGCGTCATCGACCCGCTGTCGTACGACATCTTGCGGGACAGCTCGAACGGCGTGCGCGCATAGCCGCGCGACAGCAGCAGGATCACGCCGATCTGCTGCGCGGTGAGGTCGTGCGGCTCGAGCGCACGGTCCATCCGCTCGACGAGCGCCTGCTTCGCCTTCGACAGGTAGTAGCCGAGGCTCGTTTCCAGCGCGATGTTCTCGGGATCGTAGAGGCCGCCGGTCATGCGATTGCGCGCGCAGCAATAGTGCGTTTCAGATTTGGACGCGCCCAGTATCTTGAAAATTGATTGCATAGTCAATATTATTTGAAGCAACCAGTTACGACGTGCATGTTGCACTGCCGGAGACTATGTTCTGACCGATGCGCCCGCGCTGCGGGCACCCGAGGATGTTCGCGATGCTGTTCCTGAAAAATGCCGCCGGCGCGCTGCGCCGCAACCTGACCGATACCGCTCATCATGCGTTTTCCGGGCCGCACCGCGGCTGGAAGATCGCGCTGTACGTGACGATGCTGGTGGTCCCGGGCGGCTCGCTCGCGGCGCTCGGGTTCGCCTGGTTCGATCATCGCCGGCAGCGCAACGCGAAAGACGGCGCTCGCCGCGCGGGCCAGCCGGCCGCGACGGAGCCGTCGACATGGCGGTCCGCCGCCGAACCGCTGCCGCTGCCCGCGCGCTGCCACTGACCGCTGACCGCGCGCGTCTCCCGCCTGCCTGGCTGCTCCGGCTGAGCGCCGGCCGCGCCCCGCACGGCCGGCGTCGCATCCCCGTCTTCCCGTCAGCTGGCCGTAATGGCCGGTAAACCGGCCGCTCGCGCCGGTAACACATTCCTGTCGCCGCGCGCCGTACCCTTGGGGCTGCGCAGCTTTCCCGCCGTCAGTTACCATTTGTCCGCCAGCGGCACGACGACCGCATCGCGCGACGCCGCTCGCCGGACGTCGCGCCCAGACAGGAAAACCACCATGCCGTACGCCTCCCTCCCGCGCGCCCTTCGCCCGCTGAGCGCCGCCGTCGCCGTCGCGACGGCCGTGCTGCTCGCCGGCTGCGCCGTCGGGCCCGACTATCACCGGCCCGACACGTCGATCCCCGCCGCCTACAAGGAAGCGCCGGCCGGCTGGAAGGTCGCGCAGCCCGCCGACCGCACCGACCGCGGCGCGTGGTGGACGGTCTACAACGATCCGCAGCTCGATGCGCTGATCGGCAGGCTCAACGCGTCGAACCAGACCATCGCGCAATCGGCGGCCGCGTACCGGCAGGCGCGCGCGCTCGTCACCGAGGCGCGTGCCGCGTATTTCCCGACCGTCGGGCTGACCGCGTCGGGCTCGCGCGCCCGCACGCCGCGCACGTCGGTGTCGTCGGGTTCGTCGAGCTTCGGCAGCGGTTCGTCCGGCTCGATCAACAACAGCTACAGCGTCGGCCTCGACGCGAGCTGGGAACCGGACCTGTGGGGCAAGGTGAGTCGCACCGTCAGCGCGCAGCGCGCCAGCGAAGCGGCCGCCGCGGCCGATCTCGCGAACGCGCGGCTGTCGCAGCAGGCGCTGCTCGCGCAAACCTATTTCCAGCTGCGCACGTCCGATGCGCTGCAGAAGCTGCTCGACGACACCGTGAAGTCGTACGAACAGTCGCTGAAACTCACGCAGAACCAGTACGCGCAAGGCGTCGCCGCGCGCGCGGACGTGATCCAGGCGCAAACCCAGCTGCAGAGCGCGCAGGCCGCGTCGATCGACAACGGCGTGGCCCGCGCGCAGTACGAGCACGCGATTGCGACGCTGATCGGCGAACCGGCGTCCACCTTCTCGCTGCCGCCGAATCCGCTCACGGCCGAGCCGCCGGTCACGCCGGTCGACGTGCCGTCCGCGATCCTCGAGCGCCGGCCCGACGTCGCCGCGGCCGAGCGCCGTGCGGCGGCGGCGAACGAGCAGATCGGCGTCGCGATCGCCGCGTTCTTCCCGACGCTCACGCTGTCGGCCACCGGCGGCTTCCAGAGCTCGGTGTGGTCGCAGCTGTTCACGCTGCCGGCGCGCTTCTGGACGGTCGGCCCGCAGCTCGCGGCCACGCTGTTCGACGCCGGGCTGCGCGCCGCGCAAACCGACGCCGCGCGCGCGACCTACGACCAGGACGTCGCCGCGTATCGCCTCGCGGTGCTCACCGCGTTCCAGGACGTCGAGGACAACCTCGCGTCGCAACGCATCCTCGCGCAGGAAATCGACGTGCAGCGGCAGGCGGTCGACAGCGCCCAGCATTCGCTCGCGATCGTCACGAACCAGTACAAGGCCGGCACGGTCGCCTACCTGAACGTGCTGACCGCGCAGACCACCGCGTTCACCGCGCAGCAGAAGCTCGCGACGATCGCGGGGCAGCGGATGACGTCGTCGGTCGGGCTCGTGAAGGCGCTCGGCGGCGGCTGGAACGTGGCTGAGATGACGCGCGAGAACGGCGACGTCGCGGCGCCCGTGCCGGCGTCCGGTGCGGCCGCGCCCGCGGCCACCGCACCGCTCGCGCAGAAGTAGGAAGGAAAGGGCGACGCGCGCGTCAGCGCTGCGCGTCGCCGAAGATCAGCGACACCTCGTTGTTGCCGATCGGATGGCCGAGCAGGTTCAGCAGCCCCGCGAGGTTCGCCTGCTGCTCGGGCGCCGAGTGCGCGGTGCCACGGAACGAGCCCTGGCCCGGGCCGAAGGTGCCGTGGCCATCGAGGAACAGCGGGCCTTGCGTCGTCGACAGGTCGAGATCGGCGCCGGCCCCCTTCGCCTGCAGCACCGCGCGGTACGAACCGAGCGGCTTCACGCGCGAGACGCGCGAACTCATCGAGTCGATCGTCACCGTCAGTTGCCCGAACGCGTTGTTGCCGATCAGGCGCCAGTCGCTCCAGCCGAGCCGCACGTCGCCCTGCAGGTCAAGCGTGTTGAACGGCGTGCCGAGCCCGGCGAGCAGCGACGCCGGCACGGCCATCGTCCCCGCCGACAGCACCGCGCCGCGCCACGTCGCATCGAGCGTGACCGCGTCGGGCATCGCCTCGGTCTGCCGCATGCGCATCTGCACGCGCCCGGTCAGCAGCGGCCAGAAGCGCGTGGTCCATTCGACCCGGCCGGGCAGCAGCGTCGCCGCGCTCTGGTCGGCCCCCGGCGCGAGCATCAGCGTGCCCGAGCCGTGCCACAGCGACCCGTCGGGATCGACGAGATTCACGTGCCCGCCGGTCGCGCGCGCGAACTGCGGCGCGATCCACGCGGCCGGCGCAAGTGCGACGAGCGTCAACGCCGTCGCCAGGCCACCCGCCAGTACCCACGGCAATGCGGTGGCGAGCCGCCTCAATCCCGGCCTCATCGGCCGACCGCCACTTGCGTCGTCCAACTGCGTCATTTCTGCGTAGACGGTTGCATCACGGCCGTCAGGTCGACCTGGCCATCGTCCTTCAGCGCAGTGGCATGCGCCTCGCCGACCTGCACCTTGAACTGCCGGCGCGCATCGTCGAGCCACTGCGTCCACGCCGGGAACGACACGTTCTTCATCTGGATCTGCACGCCGTTGCCGACGATCTGCACCTGCGCGCCCTGCAGCCCGTGATCGGACAGCGACGCGGTCAGCGCGTCCTTCAGCGCGAGGCCGGTCGGTGCCACGCCCTGCGCGGCGGCCGCCAGCGACTTCGCCTCGTTCGCCTGCGCGGTCATCTGCGCCAGCTCGCGGCGCATCGTCGGCAGCTCGCGCTGGATCCGCGCACGCCCTTCCTGCGCGGGCGACCACAGCACCGAATACGCGATCGCGACCGCCAGCACGGCGCCGCCCCAGCCGAGCAGCATCTTTTCGCGCTGGGAGCGCTCGCCCCAGAACTGGGCCAGCGTCTGGTTCAGTTGTTCCGTATTCATGAGCGGCTCCGGATCGTCCATTTGCCCGTATTGCTGTCGACTTCGCCGGACAGTCCGTTACGCGCGAGGCGCTGCGTGAAATCGGGATCGACCTTGACCTCGGGCTTGAAGCCGACGTCGAGCCGCCGGTCGTGATAGTCGAGCGACGCGATGCCGTTCAGCGGCAGCGCGCCCATCGAGCGCGACAGCCCGCTCGCCAGCGCGAGGAAATCGTTCGGCGACAGCTCGCCGGCCGCGAGACGCAACTGGTCGAGCTGGCGCTGCATCTGCGCGGGCGGGTCGAGCACCGTCGTCGTCTTCGGGAATGCGGACAACAGCGTCTCGGTGATCTGCGCGGACAGCGCATCGCGCTCGCGCGACAGCTTCCACCAGTGCAGGTTCATCCCGATCACCGCCACGCCAAGCGTCGCCGCGGCGAGCGCCAGCGGCACGCGCAGACGTTTCACCGTTGCGCGGTCGAAGCGCCACGGCTGCGATTCGAATTCGAACTGGCACAGGTCGAACTTCTCGGTCAGCGCGCGCCGTGCGAACGCGTCGAACGACAGCGGCGCGGCACCCGGCAGCAGCGGGCCGCCGTCGGTGCGGCCGACCGATGCGAGCCGCGGCTCCGCGCCCGGTTCGCCGAGTTCGTACAGTTCGACGTCACCCCCGCCCGCAAGCGCGGCCAGCGTGCCGGCCGCGCGCGACGCGGGCGCCGCGAAGCCTTCGCCGAGCGCATCACGCGCGACCGCGAGTTCGAGGCGCGGCGCACCGGCTGCAGCCGGCAGCGCGCCGGCTTCGACGAGCACCGGTTCGACCGATGCCGCAAGCCCAAGCACCGCAGCCACCGTCGCCGGACGGGCGGGCGGCGCCTCGACGGCGTCCGCAACCACCGCGGCGGCATCGACCTCACTGTCGGCCGGCGCGGCGGTGACGTGCGGCGCCGGCAGGCAGCGGGTCGCGGGCACCGCGCTCAGGTGCCGATGGCCGGCCGCCGTGAACGCATCGCAGATGGTGCGGAACCACGCGCGATCGACGACCGCCAGCACGCGGCGCCCGTCGGGCAGCGGGTCCGGATCGAGCGCGATATGGCAGCCGAGCGGATCCTGGATCAGCTGATCCTCGACGATGTTGGGCAGGGCCTGGCGCAGCTTCGGTCCCTTCAGCGGCGGCACGGTCGCGGCCAGCAGCAGCACGTCGCGCGCGGCGACGATCAGCACGGTCGCGTTCGCGCGCGGCAGCAGCGCAAGCGCGGCGCGGCCGGCGCGCTGCACGTGGCCGGCCTTGTCGACGAGCGTGAACGGCAGCTCGGGCCACTGCCATTCCTGCAACGGCACGGCAGGCTCGCGCGGCGGCAAAGAAACAATCAACGTGCTCACAAGAGCTCCTCTCCCGATTGGCGTCGTTATAGCTGGTCGCGAATGCGCACGACCCGTGTCGAGTGCGTGGTCGGATCACGATACACGAGCGAGGTGCGATCGACCTCCGCGCGTTCGTGCTGGATCCGGCCATGCACGATGAAATAGCTCGAATTGACGTCGATGACGCTCGAGTCGAGCGTCACGTTCGGCGCACCGGCGCCGCGCAGCGCGAGCTGCACGTCGCCGACGTGGCGGAAAAACACGGTCTCGCGGCGCGACACGAGCGCCTGCGCGGACGACACGCTCATCCCCGGCATCAGCGCCGCGATCACCTCGGCCGGCGCCGTGTTCATGTTCACGGGCGTCGTGGTCGGCAACACGGTGACGAACGGGCGCAGCCGCGCGACCATCTCGGGCGTCACGCCGTCGACGTCGAGCAGGCTGTCGACGCCCGTCATCATCAGCGGCGCGGGCCCGCGATCGCCGCCCGTCATGCCGGGATCGTCGGTGAAGCCGCCGCCTTGCTGATCGGTCGTCACCGGCGCGGTGACCGGCGGCGCCGTGCCGCCGCCCGGCAGCGTCGGCATCTGGAAACGCGTCGCCGAATTCAGCAGGCTCGCGCGCACCTGCAGCGCGATGCGCTTCGCGAACGCGCCGTCGTAGCCGAGCGTCGTCAGCAGGCGCTGGAACGCCTGGACCTGCGTGACGTTCAACTGCAGCACGCCGGGCGCCGGCGACGCCACGAGGTTGCGCAGGTTGAACTTCGCCTGCGCGTCCTCGATCGAGCCGGACAGATAGGTGTCTTCGCCGCCGGTCTCGTTGGGCGCACCGATCCGGCCGAGGAAGTCCGACAGTTTCGTCTTCGCGATCGGCACGCCCCAGATGCCGCCGAGATACGTGATGCCGGGCGCCGTATCGCCTTCGGAACGCAGGATCATCCGCGTCCAGTCGAGCGCGCCGCGCGCGACCCACTGCGCCTGCGCGATCACGCGCTGGTTCTCGATCCGGCGGATCTGCACCTGCTGGCGCCACAGCATCCCCGAGACGAGGATCGCCGACAGCGCGACGACCAGCAGCGCGGTGATGATCGCCGCGCCGCGCTGGCGGCCGCGTGCCCGTGCGCGACCGGCGGCGCGGGCAACCAATAATGAGCGGTGGGGGCGCGCGCGCATCGTCATTCCCCGACGAGGAAGATACGCGTGACCGGCACGCGCAGCGACGTCGCGCCGATGCTGACCTGCAGCCCCGTCACCGCGCGTGCGGGCGGCGCGTTGCCGATCTGCGGCACCTTGAGCGCATCGTTGTTCTGCGCGAGCGCGTCGTTGGCCGTCTGCAGGTTGGTGGTCCAGCCCACGCGCGGCACGTACAGCTTCGCGTCGATCGCGCCGACGCCGCCCATCAGCGCGACCCAGCTCCAGCCTTCGACGCTGCTGTCCTTCAGCATGTTGCGCAGCCGGTTCGCGTCGTCGATCGGCGGCGATGCATAGCGCACGACGCGCCCGCCGGCGATCCGGTAGCGCACCACCTGCAGCCGCGGCGCGACGCCCGGCACCTCGAGTTCGCGGACGATCTGCAGCGTATTGCCGGCAACGCCGATCGCCGGCTGGCCGGCCTCGTCGTCGGTCGCGGCGAGCCGCGCGTCGATGCGCATCTGGTCGAACATCTGCGCGAACACGCGCTCGTCTTCCATCGCGGCCGCGACCTTGTCGCGACCGCGCATGATCTGGTCGAGCCCGCGCCATGCGAGGATCGCGACCACCGCGAGGATCGCGATCGCGATCATCAGCTCGATCAGCGTGAAGCCGCGGGCGGGGCGCGCGAGCGGGCGTCGCATCGGCGCGTCAGAGCGGACGGCTGGTTTCATTCGCGACCACCGTCACCATTTGCGCGAGCACGCCGGTTTGCCCGGGCATGCTCACCGAAATCCGCACGCGCCGGAACACCGGGTTGGGCGTGGTGCTCACGCGCTGCGTGCAGACGAGCTGCACGTTGCCTTGCGAGCAGTCGAAGCTCTGTTCGCCGATCTCCGGCCACGCGTGCGTGAGCCGCATCTGCGCGAGCGCGTTGTCGGCGCTCCAGCCGGCGAGCAGCCGGCGATGAAGATCGGACGCGTTGTTCGCCATCGTGCCGACCGCGCGGATCGACGCGGCGAGCGCGACCGCGATGATCGCGAGCGCGACCAGCACCTCGATCATCGTGAAACCGCGCGATGAAGAAACGGAAGAGGGCGGGCGACGACGCATCGTCATTGCACCTCGTAGCGGCCGTTGCCGGTGCCGACGATCGTCGCGCTGCCGACCGCCGAATGCAGCGTCACGCGCACGGGCGTGTCGATGCTCTCGGTACCGAACACGACGCGATTCGCATGCGTGTCCGACCCCGGATAGTCGATGTCGGCGCCCGTGACGCCGCCGTCCCAGTCGCGCGGGCGCAGCAGGTCGTCGCGCAGCGTGCGCCAGCCGTCGGGCGAGCTCACGTCGAAACGGAAGCCGTGCGCGGTCGGCTGCCACGCGATCGGCCGGGCACGCACCTGCGCTTCGTCGCCGGCCGTCTCGAACAGCAGCGCGATGCGCTGCGCTTCCTCGCGCAGGTCGGTGCGCGGATTGCGCGTGAGCGACAGCGACGCGAGCGACACGAGCAACCCCGCGATCACGAGCACGACCAGCATTTCGAGCAGCGTGAAGCCGCGCGCGCGATGACGCCGCGCGCAACGCTTCGCTTGCCCGCCGTCGGCACGCACCGGCGCGGACGAAGCCGCGCCGCGACGCACACGGCAATCGCGGCCGCAGCGGAAGGTCGTGCGAGTGGCGAGCATGAAGAAGGGAACGAAGCGTCGGGCCGGTCAGCGAGCGCTTATTGCCACGAACCGATGTCGGAATCGTTGCCTTCGCCGCCTTCCTTGCCGTCGGCGCCATAGCTGAACACGTCGATCTCGCCGTGCACGCCCGGGTTCAGGTACTTGTAGCCGTTACCCCACGGATCGTTCGGCAGGCGCTCGAGATAGCCGCCGTCCTTCCAGTTGTTCGGGATCGGATCGGTGGACGGCTTCTGGATCAGCGCGTTCAGGCCCTGCTCCTGGGTCGGGTAGCGGCCGTTGTCGAGACGGTACAGCTTGAGCGCCTGCATGATCGTGCCGATGTCCTGCTTCGCGGCGATGCGGCGTGCCTCGTCCGGGCGGCTCATGATCTTCGGCACGATGAGCGCCGCCAGGATCCCGAGGATCGCGACCACCACCATGATCTCGATCAGCGTGAAACCGCGCTGACGACGCACGGCCGCGTTGCGGCGAGTGATCCACGTTTGCATGACTGACTACCTCTTTCCAAAAAATGTCGTTGGTCGGGTGACGCACCCGGCGCATCGGACGATTGCCTGACGGCAACCTTCCGAACCCGCGGGCGCGGAGCACGCATTGTAAGGCGCGCATTGCCGAGGGCTTTCACCCAACGCAAATTTCATATACATCCGTACAATAGCGCGCATGAACGCGCTCTCGATCCGGATCCTCTCCCTAGCCCTCTTCGCAGGTTTGTGCGCGACGGCCACTTACTGGGTCGTCACGCTGTCCGCCCGTGAAGCGCCGCTGCCCGCCGCCGCCGCGCGGCTGCCGATCCGCACCGAGGACGCCGCGGCGCTCTTCGGCGGTCAGCTCGACAAGAATGCCGTGCAGGACATCCACCTGTTCGGCATCCTCGCGCTCGACCACGGCGGCGCCGCGATCATCGGTGTCGGTGGCGAACCGCCGCGTGCCGTGTCGCTCGGCGCGGACGTCACGTCCGGCGCGAAGCTCGCCGAAGTCCGCCCCCGCTCGATCATCGTCGAGCGCAACGGCGCCCGCACCGAAGTCCAGCTGCCCGCCAACACGCCGTCCCCGGCGATCTACGTGCGCTGAAGCCGAAGGCGACGGCCCGACCCGCGGTCAGGCCGTCACTGCACCATGTTGTTCAGCTCGATGATCGGCAGCATCACGGCCAGCACGATCACGAGCACGATGCCGCCCATCGCCAGGATCAGCAGCGGCTCGAGCAGGCTCGTCAGGAACATCGTGCGACGCTCGAGCTCGCGCGCCTCGCCTTCGGCCGCACGATCCAGCATCGTCGTCACGTCACCCGTCGCTTCACCGGAACGGATCAGGTGCACGAGCACCGGCGGAAACGTCTTCACGTTGTTCAGCGCGCGCGACAGTGCGGAGCCTTCGCGCACGCGCACGATCGCGTCGTCGATGTTCGCGCGCATCGCGCGGTTCGACAGCGTCTCGCCGGCCGCCTGCAACGCGCGCAGGATCGGCACGCCCGCCGCTGTGAGGATGCCGAGCGTGCTCGCGAAGCGCACCGTGTTGTAGCCGCGCACGAGCTTGCCCGCGAGCGGCGCGGTGAGCACCCAGCGGTCGAATGCGAGGCGCGGCCCGTCGCGCGACAGCGTCGCCTTCACGAACCACACGACGAGCACGACGGCGATCAGGATCGCCCACCACCAGTGCCGCACGAAATCCGACAGCGCCATCATCACGATCGTCAGCACGGGCAACTGCTGCTTCGTGCTCGCGAACACGTTGACGACCTGCGGCACGACGTAGCTCAGCAGGAACGTGACGATGCCGAAGGCGATCAGCGTGACGATCCCCGGATACGTGAACGCGAGCAGGATCTTCTGCTTCAGCGCGTTGCTCTGCTCGATGTAGTCGGCCAGGCGCGACAGCACGATGCCGAGCTTGCCGGTGTGCTCGCCCGCGGCGACGAGTGCACGATAGATTTCCGGGAAGTCGCGCGGATGCTGGCCCAGCGCATTCGCGAGCGAATGGCCGCCGAGCACCTCGGCGCGGATCGCGGCCATCAGTTCGCGGATGTAGTCGCGCTCGGCCTGCTCGGTCAGCACGCCGAGCGCCTCGTCGAGCGGCAGCCCGGCGATCAAGAGGCTCGCGAGCTGGCGCGTGAGGATCGCCTGTTCGCGCTGCGACAGCTTGCGGCCGAACGCGAGCCGCTGCGACCGCGCCCCGCGCGTCGCGCTGGCGGCCGGCTCGACGACGAGCGGCGTGAGCCCCTGCGTACGCAGCTGGCCGCGCGCGGCACGTGCGCTGTCGGCGTCGATGACGCCTTTCTGCGCGCGTCCCGCCGAATCGATTGCTTCGAAACGGAATGCCGGCATCGCGCTATGCGCCTCCCGTCACGCGCAGCACTTCCTCGAGCGACGTCGCGCCCGACGCGAGCCAGCGCTCGGCGTCGTCGCGCAGCGTGCGCATCCCTTCCGCCCGGCCGGCGGCGAGAATCTCCGCATCGGCCGCGTTGCGGTGGATCAGCGAGCGGATCGACTCGTCGACCAGCAGCAGTTCGTATACGCCGCGCCGGCCCGAATACCCCGAATGCCCGCACTTGTCGCAGCCGACCGGATGCCACACGGTGCGGCCTTCTTCCTGGCGTTCTTCCTTGCAGACGGGGCAGAGCTGCCGCACCAGCCGCTGCGCGAGCACGCCGAGCAGCGACGACGCAAGCAGGTAGGGCTCGACGCCCATGTCGGTCAGGCGCGTGACGGCCGAGGCCGCATCGTTCGTGTGCAGCGTCGCGAGCACGAGGTGGCCCGTCAGCGATGCCTGCACCGCGATCTGCGCGGTTTCGAGGTCGCGGATTTCGCCGATCATGATCACGTCCGGATCCTGGCGCAGGATCGAGCGCAGCGCACGGGCAAAGGTCATCCCGATCCGCTCGTTCACCTGCGTCTGGCCGATACCGCCGAGGTCGTATTCGATCGGGTCCTCGACGGTCATGATGTTCGTCGTCGCGGTTTCGAGCCGCGACATCGACGCATACAGCGTGGTCGTCTTGCCCGAACCCGTCGGGCCCGTGACGAGCACGATGCCGTGCGGGCGCGCGATCAGCTTGTCGAATTGCACGAGCGTGTCGCGGCCCATCCCGAGCGCCTCGAGATTCAGGCGCTGCGCATCCTTTTCCAGCAGACGCAGCACCGCGCGCTCGCCGTGCCCGGTCGGCAGCGTCGACACCCGCACGTCGACCGGCCGGCCGCCGACGCGCAGCGTGATGCGGCCGTCCTGCGGCAGGCGCTTCTCGGCGATGTCGAGCTGCGCCATGATCTTGATCCGCGAGATCAGCGCGCCGTGCAGCGCCTTCTTCGGCCGCACGACGTCGCGCAGCGTGCCGTCGACGCGAAAGCGCACGACCGACGCGTTCTCGAACGGCTCGATGTGGATGTCCGACGCCTGTTCGCGTGCCGCTTGCGTGAGCAGCGCGTTGATCATCCGGATGATCGGCGCGTCGTCTTCCGATTCGAGCAGATCCTCGACTTCGGGGATGTCCTGCATCAGCCGCGACAGGTCGACTTCGCCCTCGACTTCGCCGACCACCTGCGCGGCGCTGCCGTCCTGGCGTGCGTACGCATGGTTGATCGCCTGCGCGAGCTCGTCGGCCGGCACGCGATGCACGGCGATCGAGCCGAAGTTGCGCGCGATTTCCGCGAGCGCGGCGTCACTCGTGCGTTCGCTGATCCACACCTCGAGCGTGTCGTCGAGCTGGTGCGCGATCAGCACCTGGCCGCTCTTCGCGAAGCCGTACGGCAACAGTCGCGCGGCGAGCGGCGACGGCGGCTGCCGTTCGCCCGGCGCGCCGTCGTGAGTGGAAGAGGCGTGCACGTCGCTCACTGCGACGCTCCCGGCGTGGCCGTCAACGGCTGTTGCGGCACGGCTTGTTGCGGCACGCTCTGCGGCTGCGCGGGCGTCGCTTCCGGCAACGGCTGGGCCGGCACCGGCGCGACCTGGCGCTGCAGCTGCTGGCGACGCATCTTGTCGAGATCGAACAGGTTGCCCGCGGCCGTGCCGCCCTGGCTCGGGCCGATTGGCATCGGCGGGACGACCGGATCGTCCTTGTCGCGGATCACGTTGTTGTCCGACTTGTACGCGCCCGTCACACCCTGGATGTAGTCATAGCGGTTGGACGTGACTTCCTGCGCGGTACTGCGATCGGAGATGATCACCGGGCGCAGGAACACCATCAGGTTGGTTTTCGCGCGGATCTTCGATTCGGAACGGAACAGCTGGCCGATCCACGGGATGTCACCGAGCAGCGGCACCTTGCTGTTCGACACCTGGTAGTTGTCCTGCATCAGGCCGCCGAGCACGATGATCTCGCCGTTGTCGGCCAGGATCGTCGACTGGATCGAGCGCTTCGTGAAAGTCGGCCCGGTCTGCGCGCTCGTGGTGCCCGCGACGACCGCCGAGTCCTCGGTGTAGAGCTGCAGCTTCAGGATCCCGCCGTCGGTGATCTGCGGCTTCACGTGCAGCGTCAGGCCGACGTCGCGGCGATCGTAGGTATTGAACGCATTGCTCGTCGTGCCGCTCGTCAGGTTCGAATACGAGCCGGTCGCGATCGGCACGTTCTGGCCGACGACGATCTTCGCTTCCTCGTTGTCGAGCGTGACCAGGTTCGGCGTCGACAGCACGTTCGCGTCGCTCACGCCCGCGAAATACTGCAGCAGCGCACCGAGCCCCTGCACGCCGAACATGTTGTGCAGCCAGCCGATGTTGAGCCCTTGGGTCAGCGAGCCGAGGTTGGCGGCCAGACCGCCTCCGGTGATGCCGCCGGCAGCGTTGGTCACACCGCCCGCCGTCAGGTTGACGATGCTGTTGCCCAGGCCGGCCGTGGGATTCAGGTTCGTGCCGCCGAGGAACTGGCCGCTCGCCACCTGCCACTGGATGCCGAGGTTGCCCTGCGTGTTCGAGTTCAGCTCGACGATCAGCGCCTCGATATAGACCTGCGCACGCCGCGCGTCGAGCTGGTCGATCACCGAGCGCAGGTTCCGGTAAACCGGATCCGACGCGGTGATGATCAGCGAGTTGGTCGCCGCATCGGCCTGGATCATGCCGCCGGGCTGGTTGTCGTCGCCCTTGTCCTTGTCGCCGCCGAGCAGGCCGCCACTGCCGAGCCCGCCGCTGCCGGACGAGCCGCCGTACGACGACGAGGACGACGAGCCGCCGAGGCCGCCCGACGGCAGCGGCGGCGTGCCGGAGGTACCGGTCGAGAAGTTGCCGCTCGACGACGAGCCGCCGTTCTGGTTGAAGCTGTTCGCATCGTTGGACGACGCCGACGAGCCGCTGTCGCTGCCGCTACCCTTGCCGAGCATCCCGCGCAGCGTCTTCGCGAGCTTCACCGCATCGGCGTTGCGCAGCGGCACGACATGCATGTTGCCGGGCACCGCGCTCGGCGCATCGAGCTGCTGCACGAGGCGCTTCGCGGCCGCGAGGCGCGACGCGCTCGACGCGCGCAGCAGCAGCGAGTTGGTGCGCGGGTCGGCCGTGACCGACACCTTCAGCGTCGCGTCGCTGTTGCCGATCGCGCCCGGGTCGAGCATTTTCTGCAACTGCTGGGCGAGGTCGATCGCGTTCGCGTTGCGCAGCGCAACGACCTGCACCTGCGCGCCCGCGGCGCTGTCCACGCCGGCGATGATCTGCGCGATGCGCCGCACGTTGTCAGCGTAGTCGGTCACGACGATCGTGTTGTTCGCCGGGTACGCGGTGACCGTGTTGTTCGGCGAGATCAGCGGCCGCAGCACGGGCAGCA
Source organism: Burkholderia sp. HI4860 (assembly GCF_002223045.2). Classification (NCBI taxonomy): domain Bacteria; kingdom Pseudomonadati; phylum Pseudomonadota; class Betaproteobacteria; order Burkholderiales; family Burkholderiaceae; genus Burkholderia; species Burkholderia sp. HI4860. The sequence continues at coordinate 1,850,277 of NZ_NKFO02000003.1, read as the reverse complement.
GGTTGTTCGCCGATTCGTTGTGCAGCTCGAACACCTGCGTGATCACCTGGTCGCCGCGCGCCTGCGGCGCATTGCCGACGTAGGTCGGCACGCCCTGCAGTTTCGCGTCGGCCTCGGGCACGACCTTCAGCACGCCGTGATCCTGCACGAGTGCGAAGCCCTGCATGCGCAGCGCCGACTGCAGCGTCTTCAGCGCCTGGTCTTCCGGCACCGGCCGTTCGGCCACGAGGTTGAGCTGCCCCTTCACACGAGGGTCGACGATGATGGTCTTGCCGGTTGCGGCGCCGATCGCCTTGGCGACCTGGTCGATATCCGCATTCACGAAATTGAGCGTGACCTGAGCGTAGGCGGCCTGGGAGACGATGATGCCGGCGACGAGCAGAGTCGTGGCGACACGCCGCATAACGAAGCGATTTCTTGTCATGGATGAATGGGTCGATGCCGGCTCAGGCCACTTCCGGCGGTAGTGCTGGGATCCAAGTCCGAAAGAGGCGACATTAGCAGTTTTTCATGTCCGAAATATCACATTGATCCGAGGACTGTCTCACATACGACATGTGTCCGGCGAATCGTATGCAATCTGTAAGATTCGGCATTATTCTCGGCATGCGGCCGTCGCCCCCGTTTCGAGATGAACCGACACGGAAGTGCGGTATAACCGGGCGGCCGTATTCCTGTATGTCGCAAGCTGACGGACTGTCGGTATGATACGGGCGGCACGATTCTCGTCGCACGAATAACAGGCACGGGTTTTCCCGACCCTCACGCAATTTCTTGTCGATTTCGCACCATGAACAGACGGTTCGTTTCGATCGTGTTGATCGCCGCCGGCGGGTATTTCGCCAGCGCGAACGCTCGCGCGGACTGTTTCGACGAGGCCGCTAAATATCAGCAGGTCAATCCGCTGATCCTGCGCGCGATCGCGTGGCAAGAGTCGCGCAACCGGCCCGGCGCGCTGAACAAGAACACGAACGGCTCGGTCGACTACGGCCTGATGCAGATCAATTCGATCCACCTGCCGACGCTGTCGCGCTATGGAATCGGCCGCGACACGCTGATGGAGCCGTGCAAGAACGTCTATATCGCCGCGTGGCATCTGAAGCAGAAGATGAACCGTTACGGCAACACGTGGCAGGCGGTCGGCGCCTATCATTCGGAAACCCCGTCGCTGCGCGACAAGTATGCACGGCAGATCGCCGGCATCCTGACGCAGTGGAAGCTGCTGCCGCCCGTGCAGTGACGCCGCGCCGCAGCGCGGCCGGATGCCGTACCGGCCGGCCGGCGCGCGTTTGATGCACAATGCGGATCTCACGCCGCAATTTCGCCCGTCCGCGGGACGATCGCGCCCCGGAAGGGCGTCGCGGCCGCTTTTTCAATTTTTCCGTTGGTGCATATCGCTATGAATCCGGCAATGAACCAGCCGTTGCCCGTCACCGTGCTGTCCGGCTTCCTCGGCGCCGGCAAGACCACGCTGCTCAATCACATCCTCGCGAATCGCGCGGGCCTGAAAGTCGCCGTGATCGTCAACGATCTCGCGGCGGTCAACATCGACGCGTCGCTCGTGCGCGACGCGCAGGCGCTGTCGCACGTCGAGGAACGCCTCGTCGAGATGTCGAACGGCTGCATCTGCTGCACGCTGCGCGACGACCTGCTCGTCGAGATCCGCACGCTCGCATCCGAAGGCCGCTTCGACGCGATCATGATCGAATCGACCGGCATCGCGGAGCCGATGCCGATCGCCGAAACGTTCACGTTCGTCGACGATGACGGCACGTCGCTGTCAACCATCGCGCGGCTCGACACGCTCGTCACCGTGGTCGACGCGTACAACTTCCTGCGCGACTACGGCTCGGACGATGCGCTCGCGACGCGCGGCATCGCCGCGTCGGAAGAGGACGACCGCACGCTCGTTGAGCTGCTGATCGAGCAGATCGAATTCTGCGACGTGCTGGTGATCAACAAGGCCGACCTCGTCGCCGCGGACGACCTTGCCCGCCTGCAGCACATCCTCGCGCGACTCAACCCGCGCGCGCACCAGGTCGTGTCGACGTTCGGCAACGTGCCGCTCGACGAAGTGCTGAACACGGGCCGCTTCGATTTCGACGAGGCCGCGAACGCTCCGGGCTGGCTCGCGTCGCTCGATCACGATCACACGCATTGCGACGACCCCGACTGCCATGACGAACATCATGCGCACGTGCACGGCGAAGCCGACGAATTCGGGATCGGCAATTTTGTTTACCGCGCGCGCCGGCCGTTTCATCCGGCGCGACTCTGGGCGCTGCTGCATCAGGAGTGGCCGGGGGTGCTGCGCAGCAAGGGCTTCTTCTGGCTCGCGACGCGCAACGACATCGCGGGTTCGCTGTCGCAGGCGGGCGGCGTATGCCGACATGGCCCGGCGGGGCTTTGGTGGGCAGCGCAGGATCGCGCCGAATGGCCGGACGACGACGAGTTGCTCGGTGAAATCCGCGCCGAATGGCACGGCGACATCGATGATCGCGCGGTGGGCGACCGCCGGCAGGAACTCGTGCTGATCGGCATCGCGCTCGACGCGGAGGCCTGGCGCGCGAAGCTCGATGCGTGCCTGCTGACCGATGCGGAATTCGCGCTCGGCGCGGCCGGATGGCACGGGTTCGACGATCCGTTCCCGGCGTGGGATATCGATTCGCACGACGACGACGATCACGGCGACACGCAGATCGTGCACGCGTAACGCGTTGTAAAAAGAACCGTTAAATCTTGCAAGAGGGGCGCGGACTGTGGCGAAAATGCTGCGCGCGCCCAACAAAAAACCCGCCGAAAGGCGGGTTTTTCTTGGAACAGGCGCTGGTTTAACGCTTGTTGACGGCGTCCTTGAACGCCTTGCCAGCCGTGAACTTGACCGTCTTGGCTGCCGGGATCTTGATGGTTTCGCCGGTCTTCGGGTTGCGGCCCGTACGTGCTGCGCGCTTGCCCGAACCGAAGCTGCCGAAGCCGATCAGCTGAACCGCATCACCCTTCGACACGGCCTTCTTGATGACTTCGAGCAGCGTGTCCAGCGTTTCGCCGGTTTGAGCCTTGCTGGCGCCCGTTTGGGCGGCGACGGCGTCGATCAGTTCCTGTTTGTTCATTAAGGTTCCTTTATCAGGTTAGGTTGACACGAACAGCGCGAACGCGCCGATTATACGTGCGCGAACCGTGCCGTCGAGAGTCAGACTCCGACGACACAGCGCCGAATCCTGGCCCGCGCGACGCGCCCTCCGGTGAGCCGGTGGCCACCCCGCGGTACGGCGTTGCTATGATAGCGCAGCGCAAACCCAATAACGACAAGGGTTTCAAAGATTTTCATCGGTATTTCGCCGAATGAATCATCGACTGCCCGTTTTTTGACCAGCGCCAACCGGACAGGATACGCAGCGCGGTCCGCCCGTGCGCCGCGCCGTTGGCTTTTTCCAACGACCGGTCGGACGGCCCGGCGCAATCCCTTGCCAGGCTTGGCTGCCACGTTTTTTGTTTCGCATGACCGACCGACTTGTTCCCGCCACGCTCGCGCTTCGCGACGACGGCACGCTCGTCTCGCCCGAGTTCGGCGATCTCCATCGCGGCGCATCCGGCGCGCTCGCGCATCGCGTGTTCGTCGCGGGCAACGGGCTGCCGGCGCGCTGGCAGGGCCGCCGCACGTTCACGATCGTGGCGACCGGATTCGGCGCGGGCGGCAGCTTTCTCGCGGCCTGGGCCGCCTGGCGCGACGATCCCGCGCGCTGCGAGCGGCTGCATTTCGTCGCAGTCGAACCGCATCCGTTTTCACGCGACGACCTGCGCCGCGCAGCTTCCCATATCGTTGCGGACACAACCATATCGGCGGATGTCGATGCACTTGCCGACGCATGGCCGATGCGCGTACCGGGCCTTCATCGGCTCGAATTCGACGCAGGGCGCGTGGTGCTCACGCTTGCATTCGGCGATGCGATCGACATGCTGGGGAAGATCGTCGCGCGCGCCGATGCGTTCTGTCTCGACCGCTTCGCGGCATCGAACGACGCAGATCTCCGATCGGCCGACGTGGTCCGCACGCTCTCGAAAATCGCCGGCGAACACGCCACCTTTGCAGCGCATGCGAGATCGGACGCGTTGAAACACGCGCTCGACACATCGGGTTTCACGTATCGCGAGGTCGACGATCTGCTCGTCGGCGAATATGCGCCGCGCTGGCGCGCGCGCCGGCACGAGCCGCCGCTCCCACTGCCCGTTGCGACACGCCGTGCGATCGTGATCGGCGCGGGGCTGGCGGGCTGCGCGGTCGTCGAACGTCTGGCCGCGCGCGGCTGGGATGTCACGCTGATCGAGCGGCACGAGCGGATCGCGAGCGACGCGTCGGGCAATCCGGCCGGCGTATTCCATCCGCTGATGACACGCGACGACAACGTCGCGAGCCGGCTCACGCGCGGCGGCTTCCTGCACGCGATCGCACGCTGGCAGGCACTCGAACGTGCAGGCCACGCATTCGCGCGCAGCACGCACGGAATGATCCATCTCGCCGAATCGGCCGGCGACTTCGAGCGGATGCGCGACGCATTCGATGCGTTCGGTGCGCCGTCCGACTACGTCTCGCTGCTCGACGTCGAGGCCGCGCGCGCGCATCTGAACCTGCCGGTCGCGCAGGGCGGCCTGCTGTTTCCGCACGGCGGCGCCGTCTGGCCGGCCGGGCTGTGCGCGGCCCAATATGCGGCGGCCGGCGAGCGCGTGCGCCTGCTCGCGTCCACCCGCGTTGCCAAACTCGAACGGCGGGGCGACGCATGGCATGCACTCGACGATGCGGGCGGCACGCTGGCAGAGGCGCCCGTCGTCGTGCTCGCGAATGCCGGCGACGCCGCGCGTCTTGCCGGGCTGCAACATGTCGCGCTGCAACCGGTGCGCGGCCAGCTCACGTTGCTGCCGGCCGGCAGCACGGCGCCGCTGCCATGCCCGACGATCGGCGACGGTTACGCGGTGCCGCTCGACGACGGCACGCTGCTGATCGGCGCAACCTTCGAACCCGACGACGTCGATCCCGCGATGCGTGAAGCCGGCCACCTCGAAAACATCGAGCGCGTACGGCATCTGCTACCGGGCCTGATCGGCGACCTGCCGGACGCCGCCACACTGCGCGGCCGCGTTGCGTTTCGCTGGGTCGTCGGCGACCGCCTGCCGCTGCTCGGCCCGCTCGCGGACGAAGCAGGCGCCGTCGCCCATGCCCGCGCGCTGAGCGGTGCGCAGGCGCGCGACCTGCCGCGCATGCCCGGGCTCTACGGCGCATTCGGCTTCGGCTCGCGCGGCCTCGTATGGGCGGCGCTCGGCGCGGAACTGATCGCGTCGCAACTCGAAGGCGAGCCTTGGCCGCTCGAGCGCGAACTTGCCGATGCCGTCGACCCCGCACGCTTCCTGATCCGCGCGTTGCGCGCGCGCCGCGTCGGCCAGGCCGGCTGACCGCTCACCCGAGTCGCTCACAGTTTCCCGACTTTTTCGCGCAAGGTTATCCACTCGACGCTGTGGATAACCGCGCGAAATCCGCGCGCACTTCGTGTGTAATCACAGTGGACGTAAACTGGGCAACTCGGCACAGCTGTGAGGCGGCCCAAAAGTTGCTCAACTCAAACCTCTGTGCACGAACAGTCTGTGCAACGGGTTATGGGTTCTGCAACACCTTGATCTGTCGACGTAAACCGAAGTTATCCACAGAACTGTGCGTCCTTTGTTAACTTCTACTACGTATATATACAAGTAAACCTTTGAAACCAAAGACCTGTGGTGCCGCACAGCGCCGCGAGTCGATTCAATGGGTTCCAGACCGAAAAAGCTGTGGCACAATCGGTTTCCTTCGCGTTCATCCGGCCAGGCGCCGGACATGCTTCAATGGAACGGTCGGCACGATTTCGAATCTGAATCTTCGAGACTGCGCAGTCCGTTCACACACCAGGCCGACAATCCAGATCGGCAACCTGAACGACTTTCCGCCCTGTGGTGGAAAAGGCGGATCCCATGTCCCGCCGTCGTCGACACAACAATCACATTCGGGGCGATACCCAGCCGGCGCGCATTCCATTTCTGACGCTTGACCCCGCGTCGCTGGCGGTCGCTTCCAAAGGAGAAGTCACCACGATGAAGTCGGCGTTCTCATTCCTGCCCAACTGGCCGCTCACGCCGGATGCCGTGTTCTGGGCCGGGCTCGCGTTGTTCGCGGCCGGCCTGTGCGGTGAGCTTTGCTATCGCGCATGGCGTCTGCCTCGCATCACCGGCTATGCGGTGATCGGTCTCATCGCCGGGTCGTTCGGCTTCGGCGTGATCGATGCCAGCACCGACGAAACATCCCGGTTACTGATCGACGTCGCACTCGGCCTCTTGCTGTTCGAGCTCGGCAGCCGTCTCGACCTGCGCTGGATCCGGCGCAATCCGTGGCTCATCGCGTCGAGCCTCGCCGAAGCCACGCTGACGTTCGTGCTGGTGCTGTTCGTGATGCTTGCGCTCGGGGTGTCGGGGATGGTCGCGTTGGTGCTGTCGGCGATCGCGATCGCGACGTCGCCATCGATGGTGATCCAGCTGAAGACCGAACTGCGCGCGGAAGGGCAGGTGTCGCAACGCCTCATCACGCTCACCGCGCTCAACAGCGTCTATGCGATCGTGCTGACCAAGCTCGTGACGAGCTGGCTCCACCAGGAAGCGTACGGCAACGTTTTCGCGACGATCCTGCAGCCGCTCTACCTGCTCGCGGGGTCGTTCATCGTCGCGTATGTCGTCGCGCGTTCGTGCAACTACCTGTTCCGCCACATGACCGCGACGATGCGCGACGAGCATTCGTTCGTCGCGTTGTTCGGGCTCGTGATGCTCGCGATCGCCGTCGCCCAGGCGCTGAAGCTGTCGACGCTGCTCACGCTGCTGCTCGCCGGCATCATCGTGAAGAACCTCGAGGCGCGCCCGCAACTGTGGCCCGAGCACTTCGGCACGGCCGGCTGGCTGCTGACGGTGACGCTGTTCGTGCTCACGCTCACGTCGTTCACGTGGGGCGACATCGCGCTCGGCGGGCTGCTCGCGATCGTGCTGATCGTCACGCGGCTCGTTGCGAAGCTGGCCGGCGTCGTCGCGTTCGCGAAGCCGAGCGGCATCGGCATGAAGCAGGGCGTCGCGCTCGGCATCGCGCTCACGCCGATGTCCGCGCTGTCGTACCTGCTCGTCGACGACACCTACCAGCTCTATCCGAATTTCGACCCGCACCTGCGCGCGATCGTGATGTGCACGATCGTGATCCTGCAGCTCGTCAGCCCGTTCATCGTGTACCGCTGCCTGTCGGCGGTCGGTGAACGCAGCGACGGCAACTGATTCCGGAACCTGCCATGGCACTCGAAACCTTCGTCAATTCCGAGCCGTTTACGTTCGGCGTCGAACTGGAGATCCAGGTCGTCAACACGCACAACTACGACCTGACCAAAGCGGCCTCCGACCTGATGCGCCTGATCCAGGGCGAGACCTTCCCGGGCAACATCACGCCGGAAATCACCGAGAGCATGATCGAGCTGTCGACCGGCATCTGCCATTCGCACGAGCAGGCGGTGAGCGAGCTGCATGCGATCCGCGACGTGCTCGTGAAGGCGGCCGACCAGCTCAACGTCGGGCTGGCCGGCGGCGGCACGCATGCGTTCCAGCAATGGAGCGACCGGCAGATCTACGATGCGCCGCGCTTCCAGTACATCTCCGAGCTGTACGGCTATCTCGCCAAGCAGTTCACCGTGTTCGGCCAGCACGTGCACATCGGCTGCCCCGATCCCGACAGCGCGCTGTTCCTGCTGCACTCGATGTCGCGCTTCATTCCGCACTTCATCGCGCTGTCCGCGTCGTCGCCGTTCGTGCAGAACGTCGACACCGGCTTCCATTCGGCACGCCTGAATTCGGTGTTCGCGTTCCCGCTGTCGGGCCGCGCGCCGTTCGTGCTGACCTGGGACAGCTTCGAGGAGTACTTCACGAAGATGGTGAACACCGGCGTCGTCAACTCGATGAAGGACTTCTACTGGGACATCCGGCCGAAGCCCGGCTACGGGACGATCGAGGTGCGCGTGATGGACACGCCGCTGTCGGTCGACCGCGCGGCGGCGATCGCCTGCTACATCCAGACGCTCGCGCGCTACCTGCTGACCGACCGGCCGCTGAAGCTGTCCGAGGACGACTACCTCGTCTACACGTTCAACCGTTTCGAGGCGTGCCGCTTCGGGCTAGAGGGCACCTGCGTGAATCCTCAGACGGGTGAGCGCCGCACGATCGCCGAAGACATCCTCGACACGCTCGACCGGATCGCGCCGCATGCGGCCGCGCTCGGTTCGCGCGCGGCGCTCGACGAGATCGGCGCGCTCGCGAAGGCGCGCGTGAACGACGCATCGTGGTTGAGAACCGTTTTCAAACAGGAAAAATCGCTCAATGAGACGGTCCGCCAGCAGTGCTTACGTTGGCGCGAGTGAAAAAATGTTTTGCAGATTACGGGGTCGACCGAGTCGCGATTCGCTGAACGGCCGGCGGCCCCGATTGCCGCCGAAATCGTTGCCGGTTGTCCTGAAAATCTGTGGATAACCTGATATTCCGCTGCAAAGTCAACGATCTGTGCACGGGATAACCCGGTGGATCATTGCGGTTGGCCCGATGGCCGATCCGAACAGGAAAATGCCCCGGCGCACCGCTTGGCGGTCGTTCGACATTGCTGGCACAACGAAAAATTCTGGTTATCCAGTGATTTTCCACAGAATGAAGGGGATAACTTAGCTGTGCGATTTTCCGCTCTCGCTTAGAATGTCGGCTTTGCGGACACCGGAACGTCGAGTGTCTTACCGGTCGCCGCGAACGCGACCGCCGCGTGTGCCCTCGCGACGGCCGTGCTGACATACTCGCAAGAGCATGTCTGTTTTGAGATAGACATTCGATCTCCACACTACGGCCGCTCGGCAAACCGGGCGGCGGCAAAGCGAAAAGACTATGAGCGAAGGCGTTTACGGGAATCAGGCTTCGGGACGTGTGACCCACAGCCTGCTGCGGTTGAGTACGGCCATGCGAAGCCAGGCATGGGATTGGGCGGAAGGCGCAGGCCTCACGCCGACGCAGGGCGAGATTCTCGTGCTGCTGCTGCAGCGCAAGGGCCCGATGCGGCTCGGCGAGATCGCGCGCGAGACGCAGCTGACCGCGGCGACCACGAGCGATGCGGTGAGCACGCTCGAGACGAAGGGTCTCGTCGAGAAGCGCCGTGCGCTGGACGACGGCCGCGCACTGGCCGTGCGCCTGTCGGCTCGTGGCCGCACAGCCGCGAAGAAGGCGCTGCAATGGCCTGAATTCCTGACGAAAGCGGTCGGCAAGCTCGGCGCGGACGAGCAGGGCGCACTGTATCGCGCACTGCTGAAGACGCTGCGCGAACTGCAGGTGGCCGGTGCGACGCCGCCGCAGCGCATGTGCCTGACGTGCGCTCACTTCCAGCCGGGCAAGCTGTCGAAGAAGACCGTGCATCACTGCGCGGCGCTCGACATCTCGATGTCCGACAGCGATCTGCGTCTCGACTGCTCGGTGCAGGAAGAGGCCGACGCGGCAACGCAGAAGAAGACCTGGAAGATTTTCGCCGGCTGACGTCCGTCGATCGACCGGGAGGCCGATGATGAACGCTGAAGTCGTGGCGATCCGCCACGTGCATTTCGAGGATCTCGGGAGCTTCGAGCAGGTGCTCGGCGAACGGGGCCGGCGGGTGCGCTACGTCGACGTCGGGTCGTCGCGGGTCGAGGTGCTCGATGTGCTCGAGCCGTCGCTGCTCGTCGTGCTCGGCGGGCCGCTCAGCGTGTACGACGATGCGCAGTATCCGACGATCGCGCCGCTCGCGGCGCTCGTGCGCAAGCGCATCGACGCCGGGTTGCCGATCCTCGGGATCTGTCTCGGTTCGCAGTTCATCGCCCGGGCGCTCGGTGCGCGCGTCTATCCGGCTGCCCAGCACGAACTCGGCTGGACGCCGCTGACGCTCACCGATGCCGGCCGCGCGTCGCCGCTACGCCATCTCGATGGTGCGGCGACGTCGATGCTGCACTGGCATGGCGACACGTTCGACCTGCCGGGCGGCGCGATTCATCTTGCGTCGACCCCGGCCTGCCGTCATCAGGCATTCGCCTGGGGCCGGCACGTGCTGGCGCTGCAATGCCATCCGGAAATCCGCACCGACCGTTTCGAACCGTGGCTGATCGCGAACGCCGGCGAAATCGCGGCGACGCCCGGCATCGACGCGCGCCAGTTGCGCGCCGATACCGCGCAGCACGGCCCCGCGCTCGAGGCGGCCGCGCGACGCATGTTCGCGGAGTGGCTCGACAGCGTCGGGCTCTGACGCCGCCAGCGGCGCCGCCGCTCGCCGCGAACAGGATGCCCGGCCCGCATTCGTTGCAGGCCGGCGCCTCGCCGTATGCGCCGCCTTTTCTCCATTGCCGGCAACCTGCCGCGCGCCGTACCTGACCATCCGCTTACTGCCGAACGCGCCGTCTGCACGCTTGCCGCCTGCGTGCTACGCTCGTTCGCTCTTTCCCTTCCAGGCGAGCGGCTTCCATGACTGCGCTGTTTTCCCCGTTCACGCTGCGCGGCGTGACCCTTCCGAACCGGATCGTGATCTCCCCGATGTGCCAGTATTCGGCCGAACGCGGTGAAGCGACCGACTGGCACATGATTCACCTCGGCCATCTCGCGCTGTCGGGCGCAGGGCTGCTCTGCATCGAGGCGACCGCGGTGGAACCCGACGGGCGCATCACGCATGGCGACCTCGGCCTCTGGGACGACGCGACCGAAGCCGCGCTGAAGCCGGTGCTGGCCGCGATCCGCAAGCATTCGCCGGTCCGCATCGCGATGCAGTTGTCGCATGCGGGGCGCAAGGCGTCGAGCGACGTGCCGTGGCAGGGCGGCCAGCTCGTGTCCGTCGCCGACGGCGGCTGGTTGCCGCATGCGCCGTCGGCCGTGCCGCACAAGGAGGGCGAGACGCCGCCGCTCGCACTGGATGCCGCGGGCCTGAACCGGATCCGCGAAGCGTTCGCGGCGTCGGCGAAGCGGGTCGCACGGCTCGGCATCGACGCGATCGAGGTGCACGCGGCCCACGGCTACCTGCTGCACCAGTTCCTGTCGCCGCTCGCGAACCAGCGCACCGACGAATACGGCGGCTCGCTCGAAAACCGCATGCGCTTTCCGCTCGAGATCTTCGAGATCGTGCGCGCGGCGTTTCCGGAAGACCGGCCGGTCGGGGTGCGCGTGTCCGCGACCGACTGGGTCGAAGGCGGCTGGGAGCTCGACGATACGATCGCGTTCGCGCACGAACTGAAGCGCCGCGGCTGCGACTGGATCGACGTGTCGTCCGGCGGCGTGTCGCCGCTGCAGAAGATTCCGCTGTCGCCCGGCTACCAGGTGCCGTTCGCGCAGGCCGTGAAGCGTGCGGTCGGCATGCCGACGATCGCCGTCGGCCTGATCAACGAGCCCGCGCATGCGAACCGGCTCATCGAGGCCGGCGATGCCGATTTCGTCGCGATGGCGCGTGCGATGCTGTACGACCCGCGCTGGCCGTGGCATGCGGCGGCCGAGCTCGGCGCGCAGGTGACGGCGCCGCCGCAATACTGGCGCTCGCAGCCGCGCGAGCACAAGGCGTTGTTCGGCGACATCGCATTCGGCCAGCGTTGAGCACCGCGCGCGCAATATTGCGCGTGATGTTGAACGAAGCAATCGTGAACGTGTAGGATGCGGGTGATTCGCCGCATGCCCCGACGCGGCACCCACCGGTGCCGCGTTTTTCGTTTTGCGCGGCGCCGGGCCGTGACCACGGCCGTCTTCCATTCAAGTCGTCTTCACAAGGATTCGTTCGATGAGTTCACGCAGGATCGCGGTGCGCCGCTCGGGAGTACACGGCAAGGGCGTGTTCGCCGTGGCGCCGATCAAGGCCGGTGAGCGCGTAGTGGAATACAAGGGCGAACGAATTTCGTGGAAGGAAGCGCTGCGCCGCCACCCGCACGACCCGAGCGAACCGAACCATACGTTCTACTTCGCACTGGACGAGGGCGGGGTGATCGACGGCAAGATCGACGGCAACAGCGCGCGCTGGATCAACCACTCGTGCGCGCCGAACTGCGAAGCCGAGGAGGTCAAAGGCCGCGTATACATCCACGCGCTGCGCGACATCGGGCCGGAAGAGGAATTGTTCTACGACTACGGCCTCGTGATCGACGCGAAGCTGACGAAGAAGCTCAAGCGCGAGTACGCGTGCCATTGCGGCGCGGCGTCGTGCCGCGGGACGCTGCTCGCGACGTCCGACGAGGGCGGCAAGAAGAAAAAGAAGAAGGACAAGAAGGACGGCAAGTCCGAGTCCCGGTCGAAGGACAAGAAAAGCAAGAAGTAATGCAGGCGGCAGCGCATCGTGCGCTGCCGTTGTTGTTTCAGCGGATGACTGCACGCGTCGCGCGGCCGTGTTTTCTGCTTCCCTCATCCGGCGCGCGGCCTGCTCAGCGGCCGGCCGCCGCGAGTCCCTCGATCCCTCAGTGCGTCGACGCTGCGGCCGGTGTTTCGCTGGCCGGCTGCTCGGTGTGCGCAACCAGCGGCACCCTCACCACGAAGCGCGAGCCGCCTTCCGATGCATCCTCGTACGAGACGGTGCCGCCGTGCATCGCGATGATGTCGTGCACGATCGCGAGGCCGAGCCCGGCGCCTGTCTCGACGCCGTTGCCGCTTTGCGCGTCGCCGCGGAAGAAGCGCTTGAACAGGTCGGCCTGCTGGTTGGCGGGCACGCCGGGGCCGTTGTCCTCGACGACGATCTCGGCGGCCGGCTGACCGTCCTCGAGTGCGCCGCGCGCAACGTTCACCGTGATCCGTGCGCCGTCCGGCCGCGCGAGCGGCACGTACTTCAGCGCATTGTCGAGCAGGTTCGCGATCACCTCGCGCAACAGCACCGGGTTGCCGCGCACGACCAGCTTCTCGTCGTCACCCGGATCGTCGGTGCGCTGGAAGCCGAGGTCGACGTGCGTCGCAAGCGCGCGCGGCACCCACTCGGCGCCCGTCTCGAACGCCATCGCCGCGAGGTCGACGTCGACGAATCGCGCGGCCTGTTCGCCGGGCTCCGCACGGGCGAGCGACAGCAACTGGTTGGACAGCCGCACCGCACGGTCGGCGGCCGCGCGCAGCTCGCGCACCGCGGCGAAGGTCTGGTGCGGGTCGCGCGCGACGGCTGCCTGCTCCGCGTGCAGCTTCACGGCCGTGAGCGGCGTGCGCAACTGGTGCGCGGCATCGGCGATGAACTTGCGCTGCGCGTCGAGCGCGGTCTTCAGGCGGCCGAGCAGCGCGTTCATCGCGCTCGTCAGCGGCCGGATTTCCAGCGGCACCTCGGTTTCGTCGACCGGTTCCAGCGACGTGTGGGTCTGCCGGTTCAGCGAATCGGCCAGGTGCGTGAGCGGGCCGAGCTGCTGGTTCACGACGCGCCACACGATGCCCCATCCCGCGAGCAGCAGCAGCAGCAGCGGCATCATGATCGCGACGAGGAATTCGGCCGCGATCCGGTAGCGGTGCCGCACCGGCTGCGCGACCTCGACGACCATCGGCTTGCCGCCTTCGACGTCGTCGACGCGCACCTGCGCCACCCGCACCGCGCGGTTGTCGTATTCGGCCTCGAACACGTATGCGTGATGCATGCGACGCACGTTGATGCCCTGCAGCGGCAGCTTCGGATCGCCGGCGAGTTCCTGTTCGCCGTCGCTGATCCGGTAGATCAGCGCTTCTGCGGGATCGGAGAACATCGCCTGCGCGAGCGGCGGCACCGTGAACGGTGCGTCGGGGCCGGCGATCTGGATCTGTTTGGAGATGGCGGTCGCGAGATCGGCGAGCGAGCGGTCGATCACGTGCTGCGTGTATTGCCACGCGAGCCAGTAGGCGATCAGGCCGCTCATCAGCGCGAGCATCGACAGCGGGGCGGCGAGGCGCCGTAGCAGCGAGCGGCGCAGGCTGGTGGTCACAGCCGGATCAGGAGACATTTCGACGGGCAAATGGATAAGCGCCGCTCACGAGGAGCGGCGCGGTCGTGCGCCGGGCGGCGACGCGGGCAGGGCGGCACGCCGGCGCACGAGGCCGGCCGGCGCGCGGGCACTGCCGCTCAGACGCTCGCCGTCTGGCGGATTTCCTGCAGCAGGTAGCCGAAGCCGCGCACCGTGACGATTTCGACACGGCACTGCTCGAGTTTCTTGCGCACGCGGTGGACGTAGACTTCGATCGCGGTGTCGCCGAGATCGCCGCCGAAGTGCGTGAGGTGATCCTGCAGCTGGGCCTTGCTGACCACGCGGCCGTGACGCAGCAGCAGCATCTCGAGCACCGCGAATTCACGCGGCGACAGTTCGAGCGGCTTGTCGTCGTTGAAGATGCGGCGATCGACGCCCGACAGGCGGACGCCGCCGAGCGACACTTCCGGACGCGGCATGTCGCTGTGCGGGCCGCTGCGGCGCATCACCGCGCGGATGCGCGCTTCGAGCTCGGCCGGCTCGAACGGCTTGAGCATGTAGTCGTCGGCGCCGGAGTTCAGGCCCTGGATCCGGTCGTTCAGCTCGTCGCGTGCGGTCAGCACGATGACGGGCGTGTGGCGGTTGGTCTGGCGGAAGCGCGTGAGCAGCGTCATCCCGTCGATGCCCGGCAGGCCGAGGTCGAGGATCACGAGTTCGTGGCGGTTCTGTGCCAGCGCCTGTTCGGCAAAGATGCCGTCATGCACCATGTCGACGGTGAAGCCAGCCTGCTCGAGGCTGCTCTGGATACCGCGTGCGATGGGGCGGTCGTCTTCGATCAGAAGGAGTCGCATGAAGTTCGCTCAAGTACAATGGGTTGGCGGTTCAGGCACGCGGACAGCACGACGCCGTTTCCACAGGGGCGCCGCAACACCTGACATCAAGCATGGCGGCCAGCGAACGTTTAAATCCAAACATGTCCGATATTTCGATCAACGACCTAGAAGCCGCGATCAATTTCTGGCGCGCCCGCTCGCCGTCGAGCGGCGACGAACTCAAACTCTGCGAAGAGGCCAGCGCGCTTTCCAAGCCGTATGCGCTGCTGATTGTACAGCGCCAAAGCGCGCTACAACTGGAAGGATTGGACCCCAAGGCACGGAATGCGTACGAGACTTACGTGCGCCTTAAGGATGGCTTGGAAAGCTGAAGGCTTTCGCTGACTACATCCTAGAAAACGTTCATCGAAATGAAAAGTTGACGCGCCGCGCATCGAAAGACGCGCGGCGGTAGAGGAAGGCCTCAGGCGGCCGGTTGCGCGTGCGCGCCGGCACGGTCGATGAACAGCGCCAGTTCGATGTCGCGTTCGGTCAGGCCGTCGGCATCGTGGGTCGACAGCGTGATGTCGACGCGGTTGTACACGTTGAACCATTCCGGATGGTGGTTCATTTCCTGCGCCTTGATCGCGACGCGCGTCATGAAGCCGAACGCTTCGTTGAAATCGGCGAAGCGCAGGCTGCGCTGGATCGCATCGCGGCCCGGGACGGCCGTCCAGAGCGGCAGGCCTTCGAGCCGGGTCTTGCGTTCTTCTGATGTGAGCTTGTGGATCATCTTGCACCTCTCGGTCGGTAACGGCGCCCGCGCGCGGCTGCGCCGCGCGGCGAAGCCGGCATCGGTCATTGTTTCATAGTTGTGGGACGGCCATCCGGCGACGGGCATCCGGGGACGGCCGTCGGGAGACCGCCAGCGGCGCGTCCCGGCACCCTCGAGCGTCACGCGTCCGCGGCGTCGGGCCAGCCGTCGCCCGTGCCGCGATGCAGCACGCGATCGGTATCGAGCACCGCGCCGGCCGCGAACTCCGGCAACGCCGCCAGCCGGTCGGCCAGCGCACGGCCGTCGACGTCGGCGAGCGCGAACAGCTGCGCGAAATCGTCGATCACGAAGTAGGTCTTCTGGAACGTGTCGATCCGGTACTTCGTGCGCATCACGCGCTCGAGGTCGAAGCCGAGCCGGTTCGGCGCCGCGCTTTCGAGGCTGTACAGGCTTTCGCCCTTGCTCGACACGATCCCGGCGCCATAGATCGACAGCCCGTTCGTGCCGCGCGCATCGCGGATCAGCCCGAATTCCACCGTATACCAGTAGAGCCGCGCGAGGCGCGCCAGCGCCGCTTCATCGTCGGCGACCGCGAGCGCGGTGCGGCCGTATGCCTGCATGTAGTCGGCGAACACCGGGTCGATCAGCAGCGGCACGTGGCCGAACAGGTCGTGGAAGCAGTCGGGTTCCTGCAGGTAGTCGAGCTGGTCGGGGCGGCGCATCCACCAGGTGACGGGGAAGCGCCGGTTCGCGAGATGCTCGAAGAACACACGATCGGGCACGAGGCCCGGCACCGCGACGATCTCCCAGCCCGTCGCCGGTTTCAACTGACGGTTCACGTCGGCGAACGACGGTACGCGGTCGGCTGGCAGGTCGATCTTCCCGAGCCCCGCGACGAACGCGTCGCAGGCACGCCCGCGCAGCAGCGCCGACTGGCGTGCATAGAGCTGCTTCCACACCGCGTGGTCGACCTGGCCGTAACGCGCGAGCGGCTGGTCGATGGTGAAATCGGCGCGGGTTTCGAGGCCCGCATCGAACTGCTCCTGCAGTTTCGCGGTGACGACGGTGGACATGATCTGGCTCTGCACGTGGCGGTTGGGAACCATGCAAGTGTAGAGCGGGCTGCGCGCGGAATGGGCGCATAGTTGGCGTTGATTTGCTCGATGATGCGATAATCTCGCATCAAATCACGAATCAATGCGGAGAATACTCATGCTGGAACTCGATCACTTCGATCTCGCGCTACTGGACGTGCTGCAGCGCTTCGGCCGCGCGACGCATCAGCAGCTCGGCGAGGAGGTGCCGCTGTCGCCGTCGCAGATCGGCCGGCGGCTGCAGCGGCTCGAGGCGGCCGGCGTGATCGAAGGCTACCGCGTGATGCTGCGCCCCGAAAAGCTCGGGCTCGGCGTCACCGCGTTCACGAGCCTCAAGCTCAAGCACCACGGCGATTCGATCATCGAGCAGTTCCAGCAGCAGATCGACGTGCTGCCCGAGGTGCTCGAATGCCATGCGGTGGTGGGCGATGCCGACTACCTGCTGCGGATCGTCGCGCCCGACCTGAACGCGCTGTCGCAGTTCGTGATGAAGAAGCTGATGCGCGTGCCGGGTGTCGACAGCGTGCGCTCGAACATCGTGCTGACGACCTTCAAGCGCAACGGCGCGCTGCCGCTCGCGCACCTGGCGCCCGGCGCCGCCTGACGCGGCCACCGCGCGGCGGCAGGGGGGAAGGCGGCGCGGGTTGCGCCGCCTCGGGGCAGGGCCGGATCAGGCCGCTTCGTGCGGCGTGTCGGCGTTCAGCAGGTCGACGTACGCAACGGCGACGAGGTCGTCCTGCGACACGCCGAGCTTCGCAAACACGTCGTGCGCTTCGGCTTCGCCACCGGCTTCGTCGTCATCGGGGCCGAGCACGACTTCCAGTTCGATGAAATCGCCGAGGCCGTCGACGCGGTCGAGGTGGATGCGCGTGCGGCCCGCGAGGTACACGTGCCGTTCCTTCGTCACGATGCCGCGCGTGGTCAGCGCGGTGGCGAGCAGCGCGTGCATCGCGTCGGGGTTCGTCACCGGGCTGCGCGTGTAGTACGACGCCTTCGGGCCGTCGCGGTCGTCGCGCTGGTAGAAGATCAGTTCGGCCGGCGTGCCATCCTCGAAGCGGCGCAGCTTCAGCCGGCCGCGCGGCACGTCATAGAAGAAATCCTGCTGGCGATAGAACAGCGGCGCTTCGGTCGCGAGCCTGGCCGCCTGTTCGCGCAGCTGGTCGAATTCGCGGGCGCGGGCTTTGATCTCGATGTTGCGGGCCATGCGGGTCTCCTTCAATCGGGGTCTCGCGGTGTGCGAACGCACAATCTAGCAAAAAGCCCGCGAAGGTGGCGTGACGACCGGCGCGACGCGGCGACACGCCGCGGCCGGGAGGTTCGGCTCCGGTGATTTCCCCATTCACGCGCGCGTGATCGCCCGTACGGTCGCCGGCTGCCGACCGGCGACGTGTCAGGCGTTGACGCCCGGTGCGCGGCCAGCCCCCGCGCTATCAGCAGCACTCATATTGCCCACTGCGCTTCGATCAGCCGCAGCGCGGCCGCGATCGCCGGTTCGTCGCGCCGCTCGGCGAGCGTCACGAACGTCAGCTCGGTGGGCACCGTCACCGGCTCGACGATCGTCAGCGCATGCGCATGCGCTTCGGCCAGCGCGGTCGAGTCGCGCGCGAGCGTCAACCCGATCCCCGATTTGACGAGGTCGAGCATCGACTGCTCCTGGTCGACCTCGGCCACCTTGAGCGGCTGCGCGCCGGCCTCCGCGAAGCGTCGCGACAGCAGCCGGTGATGCGCGGACGCCGGCGGCGTCCAGATCCACGGCAGCGCGGCAAGCGCGCGCCAGTCGTGGGCGCGCTGCACGCGCTCCTTCCAGCCGGCCGGCGCGAGCACGCGGTACTGGAAATGCGTGAGCGTGACGGTGTGAAACAGCGCGCCGTCGAGCGGATCGTCTTCGCCCGGCCGGCCGATGTAGTAGCCGACGTCGAGCGCCCGCGTGCGCACCTGTTCGATCACCCAGCCCGACATCCCGTGCCGCAGCGCCGTCTCGATCTGCGGATGGGTTTCGACGAGCGCGCGCAGGAAGCCGCCGAGCCGCAGGAAGCCCGGGTCGAGGATCGTGCCGATCCGCAGCCGGCCGCGCACCTCGTGCCGCAGCGCAGCAGCGGCGCGCTGCACGTCGGCAGCCGCGGCGAGCGCGCGTTCCGCATGCGGCAGCAGCGTCTGGCCGTCGCGCGTGAGGGCGAGGCCGCGCGATGTGCGCGTAAACAACGTGACGCCGAGCGTTTCCTGCAGATGCTTGATCTGCAGGCTGACCGCCGGTTGCGTCAGGTGCAGCTGCACGGCGGCGCGCGTCAGGTTGCCTTCGCGCGCGACCGTCGCGAACGCGCGGAGCAGGGTGAGATCCATCGTCGTGATATGAGTGCAGCTTATAACGCAGTTCAGCATAACTCATTGGATCGGCGGCCGGCGGCCGGAGTACGCTTCATCGGTCGCGGCGCGGGGCCGCAAGCGCGGCGCGCGACGCACTATGCTGAAAATGACGCGCGGCGTTGCGCCGCGTGACAGGAGACAAACCGTGACTACCCAACGCACGCTAGAAGGCGAATTCGATTACGTGATCGTCGGCGCGGGCACCGCGGGCTGCGTGCTCGCGAACCGCCTGACCGAGGATCCCGACATCCACGTGCTGCTGCTCGAAGCGGGTGGCAAGGACGACTATCACTGGATCCACATCCCGGTCGGCTATCTGTATTGCATCGGCAACCCGCGCACCGACTGGCTGTACAAGACGCAACCCGAAGCCGCGCTCAACGGCCGTGCGCTGTCGTATCCGCGGGGCCGGGTGCTCGGCGGCTGCTCGTCGATCAACGGGATGATCTACATGCGCGGCCAGCGCGAGGATTACGACAGCTGGGCGCAGGAAACCGGCGACGCCGGCTGGTCGTGGGACAGCGTGCTGCCGATCTTCAAGCGCAGCGAGGATCACCATGCGGGCGCGAGCGACGCGCACGGCGCGGGCGGCTACTGGCGTGTCGAGAAGCAGCGGCTGCGCTGGGAGATTCTCGAATCGTTCGCGCAGGCCGCGCAGCAGACCGGCATCCCGGCAACCGACGATTTCAACCGCGGCGACAATGCCGGGGTCGGCTATTTCGAGGTGAACCAGAAGCGCGGCGTGCGCTGGAATACGTCGAAGGCGTTCCTGCGGCCCGCGATGGCGCGCCCGAACCTGACCGTGATCACTGGCGCGCAGGCGCAACGCGTGATCTTCGACGGGCGGCGCGCGGTCGGCGTCGAATACCGCGGCGGCGGCACGGATTACGTCGCGCGGGCGCGTTCGGAGGTGCTGCTGACGTCCGGCGCGGTGAATTCGCCGCAGCTGCTCGAACTCTCGGGTATCGGCGACGGCCGGCGGCTGCAGGCGCTCGGCATCGACGTCGTGCAGGATCTGCCGGGCGTCGGCGAAAACCTTCAGGACCACCTGCAATTGCGGATGGCGTTTCGCGTCGAAGGCGTGCGCACGCTCAACACGCTGTCCGCGCACTGGTGGGGCAAGCTGATGATCGGCGCCGAATATGCGTTGCTGCAGCGCGGGCCGATGTCGATGGCGCCGTCGCAGCTCGGCGCATTCGCAAAATCCGATCCCGACGATCCCGCGCTCACGCGCCCCGATCTCGAATACCACGTGCAGCCGTTGTCGCTCGAGCGCTTCGGCGAGCCGCTGCACAGTTTCAACGCGTTTACGGCGTCTGTATGCCATCTGCGGCCGACGTCGCGCGGCAGCGTGCATATCGCGAGCGCCGATCCGGGCGCGGCACCCGCGATTGCGCCGAACTATCTGTCGACCGAACACGATCGCCACGTCGCCGCGAACGCGCTGCGGCTCACGCGCCGGATCGCGTCGGCGCCGGCGCTCGCGCGTTATCGCCCCGAGGAGATCCTGCCGGGCCTGCAGTATCGAAGCGAAGCCGAGCTGATCGAGGCGGCCGGCGCCGTCGGCACGACGATCTTCCATCCGGTCGGCACCTGCCGGATGGGGCGTGCCGACGATGAGCGCGCGGTGGTCGACAGCCGGCTGCGTGTACGCGGCATCGCCGGGCTGCGAATCGTCGATGCATCGGTGATGCCGTTCATTACGTCGGGCAACACCAATTCGCCGACGCTGATGATCGCCGAGCGCGCGAGCGACATGATTCGTGCCGATCGCCGTGCGGCGCGCGAAGCGACACCGGTGCGCACGGAGCCGGCGGTGACAGCCGCGTGACGGAACGCTGACACGTACGACAGCGGGCCGTCATGAGGACACCCGCTGATTCGATCTGCGAAACAAACTGCCGTTGCAGCAGCGGTGCCGAGGGGGCCGATAGCAGCGAATCACGCCGGTTCGTCCCGCAAGATCCATGCAAGCCGTGCAGCCGCACGGCTTTTTTGTTGCGTGCGTGCCGGCCGTGCGAAGGAGGTCAACGCACGATGATGCACGTGTCAAAAAAACGGCGTGTAAAACCGTGCACAGCCGCGTGCGACAGGGCGGCCCGCCCTATAAGTGCAAATCCCGATGATTGCACTGCACCAACGGCGAGACAATGTGGCGCAGTGTGCATACGCGTCGGCGCGGGAGACCACCCTCGAGGCGTAACACGGCGCCCGGGGCGGCCCGCTCATCCGCTGACCTGTTTCGCGGACGCTTCTCGCGAATTTTCCCGGTGCTTCGCCTGACTTCGTACGGAAGGGAACATGATTCTCGGCGACACGATTCTGGAAACACGCGGACTGACCAAGGAATTCAGGGGTTTCACGGCCGTCAACGGCGTGAACCTGCGTGTGCGTCGCGGTGCGATCCACGCGCTGATCGGACCGAACGGCGCGGGCAAGACCACCTGCTTCAACCTCCTCACCAAATTCCTGACGCCGACGGCCGGCCAGATCGTCTTCAACGGCATCGACATCACCGACGAGCGGCCCGCGCAGGTCGCGCGGCGCGGCATCATCCGCTCGTTCCAGATTTCGGCTGTGTTCCCGCACCTGACCGCGCTGCAGAACGTGCGCATCGGACTGCAGCGCGCGCTCGGCACCGAATTCCATTTCTGGCGCAGCGAACGCACGCTGAAGCGGCTCGACGACCGCGCGATGGACCTGCTCACGCAGGTCGGCCTCACCGATTTCGCGCAGGTGCCGACCGTCGAGCTCGCGTACGGCCGCAAGCGCGCGCTGGAGATCGCGACCACGCTCGCGATGGAGCCCGAACTGATGCTGCTCGACGAGCCCACGCAGGGGATGGGCCACGAGGACGTCGATCGCGTGACCGCGCTGATCAAGAAGGTCGCGAGCGGCCGCACGATCCTGATGGTCGAGCACAACATGAACGTGATCGCGGGCATCTCCGACACGATCACCGTCCTGCAACGCGGCGAGGTGCTGGCCGAAGGCTCGTATGCGGAAGTGTCGAAGAATCCGCTCGTCATCGAGGCCTACATGGGCAGCGCCGACGCGGCGCTCGCGGGGGCGCACGCATGAAGCACAGCGAACGGGAGGAACGCGAATTGAGCGGCGTCGAAAGCGGTACGCCCGCGCTGGAGATCACGGGCCTGGAGGCCTGGTACGGGGAATCCCACATATTGCACGGTGTCGACCTGACGGTGCATCGCGGTGAAGTCGTCACGCTGCTCGGCCGCAACGGCGCGGGCCGCACGACGACGCTGCGCGCGATCATGGGCCTCACGGGCCGCCGCAGCGGGTCGATCAAGGTCGCGGGCAACGAGACGATCGGCCTCGCGACGCACCGCATCGCGCATTACGGCATCGGCTACTGCCCGGAGGAGCGCGGGATCTTCTCGAGCCTGTCGTGCGAGGAGAACCTGATGCTGCCGCCGTTGATCGGGCCGCGCGAGCACGCGATGCCGATCGACGAGATCTACGCGATGTTCCCGAACCTCGCGTCGCGCCGGCAGAGCCAGGGCACGCGTCTGTCCGGCGGCGAGCAGCAGATGCTCGCGGTCGCGCGGATCCTGCGCACCGGCGCGAACCTGCTGCTGCTCGACGAGATTTCCGAAGGCCTCGCCCCGGTGATCGTGCAGGCGCTCGCGCGGATGATCGTCGCGCTGAAGGCGCGCGGCTACACGATCGTGATGGTCGAACAGAATTTCCGCTTCGCCGCGCCGCTCGCCGACCGCTTCTACGTGATGGAGCACGGCAGCATCGTCGAGCATTTCCAGGCGGCCGAACTGGAAAGCAAGATGCCGACCCTGCACGACCTGCTCGGGGTGTGACGCCGCCCCGTTTCCCTTGCCGCTAGCCGTGGCGGCCCTCGAACAACCACAACGCATCAGAACAACAGGAGACGTCAATGAAAATGAAGACCCTCGCACAGGCCTGTCTCGCGCTCGCGACTGCCGCGTTCACCGCCGGCGCCGCACACGCGGCGGATACCGTGAAGATCGGCTTCATCACCGACATGTCGGGGCTTTACGCGGATATCGACGGGCAGGGCGGCCTCGAGGCGATCCGCATGGCAGTGGCCGACTTCGGCGGCAAGGTGCTCGGCAAGCCGATCGAGGTCGTCTATGCCGATCACCAGAACAAGGCCGACATCGCCGCGTCGAAGGCGCGCGAATGGATGGACCGCGGCGGGCTCGACCTGCTGGTCGGCGGCACGAACTCCGCCACCGCGCTGTCGATGAACCAGGTCGCGGCCGAGAAGAAGAAGGTCTACATCAACATCGGCGCGGGCGCCGACACGCTGACCAACGAGCAGTGCACGCCGTACACGGTCCACTACGCGTACGACACGATGGCGCTCGCGAAGGGCACCGGTTCGGCGGTGGTGAAGCAGGGCGGCAAGTCGTGGTTCTTCCTGACGGCCGACTATGCGTTCGGCAAGGCGCTCGAGAAGAACACGTCGGACGTCGTGAAGGCGAACGGCGGCCAGGTGCTCGGCGCGGTGCGCCACCCGCTGTCCGCGTCGGACTTCTCGTCGTTCCTGCTGCAGGCGCAATCGTCGAAGGCGCAGATCCTCGGCCTCGCGAATGCGGGCGGTGA
Source organism: Burkholderia sp. HI4860 (assembly GCF_002223045.2). Lineage (NCBI taxonomy): Bacteria > Pseudomonadati > Pseudomonadota > Betaproteobacteria > Burkholderiales > Burkholderiaceae > Burkholderia > Burkholderia sp. HI4860. The sequence continues at coordinate 1,826,660 of NZ_NKFO02000003.1, read as the reverse complement.
CACGATCAACTCGATCAAGGCCGCGAAGGAGTTCGGCATCACGAAGACGATGAAGCTCGCCGCGCTGCTGATGTTCATCGACGACGTGCACAGCCTCGGCCTCGAGACGACCCAGGGCCTGGTGCTGACCGACAGCTGGTACTGGAACCGCGATGCGGCGTCGCGCCAGTGGGCGCAGCGCTACTTCGGCAAGATGAAGAAGATGCCGTCGAGCCTGCAGGCGGCGGACTACTCGTCGGTGACGACCTACCTGAAGGCCGTCCAGGCCGCCGGCACGACCGATTCCGACAAGGTGATGGCCGAGCTGAAGAAGATCAAGATCAACGACTTCTATGCAAAGGGCTACATCCGCACGGACGGCAGCATGATCCACGACATGTACCTGATGGAAGTGAAGAAGCCGGCGGAATCGAAGGAGCCGTGGGATTACTACAAGGTGCTCGCGACGATTCCGGGCGAGCAGGCGTTCGGGACCAAGCAGGAAACGCGCTGCGCGTTGTGGAAGTAGGCAGGGCGTAGCGGCGCGCGCGGGCGCGCCGCTCGGTGGCGGCTGCAGCGATGTGCCCGCTGCGCCGCCCGCGCGTGCGACGCATGAAGGTTGCGCACGCAACGAAACTCATTCTGACGGCTAAGTCGATGGAAATCTTTGGCATTCCGTTGCCGGCGATGCTGAGCCAGTTGCTGCTCGGGCTCGTCAACGGCTCGTTCTACGCGATCCTGAGCCTCGGGCTCGCGGTGATCTTCGGGCTGCTCAACGTGATCAACTTCGCGCACGGCGCGCTGTTCATGCTGGGCGCGATGCTTGCGTGGATGGGCCTGTCGTATTTCGGGCTGCCGTACTGGGCGATGCTCGTGATCGCGCCGCTGGTCGTCGGCGCGTTCGGGATCCTGATCGAGCGCTCGATGCTGCGCTGGCTGTACAAGCTCGATCACCTGTACGGGCTGCTGCTCACGTTCGGGCTCACGCTGGTCGTCGAAGGCGTGTTCCGGTCGATCTACGGCTCGTCCGGCCAGCCGTACGACGTGCCGTCGCAGCTGTCCGGCGCCACCAACCTCGGCTTCATGTTCCTGCCGAACTACCGCGCGTGGGTGGTGGTCGCGTCGCTCGCGGTGTGTCTCGCGACGTGGTTCGTGATCGAGAAGACGCGCCTGGGCGCCTACCTGCGGGCGGGCACCGAGAACCCGAAGCTCGTCGAGGCGTTCGGCGTGAACGTGCCGATGATGATCACGCTCACCTACGGCTTCGGCGTCGCGCTCGCCGCGTTCGCGGGCGTGCTGGCCGCGCCGGTGATCCAGGTGTCGCCGCTGATGGGCCAGCCGATGATCATCACCGTGTTCGCGGTGGTCGTGATCGGCGGGATGGGCTCGATCCTCGGCTCGATCGTCACGGGCCTGCTGCTCGGCGTGATCGAGGGCTTCACGCGCGTGTTCTACCCCGAAGCGTCGGCCACGGTCGTGTTCGTGATCATGGCGATCGTGCTGCTGTTCCGCCCGGCGGGCCTCTTCGGCAAGGAAAAATGATGCAGAGAAAAGTGCTCTACGGCGTGCTGCTCGCCGCACTGCTCGCCGCGCCGTTCATCGGCGCGTATCCGGTGTTCGTGATGAAGGTGCTCACGTTCGCTTTGTTCGCGGCCGCGTTCAACCTGCTGATCGGCTATACGGGGCTGCTGTCGTTCGGCCATGCGATGTTCCTCGCGACTGCCGGCTATGCGACCGGTTATTCGATGCAGACGCTCGGCTTCACGCCGGAGCTCGGCGTGCTGGTCGGCACCGTTGCCGCGACGCTGCTCGGGCTCGTCGTCGGGCTGTTCGCGATCCGGCGGCAGGGCATTTACTTCGCGATGATCACGCTCGCATTCGCGCAGATGGTCTACTTCATCTACCTGCAGGCGCCGTTCACGCATGGCGAGGACGGGCTGCAGGGCGTGCCGCGCGGCCATCTGTTCGGGCTGCTCGACTTGTCGAACGACGTCGCGCTGTACTACGTCGTGCTGGCCGTGGTGGTCGCCGCGTGCGCGTTCATCGTGCGGGTCGTGCATTCGCCGTTCGGCCAGGTGCTCGTCGCGATCAAGGAGAACGAAGCGCGCGCAATCTCGCTCGGTTACGACACCGACCGCTTCAAGCTGCTCGCGTTCATCCTGTCGGCCGGCATCGCGGGGCTGGCCGGCTCGCTGAAGGTGCTCGTGCTTGGCTTCGAGACGCTGTCGGACGCCTACTGGACGATGTCGGGCCTCGTCGTGCTGATGACGCTCGTCGGCGGAATGGGCACGCTGTTCGGGCCGCTGCTGGGCGCGGCGCTGATCGTCGCGCTGGAAGACCGGCTCGGCGACATCGGCGAATGGCTCGCGTCGACGACGGGCGTCGCGTGGTTTCATTCGCTCGGCGAATCGGCGACGATCGTCACCGGGCTGATCTTCATCGCATGCGTGCTCGCATTCCGGCGCGGCATCGTCGGCGAGATGGTTGCGCGGATCAAGCCGCTCAGGGCGTCCTGAATGCGACGGCGTGCGTCACCGGGCGTTGATGCGAAGCACCATCCGGCATGCTCGGGAAGGGCGCAGGAGCGGGTTCGCGCCGACGCCGCGCGGCAGGCTGGTGCCCCATTTTCGTGCGGCAATGCACCATAGGGGTAAATGCTAAGTTGCCGTGGTGCTTAAGCCTCTTTAAGATTCACTCTAGTTCTGATGCACCGCGAAACGAATTTGCAGGTGGAGAACGAGGAGACAATCGAGGCACAAAGTGCCCGGACCCCAAAGCGCTGTTGGACGGAATCCAACAGCGCTTTTTCATTTGCGTGCACGGATTTCCGCTGTTGGTGCATCGGCCTGCGCAGTGGCCGTATTCCGCGCCTGCGTTCGCCCCGCGTTTCTTCCGCGCTTCGCCGCGTCCCCCTGTTTTCTCGTTTTCCGCTTTCCCTCGATTCGTTCGCAGACGATGCTCAGCCTTGCCCCGGCCGTTCGGGCTAACCCGGTTGGCGTGCGCAAAACGCGTCCGTTACACTCAGCTTTCGCCGACCGCGCGGTCGGGAAAATCGGTCGGCAGTTCTCCTACAAGCAGAATGCAGAAGAGGGAGTACGGTTGGATGAGCAGCGCAGGACGATGGATCGGGGCAGGAAGGGCGGCAGGTGCCGTTCGTTCGTCGTGGGGTTGGGCTGCTGTCGCCGCGGCCTTCCCGAGCCGTTCTGCGGCCGGTAGACGCGTTCCGGCGCCGTTGCCAGTCGTTGCGTGCGCATCCGTATCGATATTCGCAACCGTATTCGCATGAGCGGCCGGCTTTCCGATCATGTGCCGCGCGTGGGCCTGGCCGCATCAGGCCGGATCGACGTGCCTTTCCTTGATCGTTGTGCATACATCGATTGCGCACACGATTCCGCCTTTCTCCACCTTCTTCATCCAGACGACACCGCCGCTGCGCATCGTGACGGTCGAACGACCGTTTCGACTGCCGGCCGGTGCGTCCGTGCGTGGTTCCGTCCGGGTGCCGTTGAAGATGAGGTGTTTCACGGGAAAACGAGCGTAGACGCGGTATGGCGAGATAGTTAATTTATTAACTTGTTTGAGGACCGGGAGCCGCCCGAGCGACCCGCGGATTTTTCGAGCAGCGTTTGGAGACAACGTAAATGAAGATGAATCGATGGATGGAGGCCGTGCTCGCCGCAGGCCTCGTGTGCGCGGCGGCAACGGCGTCGGCGCAGGTGAAGATCGGCGTGACGCTGTCGGCCACCGGGCCGGCCGCGTCGCTCGGGATCCCGGAGAAGAACACGATCGCGCTGCTGCCGAAGGAAATCGCCGGCAAGAGCGTGCAGTACATCGTGCTCGACGACGCCTCCGACACGAGCCGCGCGGTGCAGAACGTGCGCAAGCTGATCGATGAAGATCACGTCGACGCGATTATCGGCTCGTCGGTCACGCCGAACTCGCTCGCGATGCTCGACCCCGTGTCGCAGGGCAAGACGCCGACGATCTCGCTCGCGGCGAGCGCCCAGATCATCTCGCCGATGGACGCGAAACGCGCATGGATGTTCAAGGTGCCGCAGAACGACCAGCTGATGGCCGACGCGATCGCCGGCTACATGGCGAAGCACGGCGTGAAGACGGTCGGCTTCATCGGTTTCGCCGATGCGTACGGCGACAGCTGGTACAAGACGTTCGATGCGGCGGCCGCCAAGAACGGGCTGAAGCTGGTGTCGAACGAGCGCTACAACCGCACCGACGCGTCGGTGATGGGGCAGGTGCTGAAGCTGATGGGCTCGAATCCGGATGCGGTGCTGATCGCCGGCTCCGGCACGCCGGCGGCGCTGCCGGCGAAGACGCTGAAGGAGCGCGGCTACAAGGGCAAGGTGTACCAGACGCACGGCGTCGCGAACAACGACTTCCTGCGCGTGTGCGGCAAGGATTGCGAAGGCGAGATCCTGCCCGCCGGCCCGGTGCTCGTGACCGACCAGTTGCCCGATTCGAACCCGGTGAAGAAGCCGGCGCTCGGCTACAAGGCTGCGTACGAGAAGGCGTACGGCGCGGGCTCGCTGGCGACGTTCGGCGGCCATGCGTGGGATGCCGGGCTGCTGCTGCAGCGTGCGATTCCGGACGCGCTGAAGAAGGGCCAGCCGGGCACCGAGGCGTTCCGCGAGGCGCTGCGCGCGTCGATCGAGAACGTGAAGGACCTGCCCGTGTCGCACGGCGTGATCAACATGACGCCGACCGACCACAACGGCTTCGACACGCGTGCGCGCGTGATGGTGCAGATCGTCGACGGCAAGTGGAAGCTGCAGGCCGAGTAAGCATCACGTGAAACCGGCGTGCGCGGCGCGACAGGCGCCGTGCATGCCGTCGACAGGGCGCCGGGCCCGACGGGCCGCGACCATGCCCATGTCGTGTGGAACCGCAGGGGCTCGCTGCGTGGCGCCCGACGCGCCGATCTTGCGGCCCGTGCGCCCCGGCCGTTCCTGTCTTTCGTTTCTCCGCAGCCTTCTCGATACACGAAACGTATGGATCTCTCGATTGCAGCGATCCTCGCGCAAGACGGCATCACGACCGGCGCCATATATGCATTGCTGTCGCTGGCGCTCGTGCTGGTGTTTTCCGTCACGCGGGTGATCTTCATTCCCCAGGGCGAATTCGTCGCCTACGGTGCGCTGACGCTTGCCGCGTTGCAGGCGCAGAAATTTCCCGCCACCTGCTGGCTGCTGTTCGTGATGGGCATCGCGTGCTTCGTGCTCGAAGTCGGCGGCCTGATCCGGCATCGCGAACGGCGCCATCAGCTCGGCCGCACGCTCGCGACGCTCGGCAGCCGCTACGTCCTGCTGCCGCTCGCGGTGTTCGCGATCACGCGCAGCTTCGCGATGCAGCCGCTGCCGATGCTCGCGCAGATCGCGCTGACGCTCGCGATCGTCGTGCCGATGGGGCCGTTCGTCTACCGGCTCGTCTACCAGCCGATCGCCGAAGGCACGACGCTGCTGCTGCTGATCGTGTCGGTCGCCGTCCACTTCGCGATGGTCGGGTTGGGGCTCGTGATGTTCGGCGCCGAAGGCTCGCGCACCAATGGCTTCTCGGATGCGTCGCTGTCGATCGGCAGCATGACCGTGTCGGTGCAGAGCATCCTGGTCGTCGTGACGGCGCTCGTGCTGATCGGCGCGCTCTACGTGTACTTCGGCCGCACGATCGCCGGCAAGGCGCTGCGCGCGACGTCGGTGAACCGGCTCGGCGCGCGGCTCGTCGGCATCGGCACGACCGAGGCCGGGCGGCTCGCGTTCACGTTCGCGGCAGGGCTCGGCGTGCTGTCCGGGATCCTCGTCGGCCCGTTGACGACGATCTACTACGACTCGGGCTTCCTGATCGGCCTGAAGGGTTTCGTCGGCGCGATCATCGGCGGGCTCGTCAGCTATCCGCTCGCGGCCGCCGGCTCGCTGCTCGTCGGCGTGCTCGAATCGTATTCGTCGTTCTGGGCGAGCGCGTACAAGGAGGTGATCGTGTTCACGCTGATCATTCCGGTGCTGCTGTGGCGGAGCTTCGTCACGCCGCACGCGGAAGACGAAGAGGAGTGACACGATGAAGACGATGGTACGCAACAAGACCTTCTGGGTGTTTCTCGTGGTGCTGTTCGCGCTGCCGGTGCTGCCGGGCGCGCTGCAGGTGCCTGAATACTGGATCACGCTGCTGAACTACATCGGCCTCTACGCGATCGTCGCGATCGGGCTCGTGCTGCTCACGGGCGTCGGTGGGATGACGAGCTTCGGGCAGGCCGCGTTCGTCGGCATCGGCGCCTACGCGACCGCGTTCCTGACGACGCGCTATGGCGTATCGCCGTGGCTCGCGCTGATCGTCGGCGTCGTGCTGACGGCGCTCGTCGCGCTCGTGCTCGGTGCGGTCACGATGCGGCTGTCCGGCCACTTCCTGCCGCTTGGCACGATCGCGTGGGGCCTCGCGTTGTTCTACCTGTTCGGCAACCTTGAACTGCTCGGCAAGTACGACGGGATCAACGGGATTCCGGCGCTGAACCTGTTCGGCATCACGCTCGACAGCGGCCGCAGCCTGTATTTCCTGATCTGGGCCGTCGTGCTGGCCGCGATCGTGTCGGTGCAAAACCTGCTGAACAGCCGTCCGGGCCGCGCGATTCGTGCGCTGCGCGGCGGCGGCGTGATGGCCGAGGCGATGGGCGTGAACACCGCTTGGATGCGCGTCGTGATCTTCGTCTACGCGGCCGTGCTCGCGGCCATCTCGGGCTTCCTGTACGCACACCTGCAGCGTGCGGTGAACCCGACACCGTTCGGGCTGAACCACGGGATCGAGTTCCTGTTCATGGCTGTGGTCGGCGGCGTGTCGCACGTGTGGGGCGCCGTGCTCGGCGCGGCGATCCTGACCGTGCTGCAGGACTACCTGCAGACGCTGCTGCCGAAGCTGCTCGGTTCGGAAGGCAACTTCGAGATCATCGTGTTCGGCGTGCTGATGGTGCTGCTGCTGCAGTACGCGCGCCAGGGCGTGTGGCCGTTCGTCGCCAGGCTGTTCCCGCGCGGGCCGCGGTCGCATGTGCCCGAGCACGCCGACCCGTTGCCGCTACGCGCGAAGCCCGTGGCTGGCGAGCCGCTGCTCGTCGTCGACAACGCACGCAAGCAGTTCGGCGGGCTCGTGGCCGTCAACGACGTCAGCTTCGACGTGAAAGCGGGGCAGATCATCGGGCTGATCGGCCCGAACGGCGCGGGCAAGTCGACCACGTTCAACCTCGTGACGGGCGTGCTGAAGCCGACGGGCGGCACGATCACGTTCCGTGGCGAGCGCATCGACGGGCTCACCTCGCGCCAGATCGTCCGCCGCGGCATCGGTCGGACGTTCCAGCACGTGAAGCTGTTGCCGGCGATGACGGTGCTCGAGAACGTCGCGATCGGCGCGCACCTGCGTGGCCATACCGGCGTGTGGCGTAGCGTCGCGCGGCTCAATGCCCACGAGGAGGCGCAGCTGCTCGCCGAGGCCGCCCAGCAGATCCGCCGCGTCGGGCTAGAGAAGCACATGTACGACGAAGCGGGCAGCCTCGCGCTGGGCCAGCAGCGGATTCTCGAAATCGCGCGGGCGTTGTGCTGCGACCCGACGCTGCTGCTGCTCGACGAGCCGGCCGCCGGGCTGCGTTACCAGGAGAAGCAGCAACTCGCCGACTTGCTGCGGCGGCTGAAGGCGGAGGGCATGAGCGTGTTGCTCGTGGAACACGACATGGATTTCGTGATGAATCTCACCGACCGGCTGGTGGTGATGGAATTCGGCACACGGATCGCGGAAGGGCTGCCGCAGGACGTGCAGCAGGATCCGGCGGTGCTCGAAGCGTATCTGGGCGGGGTGGAGTGATGACAGACACGACGATGCCAATTCTCGACGTGCGCGGGCTGGCGGTCCGGTACGGGAAGGTGGAGGCGCTGCACGGCGCGGCGATCAAGGTCGGTGCGGGGCAGATTGTCAGCGTGATCGGGCCGAACGGAGCCGGCAAGTCGACGCTGCTGAACGCGATCATGGGCGCGCTGCCGGTAACTGGGCATGCGTCGGGCGCGATCGTGTATCGCGGTCACGATGTCGGTGCATTGCCGGTCGAGCAGCGCGTCGCACGCGGGATGTGCCTCGTGCCGGAAAAGCGTGAGCTGTTCAGCACGATGACGGTTGAGGACAACCTCGTGCTGGGCGCGTATCGGCGCAAGCTGGCAGGTGAAGCGAACTTCCTCGACCAGCTCGATCACGTGTTTGCGCTGTTTCCTCGGCTGAAGGAGCGGCGCAAGCAGGCGGCCGGCACGCTATCCGGCGGGGAGCGGCAGATGCTCGCGGTTGGCCGGGCGCTGATGGGCAAGCCCGACCTGCTGATGCTCGACGAGCCGAGCCTCGGGCTGGCGCCGCTGATCGTGAAGGAGATCTTTCATATCATCAGCGCGTTGCGCGGGACGGGCGTGGCGACGCTGCTGATCGAGCAGAATGCGCGGGCAGCGCTGCAGATCTCCGACTACGGCTACGTGCTGGAGACGGGCGAGTTTGCGCTGGAGGGGCCGGCAGCCGACCTCGCGCGGAATCCGCGCGTGATCGAAACCTACCTCGGGCTGGCGAAGAAAACGGCTTGATCGGTGGCTCGGTGGGAGGGAAACGGGCGGCGTGTTTCACGTGAAACACGCCGCTTTTGTTTTGGGTCGAGATCCGACCTCCAATGCATCGGCGGTTAACAATCAGGGGATAAGTACCGGAGGAACAATCGAAAGTGCTGTGCAGTGGCGGCAGGTGGAGGCATCCACCGTGCAGATGGCGATCTGGTTTGTCGGTCGGGGTAGTTTGCCACGCGTTCCACAGAATGATGATGTGCCGGGTCAGAGGGGATAAGTGTCGAGCGAACCGACGGAAATTCTGTGAGGAAGAGGTGCAGGGTGTTTCGCCCGGGTGTTGGGCGGGACACAGGCCTCGAACGGGTTGTATGTTCCACGTGAAATTTCCCGGCACATGGATCTCTGCACAGGCGCAACGATGTGCGGCGGGATGGCCCGGAAGCTTCGCAGGCATGGGCGCTGAACCACAGATTCATCGGTCCGACGTCGAAAAATCGACGAAATGCACAGACCCTACCATTCGGACGGCATTCGGGTGAAAAGCGAACCCGCTATAATTCGCCCCATACATTTCTCTGATAGGTTCGTGCGCAGCCCTGCGTACGGAATCCACCATGCTTTTTCCCACAGAATTTGACGTCATCGTCGTCGGTGGCGGTCATGCCGGCACGGAAGCCGCACTGGCGTCCGCCCGCATGGGCGCAAAGACACTGCTGCTGACCCACAACATCGAAACGCTTGGGCAGATGAGCTGCAATCCGTCGATCGGCGGCATTGGCAAGGGCCATCTGGTCAAGGAAGTCGATGCGCTGGGCGGCGCAATGGCAGCCGCGACGGACGAGAGCGGTATTCAGTTCCGGATCCTCAATTCGTCGAAGGGTCCGGCCGTGCGCGCGACGCGTGCGCAGGCCGACCGTATCCTGTACAAGGCCGCGATCCGCCACCGGCTCGAGAACCAGCCGAACCTCTGGCTGTTCCAGCAGGCTGTCGACGACTTGATGGTCGAAGGCGACCGTGTGGTGGGCGCCGTCACGCAGATCGGCATCCGCTTCCGCGCCCGTGCGGTCGTGCTGACCGCTGGCACGTTCCTCGACGGCAAGATCCACGTCGGCCTGAACAACTACACAGGCGGCCGTGCGGGCGATCCGGCGGCTGTGTCGCTGTCGTCGCGCCTGAAGGAGCTGAAGCTGCCGCAGGGCCGCCTGAAGACCGGTACGCCGCCGCGTATCGATGGCCGCTCGATCGATTTCTCGCAGCTGACCGAACAGCCGGGCGATCTCGATCCGATCCCCGTCTTCTCGTTCCTGGGCCGCGCGGAGCAGCATCCGCAGCAGTTGCCGTGCTGGGTCACGCACACGAACGAGCGCACGCACGACATCATTCGTGGCGGTCTCGACCGATCGCCTATGTATACAGGCGTGATCGAAGGCGTCGGGCCGCGCTATTGCCCGTCGATCGAGGACAAGATTCACCGGTTCGCGTCGAAGGAATCGCACCAGATCTTCCTGGAGCCGGAAGGGCTGACAACCAACGAGTTCTACCCGAACGGGATCTCGACGAGCCTGCCGTTTGATGTCCAGCTCGAGCTCGTACATTCGATGCGCGGCCTCGAGAACGCGCATATCCTGCGCCCCGGCTACGCGATCGAATACGACTACTTCGATCCGCGTGCGCTGAAGGCGTCGCTCGAGACGAAGGCGATCAACGGCCTGTTCTTTGCGGGCCAGATCAACGGGACGACCGGCTACGAAGAAGCGGCCGCGCAGGGTTTGCTGGCCGGGCTCAATGCAGGCCGCTACGTGCAAGAGAAGGACGCGTGGTGCCCGCGTCGTGACCAGGCCTACCTCGGCGTGCTGGTCGACGATCTCGTGACGCGGGGCGTGGCCGAGCCGTACCGGATGTTCACGAGCCGCGCCGAGTATCGCCTCAGCCTGCGTGAAGACAATGCCGACATGCGCCTGACCGAGATCGGCCGCGAACTGGGGCTCGTCGACGACGTGCGCTGGGATGCATTCAGCCGGAAGCGCGACGCTGTTTCACGTGAAACCGAACGCTTGAAGTCGACGTGGGTTACGCCCAAGACGTTGCCTCCGGAAGAGGCGACCGCGCTCCTCGGCAAGGCGATCGACCACGAATACAGCCTCGCCGAGCTGCTGCGCCGCCCGGGTATCAGCTATGACGGCGTGTGTGGACTGAAGGGTGGGGAATGCGGCCCCGCAGAGCCGCTGGCCGACGATCCGGTGATGCTCGAGCAGATCAAGGAGCAGGTCGAGATCGGCATCAAGTATCAGGGCTATATCGAGCGTCAGGCCTCCGAGATCGAACGCAACGACGCGAACGAGAACACGCGCCTGCCGGACGGTATCGATTACCGCGAAGTCCGCGGCCTGTCGTTCGAGGTGAGCCAGAAGCTCAACGAGTTCCGGCCGGAAACGATCGGGCAGGCATCGCGCATCTCGGGCGTCACGCCGGCTGCGATCTCGCTGCTGATGGTGCACCTGAAGCGCCGCGGCCTGGGGCGCCGTAATGGCACTGCCGCAGAGGCAACGGAGCAGGGGGACGGCGCCGTCCCGACGCAACAATGACGGCGCGTCGCGCGCCGGCGGTTAATCGGGACGTACTGGAACAGATGCTCGTCGAAGGCACGACGGCGCTCGACCTCACGCTGACGGATGCACAGCTCAACCAGCTGCTCGACTACGTCGCGCTGCTCGGCAAGTGGAACGCGGTCTACAACCTGACCGCGATCCGCGACCCGAAGCAGATGCTGATCCAGCACATCCTCGATTCGCTTTCCATCGTCCCGCATCTGCGCGGCCGTGCATCGGCCCGCGTGCTCGACGTCGGTTCGGGCGGCGGGTTGCCGGGTATCGTGCTGGCGATCGTCGAGCCGGACTGGCAGGTCACGCTGAACGATACCGTGCAGAAGAAGTCTGCCTTCCAGACTCAGATGCGCGCGGAGTTGAAGCTCGCGAACCTGTCGGTGGTCACCGGCCGGGTCGAATCGCTGCAGCCGGGTGTCGAAGTGCCGGATAAATTCGACATGATCGTATCCCGCGCTTTCGCGGATCTATCCGACTTCGTTAAACTTGCTCGACATCTGGTCGCGCCGGGCGGATCGATCTGGGCGATGAAGGGCGTCCACCCGGACGACGAGATTGCGCGATTGCCGGAAGGCAGCCGCGTGAAGCAGACGATACGGCTGGCGGTGCCGATGCTCGATGCCGAACGGCATCTGATCGAAGTGGCCGTCGACGAAGCGAATTGAAGGGCAGGCGCGCGGTAGCGCGCCGTTTGTTTGAAGGTAAAGGGAACACACCAACGATGGCAAAGATCTTCTGCGTTGCGAACCAGAAGGGGGGCGTCGGCAAGACGACGACATCGGTCAATCTCGCCGCAAGCCTTGCAGCGCAGGAGCAACGAGTCCTGCTGATCGATCTCGACCCGCAGGGTAATGCGACGATGGGCAGCGGGATCGACAAGGCTGCTTGCGAAGCGACCGTGTACGAGGTGCTGGTCGACGGCGTGTCGGTGACCGACGCGCGCATCCGTCCGGACGGCGTCACGTATGACGTGCTGCCCGCGAATCGCGAGCTGTCCGGCGCCGAGATCGAACTGATCAGCATCGACAACCGCGAGCGCCGGCTGAAGGCTGCGCTCGAGCACGTGTCCGACGACTACGACTTCGTGCTGATCGATTGTCCGCCGACGCTGTCGCTGCTGACGCTGAACGGGCTGTGCGCGGCGCACGGCGTCGTGATCCCGATGCAGTGCGAGTACTTCGCACTGGAAGGGTTGTCGGACCTCGTCAACACGATCAAGCAGGTTCACGCGAACATGAACCGCGACCTGAAGATCATCGGCTTGCTGCGCGTGATGTTCGATCCGCGCATCACGCTGCAGCAGCAAGTCTCCGATCAACTGAAAGCGCACTTCGGCGACAAGGTGTTCGACGCGGTGATTCCGCGTAACGTGCGCCTGGCGGAAGCGCCGAGTTACGGGCTGCCGGGCGTGGTGTTCGACCGCAGCTCGCGCGGTGCGCAAGCGTATCTCCAGTTCGGAGCCGAGATGATCGACCGCGTTCGCGCGTTCGAGGTGTCGTGATCCGGACATGAGCGAAGCGAGGAAGAAAGACATGAACGCGGTACCAAAGAAGAAGGGCTTGGGACGTGGCCTCGAAGCGCTGCTCGGCGGCAGTGCCGATATCACCGAAGCGGTGAAGATCGAAGGGGCACCGAACACGCTCGCGCTCGGCAAGCTGCAGGCCGGCAAGTACCAGCCGCGTACGCGGATGGACGAAGGCAGCCTGCAGGAGCTCGCGGCGAGCATTCGCGCACAGGGCGTGATGCAGCCGATCCTGGTACGGCCCATTTCATCAGACAAATACGAGATCATCGCGGGCGAGCGCCGTTTCCGTGCGGCGCGCCTGGCGGGTCTCGATGAAGTGCCGGTGCTCGTGAAGGACGTATCGGATCAGGCCGCCGCGGCGATGGCGCTGATCGAGAACATCCAGCGCGAGGATCTGAACCCGCTTGAAGAAGCGCACGGCATCCAGCGCCTGCTCGACGAGTTCGGTTTCACGCACGAACAGGCGGCCGAATCGGTCGGCCGTTCGCGCAGCGCGGTGTCGAACCTGCTGCGCCTGCTGAACCTGGCCTCGCCGGTGCAGACGATGCTGCTGGCCGGTGATCTCGACATGGGGCATGCGCGCGCGCTGCTCGCCGTCGATGCGGCCACGCAGATCACGCTTGCCCATCAGGTCGTCAACAAGCGCATGTCGGTGCGTGAGACCGAGAAGCTCGTCACGCACACGACGAAGGAAGCGCCGGCGGTGAAGGCGCGCGCGAAGGACGATGGCGGTCGCGATACGCGCCGTCTCGAGGAGGAGTTGTCAGACCTGCTCGCGTCGACGGTGAAGATCAAGCTTGGCCGCCGCGGGCGAGGGCAGGTGACGATCGACTTCGGCAACCTCGACGCACTCGAAGGCATTCTCGTGCGACTGCGCGGCAACGTCGCAACCGAAGAGTAAAGGGCGGCGCATGGCGGAGACGGACGCACCGGCGCCGCGCCGGTGGTGGGGATGGCTTGCGCAGGAGCCCGTGCTATCGGTGCTCGTGGTTGGGCTGATTGTGCTGCAATGGGTGCGTCCGCAACCATTTTCCGTTTTGGCCGATCGCGTGGACTGGCAGACGGTCGCGACGCTCGCGGGCCTGCTGATGCTGACCAAGGCGCTCGAGTTGTCCGGCTGCCTGATGTGGCTCGCCCACCGCATCGTGCATCACGTGCACTCCGAGCGCGGGCTCGCGATGCTGCTCGTCGGATTCGCCGCGTTGCTGTCGATGTGGCTCACCAACGACGTCGCGCTGTTCGTCGTCGTGCCGCTGATGGTGTCGCTGCGTGCGCTGACGCCGCTGCCGTTCCGGCGGCTCGTGATCGTCGTCGCGCTGGCCGTCAACGCGGGGTCCGTCGCGACGCCGCTCGGCAATCCCCAGAATCTTTTCCTGTGGCAGTTGAGCGGCGTGTCGTTCGGCCGCTTCGTGGTCACGCTCGGGCCGCTCGCGATCGCGCTGATGGCGTTGCTGCTCGTGCTGACCGCGTGCGCGTTTCGCGCGAAACCGCTCGACCTGTCCGGCGACGTCGTCGCCATTCCCGTGCAACGCCTGCACGCGCTGATCGCGGCGGCGCTGTTCGCGGCCTTCGTGCTGCTCGCCGATGCGCACCATCCGCTGCCGGGCCTGCTTGCCGTCGCGATCGTGCTGCTCGTCGTCAAACGTGACGCAGTCCTGAAGATCGACTGGCTGCTGCTGCTGATCTTCGTGCTGATGTTCGTCGTGCTGCGCAGTGCGGCTGCGCTGCCCGTCATTCATGACGCGATTGCGCATGCGAATCTCGATTCACCGCTGCGCATCTTTGCGGCCGGCGCCGTGCTGTCGCAGGGCATCAGCAACGTGCCGGCCGCGATCCTGCTGTCGGAGTTCACGCATGACTGGCGCGCGCTCGCGTTCGGCGTATCGGTCGGCGGCTTCGGTTTCGCGATCGGCTCGCTGGCGAACCTGATCGCGGTGCGTCTCGCGAAGGAGCCGCGCATGTGGTTGCCGTTCCACCTGGTCTCGATTCCGTTCGCGCTCGTGAGCGCGGCACTCGGCGCGTGGCTGCTCGTTCACGGTTGAACGACGTGATGCGTGTGGCACAGGCGTGCCATTCGGGTGGCGGGGAGGGGGCACAGCATTCGCGCTGGTGCGGCCTGTTGATAAGTGTCGCAATCCACAGTCGTTCGACTGTGGTGGCATGACAACTGATTGGATAATTCGCCGCGTCAGCGTCAGTCCGGATTTCGTGCATCGGACGTGGCCCGGTGATCACAGTGTTTCGGCTGTTCGGGGCTTCGTGCCGAGCCTGAGGCCGGAGCCGCGTCACAGCGCGGGTTCTGGGTGGTGATCGTGCCGCCCCGACGGTGCCTGCGCCGGGCGTCGTTTCCTCGCCATTCCGTCGTCGCCGGATTTTTTCGGGCAAGAAATACCGGTGCAAAAAAGCGACCTTACAACTGTCATCGTACGTCGTCGAATCGCCCGTTTTTTCACATGATGAGGCGTCGTTTTACGCAGGTTTTTGTCGCGTCTAAAGCCTTGAATCACTTGCAACTATCGCTTACAATCGCCCGGATTTGTTAGCTAGGCACCCCTGAAAGCTTTCAGAAAGCTTGGGGCCGGGTTCAAGGATTTTGCGGAAGATTGCGATGGCGGGTCAGGCGCCGGACGACAGGCACGATGATCAGCGTACGCAACGCACCGCTTCAGCGGCCGGCGAGCGGCGCGAATTCGACGATGACTGGGATGCCGAGCAACAAGATAACAACATCGTTCCGCTCACGCGGGCAGACGCCGAAAAGCTGTTCGGCCCGAACGTGAGCAAGCCCTCGCGCGTGACCCCCTATAAGGTGGTGCTCGCGCAAGTGGTTCTGTCCCTGGTTGCAACGCTGGCGTGGTGGCTGTTTTCAAAGTCGCCGGGCGCCGCTGCGCAATCCGCGTTTCTGGGCGGAGCGATCGGCTGGGTGCCCAGTGCGGTATTCGTGGCACGACTGAAGGCAGGTGGCTCGGCCACCGTGATGAGCTGGGTGATGGGCGAAGCCCTGAAGCTCGCTCTAACGATCGGGATGTTCACTGCAGTGGCGTTCGGCTGGTCCGGCGTGCACTGGGTGCCGTTCCTCGTCACGTACCTCGTCGTGCTGAAGACGTACTGGATCGCGCTGGCCTGGCGGTAAGGAACAAGCAGCGTGCGGTTTCGACAACGAACCGCACCAGCCCGTTCCCGCAATAGCGTGTTGCGGAACAGGCAAAACGATTTTCGACAATTTGGGTGGCATTAACGATATGGCAGCTAGCGAAGGCACGCGCGGTCCGGATCCGTCCGAGTACATTGCGCACCACTTGCAGAATTTCTCCACCTCGCATCAGACGTCGATTTTCGACATCCACGTCTGGAATCTCGACACGCTGTTCTGGTCGATCGTTTGCGGCATCGTGACGATCATCGTGCTGCGTCTGGCCGCCCGCAAGGCGACGTCGGGCGTGCCGGGCCGTTTCCAGTGCGCGATCGAGATGCTCGTCGAGATGGTCGAAGACCAATCGAAGGCCATCGTTCACGGCAATCGTGCCTTCATCGCCCCGCTCGCACTCACGGTGTTCGTGTGGGTCGCGCTGATGAACTCCCTCGACTTCCTCCCGGTCGACCTGCCGGGCCGCGTGATCGGCCTGCTCGGTCTGTCGGACGTGATTTCCCACCATCGCATCGTCCCGACGGCCGACCTGAACGGCACGCTCGGCATCGCGCTCGGCGTGTTCGTCCTGATGATCTACTACAGCATCAAGATCAAGGGCGCGGGCGGCTTTGTGCATGAGCTGCTGTCGGCACCGTTTGGCGCCCACCCGCTGCTGTGGATCCCGAACCTCGCGCTCAACATCGTCGAATATCTCGCGAAGACCGTCTCCCTCGGTATGCGGCTGTTCGGCAACATGTACGCGGGTGAGCTGTTGTTCCTGTTGATCGCCCTGCTCGGCAGCATGTGGAGCTTCGGTGGCGACGCAACGTTCCTCGGCTTCGTTGGTCATGTGATCGCGGGTAGCGTCTGGGCAATCTTCCACATCCTGATTGTTCTGTTGCAGGCATTCATTTTCATGATGCTGACGCTGGTGTATCTCGGCCAGGCGCACGACAAGCACTAAGCGCGGCGTGCAACAAAGAGTTTCCGTTTTAGTTTTTTAAATCTCAGTTCCAAGTCTTTTCACAAAGGAGTGATCATGCAAGCTTACATCGCCAACATCCAGGGTCTGACCGCCATCGGTATCGGCATCATCATCGGCCTGGGTGCAATCGGCGCCTGTATCGGTATCGCGCTGATGGGTGGTAAGTACATCGAAGCCTGCGCACGTCAGCCGGAACTCATCAACCCGCTGCAAACGAAGATGTTCCTGCTGGCTGGTCTGATCGACGCGGCATTCCTGATCGGCGTGGGTGTTGCAATGCTGTTCGCGTTCGCGAACCCGCTCCTGTCGAAGCTCGCAGGCTAAGGTTCCTCGGAAATATGCGTCCGGCGCAAGCCGGCGCAGGGCGGAACGGAGACTTGGGGCGCTGATCGAATGCAACTCGATGAGCGCCTTACCGTTTCATTTTTCCGGAATAGCAGATAAGGAAACACCGTGAATCTCAACGCAACTCTGTTTGCGCAAATGGTCGTGTTCCTGGTCCTCGCGTGGTTCACGATGAAATTCGTGTGGCCGCCGTTGATCAACGCCCTCGACGAACGTTCGAAGAAGATCGCCGACGGCCTCGCCGCCGCCGAGAAGGGCAAGGCAGAACTCGACGCAGCGCACAAGCGCGTGGACCAGGAACTCGCGCAGGCCCGCAATGACGGCCAGCAGCGCATCGCCGACGCTGAAAAGCGTGCCCAGGCGGTCGCCGAGGAAATCAAGGCCAACGCCCAGGCTGAAGCCGCCCGCATCATCGCCCAGGCGAAGGCGGAAGCAGAACAGCAAATCGTGAAGGCGCGCGAAGCGCTGCGTGGTGAAGTCGCCACGCTGGCCGTGAAGGGCGCCGAGCAGATCCTGAAGCGCGAAGTCGATCAAACGGCCCACGCCCAACTGCTGAATCAACTGAAAGCCGAGCTCTGATCATGGCCGAACTTGCAACCATCGCCCGCCCTTACGCAGAAGCGCTGTTCCGCGTGGCCGAGGGCGGTGACATCGCCGCCTGGTCCACGCTCGTGCAAGAGCTGGCCCAGGTTGCGCGTCTGCCGGAAGTCCTGTCGGTCGCGTCGAGCCCGAAGGTGACGCGCACGCAAGTAGCCGAGTTGCTGCTTGCTGCGGTGAAGTCGCCGCTCGGAGCTGGCGCCGAAGCGAAGAACTTCGTGCAGATGCTGGTCGACAATCATCGCATCGCGCTGCTGCCGGAAATCGCCGAGCAGTTCGAGGCGCTCAAGAACGAACGTGAAGGTGCAGCCGACGCCGAGATCGTGAGCGCGTTCCCGCTGAACGGCGCGGATCTCGAGAGTCTCGTCTCGGGCCTCGAACGCAAGTTCAAGCGCAAGCTGAAACCGACGGTCGCAGTCGATTCGTCGCTGATTGGCGGCGTGCGCGTGACGGTCGGCGACGAAGTGCTCGACACCTCGGTTCGCGCGCGCCTCGCATCGATGCAGGCTGCGTTGACCGCCTGAGCGCCACGCCGGCACGCAACAGAATTGACTATCAGGAGCGAATAATGCAACTCAATCCCTCTGAGATCAGCGAGCTGATCAAGAGCCGGATCCAGGGCCTTGAAGCGAGCGCAGACGTTCGCAACCAGGGCACCGTGATCTCCGTGACCGACGGTATCGTGCGTATCCACGGCCTGTCGGACGTGATGCAGGGCGAAATGCTCGAGTTTCCGGGCAACACGTTCGGCCTCGCGCTGAACCTCGAGCGCGACTCGGTCGGCGCGGTGATTCTCGGCGAATACGAACACATCTCGGAAGGCGACATCGTCAAGACGACGGGCCGCATTCTCGGAGTCCCGGTTGGTCCGGAACTCGTCGGCCGCGTGGTCGATGCGCTCGGCAACCCGATCGACGGCAAGGGCCCGGTCAACGCCAAGCTGACCGACGCGATCGAAAAGATCGCCCCGGGCGTGATCTGGCGTAAGTCGGTGTCGCAGCCGGTGCAGACGGGCATCAAGTCGATCGACGCAATGGTGCCGATCGGCCGTGGCCAGCGCGAGCTGATCATCGGCGACCGTCAGTGCGGCAAGACCGCGGTGGCGCTCGACGCGATCATCAACCAGAAGGGCAAGGACCTGATCTGTATCTACGTCGCGATCGGCCAGAAGGCTTCGTCGATCATGAACGTGGTTCGCAAGCTCGAAGAAACGGGCGCGATGGAATACACGATCGTCGTCGCCGCTTCGGCTTCGGATTCGGCCGCGATGCAGTACCTCGCACCGTACGCCGGCTGCACGATGGGCGAATACTTCCGCGACCGCGGCCAGGACGCGCTGATCATCTATGACGACTTGACCAAGCAAGCTTGGGCATACCGTCAGATCTCGCTGCTGCTGCGCCGCCCGCCGGGCCGTGAAGCGTACCCGGGCGACGTGTTCTATCTCCACTCGCGTCTGCTCGAGCGTGCTGCTCGCGTGTCGGAAGAGTATGTCGAGAAGTTCACGAACGGCGAAGTGAAGGGCAAGAGTGGCTCGCTGACGGCACTGCCGGTCATCGAAACGCAGGCTGGCGACGTGACCGCGTTCGTTCCGACGAACGTGATCTCGATTACCGACGGCCAGATCTTCCTGGAAACCGACCTGTTCAACGCAGGCATCCGCCCGGCAATCAACGCCGGCGTGTCGGTGTCGCGAGTCGGTGGCGCCGCGCAGACGAAGGTCGTGAAGAAGCTGTCGGGCGGTATCCGTACCGACCTCGCGCAGTATCGTGAACTGGCGGCATTCGCCCAGTTCGCATCGGACCTCGACGAAGCGACCCGCAAGCAGCTCGAGCGCGGCCGCCGCGTGACGGAACTGCTGAAGCAGCCGCAGTACCAGCCGCTGCAGGTGTGGGAACTGGCCGTGTCGCTGTACGCCGCCAACAACGGCTACCTCGACGACCTCGACGTCAAGCAAGTGCTGTCGTTCGAGAAGGGCCTGCGCGAAAACCTGAAGACCAGCCACGCTGACCTCATCAAGCGCATCGAAGACACCAAGGATCTCTCGAAGGACGACGAAGGCGCACTGCGCTCGGCGATCGAATCCTTCAAGAAGTCCGGTGCCTATTGATCCGCGAGTGACACACTGAGGCCGCGCGGGTGCTGATGCGCCCGCGCCGCTTCGGTCAAGGAGCAAGCTATGGCTGGAATGAAGGAAATTCGCGGCAAGATCAAGAGCGTGCAGAACACGCGCAAGATCACGAAGGCGATGGAAATGGTGGCCGCATCGAAGATGCGCCGCGCGCAGGAACGCATGCGCGCCGCTCGTCCGTATGCGGACAAGGTCCGTGCCATCGCCGCGCACATGAGCCGCGCGAACCCGGAGTACCGCCACCCGTTCATGGTGGCGAACGAAGATGCGAAGACGGCCGGCATCATCCTCGTCACGACGGACAAGGGGCTGTGCGGTGGTCTGAACACCAACGTGCTGCGTGCGACGGTGCAGAAGTTCAAGGAGCTGGAAGAGAAGGGCCAGAAGGTCGAAGCCACCGCGATCGGTAGCAAGGGCCTCGGGTTCCTGAACCGCTTCGGCGCGAAGGTGATGTCGCAGGTCGTGCACCTCGGCGACACCCCGCATCTGGACAAGCTGATCGGCGCCGTGAAGACGCAGCTCGACCTGTACTCGGAAGGCAAGCTGTCGGCGGTTTATATCGCTTACACGCGCTTCGTCAACACGATGAAGCAGGAAGCCGTGATCGAGCAGCTGCTGCCGCTGTCGTCGGAACACTTCGAAGCCGACGATGGTACGCCGGCCACGTCGTGGGACTACATCTACGAGCCGGACGCGCAGGCAGTCGTCGACGAACTGCTCGTGCGTTACGTCGAGGCGCTGGTGTACCAGGCCGTCGCGGAAAACATGGCGTCCGAGCAATCGGCGCGCATGGTCGCGATGAAGGCCGCGTCCGACAACGCGAAGACGGTGATCAGCGAACTGCAGCTCGTATACAACAAGAGCCGTCAGGCCGCGATCACGAAAGAACTGTCGGAGATCGTCGGCGGCGCAGCCGCTGTTTAAGCGCGCGCCCGGGACGACAACTGCGCCTTTGCGCGAGTAAAGAATCAGGTATTTAAAGGAAAAGCGATGAGTACTGCTGCTTTGGTAGAAGGCAAGATCGTACAGTGCATCGGCGCCGTTATCGACGTGGAATTCCCGCGCGACAGCATGCCGAAGATCTACGACGCGCTCATTCTCGATGGCTCGGAACTGACGCTCGAAGTCCAGCAGCAGCTGGGCGACGGCGTTGTCCGTACCATCTGTCTGGGTGCATCCGACGGCCTGCGCCGCGGTCTGACCGTGAAGAACACGGCAAAGCCGATCTCGGTGCCGGTCGGCAAGCCGACCCTCGGCCGAATCATGGACGTGCTTGGCCGTCCGATCGACGAAGCTGGCCCGATCGAAAGCGAAACGACGCGTTCGATCCACCAGAAGGCGCCGGCGTTCGACGAACTGTCGCCGTCGACCGAACTGCTCGAAACGGGTATCAAGGTCATCGACCTGATCTGCCCGTTCGCAAAGGGCGGCAAGGTGGGCCTGTTCGGCGGTGCTGGTGTGGGCAAGACCGTCAACATGATGGAGCTCATCAACAACATCGCGAAGGAACACGGCGGTTACTCCGTGTTCGCGGGCGTGGGCGAGCGTACCCGTGAAGGGAACGACTTCTACCACGAAATGAAGGACTCGAACGTTCTCGACAAGGTCGCGCTGGTGTACGGCCAGATGAACGAGCCGCCGGGCAACCGTCTGCGCGTCGCGCTGACCGGCCTGACGATGGCCGAGCACTTCCGTGACGAAGGCCTCGACGTGCTGTTCTTCGTCGACAACATCTACCGTTTCACGCTGGCCGGTACCGAAGTGTCGGCACTGCTCGGCCGTATGCCGTCGGCAGTGGGCTATCAGCCGACGCTGGCTGAAGAAATGGGCAAGCTGCAAGAGCGCATCACGTCGACCAAGAAGGGCTCGATTACGTCGGTCCAGGCCGTGTACGTCCCTGCGGATGACTTGACCGACCCGTCGCCGGCTACGACCTTCGGCCACCTGGACGCAACCGTCGTTCTGTCGCGTGACATCGCTTCGCTGGGTATCTACCCGGCGGTCGACCCGCTCGACTCGACGTCGCGCCAGATCGACCCGAACGTGATCGGTGAAGAGCACTACTCGATCACCCGTCGCGTTCAGCAGACGCTGCAGCGCTACAAGGAACTGCGCGACATCATCGCGATTCTGGGCATGGACGAACTGTCGCCGGAAGACAAGCTGTCGGTCGCGCGCGCGCGTAAGATCCAGCGTTTCCTGTCGCAGCCGTTCCACGTTGCTGAAGTGTTCACGGGCTCGCCGGGCAAGTACGTGCCGCTGAAGGAAACGATCCGCGGCTTCAAGATGATCGTCGACGGCGAGTGCGACCACCTGCCGGAACAGGCGTTCTACATGGTCGGCACGATCGACGAAGCCTTCGAAAAGGCCAAGAAGATCTCGTAAGGGTCGGGTGTAACGCAGCGGGTGCCGTTGGCCGTTGATTCTCCTATAGCGCTGGCGATAGGAGACACGGCACCCACGCACTATGCTCAATCCGCCGTGCATGGGATCGAAGTGGGCTTTTCAGCGCCCGCTCCGATCGACAGGAGTCGATATGGCAACCATCAAAGTAGACGTCGTCAGCGCGGAAGAGCAGATCTTCTCGGGCGAGGCGAAATTCGTCGCGCTGCCGGGCGAAACGGGTGAGCTGGGCATTCTGCCGGGCCACACGCCGCTGATCACGCGGATTCGTCCGGGTGCGGTGCGCATCGAAGTCGAGGGCGGCAACGACGAATTCGTGTTCGTCGCGGGCGGCATTCTCGAAGTGCAGCCGGGCGCCGTGACGGTGCTCGCCGATACCGCGATCCGCGGCAAGGACCTCGACGCGGCGAAAGCCGAGGAAGCACGCAAGCGTGCCGAGGAAACGCTGCAGAACGCGAAGTCGGATCTCGACCTCGCGAAGGCGCAATCCGAGCTCGCGACCGCGATGGCGCAGCTCGAGGCGATCCAGCGTCTGGCGAAGATTCGCAGCCGGCACTGAGCCGCGCCGCGTATCCCGCGAAAGAAAGCAGCCTTCGGGCTGCTTTTTTTTCGTCCGTCGGGTTCGTCTGATTTTTGCGGGCCGGATCGTTCCGTCCGGTCGTGCTATTTCATCCGTTCGCCGTGATTTGATGTCAGAGTGTCGTCAGCCACGCGCGTCATCATCCGCGTGGAGGCCGTTCGTCGCGAGTGCGCGGCGGAGGCGGGCGCCGAAGGCGCGCGCAGGCCGACCAGACAAAAAGGACGGAGACATTCATGGCAGCAGACCTTGGCGTAGGCGCGCTGATCGCGCCCGAAAACGGCTTGTCGTATGTGCGCGGCACGACCGACGTGCCGCTCTCCGAAGCGACGATCGGCCGGTTCCTGCTCGACACGGCCGGGCGCTTTCCCGATCGTCCGGCCGTCGTGTTCCGCGAGCAGCAGGTGCACTGGACCTGGCGCGAGTTCGCGAACGAGGTCGACGTGCTGGCCGCGGGTCTGGCCTCGCTCGGCATCGTGAAGGGCGATCGCGTCGGCATCTGGTCGCCGAACCGCAGCGAATGGCTGCTCACCCAGTTCGCGACCGCGCGGATCGGCGCGGTGCTCGTCAACATCAATCCGGCCTACCGGCTGTCGGAACTCGAATACGCGCTGAACAAGGTCGGCTGCAAGGCCGTGATCGCCGCCGAGCGCTTCAAGACGTCCGCGTACGTCGAGATGCTGCAGACCATCGCGCCGGAGCTCGCGACCGCGACGCCGGGCGATCTTCATGCAGCGCGCGTGCCGAGCCTGCGCACGGTCGTGTCGATGGGCGACGTCGCGCCGGCCGGCATGTTCCGCTTCGCGGACCTGATGGCGCGCGGCCGCCAGGCCGTCGATCCCGCATTGCTCGATGCGATCGGCGCGACGCTCTCGGCCAACGAGCCGATCAACATCCAGTTCACGAGCGGCACGACCGGCAGCCCGAAGGGCGCGACGCTCACGCACCGTAACGTCGTCAACAACGGGCGCTCGATCGCGACGGCGATGCGTTTCACCGAGCAGGACACGCTGTGCATCCCGGTGCCGCTGTATCACTGCTTCGGGATGGTGCTGGCCGTGCTCGCCTGCGTGTCGACGGGTGCGGCGATGGTGTTCCCCGGCGAGGCGTTCGACCCGGTCGCGACGCTCGCGGCGGTGGCCGACGAGCGCTGCACCGCGCTGCACGGCGTGCCGACGATGTTCATCGCCGAGCTCGATCACCCCGAGTTCGCGAAATTCGACCTGTCGACGCTGCGCACCGGGATCATGGCCGGCTCGCCGTGCCCGATCGAGACGATGAAGCGCGTCGTGTCGCAGATGCACCTGTCGGAGATCACGATCGCGTACGGAATGACGGAAACGAGCCCCGTGTCGTTCCAGAGCTCGACCGACGATCCGCTCGAGAAGCGCACGACGACGGTCGGGCGCATCCAGCCGCACCTGGAAGTGAAGATCGTCGATCCGAGCGGCGCCATCGTGCCGGTCGGCACGACGGGCGAGCTGTGCACGAAGGGCTATTCGGTGATGCTCGGCTACTGGGACGACGACGCGAAGACGCGCGAGGTGCTGGTGGACGGCTGGATGCATACGGGCGACCTCGCGACGCTCGATGCGGACGGCTACTGCAACATCGTCGGCCGGCTGAAGGACATGGTGATTCGCGGCGGCGAGAACGTCTATCCGCGCGAGATCGAGGAATTCCTGTTTCGGCATCCGAAGATTCAGAGCGCGCAGGTATTCGGTGTGCCCGACGCGAAGTACGGCGAGGAGCTGTGCGCGTGGATCGTGCTGCGCGCAGACGAGCAGATGACGGAGGACGACGTGCGTGCGTTCTGCAACGGGCAGATCGCGCACTACAAGATCCCGCGCTACATTCGCTTCGTCGACGAGCTGCCGATGACGGTGACGGGCAAGGTGCAGAAGTTCGTGATGCGCGACCGGATGATCGAGGAACTGAAGCTCGACGTGCAGAAGACCGCGTAGCGCGGCATGAAGGCGGGAAAAACGCGGCGGCCTGCGGGCCGTTGCGTTTTCGATGGACGAAAAAAAGCGGGCTTATTAGCCCGCTAAAAACCACACGCTACGGGGTTAGCGCGAGGAGACCAAAGATGAAACCGAGTCCGGCGGGGGCCGGAAACGACTCCAACAGGGATGCCCCTCGGAAGGGCTTCGGTACGTGACCGACTGGCTCGCAGCGCTTCGCGTCCGCTCACACTTGGCACACGAGACCGCATCCGTGTTGAAACCGTTGAGGCCATTGTGGGCGAATTAATGACCCGTCGCGGTAACAAAGTGTTTCAGGTTGTAACGCCCGCCAGATAAGGCTTTCCGGGATTTTTTGCTGTTTTTGAGGGCCTGAAAAAGGTCATTTTTACCCATATTTTCCGCAGCGTTTTCAGCGCATGCGCACGATGCGTTTTTCACGCGTATCAGGCTCGACGAATTGCCGATTTGCACGCGAGAAAATGCGCCGTCCGGCCGATACCGCGCATGACGATTCATTCGTCAGAAAGATTTTGAAACGTGATTGGCAGGCGCGGAAGTCGGCCGTTCGGCCAATTCGGTGGCACCGGGCCGATTTTCCGGGCGTCGGCACACCGCAGCGAAGTGTAACGGCGGTGATGAGGCCACCGCCGCGCAGCGATTTTTGCGGGCGTCGGAGGCGGGGTCGGTGCCCGCTATCTGCTGCCACGCACGAGCCTGCTTACTTCAGCCATTTATCCGAAATCGCCTGATATTCGCCGGTCGACAGCGCGAGATGCAGCCACTGGTCGACGTACTGCTGGAACGCGACGTCGCCGCGCGGCACCATGTACGCCTTCTCGCCGAACTGGAACGGCTTGTCTGGATGCACCGAGCACAGGCCTGGATTCAGCTTTTGCTGCAGCAGCGTCTCGGATGCATCCGTCACCATCACGTCCGCCTTGCCGGCGAGGATCTGCTTGAAGATCGTTACGTTGTCCGGATAGACGGTGAGGTTCGCGTGTGTGAAATACTGCTTCGCGAAACGCTCGTTGGTGCCGCCCGGGTTCACGATCACGCGCGTTTCCGGCCGGTCGATCTGCGCGACGCTCTGGTATTTGTCGGCGTCCGCGCAGCGCACGATCGGCGTCTTGCCGTCGACGACGTACGGCTGCGTGAAGAACACGCGCTTCTGGCGCTCGAGCGTCGTCGACACGCCGCCCACCGCGATGTCGCATTTCGCGACGAAATCGCCGGTCAGGTTCGGCCAGCTCGTCTTCACGTAGTCGGCATTCACGCCGAGCGACTTCGCGAGCGATTCGGCCATGTCGATGTCGATGCCCTCGAAGCGGCCGTCCGCGCGGTAGTACGAATACGGCTTGTAGTCGCCCGTCGTGCACACGCGCAGCGTGCCGCGCGCGAGCACGTCGTCGAGCCGCGAGCCGGCGCCTGGTGCGGCGGCAGCGGCGAGCGTGGCGGTCTGCGCGTGCGCGGCGGTGCAGCAAAGCAGTGCGGTCGCGGCGAGCGTGGCGAGTGTCTTCATCGGTCTCCTCCTTCGTTTGGTTCGATATGAGCGTCCGATCATAACGGAGCCATCGCGCGCGTCATATGGCCGCCATCGCGTCGGCATGCGCAGCCTGAGGGCGGCTGTCCGGTAAAATGCCGCTTTGCCCTCGCACCGTCGCTCCTACCGTGGCCCATACCCTGCTCAACGACACCTTCCTGCGTGCGCTTCTGCGCGAGCCGACCGACTACACGCCGATCTGGCTGATGCGCCAGGCGGGCCGCTACCTGCCCGAATACAACGCGACGCGCGCACGCGCCGGCAGCTTCCTCGGTCTCGCGAAGCATCCCGACTACGCGACCGAAGTGACGCTGCAGCCGCTCGAGCGCTTTCCGCTCGACGCCGCGATCCTGTTCTCGGACATCCTGACGATTCCGGACGCGATGGGGCTCGGCCTCGACTTCCAGGTCGGCGAAGGGCCGAAGTTCGCGCATCCGGTGCGTACCGAGGCCGACGTCGCGAAGCTTGCGGTGCCGGACATCGAGGAAACGCTCGGCTACGTGACGGGCGCCGTGCGCGAGATCCGTCGCGCGCTCACCGACGGCCAGGGCCGCCAACGCGTGCCGCTGATCGGTTTTTCGGGCAGCCCGTGGACGCTCGCGTGCTACATGGTCGAAGGCGGCGGGTCGGACGACTTCCGCACGGTGAAGTCGATGGCGTATTCGCGCCCCGACCTGATGCACCGGATCCTCGACGTGAACGCGCAGGCGGTGGCCGCGTACCTGAACGCGCAGATCGAAGCGGGCGCGCAGGCCGTGATGATCTTCGATACGTGGGGCGGCGCGCTGGCGGACGGCGCGTACCAGCGCTTCTCGCTGGACTACATCCGCCGCGTGGTGTCGCAGCTCAAGCGCGAGCACGACGGCGAACGCGTGCCGGTGATCACGTTCACGAAGGGCGGCGGGCTGTGGCTCGAGGAGATCGCGGCGACCGGCGTCGACGCGGTCGGGCTCGACTGGACGGTCAACCTCGGCCAGGCGCGCGAGCGCGTCGCGGGCAAGGTCGCGCTGCAGGGCAACCTCGACCCGACGATCCTGTTTGCGCCGCCGGCCGCGGTGCGCGAGCAGGCGCGCGCGGTGCTCGACAGCTATGGCAACCATCCGGGCCACGTATTCAACCTCGGGCACGGCATTTCGCAATTCACGTCGCCCGATCACGTCGCCGAACTTGTCGACGAAGTCCATCGCCACAGCCGCGCGATCCGTAGCGGAGCCGCCGGCTGAACGCAAGCGCTGTCATGCTGCACTGCGGCGTGACGGCGTTTCGCTATCGGCACTAAACAGGGCGCAACCCCTCACCGGTTGCCGATTCAGTGCTTGTCAAGACTTGACTTATACACATTTTCCACGTTGCAGCGCGGTAGAGCCCTGTATCGGTCAATTTGTCTCGCTATGGTTCGGTAATTTGAATAGCAGCCTTATGGCATAAGGCTTCGCGGGGCACCGCAACAAGCGGCGAAAATCAGCGCAAAGCGCGTCCCCGCGCGCGTTGCGGCCATCGAGCGGCGAGTTCTCAACAAAGTTATCCACAGGCTGGGCAGGGTATACGGCGATTCCTAATGCGAATCCAAAACTTAGCGCCGAAACTGAAGTTTTACTTTAAGTTCGCTGCCCCGAGGCGGGCGCGGATGTCGGCCGTCCATGCCCATGCGGCGCATCCCGCCGCCGGAGCGCCGCGATGAGCGGCACCTATCTGCGCGTCGCGCTCGACCATCCGCTCGCGACCCTGTTCGATTACCGCTGCGACGCGCAACCGGCGCCCGGACCCGGCACGCTCGTGCAGGTGCCGTTCGGCAAGCGGCAGGCCGTTGGGCTCGTCTGCGAAGTGACGACTCACACCGACGTGCCGCCGTCGCGGCTGCGCGCGATCGACGCGATCTGCACCGACCTGCCGCCGTTGTCGCCGGACTGGCTCGCGCTCGTGTCGTTCGCCGCGGATTACTACCAACGCGGGCGTGGCGAGGTCGCGCTGCCGGCGCTGCCGCAGGCGCTGCGCGATGCGGGGCGCTGGGGGCGGCTGCTCGCGCCCGAGGTGCGTTACCGGCCGACGGAAGCGGGCCGCACGGCGCTGCCCGATGCATTGCCCGCGCGCGGCGCCGCGCTGCGTCGGCTCGCGCAGGCGCTGGTCGACACCGGCTCGCTGGCGCTGCCCGACGCGCGCGCGCTGCACCCGAAGGCCGCGGCCACGCTCGACGACTGGGCAGCGCGCGGCTGGGTCGACATCGAGGAGATCGGCTGGGGCGATGCGCCTGTGCCCAAAGCTGTGGATAACCTGTTGGCAGCCGGTGGACGAACTGTGCCGCCGGCGCTCACGGACCAACAGGCCGAGGCGCTCGACGCGATCCGCGCCGCGCAGGGCTTCGCGCCGTTCCTGCTGCACGGCGTGACGGGCAGCGGCAAGACCGAGGTCTATCTGCATGCGCTCGCGTCGCTGCTCGACGCGCGGCCGGATGCGCAGGCGCTCGTGCTCGTTCCCGAAATCAACCTGACGCCGCAGTTCGAGGCCGCGTTTCGCGCGCGCTTCGCGGGGGCGCTCGCCGATGACGCGATCGTCACGCTGCACAGCGGGCTCGCGGAGGGCGAGCGTGCGCGCAACTGGCTCGCCGCGCATACGGGCCGCGCGCGGATCGTGCTCGGCACGCGCCTCGCGGTGCTCGCGTCGATGCCGACGCTCGCGCTGATCGTCGTCGACGAGGAGCACGAGCCCGCGTACAAGCAGCAGGAAGGGCTGCGCTATTCAGCGCGCGACCTCGCCGTGTGGCGCGCGAAGCAGCTCGGCATCACGGTCGTGCTCGGCTCGGCGACGCCATCGCTCGAAAGCTGGTGGCAGGCCGAGCAGGGCCGCTACACGCGGCTCACGCTCTCGCGCCGCGCGGTGGCCGACGCGACGCTGCCGACCGTGCGGCTGATCGATCTCGAAGAGGAGCGGCGGCGCGGGCGCGCGTCGATGGGCGGGCTGTCGGGGCCGCTCGTCGCGGCGCTGAAGGCGCGGCTAGAGCGTGGCGAACAGAGCCTCGTGTTCCTGAACCGGCGCGGTTATGCGCCGCAGCTCGCGTGCGACGCCTGTGGCTGGGTCGCAGGCTGCCCGCGCTGCAGCGCGTACGTCGTGCTGCACAAGCCCGAGCACGCGTTGCGCTGCCATCACTGCGGCTGGGAATCGCGCATTCCGCGGTCGTGCCCCGAGTGCGGCAACGTCGACATCGCGCCGCTCGGGCGCGGCACGCAACGGATCGAGGAGGCGCTCGCCGAAGCCGTGCCGGGCGCGCGCGTGCTGCGGATCGACGCGGACAGCACGCGCCGCAAGGGCAGCGCCCAGGCGCTCTTTTCCGATGTGCATGCGGGTGAGGTCGATATCCTCGTCGGCACGCAGATGATCGCGAAGGGGCACGACTTCCAGCGCGTGTCGCTCGTCGGCGTGCTCAATGCCGACACCGCGCTGTTCTCGCACGACTTCCGCGCGAGCGAACGGCTGTTCGCGCAGCTGATGCAGGTGAGCGGCCGCGCGGGCCGCGCCGGGCTGCCGGGCGAAGTGCTCGTGCAG
Source organism: Burkholderia sp. HI4860 (assembly GCF_002223045.2). Lineage (NCBI taxonomy): Bacteria > Pseudomonadati > Pseudomonadota > Betaproteobacteria > Burkholderiales > Burkholderiaceae > Burkholderia > Burkholderia sp. HI4860. Next base: position 1,796,756 of record NZ_NKFO02000003.1, on the reverse strand, counting down.
ACACGTTACCCGCGTCACGCGCTGTACCACGCGCTCGGGCGGCAGGATTACGTCGGCTTCGCGAATTCGACGCTCGGCGAGCGCCGCGACGCGCACCTGCCGCCGTTCGTCTACCAGGCGCTGCTGCGCGCCGAAGGGCGCACGCTCGACGCCGCGCTCGCGTTCCTGCTGCAAGCCGCGGCCGCGTTGCCGGGGCTGCCGGGCGCCGATCGCGTGACCGTCTACGACGCGGTGCCGATGACGATCGTCAAGGTCGCGAACGTGCATCGCGCGCAGTTGCTGCTCGAAAGCGCATCGCGGGCGGCGCTGCAGCATGCGCTGCGCGCATGGCAGCCTGAGTTGCGCGCGCTGAAGGGCGTGCTGCGGTGGAGCGTCGAGGTCGATCCGCTGGACATCTGAGCTGAGCGGCGCGGCATGCGGCCGCCGTGCCGCGTGCCGCTGCGTTGCACCCCCGGCCGCCGGGCCGGATACACCCGAACCGTCTCTTGCCGCCCGGCCGTGCCCGGGCGCCGCACCTCCCGCCACACCCAGTGCAACCCGTTTTCGTCCGCCTCGACCCGCGCGGAAGGTTGCGCACGCATGTCGAACCGGCCCGATCAGGGAAAACACCGAGCTTCCGACCACGGGCAACTCCTAGGTTGCAACCGTATAAGTGGCTGATTATATTGAGTAACCTTGTGGTGCAACCCATCTCGTAATTTGGTTGCACCTTTTTATTGCGTGCCGTAGGATTTCGCGCATCCTCTCACACCACATTGCCGGGCTCGCACCGGCGCACGAACCCACCATGGCAAGCACGACTCTCGGCGTCAAAGTCGACGACCTACTCCGCTCGCGCCTCAAGGACGCCGCCGCGCGTCTCGAGCGCACTCCCCACTGGCTGATCAAGCAGGCGATCTTCGCGTATCTCGAGCGGATCGAGCACGGCCAGCTGCCGCCCGAGCTGTCGGGCCACAGCGGCGTGACGGAACTCGCCGACGGTCAGTCCGCGGACGGCGACGACGACAACTCGCCGCATCCGTTCCTCGAGTTCGCGCAGAACGTGCAACCGCAATCGGTGCTGCGCGCGGCGATCACGGCGGCGTACCGCCGCCCCGAGCCGGAATGCGTGCCGTTCCTGCTCGGCCAGGCCCGCCTGCCCGCGAACCTGCAGGCGGACGTGCAGGCGCTCGCGACGAAGCTCGTCGAGGCGCTGCGCGAGAAGAGCTCCGGCGGCGGCGTCGAAGGGCTGATCCACGAGTTCTCGCTGTCGAGCCAGGAAGGCGTCGCGCTGATGTGCCTCGCCGAAGCGCTGCTGCGCATTCCCGATCGCGCGACCCGCGATGCGCTGATCCGCGACAAGATCAGCAAGGGCGACTGGCGCTCGCACGTCGGTCACGCGCCGTCGCTGTTCGTGAACGCGGCCACGTGGGGGCTGATGATCACCGGCAAGCTCGTGACGACCAACAGCGAAGCCGGGCTGTCGTCGGCGCTCACGCGCCTGATCGGCCGCGGCGGCGAGCCGCTGATCCGCAAGGGCGTCGACATGGCGATGCGCCTGATGGGCGAGCAGTTCGTCACCGGCGAAACGATTTCCGAAGCACTGGCGAACAGCCGCAAGTACGAAGCGCGCGGTTTCCGCTACTCGTACGACATGCTCGGCGAAGCGGCGACGACCGAAGAGGACGCGCAGCGCTACTACGCGTCGTACGAACAGGCGATCCACGCGATCGGCAAGGCGGCCGGCGGCCGCGGCATCTACGAAGGCCCGGGCATCTCGATCAAGCTGTCCGCGCTGCACGCACGCTACTCGCGCTCGCAGCAGGACCGCACGATGAGCGAGTTGCTGCCGCGCGTGCGCGCGCTCGCGCTGCTCGCGCGCCGCTACGACATCGGCCTGAACATCGACGCCGAAGAGGCCGACCGCCTCGAACTGTCGCTCGACCTGCTCGAGGCGCTGTGCTTCGATCCGGATCTCGCAGGCTGGAACGGCATCGGCTTCGTCGTGCAGGGCTACCAGAAGCGCTGCCCGTTCGTGATCGACTACCTGATCGATCTCGCGCGCCGCAGCCGCCATCGCCTGATGATCCGCCTCGTGAAGGGCGCGTACTGGGATACCGAGATCAAGCGTGCGCAGGTCGACGGCCTCGAAGGCTATCCGGTCTACACGCGCAAGATCTACACCGACGTGTCGTACCTCGCGTGCGCGAAGAAGCTCCTCGCGGCGCCGGATGCCGTGTACCCGCAGTTCGCCACGCACAACGCGTACACGCTGGCCGCGATCTACCAGCTCGCGGGCCAGAATTACTACCCGGGCCAGTACGAGTTCCAGTGCCTGCACGGGATGGGCGAGCCGCTGTACGAGGAGGTCACCGGCCGCGACAAGCTGAACCGTCCGTGCCGCGTGTATGCACCGGTCGGCACGCACGAGACGCTGCTCGCATACCTGGTGCGCCGCCTGCTCGAGAACGGCGCGAACACGTCGTTCGTGAACCGTATCGCGGATAAAACCGTGTCGGTGAAGGAGCTGGTCGCCGATCCGGTCGACGAGGCATCGAAGGTCGTGCCGCTCGGCGCGCCGCATACGAAGATCCCGCTGCCGCGCAACCTGTACGGCGACGAGCGTCCCAACTCGATGGGCCTCGACCTGTCGAACGAACACCGCCTCGCGTCGCTGTCGTCCGCGCTGCTCGCGAGTGCGCATTTCCCGTGGCGCGCGGCGCCGATGCTCGCCGACGACACGCTCGCCGACGCACCGGCCCGCGACGTGCGCAACCCGGCCGATCAGCGCGACCTGGTTGGCACGGTCAGCGAAGCGACGGCCGAACACGTGAGCGCGGCGCTCGCGCACGCGGTGGCCGCCGCGCCGATCTGGCAGGCGACGCCGGTCGATGCGCGTGCCGATTGCCTGGTGCGCGCGGCCGACCTGCTCGAAGCGCAGATGCATACGCTGATGGGCCTGATCGTGCGCGAAGCCGGCAAGTCGCTGCCGAACGCGATCGCCGAGATTCGTGAGGCAGTCGACTTCCTGCGCTACTACGCCGCGCAGATCCGCGACGAATTCTCGAACGACACGCACCGCCCGCTGGGCCCCGTGGTCTGTATCAGCCCGTGGAACTTCCCGCTCGCGATCTTCATGGGGCAGGTCGCCGCGGCACTCGCCGCCGGCAACACGGTGCTCGCGAAGCCGGCCGAACAGACGCCGCTGATCGCCGCGCAGGCCGTGCGCCTGCTGCGCGAGGCCGGCGTGCCGGCCGGTGCGGTGCAGCTGCTGCCGGGCACGGGCGAGACGGTCGGCGCGGCGCTGGTGGCCGATGCGCGCACGCGTGCGGTGATGTTCACCGGCTCGACCGAAGTCGCGCGCCTGATCAACAAGACGCTGTCCGCGCGTCTCGACCCGGACGGCAAGCCGATCCCGCTGATCGCCGAAACGGGCGGCCAGAACGCGATGATCGTCGACTCGTCGGCGCTCGCGGAGCAGGTCGTCGCGGACGTGATGCAGTCGTCGTTCGACTCGGCCGGTCAACGGTGTTCGGCGCTGCGCGTTCTGTGTCTGCAGGACGACGTTGCGGACCGCACGCTCACGATGTTGAAGGGCGCGATGCACGAACTGGCGCTCGGCAATCCCGACCGGCTATCGACGGACGTCGGCCCGGTGATCGACGGCGAAGCGAAGCAGACGATCGACGCGCACGTCGCGGCGATGAAGGACAAGGGGCACGCGGTCACGCAACTGCCGATGCCCGACGCATGCGCGCACGGCACGTTCGTGCCGCCGACGCTGATCGAGATCGGCAGCATCGACGAGCTGAAGCGCGAGGTGTTCGGCCCGGTGCTGCACGTGGTGCGTTACCGCCGCAGCCAGCTCGACAAGCTGCTCGAGCAGATCCGCGCGACCGGCTATGGCCTGACGCTCGGCATCCACACGCGCATCGACGAGACGATTGCGCACGTGATCTCGAATGCGCACGTCGGCAACATCTACGTGAACCGCAACGTGATCGGCGCGGTGGTCGGCGTGCAGCCGTTCGGTGGCGAAGGGCTGTCGGGCACGGGCCCGAAGGCCGGCGGCGCGCTGTACCTGCAGCGCCTGCTCGCGACGCGTCCGTCGGGCCTGCCGCGTTCGCTCGCGCAGTCGCTGGTGGCGGACGGCGCGGTGGAAGGCGACGCACGCGGCAACCCGGCGGCGGCGCTCACGACGCTGCGCGACTGGCTGATCGAGCAGCGCGAGCCGGCGCTGGCCGCGCGTTGCGACGGCTATCTGGCCCAGGTGCCGGCCGGTGCGACCGCGGTGCTGACCGGTCCGACGGGCGAGCGAAACACGTATACACTCGGCCCGCGCGGCACGGTGTTGTGTGTCGCGGCCACGCCGGGCGGTGCGCGCGCGCAGTTTGCGGCGGTGCTGGCGACCGGTAACCGCGCGCTGTTCGCGGGTGCCGCTGGCGAGGCGCTGGTTGCCGCGCTGCCGGCGTCGCTGAAGGCGCACGCGAGCGTGCGCAAGCAGGCCGACGCGCCGTTCGACGCGGTGCTGTTCGAAGGCGACAGCGACGAACTGCAGACGCTCGTGAAGGACGTCGCGCAGCGGCCGGGCCCGATCGTGTCGGTGCAGGGCGTGTCGGTGGGCGCGTTCGAGAACGGCGATGCGGAAGATTACGCGCTGGAACGGCTGCTGACGGAGCGCTCGGTGAGCGTGAACACGGCCGCGGCGGGTGGCAATGCGAATTTGATGACGATCGGCTGACCATCCTTGCCGTTCGGATCAAACATAGGAAGCGGCAAGGCGATCCCGAAGCCGCTCCATTTACCCTGGTACCAAGGAGATGCTATGCAACACACGATGAAAAAGCTGGCAGGCGCGACGTTTGTCGCGGTCATGTCGCTGGCGGGGACGGCCCATGCGGATGACGTGAAGATCGGTTACGCAGGGCCGATGACGGGCGCGCAGGCGCACTACGGCAAGGATATGCAGAACGGGATCGCGCTCGCGATCGAGGATTTCAACGCGACGAGCCCGAAGATCGGCGGCAAGCCGGTGAAGTTCGTGCTCGACACGCAGGACGACCAGGCTGACCCGCGCACCGGCACGACGGTCGCGCAGAAGCTCGTCGACGACGGCATCAAGGGCATGCTCGGCCACTTCAACTCGGGCACGACGATTCCGGCTTCGCGCATCTACGCGAACGCGGGCATTCCGCAGATCGCGATGGCGACCGCACCGGAATACACGCAGCAGGGTTACAAGACGACCTTCCGCATGATGACGTCCGACACGCAGCAGGGCTCGGTGGCCGGCACGTTCGCGTCGAAGGATCTCGGCATGAAGAAGATCGCGATCGTCGACGACCGCACGGCCTACGGCCAGGGTCTCGCCGACCAGTTCGAGAAGGCCGCGAAGGCCGGGGGCGCGACGATCGTCGACCGTGAATTCACGAACGACAAGGCGGTCGACTTCAAGGCGATCCTGACCAAGCTGAAGGCGGCGAAGCCGGATCTCGTCTACTACGGCGGCGCGGATTCGCAGGCGGCACCGATGGTCAAGCAGATGAAGGCGCTCGGCATCACCGCCCCGCTGATGAGCGGCGAAATGGTGAAGACGCCGACGTTCCTGAAGATCGCGGGCAACGCGGCCGACGGCACGATCGCTTCGCTGGCAGGCCTCCCGCTGGAAGAAATGCCGGGCGGCAAGACGTACGCCGACAAGTACAAGAAGCGCTTCGGCGAAGACGTGCAGACGTACTCGCCGTACGCGTACGACGGCGCGATGGCGCTGTTCAACGCGATGAAGAAGGCCGATTCGACCGATCCGGCGAAGTACCTGCCGGTGCTCGCGAAGACCGACATGGCCGGCGTGACGTCGACGCACGTCGCGTATGACGCGAAGGGCGACCTGAAGAACGGCGGCATCACGATGTACAAGGTCGAGAAGGGCGAGTGGAAGCCGCTGAAGAGCATCGGCGGGAAGTAAGCCGCCTTTGATGTGACGCGCAGGCGGCGGCGCATGTCGCCGCCCCGTCGATCATGCGAAAAAGCCACCGGGCCGTCGGGCCGGGTGGCTTTTTCTTTTGCCGCGGTCGCACAAGCGGCTATTCGCGCCGCACGCGCAGCAGGAACTTCTGCAGCTTGCCCGTCGGCGTGCGCGGCAGCGCCTGCGCGAACGTGAATTCGCGCGGGATCTTGTACGCGGCCAGCCGCTCGCCACAGAACGCGCGTAATGCATCCGCGTCGGGCGCGGCGCCCGCGCGCAGCACCACGTGAGCGACGACCGTCTCGCCCCAGTCGGGATGCGGGACGCCGACGACGGCCGCCTCGGCGATGTCCGGGTGCGCGCCGAGCACGTCCTCCACTTCCTTCGAATAGACGTTCTCGCCGCCTGTCACGATCATGTCCTTCAGCCGGTCGACGATGAACAGGTAGCCATCCTGATCGATCCGTGCGATGTCGCCGGTGCGGTACCAGCCGTTCGGCGCGAACGCGGCGCGCGTCGCGGCCGCATCGTCGAGATAGCCGAGCATCATGCTGTCGGTCTTCAGCCAGATCTCGCCGGTCTCGCCCGGTTGCGCGTCGAGGCCGTCCGTCCGCACGACGCGCAGGTCGACGCCCGGGCCGCCGGTGCGGCCGATCGAACCGGCCTTCGCGATCTGCTCGTCCGGATACAGCGTCGTGCCGGCCGGCCCGGCTTCCGTCATGCCGTACACCTGGAAGAACGCGTTGCTGCGATACGCACGCGTGAGACGTTCGGCCTGCGCGGGGCCGATCGGGCCGCCGCCGTACAGCCACGCGCGCACGCTCGACAGGTCGAACGCCGCGAAGCCGTCGACCGTGTCGAGCGGCAGCAGGTACGACACCGGCGCGCCGAAATACAGCGTCACGCGCTCGCGCTCGACGGCCTGCAGGAAGCGCAGCGGATGATATTCGCGCAGCAGCACGACGGTGCCGCCCGCGTACAGCGTGCCGCCGAACCAGTTGTTGAGCGGCGACGAATGCCAGATCGGCATCGCCATCAGCGTGCGCTCGTGGCGGCCGATGCCGGTTGCGAGCGCCGCCTGCATCGCCGCGAGCGTCACGGTGCGGTGGCTGTGCACGCAGCCTTTCGGGTGGCCGGTCGTGCCGGACGTATAGAGGATCTGCGCGATGTCGTCGTCGGCCGGCTCGATGCCCGCGAGGCCGTCCATCGTCGCGCACAGCATGTCGAAGCACGGCACGCCGTCGAGCTCGCCTTCGGTCACGAGCCGCCGCGCGGGATGCACGAGGCGTTCGACCACCGGCGCGAGCGCCACGTCGAACAGCAGCGCCTTGCTGCCGCTGTGTTCGAGCACGTAGTCGACTTCCGGCGCCTGCAGCTTGTGGTTGACCGGCACGAACGTCGCGCCGAGCCGCCACGCGCCGAACATCAGGTCGACGAACGCCGGCGTGTTGAAGCACATCGCGGCGACACGGTCGCCGGCTGCGACGCCGAGCGCGCTCAGCACGGCTGCCGCGCGATGCGAGCGCTCGCGTGCGGCGGCATAGGTGATCGTCGCGGATTCGCTGACGAGGAACGGCTGGTCGGGCGTCGCACGGGCGGCGCGGTCGAGGGCGGCGACGAGGTTCATCGGGACTCCGGGCGGGCGATCGAAGGCGAACTGGGTCGTACCAAGCTGTCAGAAAAGGGCGTCAGGCCGGGTACGCGCGCTGCAGCAGCGCGGCGACGTCGATCGCGTGCGGATCGAAGCCGCCTGCGATGCGGCCCCAGTCGGGCGCGGCGAGCCGCGTCGCGACGAATGCGTTGGCCACGGCCGCCGGCGCATCGCGGCGCAGCAGGCACGCCTGCGCGAGCACCGCGAGCCGCTGCGCGAACACGCGGCCCGACGCCTCGAGCGTGTCGGCCGGCGCCGCGAGCATCGCGCGCAGCGCATCGAGCGCCGTGCGGATGCGCGGTTCGCCCGCGCCGAGATCGGCGAGTTCGGCGAACAGCGCGGCGGCCGCGTCGGGCTCGCGCGATATCGCGCGCAGCACGTCGAGGCACATCACGTTGCCGGAGCCTTCCCAGATCGAGTTGACGGGCGCCTCGCGGAACAGCCGCGCGATCGGGCCGTCGTCGACGTAGCCGTTGCCGCCGAACACTTCCATCACCTCGCCGGTCAGCTCGACCGCGCGCTTGCACACCCAGAATTTCGCGGCGGGCGTGACGATGCGCTTCCACGCGCGTTCGCGCGGCGAGTCGTCGCGCTCGAACGCATCGGCGAGACGCATCGAGAGGGACAGCGCGGCCTCGCTTTCGAGCGCGAGATCGGCAAGCACGGTGCGCATCAGCGGCTGCTCGGCGAGCGCGCGGCCGAACGCATGGCGCTGGCGCGTGTACGCGATCGCCTGCACGACGCCCTGGCGCAGCATCGCCGCGCTGCCGAGCACGCAGTTCAGCCGCGTGGTGGTGGCCATCTCGATGATGGTCGGAATGCCGCGGCCTTCGTCGCCGAGCATGATGCCCCACGCGTCGTTCAGCTCGATCTCGCTGCTCGAGTTGCTGCGGTTGCCGACCTTGTCCTTCAGCCGCTGGATCTCGACCGCGTTCTTGGTGCCGTCCGGCCGCCAGCGCGGCACGTAGAAGCACGACGGGCTGCCGGCTTCGGTGCGTGCGACGACGAGGTGGGCATCGCACATCGGCGCCGAGAAAAACCACTTGTGGCCGCGCAGCCGGTATTCGCCGCTGCGTCCGCCCGCGCCGACGGGGCTCGCGAGCGTCGTGTTCGCGCGCACGTCGGAGCCGCCCTGTTTCTCGGTCATGCCCATGCCGAACCAGATCGAGCGCTTGTCGGCGACCGGCACGTCGCGCGGATCGTAGTCGTTGCTGTAGAGCTTGTCGCGCAGCAGGTCCCACAGCGCGGGCTCCTTCTGCAGCACGGGAATCGCGGCCTGCGTCATCGTCGCCGGGCACAGCGTGCCGGCCTCGATCTGGCCATGCAGGTAGAAGCCGGCCGCGGTCGCGGCCCAGCGGCCGCGGCGCGTGTCGCGGAACGCGAGCGACACGAAGCCTTCGTGGCGGTACTGGCCGAGCAGCGTGTGCCACGCCGGGTGGAAGTCGACGCGGTCGATGCGCCGGCCGCGCCGGTCGAAGGTGTGCAGTTCCGGCGTGTGGCGGTTCGCCTCGTCGGCGAGGCGCGCGGTGTCGGCGCTGCCGAGCCGCGCGCCGTACGCGTCGAGCTGCGGCACGGCCCAGTCGGCGCCCGCGCGGGTGAGCGCATCGCGCAGCGTGATGTCCGTCGCGAAGAGGTTATAGTCGACCAGTTCGTCGAACTGGTTCGTGACGGCGTGAGTCGAGTCGGTCATCGAGGTGTCTCCGGTCTCATGCTGCGCGGGCGGCCGGCGTCATGCCGCACGGATGACGCGTCGGCGCCGGTTCCGGCCCCCGGTAAAACGCATGCCCTGCTGATTTCCAGAGTAGCAAATATGCCGCCGCGACATGTTCAGGTTCCGGCGCCGCCCGGCCAGCCGGCGGCGCAACCCGCGCCCGCCTTGCGCCGCCGGCCGCGCCAGTCGCGCGCGCAGGCGAGTTCCGACGCGCTGCAGCAGGCGTTCGTTCAGCTTTTGCTCGAACGCGGCTACGCGAAGGCGACGATCCGCGAGATCGCGGCGGTCGCGGGCGTGAGCATCGGCACCTTCTACGAATACTTCGGCGACAAGCAGAGCCTCGCGGCGCTCTGCATCCATCGGCACGTACAAGCGATGGCCGACCGGCTGCGCGACGCCATCGCGCGATTGCACGGCGCGCCGCGGGCCCAACTCGCCGCCGCGCTCGTCGACCTGCAGGTCGACGCGATCGGCGCCGACGCGGCGCTGTGGGGCGCGCTGTTCGCGCTGGAGCGGCAGGTGTCGCCGCTCACCGCCTACCGCCGGCATTACGACGCGTACGTCGCGCTGTGGCGCGACGCGCTCGCGCACGCGGCCGATCCGCCGCCGGCCGCACGGCTCGACGGGCTCGCGCGGATGGCGCATACGATCTGCTACGGCGGGCTTTCGCAGGCGTTGCTGACGCTCGGGCCCGCGTTCGACATCGCCGCGCTGCGCGACGAACTGCGGGCCGTGCTGCTCGCCTACCTGGCGGCGGCCGGCCGGTAACGGACCCTAGGGGAAATGCCTGATTCGCATGTCGCCCCGGCAGGCTAGCCTTGCCGCTGCGTACCCCTTCCCACGGGCCATGAGAAAAATGCATGGTCGCCATGACGAACTTTCGATTGTCGACCGATATTGGCTCGGGCTAAATCGTGCGACGGATGCAGGCCGTGCGCGTCGCGCGCGGCCGCCCGAAGGACATCAGAAGGAGGAGTCATGCGAAGCGCGACCGCGCCCCGTTCGAAACTGCCCGACGTCGGGACGACGATCTTCACGGTGATCGGCCAACTGGCTGCCCGGCACGATGCGTTGAACCTGTCGCAGGGGGCGCCGAATTTCGCGCCCGATCCGGCGCTCGTCGAAGGCGTCGCGCGCGCGATGCGCGACGGACACAACCAGTACGCGCCGATGGCCGGCGTCATGGCGCTGCGCGAGCGACTCGCCGAAAAGACCGACGCGCTGTACGGCACGCACTACGATCCGGCGACCGAGATCACGGTGATCGCGAGCGCGAGCGAAGGGCTCTACGCGGCGATCAGCGCGCTCGTGCATCCGGGCGACGAGGTGATCTACTTCGAGCCGTCGTTCGACAGCTATGCGCCGATCGTGCGGCTGCAGGGCGCGACGCCGGTGGCGATCAAGCTGTCGCCCGAGCATTTCCGCGTGAACTGGGACGAAGTCGCCGCGGCGATCAACCCGCGCACGCGGATGATCATCGTCAACACGCCGCACAACCCGACCGCGACGGTGTTTTCCGCCGACGATCTCGAACGGCTCGCGCAGCTCACGCGAGATACCGGCATCGTGATCCTGTCCGACGAGGTCTACGAGCACGTCGTGTTCGACGGCGCGCAGCACCAGAGCATGGCGCGCCATCGCGAGCTGGCCGAGCGCAGCGTGATCGTGTCGTCGTTCGGCAAGTCGTTCCACGTGACGGGCTGGCGGGTCGGCTATTGCCTCGCGCCGGCCGAGCTGATGGACGAGATCCGCAAGGTGCACCAGTTCATGGTGTTCGCGGCCGACACGCCGATGCAGGTCGCGTTCGCGGAGATCCTCGCGCGGCCGGACAGCTATCTCGGCCTGTCGGCGTTCTACCAGGCCAAGCGCGACCTGCTCTCGCGCGAGCTGGCCGATTCGCGTTTCGAGCTGCTGCCGAGCGAAGGCTCGTTCTTCATGCTCGCGCGCTTCCGGCACTTCTCGGACGAAAGCGACAGCGATTTTGTGCTGCGCCTGATCCGCGACGCGCGCGTCGCGACGATTCCGCTGTCGGCGTTCTATACCGACGGCACCGACGCCGGCGTGATCCGGCTCAGTTTCTCGAAGGACGACGCGACACTGATCGAAGGCGCGCGGCGGCTGCGTTCGCTGTAAGGCCCGTACGGAAACCGGCGACGGGCACCCGGCGACGGGACGTCGCACCGACCAGACACAGGAGATCACGATGAAGCACACGGCCACCCTGAAACTCGCGTTCGCACTCGCGTGCGCCATCGGCTCGGGCGCGGCGCTTGCCGACGCGCCGACGCTGCGCTTCGGCCTCGAAGCGCAATACCCGCCGTTCGAATCGAAAGCGCCGAACGGCGACCTGCAGGGCTTCGACATCGACGTCGGCAATGCGGTCTGCCAGACGGCGAAGCTGTCGTGCAAATGGGTCGAGACGTCGTTCGACGGCCTGATTCCCGCGCTGCAGGGCCGCAAGTTCGACGCGATCAACTCGGCGATGAACGCGACCGAGCAGCGGCGCCAGGCGATCGACTTCACGACGATCATCTATCGCGTGCCGACCCAACTGATCGCGCGCACCGGCAGCGGCCTGCTGCCGACGCCGGAATCGCTCAAGGGCAAGCGCGTCGGCGTGCTGCAGGCGTCGATCCAGGAAACCTTCGCGAAGGCGCACTGGGAGCCGGCGGGCGTCGCGGTCGTCGCGTACCAGGACCAGAACCAGGCGTACGCGGACCTCGTGGCCGGCCGTCTCGACGCGACGCTCGTGCTCGCACCGTCCGGCCAGCGCGGCTTCCTGTCGCGTCCGGACGGCAAGGGCTTCTCGTTCGTCGGCCAGCCCGTGCGCGACGACAAGATTCTCGGCAATGGCATCGCATTCGGTCTGCGTAAAGGCGACAGCGCGCTGAAGGCGAAACTCGATGCGGCGATCGACAAGCTGAAGGCGGACGGCACGGTGAAGTCGCTCGGCCTGAAGTATTTCGGCGATATCGACATCTCGGCGAAGTAAGCGGAGCCGCGCGATGCAGAACCGGAACGCGGCCGCGGCGGATGGCGAACAGGGCGGCGGATCGTTGTCGGGTGACGCGATCGAGGCCCTGCTCGTCGCCGAACTGGGCGATGCGCTCGTGACGCGCTCGGTGGATATCGATCCGCGTTACTTCACCGCGTACAACGAGCCGGCCGGCGTGCGGCCGCGTGCGCTGGTGCGACCGCGCAGTGTCGACGACGTGTCGCGCACGCTCGCGCTGTGTGCGCGGCTCGGCCAGCCGGTCGTGCCGCAGGGCGGTTTGACCGGACTCGCGCGCGGTGCGGTCGCGCTCGGCGGCGAGGTGGTGCTGTCGATGGAGCGCTTCGCGGGCATCGAGGCGCTCGACGCGGCGGCCGGCACGATGACGGTACGCGCCGGAACGCCGCTGCAGACGGTGCAGGAAGCCGCGGAAGCGGCGGGTTTCACGTTCGGCGTCGATCTCGGCGCACGCGGCTCATGCCAGATCGGCGGCATGCTCGCGACCAATGCGGGCGGCACGCGCGCGATCCGCTACGGGATGATGCGCGAGCAGGTGCTCGGGCTCGAGGCCGTGCTCGCGGACGGCACGGTCGTGTCGTCGATGAACCGGATGCTGAAGAACAACGCGGGCTACGACCTCAAGCAGCTGTTCATCGGCAGCGAAGGGACGCTCGGCGTCGCCACGCGCGCGGTGCTGCGGCTACATCCGCTGCTGGCCGCGCCGGCCACGGCGCTCTGCCGCGTGCGCGACTACGACGCGGTCGTCGCGCTGTGGAACAGCGTGCGCATGTTGCCGGAGGTCGTCAGTTTCGAGGCGATGTGGCCGGCGTTCTACGACTACGTCGCGCGTCATACGCCGGGTGTTTCGGCGCCGTTCGTCGGCGACGATGGTTTCGCGATCCTGATCGAATGCGCGACGAGCGCGCCGGGCGGCGATGCGCACCAGGTGCTGGAAGCCGGTCTCGCGGCGGGGTTCGACGCAGGGCTCGTGGAGGATGCGGTGCTCGCGACGTCGGAGCGGCAGGCACGTGACTTGTGGACGCTGCGCGAAGGCCTCGCGATCGACGCGTTGCCGCAGCTCGTCAACTTCGACGTGAGCCTGCCGACGGGCGAACTCGGCGCGTTCGCCGAGCGTTGCGAGGCGGCATTGCGGGCGCGCTGGCCGGACCTCACGTGCCTGTTCTTCGGCCATGTCGGCGACGGCAACGTGCATATCGGCGTGTCGCTGGCCGGGATGACCGACACGGACCTCGATGCGCTCGATCACTGCGTGTACGCGGTGGTGCGTGACATGGGCGGCTCGGTGTCGGCCGAGCACGGGATCGGCGTGCTCAAGCGCGCTTATCTCGCGCATACGCGCAGCGACGCGGAAATCGGATTGATGCGACGCCTGAAGGCTGCGCTGGATCCGCTCGGCATCCTGAACCCCGGCAAGGTGCTTTGATCGGGGTGACGCACGTTGCCGGCGGGAGCCGGCCGGCGTAACGCGTCAGCCGTCCACCCAGCGCAGCGCACCGATCTTCAGGTGCTCGACGACGCTGCGCGCCCAGTCGAGTTCGGCATTGAGCAGGACGAGCGCATGCTCGTTCTGCAGCAGGAACAGGCGCGGCACCTGGTCGGCCTGCGCGGTGGCGCGCAGCGTTTCGAGGCGCTCGCGCTCCGCGTCGAGCCGCGTGATTCGAAGCTCGAGCTGGTGGCGGGCATCTTCGGCGTCGAGCAGCGGCAGGAACGCGAGACCGGCGCCGAATGCCGGGAATTCACGCGCGGGTTCCGCGAGCAGCGCATGCAGCCACGCCTGCCCGGCCGTGTGGCCGGCCTCGGTCAGCGCATACAGCGTGCGCTCGGGAAACGCGCCGTCGCGCTCGGTGTCGTGCACGGCGATCAGCCCGTCGCGCAGCAGCCGGTCGATCGTCTGGTAGAGGCTCGTGCGCTGGCGCACGTTGACGACTTCGTCGTACCCGCGCGCCTTCAGCTGCTGCAGCATCCCGTAGGGATGCATCGGCGTTTCGGTGAGCGTCGCGAGGACGGCCAGTGCGAGCGGGGACGGGCGACTGGTGGACATGAATAGTTATTCAATATCTAGTAAGAATATAACTATTCTCAACCAGACTATCATATTTCACAAGGATTTCAGCCGAGGTGTGAGCGCTTCGCGGCCGGGGCGACGGTTTCCATCGTCGCGAGACCATGCACGATGCCGCAATCCTCGACCGAATGCTCGCCGACGCACTGGCGGCGCAATTCGGTGAGCTGGTCGCGCAGATGCGTGAGTTCCGCGAGGCGTGCATCGACGTGTCCGATGTGCTCGTCGAGCAGCGAATTGATCGAATCGCAGGGGTCGGCCGGCGTGTCGGTGAGCTGCAGCAGCGCGCGGATTTCGTCGTGCGCCATGTCGAGCGCGCGGCAGTTGCGGATGAAGCGCAGCCGCTCGACGTGCACGTCGGTGTAGTTGCGGTAGTTCGAGTCGGTGCGCTCCGCATCCGGCATCAGACCCTCTTTCTCGTAGAAACGGATCGTCTCGGGTGTGCAGCGGGCCGCTTTGGCCAGTTCGCCGATCTTCATGACCTTTCTCCCGTGTAAGGGTTGACCTTGTAGTGGCTTCAGGGTGTTAACTCTACACCGTTAGCCATTGAGGAGGTTGTCATGACCGACGCCCAGCGTACCCACGACCCACGACACCGTCATGCCGGCGGCGCCGCTCCGTGCTGCGCCGACGCGCACGATACGGATACGGCGACCGTCGCCGAGGCGGCGCCGACGGCCGGCGAGCACGCGCACGGCGAGGTCGCCGCAGCGCGCGGCGCGCAGTCGCATGCCCACAGCCACGACCATGAACATGATCACGCGCACGCAGGGCGTGACGATGGTCACGTCCACGGCGCCGGTTGCAGCCACGGCAGCGGCAAGGAACACGACCACGACCATGGTCATGACCATGCACACGAGCACGGCGACGGCCATGTCCATGGCACCGCCTGTGCACACGGCAGCGCCGCGCACGACCATGCCGGTCACGACCACGACCACGACCACGACCACGACCACGCGGCCGGCGACTGCTGCGCGCCTGCCGCGCTGACGCTCGCGCCGCTGCCGGTTGCGCAGGCGACCGCGTCGGGTCACGTGCGCTCCGCATTCCGGATCATGCAGATGGACTGCCCGACCGAGGAAACGCTGATCCGCAAGAAGCTCGGCGGCATGAGCGAAGTGTCGGCGCTCGAATTCAACCTGATGCAGCGGATGCTGACGGTCGAGCACGTGCCGGACGCCCAGCCGGCGATCGAAAGCGCGATCCGCTCGCTCGGGATGACGCCCGAGGCGGCAGCGCCCGGCGCACCGGCCGCGCGTGTCGCCGACGCGCCCCCGAAGCCGTGGTGGCCGCTGGCGCTTGCCGGTGTCGCCGCGATCGCATCCGAGGGCGCGACCTGGGCGGGCCTGCCCGTGTGGCTCGCGGCGGCGCTTGCGCTCGCGGCGGTGCTCGCATGCGGGCTCACCACGTACAAGAAGGGCTGGATCGCGATCCGCAACGGCAACCTGAACATCAACGCGCTGATGAGCATTGCGGTGACGGGGGCGATGGCGATCGGCCAATGGCCGGAAGCCGCGATGGTGATGGTGCTGTTCACGATCGCCGAGCTGATCGAAGCGAAGTCGCTCGACCGCGCGCGCAATGCGATCCAGGGCCTGATGCAGCTCGCGCCGGACACCGCGACCGTGCAGGACGCCGACGGGTCGTGGCGCACGATCGAGGCCGCGCAGGTGGCGCTCGGCGCGGTTGTGCGCGTGAAGCCGGGCGAGCGGATCGGGCTGGACGGCGAGGTCGTCGCGGGCCGCTCGACGGTGAACCAGGCGCCGATCACCGGCGAGAGCCTGCCCGTCGACAAGACGACCGGCGACGCCGTGTACGCGGGCACGATCAACGAATCGGGTTCGTTCGACTATCGCGTGACGGCCGTCGCGGCCAACTCGACGCTCGCGCGGATCATCCACGCGGTTGAAGAAGCGCAAGGCGCGAAGGCGCCGACGCAACGCTTCGTCGACCAGTTCGCACGTGTCTACACGCCGATCGTGTTCGCGGTCGCGCTGCTGGTCGCGGTGGTGCCGCCGCTCGTGATGGGCGGTGCATGGCACGACTGGATCTACCGCGCGCTGGTGCTGCTCGTGATCGCGTGCCCGTGCGCGCTGGTGATCTCGACGCCGGTGACGATCGTGTCGGGGCTCGCGGCAGCCGCACGACGCGGGATTCTCGTGAAGGGCGGCGTGTACCTGGAAGAAGGGCGCAAGCTCGCGTGGCTCGCGCTCGACAAGACCGGCACGATCACGCACGGCAAGCCGGTGCAGACCGACTTCGACCTGCACGCGACCGACGCCGATGACGCACGTGTGCGGCACCTCGGCGCGAGCCTCGCGGCGCGCTCCGATCACCCGGTGTCGCAGGCGATCGCCACGGCTGCCCGCGATGCCGGCACGACGGCATTCGCCGATGTGCAGGACTTCGAAGCGATCGTCGGGCGCGGCGTGCAGGGCACGATCGACGGCACGCGCTACTGGCTCGGCAACCACCGGCTCGTCGAGGAACTCGAGCGCTGCTCGACGGCCCTCGAAGCGAAGCTCGACGCGCTCGAGCGGCAGGGCAAGAGCGTCGTGGTGCTGGTCGACGAAGCGCGCGTGCTCGGCATCTTCGCGGTGGCCGACACGATCAAGGACACGAGCCGCGAAGCGATCGCCGATCTGCATGCGCTCGGCATCCGCACCGCGATGCTGACCGGCGACAACCCGCATACCGCGCAGGCGATCGCGCAGCAGGCCGGCATCGACGATGCACGTGGCAACCAGCTGCCGGAAGACAAGCTCGCGGCAGTCGAGGAACTGTCGGCCGGCGGCGCGGGCGCGGTCGGGATGGTCGGCGACGGGATCAACGACGCACCGGCGCTCGCGCGCGCCGACATCGGCTTCGCGATGGGCGCGATGGGCACCGACACGGCGATCGAGACGGCCGACGTCGCGCTGATGGACGACGACCTGCGCAAGATCCCCGCGTTCGTGCGGCTGTCGCGTGCGACGCATCGCGTCCTGGTGCAGAACATCGGCTTCGCGCTCGGCGTGAAGATCGTGTTCCTCGGCCTCACGGTCGCGGGGCTCGGCACGATGTGGATGGCGGTCTTCGCCGACGCGGGCGCAAGCCTGATCGTCGTGGCCAACGGTTTGCGGCTGCTGTCGTCCTCGGGGGCGTTCGGCGGCGCGCAGGCCAAGCGTTGAGGAGCGGGCGATGAGCTTTCTGAAACGAATCCTGGGCGGCCACGGCGGTAGCCATGGCGGCGGGCACGGCAACAACAGCGGTTACGGTAGCGGGCATCACGGCGGGCAGCGCCGGGACGGGCACGGCGGCCACGAGGCGCGCGGCCGCGATCGCCACGGCTGGGGCTGGCAGGCGCCGGCCGACAGTCGAAGCGGGCCGGCCGGCGGCAACGTGCCGCTGACCCAGCTTGCCTGCGCGGGCTGCGGCGCACTCAATGCGGCGGATGCGCGCTTCTGCGCGCAGTGCGGTGCCGCGCAACGCGGCAAGTCCTGCAGCCGCTGCCACTCGGCGCTCGCGGACGACGCGCGGTTCTGCCCCGGGTGCGGGACGCAGGCTGCGTAAGCCGGTTGGTCCGCGCATTCGCGCCGACGGCGTGCGAACGCCGGCCAGCGCGCTTCGTTTCAGGCCGCCGCGCAGGCTTGCGATCAGCGCAGCGGCAGGTAGATCTCGGTGCGCAGGTCGGCCGGCGCCGCATCCATCGGCGTATTGAGGTACAGCTCGAACGGCGGCGCGTCGGCAGCCTCACGGCCCGAGTGACGCAGCCAGTCGCCGTAGAGCCACTGGTAGGCGGTCTTCAGGTCCGCATACGGCCCCGTATGCAGCAGCACCGCGTATTCGCCGCCCGCGACCGTTGCGCGTTCGACCGGCGGTACGGGTTCGACGTCCGGCGCGCCATCGGCCGGCACGAAGCAGGCCCTCGCGCGCAACTGTGCTTCGGGCGTCGTGTCCGGGTCGTCGTAAAAGATCCCGATCATCTTCGCGCCCGGGCCGATCAGCCCGTGCTGCCCGACCCACGCACCGATCCGGGCGAACGCGTCGCCGACCTTCAGGTACGACCCGGTGTGCGCCACTGCATAGCCGTGCAATTCCGGCAGCCGCCGGATCGCCACTTCATGCTTGAACATGTCTTCTTCTCCACGCTGTAACGGATAGATGGGCCGGTGGCGGCCCGTGCGCCGGTGCTGCACGGGCGGCACGCCGTAAGCGTCGCGAAACGCCCGCGCGAACGCATGCGTCGAACCGTAGCCCGCGCGTCGGGCGATTTCGTCGATCGGCCGCGCCGTGCACACGAGATCTTCGGACGCACGCACGATCTGCATCCGCCGCACCGTCAGCACGATCGACTCGCCGTACAGCGCACGATAGACGCGCTGCCAGTGATACGGCGACAGGCACGCGACTTCGGCGAGCCGGTTCAGGTCGAGAGGGCCGTCGAGGTGTGCACGGATGTACTCGTGGACGCGCGCCACGCTCGCTGCGTAGCGAAGCCAGGCGGGCGGGGCGGGTTTCGTTTCGACGGTCATCGCGTGTCCGGGCAGGAACCGACGTCACGGTAGCACGGCCGGATTGGATAAATCTTGCGGAAATGCGTAGGAAACCGATGAATCGCGCCCTTTTTATTTGGGCGAAATAGGGTCTTGCCCCGCGCAGATCTAGAACTAAAGTTAAAGACGGTGAAATCGGGTGATCGCGTCATTTTTCTCGGGTAAGTTGCTCCGTCGGGGCAGCACGTTTTTCGAAGTACGCAGGTAGTTCGTCGATGTTCAATCGCAACACCACGTTTTCGGGAGAAGAAGAAATGGATGCTTCCAGCTTCATCACGTCGCTGCAGACCACGCTAGGGGGGTATCTGCCAAAGATCGCCGGCGCGATCGGCATCCTGGTGATCGGCTGGCTGATCGCCGTCGTGGTGCGGGCCGGCGCGATGCGCCTGCTGAGCGCGCTGAAGGTCGATCAGCGGATCAACGAAAGCACCGGCCAGGGTGCCTGCGTCGAGCGCATCATCGCGGGCGGCCTGTTCTGGCTCGTGCTGCTCGTCACCGCGGTGGGCATCTTCAACGTGCTCAACCTGTACGCGGTGTCCAACCCGTTCTCGCTGCTCGTCACGCACATCGTCAACTACCTGCCGAACCTCATCGGCGGCGCGGCGCTGACGCTGATCGCGTGGCTCATCGCGTCGCTGCTGCGCAGCCTCGCGAACCGCGCGCTGAAGGCGAGCAAGATCGACGACAAGTTGTCCGAAGGCGCCGGCATGCAGCCGATGAGCGGCTATCTCGGCGACGTGCTGTTCTGGCTCGTGATCCTGATGTTCCTGCCGGCGATCCTCGGATCGTTCGCGCTGTCGGGGCTGCTGTCGCCGGTGCAGGGGATGGTCGACAAGCTGCTCGCGATCGTGCCGAACATTTTCGCGGCCGCGGTGATCGGCATCGTCGGCTGGATCGTCGCGCGCGTGCTGCGCGGCCTCGTGACGAACCTGCTCGTCGCCGCCGGCGCCGACCGCCTCACGCAGCGTCTGGACAGCCCGACGCCGGTGCGCGTGTCGAGCCTGGTCGGCACGATCGTCTATGTGTTCGTGTTCGTGCCGACGCTGATCTCCGCGCTCGACGCGCTGAAGATCGACGCGATCTCGGTGCCGGCCACCAACATGCTGAACCAGTTCCTCGGCGCGGTGCCGGACATCGTCGCGGCGATCGTGATCGTGCTCGTGACGTTCTACTTCGCGCGCTTCGTCGCGTCGCTCGCGCAGAAGCTGCTGGAAGCCGCGGGCGCCGACGGGCTGCCGGCCGTGCTCGGCGTCGAGCGCGTGTTCTCGGGGATCCTGCAGCCGTCGGTGCTGGTCGCGCGGCTGATCGTGTTCTTCGCGATGCTGTTCGCGTCGGTCGAAGCGGCGAACCGGCTCGGCTTCTCGCAGGTGCGCGACGTCGTCACGCTGTTCATCGAATTCGGCGGCCACGTGCTGATGGGCGGCGTGATCCTCGTGATCGGCGTGTGGCTCGCGGGCCTCGCGCGCCGCGTGATCGAGCAGGCCGACCGCGAGCACAGCGTGCTGTTCGCGCGCATCGCGCAATTCGCGATCCTGGGCCTCGTGTTCGCGATGGGGCTGCGCGCGATGGGCATCGCCAACGAGATCGTCCAGCTCGCCTTCGGCCTCGTGCTCGGCGCGATCGCGGTGGCGGTGGCGCTGTCGTTCGGCCTCGGCGGCCGCGAAGCGGCCGGCAAGCTGCTCGACCGCTGGTTCAACCAGCGCGGCGGCGGTCAGTAACGCCACCGTCGCGCATCCGTCCGGCCGCGCGGCATGGCCGGTCGGCGCTGCGGCCGCAGGTGGACCCGGCCGGGCGAGAACGGCACGCGACAGCGTCCGCTCGCGCGGCGCCGCCAGCGCCCGGCTGTCGGCGTTCGGCGAAGGCTGCCGCTGTGCCGCCTGCGGCGTGTCGGCTGCGTCACGCGTTCCGTGTCGGCATTTCTGCAAGCGAAATGTCAGCCGCGATCTTTGCCGAATTTCGATAACACGTCGTTTAATGACTCTCTAGCATCGATTCTCAGTCGCGCAGGCCGGCAGGCATGGCGCCTTTGAGGAGAGAGTCCGATGAAAGCAGAGTCGAATGGCCGGCCCGCCGCCGGCGCCAAGTCGTCCGGCCAGCCCGCGCTCCAGCAGACGCTCGGGACCTGGCAACTGTGGGGCATCGCGGTCGGCCTCGTGATTTCCGGCGAGTACTTCGGCTGGAGCTACGGCTGGGCGAGTGCCGGCACGCTGGGCTTCGTCGTCACCGCGCTGTTCGTCGCGGCGATGTACACCACCTTCATTTTCAGTTTCACCGAGCTGACGACGTCGATCCCGCATGCGGGCGGCCCGTTCGCGTATGCGCGCCGGGCGTTCGGCCCGACCGGCGGCTATCTCGCCGGTGCGGCGACACTCGTCGAGTTCGTGTTTGCGCCGCCCGCGATCGCACTCGCGATCGGCGCGTACCTGCACGTGCAGTTCCCCGGCCTCGAGCCCAAGCATGCGGCGATGGGCGCGTATCTCGTGTTCATGGCGCTGAACATCGTCGGCGTGCAGATCGCGGCGACCTTCGAGCTGGTCGTCACGCTGCTCGCGATCTTCGAGCTGCTGGTGTTCATGGGCGTCGTGTCGCCGGGCTTCGCGTGGAGCAACTTCATGAAGGGCGGCTGGTCGGGCGCCGATCATTTCAGCGTGGGCGCGTTCCACGGGATGTTCGCGGCGATCCCGTTCGCGATCTGGTTCTTCCTCGCGATCGAAGGCGTCGCGATGGCCGCCGAGGAAGCGAAGAACCCGAAGCGCTCGATCCCGATCGCGTACGTGGCCGGGATCCTGACCCTCGTTGCACTCGCGATCGGCGTGATGGTGTTCGCCGGCGGCGCGGGCGACTGGACCAAGCTCGCGAACATCAACGATCCGCTGCCGCAGGCGATGAAGTACATCGTCGGCGCGAACAGCGGCTGGATGCACATGCTCGTGTGGCTGGGATTGTTCGGGCTGGTCGCGTCGTTCCACGGGATCATCCTCGGCTATTCGCGCCAGATCTTCGCGCTGGCCCGCGAAGGCTACCTGCCGGAATGGCTCGGGAAGGTGCATCCGCGCTTCAAGACGCCCCATCGCGCGATCCTCGCGGGCGGCGTGGTCGGGATCGCGGCGATCTACAGCGACGAGCTGATCCAGTTCGGCGGCCAGACGCTGACCGCGAATATCGTGACGATGTCGGTATTCGGTGCGATCGTGATGTATATCGTGAGCATGGCGTCGCTGTTCAAGCTGCGCCGCTCGCAGCCGAACATGGCGCGGCCGTTCCGCGCGCCGCTGTACCCGATCTTCCCGGCGTTCGCGATCCTGGCCGCGCTCGTCTGTCTCGGTACGATGGTGTACTTCAACGGGCTGGTCGCGCTGGTGTTCCTCGGCTTCCTCGCGTTCGGCTACGCGTACTTCCTCGCGACGCGTGCGCAGCGTGCGAGTGCGCCGGGCGACGCGCTGCTGGAGGAGTGAGCAGGGTGACGATGAACGGCCGTTCCTGACGGCATCCGGCGCGCCCCGTCGAACGGGCGCGCCGTCGGCTTTTGGCAAGGAGATTCGCAGATGTCCTATACGGAGACGATCGGTCCGCGCACGTACCGTTTCGCGGACCTGAAGACGCTGCTCGCGAAGGCGAGCCCGTTGCGTTCCGGCGACCAGCTCGCCGGGGTCGCGGCGGCGAGCGAGGAGGAGCGCGTCGCCGCGAAGATCGCGCTCGCGGGCGTGCCGCTGAAGGCGTTCCTGAACGAAGCGGTGATCCCGTACGAAGACGACGAGGTCACGCGCCTCATCGTCGACGATCACGACGCGGCTGCCTTCGCGGAAATCTCGCACCTCACCGTCGGCGATTTCCGCAACTGGCTGCTGTCGCCGGCCGCCGACGGCGCGGCGCTCGAACGGATCGCGCCGGGGCTCACGCCCGAGATGGTCGCGGCGGTGTCGAAGCTGATGCGCAACCAGGACCTGATCGCGGCGGCGCGGAAGCGCCGCGTCGTCACGCGCTTTCGCAACACGGTCGGGCTGCCGGGCCGGATGTCGGTGCGGCTGCAGCCGAACCACCCGACCGACGACGTGAAGGGCATCGCCGCGTCGATGCTCGACGGGCTGATGTACGGCTGCGGCGACGCGATGATCGGCATCAACCCGGCCACCGACAGCCTCGCGGCGATCGTGAAGCTGCTCGCGATGATCGACGGCTTCCGCGAACGCTACGGCG
The DNA here is from genome assembly GCF_002223045.2 of Burkholderia sp. HI4860. Taxonomy (NCBI): domain Bacteria; kingdom Pseudomonadati; phylum Pseudomonadota; class Betaproteobacteria; order Burkholderiales; family Burkholderiaceae; genus Burkholderia; species Burkholderia sp. HI4860. The sequence goes on along the minus strand of NZ_NKFO02000003.1, from coordinate 1,773,637 downwards.
TGCCGACGCAGTCGTGCGTGCTCACGCACGTGACCAACACGATCGCGGCGGTCGAGAAGGGTGCGCCGGTCGACCTCGTGTTCCAGTCGATCGCGGGCACCGAGAAGGCGAACGCGAGCTTCGGGATCTCGCTCGCGCTGCTCGGCGAGGCGCGCGAGGCCGCGTTGTCGCTCAAGCGCGGCACGGTCGGCAACAACCTGATGTACTTCGAGACGGGGCAAGGCAGCGCGCTGTCGGCGAACGCGCACTTCGGCGTCGATCAGCAGACCTGCGAAGTGCGCGCCTATGCGGTGGCGCGCAAGTTCGACCCGTTCCTCGTGAACACGGTGGTCGGCTTCATCGGGCCGGAATACCTGTACGACGGCAAGCAGATCATCCGCGCGGGGCTCGAGGATCACTTCTGCGGGAAGCTGCTCGGCGTGCCGATGGGCTGCGACATCTGTTACACGAACCACGCAGAAGCCGACTCGGACGACATGGATACGCTGCTGACGCTGCTCGGTGCGGCCGGCATCAACTTCATCATGGGAATTCCGGGCGCGGACGACGTGATGCTGAACTACCAGAGCACGTCGTTCCACGACCAGCTGTACGTGCGCGAGGTGCTCGGCCTGCGCCGCGCGCCGGAATTCGAGGAGTGGCTGGAGACGATGGAGATCGCCGACGCGCACGGTGCGTTGCGCGCCGCGACGTCGCGCGTGCCGCTGCTCGCGGGTGCGAACGACTGGATGGGGATTTCGGCATGAGCGACGCCGTCGAAAAGAACCCGTGGGCACAGCTGAAGTCGTTCACGAACGCGCGGATCGCGCTCGGCCGCGCGGGCAACAGCCTGCCGACCGCGCCGCTGCTGGCGTTCAACCTGTCGCATGCGCAGGCGCGCGACGCGGTGCACCAGCCGCTCGACGCGGACGCGCTGCGGCGCGAGCTCGACGCGGCCGGCTTCGCGACGCTCGGCGTGCAGAGCGCGGCGCCCGATCGCCAGCATTACCTGCGCCGGCCCGACCTCGGCCGCAAGCTGTCGGATGAAGGGCGCGCGCTGCTGGTGGCGCACGGCGACGCGGTGAGCGGCGACGGGCCCGACGTCGTGTTCGTGGTCGGCGACGGGCTGTCGGCGTTCGCGGCCGCGAAGCAGGCGCTGCCGTTGCTGCAGGCCGTGCGGCCGCGGCTCGATGCGGATGGCTGGCGGATCGGCCCGGTGGTGGTCGCGACGCAGGCGCGCGTCGCGCTCGGCGACGAGATCGGCGAATTGCTGCGCGCGAAGGTCGTCGCGATGCTGATCGGCGAACGGCCGGGGCTCAGCTCGCCGGACAGCCTCGGCGTGTACCTGACGTGGGCGCCGAAGGTCGGCTGCCACGATGCATTGCGTAACTGCATCTCGAACGTGCGGCCTGAAGGGCTGCCGTACGCGGGAGCCGCGCACAAGCTGCATTACCTGATGACGCACGCGCGCCGGCTCGGGCTGACGGGCGTCGGGCTGAAGGACGACAGCGATGCGTTGCTGCCGCAGGCGGAGGCGGAGCGGATCGGGGTGGATTGAAAAACCCCATGCGCGGGCCGCCGCGTGGCGGTGTTCGAGCCTTTCGAGCCGTTCGAGCGGCCTGATGGGCGCCTATCTGAACAGCCGCTCGCACAGAAAATCGACGAACACGCGCAGCTTCGGCGACAGCTGTCGGCTCGACGGCCACACGATCGAGAATTGCCCCGGTGCGATCCGGTAGTCGTCTAGCACGGTGACGAGTGCGCCGTGCTCCAGCGCGTCACGCGCAAGGAAGTCGGGCATGTAGCCGATGCCGAGCCCCGCGAGCACGGTGCCGCGCAGGGCTTCCATGTTGTTGCAGGTCAGCGCGGTGCGCAGCTTCAGCGGCGTGCCGTCGTCGGCCGCGAGCGCCCAGTCCTGCAGCTTGCCGGTGGTCGGGAAGCAGTAGCGCACGCATTCGTGCGCTTCGAGATCGCGCGGCGTGCGCGGCGTGCCGGCCTGCGCGAGATACGCGGGCGTCGCGCACAGCACGAACGCGAACGGGCCGAGCCGCCGTGACATCAGGCTCGAATCCGATAGCGGGCCGCTGCGGATCACCGCATCGAAGCCGCCTTCGACGACGTCCACCATCCGGTCGTTGAAATCGAGATCGAGTTCGACGTCCGGGTAGCGCTGCCGGAATTCGGGCAGCACCGGCAGCAGGAACCGGTAGCCGATCACCGGCAGGCTCACGCGCAGCTTGCCGCGCGGGCGCTGCGCGGAGGCCGTCACGGTCGCTTCCGCGTCGCGAAAATCCTCGAGGATCCGCTGGCAGCGTTCGTAGAAGTGCCGCCCTTCTTCGGTGAGCGTGACGCGCCGCGTGGTGCGGTTGAACAGCCGCACGCCGAGCGACTGCTCGAGTTTCGCGATCGTCTTGCCGACCGCCGACGCCGAGATGCCGAGCGCGCGGCCGGCCGCGACGAAGCTCAATGCTTCCGCAGTGCGAACGAAGGCGACGATGCCGGTCAGGTTGTCCATCGAGTCGAAGGCGTGCGTCGACGCACGTGGTCGAGTGAATTGCGGAATTTTAGTCCGTTATATGCGGAGCTTTGCGTGGTTTTTCACGGATTGAATCGGATTTATCTTCTGTCGCTCTGACGGCGCATCCGCGCCGGCTTTTCGAGGAGCGATGATGGATCACCCTTTTTCAGCCGCTTCGGACCCGTCGGCACGCCGGCGCGCATGGGTGCTGGCCGCCGTCTGCTTGGCCGCCGTCGCGCTGCCGCTGTCGTTTTCGGGCGGTGCGGTCGCGACGCCCGCGATCGGCCGCGACCTGCACGGCGGGACGGTCGCGATGAACTGGATCACCAACGCGTTCATGCTCGCGTTCGGCAGCTTCCTGATGGCGGCCGGCGCGCTGGCCGACCAGTTCGGCCGCAAGCGCCTGTTCGCGAGCGGCGTCGGCGGCTTCACGCTGATGTCGGTCGCGCTCGCGTTCGCGCCGTCGATGCTCGCGGTCGACCTGTTGCGCGCCGCGCAAGGGCTCGCGGCGGCCGCGGCGCTCGCGGGCGGCACGGCCGCGCTCGCGCAGGAGTTCGACGGCGCGGCGCGCACGCGCGCATTCAGCCTGCTCGGCACGACCTTCGGCGTCGGGCTCGCGTTCGGGCCCGTGCTGGCCGGCGCGCTGATCGGGCATCACGGCTGGCGCGCGATCTTCGTGACGAGTGCGGTGGCCGGCGGGTTGTCGCTCGTAGTCGGGCTGCCGCGCATGCACGAGTCGCGCGACCCGCATGCGACGGGGCTCGACTGGCCCGGCACGGCCGCGTTCACCACCGCGCTGACGCTGTTCACGTTCGGCGTGATCGAGGCGCCCGCGCGCGGCTGGTCGAGCCCGCTGGTGATCGCGCTGCTGGCAGGCGCGGCGCTCGGCGCGTGGGCGTTCGTCGCGATCGAGACGCGCGTCGCGCGGCCGATGCTCGACCTGTCGCTGTTCCGGATCGCGCGCTTCGTCGGCGTGCAGGTGCTGCCGGTGTCGACCTGCTGCTGCTACATCGTGCTGCTCGTCGTGCTGCCGCTGCGCTTCATCGGCATCGACGGCTTCAGCGAGATCGACGCCGGCTGGCTGATGCTCGCGATTTCCGCGCCGATGCTGATCGTGCCGTTCATCGCGGCGACGCTCACGCGCTGGCTGTCGGCCGGCGTGATCTCGGGGTTCGGGCTCCTGATCGCGGCAGCCGGGCTCGTGTGGCTGGGCATTGCGCTGCGCGGCGGCGCGGGGGCTGCGGCGATCGCGCCGATGGTGACGATCGGCGTCGGCGCCGGGATGCCGTGGGGGCTGATGGACGGGCTGTCGGTGAGCGTCGTGCCGAAGGAGCGCGCGGGGATGGCGACGGGAATCTTCAGCACGACGCGCGTGGCCGGCGAAGGGATCGCGCTCGCGATCGTGGGTGCGCTGCTGGCCGGGCTGGCGCGGACGGGGTTGACGCAGGCGGCGGGTGCCGCCGGCACGCCCGACGCGACGCTGCATGCGGCGGCGCGGCTCGCGACCGGTGATCTTGCGGGCGCGGCGGTTGCGTTGCCGGGTGTCGGGCATGCGGCGCTGCTCGCGAGTTACACGCATGCGTTCGATCGGTTGTTGATCGGGCTGGCGGTCGTGACGGTGCTGTGTGCGGGGGTGGTGTTTGCGTTTCTTGGCGGGCGACAGGCGGCGACTGAAACGGATGACGACACCGACGAGCACGCGCACACCGACGTGCCGGTGCGCAGCCGGATCGAACCGGCTTGTGCGGAGACGCCCACGCGTTGAGCCGCGCGGCGTCGCGCACGGTCGCGCCGGCCACGGCGGCGGGCGCGTCGTCCTGGTTCGTCATCGCCGCATTCGTACGCTGACGCTCCGCCTTGCCCCTCAAGCCAGCACCAGCGGCGGCAGCGTCGCATCCGCCCGTGCCTGCGCATGCTCCACCTCAACCACGACATAGCGCCGCGCATCGGGCCACAAATGCGCACGGCTGCCCGCCTCCTCGTCGATCGTCGCGCGGCCCTGCACGAGCCAGGTCGTCTGCCGCACGAAGTCGACGAACAGCAGCGCGACGGCCGGGTTCACCAGCAGGTTGCCGATCGTGTTGAACAGGTTGTTGCCCGCGAAGTCGGGCAGCACGAGCGTGCGGCGGTCGGGCAGGTCGACGAGCGGCTCGAACGAGCCGTCCGCGCGTGGCTGGCGGCCGCGGTACGAGCAGTCGCTGTTGCCGGCCGCGTCGGCGGTCGCGACGATCAGGAACGCCTGTTCGCGGATGAACGCGATGGCGTCGTCGGTCAGGGGGCCGCGGTCGTTCATGGTGTCGGTCGGCGCACACGCCGCTTCATGGGAATGCGAAGGGCGCACGCAAGCGACATGCCACGCGGCACGGCCTGCTTCCGCGCGCAGCTGCGCCCGCGCACTGTGGAGATTTCGAACACCGCTCCGGCGCGCTGCGCAACCAGGCTGTTCAGAATCGGCACACCCGCCATGCTGCGTCGGTGAACACGGCACGGTGCGCACGCGGGCCGGCCGTGGTTGCCATGCTTCCGTCCTGTTTGGCACGCATGTTGCGTAAACGAGGGCAGCGCAATTCCAACCGGCGCTGTACTCACACAAGCACGATGAACAGGAGACATGTATGAACCCGTTTGACCTGAAGCAACTGGGCCTCGACGTCGAATACCCGTACCGTCAGCAATACGACAACTACATCGGCGGCAAGTGGGTTCCGCCGGTGAAAGGTGAGTACTTCGAGAACGTGTCGCCGATCAACGGCCAGCCGTTCTGTCGGATCCCGCGCTCGGGCGCCGACGACATCGAGCTCGCCCTCGACGCCGCGCACGCCGCACGGCGCAAGTGGGGCAAGACGTCGGTCGCCGAGCGCGCGAACCTGCTGCTCGCCGCCGCCGACCGGATGGAAAAGAACCTGAAGCTGCTGGCCGTGGCCGAGACGATCGACAACGGCAAGCCGCTGCGCGAGACGATGGCGGCCGACCTGCCGCTCGCGGTCGACCACTTCCGCTATTTCGCGGGCTGCATCCGCGCGCAGGAAGGCGGCATCTCCGAAATCGACGACAACACCGTCGCGTACCATTTCCACGAACCGCTCGGCGTCGTCGGCCAGATCATCCCGTGGAACTTCCCGTTGCTGATGGCCGCGTGGAAGCTCGCGCCGGCGCTCGCGGCCGGCTGTTGCGTGGTGATGAAGCCGGCCGAGCAGACGCCGGCATCGGTGCTGGTGCTGATGGAGCTGATCGGCGACCTGTTCCCGGCCGGCACGATCAACATCGTGAACGGCTTCGGCAAGGAAGCGGGCGAAGCGCTCGCGACCAGCAAGCGCATCGCGAAGATCGCGTTCACCGGCTCGACGCCGGTCGGCAAGCACATCCTGCGCGCCGCGGCCGACAGCCTGATCCCGTCGACGGTCGAACTGGGCGGCAAGAGCCCGAACATCTTCTTCGCCGACGTGCTCGACCAGGACGACGCGTTCCTCGACAAGGCGCTCGAAGGGCTCGCGATGTTCGCGCTGAACCAGGGCGAAGTGTGCACGTGCCCGTCGCGGATCCTGATCCAGGAATCGATATACGAGAAGTTCATCGAGAAGGCGGTCGCGCGGGTCGAGCGCATCAAGGCCGGCCACCCGCTCGACCTGCAGACGATGATCGGCGCGCAGGCGTCGCAGCAGCAGCTCGACAAGATCCTGTCGTACATCGACATCGGCCGCGGCGAAGGCGCGCAATGCCTGACCGGCGGCGAGCGCACGGCGCCGGCGGCGGAACTCGGCACGGGCTACTACGTGAAGCCGACGATGCTGCTCGGCAACAACAAGATGCGCGTGTTCCAGGAAGAGATCTTCGGGCCGGTGGCGTCGGTGATGACGTTCAAGGACGAGCAGGAGGCGATCGAACTCGCGAACGACACGTTCTACGGGCTCGGCGCGGGCGTGTGGACGCGCAACGGCACGCGTGCGTACCGGATGGGCCGCGAGGTCGAAGCCGGCCGCGTGTGGACCAACTGCTACCACCTGTATCCCGCGCATGCGGCGTTCGGGGGCTACAAGCAGTCGGGGATCGGCCGCGAGACGCACAAGATGGCCCTGTCGAACTATCAGCAGACGAAGTGCCTGCTGGTGAGCTACCAGGCCGAGGCGCTCGGGTTCTTCTGATCCGTGCGCGGGCGTCCTGGCCGGCCGGCGGTGGTAGGCGTCGGCCGGTCGGGACGCCGTCTCGAGCGGCAAAGCTTCGGATACCGGACGGTCGTCGAACGCGTATCGCGCCGGTCGGCGGTGGTTGCCTGGCCGACGACCGGTGCGCGGATGCATGCCGCGCGACCGACCGGCGATCCCGAGATTGACCGTTTCCGCCCATTCGCATTCGCAACCCGGCATCGGTCGCGCATTGCCGCGGCCTTCGCCGGAAACGATACCGATGGTCGTTCGTTTTCCGCGGCAAGTCGAGCCGGCGCGCCGGACGTAAAACGCCATGTCAGAACCGCCCCGATCCTATCCACGCCATCCCGTGTTCCATGCAGGTGAACTCGACGCGCATCACCGCTTCGGCGTCGCCGACGAGGCCGAGCGGATGAGCGACGTCGTGACGACGCGGCTGAGCATGGGCGTGCGGCAGTTCATCGAGACGCAGCCCTTCATGTTCGTCGGCACGGCGTGCGGCGGGCAGGCGGGCGTGACCTGCGACATCGTCCAGAGCCGGCGCGACGCGAACGGCGACCTGCTGCCGGTCGTGCGCGTGATCGATACGAAGACGCTGCGCTTCGTGCTGCCGGTGTACGGCGAGAGCGACGGCGGCCGGATTGACGCGGCGCGGTGTAATGGCAGCGGCGTCGGGTTGCTGTTCGTCGACTTCGTGCGCGGCATCCGTTACCGGATCAACGGGCGCGCGACGCTGCGGACCGATCTGGCGGGTGCGGACGCGGCGCCGTGGCCGGCCGGCAGCGCGATCGTCGAGTTGGCGGTGACTCAGGCGTACGGCAATTGCGGCACGCGCGTCGTGCGGTTGCGGCCCGCGAACGGTGGCTAGCCGGTCGCCGCGCAGTGCCGGGCGGGCGCTGCGTATCGGATGCGCCGGCGCGGCGCGTGCCGCACCGACGGGGTGCGTGCGACAAGGCGTTCGGGCATGCCCGCATGGCGCTTCCGTGCCGCGCAGCGTCGAATGACGGACTTTGCGCGGGTCGCGCGCCGTTCGGCACGGGACTTGCGTGGCAGGTGCGGTTCCGGGCAGGTGAGGGGAGGACACGATGGACCAATACGTGGCGTGCAGCGAAGAACCGACGGCCGAAGACACGCGGCGCAACGCGCAGGGTGACGACGCGCTGGCCGGGCAGGCGGTCGTCAGCGTCGCGCATGACGCCGACGAGCAGGCGCGCAACCTGATCGGCTGGCGGCAGACCTATGACCAGCTCGCGGCCGGCCGCTTCGTCGGCACGCTGACCGAGCTGCCGCTCGACACGATGAAGCTGTTTCGCGAATCGACGAGCCACCTGCTGCGCCAGGCATGCGAGGTGCGCGGCGATGCGTACTGGTTCGGCATTCCGCTCGTGAGCGACGGCACCGCGCGCGTCGATGCGTGCCGCATCGGGCCGGGTGCGCTCGCGTTCCGGCCCGGCAACGTGGAGTTCGAACTGGTGACGCCCGCGCAGTTCTCGATCTACGGTGTGGTCGTGCGCGGCGACGTGCTGCGTCACTACGCGGAAGACGTCGAACACCGCGCGCTCGACGAGCGGCTGTTCACGCAGCGCGTGATGCAGGTCGGCGATGCGCGGCTCGCGCGCCTGTGTGCGCTGCTCGGCCGCCGGCTCGACGGCGCGGTGGCGATGGCCGGCCCGCTGGCCGATGCGCAGCGCGACGACCTGCAGGCCGAGGTGCTGGCCGCGCTGTTCGACGCGTGCGCGCAGCCGGCCGACGATGATTCGGGCCGTGCGCCGTCGATGCGCCGCTGGATCGTCGACCAGGCGCGCGACTACGTGCTCGCGCACCGCACGCGCCCGGTCGGCGTGCCCGAGCTGTGCGAGCAGTTGCACGTGAGCCGGCGCACGCTGCAGTACTGCTTCCAGGACGTGCTCGGCATGGCGCCCGCCACTTACCTGCGCACGCTGCGGCTGAACGGCGCGCGGCGTGACTTGTGCGGCCGCGCGGCCGGCTCGGTGCAGGACGTGGCCGAGGCGTGGGGCTTCTGGCACCTCAGCCAGTTCGCGACGGATTACCGGCGGCTGTTCGGCAAGCGGCCGTCGGAGACGCTGCGCGATCGCGCGGTGATGGTGGCGGTGGGGTGAGCGTGGGGCGGTAGGCGAAGCGGGTCTGGTTTAGACGCGGCCTTCGGCTCAGGAGCAGGCACCGGCACCGGCTCCGGCACCGGCACCGGCTCCGGCACCGGCACCGGCACCGGCTCCGGCTCCGGCTCCGGCTCAGGCTCAGGCTCAGGCTCAGGCTCAGGCTCAGGCTCAGGCTCAGGCTCAGGCTCAGGCTCAGGCTCAGGCTCAGGCTCAGGCTCGGGCTCAGGCTCGGGCTCAGGCCGCGCGTACACGCAGCGACGTTTTCAGCCTCCCAACCGGCCGCCGCACCCTGTTCCCCTATTCGGCCGTAGCCGCCGCTTCGCGCGGCGCGGGCCACGCCAGCGCATCCCAGTCGATCGCGCGATAGGCGGCCTCGACCGCCGCGAGATCGGCCGGCCGCTCGCTGCGATGCATCCCGAACAATTCGGCGGGCACGTCGAGCGCGACCGGCACGCAATGCGGGTAGTCGCGCACGCGCAGCGCCGGCCCGATCGTCGTGAAACACGCGAGCGTCGGCACGTCGAAACCGTCGGCGAGATGGAGCGCGGCGGTATCGGGCGCGAACAGCAGGGCGGCACCCTTGACCCATGCGATGAACCGGGCCGTATCGTCGGCCGCATCGGCGCTCACGTCGACATAGGCGGGATGGGCGACGGGCCCGAACCCGGCCACCGGCAATCCGTAGCGCTGCGCGAGTTGCTCGACGAACGTTGCCCGCAGCGCGGGCGGCACGCTGCGCAACGCGGTGCTCGCGGTCGGGCAGAACAGCACGTACGGGCGCCGCCATTCCTCGGGCAGCGCAGGCAGCGGCAGCCGCGCGAGCCAGCGGTTGCGCTTGGCCGACGCCGGTACCGACTCGGGCTCCACGCCGAGCGCGTCGAGGAAGAAATCGATCATCGGCAGCCGCGCGAACGCGGGCCAGTACAGGTGATTGCCGACGTCGATGCACGGTGCATCCGCCGGCAGCGTGTCGGCGCGGTACGGCAATGCGCGCGACGGCGCGACGAGGTCGGCCGCGAGCGCATACAGCGCCTCGACGTAGCGCGGCGCGCGGGCCGGCCGGTACAGCGTGAAGTGCAGGCCCGGGTGCGCCGCACGCAGCGCGGCGAGGGCGGTGAGCCCGATCACCGAATCGCCGAGCGTGACGCCCATTCCGTTGATCACGTGCACGTGCCGTGCGCGGTCGTAGTCGAGCCGGAACGGCCGGTGCGCGGCGTGCAGCAGGCCACGCGCGGACGCGGCCGGCACGTGGCCGACGGCGCGCGCGCCGCCCTGCTCGAGGTCGTATGGCGCGACGAGCGTGCCGTCCGGCGCGAGCAGCGTGCCGGGGAGCGTGAGCGCGTCGTCGTGCGACAGCGCGACGGCGGGCGGCGCGGCGTGCGTGCCCATCGTCATCCGCCGCGCGCGCGGCGGCCCTGTTCGCGGATCTGCTCGAGTGTCGCGGCCGGCGTGCTGGCGTCCTGCGGGATGCGGATCTCGATCAGCGCGGGCAGCCCGCAGGTCAGTGCGCGCTCGAGCGCGGGTGCGAAATCGGCGGTGCGCTCGACGGTCTCGCCATGCGCGCCGAACGCACGCGCATACGCGGCGAAATCGGGATTCGTGAGCCCCGTGCCATGCACGCGCCCCGGGTAGTTGCGCTCCTGATGCATGCGGATCGTACCGAAATGCCCGTTGTTGACGACGATCACGACGATGTTCAGCCCGTACTGCATCGCGGTCGCGAGCTCGTTGCCGGCCATCATGAAGCAGCCGTCGCCCGCGAGCGCGACGACGGCGCGCGACGGGTACAGCGACTTCGCGGCAAGCGCGGCCGGCACGCCGTAGCCCATCGCGCCGCTGGTCGGCGCGAGCTGCGAGCGGAAGTGCCGGTACGCGAAGTGGCGATGCAGCCAGATCGCATAGTTGCCGGCGCCGTTGGTGAGGATCGCGTCATGCGGCAGGCGCTCGCGCAGCTGCACCATCACGTCGCCGAGCTGGACGTCGCCGGGCATCGGCAGCGGCGCATGCCATTCGCGGTACGCGCGATGCGCGTCGGCAGGGGTGCCGGCCCACGCCGGGTGGTCGGGCGCCTCGAGCGCGGCGAGCGGCGCGGCGATTTCGGGCATGCCCGACACGATCGGCAGGTCGGCCGCATACACGCGGCCAAGCTCGTCCGCGCCCTGATGTACGTGGATCAGCGTCTGGCGCGTCTTCGGGATGTCGAGCAGCGTGTAGCCGCCGGTCGTCGCTTCGCCGAGACGCGGCCCGATCACGAGCAGCAGGTCGGCGTCGCGGATGCGCTTCGCGAGCGCGGGGTTGATCCCGAGCCCGACGTCGCCCGCGTAGTTCGGGTGCGCGTTGTCGATCGTGTCCTGGTAGCGGAACGCGCAGGCCACCGGCAACTGCCAGCGCTCGACGAAAGTGCGCAGGTTCGCGCACGCGTCGGGCGTCCAGCCGCTGCCGCCGACGATCGCGAACGGCCGCTCGGCGCGCGCGAGCCGCTCGCGCAGTTCGTCGAGCTGCGCGGCCGACGGCGCGGCTGCGACGCGTTTTGCGGCCGGCACGACCGGCTGCGGCGCGCACGCGTCGGACAGCACGTCTTCCGGCAGCGCGAGCACGACCGGACCGGGGCGGCCCGACGTCGCGACGTGGAATGCATGGCTCAGGTATTCGGGGATACGGCGCGGGTCGTCGATCTGCGCGACCCATTTCGCCATCTGGCCGAACATCCGCCGGTAGTCGATTTCCTGGAAGGCTTCGCGATCGAGGTGCTCGCGGGCGCACTGGCCGACGAACAGGATCATCGGCGTCGAATCCTGGAACGCGGTGTGCACGCCGATCGACGCATGGGTCGCGCCGGGGCCGCGTGTGACGAACGCGATGCCGGGGCGGCCGGTGAGCTTGCCGACGGCCTCGGCCATGTTCGCGGCGGCCGCCTCGTGGCGGCAGACGACCGTCTGGATGCGCGCGGTGTCGTCCGCCAGCGCATCGAGTACGGCGAGGAAACTCTCGCCCGGCACGCAGAACACGCGTTCGACGTGATTGGCGAGCAACGCATCGACGAGCAGTCGTGCGCCGGTGGTGGCGGGCTGCTCGAGATCCTTGGAATGCGACATGGGCTGCCGTCTCCCTGGGTAGCGGGACGTACAGCTTACGCCCGTTGGGCGGCCCCTGAATAGTGTCGGAACACGTAGGGATGCGGGGCATGCAACGCGGTTTCGGCCGAACGGCCAGCTTGTGCGTGCCGCCCCAACGCAGAAGAATTGAACGCTACGAATGTCTCGCCGGCCCGCTCGGCGTGGGGTTACGGAAGGGGCCGCGTCCGCGAAGAAAAGAGCGGCGTGCCGGCGTTCGCGTCCGAATCGATACCGAGGTAAGCGCTGATGTACACACATGGATTTACATCGTCGGCCAAGCGGATATACTGTACATCCACAGTACATCCGGATCTTGGGGGCGACATGCATACGACGAGGGTATTTCGGAACGGCAACTCGCAGGCCGTGCGAATTCCTGCCGACCTTGCCTATGAACGCAGTGATATCGAACTGGAAATCGAGCGCATCGGCGACGAAATCCGCATTCGGCCGGCGCGGCGGCCGTTGACCCGCGTCCTCGAGAAATTCGCGAAATTCGGGCCGGATTTCATGGCCGAAGGGCGCGGCGACCACGAGCAGGCCGAACGCGAGGGTTGGTGATGCCGCGCTACATGCTCGACACCAACATGTGCATCTACCTGATGAAGAATCAGCCGGAGCAGGTTGCGAGGCGGTTTGCGCAGTGCTACACGGGGGACGTCGTGATGTCGGCGATCACGTACGCCGAGCTCGAGTACGGCGTCGCGGCGTGCGCGAGCCCTGCGCGGGAGCGCGGCAATCTTGCCGCGCTGATCGACGACATTCCGGTCGCGCCGTTCGACGTCGCGGCGGCGCAAGCGTATGGTCCGGTTCGCGAGGCAACCCGGGAGCGGAAGAAGGATCACCTCGACAAGCTGATCGCCGCCCATGCGGTGTCGCTCGATGTCGTACTCGTGACCAACAACGAGCGGGATTTTGTGAGCTATCCGGGATTGCGGCTGGAGAACTGGCTGGACGATTGATCAGGGCACGCAGGGCGCCCGAGGGTCATGCGAGACGTCGGATTGTCCCGCATGACGCCCGGATCCAGCATCAGCACTCGACGATATTCACCGCCAGCCCGCCGCGCGACGTTTCCTTGTACTTCGTCTTCATGTCGGCGCCCGTCTCGCGCATCGTCTTGATCACCGAGTCGAGCGACACGTAGTGCGAGCCGTCGCCGCGCAGCGCCATGCGCGCCGCGTTGACCGCCTTCACCGACGCCATCGCATTACGCTCGATGCACGGGATCTGCACCATCCCGCCGACCGGGTCGCAGGTGAGGCCGAGGTTGTGTTCCATCCCGATCTCGGCCGCGTTCTCGACCTGCCGCGGCGTGCCGCCGAGCACGGCCGCGAGCGCGCCGGCCGCCATCGAGCACGCGACGCCCACTTCACCCTGGCAGCCGACTTCCGCGCCCGAAATCGACGCGTTGAGCTTGTAGAGAATGCCGATCGCGGCGGCCGTCAGCAGGAAGTCGATCACGCCCTGTTCGTTCGCCCCGGGCGTGAAGCGCGTGTAGTAGTGCAGCACGGCCGGGATGATGCCGGCCGCGCCGTTGGTCGGCGCGGTGACGACGCGGCCGCCGGCTGCGTTTTCCTCGTTGACCGCGATCGCGTACAGGTTGATCCAGTCGATCATCGACAGCGGATCCTGCAGCGCGCGCTCGGGGCTGCCCGTCAGCGTGCGGTACAGCTGCGGCGCGCGGCGCTTGACCTGGAACGGGCCGGGCAGGTTGCCGTCTGCTTCCGGGTTGCCGATCCCGCAGCCGCGCGACACGCACGACTGCATCACGGCCCAGATCTTCAGCAGGCCGTCGCGCGTCTCTTCCTCGGTGTGCCATGCGCGCTCGTTTTCCCACATCAGCTGCGCGATCGACTTGCCGGTCGACTCGGTCAGCGCGAGCAGCTCGGCGCCGGTGCGGAACGGGTGGGTCATCTGCTCGGCCGCGCTCAGCACCTTCGTGTTCGGTGCGCCGGCCGTCACGACGAAGCCGCCGCCGACCGACAGGTAGGTGCGCTCGACCAGCACGTTGCCGCTCGCGTCGGACGCGCGCAGTTTCATCCCGTTCGGGTGCTCGGGCAGCGCCTGACGGTAGAACGCGATGTTCTCCTTCAGCACGAACGGCACCGGATGCGTGCCGAGCAGCGCGAGCTGCTTCGATTTGCGGATGTCTTCCAGCCGCGCGTCGATCGTGTCGGGATCGACGGTGTCGGGCGCGTCGCCGAGCAGGCCGAGCATCACGCCGCGATCGGTGCCGTGGCCCTTGCCGGTCGCGCCGAGCGAGCCGTACAGCTCGACCTTCACGTGGGCCGTCGCCGCGAGTTGCCCGTCACGCTCGAGTCCCTGGACGAACATCAGCGCCGCGCGCATCGGCCCGACCGTATGCGAACTGGACGGGCCGATGCCGATCTTGAAAAGGTCGAAGACGCTGACTGCCATAGTGATTCCTGCCTTGCTTTAAGAATGTGCTAGCGCGCCTGCAATGGCAGGCACGCGGCGAGCCATGCGGGCGGCGTTGGGGAAAGCTGCTGCGCGACGCGGGCATAGCGCCCGTCGAGCCGCGCAGCCAGATGAAAGAGTTCGGTGGCGTTTTTCGGGTCCCACTGCCCCGTGTAGCCCGGCAGGCCGGCCTCGCGGCGCTTCGCGTCGAACGGCACCGGCGAATTCACGAATTCCTCGTGGGTTTTTTCGCCGAGCGCGTACGGCACGAGCCAGTCGAGCGCGGCCGCGAGCGTCGCGCCGTTCGCGCCCCGTTCGCGCAGCCAGTTGCGGTTGAAGCGGCGCGCGGCGAGCGCGGCCGTCACCAGCGGCTGCAGGTCGTAGACCGCGTAATGCAGCGCATCGCGTTCCTCGAAATCCCAGGTCTTGCCGTCCGGGCCGATGTTGTCGGCGAGATGCTCGACGAACAGCCGCTGCGCGGCGTTCATCATCTTGCGGTCGCCGAGCGTGAACGCGGACAGCGCGATCAGCTTGATCCGGTGGCTCTGCCAGTTGTTGCGCCAGGTGCCCGTGAGCGGACGCTTCTGCGCGTCGATCTGCGCGACGTAGCCGGCGCCGAGCTTCGCGATGAACGCGGCCGTCGCGTTGCGGGTCTTCACCGGCAGCGCGCTCGCGGTCATGTCGTACGCGACGATCAGGCTTTCGAAACGCGTCTCGTCGATCGGGTTGAAGCTCGGCTGGTAGGTCGCGACCCACGCGGACAGGAAGCGGTCGACGAGCTGCAGGTAGCGCGGCGCGTTCGTCACGCGCCACGCGAGCGCGGCATCGCGCATCAGGTCGAGATCCTTCAGCGCGGCGGCACTCTGGTCGTAGATGCCTTCGTGCGGCAGCGTGCCCTCGGTGTGCACGCGCGCCATCGCCTTCGGCTGCTCGCCGATGCGCGCGTCGACGCTGCGGATCAGCGCCTGGATGCCCGGCTCGGCCTGTGTCGTCTCGCTCGCCTGCAGTGCCGGCGCCGCGCAGAAATTCATCGCCGCGCGCGCGCTGCCGGACGCGCCGAGACCGGCGGCGGCAAACGACAGCGACGCGACGAGCATCGGCACGACGCGGCGCGCGCGCGGCCGCGCTTGCATTGCACCATGGCCCGGAAACATCGGACGCACCATGCGGAACTCCTTCATTGGCTGGATCGCGTGTGATGTTAGCCGGATTGGCGGACGAACGTGAACCGGTTCGAGCGGCGAACAAAAAACCGCACGCAACTCCGGGTTGCGTGCGGTGCGGTCACCATCGGGCGGCTCCTGGGCTGGCGCGCGTTATGCGTAGTCCGACATCGGCACGCACGAGCAGAACAGGTTGCGGTCGCCGTAGACGTTGTCCGCGCGGCCGACCGGCGGCCAGTACTTGTTCGTGCCCAGCGACGCGACCGGGTACGCAGCCTGCTCGCGCGAGTACGCGTGCGGCCATTCGTTCGCGGTGACGACGGCCGCCGTGTGCGGTGCGTGACGCAGCGGGTTGTCCTCGCGGTCGGCGCGGCCTTCCTCGACGGCGCGGATTTCTTCGCGGATCGCGATCATCGCGGCGATGAAGCGGTCGAGTTCTTCCTGCGACTCCGATTCGGTCGGCTCGACCATCAGCGTGCCCGGCACCGGGAAGCTCATCGTCGGTGCGTGGAAGCCATAGTCCATCAGGCGCTTCGCGACGTCGTCGACGGTGATGCCGCTCGATTCCTTGATCGGACGCAGGTCGAGAATGCACTCGTGCGCGACCAGCCCGCCCGGGCCCGAATACAGCACCGGGTAGTGCGGCGCGAGGCGCTTCGCGATGTAGTTCGCGTTGAGGATCGCGGTTTCCGTCGCGGCGGTCAGGTTCTTCGCGCCCATCATCGCGATGTACATCCACGAGATCGGCAGGATCGACGCCGAGCCGTACGGCGCGGCCGACACCGCGCCGATGCCGTCTTCTTCACGCGTGTAGCCGGTCGAACGCTGGTTCGGCAGGAACTTTGCGAGGTGCGCGCCGACCGCGACCGGGCCGACGCCCGGGCCGCCGCCGCCGTGCGGGATGCAGAAGGTCTTGTGCAGGTTCAGGTGCGACACGTCGCCGCCGAACTGGCCCGGCGCGGTCAGGCCGACCATCGCGTTCATGTTCGCGCCGTCGACGTACACCTGGCCGCCGTGCGCATGGACGATCTCGCAGATCTCGCGGACGTTCTGCTCGAACACGCCGTGCGTCGACGGATACGTGATCATGATTGCCGCGAGGTCCTTCGCGTGCTGCTCGGCCTTCGCCTTCAGGTCGGCGATGTCGACGTTGCCCTGCGCGTCGCAGGCGACGACCACGACCTTCATGCCGGCCATGTGCGCGGATGCCGGGTTTGTGCCGTGCGCCGACGCCGGGATCAGGCACACGTCGCGATGGGCTTCGCCGCGCGACGCGTGGTAAGCGTGGATGATCAGCAGGCCCGCGTACTCGCCCTGCGAGCCGGCGTTCGGCTGCAGCGACACGGCTGCGTAGCCGGTGGCCGCGACGAGCATCTGCTCGAGCTGGTCGATCATCTCGCGGTAGCCGACGGTCTGCTCGGCCGGCGCGAACGGGTGGATGCGGCCGAATTCGGGCCACGTGACGGGCAGCATTTCCGACGTCGCGTTCAGCTTCATCGTGCACGAGCCGAGCGGGATCATCGAGCGGTCGAGCGCGAGATCCTTGTCCGACAGGCTGCGCAGGTAGCGCAGCATTTCGGTTTCGGAATGGTGGCGGTTG
This sequence comes from Burkholderia sp. HI4860, assembly GCF_002223045.2. NCBI lineage: Bacteria > Pseudomonadati > Pseudomonadota > Betaproteobacteria > Burkholderiales > Burkholderiaceae > Burkholderia > Burkholderia sp. HI4860. Next base: position 1,756,575 of record NZ_NKFO02000003.1, on the reverse strand, counting down.
AACACGTGGTGCGTCAGGTACGCGCTCGTGCGCTCGAGGCCGGCCGGCAGCGCGGGGACGCCGGCGAGGCCCGCATCCAGCGCGTCGACGGCCGGCGCGGTGCCGCCCGCGGCCTGCGCGAACACGGCGAGGAGATCGGCGAGGTCGTCGCGCGTCGTCGTTTCGTCGACCGATACGCCGACTTGCGTGTCGCTCACGCGCCGCAGGTTGATGCGCTTCGCCTTCGCGAATTCGTGAACCTGCGCGGTGCGCGCGCCGGTGTCGATCGTCAGCGTGTCGAAGAACGTGTCGTTGACGGTCGCGAAGCCGAGCTGCTTCACGCCGGCGGCGAGCAGCGCCGCGATGCGGTTCACGCGCAGCGCGATCGTCTTCAGGCCGTGCGGGCCGTGGTAGACCGCGTACATGCTGGCCATGATCGCGAGCAGTGCCTGCGCGGTACACACGTTCGACGTCGCCTTCTCGCGGCGGATGTGCTGTTCGCGCGTCTGCAGCGCGAGGCGCAGCGCGGGCTTGCCCTGCGCGTCGACCGTCACGCCGACGAGGCGGCCCGGCATCTGGCGCTTGAATTCGTCACGCACCGCGAGATACGCGGCGTGCGGGCCGCCGAAGCCCATCGGCACGCCGAAGCGCTGCGTGTTGCCGATCGCGACGTCCGCGCCCCAGTCGCCCGGCGGCGTGAGCACGGTCAGCGCGAGCAGGTCGGCCGCGACGACCACGTGGCCGCCGGCCGCGTGGATCGCTTCGGTGAGCGCGCGGTAGTCGCGCACGTCGCCGTTCACGCCCGGGTACTGCAGCAGCACGCCGAATGCATTCGCTTGCGCGGCGTCGGCGGCCGGGCCGGTCTTGACCTCGATGCCGACCGGCAGCGCGCGCGTGCGGATCACTTCGAGCGTTTGCGGCAGCACGTCGTCGGCGACGTAGAACACGTTCGACGTCGGCTTGCCGGTGCGCTGCAGCAGCGTCATCGCTTCGGCGGCGGCGGTGGCTTCGTCGAGCAGCGACGCGTTCGAGATCGCGAGGCCGGTGAGGTCGGCAACCATCTGCTGGAAGTTCAGGAGCGCCTCGAGGCGACCCTGGGAAATTTCGGGCTGGTACGGCGTGTAGGCCGTGTACCACGCCGGGTTTTCGAGCACGTTGCGCAGGATCACGGCCGGCGTGTGCGTGTCGTGGTAACCCTGACCGATATACGAGCGGAACACCTGGTTCTTGTCCGCGAGAACCCGCAGCGCGGCGAGGGCTTCGGCTTCGCTCTTCGGCTGCGCGAACGGGCCGAGCGGCAGCGTTTCGGCGCGGCGGATCGAGGCCGGGATCACGGCGTCGATCAGGGCGGCGCGCGTCGGGAAGCCGAGCGTGTCGAGCATGGCCTGCTGGCTGGCGGCGTCGGGGCCGATGTGGCGTTCGGCGAACGCGTCGTGCGTTTCGAGCGCGGCGAGCGAGAGGGGCGTGCGGTTCATCAGGCGGTCCGGGTGTTCGAGCTTCATGGCGTGACTCTGGTTCCGCGCGCGCCGAGCCGGCGCCGCGCGGATCGGGTAGGGAAATTAGTCGATCAGCTTGCTGTATGCGTCAGCGTCGATCAGCTTGTCGGTCGACGCGCCGGCCGCGAGCTTGATCTTGAACAGCCACACGCCGTACGCGTCGCTGTTCACTTCTTCCGGCGAATTGGCGGCATCTTCGTTGATCGCGACGACCTCGCCGGACACCGGGGAGTAGATGTCGGATGCGGCCTTCACCGATTCGACGACGCCGACGGCGTCGCCCGCCGTCACCGACTTGCCGACTTGCGGCAGTTCGAGGAAGACGATGTCGCCGAGCGTGCTCTGCGCGTGATCGGTGATGCCGACCGTCAGCGTGCCGTCCGCCTCGGTGCGGATCCACTCGTGTTCGTCGGTGTATTTCAGATCGGCCGGGACGTTGCTCATCGGATGCTCCTGGATAAAAGGGTGTGTTCGTTATGCTGGCGCGCCGCCGGGGCGCGCCGGGTGTGGTGTTGCGCCGGGCGCCATCTCCCGGCTTCCCGGGAGGCGGGCCTCCCGGCCGTTACGCAGCGAGGACCTTGCCGTTGCGCACGAACGGCAGTTTTACCACGCGCGCGGGAAGATTCTTGTCTCGAATTTGCACCTGGACCAGGTCGCCGATCTGGACGGCCGCCGGCACGCGCGCGAACGCGATCGATTCCTGCATCGACGGCGAGAACGTGCCGCTCGTGATCTCGCCTTCGCCGTGCGGCGTGACGACTTTCTGGTGCGCGCGCAGCACGCCGCCTGCCTTGCCGTTTTCCTTCTGCAGGATCAGGCCGACGAACGCGGCGCGGGTGCCGTTGGCTTCCAGTGCGGCGCGGCCGACGAAGTCGCGCGGCGCGGAGAGATCGACCGTCCACGCGAGGCCCGCGTCGAGCGGCGACACGGTGTCGTCCATGTCCTGGCCGTACAGGTTCATGCCGGCCTCGAGGCGCAGCGTGTCGCGCGCGCCGAGCCCGCACGGGCGCACGCCGTTTTGCTGCAGCGCGTTCCACAGCGCTTCGACGTGCACGGCCGGGACGATCACTTCGAAACCGTCTTCACCGGTGTAGCCGGTGCGCGCGACGGTGAGATCGCCGAACGGCGTGCCGGCGACCTGCGCGGCGTTGAACGGTTTCAGTTCGCTGGTGGCGGCACGCGCGGCGGGCACCGTCGCCCAGGCTTTTTCGCGGGCGTTCGGGCCTTGAACGGCGATGATCGCGAAATCGCGGCGCGGCGCGATCGTGACGCCGAAGCCGCCTTGCTCGTTCAGCTGGTTGAACCACGCGATGTCTTTCTCGGCCGTGCCGGCGTTGACGACGACGCGGAAGAATTCTTCGGTGAAGTAGTAGACGATCAGGTCGTCGATGACGCCGCCCTGCGGATTGAGCAGGCACGAGTAGAGAGCCTTGCCGGGCGTCTTGAGCTTGCCGACGTTGTTCGCGATCGCATGCTCGAAGAACGCGCGCACGCGGCTGCCGGTGAAATCGACGACGCACATGTGCGACACGTCGAACATGCCGGCGTCGGTGCGCACGGCTTCATGTTCTTCGATCTGCGAGCCGTAGTTGACGGGCATGTCCCAGCCGCCGAAGTCGACCATGCGGGCATTGAGCGCGCGGTGCGCGGCGTTGAGCGGGGTGTGATTCAGTGCAGTCATCGAGGCCTCAGGCAAGGCGCTTGCGCGCGGATCAGAACGGCCATGTGCCGACCACCGCGGCCGATGGCCTGCGAGCGATCCGGTACATGCCCCTCTGTCCTCGATACCTGAGAGATTGCGTTGCCGGCCAGGCCTGGCGAACGCGCGCCCCTTCGGTGGGCAGCTTGCCCGCGCAGCGGATGCGCTGCGGGCTACTGCCGCTCTCCAGAGTGCGGGGAGAGTGTGGCCCGCGCAATGCGCGGACGGGATTCCCCGACGCGGTCGGTCCTTTTGCCTGAGAGTTTGCGGGTGTGCCCCTTCGGCGGCGCAACCGGCTGAAACAGCCCGGTCACACGCTCTCCCGACGCGTGCGGGCGACTGTACGCGAGCGGGTGGGCCTTGTCAATTTGAGCAAAAGAATGTCGCTTCGCGACAAGCGGCGGCAACCGGTGCCGCCGCTTTTTTACGCTCCGGCGGGCGCCGGTGCGTTACTCGCCGATCGCGCGCGCGGCCGTGTCGAGTTCCTGGTTCAGCACGCGCTGCTCGTCGCCGGACAGGCCGCCGCTGTGTTGCGCGGACATGTCGTTCGATTCCTGGCGGATCACGTCGAGGCGATGATGCAGCTGCGCGCCGTACGGCGGCGGGTAGTAGCCGCCGTTCACGCGCGCATCGATGCGGCGGTGCAGGTTGTCGATCCGGCCCTGGATCTGCTGCATCCGCTCGTTCGCGACGACCTGCGGATTGGGCCGCGGCGGGGGCGCCGGGCGGACCGGCTGCTGCGGCTGCACGATACAGGCCGCAAGCGAGGAAACCAGGGCGCAGCACACTGCTGCGCGAATCAACCGTTGCATCAACATTCTCCTGACGGATTGGTGTCGGATCGACTTTTTTGAGAAACGCATCAGACCAGTCTGCCGCTGACTTTCGTTCCCCCGGCATTTGTAACCGAATGTTCCGGCTGATCCCGGTGCACCGGCGCCGGCCGGCCGCGACCGGCCGGCGCGCGGTGTCAGATCGTGCGGCGCACGAACGGCAGCCGGCGGCCGTCGTGCTCGCTCTGCGCGGCGAGCTCGATGATCGTCATCACGTCGACGGCGTCCTGCGCGGTGACGGGGAACGGCGCGCCGTCGCGGATCGACGCGGCGAGCGCGCGGTAGAACTCCGCGTACTGGCCATCGAGCGTCGGCACCGGGCGCTCGACCTCGACTTCGCCGTCGAGCACGCGCAGCAGGCCGGGCGGGTTGCCGCCGCCGAATTCGACATCGTCGGCGGTGAGGCCGGCCTTGAGCTGGTCTTCCTGCGTGTCGAGCCCGAACTTCTGGTAGCTGCCGCGCGTGCCGTGCAGCGTGAAGCGCGCGGGTTCGATCGCCGACAGCGCGCTCGCATGCAGCGCGACGTCCTTGTCCGGATAGCCGAGCTGCAGGTGCACGAAATCGGGCGCCGTGCCGTTGTCGCGGCGCGTCTTGACGGTCGCGCTCACCGTTTCCGGCAGGCCGAACAACGCGAGCGCCTGGTCGATCAGGTGCGGGCCGAGGTCGAGCAGCAGGCCGCCGCCGCGAGCCGGCTCCTCGCGCCAGCGCGTGCGCGGCGTCGGGCGGAAGCGGTCGAAGTGCGACTCGAAACGGGTGATGCGGCCGAGCTCGCCCGACTTGACGATGTCGCGCACGGTGAGGAAGTCGCCGTCCCAGCGGCGGTTGTGGAACGGCGCGAACAGCCGGCTGCGTGCGTTCGCGAGCCGCGCGAGCGCGAGCGCCTCGTCGGCGGTGAGCGTCACGGGCTTGTCGACGACCACGTGGCGGCCTGCTTCGAGCACCTGGCGCGCGAGCGCGAAGTGCGTGTCATTCGGCGTGGCGATCACCACGCACTCGATGTCGTCGAGGCCGAGCAGCGTGTCGAGATCGGGGACGACGCGCGCGCCCGGATACGCCGCCTGCGCGCGATCGGGCTGACCCGTCGCGATCGCGGCGACTTCAGTGCGGCCGCTCGTGGCGATCACGGGCGCGTGGAACGTCGCGCCGGCGAAACCGAAACCCATCAAACCAATCCTGAGCAATGACGACATGGCAATTCCTGGCTGCGAAGGAAACTAAAGGATGGCGCGCCGGGACGGCGCGTAGACGACCGGCTATTTTGGCATGGCGCCGCCGCTTGCACCGGCGCGTTCAGGCGAAATGCGCGATGCGATGCGGCGCTTGCGCAAGGCAAGCCGGCATTTGCGCAGGCCGGGTGGCCGCGTGAGCGGGGTTTGCCCGCCTGCGCCCGTGCAATGAACGGCTGCCGCAGGGGCGCCGCCCGGCGTCATAGGGTTGCCCGCTGCCGCACGGCGGCGGCGACCTGCGCCGCCCACACCGCGCAGGCCGTTGCGCCGGGGTGGAAGCCGTCGGCGGCCATCAGGTGGCGCTCGAGCGGCAGCTCGACGCGCAGGAACGTGCAGTGCGGCTGCGTGGCGGCCCACCCGGCGAGCGCCGTGTTGAGCCGCTTTGCTCGCAGCCCGAGATACCACGCGAGCGGCTGCGGCAGCGCCGGAAAGCGCTCCATCGGCGGCACCGCCGACAGGATCGCGTGCCCGACCCGGAAGCGCGCGGCGAGCAGCCGGACGAGCTCGGCCTGCTGCGCCTGCCAGCGAGCCGGCGGCACGCCGCCCGTCACGTCGTTGACGCCGAGCGACGTGACGGCCACGTCGAACGGCTCGGCCGGCTCGGCGGCGAGCCAGTCGACCAGCTCCCGCGTGGTCAGGCCGGTGCGCGCGAGCAGCTTCCAGCTCACGCGATGGGTGGCCGCGAGCGCGCTCGCCAGTTGCCCGGACAGCGCGTCGCGCTGCGTCGCGACGCCGACGCCCGCGGCGGCCGAATCGCCGACCACCAGCACGCGCAGCGGCGGGCCGTCGCCCGCCACGCCGTCGCGCGGGCCGGCCGCCTCGGGCAGCCGCGGCGTGACGCGGCGCACGTGGCGCCCCTGCGCGAACAGCAGCGGGCCGAGGGCGGCGGTGGCGAACGGGTATCCCATGATGTCGATCCGGTGGTGGTGCAAGTGAGGCAAACGGGCCGGCGCGGGGCGGCGCCGGGGTGGACGTATTGTGGCCGATCGGTGCGCGAACGGGGCCGGATTGGCCGAACGGACAGGGGGCGGCCGGCCGGTCGGCCCGCGCAGCCCCGCGCGGCGGCGCTCCCGAAAAGCGCGCCGCCGACGTGTTAACATGCGCGTCCTGCCCGCGTGTCCGCCTGCTTCGCCAGCCCGCCGCGCACGGCATCCTCCCGGCGTTCCGCCGTCAACCGCAACACCATCCGTCATCATGTCCGCAGGCCTGAATCCCGCCCAGAACGAAGCGGTGCGCTACCTCGACGGTCCCTGTCTCGTGCTCGCCGGCGCGGGCAGCGGCAAGACCCGCGTGATCACGCAGAAGATCGCGCACCTGATCGAAGCGAAAGGCTTCGAGCCGCGCCACATTGCCGCCGTCACGTTCACGAACAAGGCGGCCGCCGAAATGCGCGAGCGCGTGTCGAAGCTGCTCGAGGGCAAGACGCTCACCACGCCCGGCAAGGAAGGCCGCAAGGTGCCCGTCAACCAGCTCACCGTCTGCACCTTCCACTCGCTGGGCGTGCAGATCCTGCGCCAGGAGGCCGAGCACGTCGGCCTGAAGCCGCAGTTCTCGATCATGGATTCGGACGACTGCTTCGGAATGATCCAGGAGCAGATCGGCACGACCGACAAGGGCCTGATCCGCAAGATCCAGAGCACCATCTCGCTGTGGAAGAACGGCCTGATCATGCCCGACGAGGCGATGACGATCGCGGCCAACGAGGACGAGCACCAGGCCGCGCTGGTCTACCGCAACTACGTCGCGACGCTGCATGCGTACCAGGCGGTCGACTTCGACGACCTGATCCGCCTGCCGGCCGAACTGTTCGCGAAGAACGAACAGGTGCGCGACCGCTGGCAGAACAAGCTGCGCTACCTGCTGATCGACGAGTACCAGGACACCAACGCGTGCCAGTACGAGCTGCTGAAGCTGCTCGCCGGCCCGCGCGCGGCGTTCACGGCGGTGGGCGACGACGACCAGGCGATCTACGGCTGGCGCGGCGCGACGCTCGAGAACCTCGCGCAGCTCGGCAAGGATTTCCCGAAGCTGCACGTGATCAAGCTCGAGCAGAACTACCGGTCGACGGTGCGCATCCTCACCGCCGCGAACAACGTGATCGCGAACAACCCGAAGCTGTTCGAGAAGAAGCTGTGGTCCGAGCACGGGATGGGCGATTCGATCACCGTCACGCCGTGCAACGACGAGGAGCATGAAGCCGAATCGGTCGTGTTCCGGCTGTCCGCGCACAAGTTCGAGCGTCGCGCGCAGTTTCGCGACTACGCGATCCTGTATCGCGGCAACTTCCAGGCGCGGATCTTCGAGCAGGTGCTGCGCCGCGAGCGGATTCCGTACGTGCTGTCGGGCGGCCAGTCGTTCTTCGACAAGGCCGAGATCAAGGATCTGTGCGCGTACCTGCGGCTGATCGCGAACGCCGACGACGATCCTGCATTCATCCGCGCGGTCACCACGCCGCGCCGCGGGATCGGCAACACGACGCTCGAAGCGCTCGGCTCGTTCGCGGGCCAGGCGAAGGTGTCGCTGTTCGAGGCCGTGTACATGGGCGGGATCGAGGCGCGGCTGTCCGCGCGCCAGGTCGAGCCGCTGCGGATGTTCTGCGACTTCATCCAGCGCCTGACCGAGCGTGCGGACAAGGATCCCGCCACCGCCGTGCTCGACGACATGATGGAGGCGATCCACTACGAGGCGTACCTGTACGACGCGTTCGACGAACGGCAGGCGCAGTCGAAGTGGCAGAACGTGCTCGAATTCCTCGAATGGCTGAAGCGCAAGGGCACCAAGCCCGAGACGGAAGCGGTCGACGGCGAGGCGGAAGGTTTTCACAACGCGGACGGGCTCGCCGATACCGGCAAGAACCTGCTCGGCCTGATCCAGACCGTCGCGCTGATGTCGATGCTCGAGGGCAAGGACGAGGATCCGGATGCGGTGCGGTTGTCGACGGTCCACGCGTCGAAGGGGCTCGAGTATCCGCACGTGTTCCTGGTCGGCGTCGAGGAAGGCATCATGCCGCACCGCGGCGGCTCCGAGGACGACGGCCCGATCGACAACGAGCGGATCGAGGAGGAGCGCCGGCTGATGTACGTCGCGATCACGCGCGCGCAGCGCAGCCTGCACCTGAACTGGTGCAAGAAGCGCAAGCGGGCGCGCGAGACGGTCGTGTGCGAACCGTCGCGCTTCATCCCGGAGATGGGGCTCGACGACGCGCCGCCGCCGACGCCGGAGGAGGCGCCGATGTCGCCGAAGGACCGGCTCGCGAGCCTGAAGGCGTTGCTGCAGAAGTGACGCCGGGCGTTCCGGCTGAGCGCCAGCAAAACAAAACCCCCGCGACGCGTGTGCATCGCGGGGGCTTTTTACTGACGGCCGGGTGGGGTCACTTCGACGCGTTGACCATGTAGTCGACGGCGGCCTTCACGTCGGCGTCCGACGCGTTCGACCCGCCCTTCGGCGGCATCGCGCCCTTGCCGTGCAGCGCGTAGTTGTAGACCGTATCCATCGAGTCCTTCAGGCGCGGCGCCCAGTCTTCCTTGCTGCCGAACTTCGGCGCGCCGAGCACGCCCGCCGCGTGGCAGGCCTGGCAGGTCGACGTGTACAGCGCCTTGCCGGCGTCGGCGCCGGCCGGAGCGGCTGCTGCCGCAGGCGCTTCGCCGGCCTTCGGGATCGCGGCGATCGCAGCCTGGGCCGCGGCGATTTGCGCGCTGGCGGCGTCCGCCGTGCCCGACGCGGCTGCGGCGCCGCTGGCCAGTTGCGCCGCGTTGGCGGCCGGCGCGGCCGGTTCGGGGAAGTTCGCGCCGTCGTTGTTCGCCATGTAGACGATCGCACGGGCGATTTCATAGTCGCTGACGTCGTCAGGGCTCGTGCCGCCGCGCGGCGGCATCGCGCCCTTGCCGGCCAGCGCCGTCTTCAGCAGCGTGTCGAAGCCTTGCGAGATGCGCGGCGCCCAGTCGTCCTTGTTGCCGAATTTCGGCGCGCCGGCGGCGCCCGTGCCGTGGCAGGTCACGCAGACGGCCTTGTAGACTTCCTCGCCGGTCTTGAACGTGCGGGGCGCGTTGGCGTCCTTCACGTCGACCTTCGCGAGCGGGGCGACACGTGCGGCGACCTGTTCGTCGGATAGCGCGTCCGTGCCGGCGCCGGAACGGAACGCATGGTTCGCATAGTTGGCGAACAGGACGATCAGGATGATCGGAATCGCGAACGACGCGATGATGACGGCAATCAGCTGCCCGGGGGTTTTGACGGGAGATTCGTGGGGTGCTTCGCTCATGCTTGCCTCGTCTCCGTGAATAGGAATTGTGAGCGCGGTGCAACGGCAAATGGCAGTCCAATGAAGCCCGGTCGATTATAGACGGAACGTTTACATCACGGCGAGCGGTGCGATGGCGCGTGTTTACCCGCACGCGGCCCGGCCCGGCGGGGATTCGTCGGGCAAGGTGGACGCGTCATGGGAAACCGGGTATCCTTGCCGTCTTGCCAATCGTGGGCGGCCTGTATATTGGGGTCGCTTCACTGTCACAGGCGCCCGTAGCTCAATGGATAGAGTACTGCCCTCCGAAGGCAGGGGTTGCTGGTTCGATCCCAGCCGGGCGCGCCAAAACATGCCTGTTCAGGCACTCTGCGGTTTCATCGCTTCGTCGTTTTCCCGTTTGCAGTAATATCCCGGCCGGTTAGCGGTGTTCGATCGCATGCGCATCCGATCCGGCTCAGTCGTTCGCCGGTCCGGTTCGACGTGCGCGAAACCCATCTGAAAACACTGGTTGAAAGTGTCGACCGAAACGACAAATAGCCGCGTCGCACCGCGGGCGACGATCACCGCATGAGCAAATCACTCCCCGTTCAGTTCATCAACGGGCCGGACGGCACACCGGCCTTCGTCGTGATTCCGTACGCCGACTATGTCGCGAAGCAGCGGGTCACGCCCGCTCCGATACCGCACGAAGTCGTGACGCGCGCCGTGTTCGACGGCAGTTCGCCCGCGCGTGCGTGGCGCGAATATCTCGGGCTGACGCGGGCCGAGGTCGCGCAGCGGCTCGGCATCAGTCGCTCGGACTACGCAAAACGCGAGAAGCGCGAGAAGCTGCGCAAGCCGCTGCGCCGGAAGATCGCGGCAGCGCTGGGCATCACGCTGGCGCAGCTCGACTTCTGACGCACGGGCCGGCGAGCGCGCCGGGCATGCCGAGCGCCCCCGGCCGCAGCCGCCGCGCTGGTGTCGTGTTGCCTCGTCGTTGTGCGAGAATCCCCCGCAACGACCACTCCAAGCGACGATCGCGGCGGCCGTCCGCGCATCGCGCCGACTCTCGATGGCTGCCATCCTGTCTACCTCGACCGCAGTCGATGCCCGCGCGCTGACCGATGCGCAGCAGGCACTGCTCGCGCGTCTGCACGCCTATTCCTCCGACGATCCGACCGCGCCGCTGCCGTACAGCCGGCGCCTGGCCGAAGCCGAAGGCTGGTCGCATGCGCATGCGCTGGCCGTGATCGACGAATACAAGCGCTTCGCGTTCCTCGCGCAGGCGGCCGGACACCCGGTCACGCCGTCGCACGCCGTCGACGCCGCCTGGCACCTGCACCTCCAATACACCCGCGAATACTGGGACGTGTTCTGCGCGGACGTGCTGCGCGAGCCGCTGCATCACGTGCCGGGCGCGGGCGCGCCCGACGAGGCCGCGCAGTACGCGCGGCAGTACCGGCAGACGCTCGACAGCTACCGCAGGCTGTTCGGTTGCGAGCCGCCCGAAGCGATCTGGCCGCGCCCCGTCGCCGAGGCCCAGCCTGCCGACGCCCCGGTGCAGCGCGCCGAACTGCGCGACGGCCCGTCGAGCGAGCCCGCCGCGCGCCCGCGACGCTGGCGACGCATCGCGAAGTTCGCGTGGCCGACGGCGGCGATCAGCGTCGCGGCGACCTGCGCGAGCGCGAGCGATTTCAATGTGCTGGACTTCTCGGGTCCGGACTTTCTCGGGTTGTTCTACGTGCCGCTCTGCGTCGCCGCGCTGCTGCTGATCGCCGGCCTGCAGTGGATCGAATACCGCCGCCGTGCGTGGGGAACGCGCGCCCCCGAATCGGCGCCCGACCTGAGCGCGGAGGAAGCGGCGTATCTCGCGGGCGGCGGTGCGCGGATGGCGCAGGTCGCGATGCTGTCGCTCGCGCATGCCGGTGCGATCGAGCTGCGGATGAGCAAGGGCCACGACGCGCGGGTGCGGATCGGCGATCCGCTACACGCAGGCGCGTATGGCGCCGACTGGGAATGGCTGAGGCGGCAACCCGGCGGCGAGACGAGCTGCCACGCGTTTCGTCAGCGTCTCGCGTGGCGCGAAGCCGACTGCGCCGCAGCGTTGCAGCGCAAAGGCTGGCTCTGGGCGCCGGGCGAGATGCGGGCGACGCGGATGGCCGCGCGCGCGATCCTGCTGCTCGTGTTCGGCGCGGGCGCGGCGAAGCTCGCGGTCGGCCTGAGCCGCGGCCGGCCCGTGCTGCTGCTGATGATTGTCATGGCGGCGTTCATGGTCGCGTACCACTTCATGGTCGGCCGCCTGCCCGGCGTCGGGTGCGCCGGCATGACGCGCGGCGGCGAGGCGGCGCTCAATGCGCACCGCGACCAACGCCGGAGCGACCGCGCGACGCCGGACGGGCTCTTGTGGACGGCCGCGCTGTTCGGCGCCGGCGCGCTCGCCGGTACCGTGTGGGCCGCGCATTCGAAAGTGCTGATGGCGCCGCCGCCCGTTGCCGTGAATACCGGCGGGTCGAGCGGTTCGTTCGACTCGGGCGCCGGAGACAGCAGCAGTTCGAGTTCGTGCAGTTCGTCGAGCTCATGCAGCTCGAGCAGTTGCGGCGGCTGTTCGAGCAACTGAGCACAGCGCGCGCCGAGCTACGCGATCTCGGCATCGGCGGGCGTGCGTGCCTGCGCGGCATGCCCGTCGCCCGCCTCGACGATCAGCGTCCAGTCGAACGCCGGCAGTGCGCAGACCTGCTCGACGGTGGCCGCGTACTCGTGCGCGGGCGCGTGCAGGTAGCGCACCTTGTCGGTCCATTCGGGCAGCGGCGCCTGCGACGAGGTCACCACGACCGCCAGCAGATCCTGCTCCGGCCGCCGTGCGATGTCCTGCAGGCTCAGCCGGACCTTGTCGAGGTCGCCGTCGGCGTCCAGGATCAGCGCGCCGGGGATCGGCGCATCGGGGCGGCCGGGCGGGTTGCCGATCGCGCCTTTGTCGATGCACTGCTGATACACATGGCGATAGCGCGGCAGCGCCTGCTGCAGCGCGTGATGCTTGCGGACCTTCGCCTGCGCCGTGCGCGCGAGTCCGCGGCGCAGCGCCGGGTTCGCGATCAGCCGTTCGAGCGCGTCGACCCACGCCTGCGGCGCATCCGGGACCAGCAGGCCGTCGCAGCCGTCGTGCAGCGCGAAGCGATAGGCCGGCCGGTCGCTGACGATCGAGGCGATGCCGGCCGCCGCGTATTCCTGCCACTGGATCGTGCTCGTGCCGGCGTTGTAGTCGTGGTCGACGAGCGGCAGCAGCGCGATGTCCCAGCGCCGTTCCGGCAGGCGTTGCGCGTGCATGTCGTAGTCGTGAAGCTCGGGCTCGCACCCGGCGGCCGGGTGGCCGGCCCAGCCCGGCGGGACGTCCGCGCCGACGAAACTCACCCTGACCTTGCCGGGATGGCGCGCGCAGATCGCGTGCAGCGCTGCGTCGACGAGCGCGAAGTTGTCGGCGCGCAGCGACGCGCCGGCGATGCCGATCGTCACGCAGTCGTCGCCGCGCGCCGTCACGGGCCGGTAGAACCGGTCGAAGTCCACGCTGTCGGGCAGCACGTGAACACGCGGGTGCGACAGCCGGTAGCGGCTGGCGATGAACGGTGTGGATACGATCACGGCGTCCGCGTTGCGCAGCACGAGCTCGATCCCCGCGCGGGCCATCCCGCCTTGCGCGGCGAGCGGATGCGTGGCCGGCAGCTCGGTCAGCAGGTCGTCGGTCTCGTAGATCACCGGCTTTTCATGCTTGAAGATCGTGTACAGGTCGTTGCCCGTCAGCATGCCGGGCGTCAGCCGGTGCAGCAGGATGGCGTCGGCCGTGGCCAGCACGCTGCTGTCGATCTGGCCGTCCCGGATGCCCGGGACGAGTTCCCATTCGTCGTTCAGCAAACCGAACGGCAGCGTGAGGCGAATTCGCGACGACGCGGATGCGTCCGGATCGATCGAATACACGATCAGGCGCTTGCGGCGCGGTGCGGCGTCGGCAGTCGCGGCGACGGGCGCCAGCGTCCGGTTCTCCGCCAGCAGCCGCGCGTACAGCGCACCGTGGCGGGCGGCGTTGCGGCCGATGTCGTGCTGCGCGCGGATCGCATCCTGCGCGGCCGCGGCGAGTTGCGCGCGGGTGGGCGGATGCTCGATCAGGTGCGCGATCGCGTCGATCCACGCGTCGGCGGTGTCGGCGACGATCCAGGCCGTGCTGCCGTGGACAACCGGGCCGCCTTGCGCCGGCGTGGCGACGAGCACCGTGGCCGCGCCGGCCGCCGAGCATTCGAGCCATGCGCGCGGCGGCGCATCGTCGTGCAACGTGACCGGCGCCGCGACCAGCGCGATGTCGAGGTCCGCGCGCTTCAGCGCGTCGGCGTAGCTACCGTAAGGGGCAGGCTCCGCGATCAGCGTGACGTCCGGTTCGCGGTCCCAGCCGGCCGGCAGCGCCGCGCCGACGAACGACACCCGGAGCTTCCCCGGAAACCGCCGGCGGAGCTCGGCCAGCGCGTGGCGGACCTGCTCGAGACCCGCGCCGTCGAGCCCGGTGCCGGAAACCGCGAGATTCACGTGGTCGCGCATGCCGGGCGCCGCGCGGTGCAGACGCTCGAGATCGACGCCGGTCGGCAGCGCGTGCACCGAGGCGTTGACATGACGGTACTCCCGCACCAGCGCTTCCGACGGCACGACGATCGCATGTGCACGCTGCACGGCGCTGCGGATGCCTGCCTTGCGGCGCGCGTTGTCGGCCGCGCCGGGGAGGTCGGCGAGCAGCGTGTCGAGCGGCACGTCGATGTCGAGGACGACCGGCTTGCCGAGCGAGAACAGGTGTTCCAGGGTGGCGGCGGACAGCAGGCCCGGCGTGTCGCCCTGCAGCACGATCAGGTTCGCGCGCTGCAGCGCGTCGGGATCGATGCCGGCTGGCGTGACCGGGAACGTCAGTGCCCATTCGCGGTCCAGCCGCGCGAACGGCTGCGCGAAGCGCAGGCCGGTGCGCGCGTGATCGGCCGGTTCGGCGGTGACGACCGCGATGCAAGAAGGCGATGTGGACGCGGGCTGTCCCTGGGCGGCAGCGCCCGTCGCGACGGCCTGCGCATCCAGCGTGTCCGCGTGCGCCTGGGTCCGCTCGACGAAGTGCTGCAACTGCTGCCAGAACGTCTCCTCTTCCTTCAGGTAGACGCTGCGCGCTTCGTGAACGGTGGCCTTCGCGTGGGCGATCTCGTGTTCGTCGAGCCCCCACGCGATGCCCTTGCCGTCCATCACCCACCGCGTCGGCTCCGACAGCGACGCGTCGTTCATGATGCACACGACCGGGCAGCCGCACAGCAGCGCTTCGAACACGGCGGTGGACCATTCGTACGTGTACAAGCACTCGACCTGTCGGAACAGCGCCGCGAGTTCGTGCGCCGAACGTTCCGGCACGCGGGTCGAGATTTCGATCGACTCGGCGGTGACGGGATGCAGCGTGCCGCCGCGCCGCAGGTGGCGATTGATGAAGACGGCCGTGCCGTTGCGGCGGGCGTCGTCGACACCGTCGCTGTTGAAGATGCGCGTGTCGACCAGCGGCATGCGCAGCAGGTCCGCCTGCCATTCTTCGGGCACGAGCGACGGCCCGAACGTGAAGACGAGGTCGTCCGGCTGCAGCGCGATCGGTTCGCCGTTGATGCGGCCGGGCTCGGCCAGCAGGTAGCGCACGACGCAGCGCGCGTTGAGCGGGTTGCCGGTGACGACGTCCGGGTAGACGACGATCGGGCTGCGGTTCGCGCGGGCATGCATCCGTGCGATGTCGTTGGTCAGCGGCGGCGTGCGCAGCTCGGGATGCACGACCGCCGTGCAGACGTACGCTTCGTGGCCGAGCTGGTTCAGCACGTGGCACAGGTAGTGCATCGCGCGGATCCCGCCGGAGGTTTGCCGGAAATTCGGCGCGAGTATGTAGTACGGGTGGTCGAGTCGCGTAAAGATGCGCGAACCGCTGTGCGCCACGCCAGGTGTGGGAGTCGTCATCGTTATCGGGTGCGGTAGAAATCGAAGACCACGTCGAGGATGCGATCCTGTTCGGCTTCGGTCATGTCGTGGTACAGCGGTAGCCGGACGAGCCGGTCGGCGACGAGGTCCGTCACCGCCATGCCGGACCCGCAGCGCCCGTAGCGCTGGCCGGCCGGCGAACTGTGCAGCGGCACGTAGTGGAACACCGCGTTCACGCCCACCGCGCGGATCTGCTGCAGCAGCGCGGTGCGTTCGGCGAGGTCGCGTGCGAGGAAATAGAACATGTGGCCGTTGCCGCGCTCGGCGAGCGAAATCGCGGGCAGCTCGAGCAGCCCGTCCGCGTGCAGCGGCTGCAGCGCGTCCTGGTAGCGCTGCACGGTCGCGCGCCGCTGCGCGGTGATCACGTCCGCGTGCTCGAACTGCGCGTACAGGAATGCCGCGATCAGCTCGCCCGGCAGGAACGACGAGCCGACGTCGACCCAGGTGTACTTGTCGACCTGCCCGCGGAAGAACTGACTGCGGTTGGTGCCCTTCTCGCGGATGATCTCCGCGCGCTCGACGAGGCGCGGGTCGTTGACCAGCAGCGCGCCGCCTTCGCCCGAGATCACGTTCTTGGTCTCGTGGAAGCTGAGGCACGCGAGGTGGCCGAGGCTGCCGAGCGGCTTGCCGTTCCACGTCGACTGCAGCGCCTGGGCGGCGTCCTCGATCACCCACAGGTCGTGGTCGGCCGCGAGCTGCCCGATCACGTCCATGTCGCAGGCGACGCCCGCATAGTGCACCGGCACGATCGCGCGCGTGCGCCGGGTGATCGCGGCGGCGATCTGCGTCTCGTCGAGATTCAGCGTGTCGCGGCGGATGTCGACGAACACCGGCGTCGCGCCGCGCAGCACGAACGCGTTGGCGGTCGACACGAACGTGTAGGACGGCATGATCACTTCGTCGCCGGGCTGCACGTCGGCGAGGATCGCGGCCATCTCGAGCGCGGCCGTGCACGAGTGCGTGAGCAGCGCGCGCTGGCAGCCGATGCGCGCTTCGAGCCAGCGGTGGCAGAGCTTCGTGAACGCCTGGTCGCCGGCGAGGCCGCCCTGCTCGACCGCTTTCGCGATGTAGTAGAGCTCCTTGCCGACCACGAACGGGCGGCCGAACGGAATGCAGTCGAGATTGGGTGGGCCGAACATGGTCAGGCTCCGCATCAAGGGGTGGGACGTCCGGCCGCGCGGCTCGCGCGCGGCGCCGCTCAAATGTCCTTGCGGACGAGAATCGTGAATTCGTACAGGCCGTAGTCGTGCAGCAGCGCGACGTGGCGCGAATAGCGGCGCTTGCAGCGATCGAACAGCGCGCACGGGTCCGCGTAGTACAGGAGGTCCGGGCGCATGAACGGCGGATCGGAATACGACGTCAGGCAGTTGAACGAGAAGCCCAGTCGGCTCGTCGCGTGCAGCGTGTCGAGCGTCGCGTGGATGTAGTCGAGCCACGCGTCGTCGCCGTGACCGCGCCTGACGTTGAAGATGCCGGATGCGATCCCGTAGTCCGACGCGGCCTGCGGCACCGCGCCGACATGAAACGCGACGTTCGCGTCGTCGCGGTAGCGCTGCCGCGCGGCGTCGACCATGTCGGACGAGATGTCGTAGCCCGCATACGCGAAGCCGTCCGGCAGCGCGCGCGCCTTCAGGAAATCGACCAGCGCGCCGTAGCCGCAGCCGATGTCGTTCACCGAATGGCCGCCGGACGCAGGCAGGATCTTCGTCAGTTGTTCGAAGCGCAGGAACTGGCCGGCTTCGCCGTTCCAGTCGACGCCGCGCGCGGTCGCGCCGTGCTCCGCCAGCCGCGCGCTGTAGTACGCGGCCACTTCTTCCAGCAGGCTCGCATGCGGGGATTCGCTCATGGGCATCGCCTCAGTCTTTCGAGGTCAGCGCGTACCGGCGCGCTTCGGGACCGCAGTTGAACAGCACGTCGAGCACCGTCACGCCGTGGACGAAGTCGCCCCACTGCTGCGGATACTCGGGATAGGTCGGATAGTCGAACCAGCGCACCGCGACGCCGGCATCGGCGAACAGGTTCTCGTCGAGGTAGCTGCGCGCGGCCGGGCCGGACAGGTACTCGGTCGCGCCCGCCTGCACGCACAGGTTCAGCAGCTTCTCGGTGCGGTCGCCGTGCAGCGCGTAGTCCGACGTCGACGACACACGCGTGCCGATCTCCAGTTGCCGGAGGATCCACGTCAGCATCGCGACATTCAGCTCGCTCAGCATCCCGTAGGTGCGGCCGGTGTAGAGCGCTTCGAGCTCGTCCGCATAGCGGGCGAAGTGCGGCGCGCGCGCGTAGTTCTGCTGCAGGGCCTTCCAGTGCAGCGGCGCCCAGTCGGCGCCGTCGATCTCGGTTTCGCGGATCGACTGGTGATACTTGCCCTTCACCTTCACCGGCACGCTCAGCCATTGCACGCCCTGCGGCGTCTTGATCTGGTTGCGGTTGCGCCAGTCGCGGCGCGTGTACTGCGCGTCGTCGTAGAGGATGAACTCGTCGCTGGCGGCGATCAGGTCGAAGTAGCCCTTCCACGGAATGTAGTTGGACTGGACGATCGCCACCCGCTTCGCGTCGCGGTTCATGGTCGCACCGCTCATGCCGGAATGTGGCCGTACCGGTACATGTCGACGAGCTCGGGCGGAATGCCCCAGTCCGTCGCGCCCAGCTTGTCGTGCAGCGCCTCGAGATCCGTACGGATCGCGTTCTGAAGCTGTTCGACCATGCGGTTGCGCGCCGGCACGAAGTCGTGCTGGTACGCGGCGTTGATCTGATGGCGTACCGTCTTCGCGATCGCGGCCTCGCGCGTCATGTTGCGGATCAGCTTGCGTTCGGGCGCGAGTTCCGCGTAGCGCGGATCGATCGGCTCGCCGCGCATCGCCGCGACGAGATCGCGGCACAGCACCGGCGACAGGTGGAAGCCGTCACGCTTGGTGCCGCCGAGAATCCAAAGGTCGCGCACGCTGGTTTCGCCGAACAGCGGATACAGGTCGGACGTCGTCGGCCGCCAGCCGACGTTGACGTTGAGCAGGTTCGCGCGCGAGAAGCGGGTGTTGATCTGGTCCATCGCGGACTTCAGCAGCGTGTACGCGCTGCCGGCGTGGCCGTGGTCGTGCGGCACCGGGCTGATGTAGTTGCTGGCGCCGACGAGGGTCCGGTCGGGCCCGTGCGGCGCCGAATACACGCCGCACGCGAGGCCGCGGTTGGTGGTGCGCACGCAGTGCGTGTGTACGTTCTCCGCGCTCTGCAGTTCGATCGACATGCCGATGCCGTAGAACATCCGCTGCACCGGCAGCTCGGGCAGGCTCGCCTGCAGCACGCGCGTCACGTTGGCGCCGTTGCAGAGGATGAAGCGGTCCGCGCCGAGCACGCTGCCATCGGACAGGCGCGCCCCGGTGACGCGTCCGGCCGCGGTGTCGAGCCGCTCGACCTCGGCGTCGATGAAGCGCACGTTGCCGGCTTGCGCGACCGACTCGGTCAGCGCGTCGAGAAACTGTTTCGGATTGACCCAGCCTTCGCGTTTCAGGAAGACCGCCTTCAGCGCGCGATAGCGCGGGTCCGGATGATAGTTCGGGATCCCTGACGGATCGACTGCCTCGCAGGGCTCCTCGAATTCGCGACAGAACCGCTGCATGGCCGCGAAGTTCTCGTCGTCGAGCGCGTCGGTCGCCGCGTTGTTCAGCACGAAGGTGCCGAAGCCGTACGCGATCGCGCGCGCCGGCGTGCAGATTTCGGCGAATACGGCGGGCCAGGCCGCCGTCGCGCCGCGGCTCAGCTCGAACTTGAAGCGGTCGATCGGCGTGCCGAGCGAATCGCCTTCCAGTTCGGTAAACGAATTGAGCATCGCCGCCGCGGCGCGCGTGGCCGAGCCGGGGCGATGCGCGTGGCCGACGATCACGAGCTCGACGCCCGGGTCCGCCCGCTGCCATGCGCGGGCCGTCATCAGGCCGAGAATGCCGTTGCCGAGGATCGCGATTTTCATTTGCGTGTGCCTCCACCCTCGGGAAATGACAGGTAGCACAGCGACGGATATGCCGCCGCCTTGTGGATCTGGTGCGGACGGTTGCCGAGCAGGTCGCGCAGGTAATGGATGCCTTCCGCGGGCAGCTGGCCGCCGCGGGTGAGCTGCCAGAACGCGACGATGCCGCCGGGCACCAGCCGCTCCATCACCGCGTCGAACGCGTGCCGGGTCGGCTCGATCACGTTCAGGTCGAACCACGCGAGCGCGACCATCTCGCCGGGATGCGCTTCGCCGAATGCCGCCAGCGTGTCGCGGCAGTCGCCTTCCCACACGTGGTGCTTGTCATGCACGTGCCCCATCGCGTTGCTGCGCTCGTGGAGGTTCAGCAGCTTGCGCAGCAGGTCGGCGTACTCGCCGGACAGCGAGTACGTGCCGTCGGAGAACAGCTTGCGGTCGCGCGTGTCGTGCTCGGCGAAGCCCGTGTAGCCGGTGAACGTATCGAATGCGTGGATGCGGCGCTGGAAGTTCAGCGGCTCGAGAATCGCGCGGAAGTTCTCGCACAGCACGGCGGTCTGCCCGCGCCACGTGCCGAGATCGAGGATCGCGCCCGGCAGCGGCACGATTTTTTGATAGATCTCGAAGGTCGCGAGCATGCGTGCGAGGAGCGAGCCGCGCACGAACAGGCCGAGCGACCGTTCCAGTTCCTCGCGCGTCGCGGGGTAG
Organism: Burkholderia sp. HI4860; assembly: GCF_002223045.2. Classification (NCBI taxonomy): domain Bacteria; kingdom Pseudomonadati; phylum Pseudomonadota; class Betaproteobacteria; order Burkholderiales; family Burkholderiaceae; genus Burkholderia; species Burkholderia sp. HI4860. The sequence continues at coordinate 1,736,433 of NZ_NKFO02000003.1, read as the reverse complement.
GTCTGCATCAGGTCGAACAGTTCGCGGCGCGCCGCGAGCTGATCGCCATCTGCGTTGGTGATGATCGCTGATTCGTGCATACACAGGGCTCCAGGCACAAAGGGTGTGACCGGACGAGCGCGCGTCGGCGCGGCGGCATCGGAATGCGCAACCGTTCGAGCGTCGCAGGTCGGTCATCTTTCTGCGATCAAGTCTAGCGAGCGCCGCCAGGATCGAATGTCGGATTAGCGGGTGGTTTCACCCCGCATTTCGATGGATTCGCGGGTGTCCGGCGCGCATTCAGGGCGGCCGCGGGTGCGGCTCGCAGTCGCGGGAATTGCGACCAATTCCAGCACCTGCTCGCCCGATTGGAACGCGGCGTGCGCGGGGAGAATTCGGACACGTCGGAGACCGTCGGTGCGTGCGTCCGCGAGCGAAGGCGTGCGCCGACGCAGCGGTGCCGGCCGCGATTCGAATCCCGTATTGGCTACCAGGACGACCTAAGCATCATGATGCCCACCTCCCCCGCCGCCGCCACGATCGAACAGGCGCTGGCGCACCATCAGGCCGACCGGCTGGAAGAGGCCGAGACGCTGTACCGGCGGATCCTCGACACCGATCCCCGGCACGCGGACGCGCTTCACCTCCTCGGCCTCATCGGCCATCAGTACGGGCGCTATCGGGAGGCATCCGACCTGATCATGGCGGCGATCGAGGTCAAGCCCGACGCGATCTATTACTACAACCTCGGCAACGTGATGCAGGCGGACAACCGTCACGCCGCCGCCGCCGAGTGCTTCCGGCTCGCCATCGAGCTGCGACCCGATTACGTCGATGCGTACAACAACCGCGGCAACGCGCTGCGGCTCGCCGGCGACGCCCGCGCGGCCGTCGATGCGTTCTGCCAGGCCATCGCGCTGAAGCCGGACAACGGCCAGGCCTACAACAACCTTGCGAACGCGCTGTTCGACCTGAACGAGATTCCGGCCGCGCTCGAGGCTTACCGGCACGCGGTCGCGCTGCGCCCCGAATTGCCGGAGCCGCGCAGCAACCTGCTGTTCGCGAGCCACTGCAGCGAAGGGTTCGATCAGGACGCCTATCTCGCCGAGGCCGCGCGCTACGACGAAGTCGTCACGCGGAGCGCGACGCCGCGGACGGACTGGCTCGTCGACCTGACCGCCCGCGCCGGGCGGCCGCTGAAGGTCGGCATCGTGTCGGGCGACCTGAAGGCGCATCCGGTCGGCTATTTCATCGAGAGCATGCTGAAGCATCTCGACGCGAACCGGATCGAGATGCATGCGTACCCGACGCGCGACGTCGAGGACGACGTGACCGCCCGCCTGAAGCCGGCCTTCGCGACGTGGACCTGCATTGCCGGCCTGAGCGACGAAGCGGCGGCCGCGCGTATCCGCGCGGACCGCATCGACGTGCTGCTCGACGCGGCGGGCCACACGGTCCACAACCGCCTGCCGCTGTTCGCGTGGAAGCCGGCGCCGCTGCAGGCGAGCTGGCCCGGTTATTTCGCGAGCACCGGCGTGCGCGCGATCGACTATGTGATCGGCGACCGTCACGTGCTGCCGCCCGCCGAGGCCGCGCATTTCACCGAGCGGCCGTGGCATCTGCCGGACAGCTATCTGTGCTTCACGCCGCCGGCCGAGCCTGTCGACGTCGGCGCGCTGCCGATGCTCGCGAACGGCCATCCGACCTTCGGCTATTTCGGCAACCTCGCGAAGATCACCGATCGCGTCGTCGCGGTCTGGTCGCGCGTGCTGCAATCGGTCGCGGGCGCGAAGCTGTTCGTGAAGGCCGAGCATCTCGACGATCCGCGCGAGCAGCAGGCGCTGGCCGCGCGCTTCGCGGCGCACGGCATCGACGCGCGGCGCCTGATCCTCGAAGGCCGCTCGCCGCGCGCCGAGTACCTGGCCGCGTACCGGCGCGTCGACCTGATGCTGAGCCCGTTCCCGTATCCGGGCGGCACGACGACCGCCGAAGCGCTGTGGATGGGCGTGCCCGTGCTGTGCCGGCGCGGCGAGCGCTTCCTGTCGCACATCGCCGAGAGCCTGCTGCATGCGGCGCGGCTGCCCGAGTGGATCGCGGACGACGATGACGCATATGTTGCGCAGGCCGTCGCGCGGGTCGGCCAGCCTGCCGAGCTGGCGGCGCTGCGCACGACGCTGCGCGCGCAGGTGCTCGCGTCGCCGCTGTGCGACGCGCCCCGCTTCGCGCGCCACTTCGAGGATGCACTGCACGGCATGTGGGCGCAGCACGTCGAAGCCGCGCCGGGCGCCTCCGTGTGAGGCCGCTCACGACGTGACGCGCGTGGGCATTTCCACGCCGGCGGCAAGCGGAACATCGCGCCCCTCGCGCTGAACACCGCGCCGGCCGACGTGATCGTCATTCCGGCCGGTGGCGCGTGCGCGACACCGTCGTCGGGATGGTGCGCGATGGGACGGCGGCATCGGCCGTGACGATCGGGCACGGCCGCCGGCTGATCGACTTCGGACGACGCGAAACGCATCCCTATTGAGCAGAGCAGACGAGATGGACGGAACAGGACAGGCATTGCAGGCGGCGCTCGCGCATCATCAGGCCGGGCGTCTCGCGGAAGCGAAGACGCTGTACGACACGATCCTCACCGCGCAGCCGGGCCAGCCGGATGCGCTGCATTTCCTCGGGCTGCTGGCGTGCCAGCTGAAGCAGTACGACGCGGGGCTCGCACTGATGGAGCAATCGCTCGTCGCGCGGCCGGACGCGTCGTACTTCAACAACCTCGGCAACATGCTGCGCGAAAGCGGCCGGCTCGACGACGCGATCGCGCACTACCGTCGCGCGGTGGCGCTGCGGCCGGATTACCCGGAGGCGCACAACAACCTCGGCAACGCGTTGCGCGACGCGCGCGAGCCGACGGCTGCCATGGCGAGCTGCGCACGCGCGATCGAGCTGCGGCCCGATTACGCACAGGCATACAACAACCTCGGCAACGCGCTGCAGGATCTGGGCGACCTTGACGGCGCCGCCACGCATTACGGCCGCGCGATCGAGCTGGACCCGTCGATGGCGATGGCCCACGCGAACCTGAGCGCCGTGCGTCACAAGCAACTGCGCTGCGCGGAAGCGCTCGCGCATGCGCAGGACGCGATCCGGCTCGCGCCGAACCTCGCCGAAGCGCACAACCACGCGGGCAACGCGTATCACGGACTGGATCGGCTCGACGCGGCGCAGGCGAGCCATCGCACGGCCGTCACGCTGAATCCGGCGGACGCCGGCGCGTGCCATAACCTGTCCGTCGTGCTGCTGAAGCTGCAGCGGCTCGACGAGGCGCTCGTGTATTGCCGGCAGGCGTTGCAGGCCGGCCCGCCGGCCGTGTTGATGCACGTCAATCTCGGCGACATCCTGCGCGCGCAGGGCAACGTCGATGCCGCGGTCCACGCGTATCGCGATGCGCTTGCGCTGGTGCACGACGACGCCGACGACGTCGCGGCGACCGTGCTGAACCGGCTGCTGTTCAGCGCGGCGGCGTCTGCTTGCGTGAACCCCGCCGACTACCTGGCCGACGCGCGGCGCTACGGCCGGCACCTGGCCGCGCGTTCGACGCGCTTTACGCACGATCCGCGCGAGCGGGCCGCGCGCGCGCAGGGGCGGCCGCTGCGTGTCGGCTTCGTGTCCGGCGACCTGCGCCTGCATCCGGTCGGCATCTTCCTGGAAAGCGTGCTGGCGCACCTCGAGCGCACGCGCATCGACCTGCGCGTGTACGTGACCACGGACGTGGAGGACGCGATCACCGCGAAACTGAAGCCGCACGCGAGCGGCTGGCGCTCGATCGCCGCGCTGGGTCCGGACGCGGCCGCGCGGATGATTCGCGACGACGAAATCGACGTCCTCGTCGACCTCGCGGGCCATACGCAGTCGAGCGGGTTGGCCGTGTTCGGCTGGAAACCCGCGCCGGTACAGGCGAGCTGGCTGGGCTTTTTCGCGTCGACCGGCTGCGACGCGATCGACTACTTCATCGGCGATCGCTACACGCTGCCGGACGCCGAAGCGCATCACTTCGTCGAGCAGCCATGGCGGCTGCCGGACAGCTTCCTGTGCTTCACGCCGCCGGCCTGCGACGTCGAGGTCGGCCCGCTGCCGATGGCGGCGAGCGGCCGTCCGACGTTCGGTTGCTTCGGCCAGCTCGTGAAGGTCGGCGACGACGTCGTGCGCGCGTGGTCGCGCATCCTGCACGCGCTGCCGGACGCGCGGCTGCTGCTCAAGGCGCACGAACTCGGCCGCGATGGCGTGCGCGACGCGACCGCCGCACGCTTCGCGCGGCATGGCATCGACGCGGACCGGCTGATCCTCGAGGGCGGTTCGCCGCGCGCGGAATACTTCGGCGCCTATAACCGCATCGATGTCGCGCTGAGCCCGTTCCCGTACCCGGGCGGCACGACCTCCGCCGAAGCGCTGTGGATGGGCGTGCCGGTGCTCGGCATGAAGGGCAGCCGGTTCGTTACGCACATCTGCGAGAGCGTGCTGCACGCGGCGGGCATGGGCGAATGGGTTGCTGACGGCGAGGACGCCTACGTCGCGAAGGCGATCGCGGCGGTGCTCGATCGCGAGCAGCTGGCGACGCTGCGCGCCGGGCTGCGCGCGCAGCTGCTCGCGTCGCCGCTGTGCGACGCGCGCCGGTTCGCCGCGCATCTCGAAGCGGCGTTCATCGGCATGTGGCAACGCTATACGAACTCGGAACACGAAGCATGAACGATATCCACGACACGCTGCAGGCGGCGCTGGCGCATCACCAGGCAGGGCGTCTCGCCGAAGCGAAGACGCTGTACGACGCGATCCTCACCGCGCAGCCGGGCCAGCCGGATGCGCTGCATTTCCTCGGGCTGCTGGCGTGCCAGCTGAAGCAGTACGACGCGGGGCTCGCACTGATGGAGCAATCGCTCGTCGCGCGGCCGGACGCGTCGTACTTCAACAACCTGGGCAACATGCTGCGCGAAAGCGGCCGGCTCGATGACGCGATCGCGCACTATCGTCGCGCGGTGGGGCTGCGGCCGGACTATCCGGAAGCGCACAACAACCTCGGCAACGCGTTGCGCGACGCGCGCGAACCGACGGCTGCGATGCAGAGCTGTGCGCGCGCGATCGAGCTGCGGCCCGGTTACGCGCAGGCATACAACAACCTCGGCAACGCGCTGCAGGATCTGGGCGAGCACGAAGCGGCGGCCGCGAGCTACGCCAAGGCGGTCGCGCACCAGCCGCAGTACGCGGATGCGTACTGCAATCTCGGCAACGCGCTGCATGCGCAGGAGAAATTCGACGATGCCGCGGAGGCCTATCGTCGCGCCATCGCGCTGCAACCGGGCTTCCGCGTCGCGCACCAGGGGTTGAGCGCGACGCTGCGCGCGGCGGGTGATCTGCGGGGTGCGGTCGACCATGCGCGCGAGGGGCTCGATCCGGGCGACGCGGACGCGCACTGCGTACTGGCCAGGCTGCTGCAGCGCATCGGCGATTTCGACAAGGCGCTCGAACTGCTCGAGCAGGCGGTCGCGATCGACCCTGCGCATGCACGGGCATGGGCGTGGCTCGGCGATTTGCGCAACCAGCAGGGCGAATACGGGCAGGCGGTGCAGGTGTGCCGGCGTGCGATCGAGCTTGATCCCGAACTGGCCGACGCATACAACTTCCTCGGCTTCGCGTATCACAACCTCAACTTGCTGGCCGCCGCGGAGTTGAGCCACCGGCATGCGATCGACCTGAACCCGGACGATGCCGACGCGCATCACAACCTCGCCGCCGCGCTGTTTCGGCTCGAGAAGCTCGACGAAGCGATGAAGCACACCGAGATCGCGCGGGCGCTCGGCATCGATCCGCTGAAGGTCCAGATGACGCTCGGCGACATCCTGTGGGCGAAAGGCGATCTCGCCGGCGCGCTGGACGCATTCCGCGCGGCGATTCGGTTCGACCTGCATCGCGCGTACTCGCGGATGCTGTTCAACATGTCGAGTTCGCCCGCGTTCGAGCCGCAGGAGTGGGTCGCCGAAGCGCGCCGCTACGGCGAGCATCTCGAGCGCGACGCGCGTCCGTTCGAGCACGACCGCGCGCAGCGCGTCGCGCAGGCGCAGGGGCGGCCGCTACGCGTCGGCTTCGTGTCGGGCGACCTGCGCCAGCACCCGGTCGGCATCTTCCTGGAAAGCGTGCTCGCGCGGATCGACCGGTTGCGCATCGAGCCGCACGCCTATGTGACGTTCGTCGGCGAGGACGATGTGACCACGCGGCTCCGGCCGAACTTCGGGAGCTGGAAGAAGGTGGTCAGCCTGGGCCGCGAGGAGGCCGCGCAACTGATTCGCGACGACGGCATCGACATCCTGATCGATATGGCAGGCCATACCAACTGGAGCGGCCTGCCGATCTTCGGGCACAAGCCCGCGCCGGTGCAGGCGAGCTGGCTCGGTTTCTTCGCGACGACCGGTTGCCGCGCGATCGACTATTTCATCGGCGATGCGCATACGCTACCGGCCGACGAGGCGCATCACTTCACCGAGCGGCCGTGGCGGCTGCCGGACAGCTACCTGTGCTTCACGCCGCCGCCGTACGATGTCGCGGTCGGCCCGCTGCCGATGGCGGCTCATGGCGGCGTCACGTTCGGCTGTTTCGGCAAGCTGATCAAGATCAGCGACGAGGTCGTCGCGCTGTGGTCGCGCATCCTGCACGCGCTGCCGGACGCGCGCCTGCTGCTGAAGGCCCATGAGCTCGGCGCCGGCGACGTGAACCAGGCGACGCTCGAGCGCTTCGCGCGGCACGGCATCGGCGCGGAGCGGCTGATTCTCGAAGGCGGTTCGCCGCGTGCGGAGTATTTCGCCGCGTATAACCGCATCGACATCGCGCTGAGCCCGTTCCCGTACCCGGGCGGCACGACCACCGCCGAAGCGCTGTGGATGGGCGTGCCGGTGCTCGGGATGAAGGGCAGCCGCTTCGTCACGCACATTTGCGAGAGCCTGCTGCACGCGGCGGGCATGGGCGAATGGATCGCGGAAGACGAGGCGGCGTACCTCGCGAAGGCCGTCGCGTTCGCGCGCGACCGCGACGGGCTGGCGACGCTGCGTGCAACGCTGCGCGAGCGCGCGCTCGCGTCGCCGCTGTGCGACGCGGCGCGCTTCGCGCGCAACCTGGAGGACGCGCTGCACGGCATGTGGGCCCGCTACGCGGCCGGCGAGACGGCGCCCGGGGGCGCGTGACGAGCGGGGATCGCGCCACGGCTGGAAGCCACGCTCGCGCATCATCGGGCCGGCGGCCCGAGATGATCGACGCGGCCGTCAAGCGGGCGACGCGGGCGTAGCCGGCGCGATCCGGCTCGCGCTGCCGCCCGTCGGCGAAAAAAAAAGCCGCATTGAAGCGGCTCGACGGTACGGCGACAACGGTCCGCTCGACTGGCGGCGTCTTTTAATTCGACCTGCGCGGCGGGCGCGACGCCCGGCCGGTCACAGCAAGCCGGCCTGCTGGTACTGGCTCGCGGCCTTGATTCGCTCCTGGGACTGCGCAAATTCCGCAGCCAGGCGGTCACGGTCCGTCTGCGCATGCTCGGTGATCGACGCGTCGATCGCCATGATCTGCCGCACCTGGTCCAGCGCGTCCGGGGTCTGCTCGCCGGTCAGGTTCATCAGCAGCGGCGAGCGTTCGTCGACGAGGGCCGCGACGCGCACCCAGTCGCGTGCGTCCGCCGCCGACTGCATGGCACGGGTCAGGTCGAAGGCGCGGGACAGGGTGTCGTTCGTCATGGTCAGTTCCGTTCGGTGCGGTTGCGACTTACTTGTTGGTGGCCATCGCGCCCGCGCTGTTCTGGCCGCCGAACAGCTGGGTCAGGTAGCGGGTGTTGTTTGCCATCTGCGCCATCAGCGTGTTCAGCGCGGTGAACTGCGCGGTGTATTGCGTGGTCAGCTGGTTCGAGTAGGTCTGCAGTTGCGTGGCCTGATTCTGCACGCTCGTCAGGTCGGCATTGATCGCGGTGGTGCGCTGGTCGATCAGGCCGGACGTCTGCGTGTACGTGTTGATGTTCGCATTGAGCGCCTGGGCGATGCCGTTCGTCTGGTTGAAGATCGCCGTCACCGCGGAACTGTTCGACTTGAGCGCGGTGGTCAGCGCGGCGGTGTCGACCGACATCGCGCCGGTCGAGTCCACGTTGATGCCGATGCTGCCGAGCGCATAGGTCGTGCCGCCCGTCGTGACGCCGCTGCTGAGCGTCGTCGCGAGCGTGTTCCTGATCGTGTTCATCATCGCGTCGCCGAGCAGCGGGCCGGCGGTCTTCGCCGTCGGGTCGTAGCTCGTCAGCGATTTCGCGGTAGTCACGAAGTTGGTATACGCGGTCGCGAAATTGGTGATCGCGGTCGTCGCCGCGGCCGTGTCCTGCGACAGCGTGACGGTTTGCGTCGTGCCGACAGCGGCCTGCGACAGCGCCAGCGTGACGCCCGTCAGCGCGCCCGTCACGTTGTTCGACGCGCTCGACACCGGCGTGCCGTCGATCGTCAGCTTCGCGTCGGCGGCCGGCGTGACCGTCGTGTACCCCGACGTCAGTTTCGAGTTGACGCCCGTGCCCGAGATCGAGATCGTGTTGGCCGCGCCGGTGGCGTTCGACTGCATCACGAGATGCTGGCCGTCCGAACCGGTGATGACCGACGCGGTGACGCCGGCATTGCCGGACGCGGAGTTGATCGACGACGCGATGTCGGACAGCGATGCGCCGGCCGCCACGTTGACGTTGAACGCGGGGTTGCTGCCGAACGTGATGCTCAGCGAGCCGGCCGAGATCGTGTCCGCCGACGTCACGCCGGCCGACGACAGCTTGTTGGCGGTCGCGAGCTGCGTGACATTGACCGAATACGAACCGGCCACCGCGCCGCTGCCGCTCGTGACCGTCGTCGCGACACCGCTGCCGCTCGCCGTCGCGGCCAGGCTGCCGAGCGTGGTGCCGTTCGAGAGGCCGGTGAGCGCGGTCTGCAGCGCGGACAGCGCACCCTTCAACTGGCCGATCGCGGACAGCTGCGTGTTGTCGTTCGTCTGGCGGGTCTGCAGGGTCTGCAATTGCCCGGCCGTCTTCGCGTTCACCAGCGTCGTGACGAGCGTGTTGACGTCGAGCGACGAATTGGTCGCGCCGCTGATGATCGACTGTCCGGCCTGCGACAGGAGGGTGGTGATGTCCGTGCTGCTGACGGGGGTCGTGGTGGCCATGCCGTTGCTCCGGTCGTCCGCGCAATCAACGTGCGCGATGCGGCGGGGCGCCGCGGTTCAATGCAAAGAGGGAGGCGTGCCTCCCTGGAAAATTCTGGTCCGGGCGGGTTCGGCGGTGTCGCGATGCGTTGCATGGCGACGCCGCCGGGCCCGGAGGCGGGCGGGCGCGTGGCCCGCCGCGGGTGCTGCTCGATTAGCCGAGGAGCTTCAGGACTTGCTGCGGCAGCGAGTTCGCTTGCGCCAGAACCGAGATACCGGCTTGTTGCAGCACTTGCGCCTTGCTCAGGTTCGCCGTTTCCGTCGCGAAGTCCGCGTCGGTGATCTGCGAGCGAGCGGCGGTCATGTTGGTTGCCTGGGTTTGCGTCGTCGAGATCGCAGCCTGGAACGTGTTCTGTGCTGCGCCGAGCGTTGCCTGGAACGTGTTGACTTGCTTCAGTGCCGCGTCGATTGCCGTGATCGCCGATTGCGCGCCCGACTGGGTGGCGACGCTCAGGGTGTTCACGCTCATGCCCGTGCTGTTCCAGTTCGCCGTGCCGAAGTCGACGGTAACGACCTGGTTCGCTGCTGCGCCGATCTGGAACGTGACGCTGCCTGCGCCGCCCAGGATGGTCTGGCTGTTGAACGTCGTTTGCGATGCGACACGGTCGATTTCGCCGAGACGCGTCGACACTTCAGCTTGCAGGTTCGCGCGAGCGCTCGAATCCAGCGAGCCGTCGCCGGCTTGTTGCGCCAGCGTACGGATACGCTGCAGGTTGTCGACCGTCGATTGCAGCGCGCCGTTGGCGGTCTGGATCATCGAGATGCCGTTGTTCGCGTTTGCAACACCTTGCGTCAGCGCATTGATTGCCGCCGTTTGCGACGTCGAGATCGCCAGGCCGGCTGCATCGTCAGCAGCGGTGTTGATGCGCTTGCCCGACGACAGGCGGTTGATTGCTTGCGACAGTGCGCTTTGCGAGCCCGACAGATTCGTCTGCGTCGTCAGCGAAAGGATGTTGGTGTTGATGTTCAGCATTTGCTTCCTCGTTTTGGAAAATGCCTGGGATACAGACAGGTTCTGATTTCGGCGTTGCGCTTTATCGCGACTGGCGCTGCCCGCCTTTCCTGGTTGACGGCGGCACCCGGCGAAAACTTTAGAGGGATGTTTGGGTAAATTCGGGACGGAAGGATGGCTGTCGGCCGAAAGGCCCGCCCGGCTTGGCCGGCCGGGCCGCCGGCAGGCGCGGCGCCCGGCCCCGTTCGACGCGGTGAGCGGCTGCGCCACGCGGAGCGACGAACCGGGGAATGCAAAAGGGTAGTTTTGTCTGTGATTCTCTGCTATGATGGCGGGCTGAATTGAGATTTCTGTCAAGCCTCTGCCGTTTTCGGCATGTCTGCTGGCAGTCAAACGCGGCGCTGCACGCGGTTGTGAAGCGTACTCGCGGTGCTTTCCGCCTCTCTTTTCCGGCCTCCGAGGCCGTATTTCCGCTCGTTTCGCCTGTTTGTGGGGACGCTCGGATGGCCGGTGCGTGGCGCTTGGCCGCTACGTTTTTGACCGTTTAAGCAATTTAGGAACGACATGACGACGATTCTTCTGAAAGAAAACGAGCCGTTCGAAGTGGCGATTCGCCGCTTTCGCCGTGCTATCGAAAAAAATGGCCTGATCGCTGAACTGCGCGAACGCCAGTCCTACGAAAAGCCGACCGCAGTCCGCAAGCGCAAGAAGGCAGCAGCCGTCAAGCGCCTGCACAAGCGCCTGCGCAGCCAGATGCTGCCGAAGAAGCTCCACTAAGAGCGTCTTACGGTTCGCCGCGAAACGGCGGAGCGTGCTTCGAAAGAAGCCGCTCCGCCGTTTTGCTTTTGGGGTCCGGGAAAATCCCGGGGCCGTGGCGGCTCCGGCCCGCCTCGCCCCGTCAGCCCGCCTTGCGCCGGCGTGCGGCCGGCTTGCCGCCGAGCGCCGCGCATTGCGCGTGGCACGGGCAACCGACCTCGTGATCGTTGACCATGCCGGTGGCCTGCATCAGCGCATAGCAGATCGTCGACCCGACGAACTTGCAGCCGTACGCCTTCAGCGCTTTGCTGAGCGCGTCGGACTGTTCGGTCGACGCGGGCGCGTCGCGGTACGACTGCCACGCGTTCTGGACCGGCGTATCGCCGACGAACGACCACAGGAACGCGGCGAGCGACCCGTGCTCTTCGCGGATGCGCTGCACGGCGCGCGCATTGGTGACCGCCGATTCGACCTTCGCGCGGTTGCGCACGATGCCGGGATTCTCCAGCAGCTTCTCGATACGTTTCGGCGTGAAGCGCGCGACGGCATCGACGTCGAAATCCGCAAAGGCTTCACGATAGCCCGCGCGCTTGTTCAGGATCGTCGACCACGACAACCCGGCCTGCGCGCCTTCCAGGATCAGCATTTCGAACAGGTGGCGATCGTCGTGCGACGGCACGCCCCACTCGGTATCGTGATAGTGAGCATCCGCTTCCGTCTTCACCCAGTTGCACCGCTGCGACATCGTCTGCCTCGCTTTCCGTTTCGATTCGATCGCGTCAGCATAGCGGAAGCCCTTTTCATGGAACAGCCGGCCGAACGGCAGATGGGCGCACGGCGCCGATCCGGTTAAGCTTGGCGCCTGTTCGAATCAGCGGGATGAAGGCATGGCGGCATTACTTTTTGCGATCGGCATCGACGGCGGCGGCACGGGCACGCGCGCGGTGCTGGCCGACCGGCACGGGCGCGAGCTCGCGCAGGGGCGCGGCGGCCCGTCGGGGCTCGGGCTCGGCATCGAGCGCGCGTGGGCGTCGATCGGCGCAGCCTGCGCGGACGCATTCACCCAGGCCGGTTATGCGTTCGACTGGTCGCAGTGCGCGCTCGGCTGCGGGCTCGCGGGCGTCAACAATGCGGCGTGGCTGGCCGCGTTCCGCGCGCAGGCGCCGCTCGGCGCGCTCGCGGTCGAAAGCGACGCCTATACGACCGTCGTCGGCGCCCACGGCGGCGCGCCGGGGCTGATCGTCGCGCTCGGCACCGGCAGCATCGCCGCCGCGCTCGATGCGGCCGGCGCGTGCCGGATCGCCGGCGGCTTCGGCTTCCCGTCCGGCGACGAGGCGAGCGGCGCATGGCTCGGCATGCGCGCGCTCGCGTATGCGCAGCAGGCGCTCGACGGCCGCGTGCCGCGCGATGCGTTCGCCAGCGCGCTGCTGGCGGAAACGGGCGCGCAGGATCGCGACGCGCTCGTCCAGTGGTCGTGCGATGCGAACCAGACGATCTACGCGCGGCTTGCGCCGATCGTGTTCGCGCATCGTGCGCATCCGGTCGCGAGCGCGCTGATCGCGCAGGCGGGCGACGAGATCGGCAAGATGATCGACGCGCTCGATCCGCAGCAGGCGCTGCCGGTCGCGCTGTGCGGCGGATTGGCGGATGCCCTCGCACCGGCCGTGCCGGCGTGTCATGCCGCCCGGCTGCGCGCACCGCTCGACGATTCCGCGCACGGCGCGCTGCGGCTCGCGCTGCAGGCGCTGCGGGCGGCGGAAGGGCGCTGACGGCGTGTCGAGGCGGGAGGGCAGCACACCGCAACCGCGCCGCAGGCGGCAGTCGGCCGGGAACCATCCGGCGGGCAGCCGGGCCCGACGTTAAAATGGCCGTTCCGCAGAGCCCTGAGCGCCTTTCTCCCGTCCCATGTACAAAGTCATCGCCACCGATCTCGACGGTACCCTGCTGAACAGCGATCACCAGCTCGATCCGTACACGATCGACACCGTCCGCCGGCTCGACCGCGACGGCCTGCAGTTCGTGATCGCCACCGGGCGCCATTACGCGGACGTCGCCGGCATTCGCGACGTGCTCGGCATCCGGCCGTACCTGATCACGTCGAACGGCGCGCGCGTGCATGCGCCGGACGACACGACGATCCATGCGCAGGACATCGATCCGGCAATCGTCCGCGGCCTGGTGCAGCCCGAGGTCGTCGGCGCGCACGGTCGCGTGATCGTCAACCTGTTCACCGACCAGGGCTGGCTGATCGACCGCGATGCGCCGCACCTGCTCGAATTCCACCAGGATTCGGGCTTCCGTTACGACGTGATCGACATGCCCGCGCATGACGGCGCGGATATCGCGAAGGTGCTGTACATCGGCGATCCGGCCGATCTGGCGGCCGTCGCCGAGCAGATGCGCGTGCGCTTCGGCGATGCGCTGTACGTCACTTACTCGCTGCCCGACTGCCTCGAGGTGATGACCGCGAACGTGTCGAAGGGCCGCGCGTTGCGCTCGGTGCTCGCACGGCTCGGCGTCGACACCGGCCACTGCATCGCGTTCGGCGACAACATGAACGATATCGATCTGCTCGAAACCGCCGGCCACGCGTTCATGATGAACAACGCGAATCCCGACCTGATCGCGCGGCTCCCGCACATCCCGCGGATCGGCAACAACTTCGATGCGGGCGTGGCCCGCCACCTGCGCACGCTGTTCTCGCTCGAAGACAACGTCGCCGCTTCCTGAGCGCCCTGCCGGGGCGGAAATGAAAAACGGGCGCCAGTGGCGCCCGTCGAAATAACCTGCCTCGATCTTCTTCGACAGCGTGAGGCTCGCTGCTCTGCTCGCTTGACCCCGTAGTGTTTTATTCGCTTGTGCGAGCCGATGCCGGCAGCAGGTCGACGGCGTTGTCACGCCCCGCGACCAGCGGATAGATGATCCCGGCGAGTGCCGCGCCGATGATCGGCGCCACCCAGAATAGCCAGAGCTGGCCGATCGCATCGCCGCCCACGAACAGCGCCGGGCCGGTCGAGCGGGCCGGGTTCACCGACGTGTTGGTGACCGGAATCGAGATCAGGTGGATCAGCGTCAGGCACAGGCCGATCGCGATCGGCGCAAAGCCGGCCGGCGCGCGCTTGTCGGTGGCGCCCAGGATCACGAACAGGAAGAAGCCCGTCATCACGACTTCGCAAATGAACGCCGAACTGAGTGCGTAGTGGCCGGGCGAGCGCTCGCCGAAGCCGTTCGTCGCAAAGCCGCTGCCGACGACGTCGAAGCCCGGCTTGCCGGTCGCGATCAGGTACAGCACGAACGCGCCGAGCGTCGCGCCGACCACCTGCGCGACGATGTACGGCACGAGATCGCGGGCGGGGAAGCGGCCGGCGACCGTCAGGCCGACGCTCACCGCCGGGTTCAGGTGGCAGCCCGAAATGTGGCCAATTGCGAATGCCATCGTCAGCACAGTCAGGCCGAAGGCAAGTGCGACGCCGGCAAAGCCGATGCCGAGGCCCGGAAAGGCGGCGGCCAGCACGGCGCTTCCGCACCCGCCGAGCACCAGCCAGAACGTGCCGAATACCTCTGCAGCGAGACGCTGAGAAAGATTCATGTAAGGACCTCGTTCAAGTGGATTGAAGACAACCGGACGACGCGACGGATTTAAACCGTCACCCGGAATTGGTCTGGATTATAGGAAATGAATCGGGTGGGGGAGGGTCAACGATTGTTAAATTTGAATAGCTGACGAATGCCTTTTATTAGAATAAGTCCGCATTCTCGATATAGCCGATTCGGTTAAAGATGACAGCATTAATTTCGAAGGGCAGGGCGGCAGTGCGGATGGCGTAACGGATGTTGGTGTCCCGGCCGGATTCGCCGGGTCCGCATCATCAAAAGGGGAGTCAAACAATGTCTCAATACGCGAAACTCAAGGCGCAGATCGCCGATCTGCAAGCCCAGGCGGACGATGTACGCCGCCAGGAAGTGGCGGCGGTGATTGCGGAAGTCCAGCAAAAGATTGCCGAATATGGGCTGACCGCCCAGGATCTGGGCTTCGCGGAGCGAGCGAAGCGCGGTCGTCCGCCGAAGAAGGCGCCGCTGCCCCCGAAATATCGCGATCCGAAGTCGGGTGCGACCTGGAGCGGGCGAGGCAAGCCGCCGAATTGGATCGTCGGTAAAAACCGCGATCGTTTCCTCATCGAATGACCGAAAGCCCAAACAAAAGAGCCGCATCGAGATGCGGCTCTTTTGTTATCCGCGCCAATTTCGGCGCGGGATTGGATTACGACATATTTCCTTGCGGCATTCCGTGTCAGGCGCCGGCGACCCGGCGCAATGCCGGTTGACGGGCTCCCGTGCAAAGCGATTCGTAAGTTTCGACATATCGCTGCGCCATGGCTTTCGAGCTGAAGCGCGTATCGAAACGTTCGCGGATGGCGGTGCGCGACAGGCTGTCGATCCGGTGCAGCGCGCCGACCGCGCCCTGCACGTCCTCGACGATGAAGCCGGTCACGCCGTCCTCGATCACCTCGGGCACCGAGCCGCGGTTGAACGCGACGACCGGCGTGCCGCAGGCCATCGCCTCGATCATCACCAGGCCGAACGGCTCCGGCCAGTCGATCGGGAACAGCAGCGCCTTCGCGCCGGACAGGAACGCGGGCTTCTGCGCCTCGTTGATCTCGCCGATGAATTCGACGTGCGCCTGGTCGAGCAACGGCTCGATCACTTCCTTGAAGTAGTCGGCGTCGGCCTTGTCGACCTTCGCGGCGATCTTCAGCGGCAGCCCGCTTTGCGCGGCGATCCGGATCGCGGTGTCGACGCGCTTTTCCGGGCAGATCCGGCCGAGGAACGCGAGGTACTCGGGCTTCACGCCCGGTTGCGGCGTGAGCAGCGTGTCGGGCAGCCCGTGATACACGGTGCCGGCCCACGCGGCCTGCGGCAGCGGCTTGCGCTGGTTGTTCGAGATCGACACGACCGGCGCGTCCGGGAACGCGTCGAACACCGGCTGCAGTTCCGGCAGGTCGAGGCGGCCGTGCAGCGTCGTCACGTACGGCGTGTCGAGGCGCGACATCAGCGGGAACGGCAGGTAGTCGAGGTGAAAGTGCAGCACGTCGAATTCGTGCGCGACCCGGGCCACCTTTTCGAGGAGCCGCATATGGGGCGCCATCGAATCGCGGATCGACGGGTCGAGCCGCAGTGCGCGCGGCCAGGCCGCCTCGAGACGGGCCGACGTGACGGAGTCGCCGCTGGCGAACAGGGTCACGTCGTGGCCGAGATCGACGAGCGCTTCGGTGAGGTAGGACACGACACGCTCGGTGCCGCCGTAGAGTTTCGGCGGGACGGCTTCGTAAAGCGGCGCGATCTGGGCAATTCGCATGGATGTTCTCCTGTTTCGATCCGGGGGCGCGGGGGCGCCGATGCGGATCCCGTGCAACGTTGCGGAACTCGCCGGCGTACGCGGTTGGCGGTACGTGGCCGTGCCCTGGGCGGGGTGCGCGGGGCGCCGGACGGCAAGCTGCGGGGCGGGCCGGCACGGCTCGCGCCGCCGCCCATTGGAGTCCATTATCGATATCGCCCTGAGGGGTTCGAGTGTTTTTTCAAACACTTAAGGCTTGTTACACGATGAAATACGCGAAAACCCCGATAAAAAGGGCGCGGAAACAGGAATGGAGATAGACGCAACTATTGTTGCGTCTTCGTGAAAAAGCACTATAATTTTTACCGATCCGATTGCCGGCAGCCTTGTCGGCAAGCCTTCCGGTAATGAATGGAGGCCATCGGACACATCGCAGCCGAATCCTTGCTGCCACGCGCTTCCCCGCTTGCCCCTTCCAATTCGCCTTGTCGGAAAAATTCCTACACGGTTTACAGACAAATCCTGCATGGCATACGCCACTTCGCTGATACCGGCATAAATGCCGTTTGGCCAAAATTCGCCCTGTAAGACTATAAACGAGCCGACTGAGCGCCAAGAGCGCTCTGATCGAGCAAACGTTTTCATAACACGAATGGCCAAAGCAAAGCTCTTTAACGGGGGAATCATGAGCGCTACCAGCGAAATGCTCAGTGAGATCAAAGAGGTCAACCTGTCGTACCTCCTCCTCGCGCAACGCCTGCTGCGGGAAGACAAAGCGATGGGCATGTTCCGCATGGGCATTTCCCAGGAACTCGCCGACGTGCTCGCCAACCTCACGCTCGCACAGACCGTGAAGCTGGCCGCGTCGAACCAGATGCTGTGCCGCTTCCGCTTCGATGATCATGCGCTGCTCTCGTCGCTCGCCGACAAGGGCCGCAGCGATGTCGTCGCGCACGCCCACTCGGCCATCCTGATGGCCGGGCAGCAGGTCGAAGGCGTCCGCTGATCCATCCCGCCTTGCGTGTGTCCCGGCGTGCCGCGCCGGTGGGCAGCGTATTGGCCATCCATCCGAATAACGTCAAGCGGACGGTTATCACCATGGCAAGCAAAAGCGTCGTGATCGAGGTGAAGGAAATCACCCTCGCCATCGAACTGATCGAACTGGGCGCCCGGCTGCAACTGCTGGAAGCGGAGACGAGCCTGTCGCGGGACCGTCTGATCAAGCTGTACAAGGAACTGAAGGGCGTGTCGCCGCCGAAGGGGATGCTGCCGTTCTCGACCGACTGGTTCATGACGTGGCAGCCGAACATCCACTCGTCGCTGTTCTACAACATCTACCGGTTCATGCAGGACCACGGCCGCTGCGAGCCGATCCAGTCGATCGTGAAGGCGTACCGGCTCTATCTGGAGCACGTGAACCTGTCCGGCGACGAGGCCGCGCTGAGCCTCACGCGCGCGTGGACGCTCGTGCGCTTCTTCGATTCGGGGATGCTGCAGATGACCCCGTGCACGCGCTGCGGCGGTCACTTCGTCGCGCATGCGCATGATCCACATCAAGGTTTCGTCTGCGGCCTCTGCCAGCCGCCGTCGCGCGCGGGCAAGACCCGCAAGGCCGCCGCCGCGCGCGCCGAACTGGCCGCTGCCGCGGCCTGAGCAGCGCCGGGCGGGGCGTTCAGGCCGCGCCGGATGGCGCGAATCGTCTGCGAATTGCTGGTAAACACCGTCGGGCCGCCGCCTGGCCGCCCGCGAAAGTTTTCCTGCCGACTGCCGTAAACCTGTTTAACGGCGGTCTCCCCGCCGGTCATTCGTGAGGGACAGGCAGTGCTGATTATCGTGGGAACACTCGTGACGCTGTTGTCCGTCTTCGGCGGTTATGCGCTGGCAGGCGGGCATCTGGGCGCCTTGATCCAGCCCGTCGAGATCCTGATGATCGTGGGCGCGGGTGTCGGCGCGTTCATCCTCGGCAACGGCGGCAAGACCATCAAGGCCACGCTGCGCGTGCTGCCGACGCTCTTCAAGGGCTCGAAATACACGAAGGATGTCTACATGGAGCTGATGGCGCTTCTTTACGTGCTGCTCGCGAAGGCACGCAAGGAAGGCACGCTCACGCTCGAGGCCGACATCGACGACCCGGAAAAGAGCCCGATCTTCACGCAATACCCGAAGATCCTCGCCGATCACCACATCGTCGAATTCCTGACCGACTACCTGCGCCTGATGGTGGGCGGCAACATGAACGCGTTCGAGATCGAGAGCCTGATGGACGAGGAGATCGAGACGCACCACGCGGAAGGCGAAGGCCCCGCGCATGCGCTGATGCGCGTCGGCGACGCGATGCCGGCGTTCGGTATCGTCGCGGCCGTGATGGGCGTCGTGCACACGATGGCGTCGGCCGACAAGCCGCCCGCGGTGCTCGGCGCGATGATCGCGCAGGCGCTGGTCGGCACGTTCCTCGGGATCCTGCTGTCGTACGGGCTGATCGGGCCGCTCGCGAGCCTCGCGGAGCAGCGCGTCGCCGAGTCGACCAAGATGTTCCAGTGCATCAAGGTGACGATCCTCGCGACGCTGAACGGCTATGCGCCGGCGATCGCGGTCGAGTTCGGCCGCAAGGTGCTGTTCTCGACCGAGCGCCCGTCGTTCTCCGAGCTCGAAGAACATGTGCGCCGCGTGAAGGCGAAGTGACGCGGAGCGCCCAATGAGCAAGAGCAAGGATCGCGCAATCGTCGTCAAGCGGGTGGCCCCGGCGAAGAAGGGCCACCACGGCGGCGCCTGGAAGCTCGCGTACGCGGACTTCATGACCGCGATGATGGCGTTCTTCCTGCTGATGTGGCTGCTGAGCTCGGTCACGCCGGTGCAGCTGAAGGGGATCGCCGAATACTTCAACACGCCGCTGAAGGCCGCGCTGTTCGGCAGCGGCGACCGCAGCTCGCAGGATTCCAGCATCATCAACGGCGGCGGCCGCGACCTGTCGAGCGTCGACGCCGGCACGCTGCGCCGCACCGACGGCACCACGCAGCTCGCCGAACGCCTCGCGAAGATGGGCGACGAGCATTCCCGCTCGCAGCAGAACGCGCAGGCCGCGCAGGACCGGCTCGAGCAGGCGCGCCTGCACGACCTGCAGATCAAGCTGATGGCCGCGATCGAGGCCAACCCGACGCTGCGCCAGTTCAAGCAGCAGATCCGCATCGATTCCACGCTGATGGGGCTGCGCATCGAGATCGTCGATTCGCAGAAGCGGCCGATGTTCGCGATGTCGAGCGACCACGTCGAGCCGTACATGCGCGACATCCTGCGCGAGATCGGCAAGACGCTGAACGACGTGCCGAACCGGATCATCGTCCAGGGCCACACCGACGCCGTGCCGTACGCGGGCGGCGAGGGCGGCTACAGCAACTGGGAGCTGTCGGCCGACCGCGCGAACGCGTCGCGCCGCGAGCTGATCGCCGGCGGCATGGGCGAGGCGAAAGTGCTGCGCGTGCTCGGCCTCGCGTCGACCCAGAACCTGAACAAGGCCGACCCGCTCGATCCGGAAAACCGCCGGATCAGCGTGATCGTGCTGAACCGCAAATCCGAAGAGGCGCTGATGCGCGACGATGCGACGACCACGACGCTGTCGGCCGATGCGGCCGGCTCGCAGCAGCTCGCGCAGCAGCTGGCCCCGGCGCCGGCCGTGCGCCCGGCGCTCGCGGCGTCCGCCGTCGCCGTGCCGAAACCCTGATATCGACAAGATTCCGAGACAGACATGATCCGAACCATTCTCGCCATCGACGACTCCGCGACCATGCGTGCGCTGCTGCAGGCAACGCTGATGCAGGCCGGCTACGACGTGACGGTGGCGCCGGACGGCGAGGCCGGCTTCGACCTGGCGGCCACCGTGCCGTACGACCTGGTGCTGACCGACCAGAACATGCCGCGCAAGAGCGGGCTGGAAGTGATCGCCGCGCTGCGCAAGCTCACTGCCTATTCGGAAACGCCGATCCTCGTGCTGACGACCGAAGGCAGCGACGCGTTCAAGGACGCCGCACGCGACGCGGGCGCGACCGGCTGGATCGAAAAGCCGATCGACCCCGCCGTGCTGGTCGACCTGGTCGCGTCGCTGTCCGAGCCGGCCGCCTCCTGACATTCACGCGACGCATTCAACCCGGGACCGGGCATGACTCTCGACATCACTCAGTTCTACCAGACATTTTTCGACGAAGCGGACGAGCTGCTCGCACAGATGGAGCAGTTGCTGCTGAACCTCGACGTCGGTTCGCCCGACCCCGAGGATCTGGCCGCGATCTTCCGCGCCGCGCATTCGATCAAGGGCGGCGCGGCGACGTTCGGCTTTTCCGCGCTGACCGATACGACGCACATCCTCGAATCGCTGCTCGACCGCGCACGCAACCATGAGCTGACGCTGACCAAGGAAATGGTCGACGCGTTCCTGGAGACCAAGGACGTGCTGTCCGACCAGCTCGTCGACTACCGCGCGAGCGCCGAACCGGATGCGGCCGCCGCCGCGACGATCTGCGCGAAGCTCGAACGGCTGAAGGCCGAGAGCGGCGCGGGTGCGCCGGCTGCCGCTGCTGCTGCGCCCGTGGCGCCGGTCGCTGCCGTCGCCGCCCCGGCTGCGCCGGCCGTGGAACCGGCCGCCGGCGACGATCGCGTGCCCGACCACGTGATCGAGCAGGCCGTCGCGGCCGCGCATCCGGCGGGCGACGCAGGCGAAGGCGGCCCGCACCTGAAGATCACGCTCGTGGGCGTCGACGCGAAGGATCGCGAACTGCTCACCGAAGAACTCGGCAACCTCGGGCGGATCGTCGGCCGCGAGGAAGTGGGCGCCGACCTGACGCTGTGGGTCGAATCGGACGTGCCGTCGGACGACATCGTCGCCGTGTGCTGCTTCGTGATCGACGAAAGCCAGATCCGCGTCGGGCACGGCACGGCGCCGGCCGCACCGGCTGCCGCGCAGGACGCCGCGGTGCCGGCAGCGGAACCGGTCGCCGCCGCGCAACCGGCGCGCGCCGAGGTATTCGCGCCGCAGGCCGCGGCACCGCAACCGGCGGCACCGGCGCCGGCCGCACCCGCGCCCGTCGAGCCGGCCGCCGCCGCCGCCGCGCAAGCGCCGCAGCCTGCCCAGCCGGCGCCCGCCGACCACGCGCCGCAGGCCGCCGCGCATCACGACGACAAGCGCGCGCGCCCGGCCGCCGCCGCGGCATCGGGCGCCGAAGGCAGCTCGATCCGCGTCGGTGTCGAGAAGGTCGACCAGCTGATCAACCTGGTCGGCGAGCTCGTGATCACGCAGGCGATGCTCGCGGAAACCGCGAGCGCGTTCGATCCGGCGCTGCACGACCGCCTGTTCAACGGGATGGCGCAGCTCGAGCGCAACGCGCGCGACCTGCAGGAAGCGGTGATGTCGATCCGCATGATGCCGATGGACTACGTGTTCAGCCGCTTCCCGCGTCTCGTGCGCGACCTCGCCGGCAAGCTCGGCAAGCAGGTCGAGCTCGTCACGTTCGGCCAGGCGACCGAGCTGGACAAGAGCCTGATCGAACGGATCATCGATCCGCTGACCCACCTCGTGCGCAACAGCCTCGACCACGGGATCGAGACGGTCGACAAGCGCGTGGCCGCCGGCAAGGACGCCGTGGGCCAGCTCGTGCTGTCGGCCGCGCATCACGGCGGCAACATCGTGATCGAGGTGAGCGACGACGGCGCGGGCCTGAACCGCGAGCGCATCCTCGCGAAGGCCGCGAAACAGGGCATGCAGGTGTCCGACAACATCAGCGACGACGAAGTCTGGCAACTGATCTTCGCACCGGGCTTCTCGACCGCCGAGACGGTGACCGACGTGTCGGGCCGCGGCGTCGGGATGGACGTCGTGAAGCGCAACATCCAGTCGATGGGCGGCCACGTGGAAATCACGTCGGTGGCCGGCCGCGGCACGACCACGCGGATCGTGCTGCCGCTCACGCTCGCGATCCTCGACGGGATGTCGGTGAAGGTCGGCAACGAGATCTTCATCCTGCCGCTGAACTTCGTGATGGAGTCGCTGCAGCCGTCGAACGACGACATCTACACGGTCGGCAACGGCGAGCGCGTGGTGCGCGTGCGCGGCGAATACCTGCCGCTGGTCGCGCTGCACGAGGTGTTCTCGGTCGACGACGCACGCACCGACCCGACGCAGGGGATCGTCACGATCATGGAAACCGAGGGGCGCCGCTTCGCGATGCTGATCGACGAGCTGGTCGGCCAGCAGCAGGTGGTCGTGAAGAACCTCGAAACCAATTACCGCAAGGTGCACGGCATCTCGGCAGCGACCATCCTCGGCGACGGCAGCGTCGCGCTGATCGTCGACGTCGCGGCGCTGAACCGCGAAACCCGTGCGACGCACGGCGCCCGAGCCGGCGCCGAGCTCGCGATGTTCTGATGTCACTCGCCATTCAACCGATTGGGGGCAAACGTGTCTGCTGAAGTCCAAATGATCAATCCGGCCGCGGCGAACGCGGCAACGAGCCGCCGCGACGCGGAACAAGGCGACGCGACGGGCCAGGAGTTCCTCGTCTTCACGCTCGGCGACGAGGAATACGGGATCGACATCCTGAAGGTGCAGGAAATCCGCGGCTACGACAGCGTCACGCGCATCGCGAACGCGCCCGAGTTCATCAAGGGCGTGATCAACCTGCGCGGGATCATCGTGCCGATCGTCGACATGCGGATCAAGTTCCATCTCGGCCGCGTCGAGTACGACCACCAGACCGTCGTGATCATCCTGAACGTCGCGCATCGCGTGGTCGGGATGGTGGTCGACGGCGTGTCGGACGTGCTGACGCTGCAGACCGACCAGATCATGCCGGCGCCGGAATTCGGCGCGACGCTGACGACCGAGTACCTGACGGGCCTCGGCACGGTCGACGGCCGGATGCTGATCCTGATGGATATCGAGAAGCTGATGTCGAGCCGTGAAATGGCGCTGATCGAGACGCTCGGCGGGTAAGCGCGCGGCGCGCGCAGGAATTTCGGGAGAATCTGCAATGTTGCATAACTGGTCGATCCGCACGACGCTTACGGCGATCGGACTCATCCTCGTGGCGCTGGCCGCCGCCGTCGGCGGGCTCGGCCTCTACGCGCTCAATCACGCGAGCCGCTCGCTCGACGAGATTGCGCACGTCGACCTGCCGGCGATCCATGCGCTCGACGACACGGCCGCGCAGTTGCTGCGCTCGCGCGTGGCGCTCGATCGCTTCCGTACGCTGACCGAATCCGGTAACGGGGCCGACGCCACGAAGGTGCTCGATCGCGCGCAGGAGCTGTTCGCGAAGTCGAACCAGAACTGGCAGGCGTTCCAGTCGTTGCCGAAGCTCGGCGTCGAGCAGGCGCTCCTCGACGAGCTTTCCACGCGCTACACGACGATCGTGAAGGAAGGCGTCGAGCCCGAATTCACGGCGGCGCGCGCGGGCGACATGGCGGCGTACCACGCGGTGGCCGACACGAAGATCAGCCCGATGTTCATCGCGTTCGACCAGACGGCGGCGGCCGTGATCGCCGCGCTGCAGAAGCGCGCGGAAGATCGCCAGGCCGCGACGCAATCGCAGATCTCGCTGATGATCGGGCTGATCGCGGCGGGCATCGCGATCGCGTTCGTCGTCGTGATCGCGATCCGCTTCGCGCTGCGCGGGCTGATCGTGCAGCCGCTGGAAGACGCCATCGCGCACTTCGAGCGCATCGCCGGCGGCGACCTCACGCAGCCGGTCAACGTGTTCAGCACCAACGAGATCGGCCGCCTGTTCGGCGGCATCAAGCGGATGCAGGACGCCGTCACGACGATGGTGCAGGCCGTGCATCGCGGTACCGAGTCGATCGACGTCGGCGCGCGCGAGATCTCGACCGGCAACACCGACCTGTCGCAGCGCACCGAGGAACAGGCCGCATCGCTGCAGGAAACCGCGTCGAGCATGGAGCAGCTGACGGGCACCGTGCGGCAGAACGCGGAAAACGCGCGGCAGGCCAGCCAGCTCGCGGTGAACGCATCGGACATCGCGACGCAGGGCGGCGAGGTGGTCGGCCAGGTCGTGTCGACGATGCAGGACATCGCGGCGAGCTCGGGCAAGGTCGTCGACATCATCGGCACGATCGAAGGTATCGCGTTCCAGACCAACATCCTCGCGCTGAACGCGGCGGTCGAAGCCGCCCGTGCCGGCGAGCAGGGCCGCGGCTTCGCGGTGGTCGCGGGCGAGGTGCGCTCGCTCGCGCAGCGCAGCGCGAGCGCCGCGAAGGAAATCAAGCAGCTGATCGGCGATTCGGCGGAGAAGGTCGAAAGCGGGTCGGCGCTGGTGTCGCGCGCCGGCACGACGATGGACGAGATCGTGCAGGCCGTGCGCCGCGTGACCGACATCATGGGCGAGATCAGCGCCGCGTCGGACGAGCAGTCGACCGGCATCGAGCAGGTCAACCGCGCGGTCGGCCAGATGGATTCGGTCACGCAGCAGAACGCGGCGCTCGTCGAGCAGGCGGCCGCCGCGGCGGCGTCGCTCGAGGAGCAGACGCGCCAGATGAAGGCGATCGTGTCGGGCTGGCGCGTGGCGGGCGGCATCGTGCTCGCGCCGTCGCGCGGGGTCGCGCGGCCGCTCGCGCATGAGCCCGCGCCGGCGCTGACGTCGGAGCCGCGTTTCGATGCGGCGCCGGTCGCCGCGCTGCCGGCGCCGCAGGCTGCCGCCCAACCGGCACGGCGCGCCGCGCCGGCGCCGCGTGCCGCCGCCGCGGCTGCATCGGCTGCATCGGGTGCCGCGGGTGCGGGCCATGAAACGAAGCGTGCGGCCGATACCGGCGTGCACGCGCACAAGGAGGCACCGGCTGCCCGCGGCACGGCTGCGGGCGGCTACGGGCCGCGTCTCGCGAAAACCGCCGCACCGGCCGACAAGCCGGCCGCGAAGCCCGCGCTCGTGCGCCCGGCGCTGAACGGCGAGAAGCCGGCGGCGGCCACGGCCGGCACGTCCGACGACGATTGGGAGACCTTCTAAACCATGCCGCACGCGCGCGCGCCGTTTCGACCCGATGCACCGGATGCCTCGCCTCGCGCGAGCGAGCCGGGGCGCGACTTCGCGTTCACCAGCGCGGATTTCGCACGCATTCGCGCGCTGATTCATCAACGCGCGGGGATCTCGCTGTCCGAGCACAAGCGCGACATGGCGTACAGCCGTCTCGCGCGCCGCTTGCGGGCACGCGGCCTCGACACGTTCCGCGACTACCTCGACCTGCTCGAGCAGGAAGACGATCCGCTCGAGTGGGAAGCGTTCACCAATGCGCTGACGACGAACCTGACCGCGTTCTTCCGCGAGTCGCACCATTTCCCGATCCTGTCGGATTTCGTGAAAGGGCGGCCGGCGCCGGTCTCGGTCTGGTGCTCGGCGGCGTCGACCGGCGAGGAGCCTTACTCGATCGCGATCACGCTGATCGAGGCGCTCGGCGAATCGGCCGCGCGCGGCGCGTCGATCCTCGCGACCGACCTCGACACGCAGGTGCTCGCGAAGGCGGAGGCGGGCATCTACACGTACGACCAGGTCAAGCACCTGTCGCCGGAGCGGCTGAAGCGCTTCTTCCTGAAGGGCACGGGCGCGCAGGCCGGGCGCGTGAAGGTGCGTCCCGAGCTGCGCGCGATGATCCGCTTCGAGCAACTGAACCTGACCGATGCGGATTACGGGATCGCGAAGCCGTTCGACGCGATCTTCTGCCGCAACGTGATGATCTATTTCGACAAGCCGACCCAGGGGCAGGTGCTGTCGCGCTTCGAGCCGCTCGTGAAGCCGGGCGGGCTGCTGTTCGCCGGCCATTCGGAAAACTTCACGTATGTCACGCAGGCATTCCGGCTGCGCGGGCAGACGGTGTACGAACTGACCCGCGACGCCGCCCAGGGCGCGCGGCCGCGGGGCGCGCAGGCGAGCGCGATGCCGTCTGCCGCGCGCAGGCATGCCGCGGGCGCCGCATCCGCTCTTGGAGAGCGCGGATGAGCGCCCTGCCGATCGCCACCAATCGCTACTTCGACAACCACTTCGGCCGTCCAGGCGTGAAGCTGCTGCCGAACGAGTTCTACACGACGTCCGAGGACATGGTGCTGATGACCGTGCTCGGCTCGTGCGTCGCCGCGTGCCTGCACGACCCGTACGCGGGCATCGGCGGGATGAACCACTTCATGCTGCCCGACGACGGCGCCGATCCGGGCGCGGCCGCGTCGGAATCGATGCGCTACGGCGCGTATGCGATGGAAGTGCTGATCAACGAGATGATCAAGGCCGGCGGGCGCCGCGAACGCTTCGAGGCGAAGGTGTTCGGGGGCGCCGCCGTGCTGGCCGGGATGACGACGATCAACATCGGCGACCGCAACGCGGATTTCGTGCGCCGCTACCTCGCGCTCGAGCGCATCCGCATCACGGCGGAAGACCTGCAGGGCGTGCACCCGCGCAAGGTCGCGTTCATGGCGGCCACGGGGCGCGCGGCGGTGAAGAAGCTGCGGCTGCAGGTGCCGGGCGTCACCGAGCGCGAAGCCGCGCTCGCCCGCGAGGCCGATCGCGCCCGCGCCGCACGGCCGCGTCCGCAGGTCGAGCTGTTCGCGGCGAAGCGTCCGGCGCCGCCGCAGCCGACGCGCCCGCGCATCGAGCTGTTCGGCGCGCGCAGCGCGGCGCCGGCCGCCGGCGTGCGGCCGGCGAACCTATCAAGAAAGCAGGAGGCATGACCGCAGTGCAGAAGATCAAAGTGTTGTGCGTCGACGATTCGGCGCTGATCCGCAGCCTGATGACCGAGATCATCAACAGCCAGCCCGACATGACGGTGTGCGCGACCGCGCCCGATCCGCTCGTCGCGCGCGAGCTCATCAAGCAGCACAACCCCGACGTGCTCACGCTCGACGTCGAAATGCCGCGCATGGACGGGCTCGACTTCCTCGAGAAGCTGATGCGGCTGCGGCCGATGCCGGTCGTGATGGTGTCGTCGCTGACCGAGCGCGGCTCGGAAATCACGCTGCGCGCGCTCGAGCTCGGCGCGGTCGATTTCGTCACGAAGCCGCGCGTCGGGATTCGCGACGGGATGCTCGACTACGCGGAAAAGCTCGCCGACAAGATCCGCGCGGCGTCGCGGGCGCGCGTGCGCCAGGCGCCGCAGCCGCAGGCCGCCGCGCGCGCGACGGACAGCCACCCGGCCGCGCCGATGATCAACAACCCGCTCGTCAGTACCGAGAAGCTGATCATCATCGGCGCGTCGACGGGCGGCACCGAGGCGATCCGCGAAGTGCTGACGCCGCTGCCGCCGGATGCGCCGGCCGTGCTGATCGCGCAGCACATGCCGCCGGGCTTCACGAAGTCGTTCGCGCAGCGGCTGAACGGCCTGTGCCGGATCGCGGTGAAGGAAGCCGAGCACGGCGAGCGCGTGCTGCCGGGTCACGCGTATATCGCGCCGGGCCACGCGCACCTGTTGCTTGCGCGAAGCGGGGCGAACTATATTGCGCAACTGTCGGACGAGCCGCCGGTGAACCGGCACCGCCCGTCGGTCGACGTGCTGTTCCGCTCGGCGGCGACGCACGCGGGCAAGAACGCGCTCGGGGTGATCCTGACCGGGATGGGCCGCGACGGCGCGGCCGGCCTGCTGGAGATGAAACGCGCGGGCGCTCACACGTTCGCGCAGGATGAAGCAAGCTGCATCGTGTTCGGGATGCCGCGCGAGGCGATCGCGCTCGGCGGCGCGGACGAGATCGTGCCGCTCGCCGAGATGAGCCGTCGCGTGATGGCGCGCCTGGCGACGATGGGCGACCGCGTGCAGCGCGTTTGAATGGAATGTCACGGGGCGCGTGCCACGATACGCGTCCCGACGGAAACGAATCTGGAAAGGAACGACGATGGACAAGAGCATGAAAATCCTGGTGGTGGACGATTTCCCGACGATGCGCCGGATCGTCCGCAACCTGCTCAAGGAACTGGGCTATTCGAACGTCGACGAGGCCGAGGACGGCGCGGCCGGCCTCGCGCGGCTGCGCGGCGGCGGTTTCGACTTCGTGATCTCCGACTGGAACATGCCGAACCTCGACGGCCTCGCGATGCTCAAGGAAATCCGCGCGGACGCGACGCTCACGCACCTGCCGGTGCTGATGGTCACGGCCGAGTCGAAGAAGGAGAACATCATCGCGGCGGCGCAGGCCGGCGCGAGCGGCTACGTCGTGAAACCGTTCACGGCCGCGACGCTCGACGAGAAGCTGAACAAGATCATCGACAAGATGGCGAAGACCGGGAGCTGACGTGAACGAGCCGATCCATGCCGCGCTGACCGGCGCCGGGTTCAGCGCCGACGGCCAGGCCGAAGGCGCCGATTTCGCGAGCGACCGCATTCTCGCGCGCATCGGCCATGTCACGCGCACGCTGCGCGATTCGATGCGCGAGCTCGGGCTCGACAAGCATGTCGAGCGGGCGGCGGAAGCCGTGCCCGATGCGCGCGACCGGTTGCGCTACGTCGCGACGATGACCGAGCAGGCCGCCGTGCGCGTGCTGAACGCGATCGAGGTCGCGAAGCCGATGCAGGAGCGCATCCAGAACGAGGCCGAGGCACTCGACGCGCGCTGGGCGCAGTGGTACGCGGCACCGATCGAGCACGCGGAAGTGCGCGAGCTGATGGACGATACGCGCACGTTCCTGCGCACGCTGCCCGAATCGGCTTCGGCCACCCGCGCGCAACTGCTCGAGATCATGCTCGCGCAGGATTTCCAGGATCTGACCGGGCAGGTGATCAAGAAGATCATGGACATGGTCTACCTGATCGAGCAGCAGCTCCTCACGGTGCTCGTCGAGAACATCGCGCCCGAGCGGCGCGAGCAGTTCGCGGCCACCGCGGCTTTGCTCGCGGCCGAGCAGATCAGCCCGACCGGCAGCCCCGAGTCGCTGCTGAACGGCCCGCAGATCGCGCCGGAAGGCAAGACCGACGTGGTCCAGGACCAGGGGCAGGTGGACGACCTGCTCGCCAGCCTGGGCTTCTGACCCTGCCGTAGGCATCGGTGCGCCGCATCTCGCAGCGGCGCCCGATGCCCGCTTCACCCCCTCCCCCACTGCTTCACCGCGCACGCGGCCCCGCGTTGCGCAGCGCGATCCTGCGTCAAATTGACACTTCGACACCCTCAGCAGGCATACTACGCGTCAGCAGCAACGTAGCGACATTCGTACGATTTCATCTGTTGGCAGGTGGCGCGGGCGCGATGGCCGCACCGCCGGCAACAAAGCCAGTCCCTTGGGGGGGAACGTGAAGCTGAAACGCTTGGGCTGGGCCGTCGCGCACGCGACGGCTGCAATGGGTGTGCTGTGGAGCGTCCACGCATACGCTGAACTGGGCGGCGCGCCGATGTCGCCGCCGGCGGACGATCAGGCCGCAACCGTGCGCGCGTTGCAGCGCGCGATGCGTTCGGCAGACGGCATGCAGACGAGCACGGCCGCCTATACCGTCCGCGAGATCACGCTCGGATCGGGCACCGTCATCCACGAATACACGTCGGCCGCCGGCAGCGTGTTCGGCCTCGCATGGCAAGGGCCGACGATGCCGGATCTCGCGTCGTTGCTCGGCAGCTATTTCCCGCAGTACACCGCAGGCGTCCAGGCGGCGCACCAGGCGCGCGGCTGGCGCGCGCCCGTGTCCGTCGACACCAGCGGCCTCGTGATCCGGACAGGCGGCCACATGGGCGCCTTCTCGGGCCAGGCATGGCTGCCGGCGGTGCTGCCTGCCGGCCTGACCGGCACCGACATCCAGTGACAGCGGGAGAGCGATCTTGAGAATTCCTCGTACATTCAAGCGCTGGCTCGGCGTGCTGGGCCTCGCGGCGGCGACGGCCGTCCTCGTGACGGCTTGCGGCGGCGGAGACGGCGGCGGCAGCAGCTCGGGCAGCAACGGCAACGGCGGCAACAACGGTAACGGCGGCTCGGACGGCAATTCCGGGAACACGGCCGTCATCACCGTCAACGCCGGCGTCGCGAACGTGATCAACATCCCGACCATCAGCCTGAAGGTCTGCGCGCCGGGTACGTCGAACTGCCAGGTGGTCAACAACGTGCTCGTCGATACCGCGTCCTACGGGCTGCGGCTCGTCGGCAGCGCCGTGTCGGGCGTGCTCGGCAGCCTCCCGCAGGTGACGAGCGGCGGCGCGCCGGTCGCCGAGTGCGGCAAGTTCGTGTCGAGCTACACGTGGGGCTCGGTGCGCACGGTCGACCTGTCGATCGGCTCCGAGCAGGCGAGTTCGCTGCCCGTGCAGATCATCGGCGACCTCGGCACGACCAACGTGCCGAGCTCGTGCACGAACGGTGGCGCGTCGGCCAACTCGGCGAGCGCGCTCGGCGCGAACGGGATCCTCGGCATCGGGCCGGCGCCGGTCGACTGCGGCACGACCTGCGCGACGTCGACGTCGACGAACAACAACTATTACGCGTGCCCGAACGGCAACAACGCGAACTGCACGGTCGCGCTCGTGCCGGTGGCGCAACAGGTGGCCAACCCGGTGCATCGCTTCGCCGACAGCAGCGGGGTGAGCGTGAGCATGTCGAAGATTTCGGACAGTGGGCAAGCCAGTGCAACCGGGACGCTGACGTTCGGCCTGCCCGACCTGACCGGGAAGACGGTGATGACGTCGACCACGACGGGCGACGTCAGCGCGACGTTCCAGGGGCGCAACGTGACCGCGTTCTTCGATACGGGTTCGAATGCGTACTTCTTCAACGATACGTCGGGCCAGTTGCCGACCTGCCCGAAGAACACGCAGTTCTACTGCCCGTCGACGACGATCAGCAATTCGGCGACGCTGACCGGCCAGAACGGCGTGAGCGGCACGGTGACGATGCCCGTCGCGAACGCGGATTCGCTGTTCTCGAACCCGTCGACGTTCGCGTTCGACGACATCGCGGGCCCGTTCGGTTCGTCCGGCTGGCTCGACATCGGCATGCCGCACTTCTACAACCGGACGATCTATTTCGGGATGGACAAGACCGCGAGCGGCGGCGCGGCGCCTTTCGTCGCGTTCTGACGCGGCACGGCGACACGCAGGACCAAGGGGGCGAGCGATCGCCCCCTTTTTTTTATTCGGCGGCCGTATGTGGCACGACGGGTCCGACCGGCGCGCCGCCGCGCGCGGGCACAGCGCCTACGATGTAATACCGGCACCCATGCCGGCACGACATCGAGGAGGCAGCGCCATGAACCCGCGCATACAACGCATCACGCCGTTCCTGTGGTTCGATCGCGACGCCGAGGCGGCCGCCGGTTTCTACGTATCGGTGTTCGACAACGCGCGCATCGTGCACGTCGCACGCTACGGCAAGGCCGGCGCGCACGCGTCCGGCAGCGCGGAGGGCGCGGTGATGACCGTCGCGTTCGAACTCGACGGGCAGGCCTTCGTCGCGCTGAACGGCGGCCCCGCGTTCCAGATCACGCCGGCTGTGTCGTTCGTCGTCAACTGCCGGGACCAGGACGAAATCGACCGCTACTGGGCGCGCCTGTCGGAAGGCGGCGACGAGCGTGCGCAGCAATGCGGCTGGCTGCGCGACCGCTTCGGCGTGTCGTGGCAGGTCGTGCCGGCGCAGATGAGCGAGCTGATGACGGGCGATCCGGCGCGCGCGGAGCGCGTGATGGCGCAGGTGATGACGATGAAGAAGCTCGATCTCGACGCGCTGCAGCGGGCAGCGGGCCAGGCGGGCTAGGCGGCGGGAATCCGTTGCAGGCGGCCAGCGCGCAGGCAAGCGACAGCAACGTAACGAGCGGATGACGGAGCAGGGTGCGGTTCGACCGGAATCGGCGAGTCATGGCGAAGCGTAGCGTGCTTTGCACGCCCGCGTAATGCCGGCCGGTTAATCGAATGCGGCACACTCGCCGCCGATTATCGATTGCACTCGATTTCATGCGGACGTAATCAAATGCTGGATTATCCGGGGCTGTCGTTTCTGTCAGGTCTTCAAGATTATTAAAATGACGCGGCATGCAAGTCGATGGCCCCGGATTCCGCTATTGCAGCCATTCCCGCACCATGCGGGGCGGCGAGACGGCCGGTGCGCGCACTACCCGGCATGTGAAAAGAGATGGAGTCCGCCGACATTCAAACATATAATGCCGGCGTTGTTTCCGGGGTCGTCTATATAAAACATGAGGGTAATAAAATGAATTTTTCCGAAGCCGTTCGTGCCGTACTCAATAAATACGCAACATTCGAAGGCCGTGCGCGTCGTGCTGAATACTGGTATTTCGTGCTGTTGACCACGGTGCTGTCGATCGCCGCGCAGATCATCGGCGTGGCCGGCCGCGACGGCGGCCTGATCACGCTGCTGCTGCTCGGCGTGCTCGCCCTGATTTCGCTGGCGCTGATCATTCCGGGCATCGCGGTCAGCGTTCGCCGCCTGCACGATACGGGCCGCTCGGGCTGGTTCCTGCTGCTCGGGCTGATTCCGGTCGTCGGCGGCATCCTGCTGCTGGTATGGACGTGCTCGCGCGGCACCGAAGGCCCGAACCGCTTCGGCGCGGACCCGATCGTGGCGGCCTGACCGACGCCTGCCCCGACGCGCGACGCCGCCGCGTCGGGGCCCGATTTCGCGTCGCCCCCGCTGCACCGCTTTACTGCCTCACCGTTTCCGCGTTTTTCCCCGCTTCACGCCGTCGCCGCTCCGCCCGGAGCCGACACCCGTCATCGCCCCCGCCGGCACGTTTTTCCGCCGCGCCGCACCCCGTTCCGTCCCTCGTCCGGCCCGCGTTCGCACCGGCTCGCCGATTCTCCGAAATACCCCCCTTTCCCGGCTTTGCTCGACCGATCGGCGTTTGACGCCTCCATGAATAATCGGTGTCACTGGAAAGCGGCATTCCGCCGTACCCGACTGGAGGCCCCGTGGCAGACGAGAGCGATCTCGACAAGACCGAAGCCGCCACTCCAAGGCGCCGCGAGAAGGCGCGCGAGGAGGGGCAGGTCGCGCGTTCGCGCGAGCTGGCTTCGTTCGCGCTGCTCGCGGCCGGGTTCTACGGCGCGTGGCTGCTCGCGGGCCCGTCGGGCGGGCATCTGCAGGCGATGCTGCGCGGCGCGTTCACGTTCGATCGCGCGACCGCGTTCGACACGAGCCGGATGCTGACGGCGGCCGGCAGCGCGAGCCTCGAAGGTTTCGCCGCGCTGCTGCCGATCCTCGCGCTCACCGGCGTCGCCGCGCTGCTCGCGCCGATGGCGCTCGGCGGCTGGCTGATCTCGTCGAAGACGTTCGAGCTGAAGTTCGACCGCCTGAACCCGATCTCTGGCCTCGGCCGGATCTTCTCGATCCAGGGGCCGATCCAGCTCGGGATGTCGTTCGCGAAGACGCTGGTCGTCGGCGGCATCGGCAGCATCGCGATCTGGCGCAGCAAGGACGAGCTGCTCGCCCTCGCGACGCAGCCGCTGCGCGTGGCGCTGCCCGATGCGCTGCACCTGATCGCCGTGTGCTGCGGCACGACGGTCGCCGGGATGCTGGTGGTCGCCGCACTCGATGTGCCTTACCAAATCTGGCAGTACAACAAGAAGTTGCGCATGACGAAGGAAGAAGTGAAGCGCGAGCATCGCGAGAACGAAGGCGATCCGCACGTGAAGGGGCGGATTCGCCAGCAGCAGCGCGCGATCGCGCGCCGCCGGATGATGGCGGCCGTGCCGAAGGCCGACGTGGTCGTGACGAACCCGACGCACTTCGCCGTCGCGCTGCAATACACGGACGGCGAGATGCGCGCGCCGAAGGTCGTCGCGAAGGGCGTGAACCTCGTCGCCGCGCGCATCCGCGAACTCGCGGCCGAACACAACGTGCCGCTGCTCGAAGCGCCGCCGCTCGCGCGTGCGCTGTATCACAACGTCGAACTCGAACGCGAGATTCCCGGCTCGCTGTACTCGGCCGTCGCCGAAGTGCTCGCGTGGGTCTACCAGCTCAAGCGCTTCCGTTCGGAAGGCGGCGCGTTCCCGGCGATGCCGGTCGATCTGGAGGTGCCGGCCGACCTCGACAAGGGCGCGTCGGTGTCCGCCGAAGACGAGCGCGAAGAACAGGAAGACACGCTCGGCAAGGGAGGCACTGCATGATTAGCCCCCACGCTCACTTTCGTTCGCTGCCCCCCGAGGGGGCGGCTGCCTCCCTTGGGGCGGCCCGGCAGGAGGCAGCATGAGCACCCCGACCGGCCTGTTCGCGAAGCGCCCGAACATGCTCGCGGGTACCAACCTGCGCGCGCTCGCGGGCCCGATCCTCATCTGCATGATTTTGGGGATGATGATCCTGCCGCTGCCGCCGATGCTGCTGGATCTGCTGTTCACGTTCAACATCGCGCTGTCCGTGATGGTGCTGCTCGTCAGCATGTACACGATGAAGCCGCTCGACTTCGCGGCGTTCCCGAGCGTGCTGCTGTTCTCCACGCTCCTGCGCCTGTCGCTGAACGTCGCGTCGACGCGCGTCGTGCTGCTCGAAGGCCACACGGGCCCGGACGCGGCCGGCCAGGTGATCGAGGCGTTCGGCCACTTCCTGGTCGGCGGCAACTTCGCGGTCGGCATCGTCGTGTTCGTGATCCTGATGATCATCAACTTCATGGTGATCACGAAGGGCGCGGGGCGGATCGCCGAAGTGTCCGCGCGCTTCACGCTCGACGCGATGCCCGGCAAGCAGATGGCGATCGATGCCGACCTGAACGCGGGCCTCATCAACGAAGAGCAGGCGCGCAAGCGCCGCCTGGCCGTGTCGCAGGAAGCCGAGTTCTACGGGTCGATGGACGGCGCGTCGAAGTTCGTGCGCGGCGACGCGATCGCCGGCCTGATCATCATGGCGATCAACGTGATTGGCGGGCTGATCGTCGGGATGGTCCAGCACGACATGAGTTTCGCCGCGGCCGGCACGAACTACACGCTGCTGACGATCGGCGACGGCCTCGTCGCGCAGATCCCGTCGCTGGTGATCTCGACCGCGGCCGGCGTGATCGTGTCGCGCGTCGCGACCGACGAGGACATCGGCACGCAGATCACCGGCCAGCTGTTCACGAACCCGCGCGTGCTGAACATCACCGGCGCGATCATCGTGCTGATGGGGCTGATCCCGGGCATGCCGCACTTCGCGTTCCTCGCACTCGGCGGCGGCGCGATCTGGCTGGCCCGCACGCAGACCAAGCGCGCGGCGGCCCGCAAGGCGGCCGGCGACCTGACCGACATCGCGCCGCCCGCGGTGCTGCCGGCGGACAGCCACGAGGCGACCTGGGACGACGTGCAGCTGATCGACCCGCTCGGGCTGGAAGTCGGTTACCGCCTGATCCCGCTCGTCGACAAGAACAGCGACGGCGAACTGCTCAAGCGCATCAAGAGCATCCGCAAGAAATTCGCGCAGGAAATCGGCTTCCTGCCGCCGGTGATCCATATCCGCGACAACCTCGAGCTGCGGCCGAACGCGTACCGGATCGCGCTGAAGGGCGTCGAGATCGGCGTGGGCGAAGTGTTCCCGGGCCAGTGGCTCGCGATCAACCCCGGCCAGGTGACGGCCGCGCTGCCGGGCGCCGTCACGCAGGATCCCGCGTTCGGGCTGCCGGCGGTGTGGATCGACGTCGCGATGCGCGAACAGGCGCAGGTGTACGGCTACACGGTGGTCGACGCGAGCACGGTCGTCGCGACGCACCTGAACCATCTGGTCGTCCAGCACGCGGCCGAGCTGCTCGGCCGCCAGGAAGTGCAGTCGCTCATCGAGCGCACCGGCAAGGATGCGCCGTCGCTCGTCGAGGACCTCGTGCCGAAGACGATCTCGCTGACGACGCTGCAGAAGGTGCTGCAGAACCTGCTCGAGGAAGGCGTGCCGATCCGCGACATGCGCACGATTCTCGAAGCCGTGTCCGAACACGCGGGCCGCGGCGACGCGTTCGAGATCACGGCCGCGGTGCGGCTGTCGCTCGGCCGCGCGATCACGCAGCAGTGGTATCCGGGCACCGGCGAAATGCAGGTGATGGGCCTCGACTCGAATCTCGAGCGCGTGCTGTCGCAGGCGCTCGCCACCGGCGCGAACCCGGGCCTCGAACCCGGCCTCGCGCACAACCTTCTGACCGGCACGCAACAGGCGATGCTGCGTCAACAGAATCTCGGGCTGCCGCCCGTGCTGCTGGTGCAGCACGCGCTGCGCGCGATGCTCGCGCGTTTCCTGCGCCGCAGCCTGCCGCAATTGAAAGTGCTGTCGTATGCCGAAGTGCCGGACACACGCACGATCAAAGTCGTTAACGTCATCGGGGGTTCCGCTTGAACATTCGCAAATTCACCGGCGCAACGAGCCGCGACGCACTTCGTCTGGTGCGCGAGGCGCTCGGCGCCGACGCGGTCGTGCTGTCGAACCGCACGCTCGATGACGGCAGCGTGGAAATCGTCGCCCTGGCAGATTCGGACCTGGCCGCCGTGGCCCCGCCGGCCGCGGCACGCCCGCGCGTCGCCGCGTCGCGCACGCCGGAATCGGTGCCGGCTGCCGCCGTGCCGGGCATCGTGTCGCGCCCGGGCGCGCCGCTGGCCCGCCCGACGGTCAATCCGTATGCGGCAGGCGAAGGCGGGCTGCCGGACGTGTTCTCGTCGGTGTTCGGTGCAAGCGCCGACGCGGACGAGGCGACGGCGCAACCTTCGGCGCTCGATGACGAAGCGCCGGCAGCGGCAGCGCCGTCTTCCGCGGCCGCCGCTCCAGCCGCCGCCGCACCGGCCGCCGCCTCCGAACCCGCGCCGTGGCTCGTCGAGCAC
This sequence comes from Burkholderia sp. HI4860, assembly GCF_002223045.2. NCBI lineage: Bacteria > Pseudomonadati > Pseudomonadota > Betaproteobacteria > Burkholderiales > Burkholderiaceae > Burkholderia > Burkholderia sp. HI4860. Next base: position 1,699,443 of record NZ_NKFO02000003.1, on the reverse strand, counting down.
GCGAAGCGCCTGACGCAGCAGCGCGACGCGCTGATGGCGCGTGCGCAGGCGACGCCCGCCGCGCCGCCTGCGAGCGCGCCTGCCCCGCAGACCGCCGCGAGCGCGACGCCGCCCAACTGGGCGCGCGACATCGTGCGCGACGCCGAACGCCGGATGCCGGCCGCCGCCACCCGCGCGCCCGATACGAACACGAGCGCCGCGTACGCCGCGAAGGCGGCCGAGCGCACGCGCCTGTCCGCCGACGCGGCCGCCGCGGTGGCCGACGCCGTGAAGTCGCGCATCGAGCGGATCGTCAACGATACGGTGATGCAGGAGCTCGGCGAACTGCGCGGGATGATGGCCGAGCAGTTCGACAGCCTGATGTGGCACGACCGCCAGCGTCGCAGCGCCGTGCATGGCGCGCTGACGAAGCACCTGTTCGCGGCCGGTTTCTCCGCGCAGCTCGTGCGGATGCTGGTCGACAACATGCCGGCCGGCGACGGCGCGCAGACCTTCGAACAGGCCGCCGAATGGGCGCAGTCGGTGCTCGCGTCGAACCTGCCGGTGCTCGACAGCGAAGATGCGCTGATGGAGCGCGGCGGCGTGTTCGCGCTGATGGGGCCGACGGGCGTCGGCAAGACGACCACCACCGCGAAGCTGGCCGCACGCTGCGTGATGCGCTTCGGCGCGAGCAAGGTCGCGCTGCTGACCACCGACAGCTACCGGATCGGCGGCCACGAGCAACTGCGCATCTTCGGCAAGATCCTCGGCGTGCCGGTGCACGCGGTGAAGGATGCGGGCGACCTCGCGCTCGCGCTGTCCGAGCTGCGCAACAAGCACATCGTGCTGATCGACACGATCGGCATGAGCCAGCGCGACCGCGCGGTGTCCGACCAGATCGCGATGCTGCACGGGGCGAACGCGCCGGTGCAGCGCCTGCTGCTGCTCAACGCGACCAGCCACGGCGACACGCTCAACGAAGTCGTGCAGGCATACCGCAGCGCGGGCGAGCATCCGGACCTGGCCGGCTGCATCCTCACGAAGCTCGACGAGGCGACCCACCTCGGCGGCGTGCTCGACACGGTGATCCGCTACAAGCTGCCGATCCATTACGTGTCGACCGGCCAGAAGGTGCCGGAGAACCTGTACGTCGCGTCGACCAAATTCCTGCTGAAGAGCGCGTTCTGCGTACCGCGTGACGGCTCCCCCTTCGTGCCGCAAGACGAGGACATGCCGACGCTGCTTTCCGCACTGACCGCACGTTCCACCGCCGAGCTTCACGAGGTGCGATTTGGATAAACGAATCATCGACCAGGCCGAAGGGCTGCGGCGCCTGCTGGCCGGGCGCGCGTCACGCATCGTCGCGGTGGCGGGCGGGCCGGCGGGGGTCGGCTGCACGTCCACCGTCGTGAACCTGGCGGCGGCGCTCGCGTCGCTCGGCAAGGATGTGCTCGTCGTCGACGAGCGTACCGACGTGCATTCGGCCAGCGCGACGCTGGCGGGCGCGTGGCTGCGCGACGGCGAGCGCACGCGGGTCGCGGCCGGCTTCGGCCTGTGCGCCGCGGCGCGGCTCGCACGCACCGGCTACACCGACGCGCAGCTGAGCGATTTCATCGACGGCCCGGCCGACATCGTCCTCGTCGACGCGCAGCTCGGCGCCGACGGCTCGTTCTCGGCGCTCGCCCGCGAAGCGCACGACGTGCTGGTCGTCACGCGGGTCGCCGCGCAGGCGATCACCGAGGCGTATGCATACATGAAGCGGCTGCATTTCGCGCACGCGTTCGCGCAGTTCCGCGTGCTGACCAATCACGTTGGCAGCCACGCGGACGCGAAGGTCGCGTTCGACAACCTCGCGGGCGTCGCGAGCCGCTACCTGACGGTGTCGATCGCCGACGCGGGCTGCGTGAGCGCCGATCCGCTCGTCGAGCATGCGCGCGAGCTGACGCGTGCCGCGGTCGACGCGTTCCCGTCGTCGGCCGCCGCGCGTGACTACCGGCAGATTGCCGCCGACCTGCTGTACTGGCCGATGCGCCCGCACTCGGGTGCCGGCCGCGCCGTGCACGCGGGCGGCAAGCCGTCGTATGAGGCGGGCGCGGCACACGCCGCGTGAGCGCCACCGCAAGGAGAGAGCCATGATGTACAACGCTCAAGGAAAGATGTCCCAGGCCGACGTGCTCGCGCAATATGCGCCGCTCGTGCGACGCCTCGGGCTGCAGCTCGTCGCGAAGATGCCGGCGAGCGTCGACCTCGACGACCTGATCCAGGCCGGCATGATCGGCCTGATGGACGCGGCCGGCCGCTACAAGGAAGACCAGGGCGCGCAGTTCGAGACCTACGCGACCCAGCGTATCCGCGGCGCGATGCTCGACGAGCTGCGCAGCAACGACTGGCTGCCGCGCAGCCTGCGCAAGACGTCGCGCGAGGTCGAGCACGCGGTGCACCAGGTCGAGCAGCATCTCGGCCGCTCCGCGAGCGAGACCGAGATCGCGCAGCACCTGAACATGCCGCTCGACGAATACCAGGGGATGCTGCAGGACCTGCACGGCAGCCAGCTGATCTACTACGAGGATTTCGACCGCGCGGCCGACGACGAGCCGTTCCTCGACCGCTACCGCGTCGATCACGCCGATCCGCTGTCGGCGCTGCTCGACGAGCACCTGCGCGAAGCGCTCGTCGAGGCGATCGAGCGGCTGCCGGAGCGCGAGAAGCTGCTGATGTCGCTGTACTACGAACGGGGTCTGAATCTGCGCGAGATCGGCGCGGTGCTCGAAGTGAGCGAATCGCGCGTGTGCCAGCTGCACAGCCAGGCCGTCGCGCGCCTGCGCGCACGGCTGCGCGAACAGGCGTGGGTCGGCGCGGAGTCCTGACCCTTTACTGACGGCCGCGCGCGCCGACGCCGCGCGCGTGTGCCGATGCGCGCCATGTGTATGCGCGCTTGCGCATTCTGCGCGCCGATTTGCTACAATCCTCTCCGCTTTCCGAGGAGCGTTGCGACGGACCACCCTGCGTCCGCCAGGCTCGGAAGGCTTCACCAAGCAGCCGTGCGGCACAACCGCGTCGGCCCCGCTTCCTGAACGGCGCTCACGTCACCAATCTAGAAACTTTTTAGAAAGGAGGGCGTGATGAACGCCATTATCGATTCCAAAGCTTCCAACGATTACGTCGTCGCCGACATGGCGCTGGCCGGCTGGGGCCGCAAGGAACTGAACATCGCCGAGACCGAAATGCCGGGCCTCGTGCAGATCCGTGACGAATACAAGGCGCAGCAGCCGCTGAAGGGCGCGCGCATTGCCGGTTCGCTGCACATGACGATCCAGACGGGCGTGCTGATCGAGACGCTGAAGGCGCTCGGCGCGGACGTCCGCTGGGCCTCGTGCAACATCTTCTCGACGCAGGATCACGCCGCTGCCGCGATCGTCGAAGCCGGCACGCCGGTGTTCGCGTTCAAGGGCGAATCGCTCGACGAATACTGGGAGTTCTCGCACCGCATCTTCGAATGGCCGAACGGCGAATTCGCGAACATGATCCTGGACGACGGCGGCGACGCAACGCTGCTGCTGATCCTCGGCGCGAAGGCCGAGAAGGACCGTTCGGTGATCGCGAAGCCGACCAACGAGGAAGAAGTCGCGCTGTACAAGTCGATCGCCAAGCACCTCGACGCGGACCCGACCTGGTACTCGACGCGCCTCGCGCACATCAAGGGCGTGACCGAAGAAACCACGACCGGCGTGCACCGCCTGTACCAGATGGAAAAGGACGGCCGCCTGCCGTTCCCGGCGTTCAACGTGAACGATTCGGTCACGAAGTCGAAGTTCGACAACCTGTACGGCTGCCGTGAATCGCTGGTCGACGGCATCAAGCGCGCGACCGACGTGATGATCGCGGGCAAGGTCGCGGTCGTCGCGGGCTACGGCGACGTGGGCAAGGGCTGCGCGCAATCACTGCGCGGCCTGGGCGCGACCGTGTGGGTCACCGAAATCGACCCGATCTGCGCACTGCAGGCGGCGATGGAAGGCTACCGCGTCGTGACGATGGAATACGCGGCCGACAAGGCCGACATCTTCGTGACGGCCACCGGCAACTACCACGTGATCAACCACGATCACATGAAGGCGATGCGCCACAACGCGATCGTCTGCAACATCGGCCACTTCGACTCGGAAATCGACGTCGCGTCGACCCGCCAGTACCAGTGGGAAAACATCAAGCCGCAGGTCGACCACATCATCTTCCCGGACGGCAAGCGCGTGATCCTGCTGGCGGAAGGCCGCCTCGTGAACCTCGGCTGCGCGACCGGCCACCCGTCGTTCGTGATGTCGAATTCGTTCGCGAACCAGACGCTCGCGCAGATCGAGCTGTTCGTGCGCGGCAACGAGTACGAGAACAAGGTGTACGTGCTGCCCAAGCACCTCGATGAAAAGGTTGCGCGCCTGCACCTGGCGCGCATCGGCGCGAACCTGTCCGTGCTGTCGGACGAGCAGGCTTCGTACATCGGCGTGCAGAAGGACGGCCCGTTCAAGCCGAACCACTACCGCTACTGATCCGATGCGCCGTGCCGCCGTGCCGGGCGCGCGTCACCCGCGCGCACCCGGCACGGCGGCACGGCGCGGGATCGCCGGCTGCGGCGGCGCGCCTTCGGGCACCCGCGGCGGCCGGCGGCGGCCACTGATCGTACCGATCGACAACCGAACCGGAGCACTCCATGAGCGTCATCCTCACCTGGGTCATCAACGCGCTCGCGCTGCTGATCATCACCTACCTCGTGCCGTCGATTCACATCAAGAGCTTCGGCACGGCGCTGATCATCGCGGTCGTGCTCGGCCTGATCAACACGGTGATCCGTCCGGTGCTGATCCTGCTGACGCTGCCCGTCACGATCGTCACGCTCGGGGTGTTCATCCTCGTCGTGAATGCGTTGTGCTTCTGGTTCGCGTCGTCGCTGCTGAAGGGCTTCGAGGTGTCGGGCTTCTGGTCCGCGTTCTTCGGTTCGATCCTGTACAGCATCGTGTCGTGGCTGCTGTCCGCGCTGATCTTCGGGCAGCGCGACATCGGCTGACCTTTTCGAATCATGAAACCGATCGAACTCTCGTTTGAATTCTTCCCGCCGAAGACGGCGGAAGGCGTCGAGAAGCTGCGCGCCACGCGTGCGCAACTGCTGCCGCTGAAGCCGAAATTCGTGTCCTGCACGTTCGGCGCCGGCGGTTCGACGCAGCAGGGCACGCTCGATACGGTGCTCGACATGCAGAAGGACGGCCTCGAGGCCGCGCCGCACCTGTCGTGCATCGGCTCGTCGCGCGACAGCCTGCGCGCGATCCTCGACCAGTACCGCTCGTACGGCATCCGCCACATCGTCGCGCTGCGTGGCGACCTGCCGTCGGGGATGGGCGAAGTCGGCGAACTGCGCTATGCGTCGGAGCTCGTCAGCTTCATCCGTGCCGAGCACGGCGACTGGTTCCACATCGAGGTGGCCGGCTATCCGGAGTACCACCCGCAGGCGCGCTCGCCGAAGGCCGATCTCGAGAATTTCGCGCGCAAGGTGAAAGCCGGCGCGAATTCCGCGATCACGCAGTACTTCTTCAACGCCGACGCGTATTTCCGCTTCGTCGACGATGCGCGCAAGCTGGGCGTGGAGGTGCCGATCGTGCCGGGCATCATGCCGATCACGAACTTCTCGCAGCTGATGCGCTTCTCCGAGATGTGCGGCGCGGAAGTGCCGCGCTGGGTCGCGCGCCGGCTCGAGAGCTTCGGCGACGATCGCGAGTCGATCCGCGCGTTCGGCGCGGACGTCGTCACGAGCCTGTGCCAGCGTCTGGTCGACGCGGGCGTGCCGGGGCTGCATTTCTATACGCTGAACACGGCGGCCGCCACGCGGACGATCTGTGAACGGCTCGTCATGTAAGCGCGCTCACGCGAAGGCATGCGTAAAGGCCCCGCCGGTTGTATCGGTGGGGCCTTTTTTTCGATGACGGCGGCGCGCGGCCGCGTGCGTCAGCGCTGCGCCTGCATCAGCGGCGGTCGACGCTCGAACCACGGCCGCGCCTGTTCGAGCTGCCGGGCGAGCCGGAGCAGCAGCCCGTCGTCGGCGTGACGCGCGGCGAACTGCACGCCGATCGGCAGCCCGCGCGCGTTCCAGTAGAGCGGCACCGACATCGCCGGCTGGCCGGTCAGGTTGAACAGTTCGGTGCAGCCGGCCCACGTGAACGCTTTTTCCGACGACTTCGCGAGCATCTCCTTCAGCAGTGGCTTCACCGGCAGCGCGGCGAGCACCTTCATCTGCGCCGCTTCGAACGGCGTCGGCTGCAATTCCCCGATCTTCACCGGCGGGCCCGCGAGCGACGCGCACAGGATCGCGTCGTAGCGCGACACGAGGCCGGCCACCTGCACGGTGAGCTGGCGCTGCCATTCGAGCACGTCCGGCAGGCGCGTGCGCGCGAGGCGCCGGCCGACGACGGCCATCGCCCACGTCGCGGCCTCGAATTCGCCGCGCTTCGGCGTGCGGCCGGTCAGTGCACGCGCGCCGAGCACCATCTCCTCGGCGATCGTCGCCCATAGCGTGAGGAAGGTTTCGGCCGCGCGCGCGTAGTTGACCTGCAGCGTCGCCGGCTCGACATGGTGGCCGAGCGATTCGAGCAGCGCGGCCGCGTCGTCGAGCGCCGCGCGCGTGTCGTCGGCCAGTGCCGGCGCGAGCATCGGGTCGAGCACGAGGCCGATCCGCAGCGGGCCGGGCGGCGTGTCGAGTTCGCCGAGGAACGTGCCGGGCGCGCCCGCCGGCAAGGTCTGGCCGGTCGTCACGTCGAGCAGCAGCGCGCTGTCGCGCACGCTGCGCGTGACCGCATGCTGGACGACCAGCTCGCCGTTCGACGGCAGGTCGACGAGTACCGGGTTGCGGCTGGGTTTCAGGCCGAACAGCCCGCAGCACGACGCCGGAATGCGGATCGAGCCGCCGCCGTCGGACGCATGCGCGATCGGCACGATGCCGGCCGCGACGGCCGCCGCCGCACCGCCGCTCGAGCCGCCGGGCGTGTGATCGAGATTCCACGGGTTGCGGCACGCGCCGAACAGTTCGGGTTCCGTGTACGGCATCTGGCCGATCTCCGACGTGTTGGTCTTGCCGAACACGTTGAGACCGGCCGCGCGGCTGCGCGCGATCACCGGCGAATCGTCGGCGGGCACGAAATACCGGTAGTGCCGGCTGCCCATCGACAGCGGCAGCCCGGCGACCGCCGCGCCGAGATCCTTCACGAGATAGGGAACGCCGGCGAACGGCGCGTCGGCGCCGCCGTCGGGTGGGGCGGCCGCGCGCTGGCGTGCGGCTTCGTAGTCCTGCAGCACGATCGCGTTGATCGCGCCGTTGACCGCTTCGGCCTGGCCGATCGCGGCGTCGAGCAGTTCGCGCGGGCTCGCCTTGCGTTCGCGTACCAGTGTGGCGAGGCCGATCGCGTCATGCGCGAGATAGTCCGAGTGCATCGCTGTCATCCCCGTGGTGGCTCGTGGCGATGACAGCAGCATAACGCGGGCCCGGTGCGCGGGGCCCGCGGCCGGCCGTTTTTAGAGGTGCTCGGCGAGGAAAGCCAGCGTGCGGCCGTGCGCGAGCGCCGACGCGCGCTGGTTGTACGACGCGCGATCCGTGCAGTTGAAGCCGTGCTCGGCGCCCGGATAGTCGTGGAACGACGCGTGGCCGTGGCCGGCGAAGGCGGCCTTCACCTGGTCGACGGCCTCGGGCGGGATCGCGTGGTCGTGTCCCGCGTAGTGGAACAGGATCGGCTGCTTGATCTGGCCGGCCAGATCGAGCGCGTTCTGGATGCCGCCGCCGTAGTAGGCCACGGCCGCGTCGATCTTGCCGGTCGCGGCCGCGCGGTACGCGAGCTGGCCGCCGAAGCAGTAGCCGATCGCGGCAACCTTGCCGGCCACTTCGGGGCGCGCGCGCAACGCATCGGCTGCCGCGCCGATGTCCGCGACCGCGAGACCCACGTCGGTCTTTTTCATCAGCTCGATACCCTTGTCGCGATCCGCGCCTTCGTAGGTCAGCTCGACGCGCGGCTGCGTGCGCCAGAACACGTCCGGCGCGAGTGCGACGAAGCCGTCGGACGCGTACTGGTCGGCGACCGCACGGATGTGCGCGTTCACGCCGAAGATCTCCTGGATGATGATGACGGCAGGGCCCGTGCCGCGCTTGGGCAGCGCGAGATAGCCGCCGAAAGTGTCGTTACCGGCGGGAATGTCGATCCATTGGGCAGTCACGTTCTGAACTCCTGGCGAACGGGGTGCGCGATGCGCGCCCCGGGGTGGAAGAGGGCGGCTTAGTGTGCCACCGATCGTGTGACGGTGCAGCGCACGCGCCCGCTTCTCGCGCAGCGATCGTTTCGATCTCGATTATTCATTTTTCGGCGCTGCGCCGCTTCGATAGAGTCGATGTACCGGCCTTTACAAAGCGCTTTCGCGCATCGTCACCGAAGGATTCGCCATGTCCGCCCGTCTGTTTGCCACGCCCTTTTCCGAACGCTTCGGCCTGCGCCTGCCGCTCGTGCAGGCGCCGATGGTCGGCGCGACCACGACCGCGATGGTCGCCGCCGCGTCGAATGCCGGCGCGCTCGGCAGTCTCGGCGCCGCCGCGTTCGCGCCCGAGCGCCTCGCGACCGAAGTCGACGCCATCCGCGCGGCGACCGATCGCCCGTTCGCGGTCAACCTGTTCGTGCTGCCCGATGCCGCGCCCGACGCGGCGACCGTCGCCCGCGCGCTCGCCGCGATCGACCCGCTGAACGCAGCGCTCGGGTTGCCGCCGGGCACCGCGCCCGCGCGCTACGCGCCCGACTTCCGCGCGCAGCTCGACGCACTCGTGGCGTTGCGCGTGCCCGTTGCGAGCTTCACGTTCGGCGTGCTCGATGCAGCCGACGTCGCCCGCCTGAAGGCCGCCGGCACTTACGTGATCGGCACGGCGACGCACGTGGCCGAGGGCCTCGCGTGGCAGGCGGCCGGCGCCGATGCGCTGTCCGCGCAGGGCGCCGAGGCGGGTGGCCATCGCGGCACGTTCATCGGTGCCGCCGACGATGCGCTGATCGGCACGCTCGCGCTCGTGCCGCAACTGGTCGACGCGACCGGCCTGCCCGTGCTCGCCGCGGGCGGCATCATGGACGGCCGCGGGATCGCGGCCGCGCTTGCGCTCGGCGCGCAGGGCGCACAACTCGGCACCGCGTTCCTCACCTGCACGGAAAGCGCGATCGCGGCGGACTGGAAGGCGCGCCTGCTCGCGAGCGCCGACACGTCGACGCAGGTCACGCGCGCCATCACCGGCCGCCACGCGCGCGGGCTGCGCAACACGTTGATGGCCCGGCTCGGCGAACGCGTGGCCGACGCCGCGCCGTACCCGGTGCAGAACGCGCTGACCCAGCCGCTGCGCCAGGCCGCCGCGCGCGCGAACGACGGCGACTACCTGTCGCTCTGGGCCGGGCAGGGCGCGCCGCTCGCACGGCGGCGCGGCGATGCGCTGACGACGTCGCAGCTCGTCGCCGCGCTCGAGGCCGAATGGCGCGCGGCGGCTGCCTGAATCGTTCATATCGGACGACGAAACGCGCGTTGTCACGCGCGTTTCATTCAATGATCGCGGGCACAAAATACCGAATCGAAATGCCCCCGGAATGTTTTAAAACGACCTTTCAGCGAGTCGCCTGGAATTAGCGGAAACCCTTATCCGGCGGGGCTTGCGGCGATATTCGAGTAGTCGTTCCAATGGACGCATATCGGTAGTGTTACCACTACCCCAAAAAAGTCCCACAAATTAATTTGATCACCTACACTTGCGCGCAAGTACGGATGGGCGGCTGCTAAAAGCGGCGGTTTTCACGTGCTTGAGGCCAAGTGCATGAACGATGCAACCGGCGAATCGTCCAGTGATTGCAAACACAGGGATGGCAGCGGGGCACCGGGCGATGGCGTTTATTGGGACCGAAACTGGAGACTTACATGAATATCAAGATGCAAAAGCTGTTGCCGATCACCGCGGCCGCGATGCTGTGCGCTGCAGCTGCGGGCAACGCAGCGGCCGATCAAGTCGTCAAGATCGGCCACGTCGCGCCCTTGACGGGCGGCATTGCACACCTGGGCAAGGACAACGAAAACGGCGCACGTCTCGCTGTCGAAGAGATCAACGCCAAGGGTCTCACGGTCGGCGGCCAGAAAATCACGCTGCAACTCGACCCGCAGGATGACGCGGCCGACCCGCGGCAGGCCACGCAGGTTGCGCAGAAGCTCGTCGACGACAAGGTCGTCGCGGTGGTCGGCCACCTGAACTCGGGCACGTCGATCCCGGCCTCGAAGATCTACAGCGATGCGGGCATCGTGCAGATCTCGCCGTCGGCGACCAACCCGGCCTACACGCAGCAGGGCTTCAAGACCACGTACCGCGTGGTGGCCACCGATGCGCAGCAGGGCCCGGCACTCGCGAACTACGCGCACTCGAAGGGCATCAAGAGCGTGGCCGTGGTCGACGATTCGACCGCGTACGGCCAGGGTCTCGCGAACGAGTTCGAGAAGAAGGCCAAGGCGCTCGGCCTGAAGGTGATGTCGCATGACGCGACGAACGACAAGGCGGTCGACTTCCGCGCGATTCTGACCAAGATCAAGGGCGAGAATCCGGACGCGATCATGTACGGCGGCATGGACGCCACCGGCGGCCCGTTCGCGAAGCAGGCGAAGCAGCTCGGCCTGCGCGCGAAGATCTTCGCGGGCGACGGCGTGTGCACGGAAAAGCTGGCCGACCTGGCCGGCGACGCGACCGACAACGTGGTGTGCTCGGAAGCCGGTGCTTCGCTCGAGAAGATGTCGGGCGGCGCGGCGTTCAAGGCGAAGTACGAGAAGCGCTTCGGCCAGCCGATCCAGATCTACGCACCGTTCACGTATGACGCCGTGTACATCATCGTCGATGCGATGAAGCGCGCGAACTCGGCGGATCCGGCGAAGATCCTCGCCGCGATGCCGGCGACGAACTACTCGGGCGTGATCGGCACGACGACCTTCGACTCGAAGGGCGACCTGCAGCACGGCGTGATCTCGCTGTACAACTACAAGGGCGGCAAGAAGTCGCTGCTCGACGAAGTGAAGATGTAACGATACAAGCGGTCAACAGAAGGGGTGAAGGCGCGCATGCGGCAACGCATGCGCGCTTTCTTTTTGGGCCGGCGCGTGCCGCGCCCCGTCAGATCTTCAGCCGCGCGAGCACCTTCGGCGCGACGGCCGCGACGAGCGCCGCGCACAGCGCGACGACGGACAGGCCGATCGTCAGGTTCGAGGCTTGCGCGACGGCGCCGATCACGACCGGACCGAACAGCATGCCGAAATACGCGAGCCCGGCCACGTGCGCGAGCCCTTCGGCCGCATGGATGCCTTTCACGCGCGCGGCGGCCGCGAACAGCACCGGCATCATGTTCGCGAGGCCGAGGCCCATCAGCGTGAAGCCGGTCAGCACCGTGGCCGAATACGGCAGCAGCAGCGCGCCGATCATCCCCGCGCAGGCGAGCGACGCGCTCGCGAACACGAGCTGCGGCGCGCCGAAGCGGGCGCGCACGGCGTCGCCCGCGAAGCGCGCGATGGCCATCCCGCCCGAGAACGCGGCATAGGCGGCGCTGGCGAGCGCGGGGCTCGCGACGACGACGTCGCGCATGTACACCGTCGCCCAGTCGTACATCGCGCCTTCGGCGATCAGCGCGACGAGCGCGATGCCGCCGAGCATCCACAACGCCGGCGAGCGCCAGCGGTTGCCGCCGCCGTGCGCGTGCTCGTGATGCGGCACATGCGGGAGCACGGCCGGGCTGGCGACCACCAGCACCGTCGCGCTGGTCGCCGCCGCGAGCGCGAGATGCACGGCCGGCGCCATGCCGGCCGACAGCAGCGCGCCGCCGGCGGCCGCGCCGGCCATCCCGCCGATGCTGAACATGCCGTGCAGCGACGACATGATCGGCCTGCCGATCGCGATTTCGACCGCGCTGGCCTCGGCGTTCATCGCCACGTCGAGCGTCGCCATCGAGAAGCCGAACAGCGCGAGCACGGCCAGCAGCATCGGGTAGTCGGGCACGACGAGGATCAGCGCCGCGCAGGCCGACATCACGAGCCCGCCCGCGAGGCACGCGGTGCGCGAGCCGACGCGCGCGATCCAGCGCGCGATGGTCAGCATCGCGGCGATTGACCCGACGGCGACCGCGAACAGCGCGATCGACAGCAGCCCGGGGCTCAGCGCGAACTTGTCGCGCACGGTCGGCACGTGCACGCCCCACGACGCGAACATCATGCCGGCGACGAAGAACAGCGCCATCGATGCCGCGCGGGCGCGCTGGCGGGCCGGCAGCGACAGCACGCGATGCGCGTCGGGCGGCGCGGCGAACGGGGACGACGATTCGGGGGAGGAGGATTCGGACACGATGACGCTCATCAAGGGAAATGCACGGACGCGCGCGGCGCCCGTCGGATCCGTCCGATTCTATCGAACCGCTTACGATCCTGCCGGGCGTTGGCCGTTCGGCCGATGGTCCGGCGATTAGTCAGTGACCCGCGTTCGGCCGCATCGACTGCCCTGGCCGTTCGACCGATGCACGGTGCGCCGCGCCCGCGGGTAACATCGGAGCGCGTGGCGTGCCCGATGCGCCACCCTTCGACCGCAGGAGTCCTCTTGAACATCGATCCCGCTCTCGCCGTGCATCTGCTGCACCGCTGCGCGCTCGGCACGCTCGCCACCCATTCTCGCGATCCACAGGGTTTCCCGTATCCGACGGTCGTTCCGTTTGCACCCGATGCAAGCCACCGTCCCGTGATCCTCGTGAGCGGCCTCGCGGAGCACACGCGCAATCTGGCCGCCGATCCGCGCGCGGGCTTCCTCGTCGTCGATGCGCCCGACGGCGACGTGCTGAACGCCGAGCGCGCGACGCTGCTCGGCCGGTTCGTGCCGCTCGGCGACGATCCGCACGTCACCGCGCGCTACTGTCGTTATGAGCCGGATGCCACGCGCTATCTCGCGCTGGGCGATTTCACGTTCTGGGCACTCGACGTCGAGCGGCTGCGCTATATCGGCGGGTTCGGGCGCATGGGCTGGGTCGACGGCACGCATCTCGAGACGCTGCCGCCGCTCGCGTTCGACGAGGAGCAGGCGTTATGGGACGCGTACGATGCCGGCGCTGCGCGCCGCGACGGGCTCGAATTGCTCGGCGTCGATCGCCACGGCGCCGACTGGCGACATGACGGCCGCCGCGTGCGTACGCCGTTTGATACGCCATTGGCCGATGCGGGCGAATGGCGCGACCGGCTGATTGCGTGCGCGCGGGATGTGACGTGACGTCGCGGATAGCGGCGGGTGCGCGCCGAACCCGTTTAGCGAGGCGCGCCATGCGATTTTCGTAAAGCTGTCGTCCGATGAAAGCTTCTATTTTTCAAATGCAGGGTAATTGCGTATGTTGATAGGCCTAATAGCCAATCGCTAATGTCCTAATCTCTGTGTAGGAACGTAAAAATTTGAGAAAAGGCCGCGGCCGGTCAAAATGACACGTGTGAATTCCAATTGATCTCGGGATTTTCATGAATCCCGCTTCTATCAAATCTTTTTTGTGCTAATCTCTGCCTTCGAAAATCCGAGGCACATATATTTCATGAATGGTGAGCTGGCTGCAGACCGGCGCCATTGGTCAGATAGAAAGGGAAACTATGTCTTCTTACAAGGACCTGCTGGCCCAGCGGGAAAAGCTGGAGAAGCAAATCGAAGAAGCAAAGTCGCGTGAATACGCTGAAGTGCTGAATGACGTGAAGCAGAAAATTGCCGACTACGGCTTTTCGCTCGCCGAACTCGGTCTCAGCCGCGCGAAGGCAGGTAAGGTTGGGCGTCCGCGCGCAGGCGTTGCCGCGAAATACCGCGATCCGGAAACGGGCGCGACGTGGTCGGGCCGCGGCAAGCCGCCGCGCTGGATCGCAGGCAAGAACCGCGAACAGTTTGCGATTTAAACGTCTGTTTAAATAGCCTGCTCTTCAAAAGAGCCGCGTGTCCGTTAAGGAGCGCGGCTTTTTTGTTTTCAGCGGCCGCCTCGCACATGGCGGTGTCATGGAACTGTAATAATGGGGCGTGAATGAAAATACGACCCGTTCGCATAAGCGATTGATTTAAATAAGAAATTTGTGGGTATTGGCCGGGTTCGCGGGGCGCCCTTGATAGAATCGGGTTTCCGTACACCCATATCCCATATTTCATGTCCACGTTTTCCGGCGACGCGCAGAGCGCAGATAAGCACGCGGTTGCACGCAAGAGCACGTTCGTCAGTATTGTGCTGAATGTCGTGCTTGCGACATTTCAGATCGTCGTCGGCGTGATTGCCCATTCGCAGGCATTGATTGCTGACGGGGTGCATTCGATTTCCGATTTGATCTCGGATTTTGTCGTGCTGGTTGCGAATCGGCATAGCGGCGCATCGCCGGATGCCGACCACAATTACGGCCACAGCCGCTACGAGACCGTCGCGTCGCTGTTTCTCGGCGCTATCCTGATTGCGGTTGGCGTCGGCATGCTCTGGCGGGCCGGCGACCGCCTCGTTAATCTCGAAAACATTCCGGCGGTACATTTTTCCGCGCTGCTCGTCGCGCTGACGGTGCTCGTGTCGAAAGAGGCGCTGTTTCGCTACATGCTGCGCGAAGCGCGGCGCGTCCGTTCGGCGCTGCTCGTCGCGAACGCATGGCATGCGCGTTCGGATGCCGCATCGTCGCTCGTCGTCGCGATCGGCATCGTCGGCAGCCTGGCCGGCGTGCGGCTGCTCGACCCGATCGCAGCGGCGATCGTCGGCTTCATGGTGGCGCGTATGGGCTGGACGTTCGGCTATGACGCGTTGCAGGACCTCTCCGACCGCGCGCTCGACACGACCGATACGGACGAGATCCGCGCGCTGCTCGCGGCGACGCCGGGCGTGCGCGACGTGCACGACCTGCGCACGCGCAAGATGGGCGATGCCGCGCTCGTCGACGCGCACATCCTCGTCGATCCGAAAATCTCCGTCTCCGAAGGGCACTACATCGCCGAGACCGCGCGTGCGCGCGTGCTGCACGATCCGCGCGTGCTCGATGCGCTGATCCACGTCGATCCCGAGAACGACGCGGCGCGCCGTCCGGCGCTCGCGCTGCCGCCGCGCGGCGAGATCGTGGCACGGCTCGAGGCCGCGCTCGCGCAGCGCGGGCTGCATGCGGCGGCCATCAACCTGCATTACCTGAGTACGGGGCTCGAGATCGACGTGACGCTTGACTGCGATCCGCACGAGCCTGACGCGGCGCTGGCCGGCCGGCTCGGCGCCGACGCGCTGGAGCGCGAGTTCGGCGCGCGCCGGATCGGCTTCACGCGCACGATGCCCGCGCAGGCGTGACCCGCCGCGGGCACACGGGATGGAAGGTCGCCCGCGCGTGCCGGCGCGTTACAGCGGCAGTTGCGTGTCGAACTTGATCTCGCGCAGCACGACGCTCGTGCGCACCTGCGACACGGCGGGGATCTTGAAGATGCGTTCGTGCAGGAACACGTCGTAGGCCTTGATGTCCGGCGCGACGATCTTGAGGATGTAATCGGCTTCGCCGGTCGTGCTGTAGCACTCGGTGACTTCCGGGCAGGTCGAGATCTCGCGCTCGAACTGCTCGACGCCGCCTTCGTTGTGGCGGGTCAGGTGCACGTGCGCGAGCGCGCAGACGTGCAGGCCGAGCTTCTCGCGATCGAGCAGCGCCGTGTAGCGCTGGATCACGCCCGACTGTTCCATGTCCTTGATGCGGCGCCAGCACGGCGTGCTCGACAGGCCGACCTGGTCCGAGATTTCCTGGACCGAACGGCGCGCGTCGAGCTGCAACAGGCGAAGGATTTTTTGCGAAAAGGAATCGAGCGTCACCTGCGCCTCCATGCGGCAGCTACAACACGCTGAATGTTAGAGGGCCGGGAAAGGAAAGGCAATCTGGCGTCGCGTTGTTGAGCGAGATTCGCTAATTTGCTCGCGGATCCGTAGGATTTTGTCCCGCCCCCGCGTTTTCCGACCGATCGGTGTCCGACACCGCGAGGCCCGCGAGCGCGGCCTGCTGGCGGCGCAGGTCGGCCAGCATGTTGCAGAACAGCGCGCCTTGCTCGATCGCGTCGTCGAGCGCGACGTGCGTGTGCGGATGGTCGTCGAACCAGTGCTTCGGAAAGCGCGGCTTGATCGCCTTGCGGTACGGCAGGCCCGTCATCGCGAACGCGAGCGTCTTGATGTCGAGCGCCGACCACGAGAACGGGCAGCGGCCCGCGAAGCGCATCATGTACCAGAACATGAACGTGAAATCGAAGCCCGCCGGCATCGCGACGAACACCGGCTTGCCGGGCAGCGCCTCGACCCAGTCGACGTACGCGAGCAGCGCCGCTTCGGGCGCCTGCAGATCCTTCCGGCACGCGGCCCATGCTTCGGGCTCGGTCTTCCACCACGCTTCCTGCACCGGGTGCGCCTGCGCGCCCGGCAGCGTTTCGAGATTGGCCGAGAACGTCGCGATCAGCTGCTTGTCCTCGGTATAGGCGGCCGACGCGAAGCTCAGCATCGAGTGCGGGCCGGGAATCGGGCCGTCGGCCTCGACGTCGGTGCTGACGTAGATTTCCGGGATGGCGGTCTGGTTCATCCGAATACCTTGTCGGACACGAACGGGTTGGTGCGGCGCTCGTCGCCGAACGTCGACACCGGGCCGTGGCCCGGCACGAACGTCACGTCGTCGCCGAGCGGCCACAGCTTCTCCTTGATCGACCGGACGAGATCCTCGTGATTGCCGCGCGGGAAATCGGTACGGCCGATCGAGCCCGCGAACAGCACGTCGCCGACGATCGCGACGCGATGCGCGCGGCTGAAGAACACCACGTGGCCGGGCGTGTGGCCCGGGCAGTGATAGACCTCGAGCGTCTCGTCGCCGAACTGCACGGTGTCGCCGTCGTTCAGCCAGTGATCCGGCTCGAAGGTTTCGGCGGCCGGAAAGCCGAAGCGCTCGCTCTGCATCGGCAGCTTCTCGATCCAGAAGCGCTCTTCTTCCTGCGGCCCCTCGATCGGCACGCCGTAATGCGTCGCGAGTGTCTTCGCGCCCGCGCAGTGATCGATGTGCCCATGCGTGAGCAGCACCTTCTCGACCTGCACGTTCTGCCGCGCGACTTCCTGTTCGATCCGGTCGAGATCGCCGCCCGGATCGACGACGGCGGCACGGCCCGTTTTTTCGCAGACGAGCAGCGAGCAGTTCTGCTGGAACGGCGTGACCGGAATGAGCGTGACTTTCATGGAGGCACCGGCGGCTAAAAGGAGCGATTGTACCGGTCGCGCGTGCTGCCTGCCGGTCGCGCGACGCGCGTCGCGGTGCGCGCCTCAGGGCATTCCCGGAGCATGTCGATTGTTACCGCCATAGCGAGAATCAATGGTCCCCGACGGGCGCTTTCCGAGACAACCTTTTGGTTTATGTATAATGCGCCCCATTGCACGTGAATTTCACGCAATTCGCTGGTGTTTCGGCCCCGTTAAAAAAGGGGCGTCGGAGGCACCGTCAAGCATCAGCCGCCGGGTAGTCCGGCGGTGTATCCAGCACCGAATATTCGGTGCTCACGTCTTGTCCGGCCGGGTGCTGCGCGCCCGCCTGCGGCCCTGCTGCCGCGCCGCCGGATGGGGCCTGTGCCGCCGTTCCTGTGAGTCGGTCGTTTCGACGCGCGCGAACGTGAAGCCATGTTCGATGGCGGCATGTGGGGTCTGGTCAGGCTGTTGGGGACAGGTTGTGCCAGACGTGAAAGCTAATCAGGACGGTTGCGGCCTAGACGAAAGCCGCGCCCATGCTAGCCGCCTGCTCGCATCCGAGCGGGGCGTGCACGCATTTGCCGTCCGGGCCGCATATCTGCGCTGTGAATCGGCGTGATGAAGCAGCGGCCCGAACCAGAAGGCGACACGTCGATGAATTTACGTTTTCCGAGTCGATTCGGGACCATTGCATTGTTTTTCGCGCTGACGGGCTGCGCGGTGCCACCCAGCCAGACCACCAGCAGCGCGAACCAGAAGAAAGCGGTCGACAAGACGACCGCTGCCGCGAAGGCGGACGACGACAAGCAGCAACTCAGTTTTGATTCCGCACTGGCATCGATGCCCGCTGCCGACAGCAAGGACGCGAAGAAGTCGTCGCTGGCGGACGCCGAGCCGATCGACGGCAAGGATGTGTCCGAGTTCCGCCAGACGGGCCGCGCATCGTGGTACGGGCGGGATTTCCACGGCCGCCGCACCGCGAACGGCGAGCGCTTCAACATGAACGCACTCACCGCCGCACACCGCACGCTGCCGCTGTCGTCGTACATCAGGGTGACGAACGCGTCGACCGGCAAGTGGGTCGTCGTGAAGGTCAACGATCGCGGGCCGTTCAAGCGCGGCCGCGTGCTCGACCTGTCGTATGCGGCCGCCAAGATGATCGGCCTCGTGCATGCCGGCACGGGCCGCGTGAAGATCGAAGGGCTGTCGCCGCAGGAAGCGCGCGAGGCTCGCGACGAAATGTTCGCGTCGGTCTCGGCGAAGTAACGCAGCGGCTCGACCGCTCATGCAAAAGGGCTGCCCGCGGGCAGCCCTTTGTCTTTCCTGCGCGGCGCGATGCCGACGCCGGCTTCCCGGTGCCGGCCGGCCGTCTCGCGCGTCAGCTTTCGTCCTTCAGCACCAGCGCACGCGCATACAGCGTGTTGCGCGACGCGCCCGTCAGCGCGGCCGCGAGCTTGGCCGCGCTCTTCACCGGCACCTCTTCCAGCAGCAGCTTGAGCAGCGCGTCGTGCGCGGTGTCGTCGGCTTCGCCGCTCGTCGCCGGTGCGCCTTCGACCACCAGCACGAACTCACCGCGCTGCCGGTTCGCATCGCCGGCGAGCCAGGTCTGTCCTTCGGCCAGGGTGCCCTGGAACAACTGCTCGTGTAGCTTGGTGAGCTCGCGTGCGATCAGCAGCCGGCGCGCGGGGCCGAATGCGTCGGCGAGTGCGGCGACGGTTTCGGCGATCCGGTGCGGGGCTTCGTAGAACACCAGTGCATACGGGTGCGATACCAGCGCCTGCAGCGCGGTCGCGCGCTGCTTCGTCTTCGGCGGCAGGAAGCCCGCGAACGTGAACGCGCCGGCCCAGTCGCCGGCCACGCTCAGCGCGGTCACGGCCGCGCTCGCGCCCGGTAGCGGGATCACCGCGAAGCCGGCGGCGCGCACCGCGTCGACGAGCCGCGCGCCGGGGTCCGAGATGCCGGGCGTGCCGGCGTCCGATACGTAGGCCACGCGCTCGCCGCCGCGCAGCAGTTCGATCACGCGTTGCGCGGCTTCGCGTTCGTTGTGCTCGTGCACGGCGACGAGCGGTTTCGAGATCCCGTAGCGGGCGAGCAGTTGGCCCGTGCTGCGGGTGTCTTCAGCTGCGATGCGGTCGGCGAGGCCGAGTACGTGCAGCGCGCGCAGCGTAATGTCGGCGGTGTTGCCGATCGGCGTGGCGACCACGTAGAGCGCGGCGTCCGGGTAGTGCTGCGTGTGCGCGAGTTCGAGGAGGGCAGTCATGGCAGGCAATGCGCGCAATCGCGGCGCAAGCGGAACAAGGACGGCATTGTGCCACGCGGCGCCGGCCCGGCCGGGCGACGGGCGCGGTTTGGCACGCGCCGGCGACAACTTTTCGGATGCGGCACGATCCAAACCGGTCGGCGCGGCGTTCGAGCTGCGTGCGCGGCAGTTTCTCGAACGCCGCGGCCTCGGGTTCGTCGCGGCGAACGTGACGATGCGCGGCGGTGAGCTCGATCTCGTGATGCGCGAGCCCGACGGCACGCTCGTGTTCGTCGAGGTGCGCGCGCGGCGCAGCGTCCGGCACGGCGGCGCGGCCGCGAGCGTCGGCTGGCGCAAGCGGCGTCGCCTGGTGGCGGCCGCGCTCCAGTTCTGGGCGCGGCATGGCGCCGGCGCCGCGTGCCGCTTCGACGTCGTCGCATTCGAGGCCGGCCGGCTCGCGTGGCTGCGCGACGCATTTCGTGCCGACGATGCGTAGCGGCGAGCTGTGACGAGATGTAAAGAGTTCTTGCCGGACCGCCGGAGAGGGTGCCGGAGTACGGTAAACTCGCCGCACCCACGATGTCGCGCGATGCGTGCCACGCGCCCAGTTCACCAGGAATCGATGTCAGTCGAACGTATTCAGCAACATTTCCGCGACAGCGCCGCGCTTCACGCCGAAGCGGCCGACGCGCTGTCGCTGCCGATCGCAGCCGCGGTCGATGCGATGTTCGCCGCGCTGGCGAACGGCAACAAGATCGTCGCGTGCGGTGACGGCCCGTCGGCCGCCGCCGCGCACTACCTCGCCGTGTCCCTCGTCGGCGGCTTCGAGCGTGAGCGCCCGGGCCTGCCCGCGATCGCGCTGGCCACCGACGCGTCGCAGGGCGGCCTCGCGGGCGCGGTGTCCGCCGATCAGCTGTTCGCGCAGCAGGTGCGCGTGCTCGGCCAGACCGGCGACATCCTGCTGGTGCTCGATCCGGCCGGCGCGTCGCCGCGCGTGCTGGCGGCGATCGACGAAGCGCACGAGCGCGAGATGACCGTCGTCGCGCTGACGGGCGGCGACGGCCATGCGGTCGCCGCCGCGTTGTCCGATACCGATATTCCGATCAGCGTGCCCGCCGTTCGCGCGGCGCGCATCCACGAAGTCCATCTGCTGACCATCCACTGCCTGTGCGACGGCATCGACGCGATGCTGCTGGGTGAGGATTGAACGAAGGAGAGCCGTCGATGAATCAAAGCCGCGTCAAACAGACGCTCGTCAGAACCACGCTGCTCGCTGCGCTGACGGCGGGCCTCGCCGTGTCGCTGCAAGGTTGTGTGCTCGGGGTCGTGGGCGCAGCGGCCGGCGGCGGCGCGCTGATCGCGACCGATCGCCGTACGCTCGGCGCGCAGACGGAAGATCGCGAGATCCAGGTCAAGTCGCTCACGCAGATCAACAACGGGCTGCCCGATCAGTCGCACGTGAACGTGACGGTGTTCAACCGCCGCGTGCTGCTGACGGGCGAAGTGCCGAACGATGCATCGAAGCAGCGCGCCGAGGAAATCGTGCGCGGCATCAACAACGTGAACGGCATCGTCAACGAGCTGTCGGTCGAGCCGGCGTCGTCGCTGTCGTCGCGCGCGAACGACTCGTACCTCGAAGGGCGCGTGAAGTCCGAGCTGATCGCGACGAAGGGCATCTCGTCGAACTACTACAAGGTCGTCAGCGAACGCGGCAACCTTTACCTGATGGGGCTCGTGACGGTCGACGAGGGCAATCGCGGCGCGGAAGCCGCCAGCCAGGTGCCGGGCGTCGAGAAGGTCGTGAAGGTGTTCCAGTACGTGAAGCCGCAGGACGCGCAGGCGCTGCAGAACGCAGCGCCCGCGAGCGGCGCATCCGGCGCGCAGGCTGCCGCCGCGCCGGCGGATACCGCGACGGTGGGCGCCGTGCCCGACGCGTCGGTGCAGTCCACGCCGCTGCAGCCGCCCGCACCGATCTCGAATTCGTCGAACGTGCATCCGGGCAACCCGAAGGCCCCGTCGCAATGAAGAACAGGCAGATGAAGCAGATGAAACAGTGGATGGTGCAGGGCGCCGCGGCCGCGGCGCTCGTGGTTGGCGCCCTGGGCGTCGCGCACGCGGATGTCGGCGACGGCCTGAAGGTCGCGCGCGGCAACGCATGCATGGGCTGCCACGCGGTCGACCGCAAGCTCGTCGGCCCGTCGTTCAAGGATATCGCCGCCCGCTACAAGGCCGATCCGCAGGCCGTGGCCAAGCTGTCGAAGAAGGTGAAGGAGGGCGGCTCGGGCGTCTGGGGCGCCATTCCGATGCCCGCGCACCCGCGCATGAGCGACGCCGACGTGCGTTCGGTGGTCGAATGGGTGCTGGCTGGCGCGCCGTCAAAATAAGGTTTCGGGGGCGATTCAACCCCTATTGCCAAGCGCGGAAATGCGTGTGTATGATGGTTGACTGTTGGGGCGGTAGCTCAGCTGGGAGAGCGTCGCGTTCGCAATGCGAAGGTCGGGAGTTCGATCCTCCTCCGCTCCACCAACGGAATTCGAAGGCCCGATCGCAAGATCGGGCCTTTTTGTTTTTGCGGGTCCGCGATGGCACGCCGGACCCAGGCGCCGCACTCGACGTGGCGGGGCGGGTCGACCGGTGGCCGGTCAGTCAGGTCAGCAGTTCGTGCGCGAGCCTGAACGTCGGCACCACCAACGCGGCGAGCGCCATCGTGACGATTGCGAGAATCACCGTTCTCTTCCGCAGCAGCGCAAAAATGACGAACGACAGCGCGTAGAACGCGCAGGTCAGCAGGATCAGCCACCACAACGTTGCGTAGCCGGCGCCGCCTTCGAAGTTCGACACGTTCCGCGTGATCAGCGGCGCGACATAGCCAGCGGCGGTCATGCTCGCGGGCAGGCCCAGCACCGAATACAGGATGTAGACGATGAGCTGTCGCGGTGTCGGATCGGAAGACGTCATGACGGGCGGTTCTTATTCGGGTGGACGGGCAGCCGAACCGTTCGCCGTCCAGGCGGATTCAGGCAGCCGGCAGGATGCGGGCGTTTGCCGCGTTTGGCAACCACCCGCCGTCGCTCGCTAGTCCCCTCACCCCCGCCCGACACTCGGCCGCTTCGGATCGTACGTCCACCCCGGCACGAGATAGCGCATCGCGATCGCGTCGTCGCGCGCCGTGCCGCCAACCTGCCGATAAAGCGCATGCGCGGCCTCGACCTGCGCCATGTCGAGCTCGATCCCGAGCCCCGGCCGCTCCGGCACGGCCACCTGGCCGCCGACGATCTTCAACGGCTCGCGCGTGAGCCGCGCGTCGCCTTCCTGCCAGATCCAGTGCGTGTCGATCGCGGTGATCGTGCCGGGCGCGGCGGCCGCCGCATGCGTGAACATCGCGAGCGACACGTCGAAGTGGTTGTTCGAATGCGAGCCCCACGTGAGCCCCCAGTCGCGGCACAGCTGCGCAAGCCGCACCGAGCCCTGCATCGTCCAGAAATGCGGGTCGGCGAGCGGGATGTCGACTGCCTGCAGCCGCACCGCATGATCCATCTGCCGCCAGTCGGTCGCGATCATGTTGGTCGCGGTCGGAATGCCCGTCGCGCGGCGGAATTCGGCCATCACTTCGCGGCCCGAATAGCCGCCTTCCGGCCCGCACGGATCCTCCGCATACGCGAGCAGGTGGCCTTGCCCGCGGCACAGCGCGACGGCCTCGTCGAGCGACCACGCGCCGTTCGGGTCGAGCGTCGCGCGGGCATCGGTGAAGCGCGCCTTGATCGCGGCGATCGCTTCCATCTCGTCGGCGCCGGCCATCACGCCGCCCTTCAGCTTGAAATCGGCGAAGCCGTAGCGCTCGACCGCGGCCTCGGCCTGCCGCGCGATCGCGGCCGGCGTGAGCGCTTCCTCGTTGCGCAGCCGGAACCAGGCGTCCGACGCGTGCGTCTCGTCGCGGTACGGCAGATCGGTGCGGCGCCGGTCGCCGAGGTAGAACAGATAAGCGAGCATCGGCACCGCGTCGCGCTGCTGGCCTTCGCCGAGCAGCGCCGCGACCGGCACGTCGAGATGCTGGCCGAGCAGGTCGAGCAGCGCGGCCTCGATCGCGGTGATCACGTTGTCGAGCCGCAGGTTGATCTCGTGCGGCTGGCGCAGCACCGCGGCTTCGCCGGCCGACGTCACCTCGTGCCGGATCGTGCGGCCCGCACCCGCGCCCGCGCCGGACAGCGCCGCGCGCACCGCGTTGAGCGTCGCCTGGTAGCGTCCGATCGACTGGCCGACCACGAGATCCGTCATGCGCTCGAGCGCGTGGCGGATGCCTTCGCCGCCCGGCACTTCGCCGACGCCCGTGTGTCCGCTGCTGTCGTCGAGGATCACGAGGTTGCGCGTGAAGTACGGTGCGTGCGCGCCGCACAGGTTGAGCAGCATGCTGTCGCGGCCGGCGACGGGAATTACCTGCATACGCGTGACGTGCGGGGTGCCGGCACGGCGGGATTCGGACATCGGTTCGCTCCTGGTTCCGATGGGGCACGGGCCGCCGGCTGCGCCGGCGCGGCTCGTGCCGTTCATTGAAGCTCGACGCGGCGGATCTTGCCGACGACGAACAGGTAGCAGATCACGGCGACGAGCGCGTGCGCGACCACGTAGACGAGCGCGCCGTTGAACGAGCCGCTGCGGTCGACGATGTAGCCGATCGCGATCGGCGTCGTGATGCTGGAGAGGTTGCCGCACGTGTTGAGCAGCGCGCCGCTCAAGCCCGCGATCTGGCGCGGCGCGGTGTCGGCGTTGACGGCCCAGCCGAGCGCGCCGAGCCCCTTGCCGAAGAACGACAGCGCCATGAACAGCACGACGAGCACGTGCGAATCGGTGTAGTTGCAGACGATCATCGACATCGACAGCAGCATGCCGACCACGATCGGCACCTTGCGCGCGACCGACAGCGAGCGGCCCTGCTTGAGCAGCCCGTCGGACACGACGCCGCCGAGAATCCCGCCGAGGAACCCGCACACGGCCGGGATCGACGCGACGAGCCCCGCGTTGAGGATCGACATCCCGCGCGCCTGCACGAGATAGACGGGAAACCACGTGATGAAGAAATACGTGAGCGCGTTGATGCAGTACTGCGCGACGTACACGCCGATCAGCATCCGGCTCTTCAGCAGCGCCTTCACGTGGCGCATCGACGGGCCGCCGTCGCGGCCGCCGCTCGCCTGGTCGATGTTGACGAGCGCGCCGCCTTCGGCGAGGTAGTCGAGTTCCGCACGGTTGATGGTCGGGTGTTCCTTCGGGTCGAACATCGTGCGGTTCCACACCAGGACGAACGCGAAGCCGAGCACGCCCATCACTGCGAACACCGACTGCCAGCCGAACGCGTGCACGAGCCAGCCCATCAGCGGCGCGAACACGACGGTCGCCGCGTACTGCGCGGCGTTGAAGATCGCCGACGCGGTGCCGCGCTCGGGCGCAGGGAACCACGCGGACACGATCCGGCTGTTGGCGGGGAACGACGGGGCCTCGGCCGCGCCGACGAGAAAGCGCAGCCCGAACAGCAGCGCGAACGCGGCCGCGCCGCCGAAGAAGCCGATTCCGCCCTGCAGCAGCGTGAACAGCGACCAGAAGAAGATGCTGAATGCGTAGACGATGCGCGACCCGTAGCGGTCGAGCAGCCAGCCGCCCGGCAATTGCGCGATCACGTACGACCAGCCGAACGCGGAAAAGATGAAGCCCATCTGCACGTGGCTCAGGTGCAGCGCGCGGGCGAGGCTCGGGCCCGCGATCGCGATCGCCGCGCGATCCGCGTAGTTGATCGTCGTGACCGCGAACAGGACGGCCAGCACCAGCCAGCGCACGCGCGTGCGCCGGGCCGTTGCCGACGCGGACGCCGGCAGCGCTTGAAGCGGATTCATGACTGTCTCCTCCGAAGGGCGGAAGGTGCCGTCGTGCGGCAGGCGCATCGGTGCGCGCCATTCGTGTGGGTGCGGCCGGCCGGAGGCCGGACGCCGCTGCCCGTGGGCAGGGCGTCCGGGCCATTCTGTCATGTCGAAATTTGCGCCTTCATGCCAATTGCTGACTTGATCGATTCAGCAATTGAATCGATCGGCCGGCTGGCCCAGGGCCGGGCCATGGCTGCCGGAATATTTTTACCCGGATGATATTGACATCCGATTTATACCCGGATAAAAATAGCGTCATTCCGATTCCAGCCTGCGGGCGACCACGATGACCACCACACTGCTTCCTTCCTACACGGCGTTCGACGGCCACCGGCGGCTCGCGTCGGGCCCGCTCGCGACCGTCGCGCTCGCGGTTCGCCACGCTGCCGGCGATGCGATGTCCGCCACGATCCTGATCTTTGACGACGCGACCGGCCGTTCGATCGACCTCGATCTGCGCGGCACGGCGGACGAGATCCGCGCGCGCTATGCGCCGCCGTCGGGCGATGTATCGGCCGACTCAGGCGAGCGGGCCGGCGCGAGCGAACAGCGCGGCCGCGGCCGGCCGAAGCTCGGCGTCGTGTCGCGCGAGGTCACGCTGCTGCCGCGTCACTGGGAATGGCTGGCCACGCAGCCCGGCGGCGCGTCGGTCGCGTTGCGCAAGCTCGTCGAGGACGCACGGCGCACGCACGCGGAAGCCGACCGGCGACGCGACGCGCAGGCGCGCGCGTACCACTTCATGTCGGCGATGGCCGGCGACCTGCCCGGCTTCGAGGAGGCCGCGCGCGCGCTGTATGCGAACGACCTGACACGCGTCGCCGAGCTGATCGCCGGCTGGCCGGACGACGTGCGCGACCACGCGCTCGCGCTGGCGGGCGGCGAGCTGCCGCCGGCCACCGAAGACTGCTGACCGGAGCAACGGACGTCATGACCGCATTCGATCTGAACCGCGGCGCGCTCGCGCCGGTTGCCGACGAGGTCGATCTCGTCGACCTGCGCGTGACGGGTGCGATCCCGCACGAACTCGCCGGCACGTTGCTGCGCAACGGCCCGAATCCGCCGGGCGGCCGCTTCGACGGGAACGGCGTGCTGGCGTGGTGGCCGGAAGCCGCGATGCTGCACGCGATCGCGTTCGAAGGCGGCCGCGCGACCGGCTACCGGAACCGCTGGGCGCGCACGCAGCGCTGGGCCGCCGTGCATGCGCCTGAGGAAGCATCGCAACTGCCCGACACCAATCCGAACGTGAACGTGCTGCAGCATGCCGGCGAGTTGCTCGCGCTGTCGGAGGGCGGCGCACCGTTCGCGATCACGGCCGCGCTCGATTCGCTCGGCGCGCCGGCGCGGCACGCAGGCCTCGGCGGCGGGATGACCGCGCATCCGAAGGTCGATCCGGTGACCGGCGAGCTGATCGCGTTCCGCGCGGACTGGCGCGCGCCATGGCTGCGCTATGGCGTGGCCGATGCGCAGGGCGTGCAGCGCGTCGATCTCGAGATCGCGCTGAACGCGCCGTCGATGATGCACGACCTCGCGATCACCGAAACCCGCAGCCTGCTGCTCGACCTGAACGTCGGCTACGACTTCTCGCTGCTGAAGCAGGGCCACCGGATGCCGCTGCGCTGGCACGACGACCGGCCCGCGCGCATCGGCGTGATCCCGCGCCACGGCGGCGCGGTGCGGTGGTTCGACGTCGAGCCGTGCTTCATTCTGCACGTCGTGAACGCATACGACTGCGACGCGTCGTGCATCGTGCTCGATGCGGTGCGCTATCCGTCGTACCTGCGGCTCGACGCGGGCACGGGCCGCTTCGCCGACAACCCGGTCGGCGAGTTGTGGCGCTACGTGATCGATACGGCGAACGGGCTGATCGACGAAGGGCCGCTCGCCGACGGCGGCATCGAGATGCCGCGCATCAACGAAAGCCGGACGGGGCGCCGCTACCGCTACCTGTATGCGGTCGAGCAGCCGAACCCTGTGGAAATGCGCGGCGTGATGCGCTTCGACCACGCGAGCGGCACGACGACGCGCTACGCGTTGCCGCCGGGCGACCAGAACAGCGAGCCGGTGTTCGTGCCGCGCCCGGGCGGCGCGGACGAGGACGACGGCTGGCTGCTGGTGATGATCTACCGCGCGGCGACAGATACGAGCGACGTCGTGATCCTCGATGCGCGCGCGATCGACGCGGGGCCGGTTGCCACCGTGCACCTGCCGCGCCGCGTGCCGGCCGGGTTCCATGGCGCGTGGGTGCCGCGCGAACGTTGAACGCGAGCGGCGGCGCGCGTCACTGCGCGCGCAGCGCGTCGACGATTTTCAGCCGCGCGGCGCGCATCGCCGGCAGGAACCCGCCGACGAGCCCCATCACCAGCGAGAACAGCAACGTCTTCACGACGATCGCGGGCGTCAGCACGAAGCGGAACGACAGGTCGGCGAAGGTCTGGAAGTTGGTCGTCGAGAACGACGCGAACTGCATCAGCGACGCGCACGCGAGCCCCGCGACGCCGCCGACGAAGCCGAGCAGCAGCGCTTCCAGCAGGAACGCGGCGAGCACGTTCATGCGCTTGAAGCCGAGCGCGCGCAGCGTGCCGATCTCGGCGACGCGGTTCGCGACCGACGCATACATCGTGATCATCGCGCCGATCATCGCGGCGATCGAGAAGATCGTCGACAGCGTGATGCCGAGGATATTGATGAACGTCGACAGCGCCTTCGACTGGTCGCCGTAGAAGGTCTGTTCGCGTTTGGCCTCGTCGGTGAGGCGCGGGTCGACGTCGATGTCGGCCTTGAAGCGCGCGAAGCCGTCGGCGCTCGGGATGCGCAGCACCATCGACGAATAGCTGGTGCGCCGGAACGACTGCATCAGCTGGTCGACGTCGCCCCAGATCTCCGAATCGAAGCCGCTGCCGCCCGCGTCGAAGATGCCGACGATGGTCCAGTCGCGCTGCGCGAAATGCAGGCTGTCGCCGAGCTGCGTGCCGCTGAAGCCTCTCGCGATCGCGCTGCCGACGATGATGTCCGACGAGCCGGGCGCGAACATGCGACCGGCGGTGAGCTTCACGTGCGGGCGCAGCGCGAGGCCCGTCGGCGACACGCCGCGGATCACGACGTTCGACGGCTTGCCGGTCGAGGTCTTCACCAGCGAGATCAGCACGACCGCTTCCTTCGACACGAGCGGCCGGCCGTCGGGGCCGAGCGCGACGGCCGGATGCATCTCGAGCGCATTGGCCTGCTGGTGGTCGATCGAGCTCTGGATCTCTGTTTCGGCGCCCTTGCGGATCACCACCGCGTTGTCGGGTTCGCCGGTCGACACGAGCGTCTTCGTGAGCCCCGCATCGAGCATCTGCACGGTCGCGAACACGAAGATCACGAGCGCCATCCCGCCGGCGGTCAGCGCGGTGGTGAGCCGCCGGGTCCACAGGTTGCGCGCGATGTAGTTGAGCGGGATCGCCATGTGCCAACCTAACCGATTGCCCTGAGGCCTTCGACCACGCGCACGCGCGCCGCCTGCCACGCCGGCACGATCGCCGCCGCGAAGCCCACCGCGACCGAGCACGCGGCCTGCAGCACGACCGTCTCGGTCGACACCTTGAACACCGGGAAGATGCCGCCGGCCGCCTGCTTGAACAGGCTCGCGGCGGGCGGCGTCGCGAGGATCCCGAGCCCGCCGCCGGCCACCGCGATCACGACCGATTCGCCGAACACGATCAGCGCGAGGAAGCCGGGGCCGAAGCCGAGCGCCTTCAGCGTCGCGTATTCGGCCGTGCGTTCGCGCGCGCTCATCGCCATCGCGTTGGCCATCACGGCCATGATGATCAGGATCACCACGTACGACACGAGGCGGATCGCCGCGATGATCTGGTTCGACATCGCGACGAAGCCGAGCTGGAACGCCTGCTCGGTTTCGGTCAGCGTCTCGGCGAGCGAGTTCTTGAACACCGCGTCGACGTGGCGCGCGATCGACGCGCCGTCGTCGGGGTTCGCGATGCCGAGCACGAATACGCCGACCTGGTCGGCCTGCTTCGGCGTGCGCTGGCGCACCGTCTCGTTGAGGTATTCCCAGTGGAACACCAGTTGCCGCGTGATCGTCGAGTCGTCACGGCCGTCCAGGATGCCGCGCACGACGAAATCCCATGTGCCCGGGTAGATCGTGCCCTTCAGCGGGATCACGTCGCCGATCTTGAAGCCGAATTGCGTCGCGAGCTGGCGGCCGACGAGGCAGCCGCGGCGGTCGCGATCGTAGTCGGCGCGCTGCTGCGCCGGGATGATGAATTCCGGGTACAGGTCGAGGTAGTTGTCCGATACGGCGAAGCTCGCGAAGAAGTTCTTCGGGTCGCGGTAGATGCCGCCGAACCAGTTCGAGCGGACCACGGCCGTCACGCCTTCGACGCCGCGGATCCGGTTCTCATCGCTCACGGGCAGCGGAAACACGAGCGAGATCGCGTTGCGCGTGACGAGCCGCCCGCTAGACGCGGCCGCCGCGCCCGCGTACCACGCGTCGACCACGGTATGCAGCAGCCCGAACGCGAGCACGGCGATGGTGAGCCCGAGCACGGTCAGCAGCGTGCGCAGCCGGTGCCGCAGCGCATTGCGCGCGATCAGCTTCAGCACATACATCGCGCGCGCTCCCGCAGCCGGTCAGCCGGCGTGCCCATCGATCAGCTCCCCTTTTTCCAGATGCACGAGCGAGCGCGCGGCGCCGGCCGCGTGCGCGTCGTGGGTCACCATGATGATCGTCTTGCCGAGCTCGGCGTTCATCCGCTGCAGCATCGCGAGCACGTCGGTGGCCGATGCGCGGTCGAGGTCGCCGGTCGGCTCGTCGGCGACGATCAGCACCGGATCGGTGATCAGCGCGCGCGCAATCGCGACGCGCTGCTGCTGGCCGCCCGACAGCTCGGACGGGTAATGGCTCGTCCGGTCGCCGAGGTTCACCATGTCGAGCACGAGTTCGACGCGCTCGCGCCGCTCGCGGCGCGACAGGTGGGTGAGCATCAGCGGCAGCTCGACGTTCTCGAACGCAGTGAGCACCGGCATCAGGTTGTAGAACTGGAAGATGAAGCCGACGTTCGCCGCGCGCCATTCGGCCAGTTGCGCCTCCGCGAGCAGCGAGATGTCGAGCCCGCCCACGCGCAGCTCGCCGCTGTCGGGCCGGTCGATGCCGGCCACCAGGTTCAGCAGCGTGCTCTTGCCGGAGCCGGACGGCCCCATCAGCGCGACGAAGTCGCCTTCGCGGATATCGAGCGTGATGTCGGTCAGCACGGGCACGATCTGGTTGCCGCGCCGGTACGACTTCGCGACGTGGCTGATCTCGACGAGGGGCAGCGGGGCGTCGTTCACGCGTGCGCTACTTCTTCGCGACGGTCACTTTCGCGCCGTCCTTCAGCTTCGCGCCCGGCGCGAGCACGACCGTGTCGCCGGGCTTCACGCCGGCGAGCGCGACGAGTTCGCCGATCCGCATGCCCCGCGTCACGGGCACGGCGCGCACCGCATCGTCCTTCACGACGAACACGACCGGCCGGCCGTCGCGCTCCACGACCGCGCTGGCCTGCACGGCCGTCACGGGCTGCCGGTCCTGCGCCGACACGGGCTTCGACAGGAACGCGATCTTCGCGCTCATGTCGGGCAGCACGCGGTCGTCGCGGTCGACGAAGCGGACCTTCACGAGCACCGTGGCCTTCGAGCGGTCGACGGTCGGCACGATGCGCGACACGCGGCCCGCGAAGCGCATGTCGGGCAGCGCGTCGAGCTGGATCTCGCACGGCTGCTCGGCGCGGATCTTCGCGATGTTCGATTCGGCGACGTCGGCCTCGACCTCGAGGGTGTCCATGTCGGCGATCGTCACGACCGCGCCCTTGCTGTCCGACGCGGACGAGAACGGCGTGATGTTGTCGCCGACGTTCGCGTGCTTCGCGAGCACGATGCCGTCGAACGGCGCGCGGATCACCGTCTGGTCGACCGCCACTTGCGCGGCCTGTGCGTTCGCCTCGGCCGATGCGATCGCGGCCTGGTCGCTGTTGAGCGTCGCGCGCGCCTTGTTCACGCGGGCCGTGTCGGTGTCGAGCTGCGCGGCCGGCACGGCGCCGCGCGGCGCGAGCGCCGACGTGCGGCGCAACGCGATCTCCGCATCCTTCAGTTCTGCCTGCGCGACGCCGAGGTTCGCGCGGGACACCTGCGCCTGCGCGCGCGCCTGCGCGAGCGATGCTCGCACGTCGTTGCTTTCGAGCCGCGCGATGATCTCGTCCTGCTTCACGCGCGTGCCTTCGAGCACGCCGAGCCATTCGACGCGCCCCTGGCCTTTCGACGCGACCGCGGCCTTGCGCTGCGGCACGACGTAGCCGGTCGCATTGAGTTGCGTGTCGTTCTGGTACGGGTAGGCGGACGTGACGGCGGTGGTTTCGACGGCTGGCCGGCCGGTGAGCGCGAGGCCGGCGGCGATCGCGCCGATGACGAGCGCGGCGGCCGCCGCATAGCGGAGCCACCGGCGGCGACGGGGCGCCGGTGCGAGCGGACGCCGGTCGATCTTCAGTTTGTCCAGATTGTGATCGGGCAATTTGAGCGCCTCGAGACGGCGGCGGTCTGGCGACCGGCCGCGATCCGGTTTCCGGGGAAAGGGACGGATGGACGCCAGTATAAGCGTCGCCCCGACGGTGCGCGAGCCGGTTTGCAGCGCCGCCGCGGCCGCCGGTACGGGATAAGCGTGCTCCTCCGGGGAAACCCGAGGTGCGCAAGCAACGTGTCAACTTGCCGCGAACACGGTGCGTTATGGAACCAGTGCGTCAGGTTTTGTCGCGACGGCACGGCGCAAGCCGGCCTCGCGGCCTGGGGCTCCGATGCGAATGCCTCGCATCTCTACTTACCGGTACGTTTGATTTTTTCTCCGCTAAAGGAAGAACAATGAAGAAGACGCTCGCTTCGATCATCGCCGCAGCATTCGCACTCGCATCGGTTTCGGCATTCGCACAGGATGCGTCGGCACCGGCAGCCGACACGTCGGCCGCTGCACCGGCCAAGAAGGATCACAGCAAGCCGAAGCACCAGCTGAAGCACCACGGCTCGAAGAAGGGCCAGGCGAAGGCCGCAGCCGCATCGGCCGCCGGCACGAACGACGCAGGCGCGCAGAACTAAGAAGCGCGTTACGCCGCGGCCGCACCGCCGGCCGCCAGTCGCGAGACCCCGCATGTTCATGCATGCGGGGTTTTGTTTTTTCAGGCCAAGTGTTCGCCGTCCGGCCGCGACGGCGGCGGCGCGCGCATCGCGTCGACCACCGTAAGCATGCGCCGCCAGTGCGAACCTTCCCAGAACACGCGCCGGCACACGTCGCATGCGGCGAAGCGCCGATGCCGCAGCCGGACGCCGGCCGGCACGCGCGGCGCGGCAGCGGCCGCGTCGAGCGGATGCAGCGGCGCATTGCAGCGCAGGCACAGCCGGAACGGCCGCATGTGCGGCGCGAGATCGAGCCGCTCGAACAGTTCGCGCAACTGGTCGGCCGGCTGCAGCGCGTGCAGGTAGCAGCCACGCTCGACCGCGCGCCGCTTGAGCAGCTCGCGGTCGCGGGTCAGCACGATCCGGCCCTCTCGCGCGGCGAGCGCCGCCAGCGCGTCGTCACGGTAGTGGTTGTCATAGCAGGTGTCGAAGCCCGCGAGGCGCAGCAGTTGCGCGAGGCCGCCGAGATGCGCGTCGGCGACGAAGCGCCATTGCGCTGGTGGCGGCGCGGCGGCCCCGTTCACGGCAGCCGGCCGTGCGCGCTCCGGAAAGGCTTCGACCCGGTCGCCGTCGTCGAGCGGCCGGTCGAGCGCGGCCGGCGCACCGTTCACGCACAGCCGGCCGATTTCGGTATGCGGGACGCCAAGTGCCTCGATCGCGTGCTTCACCGTCGCGTCGCGCGCACACGCATGCCCGAACGCGCGGTCGCGCTGGGCGCGCGGCAGAAAGGCGTTCAGTTCGTCGTGGAAGCGGAAGGTCGCGGTCGCCATGCGGGCAGTATGGCACCGCGCCTGGGCGGCCGCGTGCCCTGCAGACGCCACGCATCTGTGTTTAACTCCCCGCTTCACGGAGCGAAGGAGCGGGTAATGGATCTCGGATTTATCGGGCTGGGTGAAATGGGGCAGGCAATCGCGACGAACCTGCTGAAGGCCGGGCACACGGTGCGGGTCTGGAACCGGTCGCGCGAGCGCGCCGAGCCGCTCGCGGCCGTCGGCGCGCAGATCGTCGACACGCCGGCCGACGCGTTTCGCGGCGACGCGGTGTTCTCGATGCTGGCCGACGACGCCGCGGCGCGCGCGATCTTCGACGACGCGCTGCTCGCCCAGGCGCCGCGCGGCCTGATCCACGTCAACATGGCGACGGTGTCGGTCGCGCTGGCCGAATCGCTCGCGCACGCGCATGCATCGCGCGGCATCCATTATGTCGCCGCGCCGGTGATGGGGCGGCCCGACGTCGCCGCCGCCGCGCGCCTGACGATCATGGCGGGTGGCCCGGCCGAGGCGATCGACCGCGTGCAGCCGCTGTTCGACGCGATCGGCCAGAAGACCTGGCGGTTCGGGTCGTTGCCGCAGCACGCGAACGTCGCGAAGATCGCCGCGAACTTCACGCTCGCGTCGGCGATCGAGACGCTCGGCGAGGCCTCCGCATTGCTGGGCGCGCACGGCGTCGCGATGCGCGACTTCCTCGACGTGATCACCGGCAGCGTGTTTCCGGGCCCCGTCTACGAAGGCTACGGCTCGATGATTGCCGAGCGGCGCTACGAGCCCGCGCGCTTCAAGGCGCGCCTCGGGCTGAAGGACGTTCGCCTCGCGCTGGAAGCCGGCGACGCCGTGTCGGTGCCGCTGCCGGTCGCGAGCGTCGTGCGCGACAACCTGCTCGACGCGCTGGCGCACGGCGGCGGCGAGCAGGATTTCGCGGTGCTCGGCGAAGTCGCGCTGCGCCGCGCTGGCCGCTGAGCCGACGCGCGACAGAAGTCCGGCACACCGGCATAATCGACAGTTCGTTTTTCCTTACATCGACGCAGAGGCGGGCATGAACTTGCATACGTGGTGGCTTTTCGTGGCGACGGTGTTCGTCGTGTCGGCGATTCCGGGCCCGAACATGCTGCTGGTGATGACGCACGGCGCGCGGCACGGGCTGCGGCGCTCGACGTGGACGATGGCAGGCTGCCTCACCGCGCTGGTGCTGATGCTGTCGGTGTCGGCGGCGGGCCTCGGCGCGGTGCTCGAAGCGTGGCCGGCGATGTTCAACACGTTGCGCTTCGCGGGTGCGGCCTACCTGATCTACCTCGGCGTGAAGGCGTGGCGCGCACGCGTCGACGACGCGCAACCTGCCGCCGACGTCGACACCGTGTCGCGCCAGGCCACGCCGGCATCGCGCGGGACGCTGTTCCGCAACGGTTTCCTGGTCGCGGGCAGCAACCCGAAGGCGATCCTGTTCGCGGCCGCGCTGCTGCCGCAGTTCATCAACGCGGCCGAGCCGACGCTGCCGCAGTTCGGCGTCCTCGTCGTCACGTTCGCGGTGATCGAGGTGAGCTGGTATCTCGTCTACGCGTCGTTCGGCACGCGCATCGGCGCGACGCTGAAGAGCCAGAGCGTGGCGAAGATCTTCAACCGGCTGACGGGCGGCCTCTTCGTCGGCTTCGGCGCGATGATGGCGCTGGTCCGTCACTGATTTCGCACTGACACCGGCGTACCGAACGCCTCGTCCCTCGCAAGAGGGCGGGGCGTTCTGCTTTTCGGGCCTCCGTCACGCGCTCGCTCATGCACGCGGGCGCGTCCATGCCGCCGCGTCGGGGCCACGTCCGGACGCGATCCCGAAGACGGCGGCCGCGCCGGCGAACGCAAACCCCACGCCGCACACCGCGCTCCACCCGCCCCAGGCCCACGCACTGCCTGCGAGCGCCGCGCCGAGCGCGCCACCGATGAAGAACAGCCCGACGAACAAGCCGTTCAGGCGGCCGCGCGCGGCCGGGTTCAGCAGGTTGATCTCGCGGCGGCCAATCGTCTGGTCGACGATGACACCCGCATCGAGCAGCGCCGCGCCGCCGGCCAGCAGCGCGAGCGCGAGGCCGCGATGCATGCGTGCGTCGAAGCCGAACCAGCCGGCGCCCGCGGTCCCGAGCACGACGAGCGCCACGAGCATCGTGCCGTGCGCGATCCGCTGCGCCGCAGGTCCATGCCCACGGTCGCCGGCACGGCCCGCGAGCGGCGTGACGATCGCGCCGCTCGCGCCGGCGAACGCGAACAGCGCAATACCGTGCAGGTCGAGGCCGAACGGCGGCCGCGCGAGCCGCAGCCCGACCGCGGTCCAGAATGCGCTGAACGCGGCCATCGCGAGCGCGGCCGACAGCGCATGCCGGCGCAGCACCGGCTCGTCGGCGAGCAGGCGCCCCATCGACGCAAGCAGCGTGCGGTAGCCGGCCGAGATCGACGGCGTGCGCGCCGGCAGGCGCAGCGCGAGCACCACGGCGATCGCGGCATTCGCGAGCGCGGCCAGCACGTAGAACCCGCGCCAGCCGGCCGAGCCCGCGATCAGGCTTGCGAGCGGCCGTGACAGCAGGATGCCGAGCATCAGCCCGCTCATCACGTTGCCGACCGCGCGGCCGCGCTGCGCCTCGGGCGCCATCGACGCCGCCATCGGCACGAGCATCTGGATCACGCTCGACGCGGCGCCGGCCACGAGCGTCGCCAGCAGGAATACGGTGCCCGACCGCGTGAACGCCGGCAGCGCGAGCGCAGCCGCGCACGCGGCCAGCGTCGTGACGATCAGGCGGCGGTTCTCGAGCAGGTCGACGAGCGGCACGAGCAGCACGAGCCCGGCCGCGTAGCCGAGCTGCGGCAGCATCGCGACGAGGCCGGCCAGGCCGGGCGGGAGGTGCAGGTCGGCGCTGATCGGGCCCGTCAGCGGCTGCGCGGCGAACAGGTCCATCACGATCACGCCGACCGTCGCGGCGAAGAACAGCGTCATGCCGGCGCTCAGCGCGGGCGGCGTGCCGGCGCCGGCCGGCGCGTTGACGGGCGGGCGCGCGGCGGAATGGCAAGGGTTGGCAGGGCAGTTCATTGGAAGCCTGGCGAATGGGTCGAAGGAGTCCTCATCGTAGGTGTCCGATGTTTATGCGACAATTGAAATATCTCTAACATGATTATGCGAGTTTGTTTTGAATACGCGTGATCTCCAGGCATTCGTCGCGGTGGTCGACAGCGGGTCGATGGTCGCCGCGGCCGCGAAGCTCCACCTGACGCAGCCGGGCCTGACACGGCGCGTGCAGAACCTCGAAACGCTGCTCGGCATGCCGCTGCTGGAGCGGCAAAGCAAGCCGCTGAAGCCGACCGCCGCCGGGCGCGACGTCTATGCGCTCGCGCGCAACGTGCTGGGCGCGGTGGACGAGCTGATGGCGGCGGGCGCGCCGGACAGCGAGCCATCGGGCGAGCTGCGCATCGGCGTGCCGCCGTTCCTGTCCGAG
Source organism: Burkholderia sp. HI4860 (assembly GCF_002223045.2). Taxonomy (NCBI): domain Bacteria; kingdom Pseudomonadati; phylum Pseudomonadota; class Betaproteobacteria; order Burkholderiales; family Burkholderiaceae; genus Burkholderia; species Burkholderia sp. HI4860. The sequence continues at coordinate 1,662,594 of NZ_NKFO02000003.1, read as the reverse complement.
CTGGCACTCGAGCAGCCGATCGACCGGCTGCGTGACGCGTTTCCGCGCCTCACGCTGCGGGTGACGGCCGGCTGGTCGCCGGCGCTGATGCAAGGCGTCGAGCGGGGCACGCTCGACGTCGCGGCCGTGATGGTGCCGGCCAGTTCGACGCTGCCCGATACGTTCGCGTCGACGCTGATCGGCACGCAGCCGACGGTGCTCGTCGCCGCGCGCGACTATCCGCTGCCGGACGGTCCGCTGTCGATCGACACGCTGTCGGGTTTTCCGTGGGTGCTGAGCCAGGACGGCTGCGGGATGCGTTCGGCGCTGAGCCGCATGCTCGGCGCGGCCGGGCTGCCGTTCGACGTCGCGGTCGAGGCGTTCGGCTCGGAGCTGCAGCTATCGCTCGTCGCGCGCGGCGCGGGCATCGGCATCGCGGCGCCGAACGCGCTGGCGCGCAGCGCGCATCGCGATGCGCTGAGGGTGGTGGAAACGGTGGGGCTGGAGACGCGGATCAACGTGTGGATCGTGCACGGCGCGCTGCCGGGCCGGCTGGTGCGGCCCGTCGCGCTGCTGCGCGATGCGCTGGGCGAAGTGCTCGACCGGGAAAACAGGGCGGGGTCAGATGCGGTAAAGACGGTCTAGAGGCGACATTCGAGGGAAAATCCTTATTTTCTCTACGGAAATGTTGCAATGCGGAAACCGATTCGCTATAGTTGCACCTGTCTCCTCCATGTCTCCTCTGATATGGATTCAGCCCGCCTCTTAGGCGGGCTTTTTTTTGCCTGCGATTTTGTCGCGGCCTTCCATTCGTCGTCGGTCGTTGCGCTCAGAACTTGTACGTCATCCCGACGTAGCTGATGATCGGATCGGCCTTCAGGTCCGATTTCGACTCCGAGAGCACCGTGCCGTCGGCCGCCTTGATCGTCACCGTCGACGTCGTCTTCAGCGGGATGTACGTGACCGACGCGATCAGCCCGAAATGCTCCGTCATGTTGTACTGCAGGCCCGCGTTGAACACCGGCTGCCATGACGACGACGCCTTCGCCTCCACCGATGTCGTACCCGGCTTGCCCGCGCCCGCCGCGAGAACCGCGCCGAGGTTGTCCTGCGTCTGCTTGATGAAGTTCGTGTTGAGCTGCAGGTCGCTGAACCAGTTGTACGACACGCCGAGGCCGAGGAACGGCCGGAACTTCGCGTTCGCCGCGCCGAAGTAGTACTGCAGGATCGCCGCCGGGCTCCACTGCCGCACGCTCTTCACGATCGGGTTGACCGACGCCAGCCCGATGTTCTGCGTGCCGAGCGCGCCGGCCGGGCCCGGCGGCTTGATCGTGCCCTGGCCCGACACCTTGAACACCGGCGGCACGCCGGCCACCGACGTGACTGCGATATGGTCGGTCAGGAAGTGGCTGACCGTCAGCCCCACGGTGTCGGCGCCGCTCGTGTGCAGCCCGGTGCCCGGCGACGTGAACGACGGCGGCAGCCGCAGCGGCGTGTTGATCGGCGTCGGCGCGACGTTGGTCGTCATCGGCGTGCTGCTCTGCTGCGGCATGATATGGAACCAGCCCAGCGTCACGACGTTGCTGCCGGCGCTCTGCGCGTGCGCCGCGAGCGGCGCCACGGCGGCGGCACTGGCCGCCGCGCAGAGAAGGGTCTTCTTCATCACGGCTCTTCCCTCCGCTTACTGGACGAATGCGCCGATCGTGAAATACGGCGTCGATCCCGCGTTGTCGAGGAAACCGAACACGCCACCCGTGAAGATGAACTTGCCGGTCGGCGACGTGCTGCCCGAGCCCGTGTGAATCGTCGTGACCGTGCCCGGCACCTTCTGCGTGTAGTCGAGATCGAGCGCGGTCGCGAGCGAGGCCTGCGACGCGTTGAACGGATCGAGCAGCGTGGCCTGCTTGTCGATCAGCGCGGTGGTCCGGTAGTCGAACTGGCTGTCGACGCCGATGTACTCGCCGTTCTGCGAGCCGAGCGCGATCGCCGTCTGCGGCGCGAGGATCGAGATGCTCGATTCGTCGTCGGCGGTGAGGCCCGGCACGCCGTTGCTGTCGGGCGTCGGGTTCGGGTTCGCGACACCCGTGCGTACGAGGATCGGCACGAGCTGGTTGCGCAGCTTGCCGACGATCATGAAGCCCTTGCCCTGCGGCGTCGCCGACAGCGTCGGTTTCAGCTGGCTCGCGTAGTTGTTCGACTGGAACGCGCCGCTGCCGTCGGCCGACTGCACGAAGTTCGTGCCTTGCTGCGTGCAGGCGCCGCCGGCGAACTGGCCGGTCGTGTCGCACTTGGTCCACGTGCCGTCCGCGTTGATCGTCACCTTCGCGTCGATCGACGCCGGCGCGAACTTCTGCGACGGCACTTCGCCGAAGCCGACGTGGCTGTACGTGCCCGCGACCTTCGTGATGTCGGTTTCGATCGACGAGAAGCCGATGAACGGGTAGTACGGGAATTTCGTATCGGGCACCGCGGCCTGGCCGAGCACGCCGTCGAACTGGATTTCCTTGCCGGGGATCGTGCCGCCCGCGACGCCGAAGCCGACGAAGATGCGTGCCGGACGCGACGCATCGAGGCTCGCGCCGTTCAGCCGGAACGCGCACTGGTTCAGCTTGTTGGTCGGCAGCAGCGTTTCCTGCGTGAGCGTGCCGCTGTCGACGGTGCCTGCGCGGGTCGGCGTGACGGTGCCGGTCTTTTGCGGGACGGCCGATTCGACGTAGGTGACCTGCCAGGTCATCTTGGTCGTGTCGAGCTGGACTTTCGCGAGCTCGCCGCTGCCCGCGCCGCCCGTGAATACGGTGTTGTAGTCAAGCGTGGCGGGGCAGAGCCGGTCTTCGACGAGCGGGGGCGGGTTGTCGCCGCCGCTGCCGCTGCCGCCGCAAGCGGAAAGAAGGGGGGCGGCAAAGGCCGCCGCCAGAATGAGGTTGCGCTTCATGTTGCTCCTCCAGATTTGTCTTGTGCGGCGGCCAGCTCCCTGTCGGCCGCTTCTGTTGGTCGTGCTCGTCCTGCTTGCGCCGTGCCGAGCGCCTTCGTGCCTTCCCAGCGTCACGCGACGGCGGTCAGCCCGCCGCCGCGCCCTCGTTCGCTACTTGCTGATCTGCGCGCCCACGCCGAAGTACGGGGTCGACGACGTCGTCGAATTCGCCGAGGTCGACGTGACGCCGCCGTTCACGGTGCCCTGGATCAGCGCCGCATACAGGCCGCCCGTCGCGATCACCACGCCCGAAGCGGACGGATAGGTCGCGCCGCTCGGCGGCGTCGTCGTCGCGTTCAGCAGGCCCGGCGTCGTCTGGCCGTAGTCGAGCGTGAAGCCGTCTTCCTCGACCTGCGTGGACGGGTTGATGAACGACGCGTTGCTGCCGCGGATCAGCGCTGCCGTGTACTTGAAGTTCGAGTCCGCGCCCGCGTAGCCGCCGTCGATCGCGCCCGACGTGATCGCCGTCGCCGCGCCGAGCACCGCGATGCCCGATTCGTCGTCGACCTGCGCGTCGGTATGCAGCGGCGGCGTGCCGAGGTTCACGTTGCCCGTGCGCACGATCACCGGCACCGTCGCGCCGTTGAGCTGGCCGATCACCATGTGCGCCGTCGCCGACTTGCCGGTCGCGCCGACGAGCGGCAACTGCGTTTGCGGCAGCGTCTGCGGCGCCTTCGTGCTGTCGAAGTAGCCGCCGTTCGCGGTGTTCACGGTCCACGGGTTGCCGGTCGTCTGGCAGCCGCCCGAACTGCTCGACGTGCACGCGCCGTTCGCGTCGAACGTCTCGCTCGAGTTCGTGCCCTTCGTCGCGTAGTTGCCCGACGGCACGAGGTGGTAGATCAGCGCGTTGTACGTGCCCGGCAGCTTCGAGATATCCGTCGTCGTGCTTGCGAAGCCGAGGAACGGATAGAAATCGAAGTGACGATTCGGCACCTGGCCGACGTTCTTGAATACGGGGAGGCCGACCACGCTGATCGTCAGCCCGTCGTACTGGATCGTCGCGCCCGGAATGCCGCCGCCTGCGACGCCCATGCCGACCAGCAGCATCGGCGGGTTCGCCTGGTTGAAGTCGGCGGCCGTCGAGTACGTAGCGCCGCTCGGCGCCTTGCCCGTGCCGGGTGTCAGGATGAACGCGCAGCGCGTCTGCTCGGCGGTCGGCAGTACGCCGGTCGGTGGGTGCATGACTGCACCGGTGATCGTCGTGCCGGCGCGGCTCGGCGTGACCGTGCCGGTCGCGAGCGGAATCGGCGATTCGAGCCACTTGAGCGTGTAGGTCATCGCCACCGCGTCGATGTTGACGCTGACGATCTCGCCGCTACCGGCGCCGCCGAGGTACGTGCTCTTCACGATGTCGGCGTTGGCCGGGCACAGCGCACCGTTGATGGGCTGTGACGGCGGCGGCCCTTGCGTGCCGCAGCTGGATCCGGAACATTGGGGCGCATTGATCGGCGCGGGTGCGCCGCCGTCCCCCCCACCACATGCAACCAGGAAAGGGGCAATGGCAAAGGCCGTTGCCACCCCCTTCGATAAGGTGTGCGACATGCCGCTGTCTCCAATCGTTTAATTGTGCGAGCTAATGTCGCCGCCTTGATTTTTGCTGTCAATTGATGAACCCGTCTAAAAAAGGCGATTGAAACGGGCAGCGTGTATTGAATCCTTGTCCGACACGGCATTCGGTAAGAATTAAAACGTGAGACGGGCTGCCGAAAGCGGCTGGAGTGGGGGATGTGCGACGCCGGACGGGCCGGCGCAGCGCCTTCCTGCGTATAACGGCAGTGTTTAAAGCGGCGGTATCCGGTTTATCCCTATTCGGGATTGACTGGATAAAGAAAGGGCGGGGTTAATTCACTGGTAATCGCGCAATGGAAAGCTTGTAAATATTTGTAAATGCGCGATCCGGAATTTTTTATATATTGCCTGACAGGGGTAAATAAAAAGCCGGCCAGTGGCCGGCTTTGCATTGCATGCGATGCTGAATCAGCGTTTGAGACCTGCGTCCTCGGCCGCGCCGATGCTCAGGTTCATGCACTGGATCGCGGCGCCCGATGCGCCCTTGCCGAGGTTGTCGAGGCGCGCGACCGTGACGAAGCGCTCCGCGTTGCCGAACACGAACAGGTCGACCCGGTTCGTGTCGTTGTTCGCCTGCACGTCGAAGAAGCCGCCGTCGAGGTTCGCGTCCGCATCGAACGGTGCGACGCGCACGAATGCTTCGTCCGCGTAGTACTCGGCGAACACGCGCTGCACGTCCTGCGGCGTCGTGCGTTTCGCGAGCTGCTCGGGCGTGAAGTAGGTCGTCACCGCGAGGCCCTTCAGGAACGGCCCGACGATCGGCGTGAAGATCGGCGGGTTCGCAAGGCCCGTGTGCGCGGCCATTTCCGGCAGGTGCTTGTGCGTGAGGCCGAGCGCATACGGGCGCGGGCTCGCGAGCTTGCCGCCCGGCGCCGCGTTTTCGTAGTCGGCGATCATCGACTTGCCGCCGCCGCTGTAGCCGGTGATCGAGTAGCTGTGCGCGGCGAACGTCGGCGCGACGATGCCGGCATCGACGAGCGGGCGCATCGCGAGCACGAACGCCGACGCGTGGCAGCCCGGCACGGCGATGCGCTTCGACGTGCGAATCTTCTCGCGCTGCGCGCGGGTCAGTTCCGGCAGGCCGTACGCCCAGTCGGCGCTCGTGCGGAACGCGGTGCTCGCGTCGATCAGCGTCGTGTTCGGGTTCTCGACGAGCGAGGCCGATTCGCGTGATGCAACGTCCGGCAGGCACAGGAACGTGACGTCCGACGCGTTGATCAGGCGGCGGCGTTCTTCGACGTCCTTGCGCTTCGCCTCATCGATGCGCAGGATCTCGATGTCGCTGCGTGCCGACAGGTATTCGAAGATCTTGAGGCCGGTCGTGCCTTCCTGGCCGTCGACAAAAACTTTGGTGCTCATTTCGCTCTCACTGAATGAAACGGGGGCCCGCGCCCTGAATCCGCCATTTTAAGACGTCATCCGGCGGCCCTGCACCGCGCGGGGCGAAAAAAAGACGGCCGGCGGGCCGTCTTGTGTCCCTTTGTCGCCCGCCGGAGCGGGCGCCAGGGCATGCTCAGCCGCGGCCGGCCACCCACCGGGCGGTCGCTTCGGCAACCCGCCGGCCGAATGCCTTGCCGGTCTCGAGGTCGCCCGGCAGCGGGCCTTCGTCGGGCGTCGAATCGGCCGGCGACTGCGCGAGCAGGCCCGTCGAGCCGCCCAGGTAGTTGATGTCGTTGCGCGTGGCCGCCTTCGAGTTGGCCGGCATCAGGCTCGTGCCGACCCACACCATCCCATGCTGCATCGACAGCGTGACGAAATATTGAATCGTCGAGAACTTGTCGCCGTTCATCGTCGCGGAGTTCGTGAAGCCTGCGGCGATCTTGTCCTTCCATTTCTGCGTGAACCACGCTTTCGACGTCGCGTCGGCAAACTGCTTGAACTGCGCCGACGGGCCGCCCATGTAGGTCGGCGCGCCGAAGACGATCGCGTCGGCCGCGTCGAGCGCAGCCCAGCCCGCGTCGTCGACGTCGCCGACGGCGAGCAGGCGCACGGTCGCGCCGGCATCCTGCGCGCCCGCGTGCACGGCCTCGGCCAGTTTCTGCGTGTGACCGTAGCCGCTGTGATAGACGATGACGATGTTCGACATGAAGCGTTCTCCGGAAAGGAACGGGAACGGCGGCCCGCAGGCTCGCCGCGTCACGCGCTGCCGGCGGGCGGCGCGACGGATGCGCGGCAGGGTGCCGCGACCGGTGACGACGAGTCTAGCAAGCCGAAATGACGGGAGAACGCGTGAGCGCGGAGCATGCCATGCCGCGGCGGCCGGCAGCCGGCAGCCGGCAATCGCGGTGCGGCGGCGTGGCGGCGCGTCACGCCCGCCGCCCGTCACTGCCCCGTTACTGCCCGTAGCTGACCGTGAGTTGCGCGGTGCCGATCGCCAGCGTGCCGATCTCGTGCTCGAACATCGGCGCGGGGCGGCCCTGCGCGACGCGCAGGTCGTCGCCCTTGAGCGCATAGACGGTGATCACGTAGCGGTGCGGCTTGCCTGGCGGCGGGCACGGGCCACCGTAGCCGTCGGTCCCGAAGTCGTTGCGCGCCTCGCTCGCGCCGATGCGCCGCAGGAACCCGGACGCGCTCGCGTCGGCGGGCAGGCTCGTGACCGTCGCCGGAATGCCCGCCACCGCCCAGTGCCACCAGCCGTGCCCCGGCGCATCGGGATCGAAGACCGTGACCGCGTAGCCGCGCGTGCCGGGCGGCGGGTTGTGCCAGGCGAGCTGCGGCGAGTGGTTGCCGCCCTTGCAGTCGCCGCGGTCGAACACGTTCGCGGCGCGGACGCGCCCGCCCGGCGTCAGGTCGTCGCTCGTCACGGTGAACGGGCCTTCCGCATGCGCGGGCAGGGCAGAGAGGGCGGCGGCGTAAAGGAGGGCGGCGAGGAACGGCGACGGGCGACCTGATGGCGCAGGCGGAGTGATCCGGCGATCCACACGCATATGGCGCTTCTCCCGTCACGTGGGCCGGACCGATGCGTCCGGCATTGTTGGCGTAGTGCGTTGCCTGCGCAGCTGATGGCAGCGATGGATCAAGTCTAGCATTAGGGTTCGATGAGCGACGCACGCCGCGACGCGTGGTCGCGATCGTTTCCCGCACGAATCGGCGGACGCAAAATCGACGGACGAAAAAAAGCCGCCCGCGATGAAGCGGGCGGCTCGTTCAGCCAGGACGCCGGCCGGCGGGCCGGCGCGGCGTCAGTCCTTCGGGGACGTTGCGCCGCCGTGCGCAGCCGACCACTCGGCCGGTGCGTGCAGGAATTTCTCGACTTCGTCGAGCGTCTTCGTCTCGAAGTAGCCCGAGGCCTTCGCGACGCGCAGCACGTCCCACCACGTGGCGAGCGCGTGCAGGTCGACGTCGATGTCCTTCAGGACCGACACGCTTTCCTTGAAGATGTTGTAGTGGAACAGCACGAAGCAGTGGTTCACCGTCGCGCCCGCGGTGCGCAGCGCGTTGACGAAGTTGATCTTGCTGCGGCTGTCGGTCGTCAGGTCTTCCACCAGCAGCACGCGCGAGCCTTCTTCCAGATGGCCTTCGATCTGTGCGTTGCGGCCGAAACCCTTCGGCTTTTTGCGCACGTACTGCATCGGCACCATCATCCGGTCCGCGATCCAGGCCGCGAACGGGATGCCGGCCGTCTCGCCGCCCGCCACCGCGTCGATCTGCTCGAAGCCGATGTCGCGCGTGATCGTCGTTTCAGCCATTTCCATCAGCGCGCGGCGCACGCGCGGATACGAAATCAGCTTGCGGCAGTCGATGTAGACGGGGCTTGCCCAGCCGGACGTGAAGATGAACGGTTTTTCTGCGTTGAAGTGCACTGCCTGTACTTCGAGCAGGATTTTGGCGGTCGTATCCGAGATCGACTGACGATCGTAGCCTGTCATGGGCATTCCTTGGGTGATGAGCGAAGAGCGGGCGCGGGCCCGGTGGCGCAGCAAGGGGAACCTGCCCGGAGGGCGGGGGCGCGATCGGAGGGCCAATCGCATCGCTGCGCGCGTAGCCCGCTATTTTACCCGATTCAGGCCGGTTTTCGGCGGAATTCGCGCGGGTTCGCCGCGCGGCTCACCACCGGCGAAACAAGCGGGGCCGGATCGCTTGCGCTGATGCGGGGGATGCGGCGTTGCACCAACATGCGTCATTTAGGGGGTGTACACTAGGCGACCCTTAGAAATCGTTCAGTACTTTGTACTTTCCTCTTGCCACCCGCCAAGGTTCGATGGCGTGCCGATCCGGCGCGTCGCGTGCCGTCTCGCAGTCGATCACCCCCTCGATTCAAGCAGACGCGGCCGAAGGTGCGGCGTACTGAACCGTCAATATTTCGCATGTCTCTCGCAGGTCAATCATGGACGAACAACTGAAGCAGGCCGCACTCGCTTATCACCTGAACCCGAAACCCGGCAAGATTTCGGTCACCCCGACCAAGCCGCTGTCGAACCAGCTGGATCTCTCGCTCGCGTATTCGCCGGGCGTCGCCGCTGCGTGCGAAGCGATCCACGCCGATCCGCTCGACGCGCAGAAGTACACGTCGCGCGGCAACCTCGTCGGCGTCATCACGAACGGCACCGCCGTGCTCGGCCTCGGCAACATCGGCCCGCTCGCCGCGAAGCCGGTGATGGAAGGCAAGGGCTGCCTCTTCAAGAAATTCGCGGGCATCGACGTGTTCGACATCGAACTGTCGGAGTCCGACCCCGACAAGCTCGTCGAGGCGATCGCGATGCTCGAGCCGACGCTCGGCGGCATCAACCTCGAGGACATCAAGGCGCCGGAATGCTTCTACATCGAGCAGAAGCTGCGCGAGCGCATGAAGATCCCCGTCTTCCACGATGACCAGCACGGCACCGCGATCATCGCGTCGGCCGCGATCCTGAACGGCCTGAAGGTCGTCGACAAGAAGCTGTCCGAAGTGAAGCTCGTGTGCTCGGGCGCGGGCGCGGCAGCGATCGCGTGTCTGGATCTGCTGGTGAACCTCGGCCTGACGAAGTCGAACATCCTCGTCGCCGATTCGAAGGGCGTGATCTACGAAGGGCGCGGCAACCTCGATCCGTCGAAGCAGCGCTATGCGGCGACCACCGACGCACGCACGCTCGCCGACGCGATCGTCGGCGCGGACGTGTTCCTCGGCTGCTCGAGCGCGGGCGTGCTGAAGCAGGACATGGTCAAGACGATGGGCGAGCGCCCGCTGATCCTGGCGCTCGCGAACCCGGAACCGGAAATCCGCCCGGAAGACGCGAAGGCCGTGCGCCCGGACGCGATCGTCGCGACCGGCCGTTCGGACTACCCGAACCAGGTCAACAACGTGCTGTGCTTCCCGTTCATCTTCCGCGGCGCGCTCGACGTCGGCGCGACGACGATCACGGAAGAAATGAAGCTCGCGTGCGTGCGCGCGATCGCCGAGCTGGCGCAGGAAACCGACCAGAGCGAGGAAGTCGCGAAGGCGTATGAAGGCCACTCGCTCGAATTCGGGCCGGACTACCTGATTCCGAAGCCGTTCGACCCGCGCCTGATCATCAAGATCGCGCCGGCCGTCGCGCAAGCCGCGATGGATTCGGGCGTAGCCACCCGTCCGATCCAGGACATGGACGCGTACCGCGAGCAGCTCGGCGCGACCGTCTACCGCACCGGCATGGTGATGCGTCCGGTGTTCGCCACCGCGAAGCAGAAGCAGGCCCGCATCGTGTTCGCCGAGGGCGAGGACGAGCGCGTGCTGCGTGCCGCGCAGTTCGTGCTGCAGGAAAAGATCGCGAAGCCGATCCTCGTCGGCCGTCCGTCGGTCATCGACATGCGCCTCGCGAAGATCGGCTCGAAGCTGAAGGCCGGCACCGATTTCGAGATCGTCGATCCGGAAGACGATGCGCGCTACCACCGCTACTGGCAGGCGTATCAGGAGATCGGCGCGCGCGACGGCGTGACGCCGGAAGTCGCGAAGGCCGCGATGCGCAAGTTCAACACGCTGATCGGCGCGATGCTCGTGCATCTGGGCGACGCGGACGGGATGATCTGCGGGATGATCGACACGTTCCACAGCCACCTGAAGTTCATCGAGCAGGTGCTGGGCCGTGCGAAGGGCGCCGAGCACTTCGCGGCGATGAACCTGCTGATGCTGCCGGGCCGCAACCTGTTCGTGTGCGATACGTACGTGAACGAGCTGCCGAGCGCGGAACAGCTCGCCGACATGACGATCCAGGCCGCGGCCGAGATCGAGCGCTTCGGCATCGTGCCGAAGGCTGCGCTGCTGTCGAACTCGAACTTCGGCAGCGCGCCGTCGGCGTCGTCGCGCCGCATGGGCGAAGCCCGCAAGCTGATCGTCGAACGTGCGCCGAACCTGGAAGTCGACGGCGAAATGCACGGCGACGCGGCGCTGTCGGAAATGATCCGCAAGCAGGCCTTCCCCGGCACGACGCTGTCGGGCGAAGCGAACCTGCTGATCATGCCGAACGTCGAAGCGGCGAACATCGCGTACAACCTGCTGAAGATGGTCGGCGGCGAAGGCGTGACGGTCGGCCCGTTCCTGCTCGGCGCGGCGAAGCCGGCCCACATCCTGACGCCGGCCGCGACCGTGCGCCGGATCATCAACATGACGGCCGTTGCCGCCGCGAACGTGAACACGAAGTAAGTCCACGCCCGCGTGTGCCGCGCTTCACGCGCGGCGCAATGAAAAACGCCACGGAACCTGCGTTCCGTGGCGTTTTTTTATCGTGAAGCGACGTGATCGGATAGCCGCTCACCGGCGGGCATCCGGCCGCGAATGCCCGCCGCGTGCCGTTACGCGACCTGCTGGTGCGACTGGCCGCCGGCCGGCGAACGCCACTTCGCGAGCAGCGTGTCCCACTTCACCCGTACCGCGCGCAGGTTGTTCTCCTTCACGTGGCCATAGCCGCGAATGCCGTCCGGCAGCGCCGCGAGCTCGACGGCGAGCGGGCGGTTGGCCGCGTTCAGCTTGGCGAGCACCTCGTCGATCAGCGCTTCGTACTCGCCGATCAGCGCACGCTCGGTGCGACGCTCCGCGGTACGGCCGAACGGGTCGAGCCCCGTGCCGCGCAGGAACTTCGCCTTCGCGAGCAGCCGGAACGCCGACATCATCCACGGGCCGTACGCCTTCTTCACGAGATGGCCGTGGGCGTCCGTTTTCGCGAACAGCGGCGGCGCGAGGTGGAATTTCAGCTTCCAGTCGCCTTCGAACTGCGCGGTCAGGCGCGCGAGGAATGCCGGATCGGACTGCAGCCGCGCGACCTCGTATTCGTCCTTGTACGCCATCAGCTTGAACAGGTTGCGCGCGACCGCTTCAGTCAGCTGCTCCTGCGCCGTGTCGCCGTCCGCCAGTGCGCGCTCGGCGGCGCGCACCTTGTCGACGAACGCCGCATAGCGTGCCGCGTACGCTGCATTCTGGTACGCGGTGAGGAATTCCACGCGCTTCGCGATCAGCGCGTCGACCGCCTTCTTCGTGTGCAGCGAAATCACCGTGGCGCCTTGCACGGGGCGCGCGTCGCCGGCCGCGGCCTGCTTCACGCTCGCCAGGTCGTACGCGGCGCGGCGGCCCCAGTCGAAGGCCGCACGGTTCTTCTCGACCGATACCGCATTCAGCTCGATCGCGCGGACCAGCGACGCGAGCGTCAGCGGCAGCCAGCCCTTTTGCCACGCGTAGCCGAGCACGAACGGGTTCGTGTAGATCGCGTCGCCGAGCAGCGCGACCGCGAAGCGGTTCGCGTCGATGAAATCGACGGCTTCGCCCGCCGCCGCACGGATGTCGTTTTCCGCGGACAGGCCGGGGAACGACCAGTTCGGGTTCTTGATGAACTCGGCGGTCGGCGTCTGCGCGCTGTTGACGACCACGCGCGTCGTGTCGTGCCGCATCCGCGACGTGCATTCGTCGCCGGCCGTGACGATCGCGTCGCAGCCGATCACGAGGTCGGCTTCGCCCATCGCGATCCGCGTTGCGTGGATGTCGGTCGGCGCGTGCGAGATCTGCACGTGGCTCATCACGGCGCCGCCCTTCTGCGCGAGGCCGGTGACGTCGAGCACGGTCACGCCCTTGTTTTCCAGGTGCGCGGCCATCCCGAGCAGTGCGCCGATCGTGACGACGCCCGTGCCGCCGACGCCCGTGACGAGCACGCCGTAGGCGCGGTCGATGTCCGGCAGCGTCGGTTCGGGGATCGGCGGCAGTGCGTTGCCGTCGACCGACACGGCCTTCGGCTTCTTCAGCTGGCCGCCCTCGACCGTGACGAAGCTCGGGCAGAAGCCCTTCACGCACGAGAAGTCCTTGTTGCAGCTCGACTGGTTGATCTGGCGCTTCGTGCCGAATTCGGTTTCCAGCGGCTCGACCGACAGGCAGTTCGACTGCACCGAGCAGTCGCCGCAGCCCTCGCACACCGCGTCGTTGATCACGACGCGCTTGGCCGGGTCCGGATACGTGCCGCGTTTGCGGCGGCGGCGTTTCTCGGTCGCGCAGGTCTGGTCGTAGATCAGGATCGTCGTGCCTTCGATCTCGCGCAGCTCGCGCTGCACGTCGTCGAGCTGGTCGCGGTGATGGATCGTCACGCCCGGCGCGAGCAGCGCCTTCTGGCTGTCGTACTTTTCCGGCTCGTCGGTGACGATCACGATCTTCTTCGCGCCTTCGGACGCGAGCTGGTGCGTGATCTGCGGCACCGTCAGCACGCCGTCGACCGGCTGGCCGCCCGTCATCGCCACGGCGTCGTTGTAGAGGATCTTGTAGGTGATGTTCGCTTTCGACGAGATCGCCGCGCGCACGGCCAGCAGGCCCGAGTGGAAATAGGTGCCGTCGCCGAGGTTCGCGAACACGTGTTTCTCGTCCGTGAACGGCGCCTGGCCGATCCACGGCACGCCTTCGCCGCCCATCTGGCTGAAGGTGCTCGTGCTGCGGTCCATCCACACGGTCATGTAGTGGCAGCCGATGCCGGCGATCGCGCGCGAGCCTTCCGGCACGTTGGTCGACGTGTTGTGCGGGCAGCCCGAGCAGAACCACGGCTTGCGCTCGGTCTGCACGTGCGGCTTCGCGAGCGCCATTTCCTTCGCGTTGATCACGGCGAGGCGTGCGGCGATGCGCGCCCGCACGTCGGACGGCAGCTCGAACTTCTCGAGGCGCGTCGCGATCGCCTTCGCGATGATCGCGGGCGACAGCTCGTAGTGCGCGGGCAGCAGCCAGTTGCCCATCGGCACCGACCATTCGCCGCCGGCGCCGTCTTTCTCGTCGAACTTGCCGAACACGCGCGGACGTTGCCCGTCGGGCCAGTTGTACAGCTCTTCCTTGATCGCGTATTCGAGGATCTGGCGCTTTTCCTCGACGACGAGGATTTCGTCGAGCCCGCGCGCGAACGCCTGCGCGCCCTGCGCTTCGAGCGGCCACACGCAGCCGACCTTGTAGAGCCGGATGCCGATCCGCGCGCAGGTTTCGTCGTCGAGGCCGAGGTCGGTCAGCGCCTGGCGCACGTCGAGGTACGCCTTGCCGCCGGTCATGATCCCGAAGCGCGCGCTCGGCGAATCGATCTCGATGCGATCGAGCTTGTTCGCACGGACGTAGGCGAGCGCCGCATACCACTTGTAGTCGAGCAGCCGGGCTTCCTGCACGAGCGGCGGGTCGGGCCAGCGGATGTTCAGCCCGCCTTCCGGCAGGATGAAGTCGGTCGGCAGCACGATCTCGGTGCGGTGCGGATCGATGTCGACCGATGCCGACGATTCGACCACGTCCGTCACGCACTTGAGCGCGACCCACAGGCCCGAGTAGCGGCTCATCGCCCAGCCGTGCAGGCCGAAGTCGAGATATTCCTGCACGTTGGACGGGAACAGCACCGGCAGCCCGCAGGCCTTGAAGATGTGTTCGGACTGGTGCGCGAGCGTCGACGATTTCGCCGCGTGGTCGTCGCCGGCGAGCACCAGCACGCCGCCGTGCTGCGACGAGCCGGCCGAGTTCGCGTGCTTGAACACGTCGCCCGTGCGGTCGACGCCCGGGCCCTTGCCGTACCACATGCCGAACACGCCGTCGTGCTTCGCGCCGGGGTACAGGTTCACCTGCTGCGAGCCCCACACGGCGGTGGCGGCGAGATCTTCGTTGAGGCCGGGCTGGAAGACGATCTGGTGGGCGGCCAGGTGCTGCTTGGCTTTCCAGAGCGACAGATCGAGGCCGCCGAGCGGGGAACCGCGATAGCCGGAGATGAAGCCGGCGGTATTGAGGCCGGCGGCACGATCGCGTTCCTGCTGGAGCATCGGCAGGCGCACGAGGGCCTGGATGCCGCTCATGTAAGCGCGGCCGCGTTCCAGTGTGTATTTGTCGTCAAGCGTGACGGACTTCAGCGCGGCTTCTAGCGATGCGCGTTGGCCTGCGTCTAGCGGGGCATTCATTAACTGTCTCCTCCACCCAGTTTGGGATCACCAAAACTCGACTGCTTCAGGCGTCTTGTGGACGCGTCTGCAGTGGCCGGCATATTGGCCGGTTTTAAGCGATGGTAGCACTGGGGCAAACCCGCCGCCCATCGGTTGGAACGCGGGGGAATTGCGGCGGCGCATCAGAAAAACAGGGCGGAACCATGCGTTACATCATGTAAAAGCATGTAAAGCCGGCCCCATCTTCGGGCAAACGCCGTTAATCTTGTCGGCCTGCCGGAGGTGTCCGGTCGCGTTGGCTTGTTTCGACGCAATCGGGGAGGCGCCGGCAGTTTTACAGGAGGTGCAATGAACACACGTCATATCCAGAGTTTCCTGATCGTGTCCGCCGCGTTTTTCTCGATGACCGGCCCGGTGCACGCGCGAGGCGCGAGCGCACTGGCGGCCGCCGGCGCGCAGATGCAGCAGATCGTGCCGGCCCAGGACGCCGTCGCGCAGCCGTCGGCCGAGCGCGCCGTCGAGTCGAAGGCGAACGCGGGTTGATCCGCTCGCGCGGCCCGCGGGCCGCGCCGGAATGCAAAAAGGGCGGGAATCCACGGATTCCCGCCCTTTTTATTTGCGCCGCCGGATCGTGCAGGCTGCCGGGTTGCCCTGGGCAGCCGCCCGCCGGATGCGTCAGGCCTTGTCCTGCACGACGCCGCGGCGGATCTGGTCGAGTTCGATCGATTCGAACAGCGCCTTGAAGTTGCCTTCGCCGAAGCCCTGGTTGCCCTTGCGCTGGATGATCTCGAAGAAGATCGGCCCGATCTGGTTCTCGGTGAAGATCTGCAGCAGCAGGTCGTCGCGTGCGCCGTCGATCAGGATCTTGCGCTTCTTCAGTTCGTCCAGCGATTCGCCGTGGTTCGGCACGCGGCGGTCGACCAGTTCGTAATACGTGTCGATCGTGTCGAGCAGCTTCACTTCCTTGCTGCGCAGGCCATCGACCGCCTGGTAGATGTCGGCGGCGCCGAGCGCGATGTGCTGGATGCCTTCGCCGTGGTACGCGTCGAGGTATTCCTGGATCTGGCCGGCCGTATCCGAGCCTTCCTCGTTGATCGGGATGCGGATCTTGCCGCACGGCGACGTCATCGCCTTCGACTTCACGCCCGTCACCTTGCCTTCGATGTCGAAGTAACGCACTTCGCGGAAGTTGAACAGGCGCTCGTAGAACTCGGCCCATTCCTGCATGCGGCCGCGATGCACGTTGTGCGTCAGGTGATCGATGTAGGTGAGGCCGTGGCCGACCGGGTTCGGGTTCGCGCCGGCGATCGGCTCGAAGTCGACGTCGTAGATGCTGATGTCGCCGATGGCGCCCGGTTGCGCGCCATTCTTGCCGCGCCAGCGGTCGACGAAGTAGATCAGCGAATCGCCGATGCCCTTGATCGCCGGGATGTTCAGCTCCATCGGGCCGGTCTTGTTGTCGAAGCCCCATGCGCCGAGTTCCAGCGCGTGCTGGTACGCCTTCGCGGCGTCCTGCACGCGGAACGCGATCGCGCAGATCGACGGGCCGTGCAGGCGCGCGAAGCGTTGCGCGAACGAATCGGGTTCGGCGTTGATGATGAAGTTGATGTCGCCCTGGCGGTACACCGTCACGTCCTTGTGGCGGTGGCGCGCGATCGCGGTGAAACCCATCCGTTCGAACAGTTGTCCGAGCGCTTTCGGGTCCGGTGCCGTGTATTCGATGAATTCGAAGCCGTCGGTGCCGACGGGGTTGTCCCAGTTCGGGATCTGCATGGCGTGTCTCCTGTGGGGGCGATCGGCCGGGGCGACGTGTGCAGGCCCGGCCTGGTTCGATGTCGAACGTGGCACACGCGGTGGCGTGCGCGACGAATCGGTACGTGCGACAGAGTGTAGCGGGCAGCCGCGAGCGTAAACTTGCGAACTTAATTGCCCGAACCTACGATGGCGCAATTTCCCGTCTCAAACCATTCATTGGAGGGCAGAAGATGGCGCAAGCCGAATTGGATGCCATCGACCGGCGGATTCTCGCGATTCTTCAGGAGAACGGGCGCCTGTCGAACCAGGAGATCGCCGAGCGCGTGAACCTGTCGCCGAGTCCGTGCCTGCGGCGGATCCGGCGGCTCGAGGAGATCGGCGTGATCACCGGTTATGTCGCGCTGCTGGACCCGCAAAAGCTCGGGCTCGACCTGCTCGCATACGTGAGCGTGCGGCTCGAGAAGCGCGGCGGCCTGGCGCCGGTGCGGGCCGACGAAACGTCGGCGCGGGCGGGCGCGACCCATGCGGACCTGTTTCGCGCGGCCGTGCAGACCTGGCCGGAAGTGGTCGCGTGCCATGCGATGACGGGGGACATGGATTACCTGCTGCGCGTGCAGGTCGAGGACATGGCGCATTTCTCCCGCTTCGTGCAGGAGCACCTGCTGCATCACCCGTCGGTGATCGACGTGAAGACGAGCTTTTCGCTCGAATGCTTCAAGGAGACGACGGCGTTGCCGATTCGTTCGGTGCGCTAGTGCGCGGCGGGGAGGGGCCGGGCGCGCGGCAGGCGCGGCCCGGCTGGCTGAAGTTACGCCGTCAGCGCGGCGGGCATCAGCGATTCGATGAACTTCGTGGTGCGGCGCGCCTGGCGCTTCATCGCGTAGTCGAACACCGCGGCCTGCTCCTGCAGCATCTCGGCGATGATCGTCGAGTGGTCGGCCGGCGGCAGCGACAGGTACGCATCGGCTTCGCCGTACGCGTACTCGATCCGCATCCCGGATTTCTTCGCGATGTGCATCATCGTTGCGTTACGCGACAGGCAGTGCATGTACAGCATCGTCACGTGCGTGTTGCGGCTGCGGATCGCCGCGCGCTCGAACAGCTTCGAGCCGACGCCGCGGCCGCGTGCGCTTTCGAGCACCGACACGCCGAATTCGGCCGTGCGCTTGTCGCCCTCGGCCGGCAGGTAGGCCAGGTGGCCGACGCCGATCAGTTCGAGGTCGTGGTCGAACACGCCGAACACGGTGTCGCGGCCGAAGTCGATCGTGCGGACATAATTCTCGATCACGTGGTCGGGCACCATCTGGCCGAAGCGCAGCAGGCGGTCCTCTTCGTCGAGCGAGAGAAAGTGGGTGAGCATCTGCTCACGGTCTTTGGAAGCCAGTTCCCTGACGAGAACCGGCGCACTGCCGACCGTGCCGACAACTTCGGCAGGGCCGTTGAATTGCGTGTTCATCGTGGGTTCCTCAGTGTGTGGCTGCACAAGCGGGTTGTGCAATGCAACAGCATTTTACCCGACGAGGGTTGGGGAAAACCCGTATTTGACGTTATTTGTGCCGAGGAGAAATTCTAAAACCGCTTAGTTAATTTAGTATCTATTTGATTTTTAACGAATTTAAAATTCATCATATGAAATGCGCGGCGAGTGGTCGAAGTGTACCCGTCGCGCAACGCATGCTGCTGCGCGGCAATCAGGCCGCCGTCGACAGCCCGCGCTCGATCAGGTCGATCACCTGCTCGGCGAAGTCCCGGTAGCCGAGGCGGCCGCCCGGCTTCAGCCATGTGAACGTCCAGTTGATCATCCCGAACACCATCATCGTCACGGACGTCTGGTTTTCCTTCGAGATGCGGTCCGGGTATGCGCGTGCGAGCTGCCGCGTGAATGCCGCGACGATGTCGCGCTGGCGGTCGAGCACGATTTCGCGCTGCGCGTCCTCGAGATACTTCACGTCGTTGAGCAGCGCGACGTGCCGGCTGTGCGACGTCTCGTATTCGGCGAGGAACGCACGCACGAGCTCCGCGAACGCGTCACGCTCGCTGAGGCCGCGTCGCTGGCTCGCCCCTTCGACCTCGGCGATGATCAGCATCAGCCGTTTCGTGTAGCGGTCGAGCAGGTCGAACAGGATCGCTTCCTTGCTCTCGTAGTAGTGATAGAGGCGCGCCTTCGACGTGCCGCTCGCGGTCGCGAGATCGGACATCGACGTGCTCGGGTAGCTCGTCTGCGCGAATTTCTCGGCGGCCAGATCGAGGATCTGCTCGCGCTGGGATTCGTGGTCGGGCGCTCGGGTACGGGCCATGGTCGAATGGGGAAGATTAGCGGTGCGCGGTGGCCGTGCGGGCCGCGCGCACCTGCGTGGAAGAGAGGGCGTCGGGCGCGTCGTCCTGCAGCTCGAGCCGGCCGGCTGCCGCGAGTTCGCGGCAGCGCCACCAGGCGATCGAGTCGCTGACGAACAGCCCGCCGCGGTCGGCGTCGGCCATGATGGTGCCGACGAGGCGCGCCGCGGGCCGCCAGTCGGTTTCCGCGCGCGCGACGATCAGCGCGTCGAGGTCCTCATAGTAGCCGCTCTTGATCGTGTTGCTGACCCAGTAGCGCAGCTCGGCGTTCAGGTGTTTCGCCTCCTGCCATTCGAGTGCGAGGCGGCCGATGCGCAGTACCGAGATCGGCGCGGCCACCGGGCGCTTGCGCGCCAGCTCGGCCGGCGAGAACATGCCGGTCGCGCACGCCTGGTCGGTGCGCGACAGCGCCGTGCGCTGCGCCGAGTCGAGATCGGCGGCCGACAGACGCACTTCGTTCAGGCGTTGCGGGACGTTGCGCAGGTGATAGGCGACGCGGCGCAGCAGCAGCTTGTCGCCGACGCTCGGCGCGTGCCACACCACCACCTGGCCGGTATCCGTCGCGAGCTGGTCGAGGCGCGCGAACTCGCCTTCGATCTCCGCGTTCCAGTCGGGAATCTGGTCGCCGAGCACGCGCTGCCAGAAGGCGGCGCGCGTGTCGGGCGTCTCGTCGGCGCCCTTGAGCGGCCCGACGCCGAGATCGTCGAGCAATCCGACGACGCGCTCGTCGCGTCCGGCTTGCGCGAGTGCCTCGCGCAGCGACGCGGCGGCGGTGCCGCCCTGAATCACATGAATGGTACTCATCGGCCTGTCGTCAACAAAAGAAAACCGCCGGCCGGGCGGACGTTGCGATGTCCAGCCGGCCGGCGGCCCCTAGTGTAAGCGAGATGTGTGACGGCGAGAAACCGTCCGGCGCCGCGACGCGACGTCGCTCAACGCTCGTCGTAGCTCACGACGACCTTGTCGCTGACCGGGTGGCACTGGCACGTGAGCACGAAGCCGTCCTTCACTTCGTGTTCTTCGAGCGTGTAGTTCTTCTCCATCCGCACTTCGCCTTCGAGCACCTTCGCGCGGCACGTGCAGCACACGCCGCCCTTGCACGCGTACGGCAGCGCGAGGCCTGCGCGCAGGCCGATGTCGAGCAGGCTCACGCCTTCGTACGGCAGGCGCAGCTTGCGTTTCTTGCCGTCGAGCACGATTTCGAGGTCGGCGGCCGGGGTCTGGTCGGTGATTTCGACGATCGGCGCGCCGGCCTGCGGCAACGGTGTGCCGAAGCGCTCGACGTGCACCTTCGCCTGCGGCACGCCGGCCGCCTTCAGCGCGGCCTCGGCTGCATCCATCATCGGCGCGGGGCCACAGATGAATGCCTCGTCGATCGCGTCGGCCGGCATCAGCGTGTCGAGGAATTCCGCGCATTTCGCCTGGTCGAGCACGCCGTTGAACAGCGCGACGTCCTGCTGGTCGTCCGACAGCACGTGATAGAGGACGAAGCGGTTCATGTAGCGGTTCTTCAGGTCCTCGAGCTCCTCCGCGAACATGATCGCGTCGACGCTGCGGTTGCCATAGATCAGCGTGAACGTGCTGCGCGGCTCGAGTTCGAGCGTCGTCTTCACGATCGCGAGCACGGGCGTGATGCCGGAGCCGCCGGAAAACGCGACGTACTGCTTGCCGTGATCGGCGTTCAGGTGCGTGAAGAACCGGCCGTCCGGCGTCATCACGTCGATCGTGTGCCCCGGCTTGAGCGAGTCGAACGCGAAGTTCGAGAAGCGGCCGCCGCGCACCCGCTTGATGCCGATGCGCAGTTCGCCGTCACGATCGTAGTCCGTCGTGCCGACGCAGATCGAATACGAGCGGCGCGTTTCCTCGCCGTCGATGTGGGTCTTCAGCGTGACGAACTGGCCCTGCGTGAAGCGGTACGCATCGCGCAGCTCGGGCGGCACGTCGAAGGAGACGGTGACGGCGTCGGCGGTCTCGGGCCGCACGTCGCGGATACGCAGCGGATGAAATTGCGGGGTCGCCATATCGATTAATAAGGTTTGAAGTAGTCGAAGGGTTCGCGGCAGTCGACGCAGCGATACAGCGCCTTGCAGGCCGTGGACGCGAATTGCGCGAGACGCTCGGTGCGGGCGGAGCCGCAGCGCGGGCATGCGGGGGCCGCGACCGGTCGCGGCACGAAGCGCACGACGTTTTCCCGCGGCGCGGCGGTGCCGCACTGTCCGACTGGCGGCGCGATGCCGTACGCGCGCAGCTTGTCGCGCGCTTCCTGCGTGATCCAGTCGGTCGTCCACGCAGGGGCGAGCACCGTCTCGATCCGGTGCGCCGGGAGGTCCGCGGCCTGCAGCGCGGCGGCAATGTCCTCCGCAATCTGCGACATGGCCGGGCAGCCCGAGTAGGTCGGCGTGATCACGACCTCGAGCTGGCCGTCGTCCGCGCGGCGGACGTCGCGCAGGATGCCGAGCTCACGGATCGACACGACAGGGATCTCGGGATCGGGCACGGCTTCGAGCACGTCCCATGCACGGGCGAGCAACGGGTCGGCGTGGCGCGCGACGGGATCGGCGTTAGCGGGGGCGGTCTGGACGGACATCGTCGGGCTCCGTTGGGCGGGGGCGGCCGGTTACCAGCTCGCGCCGGGATGCTGGCGTGCGAGGCTCTGCAGTTCCGCGAGCAGGTAGCCCATGTGCTCCGAGTGCTCGCCCTGCTTGCCGGTCGTCACATGCTGCACGGGGGCCGGCAGCGTGAGCGTCGCTTCCGCGAGCGCGTCGTCCACGTTCGCGCGCCACGCTGCTTCGAGCGTGGCCGGCGCGGGGGCGATGCCCGCGGCGACGACCGCGTCGTCGATTGCATCGGCAGCGAAGAATTCGCGCGTGTACGGCGTCAGGTAGTCGAGCGCGTTCTGCGCGCGGCGGTGCGATTCGTCGGTGCCGTCACCGAGGCGAACCAGCCACTCGCGTGCGTGCTGCACGTGATAGCGGGTTTCCTTTACCGATTTCGCGGCGATCGCGGCGAGCTGCGTGTCGGTCGACGTTTCGAGCGCGGTCCACACGTGCAGCATCAGCGCCGAGTACAGGAAGTTGCGCACGATCGTCACCGCGTAATCGTTGTCGGCGCGCGCGGTGCCGGCGATCGGGCCATAGTGCGGCAGCTCGGCGAGCGTGAAGTTCGCGAACTCGCGCTCGGTACGAAAGTACGCGTAGTCGTCTTCGGTCTTCGTCGCGCCGGTGAGCTGGCGCTCGAGTTCGGCCGCGTGCGTATACAGCATGCGCGCCTGGCCGATGAGGTCGAGGCTCATGTTGGTGAGCGCGATGTCTTCCTCGAGGATCGGGCCGTGGCCGCACCATTCGGCGTTGCGCTGACCGAGGATCAGCGCGTTGTCCGCGAGGCGCAGCACATAGGAGAGGTGTTCGGGCGTGATCGTCATGGCGCGGGCGTTACATGTGGTTGACTTCGTCGGGCAGCGTGTAGAACGTCGGGTGACGGTAGATCTTGTCGCCCGCCGGTTCGAACAGCTCCGCCTTCTCGTTCGGATCGGACGCGGTAATGGCCGCCGACGGCACCACCCAGATGCTCACGCCTTCCTGGCGGCGCGTGTAGACGTCGCGCGCCATGCGCAGCGCCATCGATGCGTCGGCGGCGTGCAGGCTGCCGCAATGCTTGTGGTCGAGCCCCTGCTTGCTGCGCACGAACACTTCCCAGATCGGCCATTCCTTGTTCATCACTTTCTCCTCAATCCTGAATTCGATGGTGTGCCGCCGCTCAGGCAGCGTGCTGTTCGGCGCGGGCGCGGCGCTTGGCTTCGTGGGCGAGTGCGGCTTCGCGCACCCATGCGCCGTCCTCGTGCGCTTTCACGCGGGTCGCGAGGCGTTCCTTGTTGCACGGGCCGTCGCCGTTGACCACGCGCCAGAATTCGTCCCAGTCGATCGTGCCGTAGTCGTGATGGCCGCGCGCCTCGTTCCACTTCAGGTCGGGGTCGGGCAGCGTCACGCCGAGCACCTTCGCCTGGTCGACCGTCGCGTCGACGAACTTCTGCCGCAGATCGTCGTTCGAGATCCGCTTGATGCCCCATTTCGCGGACTGGTTGCTGTGGACCGAATCGGCGTCGCTCGGGCCGAACATCATCAGCACCGGCCACCACCACCGGTTCACGGCCTGCTGGACCATTGCGCGTTGCGCGTCGGTGCCCTTCATCATCGACAGCAGTGCGTCGAAACCCTGGCGCTGGTGGAACGATTCTTCCTTGCACACGCGGATCATGGCGCGCGCGTACGGGCCGTACGTGCAGCGGCACAGCGGGATCTGGTTCATGATCGCGGCGCCGTCGACGAGCCAGCCGATCACGCCGACGTCCGCCCAGGTGGGCGTCGGGTAGTTGAAGATGCTCGAGTATTTCGCCTTGCCGGCGAGCAGTGCGTCGATCAGCGAATCGCGCGACACGCCGAGCGTTTCGGCCGCGCTATAAAGATAGAGGCCGTGGCCGGCTTCGTCCTGGACCTTCGCGAGCAGGATCGCCTTGCGCTTCAGGCTCGGTGCGCGTGAGATCCAGTTGCCTTCGGGCAGCATGCCCACGACTTCCGAGTGCGCGTGCTGCGAGATCTGGCGAACCAGCGTCTTGCGATAGGCATCGGGCATCCAGTCCTGCGGTTCGATCTTGCCGTCGGCGGCCATGACCGCATCGAACCGCGCCTGCTCGGGCGACTCGGCTGCGGCGTCGAGCGGCGCGACGTTGCCTGGGATGTCGAGGGATTGCGTGTACATGGCGAAGCTCTCGTCCGGTTGAGTGTGTGCGAAGTATAAACCAACCGACCGGTCGGTTAATATATTTCTTGCGGATTTGCGGCGAGACTCGGGTAAACGAGGTACGTCGGGGCGCGATCGGCCGGCGTGACGGTGATCCGGGGCGTGGGGTTCGCGCCTTCTGCGGCACAATGCCCGCTTTCGACGAGGATTTTGCCGATGTCATTTCGAAGCAGTATCGCCGCGGCCGTGCTGGGTGCGGCCGTCTTTGTCTCGCCGCTCGCGGCGTCGGCGTCGGCCGCGCCGGCCGGATGGGTGGCGGCGTGGGCGACCGCGCTGCAGCCGATCCCCGACCTGGCCGCACCGCCGCCGCTCTATCGCGCACCCGACGTGTCCGGACGGGCCGTGCGCCAGATCGTCTATCCGACGGTGTCGGGGCGTGCCGCGCGGATCCGCGTCAGCAATGCCTACGGACATGCGCCGTTGGTCGTCGAGGCGGCGAGCCTCGCGCGCGCCGGCGAAGGGGCGGCGCTGGCTGGTGCCGCGGCGCCGGTCCGGTTCGGCGGCAAGGCGTCGGTGACGCTGGCGCCGGGCCAGGAACTCGAAAGCGATCCGGTGGCGATCGATGTGGCGGCCGGGCGGCCGTATGCGATCAGCCTCCAGATGGGGGCGAACCAGCGGATGACGGTCTGGCACCGCGTGTCGAACCAGTTCAATTACGTGTCTGCACCGGGTGATCACGTGAGTGATCCGGGCGCCGCCGCGTTTCGCACCCGATTTACCCAATACGCATGGGTGAGCGAGCTCGCGGTCGAGGCCGGTTCAGCGCGCGCCAGCGTAGCGGCGATCGGTGATTCGATCACCGACGGACTGCGCTCGAGCGTGAACCGGAATCGCCGCTGGCCGGATGCGTTCGCGCGTCGGCTGACTGCCGCCGGCGTGGAGTCGATCGGTGTCGCGAATCTTGGTATCAGCGGGAATCGGCTGCTCAGCGATTCGGCTTGCTATGGCACGTCGCTGGCGTCGAGGTTCGAGCGCGATGCGCTGACGCGCGCGGGTGTGAAGGCCGCGATCGTGCTGATCGGTATCAACGACATCAATTTTGCGGCGATGCCGCCGCACGCGGGGCTCGATTGCGACCACCCGCATACGCAGGTCACGGCTGCATCCTTGATCGACGGCTACCGCCGGCTGATCGAAGCGGCGCACCGTCAGGGCGTGAAGGTCTTCGGCGCGACGCTGACGCCGGCCGGGCTGCCGGCGGCGCGCGAGGCGATCCGGCTCGAGGTGAACCGGTGGATCCGGAGCGGTGGCGGGTTCGATGGCGTGGTCGATTTCGATGCTGTGCTGCGCGATCCGGCGCGCCCGAGCGTGCTGCAGCGCCGATACGATAGCGGGGACGGTATTCATCCGAGCGACGCCGGCTACACGGCGATGGCCGACGCGGTGCCGGTCGAGCAACTGCAGGCTGCGGTGGTCGGCAAGTGACGCGTCTCTATATATAGAGGGAAGTGTTGCCGGCAACGCGTAGGTCGGCGGCACCACTTGGCCCGTCGAGCCCGAAGCCCCCGTGCGCGTCAGCGCACGGGGGCTTTTTCAAAATATTTTCACAAAGGGCTTGCGTAGACGGGGGTGGGTGCTTAGAATCACGCCTCTTTCGCGCTAACGGAAACGCGGCGCGGGAGAAGGGAAGCAGGGCGGGTGGTGTGCCGGAGTCTGGAGCGCGCCACTGGCCTGGAAGTTGAGCCCCGCAGTCGCAACGATGTAGTGTAAAAAGTTGTTGACGAACTGCGAAACACGGTTCATAATCTCGCTTCTCTGCTGCTGAAAACGCAGCGCTGCCGGGAAACACGAAGTTCCTCGCAGAATGCTCTTTAAAAATTAACAGCCGATAAGTGTGGGCGCTTGATGAAAGCGAGCTGATCCTCGGATCAGATAGCGAAAGTATCAAGAGTCTCACACTAAAGTAAGTCAGGTTTATGAAGTAATTCATTTACCTGTCAGCTTTGAGTGAGCGACCGGTTCTTAACCGAACCGAAAACAGTAACAGGTTTAAACTGAAGAGTTTGATCCTGGCTCAGATTGAACGCTGGCGGCATGCCTTACACATGCAAGTCGAACGGCAGCACGGGTGCTTGCACCTGGTGGCGAGTGGCGAACGGGTGAGTAATACATCGGAACATGTCCTGTAGTGGGGGATAGCCCGGCGAAAGCCGGATTAATACCGCATACGATCTACGGATGAAAGCGGGGGACCTTCGGGCCTCGCGCTATAGGGTTGGCCGATGGCTGATTAGCTAGTTGGTGGGGTAAAGGCCTACCAAGGCGACGATCAGTAGCTGGTCTGAGAGGACGACCAGCCACACTGGGACTGAGACACGGCCCAGACTCCTACGGGAGGCAGCAGTGGGGAATTTTGGACAATGGGCGAAAGCCTGATCCAGCAATGCCGCGTGTGTGAAGAAGGCCTTCGGGTTGTAAAGCACTTTTGTCCGGAAAGAAATCCTTGACTCTAATACAGTCGGGGATGACGGTACCGGAAGAATAAGCACCGGCTAACTACGTGCCAGCAGCCGCGGTAATACGTAGGGTGCGAGCGTTAATCGGAATTACTGGGCGTAAAGCGTGCGCAGGCGGTTTGCTAAGACCGATGTGAAATCCCCGGGCTCAACCTGGGAACTGCATTGGTGACTGGCAGGCTAGAGTATGGCAGAGGGGGTAGAATTCCACGTGTAGCAGTGAAATGCGTAGAGATGTGGAGGAATACCGATGGCGAAGGCAGCCCCCTGGGCCAATACTGACGCTCATGCACGAAAGCGTGGGGAGCAAACAGGATTAGATACCCTGGTAGTCCACGCCCTAAACGATGTCAACTAGTTGTTGGGGATTCATTTCCTTAGTAACGTAGCTAACGCGTGAAGTTGACCGCCTGGGGAGTACGGTCGCAAGATTAAAACTCAAAGGAATTGACGGGGACCCGCACAAGCGGTGGATGATGTGGATTAATTCGATGCAACGCGAAAAACCTTACCTACCCTTGACATGGTCGGAATCCCGCTGAGAGGTGGGAGTGCTCGAAAGAGAACCGGCGCACAGGTGCTGCATGGCTGTCGTCAGCTCGTGTCGTGAGATGTTGGGTTAAGTCCCGCAACGAGCGCAACCCTTGTCCTTAGTTGCTACGCAAGAGCACTCTAAGGAGACTGCCGGTGACAAACCGGAGGAAGGTGGGGATGACGTCAAGTCCTCATGGCCCTTATGGGTAGGGCTTCACACGTCATACAATGGTCGGAACAGAGGGTTGCCAACCCGCGAGGGGAGCTAATCCCAGAAAACCGATCGTAGTCCGGATTGCACTCTGCAACTCGAGTGCATGAAGCTGGAATCGCTAGTAATCGCGGATCAGCATGCCGCGGTGAATACGTTCCCGGGTCTTGTACACACCGCCCGTCACACCATGGGAGTGGGTTTTACCAGAAGTGGCTAGTCTAACCGCAAGGAGGACGGTCACCACGGTAGGATTCATGACTGGGGTGAAGTCGTAACAAGGTAGCCGTATCGGAAGGTGCGGCTGGATCACCTCCTTTCCAGAGCTTCTCGCCAAGTTGAGCGCTCACGCTTATCGGCTGTAAATTTAAAGACAGACTCAGGGGTCTGTAGCTCAGTCGGTTAGAGCACCGTCTTGATAAGGCGGGGGTCGTTGGTTCGAATCCAACCAGACCCACCATTGTCTTGTCTGGCGGTAGGTACCTGAGGCAAATCTGTACTCATGGGGGCATAGCTCAGCTGGGAGAGCACCTGCTTTGCAAGCAGGGGGTCGTCGGTTCGATCCCGTCTGCCTCCACCAATCTTCAATGACAAGCATTCGACTTGAGTCGAATCTTTGTCATTGGCGATTGAGCCAGTCAGAGGATATCAACAGATATCGGCTGTCGTTCTTTAACAATCTGGAAGAAGCAAGTAATTTGGATAGCGGAAGCGTCTTGAGATGGACGTGGAAACTATCCGGGTTGTGATTGTATCGATGTATCTCAAGATGATTCGAACTCTATGTTCGACTTAAATTGGAATACGGCACAACGCGAGAACTCAACCTGTAGCGACTGTCGCGAGACAGACTCGTTATAGGGTCAAGCGAACAAGTGCATGTGGTGGATGCCTTGGCGATCACAGGCGATGAAGGACGCGGTAGCCTGCGAAAAGCTACGGGGAGCTGGCAAACAAGCTTTGATCCGTAGATGTCCGAATGGGGAAACCCACTCCTTTTGGAGTATCCATGGCTGAATACATAGGCCATGTGAAGCGAACGCGGTGAACTGAAACATCTAAGTAACCGCAGGAAAAGAAATCAACCGAGATTCCCAAAGTAGTGGCGAGCGAAATGGGATGAGCCTTGCACTCTTTATTTGTATTGTTAGCCGAACGCTCTGGAAAGTGCGGCCATAGCAGGTGATAGCCCTGTAGGCGAAAACAGTATGAAAGAACTAGGTGTGCGACAAGTAGGGCGGGACACGTGAAATCCTGTCTGAAGATGGGGGGACCATCCTCCAAGGCTAAATACTCGTGATCGACCGATAGTGAACCAGTACCGTGAGGGAAAGGCGAAAAGAACCCCGGGAGGGGAGTGAAATAGATCCTGAAACCGCATGCATACAAACAGTCGGAGCCTCGTAAGGGGTGACGGCGTACCTTTTGTATAATGGGTCAGCGACTTACGTTCAGTAGCAAGCTTAACCGTATAGGGCAGGCGTAGCGAAAGCGAGTCCGAATAGGGCGTTCAGTTGCTGGGCGTAGACCCGAAACCAAGTGATCTATCCATGGCCAGGATGAAGGTGCGGTAACACGTACTGGAGGTCCGAACCCACTAACGTTGAAAAGTTAGGGGATGAGCTGTGGATAGGGGTGAAAGGCTAAACAAACTTGGAAATAGCTGGTTCTCTCCGAAAACTATTTAGGTAGTGCCTCGTGTCTCACCTTCGGGGGTAGAGCACTGTCATGGTTGGGGGGTCTATTGCAGATTACCCCGCCATAGCAAACTCCGAATACCGAAGAGTGCAATCACGGGAGACAGACATCGGGTGCTAACGTCCGGTGTCAAGAGGGAAACAACCCAGACCGCCAGCTAAGGTCCCCAAATATAGCTAAGTGGGAAACGAAGTGGGAAGGCTAAAACAGTCAGGAGGTTGGCTTAGAAGCAGCCACCCTTTAAAGAAAGCGTAATAGCTCACTGATCGAGTCGTCCTGCGCGGAAGATGTAACGGGGCTAAGCTATATACCGAAGCTGCGGATGCGAGCTTTGCTCGCATGGTAGGAGAGCGTTCCGTAAGCCTGCGAAGGTGCGTTGAAAAGCGTGCTGGAGGTATCGGAAGTGCGAATGCTGACATGAGTAGCGATAAAGGGGGTGAAAGGCCCCCTCGCCGTAAGCCCAAGGTTTCCTACGCAACGTTCATCGGCGTAGGGTGAGTCGGCCCCTAAGGCGAGGCAGAAATGCGTAGCTGATGGGAAGCAGGTCAATATTCCTGCACCATTGTTAGATGCGATGGGGGGACGGATCGCGGAAGGTTGTCCGGGTGTTGGAAGTCCCGGTCGCTGCATTGGAGAAGGCACTTAGGCAAATCCGGGTGCGCAATTCAAGGGTGTGGCGCGAGCTCCTTAGGGAGCGAAGCAATTGGAAGTGGTTCCAAGAAAAGCCTCTAAGCTTCAGTCTAACGATGACCGTACCGCAAACCGACACAGGTGGGCGAGATGAGTATTCTAAGGCGCTTGAGAGAACTCGGGAGAAGGAACTCGGCAAATTGGTACCGTAACTTCGGGATAAGGTACGCCCTTGTAGCTTGACTGGCCTGCGCCAGGAGGGTGAAGGGGTTGCAATAAACTGGTGGCTGCGACTGTTTAATAAAAACACAGCACTCTGCAAACACGAAAGTGGACGTATAGGGTGTGACGCCTGCCCGGTGCCGGAAGATTAAATGATGGGGTGCAAGCTCTTGATTGAAGTCCCGGTAAACGGCGGCCGTAACTATAACGGTCCTAAGGTAGCGAAATTCCTTGTCGGGTAAGTTCCGACCTGCACGAATGGCGTAACGATGGCCACACTGTCTCCTCCCGAGACTCAGCGAAGTTGAAGTGTTTGTGATGATGCAATCTACCCGCGGCTAGACGGAAAGACCCCATGAACCTTTACTGTAGCTTTGCATTGGACTTTGAACCGATCTGTGTAGGATAGGTGGGAGGCTATGAAACCGGAACGCTAGTTTCGGTGGAGCCGTCCTTGAAATACCACCCTGGTTTGTTTGAGGTTCTAACCTTGGCCCGTGATCCGGGTCGGGGACAGTGCATGGTAGGCAGTTTGACTGGGGCGGTCTCCTCCCAAAGCGTAACGGAGGAGTACGAAGGTACGCTAGGTACGGTCGGAAATCGTGCTGATAGTGCAATGGCATAAGCGTGCTTAACTGCGAGACCGACAAGTCGAGCAGGTGCGAAAGCAGGTCATAGTGATCCGGTGGTTCTGTATGGAAGGGCCATCGCTCAACGGATAAAAGGTACTCTGGGGATAACAGGCTGATACCGCCCAAGAGTTCATATCGACGGCGGTGTTTGGCACCTCGATGTCGGCTCATCTCATCCTGGGGCTGTAGCCGGTCCCAAGGGTATGGCTGTTCGCCATTTAAAGAGGTACGTGAGCTGGGTTTAAAACGTCGTGAGACAGTTTGGTCCCTATCTGCCGTGGGCGTTGGATATTTGAAGGGGGCTGCTCCTAGTACGAGAGGACCGGAGTGGACGAACCTCTGGTGTACCGGTTGTCACGCCAGTGGCATCGCCGGGTAGCTATGTTCGGAAGAGATAACCGCTGAAAGCATCTAAGCGGGAAACTCGCCTTAAGATGAGATATCCCTGGGGACTAGATCCCCTTGAAGGGTCGTTCGAGACCAGGACGTTGATAGGTCAGGTGTGTAAGCGCAGTAATGCGTTCAGCTAACTGATACTAATTGCCCGTAAGGCTTGATCCTATAACAAGTCTGCCTTGTAGATCGGCGCCGTGCCCTGCACGAGCTGCGATCCCAAGCGACAAGTTGGATTCTCGTGTGTGATACACACAACTCAAAATTACTGCTTCTTCCCGGATTGGTTGTGCTGCAAAGCCAGCACAACAACCCTCTTTGCCTGATGACCATAGCGAGTCGGTCCCACCCCTTCCCATCCCGAACAGGACCGTGAAACGACTCTACGCCGATGATAGTGCGGATTCCCGTGTGAAAGTAGGTAATCGTCAGGCTCCCTAAGCCAGAAACCCCCGCCCGAAAGGCGGGGGTTTTTGCATTGGCGCGGCGGAAACGCATGGGGCGCGGAGTGGCCGGCCTGGCCACATCCAGGCGCCGAATACGTCGATTCAGACACCTGCCGTTTCCGAGAACTCGCCGCGCTGCGCTACTGATCAAGCCGATCGAGTTGGTCGCGCACGGGTAGCTGGCGTCGGCTGAAACCCACATTCAAACATCCATCCTCCTGCTGCTCCCGACGATGGCGGCCAGGCCGAGTAGCGACTCCATCTCGTGTATCTGACTACCGCTCGGGGCAGATTTGAGCGTCGCCGCGGTGCGGCCCGGCGGGGCATCGCCAACCCCTCGATTGCCGATTCTCGGGCGTTGTTCATCGGCGTATCGAGCTCATCCTCGGCCAAAAGTCACTATTGCAATTTCGCGCCTATCAAGTTCGCGGCCCCCGTCACCACAACGAGCCCTCGGCATGCCGGGCAACGGGGCCCTCAATCGGACGTTTGGCAGCGTTCTCGCTGCGCGCGCTGAGTGGATGATGCCCATCGAGCAGACGAAGTCGAATCGCGCGGTGAATCGCATTGTGTAGCCATCCAGGGTTGTTTGTAACTCAATTGATTGCATCTTCGCTCAAGGAGGCTTGAGCGAGGGCACGGGCGCGTTTAACGCACCGGACGGACAGGGGAGCTACTAGCGCGAACCTGCGTCCGCGAGTTCGTCGACCCGATAGCATCAGAAATCCGCGCTGTTCCTTTTGACGAGCACGGGCTGCCCGTCTCGCACCGCATCGATTTCTTCGATGAGTGAATGGGCCGTGCCGCCAAAGCAGTCTCGCCCTTACCCATAACGCGAAGTGCTTGCCGCCGGCGTCGATGCTGGTCGATCGCGCCGTGCATGCGGTACTGGGATCCCAGAGTGCGGAGCCATTGCCCGGCGGAAACTGGCGGGTCCTGTTCCTGCCTTGATTTCGGGTTAGCACGACCAACGCCGGGCAGCGAGCGATCGATGTCGAAGACTGGATGTCGCACGCCAGCTTTTCGTCGTCGTCGGATGAATGCGGAGCGGAGAACGCGCCGGCGTCGAATCCTGCGCAGGTACTAGCGTTCAGTTGCACGACGTGGGCATCGTACGGGCATGCGGTATGTCATGCGTATGCCGTGGATTCGCTGCGGTAGGCCAACCAGATGCTGACGTTGGTCGGCTTGCATGATGGCGAAGGAGTGGGCGGCACATTGCAGAATGCTCGCCGAGATCGCGTCGACAAGCCTGCGGGCAGGCCCAGGCGGGACCGCATATCATCGCCGAGTAGTGGCTGCAATGCGTCGCTTCAGGCTGAGCCGCCGCACTCACCTTCTGACGCACTATCGCCTGCGCCGACGAGGTACGTGGACGCATCGTTGAGCAGCCACACGCATAGGCGATTGCATCTTGCTCAGCGGGACGCCCCAACGAAACCGACGTGTGCCGAACCGAGGCGCCGGGCATCGAGCGCGGGTTTCAGTCGGTCATATGCGACGAGCAATGAAGCTGCCGCGCTGCGTCCTGGGGCGTGGCTGTCGGCAGTGCCTGATGGCGGAGCCTGGTGATCGTGCTCGAGCGACACCAGGCATCCGACGGACCCGCGGCATGCGCGGTCAAAGCCGTGAAGGTCATCGCAAGGGCAAGCAGGCGCATGAGGATCGGAACCGGAGGCGGGCAGCTGGCCTGCGATGGTATCGCGGCCGTGGCTGAAGTCGGCTAGGGCCGGTGGCGCGCCCACCACTTCCTGTCGGTTGCCGTGGCCGCAGGATCCGATGCAGTTGCTGGAAAACACCCGAAAGCCTCGACACGTCATCCACCCGCAGGTCCGGTCAGACAACCGGTGAGATTGGAAGCGATATCCCTCAAAGTATCGGGGACATGTCGGTGCATCCACTCGGCACGAAATTTGCGGAAATTTTTCGTTTACCCGCTTGGCAGAGTGCGTAAGAGGTCGTATGATGGCGGTCTTTCGTTTTCAGCGTAGATGCAGATCGACGTTGAGGGCGGAGTCTGACGAAGATGTGGCATTGATCAGCAGCACCCATGCTTGCCTTAGCCGGGCAAGGGCGGGAGATCGGTGGTCAGGCAGGCGTCGGGAAGAGAGTAAAAATAATCTTCCGGATCCGCTTGACAGAAGTGCGATGCACCCCCATAATCGTCAGTTCTCTACGGAGGGGTGCCCGAGTGGCTAAAGGGGGCAGACTGTAAATCTGTTGGCTTACGCCTACGTTGGTTCGAATCCAACCTCCTCCACCAAGATTATCAGCGCAGTGAGCGGTAAGGAATCGTTTGTGGCCCGTGCGGGTGTAGCTCAATGGTAGAGCAGAAGCCTTCCAAGCTTACGACGAGGGTTCGATTCCCTTCACCCGCTCCAGACCGCGAAGTTGAAGCGTAAAGCGCCCATGTGGCTCAGTGGTAGAGCACTCCCTTGGTAAGGGAGAGGTCGGCAGTTCGATCCTGCCCATGGGCACCAGCAGTAAAAAGTCAGTGTCTTGTTTGCGCGCGGCGCAACCTGTGAAATTCCTTCTGGGAGTCGAAAATGGCCAAGGGTAAATTTGAGCGGACCAAGCCGCACGTGAACGTTGGTACGATTGGTCACGTTGACCACGGCAAGACGACGCTGACGGCAGCGATCACGACGGTTCTGACGAAGAAGTTCGGCGGCGAAGCGAAGGCATACGACCAGATCGACGCGGCACCGGAAGAAAAGGCGCGCGGCATCACGATCAACACGGCACACGTCGAGTACGAAACGGCTAACCGCCACTACGCACACGTCGACTGCCCGGGCCACGCTGACTATGTGAAGAACATGATCACGGGCGCAGCGCAGATGGACGGCGCGATCCTGGTTTGCTCGGCAGCAGACGGCCCGATGCCGCAGACGCGTGAGCACATCCTGCTGGCACGTCAGGTTGGCGTTCCGTACATCATCGTGTTCCTGAACAAGTGCGACATGGTGGACGACGCTGAACTGCTCGAGCTGGTCGAGATGGAAGTTCGCGAACTCCTGTCGAAGTACGACTTCCCGGGCGACGACACGCCGATCGTGAAGGGTTCGGCCAAGCTGGCGCTGGAAGGCGACACGGGCGAGCTGGGCGAAGTGGCGATCATGAGCCTGGCCGACGCGCTGGACACGTACATCCCGACGCCGGAGCGTGCAGTTGACGGCGCGTTCCTGATGCCGGTGGAAGACGTGTTCTCGATCTCGGGTCGTGGCACGGTTGTGACGGGTCGCGTTGAGCGCGGCATCGTGAAGGTCGGCGAAGAAATCGAAATCGTCGGTATCAAGCCGACGGTGAAGACGACCTGCACGGGCGTTGAAATGTTCCGCAAGCTGCTGGACCAAGGTCAGGCAGGCGACAACGTTGGTATCCTGCTGCGCGGCACGAAGCGTGAAGACGTGGAGCGTGGCCAGGTTCTGGCGAAGCCGGGTTCGATCACGCCGCACACGCACTTCACGGCTGAAGTGTACGTGCTGAGCAAGGACGAAGGCGGCCGTCACACGCCGTTCTTCAACAACTACCGTCCGCAGTTCTACTTCCGTACGACGGACGTGACGGGCTCGATCGAGCTGCCGAAGGACAAGGAAATGGTGATGCCGGGCGACAACGTGTCGATCACGGTGAAGCTGATCGCTCCGATCGCGATGGAAGAAGGTCTGCGCTTCGCAATCCGCGAAGGCGGCCGTACGGTCGGCGCCGGCGTCGTCGCCAAGATCATCGAGTAAGCCAGTTATTCGTTGATCGACAGTTTTGGGGCTGGCAACAGCCAGCCCCAGCATGGTTTAGGGGTATAGCTCAACTGGCAGAGCGTCGGTCTCCAAAACCGAAGGTTGGGGGTTCGATTCCCTCTGCCCCTGCCAAAAAATAGCCACGTGTCCTACGTGGCATTTGTTTTAAGGTGTTATGGCGAATCCATCCGTCGAAACTGTAAATACCTCCGGCGATAAGCTGATGCTGGCCCTGGGCGTATTGTTGGTCTTGGCCGGATTCGTGGGCTTCTTCTGGCTGGCCAATCAGCAATGGTATGTCCGCGGTGCTGCGTTGGCGGTCGGTATCATCGCCGGCGTTGCCGTCGGGCTGATGTCCGCACCTGGCAAGAGTCTCATCGCCTTTGCCAAGGATTCGTACAAGGAAGTCCGGAAGGTCGTTTGGCCCACCCGCAAGGAAGCAACGCAAACCACACTCGTCGTGTTCGGTTTCGTGCTCGTGATGGCGATTTTCCTCTGGTTGAGTGACAAATCGATCGAATGGGTGATTTTCTCGGCGATTCTGGGTTGGAAATGATATGAGCGATACTCCGGCATCCCCGAGCGGAAAGCGTTGGTACGTCGTGCACGCCTACTCCGGTATGGAGAAGAGCGTGCAACGTGCGCTTCAGGAGCGCATCGAACGTGCTGGCATGCAGGACAAATTCGGTCAGATCCTGGTCCCGACCGAAGAAGTGGTCGAAGTCAAAGGCGGCCACAAGGCAGTGACTGAGCGTCGTTTCTTCCCCGGCTACGTGCTGGTCGAGATGGAAATGACGGACGAAACGTGGCACCTCGTGAAGAACACCGCGAAGGTCACCGGTTTCGTCGGCGGTGCGCGCAACCGCCCGACCCCGATTTCCCCGAAGGAAGTCGAGAAGATCATGTCGCAGATGCAGGAAGGCGTCGAGAAGCCGCGCCCGAAGACCCTGTTCGAAGTCGGCGAGATGGTGCGTGTCAAGGAAGGCCCGTTCACGGACTTCAACGGCACCGTCGAAGAAGTCAACTACGAAAAATCGCGCGTGCGTGTATCGGTCACCATTTTTGGCCGATCCACCCCGGTCGAACTCGAGTTCGGTCAGGTCGAAAAAGTTTGATCCCGATTCGGTGGGCAGCCTCGGCTGCCCACCTTCGCGCTTACGGTCCGCGTCATGGCCGTTGAGGAGCGTCAGTAGCCCGTGGCGAAAGCGCGTTATTACTCACCGAACGCCTTCTCTGGCGTTCCAATGAGGTTCACAAATGGCAAAGAAGATTATCGGCTTTATCAAGCTGCAGATCCCTGCAGGTAAAGCCAACCCGTCGCCGCCGGTCGGTCCGGCACTGGGCCAGCGCGGCCTGAACATCATGGAGTTCTGCAAGGCGTTCAACGCGCAGACTCAAGGCATGGAGCCGGGTCTGCCGGTGCCGGTGGTCATCACGGCATTCGCTGACAAGAGCTTCACGTTCGTGATGAAGACGCCGCCGGCGACCGTCCTGATCAAGAAGGCGGCGAAGGTGGACAAGGGCTCGAGCAAGCCGCACACCGACAAGGTCGGTTCGATCACGCGCGCTCAAGCTGAAGAAATCGCGAAGACCAAGATGCCGGACCTTACGGCAGCTGATCTGGACGCAGCCGTTCGCACCATCGCTGGTAGCGCACGCTCGATGGGCATCACTGTGGAGGGCGTGTAAATGGCTAAGATCTCCAAGCGCCGTCAGGCATTTGCCGCCAAGGTTGATCGTCAGAAGCTGTACGCGATCGAAGACGCACTGAGCCTCGTGAAGGAATGCGCGAGCGCGAAGTTCGACGAGTCGATCGACGTCGCAGTCCAGCTCGGCATCGATGCAAAGAAGTCGGATCAAGTCGTTCGTGGTTCGGTCGTTCTGCCGGCAGGTACGGGCAAGTCGGTTCGCGTTGCTGTGTTCGCGCAAGGCGAGAAGGCTGAGCAAGCACGTGCAGCAGGCGCGGAAATCGTCGGTATGGAAGACCTGGCAGAGCAGATCAAGGCTGGCCAGATGGACTTCGACATCGTGATCGCTTCGCCGGACACGATGCGTATCGTCGGTACGCTCGGCCAGATCCTGGGCCCGCGCGGCCTGATGCCGAACCCGAAGGTCGGCACGGTCACGCCGGACGTCGCAACCGCCGTCAAGAACGCGAAGGCTGGTCAGGTGCAATTCCGTGTCGACAAGGCCGGTATCATCCACGCGACCATCGGCCGTGCATCGTTCGAACCGACCGCACTGCGTTCGAACCTGTCGGCGCTGATCGAAGCGCTGCAGAAGGCAAAGCCGGCAACGAGCAAGGGCGTCTACCTGCGCAAGATCGCACTGTCGAGCACGATGGGCGTCGGCGTGCGTGTCGACCAGGCTACGCTGGCAGCACAGTAAGCAAGTATTCGGGCCGCTTCGTTCGCGAAGCGGCCTACATGGGCTTTGGGCGGTTGTTCGTGCAGTAGGGCGGGCAACCGGTTATCAAAGACCGTTGGTGGGGCACAGCAGTCAGGTGATCCCTTAATTCAAGCCAACGCAGATGGCGAACCCGAAAAAGTTTTGCAGTGGTGAAGCCGCAGGCCGCGAAGCGATTCCCGGCGTGAGGTGGAAATACTCCTAACGAGGTCGGACGCCGTTGTTGAACGAGGTACGTGAGGTTTCGGCCATGCCGGCCGCGCCGAACGTATCGTTTCTGGAGGCTAACCGTGCCGCTTAATAGAGAAGACAAGCAAGCCGTCGTCGCTGAGGTTTCCGCGCAAGTCGCGAAGGCCCAGACCGTTGTGCTGGCTGAGTATCGTGGAATTGCGGTTGGCGATCTGACCAAGCTGCGCGCGAAAGCGCGTGAGCAACAGGTGTACCTGCGCGTGTTGAAGAACACGCTGGCGCGTCGCGCTGTTGAAGGTACCCCGTTTGCTCCGCTGGCAGAGCAGATGACTGGCCCGTTGATCTACGGCATCTCGGAAGATGCAATTGCTGCTGCTAAGGTCGTCAACGACTTCAGCAAGAGCAATGACAAGTTGGTCATCAAGGCTGGTGCGTTCGATGGCAAGGTGATGGACAAGGCTGGCGTGCAAGCGCTGGCAAGCATCCCGAGCCGCGAAGAACTGCTCTCGAAGCTGCTGTTCGTTATGCAATCGCCTGTTTCGGGCTTCGCGCGCGCTCTGGCCGCGCTGGCCGAGAAGAAGCAAGCGGAAGCTGCGTAATCGAGCGTGCATCAGCGTCATTGATCGCTGGCTGTATCCGAATTCAATTTAGGAGTATTTCAAATGGCAATCGCAAAAGAAGACATCCTGGCAGCAGTCGAAGGGATGACCGTTCTGGAACTGAACGAACTGGTCAAGGCATTCGAAGAGAAGTTTGGCGTGTCGGCAGCTGCAGTGGCAGTCGCTGGCCCGGCAGGCGGCGGCGCAGCTGCTGCAGCAGAAGAAAAGACCGAATTCACGGTCGTTCTGGCTGAAGCAGGCAGCAACAAGGTTGCAGTCATCAAGGCAGTTCGCGAACTGACGGGCCTGGGCCTGAAGGAAGCGAAGGACGTCGTTGACGGCGCACCGAAGGCTGTCAAGGAAGGCGTCGACAAGGCTGCTGCTGAAGAAGCCAAGAAGAAGCTGGAAGAAGCAGGCGCGAAGGTCGAAGTCAAGTAAGTTTCGGCGCGCTGTGCGAAGGCTGGCGGTATTTTCACCGCCGGCCTTTTTGTGCTTTGTGGGGACGTTATTCTGGCACTCATTCGGGAGCCCGAATAATCGGCCCCAGAAGCCAAAGAAAACCGCCTGATCGTTGTCATGGGTCACGAATGGCGGTTCTCTTTGTCTTCTGAAGCGACTGCAGAAGGCAAGTTTGGTCGGGTAGCGGGCAACACAGGCATCCGCTGCCGTCAGCCAGCGGTTGGTAGCGGCCAACCACCAAGCTTCTCGGCTCGTTCAAGCCGTCGGACGGCCATCGGGTCTCAGTCGGTGAACACTCGGGTTTGAAACGTCCAGGTATTCCGCCTCGATAGCACCCGCCGTGATTCGGAGATCGTATGCAATATTCCTTCACCGAGAAGAAGCGCATTCGCAAGAGTTTCGCGAAGCGCCCCATCGTTCACCAAGTTCCTTTCTTGCTGGCTACCCAGCTTGAATCATTCAGCACGTTTCTGCAAGCCGATGTGCCGGCCACGCAACGCAAGCCTGAAGGTTTGCAGGCCGCGTTCACATCGGTATTTCCCATTGTTTCGCACAACGGTTTCGCACGTCTCGAGTTCGTGAGCTATGCGTTGTCCGCGCCGGCATTCAACATCAAGGAATGCCAGCAGCGCGGCCTGACGTACTGCTCCGCGCTGCGCGCGAAGGTCCGCCTTGTCATCCTCGACAAGGAATCGCCGAACAAGCCGGTCGTCAAGGAAGTGAAAGAGCAGGAAGTGTACATGGGCGAAATTCCGCTCATGACGCCGACGGGCTCGTTCGTCATCAACGGCACCGAGCGTGTCATCGTTTCGCAGCTGCACCGTTCGCCGGGCGTGTTCTTCGAACACGACAAGGGCAAGACGCACAGCTCGGGCAAGCTGCTGTTCTCGGCACGGATCATTCCGTACCGCGGCTCGTGGCTCGACTTCGAATTCGATCCGAAGGACATCCTGTACTTCCGCGTCGACCGTCGCCGCAAGATGCCGGTCACGATCCTGCTGAAGGCCATCGGCCTCACGCCGGAACAGATCCTCGCGAACTTCTTCGTGTTCGACAACTTCACGCTGATGGACGAAGGCGCGCAACTCGAGTTCGTGCCCGAGCGCCTGCGTGGTGAAGTCGCGCGCTTCGACATCACGGATCGTGATGGCAAGGTCATCGTCCAGAAGGACAAGCGGATCAACGCGAAGCACATTCGCGACCTCGAAGCCGCGAAGACCAAGTTCATCTCGGTGCCGGAAGACTATCTGCTCGGCCGCGTGCTGGCGAAGAACGTCGTCGACGGCGACACCGGCGAAGTGATCGCGAGCGCGAACGACGAAGTCACGGAAAGCGTGCTCGAGAAGCTGCGCGAAGCGGGCATCAAGGACATCCAGACGCTCTACACGAACGACCTGGACCAGGGCCCGTACATCTCGTCGACGCTGCGTGTCGACGAAACGACCGACAAGACGGCCGCGCGCATCGCGATCTACCGCATGATGCGTCCGGGCGAGCCGCCGACCGAAGAAGCGGTCGAGGCACTGTTCAACCGTCTGTTCTACAGCGAAGAAGCGTACGACCTGTCGAAGGTCGGCCGTATGAAGTTCAACCGCCGCGTCAGCCGTGACGAGATCACCGGCCCGATGACGCTGCAGGACGACGACATCCTCGCGACGATCAAGATCCTCGTCGAGCTGCGCAACGGCAAGGGCGAAGTGGACGACATCGACCACCTCGGCAACCGTCGTGTGCGTTGCGTCGGCGAACTGGCGGAAAACCAGTTCCGCGCAGGTCTCGTGCGTGTCGAGCGCGCGGTCAAGGAACGCCTCGGCCAGGCCGAAAGCGAAAACCTGATGCCGCACGACCTGATCAACTCGAAGCCGATTTCGTCGGCGATCCGCGAGTTCTTCGGTTCGTCGCAGCTGTCGCAGTTCATGGACCAGACCAACCCGCTGTCGGAAATCACGCACAAGCGTCGTGTTTCCGCACTGGGCCCGGGCGGTCTGACGCGCGAACGCGCAGGCTTTGAAGTCCGCGACGTGCACCCGACCCACTATGGCCGCGTGTGCCCGATCGAAACGCCGGAAGGTCCGAACATCGGCCTGATCAACTCGCTCGCACTGTATGCGCACCTGAACGAGTATGGCTTCCTCGAGACGCCGTACCGCAAGGTCGTGGACAGCAAGGTGACCGACCAGATCGACTACCTGTCGGCGATCGAAGAAGGCCGCTACATGATCGCTCAGGCAAACGCCGCGATCGACGAGAACGGCCAGCTGATCGACGAACTCGTGTCGTCGCGTGAAGCCGGCGAAACGATGATGGTCACGCCGGACCGCATCCAGTACATGGACGTCGCGCCGTCGCAGATCGTGTCGGTCGCAGCTTCGCTGATTCCGTTCCTCGAGCACGATGACGCGAACCGTGCGCTGATGGGTTCGAACATGCAGCGTCAGGCCGTGCCGTGTCTGCGTCCCGAAAAGCCGGTCGTCGGTACGGGCATCGAGCGCACCTGTGCGGTCGACTCGGGTACGACGGTCCAGGCGTTCCGCGGCGGCGTCGTCGACTATGTCGACGCAGGCCGTATCGTGATTCGCGTGAACGACGACGAAGCAGTCGCAGGTGAAGTCGGTGTCGACATCTACAACCTGATCAAGTACACGCGTTCGAACCAGAACACGAACATCAACCAGCGTCCGATCGTGAAGATGGGCGACAAGGTCTCGCGCGGCGACGTGCTGGCCGACGGCGCCTCGACGGACCTGGGTGAGCTCGCGCTCGGCCAGAACATGCTGATCGCGTTCATGCCGTGGAACGGCTACAACTTCGAGGATTCGATCCTGATCTCGGAGAAGGTCGTGGCCGACGATCGCTACACGTCGATCCACATCGAAGAGCTGAACGTCGTTGCACGCGACACGAAGCTCGGGCCGGAAGAAATCACGCGCGACATCTCGAACCTGGCGGAAGTCCAGCTCGGCCGTCTCGACGAATCGGGCATCGTGTACATCGGTGCTGAAGTCGAAGCAGGCGACGTGCTGGTCGGCAAGGTCACGCCGAAGGGCGAGACCCAGCTGACGCCGGAAGAGAAGCTGCTGCGCGCGATCTTCGGCGAGAAGGCCTCCGACGTGAAGGACACGTCGCTGCGCGTGCCGTCGGGCATGAGCGGCACCGTGATCGACGTCCAGGTGTTCACGCGTGAAGGCATCCAGCGCGACAAGCGTGCGCAACAGATCATCGACGATGAACTGAAGCGTTACCGTCTCGACCTGAACGACCAGCTGCGCATCGTGGAAGGCGACGCGTTCCAGCGTCTCGCACGCATGCTCGTGGGCAAGGTCGCGAACGGCGGTCCGAAGAAGCTCGCGAAGGGCACGAAGATCGACCAGGCTTACCTGGAAGACCTCGACCACTACCACTGGTTCGACATCCGCCTCGCGGACGACGAAGCAGCGGCGCAGCTCGAAGCGATCAAGAACTCGATCGAAGAAAAGCGTCACCAGTTCGACCTCGCGTTCGAAGAGAAGCGCAAGAAGCTCACGCAAGGCGACGAACTGCCGCCGGGCGTGCTGAAGATGGTCAAGGTGTACCTCGCGGTCAAGCGTCGCCTGCAGCCTGGCGACAAGATGGCAGGCCGTCACGGTAACAAGGGTGTCGTGTCGAAGATCGTCCCGATCGAAGACATGCCGTACATGGCCGATGGCCGTCCGGCAGACGTCGTGCTGAACCCGCTGGGCGTTCCGTCGCGGATGAACGTGGGTCAGGTTCTGGAAGTGCACCTCGGCTGGGCCGCGAAGGGCCTCGGCTGGCGTATCGGCGAAATGCTGCAGCGTCAGGCGAAGATCGAGGAACTGCGCGTGTTCCTGACGAAGATCTACAACGATTCGGGCCGCAAGGAAGACCTCGAAAGCTTCACGGACGAAGAGATCCTCGAACTCGCGAAGAACCTGCGCGAAGGCGTGCCGTTCGCAACCCCGGTGTTCGACGGTGCGACCGAGGAAGAAATGGGCAAGATGCTCGACCTCGCGTTCCCGGACGACATCGCTGAACAGCTCGGCATGAACCCGTCGAAGAACCAGGTCCGTCTGTACGACGGCCGCACGGGTGAAATGTTCGAACGTCGCGTGACGCTCGGCTACATGCACTACCTGAAGCTGCACCACTTGGTCGACGACAAGATGCATGCGCGTTCGACCGGCCCGTACTCGCTCGTCACGCAGCAGCCGCTGGGTGGTAAGGCGCAGTTCGGTGGCCAGCGTTTCGGTGAAATGGAAGTGTGGGCACTCGAAGCGTA
The DNA here is from genome assembly GCF_002223045.2 of Burkholderia sp. HI4860. Classification (NCBI taxonomy): domain Bacteria; kingdom Pseudomonadati; phylum Pseudomonadota; class Betaproteobacteria; order Burkholderiales; family Burkholderiaceae; genus Burkholderia; species Burkholderia sp. HI4860. The sequence continues at coordinate 1,619,978 of NZ_NKFO02000003.1, read as the reverse complement.
CGGCGCGTCCTACGTGCTGCAGGAAATGCTGACGGTGAAGTCGGACGACGTGACCGGCCGGACGAAGGTGTACGAAAACCTCGTCAAGGGCGATCACGTGATCGATGCAGGCATGCCGGAATCCTTCAACGTGCTCGTGAAGGAAATCCGCTCGCTCGGTATCGATATCGATCTCGACCGCAATTAATCGGACTACGGAGAGAAAGCAATGAAAGCTCTGCTCGATCTATTCAAGCAAGTCCAACAGGAAGAAGTTTTCGACGCGATCAAGATCGGTCTGGCCTCGCCGGACAAGATCCGTTCGTGGTCGTTCGGCGAAGTGAAGAAGCCGGAGACCATCAACTACCGTACGTTCAAGCCGGAACGCGATGGTCTCTTCTGCGCGAAGATCTTCGGGCCGATCAAGGACTACGAGTGCCTGTGCGGCAAGTACAAGCGTCTGAAGCACCGCGGCGTGATCTGCGAGAAGTGCGGCGTCGAAGTGACGCTGGCGAAGGTGCGTCGCGAACGGATGGGCCACATCGAGCTGGCCTCGCCGGTCGCTCACATCTGGTTCCTGAAGTCGCTGCCGTCGCGTCTGGGCATGGTGCTCGACATGACGCTGCGCGACATCGAGCGCGTGCTGTACTTCGAAGCGTATGTGGTGATCGAACCGGGCATGACGCCGCTGAAGGCGCGGCAGATCATGACCGAAGAGGATTACTACAACAAGGTCGAGGAATACGGCGACGAATTCCGTGCCGAAATGGGCGCGGAAGGCGTGCGTGAACTGCTGCGCGCGATCAACATCGACGAGCAGGTCGAGACGCTGCGCACCGAGCTGAAGAACACCGGCTCGGAAGCGAAGATCAAGAAGTACGCGAAGCGCCTGAAGGTCCTCGAGGCATTCCAGCGCTCGGGCATCAAGCCCGAGTGGATGATCCTCGAAGTGCTGCCGGTGCTGCCGCCGGAACTGCGTCCGCTCGTGCCGCTCGACGGCGGCCGTTTCGCGACGTCGGACCTGAACGACCTGTATCGCCGCGTGATCAACCGTAACAACCGGTTGAAGCGTCTGCTCGAGCTGAAGGCACCTGAAATCATCGTCCGCAACGAAAAGCGGATGCTGCAGGAAGCCGTCGACTCGCTGCTCGACAACGGTCGTCGCGGCAAGGCGATGACGGGCGCGAACAAGCGTCCGCTGAAGTCGCTCGCCGACATGATCAAGGGTAAGGGCGGTCGTTTCCGTCAGAACCTGCTGGGCAAGCGCGTCGACTACTCGGGCCGTTCGGTCATCGTGGTCGGCCCGACGCTGAAGCTGCACCAGTGCGGCCTGCCGAAGCTGATGGCGCTCGAGCTGTTCAAGCCGTTCATCTTCAACAAGCTGGAAGTGATGGGCGTCGCGACGACCATCAAGGCTGCGAAGAAGGAAGTCGAGAACCAGACGCCGGTGGTGTGGGACATCCTCGAAGAGGTGATCCGCGAGCACCCGGTGATGCTGAACCGTGCGCCGACGCTGCACCGTCTCGGTATCCAGGCGTTCGAGCCGGTGCTGATCGAAGGCAAGGCAATTCAGCTGCATCCGCTCGTCTGCGCGGCGTTCAACGCCGACTTCGACGGTGACCAGATGGCCGTTCACGTGCCGCTGTCGCTTGAAGCGCAGATGGAAGCGCGTACGCTGATGCTGGCGTCGAACAACGTGCTGTTCCCGGCCAACGGCGATCCGTCGATCGTGCCGTCGCAGGATATCGTGCTGGGTCTGTACTACGCGACCCGCGAAGCGGTTAACGCCAAGGGCGAAGGCCTGTCGTTCACGGGCGTGTCGGAAGTGATCCGCGCGTACGAGAACAAGGAAGTCGAGCTGGCATCGCGTGTCAACGTGCGGATCACCGAAATGGTCCACAACGAAGACACGTCGGAAGGCGCACCGCCGTTCGTGCCGAAGATCTCGCTTTATGCGACGACCGTCGGCCGCGCGATCTTGTCGGAGATCCTGCCGCACGGCCTGCCGTTCTCGGTGCTGAACAAGCCGCTGAAGAAGAAGGAAATTTCGCGCCTGATCAACACGGCGTTCCGCAAGTGCGGTCTGCGCGCGACGGTGGTGTTTGCCGATCAGCTGATGCAGTCGGGTTTCCGTCTCGCGACGCGTGCCGGTATCTCGATCTGCGTGGACGACATGCTCGTGCCGCCGCAGAAGGAAACGATCGTCGGCGACGCCGCGAAGAAGGTGAAGGAGTACGACCGCCAGTACATGTCGGGTCTCGTCACCGCGCAGGAACGCTACAACAACGTGGTCGACATCTGGTCGGCAACGTCGGAAGCGGTCGGCAAGGCGATGATGGAGCAGCTGTCGACGGAGCCGGTGACGGACCGCGACGGCAAGGAAACGCGCCAGGAATCGTTCAACTCGATCTACATGATGGCCGACTCGGGCGCCCGGGGTTCGGCGGTTCAGATTCGTCAGCTGGCCGGTATGCGAGGCCTGATGGCGAAGCCGGACGGCTCGATTATCGAGACGCCGATTACCGCGAACTTCCGCGAAGGTCTGAACGTGTTGCAGTACTTCATCTCGACCCACGGTGCACGTAAGGGTCTGGCTGATACGGCACTGAAGACCGCGAACTCGGGTTACCTGACGCGTCGTCTCGTCGACGTCACGCAGGATCTGGTCGTGGTGGAAGACGATTGCGGCACGTCGAACGGCGTGGCGATGAAGGCACTCGTCGAAGGCGGTGAAGTCGTCGAAGCGCTGCGTGACCGTATCCTCGGCCGCGTTGCGGTGGCGGACGTCGTGAACCCGGAAACGCAGGAAACGGTGTACGAATCGGGCACGCTGCTCGACGAAACGGCGGTCGAGGAAATCGAACGCCTCGGCATCGACGAAGTGCGCGTGCGCACGCCGCTGACCTGCGAAACGCGTTACGGCCTGTGCGCAGCCTGCTACGGTCGTGACCTGGGCCGCGGCTCGCTCGTGAACGTCGGCGAAGCAGTCGGCGTGATCGCGGCACAGTCGATCGGTGAACCGGGCACGCAGCTGACGATGCGTACGTTCCACATCGGTGGTGCGGCATCGCGTGCGGCAGTGGCTTCGTCGGTCGAAGCGAAGAGCAACGGTATCGTGCGCTTCACGGCGACGATGCGCTACGTCACGAACGCGAAGGGCGAGCAGATCGTCATTTCCCGTTCGGGCGAAGCGATGATCACCGACGATTTCGGTCGCGAGCGCGAGCGTCACAAAGTGCCGTACGGCGCGACGCTGCTGCAGCTCGACGGCGCGACGATCAAGGCAGGCACGCAGCTCGCCACGTGGGATCCGCTGACGCGTCCGATCATCACCGAGTACGGTGGTACGGTGAAGTTCGAGAACGTCGAGGAAGGCGTGACCGTCGCGAAGCAGATCGACGACGTGACCGGCCTGTCGACGCTGGTCGTGATCGACGTGAAGCGTCGTGGCTCGCAAGCTTCGAAGAGCGTGCGTCCGCAGGTCAAGCTGCTCGACGCGAACGGCGAAGAAGTGAAGATTCCGGGCACGGAGCACGCAGTGCAGATCGGCTTCCAGGTCGGCGCACTGATCACCGTTAAGGATGGTCAGCAGGTGCAGGTCGGTGAAGTGCTCGCACGTATCCCGACGGAAGCGCAGAAGACGCGTGACATTACCGGCGGTCTGCCGCGGGTGGCGGAACTGTTCGAAGCGCGTTCGCCGAAGGATGCCGGCATTCTCGCGGAAGTCACCGGTACGACGTCGTTCGGTAAGGACACGAAGGGCAAGCAGCGTCTCGTCATCACGGACCTCGAGGGCAATCAGCACGAGTTCCTGATCGCGAAGGAAAAGCAGGTTCTGGTTCACGATGCCCAGGTGGTCAACAAGGGCGAAATGATCGTGGACGGTCCGGCCGATCCGCACGACATCCTGCGTCTGCAGGGTATCGAGGCGCTGTCGCGCTACATCGTCGACGAAGTGCAGGACGTGTATCGTCTGCAGGGCGTGAAGATCAACGACAAGCACATCGAGGTGATCGTTCGCCAGATGCTGCGTCGTGTGCAGATCACCGACAACGGTGATACGCGCTTCATCCCGGGCGAGCAGGTCGAGCGTTCCGACATGCTGGACGAGAACGATCGCATGATCGCCGAGAACAAGCGTCCGGCTTCGTACGACAACGTGCTGCTCGGTATCACGAAGGCATCGCTGTCGACCGATTCGTTCATCTCCGCGGCATCGTTCCAGGAAACGACCCGCGTGCTGACCGAAGCGGCGATCATGGGCAAGCGCGACGATCTGCGTGGCCTGAAGGAAAACGTGATCGTCGGCCGTCTGATTCCGGCTGGTACGGGTCTCGCGTTCCACAAGGCACGCAAGGCGAAGGAATCGTCGGATCGCGAGCGTTTCGACCAGATCGCAGCGGAAGAGGCATTCGACTTCGGCACGCCGAGCGCGCCGGCAGAAGAGCCGCAGCAACATCCGGCAGCCGAGTAAGTGCGGGCGGCGCGAGCCGCCTTGCGTTACCTTGCTGTCACCGAGACCGCCCGGTTATGCCGGGCGTTTTTTTTTCATCTGTCGTTCATGCGCATGACGGGCCTGCCGCGCGGCTGCCGCAGGCCCGTCATGCGCGCGAACGAATCCTGGCCAATCGGCCAAATCCGCACGATTCGCCACGCGTCGCGCGAGCGGGTTGTTAAAATTGCGGTCATCGCTTAGCCGTCCCTGCCCTCATTCATGTCCCGCGCCCTCGAAATCCTCGACGAAGTATTTGGTTATCCCGCATTTCGCGGCCAGCAGGGCGAGATCGTCGAACACGTCGCCGGCGGCGGCGATTGCCTCGTGCTGATGCCGACCGGCGGCGGCAAGTCGTTGTGCTACCAGATTCCGGCGCTGCTGCGCCGCGAGGCCGGGCAGGGCGCCGGCATCGTCGTATCGCCGTTGATCGCGCTGATGCAGGACCAGGTCGCCGCACTGAGCGAAGTGGGGGTGCGCGCCGCGTACCTGAATTCGACGCTGTCGGGCGCCGAGGCCGCGGCGACCGAGCGCGCGTTGCGCGAGGGCGAAATCGACCTGCTGTACGTCGCGCCGGAACGGCTGATGACGGGGCGCTTCCTCGATCTGCTCGAGCGCGCGAAGATCGGCCTGTTCGCGATCGACGAAGCGCACTGCGTGTCGCAATGGGGGCACGATTTCCGCCCGGAATACATTCAACTGTCGGTGCTGCACGAGCGGTTCCCGGCGGTGCCGCGCATCGCGCTGACGGCCACGGCCGATGCGATCACGCGCGACGAGATCATCCACCGTCTCGCGCTCGACGATGCACGCGTGTTCGTGTCGAGCTTCGACCGCCCGAACATCCGCTACCGGATCGTCGAAAAGGACAACGCGCGTTCGCAACTGCTCGATTTCATTCGTGCCGAGCACACGAATGCCGACGGTACGACCGATGCCGGCGTCGTCTATTGCCTGTCGCGCCGCAAGGTCGAGGAAACGGCCGAATGGCTGAAGGCGCAGGGCGTGCGTGCGCTGCCGTATCACGCGGGGATGGAGTTCGAGGTGCGGCAGAAGCATCAGGAAATGTTCCAGCGCGAGGAAGGCATCGTGATGTGCGCGACGATCGCGTTCGGCATGGGCATCGACAAACCGGACGTGCGCTTCGTTGCGCACCTGGATCTGCCGAAGAGCGTCGAAGGCTACTACCAGGAAACGGGCCGCGCCGGCCGCGACGGGATGCCCGCGAATGCGTGGATGGCGTACGGCCTCGGCGACGTCGTCCAGCAGCGCAAGATGATCGACGAGTCCGATGCGGACGATGCGCACAAGCGCGTCCAGACGGCGAAGCTCGACGCGCTGCTCGGGCTGTGCGAGACGATCTCGTGCCGCCGCGTGCGGCTGCTGAACTACTTCGGCGAGGAGAGCAAGCCGTGCGGCAACTGCGATACGTGCCTCGAGCCGCCGGCGTCGTGGGACGCCACGCGTGAGGCGCAGATGGCGCTGTCGTGTGTGTTCCGCGCGCAGCGTGCAAGCGGCTTCAATTTCGGCTCGAGCCACCTGATCGAGATCCTGCGCGGCGGGCGCACCGAGAAGGTGTTGCAGCGCGGCCACGACCAGCTCACGACGTTCGGAATCGGCGCGTCGCTGTCGGAGCCCGAATGGCGGGCGATTTTCCGGCAGCTCGTCGCGTACGGCTACCTGGCCGTCGATCATGGCGGCTTCGGCGCGCTCGTGCTGACTGAAGCCGCGAAGCCCGTGCTGAAGAACGAGGAGAAGGTCACGCTGCGCCGCTACGTGAAGCCGCAGCGCACGCGCCAGTCGTCGAGCCGCAGCGGTACGCGCGTCGATCCGACGGCCGGCATGGGCACGCGTGAGCGCGCACGGTGGGATGCGCTGCGCGCGTGGCGTGCGGAAACGGCGAAAACGGACGGCGTGCCGGCCTACGTGATCTTCCACGACGCAACGCTCGCCGAGATCGCACGCAACGCGCCGGAGACGATCGACGACCTGCGCCATATCCCCGGCATGGGCGTGCGCAAGCTCGAACGCTTCGGCGACGAGATCATCGACGTCGTCGAGTCAGCCTGACACAGGTGTTCCGACCCCTCCGGTAAACCACGCGTTCGGCTGGCGAATCACGCAAGCCGTTGACTTAGTTGGTATTTCCGGAATATCATGCTGGGTTCCGGTATTCGGTGGGCCGAGTCGCGTTCCAAGGTTCGCACCCGTTTCGCCGGTTCGGAAGTCAACTGTGCGCCGATTCTCGCTTTGCCCGAAATCGATGCGCAGATTTTGTTCAATTTCAGGAATAAACAATGCCAACCATCAACCAACTGGTTCGCAAAGGCCGTCAGTCGGAAACGACGAAGAGCAAGAGCCCGGCCCTGCAGGACTGCCCCCAGCGTCGCGGCGTGTGCACCCGTGTGTACACGACGACGCCGAAGAAGCCGAACTCGGCACTCCGTAAGGTCGCCAAGGTTCGTCTGACGAACGGCTTCGAAGTGATTTCGTACATCGGCGGTGAAGGCCACAACCTGCAGGAACACTCGGTTGTGCTGATCCGCGGCGGCCGTGTGAAGGACTTGCCGGGTGTGCGTTACCACATGGTTCGCGGCTCGCTGGATACCCAGGGCGTCAAGGACCGTAAGCAAGCGCGCTCGAAGTACGGCGCGAAGCGTGCAAAGGCTGCCAAGTAAGCAGTTTTTGATCAGGGATCGCCACAGGGCGGTCAAGGCGGGAGTGCCGGATTGCCGGTGCTGTCGAGTAAGTGGTCACCCGGCCAAGCTGGTTAGTCGTGAAGATGTGATCGGGTTTGTTGGTGGCCGCGGAGCTGGAACCAGCTCCAACTGAACAAGTAAAGGAAGAATCATGCCGCGTCGTCGCGAAGTCCCCAAGCGGGAAGTGTTGCCGGATCCGAAGTTCGGTAACGTTGATGTAGCCAAGTTCATGAACATGCTGATGCTGTCCGGCAAGAAGTCGGTCGCAGAGCGCATCGTTTATGGCGCATTCGAACAAATCCAGACCAAGGGTGGCAAGGACCCGCTGGAAGTGTTCACGGTTGCGCTCAACAACGTCAAGCCGGTGGTCGAAGTGAAGAGCCGTCGCGTTGGTGGTGCCAACTATCAAGTTCCGGTCGAAGTGCGCCCGTCGCGTCGTATGGCATTGGCGATGCGCTGGCTGCGTGAGGCTGCGAAGAAGCGTAGCGAGAAGTCGATGGCCCTGCGCCTGGCAGGTGAACTCTCCGAAGCGGCCGAAGGCCGTGGCGGCGCGATGAAGAAGCGCGACGAAGTTCACCGCATGGCAGAAGCCAACCGCGCGTTCTCGCATTTCCGTTTCTAAGCGCCTGGCTGGGCTTTTAGCGGAAATAAATTCCGGGCGGGTGCGCTTTTCAGGCGCCTCGCCCGTTTGTGTTGAAGCATGATGCAGCAGGGCTGCATCGTGTCATCCCAGTAGAGGATCAAAGTGGCTCGCAAGACTCCTATCGAGCGCTACCGCAATATCGGTATTAGCGCTCACATCGACGCCGGCAAAACGACGACGACCGAGCGCATTCTGTTTTACACCGGTGTGAACCACAAGATCGGTGAAGTCCACGACGGCGCAGCCACGATGGACTGGATGGAGCAGGAACAGGAGCGTGGCATCACGATCACGTCCGCTGCTACCACCGCCTTCTGGAAGGGCATGGGCGGCAACTATCCGGAACACCGCATCAACATCATCGACACGCCGGGCCACGTCGACTTCACGATTGAAGTTGAGCGCTCGATGCGCGTGCTCGACGGCGCGTGCATGGTGTACTGCGCAGTGGGCGGCGTGCAGCCGCAGTCGGAAACGGTGTGGCGCCAGGCTAACAAGTACAAGGTGCCGCGTCTCGCGTTCGTCAACAAGATGGACCGTACCGGCGCGAACTTCTTCAAGGTCTACGACCAGCTCCGTCTGCGCCTGAAGGCGAACCCGGTTCCGGTCGTGGTGCCGATCGGCGCGGAAGAGAACTTCAAGGGCGTCGTCGACCTGATCAAGATGAAGGCGATCATTTGGGACGAAGCGTCGCAAGGCACGAAGTTCGACTACGTCGACATCCCGGCCGAGCTCGCAGAGACCTGCAAGGAATGGCGCGAAAAGATGGTCGAAGTGGCTGCTGAAGCCAGCGAAGACCTGATGAACAAGTACCTGGAAGAAGGCGACCTGCCGGAAGCCGACATCGTCAAGGCGCTGCGTGATCGTACGATCGCGTGCGAAATCCAGCCGATGCTGTGCGGTACCGCGTTCAAGAACAAGGGCGTGCAGCGTATGCTCGACGCCGTGATCGACTTCCTGCCGTCGCCGGTCGACATCCCGCCGGTCAAGGGCGAGCTCGAAAACGGTGAAGAAGCAGAGCGCAAGGCGTCGGACGAAGAGAAGTTCTCGTCGCTCGCGTTCAAGATCATGACCGACCCGTTCGTCGGCCAGCTGATCTTCTTCCGTGTGTACTCGGGCGTCGTCAACTCGGGCGACACGCTGCTGAACTCGACCAAGGGCAAGAAGGAACGCCTCGGCCGTATTCTGCAGATGCACGCGAACCAGCGTGAGGAAATCAAGGAAGTCCGCGCAGGCGACATCGCCGCAGCGGTCGGCCTGAAGGAAGCGACCACGGGCGACACGCTGTGCGACCCGGCGAACCCGATCGTTCTCGAACGCATGGTGTTCCCGGAGCCGGTGATTTCGCAGGCTGTCGAGCCGAAGACCAAGGCTGACCAGGAAAAGATGGGCCTCGCACTGAACCGTCTGGCTCAGGAAGACCCGTCGTTCCGCGTGCAGACCGACGAAGAGTCGGGCCAGACCATCATTTCGGGCATGGGCGAACTCCACCTCGAAATTCTGGTCGACCGGATGAAGCGTGAATTCGGCGTGGAAGCAACCGTCGGCAAGCCGCAGGTTGCCTACCGCGAAACGATCCGTTCGACGGCGAAGGACGTCGACGGCAAGTTCGTCAAGCAGTCGGGTGGTCGCGGCCAGTACGGTCACGCAGTCATCACGCTCGAGCCGAACGAACAAGGCAAGGGCTACGAGTTCTTCGACGAGATCAAGGGTGGTGTGATTCCGCGTGAATACATCCCGGCGGTCGACAAGGGTATCCAGGACACGCTGAAGTCGGGCGTGCTGGCCGGCTTCCCGGTCGTCGACGTGAAGGTTCACCTGACGTTCGGTTCGTACCACGACGTTGACTCGAACGAAAACGCGTTCCGCATGGCCGGTTCGATGGCGTTCAAGGAAGCGATGCGCAAGGCGAACCCGGTCGTCCTCGAGCCGATGATGGCTGTCGAAGTCGAGACGCCGGAAGACTACATGGGCAACGTGATGGGCGACCTGTCGGGCCGTCGCGGTATCGTCCAGGGCATGGAAGACATGGTTGGCGGCGGCAAGATCGTGCGCGCCGAAGTACCGCTGTCGGAAATGTTCGGTTACTCGACGTCGCTGCGTTCGCTGACGCAAGGTCGTGCAACGTACACGATGGAGTTCAAGCACTACGCTGAAGCTCCGCGCAACGTTGCAGAAGCGATCATCAGCGCGAAGTCGAAGTAATTCGTTATCTCAATCGATAATTTTTGAAAGAAGAGAATCATGGCAAAAGGTAAATTCGAGCGGACCAAGCCGCACGTGAACGTTGGTACGATTGGTCACGTTGACCACGGCAAGACGACGCTGACGGCAGCGATCACGACGGTTCTGACGAAGAAGTTCGGCGGCGAAGCGAAGGCATACGACCAGATCGACGCGGCACCGGAAGAAAAGGCGCGCGGCATCACGATCAACACGGCACACGTCGAGTACGAAACGGCTAACCGCCACTACGCACACGTCGACTGCCCGGGCCACGCTGACTATGTGAAGAACATGATCACGGGCGCAGCGCAGATGGACGGCGCGATCCTGGTTTGCTCGGCAGCAGACGGCCCGATGCCGCAGACGCGTGAGCACATCCTGCTGGCACGTCAGGTTGGCGTTCCGTACATCATCGTGTTCCTGAACAAGTGCGACATGGTGGACGACGCTGAACTGCTCGAGCTGGTCGAGATGGAAGTTCGCGAACTCCTGTCGAAGTACGACTTCCCGGGCGACGACACGCCGATCGTGAAGGGTTCGGCCAAGCTGGCGCTGGAAGGCGACACGGGCGAGCTGGGCGAAGTGGCGATCATGAGCCTGGCCGACGCGCTGGACACGTACATCCCGACGCCGGAGCGTGCAGTTGACGGCGCGTTCCTGATGCCGGTGGAAGACGTGTTCTCGATCTCGGGTCGTGGCACGGTTGTGACGGGTCGCGTTGAGCGCGGCATCGTGAAGGTCGGCGAAGAAATCGAAATCGTCGGTATCAAGCCGACGGTGAAGACGACCTGCACGGGCGTTGAAATGTTCCGCAAGCTGCTGGACCAAGGTCAGGCAGGCGACAACGTTGGTATCCTGCTGCGCGGCACGAAGCGTGAAGACGTGGAGCGTGGCCAGGTTCTGGCGAAGCCGGGTTCGATCACGCCGCACACGCACTTCACGGCTGAAGTGTACGTGCTGAGCAAGGACGAAGGCGGCCGTCACACGCCGTTCTTCAACAACTACCGTCCGCAGTTCTACTTCCGTACGACGGACGTGACGGGCTCGATCGAGCTGCCGAAGGACAAGGAAATGGTGATGCCGGGCGACAACGTGTCGATCACGGTGAAGCTGATCGCTCCGATCGCGATGGAAGAAGGTCTGCGCTTCGCAATCCGCGAAGGCGGCCGTACGGTCGGTGCCGGCGTCGTCGCCAAGATCATCGAGTAATATCGACGATCCGCGGATCCCACGGGATCCGCGATTCCGCGGTATGCAGTCCGTACCGTCGAAACCGGGTGTCCAGCTTGCGCTGGCACCCGGTTTTGTTTTTCCGTCACGCGAACGCGCGGGGCGAGAAACTCGCACCATCGCACCAGAATTTCGTGTAGAATCGCGGGCTTAGCAGTGGAAGTACCGTCCGGAACCTGATGCCTCGCTCCCCGCAGGCGTCAAGTTTCACGTTCTTTTAGTGTCCGGCGATGCAACATCGCCTCGCTCTTTCCAAGGAATCGTCATGCAGCAACAGAAAATCCGCATTCGCCTGAAGGCATTCGACTATCGTCTGATCGATCAATCGGCTGCCGAGATCGTCGATACCGCGAAGCGGACTGGCGCAATCGTCCGTGGCCCGGTGCCGCTGCCGACGCGCATTCAGCGTTTTGACATCCTGCGTTCGCCGCACGTCAACAAGACGTCGCGCGATCAGCTCGAAATCCGTACCCACCAGCGCCTGATGGACATCGTCGATCCGACCGACAAGACGGTTGACGCGCTGATGAAGCTCGACCTGCCGGCTGGCGTCGACGTGGAAATCAAGCTGCAGTAAGGCTTCCAGCGCCGATCGGCTTGCCGGGCGGCGCTAAGTCTTTGATTGCTTGCGGAAAACGCGAAGGCGGGCTATAATGCTTGGCTTTTCGCGTATTCGCGTAAAAAAGTTGGGCCTTGCGTGCCCGGCATTTTGTAAATCAGCCCCGACCAATCGCAGTCGGGAATGGAGAAAATGATGAGCCTTGGACTCGTAGGTCGCAAGGTTGGCATGACCCGTATCTTCACGGCGGAAGGGGATTCGATTCCCGTCACCGTGCTGGACGTGTCGGACAACCGCGTGACGCAGATCAAGACTGTTGAAACCGACGGCTACACGGCCGTGCAGGTTGCATTCGGCTCCCGTCGTGCCTCGCGCGTGACGAAGCCGCTGGCAGGTCATCTCGCCAAAGCCGGTGTCGAAGCCGGTGAAATCCTCAAGGAATTCCGCATTGACGCGGCCAAGGCAGCTGAGCTGTCGAATGGCGCCGTGGTCGGTGCCGATCTTTTCGAAGTGGGCCAGAAGGTCGACGTGCAAGGCGTGTCGATCGGTAAGGGCTACGCCGGTACGATCAAGCGTTACAACTTCTCCTCCGGCCGTGCCACGCACGGTAACTCGCGCTCGCACAACGTGCCGGGCTCGATCGGTATGGCGCAGGATCCGGGTCGTGTTTTCCCGGGTAAACGCATGACGGGTCACATGGGTGACGTGACGGTGACGGTGCAGAACCTCGAAATCGCCCGTATCGACGCAGAGCGCAAGCTGCTGCTCGTGAAGGGTGCGATTCCGGGCGCGAAGGGCGGCAAGGTCTTCGTGACGCCGGCCGTCAAGACCAAGGGGGCGAAATAATGGAACTCAAGCTCCTGAACGAAAATGGTCAGGAAGGTGCAGTGGTCAACGCATCGGACGTCGTGTTCGGTCGTGACTACAACGAAGCGCTGATCCACCAGGTCGTCGTCGCTTACCAGGCGAATGCTCGCCAGGGTAACCGCGCACAGAAGGACCGTGAGCAAGTCAAGCATACGACGAAGAAGCCGTGGCGCCAGAAGGGTACGGGCCGCGCTCGTGCCGGTATGTCGTCGAGCCCGTTGTGGCGTGGCGGTGGTCGTATCTTCCCGAATTCGCCGGAAGAAAACTTCTCGCACAAGGTCAACAAGAAGATGCATCGCGCAGGTCTCTGCTCGATCTTCTCGCAGCTGGCCCGTGAAGGCCGTCTGTCGGTCGTCGAGGACATCATCCTCGAGGCGCCGAAGACCAAGCTGCTGGCCGAAAAATTCAAGACCATGGGTCTCGACTCCGTGCTGATCATTACGGATACGGTCGACGAGAACCTGTACCTGGCTTCGCGCAACCTGCCGCACGTGGCGATTGTCGAGCCGCGCTACGCTGACCCGCTGTCGCTGATCTACTTCAAGAAAGTGCTGGTCACGAAGGCTGCGGTCGCCCAGATCGAGGAGTTGCTGTCATGAGCGAGATTCGCAAGAACGATCATCGTTTGATGCAGGTCCTGCTCGCGCCGGTGATCTCGGAAAAGGCGACGCTGGTTGCCGACAAGAACGAGCAAGTCGTGTTCGAAGTCGCACCGGATGCCACGAAGCAGGAAGTGAAGGCGGCTGTCGAGCTGCTGTTCAAGGTTGAAGTTGATTCGGTCAACGTGCTGGTTCAGAAGGGCAAGCAAAAGCGCTTCGGCCGTTCGATGGGCCGTCGCAAGGACGTGAAGAAGGCGTACGTTTGCCTGAAGCCCGGCCAGGAAATCAACTTTGAAGCGGAGGCCAAGTAATCATGGCAATCGTTAAAGTTAAGCCGACATCGCCGGGTCGCCGCGCGATGGTCAAGGTGGTCAACAAGAACCTGCACCAGGGCAAGCCGTTCGCGGCACTGCTCGACTCGCAGAGCTCGACCGCCGGCCGTAACAACAACGGTCGTATCACCACGCGTCACAAGGGTGGTGGTCACAAGCAGCACTACCGTATCGTCGATTTCCGTCGCACGAAGGATGGCATTCCGGCAAAGGTCGAGCGTCTCGAGTACGACCCGAACCGTAGCGCGAACATCGCGCTGGTGCTCTATGCAGACGGCGAACGTCGCTACATCATCGCCCCGAAGGGCCTGACCGTCGGCCAACAGCTGATGTCGGGTTCGGAAGCGCCGATCCGTGCAGGCAACACGCTGCCGATCCGCAACATTCCGGTCGGTACGACGATCCACTGCATCGAGATGCTGCCGGGCAAGGGCGCGCAAATGGCGCGTTCGGCCGGTACGTCGGCCATGCTGCTCGCCCGTGAAGGCGTCTACGCGCAGGTTCGTCTGCGTTCGGGCGAAATCCGCCGCGTGCACATCGAGTGCCGTGCAACGATCGGTGAAGTCGGCAACGAAGAGCATAGCCTGCGCCAGATCGGCAAGGCTGGCGCGAACCGCTGGCGCGGTATCCGCCCGACGGTGCGTGGCGTTGCGATGAACCCGGTTGATCACCCGCACGGTGGTGGTGAGGGCAAGACGGCTGCAGGTCGCGATCCGGTTAGCCCGTGGGGTACGCCGGCTAAGGGTTATCGCACCCGTAGCAACAAGCGCACGACGACGATGATCGTCCAGCGCCGTCACAAGCGTTAAGGAGTAGGCAATGGCACGTTCTGTTAAAAAAGGTCCGTTCTGCGACGCCCATTTGCTGAAGAAAGTTGAGGCGGCTGCAGCTTCGCGCGACAAAAAGCCGATCAAGACCTGGTCGCGTCGTTCGACGATTCTGCCGGATTTCATCGGCCTGACGATCGCTGTTCACAACGGCCGTCAACACGTTCCGGTGTACATCTCGGAAAACATGGTCGGCCACAAGCTTGGCGAGTTCGCACTGACCCGTACGTTCAAGGGTCACGCAGCCGACAAGAAGGCCAAGAAATAAGGGGCAATCAAGATGGAAGTGAAAGCAATTCATCGCGGTGCCCGCATCTCGGCGCAGAAAACGCGCCTTGTGGCTGACCAGATCCGCGGTTTGCCGGTCGACAAGGCGCTGAACGTTCTGACGTTCTCGCCGAAGAAGGCGGCTGGCATCGTGAAGAAGGTTGTGCTGTCGGCAATCGCGAATGCGGAGCACAACGAAGGCGCTGATATCGACGAGCTCAAGATCAAGAGCATCTACGTCGACAAGGCTGCATCGCTCAAGCGTTTCACCGCGCGCGCCAAGGGCCGCGGTAACCGCATCGAGAAGCAATCCTGTCACATCACTGTGACGGTCGGGAATTAAGGAGCCATACGATGGGACAGAAAATTCATCCGACTGGCTTCCGCCTGGCTGTCAGCCGCAATTGGGCTTCGCGTTGGTACGCGAACAACAACAATTTCGCGGCGATGCTGCAGGAAGACATCGGTGTTCGTGAATACCTGAAGAAGAAGCTGAAGAACGCTTCGGTCGGTCGGGTCGTCATCGAGCGTCCGGCGAAGAACGCGCGCATCACGATTTACAGCTCGCGTCCGGGTGTGGTCATCGGCAAGAAGGGCGAGGATATCGAGCAGCTGAAGACGGAACTGCAACGCCGCATGGGCGTTCCGGTTCACGTCAACATCGAAGAAATCCGCAAGCCGGAAACCGATGCTCAGCTGATCGCTGACTCGATCACGCAACAGCTCGAGCGCCGGATCATGTTCCGTCGCGCGATGAAGCGTGCGATGCAGAACGCGATGCGTCTGGGTGCCCAAGGCATCAAGATCATGAGCGCGGGCCGTCTGAACGGTATCGAAATCGCTCGTACGGAGTGGTATCGCGAAGGTCGCGTGCCCCTTCACACGCTGCGTGCTGATATCGACTACGCGACCTCGGAAGCGAAGACGACCTACGGGATCATCGGCGTCAAGGTGTGGGTTTACAAGGGCGATACGCTCGGCCGCAACGACGCACCGGTGGTGGAAGAAGTAGCCGAAGACAAGCGTCCGCGTCGCAATGCGCGTCCGGGCGACCGTCGTCCGCGCCGTGACGGCGAAGGCGGCGCTCCGGGTGCTCGTCGTGGCGCACCGCGCCGCGGCGCCGGCAAGCCCGAAGACGGCAAGACTGGAGAATAACGATGCTGCAACCGAAACGCAGAAAGTATCGTAAAGAGCAGAAGGGTCGTAACACCGGCAAGGCGACGCGCGGCAACGCAGTGTCGTTCGGTGAATTCGGCCTGAAGGCTATCGGTCGCGGTCGTCTGACCGCACGCCAGATTGAAGCGGCGCGTCGTGCAATGACGCGTCACATCAAGCGTGGCGGCCGCATCTGGATCCGGATCTTCCCGGACAAGCCGATTTCGCAGAAGCCGGCCGAAGTGCGTATGGGTAACGGTAAGGGTAACCCGGAGTACTACGTCGCCGAGATTCAGCCGGGCAAGATGCTCTATGAAATGGACGGCGTAACCGAAGAACTGGCACGCGAAGCGTTCCGTCTGGCTGCAGCCAAGCTGCCGCTGAAGACGGCGTTCATCGTGCGCCAGCTCGGCGCCTAAGGAGAAAATATGAAGGCTTCCGAACTTCTCCAGAAAGACCAGGCCGCGCTCAACAAGGAGCTGGCGGACCTGCTGAAGGCGCAATTCGGCCTGCGCATGCAACTCGCGACCCAGCAACTCACGAACACGAGCCAGCTGAAGAAGGTTCGTCGCGACATCGCACGTGTGCGGACCGTCATGACTCAGAAGGCGAACCAGAAATGAACGATAGCGTGAAAACCTCGCTGAAGCGGACGCTGGTCGGTCGGGTCGTCAGCAACAAGATGGACAAGACCGTCACCGTGCTGATCGAGCACCGCGTCAAGCACCCGATCTACGGCAAGTATGTCGTGCGTTCGAAGAAGTACCACGCGCACGATGAAGCGAACACCTACAACGAAGGCGATCTCGTCGAAATCCAGGAAACCCGTCCTGTTTCGAAGACGAAGGCCTGGACGGTGTCGCGCCTCGTCGAAGCAGCTCGCGTCATCTAAGCGGGCAGCGCAGTAGGCAGTAACAGGCACTTCTCCGCGAAGTGCTTGAAATCGCAAAGTATTTGCTTGCGTGACCAGGATTATTTGTTATAATCCTGGTCTTCCCTCTTTATGGGAGCCCCGTCGCGGGCGAAGTTGGTGGGGGAAGCGGACTGGCGCCTGCCTGTCCGAAAGATTCACCGAATTGCGATGGCGGGTTTCGTTTGCCGTCGCTGCTGTTCCAACCCAAGCAGCCGATTGGCTGACGGGACCAAGACTGACCGAATGCATCATGGTGGTGCATCCGGATTAAGTTGGGAAAGACAAACCATGATCCAGACCGAATCTCGGCTCGAAGTAGCCGACAACACGGGTGCACGTGAAGTCCTGTGCATCAAGGTGCTCGGCGGCTCGAAGCGTCGTTATGCCGGCATTGGCGACATCATCAAGGTGAGCGTCAAAGAGGCAACGCCGCGCGGGCGCGTGAAGAAAGGCGAAATTTACAACGCCGTGGTGGTCCGCACCGCCAAGGGCGTGCGCCGTCAAGACGGCTCGCTGATCAAGTTCGACGGCAACGCCGCTGTGCTTTTGAATAACAAGCTCGAGCCGATCGGCACCCGTATTTTCGGGCCGGTCACGCGTGAGCTGCGTAGCGAACGATTCATGAAGATCGTTTCGCTGGCGCCGGAAGTGCTGTAAGGAGTCGCGATGAACAAGATTCGCAAAGGTGACGAAGTCATCGTCGTCACTGGCAAGGACAAGGGCAAGCGCGGCGTCGTGCTGGCTGTCGGTGCAGAGCATGTGACGGTTGAAGGTATCAACCTCGTCAAGAAGCATGTGAAGCCGAACCCGATGAAGGGTACGACGGGCGGCGTGGAAGCGAAGACGATGCCCCTGCATATTTCGAACGTCGCACTGGTCGACGCGAATGGCAAGGCGTCGCGTGTTGGCATCAAGGTCGAGGAAGGCAAGAAGGTTCGCTTCCTGAAGACGACCGGTGCTGTACTGAGCGCCTGACGCAGCGGAGTAAAAAATGGCTCGTTTTCAAGAGTTTTACAAAGAAAAGGTTGTGCCCGGCCTGATCGAGAAGTTCGGTTACAAGTCGGTCATGGAAGTGCCGCGCATCACCAAGATCACGCTGAACATGGGTCTTGGCGAAGCGATCGCTGACAAGAAGATCATCGAGAACGCCGTTGGCGACCTCACGAAGATCGCTGGTCAGAAGCCGGTCGTGACCAAGGCACGCAAGGCAATCGCAGGCTTCAAGATCCGCCAGGGCTACCCGATCGGCGCGATGGTGACGCTGCGTGGCCAAGCGATGTACGAATTCCTCGACCGTTTCGTGACGGTTGCCCTGCCCCGCGTGCGTGACTTCCGCGGCGTGTCGGGTCGTGCTTTCGATGGCCGTGGCAACTACAACATCGGTGTGAAAGAGCAGATCATTTTCCCCGAAATCGACTACGACAAGATCGACGCACTGCGTGGGCTGAACATCAGCATCACGACGACTGCGAAGACCGACGACGAAGCAAAGGCTCTGCTCGCCAGCTTCAAGTTCCCGTTCAGAAACTGAGGTTACCGTGGCTAAACTGGCACTGATCGAACGTGAAAAGAAGCGCGCCCGCCTGGTCGCGAAGTTCGCAGCAAAGCGCGATGCGCTGAAGGCGATCGTCGAAGACCAAAGCAAGTCGGAAGAAGAGCGCTACGAAGCACGCCTTGAGCTGCAGCAACTGCCCCGCAACGCAAACCCGACCCGCCAGCGTAACCGCTGCGCGATCACGGGCCGTCCGCGTGGCACGTTCCGTAAATTCGGCCTCGCGCGTAACAAGATTCGTGAAATCGCATTCCGTGGCGAGATTCCTGGCCTGACCAAGGCGAGCTGGTAATAGGAGAAACGTAAATGAGCATGAGTGATCCTATCGCCGATATGCTGACTCGCATCCGCAACGGGCAGATGGTCGAGAAGGTATCGGTGTCGATGCCCTCGTCGAAAGTCAAGGTTGCAATCGCGCAAGTCCTGAAAGACGAAGGCTATATCGACGATTTCGCCGTGAAGGCGGAAGGTGCGAAGTCCGAACTGAATATCGCGCTGAAGTACTACGCCGGCCGTCCGGTCATCGAACGCATCGAACGCGTGTCGAAGCCTGGCCTGCGCGTGTACCGCGGCCGTAACGACATCCCGCAGGTCATGAATGGCCTCGGTGTGGCAATCGTGTCGACGCCGAAGGGCGTGATGACCGACCGCAAGGCGCGCGCTACCGGCGTCGGCGGCGAAGTCATCTGCTACGTCGCTTAAAGCCGAGGAGAGAGAAACATGTCTCGAGTAGGTAAGAGCCCGATCGCGCTGCAAGGCGCGGAAGTCAAGCTGGCCGACGGTGCGATCACCGTCAAGGGCCCGCTGGGCACCATCACGCAAGCGATCAATCCGCTCGTGAACGTGGCGAACAACGACGGCACGCTGAACCTGTCGCCGGTGGACGAAAGCCGCGAAGCAAATGCACTGTCGGGCACGATGCGCGCGATTATCGCGAATGCCGTGCACGGCGTGACCAAGGGTTTCGAGCGCAAGCTGACGCTGGTTGGCGTCGGTTATCGTGCGCAAGCGCAAGGCGACAAGCTGAACCTGTCGCTGGGTTTCTCGCACCCGGTGGTGCACCAGATGCCGGAAGGCGTCAAGGCAGAAACCCCGACGCAAACCGAAATCGTGATCAAGGGGATCAACAAGCAACAAGTCGGTCAAGTGGCTGCGGAAGTCCGCGGTTACCGTCCGCCGGAACCCTACAAGGGCAAGGGCGTGCGCTATTCCGACGAGGTTGTGATCCTCAAAGAAACGAAGAAGAAGTAAGGGTGCGCAATCATGGATAAGACTCAATCTCGCCTGCGCCGCGCTCGCCAGACGCGTATCAAGATCGCTGAGCTGCAGGTCGCGCGTCTCGCCGTGCATCGCACGAACACGCACATCTACGCTCAAGTGTTCTCGCCGTGCGGCACCAAGGTGCTCGCCAGCGCGTCGACGCTCGAAGCAGAAGTGCGCGCAGAACTGGCCGACAAGTCGGGCAAGGGCGGCAACGTCAATGCCGCGACGCTGATCGGCAAGCGTATTGCCGAAAAGGCAAAGGCTGCCGGCATCGAATCCGTCGCCTTCGACCGCTCGGGCTTCCGCTACCACGGCCGCGTCAAGGCGCTGGCTGAGGCAGCTCGCGAAGCTGGGCTCAAGTTCTAAGGAAGGAATTCGTCATGGCAAAGATGCAAGCGAAAGTTCAGGCTGACGAGCGCGACGACGGCCTTCGCGAAAAGATGATTTCGGTCAATCGCGTGACCAAGGTCGTGAAGGGTGGCCGTATTCTCGGCTTCGCCGCACTGACCGTGGTTGGCGACGGTGATGGCCGCATCGGTATGGGCAAGGGCAAGGCGAAGGAAGTGCCGGTCGCTGTCCAGAAGGCAATGGAACAAGCTCGCCGCAACATGTTCAAGGTGCCGCTCAAGAACGGCACGCTGCAACACGAAGTGCACGGCAAGCATGGCGCATCCGCTGTCCTCCTCGCTCCGGCGAAGGCAGGTACGGGCGTGATCGCCGGCGGCCCGATGCGCGCAGTGTTCGACGTGATGGGCGTTCAGAACGTTGTGGCAAAGAGCCACGGTTCGACGAACCCGTACAACCTCGTTCGCGCCACGCTGGACGGTCTGCGCAAGCAGTCCACCCCGGCAGACATCGCGGCGAAGCGCGGCAAGTCCGTCGAAGAAATTTTGGGCTAAGCCCGGGTGGTCACCATGTCTGAAAAAACTGTCAAGGTTCAGCTCGTTAAGAGCCTGATCGGGACCCGCGAATCGCACCGCGCGACCGTGCGTGGCCTGGGCCTGCGCCGACTCAACTCGGTCAGCGAGCTTCAGGACACGCCGGCGGTCCGCGGCATGATCAACAAGGTCTCGTACCTCGTTAAGGTCATCGCGTAAGCGGCCCTACGGATCAAGGAGTTGATATGGAATTGAATAACCTGAAGCCGGCAGCTGGCGCCAAGCACGCCAAGCGTCGCGTCGGCCGTGGCATCGGTTCGGGCCTCGGCAAGACGGCTGGCCGTGGTCACAAGGGTCAGAAATCGCGTTCGGGCGGCTTCCACAAAGTCGGTTTCGAAGGCGGTCAGATGCCGCTGCAACGTCGTCTGCCGAAGCGCGGCTTCACGTCGCTGACGAAGGAATTCGTCGGTGAAGTGCGTCTGGGCGACCTCGAGAAGCTGCCGGTCGATGAGATCGATCTGCTCGCACTGAAGCAAGCCGGCCTGGTCGGCGAGCTGACGAAGAGCGCAAAGATCATCGCGACGGGCGAACTGAAGCGCAAGATCGTCGTGAAGGGTCTCGGTGCCACCAAGGGTGCGCGCGCTGCGATCGAAGCGGCTGGCGGTTCGTTCGCCGAGTGACACGCGTAGCGCGTCGTCACTTGCATTCATCGGAGAAGGTACTTGGCTAACAGCCCGAGTCTTGCAAAACCCGGTCGAAGCACGGCGAAATTCGGCGATCTGCGCCGGCGAGCAATGTTCTTGCTCCTGGCGCTGATCGTCTATCGCATCGGCGCGCACATTCCCGTGCCGGGCATCGATCCGGATCAACTGGCTAAGCTGTTCCAGAGCCAGGCGGGCGGCATCCTGGGCATGTTCAACATGTTCTCGGGTGGCGCGCTTTCCCGCTTCACGATCTTTGCGCTGGGGATCATGCCGTACATCTCGGCGTCGATCATCATGCAGTTGCTGGCGATTGTCTCGCCGCAGCTCGAGGCGCTGAAGAAGGAAGGGCAGGCAGGGCAACGGAAGATCACGCAGTACACGCGGTATTTCACCGTGGTGCTCGCGACCTTCCAGGCGTTCGGTATCGCGGCTGCGCTGGAAAACCAGCCGGGCCTCGTGACTGACCCCGGCATGCTGTTCCGTCTGACGACGGTCGTGACGCTGGTTACCGGTACGATGTTCCTGATGTGGCTCGGCGAGCAGATTACCGAGCGTGGTCTGGGCAACGGTATCTCGATCATCATCTTCGGCGGGATCGCAGCAGGGTTCCCGAATGCCGTCGGTGGGTTGTTCGAGCTGGTGCGTACGGGTTCGATGAGCATCATTTCGGCGATCATCATCGTCGTCCTGATTGCCGCGGTGACTTACCTGGTCGTGTTCATCGAACGCGGTCAGCGCAAGATCCTCGTGAACTACGCGAAGCGCCAGGTCGGCAACAAGATCTACGGTGGGCAGTCGTCGCATCTGCCGCTGAAGCTGAACATGTCGGGTGTGATTCCGCCGATCTTCGCATCGTCGATCATTCTGTTCCCGGCAACGATTCTCGGCTGGTTCAGTACCGGTCAGCCGACGGGAAGCTGGATTTCCAATACGTTGCATAACGTTGCGGAAGCGCTGAAGCCGGGCCAGCCGGTCTATGTGCTGCTGTACACGCTGGCGATCGTGTTTTTCTGCTTCTTCTACACCGCACTGGTGTTCAACAGCAGGGAAACCGCAGACAACCTGAAGAAGAGTGGCGCGTTTGTTCCGGGCATCCGTCCGGGTGATCAGACCGCACGATATATCGACCGCATCCTCACGCGTCTGACGCTGGCCGGTGCGATCTACATCGTCTTCGTGTGTCTGCTGCCGGAGTTTCTGGTGCTGCGCTGGAACGTGCCGTTTTATTTTGGTGGAACGTCGCTGCTGATCATTGTCGTCGTCACGATGGACTTTATGGCGCAGGTGCAGTCGTACGTTATGTCGCAACAGTATGAGTCACTGCTCAAGAAGGCGAACTTCAAGGGCGGCAACATCCCGATGCGTTGAAAGGACTATGGCCAAAGACGATGTAATCCAGATGCAGGGTGAGGTGATTGAAAACCTCCCGAATGCGACCTTCCGCGTGAAGCTGGAAAACGGCCATGTCGTGTTGGGGCATATTTCCGGAAAGATGCGGATGCACTACATCCGCATCCTGCCGGGCGACAAGGTGACGGTTGAATTGACGCCTTACGATCTGTCTCGTGCGCGGATCGTGTTCCGGGCGAAGTGATTTGAAAAAAGGGTATTATCATGAAAGTGATGGCATCGGTTAAGCGCATTTGCCGCAATTGCAAGATCATCAAGCGCAAAGGCGTCGTTCGCGTGATCTGCAGCTCGGATCCGCGCCACAAGCAGCGCCAAGGCTGACCGCGCGTTTGTTTGCGCTTTTTGTTTGAGGAAAAACAATGGCTCGTATCGCAGGGGTTAACATCCCGAATCACCAGCACACCGAGATCGGCCTGACGGCAATCTTTGGTGTCGGCCGCACCCGTTCGCGCAGCATCTGCGTGGCAGCTGGCGTCGATTTTTCGAAGAAGGTCAAGGACTTGACCGACGCAGACTTGGAAAAGCTGCGTGAAGAAGTGGGCAAGTTTGTCGTCGAAGGCGATCTGCGCCGTGAAGTGACGATGAACATCAAGCGCCTGATGGACCTCGGTTGCTACCGTGGTGTTCGTCATCGCAAGGGCCTGCCGATGCGCGGTCAGCGTACGCGTACGAACGCACGTACTCGCAAGGGTCCGCGTCGTGCAGCGCAAGCGCTGAAGAAGTAAGCGGAACTGACAGTTACAGGAAAACGTAATGGCTAAGGCTTCGAACACCGCGGCGCAACGCGTTCGCAAGAAGGTTAAGAAGAACGTCGCTGAAGGCGTGGTTCACGTTCACGCGTCGTTCAACAACACGATCATCACGATCACCGATCGCCAAGGCAACGCACTGGCATGGGCGACGTCGGGCGGTCAGGGCTTCAAGGGCTCGCGCAAATCGACGCCGTTCGCTGCCCAGGTC
The DNA here is from genome assembly GCF_002223045.2 of Burkholderia sp. HI4860. Taxonomy (NCBI): domain Bacteria; kingdom Pseudomonadati; phylum Pseudomonadota; class Betaproteobacteria; order Burkholderiales; family Burkholderiaceae; genus Burkholderia; species Burkholderia sp. HI4860. Next base: position 1,596,423 of record NZ_NKFO02000003.1, on the reverse strand, counting down.
GCAGCCGAGTCGGCTGGCCGCGTCGCGATGGAATATGGCGTGAAGAATCTGGAAGTGCGGATCAAGGGCCCGGGCCCGGGTCGTGAGTCGGCAGTGCGCGCACTGCACGGCCTCGGCATCAAGATCACCGCGATTTCGGACGTCACCCCGATTCCGCACAACGGCTGCCGTCCGCCGAAGCGTCGTCGTATCTAAAGGTGTGCTGGCACGTTCGTGCTAGCACATTGCCTGTCGCCGCTCAGCGTCGACGGGCGTTGCTTTTTTGATTGACTAAGCCCACCGTTCGCCCCAAAGGGCGCGAACTAGCGCGGATTCAGATCTGCGTGACTGATTGATAGAGGAATGCAAAGTGGCACGTTATATCGGCCCGAAGGCCAAGCTGTCCCGCCGTGAAGGCACCGACCTGTTCCTGAAGAGCGCACGCCGCTCGCTCGCCGACAAGTGCAAGCTCGACAGCAAGCCGGGTCAGCACGGCCGTACCTCGGGCGCACGTACGTCCGACTACGGTACGCAGCTGCGCGAAAAGCAGAAGGTCAAGCGTATCTACGGCGTGCTGGAGCGTCAGTTCCGCCGCTACTTCGCTGAAGCCGACCGCCGCAAGGGCAACACGGGTGAAAACCTGCTGCAACTGCTCGAGTCGCGTCTCGACAACGTCGTGTATCGCATGGGCTTCGGTTCGACCCGCGCTGAAGCGCGTCAGCTGGTGAGCCACAAGTCGATCACCGTGAACGGCGTCGTCGCGAACGTCCCGTCGCAGCAAGTGAAGGCAGGCGACGTCGTCGCGATCCGCGAAAAGGCGAAGAAGCAGGCGCGTATCGTCGAAGCGCTATCGCTGGCCGAGCAAGGCGGCATGCCGAGCTGGGTTGCAGTCGATGCGAAGAAGTTCGAAGGCACGTTCAAGCAAATGCCGGAACGCGCTGAAATCGCAGGCGACATCAACGAAAGCCTGATCGTCGAATTGTATTCGCGTTAATCCGATTGACGGCCGAGGTACCCCGATTGCGTTGCGCAAGGAGGGGCCTCGGCTGTTTATTTTCTGGTTGTTACCGGTCAGCCTTATCGGTGTAACGAGCCGAGGGTATTGAAAAGGAAAGCCCATGCAAACCAGTTTGCTGAAACCCAAGATCATCGCCGTGGAATCGCTGGGCGAGAACCACGCGAGGGTGGTCATGGAACCGTTCGAACGCGGTTACGGCCACACCTTGGGCAATGCGCTTCGCCGCGTGCTGCTGTCGTCGATGGTTGGCTACGCGCCGACCGAAGTGACGATCGCGGGCGTGGTGCACGAGTACTCGACGCTGGATGGCGTGCAGGAAGACGTCGTCAACCTGCTGCTGAACCTGAAGGGCGTGGTGTTCAAGCTGCATAACCGTGACGAAGTGACGGTTACGCTGCGCAAGGAAGGTGAAGGCGTTGTCACGGCCGGCGATATCGAGCTGGCTCACGACTGCGAAGTCATCAACCCGAATCACGTGATTGCACACCTGTCGAAGGGCGGCAAGCTCGACGTTCAGATCAAGATCGAAAAGGGTCGCGGCTACGTGCCCGGCAACGTTCGTCGCTACGGCGAAGACACGGCCAAGATCATCGGCCGCATCGTCCTCGACGCATCGTTCTCGCCGGTTCGCCGCGTGAGCTACGCTGTCGAAAGCGCACGTGTCGAACAGCGTACCGACCTCGACAAGCTCGTGATGAACATCGAGACGAGCGGTGTGATCACGCCGGAAGAAGCGATCCGTCAATCGGCCCGCATCCTGGTCGACCAGCTGTCCGTGTTCGCGGCGCTGGAAGGCACGGAAACGGCAGCCGAAGCGCCGTCGCGTGCACCGCAGATCGACCCGATCCTGCTGCGTCCGGTGGACGATCTCGAGCTGACGGTTCGTTCGGCGAACTGCCTGAAGGCCGAGAACATCTACTACATCGGCGACCTGATCCAGCGCACGGAAAACGAGCTGCTGAAGACGCCGAACCTCGGTCGCAAGTCGCTCAACGAGATCAAGGAAGTGCTCGCTTCGCGCGGTCTCACGCTGGGCATGAAGCTCGAAAACTGGCCGCCGGCTGGTCTCGACAAGTAAGCTCGGCTGTTGCTGTAGTTGGCAAAGATGCGGATTTTCCTTTAAAATCCGCATCTTGCTTTTTTTCGTTACCGGCCCGTGCACCCGTCGAGGTGCGATAGAAGAGCTGGATCAAAACTTTGAATCAAGGAAACTGAAATGCGCCATCGTCATGGTCTGCGGAAACTGAACCGCACGAGCAGCCACCGTCTGGCTATGCTCCGTAACATGTCCAACTCGCTGATCGAGCACGAAGTCATCAAGACGACGCTGCCGAAGGCGAAGGAACTCCGTAAAGTCGTCGAGCCGCTGATCACGCTCGGCAAGAAGCCGTCGCTGGCAAACCGTCGCCTGGCGTTCAACCGCCTGCGCGATCGTGACTCGGTGGCGAAGCTGTTCGACGTGCTCGGTCCGCGTTTCGCGAACCGTCCGGGCGGCTACCTGCGCGTGCTGAAGTTCGGCTTCCGCGTGGGCGACAACGCACCGATGGCACTGGTCGAGCTGCTCGATCGTCCGGAAGTCGACGAAACGGAAAACGTGCAAGAAGCTGAGTAAGCTTCCAGTACGCAGCAGTAACTGAAAGGGGCCGAGCAATTGCTTGGCCCTTTTTGTTTTTCCGGCGCCGGCTGCGATCGATTGTCGCAGGGCGGTGCCGGCAGCGTTGCGCGGGCTGCGCTACGATACGGGGCAGCCGGCGCGCGCCCCAGGTGGGCAATCCGCGTCGGCAGGAGCCGATAGACCAGCCAGGAGGGCGCGGATGATAGTGGTGCTGATGCTGACGACGGTGCCCGATGCCGAGACCGCCAAGGCGCTTTCAGACGGTGCGCTCGATGCGCGGCTTGCCGCGTGTGTGTCGGAGCTCGGTGCGATCAAGTCGCGCTACCACTGGCAGGGCAAGGTCGAAACGGCCGACGAGATCCAGTTGCTGTTCAAGACGAGCCCCGTGCGGGCGCTCGAACTGGAGCGATTTATTCTCGCGCATCATCCTTACGAGACGCCCGAAATCGTCTCGTGGCAGACGACGGCATCGGCCGCGTACGGCCAGTGGGTGACCAGCGAAACTCAACGTCTATTTCATGTTTAACGGTATGGCGCTTCCCGTGCGCGTGCGCGCGCTGCGATTCCTCGCAGTCCTGTTGTCGTTCATGCTCGTGCTGGGCGGCCTGTCGGTCGCGCGCGCGGCCGACGATTTCCTCGATCCGTCGGTTGCGTTCAAGTTCAGTGCGAGCGAATCGCCGGGACAGGTGGATGTCCGCTTCAAGGTCGCCAACGGCTATTACCTGTACCGCGAGCGGTTCGCGTTCGCGGTGAAGAGCGGGCAGGCGACGCTCGGCGATCCGCAATTTCCGGCCGGCCACGTGAAGTTCGACCAGACGTTCCAGAAGGACGTCGAGACCTACCGTGACGAAGTCGTCGTGCACGTGCCCGTCAAGCAGGCATCGGGCCCGTTCGAGCTCGCGGTGACGTCGCAGGGGTGCGCGGACGAGGGCATCTGCTATCCGCCGGCCGAGCACGTCGTGAAGGTCGACGGCGCCGCGCTGGGCGCCGCGTCGTCGTCACCGTCGCCCGGCGTTGCGGTTGCCGAGGGCAACTGGTTCGACAAGGTCACGAGCGCCGATTTTGCGCAGTCGCTGCTCGAAGGGCATGGCTTCTTCACGATCGTCGCACTGTATTTCGTCGCGGGCGTCGTGTTGAGCCTCCTGCCGTGTTCGTATCCGATGATTCCGATCGTGTCGGCGATCATCATCGGCCAGGGCACGCGCGCGACGCATGCGCGCGGCTTCGCGCTGTCGCTGACCTATGTGGTCGGCATGGCGCTGGTCTACACGGTGCTCGGCATTGCCGCGGCGCTGGTGGGCCAGAGCCTCGGCGCGTGGTTGCAGAACCCGTGGGTGCTCGGCGCGTTCGGCGTGCTGTTGACTGCGTTTGCCGTCTCGTTGATCTCGGGCAAGGACATCGCGCTGCCCGCGCGCTGGCAGAACGGCGCGGCCGAGGCATCGAGCGCGCGCCAGGGCGGCCATTTCATCGCGGTCGCGGCGATGGGCGCGCTGTCCGCGCTGGTCGTCGGCGCATGCATGACGGCGCCGCTGTTTGCGGTGCTCGCGTTCATCGCGCACACGGGCAATGCGCTGCTCGGCGGCGCTGCATTGTTCGCGATGGGGCTGGGGCTGGGCGTGCCGCTGCTGGTCGTCGGCGTCGGGGCCGGGACGGTACTGCCGCGCGCCGGCGCATGGATGGACGGCGTGAAGGTGTTCTTCGGCATCGTGCTGCTCGCAGCCGCGCTCTGGATCGTATGGCCCGTGCTGGCGGGTGGCCTGAAGATGGTGCTCGCTGCGTTGTGGCTGCTGATCGCGGCCGCGGCGCTCGGGTTGTTCTCGCCGAATGCCGGCGCCACGTCGATCTGGCGTCGCCTTGGCCGTGGCGTGGGCGCTGCGCTCGCGATCTGGGCGGCCACGCTGCTCGTCGGGCTGGCTGCGGGATCGACCGATCCGGTCAAGCCGCTGGCGGTGCTGGCGGCACGCACGGTTGCGTCGGGCGGTACGGCGGCAGCAGGCGCGGCCGCTGCTCAGGAAGGGCCCGCGTTCGCATCGGTGCGCTCGAGCGGCGAACTCGACACGCTGCTGAAGACGGCGAGCCAGCCCGTGATGCTCGACTTCTACGCCGACTGGTGCGTGAGCTGCAAGGAGATGGAGCATCTGACGTTTACCGACCCGCGCGTGCAGGCGCGGCTCGCGCAACTTCACCTCGTGCGCGCGGACGTCACCGCGAACAACCCGGATGACCAGGCGCTGCTGAAGCGCTTCAACCTGTTCGGCCCGCCAGGCATCATCTTCTTCGATCGAAGCGGCAACGAGATCGGGCGCGTGGTCGGCTATCAGGCGGCCGAAACGTTCCTGCGCAGCCTCGACCGGGCTGCGGTCCCGACGGTATGACCATGCGCGTCGCGGGCGCGCGGGTGGCGAACCGGCGCGCTTGCGTGGCATGAATTGACGATCGACAAGGCATACGGCCGCGATCGACAGCAAACAAAAAACGGCGGGACACCGAAGTGTCCCGCCGTTTTTCTTTCCACCTGCCGGCAGGCGCTTAGCGCTGTGCTTTCAGCAGACGCGCGGCGTCGAGTGCGAAGTACGTGAGCACGCCGTCGGCGCCCGCACGCTTGAACGCGAGCAGCGATTCCAGCACGACCTTGTCGTGATCGAGCCAGCCATTCATCGCGGCGGCCTTCAGCATCGCGTATTCACCGCTCACCTGGTACACGTAGGTCGGGAAGCGGAACTCGTCCTTCACGCGGCGCACGATGTCGAGGTACGGCATGCCGGGCTTGACCATCACCATGTCGGCGCCTTCGTCGATGTCCAGGCGCACTTCGCGCAGCGCTTCGTCGCTGTTCGCCGGATCCATCTGGTAGGTCATCTTGTTGCCCTTGCCCAGATTGGACGCCGAGCCGACCGCGTCGCGGAACGGGCCGTAGAACGCCGACGCGAACTTGGCCGAATAGGCCATGATCCGCGTGTGGATATGGCCGTCGCTTTCGAGCATTTCGCGGATCGCGCCGATGCGGCCGTCCATCATGTCCGACGGGGCGACGATGTCGACGCCGGCTTCCGCCTGCGCGCGCGCCTGGTCGATCAGGATCTCGATCGTGTCGTCGTTGATCACGTAGCCGTTTTCGTCGAGCACGCCGTCCTGGCCGTGGCTCGTGTACGGATCGAGTGCGACGTCGGTCAGCACGCCGAGTTCGGGGAAGCGCTTCTTCAGCTCGCGCACCGCGCGCGGGATCAGGCCTTCCGGATTGGCTGCCTCGCGGCCGTCAGGCGTTTTCACCGACGGCTCGATCGCCGGGAACAGCGACAGCACGGGCACGCCGAGTTCGACGCACTGCTCGGCGACCTGCATCAGCAGATCGACGGACACGCGTTCGACGCCGGGCATCGACGGCACCGGCTGCCGTTCATGGGTGCCTTCGACGACGAACACCGGATAGATCAGGTCGTCGGTGGTCAGGCGGTTTTCGCGCATCAGGCGCCGGGAGAAGTCGTCGCGGCGCATCCGGCGCGGACGATGAAGCGGATGGAAGCTCATGGCGATTGGGTAGAAATCAGGGCAGTAAGACCTTACGGAACCCTTAGGTCATTTTCGGGAGCGTTGGTATATGATAGCGATCGAGCGGCACGCGTCGCGTGCAGCTCCCCGCTTCTCCTCCCTGAGCGGGTGCCTGTCGTTTTTCGATTAGGCTGTTTGACCCGCCGTTCAACGGCGGGTTTTTTTATGAGCCGGCCGAAACCGCAGGCGCCGTCAGGTGCGCGCCGCCGATCCCGGCCGCGCGTTGCCCGATCATTGTGCTACAGGCTCGCTTTTTTCGTCGGCGACGGACGGCCGCACCCAGCTTTCGATCAATTCGTGCGCCTCGTCGAGCCCGACGCGCTTCATCGCCGAGAACAGCTGGACCGTCAGCTTGCCCTGGACGCCCTGGTCACGATACGCATCGAGCCCCTTTTGCGTGGTCCGCAGCGCGTTGATGCTTTCCTGCCGCGTCAATTTGTCGCACTTCGTCAGCAGCGTGTGGATCGGCTTGCCGGTCGGCACGAACCACTCGATCATGCGGCGGTCGAGATCGGTCAGCGGACGGCGCGAATCCATCATCAGGATCAGGCCGCAGAGCTGCGAGCGGGTCGCGAGGTAGGACGACAGCAGCATTTCCCAATGCGCCTTGGCGGCGCCGGGCACTTCCGCGTAGCCGTAGCCGGGCAGGTCGACGAGATTCGCGACGGGCTCGGCGGCCGGACCGACGGAGAAGTAGTTGATATGCTGCGTGCGGCCGGGCGTCTTCGACGCGAAGGCGAGCCGCTTCTGGTTGCACAGCACGTTGATCGCCGTCGACTTGCCGGCATTCGAGCGGCCCGCGAACGCGATTTCCGGCTGGACCGTCGGCGGCAGGTCGCGCAGATGGTTGACGGTCGTGTAGAAGCGGGCTTGATGGAGCAGAAAGGCCATGGGAACCGGAAGGACGGGCGGCGCGAGCCGCTTGGTGGAGGCGGGGTAGCCCCGATAGGCGCCGGAGCTTTCAACACGATATTGTACAATACGACGGTTTTGCCGAAGGCTACCGGGCGCCTGCCTCGCGCTTTTATGTAGCTTCTGCGGTAGACTGAACGCCGTCGTTTTTTGCAGAACCTCAAATTCCCACAAGACGAAACAGGGTGTGCGAATGAATCGACTGTGCAAGTCTCTGATGGTGCTTCAGGTTGCAGCAGGGTTCGTAGGTTTCGTAGCGGAGGCAAACGCGGCGGATGCGGCAAAGCCGGATCTCGACCGTGGCAAGGCGATTGCCGGGCAGGTCTGCGCGTCGTGTCACGGCGCCGACGGCAATAGCGCGTCGGGCAGTTTCCCGAAGCTCGCCGGCCAGCATCCCGAATATCTGGTCAAGCAGTTGAACGACTTCAAGACGCAGCCGGGCGCGAAGGGGCCGATGCGCACCAACGCGGTGATGGTCGGATTCGCGAGCGCGCTGAGCGCGGACGACATGCGCAACGTCGCCGCGTACTACGGGGCGCAGACGACGAAGCTCGGCACCGCGCGCGATGCGGCAACCGTGCCGATCGGCCAGAAGATCTATCGCGGCGGCATCGCGGAGAAGGGCGTACCTGCCTGCGCGAGCTGCCACGGGCCGACAGGGCAAGGGATCCCGGTCCAGTATCCGCGTCTGTCGGGGCAATGGGCCGATTACACGGTCGCGCAGTTGACCGCGTTCCAGCAGGGTGCCGGCGCGCGCAACAACAACGAGGCGATGCATCAGATCGCCACGCGGCTGTCGGACAACGAGATCAAGGCCGTCGCGGATTACATCGCGGGCCTGCGTTGAGCGGTCAGCCGCCAGCGGAATGACCGGGCGCCCGAAGGGCGGCCGGAGTCAGAACAAGAAAAGGGTGGGGCGCCGCGTCGTTGCGGTTGCCTCGCCCTTCTTTTTTGTCAGCGCGCGCCGGCCGTCACGAGCGTGCTGGCCGCCCCTTCCGGGGCAATGATCAAAGTGAGCGTTGGGGGCTGTTTCCCCTGAGTCGGAGTTTGAATGAGCGTTACCACGTCGGGGTTGCAGTCGAAGTCGGGTCAGGGTGCGTCCAAGCGCGCGGTCGAGCTGCTGAGCTCAATGCGCTTCGCGATTGCGCTGCTGGTGGTGCTGTCGATTGCGAGCATCATCGGCACGGTCCTGACCCAGGACGATCCGTATCCGAACTATGTGAACCAGTTCGGGCCGTTCTGGGCGGACATCTTCCGCTCGCTCGGCCTGTACAACGTGTACAGCGCGTGGTGGTTCATGCTGATCCTGATCTTCCTCGTCGTGTCGATCTCGCTGTGCGTGATCCGCAACGCGCCGAAGATGCTCGCCGATGCGAAGAGCTGGAAGGACAAGGTTCGCGAAGGCAGCCTGCGGGCCTTCCACCACAAGGCCGAGTACACGACGTCCGGCACGCGCGCGACGGTCACTGCGACGCTCGCGACGTTCGTCACCAAGGCCGGCTACAAGCACATCGTGCGTGAGAACGACGGCGCGACGCTGATCTCCGCGAAGCGCGGTGCGATGACCAAGTGGGGCTACATCTCCGCGCACCTCGCGATCGTCGTGATCTGTATCGGCGGCCTGCTCGACAGCAACCTGCCGATCAAATTCCAGATGTGGATGTTCGGCAAGAGCCCGGTCAACACGAGCGCGACGATCAGCGAGATCTCGCCCGACCATCGCCTGTCCGCGTCGAACCCGACGTTCCGCGGCTACGCGTGGGTGCCCGAGGGGCAGTTCGTGTCGACCGCGATCCTGAACCAGCCGAGCGGCTCGCTGATCCAGGACCTGCCGTTCTCGATCCAGCTCAACAAATTCATCGTCGACTACTACACGACGGGCATGCCGAAGCTGTTCGCGAGCGACATCGTCGTGATCGATCGCGAGACCGGCCAGAAGATCCCGGCGCGCGTCGAGGTCAACAAGCCGTTCACGTACAAGGGTGTGTCGATCTACCAGTCGAGCTTCCAGGACGGCGGCTCGCAGATGCAGATGACGGCCTACCCGATGACCGGCGGCAACGCGAAAACCTTCCCCGTGAAGGGGACGATCGGCAGTTCGGCGCCGCTGCAGATGCCGGGCAACGACGGCGACACGATCGAGTTCTCCGATTTCCGTGCGATCAACGTCGAGAACATGGCCGACGCGAACGGCAAGCCGGACGTGCGCGGCGTCGCGACGACGAGCTCGCTGAAGGAAGCGTTCGACGAACGCCTCGGCTCCGGCGCGAAGACGTCGAAGCCGACGCAGCTCCACAACATCGGCCCGTCCGTGCAGTACAAGATCCGCGGCAAGGACGGCCAGGCGCGCGAATTCAACAACTACATGCTGCCCGTCGACATGAACGGCGAGCGCGTGTTCCTCGCCGGCGTGCGTGCGAGCCCGAACGACCCGTTCCGCTACATGCGGATCCCGGCCGACAGCCAGGATTCGATCGGCGAATGGATGCACCTGCGTGCCGCGCTCGAGGATCCGTCCGCGCGCGCCGAGGCCGCTGCGCGCTTCGCGCAGCGTTCGCTGCCGGGCATGGACGCATCGCTGCGCAGCCGCCTGCAGGACAGCGCGCTGAAGGTGCTGACCCTTTTTGCGGCGGGCGACGACAGCGTCGGGCGTGGCGCCGATGGCCAGCCGATCGGCGGCTTCCAGGCGGTGGCGACGTTCATCGACCGCTCGGTGCCGAAGGCCGAGCAGGAGAAAGCCGCAAGCCTGCTGCTGCGCATGCTCGAAGGGTCGATGTGGGAGGTCTGGCAGATCGCGCGGGAGCGTGCGGGCGAGCCGGCGGCGCAGCAGGGCACCGACACGATCCGCTTCGTGCAGAACGCGATCAATGCGCTATCCGACAGCTTTTTGTATGGATCGCCGGTCTATTTGCAGCTTGACTCATTCAAGCAGGTGCAAGCTTCGGTATTTCAGTTGACGCGCGCACCCGGCAAGAATCTGGTGTATCTTGGCAGCCTGCTGCTGGTCGCCGGCATCTTCTCGATGTTCTACGTGCGCGAGCGGCGCCTCTGGTTCTGGTTGAAGGACGCCGGTTCGGGCGTCGATGTGGTGATGGCAATGTCCACGGCCCGCAAGACCTTCGATTTCGAGAAAGAGTTCGTGCAGACGCGCGACGCGGCGGGTGCCGCGTTGCACGCCGCACCTCGCGACGCCGCGCCGGCCGGTGCGGCATCGACGGCCCGTCCGCCTGCCGGCGACGGTTCCGATTCCGAGAATTCCACCCGGTAACATCATGGATCTCACGCAAGTCTCCTCTTCCCATCGGGCGTCGGCCCAGGCTCCGGTGACGGCGCCGCTGTTCGACGACCGTCCGTTCCTCGCGCGCCTGTCGTTGCTCGACTGGCTGTTCGCACTGGCGCTCGTGGTGGGCGCGGGCTATGCGCTCGTGCACTACAACGCGCACATGGATTACTACGACAAGGCGGTGATGATCGGCACCGTGCCGGCGCTCATCGCGCTCGGCTGGCGCTGGAAGCCCGCGCGGCTGATGATGGCGTCGATCGCCGTGCTGGCGCTGCTGTCGATCCAGATCTACCAGGGCGATCTCGCGCGCGCCGATTCGGCGTTCTTCCTCAAGTACTTCCTGTCGAGCCAGTCGGCGATCCTGTGGATGAGCGCGCTGTTCGTGCTCGCGACGATTTTCTACTGGATCGGCTTGCTCGCGCGCTCGGAGTCGGGCTCTGCGATCGGCCAGAAGCTCACGTGGGTCGCCGTGCTGATGGGCTTCACCGGCCTGATGGTGCGCTGGTACGAGTCCTACCTGATCGGTTCGGACGTCGGGCACATTCCGGTATCGAACCTGTATGAAGTGTTCGTGCTGTTCAGCCTGATCACCGCGCTGCTCTATCTGTATTACGAAGGCCACTACGGCACGCGCGCGCTCGGCGCGTTCGTGCTGCTGGTGATCAGCGCGGCCGTAGGCTTCCTGATGTGGTACTCGGTCGCGCGCGACGCGCAGCAGATCCAGCCGCTCGTGCCGGCGCTGCAGAGCTGGTGGATGAAGATCCACGTGCCGGCGAACTTCATCGGCTACGGCAGCTTCGCGCTGTCGGCGATGGTGTCGGTCGCGTACCTGATGAAGGAGCGCGGCGTGCTCGCCGATCGCCTGCCGACGCTCGACGTGCTCGACGACGTGATGTACAAGTCGATCGCGGTCGGTTTCGCGTTCTTCACGATCGCGACGATCCTCGGCGCGCTGTGGGCCGCCGAAGCATGGGGCGGCTACTGGAGCTGGGACCCGAAGGAAACCTGGGCGCTGATCGTGTGGCTCAACTACGCGGCGTGGCTGCACATGCGCCTGATGAAGGGCCTGCGCGGCACGGTGGCCGCATGGTGGGCGCTGACGGGCCTGCTCGTGACGACCTTCGCGTTCCTCGGCGTCAACATGTTCCTGTCCGGGCTGCACAGCTACGGCAAGCTGTAAGATTTCCGCTGCTCGTTCGACTATGAGACCGCCGGTGCACTGCGTGCCCGGCGGTTTTCTTTTGTAACGGGCGGGTGGTCCGGGCGTCGAACGGCGCAGGGCGGGCCGGGTCGAACGCTCATGAAACTGCGCGCGGCGCAGGCAGGAGGAGCAGCACGATGTGGATCAAACGCCCTTTGCGGAACGTACTGACCGGCGGCGATATTGCGCCCGACGAAATCACGCCGCGTGCGGTGTTCGAGAACCGGCGGCGCGTATTGCAGGCGGCTGGCCTCGCGGCGGCGGGCGGGTTGCTCGGCGGCAGCGGCGCAGCATTGGCCGCCTATGCGTCGCCCGATGCGCGGGCCGCGAAGCTTGCGGCGAAGACGAATGCGAAGTTCGTCGCGGCCGACAAGGTGACGCCGTTCAAGGACATCACCAGCTACAACAACTTCTACGAATTCGGCACCGACAAGAGCGACCCCGCGCAGAACGCGGGCACGCTGCGGCCGCGCCCGTGGCGGGTGAGCGTCGAGGGCGAGGTGCTGCATCCGAAGGTGTTCGATCTCGACGAACTGCTGAAGCTCGCGCCGCTCGAGGAGCGCGTGTACCGGCTGCGCTGCGTCGAGGGCTGGTCGATGGTGATCCCGTGGATCGGCGTGCCGCTGTCCGAGCTGATCAAGCGCGTGCAGCCGACCGGCAACGCGAAATACGTGCAGTTCGTCACGCTGGCCGATCCGTCGCAGATGCCCGGCCTCTCGGCGCCCGTGCTCGACTGGCCGTACTCGGAAGGACTGCGGATGGACGAGGCGATGAATCCGCTGACGCTGCTGACGATGGGCGTCTACGGGCAGGTGCTGCCGAACCAGAACGGCGCGCCGGTGCGGATCGTCGTGCCGTGGAAGTACGGCTTCAAGAGCGCGAAGTCGCTCGTGAAGATCCGCTTCGTCGACAAGCAGCCGAAGACGAGCTGGAACACGTACGCGTCGAACGAGTACGGCTTTTATTCGAACGTGAACCCGAACGTCGATCATCCGCGCTGGAGCCAGGCGACCGAGCGGCGCATCGGCGAGGACGGCTTTTTCACGCCGAAGCGCAAGACGCTGATGTTCAACGGCTACGGCGACCTGGTCGCGTCGATGTATCAGGGCATGGACCTGAAGAAGAATTTCTGAGGGCGACGGTGAGAAACGACATGCCCCCTTCGACGCTGACGGCCGCGCCCACGGCCGGCACCGGCCAAGGTGCCGCACGTGCCGCCCGGGCGGGTGCGGTCCGTCCCGCCGCGCCGCGCTGGCTCGCACCGGCCAAGGTGCTGGTTTTCGCGGCCGGCCTTTATCCGCTCGCGCGTCTCGTGCTGTTCGGGCTGACCGACCGGCTCGGCGCGAATCCGATCGAGTTCATCACGCGCTCGACGGGGCTCTGGACGCTCGTGATCCTGTGCATCACGCTCGCCGTCACGCCGCTTCGGCGCATGACGGGGTTCGCCGCGTTGCTGCGCTTTCGGCGGATGATCGGGCTGTTCGCGTTTTTCTACGCGACGCTGCACTTCACGACCTACCTGTGGTTCGACAAGTGGTTCGACGTCGTCGCGATCCTGAAGGACGTCGGCAAGCGCCCGTTCATCACGGTCGGTTTTGCCGCGTTCGTGCTGCTGATTCCGCTCGCGGCAACGTCGCCGCGCGCGATGGTGCGCCGCCTGGGCCGCCACTGGGCGACGCTGCACCGCGCGATCTATGCGATCGCACTATTCGCCGTGCTGCACTTCTGGTGGATGCGAGCCGGCAAGCACAATCTGGCGCAGCCGAAGCTGTATGCGGGAATCGTCGCCGTGCTGCTCGGCTGGCGGCTCATCGCATGGGGATGGCGGCGCGTGCGCGCGTGACGGCGCAGCCTGAAAAAACAAAAGGCGATGCACGGGAAGTCATCGCCTTGTTTCGTGAGCCGTGCAGGTGGCGCGTCGTTACTTCGCGGCCGGGCTCGACGCCGGTGCAGGCATCGACGATGCGCTGCTCGACAGTTCGGGTGACAGCGTGAGCGGCGTGCCGGACGAATCGGGCACACTGTCGGACGACGCGTTTTCATCGGTCGGCTTCACGTCCGACGGCGGTGTGTCCTGCTGCTGGAGTGGCTTGGGCATCGGAGGCACGGTGGGCATATAGAGCGCGCCGCTTTGACCGCAGCCGGCAAGAATCGCCAAAGCCGCTACAATCGCGCTCATCCGGAAAACGACTCGCATGATCGTCCCTGAACAATTGAACCGATAGAGTTTAGCATGTCCGATACCGAATACCTGACCCGTGCCGAGGCCGTGCTGGCGGCCGTCGAGCGTACTGTCGACGACGCCAACGACGGCGATCACGACATCGATCTGGAGCGCAACGGCAGCGTCCTGACGCTGACGTTCGAGAACGGCTCGAAGATCATCGTCAACCTGCAGCCGCCGATGAAGGAAGTGTGGATCGCCGCTCGGGCGGGCGGTTTCCACTACCGTTTCATCGACGGCGAATGGCGCGATACGCGCACGGGCACCGAGTTTTTCTCGGCGCTCACCGAATACGCGACGCAGCAGGCCGGCCTGCCGATCACGTTCAGCGCGCCGTAACCGCTCGGGCCGAAGCCGGGGCTGCGCGTCGACGCGTCGTGCCAAAGAAAAAGCGCCCCCCGCGGGGTAATGCCGTTCAGTTAAGACCTGAACGGCATTTTTGTTTTCGGGGTTTGGAGTTGTAAACGGGGCGGCAAGCTGTTAACTTTGGTCGCGATGCTAAGCGACCACCTGACCTTCCTGTTGGATGCAGCGCCCGCCGACCTAAGTCGGCTGGGCGAGCATCTGCCGCAGGAGTGGATCGAGCAAGCCATTGATGCCACGGGCACGGCCAGCATTCGTCGCCGACGCTTACCGGCCGAACAAGTCGTGTGGTTGGTCATCGCGCTGGCGATCTACCGCCACTGGTCCATCAGTGAGGTGGTCGATAGCCTGGATCTGGTGTTGCCCAACGAAGCGACGTTCGTCAGCAAGAGCGCCATCGCTCAGGCTCGGCAGCGATTGGGTGATGCGCCCATGGCGTGGTTGTTCGAGCGAACCGCGCAAGCCTGGTGCCAGCAAGACGCGGCACGCCACGCCTTCAAGGGGTTGAGCTTGTGGGCCATGGATGGCACCACGTTACGCACGCCAGACAGTCCGGCCAATCGCGAACACTTCGGCGCTCAGGGCTATGCCAGCGGCAAGGTGGCGAGCTATCCGCAGGTGCGAGCCGTGACCCTGAGCTCGCTTCCGACTCACCTCGTTGCAAACATTGCGTTTGGTCGCTACGACACGAATGAGATGCTGTATGCCAAGCAATTGCTGGAACAGATTCCGGATCATTCGCTGACGGTCTTCGACAAGGGCTTTCTATCCGCCGAGATCCTGTGCGGCCTGAGCGCAGGCGAACGTAATCGCCACTTCCTGATTCCCGCCAAATCCAATACGCGCTGGGAAGTCGTGTCTGGCAAATCCGAGGATGCCTTGGTGCGAATGCGTGTTTCACCGCAGGCGCGGCAGAAGTGCCCGGAGTTGCCTGAATGGTGGATGGCTCGCGCGATTCGCGTGCTTGATGCGGCGGGCCGTGAGCGGGTGCTGCTGACTTCGCTGACCGATCGACGTCGATTCAAGGTGGCGGATTTGAATGCCTGCTACGAACGTCGCTGGCAGGTTGAAACCAGCTATCGCGAGCTCAAGCAATCCATGCTTGGCAGCGCACTGACGCTACGCAGCCGGACTGTCGAAGGCCTTTATCAGGAAATCTGGGGCGCTTTGATCGCCTACAACCTGATCCGTCGCGAAATGGCCTGCGCTGCCTTCGAGGCCAAGTGCGAGCCAACCGAACTCAGTTTCGTGCGCTCCTTCCACCTTATCCAGCACGAGATGATGTGGGCCGCGCGTACGCCAGCATTGGCAAAGCTCCCCGCCGTTCTGAAACGACTACGTGAGCACCTCAAACTGCTCATCAACGTAAAACGGCCCGATCGTAAATGCGATCGGGCCGTCAAATCCCTTCCGGCTCGTTATGCCGTTCGATATCTTCGGAAAGACCTTAACTGAACGGCATTACCCCCCGCGGGGCGCTTTTTTCATGTCCGGCCGGTGGTCAGTGCGCGAACAGGTTCATGATGTCTTGCTTTTCCTGCTCGTCGACGTGCGGCACGGTGGCGTCGACGTTCTGCGCGGCCGGTGCCTGCGGTACGCCGACCGTCGACACGAAGCCGTGGCCCGGCGCGAACTCGGTGAAGTACAACTCGCCGCCGAGCGATTCGACGCCGTCCGGCATCGTCGGCTTGAACTCGGGCACGCCCTTCAGCGCGGCGCCCATGTAGTCGATCCAGACCGGCAGCGACAGGCCGCCCCCCGTTTCGCGATCGCCGAGGCTGCGCGGATTGTCGTAGCCGATCCACGCGATCGCGGCGAGCGTGTGCTGGTAACCGGCGAACCACGCGTCGTGCGAGTCGTTCGTCGTGCCGGTCTTGCCCGCGAGGTCGGTGCGCTTCAGCACGTTGGTCCGTGCGCCCGTGCCGCGCTGCGCGACGCTCTGCAGCAGGCTGTTCATCACGTACGCGTTGCGCGGGTCGATCGCGCGCGGTGCATTCTGCTCGGCGACGAGCGGCTGCGCGCGCACGACGATCGCGCCGTTCGGATCGGTGACTTCGGCGATCAGGTACGGATTGACGCGGTAGCCGCCGTTCGCGAAGACCGAGTACGCGCCCGCCATCTGCAGCGGCGTGACCTGGCCCGCGCCGAGTGCCATCGGCAGGTAGGCCGGATGGCGTTCGGCGTCGAAGCCGAAGCGGGTGATGTACTGCTGCGCGTACTTCGTGCCGATGTGGTTCAGGATCCGGATCGACACGAGGTTGCGCGAGCGCTGCAGCGCGGTGCGCATCGACATCGGGCCTTCGAAGCCGCCGCCGTAGTTCTTCGGCTCCCAGGGCTGGCCACCCGTTTCGGCGGCGCTGAAATACAGCGGGCCGTCGTTGATCACGGTGGCCGGCCCGAGGCCCTTGTCGAGCGACGCCGAATAGATGAACGGCTTGAACGACGAACCCGGCTGCCGCCACGCCTGCGTGACGTGGTTGAACTTGTTCTTGTTGTAGTCGAAGCCGCCGACGAGCGAGCGGATCGCGCCGTCCTGCGGGACGATCGACAGGAATGCCCCCTCGACCTGCGGCAACTGCGTGATCGACCATTTGCCGGCGTCGTTCTTCACGACGCGGACGATCGCGCCCGGGCGGATGCGGCGATTCGGCTGCGCATTGGCCGACAGCGCGCCCGATGCGAAGCGCAGGTTGTCGCCCTCGATCGTCGCATTGCTGCCGTCGATGAACGCGACCGTGATCTGGCGCGGGCTGGCGGCCGTGACGACCGCGGCGATCAGTTCGCCGTTGTCGGGGTGTTCGAGCAGCGCATCGTCGATCGCCTGTTCGCGGTCGTCTGCCCCGGCCGGCAGCTCGATGAAGCCTTCCGGCCCCCGATAGCCGTGCCGGCGTTCGTAATCCATGATGCCCTTGCGCAGCGCGGTGTACGCGACCTGCTGATCCGCGGAGTCGATCGTCGTGACGACGTTGAAGCCGCGCGTGTAGGTTTCCTCACGGTACTGCGCGTACATCATTTGTCGGACCATTTCCGCGACGTACTCGGCGTGCACGCTGAAATCGCGGCCCGGACCCTTGACGACGAGCGGCTGCGCGGAAGCTTCGTCGTACTGTTCGCGCGAAATGAAGTTCAGCTCGAGCATCCGTTGCAGGATGTATTCCTGGCGCACCTTCGCCCGCTTCGGGTTCACGACCGGGTTGTACGCGGACGGCGCCTTCGGCAGCCCGGCAAGCATTGCGGCTTCGGCGAGCGAGATGTCCTTCAGGTCCTTGCCGAAGTAGACCCGCGCGGCGCTGGCGAAGCCATACGCGCGCTGGCCGAGATAGATCTGATTCATGTAGACCTCGAGAATCTGATCCTTCGTCAGCGCACGCTCAATCCGGTACGCGAGCAGCATCTCGTAGATCTTGCGCGTGTAGGTCTTCTCGCTCGACAGGAAGAAGTTGCGCGCGACCTGCATCGTGATCGTGCTCGCACCTTGCGACGCATGGCCGTTCGTCAGCGCGACGATGCCGGCGCGGACGATGCCGGTGAGGTCGACGCCGCCGTGATCGTAAAAGCGTGCGTCCTCGATCGCGAGGATCGCCTTCTTCAGCGAGTCGGGCACGTCCTTGAAATGGACGACGTCGCGGCGCTCTTCGCCGAATTCGCCGATCAGCACGTGATCGGACGTATAGATGCGCAGCGGCACCTTCGGTCGATAGTCGGTCAGCGCGTCGAGCGACGGCATGTTCGGCCATGCAACGACGAGCGCATAGCCGAGCACGAGGCCGCCGGCCACGACGAGCGCGACGCACATCGTGGCGAATCCGAGCAGGACTTTTTGCCACCAGGGCCGCTTCTTCGGCTCCGGGGCGGGAGGCGGGGACGTAGGAGTCGTGGATTGCATAGGCATACCGGAAAACAGTCCCGCGATTATAGCTGCCCGGTAAGACCGGTCCTGACGCGGGGGGCGCCCGCCGCGAAGACGCGGTCCGGCGTGCTTCCAGCATAGCCCGCGCATGGCCGTCGCGAGCGGATGCTGGCCGTTAGGCCGACTGTCGGCCGCACGCGCCGATTTGCAGAATCAGGTCTCGGAAACGCGGCATGGGCCGCGACGATTTCGGGAGGCTGGGATGGCGGGACGATGGCGAGCGCGGTTTGCGCAGGGTGGGCAACGGTCGACGGGAATCGACGTCGGTGCGGATGAGGTGAGGGTGGCCGTGCTGAGCCGGTGCGGCCGGGGCGCGGAGGTGTGCGTCGAGGGGCTGGAGCGGGAGCCGGTCGGGTTGGCGGGCGGGCCGGAGGATGCGCGCTGGGCGGCGGTTGCGCGTGCGCTGGCCGCTGCCGTGTCGAGACTGTCGGCGGCCGGGGTGCGGTGTGACACGCGCGGCGTGATGGCGTTGCACGATGACGAGATGCGCACCGCGACGCTCGACCTGGCCGGTCGGGCCGATGTCGAGGACGCCGCGCGGCAGGCGGCCGAACGCATCTCGGGGCTGGCGCCGGACAGTCTCGCGTTCGACTGGCGGCAGGACGGCGGCGCGGGAGCCGGCGAGATCGAGATTGCCGTGGCTCCGCTGGCGCTGCTCGAACGGCGGATCGACGTGGCCGCCCAGGCCGGTGTCGACCTGACGGTGGTCGACGGCGAGTCGGCCGCGGCGCTGCGCGCGCTGCGCTATGCCGCGCAATTCGAACCCGACGCGCAGGCGGGCCCCTATGCGGCGCTCTGGTTCCATGACTCGGGCGTGCACGGCTGGCGGATTGACGGCCCGTTGGCCGTACCGGTGCTGACGCTGTCCGGCGCCGTGCCGGGGGCGTTTTCCGATGCATTGCGCCAGCGCGCGCTCGGGGCCGTGTGTTGCGTACTCGTGTCAGGGGACGAGCGGTGTATCGCCCGCTTCGACACGTCCGTCGCCGAGATTGGCGACGTGCTCGGCGCGGTTGCGGTGTCGTTCGACTGCACCGGCTGGAATGGGCAACCGTGCCCGGCCGCCGGCATGCCGGGCGGCCCGGCATGGGCGGTCGCATTCGGGCTGGCCTTGCGCGGGGTGTGGGAATGACGGCCTGTCGTGCGGAGCCGGGCGGTTTCAACCTGCTGCCGTACCGCGAGCGGCTGGCGCAGGCGTTGCGACGTCGCCGCGCCGCGCAGTGCGGTGCGGCGATTCTGTTCGGTGTGCTCGGCGCCGGCCTGTGGACGGGCGCCGCCACCGGGGCGCGGTGGCGCGTGGATGCCCAGCGCGCGAGTGTGGAGGCGCGGCTGCGGCAGTTGCAGCCGCAGGTGGCGGCCGCGACACGTGCAGCCAAGGCTGCGGCCGTTGCCGCGCAACGCGACGCGCAGGCGGCCGCGCTCGCCGCGCCTTATCGGCACGTCGCAGGGCTGCTGGCCACGCTGGCGCAGGTGCGTGACGGCACCGTCCGGCTCGACGCGCTGCGCACGACGTCGGCCGGTGCCGTGCTCGATGCACGCGCCGCGAGCTACCGGGCGGCCGCGCGATGGCTCGGTGGGATGGCGCGCGAGCAACGTGGCTGGCGGATCGATATCGATGCACTGAAGCCTGCTTCCGGTGCTCCGGTCGTGACAGGCGGGAAGCCGTTCCGGTTCTCGGTCCAGCTGCGCTGGCTCGACGCGATGGCATCCCGGAATGCGTCGGGAGGTGGCGCATGACGGCGGTGCTCGCGCATCGGTTCGCACTGCGCGGCGACGGATGGCGGGGCGGCATGCGGCGCGTGCCGCCGGCGGCTGTGCACGTCGCAGGCTGCGCGCTCGCATTCGCGGCCGTGCTGGCGGGCGGCATTCATCTGGCGAATGCTGCCGACTGGAGCGGGCTCGCGCATAGCCGCGCGCTGCTCGCCGCGGCGCAGATGCGGGAGGCCGACGCGCGGCGCGTCCTGGCTGCCGCTGAACGGCAACGCGGGGTGCAACCGGCGGCGGCACACGGCGATCGCTCGCCGCGCACGCCGGAATGGGCTGCGTTGATGCTGGAACTGGCAAATCGCGCCGCGTCGAGCGGGTTGCGCGACATATCGATCGAACCGCTGCACACCGATGGCGCGGTGCCGGACGGTCGGCGCACGGTGCGCATCGTCGCGGAGGGCCGTTTTCACGCGTTGCTGCAGATGGTCGGCGGGCTGGCTCGTTTCCCGGTTCTGGCAGTGCCGTCCGCGCTACGTGTCGAACGGGGAAAGGAGGCCGCGCGCGTGGAAATGTCCGTCGACGTGTTTCCGGGGTTGCCGGCGCCAACGTCCACGGGCGGAGACGCGTCGGTTCTGGCCGACGTGCCCGGCGCCGATCCGTTCGGCGAGGGCGGTTCGTCTGAAGCGGAGGGAGCGGCTGTCCGCTTGGCCGGCACGATTCGCGACGGGCGTACCGGTCTCGCGCTGTTCGACGACGGTGACGGCGCGTTCACGGCCGTGGTCCCCGGCGACACCCTCGGGGCCGCGCGGGTGGTGCGAGTCGATCCCGTCGCCGTGACGCTCGCGACAGCGGACGGCGCGTACCGGGTCACGCTGGACGACGGGAGGCAGCCATGATCAAGCACGGATGCCGGGTGCTCGCCGTTTGGGCCGGATTGACCGCGTCCGGTGCAAGCGCGTCATTGCCGCCGCTGCCGGCCGTCTGGCCTGCCGCATCGTTGGATACGCAGGTGCCGGGCCTGCCGTTGCCACAAGGCGCGGTGGACGGTGCGGATCACACCGTAGCGACGGAGGCCGATCCGCCGCCGTTCGATCAGGCGGCTCGCGCGGCGCTGCAAGCGGAGGCCGCCGCCCGCGCACCCGGGCTGGAGGGGCCGCCGATCCCGTTGGCGCCACCGGCCCGGATGGGCGACGCTGCGGCCCGGCAACCGGGCGATGCGGACGACACGCGGCGGATCTCGCTGAATCTGCAGGGCGCAGGGCTTGCAGCCGCGTTCGACGCGTTCGCGCGGTTCACGGGGCTCAATATCGTCGTCAGCGAGCAGGTGCGCGGCACCGTCACGTTACGTCTGAACAATGTCCGTTGGCGCGATGCCTTCGACACGCTGCTCGACACGCACGGGCTCGCGATGACCCGGCGGGGCAACGTGATATGGGTCACGCCGGCGGTCGAACTGGCCGCCCGCGAACGCGAGCGCTTCGAAATGCACGCGCGGGCCGCCGATCTCGAGCCGCTTGCGAGCCGGACGTTCGCGCTGCACTACCCGCGTGCGCAGGACGTGCAGCGACTGCTGGCCGGCGCGACCGGCCAGCGCCTGCTGTCGAAGCGCGGCGCCGCGGCGGCCGATCCGCGCACGAACCTGCTGTTCGTCACCGATCTCGCGCCGCGTCTCGACCAGATCGCGAGCCTGATCGAGGCGATTGACCGGCCGTCGCGGCAGGTCCGGATCGAGGCCCGCATCGTCGAGGGCGAGCAGGGTTTTTCGCGCAATCTCGGCGCACGCGTCGCGCTGCGGGCGCGGGAGCGGCCGCCGTCGGGCGAGAGCGGCACGTCTACGACCGTTGCCGGCAACGCGCTCGACCTGGCTGCGCGGCCGCTCGGCGGCTTCGAAGCGGCAACCGCCGGCTTCACGCTGTTCGCCGCGCCGCTCAGCCGTGTGCTCGACGTCGAGCTGAGCGCGCTCGAGGCGCAAGGGCGGGGCCAGGTCGTGTCGAGCCCGCGCGTGGTGACTGCCGATCGCGTCAAGGCCATCGTCGAACAGGGCTCGGAGTTGCCGTACCAGGCGAAGGTCGGGAACGGCGTGAGCGGCGTGCAGTTCCGCCGGGCCACGCTCAAACTGGAGGTCGAGCCGCAAATCACGCCGGACGGGCGCGTAGTGCTTGACCTGGACGTGACGAAGGACAGCATCGGCGAGCCGACGGCGGCCGGCCCCGCGATCCATACGAAGCACGTCCAGACGCGCGTTGAGGTCGAGAACGGCGGGACAGTCGCGATCGGCGGGATCTATGAACAACTGAACCGGAACGATGTGACGCGCGTGCCGCTCTTGGGCAAAATACCGTTTCTGGGCGCGCTTTTCCGGCACCGCGCGCAACGCGATCAGCGTAACGAACTGGTCGTTTTCATCACGCCGACCGTCGTCGATGCGCGCTGCAATGCGCGCGGCGCGGTCAGCACGGATGCCGAGAAAACGGGGACGGAAGCCGCCGACGCAGGCTCGACAAGGCAGCCGCTTTGCCAGTAAGCTGCGCCACACACCAGCAAGATTGAAGCAGAGGAAGCCGTTGCAAGCGCGGGACCCACATGCAAACGTATTTTTCGTCGGCCTTATGGGAGCGGGTAAGACCACCGTGGGCCGTGCGGTCGCGCGTCGTCTCGACAGGACGTTCTTCGACTCCGACCACGAAATCGAGGCCCGCACGGGCGCGCGCATTCCGGTGATCTTCGAGATGGAGGGCGAGGCCGGGTTTCGCGATCGCGAAACGCAGGTGATCGCCGATCTCACGCAGCGCGAGAACATCGTGCTCGCGACGGGCGGCGGCGCGGTGCTGCGCCCGGAAAACCGCGACTGCCTGAAAAACCACGGCATCGTCGTCTACCTGCGCGCCAATCCGCACGATCTGTGGCTGCGCACGCGCAAGGACAAGAACCGCCCGCTGCTGCAGACCGAAGATCCGAAGGGGCGTCTCGAAGCGCTGTACGAGGTACGCGACCCGCTGTACCGCGAATGCGCGGATTTCGTCATCGAGACCGGCCGTCCGTCGGTCAACGGTCTCGTCAACATGGTGCTGATGCAACTCGAACTGGCCGGCGTCATCGCCAAGCCGCTACAAGCATGATTACTGTCAACGTCGACCTGGGCGACCGCGCCTATCCGATTCACATTGGCGCCGGCCTGATCGGCCGCGCCGAGCTGTTCGCGCCGCATATCAAGGGCTCGTCCGTCACGATCGTCACGAACACGACGGTCGATCCGCTCTACGGCGACGCGCTGCGTGCGGCGCTTGCGCCGCTCGGCAAGCGCGTGTCGACGGTCGTGCTGCCGGACGGCGAGGCGTACAAGAACTGGGAAACGCTGAACCTGATCTTCGACGGCCTGCTGACCGACCGCGCGGATCGCAAGACGACGCTCGTCGCGCTCGGCGGCGGCGTGATCGGCGACATGACGGGTTTCGCGGCCGCGTGCTACATGCGCGGCGTGCCGTTCATCCAGGTGCCGACGACGCTGCTGTCGCAGGTCGACTCGTCGGTCGGCGGCAAGACGGGCATCAACCACCCGCTCGGCAAGAACATGATCGGCGCGTTCTACCAGCCGCAGGCCGTGATCGCGGACATCGGCGCGCTGACGACCTTGCCCGACCGCGAACTGGCGGCCGGCGTCGCCGAGATCATCAAGACCGGCGCGATCGCCGATGCGGAATTCTTCGACTGGATCGAGGCGAACGTCGACGCGTTGAACCGTCGCGACCCGGCTGCGCTCGCGCATGCGGTGAAGCGCTCGTGCGAGATCAAGGCGAGCGTGGTGGCGGCCGACGAACGCGAAGGCGGCCTGCGCGCGATCCTGAATTTCGGCCACACGTTCGGCCATGCGATCGAGGCCGGGCTCGGCTATGGCGAGTGGCTGCACGGCGAAGCGGTCGGCTGCGGGATGGTGATGGCGGGCGACCTGTCGGTGCGGCTCGGCCTGCTCGACGAAGCGTCGCGGCAGCGCCTCGATGCGGTGATCGCGGCTGCGCACCTGCCGACCCGCGGGCCCGCGCTCGGCGATGCGCGCTATATGGACCTGATGCGCGTCGACAAGAAGGCCGAGGCCGGTGCGATCAAGTTCATCCTGCTGAAGCGATTCGGCGATACGCTGATCACGCAGGCGCCGGACGAAGCCGTGTTCGCCACACTGGCGCAGACCACCCGCTAACGGCGGCCCGGATGCCCCGGCGCCCCTGACATGGAGGAGACGTGAGCGAGACATCCAGCAGCACACTGCCCGAAGCCGGCCACGCGTCAGCTGCGCCGGTGGCCGAGCCGCCGACGCTGGCGGCGCTGGAAGCCCATCTCGCTCCGTATGCCGCACATGCGTCACAGTCGCGCGGCCGTCGCCATCCGGAAGCACCGCCGGCGGCGCGCACCGAATTCCAGCGCGACCGCGACCGCATCGTCCATTCGACCGCGTTCCGCCGGCTCGAATACAAGACGCAAGTCTTCGTCAATCACGAAGGCGACCTGTTCCGCACACGCCTCACGCACAGTCTCGAAGTCGCGCAGATCGCGCGCTCGGTCGCGCGCAACCTGCGCCTGAACGAGGATCTCGTCGAAGCGATCTCGCTCGCGCACGACCTCGGTCATACGCCGTTCGGCCATGCCGGGCAGGATGCGCTGAATGCCTGCATGCGCGAGCACGGCGGCTTCGAGCACAACCTGCAGAGCCTGGCGGTCGTCGACGAGCTCGAGGAGCACTACGGCGCGTTCGACGGGCTGAACCTGTGCTTCGAGACGCGCGAAGGCATTCTGAAGCACTGCTCGCGCGAGAATGCGCGCAAGCTCGGCGCGCTCGGCGAGCGCTTCCTGCAGGGCCGCCAGCCGTCGCTCGAAGCGCAGCTCGCCAACATCGCGGACGAGATCGCATACAACAACCACGACGTCGACGACGGCCTGCGTTCCGGCCTGATCACGATCGAGCAGCTCGCGGAAGTCGAGCTGTGGCAGCGCCACTACGAGGCGGCGCTCGCCGAATTCCCGCACCTCGAAGGCCGCCGCCTCGTGCACGAGACGGTGCGCCGCATCATCAACACGCTGATCGTCGACCTGATCGACGAGACGACGCGCAATCTCGCGCGTGTCGCGCCCGCATCGCTCGACGACGTGCGCGCCGCGCCGCCGCTCGTGTCGCACAGCGAAACGGTCGCTGCGCAAGCGGCCGCCCTCAAGCGTTTCCTCTTCAAGAACCTCTATCGCCACTACAAGGTGATGCGCATGGCGAGCAAGGCGCAGCGCGTCGTCACCGGCCTGTTCGACGCGTTCATCGACGATCCGCGCCTGCTGCCGCCGCCGTATCAGTCCGACGACACCGCGCAGCAGCCGCGCCTCGTCGCGCACTACATCGCCGGCATGACCGACCGCTTCGCGCTGAAGGAGTATCAGCGCCTGTTCGTCATCGGCGACAACTGACTGTCACAAACGATCACTAGACTTCGCCGGTTCAATGGCGACGGGAATGTTGCAGACGCTGTTGGTAACGTTTTCATAGGAGAGAGGTCGATGAAGAAGAAGCCTGCGGGGACACTGGTTCGTTCGATCGCGCTCGGCGGCGCGCTGATGTTCGGGATGCAGCACGTGGCGCTCGCCGCGACGGAAATCCAGTTCTGGCATGCGATGGAGGCCGCGCTCGGCGAGCGGGTCAATGCGATCGCCGACCAGTTCAATGCGTCGCAGAGCGACTACAAGATCGTGCCGGTCTTCAAGGGCACCTACGACCAGGCGCTCGCGGCCGGCATCGCCGCCTATCGCAGCGGCAACGCGCCGGCGATCCTCCAGGTCTATGAAGTCGGCACGGCCACGATGATGCAGGCGAAGAAGGCCGTCGTGCCGGTCTACGACGTGTTCAAGCAGGCCGGCGTGCCGCTCGACGAAAAGGCGTTCGTGCCGACCATCGCGAGCTACTACAGCGACGCGAAGACGGGCCATCTCGTTTCGATGCCGTTCAACAGCTCGACGCCGGTGCTGTACTACAACAAGGACGCGTTCAAGAAGGCCGGGCTCGACCCGAACCAGCCGCCGAAGACGTGGGCCGACGTGCAGGCCGATGCCGAGAAGCTGCGCAAGTCGGGGATGGCATGCGGCTTCACGACCGGCTGGCAGGGCTGGATCCAGCTCGAGAACTACAGCGCGTGGCACGGGCTGCCGTTCGCGAGCCGCAACAACGGCTTCGACGGTACCGACGCGGTGCTCGAATTCAACAAGCCGCAGCAGATCGCACACATCTCGTTCCTGCAGCAGATGGCGAAGGACGGCACGTTCACGTACGCTGGCCGCAAGGATGAAGCGTCGGCGAAGTTCTACAGCGGCGACTGCGGGATCCTGACGACGTCGTCGGGCGCGCTCGCGAACGTGCAGAAGTTCGCGAAGTTCAGCTACGGCACGGGCATGATGCCGTACGACGCGAACGTGAAGGGCGCGCCGCAGAACGCGATCATCGGCGGTGCGAGCCTGTGGGTGCTGGCGGGCAAGGATCCGGCGACCTACAAGGGCGTCGCGAAATTCCTCGCATACCTGGCTTCGCCGGCCGTCGCCGCGAAGTGGCACCAGGACACGGGCTACCTGCCCGTGACGACCGCGGCGTACGACCTCACGCGCCAGCAGGGCTTCTACGCGAAGAACCCGAGCGCCGAAACCGCGATCAAGCAGATGCTGAACAAGCCGCCGCTGCCGTACACGAAGGGGCTGCGCCTGGGCAACATGCCGCAGATCCGCACGGTGGTCGACGAGGAATTCGAACAGGTCTGGGCGCAGAAGAAATCGCCGAAGGACGCGCTCGATTCGGCCGCGTCGCGCGGCGACGAACTGCTGCGCCGCTTCGAGAAGTCGGGCGGCTGAGCCCGCATCGCACCGTGCCGCCGGCCGCGTCGCGTCCTGTCCGGATGCGTGCGCCGGCCGGCGGCACGACCCCCTTTCCGTTACGCCTGACCGGATATCCGCGATGCAATCCCGTTCCCGTTTTGGTACGAGCCTGCTGCCGTACCTGCTGATCGCGCCGCAGCTCGCGATCACCGCCGTGTTCTTCCTGTGGCCGGCCGGCGTCGCGCTGTGGCAGTCGACGCAGATGCAGGATGCGTTCGGCACGTCGAGCGAATTCGTCGGCCTCGCGAACTTCACGCACCTGTTCGCCGATCCGCTGTATCTCGATTCGTTCCGCACGACGCTCGTGTTCAGCTCGCTCGTCACGGTGAGCGGGCTCGTCGTGTCGCTGATTCTCGCCGCGTGCGCCGACCGCGTGATCCGTGGCGCGCGCGTGTACCGCACGCTGCTGATCTGGCCGTACGCAGTCGCGCCGACGATCGCCGCCGTGCTGTGGGCGTTCCTGTTCAACCCGAGCATCGGCCTGATCACCTATGCGCTCGCGAAGAGCGGCATCGTGTGGAACCACGCGCTGAACGGCGGGCAGGCGATGTTCCTCGTCGTGCTCGCGTCGGTGTGGAAACAGGTGAGCTACAACTTCCTGTTCTTCTATGCGGGCCTGCAGGCGATCCCGCGCTCGCTGATCGAGGCGGCAGCGATCGACGGCGCCGGGCCGGTGCGGCGCTTCTTCAACATCGTGCTGCCGCTGCTGTCTCCCACCAGCTTCTTCCTGCTGGTCGTGAACCTCGTCTACGCGTTTTTCGACACGTTCCCGGTGATCGACGCGGCCACCGGCGGCGGCCCGGCGCAGAGCACGAAGACGCTGATCTACAAGATCTTCGCGGAAGGCTTCCAGGGGCTCGACATCGGCAGCTCGGGCGCGCAGTCGGTTGTGCTGATGATCATCGTCGTCGGGCTCACGGTGATCCAGTTCCGCTTCGTCGAACGCAGGGTGCAATACGCATGATCGAAAATCGCAAGGGCTTCGACCTGTTCTGCCACGCGGTGCTGATCGCCGGTGTGGTGCTGATCGTGTTTCCCGTCTACGTCGCGTTCTGCGCGGCGACGATGAACGCGCAGGAAGTGTTCACGGTGCCGCTGTCGCTCGTGCCGAGCACGCACCTGTTCGAGAACGTCGCGTACATCTGGGGGCACGGCAGTGGCGGCACGACGGCGCCGTTCGGCCGCCTGCTCGTGAACAGCTTCGCGATGGCGCTGGGCATCGCGGTGGGCAAGATCGCGGTGTCGATCCTGTCCGCGTACGCGATCGTCTATTTCCGCTTCCCGTTCCGCAACACGGCGTTCTGGCTGATCTTCGTCACGCTGATGCTGCCGGTGGAAGTGCGGATCTTCCCGACCGTGCAGGTCGTGTCGACGCTGCACCTGACGAACACCTACGCGGGGCTCACGCTGCCGCTGATCGCATCGGCGACCGCGACGTTCCTGTTCCGCCAGTTCTTCATGACGCTGCCCGACGAGCTGATGGATGCGGCGCGCATCGACGGCGCGGGGCCGCTGCGGTTCTTCTGGGACGTCGTGCTGCCGCTGTCGAAGACGAGCATCGCGGCGCTGTTCGTGATCACGTTCATCTACGGCTGGAACCAGTATCTGTGGCCGATCCTGATCACGACGGAGGCGTCGCTGTCGACGGCGGTGGTGGGTATCAAGACGATGATCGCGAGCGGCGACGCCGCGACCGAATGGCAATACGTGATGGCGGCGACGCTGCTGGGAATGATCCCGCCGCTCGTCGTCGTGCTGGCGATGCAGCGCTGGTTCGTGCGCGGCCTCGTCGATTCCGAGAAATAAATGACGGACGGCAACCGGGAGAAAGACCAAGAATGGCTGCGCTGAGCTTGAAGGGCGTCAGGAAATCCTACGACGGCAAGCAGCACGTGCTGCATGGCATCGACGTGGAGATCGCCGACGGCGAATTCATCGTGCTGGTCGGCCCGTCGGGCTGCGGCAAGTCGACGTTGCTGCGGATGATCGCGGGGCTCGAGACGGTGACGGACGGCGAGATCGCGATCGGCGAGCGCGTCGTCAACGCGCTGGAGCCGAAGGATCGCGACATCGCGATGGTGTTCCAGAACTATGCGCTGTACCCGCACATGACGGTCGCGCAGAACATGGGCTACGGGCTGAAGATCCGCGGGATCGAGCGCGCGACGATCGACGCGCGGGTGGCGGCTGCCGCGAAGATCCTCGAACTCGAGCCGCTGCTCGCGCGGCGGCCGCGCGAGCTGTCGGGCGGCCAGCGGCAGCGTGTCGCGATGGGGCGCGCGATCGTGCGCGAGCCGTCGGTGTTCCTGTTCGACGAGCCGTTGTCGAACCTCGACGCGAAGCTGCGCGTGCAGATGCGGCTCGAGATCCAGCGGCTGCATGCGCGACTCGCGACGACGAGCGTCTACGTGACGCACGACCAGATCGAGGCGATGACGCTCGCGCAGCGCGTGATCGTGATGAACCGCGGCTACGCGGAGCAGATCGGCGCGCCGGTCGACGTGTACGAGAAGCCGGCGACGGTGTTCGTCGCGGGCTTCATCGGCTCGCCCGCGATGAACCTGATGCACGGCCGGCTGTCGGACGACGGCGCGACGTTTACGGTCGCGGGCGGTGGCCCCACGCTGCCGGTTGCCGGCGCCCCCGGCATCGGCGCGGCGATCGCCACCGGGCGCGACTGGGTGCTCGGCGTGCGTCCCGAGCACATGACGCCGCAGCCGGGCGTCGCGCAGGCGACGCTGCCGGTCGACTCGTGCGAGCTGCTCGGCGCGGACAATCTCGCGCACGGACGGTGGGGCAGTCACGACGTCGCGGTGCGCCTGCCGCACGCGGACCGCCCGGCGCGCGGCACGGCGCTGGCGGCCGCGCTGCCCGCGCACCGGCTGCATTTCTTCGATCCCGAGACCGGCAAGCGTGCCGGCTGAACCCGCTGACCTTGCCGAGAGACCGACGATGACGACCCGTACCGACTGGTGGCCTTATCCGCGCGTCGTCGCCCATCGCGGCGGCGGCACGCTCGCGCCGGAGAACACGCTCGCCGCGCTCGACGAGGGCGCGCGCCGTGGCCACCGGATGGTCGAGTTCGACGCGAAGCTGTCGGCCGACGACGTGACGTTCCTGCTGCACGACGACACGGTCGACCGGACCTCGAACGGTCACGGCGCGGCGGCGGGCATGCGTTATGCGGCGCTGGCCGCGCTCGATGCGGGCACGTGGCGCGACGCGCGCTTCGCGGGCGAGCGGATGCCGACGCTCGAGGCGGCGGCGGCGCGCTGCCTCGCCCACGGGCTGGCAGCAAATGTCGAGATCAAGCCGTGCCCGGGGCGCGAGCGCGAGACGGGGCAGCGCGTGGCGGCCGACGCGGCTGCGTACTGGCGTGATGCCGCGGTTCCGCCGCTCCTGTCGTCGTTCTCGTTCGATGCGCTGCAACAGGCACGCGCGACGGCGCCTGCGCTGCCGCGCGGGATGCTCTACGAGGCCGTGCCGGACGATTGGCATGCGCAAGTCGTCGGCGCGCTCGGCTGCGTTTCGTTGCATGCAGACCACAAACAGCTCGACGAACCGCTCGCGCGTGCGATCAAGGCGGCCGGGCTGCGCATCCTGGTTTACACGGTGAACGACCTCGAACGGGCACGCGAACTCGCGCGCTGGGGTGTCGATGCGGTCTGCACGGATCGCATCGATCTGATCGCGCCCGACGCGCTGGACGACATCGCCATCCCCTGACGGCCGCGCCGACGGCCGGCGAAACCCTTGCGCGGAACGTGCCTGACGCGAAAAAACGACGCCCCGACGGGATTTCCGCCGGGGCGTTTTGCATCGTGGAGACGTTACGCCAGGAAAAATCCGCTACAAATTGCAGCAGGATTAACCATTCCCCAAATATTCGACTACGCTTAGAAGCGGTAGCCGACGTTCAGATACGTGACGATCGGGTTCAGCGAGATGTGGGCCTTCGACGTTTCCGTCAGCGTGCCGACCGGCGTCCGGCGGGCCGTCGTGAAGGTCGCCGTCACGCTGACCGGGATGTACGAGAGCGACAGGCCTGCGAACCAGTGTTTCGTGAAGTTGTACGTGAAGCCGGCGTTGAAGACAGGCGCCCACTGGTTGCTGGTCGTGGCGCTGGTCGGGCCGCCGAGCACGCCGTTCTCGAAGCTGCTGTTCGTGATCTTTGCGCCGGTGAACCAGACGTACGTCGCGCCGATGCCGACATACGGACGGAACTTCGCGTTGGCGTCGTTGAAGTGGTAGCGCAGCAATACGGCGGGGCTCCACTGGTACGCACGGCCGAGTACGCCGAATCTATCGAACTGACCCTTGCCGGTAATGTCGAACTTCGGCGGTATCCCCATAACGAGCTCGGTGGAGATATGGTCGGTGATGAAGTAGCCCGTTGCGAGTCCAAGCGTATCAGCGTCGTTGATGCCGGCGCCGGTGTTGGGAATCGATTGGTTGATGGGCGTGCCGCCTACGCCGTAGACGAACAGCGGGTCGCTGCTGTCCTGCGGCGCAAGGTGGAACCAGCCGGTGCTGACGTAGAAATCACCTGCGGATTGTGCATGTGCCGTACCGCCCGCGAAAGCGAATGCGAGCGCTGCGGCCCCCGTAATGGCCAGTTTTCGTTTCATTGTGTCTCCTCCGATCAAAGGCGTGCTCATTATGACGACTGCGTTTAAAACCAAACAAGCTCGTAAGTTAGAGTTTTCTCCCTAGGTTTCGTACGACCGTACGCTTTCGCGCCCCGCGGGGAAAGGCATTCTACGCAGGTGCGCAATTTCGGACCCCAGGGTATTTCCTAACGCGTTCAAACGGACATTCAGCATGGCACGGTTAGCACGACTCTACGTTCCCGACCAGCCGCAGCACGTGATACTGCGCGGCCTGGATCAGCAACCCGCGTTCGTCGACGACCAGGACTACGAACTCTTCATCGATTGCCTGAAGGCCGCCGCGCGCGATCATCACCTGTCGGTGCACGCCTACGTGCTGCTGCCGCGCCAGGTGCAACTGCTCGTGACGCCGAGCGACGAAGCGAGCCTGCCGAAAGCGATGCAGGCCGTCGGTCGCCGCTACGTCGCGCATTTCAACCGCCGCTACTCGCGGCGCGGCACCCTGTGGGAAGGCCGCTATCGCGCGACCGTGATCGAAGGCGAGCGCTATTTCCTGCTCGCGAGCCGCGTGGTCGAGATGAGCCCGGTGCGCGCGCAGCTCGTCGCGACGCCCGAGGCCTATCGCTGGTCGAGCTACCGGCACCACGTCGGGCTCACCGTCGACAGCCTGATCACCGACCATCCGCTCTACTGGGCGCTCGGCAATACGCCGTTCGACCGCCAGCGCGCGTACAAGGAGCTGTGCGAGCAGCCGCTCGACGAGCGCCAGGCCGACCAGCTGCAGCAGGCGACGTTGAAGGGCTGGGTGCTCGGCGGCGAGAATTATCGCGAATGGGCGGCGCGTACCGCGAACCGGCGCGTGTCGCCGCTGCCGCGCGGACGCCCCAGAAAGGTGCGTGAAAACACGCCGCCGATCCAGCAATAAAGCAGGAACGGCAGTTCAGGAGGCGGCGCTGCGGGCGCCGCTTCTTTTTGCACCAAAACGATACAGCCCCAATAAAACGGCACCAGATCGAGGCATCCATTTTATTGGGGTTCGATCAAGCGGTTTTTGTTGCTATTCCTTTGATTCGTCGCGTATATTCCGAATTCCGGTGGCCCGGGCGAAGCATGCCCATCCACGGTCGGCCGCGCCGTCTCCCGCCGGGAGCGGGATCGACGGCAACAAGAAAATGGTTCAACGGCCTCCAGGCCCCCTTTACGACGGTGTCCCCATGAACGACCACCAGCAGCCGCTCGCCGCGGTGCCCGCCGCACAAGGTCTGTATGACCCGCAAAACGAACACGACGCCTGTGGCGTCGGCTTCGTCGCTCACATCAAGGGCAAGAAGAGCCACGAGATCATTCAGCAGGGTCTGAAGATCCTCGAGAACCTCGATCACCGTGGCGCGGTCGGCGCCGATCCGCTGATGGGTGACGGCGCGGGCATCCTGATCCAGATTCCGGACGCGTTCTATCGCGAGGAAATGGCGAAGCAGGGCGTGCAGCTGCCGCCGGCGGGTGAATATGGGGTCGGCATGATCTTCCTGCCGAAGGAAAACGCGTCGCGTCTCGCATGCGAGCAGGAGCTCGAGCGGACGGTGAAGGCCGAAGGCCAGGTCGTGCTCGGCTGGCGCGACGTGCCGGTCGACCATGCGATGCCGATTTCGCCGACGGTCAAGGCGAGCGAGCCGCTGATCCGCCAGATCTTCATCGGCCGCGGCAAGGACATCATGGTGACGGACGCGCTCGAGCGGAAGTTGTACGTGATCCGCAAGACGGCGAGCCACCGCATCCAGGCGCTGAAGCTCAAGCACGGCAAGGAATACTTCGTGCCGTCGATGTCGGCGCGCACGATCGTCTACAAGGGGCTGCTGCTCGCGGGCCAGGTCGGCGTGTACTACCGCGACCTGCAGGACACGCGCGTCGTGTCCGCTCTCGCGCTCGTGCACCAGCGCTTCTCGACCAACACGTTCCCGGCGTGGGAACTGGCTCACCCGTACCGGATGATCGCGCACAACGGCGAGATCAACACCGTGAAGGGCAACGTGAACTGGCTGAACGCGCGTACCGGCGCGATCGCATCGCACGTGCTCGCCGACGACCTGCCGAAGCTGTGGCCGCTGATCTACCCGGGCCAGTCGGATACCGCGTCGTTCGACAACTGTCTCGAGTTGCTGGTGATGGCCGGCTACCCGCTCGTGCACGCGGTGATGATGATGATCCCGGAAGCATGGGAACAGCACACGCTGATGGACGAGAACCGCCGCGCGTTCTACGAATACCACGCCGCGATGATGGAGCCGTGGGACGGCCCGGCCGCGATCGCGTTCACCGACGGCCGCCAGATCGGCGCGACGCTCGACCGTAACGGCCTGCGTCCGGCGCGCTACATCGTCACCGACGACGACCTCGTGATCATGGCGTCGGAAGCCGGCACGCTGCCGATCCCTGAATCGAAGATCGTCAAGAAGTGGCGCCTGCAGCCGGGCAAGATGTTCCTGATCGACATGGAGCACGGCCGCATCATCGACGACAAGGAACTGAAGGACAACCTCGCGAACGCGAAGCCGTACAAGAGCTGGATCGACGCCGTGCGCATCAAGCTCGACGAGATCGAGCCGAAGGCCGAGGAAGTCGCGGCCGGCCGCACGCAGGGCGCCGCGCTGCTCGACCGCCAGCAGGCGTTCGGCTATACGCAGGAAGACCTGAAGTTCCTGATGGCGCCGATGGCGCAGCAGGGCGAGGAAGCCGTCGGTTCGATGGGCAACGACTCGCCGCTCGCGGTGATGTCGAACAAGAACAAGACGCTCTATCACTACTTCAAGCAGCTGTTCGCGCAGGTCACGAACCCGCCGATCGACCCGATCCGCGAGAACATGGTCATGTCGCTCGTGTCGTTCATCGGCCCGAAGCCGAACCTGCTCGACACGAACAACATCAACCCGCCGATGCGTCTCGAAGTGTCGCAGCCGGTGCTCGACTTCAAGGACATCGCGAAGATCCGCGCGATCGACCAGTACACGGGCGGCAAGTTCAGCGCATACGAACTGAACATCTGCTACCCGGTCGCGTGGGGCAAGGAAGGCATCGAAGCACGCCTCGCGTCGCTGTGCGCGGAAGCCGTCGACGCGGTGAAGTCGGGCTACAACATGCTGATCGTGTCGGACCGCAAGACGGACGCCGAGCATGTCGCGATTCCGGCGCTGCTCGCCACGTCGGCGATCCACTCGCACCTCGTCCAGCAAGGGCTGCGCACGAGCACGGGCCTCGTCGTCGAGACGGGCTCCGCGCGTGAAACGCACCACTTCGCGCTGCTCGCGGGCTACGGCGCGGAAGCCGTGCACCCGTACCTCGCGATGGAAACGCTCGCGAAGATGGCCGAAGGGCTACCGGGCGACCTGTCGCCGGAGAAGGCTGTCTACAACTTCACGAAGGCAGTCGGCAAGGGCCTGCAGAAGGTGATGTCGAAGATGGGCATCTCGACGTACATGTCGTACACGGGCGCGCAGATCTTCGAAGCGCTCGGCTTGTCGAGCGACCTCGTCGAGAAGTACTTCAAGGGCACGGCGTCGAAGGTCGGCGGCATCGGCCTGTTCGAAGTCGCGGAAGAGGCGATCCGCCTGCACCGCGATGCGTTCGGCGACAGCCCGGTCCTGCGCGACATGCTCGACGCGGGCGGCGAGTACGCGTACCGCGTGCGTGGCGAAGACCACATGTGGACGCCGGATTCGATCGCGAAGCTGCAGCACGCGACGCGCAGCAATTCGTACCAGACGTACAAGGAATACGCGCACCTGATCAACGACCAGACCAAGCGTCACATGACGTTCCGCGGCCTGTTCGAGTTCAAGGTCGAGCCGACCAAGGCGATCCCGATCGACGACGTCGAACCGGCGAAGGACATCGTCAAGCGCTTCGCGACGGGCGCGATGTCGCTCGGTTCGATCAGCACCGAAGCGCACGCAACGCTTGCGATCGCGATGAACCGGATCGGCGGCAAGTCGAACACCGGCGAAGGCGGCGAAGACGAGAAGCGTTACCGCAACGAACTGCGCGGCATCCCGATCAAGTCGGGCGAGACGCTGAAGTCGGTGATCGGCGATGAAATCGTCAGCGACATTCCGCTGAAGGATGGCGATTCGCTGCGCTCGAAGATCAAGCAGGTCGCGTCGGGCCGCTTCGGCGTCACCGCCGAGTACCTCGCGTCGGCCGACCAGATCCAGATCAAGATGGCGCAGGGCGCGAAGCCGGGCGAAGGCGGCCAGCTGCCGGGCCACAAGGTATCCGAATACATCGGCAAGCTGCGTTACTCGGTGCCGGGCGTCGGCCTGATCTCGCCGCCGCCGCACCACGACATCTACTCGATCGAGGATCTGGCGCAGCTGATCCACGACCTGAAGAACGTGAACCCGAGCGCGAGCATCTCCGTGAAGCTCGTGTCGGAAGTGGGTGTCGGCACGGTCGCGGCCGGTGTCGCGAAGGCGAAGGCCGATCACGTCGTGATCGCCGGCCATGACGGCGGCACGGGTGCGTCGCCGCTGTCGTCGGTCAAGCACGCAGGCACGCCGTGGGAACTCGGCCTGGCCGAAACGCAGCAGACACTGGTGCTGAACCGCCTGCGCGGCCGTATCCGCGTGCAGGCCGACGGCCAGATGAAGACGGGCCGCGACGTCGTGATCGGCGCGCTGCTCGGCGCGGATGAATTCGGCTTCGCGACGGCGCCGCTCGTCGTCGAAGGCTGCATCATGATGCGCAAGTGCCACCTGAACACGTGCCCGGTCGGCGTCGCGACGCAGGATCCGGTGCTGCGTGCGAAGTTCAAGGGCCAGCCCGAGCACGTCGTGAACTACTTCTTCTTCGTCGCCGAGGAAGTGCGCGAGATCATGGCGCAGCTCGGCGTCGCGAAGTTCGATGACCTGATCGGCCGCGCCGACCTGCTCGACACCCGCAAGGGCATCGAGCACTGGAAGGCGAAGGGCCTCGACTTCTCGCGCGTGTTCTACCAGCCGGAAGAATGCGAGGACGTCGCGCCGCGTCACGTCGACGTGCAGGATCACGGCCTCGAGCGCGCGCTCGACCACGTGCTGATCGAGAAGGCGAAGGCCGCGATCGAGAACGGCGAGCATGTGTCGTTCATCCAGCCGGTGCGCAACGTGAACCGGACGGTCGGCGCGATGCTGTCGGGCGTGATCGCGAAGAAGCACGGCCACGAGGGCCTGGCCGACGACGCGGTGCACATCCAGCTGAAGGGCACGGCCGGCCAGAGCTTCGGCGCGTTCCTCGCGAAGGGCGTGACGCTCGACCTCGTCGGCGACGGCAACGACTACGTCGGCAAGGGCCTGTCGGGCGGCCGGATCATCATCCGCCCGACCAACGACTTCCGCGGCAAGTCCGAGGAAAACATCATCTGCGGCAACACGGTGATGTACGGCGCGATCGAAGGCGAATCGTTCTTCCGCGGCGTGGCGGGCGAGCGCTTCTGCGTGCGCAACTCGGGCGCGACGGCAGTCGTCGAAGGCACGGGCGACCACGGTTGCGAATACATGACGGGCGGCACGGTCGTCGTGCTCGGCGAGACCGGGCGCAACTTCGCGGCCGGCATGTCGGGCGGTCTCGCGTACATCTACGATCCGGAAGGCACGTTCGCGGCGAAGTGCAACAAGTCGATGGTCGCGCTCGAGCCGGTGCTGCAGCAGGCCGAGCAGGAGCGCACGGTCGACCGCGCGCTCTGGCACGAAGGCACGACGGACGAAGCGCTGCTCAAGGGGCTCGTCGAGCGTCATTTCCAGTTCACGGGTTCGCCGCGCGCGAAGTCGCTGCTGGAAAACTGGGACGCGGCGCGCCGCCAGTTCGTGAAGGTGTTCCCGCACGAATACAAGCGCGCGCTGGGCGAGATCGGTGCGAAGAAGGCGGCGAAGGAAGAATTGGCCGCCTGAGCGACGAACGACATAGCGAATGCCGCGCGCGCCTGACTGCCGCGCGCGGCTCCCCCACCCGATACACCGAACAGAAGAGCACCTTATGGGCAAGGCAACCGGTTTTCTGGAGTTCGAACGCCGCCACGAGGCGTACGAAGCACCGCTCACGCGCGTGAAGCACTACAAGGAATTCGTCGCGGCACTGACCGACGCGGACGCGAAGGTCCAGGGCGCGCGCTGCATGGATTGCGGCATCCCGTTCTGCAACAACGGCTGCCCGGTCAACAACATCATTCCGGACTTCAACGATCTCGTTTATCGCCAGGACTGGCAGCAGGCGATCGAAGTCCTGCATTCGACCAACAACTTCCCGGAATTCACGGGCCGCATCTGCCCGGCGCCGTGCGAGGCAGCTTGCACGCTCGGGATCAACAACGACCCGGTCGGCATCAAGTCGATCGAGCACGCGATCATCGACAAGGCCTGGGCGGAAGGCTGGGTGAAGCCGCTGCCGGCCGAGCACAAGACGGGCAAGAAGGTCGCGGTCGTCGGTTCGGGCCCTGCGGGCCTCGCCGCCGCGCAGCAGCTCGCGCGTGCAGGCCACGACGTGACGGTGTTCGAGAAGAACGACCGGGTCGGCGGCCTGCTGCGTTACGGGATCCCCGATTTCAAGCTCGAGAAGTGGCTGATCGACCGCCGCATGCGCCAGATGGAAGCGGAAGGCGTGACGTTCCGCACCAGCGTGTTCATCGGCAAGGATCCGCTGCCCGAGTCGATCGGCAGTCTCGCGAAGGAAACCATCTCGCCGGACACGCTGAAGGAAGAATTCGACGCGGTCGTGATCGCCGGCGGTTCGGAAACGCCGCGCGACCTGCCGGTGCCGGGCCGCGAACTCGCGGGCGTGCATTTCGCGATGGACTTCCTGCCGCAGCAGAACCGCGTGAACGCGGGCGACAAGCTCGTCGACCAGCTGCTCGCGAAGGGCAAGCACGTGATCGTGATCGGTGGTGGCGACACGGGTTCGGACTGCGTCGGCACGTCGAACCGTCACGGTGCGAAGCAGGTCACGCAGTTCGAGCTGCTGCCGCAGCCGCCGGAAGAGGAAAACAAGCCGCTGGTGTGGCCGTACTGGCCGATCAAGCTGCGCACGTCGTCGTCGCACGAGGAAGGTTGCGAGCGCGACTGGGCGGTCGCGACGAAGCGTCTCGAAGGCAAGAACGGCAAGGTCGAGAAGCTGATCGCGGTGCGCGTCGAGTGGAAGGACGGCAAGATGCAGGAAGTGCCGGGTTCCGAGTTCGAGATGAAGGCCGACCTCGTGCTGCTCGCGATGGGCTTCACACAGCCGGCAGCGCCCGTGCTGGAGGCATTCGGCGTCGCGAAGGATGCGCGCGGCAATGCGCGTGCGGCGACCGAAGGCGATCGTTCGTACTACACGTCGGTCGACAAGGTGTTCGCGGCGGGCGACATGCGCCGCGGCCAGTCGCTCGTGGTGTGGGCGATCCGCGAAGGCCGCCAGTGCGCACGCTCGGTCGATGCGTATCTGATGGGGCATTCGAACCTGCCGCGATGAGCGCAGGTCGGTAGCCGTCGTGGAAACCGGGCGTCCGAAAGGGCGCCCGGTTTTTTTGCGCACACGATTCGGTGGTCGTGCGGTGCGCGCGCCGTGCGCTTCGTATCGGGCGACCGGCCGGCGTCTCGCTGCGTCGGACACCGCGCCGGGCGCGCCACGACACGATCCCACGCCGCGGCCGTCGCGATCCTGGCGACTCCGCATTTTCGCGAAGCGTCGCCTAATCTGATCACATCCGGCAGCAATTTCCGGTCATCCCAAACCTTTCGTTTTGTAATGATCCTTGCAAACTGTCATATCATGTCGCCCCTCCGGCCGTGAAGCGAGCGGCTATCACATGTGACTGACCCTATTTACAAGGATTCTGGATGGAAGCACTCGTGCAAGGGCTGATCGACGCCGTCAACGGCGTGTTGTGGAACTACGTGCTGATCGCGCTGCTGCTCGGCGTGGGCCTGTGGTTCACGTTGCGGTTCCGGATGATCCAGCTGAAGGCGCTGTTGCTCAGCGTGAAGCTGGTCGGCAGCAAGGGCGAGCCGGGCAGCATCTCGTCGTTCCAGGCGTTCGCGACCGGGCTCGCGAGCCGCGTCGGCACCGGCAACATCGCCGGCGTCGCGGTCGCGCTGACCGTCGGCGGGCCGGGCGCGATCTTCTGGATGTGGATGACGGCGCTGGTCGGGATGTCGTCCGCGTTCGTCGAGGCGACGCTCGCGCAGATCTTCAAGGTGTCGCATTCGGACGGCAGCTATCGCGGCGGCCCCGCGTACTACATCCAGACGGGCCTGCGCTCGCGCGGCTTCGGCGTGCTGTTCTCGCTGTCGCTGATCCTCGCGTTCGGCTTCGTGTTCAATGCGGTGCAGGCCAACGCGATCGCCGATGCGTTCGACACGTCGTTCGGCTGGAGCCGCGCGACGGTCGGCCTCGGGCTCGTGCTGCTGACCGCGCCGATCATCTTCGGCGGGATTCGCCGGATCGCGGCGGTTGCGCAGGTGATCGTGCCGCTGATGGCGATCGGCTATCTCGCGCTCGCGGTCTATGCGGTCGCCACGCATATCGCGCTGGTGCCGGGCGTGATCGCGCTGATCGTGAAGAGCGCGTTCGGTCTCGAGCAGGCGGCGGGTGGCCTGACGGGCTATGCGGTCAGTCAGGCGGTCGCGATGGGCGTGAAGCGCGGGCTGTTCTCGAACGAGGCCGGCATGGGCAGCGCGCCGAATGCGGCGGCAACCGCCAGCACGCGGCATCCGGTCGTGCAGGGGCTGATCCAGATGCTCGGCGTGTTCGTCGACACGATCGTGATCTGCAGCGCGACCGCCTTCGTGATCCTGCTGTCGGGCCAGTACGAGCTGGGCACCGGCATGGAAGGCGCGGCGCTCACGCAGCGCTCGATCGCGAGCCACGTCGGCGACTGGGGCGGCATCTACATGGCGTTCGCGATCTTCTTCTTCGCGTACTCGTCGGTGATCGGCAACTACGCGTATGCGGAAGGCAACGTCGAATTCATCACGAAGCGGCGCGGCGTGCTGCCGCTGTTCCGCGTCGCGGTGCTCGCGATGGTGATGTTCGGCAGCGTCGGGCAACTGCCGCTCGTGTGGGCGATGGCCGATACGAGCATGGGGCTGATGGCGATCATCAACCTGATCGCGATCCTCGCGCTCGGCAAGTACGCGCATGCGGCCTGGCGCGACTATCGCCGCCAGCGCGCGGACGGCGTGGCCGAGCCGGTGTTCACGCGCAACACGATTCCGGAACTCGCGAACGTGCTGCCGACCGACGTGTGGGGCGAGCATGGCCCGCTGCCGCAACGTCCGGCCGCGGCTGATCCGGCGCGCGCGCCGCGCGCGGTGGCGAGCGGGTCATGAACGGCGACCGGCTGCGCGTGTTCGTCGCGCTGATGCCCGATGCGGCATCGCGCGACGCGCTGCACGCGCTGCCGGTTACCCGGGGCGCGCGGCGTCCGCTGCCCGCGCAACTGCATGTGACGCTTGCGTTCGTCGGCGCGATCGAGCGGGCGTGCTGCGACGCGCTGGCCGCGTGCCTGCCGGCGCTCGCGGCCGCGCATGCGCTGCCGCTGATGCCGGTCGAACGGATCGCATGGTGGCCGAGCCTGCCGCGCGCGCGGCTGATCGTCGCCGAGCTGGCCGCCGAGCCGGCGTGTGCGGCGTTGAATCTCGCACTGTCGGCGAAGCTGCGCGAACTCGGCGTGCCGGCCGACCGGCGGCCGTTCCGCCCGCACGTGACGCTCGCGCGGCTGCCGCACGATGCGGTCGGGCAGCCGGCGCACGGCGGTGTAGTGAAGCGGCCGGTCGCGCTGCGGTTCGACGCGCTCACGCTGTTCGAAAGCCGGCTGTCGCACGAAGGCGTGTCGCATCGGCCGATCGTGTCGGCGCCGATTGCGCGGGCGGATGGAGAGGCGG
This sequence comes from Burkholderia sp. HI4860, assembly GCF_002223045.2. NCBI lineage: Bacteria > Pseudomonadati > Pseudomonadota > Betaproteobacteria > Burkholderiales > Burkholderiaceae > Burkholderia > Burkholderia sp. HI4860. The sequence goes on along the minus strand of NZ_NKFO02000003.1, from coordinate 1,555,277 downwards.
ACGGTGACGCGGGCGGCCACGCGGCGCAGTGAGCGGCTTGTGAGCCGCGTTGCGATTGCCGGCAGCCATGGGTATCGCGTCAGCGCATCGCGTCGACGATATCGACGTGCCTGCCGTGCCTACCGAGCGTAGCGCGCGAGCGTCAATCCCGACAGGTCGATCTCCGGTTCTCGCCCCGTGACGAGATCCGCCACCACCTTCCCCGAGCCCATCGACATCGCCCAGCCCGTCGAACCGTGGCCAACGTTCAGCCAGAGTCCGTCGACCCCGCTCGCGCCCAGCAGCGGCGGCCCGTCGGGTGTCATCGGTCGGCGGCCGACCCAGAAGCGCGCCGACGCGCGATCGGCCGCGTGCGGGAACCAGTCGTCGAGTACCTTCATCAGCGTATCGAGCGCCTGCTGGCGCAGTGCGGCGTGCCGGTTGCCGAGTTCCGCGGTACCCGCGACGCGCAGCGTCGGGCCGAAACGCGTGATCGCCGTCTTCAGCGATTCGTCCATCAGCGCGGCGTGCGGCGATTTTTCGTCGTCGACGACGGCGAGCGTCGCCGAGTAGCCCTTCACCGGATACAGCGGCACGTCGATGCCGTGCGGCCGCAGCAGGCCGGCGCTGTCGACACCGAGCGCGACGACGATTGCATCGGCGGCGAGCCGCACGTCGCGGTGCTTGCCGCCGGGGTTCGATGCGCGCGGGTTCGGTCCGCCAGCATCGCCGCCGTTACCGAGGATCCGCACGCCGCGCACGCGGCCGGCTGCAACGTCGAGCGCCCGCACTTCCATGCGAAAGCGGAACGTCACGCCGTTGGCTTCGCACAGCGCTCGCAGTTCGCGCGTGAAGCGTGCGCAGTCGCCGGCTTCGTCGTCGGGCAGGTAGATGCCGCCGACGGGTGCCTGCCGCGCCCAGCGCAGGCCCGGCTCGATCGCCGTGCAGCCGGCCGCGTCGAGTTCGCGGAACGTGATGCCCGCGTCGCGCAGCACCTTCAACGCGGGCTGCACCATCTCGACGTCGAACGCGCCGCGCAGCAGTTGCAGGTAGCCGCGGCTCGCGCCGTAGTCGAACGGATGGCTGTCGCGAAACGCGTGCAGGCACGCGCGGCTGTAGTACGCGATGCGCTGCATCCGCTGCTTGTTCACACGGAACCGCTCGAACTCGCATTCGCGCAGCCAGTGCGCGATCCAGCGCCACTGTGCGGCGTCGAGCGTCGGCCGGAAGATCAGCGGCGAAGCGGGCTTGAACAGGTACTTGAGGATCTTGCCCGGCATCCCCGGCGCGGCCCACGGCGTCACGTAGCCGGGGGCGATCACGCCCGCGTTGCCGAGGCTCGTCGCCAGCGCGACGTCGGCTTCGCGTTCGATCACGGTGACGTCGCAGCCTGCTTCGCACAGGTGCCAGGCGGTGGTGACGCCGATCACGCCGGCGCCGAGAACGATCACGTGCATGCGGTTTCCCGAACGAGGAGGCCGCTCATGACGCGACGGCCGGATCGTCGACGAGCGACTTGCCGCGCGTTTCCGGCAGCACGAGCGCGGCGACGATCACGAGCAGGTAGCCGCCGCCCGCCACGAGGCCGATCGCCTTCACGAGCGACATGGATTGCGACAGCGCGCCGACGAGAATCGGGAAGAACGAGCCGAGCCCGCGCCCGAGGTTGTAGCAGAAGCCCTGGCCCGAGCCGCGGATCGCGCCCGGATACAGCTCCGACAGATAAGCGCCGACGCCCGCGAAGATTCCCTGCACGACGATGCCGAGCGGGAAGCCGAGCAGCAGCATCGCGGTGTCGGTGATCGGCAGCATCGTGTACGCCATGCCGAGCGAGAACGAGCCGATCGCGAACAGGATGAACGACGCGCGGCGGCCGAGCCGGTCGGACAGGATCGCGCCGACCACGTAGCCGACGAACGAGCCGACGATCAGCACGACGAGATAGCCGCTCGTGTTGAACACCGACAGGTGGCGGACGGTTTTCAGGTAGGTGGGCAGCCACGTCGTGATCGCGTAGTAGCCGCCGAGCATCCCGGTGCACAGCGCGCTGCCGAACAGCGTCGCGCGCAGGTGCGGCGGCGAGAAGATCTCGAGGAAGTGGCCCGACACGCGGCCTTCGTCGCGCGCGCGGCGGGTGGCCGTGTAGATGTCGGGATCGCTGACGTTGCGGCGGATATACAGGATCCACAGCGCGGGCAGGATGCCGATCCAGAAGCACGCGCGCCACGCGACCTGCTCGGGCAGCAGCGCGAAGAAGGCCCAGTAGAGGATCGCGGCCGCGCCCCAGCCGAACGACCAGCTGCTCTGCACGGTGCCGACCGCTTTTCCGCGATGCTCGGGCGAGCGGATCGTCTCGGCCATCATGATCGTCACGACCGACCATTCGCCGCCGAAGCCGAAGCCCTGCAGCGTGCGCGTCGCGAGCAGTTGCCAGAACGAATGGGTGAAGCCGGACAGGCAGGTGAACAGCGCGAACGTCGCGATGGTCCACTGCAGCACGCGTACGCGGCCGTAGCGGTCGGCGAGGATGCCGGCGACCCAGCCGCCGAGCGCCGACGAGATCAGCGAGCTCGTCGCGATCATCCCGGCCTCGCTCTTCGTCATGCCCCAGGTGGCGATCAGCGTCGGAATCAGGAACGAATAGATCATGAAGTCGAACGCATCGACCGCGTAGCCGCCGAAGCCGGCGTACAGCGTCCTGCGCTCGCGCGTCGACAGCTCGTTGAACCACTGGAATGCCTGCATGCTTGCCGCCCCCTCTTCTGTCTCGTCTCGCGCTGCCGTCTGGCGGCTATTTTACGGGCGGGATGCGGGGTGCCAAAAAGGGGAGTGCCGGTGCGTGGCGGCTCAATGAGCGGTGAGGGCGGCGGGTGTTCGCTCGCGGAAGGCGGGATGGCGGACCCAATCGCGCTGGGGCGTCGTGCAGGCCTGGGCAAAGGTGGCGGTCCACGCGCCGGCACCGTGCGCCGGCACGTGCTTCAGAGCGTCAGGCCACCGTCGACATGCACGACCTGGCCGGTGATCTGCCGCGCGGCGTCCGACAGCAGGAACGCGATCAGCGCGGCCACATCGTCGGGTTCGGCGATCCGGCCGAGCGGTGTCGCCTGTTCGGCCTGCGCCCAGGCGGCGGCATTGCCGGCGCTCGGCCCGTGGTCCTTGCGCGTGAAGCCGGGCGCGACCGCATTGACGGTGATGCCGCGCGCGGCGAATTCGGCGGCCGCGGAGCGCACGAGCGATTCGAGCGCGGCCTTCGCCGCGGCGGTGGCCGCGAACGGCGCGTCGGCGCGGTAGCGGTGCGCGACGAACGAACTGACCGCGACGATTCGCGGCGCCACCGACGCTTCGAGCAGCGGCCGCGCGCGGCCCGCGAGCGCCGAGAACGCGCCGGGCATCGCCGCGAAGGCCGACGTGAGCGCATCCGCGGAAAGACCGGAAAAGGATTGCCGCGCGGCGAAGCCGGCATTGGCGACGAGATGATCGAGGCCGCCGAAGTGCGTGGCGGTTGCATCGACGAGAGACGCGGCGACGCCCGGCTCGCCGAGATCGCCGGTGAGCGTGACGCACTCCGCGCCGGCCGCCGTGCATGCATGAGCAACGTCGGTGAGCCGGGCGCGCGCCGCTTCGTCCGCGCCGCGCGCGTGCAGCGCCAGCGCGATGCCGGGTGCCGCGAGCCGCCGCGCGAGCGCCGCACCGATCCCCGAACCCGCGCCGGTGATCAGCGCGATCCGTGCGATGGGCGCGGCGCGTGCGCTCAAGCCGCGACCTTATCGCTGTCGTTCACGCGCTCGACGTTGATCGTGCCCACATGGAACGCGGCCAGCGACTCGCGGTGCGCGATGCTGACGATCGCGGCCTTCGGCAGCCGTTCGGCGAACAGGTGGTACAGGCGCGCTTCGTTGTCGGCGTCGAGCGCGCTGGTCGCTTCGTCGAGGAACAGGAAGTCGGGCTTGTGCAGCAGGACGCGCGCGCCGGCCAGGCGCTGCTGTTCGCCCGGCGACAGCACGCGGGTCCAGTGCGCGGTTTCGTCGAGGCGGCCGACGTAATCCTCGAGGCGGCATGCGCGCAGCGCGTCGCGGCAGGCTTCGTCGCTGAACGCGTCGGCCGTCGCCGGATAGGTGAGCGCGGCCTTCAACGTGCCGATCGGCAAGTAGCTCGTCTGCGGCACGAACATCATCCGCGCGCCGACCGGTGCATCGATCGCGCCGTCGCCGAACGGCCACAGGCCCGCGAGCGCGCGCATGAACGTGCTCTTGCCGGAACCCGACTTGCCGACCACGAGCCAGCGCGAGCCGGGCTCGATCGTGACGCTGCCGATGGTCGCGAGCGCGTTGCCGTTCGGCAGCGCGAGCTTGAGCGACGACGTCGACAGCTTCGCGTCGTCGACGTAGTGCAGGTTGATGCCGCCGTGCTCGGTCGCGGGCGACAGGCTTTCCTTCAGGTGCGACGTGCCCATCACGCGCTTGAATTCGCGCAGACGGTTGACGGTGGCGCGCCATTCGACGAGGGTCGAGTAACTGTTGATGAACCACGAGAACGAGTCGCTGACGGTGCCGAACGCGGACGAGATCTGCATCAGCACGCCGAACGAGAACGCGCCCGCGAAATAGCGCGGCGCGGCGACGACGAGCGGGAAGATGATCGCGATCTGCCCGTAGAAGCTCAGCACGAACGTGAGTCGCTTCGTGTACTTCATCACGCGCCACCAGTTGTCACGGATGCGCATGAAGAGGTTTTGCGCGTTGCCGGTCTCGGTCTTCTCGCCGTCGTAGAACGCGATCTGCTCGGCGTTCTCGCGCACGCGGATCAGCCCGAAGCGGAAGTCGGCCTCGACGCGCTGCTGCTGGTAGTTGATCGACACGAGCGGATGGCCGACCTTCTGGATGATCAGCGAGCCGACCACCGCGTACAGCGCGGCCGCCCACACCATGTAGCCGGGGATCGCGATCGGCGTCGCGCCGAGCGAAATCGTCAGCGCGCCGGCGAGCGACCACAGGATCGTGATGAACGACACGAGCGTGACGACCGTCGACAGCAGGTCGAGCGACAGCGCGAGCGTGGTCGTCGCGAACGACTGGAGGTCGTCGGTGATCCGCTGGTCGGGGTTGTCGGCGAGGCGGTCACGCTCGATCCGGTAGAACGCGCGATCGCCGAGCCACTGGCCGAGAAAGCGGTCGGTGAGCCACTGGCGCCAGCGGAAGCCGAGCATCTGCCGCAGGTAGCGGCCGTACACGGCGAGGATGATGAACGCGAACGCGAGCGCGGAGAACTGCATCAGCAGGTTCGGGAAGTCGTGGACGTCCTTCGACTGCAGCGCGTTGTAGAACTCCGCATTCCACTTGTTCAGCCGGACGTTGATCCAGACCACGCAGAGGTTGATCGCGATGATCGTGACCAGCAGGCCCCACGCGATTTTCCATTCGGACGATACCCAGTAGGGCTTGATGAGGCTCCATGCGGATACCGGGCGCTCGTCCTGCGGCGCGTCGGAGGCGGAGCGGACGGGATCGATCGATTGGGTCATGTGCTTCCTGATGAGTAGCCGGCGCGCGGGCCGGGCGCGCGCCGCGATACGGCATGCCGGGACGCGGCGCCGACTGACGGCGGGCGTCCGGATGGTCGCCCGCGCGTCTTAAACGGCACTTAAGGCCGGCGGTGACGCGGCAACCGGCCGCTCGCGCGGCCGGCCTGCGGGCATTGTGCCAGAGCGGCGCGTCACGTCGGCGAATTTGCCGCAAGGGGGACAGTTTGCGGCGCTTTCCGCTTTTATGGTCTAATGGCCGACGACGAAACAGGGGTGCTTCGTGGCGCGGCCGGCAGATGTTCCGGGCAGCGCGATGAGGCTGAGAAAGACCCTTCGCACCCGATCCGGGTAATACCGGCGAGGGAAGTTTCTGATCCCGCCGGGTCGCGCTGGCTGCCATCCCACATGGTCAGCGCCCTTGTCCCGCCCGGCCGGCCTTTGGTGCCGGTTTCGTCCTTTTGGGTACGCGCTTTGCGCGTTACGGAAGGAATGATGACCGCACAATCTTCAGTCTTTTGCATGATTCCCGGCCCGATGCCGCGTGCGTTCGCATCCGGCGGCGCGTGCGCGTCGACGCTCGTCGTGCGCGCGGGCGCGGAGGGCGCGCGATGAACGCCCGGGATTCCCGACCCGATTTCGCGGTGCTCGGCGGCGGCCTCGTCGGCCGCCTGATCGCCTGGCGGCTCGCGGGCGACGGGCATCGCGTCGCGCTTTACGAGCGCGGCGGCCCGGACGGCGAGCAGTCGGCCGCGTGGATCGCGGCCGCGATGCTCGCGCCGCTCGCGGAAGCGGCGAGCGCCGAGCTGCTGATCACCGAGCTGGGCGCCGCGTCGCTCGCGCGCTGGCCGCAGTGGCTCGCGGAACTGCCCGAACCCGTCTTCTTCCAGCAGCACGGCACGCTCGTCGTCTGGCACCACGCCGATCGCGCGGAGGCGCCGCTGTTCGAGCGGCGCGTGCGCGCGAACGCGCCGGCCGACCTGTTCGACCGCGGTTTCGTGACGCTCGCCGGCGCGCAGGTCGACGCGGCCGAGCCCGTGCTCGCGGGCCGCTTCGCGCGTGGCCTGCTGTTGCCGAACGAAGGCCAGCTCGACAATCGCCAGGCGCTGCGCGCGCTCGCGGCCGGCCTCGTCGAGCGCGGCGTCGACCTGCACTGGCACGTCACGATCGACGACGCGAACCTGCCTGCCGCGCATTTCACGATCGATTGCCGCGGGCTCGGCGCGAAACCCACGCTGCCCGCGTTGCGCGGCATCCGCGGCGAAGTCGCGCGCGTGCGCGCGCCCGGCATCGGGCTCACGCGGCCCGTGCGGCTGCTGCATCCGCGCTACCCGCTGTACATCGCACCGAAGCAGGACGATCTCTATGTGATCGGCGCGACCGAGGTGGAGGGCGAGGACATGTCGCCCGTCAGCGTGCGCTCCGCGCTCGAACTGCTGAGCGCGGCGTTCTCCGTGCATCCGGCGTTCGGCGAGGCGCGCATCCTCGAACTCAATGCGCAGTGCCGGCCGACGCTGCCCGATCATCGCCCGGCGGTGATCTGGGATGGCGCGTCGACGCTCGCCGTCAACGGCCTGTACCGGCACGGCTTCATGATCGCGCCGGAAGTCGCGCACGCGGCGGTCGCGTTCGCCGAAGCCGCGCTCGGCGGCGCGTTCGGCGATGCCGATGCGTTCGCCGCGTGGCGCGACGCCGAGCGCTGGCCGACGCTCCTTCATCACCGCAACGACGCGCGCCAGCCGGCCTGACGCGCGTTGCCGACCGAATTCGACGAAGCCTCATGGACATCCAGATCAACCAACAGAACCTGACGTTGCCCGACGGCGCAACGGTGGCCGACGCGCTCGCCGCATACGGCGCGCGTCCGCCGTACGCGGTCGCGCTGAACGGCAACTTCGTCGCGCGCACGCAGCACGCGGCGCGCGCACTCGCGGCGGGCGACAAGCTCGACGTCGTGCACCCGGTCGCGGGCGGCTGAGCGCCGCCGCGTTGTTCACGCATCGTCCCCGCTCATTCAGGAAAACGACATGACGTCCCTCACCTCCGCCGACGCGTTGACGCTGTACGGCGAAACCTTCGCAAGCCGCGTGTTGCTCGGCACGTCGCGCTACCCGTCGCTGCAGTCGCTGTCCGATTCGATCGCCGCGTCGCGTCCCGGGATGGTGACGGTCGCGCTGCGCCGCCAGATGACGGGCGGCACGGCCGAAGCCGGCTTCTTCGACCTGCTCAAGCGCCACGCGGTGCCGCTGCTGCCGAACACGGCCGGCTGCCAGACCGTCGCCGAAGCCGTGACGACCGCGCTCATGGCGCGCGAGGTCTTCGGCACCGACTGGATCAAGCTCGAACTGATCGGCGACGACTACACGCTGCAGCCCGACCCGGTCGGCCTGATCGAAGCGGCCGCGCAACTGGTCAAGGACGGTTTCAAGGTGCTGCCGTACTGCACCGAGGATCTGGTGATCGGCCGGCGCCTGCTCGACGTCGGCTGCGAGGCGCTGATGCCGTGGGGCGCGCCGATCGGCACGGGCAAGGGCGTCGTGAACCCGTACGGCCTGCGCGTGCTGCGCGAGCGGCTGCCGGACGTGCCGCTGATCGTCGACGCGGGGCTCGGCGTGCCGTCGCATGCGTGCCAGGTGATGGAGTGGGGCTTCGACGGCGTGTTGCTGAACACGGCCGTGTCGCAGGCCACGCATCCCGAGATCATGGCGCGCGCGTTTGCGCAGGGCGTCGAGGCCGGCCGTGCCGCGTATCTCGCCGGGCCGATGGATGCGCGCGAGACCGCGCATGCGAGCACGCCGGTCGTCGGGATGCCGTTCTGGCACCAGGACGGAGGCGGTGCATGAGCGCGCGTTTCGCCGATGCATTCTGGCCGCCGGCCGACGAACTGGCCGAAGCGGCCGAACGGATTCGCGCACGGCTCGGCGACTGGCCGCGCGGCGCTGCGCCGTGGCGGCTCTGCGTCGCGGTGCCCGATGCGCCGGCCGATGGCGACGTGCTGATCGTCTCGGCTGGCGACCGCGCCGCGCAGGCGCGCGTGTCGGCCGCGTCGCGGCCCGCGGCGCCGGGCGCCGTCGCGATCGAATTCGACGAGCAGGGCGCGGTGTTTCACGCAGCGGGCGCGCGTTATGCGCTCGACGCCGCGCATCCGCTCGGGGACGACTGGATCGCCGCACTTGCGGCGTTCCTCGATTGCGGCTTCGCGCCGATCGATGCGCTGGTGCTCGCGCTGGCCTGGCGCGACGGCGATGAAACCCGCGCCGCCGATGCGTGGCCGGTCGACGCCGCGCAGTTCCCGCGGGTCGCCGGGCTGCCGGCCGCGCCCGAACCCGCATTCGCGCCGTGCCCCGCGCAACTCGGCCTGTATCCGGTCGTGCCGGACGCCGAATGGGTCGAACGCGTGCTCGATTGCGGCGTGCGGACCGTGCAACTGCGTGTGAAAGGCGCGACGCCGGACGTGATGCGACGGGAAATCGCCCGCGCGGTCGCGGCCGGGCGACGCTATCCCGATGCGCGCGTGTTCATCAACGATCACTGGCAGATCGCTGCAGAAGAGGGCGCGTACGGCGTGCATCTGGGTCAGGAAGACCTCGAGACGGCCGATCTGGCCGCGATCGCGCGCGCGGGCCTGCGGCTCGGACTTTCGAGCCACGGCTATTACGAAATGTTGCGGGCATTGCACGAGCGCCCGAGCTACCTCGCGCTCGGCCCCGTGTACGCGACTGCGACCAAGGCCGTTGCTGCGCCGCCACAGGGCCTCGCGCGGATCACCCGCTATGCGCGCTTCGCGGGCACCCAGGCGCCGCTCGTCGCGATCGGCGGAGTGGGGCTCGACGCGCTGCCGGGCGTGCTGGCAACGGGCGTCGGCAGTGTCGCGGTGGTCAGTGCGGTGACCGGCGCGGCTGACTATCGGGCTGCCATTGCTGCGTTGCAGCAATGCTTTCCGGGACAATTTGACAATCGTTGACCGCAGGGCCCGGAACGGCTTCACGACATCATTCCAATGCAGGCCCTATAATTCGGCGTTCTGCGTAAAAGGACTGTCAGCTCCGTGAGCCCCACTCCTACCGAGTCACTGCTGGAACTTCGCGACGTCGACTTTGGCTACGGCGACCGCCTCGTCCTGTCCAACCTGAACCTGCGCTTCGGGCGTGGGCAGGTTGTTGCGGTCATGGGCGGGTCGGGTTGCGGCAAGACGACCGTGCTGCGCCTGATCGGCGGTCTCGTGCGTGCGCGCCGCGGCCAGGTGCTGTTCGACGGCGCCGATGTCGGCGCGCAGACGCGCGACGGCCTGTACGCGCTGCGCCGCAAGATGGGCATGCTGTTCCAGTTCGGCGCGTTGTTCACCGACATGTCGGTGTTCGAGAACGTCGCGTTCGCGCTGCGCGAGCACACCGACCTGCCCGAAGACCTGATCCGCGACCTCGTGCTGATGAAGCTCAACGCGGTCGGGCTGCGCGGCGCGCGCGACCTGATGCCGTCCGAGGTGTCGGGCGGGATGGCGCGCCGTATCGCGCTGGCACGCGCGATCGCGCTCGATCCGCAGCTCATCATGTACGACGAGCCGTTCGCGGGCCTCGATCCGATCTCGCTCGGCATCACCGCGAACCTGATCCGCACGCTGAACCAGGCGCTGGGTGCCACGTCGATCCTCGTCACGCACGACGTGCCGGAATCGTTCGCGATCGCCGACTACGTGTATTTCCTGGCCAACGGCGGCGTGCTCGCGCAGGGCACGCCCGACGAGCTGCGCGCGTCGACCGATCCGAGCGTGCGGCAGTTCATCGACGGCGCGCCGGACGGCCCGTTCAAATTTCATTACACGAGCCCGCCGCTCGCAGCGGATTTCGGCCTCGGCGGAGGGCGCGCATGATCAGCGCGATCGGACGTTACGTCATCGGCGGCCTCGAACGCGCGGGCTACGGCACGCGGCTGTTCGCGCGCCTCGTGCTGCAATTCTTCCCGCTGCTGCGCCGGCCGCGGCTGGTCACGAAGCAGATCCACTTCCTCGGCAACTATTCGTTCGTGATCATTGCCGTGTCGGGGCTGTTCGTCGGCTTCGTGCTTGGCCTGCAGGGCTATTACACGCTGAACCGCTACGGTTCCGAGCAGGCGCTCGGCCTGCTGGTCGCGCTGTCGCTCGTGCGTGAGCTCGGGCCGGTCGTCACCGCGCTGCTGTTCGCGGGGCGTGCGGGCACGTCGCTCACGGCCGAGATCGGCCTGATGAAAGCCGGCGAACAGCTCACCGCGCTCGAGATGATGGCGGTGGACCCGATCAAGAACGTGATCGCGCCGCGCATGTGGGCGGGCATCATCGCGATGCCGCTGCTGGCGGCGATCTTCAACGCGGTCGGCGTGCTCGGCGGTTACTTCGTCGGCGTCGTGCTGATCGGCGTCGATCCGGGCGCGTTCTGGTCGCAGATGCAGGGCGGCGTGCAGGTCTGGGCCGACGTCGGCAACGGCGTGATCAAGAGCATCGTGTTCGGGTTCGCCGTGACCTTCATTGCGCTGTATCAAGGGTATGAAGCGAAGCCCACGCCCGAGGGCGTGTCGCGCGCGACCACCAAGACGGTCGTGTTCGCGTCGCTCGCCGTACTCGGCCTCGATTTCCTGCTGACCGCGCTGATGTTCAGCTAAGCCTCAGCCAAGCCAAATTTTGGGATGACGATGAAAAAGACTGCTCTCGACTTCTGGGTCGGCCTGTTCGTGGTGGTGGGCTTCCTTGCGGTGCTGTTCCTGGCGCTCAAGGTCGGCAACATGAGCTCGCTGTCGTTTCAGCCGACCTATTCGGTGAGGATGAAATTCGACAATATCGGCGGGCTGAAGCCGCGCGCGGCCGTGAAGAGCGCGGGCGTCGTGGTCGGCCGCGTGAAGTCGATCGGCTTCGACACGAACACGTACCAGGCGCTCGTCACGATCGATGTCGACGGCCAGTATCAGTTCCCGAAGGATTCGTCGGCGAAGATCCTGACGTCGGGCCTGCTCGGCGAGCAATATATCGGCCTGGATCCGGGCGGTGACACCGAAATGCTGAAGTCGGGCGATACGATCACGATGACGCAATCGGCGATCGTGCTCGAGAACCTGATCGGCCAGTTCCTGTACAGCAAGGCCGCCGATGCGGGCGGTGCGAAGCCGGCCGCCGGCGCATCGGCCGCCGCGCCCGCCGCGCCCGCACCGGTGGCGGTGCCGGCGTCGGCGGTGTCCGGTTCGGCCGGCCAATAACCACACGAGAGAAAACAAGAGGGAATGACCATGCAGACGATCCGCATCAGGCAGGCCGCGCTGGCGGTAGCGGCAGTCGCCGCGTTGAGCGGCTGCGCGACCGTGCAGACGCCGACCAAGGGCGATCCGCTCGAAGGCTTCAACCGGTCGATGTACAAGTTCAACGACACGGTCGACACGTACGCGCTGAAGCCGGTCGCGAAGGGCTACCAGTACGTGGTGCCGCAGCCGGTGCGCGACAGCGTGACGAACTTCTTCTCGAATATCGGCGACGTCTACATCGCGGCGAACAACATCGTGCAGCTGCGCATTGCCGACGGCGTGGGCGACATCATGCGCGTCGTGATCAACACGGTGTTCGGCGTCGGCGGCCTGTTCGACGTCGCGACGATCGCGAAGCTGCCGAAGCACACGGCCGACTTCGGGATCACGATGGGCCGCTACGGCATGCCGTCGGGTCCGTACCTCGTGCTGCCGCTGCTCGGCCCGAGCACGCTGCGCGACACGGCCGGCCTGGGCGTCGACTACGTCGGCAACCCGCTTACGTACGTGAAACCGGATGGCCTGAGCTGGGGCCTGTTCGGCGTGAACCTCGTCAACACGCGCTCGAACCTGCTCGGCGCGGGCGACGTGCTGGATGCCGCGGCGCTCGACAAGTATTCGTTCGTCCGTAACGCGTACCTGCAACGCCGCCAGATGCTGATCAGCAACGCGCGCGGCGAGGCGGCCGCGACGTCGGGCAACGACGCGCTGCCGAAGTACGACCTGCCGGAAGACGGCGCGGCCCCGGCGGCAGCCGGCGCGGCCGGTGCGGCGGGCGCAGCGGCGGTGGGCGGTGCAACGGCGCCGGCAGGCGCATCGGGCGCGGCGGTGGCCGCGCCGGCTTCGGGCACGGCCGAATCGCCGAACCCGGCCAGCGAAACGAACGTGCCGGCGATGCAGGTGGCGCCGCCGTCGCCGGGCGGGTTCCGCTTCCCGAGCATCCGGCTGCACTGACGGATTTACATTCGTTACAGCCGGAAACGATTCAGTCGGTAGCGTATGCGAACTTGCGCGTAAGCTACCTGCTCCAACCTTCGCATCGACTCATTCATGCAGGCCACTATGATGAAAAAACTGTTCCTGATCCCCGTTTTCGCGGCGCTGTTCTCGTTCGGCAGCGCAGCCCACGCGCAAGTCGACCAGTCGAACCCGCAGGCGCTGATCAAGACGGCGACGCAGCAGGTGCTCGACGAAGTCAAGCAGCAGACGATCAAGCAGGGCGACACCAACCGCATCATTTCGATCGTCAACAAGGACATCCTGCCGTACACCGATTTCCGCCGCACCACGCAGCTCGCGATGGGCCGTAACTGGCGCACCGCGACGGCCGACCAGCAACAGCAGGTTCAGGAGCAGTTCAAGCTGCTGCTGATCCGCACGTACTCGGGTGCGCTGGCGCAGTTGAAGCCGGACCAGCAGATCCAGTACCCGCCGTTCCGTGCCGATCCGGCCGATACCGATGTCGTGGTCAAGACGGTCGCGATGAACAACGGCCAGCCGGTCCAGATCGACTACCGCCTGTACAAGACGGCCAACGGCTGGAAGGTGTATGACCTGAACGTGCTCGGCGCGTGGCTGATCCAGACGTACCAGCAGCAGTTCAACGAGAAGATCCAGCAAAGCGGCGTGGAAGGCCTGATCCAGTTCCTCACGCAGCGCAACCAGCAACTTGCCGCCGGCAAGCAAGCGTCGTGAGCGGCTTCGAAGCCGGTTCCTCGCTGACCGTCGCGAGCGCGAAGTCCGCGCTCGCGGACGGTCTTGCGCGCATCGGCGCGGGCGCGACCGCCGTCGATTGCGCGGCGCTGACGCAGTTCGACTCGTCCGCGCTCGCCGTGCTGCTCGCATGGCAACGTGCCGCCAAGGCGCGCGGCGCGACCCTCGACATCCACAATCTCCCCCCGAAGCTCGCCAGCCTCGCGCGCGCGTACGGCGTCGACGCGCTCATCGACGGCACCGGGCGACATTGACCCTGTCCGACCGGAGCCTGCCGCGCCGCCCGGCGCGCGCAAGCTTCAGGCCGCGTGCCTCCGGCACCGGCTCCCCCAGCCGGTTTGCCCTATAATCAAGCGTTTTGCGGGGCAGCCAATCGGCGTCCGGCCCCCATTTTCATACGCAGCAAGCACAGAATAGGCGTCGCGGCCCTGGCGTCGCGCACAGTCATGTCAGCCATAGAAATCCGTCACGTCAAGAAGCGCTACAAGTCGCTTCAGGCGCTCAAGGGCGTCAGCCTGTCGGTCGAGGAGGGCGAGTTTTTCGGTCTGCTCGGCCCCAACGGCGCAGGCAAGACCACGCTCATCAGTATCCTCGCCGGGCTCGCCCGGGCCGACGAAGGCAGTATCTCGGTGCGCGGTCACGACGTCGTCAAGGACTTCCGTGGCGCGCGCCGTGCACTCGGCGTCGTGCCGCAGGAACTCGTGTTCGATCCGTTCTTCACCGTCCGCGAGACGCTGCGGATCCAGTCCGGCTATTTCGGGCTGCGCCGCAACGACGACTGGATCGACGAAGTGATGGCCAATCTCGACCTGACCGAGAAGGCCGACGCGAACATGCGCGCGCTGTCGGGCGGGATGAAGCGCCGCGTGCTGGTCGCGCAAGCGCTCGTGCACCGGCCGCCCGTGATCGTGCTCGACGAACCGACCGCCGGCGTCGACGTCGAATTGCGCCAGACGCTGTGGAAATTCATCTCGCGCCTGAACCGCGAAGGCCACACGATCGTGCTGACCACCCATTACCTCGAGGAAGCCGAGTCGCTGTGCGACCGTATCGCGATGCTGCGCCGTGGCGAAGTGGTTGCGCTCGACCGCACCGATGCGCTGCTGCGCCGCTTCGCGGGGCTGCAGCTCTACCTGCGCCTCGCGACCGGCGCGCTGCCGTCCGAGCTGCGCGGGCTGGAGTCCGACCCGGCCGCCCGCGCGCCGGGCGAGCACCTGCTGCGCCTGACGAGCTACGACGATGTCGAACGCATCCTCGCGCAGTGCCGCGCGGCGGGCTGCACGTTCGACGAGATCGAGGTCCGCAAGGCCGACCTCGAGGATGTGTTCGTCCAGGTGATGAACGGAGCCGACGTCATCGAGGGATTGGCATGAGCGGGTTTCAAACGCTGTTCTACAAGGAACTGCTGCGTTTCTGGAAGGTGTCGTTCCAGACGGTGTGCGCGCCGATCGTCACGGCGCTGCTGTATCTGACGATCTTCGGTCATGCGCTGTCGGGCCGCGTCGAGGTCTATCCGGGCGTCGAGTACGTGAGCTTTCTCGTACCGGGCCTCGTGATGATGAGCGTGCTGCAGAACGCGTTCGCGAACAGCTCGTCGTCGCTGATCCAGTCGAAGATCACCGGCAACCTCGTGTTCATGTTGCTGCCGCCGCTGTCGTACCGCGACATCTTCGGCGCGTACGTGCTCGCGTCCGTGGTGCGTGGCCTCGCCGTCGGCACGGGCGTGTTCGTCGTGACGATCTGGTTTATCCCGATGCATTTCGCGGCGCCGCTGTTCATCATTGCGTTCGCGTTGCTCGGCTCGGCGATCCTCGGCACGCTCGGCCTGATCGCCGGGATCTGGGCCGAGAAGTTCGACCAGCTCGCCGCGTTCCAGAACTTCCTGATCATGCCGCTGACGTTCCTGTCCGGCGTGTTCTATTCGACGCACTCGCTGCCGCCCGTGTGGCGCGAGATCTCGCGTCTCAATCCGTTTTTCTACATGATCGACGGCTTCCGTTTCGGGTTCTTCGGCGCGTCCGACATCAACCCGTTCGCGAGCCTCGCGATCGTCACCGGTTTCTTCGTGCTGCTCGCGCTGATCGCGATGCGGCTGCTCGCGACCGGCTACAAACTGCGTCATTGATATCGACAGGCAGCGGCCGCCATCCGGGCGGCGCGCGCCGACAGGAGCCTTACACCATGTTGCCGACTCCCGAACAGGTCAAGCAATACATCGCCGGCGGTCTCGCCTGCACGCATCTGGAAGTCGAAGGCGACGGCCAGCATTTCTTCGCGACGATCGTGTCGGCGGCCTTCGAAGGCAAGCGGCCGATCCAGCGGCACCAGCTCGTCTATGCGGCGCTCGGCGATCGCATGAAACAGGAAATTCACGCGCTCAGCATGAAGACGCTGACGCCCGCCGAATGGCAGAACGCATAAACGGAAATCACTGAGTGCAAGTCACCGTCAACGAGCGCGACGCCGTCCAGAGCGTCGCCACGGCACACCCGGCCGCCAACGGGGAAGCGCATGGCCATGGGATGGACAAGCTCGTGATCGAAGGCGGCCACCGCCTGTCGGGCGAGATCGTCGTGTCGGGCGCGAAGAATGCCGCGCTGCCGATCCTGTGCGCGGGGCTGCTCACCGGTGACCCGGTCGATCTCGACAACGTGCCGAATCTCAAGGACGTGCGGACCACGCTGAAGGTGCTGAACCAGATGGGCGTGAAGAGCGAGACGGACGGCTGCCGCGTGCGGCTCGACGCGTCGCGCGTCGACAACCTCGTCGCGCCGTACGAGCTCGTGAAGACGATGCGCGCGTCGATCCTCGTGCTCGGGCCGCTGCTCGCGCGCTTCGGCGAGGCGAAGGTGTCCCTGCCGGGCGGCTGCGCGATCGGCGCGCGTCCGGTCGACCAGCACATCAAGGGCCTGCAGGCGATGGGCGCCGAGATCAGCATCGAGCACGGCTTCATCGAAGCCCGCGCGAAGCGCCTGAAGGGCGCGCGCATCGTGACCGACATGATCACGGTGACGGGCACGGAAAACCTGCTGATGGCCGCGACGCTCGCCGATGGCGAGACGGTGATCGAAAATGCCGCGCGCGAGCCGGAAGTGAGCGATCTCGCACACTTGCTGGTCGCGATGGGCGCGAAAATCGACGGCATCGGCACCGATCGCCTCGTGATCCAGGGCGTCGAGCGGCTGCACGGCGCGCGCCACTCGGTAATCCCCGACCGCATCGAGGCCGGCACGTTCCTGTGCGCGGTCGCGGCGGCCGGCGGCGACGTGATGCTGACGGGCGTGCGCCCGCACATCCTCGACGCGGTGATCGACAAGCTGCGCGAAGCCGGCGTGTCGATCGAGGAAGGCGACAGCTGGCTGCGCGTGAAGATGGACCGCCGCCCGTCGGCGGTGACGATCCGCACGTCGGAATACCCGGCGTTCCCGACCGACATGCAGGCGCAGTTCATGGCCCTCAATACGGTCGCGACGGGCACCGCGCAGGTCGTCGAAACCATTTTCGAGAACCGTTTCATGCACGTGCAGGAGCTGAACCGGCTCGGCGCGAACATCACGATCGACGGTAACACCGCGCTCGTGACGGGGGTCGAGAAGCTGTCGGGCGCGAACGTGATGGCGACCGACCTGCGCGCGTCGGCGAGCCTCGTGATCGCCGGGCTGCGTGCCGACGGCGAAACGCTGGTCGACCGCATCTATCATCTGGACCGCGGCTACGACCGCATGGAAGCCAAACTGACCGCCGTCGGCGCGAACGTGCGCCGCCTTTCCGGGAGCCAAGCATGACCGCGCCGCTGACCCTTGCCCTGTCGAAGGGCCGGATTTTCGAGGAAACCCTGCCGCTGCTGGCCGCGGCCGGCGTGCAGGTGACCGAGGATCCCGAAACGTCGCGCAAGCTGATCCTGCCGACGACGAACCCGGACCTGCGCGTGATCATCGTGCGCGCGAGCGACGTGCCGACCTATGTCGAATACGGCGCGGCCGATTTCGGGGTGGCCGGCAAGGACGTGCTGGTCGAGCACGGCGGCTCGGGCCTGTACCAGCCGATCGATCTGAACATTGCGCGCTGCCGGATGTCGGTGGCCGTATCGGCCGGTTTCGACTACGCGAGCGCGGTGCGCCAGGGCGCGCGGCTGCGCGTCGCGACGAAGTACGTCGAAACCGCCCGCGAACACTTTGCCGCGAAGGGCGTGCACGTCGACCTGATCAAGCTGTACGGCTCGATGGAGCTGGCGCCGCTGGTCGGGCTGGCCGATGCGATCGTCGACCTCGTCAGCTCGGGCGGCACGCTGAAGGCGAACAATCTGGTCGAGGTCGAGGAGATCATGGCGATCTCGTCGCGCCTCGTCGTGAACCAGGCTGCGCTGAAGTTGAAGCGCACGGCGCTCAAGCCGATCCTCGACGCGTTCGAACGCGCGTCGCAGAATGGCGGTTGAGCGCATCACCGTAACGGAACTCCCATGTCCATCACCATCCGCAAGCTCGATTCGACGAGCGAAGGCTTCGGCGCCGAGCTGCGCGCGCTGCTCGCATTCGAGGCGAGCGAAGACGCGGCGATCGAGCAATCGGTCGCGCAGATCCTCGCCGACGTGAAGTCACGCGGCGACGCCGCGGTGCTCGAGTACACGAACCGCTTCGACCGGCTGAACGCGACGAGCGTCGCCGCGCTGGAGCTGCCGCAGGACGCGCTGCAGACGGCGCTCGACGGCCTCGCGCCGAAGGCGCGCGCGGCGCTGGAAGCCGCTGCCGCGCGGGTGCGTGCGTACCACGAGAAGCAGAAGATCGAGTGCGGCACGCATAGCTGGCAATACACGGAAAGCGACGGCACGGTGCTCGGCCAGAAGATCACGCCGCTCGACCGCGTCGGCCTGTACGTGCCGGGCGGCAAGGCCGCGTATCCGTCGTCGGTGCTGATGAACGCGATTCCCGCGCGCGTCGCGGGCGTCGGCGAGATCGTGATGGTCGTGCCGACGCCGGACGGCGTGAAGAACGACCTCGTGCTCGCCGCGGCGCTGCTCGGCGGCGTCGATCGCGTGTTCACGATCGGCGGTGCGCAGGCGGTCGGCGCGCTCGCCTACGGCACGGCGACGGTGCCGGCCGTCGACAAGATCTGCGGCCCCGGCAATGCGTACGTCGCGTCGGCGAAGCGCCGCGTGTTCGGCACGGTCGGCATCGACATGATCGCCGGGCCGTCGGAAATCCTCGTGCTGTGCGACGGCACGACCGATCCGAACTGGGTCGCGATGGACCTGTTCTCGCAGGCCGAGCACGACGAACTCGCGCAATCGATCCTGCTGTGCCCGGACGGTGCGTTCCTCGAGCGCGTCGCAAAGGCGATCGACGAGCTGCTGCCGTCGATGCCGCGCCAGGACGTGATCCGCGCGTCGCTCGAAGGCCGTGGCGCGCTGATCAAGGTGCGCGACATGGCCGAGGCCTGCCGGATCGCGAACGACATCGCGCCCGAGCACCTGGAAATTTCCGCGCTGGAGCCGCAGCAATGGGGCCAGCAGATCCGCCATGCGGGCGCGATCTTCCTCGGCCGCTACACGAGCGAAAGCCTCGGCGACTACTGCGCGGGCCCGAACCACGTGCTGCCGACGTCGCGCACCGCGCGCTTCTCGTCGCCGCTCGGCGTGTATGACTTCATCAAGCGCTCGAGCGTGATCGAGGTCAGTGCGGAAGGTGCGCAGACGCTCGGCGAGATCGCATCCGAGCTCGCGTACGGCGAGGGGCTGCAGGCGCACGCGAAGAGCGCCGAGTTCCGGATGAAGAACTGACCGCGCGCTGCGCGGGGCCGCGGCCGGCGCTGACGTGCCGCCCGGCCTGCCCCGGAAGGCCGGGGCGGGAGACATCTGGGCAGGGCGGCAGCCGCCGCTTTGCCGACCCATTGACGCCGGCGCGACGTACGCCGGCTTGAGACCATGACGACGCCACAAGACATCATCCGCCGCGACGTGCTCGCGATGACGAGCTATCCGGTGCCTGACGCGAGCGGGTTCGTGAAACTCGACGCGATGGAGAACCCGTACCCGCTGCCCGAACCGCTCGCCGCGGCGCTTGGCGAGCGTCTCGCGCAGGTCGCGCTGAACCGCTACCCGGCGCCGCGCCCGGCCGCGCTGCTCGACAAGCTGCGCCATGCGATGGGCGTGCCGGCCGGCTGCGACGTGCTGCTCGGCAACGGCTCGGACGAAATCATCAGCATGATGTCGATGGCCTGTGCGAAGCCGGGCGCGAAGGTGCTCGCGCCGGTGCCGGGCTTCGTGATGTACGAACTGTCCGCGAAGCTCGCGCAGCTCGAATTCGTCGGCGTGCCGCTGAAGGCCGATCTGACGCTCGACGTCGACGCGATGCTCGCGGCTGTTGCCGAGCATCGTCCGGCGCTCGTCTATCTCGCGTACCCGAACAACCCGACCGGCACGCTGTACGACGATGCCGACATCGAACGGATCGTCGCGGCCGCGCGGCACAGCCTGGTCGTGATCGACGAGGCTTACCAGCCGTTCGCCGTGCGCTCGTGGCTGCCGCGCGCCGCCGAATTCGACAACGTCGTCGTGATGCGTACGGTGTCGAAGCTCGGCCTCGCGGGCATCCGCCTCGGCTATCTGGTCGGTTCGCCCGCGTGGCTGACCGAATTCGACAAGGTGCGCCCGCCGTACAACATCAACGTGCTGACCCAGGCGACCGCCGATTTCCTGCTCGATCACCTCGACGTGCTCGACGCGCAGGCGGCCAACCTGCGAGCGGAACGCACGCGCCTCGCACGGGAAGTGGCCGCGCTGCCGGGCACGACGGTGTTCCCGAGCGCCGGCAATTTCCTGCTGGTGCGCGTGCCGGACGCGGCCGCCGTGTTCGACGCGCTGCTCACCGAGCGGGTGTTGGTCAAAAACGTGAGTAAAATGCATCCGTTGCTGGCTGAATGCGTGCGGCTGACCGTCGGTTCTCCCGACGAAAACGCGCGCCTGCTGGCCGCTTTGAAACTCGCGCTGCCCGGTTGAGCCTCAGGGCGCCGCAGCGCGAAACGATCAATCCCCATTTACATCGACTCAGTCAAGGAATTGCCATGCGTGTGGCGGAAGTCGTTCGCAATACCAGCGAAACGCAGATCCGTGTGAAGCTCAATCTCGACGGCACGGGCCAGCAGAAGCTGGCCACCGGCGTGCCGTTCCTCGACCATATGCTCGACCAGATCGCGCGACACGGTCTGGTCGATCTCGAGGTTGAAGCGCATGGCGATACGCATATCGACGACCACCACACGGTCGAGGATGTCGGCATCACGCTCGGCCAGGCCGTCGCGAAGGCGATCGGCGACCGCAAGGGCATCCGCCGCTACGGCCATTCGTACGTGCCGCTCGACGAGGCGCTGTCGCGCGTCGTGATCGACTTCTCCGGCCGGCCGGGCCTCGAATTCCACGTGCCGTTCACGCGGGCGCGGATCGGCACGTTCGACGTCGACCTGTCGATCGAATTCTTCCGCGGTTTCGTGAACCACGCGGGCGTCACGCTGCACATCGACAACCTGCGCGGGATCAACGCGCACCATCAGCTCGAAACGGTGTTCAAGGCCTTCGGCCGTGCGCTGCGCGCAGCGGTGGAGCTGGACGAACGTGCGGCGGGGCAGATCCCGTCGACGAAGGGCAGTCTCTGAACCTGAACTGACCGGACGGCGCGTCAAGGACAACCTCACGGCTTCGGCGCGCGGCGCCGGCTTGCGATGGATCTGCTCAAATCGTTCATCTCGCTGCTGGCGCTGATCAACCCGGTCGGCGCGGTGCCGTTCTTCCTGAGCCTGACGGCGCAGCAGACGGATGCCGAGCGGCGGCGCACGATCCGGATCGCGTCGGTGTCGGTGTTCTGCGTGATCACGGTGACGACGCTGCTCGGGCAGCAGATCATCGACTTCTTCGGCATTTCGGTCGGGTCGCTCGAAGTGGGCGGCGGGATCATCATGCTGCTGATGGCGATCAACATGCTGAACGCGCAGATCGGCAACACGCGATCGACGCCGGAGGAGCGCCACGAGGCCGAGCTGAAGGACAACATCGCGGTCGTGCCGCTGGCGATTCCGCTGCTCACGGGCCCCGGCTCGATCAGCACGGTGATCATCTATGCGGCGAACTCGCATCACTGGTATGAGCGGGCCGGGCTGGTCGCGATCGGCGCGGTCCTGGCTTTTCTGTGTTTCGTCGCGATGCGGCTCGCCGAGCCGATCGCGAACTGGATCGGCCGCACGGGCATCAACATCGCCACGCGGCTGATGGGTCTGATGCTGTCGGCGCTGGCGGTGGAATTCATCGTCAATGGACTGAGGGCGCTACTGCCTGCACTGAGATGAAAACTTCGATTGCGATTGTGGATTATGGGATGGGCAACCTGCGCTCGGTCGCGCAGGCGCTCAAGAAGGCCGAACCGGCCGCCGACGTGGC
This sequence comes from Burkholderia sp. HI4860, assembly GCF_002223045.2. NCBI lineage: Bacteria > Pseudomonadati > Pseudomonadota > Betaproteobacteria > Burkholderiales > Burkholderiaceae > Burkholderia > Burkholderia sp. HI4860. The sequence goes on along the minus strand of NZ_NKFO02000003.1, from coordinate 1,533,378 downwards.
GATCGTCGACACGCCGGCCGCGATCCGCGCGGCCGACCGTGTCGTGCTGCCCGGCCAGGGCGCGATGCCCGACTGCATGCGCAGCCTCGGCGAATCGGGCCTGCAGGAGGCCGTGATCGAGGCCTCGCGCACCAAGCCGCTGCTCGGCGTGTGCGTCGGCGAGCAGATGCTGTTCGACTGGAGCGCGGAAGGCGACACCAAGGGCCTCGGCCTGTTGCCCGGCAAGGTCGTGCGTTTCGCGCTCGACGGCCGCCTGCAGGACGACGGCTCGCGCTTCAAGGTGCCGCAGATGGGCTGGAACCGCGTGCGCCAGTCGCAGCCGCACCCGCTGTGGGACGGCGTGCCCGACGACGCGTATTTCTACTTCGTGCACAGTTATTACGTCACGCCGGACAACCCGGCGCATACGGTTGGCGAAACGGCCTACGGCGCGCCGTTTACGTCCGCGGTCGCGCGGGACAACCTCTTCGCGACCCAATTCCACCCCGAGAAAAGCGCGGAGGTCGGGTTGCGTCTGTATCGCAACTTCGTACACTGGAAACCGTGAAACGTGGTGCGCGAGCCACAGTCGATCTGGCCGAACGGCCTGTCGCACGGCGCGCTCGCGCCTAAGCGCCGAAAGAGTTGTACTAAACTAGCGAGACGGCGCGGTACCGGATTGGCCGGTACGCGCCGGATTCTTTTCTTTTTCCACGACGACACCCGATTGCTATGTTGCTGATTCCGGCCATCGACCTCAAAGACGGTCAGTGTGTGCGCCTCAAACAGGGCGATATGGACCAGGCCACGATTTTTTCCGAGGACCCGGCGGCGATGGCCCGCAAGTGGGTCGATCTCGGCGCCCGGCGGCTCCATCTCGTCGACCTGAACGGCGCGTTCGCCGGCAAGCCGAAGAATCTCGAGGCGATCGAAGCGATCCTCGACGAGGTCGGCGATGAAATTCCCGTCCAGCTCGGCGGCGGCATCCGCAGCCTCGAGACGATCGAGAAGTATCTCGACGCCGGCCTGTCCTACGTGATCATCGGTACGGCCGCGGTGAAGAACCCCGGCTTCCTGCAGGACGCGTGCACCGCGTTCTCCGGCAACATCATCGTCGGCCTGGACGCGAAGGACGGCAAGGTCGCGACCGACGGCTGGAGCAAGCTGACCGGCCACGAAGTGATCGACCTTGCGCGCAAGTTCGAGGACTACGGTGTCGAATCGATCGTCTACACGGACATCGGCCGCGACGGGATGCTGCAGGGCATCAACATCGAGGCGACTGTGAAGCTCGCGCAGGCAGTCGGCATCCCCGTGATCGCCAGCGGCGGCCTGTCGAACCTCACGGACATCGAGAACCTGTGCGAAGTCGAGGAGCACGGTGTCGAAGGCGTGATCTGCGGCCGTGCGATCTACTCCGGCGATCTCGATTTCGCGGCCGCGCAAAAGCGCGCGGACGAACTGAACGGCGAACTCGACAACGCGTAAGCGCGGTTGTCCCGCTCGCCGGGGCTGCCTGCAGGCGGCCCCGACCGGAAGCCTCGCGCGAGGCTTTCCGCAACCGGCCGTCCCATCGCGGCATTTGGCGCAACATCATGGCTCTAGCTAAACGCATCATCCCCTGCCTGGACGTGACTGCCGGGCGTGTCGTCAAGGGCGTCAACTTCGTCGAGCTGCGCGATGCCGGCGATCCCGTCGAAATCGCCCGCCGCTACGACGACCAGGGCGCCGACGAACTGACGTTCCTCGACATCACCGCGACGTCCGACCAGCGCGACCTGATCCTGCCGATCATCGAAGCCGTCGCGTCGCAGGTGTTCATTCCGCTGACCGTCGGCGGCGGCGTGCGCGCCGTCGAGGACGTGCGGCGCCTGCTGAACGCGGGCGCGGACAAGGTCAGCATGAATTCGTCGGCGGTCGCGAACCCGCAGCTCGTGCGCGACGCGGCCGACAAGTACGGCTCGCAGTGCATCGTCGTCGCGATCGATGCGAAGCGCGTGTCGGCCGATGGCGAGACGCCGCGCTGGGAAGTCTTTACGCACGGCGGCCGCAAGAACACGGGCCTCGACGCGATCGAATGGGCGCGCAAGATGGCCGAGCTCGGCGCGGGCGAGATCCTGCTCACGAGCATGGACCGCGACGGCACCAAGTCGGGCTTCGACCTCGCGCTCACGCGCGGCGTGTCGGACGCGGTGCCGGTGCCGGTGATCGCATCGGGCGGTGTCGGCTCGCTGCAGCACCTGGCCGACGGCATCAAGGACGGCCGCGCCGACGCGGTGCTGGCCGCGAGTATCTTCCACTACGGCGAGCACACGGTCGGCGAGGCGAAGCGCTTCATGGCCGACCAGGGCATCCCGGTGAGGCTGTGATGAATACGGAAACGAATGCATTGCCCGCGTGGCTCGACAAGGTCCGCTGGGACGACAACGGCCTCGTGCCGGTGATCGCGCAGGAAGCGTCGACGAACGACGTGCTGATGTTCGCGTGGATGAACCGCGAGGCACTGGCGAAGACGATCGAGACGCAGCGCGCGGTCTACTATTCGCGCTCGCGCAAGCGCCTGTGGTTCAAGGGCGAGGAGTCGGGCCACGTGCAGCACGTGCACGAGGTGCGGCTCGACTGCGACGAGGACGTCGTGCTGCTGAAGGTCGAGCAGGTGTCGGGCATCGCGTGCCACACCGGCCGGCATTCGTGCTTCTTCCAGAAATTCGAAGGCACCGTCGACAGCGGCGACTGGGTCGCGGTCGAACCGGTGCTGAAAGATCCCGAACACATCTACAAATGACGCAATCGACCGAAGACACGCTGCTGCGCCTCGCGGCCGTGATCGATAGCCGCAAGGGCGGCGATCCCGATCAATCGTACGTATCGCGCCTGTTCCACAAGGGCGACGACGCGGTGCTGAAGAAGATCGGCGAAGAGGCGACGGAAGTCGTGCTGGCCGCGAAGGACGTGCGCCAGGGCGGCGCGCCGAGCGCGCTCGTCGGCGAGGTGGCCGACCTGTGGTTCCACTGCCTCGTGATGCTGTCGCATTTCGACCTGAGCCCGGCCGACGTGATCGCCGAGCTCGAGCGCCGCGAAGGGCTGTCGGGTATCGAGGAGAAGGCCCTGCGCAAGCGTCGCGAGCGCGAGGAAAACGGCGGTTGACAGGCCCTTGTCGCAGGATGGCCACAGTGCGGTAAGCTGTAAGAATTGTCATCTAACGGGGGTAGCATCATGACCGATACGCCAAGCCAGTTTCCGCCGCCGTCGGTGCCGGGGGCCGCGGACGCCGAGCGCCTGAACGGGCTGCGCACGCTGACTCACGTGCTCTACGGCCTCTATGCGTTTCATTGGCTGACGGGCGGCGTCACGGGCATCATCGCGATCATCATCAACTACGTGAAGCGCGACGATGTGGCCGGCACGCCGTATGCGGCCCACTTCGAGTGGCAGATCCGCACGTTCTGGCGCGCGCTGATCGCCTATGTGATCGGGTTCGCGCTGATGTTCGTGGTGGTCGGATTCGCAGTGATGTTTGTCACATGGATCTGGACGCTGTACCGTATCATCAAGGGTTGGCTGTACCTGAACGACAACAAGCCGCTCGATCCGCAGGCCTGGTTCTGACCGGCCGCGCTCGGGCGTCTGCAGGAGCAACATGAGTCACGATCCGAATTGCCTGTTCTGCAAGATCGCGGCAGGCGAGATCCCGAGCACGAAGGTGCACGAGGATGACGAATTCGTCGCGTTCCGCGACATCCGCCCGGCGGCCGAGACACACGTGCTCGTGATTCCGCGCCAGCATCTGCCGACGCTGTCGGCCGCGAGCGACGCCGATGCACCGATGCTCGGCCGGCTGATGCTGCTCGTCTCGCGTCTCGCCGGCCAGCTCGGCGTCGCATATACGGGCGGCGAAACCGGTTTCCGTACGGTGATCAACACGGGCCCGGGCGGCGGGCAGGAGGTCTACCACCTGCACGCGCATATCCTGGCCGGCCCGCGCCCCTGGCAGCGGATGGGTTGACGGCGCGGGGCGTTTCCCCGCATCGATGGTCGAAGCCGGCGCGTTGCCGGCGATTTACGCCGCATCGCGGCGTGGTTGAGGAGAGGTTTCATCATGGGTGGATTGAGCATTTGGCACTGGCTGATCGTGCTGCTGATCGTCGCGCTGGTTTTCGGTACGAAGAAGCTGCGCAACATCGGCAACGATCTCGGCAGCGCCGTGAAGGGTTTCAAGGATGGCATGAAGGACGGCGAAGCACCGGCGGACGCGCAGCAACTGCCGCGTGCGGGCTCGGTCGACGTCAACGCGAAGGAAACGACGCGTTCCGACTCGAACAAGGCGTAACGCCGGTACGCTGACAGGCATTCGCGATGCTGGATCTCGGTCTTTCGAAGATGGCGCTGATCGGCGTCGTCGCGCTCGTGGTGCTCGGCCCCGAGCGCCTGCCGCGCGTTGCGCGCACGGCAGGCGCGCTGTTCGGCCGTGCGCAGCGGTACATCAACGACGTGAAGGCCGAGGTCTCGCGCGAAATCGAACTCGACGCGTTGCGCACGATGAAGACCGATTTCGAGGCGGCCGCGCGCAATGTCGAGACGACGATTCACGACAACCTGCGTGAGCACGAGAAGGACCTGAACGACACGTGGCATTCCGCGGTCGGCGGTCTCAACGAAGCGGCGGGCGACGCCGGTTCGATCGGTTCCGGCATGCCTGCCACGCCGTCGTGGCGCGGCAGTACGGCCGCGCTCGCGCCGAAGCGCCGCAACTGGCGCGTCAAGCAGGCGGCTGCGCCTGCCTGGTACAAGCGCGCGACCACCCGCCGTACGCACGTGCAGTCGGGCGCCGCGCGTGTCGCGCGCCACCAGCCGGCCAGCCTGCGCCGGCCGACGCGCTTCTTCTGAGCCGAGCGCATGCTCGCTCGTCAATCCTACCGAGGGCCGGTGTGAGCGACCCCCAGCAGAACCCGGGCGACGCCCCGGAAGAAACCTTCATTTCCCATCTCGTCGAGCTTCGCGACCGCATCATTCGCGCGGGCGCGGCCGTGATCGTCGTGTTCCTCGGGCTCGTCTACTGGGCGCCCGACATCTTCCGGCTGCTCGCGCGGCCGCTGATGGAGAACCTGCCGAAGGACGGCAAGATGATCGTCACCGACGTCACCGGCTCGTTCTTCGTGCCGATGAAGGTCACGATGCTCGTCGCGCTCGTGATCGCGCTGCCGATCGTGCTGTACCAGATCTGGGCGTTCGTCGCGCCCGGCCTGTACCAGCACGAGAAGAAGCTCGTCGCGCCGCTCGTCGGCAGCAGCTACCTGCTGTTCCTGTGCGGGATGGCGTTTGCGTACTTCCTCGTGTTTCCGACCATCTTCCGCGTGATGGCGCACTACAACGCGCCGCTCGGCGCGGAAATGACCACCGACATCGACAACTACCTGAGCTTCGTGCTCGGGATGTTCATCGCGTTCGGGGTCACGTTCGAGGTGCCGATCGTCGTCGTGCTGCTCGTCCGGATGGGCGTGCTGTCGCTGAAGAAGTTGAAGGAGATGCGTCCGTACGTGATCGTCGGCGCGTTCGTCGTCGCGGCGGTCGTCACGCCGCCGGACGTGTTCTCGCAACTGATGCTCGCCTTGCCGCTGGTCGTGCTGTTCGAAATCGGGCTGCTGGCGGCGCGGTTCTTCGTGCCGAAGAAGCCGGCCGAGGAAGGCGAGGCGGAGAACGGCGAAGCCGCCAGTTGACGGCAGCGCACCGGGCGGCGCGCGGGTAGCCGGACTTCCGGGCGCCGGGCTTGAGCGAAACCCGGTGGCGTAGTCGGTCGGTAAGCGGAGGGCGGGGCCATCTGCCCGGCAACACTGGTCTTTCGAGACAAAGCAAAAGGGCAGCCAACCGGCTGCCCTTTGTCATTTTCCGACGGTGTTCGGGGCATGCGGCCGCGCGCCGCTCGCCCGACGTCACTCGGTATCGCTGTCCTGTTCGTCGAGCGCCTGCTTCGGCGGCGGCGGCCGCTTGCCGATCACCACGTTCAGGTCGAACGCCTTGCCCTTGCGCACGACGTGCACCTTGGTCGCCGTGCCGGGCTTGATTTGCGCGACGGTGTTCAGCAGCTTCGTGGTGTCGGTGATCTCGTCGCCGTTGACCGAGATCAGGATGTCGCCCGGCTTGATGCCGGCCTTGTCGGCCGGGCCGCCCTGCAGCACGCCGGCGACGATCGCGCCCGATTTCTGCGTCAGCCCGAACGACTCGGCGATCTCCGGCGTGACGTCTTGCGGCTCGACGCCGATCCAGCCGCGCGTGACCGAGCCCGTCGTGATGATGCTTTCCAGCACCGTGCGCGCGGTCGACACGGGGATCGCGAAGCCGATGCCGAGCGAGCCGCCCGAACGCGAGTAGATCGCGGTGTTGATGCCGAGCAGGTTGCCGTTCACGTCGACCAGCGCGCCGCCCGAGTTGCCGGGGTTGATCGGCGCATCGGTCTGGATGAAGTTCTCGAACGTGTTGATGCCCAGGTGGTTGCGGCCCAGCGCGCTGATGATCCCCATCGTGACCGTCTGGCCGACGCCGAACGGGTTGCCGATCGCGAGCACGACGTCGCCGACCCGCGACTGGTCGGAGCGGCCGAGCGTGATCGTCGGCAGGTTCGTCATGTTGATCTTCAGCACGGCGAGATCGGTTTCGGGATCGCTGCCGATCACCTTCGCGGTGGCCGTGCGGCTGTCGGCGAGCGCGACTTCGATCTGGTCGGCGCCGTCCACGACGTGCTGGTTCGTTAGAATGTAACCTTCAGGGCTCACGATAACGCCCGAGCCAAGGTTGGCGGCCGGTTCGTCCTGCTGCTTGCGGGCGTTGCGGTCGCCGAAGAAATAGCGGAACAGCGGATCTTTCGCGCGCGGGTCGGGCGGCAGCGAGCCGTCCTTGCTGGAGAACACGTTGACGACGGCCGGCATCGCCTTTTGCGCGGCTTCGGCGTACGACGTGGTCGCCGGTGCGCCGCCGATGCCCGGCGCGACTTCCCGCAGCGCGACGATCGGCGTCGCGAGCTGCTTGCCGAGCTGTCCTTGCCGTTGCAGCCATTGCGGCTTGAGCGTCACGACGATGAACATCAGCGCGAGCAGCACGGTAACCGCCTGCGCGAAGAACAGCCAGAAGCGTCTAAGCATCTGAATGGATTAGAGGTTTATATGGATCGGATCGAACTTGAATTGTACTTGAACAATACCCTTGAAACCGCGCGCTTCAAGGACTATTGCCCGAATGGCCTCCAGGTCGAGGGGCGTCGCAAGATCGACAAGATCGCGACCGGCGTGACGGCGTCGGTCGCGTTTCTCGAAGCCGCGCTCGAATGGGGGGCAGATGCCGTGCTGGTCCATCACGGCTATTTCTGGCGCAACGAGCCGCCGCAGATCACGGGCCGCAGGTACCAGCGCCTGAAGCTGCTGCTCGCGAACGACCTGAACCTGTTCGCGTTCCATCTGCCGCTCGACGCGCATCCCGAATTCGGCAACAACGCGCAGCTCGGCGACCGGCTCGGCCTGATCGGCGAGCAGCGGTTCGGCGAAGGCGACCTCGGCTGGATGGCCACGCTGCCGATGCCCGTCACGCTCGAGCATTTCGTCGCGAAGGTCGAGCGCACGCTTGGCCGCACGCCGCTCGTACTCGGCGATCCGGACATGCAGCTGCGCCGCATCGCGTGGTGCACGGGCGCCGCGCAAAGCTATTTCGACGCGGCGATCGACGCCGGCGCGGACGTGTTCCTGACCGGCGAGGTGTCCGAATACGTGACGCATACGGCGGCCGAGAGCGGTGTCGCGTTCGTTGCGGCAGGGCACCATGCGACCGAGCGCTACGGAATCCAGGCACTTGGCGCCCACTTGTCCGAAGAATTCGATATCGAACACCTTTTTATCGATATCCATAACCCGGTCTGAATACCGGATTTGCGGCAGCGCATCGAAATTTCTCAATGTAGCAAGTGCTTAAAAGCGAAATGATTTAATCGCTCCGATAGTGGGGGAAAACCCTTAACTATCAATCACTTCGAAGGGATTTTCATCTCCGGGCCTTGTAAATGGCGACTCCATTCGCGCAAACTAGCGGCGGAATGAAAAGTCGTGACGGAAAATCCAACTCAGAAGTGGGGCGTGTGATGCGAGACAAGGAAGAGAAACGCGTCGACAGCGGCCGCCGTACCTGGCTGATTGCGACATCCGTAGCAGGTGGCGTGGGAGGCGTAGCCACCGTCATACCTTTCGCGGCGTCGCTTGCGCCGTCCGCGAAAGCGAAAGCGGCCGGTGCACCGGTCGAAGTCGACATCAGCGGGCTGAAGCCTGGTGAAATGGTCACGGTGCCGTGGCGCGGCAAGCCGGTGTGGATCCTGAACCGCACCGACGCAATGCTCGCCGATGTGGTCAAGGCCGACAAGGAAGTGGCCGATCCGGCCACCGAAAAGCCTTATACGATGCCGTTGCCCGCGTATTGCGCGAACGAATATCGCGCGCGGGCCGATCGCAAGAACATTCTCGTCGTGATGGCCGTGTGTACGCACCTCGGCTGCACGCCAAGCCAACGCTTCACGCCGGGTCCGCAGCCGAACCTGCCGGACGACTGGCCGGGCGGTTTCCTCTGCCCGTGCCATGGTTCGACCTACGACCTCGCCGGCCGTGTGTTCAAGAACAAACCGGCGCCTCAGAATCTCGACATCCCGCCCTACATGTTCACGTCGGCAACGACCCTCGTGATCGGCAAGGACGAGAAAGGAGAAGCGTGATGGCCGACAACAAGGAAGTCTCCACGACAGGTCTCACCGGCTGGATCGATCAGCGCTTTCCGCTCACGTCCACCTGGAAGAAGCACGTTTCCGAGTACTACGCGCCGAAGAACTTCAACTTCTGGTACTTCTTCGGCTCCCTCGCGCTGCTGGTGCTGGTCAACCAGATCGTCACCGGCATCTTCCTGACGATGAACTACAAGCCCGACTCGACGCTCGCGTTCGCGTCGGTCGAGTACATCATGCGCGAGGTGCCGTGGGGCTGGCTGATCCGCTACATGCACTCCACGGGCGCGTCGATGTTCTTCGTGGTCGTCTACCTGCACATGTTCCGCGGGCTGCTCTACGGGTCGTACCGCAAGCCGCGCGAGCTGGTGTGGATCTTCGGCTGCGCGATCTTCCTGTGCCTGATGGCCGAGGCGTTCTTCGGCTACCTGCTGCCGTGGGGCCAGATGTCGTTCTGGGGCGCGCAGGTGATCGTGAACCTGTTCTCGGCGATCCCGTTCGTCGGCCCGGACCTGTCGCTGTGGATTCGCGGCGACTACGTCGTGTCGGACGTCACGCTGAACCGTTTCTTCGCGTTCCATGTGATTGCGATTCCGCTCGTGCTGGTCGGCCTCGTGATCGCGCACCTCGTCGCGCTGCACGAAGTGGGCTCGAACAACCCGGACGGCATCGAGATCAAGGCGAAGAAGGACGAGAACGGTATTCCGCTCGACGGCATCCCGTTCCACCCGTACTACTCGGTGCACGATTTCCTCGGCGTGTGCGTGTTCCTGATGGTATTCGCGCTGATCGTGTTCTTCTCGCCGGAGATGGGCGGCTACTTCCTCGAGGCGAACAACTTCGTCCCGGCGAACCCGCTGCAGACGCCGCCCGAGATCGCGCCGGTCTGGTACTTCACCGCGTTCTACGCGATGCTGCGCGCGACCACCGACCCGTTCAAGATCGTGCTGATGATCGTGATCGCGCTGCTCGGCGTGCTCGCGCTGATCCGCGCGCGCGGCAAGTGGAAGGTCGGCCTGCCGGTGCTGGCCGCGGCGATCGTCGTGTTCATGTACCTGACGGAGTCGAAGTTCTGGGGCGTCGTCGTGATGGGTTCCGCGGTGGTCTCGCTGTTCTTCCTGCCGTGGCTAGACCGCAGCCCGGTGAAGTCGATCCGCTACCGGCCGCTGTTCCACAAGGTGTTCCTGGGGATCTTCGTCGTGGCGTTCCTGACCCTCGGGTTCCTCGGCACGCGGCCGCCATCGCCGGCTTCGACGCTGATCGCGCAGGCCTGTGCGCTGATCTACTTCGCGTTCTTCCTCGGCATGCCCGTCTGGACGCCGCTTGGCACGTTCAAGCAGCCGCCGGAGCGGGTGCGCTTCAAGCCCCATTAACGTGAGCGAGGAGAGAACGACATGAAGAAACTGCTTTCGACACTCGCGCTGATCGGGGCGATCGCGTGTGCGCTGCTGGTGGCGCCGGCGGTTCGGGCGGAAGGTAATTTTCCGCTCGACCGGGCGCCCGATAACACGGAAAATCTCGTTTCGCTTCAGCACGGCGCGCAATTGTTTGTAAACTATTGCCTGAACTGCCACAGCGCGAACCTGATGCGCTACAACCGTCTGACGGATCTGGGCATATCCCAGAAGGAGATCGAAAAGAATCTCCTGTTCACGACCGACAAGGTCGGCAACACGATGTCCGTTGCGATGCGGCCCGAAGACGCGAAGAACTGGCTCGGCACCTCGCCGCCCGACCTGTCGGTCGAGGAGCGTGCGCGCGGCCGCGACTGGCTGTATACGTATCTGCGGAGCTTCTACCGCGACGATACACGGCCGAGCGGCTGGAACAACGCGGTGTTCGAGAACGTCGGCATGCCTCATGTACTGTGGCAACTGCAGGGGCAGCGCACCGCCAAATTCGAAGACAAGACGGACGAGGAGACGGGCGAGAAGGTCCATACGCTCGTCGGCTTCCAGCAGGTCACACCGGGGACACTGTCCGCGGTGGATTATGATTCTGCGGTTGCCGACCTGGTGGCGTACATGACCTGGATGTCCGAGCCGGCTCAGCAGACCCGCAAACGCCTCGGCGTATGGGTGCTGATCTTTCTCGGTGTCCTGACTTTCCTGGCCTGGCGGCTCAATGCCGCGTACTGGAAAGATATCAAGTAATCACGCCTGACCGGCGTGGGGCCGGCGCAAGGTGGAACCCCGGAAGGGGTTCGCCGCGTGCCGGCCCTCGGCTTTTTTGAGGAAACGCAAACATGATGGTTCTGTATTCCGGCACAACTTGCCCGTTCTCCCAGCGTTGCCGGCTGGTGCTGTTCGAGAAGGGCATGGACTTCGAAATCCGTGACGTCGACCTGTTCAACAAGCCGGAAGACATTTCGGTGATGAACCCGTACGGTCAGGTGCCGATCCTGGTCGAGCGCGACCTGATCCTGTACGAATCGAACATCATCAACGAGTACATCGACGAGCGCTTCCCGCATCCGCAGCTGATGCCGGCCGACCCCGTGCAGCGCGCACGTGCACGCCTGTTCCTGCTCAACTTCGAGAAGGAGCTGTTCGTCCACGTCAGCACGCTCGAGAACGAGAAGGGCAAGGCAGCGGAGAAGAACCACGAGAAGGCACGCCTTGCGATCCGCGATCGCCTGACGCAGCTCGCGCCGATCTTCGTGAAGAACAAGTACATGCTCGGCGAGGAATTCTCGATGCTCGACGTCGCGATCGCGCCGCTGCTGTGGCGTCTGGATCACTACGGCATCGAGCTGTCGAAGAACGCGGCGCCGCTGATGAAGTACGCCGAGCGGATCTTCAGCCGTCCGGCCTACATCGAAGCACTGACGCCGTCCGAAAAGGTCATGCGTCGTTGATGGTGCAATGAGTGCATGACGGAGAGGGCGGCGCGGCGTGCCGCGCCCCCGCTCCGGGTTCGAGGATTGTGATGCAAGAGATTTCAACGAAGCCTTATCTGCTGCGCGCGTTGTACGAGTGGTGCACCGATAACGGTTACACGCCGCATATCGCGGTGAGGGTCGACAACTCGACGCGCGTACCGCGTCAGTTCGTGCGTGACGGCGAGATCGTGCTCAACATCAGCTTCGAGGCGACGAGCCAGTTGCAGATGGGCAACGAGTGGATCGAGTTCACGGCCCGGTTCTCCGGGAAGGCGCACAAGATCGAGATTCCGGTTGCCAACGTGCTCGCGATCTATGCGCGCGAGAACGGGCAGGGCATGGCGTTCCAGGTCGATGCGGTCGCGGGTGAAGGCGCGGATTCGGGTGCGTTCGATGATGAAGCGGCGCAGACGGATGAGGCGCAGCGCGACGAATCGCCTGCGGTGTTGACGCCGGTGGCCGACAGCGGCGCGAACGAGGAGCCCTCCGAAGGCGCCGACGAACCGCCGAAAACCGACGGCGATGGCGACGGTTCAAAAGGTGGCAGCAGACCTCGCCTCAAGATCGTGAAATGAGGTAGAATCTCGCGCTACGCCGGCTTAGCTCATCTGGTAGAGCAGTTGATTTGTAATCATCAGGTGGCGGGTTCGAGTCCTGCAGCCGGCACCAATAAAATCAAGGGGTTACGTGAGTTTTCGCGTAACCCCTTGTTCGTTTATGCGATTCATGTAACCGCCGTGTAACCGGATTGCTTCAATCCGGGTCAACGTCGTTTCGGTTACATGACGTCCCAGAAGGGCGCTGACCAAGGCTGGCGCGAGTCGAGCCGCGTGCCGTATGGGTTCCCTGCAACGTCTACGCCAGAGTAATCGTCGCCGGTCATCGGCAAGCCGGTTGCTGGGTTGATGTGATAAGTCATAGCGCTCTCCTTGTTGAGCGGTTGGAAAACGCCCCGCCGTCATCGGCGAGGCAGCGGAAACTCAGTCTTCGTTGGGCATGAGAATCGTGATAGTTGGCTCGGCGTTGTCGCCGGGGCCGATGTGCAGGTTCAGCACGACGGGGCGAGGCTGCGTAATACGGCCGTCGCGCGGAACGCGGTTCAGCTCAAACGCGATACGCTGTGCGCCATGTGCGCGTTTTGCCGCCAGGGCACCCATCCACAGAACATCCCAAAGCCGACCGCTTTCACCTCTTCCGCTGTCAGCGTCGGTCCATGCCACGCAATCCGCCCATACCGCTGATGTCAGCGCAACCGGGACACGAAAACCGGCTTCTCGCGCCATAGCGCTTACATCGACCAGCACGCCATCAGCAATCGCCTGAGCGCGGGTGTAACTCGAAATCGTTTTGCCGAAAACGTCGTTGGGGTTGTGTGTGTTGTCTTGCATGGTGTTCGCCTCTCAAAAGCTGACCGGGTTCCTGATGCAGAGCCCCCGAACCGTTCCCGGTGCCGGCGTGGGGTGGCGTTTTGCCTGCCGCCGTTCTTCCCTCTGCTTCGCCCTGGTGCACTGCGACGACAGGCAACAGGGACGACGTGCAAGGTCACGTCCGGAAGCCGCAGTCCGAAGGAACCGGGTGAGGAGCGTGCGCGCAGCGTTCAACCTTGTACGGCGGCACGCCTGGCGTACAGTCATCCGCTTGGGCTAAGCAGCAGGGAAGAACGGCGGCAGGCAGCCGTCGCGACAGCACCGGCGTCGCGGGCGAACGGGGCCAGTGGACACGCGCGCCCGCGACCCCTGCACGCGCAGCGTGCGTGACCCGCAAGCCGAAGGTGCGCAGTGGTCGGCCAATGGGCCGGCTACGTAGGGGAGCCGCATCGCGTAGCGATGTGGGGCAAGGCGTCCAGCCGCAGCACACGCAATTGCACTCGCGCCCACGCGGGTCAAGTGCGTGCTTGGGGGAGCCGAATCATTGCTGCGCGTCCCAACGTGCAGAGGGCACCCCAGTGACCGGTAATGATTTGGGGGCGAAGCCCCGCCCCACGCTGCGCGCGGGCAAGGTAGTCAGGTCATCGACCGTAGGCCACCAGCCGGAGTCGGCGGAGCGTCCAGCGCAGACGGATGAGTACCTTGCCCGCGCGCAGCGTGGGGCGCTGGTTTTAAGGACACGGCGGGCGTCCAGCCCGACGAATCCCCGTGCAGCCGTGCAGGCTGAGTAAGGGGATGGTGGCCTTGCCGCGAAAGCGGCTTCGTTCCCCCTGTATGACCTCGGGCATACAGGGGCACATACGGGCGGTCACGCGCTATACGGATATGTCGAAACCATCGGAGACATACCGTGACAGCGCAGGACGGCCGGATTACAGCCAGCCAGAACGAGGTGCGCGTGCTTCGCGCGTTGAACCGCTTCGGCTGGCTGCCGACGAAATCGCTTGCGGTGCTGCTCTGGCAGCCCTGGCTGCGCAAGCCGGCAGGCGAGCCGGACATGCGGCCACTCATGCCGACCGCTACCGCCCGGCTGATGGCACAACGCACACTGCGCCGGCTGTATGAGGCGCATCAGGTGCTGCGGGCGCGCGCACCTGATGGCAGCCTGATTTACGCGCTGGCAGAAGCCGGCGTGCGCCGGCTCGCGCAGCTCGGCGTGCCAGCGTCCAGCGGCAAGGACTTGGTACGGCGCTTCAGTGCGGCGCAGTTCCGCCATCGCAGCATTGCGAACGACGTTGCGCTCGCCAGCATCGTGGCCGGATTCCGCGTCTCGACCGAACGCGAAATCGCGGTCGGGAAATGGCTCGGTGGCGAGCAGGGCATTGCAGACAAGAAACCCGATGTGCTGCTACAGTCCGATGGACAAGTCTGGTGGGTCGAGGTCGAGAAATCGCGCCGCAACAAGACTGACCAGGCGAAGCTGCACGCCTTCCTGAACGCATTCCATGACGATGCGAATCGGACAGACGGGTCGGTACTACTCGGCGGGCCGCGCTGGGCGAAAGTCATCTTCATCTGTACGTCGGCATTCCGTATTCGCCTCGTGCGCGAACTGGAGAAATCCGGCTGGTCGGCGGAATCGGTAAAACGGCTGATTGTCTTTGTCGATGACACGTACCATTTCACGGACATCGCATTTCAGTGAAATAACGTTCTATTGCTGTTATTTTATAAAACGCGGCTGACCAGGAAAAGGCACATAGGGTCTATCGCTCGGGCCATCGTCCCGCGGTGCCCGATTTTTATCGGCGGGCTCAGAATGGGAAAAGGCCAGGAGGAATCTGGCCTTTTTTGAAAACCGCCTATGGGCGGAGAACTGCTTTTGCTTAGGTGTTGCTACTGCCAATGCTGCTTTTTTTAGAAACCGCCTGAGTCGGCGGAGGACATCAGGTATTGCTCGCGTGCCTTGCACCGGACAATCTTGATGCAGGTTTCATGCTTTTGGAAACCGCCTACATCGGTGGAAAACAAATCAACAGAAATTAAGTTGATGAAAACATAATAAATCATTGGGTGTGTGGCGTCAATGGGTGAAGCGATAATTAATCGTCATGCCGACCTCGTTAAATTTGTATTTTTATAATAAGCTGCCGTAAATTTATTTTTTGGAATTTTATCTGCGGATATACGCAACATCGTCGATTGACGTGCTATACGGTCATGTGGGAATCACGTTTCAGTTATACACCAGGTCGCCACAAATCGGCGGTCTGGGCGCAGGTATCCACGCCAGACTAGCCAGCCTGTGCGTGCAGTAGATGACCCTTTCTGTCCGTCACTCAAACGGGCCATGCGATGCGCGCGTACACGCGCTGATGGCTATCGCACGTAACCAGGCATCACGGGTCAGCAGTTGCAGGGGAGAGGTGCACATACACGCGAGGGCCAAACGTATAGAGGCCACGTGGCGATGTCGCTGCGACAGCCGCCCAGTCCGGTCAATTGCCGGCTGGGTGGTTGTTTTCACGTGTTGAGCGCGTGAAGCTTGTTGGCCATATTGGCCATCTATTCCATGCTGGACACGTTGGCCATGTTGGCCGACTCGGGCAGGCTCCAGTACCACTTGCCGTCCTTGCCCTTGTACTTTTCGACGTTCATGGCGTCCGACGCGCGCCGCAGGGTACGCAGTGCGATGCCGGCACTTTCTGCCTCTGCTTCGACGGTCTTGGCCGGAAGGTCGCCACCGTTGAGCAGGTTGCTCAGGAATTCTCGTGCGGAATTGGCCGCGCTGCCTCCGCGCGCACCGTCGCCTCCCTTGCTGGCGAGCAGGTCATGTGCTGAGCCGGTGAGCGCTTCACCCCATGCGATACCTGACGACGGAATACCAGGCTTGGGTTCAAACTGCTCGATTTGATACTCGAAACCATCGCCATCAGGTCCGATGTTCGATTTGGCGCGTGCGAAAACACGAACGTCTTCGCAGCCCTCGCGTTTCACCTTGGCTGCAATCATGACGACGCGTGCTACCGCAGTGAAAGCGACCGAGCCGTTGAGCCACAGCGCGGGATTGGTACCCTGCTTGCCCTTGTTGAAGTGCGTGATGCCGAGCAGTGCAGCACCGATGCTCATAGCCAGTTCGACGACGGGTTGCAGCGCGCGACGAGTTTCCGTGTTCTTGTGACT
Source organism: Burkholderia sp. HI4860 (assembly GCF_002223045.2). Taxonomy (NCBI): domain Bacteria; kingdom Pseudomonadati; phylum Pseudomonadota; class Betaproteobacteria; order Burkholderiales; family Burkholderiaceae; genus Burkholderia; species Burkholderia sp. HI4860. Next base: position 1,517,219 of record NZ_NKFO02000003.1, on the reverse strand, counting down.
GTCACCCGACACGGCGGACACGATGGGGTCGAGAATTATCAGCCGGACGTTGCCGATTTTCTCGCACGTTTCCTTGAGCACAGACATATCTTGGGCTGGGTCGAAGGGACGCACCTTGCCCTCGACACGGGTAGCCGTGACGAAATGGACTCGGTTCAGGTCTGCGCCAGCAGACATCAGACGGGGTGCCAGCGTGTCTTGCGGGTCGTCTTCGCCCGACCAGATGAGGACGTTGCCCGACTCTGCCACGGTACCATCGGGCCATTCTCCGGCGCGCGAAACAATCGCGGCCATGGACATGGCGAGAGTCGTTTTACCGGTGCCCGGTTCACCTGCCAGGAGGGACACCTTGCCTCGCGCCAGATAGCCATTCCAGAGCCACTTGACGGGCAGCGGGGACAGTGATGCAGCGCTGACGGTGAGTACCCCGTCGCTTACTCGGGTGGGAGCGTTTGCAGCGGCCAGCAGCGGATTCGTGTTTGCCGGGCGTTGTGCGATGGACGTGACGAGATTCATGCTGCCACCTCGCCCATGAGTTGTTGAACGGCATTGTTCGGCCACGCGAGGAAGCGATTCGGGAGCTTCGTCGGGCGCACGCCGTGATAGCTGCCGGTTTCCATATAGCGCTTGCGGATGGACTGCGGGCGCACGCACATCAGCGTGGCCAGTTCCTCGGTCGTGAGGAAGGGGCGGGCGGAAAACACTGCCGGGGATTGATTGACGTTCATCTGTATCACCTTTCGCCGTTCGGCGTTTCGTTAGGGTGATACGCATTAGATTTCCCCCTATACCGTCCCCCACAAGCGTCCCCCGCTCCCCCAAGTTGGGGGACGGGGCACGGGGAAGGCTACCGGGCGTCGGCGAGTTCCTTGTTACGTCTCAATCGCTCCCATGCCTTGTCGAACGTCGTGGAGCCTTGCCAGTTGAGCTTCTTGCGGACCTGGGCTTTGACGCCCGGTTGTCCGGCGGGGGATTTGGGCAGGTTCAGCGGGTCATGTCCGAACTCAGCCAGAACCCGCAGAATTTCCTGTTCCTGGAAAGCTTGCTGCTGTAACGGCCGGAGCGTGACACGCGGCTCAGATGGTCGGGCATCTTCTGCGTCCGCAGGCGCTTCGAGCGGCCATGCATAGCCATGCTGTTGGCACCAAGCGCTGATGTCGATGTGCGAGAGCATCTGCTTGCCGGAAATCGTCGTCACGGAAATGGCCGCACGTGCGATGGCATCTGACAGTGCAGTTTCCCATGTCGAGTACATGTCTTCGTACTTGGGCAGCATTAGCCTCGCGTCGCTTATGTGCGCCATGAGAATCTTTATCGCCCGGTCACACGATACCCAGGGCTGATGGTCGTAGGCCAGTACCCAGCCGGGAATGCGCGCGCCATTCTGAAAAACGCGTTCGTCGGTGCCGTCGTCGCCCGGAAGGGAAACGGCAATATCGTGGGAAGCCAGCAGCGGATAGATTTCCGATGTGTAGAAGACGAACTGCTCGAAGACCGGCTGTGCGTCATCGTTCGGCATCCCGTCATCGTCGAATAACGTGGCATGGTCCGCCACGAGCCCGAGCTGCTTCAACAGACGCGACCGAGTATCGCCGTCGAGAGGTAGCAGAATGCCGGACTCGTTCCGGCGTCGCAGGCGCTCAAGGCCTGCCGGCTCGCCTTTCAGAAAGGCAAGCAAGCAGTAGGCTGCACCGTCGATGTATGCCATTTCTGCTTGCTCGATTTGCTTCAATAGCTCCCACAGATTGACGAATTGGCCGCCATCGTTCAGGCGGTTTGTCAGGCTATACACATTTCCCTCACGTATCAGATTTCAACTTGACCAACGTGGCCAGCTTCGGGACGTTGGACAAGTTGGCCAACATGGCCCAATACCGTATATCGGCAGTCGTGGGGTTTTTGTGAAGTCGTGTTGGGGTTGACGCGTCAGATAGGAATATCGGCCGATTGCGGTGCGCCAAGCATGACGAGTCCCATCCGATGGGACTATTATCTTGGCCGAGACCATTATTCCGCTCTGTCCGTGAACCAAGACCTGAAGAAAACCCTCTGGGCCGCAGCCGACAAGCTGCGCTCGTCGATGGATGCCGCCGAGTACAAGCACATCGTGCTCGGCCTGATTTTCCTGAAGTACATCTCCGATGCGTTCGACGAACGCCGCGCGCAGCTCGCGGCGGCGTTCGGCAACCAGGAAGACGACCTGTATCTGCCCGATGCTGCCGACCATGCCGAAGCCCTGGAAGAACGCGACTACTACACGATGGCCAACGTGTTCTGGGTGCCGGCATCCGCGCGTTGGGAATCTATACGCGCGCAAGCCAAGCAGCCGGACATCGGCGTGAGGATTGATTCGGCGTTGGAAGCTATCGAGGCGGATAACAAGAGCCTCAAGGGCATTCTCGACAAGCGTTTCGGTCGCGCGCAGCTTGAACCAGGCAAGCTTGGCGAATTGGTGGACTTGATTTCGACGGTCGGTTTCGGCGAAGGCCACCACGCAAAGGACCTGCTCGGCGAGGTGTACGAATACTTCCTTGGCCAGTTTGCGACGGCGGAAGGCAAGAAAGGGGGACAGTTTTATACGCCGGCCTCGGTTGTGCGCGTGCTGGTCGAAGTGCTGGCTCCGCACGAGGGGCGCGTGTATGACCCCTGCTGCGGTTCGGGCGGGATGTTCGTGCAGTCCGAGAAATTCATCGAGTCGCACGGCGGCAAGGCGGACGACATCAGCATCTACGGCCAGGAAGCCAACCCGACCACCTGGCGGCTGGTGGCGATGAACCTGGCGATTCGCGGTTTCGCGGCCGACCTCGGCAAGGAGCCGGCCGATACCTTCCATCGCGACCAGCACCCCGACTTGCGCGCCGACTACGTGCTCGCCAATCCGCCATTCAATATCAGCGATTGGGGCGGCGAGCGGCTGGCCGACGACCGACGCTGGGCGTATGGCGTGCCGCCGGCCGGCAACGCGAACTATGCGTGGCTGCAACATATCCTGCATCACTTGAGTCCGCGCGGGCAGGCGGGCGTGGTGCTGGCCAACGGCAGCATGTCCAGCTCGCAGAACGGCGAAGGCGAGATTCGCCGCGCTATGGTCGAGGCCGGCGTGGTCGACGTAATGGTCGCGTTGCCGCCGCAGCTTTTCTTCAATACGCAGATTCCGGCGTGCCTGTGGTTCCTCGCGAAGGACAAAAGCGGGACGCCGGTTCCTGGAGGCAAGCCGAGCCGCGACCGGCGCGGCGAAGTGCTGTTCATTGACGCGCGCAAGCTCGGGCGGATGGAATCGCGCGTGTTACGCGTGTTCGATGACGAGGACATTGCGCGCATTGCTTTGACCGTGCACCGCTGGCGCGCGGATGGCGAGGACGGGGCTGACGCGCCATATGCCGATGTGCCTGGCTTCTGTCGTTCGGTGCCGGCGGCCGAGGTTGCCGAGCACGGATATGTACTCACGCCTGGCCGCTATGTCGGCGCGGAGGAAGCCGAAGACGACGACGAGGCGTTCGGCGAGAAGATGGAACGTCTGACTGCGGAGCTTGCCGAGCAGATGGCGAAAGGAGCGGAACTGGATGTGGTGATTCGCGAGAAACTGGCGGGGCTTGGATATGCAGTATGAATATCGCCCTTTTGGTGAGTTGCTTTCATGCCCATCCAAGAATGGGCTGACTAGGCCAAAAAAGGTCCGTGGCTCCGGCTTGCCAATGGTCAATATGGGGGAGCTTTTTGCGAACCCTCGAATTTTCGACATCGACATGGACCTTGTGCCGGTGTCTGAAAAGGAAAAGGATTTTCTGCTGAAGTCCGGTGATTTGCTGTTTGCTCGCCAGTCTTTGGTCCGAGATGGCGCAGGCCAATGTTCTATTTTTCTCGGTAACAAGCAACCCACCGTGTTCGAATCGCATTTGATTCGATGCCGACTCAATCCAGATGAGGCGGTTCCTGAATTCTATTTCTACTACTTCCGCTCTCCCGAAGGTCGGGTGGTAATGGATGCTATCGTCGAGCAAGGAGCTGGTGCTGCGGGCATTCGTGGCTCGGATTTGATTCGCTTATCGGTACCCGTCCCTTCCTTGACGCATCAGCGAGAAGTCGCGATTTTACTTCGTCTCCTCGACGACCGCATCGACCTCCTGCGCCAAACTAACGCCACGCTAGAAGCCATCGCCCAAGCTCTGTTCAAAAGCTGGTTCATTGACTTCGACCCGGTTCGAGCAAAAGCCGAGGGTCGTGTGCCGGAAGGCATGGACGCCGATACCGCTGCGCTGTTTCCCGACTCGTTCGAGGATTCTGCGGTGGGAGAGATTCCGGCAGGTTGGACTTATTGTCAAGCACAGGAGCTATTCAATATTGGAATTGGCAAGACACCGCCCCGGAAGGAGTCTCAATGGTTCTCGGTGGATAGCAGAGATGTACGCTGGCTATCCATCAAGGATATGGGCGACGAAGGCATATTCGCTTCAAAAACGTCCGAATATCTGACGGCGGATGCCATTTCTCGGTTCAATGTGCGAGTTGCGCCAACTCATACAGTGCTGATGAGTTTCAAGTTAACTGTGGGGCGACTGACGATTACCGACGGGTCTATGGCAACTAACGAGGCCATTGCTCACTTCACGGCTAATGAGTCATCCCCGCCGTTCACGTTCACATATTGTTATCTCAAGAATTTCGATTATAAAAGCCTTGGCAGCACCTCTTCTATTGCTGAGGCTACGAACTCAAAAGTCATCAAAGCGCTGCCTGTGCTGACTCCCACAGCAACTCTAGTTGAAGTGTTTCACAAGCGCGTTGCAGAAATGTTCGAACGAATTCTTGAAAATAAGCGGCAAGCGATGGCACTGACAGAACTGCGCGACACGCTGCTACCCCGCCTAGTCACCGGCAAACTCCGTCTCCCCGAAGCCGAGGCGCAAATGAACGAGGCACTGGCATGAGCGTCATCAGCGAGGATGCAGTCGAACAGGCCATGCTTAGCTTGCTGGCCGACCTCGGCTGGCAAACCGCTCACGGCCCCGACATTTCCCCGCCCGACAGCAAGACGCCCGGCACCGAACGCGACACGTACCGCGATGTCGTCCTGCGTCATCGCCTGGCTGCTGCCGTTGCGAAGCTCAACCCTCATATCCCGCCCGCCGCGCGCGACGACGCGCTGCGCCATGTGCTGAACCCGAACGTCCCCGGTCTCGTCAACGCCAATCGCCAGCTCTACCGCTGGCTGGTCGATGGCGTGCCGGTCGAGTTCCAAAAGGACGGCGAGACGCGCGGCGACCGCGTGCGCCTGGCCGATTTCTCCGACGTGGCCGCGAACGACTGGCTGGCCGTCAACCAGTTCAGCATCCAAGGCGCGAAGAAAACCCGCCGTCCCGATGTCGTGCTGTTCCTCAACGGTCTGCCGATAGTCGTGGTCGAACTGAAGAACCCCGGCGACCAGAATGCCGACATCTGGGGCGCATGGAATCAGCTTCAGGCTTACCAGGAAGACATTCCCGACCTGTTCCACGCCAACGCGATACAGGTCATCTCGGACGGCACCACGGCCCGCATGGGTTCGCTCACGTCGAGCAAGGAACGCTTCTTGGCCTGGCGCACCATCGACGGCCGCGAAACCGACCCGCTCGGCACGATGCGCGAACTCGAAACGCTCACGCATGGCCTGTTCCGCCGCGATTACCTGCTCGACTACCTGCACCACTTCATCCTGTTCGAGGACGAAGGCACGCTCGTCAAGAAGATTGCTGCGTACCACCAGTTCCACGCCGTGCGCGCCGTGGTCGATAGCGTGCTGCACGCCTCGGCCCCCGGCGGCTCGCGCAAGGGCGGCGTCGTCTGGCACACGCAGGGCGCGGGCAAGAGTATCGAAATGACCTGCCTGGCCGGCGCGCTGATGGCCAGCGCGGAGATGCAGAACCCGACGCTGCTGGTCGTCACCGACCGCAACGACCTCGACAACCAGCTTTTCGGCGTGTTCGCCGGAGCCAGCGAACTACTGCGCGAAACGCCCGTGCAGGCCGATACGCGCACCGAACTGCGCCGTCTGCTCGCCAACCGCCCGTCCGGCGGCATCGTTTTCACGACCATTCAGAAGTTCACGCCCGGCGAGGACGAGGACACGTTTCCGGTGCTTTCCGAACGGCACAACATCGTCGTCATCTGCGACGAGGCACACCGCAGCCAGTACGGTTTCGATGCGCGCCTGACGAACGCCGGCAAGGACGGCACCTCATCGGCCAGTTCGGCCGTGCGCTACGGCTATGCGCAGTACCTGCGCGATGCGCTGCCAGGTGCCACCTTCGTGGCGTTCACCGGCACGCCGGTTTCGCTCGACGACCGCGACACGCGTGCCGTGTTCGGTGATTACGTGCATGTGTACGACATCGAGCAGGCCGTGAAGGACGGCGCGACGGTGCCGATTTACTACGAAAGCCGCCTGGCTGCGCTGGAACTGAAAGAGGCCGACACCGACGACCTCGACGACCAGGTGGACGAACTGACCGAAGACGAGGCCAACGACGAATCGAAGGTCGCCACGCTGCGCCGATGGGCTGCGCTGGAGAAGATTGTCGGTGCGCCGCCGCGCGTCCAGAAAATCGCTGCCGACATCGTGGCCCACTTCGAGAACCGCCTGGCCGCGCTGGACGGCAAGGCGATGGTGGTCGCGATGAGCCGCGACATCTGCGTGCACCTGTATAACGCTATCGTCGCGCTGCGCCCCGAGTGGCATAGCGACGACCCGATGCAGGGCGTCATCAAAGTCGTGATGACCGGCTCGGCGTCTGACAAGGCGTTGCTCAAGCCGCACATCTACCCGAAGGACATCCGCAAGAAACTCGAACTTCGCTACAAGGACACGTCCGACCCGTTCAAGCTCGTTATCGTGCGCGATATGTGGCTCACGGGCTTCGATGCGCCGTGCATGCACACTATGTACATCGACAAGCCGATGAAGGGCCATAACCTGATGCAGGCCATCGCACGCGTTAACCGGGTCTTCAAAGACAAGCCGGGCGGCCTGGTGGTCGATTACATCGGCATTGCGAACGAGCTGAAAGCGGCACTGGCGACTTACACACAGGCCAACGGACGCGGCCGGCCGACCATCGACGCGCGCGAAGCACTGGCCGTGTTGATGGAAAAGATGGACGTGCTGCACGACCTGCTGTACGGCGTCGATTACGCGGGGTTCCGCACGCAGGCATGGCAACTGTTGCCGGCCGTAGCCGACCACGTGCTCGGACAGAAGGACGGCAAGAAACGCTTTGCGGATGCCGTCCTGGCTGCGGGCCAAGCGTTCGCGCTCTGCTGCACGCTCGATGCCGCACTCCAATACCGCGACGAGCTGGCCTTCCTTCAGGCGGTCAAGGCCGCCATCGCCAAGAGCGAGAACGTCAACAAAACTCTGACCAACGAGCAGAAGGAGCACGCGCTGCGGCAAATCATCAGCAGCGTGGTGGTCAGCGACGAGGTTATCGACATCTTCTCGGCCGCAGGCTTGAAGCGCCCGGACATCGGCGTGCTGTCCGAAGCCTTTCTCGATGACGTGCGGCACATGAAGCAGCGCAACCTGGCAGTCGAGCTGCTGGAGCGTCTGCTGAAAGACCAAATCAAGTCGCGCTTCAAGACCAACGTGGTGCAGAGCGCGAAGTTCTCGGAACTGTTGCAGCAGAGCCTGACGCGTTACAACAATCGAACGGTGCAGACTTCGCAGGTCATCGAGGAGCTTATCGAGATGGCCAAGGCTTTCCAGGAAGCTGCCGAGCGCGGCGAGCGCTTGGGGCTGAACAGCGACGAGATGGCCTTTTACGATGCGCTGGCAACCAACGAGGCAGCGGTGCGCGAACTCGGCGACGATACGCTCAAGAAAATCGCGGTCGAGCTGGTCGTGAAGCTGCGCGGCTCGGTGACGGTCGATTGGGCGAAACGCGAAACCGTGCGCGCGAAGCTGCGCGTGATGGTCAAGACATTGCTTAAGCGCTACAAGTATCCGCCCGACCGACAGGAGGAAGCGACGGATACGGTGTTGTCACAGGCGGAAACGCTGTCGGCGGATTGGGTGGCAGTGTAGCAACCTGGCCATGTTGGCCAACTTGTCCATGCTGAAGATATGGCCAAGTTACAATAACCCGCGCTCTGGCGCTTAAATTCGCGCGGGGCCTCATAAATATAAGGCTGGAGGGTCGATGCAGCTTCTCAACCTCACGATTTCACGGGTCGTCTTGCATGAGGTTTTCAAGCGGGGGAATGACGGGAACAAGGTGCAACCCGAGTTTGGAGATGAACTCGAGGTGCTGGATGACGAAGCATCCGAGGCTCTTCGAGACCGCGTTGTAACGGCCATGACAAGCGCGACGCGGTGCGTCCAGATGTCCATCGTAAAAGCAAGCGCGGAAAGCCTTGTCCACCGCGCATCCGTAGCCCTTGATGCCGATGATGCAGGCTTCATTGCTGCGTCTCGGGGCATCGCTGATAAGCTCGCCGACGAACAAAAGAACCGAAATCTACCCGGTGGTGTAGTCGTCGTGTTCAGCGGTACTGCTGGTCATCCGGCGCGCCGATTGGTTGGCGTCATCAAAGCTGAAGTGCATAATGGGTTCATGCGGGAACGCGAAGCCGCGGGTGAGAAGCCGAAGCTCAAGTTCTTGAAGTCACTTATGCTGACCGCGCAGACCAAGCTCTATAAGGTCGGACTTTTCATGCAACCGCAGGAGCCGGCCGCAGGCGAATTTCCCGAGGGCTGGGACGCGTACATCTATGATGAAACCTTGACGGTGGCCAACCGTTACGGCGCAGCCAAGTACTTCTACGATGGATTTTTGGGGCTGGGTTTTCCCCAGTCTAGTGCACGTCAGACGCTACAATTCTTCGACTTGACGAAGGCTTTCATCCAGGCGGTGGACAAGCCCGAGGAAGAAAAAATCGTGCTGCATAACGCGCTCGTAACGTATTTGCGTGCGGACCAGACACCGACTGTCGGAATCGCTTCTTTCGCAGATGCGTATTTCGGAGACGCAGAGGCGCGCGACGCCTATCGCGCGTACATGGTCGAAAAAGGGTTTCCGGAAGTCGCCGTCAACAAGGACACGACCGAAGTCGCGTCGGCGATGAAATTGCGCCGACTCAATTTCGCTAGCCGCGTCCGTATCAGCGGTCCCGCCGACTCGTTCGACAAGCTGGTTACAGTGTCGCTAATCGACGGCGAAGCAAAGGAAGGCGTCACGCCGAAGTGGACGCAGGTAATCATCAAAGACCGAATCTCTACGCAAGAATGACCGAATCTGAATTCCTTGAACGATGGCACGCCGAGCGGAAGTCGTACGCCGCTTGGGGGCTATTCGTCAAGAATCAGATTATTGACGGTCTGCACGCGACGGTAGACCGCTTCGACGCGCACGCTTTTCTCAAGATTCCGCCGGAACCCCGAACGAAAACGGACGACTCCCTCATCGGCAAAGCTTTTCATCGAAACAAGCCGTATGCAGACCCGTACGTCAATATCGAGGATAAGGTTGGCGTTCGTTTCGTCGTTTTGCTTACCTCGGACATCAAGAAGATTCAGCACGTCATCGAGCAATCTACTAGGTGGACATGTAGTCTCGATAGGGACTACGAAGCAGAACGCGAAACCAGGCCACTGGAGTTCACGTATCAGTCGACGCACTATGTCCTGAAGGCTGCAGAAACATTTCGTACGGAATCCGACATAGAGATTCAGAAAGACACGCCATGCGAAGTGCAGATTCGGACACTACTGCAACATGCGCACAGCGAACTGACGCACGACAATATTTATAAGCGTGAGCCAGGGTCCGAAGTAGCCAAGACGGTGGAGCGGACTGTCGCAAAGAGCATGGCGCTGATTGAGGCGGTCGATGACTACTTTATCAGTGCTGTAGATGAACTTAATTCGGCAACCAAGGCCGAGCGTGAAGCGCTTGATACTTTGGCTACGGTCTACTCGGAGCACATCGGTTTTGCTCCTCAGACGGACCTAAGCAATCGGCTTGTATTGCAAGCATTTCGCCAGAACATGGGCGCAGACTTGCGCCAACGTCTGACGGAGCTGCTCGTTCAGAAACCGTTCATTGCCGAGCGGGTCCGAGGCCGCGCGGCGACGCATTATCTTTTCCGCCAACCGTGGATACTTCTGGCGTATCTTATGGCGGATTCCGCACCTGCCGTGACCGCCGAACGCTGGCCGCTGACGCCTGACGAGCTTAGACCGATTTACACTGACTTAGGGCGGGCGTTTCCAGCGTAAATCTAAGTGCTGCGAGCACGAAGCGAATCCAGAGTATTACTGAGACTACATTCAGTTGGAATGGTCACGTTGGCCAAGTTGGCCACGCTTTCTGCATGGCCAACTTTGGACCGCATCCTTCGAGGCATGGTCACTATAGCGCCGAAGAATCTTGCTGAACCTGTTCAGGCTTGAAGTCGATACCCGCTCGTTCGAGCATCCACGCTTCGATGCGTGTGTGCCAGTCGCGCAGTAAGTCGATGTGGCGGCGGCGGTAGTGTTTTTCTGCCAGGGCGCTGGGCTTGTGTCCTTGAATCTGGGCCACGACACCGGCGGGCACGTCTACCCATTCGGCCAGCGTGCCGAACGAGCGGCGTAGACCTTGCAGCGTCACATGCGGCAGGCCGGCCTCTTTAATGGCGGACTCATGTGCGAAGCGCGGCTCCTCGATGTGCCCGCTCTCCGATGCATCGCTTGGAAACACCCAGGGTGATGGCTGCCATGGCTGTCCAGCCTCTACCATTCTCTGAAGCTGCTTGACGCTCGGCGGCGTATCGTTGATTCGCTTCAGTTCGAGTAGTAGCGAGCGGAAATACGGCGTTAGCGGAATGGTGCGGGAGCCTTCGACTTTGTCGCGCAGCTTTATTTTGTTCCAGCGTAAATCGACGTTTTCCCAGCGCAGCTCGGCCAATTCCTCGCGGCGCGGGCCGGTGATGAGAAGGCCTTGTAGGTAAGCGGCGGCCACCGGGTTGGGAAGGGCACGCACCGCCTTAAACCAGACAGGCAGTTGTTCGCGTTCCAGGCAGTCGCCTTCCGGCGTTTTCACGCTTGGTAGCAGGGCCGTCACCTTCGGCGATGAATAGCAGTCGTTCGGCAGCAGTTTCTGGAATCTCGTTTGACCCTCGCACCAGCCCGCAAAGGCTTTGAACATGCGGTACGCATAAGCGATGCTGGTCGGCCGCTCGGTAACTTCGTCTTCCATCCACCCGGCAATCGCGTCGCCGGTCATGTCCGACAGCTTCATTGGCATAAGCGCATGCAGCGGGCCCTGGCTCGTCAGCCCCTTTCCTCGCTTCTTCTTCGCGCCACCGGGGGCGGCTAACTTACGGTGGTCCTCGATGTACTGAGCGCTGCGAAGGCGCTTCGTTTTCGGAGAGGGCTTCGCTTCAAGGTCGGCCACGTAAGCTGTCCAGGCGTCAGCGAACGTTACGTCCTGGCGCTCGGCTTCGGCCTTTCGTGCGGCTAGGGCAGCGCGCTGGTCGGCGGCTTCCTCACGGGGGTCTTTGCCGGCGTCAATCAGCCGTTGCAGGCGGCGGGCTTCATCACGTACATCGTCAATGCCCCAATCCTTTGGCGAGCCGATTGTGACGCGCACCGTTGTGCCGTTCAGCTTACCCTGAAAAATGTAAGACAGTGTGCCCGCAGCCGTGGCACGAAGGCCGAGGCCGGATGCACTGCTGTCCCACAAAAACGCCTGGGATTTGCCAGCAGGGCAGCTATGTCCCTTGACCCTTCCCACCGTGAAATTGACCTTGGCCACCGTCGACATCCTATGGAAGAGTTACACGGACATCCATGTAACCGCTGTGTAACCGGATTTTGTAGTTTTAAAGCGATTCGTGTCAACGCGGATAAACGAGTTGATTCGGTGTGTAGCCCGTATCTACTGGGTTTCGGCGATTTTCGGAATTCGAGTCAACGCCGAGAAATATACCATCTTGATGATTTGTAATCATCAGGTGGCGGGTTCGAGTCCTGCAGCCGGCACCACATTGAACGAAGGGCTACGAGATCTTGTCTCGTAGCCCTTCGTCGCTTTCAGGCCAGTTTCCAGCGGGGCTGCTGAACAGGCATTCCCCCCGATCTGCATCACATCTGCCTGAACAACCCCGCATACGCCCGACTGACCGGCAGCATCTCTCGCTGCCCGTGCACGCGGATCCGCAACCGTCCCAACAGATCGCGCTCGACACGATCGATCGCTGCGTACGCAACGATCACGCCGCGATGCACCTGCGCGAACCGCTCGGGATCGAGCCGCTGCATCAGTTCCTTCAGCGGCGTGCGAATCACGAGCCGTTCGCTGGCCGTCACGATTTCCGTGTACTTCTCCGAAGCCTGAAAGTACAGCACGTCGTCGACCGAGACGAGCCGCGTCGCATCCTTCATGCCTACCGTCAGCCAGCGGATCGGCGCCGCGTTCCGCGCTTGAGCCGCCTGCGCGAGCGCATCGCCCTGCGCAAGCGCAGGCCCGCCGCGCTGCAGCTTCGCGATACAGCGCAGCAGCCGCTCGTCCGTCACCGGCTTCAGCAGATAGTCGACCGCCGCACGTTCGAACGCGTCGACCGCGTATTCGTCGTAGGCCGTGACGAACACGACATGCACGTCGGGCGCGAGTGCCGCGAGCTTCAGCCCGTCGATGCCGGGCATCCGGATGTCGAGAAACGCGATGTCCGGGCGCGGCGACGCGTTCAGCGCAGCCAGCGTTTCGATGCCGTTGCGCGGCATCGCGACGATATCCAGTTCGGGCCAGAGCTGATCCAGCCGCTGTGCGAGGGAGGCGGACAGGTTCGGTTCGTCGTCGGCGATGAGAGCGGTCGGCATGTCAGTCGATCGGAATCAGCAGGGTTGCGGTGACGCCATGCGCGGCGGCGGCGTTCGTCTCGACGGAGACGCGGCCGCGCTCGCCGTGCAGCGTCCGGATGCGCGCGGCGACGTTGGCAAGGCCGACGCCGCCATGCAGGCGCGTGTCGCCTTTGCCGAGGCCGACGCCCGTATCGATCACGTTCAGTTCCAGGCTGTCGCCGCGCATCCTGCCGCGAATCACGATCACGCCGCCGTCGATCGACGGCTCGATCCCGTGCAGCAGCGCATTCTCGACGAGCGGTTGCAGCAGCAGCGGCGAGAACGGCAGCGCGTGCAGATCCGCGGGCACGTCGATCGCATACGACAGCCGTTCGCCGAGCCGGATCGACGCGATCTTCAACAACGCGTCGACGAGCTCGAGCTCCTCGCCGAGCGTCGACGTCGCATCGCGCGTGCGTCGCAGGCTCGCACGCAGGTAGCGGTTCAGGCTGTCGAGCATCGTCGACGCGCGCGCCGGATCGCGCTCGATCAGGCTCTGCACGTTCGCGAGCGTATTGAACAGGAAGTGCGGCTCGATCTGCGCCTGCAGCAGCGCCAGGCGCGCGGCCGTCTCGGCCTGGCGCGCCTCGGCGGCTTCGCGGCGCTCGGTCTCGAGCGTCGCGCGCATGCGCATCGACTGCAGGAACAGCGACACGCACACAAACAGGATCGCCGAGATGAGAAACGACGGCCCGTAGTTGTCCCACGTGCCGATGCGGGCGCGCCCGAACACGTGCGGCACGTTTCCGCTGATGATCGCTGCCGTGATCTCGAAACCGATGAGCACGCTGGCCGGTGCGATCACGATAGCCTTGAGCGCGAGCCCCGGCTTGCGCGGCAGGAGCCAGTCGGCGGCGTGACTGAGCAGCAGCGCGCAGAAACCGATCGCGTTGGCGACGACGAGGTCGGGCAACAGCGGTTCCCGGAAATGAAGCGCCCAGAAACCCAGGCCGACGACCGAGTTGAAGCACGCGAAGGCGAGCAGTGCGGCCGGATCGCGCAGCAATCGCGGCGCCGCGCCGGCGGGTGACTGCGAAAGCGGCGAAGGGTCGGACGTGGCTCGCATGGTGTCGGGTGAGGAGGGCGCGCGATGCGCGGATGGTCTTGACCTTACTGCCGGGCGGGCCGGCTGCGCACGCATTGCGACGAACGGTGCGCGGCCGCGACGAAGCGCGTCGGCTGCCGACGGTTGGCCGGTTTCCGTCACGAGTGTAGTGGAAGGGGCTGCGGAAGGACACTGGGCGCGGCCGGCGTCGTGTCGAGCATGAAGCGCCGGCCGGCTCGTCAAAGGCCGGCCTGTTGGTTCGGAAGTTGCCGGCCTCCGGATGCGTGGGTGCACCGGTGTCGCGGGGCGGCGTAAAGGAGCCGGGGATGGGCGGCGTAATGGCGCCAGCAGAACCGGGGGTAAAACGCGGATTCGAACGGTTTCAAGGTTGCGGTTTTTTGCCGTTTTTGGCAACTGCATTTTGAGGGGGATCTGGCATCGGTTTCGGGGTGCGGTAACTGTCGCCCTCGAGGACGAGCCGGTAGGCGCCGTGGCGTAGTCGGTCGAGTGTGGCGGTGCCGAGGATGCGGTTGTCGGGGAACGCGGCGCCCCATTCACCGAAGTCGAGATTCGACGTCAGGATGGTCGCCGCGTGCTCGTAGCGGGCCGCGACGAGATCGTGGAAGTCCTCGTCCTGCGGGGTACGTAGCGGTTTGAGCGCGAAGTCATCGACGATCAGCAGCGGCACCCGGGCGTACTGCTGGAACTTGCGGTCATAGGCGCCGGTGGCGCGCGCGGCGTTCAATCGCTTGAGCAGCTCGGTCTGCGAGATGAACAGCACATCGCGGCCTTGGCGGGCGGCGCAGTGGCCCAGCGCCTGGGCCAAGTGGCTTTTGCCGGTGCCGGTTGGACCGGCGATCAGGATCGCGACCTTCTCGTCGAGATACCGGCCTGTCGCGAGATCATGAACGTGTGAGCGGTTCAACGTAGGCAGCCGGTCGAAGTCGAACGTCTCGAGCGTCTTGCCCATCGCGAAGCCGGCGCGCAGCAGACGGGTGCCGAGCTTCTTGTGTTCGCGACGGGCAACCTCGTCGTGCAGCAGCATGGCAAGGAACTCGGTATAGGCGAGCTGCCCGTCGATCGCCTGACGGTTGCGCTGCTCAAGCGAGTCGAGGATGCCGGACAGGCGCAGCTGTTTGAGGATGGAATTCAATTCGGGACTCGGGTTCATGGTGTCAGTGGATCAGCAGGGATTGGAGATCACGGCCGAAGCGGCCGCCGTTCTGGTAAGCGCCAGTCGGGGCCGACGCGGGACGCGGCACCGGTTCGCTGTCCAGGCCTTTGTCGAGGATGCCCTTGATGGTGCTGTACTTCGCGCTGCTGAACGCGAGCGCACGCTCGCAGGCTGCTTCCAGCCTCTGATCGCCGACTTTCTGTCGCAGCCGGATGATCCCCTGCGCGCCGCGCAGGTTGACGAGCACCTTGTCGTTGAACAGCGCGAGGATCACGCCGTGGCACGACGGCCCGATCTCCTTCGCGCGCGCCAGACACCACTGCGGATCGTGCTCGAGCCAGGCCTGCGCTTCGGGCGGCTGGTGATCTCGCACCGTGTGGCGACCGCCGGCCCGCTGCCGCGGATGGGTTGCGACGAGTTCATGCCGATGGAACAGCTGGATGACCGTATCGGTCGCCTTCAGCCAGAGCGACTTGCCGACGAGCGTGAACGGTGCAGAGTACAGCGCGTGCTTGTAGACGACGTGGCCGTCGCGATGGACCGCCACCTCCTTCCAGACCGACAGTACCGGCGGCACGTCCGGCAATGCAGCGAGCAACGGGCGCTCGACGCCGAAGCGCGTCAGCGGCCGTTCGTGGACGGTGCCGTGGATACGAGTGCCGGCCTGCTGCATCACCCATTCGCGCAGTTGCCGGTTGGCGTCGGCCAGATCCCGGAACTCGCGCAGCGGCACGAAGGACTTCTTGACGTATTTGACGCCCGATTCGACGACGCCCTTCTTCTGGGGATCGTGCGGCGGACAGGCGTCGATCCGGAATCCATATCCCTCGGCAAGCGCGGCGTACGAGCGTTGCACCGCCGGCTCGTATCGACACGCCCGGATGATCGCGCACTTCGCGTTATCGATGATGACCCGGTCGGGACAGCCGCCGAACCATTCGAAGGCGCGCCGGTGGCTGGCGAGCCACGTCTCGACGGTCTGGTCCAGCACGATCTCGGCATACTGGTGGCGCGACCAGCACAACGTCATCACGAAGATCCACGTCCGGACCGCAATGCCCTCGACCGTCAGCACGGGTCCCGCGCCGAAGTCGACCTGCGCGGCGTCGGCCGGTGCGAAGTCGAGGATCGTTGTGGTGGCCACGCTGCGCTCGGCAGCCAGATGGCGCAGCATGCGCTTCACGGCACAATAGCTGCCGGCGTAGCCATGATTGCGTTGAAGGGCGGCATGGATCGTGGTGCCCTGAACGCCGGCGGCAAGCCATTCGCGGACCTGTTCGCGATATGGCTCAACCGTCGACACACAGGTGTGCGGCAGGTGCGGCGTGCGCCCGAAGACACCCGCGATCGTAGCGTCGTCCGGCAGCGGCTGCACCGGATCCAGCCAACTACGCGCTTCAGCCTCGCGGCGCACGGTCGTCAGCTTCTTGCGCCCCATCAAACCGCCGCGCGCGATGTCGCGGTCAGAATCGCCTTGCCGCATGCGGACAAGGACTTGGCGGTATTCAAACAATTCGAACCTCCTGTTGGCCATGGACGCTCCGTTCAAAAAGAACGGAGCGTACCGACTCGGAAAGTTCGAACCGCGTTCTCGCCCTGATGCTGCTGGCGCCTATGCGCCGCCCCTAACGTGGCGCCATTACGCCGCCCTTGGACTGGCGCCTATGTGCCGCCCCTCAAGTGGCGCCCTTATGCCGACCCCGCATTGGCTCCATAGCGCCGCCCCGTGACAACCGGTCTGCCCGATCAGCCGAACGATCATCGCCGCGACGCGCCACTCGTCCGGGAATTCCGGCCGCCCGTCGCAAACCCCGCCGCCTGTCGGAATCGCGCAGTACGGTGTTGCCGTGTCCAATCCGATCAGGCGACTCCGACCATGTCTGCGCTCCTTCACCTGAAGCCTTACGTGTACGTGATGTTCTGCGTGCTGCTCTATATCGGCATCAAGCGCTGTTTCCCGCGCGAGGTGCCGGCTGTCCGACCGCTGATCTCGCCGGTCGCGTTCGGGATGCTCGGCATCGTCAGCCTGAACGGGCGCATTCCGCATGCGGGCATCGACGCGAACGCAGTCGCGCTGGCGGCCGTCCTGGGCGGCGCGGCGCTGGGCTGGCTGCACGCAAGCCGGTGGCGGCTCGCGTTCCGTCCGGCCTCGTCGGGCCTGCGCGTGCGCCTGCCTGGCGATGCGAGCCTGCTCGTCACGCTGATGCTGACGTTCGTCGCCGAAACGGGCATCCATTACGCAGTCGCCGTGCATGCGCCGTGGGCGGCGACGGGCGGCTTCGTGATGTTGTCGTTCGCGGTATGGGGCGTGCTCGTCGGGATGACACTCGGGCGCGCGGTGAACGTGGTCGTGCGCTGCATGCGCCATGCGAACGGATCGAAGCGGGGGAGTTTTCCGTATTCGGTCGATCCGCGATGAAGGGGTGCGAAACAGCCGGCGAGCGGGCAGCTGACGGCCTGACAGGCGATACGGCCCGTCTTCGTCAATCGTGGCGCCCTCGAACCGAAACGGCGTGTGACGTGCACCAATTTGCGCCCCGTTTTCCTGTCACGGTCGCGTCATGGGGCGCCCATAACGTTGCACGTTCCCGTCGTGGCGGCACTGCCGGACCGGGAACGTGCGCAACCCGCTCGCGACGACGTGCCCGCGTCGCAGGTGGGGGCCGACCGGGATCTCGCTCCCGGCGGCGCAGCGGTCATGCATCGCGCCATTTCATTCGAAAATACGATCGACGACGGTTCGAACCGGGCCGCGGACGATCAGGAGACAGAGACCATGCTGAGTCCGCATGAATTCTCGATGCTGTTGCGCGTCGCGCGTGCGCCGGACAGCGTCGATCCGTCGAATCCGGCCTTCGCCGTGCTGGTCGAGAAGCGGTTGGTCGACGATACGCAGGTGCGTATGAATGCCGTGGCCGCGCGCCCGGCGCTGACACCAATCGGCCAGATGCTGCTGGCGCGCTTCGACGAAGCGGCTTGAGGGGAGGCGTCACGCCTTCGTCGAGACGAAGGGCGTGACGCGTTGAAGCGCCGGGCCGCTTACTGCGCGACCGGGACGGTCACGTCGCTGCCGAACCAGTGCATCGAGATCTTCTTCAGCGTGCCGTCCTTGTGCAGCGAATCGAGCGCGTCGTTGATCGCTTTCTCGAACTTCGGGTTGCCCTTGCGGAACGGAATTGCCATTTCCTGCTTGCCGCCGTTCAGCACCGCGCCCGCGCGCAGCGGCAGGTTCGACGTCTTGATCATGTACGGCAGCATCAGGCGGTCGTCGAGCGTCGCCTCGATCCGGCCTGCGGCGAGGTCGCGCAGCTTCTCCGGCGCGCCCGGATACGTCTGCACCTCGATGCCGGGCACGGTGCGCGCCATCTGGTCATAGTTGGTGCCGAGCGTCACGCCGAGCTTCTTGCCCTTGAAGTCGTCGAGCGACTTGAAGTTGCGCGAGTCGTCCTTGCGCTGGATCAGCTGCGCGGCCGAGTACGTGTACGGCTGGCTGAAGTCGAGGGCTTCCTTGCGCTGCGGCGTGATCGTGACCTGGTTGACGATCACGTCGAACTTGCCGGCCTGCAGGCCCGCGATGATGCCGCTCCATTCGGTCGGGACGAACTGCGTCTTCACGCCGAGCTTGCCGGCGACCGCGTTCGCGACGTCGACGTCGAAGCCCTCGAGCTGGCCCGACGTGCCGCGCGAGTTGAACGGTGGATACGTGCCTTCGAGGCCGACGCGCAGCACGCCGGCTTTCTTCACTGAATCGAGCAGGTCTTCCGCGTGCGCGGCAACGGCCGTAAAGCCGAGGGCCGACGCAAGCAGCAGGCCCGACAGCAGGAACTTCGAACGTTTCATCGCAGATCTCCAGTGGTCAGCGTGGTGTGGGTGAGCGCCGGCGCCGGGTGGGGCGCGGCGGGCCGCAAGACGGGCACGTAGACACTACTCGCAACCGGGCCGCGCCGGAAGTCGAATTGGCCCTGATTGAAAGCGATTTCATCGATGTGCGGCACGGCGGGCATGGTTGCCGTCCGCCAGCGTGGCACGCGGGCGGGTCGGATTCTGCTCGTTTAAATCAGGTCAGATTCGAGAGTTTGCGAAGTTTTGTCTGTAAAATCGCGCGAGCAAAACCGAATGCTCGCGCCATCCGAGGGCGTGTCAAAAGAAAAAAGGCCGTTCATGAACATGCAGAACACAATCGCCGCGTTGCGCGGCGGGTTGCTTCAGCAGGACCGGTTGCTGAAGCTCGATACGCCATTGGGGGCCAACGTCCTGACCGTTCAGCGGGCAGTCGGTCGCTCACGTATTGGGCGCGCATACGAGTTCACGCTCGACGTGCTGTCGACCGACAGCGATGTGGAACTTAAAAAGCTGATCGCCCAGCCCGTCACGTTGTGGATCCAGCAAGGCGATCTTGGTTACCGGCCGATCAATGGCTATGTGCATACCGCGCGCCGGCTCGGTGCCGACGGTGGGCTCACGACCTATCAGCTCGCGTTCGCCGATTTCACCCACTTCCTGAAGTTTCGTCGCGATCAGCGTCTCTGGAACGACACGACCGTCGACCAGATCATCAGCGACGTGCTGAACCAGCACCCGCAGGCGCAGGGGCATTTCCGCTTCGCGCTGACGAAGCCGCTGCCGAACCGCTCCTACACGCGCCAGCACGACACCGACTGGCATTTCGTGCATCGGCTGATGGAGAACGAGGGGCTCTACTGCGCATGGCAGCAGGCCGACGACGGCAAGTCGCATACGCTCGTCATCACCGACAACCTGCAGGCGTTCGCGCCGCTGTCGCCGGAAGCCGTGCGTTTTTATCGCGGCGACGCGGCCAGCGAACCCGACGCGTTCACGCAATGGTCGGGTACGCGCACACTGCAGAGCGTGACGCGCACGACGCGCACGTTCGACTACAAGAATCCGTCGCAGCCGTCGAACCCGAAAGGCACGTCGCTGCCGACGATGGGCGGCCAGGGCGAGTTGCCGGATCAACTCGAAGTCTACGAGTACACGGGCGCCTACACGTATCTCGACCAGACGCGCGGCGACCATCTGACGAAGGTCAAGATGGAGGAGTGGGAGTCGCGGGCGAAGCGTTTCCATGCTGCAGGCGGGGTGCGCGCGATGGATGCCGGCCGGCGCTTCACACTGGCCGACCATCCCGAGCACGATCGCGATCCCGCCGATCAGCGTGAATTCGCCGCGATCGAGGTGACGTGGTGGATCGAGAACAATCTGCCCGTCGCAAGCGACAGCGCGGACTTTCCGTACAGCCTGCGCGAAGCGTTGACGCAGGCACAGGACAACTACGGTACCGATCCCGCGTTTCGCGTGCAGCACGACGACGGATCGGCCGGCTTCTATCTCGTCGAAGTCGAAGCGCAGCGCGTGAGCGTGCCGTATCGCAGCCCGTTCGAGCATCACAAGCCCGAGATGCACCTCGAGACGGCGATCGTCGTCGGGCCGCAGGGCGAGGAAGTCTATACCGACGAGTTGAACCGGATCCGCGTGCAGTTCGTGTGGGATCGCCTGAACCCGGGTAACGAGAACGCGTCGTGCTGGGTGCGCGTCGTGCAGTCGGATACGGGCGGCGGCTACGGCGGCGTGCACGTGCCGCGCATCGGCGAGGAAGTGCTGATCGATTATGTGGGCGGCGACTGCGACCGGCCGCTCGCGGTCGGGCGCGTGTACAACGGCGCGAACCAGCCGCAATGGCATACCGACGGGATCCTGTCCGGGTATCGGTCGAAGGAGTATTCGGGCGGCGGCTACAACCAGCTCGTGATGGACGACGCGACCGGGCAGAACCGCGTGCAGCTGATGAGCAGCAGCGCGAACAGCCTGCTGCATCTGGGCTACATCATCGACCAGAACGGCAATTCGCGCGGGTCGTATCTCGGCAGCGGCTTCGACTTGCGCTCGGATGCGTATGGCGCGGTGCGGGCGAGCCAGGGCCTGTACGTGACGACGCATCCGAAGGCGGCGAACAGCCAGCCGCTCGACGTGAAGGAAGCGCAGCAGCAACTCGTGACGGGCGAGAGCCTCGTCGAGGCGATGTCGGGCGTGAGCGAGCAGCATCAGGCGGAAAGCCTGAAGGACGCGCAGGACACGATGCGCGCGTTCACGGATGCGACGCAGGACAGCGCATCGGGTAGCGCGTCGGGCGGGCGTACGGCCGGCGGCGGCACAGGTAACGCGAACGCATTCAAGGAGCCGGTGATGCTGTTCGGCAGCCCGTCGGGGATCGGGATGTCGACGCAGCAGTCGGTGCATGTGGTCGCGAACGATCACGTGAACGTGGCGAGCGGGCAGAGCGTGCATGTGGCCGCAGGCAAGTCGCTGATCGGGAGCATCGGGCAGAAGCTGAGCCTGTTCGTGCAGAACGCGGGGATGAAGCTGTTCGCGGGCAAGGGCAAGGTGGAGATCCAGGCGCAGTCGGACAACATCGAGGTGACCGCGCAGAAGGCGGTGAAGGTGGTGTCGGCGACGGACCGGATCGAGATCGCGGCCGATCAGGGGATCCTGCTGACGAGCGGCGGCGGGTATATCCGCATTCAAGGCGGGAACATCGAGATTCATACGCCGGGCGCGGTGGATGTGAAGGGGGCGTCGCATACGTTCGCGGGGCCGGCGAGCATGGGGTATCCGTTGCCGAGCCCGCGGCCGGATCAGCCGGGGCAGTTGGAGTTGTTGCATACGTACGGGAACGGCCAACCGGTGAAGGGCGGCTTGTTCTCGGTGTTCGATGCGAATGGCGGGCTATTGAAGAAAGGAGCGCTCGACAACAACGGGCACATGATCGTGAGCGGTCTGCCACCGGGGGCGGTGCAGGTCAAGTTCGGGGAGGATCCCCGCTCGCAGGATCAGCAGTCGAGCCGGTTCGATGTGGCGCCGTGGCCGGGCAATCCGGCGCCGGCGGCAGGCGCCGCGGAAACCGCGCAGGCGCAGCTCGGTTCGTTTTTGCCGGCAGCAGGCGGTGCCGCCGGCGCGCTGACGGGCCTGGCCGGTGCGGCGACGCAGGGTGGCGCGGCGCTGGCGAAGGCCGCCGTTGGTCAAGGCGTGGGCATGGCGCAACAGGCGGTAGGCGGCATGTTGCCGGCGGGTGCGTCGAATGCACTGGGTGCGGCGAAAACGGTCGTGGGATTGGCGAGCTCGGCGTCGCAGGGCGGAGCCGCGTTGGCGAAGGCGGTGGCAGGCCAGGGCCTCGGTATCGCACAGCAGGCTGCGGCCAATATGCTGCCGGCGGGAGCGCAGGCGGCGCTGTCGCAAGCGGGCCAGTTGAGTGCCGCCGCTCAGCAGGTCAGCGGTCTCGCGCAGACGGCGCGTAGCGCCGCAGCCGTGCTGAAAATGAGCTGAGCATCGCCCCTTTCACCTATTCGAGAACAGAAAAATCATGACCACTGCGGGCGTCCTTCAACCCAAACCTACCGACGTGTTCGTGTCTCCGATCATGAAGATCACGGAGGCCGACGTACAAGCCGGCATCGATTCATTCGACAAGTGGCTGATCAAGGTCAGCGGCGGCGTCGTCAACGTCGGCCGGCTGAAGACGGTCGCGGAGAACGTGCCGGTCCTGGCCAATATCTTTGCGGCAGTCGATGCGGTGCTCGATATCAAGGCGATGATCGAGCATGGCGACAAACCGATCGACATGTTCGACTGGGTCAACCTCGGTCTCGACCTGATCGGGGTCGTGCCGCTGCCGCCGGCCACCGCCGAGCTTCGGCTCGGCGCGCGGCCGGTGCTGAAGCTGATTCGACAGAAGGTCGTCGAGAGCGGCAAGGCAGCGGGGGAGGCTGCCATGCTGGCGCTGCGCGATTCGATCATCTCGGCGATGGTGGCGAACGTGCAGGAGCGTTACGCGGGCGAGATCGAGAAATTCCTGAAGGTGATACGTGATGGGCTGAAGGAACTGCTCGACCACTGCGCCAAATTCATCGGCGATCTGATGAAGGCTATTGCCGACGTGTTCGCCCACGCGGCGGGGAAAAAGTACGAAGTCGGGCACAACGTGAAGTCGGCCGGGTCGCATCTGAAGGGTGTCGGGGCGGCTATCGTTGCGTATGACGGCAGGAAGGTTCTCGACAATATCGGGGGATTCCTCTCGGATATCCGCAAGGTCGAGGGGAAGATCGCTATCAACACGGTGACCTCGGCCGCCGATTTGATCGACCCGAATTCGACGAAGAAGCTGCAGCTCTTCGCTGACGATATCTACAAGCGGATTCCGACGGTTCAGAAGTGCATTCGCGAGCTCGATGGGAACGATGCGGGCAAGATCGGGTGGATCATCACGATCGGTGAAGACGGCATGCGGAGCTGGCACAAGCGCAATCCGAAGCCGCAGACGACGGGGATTCAGGAACACACGACGGCGAAGGTCAATGAGACGCGTGCGCAGCATCGAATTGACGAGGTTCAAAAAACCACTGAAGCGCATCATCCGGGGCCGAATTGCTGCCTGACACATACCCCGGTGAAGACGCCACCTGCCGCCACCCTGAATTCAATCGGATTCGCGCTCGGCGACGAGCAGATCAATCACGAAGATTTCACGATCGACGGGCCGTTGCCCATTGTCTGGGCGCGTACCTATCGATCGTTCTTCGACGCGAACGACGAGCATGGCGAACTGGGCGCACGCTGGATTACGCCGTATACGACTCGTTTCGATATTGCCTCAGAAAAGCTCGTCTATCACGACGCCGCCGGACGAAGTATCGAATACCCGCTGCTCCGCGTCGGAAGTGCGCATGATGATCTTTCCGAGGGGCAAACGTTGTTGCGGCTGGACGAGCAGTGGCTGACCGTGACGCGCGGGCATGTGTTGCTCGAAGCGTACGAGCGGCACGGTAACGTGTTCCGTCTCGCATTCGTCAAGGACCGCGCCGGCAATCAGGTGACGCTCGACTACGATGCGGAAGGGCGGTTGCATCGCCTGATTGCACCGCACGTTCAGGTTGCGTTCCGACATGACATGCGAGGGCGGATCGTTGGCGTCACTCATCATGACGCACAAGGCGAATACGTCGGCACGCTTGCGAACTATGAGTACGACGACGAGAACGACTTGATCGGGGCGACGGATCGCTACGGTAATCGCCGCGAATACCGTTATCGACATCACCTCGTGACGCGATATACCGATCGCACCGGTCGAGGTGTGAACCTCGAGTGGAACGGTGACGGGCCGAAGGCAAAATGCTTCCGCGAATACGCCGATGACGGCAGCGATGAGGTTCGCCTCGCGTGGCATCCGGACTTCCGGATGGTCAGCGTGACCGATGCGCTTGGCAATGTCACGCACCACTACTACGACAGCAAGGGTTATTCGTTCCGTGTGATTCATCCGGACGGTAGCGAAGAGTGGATGTATCGGGACGCGAACGACAAACTCGTTCAGTACATCCATCGCGACGGTACCGTTGAGCGCATGGAATACGATGCGCGCGGCAACTTCGTCCGCCATCAACGTACCGACGGCAGCGTGGTCGAGATGGCGTATGACCAGAAGGACCAACTCGTTCGCGTGACCGATCCGCTTGGGCACCCGTGGCTGCGTGAATATGACGACGCGGGGAACATGGTTGCGGAGGTCGATCCGCTCGGCCACAAGACCGAGTATGCGTACGACGATCGAGGACTGCTTACCCGGATCAAGGATGCCAAGGGGGGCGCAAAAGCGCTGAAGTATGACGACGTCGGCCGGTTGATCAGCTATACCGATTGCTCGGGCAAGACGTCGCAGTGGGCGTATGACGCCCAGGGGCGCCTTTCGGAAGCGAAGGATGCAGAGGGTGGGGTAACGGCATACCGTTATGGTGCGAATGGCCAGTTGATCGAAGTCGTGTCGCCGGCGGGGCGCGAGCAGTTGAGCTACGACGCGGAAGGGCGTCTGCTGACGCATATCGATCCGCTGAACCGCAACACGCGTTACGGCTACGACGCGAGCGGGCGTATCAATATCCGCACCGATGCATTGGGGCAATCGCTGTCGTATCGCTATGACCGGCTCGGTCGGATCGTCGGACTGACCGACCAGAATCACGCGAATTACACGTTCCGCTATGACGCAACAGGCCGATTGATCGAGGAGATCGATTTCGACGGGAAGGCCACGCGCTATTCGTATGACGAGGCGAGCAGCCGTCTCGAGTCGGTCGACGAGGCGGGACAGGTCATGACGATGTCCTACGATCGCGGTGGGCGGCTTGATGGCCGGTCGGTCGGCGAAGAGGCAGAGCGTTTCGCCTACGATCCGCTGGGACGATTGATCGAGGCCGGCAATCGATATAGCCGCGTTCAACGGTTCTTCGACCCGGTCGGCAATCTGGTGCGTGAGCATCACGCTTACGACCTGTTCGGCGCGAGCCGGAGTTTCGTGTGGCATCACCAGTACGACGAAATCGGCAACCGCATCAGAACGGTCCGGCCGGACGGCCATGCTGTCGATTGGCTCACGTATGGCTCGGGACACGTCCACGGGCTGATGCTGGACGGCAAGGAACTCGTTCAGATCGAGCGGGATGATCTGCATCGCGAGATATTACGTACCCTGCCGAGCAAGATCGATCAACACACTGCATACGATCGCGCAGGCAGGTTGGCGCAGCGCACGGTACAGCGTGCGAATGCACCCGCGCCGCTGGCAGAGCGCCGGTATCGCTACGATGCGGCCGGCCAGCTCGTGCAGATTGAAGACAATCGCAGAGGGTTGACGGACTATCGTTACGATCCGGTCGGACGGTTGCTGGAGTCGATTGGTCCGGCGGGCAAGGAGCGGTTCGCGTTCGATCCGGCGAGCAACATCATCGACCCGGCACGTGTTGAAGCGCCTCGCACGGAGAGCCGGCCGAGTCCGGTACGTGCTACGGAGAGCACGTTCCCCGCGGAAGTGCCCAAGGTGTTGGGCAACTTGTTGAAGCAATACGCGGGGGAGCATTTCGCGTACGACGCGCGCGGCAATCTCGTTCATCGCAGATCGCCAGCGGGTGAGCAGCGTTACGAGTGGAACGCGCTCAATCGGATGACTGCAGCGACGGTTGACGAGGTCGCTCGCAGGAGCGAGTCGCGGTACTACTACGATGCGCTGGGCCGTCGGATTGCGAAAGAGGTGAACGGCGAGCGCACGGTGTTCGGGTGGGATGGCGACACGCTGGCGTATGAGAGCGGGGAGCAGGGCAGCACGCATTACCTTTACGAAGCGGGTTCGTTCGTGCCGATGGTGCAATACGTAAGTGCATCGGTAGACGGGTTCGAGACGCCGTCACGCCGTGAGACCGATCGCTATGTACCGGAAGACGATCCGTTGCAACGGTTGCCGGAACGGGTGGGTGAGGCGCACGCGTTCTATTACCACTGCGACCAGATCGGCACGCCGCAATTGCTGACGGATGATGAAGGCGATGTGGTGTGGGAGGCGTCGTATAAGGCGTGGGGGGAAGCGCGGGAGGTGATCGCGCGGGCGTCGAAGGCGGCGGGGATTACTCCTCGAAGTGCACTGCGGTTCCAGGGGCAGCAATTTGATGACGAAACGGGACTGCACTATAACCGATATCGGTATTACGATCCGAGTAGCGGGCGGTTCGTCAGCAAGGATCCCATCGGGCTCGCCGGTGGCCTGAATCGGTGGCAGTACGCGCCCAATTCTGTGAATTGGATTGATCCGCTAGGGTTGGCTCGTTTCGGATCAGGGAAAGGGACGCATACGGCTCAAGTTACCGTTCGCAGCGCGGAGGGCTCCCAAAGGCACTGTGGCGTATTTCAAAGCGGTAACATGACGCCAGAGGAAAAGGCTTTAGGATTTCCGCAGAGTACTCTTGCTACTCATACTGAGGCGCGTGCGGTTTCGCAAGTTCCACTAGCGCCTGGAGATCATATGATCATCGACGGACAGTACCCACCATGTACATCTTGCAAGGGCAAGATGAACGCACGGGCTTTGCAGTCAGGTGCGACGATCCAATATAACTGGCAAGAAGACGGGCAGCAAAAGACGTGGATGGCCAATCCTTCCAAAGGGTGCAAATAAAATGAAATTTGAATTTGTCGCAAATGATGTGTCCTATACGTACGAGGATGGGGTTCATGTTCTGGGGATGGTTGATCGCGGAAATGAGCCGCACGACTACGTTATCTTGCAGCGCGGGACTGAATTCGACGAGCAAGACCGGAAGTTGGGCCAAGATACGTATTACATAGAGGTTTGTGCCGACGGGGTCGCAGGATATGGGGGGGTCAAGTCCGTTACACTCAATGCCGGCAAGTTGAGCATCGAACTTGAAGATGATGCCAAGTGGAGAGAAGATTTGTCGTCGATACAGATCGATGTACAAGCAGCGAAGGACCTTGAGGGGTTGAAAGCATGGCTGTTGGCTATATTCTCTGGTACGAGTACCTC
This sequence comes from Burkholderia sp. HI4860, assembly GCF_002223045.2. NCBI lineage: Bacteria > Pseudomonadati > Pseudomonadota > Betaproteobacteria > Burkholderiales > Burkholderiaceae > Burkholderia > Burkholderia sp. HI4860. The sequence continues at coordinate 1,489,762 of NZ_NKFO02000003.1, read as the reverse complement.
GATTGCACTTGATTAGATGAGCCGGCTGTAGTTTATGATTCAATCGAAGGTCGAGCAGTATCTGACAACGGTTTCTGGTGAGGTAACCAGGACCGATCCTAAGGCACTCGAAAACCTGATCGGTACACCATAATTGCGGACGGGTGATGACGGCGACGTGATGAGGGCGGCGTCGTTATAAGGCGTGGGGAGAAGCGCGGGAGGTGATCGCGCGGGCCTCGAAGGCGGCGGGGATCGTGGCGCGGAATTCGCTGCGGTTTCAGGGGCAGCAGGCTGATGAGGAGTCGGGGCTCGCTTATAACCGGTATCGGTACTACGATCCGAATAGTGGGCGGTTCGTATCGAAAGACCCGATCGGGCTCGCCGGCGGCATCAACGTGTATCAGTACGCGCCGAATCCAGTTAGCTGGATCGATCCACTTGGGCTTGCGAGATGCCCCTGTGCGGACGATTGCGAGAAAATTCTCGCTGACGAAGGTGTTGTAACTGGAAGGCACGGTGATCTGAAGAAAATTGACGGTCTACAAGATTCACACCACATTTACCAAGATGCTGCGGTAAATAAATTGCCAGACTATAACTACAATGCTGCGCCGGCAATCAGCTTGCAAGGTAGAAATGAGGATGGTACGACACGCGGAACACCGCATTATATGGCGAACCGTACGCAGGATAATGCGTCGGCGGCTGGAACACTGGGTAGTGAGACCGTTGTGGCATACAATTCACTTAAAGCGGCTGGGTTGAGTCCGAAGGCTGCGAAATGCGCGGTACTTAAGGCTAGGAGTTATTTCTCCGGAATTGGGGCTAGTGCGGGAAGTCGCACGGTAACTCCATCAAAGCGAGGATGATGAAATGGATAAAGAGTTTGAGGGAAAGGTTTACGCTGTTATATCGGAATTTATGATTTCAGTGAATTCTATGGACGCGATGGCGTTGCAGGAAAAATTTGGCGTGACTGCGCCCGTATTGGACGAAATGGTCGAATGTCTGGGTGACTATTTCGGGCGGAAACTTGACATCAGCCCTGCTCCTGCGGATGTGGCATTTTCCGGTAAGATCGGGTCTAGGCCATACATCGATGTCTATGAAATGAACGACGCCAAAACCTGGGGTGTGGAGTGCGTTATTTGGGTTGATGGGAAGGCGGCTGAGCCGATTTTACATGTCGAATTATTCGATAAGGGTGGGAGCCTAGGATTGCGGTATAAATATATCGGTTCGTAATCGATAATTGTGTTGCACGCAATCAACGTTTAGAGTTGATGGGGTCGCGTAAGCGGCCCTTATTGTTTTCCAGCATGTGCCGAACCCGGACTACCACGGTGGCCAGATCGTCACGCCGCAGCTTCTCACGGATGAGTATGGGGGATGTGGTGTGGGAGGTGTCGAATTTCCCGGGAAGTTGATAAACGAAAAGTAGTGGTCTTTGTGTCGCGGATGCACGGATTAAGTCCTTTTCTTATCGAGATGCGCATCTGTCGGTGCTTGTGCAGGCCAATGATAGGGTGTTTGAAGTTGTCTTCCACGCTGTTCTCGGCATGAGAGCAATTTCTCCAGAAGGACAAGATTTGTCTCATTTGGCAGAGAGCAAGGGGGGAGGTTATCTTGTTGCTACATGTGAAGCGGCTGAGGAGCCAGTCGATGGGTACAGGAAATTTGGCTTTATATCGGCCTGGACCGATGATCCGTTACTAACGATAATTGCTAATGAGGTTCAGGTTTCCTGGGCGTCGCCTTAGGCAAGGGGCCATGCATACTCTTCTCGAAATGCATGAAAGGTAAGTTAGGACTTTGATAATGGAACAGTGGAATTCGCAGGACTTGCTCAAGCTTCAGCAAGACACATGCAAACGGCTGGCTCTTCCAGAGGCGGCCTCCGAGGAGATGGTTGCTGTCGCAATCTCGACGCTGGAGAAAATGCCAGTGTATGGGACACGGATAGTATTGTCGGAAGGAGGGAACATCAGTTGGTTCTTTCACTGCGGCGAATACTCTGACGGGGATGATTTTTATCAGCCTGTGCATGCAGAGCACCTGTCGGAACTGCTCCCTTCCGTATTGAAATATTTGCGACTTCCGCCAGGATCAAAGTTCATCATTGATGATCAAGGGTACGAAGACGTGTGGATGGTCCAGTGATGAGGGAAAATTCGGACGAAAGAGCCCGGAACAGGCGAGCGATACATCAAGGGCCGCTGTCGCGGCCCTTGATGTATGTGGTCATCCGAGATCGGAAGAGATAGAGATCTCGCAGGCGATATGATTGATGGAGACGCACCCGGCGACGCTGGATCGAGGCGCGGCGGCCGAGTTGTTGGCGACCATCGATGCGGAGTCGGAAGAGGATGGTCAGTCGTAAAGGTCAGCGCCCCTGCGGGGCGAGGGTGAGGAGGGGGCGGGGGTAAATATGCGCTGGCAATTTGCGAAGTCTGGGGCTGCGAAGCGGCCAGAAAGAGAAAGTTAGCCCCGCTCGCCCGGCCGTCTGCTGTGCGGGCTCGAGGGGCAAGATAAATGGTGCTTCAGTCAGGATACCGACCGATATCAACATTGAGCGTGATGATGAGGAATGGATCAGCACAAGTGCCACTGAAACGGAGTTCATCGGTCCGGCGGTCCTGGTAATTTGCAGGAAATTCTGAAGCTTGCTATGGATTGGCTTCAGTAACCGCAAGAGCCGCAGTTGCGGCCCTTGCGGTTAGCGAGGTTGCCTTGCGTCCGGGGAGCCATCAAATGGTTACTTGCGAACGAGCGGCATCAATAGGACGAGACATGGGCAGGATATTGTGTAAAACGCACCGCGCTTCCGGCGTGGTGCATGTTTCAGGTGATATCGCGGCCGATATAAAAAAAGACGCGGGGCGATTGCAGACGTTCCGCTATGACATCGACTGGCTTGGAGATGGGCTCCCCGACATCTCGTACTTCGTTTCGGCGGATATTGCGAAGCAGTCCGGGTTGCCCGAGCCTGGTGACACACCATTTGGCCGGGATTTCGAAGAAGCGCATGCGACTGTCTTTGGCGGGCTTGTCCCTGTCTGCGAAAAATGCTTTGACGAATATCTGAACAGGACCGCGTTACCGGCTCGACCCGGCAGGCACGCAGCGTCAGCTTTCCACGATCCTGAGCGGATCGAGGTAATCCCGATCGTGACGACGGTTCAGTACCCCTCACTTGCCGCTGCATTTCAGGCACACCCGCTGCGGATTGCGGACTGGGGATACATGCGTTGCCGAGAGGCTGACCTCGCTGCGTCCGGCGTGGTGTTCTTCGATGATGTCGAAGATCCCGGAACCTGCCGGCGTGCCGCGTTTACCGGGCGGGCTGGCAATCTGATCGTGTTGACCATCGACGTCGCTTCGATGCGGGACGTGGTTCTGTTCGCGTCCGATAGTCGCATCGACACGAACCGGATGTGGCGTGACGCGCTACCCGTTGAATGGTCGGGCTGGATCGAAGCATTCGATATCGTGTATTTCGGGAAACCGACATAGCGGGTTTGAATTCGCCGGAATTCGGCCTGGAACCTGTTACATCGAGTGCGCACAACGTCCGTCAGGAGCCGAGCGAAATGGACACCGGATTCGTTGCGGACGTCGTGACTGGCACGTCCGAAGACGGCGTGCATATCGTCGGTCTCGCAGATCACGACCCGCCATCCAGTAACCAGCAGATCGACCTGCGACGACAACTTGCCAATCACGCTGGCGTGGAATTGGCATAATCACGCGCGGCCGCTGCGATCTTGTGGCGGCCATGCCGCATTCACTTCGATACAACCGCAATACCCATGTCGACCACCGCCGCGACCGTCGTGTCGCTGAAACACATTCTCGAACGCCCGGGCGATTTCTCCGGATGGCTCTATCTCCCGCCGACGCCATGGACGCTCGACACGGAGGGGGCATTCTCCGAAGACACCAAAGACGCCGGAGACGATGCAGTGCCGGCCATTGCCCGGCAGCCCGGCTGGCACGTGGCGCTGGATAGCGCGACGATCGAGGACATCGTGATCAACGCGCACGATCAGATCGATGAACCGACGCTCGCCCAGCTGTTTGACGCGTTCGTGTTCTACATCGAAAACGACACATTCATCCTGTTCTGACGTCACGCAGCGAGCGCGTCACAAGCAAAAAAGGACCGCCAAGCGGTCCTTTTTTCATGAAGCATCGGCGCCGGAGCGAAACCCCGCTCCTCAAGGCAACGAAATCGTCAAATTAGCCGACTCCGGCCCGACCTTGATGACTTGGGAATAAGGCGCCAACGCCTGCAGCGTCTTGTCCTTCAGATACGTATTCAGCCCGAGATACCCAAGCAGCGCAACCAGCGCGAAAACCGCCCCAATCGCCCAAACCGGCACTTCACGCTTGAGTCGATGCGCGATCTGATCCGGCAGCGGCCAATGCGGCGCAAACGCGGCCCGCTTGCCCTTCATATGCGCGATCTCGTCGCCCAGCCGCGCGGTGAGATAAGCCAGCTTCTCCGGCCCCTCGAGCAGATACTTCCCCTGGAACCCGAGCAGCAGGCACATATGAAACACCTCGAGCGACTGCAGCCGCGCCGCACCCTGCGCGCGGCAATCCTCGAGATACTGGAAGAACTTCTCGCCCGCGAGCTGCTCGCCGAACAGCACGAGCTGCAGCGGCCGGCGCTCCCACTCCGTGCGGATCTTGAACTGCGACGACAGCACCATCTCGTCGATCGCCGCGCAGAACGCGAACTTCGCGCCGTACACGTCTTCAGCGGCGATATTCAGCTTTTTCGCGCCGCGCTCGAAGTCCGCCAGGAATTCCTGGATGCGCGTGCTGAACTCGCCCGCGCTCTCCGGCTCCCGCCCGTTCTTGAGCAGGAACAGCATGAAGAACCCGTCGTACAGCAGGTCGAGCAGCGAACGGGCCTGGAACGAGGCGTCCGTCGACGCCGGCGTATGCAGGGGTGCCGGCGCGTTGTCGCCGAACAGGGAAGGCGCGTAGCTCATGATGTGACCGCGATCAGTTCGAATTTCAGGTCATTGATGCCAGTCGGCGCATAGATCATCGCGGACTGGGCCTGCAGCATGCGCTCGTACAGCGGGCTGCGCGAATCGAGCGCGAAGTAGCACGCGCCGGGGCGCACCGGAATCGCGGGCGGCACCTGCGGCGTGTACGAGAGCCGCACGCCGGGCATCGCCGACAGCACGAGCTTGTCGACGTCGTCGGGCGCGCCGACCTTGAAGCGGGCCGGCACCGCATCGACGAGCTCGACGCTCGGCATGTCCGCGGACACCGCCAGGTAGAACTCGGTCTTGTCGTCGATCTTGCCGGAATCGAGGCGGCCGAGGTGGAACGACGGGCGCACCTCGTCGAGCGTGATCGCGAAGTAGCGCGTCGAGATCACGGTGTCGAGCAGCTCGCGCAGCATCAGGTCGAGACGCGCGAAGCTCGGGCCCGGGTCGTCATGGCGGTACACCGGCAAATCAGCCAGCGTATAGCCCTTCGAGAACGTCATCAGCTGGCCTGCGAGGCGCAGCAGTTCCTGGAACAGCCGCTCGGGGTGCAGCGCCGAGTGCTGGTGCAGGTGCGCGAGCGTCGCGAACGCCGCGTTCGCGGTGTGCAGCAGCCAGAACGACGCGATGTCGCCCGAGCGGAATTCGATGATGTTCTTCGACGGCTCGCGGTGGAAGCCGTACAGCGCGTTCACCTTCGCCTGCAGCGCGTCGACGAGCTGGCGCAGCCGCTGGTGCAGGATCGGCGACGCGTCGATCGCGAGGCACGGCGGCACGAAGCTGTCGTCGATCTCGAAACCGGACGTCGCGGTGCGACGCACGCGCACGAGCGGCACCGACAGCAGCTGGTCGCGCGGTTCGCTGTGCGCGATCAGCTTGACCTGCGTCTTCAGGAACGTGATGTCGGCTTCGGCGGCGTCGGTGAAGTTGTCGCCGACGCTCGTCTGCTCGCTGACGAAGCGCGTCATGAAGCCGGCGGCCGGATCGTCGCTGTAGTTGGTGCCGTTTTCGCGCAGCGGGTGCAGCGCGAGATAGAACACGAATTCGTTGATGCCGTCAGGCAGCGTGTCCAGCGCGATCGGCGGCGGCAGGTCGTCGGCCTGCGGCGCGGCATACAGCGCGCCGTCCGGGAACACGAGCGCAAGCTCGGCCACCCGCAGCACGTTGCTGCCCAGCGCATCGCGGTCGATACGCACCGAGCGCACGCCCCAGTTGTACGGCTGGATCGCCTGGATCGATTCGAACAGGCGCGCTTCGTGGTACGCGTCCTGTCGCTGAAAGTGTTGAGGCCGGAGGAACAGCCCTTCCCCCCACAGCACCTTGGCCGAATAACTCATGTCAAATCCGGTTAATGTCGCGTTGCGATGTAATCGATTTGTTCGTGCCCGAATTAAATCGCCAATTGTTAACTCTTGTTAATTGACATTCGTGCGTCATTGTTTAACCGCAGGAGACCGAAGAAAGCAAATTCAGCGGTTGTGAAGGCGCACCCTGTTGCGGTGCGATGACAGTGCCGTCGGTGACCGTCATCGCGCAATTATGCAGGCCGATGATTATGCCGGATTTCTCCGACTTCACCGGGTCGAACGTCAGTTTCCATCGTTGGAGTGCGGGATCGCGGAACAGCGCGACGACGCCGAATGCCTGCGCTTCGCGCGAAACCTTCTCGGTCGCCGTATAGCGCTGGCCCGGAATCAGCGTGATTTCACGCACGTTGAGCAGATCCGCGCCCAATGCGGCCTTTTCCTTGGTCGGATCCGTGAATGCGTCGAACGGCGCCTGCTGGAACGACGTCGGGTCCTTCAGCGTATAGAGCCGCACGACGAGCGCGAGCGGCTTGTGGTCGGTCGCGGCATTGAGGTTCGGCGCGGCGGCGAGGGTGATGCCGAGGTTGCGCGGCGGCTTCTGCGCGTCGGGCACCTCGGGCTTGCCGATGCCGGCCGCGGACATCACGGCGCTCGCGGCCGAGCCGAGCAGCGGGGCGGCCGCGCATCCGGCCAGAAGGGCGCAGGCAACCAGTGGCAGCGCGTAGCGAATCATCAACGATCTCATCGTATTTCCGGCGGGCTGCCTTTTATCCCTGTCAAATCTGCCGGGTATTTCCGCGTTCGCTGCGTATCCCCGGCATTGCACTGTTCAACTATTAAGCACGCCCGCGTCGAGGCAGGCGCCCGGAAATTTTTTCCGCCGTCCGGGCGGCGCGTCGCGAAACCAGTAAAACTTGCCCGTTCCGGCCGAAAGAAAAATCGCTGCGAGCCCGCTGCGAGAGGCCATTGGAGGGGGTAGCGCCCGGTTTTAAAAGGAATTACTCTTCACACGACGATTGAATTATGAAAAATTGATCGGTACTATACCCGCGCGCTTCTTGCAAAGCAAAAGAACCAGATTCTCAACGATTTAAAACTCACGCGCCGGTGGATATAACGATGAAAGACCGTCTCTTCGCAAAACTGTCTGGGGTAGTAGTGGCTTGCGGCGTGATCGCCGGTTGTGCGAGCCAGCCTCCCGCGCCGCCGACCGCCGACGTGTTCAACAAGTCGCTGGCGGATGCGGATGCAGTTGCGAAGGCAGGGGATCAGGACAAAGCCCTCGGCCTGTACCAGCAGCTCGCGAAGTCGGATCCGACGCGCGAAGAGCCGTGGTCGCGCATCGCGCAAATCCAGTTCGCCCAGAACCATTACGGCCAGGCAATCGTTGCCGCGCAGGAAGCGCTGCAGCGCGACGCGACCGACCGTCAGGCGAAGAGCGTGCTGGCTGTGGCCGGCCTGCGGATCGCGACGCAGTCGCTCGGCGAGCTGCGCCAGGATTCGTCGCTCGCGGGTGACGCGAAGTCGGATGCGCAGGCGCTCGCGAAGCAGCTGCGCGATACGCTGGGCGAATCGGCGCTGTTCCCGCCGGAAACGAAGGTCGTGAAGCCGCGCCAGCCGCGCCGTGTCGTCCATCGTCCGAAGGCCGGCGCTGCACCGGCGGCCGAAGCAGCGGCGACCAGCACGCCGACGCCGCCCGCCACGCCGCAGAAGGGCGGCGCGGACCCGTTCGGCGCACTGCGCAACTGACCGCAAAACTGACGCGATAACCACAACTAACCTGGGAGCCGTCGAGATGGCCAAGAAAGAAAGCATTCAGAAAAGCTTGCAGAAAATACGGCCGCCGCGCGTCCAATTGACCTACGAGGTCGAGAAGGGCGACGCGATCGAGGTGAAGGAACTGCCGTTCGTCGTCGGGGTCGTCGGCGATCTGGCGGGCCAGTCCGAAATCGAGCAGCCGAAGCTGCGCGACCGCAAATTCGTCAACATCGATCGCGACAATTTCGACGACGTGATGAAGGCGATCGAGCCGCGTGCCGCGTTCCAGGTGGAAAACCGCCTGAGCCCGGAAGGCGGCAAGTTCGCGGTCGACCTGAAGTTCCGTTCGCTGTCGGATTTCAGCCCGGACGAAGTCGTCGAACAGGTCGAGCCGCTGCGCCGCCTGCTCGAGGCGCGCTCGAAGCTCGCCGACCTGCGCAACAAGCTCGCCGGCAACGACAAGCTCGAGGATCTGCTGTCCGAGGTGCTGAAGAACACGCAGCAGCTGCAGGAGCTCGCGAAGGGCACGGGCAGCGACAAAGACGGCGAATGACGACGGAGTGTTGAGATGAACCAGCAAACGGCTGCGGCCCAAGCGAGCGGCGCGGACTACGCCGCCGGGACTTCGCTGCTCGACGACATCGTCGAGAAGAGCAAGGTCGCGAAATCCGATTCCGAGCATGCGCGTGCGAAGGACCTGATCGGCGAACTCGTGCACCAGGTGCTCGACGGCACGGTGATCGTATCGGACAACCTGTCGGCCACGATCGACGCGCGCGTCGCGGAACTCGACCGCCTGATTTCCACGCAGCTTTCCGCAGTGATGCACGCGCCGGAATTCCAGCGCCTCGAAAGCACGTGGCGCGGGATGGACTATCTGGTCAAGGAAAGCAACACCGGCCAGACGATCAAGATCAAGGCGCTGCATGCACCGAAGCGCGACCTCGTGCGCGATTTCAAGGGCGCGAGCGAGTTCGACCAGAGCGCGCTGTTCAAGAAGGTCTACGAAGAGGAATTCGGCACGTTCGGCGGCTCGCCGTTCGGTGCGCTGATCGGCGATTACGAGATCTCGCGCCAGCCGGAAGACATGTACTTCATCGAGCAGATGTCGCACGTCGCGGCGGCCGCGCATGCGCCGTTCATCGCGTCGGCATCGCCCGAGCTGCTCGGCCTCGAGTCGTTCTCCGACCTCGGCAAGCCGCGCGACCTGGGCAAGGTGTTCGATACGGTCGAATATGCGAAGTGGAAGTCGTTCCGCGACGCCGAAGATTCGCGCTACGTCGGCCTGACGCTGCCGCGCTTCCTCGGCCGCCTGCCGTTCAATCCGAAGGACGGCCAGACCGCGGAGAACTTCAATTTCGTCGAGGACGTCGACGGCACCGACCACGACAAGTACCTGTGGTGCAACGCCGCGTGGGCGTTCGCTGCGCGCCTGACGGCCGCATTCGACGACTTCGGCTGGTGCGCGGCGATCCGCGGCGTCGAAGGCGGCGGCCTCGTCGAGGACCTGCCGACCCACACGTTCAAGACCGACGACGGTGAAGTCGCGCTGAAGTGCCCGACCGAAATCGCGATCACCGATCGCCGCGAGAAGGAGCTGAGCGACCTCGGCTTCATCCCGCTCGTCCATTGCAAGAACTCAGATTACGCCGCGTTCTTCGCTGCGCAGTCGGTGCAGAAGCCCAAGAAATACAGCACCGACAGCGCGAATGCGAACGCCGTCCTGTCCGCCCAGCTTCAGTACATCTTCTCGGTATCGCGCGTCGCGCACTACCTGAAGGCGATGATGCGGGACAAGATCGGCAGCTTCGCATCGGCGCAGAACGTGGAGACTTTCCTCAACCGGTGGATTTCGCAATACGTCCTGCTCGACGACAACGCCTCGCAGGAACAGAAAGCGCAATTTCCGCTGCGCGAGGCATCCATACAAGTGTCGGAGATTCCGGGCAAGCCGGGCTCGTATCGTTCGGTCGCGTTCCTGCGCCCGCACTTTCAGCTCGACGAACTCTCGATTTCTCTGCGACTTGTCGCTGATCTGCCCAAACCGGCAAATTCATAAGCGAGTAAATCGCCCGGGCGGGCCGCCTGGGTAGGACGTTAAAACCACCTCTTTGGGGAGTCGAAGGGCCATGTTACATATGCACTTGCAGTTTGGTAGTCCCGCGGTGAAGGGCGAATCCGCGGACAAGGACCACCAGGGCTGGATCGAGCTGAAATCGTGGGATCACTCGATCGTTCAGCCGCGTTCGGCAACCGCATCGACCGCTGGCGGTCACACGATGACGCGTTGCGAACACGGCGACATGATCTTCACGAAGGAAATCGATTCGTCGAGCCCGCTGCTGTACCAACACGCTTCGGGCGGCACCACGTTCGACGAGGTGACGGTTCATTTCTCGCGCGCTGACGGTGAAGGCAAGCGCGTGCAGTATCTGGAAGTCAAGCTCAAGTACGTGATCATCTCGAGCATCGCCCCGAGCGTTCGCGAAGAAGGTCTGCCGCTCGAGACGTTCTCGCTGAAGTACGCAGCTGTGCAGTGGAAGCAAACCCAGCAGAAGATCGGCGGCAACCAGGGCGGCAACACGCAAGGCGCCTGGAGTCTGACGAAGAACGACAAGACCTACGCGGTCTAAGGTCGGTTGCGGCAACGGGGCGCACGGCGTCCCCGTTGCCGTTTTCGCTGTGAATCCCGGCCGATGAAACGATTCGAACCCAGTTTTCTCGACAAGCTGTTCGACGACGAACCGCACCTGCCGGCCTCGGCAGCGATGCGGCAATTGTCGCTGGACGAGCTCAAGAACACGGTCGCCCGCGACGTCGAGGCGATCCTCAACACCCGTATCGCCCACACCGAAAACGAGCTGGCCGCGCTGCCGGAGTGCCAGAAGTCGGTGCTGACCTACGGGCTGAACGATTTCGCGGGGCTGAGCCTGGCGAGTCACTACGATCGCGCGTTCATCTGCAAGTCGATCCAGCAGGCCATCGCGCGCCACGAGCCGCGCCTGCAGCAGGTGCAGGTGACGTTCGAGCTGAACGAGCAGGCCACCAACGCGCTTTATTTCGCGATCCAGGCGCTGCTCGTCGTGCACCCGGCCGAGGAGCCGGTGAGTTTCGACGCGATGCTGCAGCCCTCGACGCTGCAGTATTCGGTCACGCGCGCACGCGCCGCAAGAATGCAGTAAATCAAGCCGCCGAGCGGGCCGGACCGCCCGGTGGTGGATCAGGGTCCGGCAGGAAATATTGAGGTTCGGGGTCGTCGATGGAAGAATTGCTGCCGTATTACGAGCGCGAATTATCGTTTTTGCGGCGCTATTCGCGAGATTTCGCCGAACGCTATCCGAAGATCGCGGCGCGGCTCGCGCTGTCGGGCGAGCATTGCGAGGATCCGCACGTCGAGCGAATGATCGAGTCGTTCGCGCTGCTCGGCGCGCGCATCAACAAGAAGCTCGACGACGACTACCCGGAATTCACCGAAGCGCTGCTGGAAGTGCTGTATCCGCACTACCTGCGGCCGTTCCCGTCGTGCTCGATCGCGCAGTTCACGCCGGCGTCCCCCGGCCAGCAGACCGAACCGGTCGTGATCGATCGCGGCACCGAGCTGAAGAGCCGCCCGATCCGCGGCGTGCAGTGCCGGTTCCGCACCGCCTATGACGTGACGCTCGCGCCGATCCGCATCTCGGAAGCCCGCTATACGCCGGTCGCGCTCGCGCCGAGCGCGACGGTGCTGCCGTCGAATGCGACCGGCGTGATCTCGATCACGTTCGAATCGCTCGCCGCGCAGCTCGATCTCGGCGCGCTGAAGCTGCCGACGCTGCGCGCGCACCTGCACGGCGAGCAGTCGTTCGTTGCTGCGCTGACCGACTGCCTGTTCGTCAACGTGCTCGGCGCGTATGTCGAGCCTGAGCGCAACGGCCGCTGGACCGCACTGCGCAAGCTGCCGATCGCACACGCCGGCTTCGACGAGGACGACGCGTTGATCGACTACCCGGCGAAATCGCATCCCGCGTATCGCCTGCTTACCGAATACTTCGCGTTCCCCGACAAGTTCGATTTCGTCGACTTCGACATCGCGGCGATCGCGCGCGCGAGCGGCCGCTGCCAGCGCGCGACGCTGCATCTCGTGCTGCAGGACGTGCGCAGCGATTCGCATGTCGCGCGGCTGCTCGAACTGCTGACCGCGAGCCACTTCCGGCTGTTCTGCACGCCGATCGTCAACCTGTTCCGCCAGCACGGCGAACCGATCCGCATCACGCACCGCGCGGTCTCCTATCCGGTGATCGCCGAAGCGCGGCGCGCGTTCGCGTACGAGGTGTATTCGATCGATTCGGTGAAGCTCGTGAGGCAGCAGGCGCACGAGGAGTCGGTGATCGAGTTCCGGCCGTTCTACTCGCTGCATCACGGTGAATCGGCGCGGATCGGCCATTACTGGTTCGCGCGCCGCAACGACTGGGTCGCGCAGAAGAGCCCCGGCTACGAAACCGAGATCTCGATCGTCGACATCGATTTCGAGCCGACGTCGCCGCAGACCGACACGCTGAGCCTCGACCTCACCTGCACGAACCGCGACCTGCCGGCGATGCTCGCGTTCGGGCTCGAAGGCGGCGACCTGTTCCAGGAAGGCGGCGCGCAGACGAGCGGCATTTCACTGCTGCGCCGCCCGACGCAGAGCGTGCGCTTCGAGCGCGGCCGCGCCGCGCACTGGCGGCTCGTGTCGCATCTCGCGCTCAATCACGTGTCGCTGGTCGCGCACGGCCTCGCGCCGTTGAAGGAAATGCTGACGCTGTACGACCTGCGGCGCACCGCCGTGTCGATGCGCCAGATCGACGGCCTGGCCGGCATCGAGCAGCGCGGCGCCGTGCAGTGGCTGCCCGGCAAGCCGTTCGCGACCTTCGTGCGCGGCATCGAGATCCGCCTGACGATCGACGAGGAACACTTCGTCGGCGCGAGCCTGGCCTCGTTCGTGCGTGTGCTCGACAGCTTCTTCGGGCTGTACGTGCACCTCAACAGTTTCGTTCAACTAGTCGTGGTGTCGAAGCGCACCGGCGAGGAGATCATCCGATGCAAGCCCCGGACCGGCGAATCGATCCTGGCGTAGTCGACGCGCTGCTCGACGAGCCGCACCGCTTCGAGTTCTTCCAGGCGGTGCGCGTGCTCGAAGGGCTGTTCGCGCGGCAGGCGTCGGACGCGCCCGGCGCGTGGCGGCAGGGCGACGTGGTCGCGCAGCGCATCGAATTCCGCAATACGTTGTCGCTCGGCTTTCCGCCGAGCGAGATCGAAGGCGCGCGTTCGTTCGATGACGACGGCACCCACCTCGACACGGGCGAGGCGCGCGGCGCCGCGCTCGCGGCCGGTGAGCTCGGCCACGTCGAGCTGACGCCCGCGTTCTTCGGGCTGCTCGGCGGGCAGGGCGCGCTGCCGCTGCATTACACCGAGCAGATCGTCGCGCGCGAGCACCTGAAGCGCGATCACGCGGCGCGTGCCTTCTTCGACGTGTTCTCGAACCGCGCGACCGCGCTGTTCTATGCCGCGTGGAAGAAGTACCGGCTGCCGTTCCATTACGAGCTCGATCGTGACGAGCGCTATCTGCCGCTGCTGCTCGCGATCGCGGGCGTGCCGAGCGACGAGGTGCGCGACAGCCTCGCGGCCGGCGTGGGCGGCGTGCTCGACGAGGCCGTGGCCGGCTATGCGCTCGCCGCGCGGCACCGGCCGATGTCGGCCGCCTACCTGCAGCGCACGCTGTCCGACTATTTCCGCGTGCCGGTGAAGATCGACCAGTTCGTCGGCAAGTGGTACGACGTGCCGCCCGACCAGCTGAGCGTGCTCGGCGAAGTCAACGCGGTGCTCGGCGCGACGGCGCTCGTCGGCGAACGGGTGTGGCAGCGCGACATGCGCGCGCGGATCGTCGTCGGCCCGCTGTCCAAGCGCGACTACGAGGCGTTCCTGCCCGGCGGCGCGCACGCCATCGCACTGGAGCGGATGCTGACGCTGCTTGCCGGCGTCACGCTCGAATACGAGGTGAAGCTCGTGCTCAAGCGCACCGAGGTCGGCGCGAGCGTGCTCGGCGCGGGCTCGCGGCTCGGCTGGGACGCGTTCCTCTGCACGCGCGACGCGATAGAGGACCGCTCCGACGCGCGCTATGAACTGCACGTGATTCACTGATTCCGAACGACAACAAACACGCAATCGAACCTGAGACTGAGATCGACGCCATGAGCACGCCTCTGAAGACCCTGATCACGAAACTGAACCCGCTGTGCCGCCACGCGACCGAGCGTGCGGCGAGCGCGTGCTTGGCGCGCGGCCACTACGAGGTCGATCTCGAGCACCTGTTCCTCGCGTTGCTCGACGAAGCGACGGGCGACCTGCCGCTTGCCCTGCGCGCGAGCCGCGTCGATCCGCACGCGCTGCACGCCGATCTCGAGCGCGAACTGACGCGCCTGAAGACGGGCAACACGCGCACGCCGGTGTTTTCCGTGCACCTGATCGCGCTGTTCGAACAGGCCTGGCTGATCGCGTCGCTTGACTCGCAGCTCGGCCGCATCCGTTCGGGGCACCTGCTGCTCGCGCTGCTGACCGCGCCCGATCTCGCGCAGTTCGCGCAGCGGATGTCGTCGCAGTTCGCGGAAATGAACGTGACGGACCTGAAGCACAAGTTCGACGAGATCATGGCCGGCTCGAGCGAAGCCGAACCGCGTCAGGCGGACGACGAAGGCAGCGACGTCGCGCCGGCCGCCGACGGCTTCGCCCCTGCGGCCGGCCCGTCGAAGACGCCCGCGCTCGACACGTACACGACCAACCTCACGCAGCGCGCACGCGACGGCAAGATCGACCCGGTGATCGGCCGCGAAGCCGAGATCCGCCAGGCGATCGACATCCTGATGCGCCGCCGCCAGAACAACCCGATCATGACCGGCGAGGCCGGCGTCGGCAAAACGGCGGTCGTCGAGGGGCTCGCGCTGCGCATCGCGGCCGACGACGTGCCGCCGCCGCTGCGCGGTGTCGCGCTGCACGTGCTCGACATGGGGCTGCTGCAGGCCGGCGCGAGCGTGAAGGGCGAGTTCGAGAACCGCCTGAAGAGCGTGATCGACGAGGTGAAGAAGAGCGCGCATCCGATCATCCTGTTCATCGACGAGGCGCACACGATCATCGGCGCGGGCGGCCAGGCCGGCCAGAACGACGCGGCGAACCTGCTCAAGCCGGCGCTCGCGCGCGGCGAGCTGCGCACGATCGCCGCGACGACGTGGAGCGAATACAAGAAGTACTTCGAGAAGGACGCGGCGCTCGCGCGGCGCTTCCAGGTCGTGAAGGTCGAGGAGCCGAGCGAGCCGCTCGCGGCCGCGATGCTGCGCGGGATGTCCGGCCTGATGGAGAAGCACTTCAACGTGCGGATCCTCGACGATGCGATCACCGAGGCCGTGCGCCTGTCGCATCGCTACATCAGCGGCCGCCAGCTGCCGGACAAGGCGATCAGCGTGCTCGACACCGCGTGCGCGAAGGTCGCACTCGCGCACAGCGCGACGCCGGCGGCGATCGACGACACGAAGAAGCGCATCGAGCGGATCGACGCGGAGATCGCGTCGCTGGAGCGCGAGGCAGCGGGCGGCGCGTCGCACGACGAGCGGCTCGGCGAGCTGCGCGGCACGCGCGACACGGCGCTCGAACAACTGGCGAAGGACGAGGCGCGCTATGAAGCCGAGCGCGCGATCGTCGCCGAGATCACCGAACTGCGCGAAGCGCTCGACAAGGCACGCGGCCCGTCGGAAGACGGCCAGCCGGTCGACGTGCAGGCCACCCGCGACAAGCTCGCCGAACGCGTCGCGGCGCTGCACGCACTGCAGGGCGGCGAGCCGATGGTGCCGCTGCAGGTCGACGGCCACGTGGTGGCCGAGATCGTCGCCGCGTGGACGGGCATTCCGCTCGGCCGGATGGTGAAGGACGAGATCGACACCGTGATGAACCTGCAGCCGCTGCTTGCCGCGCGCGTGATCGGCCAGGACCACGCGCTGGAAGCGATCGCGCAGCGCGTGCGCACCGCGACCGCGAGCCTCGAGGATCCGAACAAGCCGCGCGGCGTGTTCATGTTCGTCGGGCCGTCGGGCGTCGGCAAGACCGAGACGGCGCTCGCGCTGGCCGACATCCTGTACGGCGGCGAGCGCAAGATGGTCACGATCAACATGAGCGAGTACCAGGAAGCGCACAGCGTGTCGGGCCTGAAGGGCTCGCCGCCGGGCTACGTCGGCTACGGCGAAGGTGGCGTGCTGACCGAGGCCGTGCGCCGCAACCCGTATTCCGTCGTTCTGCTCGACGAGGTCGAGAAGGCGCACCCCGACGTGCTCGAGATGTTCTTCCAGGTGTTCGACAAGGGTGCGATGGACGATGCGGAAGGCCGCGAGATCGACTTCCGCAACACGCTGATCATCCTGACGTCGAACGTCGGTTCATCCGCGGTGATGCAGGCGTGCCTGAACAAGCCGGCCGAGGAGCTGCCCGATCCGGACGCGCTCGCCGAGACGCTGCGCCCGCAGCTGTACAAGACCTTCAAGCCCGCGTTCCTCGGGCGGATGAAGGTCGTGCCGTACTACCCGATTTCCGACGACGTGCTGGCCGAGATCATCGAGCTGAAGCTCGAGCGGATCCGCCGGCGGATCGAGGCGAACCACAAGGCCGTGTTCGAATGGGACGAGTCGCTCGTCGAGGCGGTGCTCGCGCGCTGCACCGAGGTCGATTCGGGCGCCCGCAACGTCGACCACATCCTGAACGGCACGCTGCTGCCGGAGATCGCGGGCCACGTGCTCGGCCGGATCGCCGACGGCGAGGCCATCGCGCGCATCGCGGTGCGCGCGGACGAGGCCGGCGAATTCACGTACACCGTCGAATGAGCGCGGCCGAGCAACGCAAGCATTTGATGAACTGACCGAACCATGCCGATCAATCTCCCCGAGCTGCTGACGCCGATCAGCGATGCGTCGCCCAGCGGCGACGACCTGCTGTTTTCGAACGAATTCGACGCGATCCAGGATGCGCGGCGCTACGACGATCCGACGCTCGACCAGGGCGAGTGGGTGACCGAGATCAAGGAGGCCGACTGGGGCTTCGTGGTCGACCATGCGGGCGAGCTGCTGCGCACGCGCACGAAGGACCTGCGGCTCGCCGTGTGGCTGACCGAGGCGCTCGCGCTCGAGGACGGCATCACCGGCCTCACCGAAGGCTATGCGCTGCTCGAGGGCCTGTGCCGCGATTTCTGGGACACCGTGCACCCGTTGCCCGAGGACGGTGACACCGAGCACCGGCTCGGCAACGTCGCGTGGTTGTCCGGCCGCACGGCCGAGCTGCTGCGCGCGGTGCCGATGACGGACGGCGCGTCGAACGCGTTCAGCACGCTCGACTGGGAAGTGGCGCAGCACGTCGCGCAGGCCATCAAGCGCGACCCCGAACATGCGGACGACATCGCGCGCGGCAAGCCGTCGATCGAGCAGATCGATTCGTCGCGGCGCGTGACGTCGATCGCGTTCTACACCGCGTTGCTCGCGAACCTGAAGGCGTTCGAGTTCGCGCTCGATGCGTTCGAGGAACGGCTCGTCGAGCGCGCGGGCGATTCGGCGCCGAGCTTCCGGCAGGCGCGCGACGCGTTCGAGACCGTGTACCGGCTCGCCGAGCGCTTTGCGCGCGAGCAGGGCTATACGGGCAGCGCGCCGCACACGCAGGCGGCACAGCAGGCGCAGCCCGAGCGCATCGAGCCGGTGTTCGGCAACCCGATCCAGACGGAGGAGACTCACGTGCAGCCGCAGCCCGTTCCGCGCGCCCCGGTGACGCAGATGATCGCCGGCATCCAGAACCGTGCGCAGGCCGTCGACCAGTTGCGCGCGGTCGCCCGTTACTTCCGCCAGACCGAGCCGCACAGCCCGGTCGCGTATCTCGCCGACAAGGCCGCCGAATGGGCCGACATGCCGTTGCACAAGTGGCTCGAGAGCGTCGTGAAGGACGACGGCTCGCTGTCGCATATTCGTGAGTTGCTGGGTGTGAGGCCGGACGAGCAGTCGTGAAGACGATGTGGTGGCGGCGCGCGTGACGCGTGCCCGGACGCCGTCGTGCGGTGAGAGAAGGGCTCTTTCCTGAGAGCGCGGACCCGGGCGGGTCCGCGGCAAACAAGAAGATGAGTGACGCATGAACATGACAGAACTGGCGCAGGCGATTCGCGGTGGCCTGATTCAGCAGGATCGCCTGCTGAAGACAGACATCCCGTCGCTGCCGAACAACGCGCTGGTGCCGTGCCGGGCCGTGATCTGTTCCGAACTGGGCCGAGACTTCAGCGTGACGCTCGATCTCGTGTCCACCGCGAGCGACGTCGAGCTCAAGACGCTGATCGCGCAGCCGATGACGCTGTGGATCCAGCAGGTGGACCGTTCGTATCTCCCGATCAACGGCTACGTCCATACGGCGCGCCGGCTCGGCACGGACGGCAGCCTGTCGGGCTACCAGCTTACCTTTGCCTCGTGGATGCACTTCCTCAAGTTCCGCAGCGACATGCGGTACTGGCAGGACAAGCCGGTCGACGCGATATTGGCCGACGTGTTCGATACGCATCCACAGGCCAAGGGGCGCTATCAGTTTGCGCTGTCGAAGCCGCTGCCGTCGCGGTCCTACTGTCGCCAGAGCGAAACCGACTGGAACTTCGTGCATCGCCTGATGGAAGACGAAGGGCTGTTCGGGTTCTGGCGGCACGCCGAGGACGGCGGCGCGCACACGCTCGTCATCACCGACGACCTGCACGCGCTCGACGAAGTGTCGCCGAATATCGTCCGGTTCGACCGCTCGGGGGCCGGGAGCGAAGCCACCGGATTCACGCAGTGGGCCGCGTCGCGCACCTTGCAGAGTTCGCAGCACACCACGCGCACGTTCGATTACAAATCGCCGTCGACGCCCGGCAATCCGAACGGCACGACGTTGCCCACGAAGGCCGGCCAGGGCGATCTGCCGGGCCAGACGGAGATCTACGAATACACCGGCGCATACACGTACGCGGGGCAGGACCGCGGCGAGCATCTGTCGAAGATCCGCCTCGAGGAATGGGAGTCGCGCGCGAAACGCTTCTTCGGCGTGGGCGGCGTGCGGGGGATCGACGCGGGGCGGCGCTTCACGCTGGCGGACCATCCCGAGCACGACCGCGATTCGGCGCAGGACCGGGAATTTGCGGCCTTGAAGGTGTCGCGGTACATCGAGAACAACCTGCCGATCTCGGACCACGAAGCGAACTTCCCGCACAGCCTGCAGGCGCGGCTTGCGCAGGCGAAAGCCGGTCACGGTTCGGCTGTTTCGTTCGAAGTGGGTCATGACGACGGTTCGGCCGGGTTCTATCTCGTCGAGGTCGAAGCGCAACGTGCGACGGTGCCGTATCGCAGCCCGTTCGAGCACAAGAAGCCCGTGATGCAGCTCGAGACGGCCGTCGTCGTCGGGCCGAAGGGCGAAGAGGTGTATACGGACGAGCTGAACCGCATCAAGGTCATGTTCGTCTGGGACCGGCAGAACGGGGGCACCGAAACCGCATCGTGCTGGATGCGTGTCGTGCAGTCGGATACCGGCGGCGGCTACGGCGCCGTCCATATTCCGCGGGTCGGCGAGGAAGTGCTGGTCGGTTACATCGGCGGAGACTGCGACCGGCCGATCGTCATGCATCGCGTCTACAACGGGGCAACCAAGCCGCAGTGGCATAGCGACGGCATCCTGTCGGGCTTCCGGTCGAAAGAGTACGCGGGGTCGGGGCACAACGAGATGGTGCTCGACGACGCGACCGGCCAGAACCGTGCACGCCTGTTCAGCAGCAGTGCGAATTCGCTATTGCATCTCGGCTACCTGATCGAGCAGAACGGCAACACGCGGGGTGCGTATCTCGGCTCGGGGTTCGACTTGCGCACCGATGCGTATGGTGCCGTGCGTGCCGGGCAGGGGCTGTACGTCACGACGCATCCGAAGCAGGCGAACAGCCAGCCGCTCGATGCGAGCGAGGCGCGGGACCAACTGACCGATGCAGATGGGCTGCTGGAAGCGATGTCGCAGGCCAGTGAAATGCATCAGGCCGAAAGCCTCGGCCCCGGTCACGACGCATTGAAGCAGTTCGCCGATGCGACGAAGAACAGCGTGACGGGGGCATCGTCGGGCGGCAGGACGTCGGGCGGCGGGACGGGTGACGCGAATGCGTTCAAGGAGCCGGTGATGCTGTTCGCGAGCCCGGCGGGGATCGGCGTGTCGTCGCAGCAGAGCGCGCACGTGGCAGCGGACCGGCACGTGAACCTTGTCAGCGGTCAAAGCACGCATCTCGCGAGCGGCAAGTCGCTGGTGGCGAGCGTCAAGGACAAGCTCAGCCTGTTCGTGCAGAACGCGGGCATGAAGCTCTTCGCCGGCAAGGGGCCGGTCGAGATTCAGGCACACAGCGACAACGTCGAGATGATTGCGCAGAAGGCGATCAAGGTGTTGTCGGCGACGGCATCGATCGAAGGCGTCGCGAAGCAGGAGATCCTGCTGACGGCGGGCGGCGCGTATGTCCGGATCAAGGACGGCAACATCGAGATCCACGCACCGGGCCAGATCGACGTGAAAGGCGGGCAGCACGCATTCAGCGGGCCGACGAGCATGCACAAGACGTTCAAGGCCGAGGGCCGCAAGGCGGACATGCGGATTCGCTATGTCGACGCCGACGGCAACGTGCCGCACGGGGAGCCGATCAAGTTCGCGACCGAGGACGGGACCGAACATAGCGTCGCGCTCGACGCGGAAGGCCGGGCGGAATTGAAGAACATCGATTTTGACGAGTTCGTGGCCAGCCAGGTCAAACGGACGGGAGAGTGAAATGGGCAGGCCGCTTGTTCAGCATAATGTTTGTATTGATTTGCCGGGGGAGGCAGTGAGCTGCCGAGCCGAGACGGATCTGACGGTGCTGTTGCGCAAGCATCGGGACGTGGTGTTCGACATCAAGCTTCATGCTGGCGCGACGTATACCGTCACGACGACGCATCCCGATCGACCGACTGGGCGCTTTTATGACACGAAGCGAAAGGTGAATACCGGTGAGACGACGTTCAAGGACGGGGAGTCGTGTCACATCTGGATCGGCCGTAATTTCGAGGGGAGCCTGATTCTCAAGCAGGGCCAAAAGGTGCTGGGGCATTACCCGATCAGCAAGATGGACTGCACGAACGGTTGTTCGGACGATCCGAAGGACAAGCCGGCACCGGTTCTGGTTACGCTCCACAACGACAAGGAATGGGCGAAGGATTTAGTCCGGATTTCGGATGCGGGAGTGCTGGACGATACGCCGCCGTCGCCAATTCTAATGTCGGCTCTGGATCGTGCACGTCAAGCGCAATCTAATGGCTCGTCCGGTCAGTTGAGCGATAGTCCGTTTCAATCTAAAAGATCGGAAGCGGGTTCTGCGAATATTTATTCGAATGAGGCGTTAAATGTCTCTAAAGATGGTCGGGAAATTCAGTACTCGGTTCACATGTTTAGTGTGAAGAGAAATACTGGGGTTGAAGAGCCTAATTGGGTGCTCGAATTTTTTAAGGAAGGCGATAAACCTTTCAAATTCATTCCCAATCCGGGTGATATAATTTCGAGAAACTGGCTCTTGATGCAGGTAAGCAATGAGCTTATGTATGCCAAAGAGGCCTTTTGGGGCAAAGAGGCGTGGGCGCGAAAATTCTGGGATAGAGCATTTCATCTTGCCAAGCGTGGTCGTGAGACCGTACTCATGTTCTCCACGGGACCGGAAGACTGGAAAGCAGTAGGCTTCCTGTTGGCTGGCTACACGCGTGAAGTGCAGGCCGGGACGAAGGTTGCGATGATCGCCGGAGGGGCGGGGTCATGGTCATCTGTAGGGGCGGCTGCGTGGAACGCAGGCAAGGGATCCTTTTCTGGAAATGCACTGGTCGCATTCTTTATTGGGGCTGGCATAGATACTTTTGTCTGGTTCGCAGATCCAAATCAGGATTTTCGAGATTTGATTGCCATATTGTTGGTGGATGCATTCAAGGCGGCACTGGTCGGAGCGGCAATAAGCCTTGTTAACGCTCTTGTTGTGGCGTTGGCGGCGATGACAGGGGTAACGGTTGGTGCATTGGCAATAGGTGGATTTTTGTTCGTTTTTAGTGTTGGCTGGGTTGTGGATTATTTATTCGATGTTCGCGGGAAAAAATTTGTAAAATTGTTGCTGCATAATCCCAAGGCTATAGCCGATGAAATTGAAGCTATGGTGCGGAAGGCAGGAAGGGTGCTCGAGGAGAAGTTGCCGAAAGAATACGACGGCTATTATTCCGGATCGCAATGGATGCTTCTTCCCTAAGATTTGCTTTTGGTTTCGTTGGGAGTTTGGGTTCGAGAATGATGGAAGCTAATGTTGGTGATGACTCCGCGGATGGCGGCTCTCCGATAGATATGCATGGAAAGCTGGCTGTGCTCGAATTGGCTGTCTCCATGATCGTGGTTGCCATGTATTATGTGCTTTCTCAAATGGGTGTGATGGCTGCCTCATTGTGGAAGTCGGTCTTGTTGGCTCAGGTTTTTGTGTCGATTGCTATATATATTCATTATGTAATGAACCGGCGGTCGCGCAGGCTTTGGGTTGAAGGTGTTGTTTCTGTCTTGGCATTGGCCCCATGGGCAATGATAGCGTTTGCGTGGCTATTCTATATATCCAGCATTCCGATGTCAGGTGATTTGAAGGCGTCAGTGATTCTTGTTTGTTTTTCAATTATCGGATGGCACTCTTTCATGGTTCTATCGGATTTCCGTCGGGCCGCCAGGAAGGAGGCGGTCGTGAATACAATTTATTACGACGATGGCTCGAATTTGATTTTCAGAAATTCACTTATCGGTTATATCGATAAATTAACGTCGAGAAATCCATTGAAAGGGTCGCTTCTTTCGATAGTTGGATATATGATGCCTTTTGCTGCGGTATTTGGGATGACTGCGAATCATATTTTTGGAGAAAACATCGCCCCTCATATGGCGTGTATTGTTTTATCGGTCCTTGGATTTCCGCTATCTGTTTGGCTGGTTGGAAACGCGTGTGTGCGATCGTTTTTTTTTAGAGTGTATTTACCACTGAAGCTTGAGAAAAAGACTGGGAAGAAAGTCCTTCTCGCTACGTGACTGTCCGATTGATTGCGATGTAGTCAGCAAGTTTATGTGGTGGTAACAATTCACAGCATATGCATTCAATGCTTACGATGCGCGCTCCGGGTGGTGAGACAAATGCCCATTGCGCGTAGCTTGCAAGTCATGAATGAGATGCGCGCCGAGCAGCTTCTGCACGTTCGCGCTCCAATTCGGCAGCGTTGCGACGTTTCCCGCATCGACTGGACGCATATGAAACAATGTCCAAGGAGACCAAGGTAATGACGATCGCGAGGGCGCCGGATTGTTGACTGGACCCAGGCGTGCCGCTAGGGTGACTGCAAACAAATTGGCATTACCCGAATCGGCAGACAGCTAAGGGGTTGGGCGTAACGATCGCGATGGACTATATGGCATGGCATCAAGACTATGAGCCGTCAATCGTTGATGGGCCGCCGAAGAGCGATTTGGGGAAACTCTTTGCATCCGTCGTCTCGGACACGTCCCAAATTTGGATGACAATATTCATCACGACATGGATCGTCTCGTTGCGGTTTGCAGGAGGGGCGCGGTTGGTGCTTCTATTGGCACAGTTGCGCTTGGAGCTGTCGCATTAATTGTGATTACGGGCGATGTCGTGGTGATCATTTTCAGTCTTGTGAAGCTCAATAGGGATATTGCGGATTTATATATTTTGATTGGCGCTCAGCCGGAGAAAAAATTGCCTGGAGATTACGGGAATTCTTATTCGCAGTCGTCGTGGCAAGTGTTTCCGCTCGGAGCAACGCCATGAAACCTGTTTCTATGCGTAGCTCTGGCGATACAGGGAAAGGCGACAGAACTCGGATTGATGATCATCCGTTAGTCGCCAAAATCGGATTGGTAATTGGAATCATCCCGATAATCATATATTGACATGCGTTCAACGGTTTTTGGTCGTCCAGGTTACCCTGGGTCATTGCCTTGGTGCTGGAGATCGGGTGTCCCCTGTTTTTGTATGTGCATTATTTTCTGAATCGGCGATTGAGGCGGTTGATTTGGGAGGGGGGTGCGGTGTGTGTCGGGTTTATCCCGACGTGGATGCTGCTCGGCTCGTACTGGTTGTTTTATTTTTGTTTTGCGCCGATGTCGGTTGCAATTCGTGCAATTGCACTTTTGATGTGCTTGTTGGTGGTGGCAACCTGGGCCTGGTTGTCGTGGGCTGCCTTTGCTCGGGAAAATGCTCGGCTTGGATTGCTTCAAAAGCTCTTCAAGGACGAAGGCGATTGTGTCGTGTATCCAGATGAGTCCGATTCCGTTATTGGAAAGCTGGACGGCCCAGGGAAGTCGATTGTAGTCCCATATTGGCTGGTCTCGGTGGTCGGTCCGATTCTTATCGGATATTCCATGTTGTCAGCCCGGCTTTTTGAAGGGAATGGTGGGCCGCACGGGATGTTTATTATCTTGTCGGCGATAGGGCTTCCTATCACTTGCTGGCTTCTGACGAAATTCTTTGTGAGATTTGCTTATTTTCATATTTATCTCGCTATCAAGCTGGAGCGAAAAACCGGGAAGAAGGTCGTTCTTGGCTCGTGAGCGTCGATCGCCTGATGGAACCCGATTCTGAGTCACTCGTGTGTCGGGTATATCGATCGCTTGACGGCAAGAAATCCCGTGAAAGAGGGGCGTTGTCGGTGGTTGCGTATTTTTGATGCCTTTCGCCGCATCGTTTGGGGGGCACGCTTTTGACGAGAACATCGGTCCCCACGTGTTGTGTATCGTTTTTTCGCTTCTTGCGTTTCCAATGACGCTGTCACTTGTCGGGAATTTTTATGTGCGGCAGCTATTCTTTCGTGTGTATTTGCCGTTGAAGCTTGAGCGGCGAACCGGCAAGAGAATCATCCTCGCGCAATGACCTGTAATTCGTTGCTGGTCGTACCGGCCACATATCGCCCCGCATGCAGCAGCGTCCGCTTCGCAACGCTCAGATTCCCGTAGCACCGCCACAGCCTGAAAATACGTGACGGCATTTGACTCGATGCAGCCAATGGCAACGACGGAACCCTGCACCATCCACGATCGATATCTCGCAATTTTCAAAGCGAACCTGCTCGCCGGCACATTCCTGATCGGATGTGCGGTTATGGTCGGATCGCCGCTATTTCTCGACGATTCGCTGCCGTGGAAGATCGCCGCTGGTGTGGCGCTGGCCACCAGCATCGGCCAGGCCGCCGCATGGAGAGTCGACGACGGGCGCGGGCGCCTGTGGCTATACGGCGTGGCTGCGGTTCTCGTGAGCGCGTCGATCTACGTGTGGACCGCGGGTATCTCATGGATATTTTTTGTTTCATCCGTGCCGATGCCGTCGACGCTTCGCGCCATGTGCATTGCTGTGGCCGTGACGGGGACTCTTCTCTGGGTTGTCATGACGGCCCGCCAGGTATCCGCCGTTCTCGGGAAGCCCGAATTCATCGTGCAGGCCTTCAGAGACGCCGGCAGCGAGATTCAGTACAGCCTGTCGGCAATGCAGCGGTTGAGCACATTGTCGAACTATCGCGGCCCGATTGCCCGGATCGCTCAGGGGCTCGTCCTGTTCGCCGCGCCGGCCGTGTTCCTGGCTGTGAGGATACGGGCACCTTTGCCGGCGTCAGCGGATTTATTGTTATTTTCGACGGTGTTGCTGACCCCGTGCTCGCTGTTCTTCGCGGGCCTTGCCGTCAAGAGCATCCTGTTGATGATTGTCACACCCCGTCGGCTGGAGCGCGTTCACGGGAAGCCGGTCACATTGACGGACGATTGAAACAACGAGGCTGGCAGCCGGCCACGATCCGACAGCCGCCAGCGAGCGCTTAGAGAGCCTGCGCGGCAACAGCCCCGCGCGACCCGCTTCCAACGAAGCGATGGGAACGCCGCCCCGCGAGGCGGCAACGCCCTCCGCCTACTGCCCCACCCGAAACTCGATCCGCCGATTCCTTGCCCGCCCATCCGCCGTATCGTTCGGCGCGATCGGCTGATCCGGCCCGACGCCCGTCGTCGTCATCTGCTGCGGCGGAATGCTCTTCGTGATCAGGTAGCCCTTCACCGAATCCGCGCGCGCCTGGCTCAGCGCGATGTTCGACGTGCGGTTCCCCGAGTTGTCGGTGTGGCCGATGATGTCGACCGTGCGGTTCGGCATCTTCGCAAGTGCCGCCGCCATCTGGTCGAGGATCAGCTTGCCCTGCGGCGTGAGCGTCGCGCTGCCCGTCTCGAACTCGATCGTCCGGTTCGCGAGCGTCTGGTCGA
The DNA here is from genome assembly GCF_002223045.2 of Burkholderia sp. HI4860. Taxonomy (NCBI): domain Bacteria; kingdom Pseudomonadati; phylum Pseudomonadota; class Betaproteobacteria; order Burkholderiales; family Burkholderiaceae; genus Burkholderia; species Burkholderia sp. HI4860. The sequence continues at coordinate 1,463,337 of NZ_NKFO02000003.1, read as the reverse complement.
GCACGCCCTGTTCGGACGCCGACACGCGCAGCCCGTTCTTGATCGTATACGTCGGGTTCAGCGTGTTCGCCATGTCGCTCGCGAGCTGCTGGCGTTGCGCCTCGTTGTGCACCTCGCCCTTCATCTCGATCTGCGTGCCGTTGATCTTCAGCTGCCCCTTGCTGATCTGCTTGAGCTGCGTGCCGAGCAGCTTCTGCACGTTCGCGCTCCAGTTCGGCGGCGTGGCGACATCGCCCACTTCGATCTGGTCGACGACGTTCGTCGCGCCGTAGGTATCGCGCAGCTTCTGCAGCACGGCGGCCTTGGTCGCCTCGTCGGGCACCTTGCCGCCGACGACCACCTGGCCGGGCGTCGCGGTCGCGGGCGGCGGCGTGACGGTGTTCGCGGTGCCGGCCGTGCCGTGCACGACGGCGCCGGACGCCGTCCCCGGCGCGGCGCCGGGGTTCGCGGACAGCGCGGTGGTCGCGACCGTGCCGTTGCCGACCGGTGTGACGGTCGCGCCGGTGTTCTGCGCGAGGGCCGCGCCGCTGGCGAAGAGCCCGGCAGCGAGGAGGGCGGCGACGGCGGGCGAGCGCGCGGCCGAAAAGCGCGCGCGCCGGGCTTGAATCGTGCGATGCATCCCGTCAGCCTCCGATGAACGCTTCGCGGAACGCGTCGATGGCGACACGCAGCGAGAGTTGCGGTTGGTCGAGATAGCTGACGAGCTTGCTGATCTGGTGATCGTTTTGCGCATGGGCGTCGATCCACTCGGGATCGTCGATGTCGATGTTGTGGGCGGCGTAGGTCTGCGGGTCGACGACGCTCAGCAGCGTCTTCGCCGACGCGCCGTTGAAGCCGATGATGAGCCGTTCGCGCTCGGCGATCGTGCCGATGAAGATCGCGAGCTCGAAGTCGGCCTGTGCGACGAACGGCGCGATCAGTTCGAGCCAGAACGCGGCGACGAGGCTGCGGTAGAACGGATCGACCGGCAGCGGCAGCGTGAGGCCGCGCTCGATGTGCGACGAGCCGCTCTGCATTACCGGCCGCAGCAGCGAGCCGAGCGCGAGCATCGCGCCGCGCAGCCGCACCGGATGACCGCTTTCGAGCAGCATCTCCTGGAGGCCGTGCAGCGTCTGGTGCTCGACGAAATCGTTGAAGGTGCCGTCATGCGACGTGCCGGGGCCGCCGATGTCGATCGGCACCTGCGTGTCGCCGAGCGCCTGCAGCGCGCCGGGCGGCTCGTCCTTGCCGAGCAGCGGCGGGATCTGCGCGGCGACGCGCGACCACAGCCGCGCGAACGCGAGCGGGCTGCGCGCGAGGAACGCGAGCGGCCGGTCGACCTCGAGCGCGGTCGCGCCGAGGAACGGGAAGCGGCGCATCGACACGTCGTGGCTCGCGACCATGTGGCCCGCGATCGCGAGCTTGCTGCGCGAGCCGAGGAACGCGAAATGCATCGGCTTCGCATCCTCGTAGACGAGCTTCCAGCGCGGATCTTCCGCGAGCAGTTCGAGCGCCTGCGCGATCCAGCGGTCGAGCGTCTGCAGCAACTGCGGGTTGTGCGGGCTCTTCACGAAGTCGCCGCGCGACGGGATCTTGCCGAAGTAGGCGATCTGCGCCTGTACGGTTTGCGTCATTGCGCCCCCTGGGCATGCGTTGCGTTGGCGGCCGCGACGGCCGGCGCTGCGGCCGGCGTGCCCGTGCCGGCGGTCTGGGTTGCGTTCTGCGCGGCGCCCGCGCTGGCGTCGGCGACCGACGACGGCAGCTGCAGGCCGCGCAGGCTCTGCTGCTGCGGCTGGTCACCGCCACCGCCGGACGGTTGCGACGTGCTGATGATGCGCATCGTCACCGACACGTTCACGCTGCCCTGCGCCCACGTCAGGTCGAAGGTGCCGTCCGGACGGCGCTTGCGCTGCGCCGAGTTGATCAGCTTCTCGAGACCGTAGCGGCCCGGCTCGTTGACGAGCTGCACCGTGCGGCCGTCGAAGGTCGTCGCGGACAGCGTCGCGCCCGGCGAGCCCTGCGGGTTCGGCCACACGAAGTTGGTCCACTGCGGCGGCGTGTTGCGGTAGCGCAGCTGCTGGCCGTCGATCGCGATCGTGTATTCCGTCGTGCCCGTGCTCGGCTGCGGCAGGATCTGGAACACGGTCTGCGGCTCGGACGACGCGGCGGCGCTGCCTGCCGCACCGCCGGCAAGCGGCGCGACCCAGCGTGCGAAGCCGTTCGTGAAGTCCGGCGTGAGGCCGATGCCCATGTCGCCCCACGTGCGGGCGGCGAGGGTGTCGCCGCGGCGCACCGCGAGCGGCCCGAGCGTCGTGCCGACGAACTTCGCGATCGAGCCGTCCGGACCGAACACCTGCGCGATTTCACCGGCGCCGGCCTCGACCTTCGCGCTCGCCGCGAACGGGTACTTCGTCGCGAGCGAGTTCTGGAACGGCTGGTAGACCTGCGCGTTCCACACCTTGTTGACTTCGGCGCTGGCCGGCTGGATCACGACCGCGAACGCCTGCATCAGCGGCCGCACCAGCAGCGGACGCAGCGACTTGCGTTGCGAATCGGTGAGGCCCGTCAGCATTTGCTCGTCGACGAGCTTCAGCGAATCGGCGAGTTCCGAACCGTTGCCGTCGAGCGTCTGCTGCATCAGCTGGCGTGCGCCCGGGCCCGGGTCGCCCTGGTTCTTGATCACGTTGAAGCGCGTACGGACCTTCGACAGCGAATCCATGTAGCTCTTGAGCATCGACGTGCCGTCATGCGTCGCGACGATCCGCGCGAGCCCGATGAACTCCTGGCCGATCGGACCCATCGGCACCTCGGCCGGATTGCCGTTGATGTCGATGTTGGCAGCCGCCACCTGGCCGGCCGGCGAGCGCGAGAACAGTTGCTTGACCCAGTTCACGACGCCCGTCTGCGCCTTCTTGATCGTCACGTTCGCGAGCGACGGGTTGTCCCACGAAGTCTGGTCGTACGCAGTCTCGAGGATCTTGCGGATCGGCGAATCCTGCGGGTCGCCGAGGCGGTTCATCCCGTCGACGGCCTGGCCGAAGCTGCTGAAGCCCTGCACCGCGATGCCCTGCATGAACTTCTGCCAGTGCTGCGCGTACTCGGTCTTGTACATGCCGACCAGCGTCTTCTGGATCTGCTCGGGGCTGCCCTCGAGCGTCAGGTCGTCCTGAGTCGACGTGTTCAGCACCCAGTCCTTCGCCTGCAGTTCCTTGGTCGCCGCGTCGCGGATCGCCGGCTGCACGTAGTCGAACCACGCTTCACGCGTGAACGTGCCCGGAATCGCGTAGCTGCCTGCCACGAGCCCCTGGTTGCCGTCGCCGACGATGCGCGCGATGGTCATCGGCGCGAAGCGGGTCGACGCGCGTGCCTTGATTTCCTCATAGACGCGCTGGCGGGCCGGCATCCCGCGCACGACGTGGCGCAGGTTCTCGCGGGTCTGGTCGACGAGCGCGAGGTTCGCGTCGATCATCGGCCAGTTGTCGTCGTTCACGCGGGCCAGGTAGAACGAGATCATGCGCTCTGCGCTCTTGATCATCTCGTCACGCGGCATGTTGCCGCGATTCGTCTCGAGCCAGCCGCGCCAGAAGCGCGCGAGCTGGTCGGTCAGGTGCGCCTGCTCGACGTGACGCTTGTCGGACAGCATCAGGTACGTCTTGAGCGCGTTGTACGCGTCCTGCACGTTGGTCGGCGACGCGTCGCTGTAGAGGCCGCCCTGCGGTGCGGCCGGCTGCTGCGGTGCTGCCGGCGCGGCGCCGGACGCGGCCAGTGCGGCACCGGCCTGCGGCGCGGCGCCCGCCGCGTTCGTCGAGACCGGCATCGTGCCGCCCTGCACGGCGCCCGATTCGGGCGGGCGCGTCATCGGCACGAGCTGTTCGGGGTGCGCGTTCACGTCCTTCATGAACGACGCGAGGTTCTGCGACACCGGGGCGAGCAGGATCTGGCGCACGCCGTTGTAGTACTCGGTCAGCAGGTGCTGCTCGAGACGGTCGCCCTGGTACAGGCCGAGCGACACCGAAATCGGCTTGTCGCGGCGGAACTGCTCGAGCTGCTCGATCCGGTCCTCGAGGATGTCCATCGCCTGCAGGCGCGACTGCAGGTCGTTGCGGCCCTGCTGCAGGCGCGTGACGTTGTCGAGGTCGGCCTGCACGTTCGCGACGAGCTGCTGGTTGCCGATCGTCGACCAGGTCCAGCCGCCCAGCGCGAGCGCGAGCGCCGCGACGAAGCCGAAGAAGGTCGCGTAGCGCAGCCGCGTCTTGGTCGGGCTCGCGAACTGCCGCACCGTCTGGCGGTCCGCGAAGATCACCTTCGAGAACAGGTCGCGCAGGAAGAAGCCGTTCTTCGAGAATGCGCTGTGCGGCTTCGGCAGCGCGGCGCCGTCGAGGCCGAAGCGATGCGCGATGCGCTGCGCGGCCGCGCTGTTGGTTTCGCCTTCCTGCAGCGCGCTGGTGAAGTAGAAGCCGCGGAAGATCGGCTTGTACTGGAACGGGTTGTTCTCGAACAGCGTCGCGAGGAATGCGCGCAGCGACGGCTTGATCGTCGAGAATTCGAGCGGGAAGCTCAGCTGGCCCGGCGACAGCTGGTTGCCGCGCGACAGCGACAGCTGCGCGACGCTGATCTCCTTCAGCCCTTCGTAGAGTTCCTCGAAGTGCGTGTCGAACTGCGCGACGACGTCACGCTTGTCGTCGGGTTCGTAGGGCAGGGTGGCGCCCCACACGCGGTCGTACTCGTGCTTGTCGCTGCTGCTGAAGAATTCGGTGAAGCCGGTGATCAGGTCGGCCTTCGTGAACATCACGTAGACCGGCGCGAACACTTCGAGCTTCTCCGTCAGCTCCTGAACGCGCTGGCGGAGGTTTTTCGCGAGGTTGATCGCGAATTCGGGGCGGTTGCCGGTGAGTTCGGCGATGCTCGCGGTGACGATGATGCCGTTGATCGGCGCCTTCGGGCGGTAGCGCTTGAGCAGGCCGAGGAAGCCGAGCCACTCGCTGCGGTCTTCCTCGTGCACCGAATAGCGGCCGGCCGTATCGAGCAGGATCCCCTCGGTCGTGAAGAACCAGTCGCAGTTACGCGTACCGCCGATGCCGTGGATCACGGCGCTGTTCTTGTCCGCGAACGGGAATTGCAGGCCGGAATTGAGCACGGCGCTGCTCTTGCCCGCGGCCGGGTTGCCGATCACGATGTACCACGGCAGTTCGTACAGCGCGGAGCCGCCCGACACCTGGCCGATCTTCGACGTCTTGATCGTCTTCACCGCATCCGACAGGCGCGTGCGCAGCACGTCGAGGTCGGCCGTCTTCGCGTCGGGGGCGAGCGCGGCGGCGGCGGGCGCGGCGATCTTGCCGGTTTCCGCCTGCTCTTCCAGTACCTGGCCGAGCTGCTGGTTCGCGCGCTTCACGCGCCAGCGGCGCCACAGCGCGACGACGAGCCACAGCGCGAGGATCGCCGCGAAGGCGATCGCCGCCCACAGGAGCGGCAACTGCAGCATGTCGGCGACGATGAACAGAATGGCCGCTAGCGCGACGATCCCGACGATCGAGAGCGTACGCGGATGAGTCAGCACGTTGAGGATGCGTTGCATAGGACGTTCAGGTTCCGGTGCGATTCGATGAGGCGACGCAGGCGCGCCGAGCGGCAAGGGTGGCGCCGCGATGTGTCGCCATGCTGTCAAACGGGATGAAGGGGGCTGGCATCAATGCGCCCGCGGCATCGGAGAAGGCGCGCGCATTAACGAAAGGACGCTGTGAGATTTAAAACGGAAGCGGCGGCCGGAAAAAATCGCGCACCGGAATGCATGATTTTTTGCGCCGCCCATATCGTTTCCTGCCGGGATATTAAAAAGCCCCATGCCGCCCTCATTATTTCCTGTCCGGCAGCCCTGGCTAGCTGCCGCGTCCCAGTTTAAAACCGGGTTTATGGTATTCCACGTGCCCGAGATCCATCATTTTCCAGCGGCCCCCCCAGGTCAGGCCAACCTGTTCGGCGACCTGGCCATACAACTGGTAGCCGCGCATCGCCCACGGATCTTTCTCGGAGATGACCAGCTTGCCGTCGCGCAGGAATGCGTTGTCGGCCGCCAGCCCGAATTGGTGATAACTCTGGAAGGCGGCCGCATTGGTCACGTTGGTACCCATCTGCGCCAGCCGGTTCTGCCGTTCCGGGCTCCGGTAACCTTCCAGCAACGCCATTTCATAACCATATTGTTCGTGCATGATCTTGTAGACCAGCAGCAAACGCGTACGGAAATCCGGATCCAGCAGGTTCCAGTCGCGGCTCGCATCCTTCAGCGCCGGGCGCACCTGTTCGACTTCCTTGGTGGCGAAGACCTCCGGCGGCAGCGGCGGGGGCGGCACGAGTTGTTCGCCCTGCAGCAGCGCGGCGATCTTCTCGTCGGGCACGCGCGCCGTGTCGTCGTACTGGAACAATTGCCGGCCGCGTAACGCAATGGCGACCAATGGCGGCGTCGCAAGAATACCTGCCGATACCATAATCATCAAGCGCCGGCGAACCAGTAAATTTTGCACGTCGTTTAAAGCACCGCGCGTAGCGCTTGCCGATTTAACAATCTGACTTCGCGTACGCGAGGCGCGATCGTTCGCGCGGCGCGTTAGACGGCCGTGAAACTGGGCGACGGATTCGAATACGGTCGCGCGGATACCCGGTAAAAGCAACAGTGCCGCAACCGCGACGGCAAGGGCGAAATAGGCGACGAGTGCGACGGCAATCAAAGAAATCCCCGGAAATTGGAATTGATTGTGTTTTGCAATGCTTGCTCTTAGAATCAGGCTGCTTCGAGAGGCCGGGCTATATTATCGCGGTGAATTAAACCAGGATTCAATGAGACGCTGAATGAGTGCGCCGGAAAATTCAAATTCGAAATCTCCGCCCAGCCTGCTGTCCGATACCAAACCGGCAGGCGACGGAGCTCAGCAGTCGCGCATTCTCGCGAATCTGGAAGGACGTGTCACGCCGCCGGCCGAGCCGCCGCGCCGTTCGCTGAAGGCGCCGATCGCCGCCGTCGTGGCCCTGGTGGTCGCCGTGGGTGGCTGGGGCGCATGGCGCATGCAGCATGCGGGCGGGCAGGCCCCCGCCGTCACGGCCGAGGCTGCGCCGGCAGCCGCCGCGCCGGCGAAGGCCGCGGCGGCCAGCGATGCCGCCGTGCAGGTCGCGCAGAATGCCGCGTCCGCCGCATCCGCCGTACAGCCGGCCACGATCGTCAACGACGACGCAGCTTCCCGAACCGTTGCATCCGCATCGTCCGCGTCCGCCGCGGACAACAGCCGCCTGTCGCGTGCACTCGCCAACGGCGCCGACGACGTGTCGGGTGCGGCCACGGCCGGTGCGGCCGCCGCCGCCGCTGCCGCGACGACCAAAACCGCGAAGGCCGACGCCGCGAAGGGCGCGAAGGTCGCCGCGCACGGCAAGACCGATACGAAGGCCGACACGAAAGCCGAGGCCCGCAAGCGTCACAAGGAACAGCAGGCCGAGCTCGCGCAGGCGAAGAAGCATCGCGACGCGACGCCAGCCCGTACCGCGAAGGCTGCCGGGAAGGACGATCCGGATGCGGACCTGCTCGCAGCGCTCGTCGCGCGCACGAAGCCGGCCGACAAGAAGCTCGCCGCGCAGAAGGCGCAGGCCGTGCCGACCAAGACGGCCGCGACGACCGGCTCGCTGGCGTCGCGCGTGAAGGAGTGTTCGGAGCGCGGTTTCTTCGAGGATCAACTGTGCCGCTGGCGCGTCTGCGATGGTCACTGGGGCAAGGACCCCGCGTGCCCGAGCGCCGCGCAGTCGGAGACGCGGCAGTAACGCGTCCCGCGCGTGTCGACCCGCCGCACCTGCGCCGCCCGTTGGGCGGCGCGTTGCTTTTGGGGCCGCGGAACCGGACGGTATGATGCGGCGTGACGCTGTCACCGGCGCGTCACGCCCGTCGGGCATACGTCTCCTTTCCTTTTCCGGCGCGGGTGCGCGACCCGCTATGCGCGGCGCGCCGTGCGCCGCACGACCTTCGACACGATGGACCTGATCGTACAGACTTACGGCGCCGATACGTCCGGCATGGTGTGCGGATTCCGCTTCGTTCCCGGCGGCTCCGGCGCGACGCTCGATGCGGACACGGCCGCCGGGTGGCTGCGCACGTGCCGCGAGCACGATGCCGCGTCGGGCGATTTCGTCTGGCTGCACTTCAATCTCGCGCATGGCGCGAGCGAGCGCTGGATGCGCACGCATCTCGGGCTGCCCGACAGCTTCTTCGCATTCCTCCACGAAGGCTCGCGCTCGACGCGCATCGAGCAGGAAGACGGCGCGCTGCGCGCGATCGTCAACGACGTGATGTTCAACCTCGAACTGACGCCGTCGGAGATCGCGACGCTGTTCGTCCACGTCGAGCGGCGCATCATGGTCACCGCGCGGCTCAAGCCGCTGCGCTCGGTCGACACGCTGCGCGCGTGCGTGCGCGACGGCGAGCAGTTCAGGTCGCCCGCGGAACTGCTCGTCCACCTGCTGCGCGACCAGGCCGACCTGCTGATCCAGATCATGCGACGCACGAGCGTCGACGTCGACCGCATCGAGGATCGCTTCCTGTCGCAGCGGCTCACGTCGAGCCGCATCGAGCTCGGCGCGATGCGCCGCACGCTGACGCGCCTGCAGCGCATGCTCGCGCCCGAGCCCGGGTCGATCTTCCGGCTGCTCGCGAAACCGCCAGCGTGGTTGCATCTGGAAGACGTGCAGGAACTGCGCGAATCGACCGAAGAGTTCTCGCTGGTGCTGGCCGACCTGGCGGGGCTCAACGAGCGGATCAAGCTGTTGCAGGAAGAGATCGGTTCGCGTCTCGACGAGCAGAACAACCGGACGCTGTTCACGCTGACGCTCGTGACCGTGATCGCGCTGCCGATCAACATCGTCGCCGGCTTCTTCGGGATGAACGTCGGCGGCGTGCCGTTCTCGGAGAACAAGCACGGCTTCTGGCTGATGGTGCTGCTCGTCGCGGGTTTCACGGCGCTCGCCGCGTGGTGGGCGTTCCGCCGGCGCGACGACCGCTAGCACCGCCGGCGCCGCATCGCCGCATCGACGCGTCAGCGCAACAGCGCGATCGCGCGTTCGCCGATCACCATCCCGAGCAGGCCCACGAGCGCGACGAGCGGCGGGGCCGGCGAGCGCACGTGCAGCAGCGCGTACAGCACGCCGACGCCAAGGCCCACCGCGAGCGAAGTCACGTAATCCATCATGGCAGTCTCCCGTGTGGTCCGGCGTCAGGGCTTGAGGATGACGCGCTCGCGCGCACCGGCCAGCACTGCGCGATACGCGTCGTGTGCGCGCTCGAGCGGGTACACGTAGTCGTCGCCGATCGGGAACGGGCGCAGCGTGCCGTTGCCGAAGCCGGGCGCGAGCGTGTCCAGGATCTGCGCGACCGTGGCGCCGCCGAGCTGCAGCGAATCGACGCCCACGAACGTGTGCTGGCCGCGATAGAACGCGAAGATGTCGAACGGCACGCTGCGCTCGATCGTCGAGATGAAGATCTGCCGCGCGCCGATCGCCATCGACGCGTTCGCCGCTTCGAAGTACGGGCTGCCCACCGTGTTGTAGACGATGTCCGCGCCGTGGCCGCCGGTCGCCGCGCGCACCGCGTCGGCCACCGGTTCTTTCGACGCGTCGATCATGTGCACGTCGCCCGATGCGTGGCCGCGATAGCCGCCGGCGCTGCGCTCGACGCCGATCACGGTCGCGCCGTGCGCGGTCGCGAGCTGGATCGCCGCCTGGCCGACCTTGCCGTTCGCGCCGAACACGAGCACGACGTCGCCGGTCGTCGGCATGCCGGCGCGGCGCAAGCCCTCATAAGCGGTGACGAACGGCACGCCGACGCCGGCCGCTTCGTCGAGCGTGAGCACGGCGGGCTTGCGGCGCACCAGCGGCGCATCGAGCACGAGCCACTCCGCATGCGAGCCGTCGCGATGCACGCCGAGATCGCCGCCCGAGCCCCACACCGGCGCGCCGATCCAGCCGTCCGGGCCGCTGCGCACGATACCGGCCCAGTCGCGCCCGGGCGTGCGCGGCCACACCGCGTGCGGCATGCGGCCGAGCGCGGCCTTCACGTCGCTCGGGTTCACGCCGGCCGCGCGCACCTCGATCAGCATCTGGCCGTCGGCGGGGACGGGCGGGTCGATTTCCCTGACGCGAGCGTCGAGCGACTCGATGTCGGCGGCGGGGGCGTCGAAGCGGATGCTGCGCATGATGATCTCCGTAGCGGATGGCTGGCGCGCGGCCCGATGGGGCGGGGCGCGCAGCGGGTGAAAAGGATGCCTGCAGTCTAGTCGGCACGGTTTGACGCGGAAACGTGCAAAGGCGGATGATTGCTTTGCGTTAAACGCATAGCCAAATCGGAAGGCACCGAATGGACGACTTTCTTTCCCCGCATCTGGCGTTGTTTGTCGACGTGGTCGACCAGCAGAGCTTCTCGGCGGCCGCGCGCCGGCTGGGCGTCGCCGCGTCGTCGGTCACACGGCGCATCGACCGGCTCGAGACGCAGCTCGGCATCCGCCTCCTGCATCGCACCACGCATGCGCTGCGGCCGACCGAGGCAGGCCAGTTGCTGTACGAACGCGCGACGCGGATGCTGGCCGAGCTGCGCGGCCTGCAGGAAGACCTGCACAGCCAGCACGACGAGCCGAGCGGGCTGCTGCGCGTCGACTGCCCGGCGCCGTTCGGCCGCCGGCACCTGATGGCCGCGCTGGCTGCCTTCATGCAGCGCCATCCGGCGCTGCAGGTCGACCTGGTGCTGACCGACAGCATGGTCGACCTGCAAGGCGCGCGGCTCGGCTCCGACGTCGATCTCGCGGTGCGCATCGGCCCGCTCGAGGACACGCGCTTCGTCGCGACCGTGCTGGCGCCGCAGCGGCGCGTGCTGTGCGCGAGCGCGGCGTATCTCGCGCGGCGCGGCGAGCCCGAGTCGCCCGACGCGCTCGCCGGCCACGACTGCCTCGCCTGGCACGGTGCGCCGCCGCCGGGCGCATGGCGCTTCGGCGAGCGCCGCCACGTGCCGGCGCAGCCGCGGTTTCGCAGCAATCATTCGGAAGCGTTGCTCGAAGCCGCGATCGACGGGCTCGGCCTGGCGCACCTGCCGACCTGGCTCGCGGGCGACGCGCTGCGCGACGGACGCTTGCGTGCGGTGCTGCCGCAGTTCGCGGCGGCGCCCGAGCCGGCGACGATCCACGTGTTGCGCCAGCAGGCGCGCGGCACCGCACGCGCGTCGCGGCTCGTTGCGTTTCTCGCGACGTGGTTCGCGCAGCCGGCGTGGGACGCCGCGTGGGCATGACGGCCGGCGGCAGCCCGTGCCGAAAGAAAAAAGGGCCTCGCATGCGAGGCCCGTCAAAGGTCGGAGAAACCGGTACGCCGGCCGGCAGCCGCAGGCTGCGCGGCGCCGGCCGGACGCGCACCGTTACTGCGTCACTACCTTGCGCGGCTTGAAGATGCCCTGGTATTGCAGCGCCGGGCGTTCCTTCGTCACCGGCTCGAGGCCGCCGAAGGTCGGCGTCTGGCGCAGCTTCATCGCGGCCGGCGAAGCGACCGAGCCGATCGACGTCGAGCGCGAGGCCGGCGCGAGGTTGTTCGCGACGAGCAGTGCGGCCTCGCTCTTCAGGTTCGCGAGCAGGACCGGATCGGTCGAGCTGTTGACCTGCGTGAGCAGCCCGCTCCAGGCGGCGTCGCTGTAGTTCACGACGTAGTAGTCGAGCCCGCTCGGGTCGGCGACCACGCCCGTGCAGCCGTCGACGCGCGTTTGCGTCTGCGTGTCCTTCAGCGCGAGCGTCGTGCGTTTCGCGAGACCCTGGCCGTACGCGAGCGTGATCGGCACCGTCCATTGCAGGCCCGGATACGCGTTCTTGTTCGGGAACGGCTGCTGTTTCAGCGTGATGACCGTCTGGTTCTTCGTCAGGTCGCACTGCGTGTCGAGCGAGATCAGCGGCACGCCGGTCTGGCGGACGTAGCTGTCGCCGATCGCGCCGATCGCCTGGCCGCTTTCCTTCGACAGCGCATCCCACAGACGCTTCGGCGTACCGTTGCCGAACGAGTAGTCGACCAGGTACTGCTGCAGACCCTTGCGCAGCGTCTGTTCGCCGAGATAGTTCTCGAGCGTCTTCAGCACGTGGCCGCCCTTGTCGTACGTGAACGCGCTGGCGCTCAGCACGAAGTCGTTCGACGCCCAGCCGTTGAAGTTCGGTGCGACCGGGAACGCGTTCGGGCCGATGTCACGATTGATCACGCGGTACTTGTTCTTCACCTGATCGAGCCAGCTGAACTCGTTGGGGAAGAACTGGATCGTCGTCTTCGTCTCGAAGAACGTCGCGAACGACTCGTTGAGCCACACGTTGTCCCACCAGTCGGTCGTGACCAGGTCGCCGAACCACTGGTGCGCGACTTCGTGCGTCAGCACCTCGTTGCCGTAGTGCGACATCGGCTGGCCCGGCTGCGGCAGGATGTCGTCGGCGAACTCGAGGATCGATCCCCAGTTCTCCATCCCGCCGAAGTTCAGGTCCTTCTGATCCTTGAACGCGTCGTTCGCGGCCACCGTGTCGAACTTCGTCAGCGGCAGCGCGATGCCCGTGTAGCGGTAGTAGAAGTCGAGCGCCTGCTTGGTGCGGTCCATCGCCGGCTTCGCCCAGTCGCTCATGCCCGGCGGCGTGAACACGCGCAGGTGCAGGCCGCCCTTGCCGCCCGGCAGCGGGCTCGTGAAGTCGTCCTCGTAGGTGTCGAACAGGCCGCCGCCGAAGAACAGCAGGTACGACGGCATCGGCGGGGTCTTCTCGAACTGCACGAGCTTGTAGCCGCCGCCGACGTTGGTCGACGGCTTCTCGGCCGCGTTCGACACGACCCGCCAGCTTTGCGGCACTTCGGCCGTCACTTCATAGGTCGGGCGGAATGCCGGCTCGTCCCAGCCGGGGAACCACTGGCGCGACAGGTTGGTTTCGCCTTGCGTGAGGATCGCGCCGCTCGTCTTGCCGTCGGTGCCCTTCAGGTCGACGCGGAAGATGCCTTCCGCCGCCGAGCAGCCCGGATACGGATCGTCGCCGCAGCTGCCGCCGGTCTTCGCGACCGGATCGTCATACGACTTGAAGTTGATGATGCCCGACCACTCCATGTGCAGCGAATAGTTACCCGGCGAGATCGTGCCGCTCACCGGGCGCAGCTGGTAGAAGTCGCCCTTGTCCTGCGGTGTCGCGATCAGCTGGATGTTGCCCGGCTGCAGCGTGATGCGGCCGTTCGTGAACTTGATCCGGTGGCCGGCGATCACGATGTTGTTGACCGGCTTCAGCACCTTGATCTCGACGTCGGCGCGGCCGTCGAACGCGTTCAGCGCGTCGTTCGGGCGGAACCACAGCCGGTAGTTCACGGGTACCACGGTGTCCGGCAACTCGACAGGCGAGACGCTCTTGTCGACATTGGATGCGCTCGGCGGCGCGGTGACGGTGGGCGACGAGCCCGAGTGCGGCGCGCCGGCGGAGCTGAGCGCGGACGCCGAGCCCGCGCCGCCGTCGTCGCCGCCGCACCCGGCTAGCGCGAGCGCGGCGACGATCGGCAGATAACGCATCTTGCGAATGTTGATCGACATGACTGAAACCTCGATTGTTGAAAGAATCGTTCAGTGCTGCGAAAACGCCGGCAAAAACAATCCCCTCGCCGTTAATCAACAGCGATGAAAGTGCCAATGACGGATTATTCGAAAAGACGGCGGCCGACTACGTGAAGGTAATCATGGTTTACTGCCCCCTCTGGATTTCCGGATGTCGGTTAACTTGCCGGTTCAAAATGGCCGGGCGCGTGTTGTACTGAATTGATTGCGCGCGCACGACACGGAGCCGCACGCCCTGGGCGGGCGCGCTGTCCCCTTTGAACAGACGACCTACGGGGCTGGCCGGGCCTCGTCGCAAGATGGCAGGAAGGCATGTCGCCGTTCCGTAAAATCACCGTCATGCGGCATCAAGGTTTGTCGGCTTGCTCGAAGGATGCGTAAATATACTTGATGGTTTTAGGTAAAGGAAACGAAAAATTTAGAAATTGCATCGATTGAATTCACCGTGCTTCATTGAATGCTGGGAAGCGTTAATGCGCATTCCATTCGGCATTTATTTTCGTAGTTTTAATCTATTAACGATCTCGCGGGACTGCGAAAACTACGAAACCCGGCGTGCCGGGGCGTGCTCGGTACAATGCAGCGACGACAAGCTCACCGATTGCCGCGAGGAGGTTCTCCCATGCCACGACCCCTGTTCCGTATCGCGCCGCTGCGCGCCGTGCTGCTGCTGTTCGCCGCCGTGCTCCTGCTCGGTGGCTGCGCGGGGCTGACGCGCGACCCGGTGCGCGTGACGGTCGCCGGGCTCGACCCGCTCGTCGGGCAGGGCCTCGAGATGCGTTTCAGCCTGAAGCTGCGCGTGCAGAACCCGAACGACACGCCGATCGACTACGACGGCATCTCGGTCGCGCTCGACCTGAACGGCACGCCGTTCGCGAGCGGCGTCAGCGATCGCACGGGCACCGTGCCGCGCTTCGGCGAGGCCGTGCTCGACGTGCCGGTTTCCGTGTCGGCCTTCGCGGCTGCGCGGCAGGCGTGGAACCTGCCCGGCGCGGCCGCGAACGGCGAGCTGCCGTATGCGCTGCGCGGCCGGCTCGCGGGCGGCGTGCTCGGCACCGTGCACTTCAACGATGCCGGCACGCTGCGCCTGCCCGCGATGCCGGGGTGGGGCGGCTGAACCCGGCGAACCCGGCGAACCCGGCGGCGCGCGGCGCGGGCCGGCCCCCGCGCTTTGCCGCGCGGGCAAAGCGCGGTATGGTGTGAGCCGCGCGGCGCCCGCATTACCGTCGCGCCGCCCGTTGAAGCCAACCGTAACCGAGTTCGCGTGACCGATTTCCCCGTTTTCCACTGGACCGACGCCGACGGCGCCGATCATGCCGTACGCTGGCGCTCCGAAGCCGGCGTGCAACCGCCGAAGCGCGCGGTGCCCGCCGACGACCGCCTCACCGCCGACGCGGCCTACCGTCTCGCCTGCGAGGGCACCGCGCTCGTCTGGCAGGGCGATTTCCAGAATGCGCGCCAGCTCGTGCAGGCGATGGCGCGCCGTGTCGAGCGCAAGCCGAAGAAGGCGAAAGCCGCGGCCGGCGTCGACGCGTTCAACCTGCATCGTCTCGCGCAGTCGCAGCGCGCCCGCACGCTCGGCATGCTGCTGATCCCGCTCGAGGCCGACTACACGATTGCGCTGCGCCGTGCGCCCGACGTGCGCGCCGCATGCGAAGAGGCGTACGGGCCCGGCGGCGCGCCATCGGTCGTGTCGCTGCGCGAACTGCTCGGCCTCGTCGGCGCGCACGAATGGCGCAAGAAAGGGGTGCCGATCCCGGCGCTCGGCGGTGCGCCGATCCACCCGCACTACGGCGTGTTCTCGCCGGTGCGCGGCGAGTACGTCGAACTCGTCGCGCGCGCGCCGCTGCCGGCAACCTCGCTCGCGTTCGACATCGGCACCGGCACCGGCGTGCTGGCGGCCGTGCTGGCGTCGCGCGGTGTCGAGCGCGTCGTCGCGACCGACCAGGATCCGCGGGCGCTCGCCTGTGCGCGCGAGAACATCGAGCGGCTGGGCCATGCGGATCGCGTCGAAGTCGTCGAGGCGGATCTGTTTCCGGCCGGCCGTGCGCCGCTCGTGGTCTGCAACCCGCCGTGGGTGCCGGCCCGGCCGAGCGCGCCGATCGAATACGCGGTCTACGATCCGGACAGCCGCATGCTGCGCGGTTTCCTCGCGGGGCTCGCCGCGCACCTCGAGCCGGGCGGCGAAGGCTGGCTGATCCTGTCCGATTTCGCCGAGCATCTCGGCCTGCGGCCGCGCGACACGCTGCTGCAATGGATCGACGAAGCCGGCCTCGTCGTGCTCGGCCGCGACGATATCCGCCCCGCGCACCCGAAGGCGATGGATGCCGACGATCCGCTGCACGCGGCACGCCAGGCCGAGGTCACGTCGCTCTGGCGGCTCGGCGCACGAGCCTGACCGCGCATTTTCGGTAAACTGTCGCCATTCCTCACGAATTCCCGCCGCCGGGCCGTGGTCGACCGACCGTGGCCCGGCGCCGCATCACGATGTCGAACAAGACCCACGAAATCCGCCCGGAGCAGTCCGTCGAGCTGCTGAAGGAACTGCACATCCTCACCCGCGACGGGAAGCTGAACCAGGACAGCCGCCGCAAGCTGAAGCAGGTCTATCACCTGTTCCAGTTCATCGAGCCGCTGCTTGCCGGCGTGCAGGCCGAGCGTGGCAGCGTGACGCTCGTCGATCACGGCGCCGGCAAGTCGTATCTCGGCTTCATCCTGTACGACCTGTTCTTCAAGCAGCAGCCGGGACACGGCACGCCGGCGTTCGCGTCGCACGTGTACGGGATCGAGACCCGCGAAGAGCTCGTCACGCGTTCGGCCGAGCTCGCCGCGCGGCTCGGGTTCGGCGGCATGTCGTTCCTGAACCTGTCGGTTGCCGATTCGATCACGTCGCCGAAACTGCCTGAAACGGTCGACGTCGTCACCGCGCTGCACGCGTGCGACACGGCGACCGACGACGCGATCCGCTTCGCGCTCGCGAAGCGCGCGCAGCACATCGTGCTGGTGCCGTGCTGCCAGGCGGAAGTCGCGGGCGTGCTGCGCAAGAACAAGGGCAAGTCGCTCGCGAACGCGCTGACGGAAGTGTGGCGGCATCCGCTGCATACGCGCGAATTCGGCAGCCAGATCACCAACGTGCTGCGCTGCCTGCAGCTCGAAGCGCACGGCTACCAGGTCAGCGTGACCGAGCTGGTCGGCTGGGAGCATTCGATGAAGAACGAGCTGATCATCGCGCAGTACAAGAACCTGCCGCGCCGGCGGCCCGGCGAGCGGTTGAACGAGATCCTCGGGATGTTCGGGCTGGCCGAGCTGAACGCACGCTTCTTCGTGCCGGAAGCCGCGGCCGCGGGCGGCGAGGTCGCCGAACCGGCCGCCGGCTGACCTGCGCGTGGGCGGGCGCGTCGCGTGGCGCCCGTTGCTCGTCGCCCGTTACACGCCCCCCGTTGCACGTCGCACGTTACACGCCGTGTCAGACGTCGTCGCCCGGCCGGCGCATCCATTCGCGCCAGCCGTCATGGCCGAGGCGCCGCAGCGTTTCCTGATTCTTTTCGTAGATCGCGGACGCGTCCGGGAACGCGTCGACCGCGCGCGCGATGCTGTCCTCGCGCAGCAGGTGCAGGATCGGGTACGGCGCGCGGTTCGTGTAGTTCTCGATGTCGTCGGGCTCGCTGCCCTCGAACCGGTAGTCCGGATGGAAGCTCGCGATCTGCAGCACGCCGTCGAGCCGCAGTTGCCGCACCAGCCGGTCGGCAAAGAACAGCGCATCGTTGTAGTCGATGAAATCGGCGAACGCATGCGGGAAGATCACGAGCGTCGTGTCGACCTGCTGCGGGTCCGCCGCGTCAAGCGCGCGCAGCTCGGTTTCGAGTTCGGCGAGCGCGTCTTCCAGCGTCGTCGCTTCGCTGATCGCGTAGCGCACCTGTTCCTTCACATAGACGCTTTTCGCGAACGGGCACAGATTGAGCCCGATCACCGCGCGCGCGAGCCAGTGCCGCGTGGCGGCGAGGATGTCGTCGTGCGATTCGGGGCGAGTGTCGGTCATCGTGAAACCAGTCGGGCGGAAGGGCGGCGAGGGCCGCATTGTAGCGGGCGCGCCGTCACGCGCAGGCGGCCTCGATCAACTGTGTGACGAGCGCGGGCGCGACGCCGATCGGCGTTTCGCCGTGCCGGTAGGTCTGGCTTGCCGCGTAGATGCCTTCGATCACCAGCGCGAGCGAGTCGGCGAGCGCCTGCGGCTGCCGCGCGCCGGCGGCTTCGCATAGCGCGACGAGCCGCTTCATCAGCTGTTCCTTGTTCTGCGCGACGCGCTCGCGCGCCGGGTGCGACGCATCCGGGAACTCGGCCGCGACGTTGACGAACGGGCAGCCGCGGTAATCCTGCTGCGTCGCGCGCTCGGCGAGATCGACGAAATACTGGATCAGCTGCGCTTTCGGCTGGCCCGGGTGCTTCGCGACGCTCGTGTTGAAGCGGTCGAAGAAGCACGCATCCATCCGCTCCAGATACGCGAGGATCAGCTCGTCCTTCGACGAGAACTGGCGATACAGGCTCATCTTGTTGACGCCCGCGCGCTCCACGACCGCCTCGACACCCACCGTCCGAACGCCTTCCCTGTAAAACAGCTCCTCGGCGGCGCGTAGCAGGTGCTCCTGCGCGGTGGCGCCGTCGATCGGCCGGCGCGTGCGGCGCGGCAGCGGTTTGGCGATCTCGATGCCCGACATGATGACCCTCGACAGCATATTGGATTGCTTGACATGTTACCGATTGGTCACTACGATCGCAACACACTTGTGACCGGTCGGTAACAACGCCGCCCGGGTCGACAGACAAATGCCAAGCGTCGGCCCGGGTCAGCCGATGCAGTGTGCGGCGGAGGTGGCCTGGCAGGGCGGGCGGCGCGGGTGCGGAGGCACCGGAGCCGCCAACTGGAGAACGCGAAGATGAACTGGGCGGTGACACGAATCGGCGGGCGCTTCCACTACGGATGGCTCGCGGCGGCGGTGGTATTCCTGATCCTGCTGGCGGCGGCCGGCACGCGCGCGACGCCGAGCGTGCTGATGGTGCCGCTCGAGCGCGAACTCGGCTGGAGCCGCGCGGCGATTTCGCTGGCGATCTCGGTGAACATCGCGCTGTACGGACTGACGGGCCCGTTCGCGGCCGCCGCGATGCAGCGCTTCGGGCTGCGTCCGACCATTCTCACCGCGCTCGTGACGATGAGCGCGGGCGTCGCGCTGTCGTCGATGATGACGCAGAGCTGGCAGATGGTCGTGATCTGGGGCCTGATGGTCGGCTGCTCGACGGGCGTCGTCGCGCTGACGCTGTCCGCGACCTTCGTCACGCGCTGGTTCCATGCGCGGCGCGGCCTCGTGATGGGGATCCTGACCGCGAGCACGGCCACCGGCCAGCTCGTGTTCCTGCCGATGCTCGCGGCGATCGCGCAGCGCCATGGCTGGCGGCCGGTCGTGCTGGTCGTCGCGGTCGCGGCCGCGATCGTGATTCCGCTGGTTGCATTCCTGTTGCCCGAGCGCCCGGCCGACGTGCAGCTTCGCCCGTACGGCGAGCCGGCCGATGCGCCGGCCGCGCCCGAGGGGGCGAAGGAGAACCCGCTCACGGTCGCGTTCCGCACGCTGCTGACGGCGAGCCGTTCGCGTGATTTCTGGCTGCTGTTCTTCAGCTTCTTCATCTGCGGCGCGAGCACCAACGGTTACGTCGGCACGCACCTGATCGCGATGTGCAGCGACTACGGGATGACGGAAGTGCAGGGTGCGTCGCTGCTCGCGGCGATGGGCGTGTTCGACCTGTTCGGCACGACGCTGTCGGGCTGGCTGTCCGACCGCTACGACAATCGCATGCTGTTGTTCTGGTACTACGGGTTGCGCGGGTTGTCGCTGATCTACCTGCCGCACGCGTTCGGGATCGATTTCTTCGGGTTGCCGCTGTTCGCGATGTTCTACGGGCTCGACTGGATCGCGACCGTGCCGCCGACCGTACGTCTCGCGACCGACGTGTTCGGCAAGGCCGCGGCGCCCGTCGTGTTCGGCTGGATCGTCGCCGGCCACCAGCTCGGCGCGGCGTTCGCGGCGCTCGGCGCGGGGCTGCTGCGCGCGAGCCTCGGCACCTACACGATCGCGTCGATGATCTCGGGCGGGCTGTGCATCGTCGGCGCGCTGATCGTGCTGCGGATCAACCGCGGCCCGTCGCGGGCAGCCGCGCAGGCGGCCTGAGCGCGGCAAGCCGATGGCCCGGCCGGCCGCGCGACGGATGGCCGGGCAATACACGCACGGAGATTTGCATAGCGAGGGAGGATCGGGCGCGCATCGGCTCAAGCGGGTATGCTTTCGGTTCGCGAGGCGTTCGCGCCCCTTCATCGATGTCAGCGAGGAACCGCATGTCCGTCAAACCTGCTCCCACCACTGTTTCGATTCACGATCTGATCGCGGGCCGCTGGAGCCCGCGCGCGTATTCGGATGAAGCCGTCAGCGCCGGCGATCTGCACGCGGTGCTCGAAGCCGCCCGCTGGGCGCCGTCTGCCTACAACGCACAGCCGTGGCGCTTCATCGTATTCGACCGCACGCAGGACGAAGACGCATTCAAGCGCGCCTTCGCGACGCTGGTGCCGTTCAACCAGGGCTGGAATGCGCCGGCGCCCGTGCTGATCGCGGTGACCGCGCACACGCTCACGCCGAAGGGCGAACCGGCACCCACCGCGCTGTACGACGCGGGCGCCGCCGCGATGTCGCTGGTGCTGCAGGCGCACGCACTGGGCCTGGCCGCCCACCAGATGAGCGGCTTCGACGCGAAGGCGTTCCGCGATGCGTTCGCGATTCCGGCCGACGTCGCGATTCCGGCAATCATCTCGCTCGGTCACTACGGCAACGTCGACAAGCTCGATCCGGTGCTGCGCGATCGCGAGAAGGCGCCGCGCACGCGCCATGCGATCGGCGAGGTCGTCTATGCGGGCGCGTGGAAGAAGGGCTTCGACGCGGCAGCCTGACCTGCGTGGCGGACGGGCTGCGTCGCGCATCCCGCCCGCATCTCTCCCCGGCGCGCCAGGTTGCGCGCCGCCGCCAGCCGGGCCCGTTGCGCGGGACTGGTGGCCGGCCCCGGTTGTGATCCCGCGGGCTTCATGTTAAAAAGCCCGTCCTTTCCGTTTTCGCGCCGGCCCTGCTGCGGCAACTTCCCATGACTTACTGCGCGATCGATTTCGGCACGTCCAATTCCGCCGTGGCGCTGCCCGACGGCGACGGCATGCGCCTCGCGCCCGTCGAGGGCGACCACCTGACGCTGCCCACCGCGATCTTCTTCAACAACGACGAAGAGACGGTCGAATACGGCCGTGCGGCGCTGGCTTCCTATATCGACGGTTTCGACGGCCGGCTGATGCGCTCGATGAAGAGCATCCTCGGCTCGCCGCTCGCGGAAACGACGACCGATCTCGGCGACGGGAGCGCGATCGCGTACACCGAAATCATCGCGCGCTTCCTGACGCACCTGAAGCGCAAGGCCGAAGCCCGCGCGGGCGCGCCGATCGGCCGTGCGGTGCTCGGCCGGCCGGTGTTCTTCGTCGACGACGATCCGCGCGCCGACCGCCTCGCCCAGGACCAGCTCGAGGCCGCCGCGCGATCTGTCGGCTTCACGGACGTGCAATTCCAGTACGAACCGATCGCGGCCGCGTTCGACTACGAGTCGCGCCAGCAGGCGGAGCGCCTCGTGCTCGTCGCCGACATCGGCGGCGGCACGTCCGACTTCTCGCTGGTGCGCGTCGGGCCCGACCGGATGGCGCGGCTCGAACGCAAGGACGACGTGCTGGCCCACCACGGCGTGCACGTCGCGGGCACCGATTACGACCGGCGTGTCGAGCTGGCGGCGATCCTGCCCGCATTCGGCTACCGTTCGCTCGACCCCGAAGGGCGCGAGCTGCCGAACAAGATCTACTTCGATCTCGCCACCTGGCACTTGATCAACACGGTCTACACGCCGAAGCGGCTCGGCGAGCTGAAGCTGATGAAGCACCTGTACCGGGACGTGCAGCAGTACGACCGGCTCACGAGCGTGGTCGAGCAGCGGCTCGGGCATGCGCTGATGGCGCGTGCGGAAGAAGCGAAGATCGGCGTCGCGGCGGGTGGGGAGACGATGATCGACCTGAACGACGTGGAAGAGGATCTGCAGATCGCATTCGATGCCGACCGGCTCGTCGACGCGAGCCGCGACGACACCGCACGCATCGTCGACGCCGCGCGCGAGACGGTGCGGCTGGCGGGCGTGGCGCCGCGCGATGTCGGCGCCCTGTACTTCACCGGCGGCTCGACGGGGCTCGCGTTCCTGTCGGGCGCGCTCGCGGGTGCATTCCCGGATGCGCAGCCGGTATTCGGCGACCGCCTCGCGAGTGTCGCGACGGGTCTCGGCATTCACGCGCAGCGATTGTTCGGTTGAATGCGGGCGGCTGAAAGGCCGCCATGCCGTTTGACCGGCGCCGAAAAACAAAAAGCCCCGCCGAAGCGGGGCTTTTTTTCACGAATTATCGCGCCAAGCTTAGACCGGACGGATGTTCGCAGCTTGCAGACCCTTCGGGCCCGTCTTCACTTCGAATTCAACCTTCTGGTTTTCTTGCAGCGTCTTGAAGCCTTCGACGCGGATTTCCGAGAAGTGCGCGAACAGATCGTCGCCGCCGCCTTCCGGGGTGATGAAGCCGAAGCCCTTTGCGTCATTGAACCACTTGACGGTACCGGTTGCCATGTTACTTGTTCCTAAAAAGATAAAACGGGGCCGAGGCCCATGGGGTGCGGAAAATCAAGGAAGGGGTAATAGGACCAACCGGAGTACCGTTGATGGGCGAACTACGAAAGAACCAATTCACTCGCCACTTGAAATCCTGCGAAGTCCTTTATACGGCTTATCCAGCGCGTGGTCAACCGTATTTCCATGGACTCAGGGTTATTGCGGAGATCAGGTTTACAAAGCTTGCAAACGATGCGAATTTTTTGTAGGGGCCGAACGATTTTGGCGCCACGTTTGAGGTGCAACCGTTAAACTACGCGCCGCGTGGACGGGTTGCCCCGATCGGGTGACACGCCCCCCCAAAATTGCGTGCGCGGTGCTGTCCGAGCCGATCCCGGACGGCGAGCCGACCATGCTTTTTGAGACACAGGAGAGGATGTGAAGAGTTCTATTCAACGGAACATCGGCCCGTTTGCATTGATGCTGACGGGGCTGGGTTCGATTATCGGCTCGGGCTGGCTGTTCGGCGCCTGGAAGGCCGCGAAGATTGCCGGTCCGGCGGCGATCTGCGCCTGGATCATCGGCGCTGTCGTGATTCTCGCCATTGCACTGACTTACGCGGAATTGGGCGCGATGTTCCCCGAGTCGGGCGGCATGGTGCGCTACGCGCGCTATTCGCACGGCTCGCTGGTCGGTTTCATCAGTGCGTGGGCGAACTGGATCGCGATCGTATCCGTGATTCCGATCGAGGCTGAAGCATCGATCCAGTACATGAGCACGTGGCCGTATCCGTGGGCGCACGCACTGTTCGTGAACGGCGAATTACAGACGCTCGGCCTGCTGCTGTCGGCCGTGCTGGTCGTCGTCTACTTCATGCTGAACTACTGGGGCGTCAAGGCCTTTGCGCGGGCGAACACCGCGATCACGATCTTCAAGTTCCTGATCCCCGGCCTCACGATCCTCGGCCTGATGCTGACGAGCTTCCACTCGGAGAACCTGGGCGTCGCATCGAATGCGAGCTTCGCGCCGTACGGCTGGTCGGCCGTGCTGACCGCAGTCGCGACGAGCGGTATCGTGTTCGCGTTCAACGGCTTCCAGAGCCCGGTGAACCTGGCGGGTGAAGCGCGCAACCCGTCGCGCAGCGTGCCGTTCGCGGTGATCACGTCGATCCTGCTCGCACTCGTCATCTACGTGTTGCTGCAAATGGCATATATCGGCTCGGTGAATCCGGCCGACGTCGCGAAGGGCTGGGCGCACTTCAACTTCTCGTCGCCGTTCGCGGAACTGGCGATCGCGCTGAACCTGAACTGGCTCGCGATCCTGCTGTATGTCGACGCGTTCATCAGCCCGAGCGGCACCGGTACGACCTACATGGCGACGACCACCCGCATGATCTACGCGATGGAGCGCAACAACACGATGCCGAAGATGTTCGGCAACGTGCACCCGATCTACGGCGTGCCGCGCCAGGCGATGTGGTTCAACCTGCTGGTCTCGTTCGTCTTCCTGTTCTTCTTCCGCGGCTGGAGCTCGCTCGCGGCCGTGATCTCGGTGGCGACGGTGATTTCGTACCTGACCGGCCCGATCAGCCTGATGGCACTGCGCCGTTCGGCGACCGACATCGAGCGTCCGCTGTCGATTCCGCTGATGAAGCTGATCGCCCCGTTCGCATTCGTCTGCGCGTCGCTGATCCTGTACTGGGCGAAGTGGCCGCTGACGGGCGAGATCATCCTGCTGATGATCGTCGCGCTGCCGGTGTACTTCTACTTCCAGGCGAAGTCGGGCTGGACCGGCTGGGGTGACGACCTGAAGGCCGCCTGGTGGCTGGTCGCGTACCTGCCGACGATGGCCGTGCTGTCGCTGATCGGCAGCAAGGAGTTCGGCGGCCACGGCGTGCTGCCGTACGGCTGGGACATGCTGGTCGTCGCGGCGATCTCACTGGTGTTCTACTTCTGGGGCGTGAATACCGGCTACCGGACCAAGTATCTCGACGAGCGTGAATCGCACGACGAGATCCTCGAGGGGGTCGGTGCCTGACGCGTGACCTGTCGCCGGATTCGGCGGCGGCAGCAAGCAGCGTAAAAAAACCCGCCCGGGCGATGCTCGGGCGGGTTTTTTGTTGGGCGGCCGGCAGCGGCCGCGCGACCGCTCAGGCGGCTGCGCCGGCGAACACGTAGTTCGTCATCGCAAGCACGCGCTGGTAGGTGCCGAGCGACTGGATGCCGAGCTGGTAGTCGTCGTCCGCCGCGCCGAGCGCCGTGAATACCGGCAGCAGGTGCTCGTCGGTCGGATGCATCAGCGCCGCGTGCGGCGCCTGCCGGCGGTAGTCGAGCAGCGCGTCGACGTCGCGCGCGGCCAGCTTCGCCTCGAACCAGTCGGTGAATTCCGTGACGCGCGGATCCGCATCCTCCGGTGCCGCACCGAAATCGGCGGCGCGCAGGTTGTGCGTGATCTGGCCGGAGCCGATCACCATCACGCCTTCGTCGCGCAGCGGTCGCAGCGCGCGGCCGAGCGCGAAGTGGTGGGCGGCATCCGCGCGCGGCTGGATCGACAACTGCGCCACCGGCACGTCGGCTTCCGGGAACATCAGCAGCATCGGCACCCACGCGCCGTGGTCGAGGCCGTGCTCGGTCGTCGCGGTCTCGATGCCGGCCGCATTCAGCAGCCCGGCCGCGCGCTCAGCGACGTCGGGCGCGCCGGGCGCCGGGTAGCGGATGTCGTACAGCGCCTGCGGAAAGCCGTAGAAATCGTGGATCGTTTCCGGATACGCGGCAGTGCTGGCGACGGGGCGCTGCGTGCCCCAGTGCGCGGACAGCATCAGCACCGCGCGCGGGCGCGGCAATTCGGCCGCCAGGTGCGTGAACGCGCCGGACGGCAGCGTCGGGTCGATCGGCAGCGTCGGGGCGCCGTGGGACAGGTAGAGCGAAGGCAAGCGGTTCATGGTGGTGGCCTGCAAAGGGATTTGCCTGTGACTATAGGCGCGCACCGGATATTGATAAATCCGCGATTGCGAATTTGATTGACGCTTGTGGGTTGATAATCCGGGCAGTGCCGTGCGTTTCACGGCAGCTGGACGCTGTATGCGCGAAATTGAATGAATTTCAGTGAAAATCGGCGCAGATGTGCGACGAATGGATCGTGGGTGCTCGCTTACTGCGCGTGCCGGATACCGGCCCAAGGCGTCGTCAGCGGTGCGCTGAGCGCGAACAGGTCGAGCACGCGCGTGACGGTCTGGTCGACGAGTTCCTCGATCGTCTTCGGCATCGCGTAGAACGCGGGCAGCGGCGGGAAGACGATGCCGCCCATTTCGGTGACGGCCGTCATGTTGCGCAGATGCGCGAGGTTGAACGGCGTTTCGCGCACCATCAGCACGAGGCGGCGGCGTTCCTTCAACGTGACGTCGGCTGCGCGCGTGATCAGGTTGTCCGACAGCCCGTGTGCGACGCTCGCGAGCGTCTTCATCGAGCAGGGCGCGATCACCATGCCGTCGGTCGCGAACGACCCCGATGCGATCGTCGCGCCGACGTCGCGCACCGAATGCACGACGTCCGCACGGCTTTCGACATCGGCCTTCGACAGCTTCAGTTCGTGCTGGATGTTGAGCCAGCCGGCGTTCGAAATCAGCAGGTGCGTTTCGACGCCGCCGGCGGCGCGCAGCAGGTCGAGCAGCCGTACGCCGTAGATCGCGCCGGTGGCGCCGGTGATCGCGACGATCAGCCGGCGTGGCGGCGCGCTGGGAGATGCCATCGAAAGGCGGGGCGTATTACGCGGCGGCGAACAGTTGCTGCAGTTCGCCCGACTGGTACATCTCCATCATGATGTCCGAGCCGCCGATGAATTCGCCCTTCACGTAGAGCTGCGGGATGGTCGGCCAGTTCGAGAATGCCTTGATGCCCTGGCGGATCTCGTCGTCTTCGAGGACGTTGACCGTCTTGAACTGGTCGACGCCGCAGGCTTTCAGCACCTGGACGGCGCGGCCCGAAAAGCCGCACATCGGGAATTGCGCGTTGCCCTTCATGAAGAGCACGACCTGGTTTTCGTCGACGATTTGCTTGATGCGTTGTTGGGTGTCCATGACTGACCTTGCGTTTGCGGGGCGTTAGATCGAAATGATAGCGGATTTCAACCGGGCGGGCCGGGCATCAGCCCGGCAGGCGGCCGCCCGTCGTGCGTTCGATGGCGGCCAGATCGGCAAGCGATTCGACCGCGACGAAGCCGTGCGAGGCGAGCACCGCGCGCACGGCCTCGGCCTGGTCGTAGCCATGCTCGATCCAGAGCGTGCCGCCCGGTTTCAGGTAGGTGCCGGCGCCCGCGACGATCGTGCGGATCGCGCTGAGGCCGTCGGCATCGTCCGTGAGCGCGCCGCGCGGCTCGAAACGCAGGTCGCCTTGCTCGAGGTGCGGATCGTGCTGCGCGATGTACGGCGGGTTGCTGACGATCGCGTCGAATGCGAGTGCCGGATCGAGCGCCGCGTACCAGTCGCTCTGCAGCCAGTGCAGCGGGCCGCCGGGGCGGCGCGCGTCGAGCAGCTTGCCGGCGTTGCGCTGTGCGACCTCAAGGGCGGCCGGCGAGCGATCGAGCGCCCACACGCGCGCATCGGGACGCTCGGCGGCGATCGAGACGGCGATCGCGCCGCTGCCCGTACCGAGATCGAGCACGGCTGGATGCGGCAGCCCGTCGATCGCATCGAGTGCGGCTTCGACGAGCAGTTCGGTTTCAGGGCGTGGAATCAGCACGTCGGGCGTCACGTCGAACGGCCGGCCGAAGAATTCGCGCATCCCGACGAGCTGCGCGACCGGCTCGCCGGCCAGGCGGCGCGCCTCGAGCGCGCGGTAGCGTTCGACCGCGGCCGCGTCGAGCGGCGCGTCGCCGCGCGTGATCAATTGCGTGCGGGTCCAGCCGAGCGCGTGCGCGAGCAACACGCGCGCATCGACCGCGTCGAGCGGCGACGCGCGCAGCAGTTCGTCGGCGGAAGTGTCGGGCATCGCGGCCTCAGTCGGCATCGCCGAGCGACGCGAGCAGTTCGGCCTGGTGTTCGCTGACCAGTGCGCTGATCAGTTCGTCGAGGTCGCCGTCCATGAGCGCCTCGAGCCGGTACAGCGTCAGGTTGATCCGGTGGTCGGTCATCCGGCCCTGCGGGAAGTTGTACGTGCGGATCCGCTCCGAGCGGTCACCGGAGCCGATCAGACTCTTGCGCGTCGCGGCTTCCTTCGCGTGCTGCTCGTGATACTGCTTGTCCTTGATGCGCGCGGCGAGCACCTTCAGCGCGCGATCCTTGTTCTTGTGCTGCGAGCGGTCGTCCTGGCACTCGACGACGATCCCGGTCGGGATGTGCGTGACGCGCACCGCCGAATCGGTCTTGTTGATGTGCTGGCCGCCCGCGCCGGATGCGCGGAACGTGTCGATCCGCAGGTCGGCCGGATTGATCTCGACCTCGCCGATTTCGTCGGCTTCCGGCATCACCGCGACCGTGCACGCGGACGTGTGGATGCGCCCCTGCGTTTCGGTGGCCGGCACGCGCTGCACGCGATGGCCGCCCGATTCGAACTTCAGGCGCGAATACGCACCCTGGCCAGCGATCCGCACGATCACTTCCTTGTAGCCGCCGAGATCTGACGCGCTCTCCGACATCATTTCGACCTGCCAGCGCTGGCGTTCCGCGAAGCGCAGGTACATGCGCAGCAGGTCGCCCGCGAACAGCGCCGATTCGTCGCCGCCCGTGCCCGCACGGATTTCGAGGAAGATGTTGCGGTCGTCGTTCGGGTCCTTTGGCAGCAGCATCTTCTGCAGCTCGGTCTCGAGGCGGGCCATGCTTTCTCGCGCGCTGCGGATTTCGTCTTCCGCGAAGTCGCGCATCGACAGATCGCCGAGCAGTTCCTGTGCAGCCGTCTCGTCGCTGCGCGACTGGCGCCACAGCGCGTACTGTTCGACCACCGGGCCGAGTTCCGCATGTTCACGCGTGAGCTTGCGGTACTGGTCGAGGTCGGCCGTGACGTTTTCGCGGCTCAGCAGGTCGTTCAGTTCGGCCAGCCGTGTGGACAGCTGGTCGAGCTTGCGTTGCATGCTCGTCTTCATGGTGTGGAGCGGCGCTCCCGGGCAAGGGGTATTCGGAAAGGATAGGCCGGCGTGCGGCCGGCGGCAGGGCGATCGGCCGGCGCTAGTGGCCGGACTGGTCGTTCGAGCGCGGGGCGTGCTGGTAGAAGCCGCGCATCAGGTCGATCAGCGAATCGCGATCGGCGCCGTTCACGCGGTTGAGCGCGCTCGTCGGGCCGTGGATCAGCTTGTTGGTCAGCGCCTGCGACAGCGCTTCGAGCACGGCGGCCGGATCGTCGCCGCGCGCGAGCAGCTTCTGCGCCTTGTCGACTTCGGCCCGGCGCAGTGCGTCGGCCTGCGTGTGCATGTGACGGATCACCGGCACGACGCTGCGCGTGTCGAGCCATTGCATGAAATTCTGCACGCGCGTTTCGATGATCGTTTCGGCCTGCGCGACCGCGGCCTGGCGCGATGCATTGCCTTCGCGCACGATCGCGCCGAGATCGTCGACGGTGTAGAGGAACACGTCCTTCAGCTTGCCGACTTCGGGCTCGATGTCGCGCGGCACCGCGAGGTCGACCATGAAGATCGGCCGGTGGCGCCGTGCCTTCACCGCGCGCTCGACTGCGCCGAGGCCGATGATCGGCAGCGTCGACGCCGTGCACGACACGATGATGTCGAATTCGTGCATGCGGCTCGGCAGATCCGCGAGCGGCATCGCACGGCCGTTGAAGCGTTCGGCGAGCCGCTGGCCGCGTTCGGCCGTGCGGTTCGCGACGACGAGTTCGCGCGGGCCTTGTGCGGCGAAGTGCGTCGCGCACAGCTCGATCATTTCGCCGGCGCCGATGAACAGCACGCGCTGATCTGACACCTTTTCGAAGATCCGTTGCGCGAGGCGCACCGCGGCGGCGGCCATCGACACCGACTGCGTGCCGATTTCGGTCGTGCCGCGCACTTCCTTCGCGACCGCGAAGGTGCGCTGGAACAGCTGGTTCAGATAGGTGCCGAGTGCGCCGGCTTCCGTCGCGGTGCGGACGGCATCCTTCATCTGGCCCAGAATCTGCGTTTCGCCGAGCACCATCGAATCGAGGCCGGATGCGACGCGAAACGCGTGCCGGACCGCTTCCGACTGCGGCAGCGCATAGACGTGCGGCGCGAGTTCGTCGACCGGGATCCGGTGATACTCCGACAGCCAGCGGATCGCGCCTTCGCGTGCCGCGCGATCGTCGGTCGCGCAATACAGTTCGGTGCGGTTGCAGGTGGAGAGGATCGCCGCTTCGGGCGTATTGGGCGCCTGGGGGCCGAGAAACACGTTCTTGAACGTGACGAGAGCCGGCTTGATCTGCTCGAGCGGAAACGCCACGCGTTCGCGCAAGGCGACAGGCGCAGTGTGGTGATTGATTCCGATCGTGAGGAGTTGCATATCGAGGGCTATCGTTTAGCCCCATATTATAGCGTTTCAGCGATTTCCTCACTCGCTGCATACCGAGCATCAGCGTGGCGGGGCCGGGAATTTGGGGGCTCGATCGGCACGCGGTCGAGCTGATAGCCGTAGCCGTAGAGCGGCAGTAGCCGGTAGCCGCGCTCCGGAAGCAGCCGTAGTTTGCTGCGCAGCCGGGACGCATGGGTATCGAGCGTGCGCGACTTCATGTCGCGGCGGCGCGCCCACACCGTTTCGAGGATATGGGCGCGCGACACCGGCCGCGACAGGTTCGTGAACAGCAACTGCGCGAACCGGAACTCCTTCGGCGTGAGTGAAACGATTGCGTCGTCGAAGCGAACGAGGCAGTGCGTGGCGTCGAACGCGTATTCGCCATACATTTCGCGCGAGCGGTTGGGTGGCCGGCGCACGCCGGCGCGCCGGCTCAGCGCGTTCACGCGCGCAAGCAGCTCGGGCCCGCTCACGGGGCGTACGAGGCAATCGTCGGCGCCCGCGTGCAGGCACGATACGATTTCGCTTTCGCGCGGCAGCAGCATCACGGCGATGGCCGGCAGCCCCGGCAGGACCGTCTGCGCACGCGGGATGACTTCCTCGGCCGGCTGGTCGCCGGCCCAGTGGCCGGTGATCAGCATGTCGCAGGTATTGTCGGTGGCGAGCCACTCGAACAACGCCGCGCTGGACGGAAACGCATGGCACACATGACCGCCCGCAAAGAGCAGGCGGTTCAGGAGCGCGGCATGGCGCGCGTCCGGATCGATCAGAGCGATTCGCATGAGAATTTCTTCAATACGGCAGCCGGCGCGCGCTTGCCATAACGTCGAGTCGGCCCCTACACTCGAATGTTGGCGGCACCCGGCTGGTCTCGGGTTCGATGGATGAATCGATGCTAGCCGCTGGCAACGTTCACGCCTATGGGACGAATCTGAATTTATAGAAGGCGTCGAATGAACTGGTTTGGAATCCTTGTCCTGGGAGCGGCCGTCGGGCTGTTCGGCCGATGGCTGCATCCGATGCGGCGCACGGGCCGGCCGGCATGGTGGATCGCGGTGCTCGCCGGCATCGTCGGCGCGGGCGCGGCCCGCATGGCCGGCAATCTCTCGGGACTGTTTTACGATGGCGAGACGCTCGAATGGCCGGTCTGCACCGGTGTCGCGTTCCTCGTCGTAGCCGTGACGGTTACGCTGTCGGCCCGTCGCTGAATGTTCTCAGGTGAAATCATGAATGCCCGTCTTCCCGAAGTCTTGCCGGTGCCGGCCCGCCTCGCGCTGCTGCGTGGCGCCATGGCCCGCGAGGACCTGGCCGCCTATCTCGTGCCGTCCGCCGATCCCCATCTGTCCGAGTATCTGCCGGAGCGCTGGCAGGCCCGCCGCTGGCTGTCCGGCTTCACGGGCTCGGTCGGCACGCTGGTCGTGACCGCGGATTTCGCGGGGCTATGGGTCGACAGCCGCTACTGGGTGCAGGCCGAGGCCGAACTGGCCGGCACGGGCGTGCAACTGATGAAGATGACGGGCGGGCAGCAGAGCGCGCCACACGTCGACTGGCTCGCGCAGAACGTGGCGGCCGGTGCGACGGTCGGCGTCGACGGCGCCGTGCTGGGCGTCGCGGCCGCACGCGGGCTGACGGGCGCGCTGAATGCGCGCGGCATCGCGCTACGTACCGATCTCGACCTGCTCGATGCAATCTGGCCCGAGCGGCCGGGCCTGCCCGGCGACGCGGTGTTCGAGCACGCGGCGCCGCAGGCCGACACGACGCGCGCGAGCAAGCTGGCCGAGGTGCGCCGCGCGATGTGCGCGCAGGGTGCGCAATGGCATTTCGTCTCGACGCTCGACGATCTCGCGTGGCTGTTCAACCTGCGCGGCGCCGACGTCAACTTCAATCCCGTATTCGTTGCGCACGCAATGATCGGCACTGCTCGCGCGACGTTGTTCGTCGCCGACGGCAAGGTGTCGCCGGCGCTGGCCGCGTCGCTCGCGAAGGATGGTGTCGACGTTCGCGCCTACGACGCCGCGCGCGCCGCGCTCGCGTCGCTGCCGGACGGCGCGACGCTGCTGATCGACCCGCGCCGCGTGACGTTCGGCACGCTCGAGGCCGTGCCGGCCGGCGTGAAGCTCGTCGAGGCCGTGAATCCGTCGACGTTCGCGAAGTCGCGCAAGACGTCCGCCGAGATCGAGCACGTGCGCGTGACGATGGAACACGACGGCGCCGCGCTCGCGGAGTTCTTCACGTGGTTCGAGCAGGCGGTGAACCGCGAGACGATCACCGAGCTGACGATCGAGGAAAAGCTCACGGCCGCCCGCGCCCGGCGCCCCGGCTACGTGTCGGCAAGCTTCGCGACGATTGCGGGCTTCAACGCGAACGGCGCGATGCCGCACTACCATGCGACGCCGGCCTCCCACGCGACGATCGCCGGCGACGGCCTGCTGCTGATCGATTCGGGCGGCCAGTACGTGACGGGCACGACCGACATCACGCGTGTCGTGCCGGTCGGCACCGTCAGCGACCTGCAGCGGCGCGATTTCACGATCGTGCTGAAGTCGATGATGGCGCTGTCGCGCGCCCGCTTCCCGCGCGGCATCCGCTCGCCGATGCTCGACGCGATCGCGCGCGCACCGATGTGGGCGGCCGGGCTCGACTACGGCCACGGCACGGGGCATGGCGTCGGCTACTTCCTGAACGTTCACGAAGGCCCGCAGGTGATCTCGCACTACGCGCCGGCCGAGCCGCACACGGCGATGGAAGAGGGGATGATCACGTCGATCGAGCCGGGCGTCTATCGTCCCGGCCAGTGGGGTATCCGGATCGAGAACCTGGTCGTGAACCGCGCGGCCGGGCAAACGGAATTCGGCGATTTCCTCGCATTCGAGACGCTGACGCTGTGCCCGATCGACACGCGCTGCGTGCTGATCGAGATGCTGCACGACGACGAGCGCGCATGGCTGAACACGTATCACGCGACGGTGCGCGAGCGTGTCGGCCGGCACCTGAGCGGCGATGCGAAGGCGTGGCTCGTCGCGCGCACGCAGCCGATCTGACACAACACGCGATCACGGCCGGACAACGGCCGAACGACACAACCGAGGGCAGGCAATGGCGGACACCGCAGTGATCGTGGTCGACATGCAGCGCGGGCTGGTGGAGCGGGCGAAGCCCGCTTACCGGCTCGACGACGTGGTATCGGGCATCAACCGGCTGACGGCGGCGGCGCGCGCGGCGAACGCGCCCGTGTGCTTCGTGCAGCACGACGGCGATGCGGACGACGACATCGTGCCCGGCACGCCGGGCTGGGAGCTGCATGCGGGGCTGGTCGTCGGGAACGACGACTGGCGTGTGCGCAAGCAGGTGAGCGATTCGTTTCACGACACGCCGCTTGCGGCGCAACTCGACCGCCACGGCATCCGTTCGGTGCTGATCTGCGGTTATGCGACCGAGTTCTGCGTCGATTCGGCCGCGCGCCGCGCGGCGCTGCTCGGCTACAGGACGACGGTCGTGTCCGATCTGCACACGACGAACGAGCGCACGCACCTGTCGGCCGCGCAGATCGTCGCGCACCATCACTTCGTATGGCAAAACAATTCGCTGTCGGGCAACCCGGTGACGCCGCGGCCGCTCGCGGACGTCCTTTCGACGGAGTTCGCATGACGATCAAGGCCGTGGTGTTCGATTTCGGCGGCGTGCTGATCGACTGGAGCCCGGAGTACCTTTACCGGGAGCTGATTCCCGACGACGCGCAGCGTCGCTGGTTTCTCACGCATGTGTGCGCGATGGACTGGGTGATCCGTCAGGACGGCGGGCAAACGATCGAGGAAGGCACGGCCGAGCTCGTCGCGAAGTTTCCGGAGCACGAGGCGCTGATCCGCGCGTTCTACGCGCGCTGGCACGAAATGATCGGCGGTGTGCTCGACGAAGGCGCCGCGCTCGTCGATCGACTTGAAGCGCAGGGGATGCCGCTGTTCGGGCTGACGAACTGGTCCGCGCAGACATTCCCGTATGCGTGGGACAACTTCCCGGTGCTGCGGCGTTTCAAGGAGATCGTCGTGTCGGGCCGAGTGAAGCTCGTGAAGCCCGATCCGGCAATCTACCGCGAGATGCATGCGCGGATCGAACCGCACCTGCCGGGCGTCGCGCCGCACGAACTCGTATTCATCGACGACAACGCGAAGAACGCCGCGGCCGCGACGGCGCTCGGCTGGCACGGCATTCATCACACGAGTGCGGCGACGACCGAGGCGCGGCTGCGCGAACTGGGCGCGCTCGCGTAAGCGGCGGGCGAGCAGCCCGCCATCGAATAGAAAAAGCGGGCCAGCGGCCCTAATGCCGTTCAGTTAAGGTCTTTCCGAAGATATCGAACGGCATAACGAGCCGGAAGGGATTTGACGGCCCGATCGCATTTACGATCGGGCCGTTTTACGTTGATGAGCAGTTTGAGGTGCTCACGTAGTCGTTTCAGAACGGCGGGGAGCTTTGCCAATGCTGGCGTACGCGCGGCCCACATCATCTCGTGCTGGATAAGGTGGAAGGAGCGCACGAAACTGAGTTCGGTTGGCTCGCACTTGGCCTCGAAGGCAGCGCAGGCCATTTCGCGACGGATCAGGTTGTAGGCGATCAAAGCGCCCCAGATTTCCTGATAAAGGCCTTCGACAGTCCGGCTGCGTAGCGTCAGTGCGCTGCCAAGCATGGATTGCTTGAGCTCGCGATAGCTGGTTTCAACCTGCCAGCGACGTTCGTAGCAGGCATTCAAATCCGCCACCTTGAATCGACGTCGATCGGTCAGCGAAGTCAGCAGCACCCGCT
This sequence comes from Burkholderia sp. HI4860, assembly GCF_002223045.2. Lineage (NCBI taxonomy): Bacteria > Pseudomonadati > Pseudomonadota > Betaproteobacteria > Burkholderiales > Burkholderiaceae > Burkholderia > Burkholderia sp. HI4860. The sequence goes on along the minus strand of NZ_NKFO02000003.1, from coordinate 1,428,766 downwards.
CACGGCCCGCCGCATCAAGCACGCGAATCGCGCGAGCCATCCACCATTCAGGCAACTCCGGGCACTTCTGCCGCGCCTGCGGTGAAACACGCATTCGCACCAAGGCATCCTCGGATTTGCCAGACACGACTTCCCAGCGCGTATTGGATTTGGCGGGAATCAGGAAGTGGCGATTACGTTCGCCTGCGCTCAGGCCGCACAGGATCTCGGCGGATAGAAAGCCCTTGTCGAAGACCGTCAGCGAATGATCCGGAATCTGTTCCAGCAATTGCTTGGCATACAGCATCTCATTCGTGTCGTAGCGACCAAACGCAATGTTTGCAACGAGGTGAGTCGGAAGCGAGGTCAGGGTCACGGCTCGCACCTGCGGATAGCTCGCCACCTTGCCGCTGGCATAGCCCTGAGCGCCGAAGTGTTCGCGATTGGCCGGACTGTCTGGCGTGCGTAACGTGGTGCCATCCATGGCCCACAAGCTCAACCCCTTGAAGGCGTGGCGTGCCGCGTCTTGCTGGCACCAGGCTTGCGCGGTTCGCTCGAACAACCACGCCATGGGCGCATCACCCAATCGCTGCCGAGCCTGAGCGATGGCGCTCTTGCTGACGAACGTCGCTTCGTTGGGCAACACCAGATCCAGGCTATCGACCACCTCACTGATGGACCAGTGGCGGTAGATCGCCAGCGCGATGACCAACCACACGACTTGTTCGGCCGGTAAGCGTCGGCGACGAATGCTGGCCGTGCCCGTGGCATCAATGGCTTGCTCGATCCACTCCTGCGGCAGATGCTCGCCCAGCCGACTTAGGTCGGCGGGCGCTGCATCCAACAGGAAGGTCAGGTGGTCGCTTAGCATCGCGACCAAAGTTAACAGCTTGCCGCCCCGTTTACAACTCCAAACCCCGAAAACAAAAATGCCGTTCAGGTCTTAACTGAACGGCATTAGGCCAGCGGCCCGCTTTTTTGTCGTGACGCTTCCTGAAGCGGCCACCCTCGGCGACCGGCCCCGCGTTGCCGCGGCGCCGGGCATCCGGGCCGAGCCGGTCAGCGGCTGATCGGCTTGTAGCGCAGGCGCTTCGGCTTCGCGGCTTCCTCGCCGAGGCGGGCACGCTTGTCGGCTTCGTATTCCTGGTAGTTGCCGTCGAAGAACGTGACCTGCGAATCGCCTTCGAACGCGAGGATGTGCGTCGCGATCCGGTCGAGGAACCAGCGATCGTGCGAGATCACCATCACCGAGCCCGCGAATTCGAGCAGCGCGTCTTCCAGCGCGCGCAGCGTTTCGACGTCGAGATCGTTCGACGGTTCGTCCAGCAGCAGCACGTTGCCGCCCGAGATCAGCGTCTTCGCGAGGTGCAGGCGGCCGCGTTCACCGCCGGACAGGTTGCCGACGATCTTCTGCTGGTCGCCGCCCTTGAAGTTGAAGCGGCCGATGTACGCACGCGACGGCGTTTCGTACTTGCCCACCGTCAGCACGTCGGCGCCGCCCGAGATTTCCTCGAACACCGTCTTCGACCCGTCGAGCGCGTCGCGGCTCTGGTCGACGTAAGCGAGCTTCACGGTCGGGCCCATCACGACTTCGCCCGAATCCGGCTGTTCCTTGCCGGTCAGCATCTTGAACAGCGTCGACTTGCCGGCGCCGTTCGGGCCGATGATGCCGACGATCGCACCGGCCGGGATCTTGAAGCTCAGATTGTCGATCAGCAGGCGATCGCCGAACGACTTGCTGACGTTCTTGAACTCGATCACTTCATTGCCGAGGCGTTCGCCGGCCGGAATGAAGATTTCCTGCGTTTCGTTACGCTTCTGGTATTCCTGGCTGCTCAGCTCCTCGAAGCGCGCGATACGCGCCTTCGACTTTGCCTGGCGGCCCTTCGGGTTCTGGCGCACCCACTCCAGTTCCTTCTTGATCGCCTTCTGGCGCGCCGATTCCGACGCTTCTTCCTGCTTCAGGCGCTCTTCCTTCTGGTCGAGCCAGCTGCTGTAGTTGCCCTTCCACGGAATGCCGTGGCCGCGGTCGAGTTCGAGAATCCACTCGGCTGCGTTGTCGAGGAAGTAGCGATCGTGGGTGACCGCGACGACGGTGCCCGGGAAGCGCACCAGGAACTGCTCGAGCCAGTCGACCGATTCGGCGTCGAGGTGGTTGGTCGGTTCGTCGAGCAGCAGCATGTCGGGTTTTTCGAGCAGCAGCTTGCACAGCGCGACACGGCGCTTTTCGCCGCCCGACAGGTGTTCGATCCTGGCGTCCCACGGCGGCAGGCGCAGGGCGTCGGCGGCCACTTCGAGCTGCTGCTCGGGGCTGCCGCCGTCGCTCGACGCGAGGATCGCTTCGTACTTCGCCTGCTCGGCCGCGAGCGCGTCGAAGTCGGCGTCCGGCTCAGCGTACGCCGCGTAGATTTCCTCGAGCTTCTTGTTGGCCTGGAACAGGTCGCCGAGGCCTTCCTCGACGGCTTCGCGCACCGTCTTCGTCGGGTCGAGCTGCGGTTCCTGGGGCAGGTAGCCGATGTTCAGGTTCGGCATCGGCGTGGCTTCGCCTTCGATGTCCTTGTCGACGCCCGCCATGATGCGGATCAGCGTCGACTTGCCCGAGCCGTTCAGGCCGAGCACGCCGATCTTCGCGCCGGGAAAGAACGACAGCGAGATGTCCTTCAGGATCTGGCGCTTGGGCGGCACGATCTTGCCGACCCGGTTCATCGTGAAAACGTATTGGGCCATTTCGGTGTGAAATTCAGAAGTGGTTGAGACTGCCGCGCAGCGCGCGGGCGTGGCGGCGTCGGGTGATTCGGTACGGAGCGTGCCGCGCAAGGCGCGGCGGCGGCGTCGCGTGTGGGCGGCGCGAGCGGCTATTGTACTTCGCCGCCGAGTGTCGCTGACAGCGGCGGGTGGCTGCAGCGGTGCGGATTGGCCGTTCGGCCGAGGCTACAGCCACGCGGCAACGCCGCCGTGCCCCGAGCACGTGCCGCGCCGGTGGCGGCTGAAGCTGTACGTGCCGTCGCGACAGCGCGCGCTCGCGCCGTCGGGCACGCGGCCCGATTTCGAATGCGCGGGGGCGTGCACGGTTTCGCCGTCGCGGTTGCGATACGTGTCGTGTCGATCGAGATCGGCTTCGTTGCCGTAGCCGGTCGGTGCGCGGTACGCGTGGGCCGGAACGGGCAGCACGGCGCACGCGACGAAAAATGCGGCGGACAGCGTCGCAATGCGTGTCGCGCGGCGGAGCAGGGCGGGCATGGTCTCTCTCGGTCTGTTGTTATCGGTGCCGGCCCGCATGTTAGCCGATCGGCAGAAGAGGCGCGCCGTGAGGAAGGGCGCTACGCCGCGCCGGACATCGATGCCGCGCCGTCGGCCAGTGCGGCGTCGAGGATCCATCGGCGAAAGGCGGCAACCTTTGGCCGTTCCGCATGATGCGGCGGATAGACGAGGTAGTACGCGAAATCGTCGAGCCACGCGACGTCGGCGAGCTGGACGAGCCGGCCGCTTGCCAGCTCGCCGCGCACCATCGCGGCCGGCAGCAGCCCGGCGCCCTGGCCGGCGACGATCGCCTGCAGCAACAGGCCCGAGTCGTCGAACGCGGGGCCGCGCGGCGGGCCGAAATCGTCGATCCGCTGCGCGCCGAACCAGATGTGCCAGCCCTTGCGCTCGGCGTCGTGCAACTGCGGCCAGCCGACGAGCTCGGCCGGCGTCGCCGGCATGCCGAGCCGCGCGACGAGTTCGGGCGACGCGAGCGCGACGATCTCTACCGTCAGCAGGCGCTCGCTGCACAGCCCGATGTAGCGCCCGAGGCCATGACGGATCGCGACGTCTACACCGTCGCGCGAGAAATCCGCCAGTGCGTGGCTCGTGACGACCTGCAGGTCGACGTCCGGGCAAGCGTCCCGAAACTGCGCGAGGCGCGGGACGAGCCACGCGGATGCGAAGAACGGCGTGACGCTCACCGTCAGTACGCCGGTGTCGGCGGCGCCTGACACGCGCTGCGACGCATCGGCGATCTGCCGGAACGCGTTGCGTACCGGCGGCAGGTAGTCGCGGCCGGCGGCCGTGAGCAGGATGCCGCGGTTGACGCGCTCGAACAGCTGTACGCCGAGGTGCGTCTCGAGCGTGCGGATCATCTGGCTTACCGCGCCGGGCGTGACCGACAGCTCTTCTGCAGCCGCCTTCACCGACAGGTGGCGGGCGGCTGCTTCGAATGCGCGCAGCGGGTTGAGAGGCGGCAAGCGGGAACGATTCATTCAGTTTTTCTAAATCGAAAGTCCGACGAAATATCGTTTGAGACGATGCGTACGCGCGAGTACCGTTGACGCATCGGATCGCATGCTTCGCGACTGCCTGTCGGCGGCCGGTGCGATCAACATAGTTCATCTATATCCGCGAGGCAATCCGGGCGCCGCCCGGCGGCCGGGGGAACCTGAGAGGAGCATCGTCATGAACCGCCCGGGCGCATCGCGCGTTTTCTACGGCTGGTACGTGGTGGCGGCCGCGTTTGCCGTCACGTTCGTCGGTTTCGGCAGCGCATACACGTTCAGCGCCTTCGTCGAGTCGCTGCAGCGGGATTTCGCCGCGTCGCGCGGACAGATCTCGCTCGTGTTTTCGCTCGCCGGCTTCCTGTATTTCGGTTTCGGCATCGTCAGCGGGCCGCTGGCCGACCGCTTCGGCTCGCGGCGGCTCGCCGTCGCCGGGATGCTGCTGACGGGCATCGGGCTCGCGGCTGCGGGCGCCGCGCATACGCTGGTGCAGGTCTACGTCGCGTACGGGCTCGGTGTCGGTCTCGGCGTCGGCTGCGCATACGTACCGGCTGTCGGCGCCGTGCAGCGCTGGTTCGTGCGCCGGCGCGGCTTCGCGTCGGGGCTCGCGGTCGCCGGGATCGGCGTCGGCACGCTGGTGATGCCGCCGCTCGCGTCCGCGCTGATCGCGCACGTCGGCTGGCGCGGTGCGTATTTCACACTGGCCGTGATCGCGGTCGTGATCGGTGCGGGGATGGCGTTGCTGATTGAGAACGATCCGCGCGGACGGGGGCTGCTGCCGGACGGGGAGGCGGCGCATGAGCCCGTCGAGGGCGGCGGCGCGAAAGCCACCGCGCGCAATGCGGGGCCTTCGGTGTCCGGTGCGGCCGCGAGTCGCAAGCCGGCTGCCGGCGCGACGGTGCGTGAAGCGGTCACGTCGCGCTCGTTCGCAACCCTCTACGCGGCATGCCTCATCTGCTCGTTCGGCGTGTTCGTCCCGTTCGTTCATATCGTGCCGTACGCGCTCGATCATGGCGTCTCGTCATCGACGGCCGTGCTGCTGCTCGGCGCGATCGGCGTCGGCAGCACGGCCGGCCGCTTCTTCCTCGGCGGCCTCGCCGACCGCTTCGGCCGCCGCACATCGCTGCTCGCGATGTTCGCGGGCATGGCCGTCGCGCTCGTTGCGTGGGCCGGCGCCGGCACCGTCCCCACGCTTGCCGCGTTCGCACTCGGGTTCGGCGTGTTCTACGGGGGCTGGGTCGCGGTGCTGCCGGCGGTGGTGATGGACTATTTCGGCGGCCGCAACGTGAGCGGGATCATCGGCGTGCTTTATACGAGCGTCGCATTCGGCACGCTGATCGGGCCGACCGCGGCCGGCTTCATCTACGACGCGGGCGGCGGCTATCTCGTACCGATCCTGGCCAGCGCCGCCGCGAACGCGATCGCGTTTGCGATCGTCGCGACGACGGGGCGCGCGTCGACGGCCGCGCGTGCGGCGCGCGGATAAGCGCACTGCCCACGGCACGGCTTCGCGAATTCCGGTAGGGTGGCCGGATCGTGAACCGAAGGCACCCAGCCGGGAGGCTCCATGACATTCGACGAAGTCCGGCAGATCGCGCTGGCGTGGTGCGGCGTCGAGGAAGGCACGTCATACGGCACGCCCGCACTCAAGGTGAAGGGCAAGATGCTCGCGCGGCTGCGCGAGGACGGCGACACGCTCGTCGTGAAAGGCGTCGGCCCCGACGAGCGCGCGTGGCTGATCGAATCGGAACCGGACGTGTATTACGTGACGGATCACTACGTCGGCTGGCCGATCGTGCTGGTGCGGCTGTCGGCGGCCCATCCGGACGCCGTGAAAAACCTGCTTCTGCGAGAATGGCAAGCCGTGGTCCCCGCCAAATGGCGCGACGAGATGGCGAACGGCACGCGCTGACGCGCCGCCGGTTGCGACTGACTGACCCGATGTCGCCGGGCGCTTTCGGCGCGCTCGCGAGCCGCCACGGACGGTACAAGCGTTGCATCGATCGATATCGATGCAACAAGTGGTTCCATCGAAATTCTTCAATTGGTTCTTAGTGAAGAACCGTTTGATGCTTACACTCCTTCGCTTCGAAGGCAGCTGACGAAAGCCGACGGAAAGGGCGCACGCGATGCGCCGGCGCCCTGCGTGCCGCATCGCACCCGCAGCTTCGCAGACTGCGTCGCGACCCGTTCCGGAACGGCCCCCGATCCGGCTGCGCGCCTGCATCCCGTGCAGGCGCCGCATCCGGTACGGCTCAAGAACCACAATCCCCCGTGCTGCCTTCACGCGATACCCGGCCATACCGGAACCGTTTTTTGGAGAGAGACAGATGAGTGGAAGCAACACAGGCCTCGGTACGGGCCTGAAGCAGCGGCACGTGACGATGATGTCGATTGCCGGCGTGATCGGCGCGGGCCTGTTCGTCGGCTCCGGCCACGCCATCGCCGAAGCCGGCCCGGCGTCGATCCTTGCGTATGCAATCGCAGGGGTGCTGGTCGTGCTGGTGATGCGCATGCTCGGCGAAATGGCAGTCGCCCATCCGGACAGCGGTTCGTTCTCCACCTATGCCGATCGCGCGATCGGCCACTGGGCCGGTTTCTCGATCGGCTGGCTGTACTGGTGGTTCTGGGTGCTCGTGATCCCGATCGAGGCGACCGCCGCCGCGACCATTCTCAATGCATGGTTTCCTGGCGTTGCAACCTGGGTCTTCGCGCTCGGCATCACGCTGGTGCTGACGGTGACCAACCTCTTCTCGGTCAAGAACTACGGCGAATTCGAATTCTGGTTTGCGCTGATCAAGGTCGTCGCGATCGTCGTGTTCCTGTGCATCGGCGGTGCGGCGATCGTCGGCATCATTCCGGCGCCGGCCGTATCGGGCGTGTCGAACCTGTTCGCGCATGACGGCTTCATGCCACACGGCGCCGGCGCCGTGCTCGCGGCGATGCTGACGACGATGTTCTCGTTCCTCGGCACCGAGATCGTGACGATCGCGGCCGCCGAATCGGACAACCCGCAACGCCAGATCGTGCGCGCGACCAACTCGGTGATCTGGCGTATCACGCTGTTCTATCTCGGCTCGATTCTCGTCGTCGCGGCCATCGTGCCGTGGAACGACCCGCTGCTGCCGAAGCACGGCTCGTATCAGCGCGCGATGGAGCTGATCGGTGTCCCGAACGCGAAGGCGATCATCGACGTGATCGTGCTCGTGTCGGTCGCGAGCTGCCTGAATTCGGCGCTGTATACCGCGTCGCGGATGCTGTTCTCGCTGTCCAAGCGCAAGGATGCGCCCGCGTTCCTGCACCGCACCGATTCGACCGGCACGCCGCGCGCGGCCGTGCTCGCGTCGACCGCGTTCGGTTTTCTGACCGTGATCGCGAACTACCTGATGCCGGAGCAGGTTTTCGGCTTCCTGCTGGCAACGTCGGGCGCGATCGCGCTGCTCGTGTATCTCGTGATCGCGATCTCGCAGCTGCGGATGCGCAAGACGCTCGAATCGACCGGTGCGGACCTGACGCTGCGGATGTGGTTGTTCCCGTGGCTCACGTGGGCCGTGATCCTGTTCATCTGCGGCACGCTGACCGTGATGCTCGTGAGCGAGGATCACCGGATGGAAGTGGGTGCGACGGCCGTGCTGGCGCTGATCGTGCTGCTGGCGTCGTGGCTGAACAAGCGTGGCCGCGATGCGCAGGCGAGTGAAGGGCGGCGCGTGTCGGCGACTTGAGTGGGTGAAGTGATGGCGGGCGGAAAGCCTGCGTCATGAAAAATGGCCCGATCGGCGTTTGCCGGTCGGGCCATTTGTTTTTCGTGCAGGAGCACGCGTTGCGCGATGCCATGCATATCGCATGGCATCGGCCAATGCAGCTGTCAGACGTTGAACAGGAAGTTCATCACGTCGCCGTCGTGCACGACATATTCCTTCCCTTCCGCCCGCATCTTGCCGGCTTCCTTCGCGCCTTGCTCACCCTTGTACGTGACGAAATCGTCGAACGCGATCGTCTGCGCACGGATAAAGCCGCGCTCGAAGTCGGTGTGGATCACGCCGGCTGCCTGCGGCGCCGTGTCGCCGATATGGATCGTCCATGCGCGCACTTCCTTCACGCCCGCGGTGAAGTACGTCTGCAGACCGAGCAGCTTGAAGCCCGCGCGGATCACGCGGTCGAGGCCCGGCTCTTCCATGCCCATGTCGGCGAGGAACGCTTCCTTGTCCGCATCGTCGAGATCGGCGATTTCCGCCTCGATCGCCGCACACACGGCCACGACCGGCGCATTTTCGCTTTCCGCGTACTTGCGGACCGCGTCGAGATGCGGGTTGTTCTCGAAACCGTCGTCCTTCACGTTGGCCACGTACATCGCCGGCTTCGCGGTGATCAGGCAGAACGGCTTGATCAGCGCCGCTTCGTCGTCCGACAGTTCGAGGCCGCGCACGGCCTTGCCCTGGTCGAGCTGAGCGCGCACTTTTTCGAGCACCGCGACGAGCTTTGCCGCTTCCTTGTCGTTGCCCGACTTCGCCGCCTTCGAATAGCGCGTGAGCGCCTTCTCGACGGTGCCGAGGTCGGCGAGCGCGAGTTCGGTGTTGATCACTTCGATGTCGTCGATCGGGCTGACCTTGCCGGCGACGTGAATGACGTTCTCGTCCTCGAAGCAGCGCACGACGTGCGTGATCGCGTCGGTTTCGCGGATGTTCGCGAGGAACTGGTTGCCGAGGCCTTCACCCTTGCTCGCGCCCGCGACGAGGCCCGCGATGTCGACGAATTCGACGACGGCCGGCACGACACGCTCCGGCTTGACGATCTCGGAGAGCGCCTTCAGGCGCGTATCGGGTACTTCGACGATGCCGACGTTCGGCTCGATCGTGCAGAACGGGTAGTTCTCGGCGGCGATGCCGGCCTTGGTCAGCGCATTGAACAGAGTGGACTTGCCGACGTTGGGCAAGCCGACGATGCCGCATTTGAGACTCATGGAATCCTTCGGACGGGTAAGGCGGCGCGGCCGGACAGGGCACGGCGGCGCTGGAAAAAAGGGCGGCCGGCGCTTGGGGCGCGGCGGGCCGACGGTCAAAGACGCTATTGTACCGTGCCGACGCCCCGGATTCCGGGCGGGCGCCGAACGGCCGATGCGGCGGGCCGCCGCGCCGCCGCATCGGCCTGCAATTCTGCTGATTTCCCGCAAAGTCCGGCCGCGTAAGGGTTTGGCCCCGCGGCTATAATGCCCGCCATGACTGCCCACCACACCTTCGACGTCGCCGTGGTCGGCGGCGGGCTCGTCGGCAAGACGGCCGCGCTCGCGCTGACCCAGTCCGGCTACAAGACAGCCTTGCTCGCCCAGCCGGCCACGCTGCGCCCCGCCGATCTCGCCTTCGACACGCGCGTCTACGCGCTGTCCTCCAGTTCGCAGGCGCTGCTCGAGCGGCTGCGCGTCTGGCAGGCGCTCGATCACAGCCGGCTTGCGCCGGTCTACGACATGCGCGTGTACGGCGACGCGCACGCGGAACTGCATTTCTCCGCGTACCAGGCGTCCGTGCCGCAACTCGCGTGGATCGCCGAATCGTCGCTGGTCGAGGCGTCGCTCGACGCCGCGCTGCGGTTCCAGCCGAACCTCACGTGGTTCGATGCGCGCGCACGGGGCTTCGACGTGCGCGACGACGCGGCCGTGCTCACGCTGTCGTCGGGGCAGGTGCTGGAAGCGGACCTCGTCGTCGGCGCGGACGGCGCGCATTCGTGGGTGCGCTCGCAAATGGGGGCCAAAGTCGAGCGGCGTGACTACCGGCAAACCGGCGTCGTCGCGAACTTCAAGGCGTCGCTGCCACATCGCGAGACCGCCTACCAGTGGTTCCACGAAGGCGAGATTGTCGCGCTGCTACCGTTGCCGGACGGCCATGTATCGCTCGTCTGGTCTGCGCACACCGCGCATGCGGACGAATTGCTCGCACTCGATCCGGCGCAGCTCGCGGCCGAAGTCGAGCGCGTGTCGCATGGCCAGGTCGGCACGCTCGACTGCGTGACGCCGGCTGCCGGCTTCCCGCTGGCGCTGCAGACGGTCGACAAGCTGATCGCGCCGCGCGTCGCGCTCGTCGGCGATGCCGCGCACCTGATCCACCCGCTCGCGGGGCAGGGGATGAACCTCGGCCTGCGCGACGTCGCGGCGCTTGCCGACGCGATCGCGGGCAAGGAAAGCTTCCGCAACCTCGGCGATACGGTGCTGCTGCGTCGCTACGAGCGTTCGCGCCGCGAAGACATCCGCGCGCTGATGGTCGCGACCGACGGGCTGCAGCGGCTGTTCGCGGTGCCGGGCTCGCTCGCGAAGGCCGTGCGCAACGCGGGCATGGCCTTCGTCGGCGCGCAGCCGCTCGTGAAGCGCTGGCTCGTGTCGGCCGCGCTCGGCTGATCGATCGAACCTTCGGCCGCTTCGCCGGTCGGACACGGTTCTGTTACGGCGTACACTGTGCCGTGCACTCCGATTGAGCTGAAGGAAGATTTCAATGAAAAAAACGATCCGCATCGCATCGCTGGCGCTGGCCGTCACGATGGCGACGCTTGGCTGCACCGCGCAGGCCGACCAGACCACCGACAAGCTGAAAGCAACGCTGCAGGCCCGCCTCGGCAGCGACGCGCCGATCAAGAGCGTGTCGAAAGCGCCGGTCGCCGGCCTTTACGAAGTCAACCTCGGCTCGCAGATCATTTATAGCGATGCGGCAGGCGATTACGTGCTGCTCGGCGATCTCGTCGACACCAAGACGCACAAGAACCTGACCGACGCGCGCCTGTCCGAAATCAACAAGATCGACTTCGCGAGCCTGCCGTTCGCGAATGCGATCAAGGTCGTCAAGGGCAACGGCGCCCGCAAGATCGCCGTGTTCTCCGATCCGAACTGCCCGTATTGCAAGAAGCTCGAGACGACGCTGCAGTCGGTCGACAACGTGACCGTCTACACGTTCCTGTACCCGGTGCTGTCGCCGGATTCGACCGCGAAGTCGAAGGCGATCTGGTGTGCGACCGACCGCGCAAAAACGTGGGAGGGCTGGATGCTCGACCACCGCGCGCCGTCCGGTGCCGGTACCTGCGATACGACCGCGCTCGACAAGAACCTCGCGCTCGGCCGCGGGATGAACGTCACGGGCACGCCGACGATCTTCCTGCCGGACGGCCGCCGCCTGCCGGGCGCCGTGTCGGCCGACCAGCTCAACCAGGCGCTCGCCTCGAGCAAGTAACCGACACACGCCGGGCCGCATGGCCCGGCCAGCGAGGGGCGCCCGCATCTGCCGGCGCCTCTCTTCGTTTCCGCCGCCGTATTCGACCGACCGATTGCCACGATGACCCAGCCGATCCGCTATTCGATTGTTCCGAAAGATCTTGCCGCGCACCTGTTCGAAGTGACGGTGACGGTCGCCGATCCCGACCCCGAAGGCCAGCGCTTTTCGTTACCGGTGTGGATTCCGGGCAGCTATCTCGTGCGCGAGTTCGCGCGCAACATCGTGACGCTCGGCGCATTCAACGACGCGGGCCGGAAGGTGCGGATCGCGAAGACCGACAAGCACACGTGGCAGGCCGCCCCCGTGAGCGGCACGCTGACGCTGCGCTACGACGTGTATGCGTGGGACCTGTCGGTGCGCTCCGCGTATCTCGACGAATCGGGCGGCTTCTTCAACGCGACGGCCGTGTTCCTGAGCGTTGCGGGCCACGAGGACGCGCCATGTGAAGTCGACATCGCGAAGCCGGCCGGCGCGGCGTTCCGCGCATGGCGCGTCGGCACGTCGCTGCCCGAGGCGCGCGGCACCAAGCGTTACGGGTTCGGCGCCTATCGCGCAGCGAACTACGACGAGCTCTCCGACCATCCGGTGACGATCGGCGAATTCGCGCTCGCGACGTTCGACGCGCACGGCGTGCCGCACGACATCGTGATCGCGGGGCGCGTGACGCAGCTCGACCTGGAGCGTCTGCGCACCGACCTGAAGCGTGTGTGCGAAGCGCAGATCGCGCTGTTCGAGCCGAAATCGAAGAAAGCGCCGATGGACCGCTACGTGTTCATGACGCTGGCGGTCAGCGACGGCTACGGCGGCCTCGAGCATCGCGCGTCGACCGCGCTGATCTGCAACCGCACCGACCTGCCGGTGAAGGGGCGCCCCGAAACGACGGAAGGCTATCGCACGTATCTCGGGCTCTGCAGCCACGAGTACTTCCATACGTGGAACGTGAAGCGCATCAAGCCGGCGGCGTTCGTGCCGTACGACCTGTCGAAGGAAAACTACACGTCGCTGCTGTGGCTGTTCGAAGGCTTCACGTCGTATTACGACGACCTGATGCTGGTGCGCAGCGGGCTGATGTCGCAGGACGAATATTTCGCGGCGCTCGGCCGTACGGTCGGCGGCGTGCTGCGCGGCACGGGGCGCCTGAAGCAGAGCGTCGCCGAAAGCTCGTTCGACGCGTGGATCAAGTACTACCGCCAGGACGAGAACGCGACCAACGCAATCGTCAGCTACTACACGAAGGGTTCGCTCGTCGCGCTCGCCTTCGATCTCGCGATCCGCGCGCAGACGCGCAACAAGAAGTCGCTCGACGACGTGATGCGCCTGCTGTGGCAGCGCCACGGCCGCGATTTCTACCGCGGCAAGCAAGTGGGCGTCGAGGAGAACGAAGTCGAGGCGCTGATCGAAGCGGCGACGGGCGTCGCGCTCGGCCGCCTGTTCGCCGATGCCGTGCACGGCACGCGCGACCTGCCGCTCGCCGAACTGCTCGCACCGTTCGGCGTGACGCTTGCGCCCGATGTCGCGAACGGCGCGATCGCGAAGCCGACGATCGGCGCGCGCCTGCGCGGCGGCGCGGACTGCACGTTCGCGGCCGTCTACGAAGGCGGCGCCGCACATCGCGCGGGGCTGTCGGCCGGCGACACGCTGATCGCGGTCGACGGGCTGCGCGTCACGGGCACCAACCTCGACGCACTGCTCGCGCGCTACCGGCCCGGTGACAAGGTCGAGGTTCACGCCTTCCGCCGCGACGAGCTGCGCACCGCGAAACTGAAGCTCGACGGCCCGGAAGTCACGCGCTACCGGCTGACGGCGGCCGCGAAGCCGGCTGCGGTTTCGAAGGCCCGGGAGGCCTGGCTGAAGGGTTGAGCGGTCTGAAGCGGGTATCGGGGCGCGATCAACGATTGTTCTGCTGCTGCAACAATCCGTCGCCCTGAACCCGCTTTTTCGCGGTCATGCGGCCACGCACAATGGCGTCACTCGCGCTACCAAAGCGCAACCCTACTGGAGCCTGACATGACGACCATTCTGCAAATCAATTCCGCCGCGCGTTCGCAAGGTGCGCAATCCACGCTGCTGGCCAACGAACTGACGGCAAAGCTGCAACAATCGAACCCCGGCGCGAACGTCGTGGTTCGCGACCTGCTGGCCGACGCGCTGCCGCATCTCGACGAATCGGTGCTCGGCGCGTTCTTCACGCCGGCCGACAAGCGCACCGCGGAACAGAATGCGATCGTCGCGAAGAGCGATGCACTGATCGCCGAACTGCAAGCTGCCGACATCATCGTGATCGGCGCACCGATGTACAACTTCGGCATCTCGTCGCAACTGAAGACGTACTTCGACTGGATCGCACGTGCAGGCGTCACGTTCCGCTACACCGAGAACGGTCCGGAAGGTCTGATCAAGGGCAAGAAGGTTCACGTGGTGACGGCCCGTGGCGGCAAGTACGCCGGTACGCCGAACGACAGCCAGACCCCGTACCTGCGTACGTTCCTCGGCTTCGTCGGCATGACCGACGTGAACTTCATCTTCGCGGAAGGCCTGAACCTCGGCGCGGAGGCGCAAAGCGCGGCGCTGGCTGGCGCACGCGAAGCGATCGCCGCCGCGTAAGGTCGATGCGGGTGCGCCGCACCCGCCGCATCGCCCGATAAAAAAACGCCGCGACCCGAAAGGGGCGCGGCGTTTTTGCACGCCGGCTGGCGTGGCGAACGAACGGCGGCGCGGCGGTTACGCGAGCGTTTCCGCCACTTCAGGCAGGCGCCAGTCGATCGGTTCGCGACCTGCCTCGACCAGATAGTCGTTCGCGAGCGCGAAATGGCGGCAGCCGAGGAAGCCGCGGTGCGCGGACAGCGGCGACGGATGCGGCGCCTCGAGCACGCAGTGCGCGCTGGCGTCGAACAGCGCGCGCTTCGCCTGCGCGTGGGCGCCCCACAGCATGAAGACGAGCCCCTGATGGCGGCCGGCGAGTTCGCGGATCAGCGTGTCCGTGCACTGCTCCCAGCCGCGCTTCGCATGGCTCGCGGCGGCCCCGCGCTCGACCGTCAGCACCGTGTTGAGCAGCAGCACGCCCTGGCGCGCCCAGGTGTCGAGGCAGCCATGGCGCGGCGTGTCGTGGCCGAAGTTCGCGGCGATTTCCTTGAAGATGTTGCGCAGCGACGGCGGGGTGCGCACGGCCGGCGGCACCGAGAACGCGAGCCCGTGCGCTTGCGGCGTGCCGCGATCGTCACCGTGGTACGGATCCTGGCCGAGGATCACGACTTTTACGTCGTCCGGGCTCGTCAGGCGCAGCGCGCGGAACACGTCGGTCGGGTAGACCGTCTTGCCGGCCGCACGCTCGTCATCGACGAAGCGGCACAGCGGCGCATACGCGTCGCTGTCGGTAAAGGGTTTCAGCACGTCGCGCCAGACTGGCGGCAGCGCGTCGAATTGCGCGGCGAGGTGCGGGACGTCGGCGGCAGCGGGCTGCGGCGCCGTCGGGGCCGCAGCCGGAGCCGCGGTTTTCTTTGCGGGCTTGCGCCCGGCCGTGGGCGCTTCGGGCGCCGGCGGCGGAATATCGGCCGGTGCCGTTTCCGGCACGGGATCATCGAACAGCGACGCCTGTTGCGGCGCGCGGGAAGTCTTGCGGGTTGCCATGCGTGATGCGGGTTATTGCGCGCGCAGCCGGTAGCCGCGCTGCGCCTTGCTGATGTTTTCGGGAACGAGGCCCGGCAGCGCTTGCTGCAATTCGGCGGCGAGCGTTGCGAGTGCTGCCTCCGGGCCGTCGATCAGTTCGAGTTCGATTTCGCTGATCGGTTCGCGGCGCGTTTCGTGTTCCGCCTGGACGACGATCTCGCCGAGGTCCACCGCGGCCTCGACCGTTGCGCCGCCGATTGCGATGCGCCACAGCGTACGCGAAAAATCCGTGCGGAACAGCGCCGACAGCGTGCCGGCCGCGTCATTCAACGCGGCGGCGGCTTCCGGCACGTCGCAGGCGGCGACGAGCGCGTCGATCTCGAGCGCATCGCCGGCGACCGGCAGCTCCCACTCGTGGCGGCGATGCAGGCCGCCTTCCGCGCTACCGACCGTCTTGAATGTCTGCAGCCAGCCTTGCGGCGTGCGGCGCACGCGCACCGCGCTCTTCGAGCGGGCCAGCGCGAGATCGGGCGTATCGTAATAGACGTTTGCGAGCGTGATGTCGCGACCGGGTTCGCCGGTCAGCGTCTCGAAGAAGCGTCGCGCGGCGTCGGCCTGGCCGGCCGGCAGCGCGAGCTTGATTTCCTTTTCGATTGCCATCAGAAGAACATCCGTGCGAGTTCCTCGCCCGGCTGCTCGGCGCGCATGAACGCCTCGCCGACGAGGAACGTGTTCACGTTCGCCGCACGCATCGTGTCGACGTCGGTGCGCGACAGGATGCCCGACTCGGTCACGACGATGCGGTCCGCCGGAATCATGTCGAGCATGTCGAGTGTGTTCTGGATCGACGTCTCGAACGTGCGCAGGTTGCGGTTGTTGATGCCGAGCAGCGGCGTCTTGAGCGTCAGCGCCTGTTCCATCTCGTTGCGGTCGTGTACTTCGACCAGCACCGCGAGGCCGAGCGAGTGCGCATACGCTTCGAGATCCTGCATCAGCGGCGTGTCGAGCGCGGCGGCGATCAGCAGGATCGCGTCGGCACCCATCGCGCGCGCTTCGATGATCTGGTACGCGTCGACGATGAAGTCCTTGCGCAGCACCGGCAGTTCGCAGGCCGCGCGCGCTTGTTCGAGATAGCGGGCGCTGCCCTGGAAGAACTGCTCGTCGGTCAGCACCGACAGGCACGCGGCGCCGTGCGCTGCATACGAACGCGCGATGTCGGCCGGCACGAAATGCTCACGCAGCACGCCCTTCGACGGGCTGGCCTTCTTGATTTCGGAAATCACGGCCGCGTGGCCGGCCGCATGCTTCGCGCGCAATGCGCCGACGAAGTCGCGCAGGTCGCGCGCGGACGCTTCCAGTTTCAGTGCCTCGAGCGGTGCGCTGCGCATGGCCGCCGCGACTTCTTCGCGCTTGACGGCGATGATTCGGTCGAGAATGTCGCTCATGTGGATTCCTGCTTGATTCGTAAGGGGAGTCAGCGCTTGAACTGCTGCGTGAAGCGCACGAGTTCGTCGACTTTCGCACGGGCCTTGCCGCTCGCGATCGCTTCGCGGGCCAGCTGGATGCCGTCCGCGATCGACTCGGCGACGTTCGCCGCATAGAGCGCGGTGCCGGCGTTCAGCGTGACGATCTCACGCGCGACGCCCGGCTGGTTGTCCAGCGCGCCGAGCAGCATCGTGCGCGATTCGTCGGAATTTTCCACCTTCAGCGTGCGGTTCGACACCATCTGCAGGCCGAAGTCTTCCGGATGGATCTCGTATTCGTGCACCTTGCCGTCGCGCAGCTCGCCGACGAGCGTTGCCGCGCCGAGCGATACCTCGTCCATCCCGTCCTTGCCGTACACGACCAGCACGTGCTGCGCGCCCAGGCGCTGCATCACGCGCACCTGGATGCCGACGAGGTCGGGGTGGAACACGCCCATCAGCTGGTTCGGCGCGCCGGCCGGGTTGGTCAGCGGGCCGAGGATGTTGAAGATCGTGCGCACGCCGAGCTCGCGGCGCACGGCCGCGATGTTCTTCATCGCCGGGTGATGGTTCGGCGCGAACATGAAGCCCATGCCCGTTTCGGCGATCGACGCGGCAACCTGGTCGGACTGCAGGTCGATGTTCACGCCGAGCGCCTCGAGCACGTCGGCGCTGCCGGACTTGCTCGATACGCCGCGGTTGCCGTGCTTCGCGACTTTCGCGCCGGCCGCGGCCGTGACGAACATCGACGCGGTCGAGATGTTGAACGTGTGCGAGCCGTCGCCGCCGGTGCCGACGATGTCGACGAAGTTCGAGTTGTCCTGCACCTCGACGTGGTTCGCGAATTCGCGCATCACGGTTGCGGCGGCAGCGATCTCGCCGATCGTCTCCTTCTTCACGCGCAGCCCGGTGATGATCGCGGCCGCCATCACGGGCGACATGTCGCCGCGCATGATGAGCCGCATCAGGTGCAGCATCTCGTCGTGGAAGATTTCGCGGTGTTCGATCGTGCGCTGCAGCGCTTCCTGCGGGGTAATCGTCATCGTGAGGCTCCCGTCAGGCGGCTTGCGCGGCCGCGGCGCGCGCCTGTTTCAGGAAATTCTCGAGCAGCGCGTGGCCATGCTCGGACAGGATCGATTCCGGGTGGAACTGCACGCCTTCGATCGGCAGCGTCTTGTGGCGCACGCCCATGATTTCGCCGTCGTCGGTCCAGGCGGACACCTCGAGGCAGTCGGGCAGCGATTCGCGCTCGATCGCAAGCGAGTGATAGCGCGTGACGTCGAAGTGCTTCGGCAGGTCGGCGAACACGCCGCGGCAGTCGGTTTCGATCTTGCTCACCTTGCCGTGCATGATGGTCTTCGCGCGCACGACGCGGCCGCCGAAGGCCTCGCCGATCGCCTGATGGCCGAGGCACACGCCGAGGATCGGCTTCTTGCCCGCGAATTCCTTCAGCACGGCGAGCGTGATGCCCGCGTGTTGCGGGTTGCTCGGGCCGGGCGACAGGCAGATCGCATCGGGATTCAGACTCGCGATTTCGTCGAGCGTGATTTCGTCGTTGCGGTAGGTGCGCACGTCCTCGCCGAGTTCGCCGAAGTACTGGACCAGGTTGTAGGTAAACGAGTCGTAGTTGTCGATCATGAGCAGCATGGTCAGTCTCCGGTCAGAAGTCGCTATCGAGGCCGTCCTGGACCTGTTCGGCCGCACGCAGCACCGCGCGCGCCTTGTTCTCGGTCTCTTGCCATTCGGATTCGGGCACCGAATCCGCGACGACGCCGGCCGCCGCTTGCACGTACAGGTTGCCGTTGTGGATCAGGCCCGTGCGGATCGCGATCGCGAGATCCATCTCGCCCGAGAACGACAGGTAGCCGACGGCGCCGCCGTACAGCCCGCGCTTGACCGGCTCGAGCTCGTCGATCAGTTCCATCGCACGGACCTTCGGCGCGCCGGACAGCGTGCCGGCCGGGAACGTCGCGCGCAGCACGTCGTAGTTCGTCATGCCGGGCTTCAGCTTGCCTTCGACCGAGCTGACGATGTGCTGCACGTGCGAGTATTTCTCGATGACCATCTGGTCGGTCACGTGCACCGAGCCGATTTCCGCGATGCGGCCGACGTCGTTGCGTGCGAGGTCGATCAGCATCACGTGCTCGGCGATCTCCTTCGGATCGTTGAGCAACTCGGTCGCGAGTTCCGCGTCGCGTTCGGGCGTGTTGCCGCGCGGTCGCGTGCCAGCGAGCGGGCGGATCGTGACGATCTGGTCTTCGCCGCGCTTTTCCTGGCGTACGAGGATTTCCGGCGATGCGCCGACCACGTGGAAATCGCCGAAGTTGTAGTAGTACATGTACGGCGACGGATTCAGCGAACGCAGCGCGCGATACAGCGACAGCGGATTGTCGCGGTACGGTTTCGTCAGGCGCTGGCCGACCTGGATCTGCATCAGCTCGCCGGCCGCGATGTATTCCTTCGCCTGGCGCACGGCGGCCAGGTAGTCGTCCTTCTTGAATTCGCGGAACGTCTCGGTGCGCACGCTCGCCGACGTAACGGGCGGCTGCACGGTCGTGCGCAGGCGCTGCTTGAGTTCGCGCAGGCGCTGTTTCGCCTTCGTATAGGCTTCGGCCTGGCTCGGGTCCGCGTAGATGATCAGGTACAGCTTGCCGGCGAGGTTGTCGATGACCGCGACTTCCTCGGTCAGCAGCAACTGGATGTCGGGCAGGCCGAGATCGTCGCGCGGTGCGGTGTTTGCGAGCTTCTTCTCGATGTAGCGTACCGCGTCGTAGCCGAAGTAGCCGGCGAGACCGCCGCAAAAGCGTGGCAGGCCCGGGCGCTGCGCCACCTTGAAGCGCGCCTGGAACGATTCGATGAACTGGAACGGGTCGCCGTCATGCGTCTCGACGACCTGGCCGTCGCGCACGACTTCCGATACGCCGTTGCGGGTCCGCACGAGCGTACGGGCCGGCAGGCCGATGAACGAATAGCGGCCGAAGCGTTCGCCGCCGACCACCGATTCGAGCAGGAACGAGTTGGCGCCCGAGCGTTCGGGCTGGGCCAGCTTCAGGTAGAGGGACAGCGGCGTTTCGAGATCGGCGAGGGCTTCCGCGATCAGCGGGATGCGGTTGTAGCCTTCGTTCGCGAGCGATTGAAATTCGAGTTCGGTCATGTTCCGGTCCTGTTCGGGACGAGCGGCGCGTGCGCCAGGGATCACTTGACGCTGTGCAGGTTGCCGTCGGCGAAAGGGCGGTCGATCGAGAAGTGCCTGTTGCCGGCCGGCACTCCGGGCGTGAACGTCGCGAGCCTGCGGCCGAGCCGGAACGCAAGCGTTCGGACGCGGTAGAACTCGAGGTGGTGCGACGATCGGCGCGCGGATGCGCAGCGAGATAAAAAACGGCGCTGAAGACGTGCTTCAGCGTACCTCATCGAAGAGGTTAGCGCGACCAGCGACGCCAGGGCCAGGCTCCCCGGTCGATGCTGCTCAGACTCCGTTTTTTATTCAGAAACATGCAGATGGAAGAAATAATCAGAGGGTTGGCCGGCCGGCGTTGTGCGCGGAGATTGCGCGAGCCGCGACCAGCAACGAATCGACTATACCATCCGAATTTATCGTTTGTATAGCTTTGCCATGGTTGTAGCCGTACGGCACCGTCAGCGTCGCCATCCCGGCCGCGCGGCCTGCCAGCGCGTCGTTTTCCGAGTCGCCGATCGCGACTGCCGCATCCGGTGCGACGCCGAGCGCGTTGCAGGCCGTCAGCATCGGCAGCGGATCGGGCTTCTTGCGCGCGACGCTGTCGCCGCCGAGCACGATGCCGAAGCAATCGGCCAGCCCGTATTGCTCGAGCAGCTCGACCGCGAAGCGATGCGGCTTGTTCGTCACGCATGCGAGCCGGATGCCGGCTGCGCGCAGCGCGTCGAGGCCCGCGGCCACGTCCGGGTAGAGGCGTGTGTGGCGGCCGTTGATCTTCGCGTACTCGGTCTGGTAGATCGCCAGCGCGTCGTCGAAGCGGGCGTGCGCCTCGTCGGCCGCGAAGCGCGGCTTCAGCACGCTCTGGATCAGGTGTTCGGAGCCCTTGCCGACGTAGCCGATCACCTCGTCGCGCGACGTGGCCGGCGCGCCGAGCTGCGCGAGCATCCCGTTCAGGCCGGCCGTGAAATCGTCGGCCGTATCGACCATGGTGCCATCGAGATCGATCAGCGCCGCGTCGATGCGCGACGTGGCGAAGCGGATCGGGGCGGCTTGCGGCGCGGCTCCGGCCGGCGCATGGCCGGCGAGCGACGAGTCGGCCACGGCGTCAGCTCCGCTCGACGGTAGCGAGCGCGGCGCGCATCTCGTCGATCACCTTGCGGTAGTCGGGCTTGCCGAAGATCGCCGAACCCGCAACGAAGGTGTCGGCGCCGGCCGCCGCGATTTCCGCGATGTTGTCGGTCTTCACGCCACCGTCGACCTCGAGCAGGATCTCGCGGCCGGTGCGCTCGGTGTACGCGTCGATGCGTGCGCGTGCTTCGCGCAGCTTGTTCAGCGTTTCCGGAATGAACGACTGGCCGCCGAAGCCCGGGTTGACCGACATCAGCAGCACGAAGTCGAGGCGGTCCATCACGTGGTCGAGGTAGTTCAGCGGCGTGGCCGGGTTGAACACGAGGCCGGCCTTGCAGCCGTGGTCGCGGATCAGCGACAGCGTGCGGTCGATGTGATCGGAGCCTTCCGGGTGGAAGCTGATCAGGTTGGCACCGGCCTTCGCAAAATCGGGCACGATCCGGTCGACCGGGCGCACCATCAGGTGCACGTCGATCGGCACCTGTACGTGCGGGCGGATCGCTTCGCATACGAGCGGGCCGATGGTCAGGTTCGGCACGTAATGGTTGTCCATCACGTCGAAGTGGATCCAGTCGGCGCCGGCGGCGACCACGTTGCGGACTTCTTCGCCGAGCCGTGCGAAATCGGCCGACAGGATGCTGGGAGCGATGCGGAATTGGGTCATGGCAGGGGAGCGGGGACGTTGCGGCGCAAAACCGCCATTCTACCGTCCGCCGACCCGGTGCGCGGCGGCAGGCCGTGCGGTCGAGGCCGGATTGCGCATAGAATGCCGAACCAATGCGGCGCGCCCGCGGCCCCGTTGCCCATGCCGGCACGGGCGGTCATCTTCCAGCGGAAACACCATGAGTCAGTATCAATTCACCGTTTCGGTGAAAACCAGCTACTTGCCGGAACAATCCGACCCCGATCGCCGTCAATACGCATTCGCGTACACGCTGACGATCCGCAACACGGGACAGGTCGCGGCGCAGCTGATCGCGCGTCACTGGATCATCACGGACAGCGAGAACCACGTGCAGGAAGTGAAGGGGCTCGGCGTCGTCGGGCACCAGCCGCTGCTGCAGCCGGGCGAGCACTTCGAGTACACGAGCTGGGCCGTGATCGCGACACCGGTCGGCACGATGCGTGGCGCGTACTTCTGCGTGGCGGAGGACGGCGAGCGTTTCGAGGCGCCGGTCGACGAGTTCGCACTGCACATGCCGCGCACGCTGCATTGAGCGTGCGGAGTGCGTCAGGGTATTAGCGCGGCTTGCGGGTGTGCTTCTTTCTGCCCGACGACGTCCACACGACGATGAAGATCAGCAAGGCGAGCGCTACGAAGGCTTCGAGCGCGAAGATGAGCATCGGATATTGGTCGAGAAAATCTGACATGGCGGTTTCCATCAAGAACGGACATTGTATGTGGTTTGGGCCCCGGGTGGCCGGGTGGGTCGCGGCGGCTGCCGCGGCGGCGCTGCTGGCGGCGTGCGGTGGCGCGCCGACGCGGACGTCGTCGCTGAAGCCGCCGACCGGCGCGGCGATCGTGCCGGGACAGGTCGCCGCGAAGCGGCTCACGCCGGTCGCGTGGCAACAGGTGCCGGGCTGGCAGGACGATTCGCTGCTCGGCGCAACCGCCGCGCTGCGACAGAACTGCGTGCGGCTCGCGCGCCAGCCGGCCTGGACACGCGCCTGCGCGGCCGCCGACCGGCTCGACGAGCTCGACGTCAGCAGTGCACGCACGTTCTTCGAAACGTATTTCACGCCGTTCCAGCTTGCGAACACCGACGGTACGCTCGACGGGCTCGTGACCGGCTATTACGAGCCGCTGCTGCATGGTTCGCGCGTGCGTCGCGGTCCGTATCAGTACGCGCTCTACCGCTGGCCGGCCGGTTATCGCCCGGGCGCCGCGTTGCCGGCACGCGCGCAGCTCGAACGCGCCGGCATCCTGAACGGCAACGAACTCGTGTGGGTCGACGACCCGATCGAAGCGTTCTTCCTGCAGGTGCAGGGCTCGGGGCGTGTGCTGCTCGACGACGGTTCGGTGATGCGGGTCGGCTTCGGCGGCACCAACAACCAGCCGTACCGCTCGATCGGCAAGTGGCTGCTCGATCGCGGCGAGCTGACGCCCGCCCAAGCGACGATGCAGGGCATCAAGGCGTGGGCGAAGGCGAACCCGACGCGCGTCGACGCGTTGCTCGACACGAACCCGCGGTTCGTGTTCTTCCGCGACATGCCGACCAAGGAAGATGCACCGCACGGCGGCGCGGACGGCCCGATCGGCGCGCTGGGCGTGCCGCTGACGCCGGAGCGCTCGATCGCCGTCGATCCGTCGTCGATCCCGCTTGGCACGCCCGTGTTCCTGCAGACGACGCGCCCGCTGACGAATACGCCGATGAACCGGCTTGTTTTCGCGCAGGATACGGGCTCCGCGATCAAGGGCGGCGTGCGGGCTGACTATTTCTGGGGGCTCGGCGACGATGCAGGCGATCAGGCCGGGCGGATGAAGCAGGTCGGCCGGATGTGGCTGCTGTTCCCGAATTCGTGATGTGACGCGGCGCGGGTGGCTGGGGTTTCTCGGGTCATCGCCGATGCGGTAGACGCGGCATTCGTGGAAGCGGCGGTGTGCGTGGGGCACGTCGCTCGGATTGTGAGGGCGGACGCGCTGTGTCAGATTTCGTGATGCGCTTGTTGCGTCGGCGGATGCCCAAATGCATCCCGGAATGAAACAGCCCGATCGGTGTTGGCCGATCGGGCTGTTTCATTTGCAGCCACGGATTCACCGCGCGTGATTGACGCGCAGCGACTTTCGTCAGCCCCTGCGCTTGTCGACGACGCGTCGCGCCTTGCCGACTGACCGCTCGATCCCGTTCACGGGCAGCACGTTGATCACGGCCGTCACGCCGATCAGCGACTTGATGTCGTAGGCGAGCGCCTGTATTGCCGCATGGATCGCCGCCGTATCGGGTGCTGTCTCGGGGCAAGGCTCGACATTGAGCGTCATCACGTCGAGCGGACCTTCCTTCGTCAGCACGATCTGATAGTGTGGCGCGAGCGCGCGCTGCTTGAGCAACTGCTCCTCGATTTGCGTCGGGAACACGTTGACGCCGCGCACGATCATCATGTCGTCCGAGCGCCCGGTGATTTTCTCCATCCGGCGCATCGTGCGGGCAGTGCCGGGCAACAGCCGCGTGAGGTCGCGGGTCCGGTAGCGGACGATCGGCAGCGCCTCCTTCGTCAGCGACGTGAATACGAGCTCGCCGAGTTCGCCGTCCGGAAGCACTTCGCCGGTTTCGGGATCGATGATTTCCGGGTAGAAGTGGTCTTCCCAGATGGTCGGGCCGTCCTTAGTCTCGACGCATTCGGATGCGACGCCGGGGCCCATCACTTCGGACAGCCCGTAAATGTCGACCGCATCGATGCCCATCCGCTGCTCGATCGCGACGCGCATGTCGTTGGTCCAGGGTTCCGCGCCGAAGATGCCGATGCGCAGCGAACTCTGCACGGGATCGAGACCTTGGCGCTCGATTTCGTCGGCGATCGACAGCATGTAGCTCGGCGTCACCATGATGATGTCGGGTCGGAAATCCTGAATCAGCTGCACCTGCTTCTCGGTCTGGCCGCCACCGAACGGGATCACGGTCAGCCCTGCGCGTTCGGCGCCGTAGTGCGCGCCAAGCCCGCCCGTGAACAGGCCATAGCCGTAGCTGACGTGCACCTTGTCGCCGCGGCGCGCACCGGCGGCGCGGATCGAGCGCGCGACGAGATTCGCCCAAGTGTCGATGTCGCCGGCCGTATAGCCGACGACCGTCGGCTTGCCGGTCGTGCCCGACGACGCATGAATGCGCGAGATCTGGTCCTGCGGCACCGCGAACATCCCGAACGGGTAACTGTCGCGCAGGTCGCTCTTCGTCGTGAACGGGAAGCGCGACAGGTCGGCGAGCGTTTTCAGGTCGTCCGGGTGGACACCCGCGTCGTCGAACTTGCGACGATAGACGGGGGAGTGGTCATACGCATGCCGGAGCGACCACTTGAGGCGCTCGAGCTGCAGCGCGGTCAGCTCGTCGCGTGAGGCGGTCTCGATCGGCTCGAGCGGTAGCGGGGTAGTCATGCATGTCTCCAGTGTTTGTTATGTGCGAGCCGTCGACGTCAGCGGTCTTCCGGGATGACCGTGCCCTTGATCTGGGCGGATTTGCCGCGAAACATCGCGACGGTTTCGCCGGTCTGGTTCGTGACGCGGATGTCGTAGATGCCTTGGCGGCCGGCGCGCGCCTGCTCGATCGCCTCGGCCGTCAGCACGTCATCGCCGTGCACGGGGCGCAGGAATTCGATCGAGCAGCCGGCCGCGACGGTATTCACGTTGTACGAGTTACACGCGAACGCGAACGTCGAATCGGCCAGCGTGAAGATGATCCCGCCATGGCAGGTCTGATGCCCGTTCAGGAATTCGGGCCGCACGCGCATCTGCAGGCGCGCGTAGCCGGCGCGTACTTCGGCGATTTCCATCCCGAACGCACGGCTGCATGCGTCGGCGTCGTACATGGCCCGCGCGGTGGCGCGGGCGAGCGCATCGGGGTCGAGCGTGGCAGTGGCGTTCGTCATGTCAACGCCCCTCGAAGCGCGGCGCGCGCTTCTCGATGAATGCCTTCACGCCTTCCGCGTAGTCGTGCGACTGGCCGAGCCTGCGCTGCAGGTCGCGTTCCATGTCGAGTTGCTGGTCGAGCGTGTTCGTGACACTGGCACGCATCGATTGCTTGATCGATGCGATCGCGAGCGTCGGCTGCTGCGCGAGCTGGGTGGCGAGCTGGCGGGCTGACGCAGCGAGCGCGTCGTCGTCGACCGCGCGCCAGATCAAGCCCCATTGCTCGGCCTGTTCGGCGCCGAGCTTGTCGCCGGTCAGCGCGAGCCCCAGCGCGCGTGCCATGCCGACGCGTTGCGGCAGGAACCACGTACCGCCCGAATCGGGCACGAGACCGATCTTGACGAAGGCCTGGATGAAGCTGCTCGAGCGGGCGGCGAACACGAGATCGCAGGCGAGCGCGAGATTCGCACCGGCGCCGGCCGCGGTGCCGTTGACGGCGGCGATCACCGGAATCGGCAGATGCTGCAGGCGGCGGATCAGTGGATTGAAGTGCTCGTCGATCAGCGCGCCGAGATCGGTGGACGCGCCCGGCGTGAAGTCGAGATCAGCCAGGTCCTGGCCCGCGCAGAAGCCGCGCCCCGCACCTGTCAGGATCAGCGCGCGCGCACCGGCCGCCTCGACATCATCGAGCGCCGACTGCAACTCGCGATGCATCGCCCGCGTAAAGCTGTTCAGCTTGTCGGGGCGGTTGAGGGTAATCGTGGCTACGTTCGAGGCCTGATCGATTTCCAGCTGAATCGCCTGATAGGACATGCAGTGTCTCCTTCATGACTTCGTTATAGGCGCGCCGTGCGTGGGTTACACCCGTTCGATCGCGAGTGCGATGCCCTGGCCGACGCCGATGCACATCGTACAGAGCGCAAAGCGGCCGCCCGTACGCTCGAGTTGGTGGAGCGCCGTGGTCACGAGCCGGGCGCCCGATGCGCCGAGCGGATGGCCCAGTGCAATCGCGCCGCCGTTCGGGTTCACGCGCGGATCGTCGTCGGCGACGCCGAGCATGCGCAGCACCGCGAGACCTTGGGACGCGAACGCCTCGTTCAGCTCGATCACGTCGAATTGATCGATGGTCATGCCGAGTTGGTGCAGCAGTTTTTGCGTGGCCGGCGCGGGGCCGATGCCCATCACGCGCGGCGCGACGCCGGCTGTCGCCATGCCGATGACGCGTGCGCGGCGGCGCAGGCCGTACTGGTCGGCTGCCTGCGCATTGGCGAGCAGCAGCGCGCACGCACCGTCGTTGACGCCCGAGGCGTTGCCGGCCGTCACCGAGCCGTCCGGACGCACGACGCCCTTCAGCTTCGCGAGCGCTTCGAGCGATGTCTCGCGCGGATGCTCGTCGCGCGACACGACCAGCGGATCGCCTTTCTTCTGCGGAACCGTGACGGCAACGATTTCGTCGGCGAGCGTACCGTCCTGCTGCGCACGCGCGGCCTTTTGCTGGCTGCGCAGCGCGAACAGATCCTGGTCGGCGCGGCTGATGTTGTAGTCGACCGCGACGTTTTCGGCCGTCTCGGGCATCGAATCGACGCCATAAAGTTGTTTCATCAGGGGATTGATGAAGCGCCAGCCGATCGTCGTGTCGAAGATGTCGGCCTGGCGTGCGAACGCGCTCGGGGCCTTGCCCATCACGAACGGCGCACGCGTCATGCTCTCGACGCCGCCCGCGATCATCAGACGCGCCTCGCCGGCCTTGATCGCGCGCGCGGCTGTACCGACCGCATCCATCCCGGAGCCGCACAGCCGGTTCAGCGTCGTGCCGGGCACGTCGGTCGGCAGGCCCGCGAGCAACGCCGACATGCGGGCGACGTTGCGGTTGTCCTCGCCGGCCTGGTTTGCGCAGCCGTAGATCACATCGTCGATTGCCGTCCAGTCGACGTCACGGTTGCGCTCGACGAGCGCCTTGAGCGGCACTGCACCGAGGTCGTCGGCGCGGACGTCTTTCAGGGCGCCGCCGTAGCGGCCAATGGGAGTGCGAATCGCGTCGCAGATAAAGGCGTCTGTCATGGGCGTATCGATGAGCAACGAACCCGCCGGGTGGCGGATTCGTTCATGGTAGAGAACGTGGCGGCGTTTGCACGTCGGCCATTCGGGTTATGCCGGTTGGCCGGCTTCCACGGGTGCTGCTTTCGGCGCAACATGGACACGGCTTTGCACTACGCGGAACCGGTTGGCGACGAACGCCGGGTCGGCCAGCGCCGCGTTGGCTGCCGGATTCGCGCCCGTGCCGTGGAAATCCGAGAACGCTGCCGACTGGTTCACGAACACGCCGCCCGTCAGGTTGATCGACAGTGCGACGCCACCGCGTACCGCCGCATCGTGGGCGGCGTCGACGATCCCGTCGTCGGTGCTGTAGACGGAGAGGGTCAGCGCGCCATGTTCCGCCGCGATTTCCCCGGCGAGGTCGAGCGACTGCGCGGTCGAGTCGGTCGCGATCACGAACGAGATCGGGCCGAACCACTCCTGCGTGAATTTCTCGCGATCGGCCACGTCGAGTTGCAGCACGAGCGGCGTGCGCACGCGGGCATCAGGGAACGCAGGGTGCTGGAGGGTCAGGCTGTCGGCGAGCACGCGGCCGAGCTTGCGTGCGTTGTCGATGCGCGCGGTCACGCTTTCGTTCTGGATGGCGCCGATCAGTTCGACCGAGCGTGCCGGGTCGCCGGTGAGTTTTTGCACGGCAACGGCGATGGCCTGTGCGACCTCGTCGAAGCTCGCATGGCCGTCCGCCGTCCGGATGCCGTCGCGCGGCACGTAGATGTTCTGCGGTGCCGTGCACATCTGGCCGGAGTACAGCGCCAGCGAAAACGCGATGTTCTTGGCAGCGGCCTTCAGGTCGTCGGTCGAGTCGATCACGATCTGGTTGACGCCAGCCTTCTCTGTATAGACCTGTGCCTGATGGGCATGGCGTTCGAGCCACGTGCCGTTTTGCGTGCTGCCGGTGAAGTCGATCAGCTTGATCTCGGGGCGCAGCGCGAGATCCTGGACGAGTGCGCCGTCGTTGGGTTCGGTCGCGAGGAGCGTGACGACGTTCGGATCGAAACCGGCTTCGCGCAGCACGTCGCGAGCGATCCGGACGGTGATGGCGAGCGGCAGGATCGCGCCCGGATGCGGCTTGACGATCACGGTGTTGCCGGTTGCGAGATCGGCGAACAGGCCGGGATAGCCGTTCCAGGTCGGGAAGGTGCAGCAGCCGAGCACGAGCCCGGTGCCGCGCGGGACGATCGTGTAGCGCTTGTGCATCGCGAGCGGCGGGTTCTTGCCTTGCGGCTTTTCCCAGTGTGCGTCGGCCGGGATGCGGCGCAGTTCATCCCATGCATAGGCGACTGCCTCGAGCGCGCGATCTTGTGCGTGCGGGCCGCCGGCCTGGAACGCCATCATGAATGCCTGCCCCGTGGTGTGCATCACGCTGTAGGCGATTTCGAAGCTGGCGCGATTCAGGCGCGCGAGGATTTCGAGACTGACGCCGATCCAGGCGCTCGGGCCGGCTTCGCGCCATGAGCGCTGTGCTGCGGCAGCGGCAGCGATCAGCTCGTCGGGCGTCGACTTCGGATACCGGAGGCCCAGTGCAATACCGTACGGCGAGCGCTCTGCGCCGACCGTTTCTCCTGATACCGGCTGGTCGATCGCGAACGTCTTGTCGAGATGCGACTTGAACGCGGCCTCGCCATCTGCGTTCGCGCTTTCCCCGTACACTTTGGGGCTCGGCATTTCGGCGAACGGGCTCCAGTACCCGCGGCTCTCGAT
This sequence comes from Burkholderia sp. HI4860, assembly GCF_002223045.2. Taxonomy (NCBI): domain Bacteria; kingdom Pseudomonadati; phylum Pseudomonadota; class Betaproteobacteria; order Burkholderiales; family Burkholderiaceae; genus Burkholderia; species Burkholderia sp. HI4860. The sequence goes on along the minus strand of NZ_NKFO02000003.1, from coordinate 1,399,559 downwards.
GGCGGCGAGTGCGTGTTTCAGCGTGTCTTCGTGCTTCGTGAACAGTGCATGGGTCATGGCTGCGGCCTGATGGACGTTGAGAGGGGTTGGATCGATTAATTAACCGACCGGTTGGTCGGAGAATGGTAGCATCAAACTATTCGCATGTGCGAGGCGTTTCTCATTTCATTGATCGAGGAGAAATAGATGGCTTACGAGAACATCCTGGTGGAGACCCGGGGGCGTGTCGGGCTGGTTACGCTGAACCGTCCGAAGGCGCTGAATGCGCTGAACGATGCACTGATGGATGAACTGGGGGCCGCGCTGAAGGCGTTCGATGCGGACGATGGCATCGGCGCGATCGTCGTGACCGGGAGCGAGAAGGCGTTCGCGGCGGGCGCCGACATCGGCATGATGGCGACCTACTCCTATATGGATGTCTACCGGGGCGACTACATCACGCGCAACTGGGAGACGGTCCGTGAGATCCGCAAGCCGATCATTGCCGCGGTTTCGGGCTTTGCATTGGGTGGTGGCTGCGAGCTGGCCATGATGTGCGACATCATCTTTGCGGCGGACACGGCCAAGTTCGGCCAGCCGGAAATCAAGCTGGGTGTCATGCCGGGTGCGGGCGGCACGCAGCGCTTGCCGCGCGCGGTATCGAAAGCGAAGGCGATGGACATGTGCCTGACTGCCCGTTTCATGGACGCAGCCGAAGCGGAGCGCGCGGGGCTCGTGTCGCGCGTGCTGCCGGCCGACACGCTGCTCGACGAGGCGCTTGCCGCCGCGGCGACGATCGCCGAGTTTTCGCTGCCGGCGGTCATGATGGTCAAGGAGTCGGTGAACCGTGCGTACGAGACGACGCTGGCCGAAGGCGTCCATTTCGAACGTCGGCTATTCCATTCGCTGTTCGCGACTGAGGACCAGAAGGAGGGGATGGCGGCATTCGTCGAAAAGCGGAAGCCGGTGTTCAAGCACCGCTGATCGTGCTGTCAGGGTAGGCGGCGGGAGGTTGGTCAGTATCGATTGCCGGCATGATTGCTTGGCCCGCCAAGCCCGAAGCCCCCGTGCGCGGTAGCGCACGGGGGCTTTTTCAAAATATTTTCACAAAGGGCTTGCGTAGACGGGGGTGGGTGCTTAGAATCACGCCTCTTTCGCGCTAACGGAAACGCGGCGCGGGAGAAGGGAAGCAGGGCGGGTGGTGTGCCGGAGTCTGGAGCGCGCAGCTAGCCTGGAGGTTGAGCCCCGCAGTCGCAACGATGGTGTTAAAAAGTTGTTGACGAACTGCGAAACACGGTTCATAATCTCGCTTCTCTGCTGCTGAAAACGCAGCGCTGCCGGGAAGCACGAAGTTCCTCGCAGAATGCTCTTTAAAAATTAACAGCCGATAAGTGTGGGCGCTTGATGAAAGCGAGCTGATCCTCGGATCAGATAGCGAAAGTATCAAGAGTCTCACACTAAAGTAAGTCAGGTTTATGAAGTAATTCATTTACCTGTCAGCTTTGAGTGAGCGACCGGTTCTTAACTGAACCGAAAACAGTAACAGGTTTAAACTGAAGAGTTTGATCCTGGCTCAGATTGAACGCTGGCGGCATGCCTTACACATGCAAGTCGAACGGCAGCACGGGTGCTTGCACCTGGTGGCGAGTGGCGAACGGGTGAGTAATACATCGGAACATGTCCTGTAGTGGGGGATAGCCCGGCGAAAGCCGGATTAATACCGCATACGATCTACGGATGAAAGCGGGGGACCTTCGGGCCTCGCGCTATAGGGTTGGCCGATGGCTGATTAGCTAGTTGGTGGGGTAAAGGCCTACCAAGGCGACGATCAGTAGCTGGTCTGAGAGGACGACCAGCCACACTGGGACTGAGACACGGCCCAGACTCCTACGGGAGGCAGCAGTGGGGAATTTTGGACAATGGGCGAAAGCCTGATCCAGCAATGCCGCGTGTGTGAAGAAGGCCTTCGGGTTGTAAAGCACTTTTGTCCGGAAAGAAATCCTTGACTCTAATACAGTCGGGGGATGACGGTACCGGAAGAATAAGCACCGGCTAACTACGTGCCAGCAGCCGCGGTAATACGTAGGGTGCGAGCGTTAATCGGAATTACTGGGCGTAAAGCGTGCGCAGGCGGTTTGCTAAGACCGATGTGAAATCCCCGGGCTCAACCTGGGAACTGCATTGGTGACTGGCAGGCTAGAGTATGGCAGAGGGGGGTAGAATTCCACGTGTAGCAGTGAAATGCGTAGAGATGTGGAGGAATACCGATGGCGAAGGCAGCCCCCTGGGCCAATACTGACGCTCATGCACGAAAGCGTGGGGAGCAAACAGGATTAGATACCCTGGTAGTCCACGCCCTAAACGATGTCAACTAGTTGTTGGGGATTCATTTCCTTAGTAACGTAGCTAACGCGTGAAGTTGACCGCCTGGGGAGTACGGTCGCAAGATTAAAACTCAAAGGAATTGACGGGGACCCGCACAAGCGGTGGATGATGTGGATTAATTCGATGCAACGCGAAAAACCTTACCTACCCTTGACATGGTCGGAATCCCGCTGAGAGGTGGGAGTGCTCGAAAGAGAACCGGCGCACAGGTGCTGCATGGCTGTCGTCAGCTCGTGTCGTGAGATGTTGGGTTAAGTCCCGCAACGAGCGCAACCCTTGTCCTTAGTTGCTACGCAAGAGCACTCTAAGGAGACTGCCGGTGACAAACCGGAGGAAGGTGGGGATGACGTCAAGTCCTCATGGCCCTTATGGGTAGGGCTTCACACGTCATACAATGGTCGGAACAGAGGGTTGCCAACCCGCGAGGGGGAGCTAATCCCAGAAAACCGATCGTAGTCCGGATTGCACTCTGCAACTCGAGTGCATGAAGCTGGAATCGCTAGTAATCGCGGATCAGCATGCCGCGGTGAATACGTTCCCGGGTCTTGTACACACCGCCCGTCACACCATGGGAGTGGGTTTTACCAGAAGTGGCTAGTCTAACCGCAAGGAGGACGGTCACCACGGTAGGATTCATGACTGGGGTGAAGTCGTAACAAGGTAGCCGTATCGGAAGGTGCGGCTGGATCACCTCCTTTCCAGAGCTTCTCGCCAAGTTGAGCGCTCACGCTTATCGGCTGTAAATTTAAAGACAGACTCAGGGGTCTGTAGCTCAGTCGGTTAGAGCACCGTCTTGATAAGGCGGGGGTCGTTGGTTCGAATCCAACCAGACCCACCATTGTCTTGTCTGGCGGTAGGTACCTGAGGCAAATCTGTACTCATGGGGGCATAGCTCAGCTGGGAGAGCACCTGCTTTGCAAGCAGGGGGTCGTCGGTTCGATCCCGTCTGCCTCCACCAATCTTCAATGACAAGCATTCGACTTGAGTCGAATCTTTGTCATTGGCGATTGAGCCAGTCAGAGGATATCAACAGATATCGGCTGTCGTTCTTTAACAATCTGGAAGAAGCAAGTAATTTGGATAGCGGAAGCGTCTTGAGATGGACGTGGAAACTATCCGGGTTGTGATTGTATCGATGTATCTCAAGATGATTCGAACTCTATGTTCGACTTAAATTGGAATACGGCACAACGCGAGAACTCAACCTGTAGCGACTGTCGCGAGACAGACTCGTTATAGGGTCAAGCGAACAAGTGCATGTGGTGGATGCCTTGGCGATCACAGGCGATGAAGGACGCGGTAGCCTGCGAAAAGCTACGGGGAGCTGGCAAACAAGCTTTGATCCGTAGATGTCCGAATGGGGAAACCCACTCCTTTTGGAGTATCCATGGCTGAATACATAGGCCATGTGAAGCGAACGCGGTGAACTGAAACATCTAAGTAACCGCAGGAAAAGAAATCAACCGAGATTCCCAAAGTAGTGGCGAGCGAAATGGGATGAGCCTTGCACTCTTTATTTGTATTGTTAGCCGAACGCTCTGGAAAGTGCGGCCATAGCAGGTGATAGCCCTGTAGGCGAAAACAGTATGAAAGAACTAGGTGTGCGACAAGTAGGGCGGGACACGTGAAATCCTGTCTGAAGATGGGGGGACCATCCTCCAAGGCTAAATACTCGTGATCGACCGATAGTGAACCAGTACCGTGAGGGAAAGGCGAAAAGAACCCCGGGAGGGGAGTGAAATAGATCCTGAAACCGCATGCATACAAACAGTCGGAGCCTCGAAAGGGGTGACGGCGTACCTTTTGTATAATGGGTCAGCGACTTACGTTCAGTAGCAAGCTTAACCGTATAGGGCAGGCGTAGCGAAAGCGAGTCCGAATAGGGCGTTCAGTTGCTGGGCGTAGACCCGAAACCAAGTGATCTATCCATGGCCAGGATGAAGGTGCGGTAACACGTACTGGAGGTCCGAACCCACTAACGTTGAAAAGTTAGGGGATGAGCTGTGGATAGGGGTGAAAGGCTAAACAAACTTGGAAATAGCTGGTTCTCTCCGAAAACTATTTAGGTAGTGCCTCGTGTCTCACCTTCGGGGGTAGAGCACTGTCATGGTTGGGGGGTCTATTGCAGATTACCCCGCCATAGCAAACTCCGAATACCGAAGAGTGCAATCACGGGAGACAGACATCGGGTGCTAACGTCCGGTGTCAAGAGGGAAACAACCCAGACCGCCAGCTAAGGTCCCCAAATATAGCTAAGTGGGAAACGAAGTGGGAAGGCTAAAACAGTCAGGAGGTTGGCTTAGAAGCAGCCACCCTTTAAAGAAAGCGTAATAGCTCACTGATCGAGTCGTCCTGCGCGGAAGATGTAACGGGGCTAAGCTATATACCGAAGCTGCGGATGCGTGCTTTGCACGCATGGTAGGAGAGCGTTCCGTAAGCCTGCGAAGGTGCGTTGAAAAGCGTGCTGGAGGTATCGGAAGTGCGAATGCTGACATGAGTAGCGATAAAGGGGGTGAAAGGCCCCCTCGCCGTAAGCCCAAGGTTTCCTACGCAACGTTCATCGGCGTAGGGTGAGTCGGCCCCTAAGGCGAGGCAGAAATGCGTAGCTGATGGGAAGCAGGTCAATATTCCTGCACCATTGTTAGATGCGATGGGGGGACGGATCGCGGAAGGTTGTCCGGGTGTTGGAAGTCCCGGTCGCTGCATTGGAGAAGGCGCTTAGGCAAATCCGGGCGCGTAATTCAAGGGTGTGGCGCGAGCTCCTTAGGGAGCGAAGCAATTGGAAGTGGTTCCAAGAAAAGCCTCTAAGCTTCAGTCTAACGATGACCGTACCGCAAACCGACACAGGTGGGCGAGATGAGTATTCTAAGGCGCTTGAGAGAACTCGGGAGAAGGAACTCGGCAAATTGGTACCGTAACTTCGGGATAAGGTACGCCCTTGTAGCTTGACTGGCCTGCGCCAGGAGGGTGAAGGGGTTGCAATAAACTGGTGGCTGCGACTGTTTAATAAAAACACAGCACTCTGCAAACACGAAAGTGGACGTATAGGGTGTGACGCCTGCCCGGTGCCGGAAGATTAAATGATGGGGTGCAAGCTCTTGATTGAAGTCCCGGTAAACGGCGGCCGTAACTATAACGGTCCTAAGGTAGCGAAATTCCTTGTCGGGTAAGTTCCGACCTGCACGAATGGCGTAACGATGGCCACACTGTCTCCTCCCGAGACTCAGCGAAGTTGAAGTGTTTGTGATGATGCAATCTACCCGCGGCTAGACGGAAAGACCCCATGAACCTTTACTGTAGCTTTGCATTGGACTTTGAACCGATCTGTGTAGGATAGGTGGGAGGCTATGAAACCGGAACGCTAGTTTCGGTGGAGCCGTCCTTGAAATACCACCCTGGTTTGTTTGAGGTTCTAACCTTGGCCCGTGATCCGGGTCGGGGACAGTGCATGGTAGGCAGTTTGACTGGGGCGGTCTCCTCCCAAAGCGTAACGGAGGAGTACGAAGGTACGCTAGGTACGGTCGGAAATCGTGCTGATAGTGCAATGGCATAAGCGTGCTTAACTGCGAGACCGACAAGTCGAGCAGGTGCGAAAGCAGGTCATAGTGATCCGGTGGTTCTGTATGGAAGGGCCATCGCTCAACGGATAAAAGGTACTCTGGGGATAACAGGCTGATACCGCCCAAGAGTTCATATCGACGGCGGTGTTTGGCACCTCGATGTCGGCTCATCTCATCCTGGGGCTGTAGCCGGTCCCAAGGGTATGGCTGTTCGCCATTTAAAGAGGTACGTGAGCTGGGTTTAAAACGTCGTGAGACAGTTTGGTCCCTATCTGCCGTGGGCGTTGGATATTTGAAGGGGGCTGCTCCTAGTACGAGAGGACCGGAGTGGACGAACCTCTGGTGTACCGGTTGTCACGCCAGTGGCATCGCCGGGTAGCTATGTTCGGAAGAGATAACCGCTGAAAGCATCTAAGCGGGAAACTCGCCTTAAGATGAGATATCCCTGGGGACTAGATCCCCTTGAAGGGTCGTTCGAGACCAGGACGTTGATAGGTCAGGTGTGTAAGCGCAGTAATGCGTTCAGCTAACTGATACTAATTGCCCGTAAGGCTTGATCCTATAACAAGTCTGCCTTGTAGATCGGCGCCGTGCCCTGCACGAGCTGCGATCCCAAGCGACAAGTTGGATTCTCGTGTGTGATACACACAACTCAAGATTACTGCTTCTTCCCGGATTGGTTTTGCTGCGAAGCCAGCACAACAACCCTCTTTGCCTGATGACCATAGCGAGTCGGTCCCACCCCTTCCCATCCCGAACAGGACCGTGAAACGACTCTACGCCGATGATAGTGCGGATTCCCGTGTGAAAGTAGGTAATCGTCAGGCTCCCTAAGCCAAGAACCCCCGCCCGAAAGGCGGGGGTTTTTGCATTTAAGCGGCAGAAATGCATGGGGCGCGGAGTGGACGGCCTGGCCATATCCACGCGCCGAATGTGTCGATTCAGACGCCTGCCGTTCCCGAGAGCTCGCAGCTCCCGGCACGCCAATCGGCCAGTATCATCCGCGATCCTTTGGCCTATTGCTGCCATCTCCGATCAAAGCTGCAATTTCTCTCTCCCGCACCTGGGGCAGCACACTCGTACGTGATCAGCTTGCCATCGTCGACAACGAGTGTCGGGTCGCCACGCAAATCCCCCGCGGACGACGCACCGAACCACCGAAACTGAACCGATTCCCCCATCGCGTTTCGGCCAAATACCTCAGACACCGTACGAAATGAACGCTTAATTCGGCGTGTCCACGTAAAATTTGCGAATCCCCATCTCTGCACACAAAACGATGAACGCCGCCATTCAGGTAGCTAGGGCCGTTTGCCCGCATGATTGTCCGGACACGTGCGCAATGCGTGTGACCGTCGAAAACGGCAAGGCGATCAAGGTCACGGGCGATCCCGACCATCCGCCGACACAAGGCGTGTTGTGTACGAAAGTCAGTCGATACGCCGATCGCGTTCATCACCCCGACCGCCTCACCGTCCCGCTCAAGCGCGTCGGTGCCAAGGGGGAGGGGCATTTCATACCCATCAGCTGGGACGAGGCGTTCGATGAGATCGGCCGTCGTATCGGTGAAATCGCGGCGCACGCGCCGGAAGCGATCATGCCGTACAGCTACGCAGGGACGATGGGGCTCGTGCAGGGGGAGGGCATCGCCCAGCGATTCTTCCACAAGCTCGGCGCCTCGCGGCTCGAGCGCACGATTTGCGCGGCGGCCGGTGCAGCGGGGTTGCGTTACACCTATGGCGGCAGTCTCGGCATGCACCTCGAGCATTTCGAGGAAAGCGAGCTGATTCTGATTTGGGGAGCAAACCCGATCGCGTCGAGCCTGCACTTCTGGACGCGTGCGCAGGAAGCGAAGCGCCGAGGCGCACGTCTTGTCGCCATCGATCCGTATCGTTCGCTGACAGCCGAGAAGTGTCATCAGCACATCGCGGTGAAGCCTGGTACCGACGGCGCGTTCGCACTCGGCATGATGCACGTGCTAATAACCGAAGACCTGCTCGACCACGATTACATCGCCAGCCATACGCTCGGCTTCGACGCGCTCAAGAAGCGGGCGATGTCCTATCCGCCGGAACGCGTTGCGCAGATCTGCGGGATCGACGCGTCGGAACTGATCGACCTTGCACGTTGTTACGGTGCCACCCGCAAGGCATCGATCCGACTCAACTACGGCATGCAGCGCGTTCGCGGCGGTGGCAACGCCGTACGCGCGATCGCAAGCCTGCCAGCACTCACGGGCGCCTGGCGGGACCGGGCCGGCGGGCTGTTGCTCTCGTCGTCGGAATCCGCGCCGGTGAACCAGGCTGCGCTGCTTCGCCCGGATTTGATGCCGGGCTGGCCGCACAAACTGCCCCGCATCATCAACATGAACGCAATCGGCGACGCGCTGCTGCACCCGGGCGACGCCACCTTCGGGCCAAAGGTCGAAGCGGTGATCGTCTACAATTCGAATCCGGTGGCGGTCGCGCCGGATTCATCGAAGGTCGCGGCAGGGTTCGCGCGTGAGGATCTGTTCACGGTCGTTCTCGAGCATTTCAAGACAGATACCGTCGATTTCGCCGACATTGTGTTGCCGGCCACCACCCAGCTCGAGCATCTGGACATCCACAAATCGTACGGTCACACCTACGTGATGGCGAACCTGCCGTCGATTCCTCCGGTGGGAGAGGCTCGGCCGAATACGGAGATCTTCCGCGGCATCGCGCGAAGCATGGGGCTCGATGAACCGGCGCTTTATCACAGCGACGAAGAGGTCGCGCGCGCGGCGCTCCGCTGGGACGATCCGGTGCTCGACAGCGATTGGGATACGCTCAAGCGCGATGGCTGGTTGAAGCTCAAGCTGCCGGAGGCGCCGTTCGCAAACGGTGGTTTCCGCACGCCGTCCGGCAAGTGTGAGTTCTACAGCCCCCGACTCGAGCAGATGGGCGCGGATCCCGTGCCCGACTACCTGCCGCCGTTCGAGTCGGCCGAGGCCGCGCCGGAGCTCGCCGCACGCTATCCGCTCGCGATGATCTCGCCGCCGGCTCGCCACTTCCTGAACAGTACGTTCGTGAACGTCGACAGCCTGCGTCATACCGAAGGCGAGCCGCATCTCGACATCCACCCGTCTGACGCCGATGCGCGCGGGATCGCGGAAGGTGACGTCGTTCGCATCTTCAACGACCGCGGATCGATGCAGGCGCTCGCGAGAGTTACCGATCGAGCGCGCGCAGGGCTCGTCGTCGGGCTGTCGATCTGGTGGAAGAAACTGTCGCCGGACGGCAGAAACGCGAACGAAGTGACGAGCCAGGCACTTACCGATCTCGGGAATTCGGCGACGTTCTACGACTGCCTCGTGGAAGTTGAGCGCGTTTGATCGGATATCCCCGTATGATCAGACGAATTTCCACGGAAGTTCGAAGTGGACATCTAACCCTGTTGTCTCGGAACGAGCGAGCCGTTACGATGCGTTTTAGCACGACCATTCGAAAATCAGTGAGGAGACGCGCGGTATGGACAAAATTTGGCTGAAATCGTACCCACCCGGCGTTCCAGCCGAAATTGACGCGTCTCCTTACCCCTCTGTTCCCGACCTGCTCGACGAAAGCTTCCGGCAGTATCGCGACCGCACGGCATTCGTCTGCATGGGCAAGGGCATCACGTACGGCGAACTCGACAAGCTGTCGCGCCAGTTCGGCGCGTGGCTGCAATCGCGCGGGCTTGCGCGCGGGGCGCGCGTCGCGATCATGATGCCGAACGTGCTGCAGTACCCCGTGGCGATCGCTGCGGTGCTGCGCGCGGGCTACACCGTCGTCAACGTCAATCCGCTCTATACGCCGCGCGAGCTCGAGCATCAGCTGAAGGACAGCGGTGCGGAGGCGATCGTCATCCTCGAGAATTTTGCGTCGACGCTGCAGGCCGTCATCGCGAATACGGGCGTCAAGCACGTCGTCGTCGCATCGATGGGCGATCTGCTGGGCATCAAGGGATGGCTCGTCAACTACGTCGTGCGCAACGTCAAGAAGATGGTGCCTGCCTGGCAGCTGCCGTCGTTCACGCGCTTCAAGGCCGCACTGTCGGAAGGGGCGCGCCAGGCATTCAAGGCGCAGAAGATCGGCCCCGATGACGTCGCGTTCCTGCAATATACGGGCGGTACGACCGGCGTGGCGAAGGGGGCGACGCTACTGCATAGGAACATCGTGTCGAACGTGTTGCAGGCGGGCGCCTGGCATCATCCGGCGCATGAGAAATTCCCCGACGTGAAACAGTTCGTGACGGTTGTCGCGCTGCCGCTGTATCACGTGTTCGCGCTGACCGTCTGCGGCTTCCTGACGATGCGTACGGGTGGCATGGGTATCCTGATCCCGAACCCGCGCGACATCGCCGGGATGATCAAGGAGCTGAAGGGCTACCAGATCTCGACGATCCCGGCAGTCAATACGCTGTACAACGCACTGCTGAACCACCCGGAATTCAATCAGCTCGACCTGTCGAAGCTCGTGATCGCCAACGGCGGCGGCATGGCGATCCAGGAAGGCGTCGCGAAACGCTGGTATGAAAAGACCCATACGGCAATCATCGAAGGTTACGGGTTGTCCGAAACGTCGCCGGTGGCGACCTGCAACCCCGTGACGGCGACCGAGTACAGCGGGACGATCGGCTTGCCGCTGCCGTCGACCGAAGTGGCGATTCGCGACGACGCCGGCAACGACGTCGCGCTCGGCGAACCCGGCGAGATCTGCATCCGCGGGCCGCAGGTGATGGCCGGCTACTGGAACCGGCCGGACGAAACCGCGAAGGTCATGTTCGCGGACGGCTTCTTCAAGACGGGCGACGTCGGCGTGATGGATGCGCGAGGTTACGTGAAGATCGTCGACCGGAAGAAGGACATGATCCTCGTGTCGGGCTTCAACGTGTACCCGAACGAAGTCGAGGACGTGGTGGCGTCGCATCCGGGCGTGTTCGAGGTGGCGGCGGTCGGCGTGCCCGACGAGCATTCCGGCGAAGCCGTGAAGTTGTTCGTCGTGAAGAAGGACCCGGCGCTCACCGACAAGGACATCCTCGCCTACTGCAAGGAGCGGCTCACCGGCTACAAGCGGCCGAAGCTGGTCGAGTTCCGTACGGAGCTGCCGAAAACGAACGTCGGCAAGATCCTGCGGCGCGAACTGCGCGACGGACGCGCGTAACGGCGCGGTCGAACGAAAGGGAAGCCCGGCTTGTGCCGGGCTTTTTGGTTTGTGGCGTGGCTCCGGCGAGGCTGTTTTCGAGCGACGCGGCTGCCGGAGTGGGCTTGCGGTGGCGGCAGCACGTTTCGATGCCGCAGGGGCGGCACGGCACCCCCGAAACCGGTTTGTCGCAGGCGGTACGATTCGCCACGCTCAGGCTTCGCGGCTGCCCCGACCGGAAAAGAAAAAGGCGCCCGAAGGCGCCTTCAATATGCTGCGGCTTGCCAGGCAAGCTGATTAGAACTTGTGGCGGATGCCGACGCGTGCTGCGACCTGGTTGGCCGAGCTCGAACCTGCGAGACCGTTGATCGCTGCCGTCGCCTTCAGGACGTCGCCGTTCGAGTCGAGCACGTTGCCCGATGCGTGCTGGTACACGCCGATTGCGTACACGTCCGTACGCTTCGACAGGAAGTAGTCGACGCCCAGCGAGCCTTGGTGGTACTTGGCTGCCGAGTTGCCGTCGATCTTGCTGCCTTGCGTGTAGTCGTACGCAGCGCCGAGAATCAGCGCCGGGGTCAGCTGATACTTGAAGTTGATTTCGCCGTTGTTGAACGTCGCGGTCTGGTTCACGAACGGGCCCGCGGAGAAGCCCTTGAACTTCGTGTTCGAGTACGTCGCGCCGATCGTCGCTGCGCCGAACGTGTAGGCGCCGCCTGCACCGATGACCTGGTACGTGTTCGCGTTGTTCGCGTACGCGCCGTAGATCGGCGACGAGACCGACGACGACGCCGAGCCGTTGTTGAACATGCCGCCGAACTGGTTCGGCGTACGTGCGTTCAAGTAACCGACGCCCAAGACCAGCGGGCCGTTGTTGTAGCCTGCGCCGAGCGACCAGACCTGGTTCTTCGAGAACTGGCCTGCCTGACCGCCGAAGCTGTACAAGCCGCCGAACGAGAAGCCGCCGTACGTGTTGCTCGTGAACTTGACCGCGTTGTTCACGCGATACGCGTTGTTGAAGTTGTCGAGGTCACCCGGGTGAGCGGCGATGTAGCCGCCCCACTGGTCGCCTGCCTCGAGCGGGCCGACGAAGTCGACGACGGAGTCGTATTGACGACCCAGCGTGACCGTACCGTACTGGCTCGACAGGCCCACGTAAGCTTGACGACCGAACATCAGGCCGCCCTGACCGAGCTTGCCGCTGTTCACGTCGAAACCGTTTTCGAGGGTGAAGATCGCCTTCAGGCCACCACCGAGGTCTTCGGTGCCGCGCAGGCCGAAGCGGCTGCCTTGCATCACGCCGCTGGCCATGCTGTACAGGTGCTTGCCGCCCGCGTTGTTGTTGAAGAGCAGGCCTTCATCGATGATGCCGTAAAGCGTCACGCTGCTTTGCGCGTGGGCAGCGCCAGCGAACGCGCCCAGCGCGACGAGCGCGAGAAGCGACTTTTTCATTAACGGATCTCCAAAATTCACTGAATTTTTCTGGCGGGGCGGATAGTTATGTTCTGTTGACGGGCCCCATCAACTTCGCAAGAAGTCGCACGTAATGTAGCAAAACCGTTTTTTGCCACAAAGCGAAATGCCGCAGCTCAAGGTCGCCATGTTTCCTTTATGCAACAATGGTTAAAATCACGGGTTAACCGCAATTTCCGCTGAATAATCAAGTCGGTTACGCAGCGGACTCGTGCCTTTGCCGCTCGCGGCAGCACCTGCAGCCAGGAGAACAGGATGGTGTTGGATGAACTGATCAGCGAATTCGATCGCGGCCTGCGATCGCTGACCGGCATTAGCCGGATGAGCCGGCCGGTGCCCGCGCCGGCGGAGGCGCCGGCCGTCGAACTGACGCCTGCGGAGCGTACGCATGCCGCCGGGCTGATGCGCGTGAACCACGTCGGGGAGGTCTGCGCACAGGCGCTGTACCAGGCGCAGAAACTCACCGCGCGCACGGCGTCGGCGAAGGCGATGTTCGAGGAGGCGGCACGCGAGGAGGAGGATCACCTCGCGTGGACCGCGCATCGCCTGAAAGAACTCGACTCGCGCCCGAGCCTGCTGAACCCGCTCTGGTATGCGGGTTCGCTCGCAATCGGCGTGGCGGCCGGCGCGCTCGGCGACAAGGTCAGCCTCGGCTTCATGGCAGAGACCGAACGGCAGGTCGAGAGCCATCTCGAAGGCCACATGTCCGAGTTGCCGGCGGCCGATACCGCGTCGCGCGCGATCGTCGACCAGATGCGTATCGACGAGGTGAAGCACGGCAAGGCCGCGGCCGACGCAGGCGGGATCGAACTGCCGCTGCCCGCACGGATGCTGATGCGCGCCGCGTCGAAAGTCATGACGAGCACTGCGTACTATCTGTGAGATTCTCACCGGGGCGATGCATGACGTCGCCCCGGTTCCCCACCGCTGATACCGCCCGTTTATTCCGCGTTTTCCCGCCCCCGAAAGCCCCGTCCGCACACCCGTCTGGCCCGTCTTTCTCACGTATCACCTTCACAAGTTGCACTAGCTCATTCATTTATAACGGTTTTTAGAATGAGGGGCCGCATGAGCATGTGCGCGTAAGTCCTTGTTCTAACTAACAAAATTCGTCAAAAAAGCGGGCCGCTCCCTTGACCGTGCCACACCCTTCCTCTAAAGTGGGAGACAGTGTGAGAAAGTGTATTTTTGTGTGATTTGGCGGGCTATTCCGGCTAAATTCTCAGCATGTAGCGGGTGCTTCGGTGCCCTGAACGGGAGAGCGGAAAGTGTTCCAAGGGGCGTCGGCGCTGACGCTCGATGCGAAAGGGCGGATGTCGGTGCCGGCTCGCTATCGCGAAGCGCTGCAAGGACAGGCAGAAGGACGGGTGACTGTGACCAAGCACCCGGACGGCTGCCTGTTGCTGTTTCCGCGCCCCGAATGGGAAGTATTCCGCGCCAAGATCGCCGCGCTGCCGATGGACGCGCACTGGTGGCGGCGCATTTTTCTCGGCAATGCGATGGATGTCGATCTCGACAGCGCGGGCCGGATTCTCGTATCGCCCGAGCTGCGCATGGCAGCCGGACTGGAAAAGGAAGTCATGTTGTTGGGAATGGGTAGTCACTTCGAGCTGTGGGATTCGCAGACCTACAACGCGAAGGAGCAGGCAGCGATGGCGCAGGGCATGCCCGACGCGCTGAAGAATTTCACGTTCTGATTGCGGTGACGGAGACGCCCGCGATGGGAAACGAATTGCAGCATCGGACCGTGTTGTTGGACGAAGCGGTCGAATCGCTCGTGACGCGACCGGACGGCATTTATGTCGACGGTACGTTCGGGCGCGGCGGCCATAGCCGTGCGGTGCTCGCGCGGCTGGCGCCGGGCGGGCGGCTGATCGCGTTCGACAAGGATCCGAGAGCGATCGAGACGGCGCAGGGCATCGAGGATGCGCGCTTCTCGATCGTGCATGACAGCTTTGCATCGATGCGCGACGCGCTTGCGGCGCGCGGCGTCGAGAAGGTGTCGGGGGTGTTGCTCGACCTGGGCGTGTCCTCGCCGCAGGTGGACGATCCGGCGCGCGGCTTCAGCTTCCGCGCCGATGGTCCGCTGGACATGCGGATGGATCCGACGCGCGGCGAGTCGGCGGCGGAATGGCTCGCACGGGCTTCGGTGCAGGAATTGACGGAGGTGATACGGGATTATGGGGAAGAACGGTTTGCTTTTCAGATTGCAAAGGCGCTTGTTGCTCGCCGGGCAGAGTCCGACCGTCTTGGGCCTCTCGACACCACGGGCGAGCTTGCCCAAATCGTGGGTCACGTCGTCAAAACCCGTGAGAAGGGCAAGGATCCGGCAACCCGCACCTTTCAGGCTATACGGATTCACGTCAATCAAGAGCTTGCGGACCTGCAAGTCGTACTAGACGCGGCATTGTCGTTGCTGGAGCAAGGGGGGCGGCTGGTGGTCATCAGCTTTCATTCACTCGAGGACCGGATCGTCAAGCGATTCATGCAGGCGCACGCGAGTGCGCCTGCGGTCGATCGTCGCCTGCCGATCCGCGCCGTCGACCTCCCGAGCCCGCCGCTCAAGATCATCAGCCGCCAGTTTCCGAGTGAAGCGGAAGTTGCAGCGAATCCGCGCGCCCGCTCCGCCGTGATGCGCATTGCGGAGCGCGTCACGCCATGAGCCGCTTCAACATCTTCCTGCTGATCATCGTGATGGGTTGCGCGCTGTCGGTCGTCAATTCGACGAACCAGCAGCGCCAGATCTTCATCCAGCTGCAGCGTGCGCAGTCGCAGGAGCGTCAGCTCCAGCAGGACTACGCGCAGCTTCAATATCAGCAGAGCGCGCTGTCGAAGACCTCGCGCATCGAGCAGCTCGCGAACGATTCACTGAAGATGCAGCCGATCACGACCGGCCGCACGCAATACCTGACGCTTCCGCCGGGCGCCGCGAAGGCGATCGATGCGCCGATCCCGGCTTCGGCGGACACGGCCGGCAAGGGCAAGGGAGGCGCGCGATGAAGCCGTCCCCGCAGCGCCATAACGTGAAGTTCTCGTCGAGCCCCGTGCTCGGTGTGCATCTGCCGATGTGGCGCTCGAAGCTCGTCGTGTTTCTGCTGTTCATGGCGTTCGTCGCGCTGGCCGCACGCGCGTTCTGGATCCAGGGGCCCGGCAACGCGTTCTATCGGAAGCAGGGCGAAAGCCGCTATCAGCGCACGATCGATCTGCCGGCGACGCGCGGCAAGATTCTCGATCGTAACGGGCTCGTGCTCGCGACGAGCCTGCCCGTGCGCGCGATCTGGGCGATTCCCGACGCGGTGCCGGACGATCTCGATGCCGACAAGGTCAATCAGCTCGGCAAGCTCCTCGGCATGACGTCGAAGGAACTGCGCGTGAAGCTGTCGGAAGACAAGGGTTTCGTCTACGTCAAGCGCCAGGTGCCGATCGACGTGGCGGACAAGGTCGCCGCGCTCGACATTCCCGGTATCTATCAGCGCAACGAATACAAGCGCTTCTATCCGGAAGGCGAGATCACCGCTCACCTGATCGGCTTCACGAACGTCGAGGACGAAGGGCAGGAAGGCGTCGAGCTGGGCGACCAGAAGATGCTGTCCGGCACGTCGGGCATGCGTCGCGTGATCAAGGACCGGATGGGGCACATCGTCGAGGACGTCGCCGAGCAGATCCCGCCGCACAACGGCACCGACGTCGACCTGTCGATCGACAGCAAGATCCAGTACATCGCGTACGCGAACCTGAAGTCCGCCGTCGAGAAGTTCAAGGCGAAGGCCGGCGCGGCGATGGTCGTCGACGTGCGCACCGGCGAGGTGCTCGCACTCGTCAACTACCCGACGTACAACCCGAACGACCGCTCGCGCATGACGGGCGAGCAGTTGCGCAACCGGATCATGACCGACGTGTTCGAGCCGGGCTCGATCATGAAGCCGTTTACGGTGTCGCTCGCGCTCGACCTGCACCGCGTGACGCCGAACACGCTCGTCGAGACGGGCAACGGGCATTTCGTGCTCGATGGCGCACCGATCACCGACGACGCGGGTTTCGGCACGCTGACGGTCGGCGGCGTGATCCAGAAGTCGAGCAACATCGGCGCGACGAAGATCGCGATGACGATGCGGCCCGAGGAAATGTGGAATATGTATACGAGCATCGGCCTCGGCCAGGCGCCGAAGGTCGGGTTCCCGGGCGCGGTGGCCGGCCGCCTGCGTCCATGGAAGAGCTGGCGCCGCATCGAGCAGGCGACGATGTCGTACGGCTACGGCCTGTCGGTGTCGCTGTTCCAGCTCGCGCGCGCCTACACGGCGATCGCGCATGACGGCGAGCTGATGCCCGTGACCATTTTCAAGACCGACCCCAACCAGCCGGTCGTCGGCACGCAGGTGTTCAACCCGACCACCGCGCGCGAAGTGCGCGCGATGCTCGAGACGGTGGTGGCGCCGGGCGGCACGTCGCCGGATGCGGCCGTGCCGGGCTATCGCGTCGGCGGCAAGAGCGGTACCGCGTACAAGCATGAAGGCCACGGCTACACGCGCAAGTACCGCGCCTCGTTCGTCGGGATGGCGCCGATGCCGAATCCGCGCATCGTCGTCGCGGTGTCGGTCGACGAGCCGACCGCCGGCAGCCACTTTGGCGGCCAGGTGTCCGGCCCCGTATTCTCGGCGATCGCCGGCGACACGATGCGTGCGCTGAACGTGCCGCCGAACATGCCGATCAAGCAGCTCGTCGTGTCTGACGATTCGCCGGCAGCACCTTCCGCGACGGGGCCGCAAAAGCTGCCCGCGGGGAGCGGTGCGAAGCATATGATCGTGTCCAGCACGACGCGTAATTCACCAGGAGTTGTTCGATGAGCGCCGCTCGCAGTTCCCATCCGGCGCATCAGCAGATCGCAGCCGCGCTTGCGTGGCTGCGTCAGCATGTGGCCCCTGCAGCGCAACTGCATGCCGACACGCGCAGCCTCGAGGCGGGCGACGTGTTTTTTGCGTATGCGGTCGACGGGGCCGACAACCGCGCATTCATGGCCGAAGCCGTCGCGCGCGGTGCGGCTGCCGTGCTGTATCAGCCGGAAGGGCTGGCCGCTGCGCCGGCGGTGCCTGTCGCACTGGCCGTGCCGGCGTTCGACCAGCTCGCCGGCGAGATCGCCAGCGGCTGGTACGGCGATCCGAGCGACAACCTGCTCGCGGTGGGGGTGACCGGCACGAACGGCAAGACCTCGTGCACGCAGTGGATCGCCACCGCGCTGACGGCGCTGCACCAGCCGTGCGCGGTGATCGGCACGCTCGGCACCGGGATGCCCGGCCAGCTCGTGCCGACCGGTTTCACGACGCCCGACGCGCCGCAACTGCAGCGCAGCCTCGCGCAATTGCGCGACGCGGGCGCGAAGGCCGTGGCGATGGAGGTGTCGTCGCACGCGCTGCACCAGGGGCGCGTGAACGGGACGGCTTTCGACATCGCGGTGTTTACGAACCTCACGCAGGATCACCTCGACTATCACGGCACGTTCGACGCGTACGAAGCCGCGAAGGCGAAGCTGTTCGCATGGCGCGGCCTGCGCGCGGCGGTCGTCAACCGCGACGACGCAGCAGGTCGGCGCCTGCTCGAGAAACTGGCCGGTCGCGTGCGTACGATCGCGTACGGGATCGGTGATGCACCGGTGCCGGACGCCGATCGCGAACTGGTCGCGCTCGACGTGCGCGCCACCGCGACCGGCACGGCGTTCCGCCTGCGATCGTCGTGGGGCGACGCGGACGTCGAGGTCGGCACGCTCGGCACGTTCAACGTCAGCAACCTGCTGGCCGTGCTCGGCTCGCTGCTTGCGGCCGACGTGCCGTTCGACGCGGCGCTCGCCGAGATCGCACGGCTCGAGTCTGTCAACGGCCGGATGCAGCGGCTCGGCGGCCGGCTGCAGAACGACGAACCGCTGGTCGTGATCGACTACGCACACACGCCCGACGCGCTCGAAAAGACGCTCGACGCGCTGCGCCCGATCGCCACGGCGCGCGGCGGCCGGCTCGTCTGCATGTTCGGCTGCGGCGGCGATCGCGATGCGACGAAGCGCCCGCTGATGGGCGCGATCGCGGAGCGGCTCGCCGACGAAACCGTCGTCACGAGCGACAACCCGCGCAGCGAGGATCCGCAGCGCATCATCGACCAGATCGTCGCGGGCATGACCGCGCCCGATCACGCACGCCGTATCGAGGATCGCGCGAGCGCGATCCTGCAGGCCGTGCGCGGCGCGGCACGCGAGGATGTCGTCGTGCTGGCCGGCAAGGGCCACGAGGCCACGCAGGAAATCATGGGCAAGAAGCGTACGTTCTCCGACCAGGATCACGCGCGGCTCGCGCTCGCAGCGCGCGCGACGCACGGCAAGGGAGGCGCCGAATGACGATGCTCAGTCTCGGCGAAGCCGCTCGGCTGATCCCCGGCGCGACCGTCCACGGCGACGCGGGCGTCACGTTCGACCGGGTGTCGACGGACAGCCGCACGGCCGGTCCCGGCGACCTGTTCGTCGCACTGAAAGGCGAGCGCTTCGATGCGCACGACTTCCTCGGCGATGTCGCCGCGCGCGGTGCTGCCGCGGCGCTGGTCGCGCACGTGCCGGCGGGCGTCACGATGCCGGTGATCGAAGGCGGTGAAACGCGTGCTGCGCTCGGCGCGCTTGCGCATGGCTGGCGCCAACGATTCGCGCTGCCGCTCGTCGCAGTGACGGGCAGCAACGGCAAGACGACCGTCAAGGAAATGATCGCGTCGATCTTCGCGGCGGCGGTCGGCGCCGACGCGCGGCTCGCGACGGCCGGCAACCTGAACAACGATGTCGGCCTGCCGCTGACGCTGCTGCGCCTGTCGGCCGCGCATCGTCTCGCGGTGATCGAGATCGGGATGAATCACCCGGGCGAGACGGAAGTCCTTGCGCGCCTCACAGCGCCGACGGTCGCGCTCGTCAACAACGCGCAGCGCGAGCACCAGGAGTTCATGGCGACGGTCGAAGCCGTCGCGCTCGAGCACGCGGCCGTGATTCACGCGCTGCCGCCGGACGGCGTCGCGGTGTTCCCGGCCGATGACGCATACGCGGGCATCTGGCGCGTTGCGGCAACCGGTAACCGGATCCTCGATTTCGCGCTGCACGATGCCGAACGGCAGAACGACGCGCAGGTCACGGGCCGCCTGCACGGCGGCGAACTCGCGATCGACACGCCCGCGGGCGCCGTCACGGTGCGGCTGCGCGCGCTCGGCGAGCACAACGCGCGCAACGCGCTGGCCGCCACGGCGGCGGCGCTGGGCGCCGGCGTCGCGCTGTCGGCGATCAAGCAGGGGCTCGAATCGTTCGAACCGGTCAAGGGCCGGCTGCAGGTGAAACAGGCGATCGCAGGCAGCCTCGCGGGCGCAACGGTCGTCGACGATACGTACAACGCGAATCCCGATTCGATGCGTGCCGCGATCGACGTGCTCGCCGCGCAACCGGCGCCGCGCGTGCTGGTGATTGGCGACATGGGCGAGGTCGGCGACGAAGGCCCGGCCTTCCATCGCGAAGTCGGTGCCTATGCGCGCGAGCGCGGGATCGACGCGCTGTTCGCGCTCGGCGACGCGTCGCGCGATGCCTGCACCGCGTACGGCGACACGGCCCGCCATTTCGACGACGTCGACGCGCTGGTCGGCGCATTGCTCGCGGCGGGTTACGGCGCGCAGGCGACGCTGCTCGTGAAGGGCTCGCGGTACATGAAGATGGAGCGCGTGGTCGACGCGCTGACGAACCAACCCGCAGCGGGCACGGCGCCCGCTGCACACTGAGTAGAAGGAAGGAAGCATGCTGCTGGCGCTGGCGCAATGGCTGCAAGGAGACGCAAGCTTTTTGCGCTTGTTCACGTACCTCACGTTCCGTGCGGTGATGGCCACCATCACCGCGCTTGGGATCGGGCTCGTGTGCGGACCGTGGGTGATCCGCAAGCTGACGCAAATGAAGGTCGGTCAGGCCGTGCGCAAGGACGGTCCGCAGACGCATCTGGTCAAGTCCGGCACGCCGACGATGGGCGGCGTGCTGATCCTGATCGGCATCGCGGTCGCAACGCTGCTGTGGGGCGACCTGACCAACCGTTTCATCTGGATCGTGATGCTCGTCACGTTCGGTTTCGGCGTGATCGGGTGGGTCGACGATTACCGCAAGGTCGTCCACAAGGACCCGCGCGGGATGTCGTCGCGCGAGAAGTATTTCTGGCAATCGGTGATCGGGCTGTTCGCGGCCGTCTACCTCGCCTTCAGCGTGTCCGAGGCGAACAACGTGCGGGTGTTCGACCTGTTCATGGCATGGGTGAGGAGCGGCCTGTCGATGGGGCTGCCGGCACGCGCCGACCTGATGCTGCCGTTCCTGAAGTCGATCAGCTACCCGCTCGGCGTGTGGGGCTTTATCGTGCTGACGTACTTCGTGATCGTCGGCGCGAGCAACGCGGTGAACCTGACCGACGGCCTCGACGGTCTCGTGATCATGCCGGTCGTGCTGGTCGGTGCGTCGCTGGGTGTGTTCGCGTACGTGATGGGCAGCGCGGTCTATTCAAAATACCTGCTGTTCCCGCACATTCCGGGCGCGGGCGAACTGCTGATCTTCTGTTCCGCGATGGGTGGGGCAGGGCTCGCGTTCCTCTGGTACAACACGCACCCCGCGCAGGTGTTCATGGGTGACGTCGGCGCGCTGGCGCTCGGCGGCGCGCTCGGCACGGTCGCGGTGATCGTGCGCCAGGAAATCGTGCTGTTCATCATGGGCGGCATCTTCGTCGCGGAAACGCTGTCGGTGATGCTGCAGGTTTCGTGGTTCAAGTACACGAAAAAGCGCTACGGCGAAGGGCGGCGCCTGCTGAAGATGGCGCCGCTGCATCACCATTTCGAATTGTCCGGCTGGAAGGAAACGCAGGTGGTCGTGCGTTTCTGGATCATCACGCTGATGCTGTGCCTGTTCGGTCTGACCACCCTCAAGCTGCGGTAAAGGAAAGGTAACAAGGATGTCTGGCGAGATGTTTGGAGATCGGCAACGGCCGATGGTGCTCGTACTGGGGCTCGGGGAATCGGGTCTCGCGATCGCGCGATGGTGCGCGAGGCACGGGTGCCGGCTGCGTATTGCCGATACCCGCGAGGCGCCGCCGAACCTTGCCGCGCTGCAGGCCGAAGGCATCGATGCGGAATTCGTCGGCGGGGCGTTCACGCCTGCGCTGCTCGACGGCGGTGTCGAGCTCGTCGGGCTGAGCCCCGGGCTGTCGCCGCTCGAACCGGCACTCGCGTCGCTGGTCGCGGCCGCGAACGAGCAGGGCATCGCGGTGTGGGGCGAGCTGGAATTCTTCGCGCAGGCGCTGCGCGCGCTCGGCACGAGCGGCTACCAGCCGAAGGTGCTCGCCATCACCGGCACCAACGGCAAGACCACGACGACGAGCCTCACCGGCCTGCTGTGCCAGCGCTCGGGCAAGAAGGTCGCCGTCGCGGGCAATATCAGCCCGGCGATGCTCGACCGGCTCGCCAGCGCGATCGACGAAACCGCGCTGCCCGACGTGTGGGTGCTCGAACTGTCGAGCTTCCAGCTCGAGACCGCGCGCACGTTCGCGCCCGATGCGGCCGCGATCCTCAACATCACGCAGGACCACCTCGACTGGCACGGCAGCTTCGACGCGTACGCGCAGGCAAAGGGCCGGATCTTCGGTGCAACGACGACGCGCGTGCTGAACCGCGACGATGCGGCGGTGATGAAGTTCGCCCCGGCAGCCGGCGCGGCCGACGCGCCGCGCACGGTCACGTTCGGCCTGAACGAACCGGTGCAGGACGGTGACTACGGGCTGTCGCGCGACAACGGCATCGCGTGGCTGGTCGAAGCGGTCGATCGCGACGCACCGGACGAAACCGCGACGACGACCCGTCGGCGCAAGCGCGATGCCGCGCATACGCCCGACATCGCGCAGAAGCGCCTGATGCCGGCCGACGCGCTGCGCATCCGCGGGCTGCACAACGCGGCGAATGCGCTGGCCGCGTTCGCGCTCGCCCGCGCGATCGACCTGCCGGCCGCGCCGCTGCTGCACGCGCTGCGCGAGTACCGCGGCGAAGCGCATCGCGTCGAAGTGATCGCGACGATCGACGACGTGGACTACGTCGACGACAGCAAGGGCACGAACGTCGGCGCGACGGTTGCGGCGCTCGACGGGCTGGCGCAGAAGATCGTGCTGATCGCGGGCGGTGACGGCAAGGGGCAGGATTTCGCACCGCTGGTCGCGCCGGTCGCGCGCTGGTGCCGCGCGGTGATGCTGATCGGCCGCGACGCGCCGGCGCTCCGCGACACGCTCGCCGAAACGGGCGTGCCGCTCGCCGACCACACGACGCTCGAAGGAGCGGTGCACGCGGCGGCCGACCTCGCGGAGCCGGGCGATGCGGTGCTGCTGTCGCCTGCCTGCGCGAGCCTCGACATGTTCAGGAACTACGCCCATCGCGCGGATGTGTTCCGCGCGGCGGTCGACGAAATCGCCATCGACAAAGGAGCGACGCCATGAGCTGGTCCGATCGCCTCGTCTCCCGTTTCAACGATCGTCGCGACACCGGCGGCAATGCCGCGGGCGGCCGCGTCGCGTCGGCCACTCGCGCCGCGACGGGCGGCCTCGCGAGCGTCGTCAACGGCGTGCGCCCGAGCCGTTCGCGGATGCTCGACTTCGACTACTCGCTGCTGTGGGTCGCGATCGCGCTGCTCGGGCTCGGCGTCGTGATGGTGTATTCGGCGTCGATCGCGATGCCCGATTCGCCGAAATACGCGTCCTATCACGATTACGCGTTCCTGATGCGCCACTGCATCTCGCTCGCCGTCGCGTTCGTCGCGGCGGTGGTCGCGTTCCGCGTGCCGGTGTCGACGTGGGACAAATACGCGCCGCAACTCTTCCTGATCGCGCTCGTCGGCCTCGTGATCGTGCTGATCCCGCACGTCGGCAAGGGCGTGAACGGTGCGCGCCGCTGGATTCCGCTCGGCATCACGAACATGCAGCCGTCGGAAATCATGAAGCTCGCGGTGACGATCTACGCGGCGAACTACACGGTGCGCAAGCAGGAATACATGCAGAGCTTCGCCAAGGGCTTCCTGCCGATGGCGTTCGCGGTCGGCCTGGTCGGTGCGCTGCTGCTGCTCGAGCCGGACATGGGCGCGTTCATGGTGGTCGCGGCGATCGCGATGGGCGTGCTGTTCCTCGGCGGCGTGAACGGCAAGCTGTTCGGCGGCCTGGTCGCCACCGCGATCGGCACCTTCACGATGCTGGTGTGGCTGTCGCCGTGGCGTCGCGAGCGGATTTTCGCGTACCTCGATCCGTGGGACGAGCGCTACGCGCAGGGCAAGGCGTACCAGCTCACGCACTCGCTGATCGCGTTCGGCCGCGGCGAATGGTTCGGCGTCGGCCTCGGCGGCAGCGTCGAGAAGCTGAACTACCTGCCGGAAGCGCATACCGACTTCATCCTCGCGGTAATCGGCGAGGAGCTCGGTTTCGTCGGCGTGCTGGTCGTGATCCTGCTGTTCTACTGGATCGTGCGCCGCGCGTTCGAGATCGGCCGCCAGGCGCTCGCACTCGATCGCACGTTCGCGGGCCTGATGGCGAAGGGTATCGGCATCTGGTTCGGCGCGCAGACCTTCATCAACATGGGCGTGAACCTCGGGCTGCTGCCGACCAAGGGTCTGACGCTGCCGCTCGTGAGCTACGGCGGCTCGGGCATTCTGCTGAACTGCGTCGCGCTCGCGGTGCTGCTGCGGGTGGACTACGAAAACCGGGTGCTGATGCGCGGAGGCAAGGTATGACCGCGTCGCAACGCACGCTGATGGTGATGGCAGGCGGCACCGGGGGCCACGTGTTCCCGGGGCTCGCGGTCGCGCACCGGATGGAAGCGGCGGGCTGGCGCGTCGTGTGGCTCGGCAATCCGGCCGGGATGGAAGCGACGCTCGTGCCGAAGCACGGCATTCCGATGGAATACGTGCGGTTCGGCGGGCTGCGCGGCAAGGGTTTGAAGACCAAGCTGACGCTGCCGTTCAACCTGCTGCGCGCATGCGGACAGAGCCTCGCCGCGCTGCGCCGCGTACGGCCCGACGTCGTGCTCGGGATGGGCGGCTAC
This sequence comes from Burkholderia sp. HI4860, assembly GCF_002223045.2. Lineage (NCBI taxonomy): Bacteria > Pseudomonadati > Pseudomonadota > Betaproteobacteria > Burkholderiales > Burkholderiaceae > Burkholderia > Burkholderia sp. HI4860. The sequence goes on along the minus strand of NZ_NKFO02000003.1, from coordinate 1,374,919 downwards.
ATCACGTTCCCGGCGGGCGTGATGACCGCGCTGTCGGGCCGTCCGCTCGTGCTGCATGAACAGAATTCGATCGCGGGCCTGACGAACAAGGTGCTCGCGAAATTCGCGAAACGCGTGCTCGTCGCGTTCCCCGGTGCGCTGCCGCACGCGGAATGGACGGGTAACCCGATTCGCGCGGAACTTGCCGGCACGCAAGCGCCCAAAGCACGCTATGCATCGCGCAGCGGCCCGCTGAACGTGCTGGTCGTCGGCGGCAGCCTCGGGGCGGCCGCGCTGAACGAAGTCGTGCCGCGCGCGCTGGCGATGCTGGCGCCGGGCGAACGCCCGCGCATCGTGCACCAGGCCGGCGCGAAGCACATCGAAGCATTGAAGGCGAATTACGAAGCGGCCGGTTTCGCGGCCGGCGAGGACGTGCGGCTCGTGCCGTTCATCGACGACATGGCGGCTGCGTATGCGGCGGCGGATCTCGTGATCTGCCGGTCGGGGGCGATGACGGTGTCGGAGATCGCGGCGGTGGGCGTGGCGGCGCTGTTCGTGCCGTTCCCGTACGCGGTCGACGATCACCAGACGAGCAACGCCGCGTTCCTCGCCGATGCGGGCGCGGCCGTGCTGGTGCAACAACGCGACCTGTCGGCGGAACTGCTTGCCGACTGGCTGCGCGGCCAGTCGCGTGCATCGCTCGCGGACATGGCGGAGCGTTCGCGCTCGCTGGCGAAGCCCGAGGCCACCGACGAAGTCGCGCGCGTGTGCGCGAAGGCGGCCGGCGCGAACTTGGAAACACTGCAATGAAACACATCGTCAAACACATTCATTTCGTCGGGATCGGCGGCGCGGGCATGAGCGGCATCGCTGAAGTGCTCGTCAACCTCGGTTACGAGGTCAGCGGCTCGGACCTGTCGCGCAACGCGGTGACCGATCGTCTCCAGGGGCTCGGCGCGCGGATCGCGATCGGCCACGACGCGGCGAACATCGAGGGCGCGAACGCGGTCGTCGTGTCGACGGCCGTGCGTTCGGACAACCCGGAAGTGCTGGCCGCGCGCGCGAAGCGCGTGCCGATCGTGCAGCGTGCGGTGATGCTGGCGGAGCTGATGCGCCTGAAGCAGGGCATCGCAATCGCCGGCACCCACGGCAAGACCACGACGACGAGCCTCGTCGCGAGCGTGCTGGCGGCGGGCGGGCTCGATCCGACCTTCGTGATCGGCGGGCGCCTGATCAGCGCCGGCGCGAACGCACGGCTCGGCACGGGCGACTTCATCGTCGCCGAGGCCGACGAGTCGGACGCGTCGTTCCTGAACCTGTATCCGGTGATCGAAGTCATCACGAACATCGACGCCGACCACATGGACACCTACGGCCACGATTTCGCGCGGCTCAAGCAGGCGTTCATCGAATTCACGCAGCGCCTGCCGTTCTACGGCAGCGCGGTCGTGTGCGTCGACGATCCGAACGTGCGGCAGATCATCCCGTTCATTTCGAAGCCGGTCGTGCGCTACGGGCTGTCGCCGGACGCGCAGGTGCGCGCGGAAGACATCGACGCACGCGACGGCCGCATGCATTTCACGGTGATCCGCGAAGGGCGCGCGCCGCTCGCGGTCGTGCTGAACATGCCCGGCCTGCACAACGTGCAGAACGCGCTCGCGGCGATTGCGATCGCGACCGATCTCGGCGTGTCGGACGACGCGATCCAGCTGGCGCTCGCGGAATTCAACGGCGTCGGCCGGCGCTTCCAGCGCTACGGCGACGTGCCGACCGCGGACGGCGGCCAGTACACGCTGATCGACGACTACGGCCATCACCCGGTCGAGATGGCCGCGACGATCGCGGCCGCGCGCGGCGCGTTCCCGGGCCGCCGCCTCGTGCTGGCGTTCCAGCCGCACCGTTACACGCGCACCCGCGACTGCTTCGACGATTTCGTCAACGTGCTGTCGACGGTCGACGCGCTGGTGCTGACGGAAGTCTACGCGGCGGGCGAGGCGGCGATCTCGACCGCCAGCGGTGACGCGCTGTCGCGCGCGCTGCGCGCGGTGGGGAAGGTTGACCCGGTATTCGTCGCGACGGTCGACGACGTGCCGGACGCATTGGCGAAGGTCGCTCAGAACGGCGACGTGGTGATCACGATGGGCGCGGGTTCGATCGGCGGCGTGCCGGCGAAGGTTGCGCAGCACACTCAACAGAAGGCATGACATGAGCGGGATTGATCCGAAACGTTTCGGCAAGGTGGCGGTGTTGTTCGGCGGCGAGTCCTCGGAGCGCGAGGTGTCGCTCACGTCGGGCAAGCTCGTGCTGCAGGGCCTGCGCGACGCGGGCATCGACGCGCACCCGTTCGACCCCGCCGAGCGCCCGCTGGCGGCGCTGAAGGATGAAGGCTTCGTGCGCGTGTTCAACGCCCTGCACGGCGGCTACGGCGAGAACGGCCAGATCCAGGGCGCGCTCGATTTCTACGGCATTCGCTACACGGGCAGCGGCGTGCTCGGGTCGGCGCTCGGCCTCGACAAGTTCCGCACGAAGCTCGTGTGGCAGCAGACGGGCGTGCCGACGCCGCCGTTCGAGACGGTGCTGCGCGGCGACGACCTCGCGGCGCGCGCGACGGACATCGTCGCGAAGCTCGGCCTGCCGCTGTTCGTGAAGCCGGCGAGCGAAGGCTCGAGCGTCGCGGTGCTGAAGGTGAAGACGGCCGATGCGCTGCCGGCTGCGCTCGCGGAGGCCGCCAAGCACGACCCGATCGTGATCGTCGAGAAGAGCATCGAAGGCGGCGGCGAGTACACCGCCTGCATCGCCGGCGATCTCGACCTGCCGGTGATCAAGATCGTGCCGGCCGGCGAGTTCTACGACTATCACGCGAAGTACGTCGCCGACGACACGCAATACCTGATTCCGTGCGGGCTGCCCGCCGACAAGGAAGCGGAGCTCAAGCGCGTCGCGCGCCGGGCGTTCGACGTGCTCGGCTGCACCGACTGGGGCCGCGCGGATTTCATGCTCGACGCCGACGGCAACGCGTACTTCCTGGAAGTGAACACCGCGCCGGGCATGACCGACCACTCGCTGCCGCCGAAGGCCGCGCGCGCGGTCGGCATCAGCTATTCGGAGCTGGTCGTGAAGGTGCTGTCGCTCACGCTCAACGACTGACGCAGGAACGGAACGACGTATGTGGAACAACGTTCGCCAACTCAACCTTGCCGCCAGCGCGCTGTACGCGCTGCTGCTGCTCGTGTTGGCGGCGGCCGGCTGCTACTGGCTGATCCAGCGCCCGACGTTCGCGCTGCGGGAAATCCGGATCGACGGCGACACCGAGCACATCAATTCACCGACGGTGCGCGCGGGCGTGGCAGGCCGGCTGAAGGGCAATTTCTTCACGGTCGATCTCGACGCCGCGCGCGCCGCGTTCGAGCAGATGCCCTGGGTGCGCCATGCGAGCGTGCGCCGGGTGTGGCCGAATGCGCTGGCTGTCACGCTCGAGGAGTACAAACCGCTCGGGACCTGGGGCAGCGACCAGCTCGTGAGCGTCGATGGCGAGCTGTTCACCGCGAACCAGGGCGAGCTGGAGCAGGAACTGCCGGCGTTCGACGGCCCGGAGGGCAGTGCGAAGGAAGTCGTCACGCGGTATCGCGACTTCGGGAAATGGTTTGCGCCGCTGAAGGCGGCGCCGGAAGAAGTGACGCTGTCGGCGCGGTACGCGTGGACGGTGAAGCTGTCGAACGGCATGCAGGTCGAGCTGGGCAAGGAACGCAACAGCGAGTCGCTGCATGACCGGAGCCAGCGCCTGGTCGCCGCATGGCCGGCTGTCACGGAGCGCTGGGGCAACGACATCGAGTACGCGGACCTGCGCTATCCGAACGGATTCGCGATTCGCGCGGCAGGCATGCGGTTCCTGACCGATACCGACAAGCGCAAGAAGTAACGAGAGATCACACGCAAGAGCACTTTATGAGCAAAGACTACAAGGATCTGCTGGTTTCCCTCGACATCGGCACGTCGAAGGTGGTGGCCATCGTCGCCGAGCTGAAGGGCGAAGGCCACTACGAGGTGATCGGCCTCGGCCAGAGCGAGTCGAAGGGTCTGAAGAAAGGTGTGGTGGTCAACATCGAGGCCACCGTGCAGTCGATCCAGCGCGCGCTCGAGGAAGCCGAGCTGATGGCCGACTGCAAGATCACCAACGTGTTCACGGGGATCGCGGGCAGCCACATCCGCAGCTTCAACTCGAGCGGGATGGTCGCGATCAAGGACAAGGAAGTCACGCAGACCGACGTCGCGCGCGTGATCGAGACCGCGAAGGCGATCAACATCCCGACCGACCAGCAGGTGCTGCACATCCTCACGCAGGAATTCATCATCGACGGCCAGGAAGACGTGCGCGAGCCGATCGGCATGAGCGGCATCCGGCTGGAAGTGAAGGTGCACATCGTGACGGGCGCGGTGAGTGCCGCGCAGAACATCGTCAAGTGCGTGCGCCGCTGCGGGCTCGAAGTGAACGACCTGATCCTGCAGCCGCTCGCGTCGTCGCTGGCCGTGCTGACGGAAGACGAGAAGGATCTCGGCGTGGTGCTGGTCGACATCGGCGGCGGCACGACGGACATCGCGATCTTCGCCGAAGGCGCGATCCGCCACACCGCGGTGATTCCGATCGCCGGCGACCAGATCACGAGCGACATCGCGATGGCGCTGCGCACGCCGACGCCGGATGCGGAAGACATCAAGGTCGGCTACGGGATCGCGAAGCAGGCGCTCGCCGATCCGGACGAAATGGTCGAAGTGCCGGGCCTCGGCGAACGCGGCCCGCGCACGCTGTCGCGCCAGGCGCTGGCCGCGGTGATCGAGCCGCGCGTCGAGGAACTGTTCTCGCTCGTGCAGCAGGTCGTGCGCGAATCCGGTTACGAAGAACTGCTGAGCTCCGGCGTGGTCATTACCGGCGGTGCATCGATGATGCCCGGCATGGTCGAGCTCGGCGAAGACATTTTCCTGAAACCGGTGCGCATCGGCGCGCCGGAATATGCAGGCGGCCTCTCCGACGTCGTGCGCAATCCGCGCTACTCGACGGCGATGGGGCTGCTCGTCGAAGGCAGTGCCCAGCGCATGCGCGGCCGCAAGGTCGCCGTGCAGTCCGGCAACGCGGGGCAAGTGTTCTCGCGGATGAAGGAATGGTTCCTGAGCAACTTCTGACGAATCGAACCGAATCGAAATTCGCGCTGGTGCCGGCGGCTGGCGCGCGACAGGGGGTTGCCCGATCTCCTGCCGAATAACGGCCGAGTAGCAGTCATTCTCTTGACGGAGGCAACAATGGAATTCGAAATGCTGGAAACCGAGACCAACGGCACCATCATCAAGGTGGTCGGCGTTGGCGGCGCTGGCGGCAATGCCGTCCAGCACATGATCAACCGCGGCGTGCAGGGCGTCGACTTCATCGTGATGAACACGGATGCGCAGGCGCTGTCGCGTTCGCGCGCATCGTCGGTGATCCAGCTCGGCAACACGGGTCTGGGCGCCGGTGCGAAGCCGGAAATGGGTCGTGCGGCAGCGGAAGAAGCGCGTGAGCGCATCGCCGACGCACTGCGCGGCGCGCACATGGTGTTCATCACGGCCGGCATGGGCGGTGGCACGGGCACGGGCGCGGCACCGGTGGTCGCGCAGATCGCGAAGGAGATGGGCATCCTGACGGTCGGTGTCGTCAGCAAGCCGTTCGAGTTCGAAGGCGGCAAGCGCATGCGCGTCGCTGAAGCCGGTTCGCAGCAACTGGAGGATCACGTCGACTCGCTGATCGTCGTTCTGAACGACAAGCTGTTCGACGTGATGGGCGACGACGCCGAGATGGACAAGTGCTTCCAGTGCGCGGACGACGTGTTGAACAACGCAGTCGCAGGCATCGCTGAAATCATCAATGTCGATGGCCTCGTGAACGTCGACTTCGAAGACGTGAAGACGGTGATGGGCGAGCAGGGCAAGGCGATGATGGGCACGGCGACGGTCGCCGGCGTCGATCGCGCACGCCTCGCGGCGGAACAGGCCGTGGCGAGCCCGCTGCTCGAAGGCGTCGATCTGTCGGGCGCGCGCGGCGTGCTGGTCAACATCACGTCGAGCCGTTCGCTGCGTCTGTCGGAAACGCGCGAAGTGATGAACACGATCAAGAGCTACGCGGCGGAAGATGCGACGGTGATCTTCGGTGCGGTGTACGACGACGCAATGGGCGATGCGCTGCGCGTGACGGTCGTGGCAACGGGTCTGGGTCGTGCGGCGAAGAAGCAGCAATCGGCACCGATGACGCTGCTGCGCACGGGTACCGACAACCAGCCGGTCAGCGCGGTGTCGCACGGTTATACGCCGACGCATCACGTCAGCACGGCAGACTACGGCGCGCTCGACACGCCGGCGGTGTGGCGCAATTCGCGCGAAACCGCGGCATCGCACGTGCAGGCGCTGCAGGAGAAGGGTGTCGACACGTACGACATCCCGGCTTTCCTGCGCAAGCAGGCTGACTGACGCACACACAGGCGAAGCCGCGGCGAATCTGCCGCGGTAACGCCGGCGTGACGGATGCTACGGACCACGACAGGCCGCGTCGGCTGCGACGCCGGGCCGGGAAACGTGCCCTCTCCGCTCAAGCGGGGCGGGATGGACCGTGCTGTCCGCGACACGCTGAAAAACCGTATCGCTATGAGGGACCAGCCATGATTCAAGTGGGCGACGCGCTGCCCGACGCGCAATTGTTCGAGTACATCGACGACGCGCGCGAAGGGTGCACGCTGGGGCCGAACGCCTACAGCGTGCGCGACCAGGTTGCGGGAAAGCGGGTGGTGATCTTCGGATTGCCGGGCGCTTTCACGCCGACCTGCTCGGCGCAGCATGTGCCGGGCTACGTCGAACACGCCGAGCAGTTGCGCGCGGCGGGCATCGACGAGATCTGGTGCGTGTCCGTCAACGACGCATTCGTGATGGGCGCATGGGGACGTGATCTGCACACCGCGGGCAAGGTGCGCATGATGGCGGACGGCAGCGCTGCTTTCACTCATGCGCTGGGGCTGACGCAGGATTTGTCGGCGCGTGGCATGGGAATTCGTTCCCTGCGCTACGCGATGGTGATTGACGGCGGTGTGGTCAAGACGCTGGCCGTCGAGGCGCCGGGCAAATTCGAAGTGAGCGATGCGGCGAGTGTTCTCGCGACGTTGACGTCCTGATCGTGCGGTGCGCCGTTGCCTTCCGGCAACGCTGCTCACCGGCCTCAGGGCAGTTGTAACACGGGCCGATGACCGGAAACGCCTCCGTTCCGGGCATCGGCCCGTCCCGTATCGGCGCGGGTAAACGGTCGAAACAGATTGATACGCAGTTTCAAACGACGCTGAATAGGGAATTACGCTATAATCTCCCCTATCGAATATAACTCCTGATTGATATCTTCAATCACGACGAAGAACATCATGCTGAAGCAGCGCACCATCAAATCCATCGTGAAGACCGTGGGTATCGGTGTCCACTCGGGCCGCAAGATCGAGCTGACGCTCCGTCCTGCCGCACCCGGCACGGGCATCGTCTTCTCGCGCGTCGACCTTCCCACGCCCGTCGACATTCCCGCTGCGGCGACGTCGATCGGCGATACGCGGCTCGCGTCGGTGTTGCAGAAGGATGGCGTGCGCGTGTCGACCGTCGAGCACCTGATGTCGGCATGTGCCGGCCTCGGTATCGACAACCTCTATGTCGACGTGACGGCCGAGGAAATCCCGATCATGGACGGCAGCGCGGCGACCTTCGTGTTCCTGATCCAGTCCGCCGGGATCGAGGAGCAGAACGCACCGAAGCGCTTCGTCAAGGTGAAGAAGACGGTCGAAATCCGTGATGGCGACAAGTTCGCGCGTCTCGATCCGTACTTCGGTTTCAAGCTGAAATTCTCGATCGACTTCCGTCACCCGGCCGTCGACAAGACCGGCCAGGAGCTCGAGGTCGATTTCGCGAATACGTCGTACGTGCGCGAGATTGCGCGGGCACGCACGTTCGGTTTCGCCCATGAAGCCGAGATGCTGCGCGAGATGGGTCTCGCCCGTGGCGGCAGCATGGAAAACGCGATCGTGCTCGACGAGTACCGCATCCTGAACAACGACGGGCTGCGCTATGACGACGAGTTCGTGAAGCACAAGATGCTCGACGCGATCGGCGACCTGTACGTGATCGGCCATCCGCTGCTGGCGTCGTACACGGCGTACAAGTCGGGCCACGGGCTGAACAACGCGCTGCTGCGCGAACTGCTCGCGAACGAAGATGCGTACGAGATCGTCACGTTCGACGATCCGCAAGCCGCACCGAAGGGCTTCGCGTTCGACATGCAGACGGCCTTCGCGTGACCTGCGTTTGGCGCAAGCAATAAAAAAGCAGCCTTCGGGCTAATGCCGTTCAGTTAAGACCTGAACGGCATTTTTGTTTTCGGGGTTTGGAGTTGTAAACGGGGCGGCAAGCTGTTAACTTTGGTCGCGATGCTAAGCGACCACCTGACCTTCCTGTTGGATGCAGCGCCCGCCGACCTAAGTCGGCTGGGCGAGCATCTGCCGCAGGAGTGGATCGAGCAAGCCATTGATGCCACGGGCACGGCCAGCATTCGTCGCCGGCGCTTACCGGCCGAACAAGTCGTGTGGTTGGTCATCGCGCTGGCGATCTACCGCCACTGGTCCATCAGTGAGGTGGTCGATAGCCTGGATCTGGTGTTGCCCAACGAAGCGACGTTCGTCAGCAAGAGCGCCATCGCTCAGGCTCGGCAGCGATTGGGTGATGCGCCCATGGCGTGGTTGTTCGAGCGAACCGCGCAAGCCTGGTGCCAGCAAGACGCGGCACGCCACGCCTTCAAGGGGTTGAGCTTGTGGGCCATGGATGGCACCACGTTACGCACGCCAGACAGTCCGGCCAATCGCGAACACTTCGGCGCTCAGGGCTATGCCAGCGGCAAGGTGGCGAGCTATCCGCAGGTGCGAGCCGTGACCCTGAGCTCGCTTCCGACTCACCTCGTTGCAAACATTGCGTTTGGTCGCTACGACACGAATGAGATGCTGTATGCCAAGCAATTGCTGGAACAGATTCCGGATCATTCGCTGACGGTCTTCGACAAGGGCTTTCTATCCGCCGAGATCCTGTGCGGCCTGAGCGCAGGCGAACGTAATCGCCACTTCCTGATTCCCGCCAAATCCAATACGCGCTGGGAAGTCGTGTCTGGCAAATCCGAGGATGCCTTGGTGCGAATGCGTGTTTCACCGCAGGCGCGGCAGAAGTGCCCGGAGTTGCCTGAATGGTGGATGGCTCGCGCGATTCGCGTGCTTGATGCGGCGGGCCGTGAGCGGGTGCTGCTGACTTCGCTGACCGATCGACGTCGATTCAAGGTGGCGGATTTGAATGCCTGCTACGAACGTCGCTGGCAGGTTGAAACCAGCTATCGCGAGCTCAAGCAATCCATGCTTGGCAGCGCACTGACGCTACGCAGCCGGACTGTCGAAGGCCTTTATCAGGAAATCTGGGGCGCTTTGATCGCCTACAACCTGATCCGTCGCGAAATGGCCTGCGCTGCCTTCGAGGCCAAGTGCGAGCCAACCGAACTCAGTTTCGTGCGCTCCTTCCACCTTATCCAGCACGAGATGATGTGGGCCGCGCGTACGCCAGCATTGGCAAAGCTCCCCGCCGTTCTGAAACGACTACGTGAGCACCTCAAACTGCTCATCAACGTAAAACGGCCCGATCGTAAATGCGATCGGGCCGTCAAATCCCTTCCGGCTCGTTATGCCGTTCGATATCTTCGGAAAGACCTTAACTGAACGGCATTACAGCCTTCGGGCTGCTTTTTTATTGGCCAGGCCACCTGGCGCTGCCGGCGGCGCGCGCCGTCAGCGCGGCTTCGCGCCATGCCGGGCCGCCATCCGCGCGAGCGCGTCCTGCAGCGGTGACGGTTCGAGATGATCTGCCAGGTCGCGCAACGCGGCCGCGCCGACCGACGTCATCCGCGCCTGCTTCACGTGGGGTGGCTCCGGCGCATCCTTCGGGCGCACGCGTACGCGTAGCGTCGAGACCGGCCAGCCGCGTTTTTGCAGATCGCCGAGCAACCGCGGTTCGACCTGTCGCAGACGAGCGGCCAACGCGTTGTGCGCAGCAAAGAGGGTCAGGGTGCCATCCTTGATGAAGCCCGGTTCGACGTGATTCGCCAGATAGTCGGGCAGGAGCGCGGCAAGGTCGCGCTGCAGCGACGCGATCTGTTCGACGCCGGCGCGCAGCGCCGCAAACGCATCGGTGCGGCCGAGCACTTCGGACACGGGTTGCGGGCGATACGGGGCGAGCGGGCCGAAACGCTTGGAAAATCGGTTCATCGAGACATTCTTCGGGCGCGCACGCGCGCGGACGTTGACGCCGATTGTACCCGTGCGGGCCCGTGCACGGGCGGCTTTCGCCCCGATGGCCCGGCGGTCGGCGCGCAGTGCCAGTCCGGCCGAGACACGGGCGCACGCGTCCCCGCGTGCTAAAATTCATCGTTTGAGTCCACTAATTCGCTAAGCCGCCGAGGCTCGGGCGCCGGGGCGCGCAACACGCGCCGGGCGCCGGTGCTGCGACGCAGGATCCGATCCGATGACAACCGGTTTTCTCCAGAAAATTTTTGGCAGCCGCAACCAGCGGCTCGTCAAGCAATACCAAAAGACCGTCACGACGATCAATGCGCTCGAAACGCAGATCGAGAAGCTGACGGACGACCAGTTGCGCGGCAAGACGGACGAATTCCGCCAGCGGGTCGCGGCCGGCGAGTCGCTCGACAAGCTGCTGCCCGAGGCCTTCGCGGTCTGCCGCGAGGCCAGCCGTCGCGTGCTGAAGATGCGGCACTTCGACGTGCAGATGATCGGCGGCATGGTGCTCCACTACGGCAAGATCGCGGAAATGCGCACCGGCGAGGGCAAGACGCTCGTCGCGACGCTGCCCGTGTACCTGAACGCGCTGGCAGGCCGCGGCGTGCACGTGGTGACCGTCAACGATTACCTCGCGCAGCGCGACGCCGAATGGATGGCGCGCCTCTACAACTTCCTCGGTCTGTCGGTCGGCATCAACCTGTCCGGCATGGAGCATGACCAGAAGCAGCAGGCGTACGCGGCGGACATCACGTACGGCACGAACAACGAATTCGGCTTCGACTACCTGCGCGACAACATGGTCTACGAGACCGACGCGCGCGTGCAGCGGGCCCTGAATTTCGCGGTCGTCGACGAAGTGGACTCGATCCTCATCGACGAGGCGCGTACGCCGCTGATCATTTCGGGCCAGGCCGAGGATCACACCGAGCTGTACGTGCGGATGAACGCACTGCCGCCGCTGCTCGAGCGCCAGATCGGCGAAGAGAAGGCCGACGGCACGGGCGTCGAGAAGCCGGGCGACTATACGCTCGACGAGAAGGCGCGCCAGGTGTTCCTGACGGAATCGGGCCACGAGAAGGCCGAGCGCCTGCTCGCCGAATGGGGCCTGATCGGCGAGGGCGAGAGCCTGTACGCGCCGCAGAACATCACGCTGATGCACCACGTGTACGCGGCGCTGCGCGCGCACACGCTGTTCCACAAGGATCAGCACTACGTCGTGCAGAACGGCGAAGTGGTCATCGTCGACGAATTCACGGGCCGCCTGATGGCCGGCCGCCGCTGGTCCGACGGCCTGCACCAGGCGGTCGAGGCGAAGGAACACGTGAAGATCCAGAGCGAGAACCAGACGCTCGCGTCGATCACGTTCCAGAACTACTTCCGGATGTACGCGAAGCTGGCCGGCATGACCGGTACCGCCGACACCGAAGCGTACGAATTCAACGAGATCTACGGCCTCGAAACGGTCGTGATCCCGACCAACCGCCCGCCGAAGCGGATCGACAAGCAGGACCAGATCTACAAGACGGCCAAGGAGCGCTATGACGCGGTGATCCGCGACATCCGCGAATGCTACGAACGCGGTCAGCCGGTGCTGGTCGGCACGACGTCGATCGAGAACTCGGAGCTGCTGTCGCACCTGCTGAAGCAGGCCGGGTTGCCGCACGAGGTGCTGAACGCGAAGCAGCACGAGCGTGAAGCCGCGATCGTCGCGGAAGCCGGCCGGCCGAAGCGCATCACGATCGCGACCAACATGGCCGGCCGCGGTACCGACATCGTGCTCGGCGGCAATGCGGAGAAGCAGGCGGCGTTCATCGAGGCCGACGAAGCGATCCCGGCCGACGAAAAGGCGCGCCGCATCCAGCAGCTGCACGACGAGTGGGAAACGCTGCACGAGGAAGTGAAGGCCGCGGGCGGCCTGCACATCATCGGCACCGAGCGCCACGAATCGCGCCGGATCGACAACCAGCTGCGCGGCCGTGCGGGCCGCCAGGGCGATCCGGGCTCGTCGCGCTTCTACCTGTCGCTCGACGATCCGCTGCTGCGCATCTTCGCGGGCGACCGCGTGCGTTCGATCATGGATCGCCTGAAGATGCCGGAAGGCGAGGCGATCGAGGCCGGCATCGTCACGCGCTCGATCGAGTCCGCGCAGCGCAAGGTCGAAGCGCGCAACTTCGACATCCGCAAGCAGCTGCTCGAATACGACGACGTATCGAACGACCAGCGCAAGGTGATCTACCAGCAGCGTAACGAGTTGCTCGAAGCGCACGACATCACCGAGACGATCACCGCGATGCGTCACGGCGTGATTACCGAAGTCGTCCGCCAGTTCGTGCCGGAAGGCAGCATCGAAGAGCAGTGGGACGTGCCCGAGCTCGAGGAAGTGCTGCGCAACGAATGGCAGCTCGACCTCGCGATCCAGGAAATGGTGAACGAGTCCTCGTCGATCACGGCCGAGGAGATCCTCGACGCGGTGACGACGGCCGCCGACGAGCAGTACGAGGCGAAGGTCGCGATGGTCGGCCGCGAATCGTTCAGCGCGTTCGAGCGCTCGGTGATGCTGCAGACGGTCGACCGTCTGTGGCGCGAGCACCTCGCGGCGCTCGACCACCTGCGCCAGGGTATCCACCTGCGCGGCTACGCGCAGAAGAATCCGAAGCAGGAATACAAGCGCGAAGCGTTCGAACTGTTCGCCGCGATGCTCGAGGCGATCAAGCAGGAAGTCACGCGCGTCGTGATGAACGTGCAGATCCAGTCGCCGGAACAGCTCGAGCAGGCCGCCGAGCAGATCGAGGAGCGTGGCGGTCATCTCGAGAACGTCGAGTACCAGCACGCCGATTACGCGGAAGCCGGTGCGCCGGTGGCCAACGTCACGGCTGCCGTGGCGGCCACGGCGACGGCCGACATGGTCGGCAGCGCGATGACGCACAGCGGCCCCGGCGGCGAAATGCCGAAGGTCGGCCGCAACGACCCGTGCCCGTGCGGCAGCGGCAAGAAGTACAAGCAATGTCACGGGAAGCTGTCATGATCGACGGCGGCGCGCATCGCGCGTGCCGCTTCATTCGCAGCTTCGCGTGAGTGATGTGAGTTGCGGCGGCCCGCGCGTGTGGCCGCTGGTTCTTCCAATCGATGCCGGCGCATGCCGGCATTTTCCATCCGGCAGGTGTGCCCCATGGCTGTCAATTTTCCGTCGATCGATCCCGCCCAACTGCATCCCGTCGCCGGCGTCACGCTCGGCTGGGCGGAAGCGAACATCCGCAAGCCGAATCGCAAGGACGTGCTGGTCATCTCCGTCGACGAAAGCGCGACGGTCGCGGGCGTGTTCACTGAAAACCGTTTCTGCGCAGCGCCGGTCACCGTCTGCCGCGAGCACCTGGCGAAGGTGCGCGCGGGCGGCGCGGGCATTCGCGCGCTCGTCGTGAATACGGGCAATGCGAACGCGGGCACCGGCGAGCCGGGCCTCGTGAACGCACGCGAAACCTGCACGGAACTCGCGCGCCTTGCGGGCATCGAGCCGGCGCAGGTGCTGCCGTTTTCGACCGGCGTGATCCTCGAGCCGCTGCCGATCGATCGCCTGAAGGCCGGCCTGCCGGCCGCGCTCGCGAACCGCAAGGCCGCGAACTGGTTCGACGCCGCGCAGGCGATCATGACGACGGACACGCTGCCGAAGGCCACGTCGCGCCAGGTGACGATCGACGGCCATACGGTCACGCTGACGGGCATCAGCAAGGGCGCGGGCATGATCAAGCCGAACATGGCGACGATGCTCGGCTTCCTCGCGTTCGACGCGAACGTCGCGCAGCCGGTGCTCGACACGCTCGTAAAGGAAGTCGCGGATCGCTCGTTCAACTGCATCACGATCGACGGCGACACGTCGACGAACGACTCGTTCATCCTTATCGCGTCGGGCAAGAGCACGCTGCCCGCGATCACGGCGACCGATTCGCCGGCCTACGCGGCGCTGCGCGATGCGGTGACGGAAGTCGCGCAGGTGCTGTCGCAACTGATCGTGCGCGATGGCGAAGGCGCGACGAAATTCATGACGGTGCAGGTCGAAGGCGGCAAGAACGTCGCGGAATGCCGCCAGATCGCTTACGCGATCGGCCATTCGCCGCTCGTGAAAACGGCCTTCTACGCATCCGACCCCAACCTTGGCCGGATTCTCGCGGCGATCGGCTATGCGGGCGTCGCGGATCTGGACGTCGACAAGATCGACCTCTATCTCGACGACGTTCTCGTCGCGAAGGCGGGCGGCCGCAATCCGGCTTACCAGGAAGAAGACGGCCAGCGCGTGATGAAGCAGAGCGAAATCACGATTCGCGTGCTGCTCGGCCGCGGCGACGCGCAGGCCACCATCTGGACGTGCGACCTGTCGCACGACTACGTGAGCATCAACGCGGATTACCGCTCCTGATCGGGAGCGTTCGAACGACATGGACAAGCTTGAACAGTTTCTGACGCGTGCCGAAGCGCTGCTCGGCCGTCTCGAGGGGATGCTGCCGCCCGCGCCGGCCGCGGTCGACTGGAATGCCGCGCACGCGTTCCGCTGGCGCAAGCGCCAGGGGCGCGGCTATCTGCAGCCGGTGCCGGCCGTGTCGTCGATCACGCTCGGCGACCTGCACAACATCGATCGCCAGAAAGGGCTGATCGAACAGAACACGCGGCAGTTCGTGCAGCAGAAGCCGGCCAACAACGTGCTGCTGACCGGCGCGCGCGGTACCGGCAAATCGTCGCTGATCAAGGCGTGCCTGAACGCGTATGCGAACGACGGCCTGCGCCTGATCGAAGTCGACAAGGACGACCTGCACGATCTCGGCGACATCGTCGACCTGATCTCGCAGCGTCCCGAGCGCTTCATCGTGTTTTGCGACGACCTGTCGTTCGAGGAAGGCGAGTCGGGCTACAAGGCGCTGAAGGTCGCGCTCGACGGCTCGATCGCCGCGCAGTCGGACAATGTGCTGATCTATGCGACGTCGAACCGCCGCCATCTGCTGCCCGAGTACATGAGCGACAACGAGTCGTACAAGCATCTCCCTGATGGCGAGATTCACCCTGGCGAAGTCGTCGAGGAAAAGATCTCGCTGTCGGAGCGCTTCGGCTTGTGGGTCAGCTTCTATCCGTTCAAGCAGGACGATTACCTCGACATCGTCGGGCACTGGCTGCGTCATTTCGGCTGCCCGGATGCGGAGATCGAATCCGCACGCGGCGATGCGCTCGTGTGGGCGCTCGAGCGCGGCTCGCGGTCGGGACGCGTCGCGTGGCAGTTTGCGCGTGACTGGTCGGGCCGCAAGGAGCAGGCATGAGCGCGGATCTCGCACAAGGCGCGGTGCGCGCACCCGATGGCCGCAAGGTGACGGAAGTCGCGGTCGGCGTGATGGTGCAGCCGGACGGAAGCTACCTGCTCGCGCAGCGGCTGCAAGGCAAGCCGTATGAAGGCTACTGGGAGTTTCCGGGCGGCAAGCTGGAGGCCGGTGAAAGCGTCGAGGACGCGCTTGCGCGCGAACTGCACGAGGAACTCGGCATCGAAGTCACGGCCAGCCACCGCTGGCACACGCTCGAGCACGATTATCCGCATGCGTACGTGCGGCTGTATTTCTGCAAGGTGACGGGCTGGACGGGCGAGCCGCACAGCAAGGAAGGGCAGGCGTTCGTGTGGCAGCAACTGCCGGTCGCCGTCGCGCCGCTGTTGCCGGCCGCGCTGCCGGTGCTCGAACTGCTCGAGAAGGAAGCCGCGTCGAACTGACGCCATGATGGCCTGCCGGAAAGGCGGGCCATATCACTAGCAGGCGGTGCCGCGCGCCGCTCAGCTGTCGCGGCGGCCGTCCGTGCCGTCTTCTTCCGACGAGGGGCCCTCGTCGGAGGATCCACCGATCCGGTACTTTTCCGCGGCCCATGCGCCGAGGTCGAGCTGCTTGCAGCGGGCCGAGCAGAACGGGCGGAACTGATTTTCGGGCGTCCAGCGCACTTCGGCGCCGCACGACGGGCATTTCACAACGGTAGTCATACGAAAGCGATCCGGCCCGCGGCCGTTACAGATTGCACAGTGTCAGATGGAACGGCACGTCGATATCCACCGCGCGCGGACGCACATCGCCGTCCTGCATGGTGAACCGTACCCACAGCATGTATTTGTTCGCGCTCGCTTCGGGAATGACGCGCAACTCCGGAGGCACACGCACCTGCATCAACTGGTAGGTGCGGCCGGACAGCATCTGCTGGTAGCTGCCCTGCATCGCCATGACCTTCGACGCCTGGCCCGATTCGCGCGCGAGCCGCAGCACGATCGTCACCGCGTCGCGCAGCGGCAGCATCGGCAGGATCCACTTCGCGATGTCCTGGCGCCGCTGCTCGGCGGGCCACTGCTGCCATGCGTAGTACGACGGCAGGTCGAACTTGCACGTGCCGCCGGGAATCACCGCACGGCTGCGGATGCTGGCGAGCCACTCGTTGTCGACGAGGTGCTGCCCGGTCTTGCCCTGCATCTGCGCGAGGTTCGCGAGAGTCTGCTCGATTTCGCCGAGCACGGCTTCGAGCGCATTCTGCTCGATGCCCGGATTGCCGCGAAAGGGGGCGAGCGTCTGGCGCTGACGTTCGAGCTCCTTCATCAGATCCGATTTCAGGTCCGCGCGGCCCGTTACCTCGGCGATTTCGAACAGCGTCGTCAGCGCGACGTGGTGTTCACGCGGGTCCTCCTGAGCCAAAAAGAACGCGAAGCGCTCGAAGAGATCTTCGAGGCGCAACAGCGTGCGAATTCGCTCGTTGAACGGATACTCGTAAAGAATCAAGCGCGCTCGCCTCTTGGGTAGGGATTGAAACAATGCAGGACATTCTAATGCTCACTCTCTACCCTAGCAACGCGCCAATTTCGTACACCATCACGATTGGGCGCGAGGTTCAGCGCGCGGCGGCCGCAAACGCGAGATAGCGTTGGTGCAGTGCATCGACCTGTGCGGCGAGCGTGTCGGGTGTCGTCGCGTCGTTGACGATCACGTCGTCGGCCGCCGCGAGGCGCGCTTCGCGCGTTGCCTGTTTCGCGATGATCGCTTCGACCTGCTCGCGCGTGAAGCCGTTGCGCCGCATCACGCGTGCGATCTGCGTTTCGACCGGGCAATCGACGACGAGCACGCGGTCGCTGCGCGCCTTCCAGTTGCCGGACTCGACGAGCAGCGGCACGACGAACATCACGTACGGGCCTTGCGCTTCGCGTGCTTCGCGATCGGTCTCGGCGCGGATCAGCGGATGCGTGATCGCTTCGAGGCGCCGGAGCGCGGCGTCGTCGCTGAAGATCAGTGCGCGCATCTTCGCACGGTCGAGCGAGCCGTCGGCGGCAACGAAGCCGCGGCCGAATGCCTGTTGGATCGCGGGCATCGCGAGACCGCCCGGTGCGGTGATGCGATGGGCGATCAGATCGGTATCGACCAGTGACGCGCCGCGGGCGCCGAACAGGTCGGCGACGGTCGTCTTGCCGCTGCCGATGCCGCCGGTGAGTCCAATTGCGAACATGTCAGCCTCCGAGCGCCGAATAGAACGGGGTGCCGAAAAACAGCGTCGCGGCGCCGCCTGCCGCGAGGAACGGGCCGAACGGAATCGGCTCCTCGAAGCGCATGCGGCCGCGCCAGGTCGCGATGAGCCCGACGATCGCGCCCGTCACCGCGGCGAACAGCACGACCTGCGGCAAGGCGGCCCAGCCCATCCACGCGCCGAGCGCGGCGAGCAGCTTCAGGTCGCCGAAACCGATGCCCTCGATGCCGCGCAGCCATTTGAACAGCCAGTAGATCGCCCACAGGAACAGGTAGCCGGCCATGGCCCCGATCACCGCCGAGCGCAGCGACGTGAACGTGCCGCCGAGGTTCAGCGCGAGCCCGGCCCAGAGGAGCGGCAGCGTCATCGAGTCGGGCAGGTAGCCCGTCCGGATATCGATCGCGCTCATCGCGAGCAGCGCGGCGCACAGCGCGAACGCGGCAAGCGCGGCGACGGTCGGGCCGAATACCGCGAGCGAGCCGGCCGCGAGCACCGCGCACGCGAGCTCGACGAGTGGATATACGATGCCGATCCCGTGGCCGCAGCGCCGGCAGCGCCCGCGCAGCATCAGAAAGCTGACGAGCGGGATGTTTTCCCATGCGCGCAGCACGTGGCCGCAATGCGGGCAGGCGCTGCGCGGACGCCACAAATCGTAGCGCGGCGGGTAGCCGTCGTCGGGCGCAGCGCTCGCGTTGCCGGTCGTTTCATCGATTTCGGCCCGCCACGCACGCTGCATCATCACGGGTAGCCGGTGAACGACCACGTTCAGGAAGCTGCCGACGCAAAGGCCGACGACGACCGCGAACGCATACTGCAGCGCGGGCGGCAGCATCGCCAGCGCGAGCAGCGTGCTCTCGGGCGAATCGGTAACGGAGTACAGGGGCGCTGGCGTCATGAGGCTCAAGGTTCGGACTAAAAGGCGACAGAATCGGTTGCGATGCTACACCACGTTGCCGAGCTGAAGGATGGGCAGGTACATCGCGATCACGAGGCCGCCGACGAGTGCGCCCAGTACGATCACGATCAGCGGTTCGCCGAGCGCGGCGAGTGCATCGAGACGCGCGTCGAGCTGGCGTTCGCACAGCGCCGCGATGTCGGCGAGCATCGTGTCGAGCGCACCGGTTTCCTCAGCGACGGCGATCGGCTGCACGACGTCGTCCGGAAAGCAGCCGGCCGACTGCATGGCGTCCGCGAGGCGTGCGCCGTGCAGCACGCGGGCTGCGATGTGCGCAGTGGCGTGCTCGAACACCGGATGGCCGGCGGTGCGCTCGAGGGTGGTGAAGGCGTCGGCGAGCGGCACGCCGGCGCCGAGCAGCGTCGCCAGCGAGCGGCACCAGCGTGCGGCCGCGTACCGGCTCAGCGCGCTACCCGCGAGCGGCGCATGCAGCAGCCGCCGCGCGACAGCGTGGCGCAGCGGTGCCGAGCGCCGCAGTGCGTGATGCGCGGCCAGCCCGGCTGCCGCGCCAATGGCAAGGAGCCCACCGCCCCACGCCGATAGCGCGGAGGACAGCGCGAGCAGCACGCGGGTTGGCGCCGGCAGTGCGGCGCCGAACCCGTCGAAAATCTGGCGGAACGTCGGTACCACCCACACCATCAGCGCGGCCGAGATCGCGAGCCCGAACAGGATGACGGCCGCCGGGTACGCGAGCGCGGCCCGCAGCTTGCGCCACTGCGCGTCGGTGCGCTCGCGGTGTTCCGCGACCCGCGTCAGCACGATGCCGAGCGAGCCGGACGCTTCGCCGACCTCGATCAGCTGGCGATACAGCGTGCCGAACTGGGAGGGATAGCGTGCGAGTGCATCGGCGAAGCGCCGGCCGCCGACGATCTCGCGGGCGAGCCCGGCTGCGATGCGCGGCAGGCCGTCGTGTGGCCGCGTACGCGCGAGCATCTCGAGCGACGGCGCGAGCGGCAACCCAGCCTGCAGCAGGCTCGCGAGCTGGCGCGTGAAGCGCGTGACGTCCCGCGCGCTGGCCGTGGGCGGCCGGGCCGCCCCGCGGACATCGAGCGACAGTACGGCGATGCCGTCGCGTGCGAGCGCGGCACGTGCGCTCGCGGCGTCGAATGCGATGACGATCCCGCGGCGCGACGTGCCGTCGCGACGGCGGCCGCGCCACGCGAAGCGGGTTTCGCGCGGCGGCGTGTGCATGCTCATGCGGCAGGCGTCGCGGCGAGGGCTTCCGCGATGCTCGTCGTGCCGTCACGGACGCGCGCGAACGCCGCGTCGCGCAGACTGCGCACGCCTTCGGCCGCCACGCATTGTGCGAGTTCGCCGACACTTGCCCGTGCGACGATGCGTTCCGCCAGCCGGGACGACACCGGCATCGTCTGATGCAGGCCGACACGGCCGCGATAGCCGATGCCGTGACAGGCCGGACAGCCTCGCGCGACGAACGGCCGCCATCCGGTTGCGAGGGCGGCCGGGTCGCAGCCGGCTTCGCGCAGGACGGGCACCGGTGCGTCCGAGTGCACGCGGCAGGCGGTGCACAGCCGCCGGACGAGGCGCTGCGCGGTGACGAGGTGCAGCGCGGCCGCGAGGTTGTACGGTGCGACGCCGATGTCGAGCAGCCGCGCGACGGCGGCCGGTGCGTCGTTCGTATGCAGCGTCGACAGCACGAGATGGCCGGTCTGCGCGGCCTTGATCGCGACGTCGGCCGTCTCCGCATCGCGAATCTCGCCGACCATGATGATGTCCGGATCCTGCCGCAAGAGCGCGCGCAGTGCCGTCGCGAACGTGAGCCCGGCCTTTTCGGCGACACCGACCTGGCTGATGCCGTCGAGCTGGATCTCGGCGGGATCCTCGACCGTGCAGACGTTGTGCGCGTCGCGATCGAGCATCTGCAGCGCGCAGTAGAGCGACAGCGTCTTGCCGCTGCCGGTCGGACCCGTGACGAGTACGAGGCCATGCGGGGCGCGTATCGCGGCCTCCATCGCGGCTGCCTGCTGTGCGTCGAAGCCGAGGCGGGCGAGCGTGAGGTCGGTCGGCATGGTTTCGAGCCGCCGCAGCACCAGCTTTTCACCGAACAACGTGGGTAGCGAGCTGACCCGGTAGTCGCCGCGCGTACCGCCGTCGATCACGATGCGCAGCCTGCCGTCCTGCGGGAGCCGCCGCTCGGCGATGTCCATGCGCGCGAGCACCTTGATCCGTGTGACGAGCGCGTCGCGCAGATGAAGGGGCGGCCGTGCGTGTTCGTGCAGCACGCCGTCGATGCGCAGGCGAATGCGCCAGCCGGCTTCGAATGGTTCGACGTGGATGTCGGATGCGTCGCGCACGCGAGCCGCGTGAAGCATGTCCGTCAGCAGCCGAACGGCCGGCGCATCGTCGAGCTGGGCCGCGTCGAGCGCGCGCGGTGCGGCAGCGGGCGACGCATCGGAATGGGCGGGCGGCTGCGTGCGCAGCGGCGCCCCGGAAGGAGGGAAATGCATGTGAGCCGGCACGCTGGCCGCCTGTTGATCGTGACCCGCAGATGGTCGCGCGTCGCGGGCGGCGCCGGCAGTCAGCCGTTCGGCTAGCGCGACGTGACGCGTGCGGTGCGCGAGCTGCGCGGCTTGAAGAGCTTGACGGTGCGCACGGCCTGATCGTCGCTGCGCATCACCTCGAGCATGACGTCGCCGATTTTCAGGCACACGTCGTCTTCCGGAATTTCCTCGAGGATTTCGAGCACCAGGCCGTTCAGCGTCTTCGGCCCGTCGGTCGGCAGCTTCAGGTGCAGCCAGCGATTCAGTTCGCGCAGCGGCATGCTCGCCGAGACGATGCATTCGCCGTTCTCGTCCCAGCCGCCCTTGCGCTCGCTGCGCGGCAGCGACGTCGTGAATTCGCCGATCAGTTCCTCGATGATGTCTTCGGGCGTCACGAGCCCTTCGAGCTCGCCGTATTCGTTGACGACGAGCGCGGTCCGCTGCCGGGTTTCCTGGAAAAACTGGAGCTGCTGGACCACCGGCGTGCCGGACGGCACGTAGTACGGCTCGGCGAGCAGCGCGCGCAGCGTCTCGCGGTCGAATTCCTGGTTGTGCAGGGCGGTCAGCGTCTTGCGGACGTGCAACACGCCGAGCACCTTGTCGATGTCGCCTTCGTAGACGACGAGCCGGTTGTGATAGCAGGTTTCGAGCTGATGCAGGACGTCGTCGAGCGGCGCGTAGAAATTGAGCGACTCGATCTGGCGGCGCGGCACCATCACGTCGTCGACCGTGATGTTCTCGAGGTCGAACAGGTTGAGCAGGATGCTGCGGTGCTTGGTCGGCATGAAACTGCTCGACTCGAGCACGATGGCCCGCAGCTCGTCGGCCGACATTCGCTGGTCGCGACCCTTCTTCGTGTTGATGCGCAGCACCCACAGCACGCCGTTCGCGAGGGCGTTGACGAACCAGACGACGGGCTTGAACACGCGCATCAGCGGCGCGATCACGAGGCTCGCGGGCAGCGCGATGCGTTCGGGGAACGTCGCACCGACGATCTTCGGCGCGATTTCGGCGAACACGATGATCAGGAACGCGACGATGCCGGTCGCGATCGATAGCGCGAGGTTGTTGCGGCCGAACGTATGCAGCGCGAGCGACGTCGTCAGGACCGGGATGATCGTGTTGAACAGGTTGTTGCCGATCAGGATCACGCTGAGCAGCAGGTCAGTGCGCGTGAGCAGCCCTTGCGTGGTTTTCGCGCCGAGTGCGCCCTGGCTGGCGAGATGCTTCAGCCGATGGCGGTTGAGCGCCATCATCGCGGTCTCGGAAATCGAAAAGAAGCTGGAACAGAGGAGAAGCAGGAAGACGGCGCCGATTTGCGCCCATAAGGGAATTTGGTCCACGCGTTGGAAGGGCAGTGAAGGACTGGGATGGGAGAAATATAGCAGAGGCCGGCG
Source organism: Burkholderia sp. HI4860 (assembly GCF_002223045.2). NCBI lineage: Bacteria > Pseudomonadati > Pseudomonadota > Betaproteobacteria > Burkholderiales > Burkholderiaceae > Burkholderia > Burkholderia sp. HI4860. The sequence continues at coordinate 1,352,196 of NZ_NKFO02000003.1, read as the reverse complement.
ACCGCGATGTGTCGTGCGCGACACGAGGAGCCTGCGGCGGCCGGGTAAAAAAAAACCGTGCACGAAGTGCACGGTTTTTTAAAAATCTGGTCGGGGTGAGAGGATTCGAACCTCCGGCCTCTACGTCCCGAACGTAGCGCTCTACCAGGCTAAGCTACACCCCGATTTTTTGCTCTTCGGACTTCGCTGCTTTCGTTAAGAATCGCTGCGTCGTCACAAGCAAGAACGTAACTATAACGATGTTTTTTCTAAAAGGGAATACTTTGATGAAGAAAATTTTCGGGACAAGGCATCGCGTCGCGTTCGCGGCGTGTTTACGACTGCCGCGACGTCGAGTATGAGCACAACCCGAGCAGGCTTTCCTTATAGATCGAGTCCGGGAACGCAGCAATCGCCGCGGCTGCCGCCTGCGCTTCCTGGCGTGCGCATTCGAGCGTGTGATCCAGTGCGCCCGAGCGCGTGATCGCTTCGAAGATCGTGTCGAAGCGATCGGTGCCGCCCTGTTCGATCGCTTCGCGTGCCAGCGCCGACTGTTCGGGCGTGCCGCGTTCGATCAGATAGATGAGCGGCAGCGTCGGCTTGCCTTCGCGAAGATCGTCGCCGGCATTCTTGCCCATTGCCTCGGCGGTGCCCGCGTAGTCGAGCCAGTCGTCCATGATCTGGAAGGCGGTGCCGATCCGGCGGCCGTATTCGGCGGCGGCCGCCTCGGTCGGCGCATCGGCGCCCGCGAGTACCGCGCCCAGACGTGCCGAGGCCTCGAACAGCTTGGCCGTCTTGTAACGGATCACCTGCATGTAGCGCGTTTCGTCGACGTCTGCATCGTGCATGTTGAGGAGCTGCAGCACCTCGCCTTCGGAAATGATCGTCGTCGCTTCCGACAGGATCTCCATCACGCGCATCTTGCCGACGCCGACCATCATCTCGAACGAGCGCGAATAGAGGTAGTCGCCTACCAGCACGCTCGCCGCGTTGCCGAACAGCGCATTGGCGGTCTGGCGGCCGCGGCGCAACTCGGATTCGTCGACGACGTCGTCATGCAGCAGCGTGGCCGTGTGGATGAACTCGACGACGGCGGCCAGCACGTGCCGCTGGTGCGACGTCTCGCCGAGCGCGCCGGCGACGAGCAGCAGCAATGCCGGACGCAGCCGCTTGCCGCCCGCGCCGATGATGTACTCGGCGATCTGGTTGATCAGCAGCACATCGGACGCGAGGCTTTGCCGGATAACGCGATTCACCTGCTCCATGTCGGTGGTGATCGGAGCGAGCAGATGGGCGGCGCTGAGGGTGGGGGAGGCGGTGGACGACGACATGATGATGGAATTGGGTGATGCCGCGGATTATAAGTCGAATCCGCGATATGCCGGTCTGTCAGACGTACCAGCGGCGCGATTTTGGCCGTCCGGTAGAGGTCCGCGCGCGGCAATCGTCGATCGGCTTTGACTTGGGTGCTAACCCCATGTATAATCACGTGTTTTCCGCGCGTGGTGTGCGGAAAAATTGGATCCAGAGTGAGGTTCTCAATGTACGCGGTCATAAAAACCGGCGGCAAGCAGTACAAGGTTGCCGTTGGCGAAAAACTCAAAGTAGAACAGATACCGGCTGACATTGACGCTGAAATCACGCTCGACCAGGTTCTCGCAGTGGGCGAAGGCGAATCGATTAAGTTCGGTACGCCGCTGGTCAGTGGGGCTTCCGTCAAGGCCACCGTTGTGTCGCACGGTCGTCATGCCAAGGTCACCATCTTCAAGATGCGTCGCCGGAAGCACTACCAAAAGCACGGCGGCCACCGCCAGAACTACACTGAGCTGCGCATCGACGCGATCAACGCGTAAGCGCCTCGGTAAAGGAGCAATCAGATGGCACACAAAAAGGCAGGCGGCTCTTCCCGGAACGGCCGCGACTCCGAGTCGAAACGTCTCGGCGTGAAAGTGTACGGCGGCCAGGCAATCAATGCCGGCGGCATCATCGTGCGTCAGCGCGGTACGCGCATGCACGCAGGCGAGAACGTCGGCATGGGCAAGGATCACACCCTGTTCGCGCTGGTCGACGGTCACGTCAAGTTCGCGACGAAGGGCGCGGACAAGAAGCATCTGGTCATCGTTGTCCCGGCGGCTGCCTAAGTTCAGGCACCCACGGGCTTCGTAGCCGAAAGGCCCCGCAGTCTTCGCGGGGCCTTTTTTTATTTGGTCGCCGGGCGCGTGTGTGTCCGGGCGGCCATCGCGCAACCGGCGTACGATCGGCCGAACGGCAGATTGTTCAAGCGCGCCGGCGCGCGGCACAATAGCGGAAATACTGGGCGGAGTGACGAATGAAGTTCATTGACGAAGCACGAATCGAAGTCATCGCCGGAGACGGAGGCGATGGCAGTGCGTCGATGCGCCGCGAGAAATTCGTCCCGTTCGGCGGGCCGGACGGCGGCGACGGCGGCCGGGGCGGTAGCGTATACGCGATCGCCGACCGCAACATCAACACGCTGATCGACTACCGTTACGCGAAGAAGCACCTGGCGCGCAACGGCGAAAACGGGCGCGGATCGGATTGCTACGGCAAGGGCGGCGACGATGTCACGCTGCGCATGCCGGTCGGCACGATGATCAGCGACATGGATACCGGCGAGCTGATCGCCGACCTGACCGAACACGACCAGCAGGTGATGCTTGCGCAGGGCGGTGCCGGCGGGCTCGGCAACCTGCATTTCAAGTCGAGCACGAACCGCGCGCCGCGCCAGAAGACGGACGGCAAGCCCGGCGAGCGTCGCATGCTGAAGCTCGAGCTGAAGGTGCTCGCCGATGTCGGCCTGCTCGGCATGCCGAACGCAGGCAAGTCGACGTTCATCTCGTCGGTGTCGAACGCGCGGCCGAAGATTGCCGACTACCCGTTCACGACGCTTGCGCCGAATCTCGGCGTGGTGCGCGTCGGTCCGAGCAAGAGCTTCGTGATCGCCGACATCCCGGGGCTGATCGAGGGCGCCGCCGAAGGCGCGGGCCTCGGCCATCAGTTCCTGCGCCACCTGCAGCGCACCGGCGTGCTGCTGCATCTGGTCGATCTCGCGCCGTTCGACGAAAGCGTCGATCCGGTGGCGGAAGCGACGGCGATCGTCGGCGAGTTGCGCAAGTACGACGAGGCGCTCTACGAGAAGCCGCGCTGGCTCGTGCTCAACAAGCTCGACATGGTGCCGGAAGACGAGCGCAAGGCACGGGTCGCGGATTTCCTCGAGCGCTTCGAGTGGGACGGCCCCGTGTTCGAGATCTCGGCACTGACGGGCCAGGGGTGTGAAGCGCTGTGCTACGCGATCTACGACTACCTCTCCGAACATTCGGACGCGCATCGCGCCGCGGAGGCGGAAGATCTCGCGGCAGACGTGCGTTTCCGCGATGCGCCGCCTGCCAAGGGCGGTGCAGCGCCGGGCGACGACGCCTGAGCGATTCCGGAACGCGCCGGGCGTGCCGCCCGGCGCCGGCGTTCAATCGCGCCCGGTCGGAAAGGCAGCAGATACAGGAGACAGTGCAGGATGCGTTCGATCATCGCGGATTCGAAGCGATTGGTGGTGAAGGTGGGCTCCAGCCTCGTGACCAACGACGGCAAGGGGCTCGATCATGCGGCAATCGGCCGTTGGGCGGCTCAGATCGCCGCACTGCGCGCGCAGGGCAAGGAAGTCGTGCTCGTCAGTTCCGGCGCGATTGCGGAAGGGATGCAGCGGCTCGGCTGGAGCAAGCGACCGCGAGAAATCGACGAGTTGCAGGCTGCCGCCGCAGTCGGCCAGATGGGGCTCGCGCAGGTCTATGAAAGCCGCTTCACCGAGCACGACATCCGCACCGCGCAGATCCTGCTGACGCATGCCGACCTGGCGGACCGCGAGCGTTACCTGAATGCGCGTTCGACGATGCTGACGCTGTTGCGGCTTGGCGTCGTGCCGATCATCAACGAGAACGACACGGTCGTCACCGACGAAATCAAGTTCGGCGACAACGACACGCTCGGCGCGCTCGTTGCAAACCTGATCGAAGGCGATGCGCTGATCATCCTGACCGACCAGTCGGGGCTGTTCACGGCCGATCCGCGCAAGGATCCGAATGCGACACTCGTTGCGGAAGCCAGTGCGGGCGCGCCGGAGCTCGAGGCGATGGCCGGCGGCGCGGGCTCCAGCCTCGGCCGCGGCGGGATGCTGACGAAGATCCTCGCGGCGAAGCGCGCCGCGCACAGCGGCGCGAACACCGTGATCGCGAGCGGCCGGGAGGCCGACGTGCTCGTGCGTCTGGCGGCCGGTGAGGCGATCGGCACGCAACTGATCGCACGTACCGCGCGGATGGCGGCACGCAAGCAGTGGATGGCCGACCATCTTCAGGTGCGCGGCCATGTCGTGATCGACGCAGGCGCGGTCGAGAAGCTGACGGCCGGCGGCAAGAGCCTGCTGCCGATCGGCGTGATCGACGTGCAGGGCGCGTTCGCGCGCGGCGAAGTCATCGCGTGTGTCGGCCCCGACGGGCGCGAAGTGGCGCGTGGGCTCACGAACTACAGCAGTGCAGAGACTAAACTGATTCACCGCAAGCCGAGCGGCGAGATCGAATCCGTGCTCGGCTACATGCTGGAGCCCGAATTGATCCACCGCGACAACCTGGTGCTGGTGTGACCATTCGTGCCGGTTCCTGCCGTCAAACGAAAAAGCCCGCGTGAAGCGGGCTTTTTCATGCGACGAACGAAGGCGCGGTGGGCGCCGCGCGCCGTCAGCGCAACTGGCTCATCGCGGTGCGGTGAAACCGGATGTTCTCCAGGATCTGCTGGGTCGAGCCCTGCGGCATCTTGTTCGCGCAGAAGTAGTCCTGATAGAGCGCCGAATGGTAGGCATTCAGTTCGCCGTTCTCGATGCGCCGCCAGTCGTTCTCGACCGTGCGGTCCCAGCCGTCGTGTTCCGAATTCAGGCCGGCATACTGGCGCCATTCGTAGGTGTCGCAGCGGATGCCTTCGTAGTTCACGTTGCGCGCGCCGGCCGGGCTCGTGATGACGACTGCGTAGCGCACGACGCCATCGGTGCCGACCGCCAGCGACTTCGCATCGACGAAGAACTTGAGCGGCGTGTTTTGCGATACGTTGAACGGCAGCAGGTCGCCCGTCTGCGGCAGCGGCGGCAGCGAGTCGACCGTGTTTTCCTTCCACGTGCCCTGGCGGTCCAGCAGATACACGAACTCGCTGTCATCCTTGTTGGTGGGCGTCTTCGAATTCGCGCAACCTGCCAGCGTGGCTACCGCGGCAATCGATGCGAGCGCGAGAGCAATCGCTTTCAATATGCATTCCTCGTAAAAAAAGGGCGCGACACCAAGGTCGCGCCCGGTCATGCAGTTCGATTCGTCATTTGCCGACGATCACGTGGGGCGGCATCTCGTCGAGCGTGCCCGCTTCCACTTCGATCTCCGAACAGACTACCGATGTGTCGACAATCGTCAGCGTCTGCTGGGCCTGTACGCCAATGACGCGCGGATAGCGCGACAGACGCGGCCCACGCGGCGGCTTCTCGGCTCGCTGCGCCGGGCGGCGCAGGAAGCGCGACAGTTCCGTCAGCGCCAACTGATAGACATCCCGCTTGAACTCGATCACCGCATCGAGCGGCACCCAGTACTCGTTCCAGCGCCACGCATCGAACTCCGGGTGGTCGGTCGCGCGCAAGCAAATGTCGCAATCGCGTCCAACCATCCGCAGCAGGAACCAGATCTGCTTCTGGCCGCGGTAATGACCGCGTACTTCGCGTTTAATGAACTTGTCAGGCACCTCATAACGCAACCAGTCGCGTGTGCGGCCGATTATCTTGACGTGTTCCGGGTGCAGGCCCGTTTCCTCGTGCAGTTCCCGGTACATCGCCTGCATGGGGGTCTCGCCGTACTTGATCCCACCTTGAGGAAACTGCCAGGAATGCTCGCGGAGCCGCTTGCCCCAAAACACCTCGTTGCGCGCGTTCAAGAGGATGATGCCGACGTTCGGGCGAAAGCCTTCACGATCCAGCATACAACCACCTTCGAATCCTTTAAAATTGCTTTGATTATAAACAGATAACGGGCGCTGCGCACCGTGACGGAGCGAATCCGCGCGGGGGGCACCGGCTGAATTGTCCCTGATTAGTCTGCTACGTCATCTGCGCCATCGTCGTTCGTCGCGCGCAGCTTTTTACCTTGAAACTTTTTCGGGCGCCCCGCCTGGGGGCGCCGTTTTTGGAACCGTCCGCATGAAAGCTTCCCGTTTCTTTATCGGCACCCTGAAAGAAGCACCCGCCGACGCAGAGATCGTCAGCCACAAGCTGATGGTGCGCGCCGGCATGATCCGTCGCGTCGCCGGCGGCATCTATAACTACCTGCCGGTCGGCCTGCGTTCGATTCGCAAGGTCGAGGCGATCGTGCGCGAGGAAATGAACCGGGCGGGCGCCATCGAGTTGCTGATGCCGGCCGTGCAACCCGCCGAACTGTGGCAGGAATCGGGCCGCTGGGAGCAGTACGGCCCCGAGCTGCTGCGCTTCAAGGACCGCAAGGACAACGACTTCGTGATCGGGCCGACGCACGAGGAAGTCATCACCGACATCGCGCGCAACCAGATCAAGAGCTACCGGCAGATGCCGGTGAACTTCTACCAGATCCAGACGAAGTTCCGCGACGAGATCCGTCCGCGCTTCGGCGTGATGCGCGGCCGCGAATTCATCATGAAGGACGCGTACTCGTTCGACAAGGATGCGGCCGGCCTGAACGAGTCGTATCGCAAGATGTACGACGCGTACGTGCGCATCTTCACGCGCCTCGGCCTCGAGTTCCGTGCGGTCGCGGCCGACAGCGGCTCGATCGGCGGCAACTTCTCGCACGAATTCCACGTGATCGCCGACACCGGTGAAGACGCGATCGCGTACTGCCCGACGTCCGAATTCGCGGCGAACATCGAGGCGGCCGAAGCGCTGCCGCTGACGCCCGAGCGCGCGGCGCCGGCCGAAGCGATGGAGAAGGTCGCGACGCCCGGCAAGGCGAAGTGCGAAGCCGTCGCCGAGCTGCTGGCCATCCCGCTCGAGCGCACGATCAAGTCGATCGTGCTCGCGACCGACAACGAAGGCGCCGAGCCGACCATCTGGCTCGTGATGCTGCGCGGCGATCACGACCTGAACGAGATCAAGGTGTCGAAGCTGCCGGGCCTGAAGAACCACCGCTTCGCGACCGAGCAGGAAATCGTCGAGTGGTTCGGCACGCCGCCGGGCTATCTCGGCCCGGTCGGCACGAAGAAGCCCGTGAAGGTGATCGCGGACCGCACGGTCGCGAACATGAGCGACTTCGTCGTCGGCGCGAACGAGGTCGACTACCACATCGCTGGCGTGAACTGGGGCCGCGACCTGCCCGAGCCGGACGTCGCCGACGTGCGCAACGTGAAGAAGGGCGACCCGTCGCCGGACGGCAAGGGTGTGATCGACATCTGCCGCGGCATCGAAGTCGGCCACGTGTTCCAGCTCGGCACCAAGTATTCGGAAGCGATGGGTGCGACGTTCCTCGACGAGTCGGGCAAGCCGCAGCCGATGCTGATGGGCTGCTACGGCGTCGGCGTCACCCGCATTCTCGGCGCGGCGATCGAGCAGAACTTCGACGACCGCGGCATCATCTGGCCCGAGTCGATTGCGCCGTTCGAAGTCGTGCTGTGCCCGATGGGCTATGACCGCAGCGACATGGTGCGCGAGACCGCCGACAAGCTGTACGCGGAACTCGTCGCCGCCGGCATCGACGTGATCCTCGACGATCGCGGCGAGCGCCCGGGCGTGATGTTCGCCGACTGGGAATTGATCGGCGTGCCGCATCGCCTGGTGATCGGCGAGCGCGGCCTGAAGGAAGGCAAGATCGAGTATCAGGGCCGCCGCGACGCCGAAGCGACGCTGCTGCCGGCCGACGCGGCTGCGGCGACGGTCGCGGAGAAGATCCGCGCCGCGCTCGCACGCTAAGCGCACCGACCGGGGAACGCGGTGGAATACACCTTCCTGTCGGCCACCGTGCTCCTGGTGCTGATCACCGATCCGCTCGGCAATATCCCGCTGTTCATTTCGGCGATGCGGGATGTGCCGCGCGAGCGGCGCGTGAAGCTGATCCTGCGTGAAGTGGGGATCGCGTTCGTGATCCTGCTGTTCTTCATGCTGGTCGGCGACCGTTTCCTGCGGATGATGAGCCTCACCGACCTGTCGCTGCGGCTCGGCGGCGGGATCGTGCTGTTCCTGATCGCGCTGCGGATGATCTTTCCGCATCCGGACGGCGCGCTCGGCAACGACCCGCGTGCGGGCGGCGAGCCGTTCATCGTGCCGCTCGCGATTCCGGCGCTCGCCGGGCCGTCCGCGCTCGCGACGGTGATGCTGCTGACGTCGCAGGGGCCCGGCAAGATGCTCGAGTGGGTCGGCGCGCTGACGGTCACGATGATCGTCTGCGCGGTGACGCTGGTGCTGGCCGAGCGGATCCAGCAATGGATCGGCGAGCGGACCGTCGCGGCGTTCGAGCGGCTGATGGGCCTCGTGCTCGTCGCGATTTCGGTCGAGATGATGCTGGGCGGCGTCCGCGCGTTCGTGCACCAGCTGTAGGGCGGGGCGGCGCACACCCAACACGCCCAAAAAAAGCGGCGCTCCGGGAAACCGGAGCGCCGCTTTCTATTTATATAGTGCGGAGCGGGGCGCTCAGACGTTCGTGGTCAGCGCACGGATCGTCGGCAGGTTGCGCCAGTAGCCCTTCGCATCCATCCCGCAGCCGAACACGTAGCGGTCCGGTACCGCGAAGCCGCAGAAGTCGGGGTGCAGCGGCTTGGCCTTCGCGAGCGTCTTCTCGCACAGCACGGCCGACATGAAGCGCTTGGCGCCCATGTCGAGAATGCGGTCGCGGATCGCGGCCATCGTCTCGCCTTCGTCGAGGATGTCGTCGAGCACGAGCACGATCCGGTCCTTCACCGATTCGCGCGGCGCGACGCGCCAGTGCATCTCAGGGCTGCCCTGCGTCGTGTTGCGGTAGCGGGTCAGGTGGATGTAGTCGAATTCCAGCGGGAAATCGAGATGCGGCAGCAGCATCCCGGTAAACACCGCGGCGCCGCCCATCACCGAGAGAACGAGCGGGAACGCGTCGCCGATCTCGGCGCGGATCGCGTCGGCCATCTTGGAGATCGACGCGTTGACGGCGTCCGCCGAGACGATCTCTTCGGAGTGGTTGAAAATGTGGAGGGCTTCTTCGCGGTTCATGTGTTCTGGCGGGCAGTCGGTATACAAATAAGAATGAAGCAGAACGGCCGCCGCGCGCTACAGCAAAAACCCGCGCGCCGGCCGATGGGCGGAATCAGCGCATGCCGGGCATCATGCCCTTCAGGCCGCGCATCATCTTCTGCATGTTGCCGCCCTTCAGCTTCTTCATCATCGTACGCATCTGGTCGTACTGGTTCAGCATCCGGTTGACTTCCTGCACCGGCACGCCCGCGCCGGCTGCAATGCGGCGCTTGCGCGTCGCCTTGATGATCTCGGGTTTCGCGCGCTCGGCCGGCGTCATCGAGCTGATGATGCCTTCCATCCGGCGGATCGACTTCTCGGCCTGGCCCATGTCGGCGCCGGCCGCCGCCTGCTGGAACTGCGCAGGGAGCTTATCCATCAGCGACGACAGGCCGCCCATGTTCTTCATCTGCGAGATCTGCGCGCGGAAATCGTTCAGGTCGAAGTCGCCGCCTTTCTTGACCTTGTCGGCGAGCTTCTGCGCGGCCTGCACGTCGACGCCGCGCTGCGCCTCCTCGACGAGCGCGAGGATGTCGCCCATGCCGAGGATCCGGTTCGCCATCCGGTCGGGGTGGAACACCTCGAGGCCGTCGAGCTTCTCGGCGACACCGACGAACTTGATCGGCTTGCCCGTGACGTGACGCACCGACAGCGCGGCGCCGCCGCGCGAGTCGCCGTCGAGCTTGGTCAGCACGACGCCGGTGAGCGGCAGCGTGTCGTTGAACGCCTTCGCGGTGTTGACCGCGTCCTGGCCGAGCATCGCGTCGACGACGAACAGCGTTTCGGCCGGCTTCAGCGTGCCGTGCAGTGCGGCGATTTCCTGCATCATCGCCTCGTCGATGCCGAGGCGGCCGGCCGTATCGACGATCAGCACGTCGTGGTAGTGGCGCTTCGCCCAGTCGACGGCCGCAATCGCGATGTCGACGGGTTTCTGGTCCGGCGTGGACGGGAAGAAGTCGGCGCCAACCTGTTCGCTCACCGTTTTCAGCTGCATGATCGCGGCCGGGCGATACACGTCGCACGACACGGTCAGCACCTTCTTCTTGTACTTCTCGCGCAGCAGCTTCGCGAGCTTGCCGGCGGTCGTGGTCTTGCCCGCGCCCTGCAGGCCGGCCATCAGGATCACGGCGGGCGGCGTGACCGCGAGGTTCAGCTCGGCGGCCTTGCCTTCGTAGTCGCCGCCGATCACGGCGGTCAGTTCCTTCTGGACCACGCCGACCAGCGCCTGACCCGGCGACAGGCTGCTGATCACTTCTTCGCCGAGCGCCTTTTCCTTGACCTTGGCGATGAATTCGCGGACGACCGGCAGCGAAACGTCGGCCTCCAGCAGGGCGAGACGCACCTCGCGGAGCATCTCCTGGGTGTTCGCCTCGGTAAGCCGGGCCTCGCCGCGCAGCGTCTTGACGACGCGCGCCATCCGTTGAGTGAGATTGTCGAGCATGGGGAGCGATGGACAGTGGGGCCCGAAGGCGCGGCGGAACCGAACAAAGGGAGCCGTCGCGGGAAGGGGGCCTAGTGTAAACTTCGAACATGGATATTGTACTGTATGCCCTCACCGCATTCCTGTACGGCGGCCTCGCCGTCGCAGGCTGGCGCACGCACCGCCAGGGCGCGACGCCGCTCGTCGCGAGCGTGCCGGCCGTGCCGGTCCCCGCGTCCGCCGCGTCCGGGATGAGCGGGGCCGGCCGCGCGCTGCTGTTCGCCGCGCTGGTCGCGCACGGCGTGCTGCTCCACATGACGATCTTTCCGAACGACGCGATGGTGTTCGGCTTCGCGTTCGCGCTGTCCGCGATGTTCTGGCTCGGCGCCGGCATCTACTGGATCGAGAGCTTCTTCTTCCCGCTCGACAGCCTGCGCCTGCTGGTATTGCCGCTCGCGTGCGGCGCGTCGCTGCTGCCGCTCGTGTTCGGCGGCGTGCGGGTGCTTCCTTATGCCGCAGCACCGCTGTTCAAGCTGCACTTCCTGATCGCGAACATCGCCTACGGCCTGTTCGCGATCGCGGCGCTGCACGCGGTCCTGATGCTGATGGTCGAGCGGCGCCTGCAGTCGCTGCGGAGCGGCGGGCGCGACGGTTCGACGGGCTGGATCGCGAGCTGGCTCGAGACGCTGCCGCCGCTGCTCACGCTCGAGAAGCTGCTGTTCCGCCTGATCGGTGCCGGCTTCGTGCTGCTCACGCTGACGCTCGCGTCGGGCATCCTGTTCAGCGAGCAGGTCGACGCGCGCGCGCTGCGCCTCGACCACAAGACGGTATTCGCGATCCTGTCGTGGCTGATGTTCGGCGGCCTGCTGGTCGCCCGCAAGACGTCGGGCTGGCGTGGCCGCGGTGCCGCGCGCTGGGTGCTCGTGTCGTTCGCCGCGCTGCTGCTCGCGTATGTCGGCAGCCGGTTCGTTTTCGAGGTGCTGCTGCACCGTTCCGTGGTTTGAACGCAGGTTTCCGATGCGACAGATTCTTCTCCTGATTCTTCTCTTCTTCGCGGGTTCGTGGATCGCGCGCAAGCTGCGCCAGGCCCAGGAGCACGCGCAGGCGCGCACCGGCCGCGGCGCCGGTTACGACGGCACGCCCGGCGCCGGCGCCGGCGGTGCGGGTGCGGGGCGCCCGAACGTCGACGCGCGGGCGCTGCCCGAGCCGATGGTGCGCTGTGCCGAATGCGGCGTGCATGCGCCGAAGGGCGACGCCGTCGCCGCGGGCGGTGAATACTTCTGCAGTACCGAGCACGCGCAGCGCCACGCCGCGCGGTCGAGCGGTCGCGACGCACGATGAGCGACGTGCGGGTGCTGTCGGTCGACGCGCACGGCTGGGTGCGCGAAGCGCGCCATGCGCCGTCGCCGAACTTCGAGGTGCGGCCCGCGGGCGTGGTGCCGACGCTCGTGGTCGTCCACAACATCAGCCTGCCGCCCGGCGAATTCGGCGGTGACGCGATCGAGGCGCTGTTCCTGAATCGTCTCGACTGCGATGCGCACCCCTATTACCAGCGCCACCTGCGCGGCGTGCGCGTGTCCGCGCACTTCCTGATCCGCCGCAACGGCGAACTCGTGCAGTTCGTGTCGTGCGACGAGCGTGCGTGGCATGCGGGCTCGTCCGAGTTCTTCGGCCGGGCGCGCTGCAACGACTTTTCGATCGGCATCGAGCTCGAGGGCGCGGACGACGTGCCGTTCGACGACGCGCAGTACGCGATGCTCGCCGCGCTCTCCCGCGCGCTCGCCGCACGCTACCCGGTCGACGCATTCGCAGGGCACTCGGACGTCGCGCCGGGCCGCAAGACCGACCCGGGCCCGCATTTCGATTGGCAACGCTTCGCGAGCGATGCCGGTTTTTCCGCCGAATACTTTCCTTTCCGTCAGCACTGATCGCAGGGTTTTTGAGGGCGCGAAATTTTTTTTCCCGACCAATGCCTTGTCGCGTCTGAGCCTGCGCGGGGTGGGGGTGATGTCAATACCTCCATCGCAAATTATCCATTTTGATGTGCTCCGAATGTCCACTATACTTGGTGCCAGTTGAGCAGTTCTGCACTAGATATAGTGTGTGCCGCAGGGGAAACCCGAGCGGCACCGGCCGGCGGGCAACGCCGGCGGACAGGGTTCTCAGGGCGGCGCGTCAGGCCGGGCGGTCCGGGCGTCGCGATCAGCGCAGCGAACATCGACGGGGCAGGGTACACATGACGAAGCACACGACCGGACCGGTTGTCGCGCATCGACCGAACCGGCTTCCCCGGCGCATCGCTCGCCTCTTACCGCTCGCGCACCGCGTTGCGCAGCGTTCGTTTTAATCCGCGGTTCTCTCCGCACCATCCAACACCAGGAGCTTTGCACATGCAAACCACCGACAACGCGACGTCCCAGTACGAGAGCGCCTCGAGCCGTCCGCTCGGCGGGACCGAACAGGGCGCGAAGGCGCTCGCGCCGCAGGCCACGTTCGCCGACTACAAGGTGATCCGCCGCAACGGCAGCGTCGTCTCGTTCGAACCTTCGAAGATCGCGATTGCGGTGACCAAGGCTTTCCTGGCCGTCAATGGCGGGCAGGGCGCGGCATCGGCGCGCGTGCGCGAGCAGGTCGAGCAACTGACGCACAACGTCGTGCGCGCGCTCGTGCGCAGCCGCCCGAACGGCGGTACGTTCCATATCGAAGACATCCAGGACCAGGTCGAACTCGCGCTGATGCGCGGCGGCGAGCACAACGTCGCGCGTGCGTACGTGCTGTATCGCGAGAAGCGTCACCTCGAGCGCCAGCACGCGGGCGAGGACGCAGCGGCAGCCGGCGGCGAGGCGAGCACCGGCATCAACGTCGTCGACAACGGCGTCACGCGCCCGCTCGACCTGAATGCGCTGCGCGCGCTGATCGTGTCGGCATGCGACGGCCTCGGCGCTGCGGTTAACCCTGACCCGATCGTCGCCGAAACGGTGAAGAACCTGTACGACGGCGTGCCGATGAGCCAGGTCTACGACTCGGCGATCCTGGCTGCGCGCACGATGATCGAGAAGGATCCGGCATACAGCCAGGTCACGTCGCGCATCCTGCTGCACACGATCCGTCGCGAGATCCTCGGTGAGGAAGTGGTCCAGGCCGAGATGTCGACCCGTTACGCGGAATACTTCCCGCAGTTCCTGAAGCGCGGCGTCGACGCCGGCCTGCTCGACGACAAGCTGCTGCAGTTCGACCTGAAGCGCCTCGGCGAAGCGCTCGACGCGAACCGCGACCTGCAGTTCGGCTACCTCGGCCTGCAGACGCTGTACGACCGCTACTTCCTGCACGTCGAAGGCACCCGCATCGAAATGCCGCAGGCCTTCTTCATGCGCGTCGCGATGGGCCTGTCGCTGAACGAGATCGACCGCGAAACGCGCGCGATCGAGTTCTACAACGTGCTGTCCAGCTTCGACTTCATGAGCTCGACGCCGACGCTGTTCAACTCGGGCACGCACCGCTCGCAGCTGTCGTCGTGCTACCTGACGACCGTCGCGGACGATCTCGACGGCATCTATGAAGCGCTGAAGGAAAACGCGCTGCTGTCGAAGTTCGCCGGCGGCCTGGGCAACGACTGGACGCGCGTGCGTGCACTCGGCTCGCATATCAAGGGCACGAACGGCAAGTCGCAAGGCGTGGTTCCGTTCCTGAAGGTCGTGAACGACACGGCCGTCGCGGTCAACCAGGGCGGCAAGCGCAAGGGCGCGGTCTGCGCGTACCTCGAATCGTGGCACCTCGACATCGAGGAGTTCCTGGAGCTGCGCAAGAACACGGGCGACGATCGCCGCCGGACGCACGACATGAACACGGCGAACTGGATTCCCGACCTGTTCATGAAGCGCGTGATGGAAGGTGCGGACTGGACGCTGTTCTCGCCGTCGACCTGCCCGGACCTGCACGACAAGTTCGGCGCGGAATTCGAGAAGGCTTACACGGCTTACGAAGACAAGGTCGCGCGCGGCGAGATCAAGCTGTTCAAGAAGATCCCGGCGCAGCAACTCTGGCGCAAGATGCTCGGCATGCTGTTCGAGACGGGCCACCCGTGGATCACGTTCAAGGATCCGTGCAACGTGCGCTCGCCGCAGCAGCACGTCGGCGTCGTCCACTCGTCGAACCTGTGCACGGAAATCACGCTGAACACGAGCGACACCGAAATCGCGGTGTGCAACCTCGGCTCGGTGAACCTCGTCGCCCACCTGGTGAAGCAGGCCGACGGCAGCTACGCGCTCGACCACGACAAGCTGAAGCGCACGATCAGCGTCGCGATGCGCATGCTCGACAACGTGATCGACATCAACTACTACGCGGTGCCGAAGGCACGTAACTCGAACCTGAAGCACCGTCCGGTCGGCATGGGCATCATGGGCTTCCAGGACTGCCTGCATCTGCTGCGCACGCCGTACGCGTCGGAAGCGGCGGTCGAGTTCGCCGATCGTTCGATGGAAGCGGTCTGCTACTACGCGTACTACGCGTCGACCGAGCTGGCCGAAGAGCGCGGCCGCTACTCGAGCTACCGCGGCTCGCTGTGGGATCGCGGCATCCTCCCGCAGGACACGCTGAAGCTGCTGACGGAAGCACGCGGAGGCTACGTCGAAGTCGACACCTCCGAATCGCTCGACTGGACGTCGCTGCGTTCGCGGATCGCTGCGCACGGCATGCGCAACTCGAACTGCGTCGCGATCGCGCCGACGGCGACGATCTCGAACATCATCGGCGTGTCGGCCTGTATCGAGCCGACCTTCCAGAACCTGTACGTGAAGTCGAACCTGTCGGGCGAATTCACGGTGGTGAACGAGTACCTGGTGCGCGACCTGAAGGAACGCGGCCTGTGGGACGAAGTGATGGTCGCCGACCTGAAGTACTTCGACGGCATGCTGTCGCGCATCGACCGCATCCCGGCCGACCTGCGCGCGATCTACGCGACCGCGTTCGAAGTCGACCCGACGTGGCTGGTCGAAGCGGCATCGCGTCGCCAGAAGTGGATCGACCAGGCGCAGTCGCTGAACATCTACATGGGCGGCGCGTCGGGCAAGAAGCTCGACGAGGTCTACAAGCTCGCATGGCTGCGTGGCCTGAAGACGACCTACTACCTCCGCACGATGGCGGCGACGCACGTCGAGAAGTCGACGGTCGCACACGGCGCGCTGAACGCCGTGCCGACGGGCGGCGGCTCGAGCAGCGGCGGCGCGCAAGGCGCGGCCGGCGGCTTCGGTGCGGCAGGCGGCGATGCGTCGTCGGGCGCGGTCAACGCGGCACCGGCACTCGCACCGGTCGAGGCAGATGGTCCGGTGTGCACGATGCGTCCGGGCGATCCTGGCTTCGACGAATGCGAAGCGTGCCAGTAACGCAGTGCGCCTGACCTGGGAAGCAGGTCAGTGCGGCGCACACGACGACCGATCGAGGTTGAAGTGTGCGCCGCTCTCAACTAAAAAAATGATAAGGAATCTGTAACGCGGCACCTGCGTTGCAGGCAGTGACAAGCGATCGAAACATCCCCGACGACGTCGCGTTTCGATCAGCGTTCGATGCGTCGAGCGCACCTCGCGATACACGCGCGACGCACATCGCGCGCTGCATGAACGACGATGCGTTGCTCAAAGTGTTGTATCGAGGTCGCAACGCGAATCGAAAAAAGGATTTTTCGTGAGCGAACCCTTTTATCGCTCAGGAAAAGATGGTACAAACCGTTCTAAATTGATGGTGAGAATTTATGCTCAACTGGGATGAAGAGAAGACTGCCGTAACTCCCGCGAGCGGAGCGCAGCAAAACGCGATGCGCACCTCCGCAGGAACGGCTGTCGGACTGCAGGCTGCAACGCCTGCCGCCCATCAGGTCCGCGACATTTTCGAAGGCGATCTTGCGGTGCCCCCGCAAGCATCGGCTGTTCCCGCCGGCGGTTCGGAAGCGCGGGTCAATGTCGCCGACAAGCGCATCATCAACGGCCAGACTGACGTCAATCAGCTGGTGCCGTTCAAGTACAAGTGGGCGTGGGAAAAGTATCTGGCCGGTTGCGCGAACCACTGGATGCCGCAGGAAATCAACATGTCCCGCGACATCGCTCTGTGGAAGGACCCGAACGGTCTGACCGAGGACGAGCGCCGCATCGTGAAGCGCAACCTCGGCTTCTTCGTGACGGCCGATTCGCTCGCGGCGAACAACATCGTGCTCGGCACGTACCGCCACATCACGGCGCCCGAGTGCCGGCAGTTCCTGCTGCGCCAGGCGTTCGAAGAGGCGATCCACACGCACGCGTACCAATACATTGTCGAATCGCTCGGTCTCGACGAAGGCGAGATCTTCAACGCGTACCACGAGGTCACGTCGATCCGCGCGAAGGACGAATTCCTGATCCCGTTCATCCACACGCTGACGGATCCGGCCTTCAAGACCGGCACGCTCGAAGCGGATCAGAAGCTGCTGAAGTCGCTGATCGTGTTCGCCTGCATCATGGAAGGCCTGTTCTTCTATGTCGGGTTTACGCAGATCCTCGCCCTCGGCCGCCAGAACAAGATGACGGGTGCTGCAGAGCAATATCAGTACATCCTGCGCGACGAGTCGATGCACTGCAATTTCGGCATCGACCTGATCAACCAGATCAAGCTCGAGAATCCGCATCTCTGGACCGCCGAATTCCGCGCCGAGATCCGCGAGCTGTTCAAGCAGGCTGTCGAACTCGAATACCGCTACGCCGAGGACACGATGCCGCGCGGCGTGCTGGGTTTGAACGCGTCGATGTTCAAGAGCTATCTGCGCTTCATCAGCAACCGTCGTTGCCAGCAGATCGGCCTTGACCCGCTCTATCCGAACGAGGAAAACCCGTTCCCGTGGATGAGCGAGATGATCGACCTGAAGAAGGAACGCAACTTCTTCGAGACGCGTGTGATCGAGTATCAGACGGGCGGCGCGCTGTCCTGGGAATAACCCGCAGCAGCGAACCCGTCACATGATGGAACAGCCGGCGGCCTCTCGGCCCCGGCTCAAGGTTTAGGAGCAAGAACGCCTGATGCAAAGCATGCCCGGTGCCTTAACGGCACGACGACACGACAGGCACTTTGCGAACCCTTCAGTGGGATGGGCAAACTTCCCTCCGGAAAAAGCGGGCGGCCGTGTGGCGGTCCGCTTGATCAAGCGATTAGGGGTAGCGGCGCGAGGTGCGCCGGCTACCGACTTGATTTGGCGCGCGAGGCCGAGTGGCCACGCGCGCCATACCGTATTCATTAGCGTAAGCGCGTGGTATCCGCGTACGCCGATGAATAGCCCGCTTCGAAGCGCACGTCCTGAACAGCGTCCGCGGGAAGCGGGTTTTGACGAAGGGTGTAGTTTGAACTGACTCTCATCTGAACCTGAAGGAGAACAACATGGCACTTGCCAAGAAGAAACCGGCTGCAAAGAAGGCCGCAGTGAAGAAGGTCGCTGCGAAGAAGGCTGCTGCTCCGGCGAAGAAGGCCGCTGCAGTGAAGAAGGTTGCTGCGAAGAAGGTCGCGGTGAAGAAGGTTGCCGCGAAGAAGGCAGCACCGGCGAAGAAGGCAGCAGTGAAGAAGGTTGCTGCGAAGAAGGTCGCAACGAAGAAGGTTGCAGCCAAGAAGGTCGCAGTGAAGAAGGTTGCCGCGAAGAAGGCAGCACCGGCGAAGAAGGCCGCAGCGAAGAAGGTTGCCGCCAAGAAAGTCGCAGTGAAGAAGGTTGCTGCGAAGAAGGCCGCACCGGCTAAGAAGGCTGCTGCGAAGAAGGCCGCGCCGGCGAAGAAGGCTGCTGCGAAGAAGGCTGCGCCTGCGAAGAAGGCTGCCGCGAAGAAGGCTGCGCCTGCTGCGAAGAAGGCTGCCCCTGCGAAGAAGGCCGCTGCTCCGGCGAAGAAGGCTGCCGCTGCTGCTCCGGCTGCCGCTCCGGCTCCGGCGAAGAAGGCCGCGGCTCCGAAGAAGGCTGCTGCTCCGAAGAAGGCCGTCGTGAAGAAGGCTGCGCCGGCAACGACCGCGTCGACCGCATCGGTTGCGCCGGCATCGGGCGTGAAGACCGCGCTCAACCCGGCAGCGGCATGGCCGTTCCCGACCGGCAGCCGTCCGTAATCGAGGCTGACCTGCACCACCCGGACACTCACGTGGTGTCCGTGGGTTGAGTAGCGCTACTCAATCAGTCCCGCCATCTGGCTCAGGTGGCGGGATTTTTTTCGTCCGTCGTTGCCGATGTGCCCGCATCCCGGACACCCACAAGCCGGCTGCGGCGAGCACGGACGAAAAAAAACGCATGTGCAGCTTCGCACATGCGTTCGACCGCGGCTTGCGCCGCGTGCTGAGGTACCTGTTAGTGCGTGACGCGCGTGACGCCGCCGCTCGACAGCAGTCGCACGCGTTCGCCGGCGCGGAACGCTTCGCCGCTTGCAGCCTGCGTGATCGAGCGCAGATCGCCGTTGTCGAGGCGCACGGTGATTTCGACACCGTTCGCCGTGCTGAGGTTTTCGCCGACCGCGTTGCCCGCGACCGCGCCGACGAGGCCGCCGGCGATCGCGGTCAGGATCGACCCCTTGCCGCCGCCGATCGCGCTGCCTGCCACTGCGCCGAGCGCGCCGCCGCCGAGCGTGCCGATCGCGCTGCCGCCGCCGTCGGACTGGATGCGCACCGCGCGGACGCTTTCGACGGTGCCCATGCGGACCGTCTGTTCGCGCTGCGCCTGGCCGACGCTATAGACATCCGCCGAACCGGGTGCGGTGAAGCAACCGGTGAGCGTCAGCGAGGCCGTCAGCATGGCCGCGAGCGTGAGGGTCTTTTTCGTCAACATCTTTGCTCTCCCACAAAATTCATTTGAGACTGTAACCGAATGCAGTCTCGAAGCGTGCGTCGATTTCGGCGCGCGTCAGTACGTAAGTCTGGGGCCCCTGATGGGCGATCTTGATCGAGCCCATCAGGCTCGCGAGGCGGCCCGTGGTTGCCCAGTCGAGGCCATGCTCGATGCCGTACAGCAAGCCACCCCGGAAGGCATCGCCGCAGCCGGTCGGATCGGAGATCTGCTCGGCCGGCACGACAGGAATCTGCTCCGTGCCCTGTTTGTGGCGGATGGTCGCGCCGTGCTCGCCGCGCGTGATGACGAGGGCGTCGACCCGGCTGGCGATTTCATCTTCGGACCATCCCGTCTTGTCGCTCACCAGCTTGGCCTCGTAGTCGTTGACCGCTACAAAGGTCGCAAGTTCAATGCTGCGGCGCAGCGTCGCACCGTCGAACAGCGGCAGGCCCTGGCCCGGATCGAACACGAACGGCACGCCGGCCTTGGCGAGTTCTTCCACGTG
This sequence comes from Burkholderia sp. HI4860, assembly GCF_002223045.2. Taxonomy (NCBI): domain Bacteria; kingdom Pseudomonadati; phylum Pseudomonadota; class Betaproteobacteria; order Burkholderiales; family Burkholderiaceae; genus Burkholderia; species Burkholderia sp. HI4860. The sequence continues at coordinate 1,332,221 of NZ_NKFO02000003.1, read as the reverse complement.
CTGCACCATCCCGTCGAAGCCGTCGGGGCCGACGATCGCGAGCTTGATGCCCGGCGCGTCGCCCGCGTGGTTCAGGTGCGACTGCATCATCGCGCCCGGGTGGAACGCCGTGATCTGGTTGTTGTCGAGATCGGTCGTGATCATCGCCTGCGCGGTATACGTGTCGGGCAGCACGCGAACGTGGTCGCGGCGCAGGCCGAGCTGGTCGAGCCGGTCGAGATACGGCTGCGCGTCGAGCGCGCCGATCGTCCCCATGATGCGCGCATCGCCGCCGAGCAGGTGCAGCGCGTACGCGATGTTGCCCGCGCAGCCGCCGAATTCGCGGCGCATCGTCGGCACCAGGAAGCTCAGGTTGATGAGGTGCACCTGGTCGGGCAGGATGTGCTCGCGGAACCGCCCCTCGAAGGTCATGATGGAATCGTAGGCGATCGAGCCGCAAATCAACGTAGCCAAGGTGTGCGTTCCTGTAGAAATGAGGAGCCCTGCGCGACAACGCCGCGCGAAAGGCGCGGCGCGGCAGGGGAAAGCGAAAGAAAGCTTACTTCAGTGCGGCGAGCGCGGCATCGTAGTTCGGCTCGTCCTTGATTTCGCCGACGAGTTCGGCGTGGATTACCTTGTCCTGCGCGTCGAGCACGACGACCGCACGTGCGGTCAGGCCGTTCAGCGGGCCGCTCGTCACGTCGACGCCGTACGCGTTCGCGAACGCGCGGCCGGTGCGGAACGTCGAAGCCGTCACGACATTCTCGAGGCCTTCGGTCGTGCAGAAGCGCGTCGCAGCGAACGGCAGGTCGGCGGACACGACGACGACGACCGTGTTGTCGAGCGACGATGCGGCTTCATTGAACTTGCGGGTCGACGTCGCGCAGGTCGGCGTGTCGAGGCTCGGGACGATGTTCAGCACCTTGCGCTTGCCCGCGAAGCTGGCGAGCGACAGGTCGGCGAGGTCCTTGCCGACCAGCTTGAAATCGGCGGCTTGTGCGCCGACGGCCGGGAACGTGCCGGCGAGATCGATCGGGTTGCCACCCAGCGTAACTTTGCTCATGTTCGTGCTCCGAAATAGCGCGCCGCTCGGGCGCGCGGGTTGAGACGGGCGCGCAGGCGCGCGCCGCGGCGCGTCACGGATAGAAAATCTGGACGCGGAAATTCGAGGCGGGCGCACCGTTCGTTTCGACGCGGACGATCATCGTCTGCGTCGTGCCGGGCGGCAGCCCGGCGTCGATAGGCGTGCCCGGGCGCACGTAGTCGCGCGGCGCGAGTACGCGGCGCACGGTCACGTGGTTGGTGTCGTCGAGCAGCGTCAGCTCGAGCGACGGGTAGGCGAGTGCGACGCGGTAGCGGTTCGTCAGCGGCACCTTCAGCTCGAGCTCGCGCGGGCCGTCGAGCTGGCGCAGGTCGGTCGCGTCGAGCCGCAGGCCGTCGATCGCGCGCGGCGGCGCAACCGTGCAGCCGAGCGGCGCGCAGGCCTGCCGGAACCAGCCCTGCGTGACGGGCCAGTAGATCATCAGCGGTTCGCGCTGCCACCATGCGAGTTGCCCGACGAGCAGCACGGCGAGCACGGCAGCGACGAGGCCGCCGAAAAAGCCCCCGAGCATGCCGCGCCGCTGCGGCGCGCGGGTTTCCCGCGTGACGGCGAAATGCGGACGATCATCGTCGGTCAGCGCTGCGGGGAAGGGGGCGGCCGGCGCGTGGGTCGTGGCGGCGGGCGTCTCGTCGTGCCGGGCGGTGCCGGAGTCGGGCTCGGGCCCGGCTTCGGTGACGGCTGGCGCAGGCGTGACCGCAAAACGCGGTTCGCGCGGCCCGCGTTCGTCGTCCTGCACGGCGAAGTGCGCGGTTCCGACGGGTTCGGCGGCGTCGCGAGCGGTCTCTGCGTCCGACGGAAGGTGCGCGACGAAGCGGGGCTCACGCGGGTCGCGTTCGACGGGCGCGGCCGATGGTTCGGCATCCTGCGGCGTTTGCGTCTGCAGCGATTCGGCCGGTTGTTCGACGGCAGCGGAGGTGGGCAGCTCGGCCGGGGAGGGCGCGAACGGTGCGGGCGTACCCGACAGGTGCACGACGCCGGCTTCGATGGACGGAAGGGCAAGCGGGATCAGCGGCTCGGTGCGCACGGTCCGCACGTTGTGCTGCAGCGACGGGTCGACGCCGGCATCGAGCCACGGCGCCCACATGTCCCAGCCTTCGGGCTTGTAATCGGTGTCGGAAGGTGACCCGGCCGGCGCTTCGGCGGCGAACAGCCGAGGCGGGGCCGGATGACGCGCATCACCGTCATCCTGCGCGGCAGCCGGTTCGGTCAGGACCGGCTCGGGCTGCTGCGCGTGCTCGGGAACGAGCGACTCGGATGCGTTGAAGACTTCGTGGCAATGCCCGCAGCGCACGAGCCCTTGGTGCAGCGAGAGCTGTTCCTGCTGCAGCCGGAAGACGGTTTCGCAATGAGGGCAGCGCGTCGCAAGAAGCATGTCGAGCCGGGCGGCCTGCTGGCCAGAGTGAAGGACAGCGCTATTCTAATGGCTTTCGCGTCGGGTTCCGGCGAGGCATACCCAACCTTCGTGCTCACGCCAGACCGAGATGTCGACATAGCGTGCGTAGACGGCCGCCACTTCGTCCGCCTGGCGCGCGAGCACGCCCGACAGCGCGATGCGCCCGCCCGGCTTGACCTTCGATGCGAGCATCGACGCCATCAGCTTCAGCGGATTCGACAGGATGTTCGCGACGACGATGTCGAATTCACCGTCCGGGCACGCATCGGGCAGCCCGTACGTGACTTCCGCATGGTTGCGTTCGCTGTTCTGCCGCCCCGATTCGACCGCTTGCGGATCGATGTCGATGCCGATGACGGGGTTCGCCCCGCATTTCTTCGCGAGGATCGCGAGAATGCCCGAGCCGCAGCCGTAGTCGAGCACCGACTGGCCGGGCTGCACCGACTGCTCGAGCCATTCCATGCACAGGCGCGTGGTCGGGTGGCTGCCGGTGCCGAAGGCGAGGCCCGGATCGAGTTCGAGGATGAGCGCGTCGGGATCGGGCGCATCGTGCCACGACGGCACGACCCAGATCCGCTCGCCGATCGGGATCGGCTCGAACTGCGATTGCGTGAGACGCACCCAGTCCTGCTCTTCGACTTCGCGCACGGTGAATGCCGGCGTCTCGGCGACACCGATCTCGTTCGCGGCCGCCGCGAGCAGCACGGCCGGCTCATGGTCGGCCGCGAGCAGCGCGACCACGCGCGAGTGCTGCCACGCGGTGCGGTCGGGCACGAGGCCCGGCTCGCCGAAGAGCGGCTGTTCGTCGGGCGTGTCGGCGTCGGCATCTTCGACCGACACCGACAGCGCGCCGAGTTCGAGCAGCGCGTCGGACAGCGCCTCCGCATGCTCACGGGCCAGTTCGACGACGAGTTCGCGATAGCTCATGCTTACGCTTCTTCCGGTGCGACCTGCTGCTTCTGGGCGAGCCGGTTTTCGAGGTAATGGATGCTGGTGCCGCCTTCGACGAACTTCGAATCGATCATCAGCTCGCGGTGCAGCGGGATGTTGGTCTGGATGCCTTCGACGACCATTTCCGACAGCGCGATGCGCATCCGGCTGATCGCCTGCTCGCGCGTCGCGCCGTAGGTGATCAGCTTGCCGATCATCGAATCATAGTTCGGCGGCACGAAATAGCCATTGTAGGCGTGCGAATCGACGCGCACGCCGGGGCCGCCCGGCGTATGCCACGACGTGATCCGGCCCGGCGACGGCGTGAACTTGAACGGATCTTCCGCGTTGATCCGGCATTCGATCGCGTGCCCGCGGAACTGGATGTCGCGCTGGCGCAGCGTGAGCTTCTCGCCGGCCGCGATGCGGATCTGTTCCTGCACGATGTCGACGCCCGTGATCAGCTCCGATACCGGGTGCTCGACCTGCACGCGCGTGTTCATCTCGATGAAGTAGAACTCGCCGTTTTCGTACAGGAATTCGAACGTGCCCGCACCGAGGTAGCCCATCTTCTTGCAGGCGTCCGCGCAGCGGTCGCCGATGCGGTCGATCAGGCGGCGCGGAATGCCGGGTGCCGGCGCTTCCTCGATCACCTTCTGGTGGCGGCGCTGCATCGAGCAATCGCGCTCGCCGAGCCAGATCGCGTTCTTGTACGCGTCGGACAGCACCTGGATTTCGATGTGGCGCGGGTTCTCGAGGAACTTCTCCATGTACACCTGCGGGTTGCCGAACGCACGGCCGGCTTCCTCGCGGGTCATGTTGACCGCGTTGACGAGCGCGGCCTCGGTGTGCACGACGCGCATCCCGCGCCCGCCACCGCCGCCCGCCGCCTTGATGATGACCGGATAGCCGATCGCGCGCGCAATCTTGACGATCTCCTTCGGATCGTCCGGCAACGCGCCTTCCGAGCCCGGCACGCACGGCACGCCGGTCTTGATCATCGTCTGCTTCGCGGTGACCTTGTCACCCATCATGCGGATCGTTTCGGGGCGCGGGCCGATGAACGTGAAGCCCGACTGCTCGACACGTTCCGCGAAATCGGCGTTCTCCGACAGGAAGCCGTAGCCGGGGTGGATCGCCTCGGCATCGGTGACTTCCGCGGCGCTGATCAGCGCCGGCATGTTCAGGTAGCTCAGGTTCGACGGGGCCGGGCCGATACAGACGGCTTCGTCCGCGAGGCGCACGTACTTGGCTTCCTTGTCGGCTTCCGAGTAGACGACCACCGTCTTGACGCCGAGCTCACGGCACGCACGCTGGATGCGCAGCGCGATTTCACCGCGGTTGGCAATGAGGATTTTTTCAAACATAGCGAGTATTCGTCTCTTCGAGGGGCGCGCGAACGGCGCCTGGCGGGCATCGGCGGCGCGCGGCCCGCAGGCCGCGCGGCGGACTTAGCCGATCACGAAAAGCGGCTGGCCGTATTCGACGGCCTGGCCGTTCTCGACGAGGATTTCCTTGATCACGCCGGCTTTGTCCGACTCGATCTCGTTGAGCAGCTTCATCGCTTCGATGATGCAGATAGTCTGGCCTTCCTTGACCGTATCGCCCACCTGGACGAACGGGTCCGCGCCCGGCGACGGTGCGCGATAGAACGTGCCGACCATCGGCGACGTCACGACGTGGCCCTGCGGGACAGCCGGAGCGGCTGCGCCGCCTGCGGCCGGCGCGGCAGCGCCTTCGGTCGGCAGCACGGCCGACGGAGCGGGCGCGCTGACTTGCGGGGCATACCCAGCCGTCGGCTGCACGTAGACCGGGGGCGCGTTCTTGACGATGCGCACCTTGCCTTCGCCTTCCGTCACTTCCAGCTCGGAGATGCCGGATTCGGAAACGAGGTCGATCAGAGTTTTCAGCTTACGAAGATCCATCGGGAATTCCCCTTTCAATACGTGAAAGCGCCGGTTAGGGGCCGGCGCTGAATCTAGATCGCGAAATCAGCCGCGCGACGTGCCTTGCAGCTTGTCCAGCGCGTACTCGAGCGCGTACAGATAACCTTTCCAGCCGAGCCCGCAGATCACGCCTTCGGCCTGGTCGGAAAAGTAGGAGTGGTGCCTGAACGCTTCGCGGCGATGCACGTTCGACAAGTGAACCTCGACGAACGGGATGCCAACGCCGGCGATCGCGTCCCGGATCGCGACACTCGTGTGCGTGTACGCGGCCGGATTGATCAGGATGAAATCGGTCTGTTCCTCCCGCGCGGCCTGGATGCGGTCGACCAGCGCGCCTTCATGGTTGCTCTGGAACGACGACAGTTCGGCGCCGGCTTCCCGGGCACGCGCGGCAAGCGCCTGATCGATCTGTGCGAGCGTGACGCGGCCGTACACCTCCGGTTCCCGGGTGCCGAGAAGGTTCAGGTTAGGGCCGTGCAGCACCAGCAATCGTGTCATGGTCGCTTCTATTTCTGCGGAATTGCGCGAACTTTAGCGCTATTTAGAGAAATTTGTCTAGTTTTGCCGAACGGCCGAGCGCGCGCGACCTGCAAGAATTACCGGCGCGCATCCAAAGTGTCGGCGAATTCACGCGAAATTGCGGCGATCGACGGGCAAATTGCCGCCAACGTGCGGGCCGCTGTTCGGGCAGGTTACAGCGCGTCGAGCGTCTTTTTGAGCTCCGCCGGCTGGATTTGTCCCAATTTTGTCTCGCGGATCTTGCCGGTTTCGTCGATGACGACCGTAAACGGCAGTGCGCCGGCCGTATTTCCAAAATTGCGGGCCAGATCGGCGCCCGCATATCCGCTGACGAATACCGGGTAATCGACCTTCACCTTCTGCAGAAAGTTCTTCACGTTCTGTTCGGAATCGACGCCGATTCCGATGAAACGGATGCCCTTCTGCTTGTATTGGTGCGACAGCGCGACGAGCTCGGGCATCTCCTCGACGCACGGGCCGCACCATGACGCCCAGAAATTGACGACGACCTTCTGCCCCTTGAACGCGGACAACGTGGCCGGCTTGCCGTCGGTGCCCGTCAGCGACGCCGCCCACAACTGTTCGACGGGGCTGCCGTTCGCAGCAGGCGCGGCGACGGCGACACCGTCGTCGGCGGGGCCGCGGAACCAATGGCCGGCGGCGAGCCCGCCGGCAACGGCGGCGGCCGCGACCACCGCGAGCGCCAACATGCGTTTCATCATCATCGTTGAATCATTCCGGTTCGGAAGGGGTCTTGCCTGCTTCGACGAGCGCGCGCAGCGCAGCGGCATCGGCACGGGCGACCCGGCCGCGCGCGTCGGCCTTGACCGCACCGCGCAGGTCGTCGCTCGCATAGAGCGCGAGGTGGATGCCGATTGCATCGACGTCGCGCCGCGGGCGCCACAGGAAACTGAGCGTCTCGACGTCGGCGCGGCCCGCGAAGTGCCGCGTCTCGGAGACGTCGTACTGGACGTTCTGGTTCAGCAGGTAGATCGCGACGTCCTTCGGGTTGTCGGTGAATGCCTGCAAATGGATATCCGAATGCGCGTTCGCCGTGCCGTTCAGCACGGCGCCCGTCACATAAGGATGGAATTCGGCGAGCCGGCGCATCCAGTCGAGCGCGATTTCGCGCAGGCGGCGCAGTTCGTCCGGTTGCGTGTCGCTCTGGAACAGGGCCAGGTATTCGCGCAGTTCTTCCTCGATCTGGTCGTTATCCGGCAGCCATTCGCCGGCAACGCGCGTATCGCCCAGCAACTGGCGCGCGGCCTTGCGCTTTGCGCCGGCATAGTCCAGGCCGTCCTCCGCGATCAGGCGCGCGGCGGACTGGGCGATTTCCTCGCGGACGCGCCGCGGGTCGAGAAGGGTTTTACGAGACATGATCCGGCAATCATACTCGATCGCCGCAGGGCCCGAGCGCAGGTGCGGCGGCCTGCCGCCCGGCGTGCCGGCACCGTCCGCGCGCAGCGTTCGGGCCGCCGGGCACGGCAGGCCGTCAGTTACAATACTGTTCTTTGTGTCGCGGCAAAAGCCGTTGGCCGGTCGCCGGCCGCACGGCCTGTCCGCCGCGCCGCACACGCATCCTTTCCGAATCGACGGCGCCCGGCGGCGCGAAAGCATTCATCTATGCACATCCACATTCTTGGCATCTGCGGCACCTTCATGGGCGGTCTCGCCGTACTCGCGCGCGAGGCGGGCCACACGGTGACGGGCTGCGACGCGGGCGTCTATCCGCCGATGAGCACGCAGCTCGAGGCGCAGGGCATCACGCTGATCGAGGGCTACGGCGCCGAGCAGATCGACCTGAAGCCGGACCTGTTCGTGATCGGCAACGTCGTCACGCGCGGCAATCCGCTGATGGAGGCGATCCTGGATCGCGGCCTGCCGTACGTGTCGGGCCCGCAGTGGCTCGGCGAGCACGTGCTGGCCGGCAAGTGGGTGCTCGCGGTGGCGGGCACGCACGGCAAGACGACCACGTCGTCGATGCTCGCGTGGCTGCTGGAAGACGCGGGCCTGAATCCGGGCTTCCTGATCGGCGGCGTGCCGCTGAACTTCGGCGTGTCGGCGCGGCTCACCGATTCGAGCTTCTTCGTGATCGAGGCCGACGAATACGACACGGCGTTCTTCGACAAGCGCTCGAAGTTCGTCCACTACCGGCCGCGCACCGCGGTGCTGAACAATCTCGAATTCGATCACGCCGACATCTTCCCGGATCTCGCCGCGATCGAGACGCAATTCCACCATCTCGTGCGTACCGTGCCCGGTGTCGGCCGGATCGTCACGAACGGCCGCTCGGACGCGCTCGAGCGCGTGCTGGCGCGCGGCTGCTGGAGCGAGGTCGAGCGCTTCGGCGTCGACGGCGGCTGGCAGGCGCTGCCGGCCGAGGACGGCGTGCCGGTCGACGAGCGCTTCGCGGTGTATTCGCACGCGGAACGCGTCGGCGAAGTCGCGTGGCAGGTGCAGGGCGATCACAACCGGATGAACGCGCTCGCGGCGATCGCGGCCGCGCGCCACGTCGGCGTGCCGCCCGCGCAGGCGGCCGAATCCCTCGCGTCGTTCCGCAACGTGAAGCGCCGGATGGAAGTGCGCGGCAGCGTGGACGGCGTGACCGTCTACGACGACTTCGCGCACCATCCGACCGCGATCGACACCACGATCGCCGGCCTTCGTGCCCGCATCGGCCGTCAGAATGCCCGCATCCTCGCGGTGCTCGAGCCGCGCTCGAACACGATGAAGCTGGGCGTGATGAAGTCGCAATTGCCGGCGAGCCTGGCCGACGCCGATCTCATATTCGGCTACGGCGCGCCGACCGGGCGCGACGCGCTCGGCTGGAACCTGGCCGAAGCGCTGGCGCCGCTCGGCGAGAAGGCGCACGCATTCGACGATCTGCACCTGCTGGTGAAGTCCGTCGTCGCAGCCGCCCGCCCGGGCGACCACGTGCTCGTGATGAGCAATGGCGGCTTCGGCGGCGTGCACCAGAAACTGCTCGATGCGCTCGGGAGCCGCACGTGATCCTGTACCTGCACGGCTTCCGGTCGTCGCCGGAATCGCAGAAGTCGCGCCAGCTCGCTGCGCGCATGGCCGAACTCGGCCGGATTGACGAGTGGCGGTGCCCGTCACTGTCGGTGTCACCGCTCGAAGCGATTGCAGTCGCGGAAGCCGAGGTGGCCGGTGCGCGCGACGTGACCGTCATCGGCAGCTCGCTCGGCGGCTATTACGCGACGTGGCTGGCCGAAAAGCACGGCTGGAAGGCCGTGCTGCTGAATCCGGCCATCGTGCCGCAGCGCGATCTCGAGCAGCATCTGGGCGAACAGCCGCTGTATCACGGCGGCGGCACGATCGTCGTCGAGCGCCGTCACCTGCACGAGCTCGATGCGCTGCGCGTGCCGGCGATCACGCGTGCCGAACGCTACTATCTGTTCGCGGCGACCGGCGACGAAGTGCTCGATTACCGCGAGATGCTCGCGCATTACCCGGGCGCGAAGACGCGCGTGATCGAAGGCAGCGATCACGGGATCAGCGAATTTGCCGACTATGTCGACGACGTTCTCGCGTTTTGCGACGGAAAGACGTCTTAAAACCGGCCATGGGCCGATCGAATTCCCATCATCATGCGGCGCCGCCGATGCGGCGCCCGGCAGTCTGAACGAGAGTACTGAGTGAACGTTTTCTTCGAGGAATCGGGCAGTTTCAAGGCGGGCAGCGTGCTGTCGCGCCAGGGCGACGCGTTTCAGGTCGAGTTGCCCGGCGGGCGGCGGGCGAAGGTGCGCGCGAAAGACGTGCTGATCGAATTCGACAAGCCGGCCGCAAGCGAACTGATGCAGGAGGCCGACACGGCCGCGCAGCAGATCGATCTGGATTTCCTGTGGGAATGCGCGCCGGCCGACGAGTTTGCCTATACGGCGCTGGCCGCGGAATATTTCGGCGCGTCGTACGGCCCGGTCGAGCGCGCGGCGCTCGTGTTGCGCCTGCACGGTTCGCCCGTCTACTTCCGCCGCAAGGGGCGCGGCCAGTACCAGCGCGCGCCGGAAGAGCAGCTCAAGATGGCGCTCGCATCGCTCGAGCGCAAGCGCCAGCAGGCGCTCGTCCAGGTGCAGTACGAAGAGGAACTGAAGGCCGGCAAGCTGCCGGAGGCGTTCGCGGGCAAGGTGCTCGGGCTGCTGACGCGGCCGGACAAGAACTCGATCGAATACAAGGCGATGGAAGCGGCGGCCGGTGCGCGCGGCGTGTCGCCGGCGCGGTTGATGCTCGACTGCGGCGGTATCGCGTCGCCGCGTGCGCTGCACGAGGCGCGCTTCCTCGCGGAATTCTTCCCGCACGGCACGGGCTTCCCGGCCGTCACGGTCGGCCCGCTGCCGGACGACCTGCCGCGTGCGGACGTCCAGGCGTTCTCGATCGACGACATCACGACGACCGAAATCGACGACGCGTTCTCGGTCGAGCACCTGGCCGACGGCCGCGTGCGGATTGGCGTGCACATCGCGGCGCCGGCGCTCGGCATCGTGCGCGGCGACCCGGTCGACGCGATCGCGCGCACGCGCCTGTCGACCGTCTACATGCCGGGCGACAAGATCACGATGCTGCCGGACGACGTCGTCGACGTGTTCACGCTGAAGGAAGGCGATTATCGTCCGGCGCTGTCGCTGTACATCATCGTCAATCGCGAAACCCAGGAGATCGTCGCGAATGAAACGCGCGCCGAGCTCGTGTTCGTGAAGAGTAACCTGCGGCACAACCACCTCGACGAGCTCGTCAACGAAGAGACGCTCGCGGCCGGCACCGGCGAGTATCCGCACAAGGACGACATCGCCGTGCTGTGGCCGCTCGCACAGGCGCTGTTCGAGAAGCGCCAGGTCGCGCGCGCGGGCTACGGCCTGAAGCGCGAGGTGCAGCGCAACACCGATTACAACTTCTACGTCGACGGCGAGCACGTGTCGATCACGCCGCGCCGTCGCGGGTCGCCGCTCGACCTGATCGTGTCGGAGCTTGCGATCCTCGCGAACTCGACCTGGGGCGCCTTCCTGCACGACCACACGGTGCCGGGCATCTACCGCTCGCAGCGCGGCTTCGGCGCGCCGGGCCCGAAGCGCACGCGGATGCAGACGACCGCCGCGCCGCACGAAGGCCTCGGCGTGGCGCAGTACGCGTGGAGCACGTCGCCGCTGCGCCGCTACGTCGACCTCGTGAACCAGTGGCAACTGCTCGCATGCGTGCAGCATGGCGTCACCGCGAAGCTCGCCGCGCCGTTCAAGCCGAAGGACGCCGACCTGTACGCGGTCGTGCAGGGCTTCGACGACACCTACACGGCCTACGCCGACTACCAGCGCCGGATGGAGTATTTCTGGTGCCTGCGCTGGCTCGCGCAGGAACAGAAGAAGCAGGTCGTCGCGAGCGTCGTGAAGGGCGACCTCGTGCGCCTCGAGGAAATTCCGCTGCTGCTGCACGTGCCGGGGCTCGGCGTGCATGCGCGCGGCACGCGCGTGCTGCTCGACGTGATGGCGCTCGATGAGCTGACGATCGAGGCGTCGGTGCGGTTGCTGAACGTGCTCGACGCGCCGACCGTGACGAGCGGTGACGCGGCCGAGGAAGAGGATGACGCCGAAGGCGGCGACGACACGCTGATCGACACCGAAGACGCAACCGCCGAAACCGAAGCCGAAGCACTGGCGGAAGCGGATGGCGCGGCGGCCGGTGAAGGCGGCGAAGCCGCGAACGGTAACGCCGGCGAAGAGGGGCGCGCATCATGACCGCGGTTGCGTCGACGAGCGGCGCCGACCGCTATGTGGTGTTCGGCAACCCGGTGGCGCACAGCAAGTCGCCGTTCATCCACGCGCAATTCGCCGCGCAAACGGGCGAGCCGGTCGAATACACGCACCGGCTCGCGCCGCTCGACGGTTTCGACGCGGCCGTGCGCGCCTTCGTCGCCGAAGGCGGTCGCGGCGCGAACGTGACGGTGCCGTTCAAGCTCGAAGCGCATGCGCTCGCCGACACGCTGTCGCCGCGCGCGGCGGCGGCGGGTGCCGTGAATACGCTGCGCATCGACGCCGACGGCCGCATTCACGGCGACAACACCGACGGTGTCGGCCTCGTGCGCGACATCGAAGCGAATCTCGGCGTGTCGCTGGCGGGCGCACGCATCCTGCTGCTCGGCGCGGGTGGCGCGGCGCGCGGTGTCGTGCTGCCGCTGCTCGACCGCGCACCGCTGTCGATCGGAATCGTGAACCGCACCGCGAGCAAGGCCGAAGCGCTCGTCGGCCAGTTCATGCAGGCCGCGCACGATGCGGGCTGCACGCTCGCGGGCGGCGGCCCCGACGTCGTGCGCGCGGAGCCGTACGACGTGGTGATCAACGCGACGGCCGGCAGCCTCGATGCCGCGCTGCCGGAGTGCGATGCGGCCGCGTTCGGCGCGGGCACGCTCGCGTACGACATGATGTACGGCGCGCAGCCGACGGTGTTCATGCAGCATGCGGCGTCGCTCGGCGCGCGCACGGCCGACGGCCTCGGCATGCTCGTCGAGCAGGCGGCCGAATCGTTCTTCATCTGGCGCGGTGTGCGGCCGGACGGCGCGCCGGTGCTGGCCGCGCTGCGCCAGGCGCTCGCGGCGAGCTGAACGGAGCGCGGCACGTGGTGGCGGTGAGCGGCACGCAGCCCACGCGGACGGTGAGCCCGACGCGCTGGTTCGTCTATGCGGGATCGGTGTTCGCGGGGGCGTGGCTCGCGACGCAACTGTTCTATCTCGCGCAAATCGCGCTGTGGTCGTTCGTGAACCCCGGGTCGACCGCGTTCATGCGTACCGACGCGTGGTGGCTGTCGCGCGACAAGCCGCCTGCGCAGATCCAGCATCAATGGGTGCCGTACGACCAGATCTCGCGCAACCTGAAGCGCGCGCTGATCGCATCGGAAGACTCGACCTTCGCGACCAACAACGGCTACGACGTCGACGCGATCCTGCAGGCGTGGGAGAAGAACAAGGCGCGCGGCCGGATCGTCGCTGGCGGCTCGACGATCACGCAGCAGCTCGCACGCAACCTGTTCCTGTCGCGCGAGAAGAGCTACATCCGCAAGGGGCAGGAGCTCATCATCACGTGGATGCTCGAAACGGTGCTCGACAAGGAGCGGATCTTCGAGATCTACCTGAATTCCGTCGAGTGGGGGCGCGGCGTGTACGGCGCCGAAGCAGCCGCCCGCTATTACTACAAGATTCCCGCAAGCCGGCTCGGCGCGTGGCAATCGGCGCGTCTCGCGGTGATGCTGCCGAAGCCGCGCTGGTTCGACGCGCATCGCGGCTCGGCGTACCAGGCGCAGCGCGCGGCGATCATCGCGCGCCGGATGGGGGCGGCCGCGCTGCCGCAATCGGAGTGAACGGCGCGCTCGCGCCGTCGCATTGACCGTTTCGTCGCCCGTGCGCCCGCCACGGGCCGGTTGTGCGCTGCAGCGCATTCATGTCGCGATCATTTCGGGCCACATCCTTTAGACGAATCCGTCTATTTCGTTTTGCTGAGCAATACCGGGCGTCGTGTGATTTTGTTGCCCGATACGGCACGAAATTCGGAGATTTTTAGTCTCCCCGGATAAACACGAAAGTCCGTGAAAGGTGTGTGAAATGTAATGTTTCGCAAACCGAAGCATTTCTGAAAGGTGTGCGCCGCACCGGCTGGCCGCCAAATATTTCAAAATTTTTCAAAGCTGACGGCCTCGCGTATATTGGCCAGCGCCTCGGCCTATCGGCCCCAATCGAGGCGGGGGGTGGCTTACCCGGCTGCTAGACACAAAAAACATCCGAGAGAAGGAAAGCAACGATGCCAGCAAGCAAAGCGAAGCTGTTGTTGGGAGTGGTGTTTTCTTCGCTGATCCTGACGGCCTGCAACGACGACGTGACATCGTCTTCTGCTGCCAGCGCCGACAATTCAGCCGATCCCGCCAGTCAGGTGGACAGGGCGTACAACGATCCGAACAGTTATTCGTCGAGCGCGAACGCGTCGCTCGACGCCTCCGCCGCGGTCGAAAAGGCCGCCGTCACGCATCACCAGATCACCCTCAACGGCAAGACGATCCGCTACACGGCCACGGCCGGCCACCTCGTCGCGCGCAATCCGCAGACCGGCGCGCCCGAAGCATCGTTCTTCTATGTCGCCTATACGGCCGACAACCAGCCCGCGGCGAAGCGGCCCGTCACGTTCCTGTACAACGGCGGCCCCGGTTCGGCATCGGTGTGGCTGCACCTCGGCTCGTTCGGCCCGCGCCGGATCCAGACGGGCGACCCGAACGCGAATACGTCGACGTTCCCGTTCGTCGACAACCAGGAAAGCCTGCTCGACACGACCGACCTCGTGTTCGTCGATGCGATCGGCACCGGCTTCTCGGAAGCGATCGCGCCGAATACGAACCAGACGTTCTGGGGCGTCGACCAGGACGGCGGCGCGTTCCGCGATTTCGTGACGCGCTACCTCACCGTGAACCAGCGCAACGATTCGCCGAAATACCTGTTCGGCGAGTCGTACGGCACGCCGCGCACCGACGTGCTCGCGAACCTGCTCGAGACGGCCGGCGTGAAGCTCGACGGCATCGTGCTGCAGTCGTCGATCCTGAACTACAACGTGAACTGCGACATGGCGAGCGACTACATCGGCAACTCGAACAACGGGTCGAGCCCGGTGAGTTGCGCGGGTTTCGTGCCGTCGTACGGCACGGTCGGCGCGTACTACCAGCTCGACAACCCGAACCCGTCGAGCCTGCCGCAGTATGCGGACCAGATGCGCCTGCTGACGGCCGGCAGCTACGCGCCGGCCGTGAACGCGTACCTGGCGAGCCATACGCCACCGCCGCCGACCCTCGTCACGACGATGGTGAATTCGACCGGCGTGAAGCAGTCGCTGTGGAATGCGGACTTCAACGTGATCCCGACTTTCTTCGACAACAGCTTCCAGCTGTCGCTGATCCCGGGCACGCTGATCGGCCGCTACGACGCGCGCGTGAACGTGCCGGTGTCGAGCCCGCTGGCATCCGGCGGCGACCCGTCGAGCACGTTCATCACGAAGCCGTTCACCGACACGATCGGCAGCTACCTGCCGAACGAGCTGAAGTACACCGCGCAGTCGGCCTACTCGGTGAGCAGCAATGCGATCAACACGTGGGACTGGACGCACGACGGCCTCGCGATGCCGGACACGATCCCCGATCTCGCCGCGGCGCTGTCGCTGAATCCGCAACTGAAGGTGTTGTCGCTGAACGGGTATCACGACATCGCGACGCCGTTCTACCAGACCGAGCTCGACCTCGCGCGGCTCGGGACGCAACCGAACCTGACGATCAAGGACTATCAGGGCGGACACATGGTCTATCTCGACGATACGTCGCGTCCGCAGGAGAAAGCCGACCTCGTGACCTTCTACAACGCGGCCGCGCACTGATGCTGCGCCAGGCAGGCGACGCGCGCCCGCGGTGGCGCCGCGCCTGCCGTCGACGACCTCATTCCAGACTGGAGCCTGATATGAAGAATCGTTTCATCGTCGTTGCCGCGGCGCTCGCCTGTGTCGGCGCCGCAGCATCCGTATCCGCGTTCGCGCAGGCGAGCGACGCCGCCGCGCCGGTGCGCGCGCGCCAGGCGCAGCTCGGCGATCCGTATGTACCGCCGGCCGCGCGCAAGCCGACCGCCGGCACGCAGACGACGGGCGCCGCGCTGCATGCGCAGGTGGTGCGCAAGCTCGCGCGGCAGTTCAGCGCGGCCGACGCGCAGAACACGGGTTCGATCACCGAGTCGCAGGCACGCGCGGCCGGCCTCGGCTACGTCGCGAACCACTTCCGGCAGATCGACTCGGGCGGCAACGGCCGCGTGTCGTTCGCGGACGTCCAGCGCTACATGCAGGCACGCAGCACGAGCAGCCAGCAGTAAGCGCGGCGCGCGGTGAACAAACGGGGGCGGAACCTGCTGCACGGCGGGTTCCGCCCCCGTGCACATGAAGCCGCCATGACGTCGAAGACGGGCGGATTCGCGCCGAATTCTCATTATCTGGGCAACGCACTCAAATATTGGAGACGAGTGCGTGCGCTCCTACAATCCGAAGCACATCACAGCTTCGGACCCACGCATCGCGCGGCGCCCGACGCACACGGAGACACCTTCCATGAAGTTCGCCGGGCGCTTTATTCGGTGCATCGACCGCCGCCTCGTCGCGACGCCGGACGCCATGCCGGCATCGTGCGAACGGCTTCACCGGTTCCGTTGAAGAAGCCCGCCCCATGACCAAGATGCCCGACACCCTTGCACTCGACGCCCGGCGTGCGACGCCGGACGATGCGTCGCTGACCGACAGCATCGGCGCGACCAGCACGCCGCTCGATCTCGCCGCGCAGCAGGCCGGTACGCAGACGCTACTGCGCGGCCTTGCGATCCTCGAGGCGATCGCGAACGGCGCGCGCGACATGCGCGCGATCGGCGCCGCGCTCGGCACGACGCGCAGCACCACGCACCGCCTCGTCAGCAGCCTCGTGCAGGCGCGCTACCTGCGCCAGGTGCAGGGCGGCTACCTGCTCGGCCCGAAGCTGATCGAGCTCGGCACGATCGCGCTCGAGCAGATGCCGCTCACCGCGGTGGCGCGCCCGCACCTCGAAGCGCTCGCGGAAGCGACGCTCGACACGATCCATCTCGGCGTGCGCGACGGCGACGACGTGCTGTACATCGACAAGATTCCCGGCACGCGCGGCCTCGAGATGCGCTCGCGCGTCGGCCACCGGATGCCGCTCGCATCGACCGGCATCGGCAAGGCGATGATGCTCGACACCGATCCCGACACGTGGCGCGCGCTGTTCGAGGCCGCCCGGCGGGCGCTTGCCGGCGTCAATTTCAAGCCGGACAACCGGCCCGAGACGAGCGCGTTCCTGCAGCGCATGGCGCATTACGCGGCCGGCGGCTATACGTTCGATCTCGAGGAGAACGAGGCGTCGATCCGCTGCGTGGCGGCGCCGATCCGCGACGCATCGGGCGCAATCGTCGCGGCCGTGTCGGTCGCGAGCACGATTCCGTACATGCCGCACGACCGGATGGACGAACTGATTCCGCTCGTGCAGCGCGAAGCGCGAGCCATTTCCGCGGAACTGGGCTGGAGCCCGCCGCAGGGTACCCGCAGGATCAAACGATGACGACTTCGACCCGGTCCGTTCCGGATGCCAGCTCCGCCACCCCGTCGCTGATCGCGCTCGACTGGGGCACGACGTCGCTGCGCGCTTACCTGTACGACGCGCACGGCGCGCTCATCGACACGCGCAGCCGTGCGGCGGGCGTCATGCATGTGCCGGGCGGCGGCGCGCGCGCGTTCGACGCGGTGTTCGAGGAAGCGTGCGGCGACTGGCTCGACCGCTCGCCGGGCCTGCCGGTGCTTGCCGCCGGGATGGTCGGCAGCGCGCAGGGCTGGCGCGAGGCACCGTACGTCGCGGTGCCGGCCGGCGCCGACGCGCTCGTCGCGGGCCTCACCACGGTGACGACGGCGCGCGGCACGACGATCTCGATCGTGCCGGGCGTCATCGCCACGGGCGAACTGCCCGACGTGATGCGCGGTGAAGAAACGCAGATATTCGGTGCGCTCGCGAGCGATCCCACGCTTGGCACCGATCGTTCAGGGGTACTGATCGGCTTGCCGGGCACCCATGCGAAATGGGCGTGGGTGAGGGACGGTCTGATCGAGCGCTTCCAGACCTTCATGACGGGCGAGCTGTTCGCGGTGCTGCGCGACCACACGATCCTCGGCCGCACGATGCGCGCCGGCGCGTCGCCCGATCGCGCGGCGTTCGTGCGCGGCGTCTCGGTCGCGCGCGGCGCGCAGCATACGGGGCTGCTCGCGACGATCTTCAGCACGCGTACGCTCGGCCTGACCGACCGGCTCGCGCCCGATGCGCAGGGCGACTACCTGTCCGGGCTGCTGATCGGCCATGAGCTCAACGCGCTCGACGCGATGCTCGCGGAGCGCGGCATCGCGCTCGCGGACCAGCCGCTGCTGCTGATCGGCGACGACAGCTTGTGTGCGCGCTACGCCGATGCGCTCCAGGAATTCGGCCACCCGCCCGCCCGCGTGGTCGCACACGCGACCGACCGCGGCCTGTGGCGGATCGCGTCGCGCGCCGGGCTCGTGCGCGCGGATGGCGAGCCCGTCTGCGCCGACCAATGAACCGTTTGCCGAGGAACCTTCGATGCCGTCCGACCTGACCCTGCCCGCACCCTACGCGCCCCACGCCGCGCTGATGCGTGCGTTCGACGCGTGCCCGCTGATCGCGATCGTGCGCGGGATCACGCCCGTCGAAGCGGCCGACCACGGCCGTGCGCTCTATGAAGCCGGCTTCCGGATCGTCGAGGTGCCGCTCAACTCGCCCGATCCGTTCGACAGCATCGCCGCGCTGCGGCGTGCGCTGCCCGACGACGCGATCGTCGGCGCGGGCACCGTGCTGCGCGCCGAGTACGTCGACCGCGTGCAGGACGCGGGCGGCGCGCTGATCGTGATGCCGCACAGCGACGCGGCCGTGATCCGCCGCGCACGCGAGCGCGGCCTCGCGAGTGCGCCGGGCGTCGCGACGCCGACCGAAGCGTTCGCTGCGCTCGCGAACGGCGCCGACGTGCTGAAGATGTTCCCGGCCGAGCAGCTTGGCGTGCCGGTCGTGAAGGCGTGGCGCGCGGTGATCGACCGCGCGGTGCCGCTGATCCCGGTCGGCGGCATCTCGCCCGACAACATGGCGCCGTTCCTCAATGCCGGTGCGAACGGTTTCGGGCTCGGCTCGGCGCTGTACCGCCCCGGCCAGTCGGCCGACGCGACCGCGGCGAACGCGCGTGCGTTCCAGGCCGGCTTGCGCGTGGCGCGCGGCGGAGCCGCATGATGGGCCGCCTCGCGGACAAGGTCGCGATGGTGACGGGCGCGGGCCGGGGCATCGGCGCCGCGATCGCCCACGCGTTCGTTCGCGAGGGGGCGGCGGTCGCGCTCGTCGATCTCGACTTCCCGCAGGCGCAGCGCACGGCCGCCGCGATTGCGCACGAGATCGCCGGCGCGCGCGTGCTGCCGCTGCAGGCGGACGTCGCGCGGCAGGACGCGGTGCGCGACGCACTGGCGCAGACCGAGGCGGCGTTCGGCCCGCTCGACGTGCTGGTGAACAACGCGGGCATCAACGTGTTCGCCGATCCGCTGACGATGACCGACGACGACTGGCGACGCTGCTTCGCAGTCGACCTCGATGGCGTGTGGCACGGCTGCCGCGCGGCGCTGGAAGGAATGGTCGAACGCGGCCGCGGCAGCATCGTGAACATCGCGTCGACGCACGCGTTCAGGATCATCCCGGGCTGCTTTCCGTACCCGGTCGCGAAGCATGGCGTGCTCGGTCTCACACGCGCGCTCGGCATCGAATACGCGGCGCGCAACGTGCGCGTGAACGCGATCGCGCCGGGCTACATCGAGACGCAGCTCACGCGCGACTGGTGGGACGCGCAACCCGACCCGGCTGCCGCGCGCGCCGACACGCTCGCGCTGCAGCCGATGAAGCGGATCGGCCGGCCGGAGGAGGTCGCGATGACGGCCGTGTTCCTGGCGTCCGACGAGGCGCCGTTCATCAATGCCGCGTGCATCACCGTCGATGGCGGGCGCGCGGCGCTGTATCACGACTGACGCGATTGACGTAACGATTCGAAAGACCGCACGTGCGACGGCCGCGCGCACGCTGCGTCGAAACCAACAAGCGGCTGCATCCTGTTCGATGAAAACAAGGAGACACTGGAGATGAAACGCAGAACGTTCGTAACGCTGGCGGCCGCGGCCGCGGTGGTAATGGGCAGCCCGGTCGCGCACGCGGCCGACCCGGTCAAGATCGGCTTCCTCGTGAAGCAGCCGGAAGAGCCGTGGTTCCAGGACGAGTGGAAGTTCGCCGAAATCGCGGCGAAGCAGAAGGGCTTCACGCTCGTGAAGATCGGCGCGCCGTCCGGCGAAAAGGTGATGAGCGCGATCGACAACCTGTCCGCGCAGAAGGCGCAGGGCTTCATCATCTGCACGCCCGACGTGAAGCTCGGGCCGGGCATCGTCGCGAAGGCGAAGTCGCACAACCTGAAGATGATGACGGTGGACGACCGCCTCGTCGACGGCGCGGGCAAGCCGATCGAGGCGGTCCCGCACATGGGGATCTCCGCGTACAACATCGGCAAGCAGGTCGGCGACGGCATCGCGGCCGAGATCAAGAAGCGCGGCTGGGACATGAAGGACGTCGGCGCGATCGACATCACCTACGAGCAGCTGCCGACCGCGCATGACCGCACCAGCGGCGCGACCGACGCGCTGGTGGCCGCCGGCTTCCCGAAGGCGAACGTGATCGCGGCGCCGCAGGCGAAGACCGATACCGAGAACGCCTTCAACGCGGCGAACATCGCGCTCACGAAGAATCCGCAGTTCAAGCACTGGGTGGCGTACGGCCTGAACGACGAAGCGGTGCTCGGCGCGGTGCGCGCGGCGGAAGGGCGCGGCTTCAAGGCGGACAACATGATCGGCATCGGCATCGGCGGTTCCGATTCGGCGCTGAACGAGTTCAAGAAGCCGCAGCCGACGGGCTTCTACGGCACCGTGATCATCAGCCCGAAGCGCCACGGCGAGGAAACCTCGGACCTGATGTACACGTGGATCACGCAGGGCAAGGCGCCGCCGGCGCTGACGCTGACGACCGGCATGCTCGCGACGCGCGACAACGTGTCGAAGGTGCGTGACGAGATGGGGCTCGCGTCGAAGTAAGCGGCTTGCCGGCTGCGGCGGCCCCGCGGCAGCCGGCGATCGATGGATCTGCAAGAGTAGGGAGACGACGTGTCAGCGGCACTGCGTTTTGACAATATCGGCAAGGTCTTTCCCGGCGTGCGCGCACTCGACGGCATCTCGTTCGACGTGCACGCGGGCGAGGTGCATGGCCTGATGGGCGAGAACGGCGCGGGCAAGTCGACGCTGCTGAAGATTCTCGGTGGCGAATACCAGCCCGATGCGGGCAGCGTGCTGGTCGACGGCCAGCCCGTGCAGTTCGCGAGTGCGGCCGCGTCGATCGCGGCCGGCATCGCGGTGATTCACCAGGAGCTGCAGTACGTGCCCGACCTGACGGTCGCGGAAAACCTGCTGCTCGGCCGCCTGCCGAATGCGTTCGGCTGGGTGAGGAAGCGCGAGGCGAAGCGTTTCGTGCGCGAGCGGCTCGCGGCGATGGGCGTCGATCTCGATCCCGATGCGAAGCTCGGGCGGCTGTCGATCGCGCAGCGGCAGATGGTCGAGATCTGCAAGGCGCTGATGCGCAATGCGCGCGTGATTGCGCTCGACGAACCGACCAGCTCGCTGTCGCATCGCGAGACCGAAGTGCTGTTCAAGCTCGTCGACGACCTGCGTGCGCAGGGCCGCGCGCTGATCTACATCTCGCACCGGATGGACGAGATCTACCGGCTGTGCGACGCCTGCACGATCTTCCGCGACGGGCGCAAGATTGCGTCGCACGAATCGCTCGGCGACGTGCCGCGCGAACGGCTCGTCGCCGAGATGGTCGGGCGCGAGATTTCGGATATCTACCATTACGCGCCGCGCAAGCTCGGCGACGTGCGGTTCGCGGCCGAAGGCATCGACGGCCCGGCGTTGCGCGAACCGGCGAGCTTCTCGGTGCGCGCGGGCGAGATCGTCGGTTTCTTCGGGTTGGTCGGCGCGGGCCGCAGCGAACTGATGCGGCTCGTGTACGGCGCGGATCACCGGCGCGCAGGCGTGCTGACGCTCGACGGCGCGCGCATCGACGTGAAGCGCACCGGCGACGCGATCCGCCACGGCATCGTGCTGTGCCCCGAGGACCGCAAGGAAGAGGGGATCATCGCGATCGCGTCGGTCGCGGAGAACATCAACATCAGCTGCCGCCGCCATTCGCTGCGCGCGGGGCTCTTCATCAACCGCAAGGCCGAAAGCGAAACGGCCGACCGTTTCATCCAGCGGCTCAAGATCAAGACGCCGAACCGGCGCCAGAAGATCCGCTTCCTGTCGGGCGGCAACCAGCAGAAGGCGATCCTGTCGCGCTGGCTCGCGGAGCCCGACCTGAAGGTCGTGATCCTCGACGAGCCGACGCGCGGGATCGACGTCGGCGCGAAGCACGAGATCTACGACGTGATCTACCGGCTCGCGGAACGCGGCTGCGCGATCGTGATGGTGTCGTCGGAGCTGCCGGAAGTGCTCGGCGTGTCCGACCGCATCGTCGTGATGCGCGAGGGCCGGATTGCGGGCGAGCTGCCGCGCGAACAGGCGAACGAGCACGCAGTGCTGAGCCTGGCGCTGCCGCAAACGAGCGCCGTCGAGGCAGCCTGACGCAGCACACGACAATCGAATCGGACATGCACGGCGCGGGCCGTGCGATGCAGGAGCAGGAGACTCAATCATGCAAGTCAACGAAAACCTTGGCAGCGCCGCCGTGAAGCCGTCGGCCGACGCGCTGGTGCCGCAGCAGAGCGACCGCCAGAAGTGGTGGCAGCATCTGACCGAATACAGCCTGATCGCGATCTTCGCGGTGATGTTCATCACGATGTCGCTGACCGTCGATCACTTCTTCTCGATCGACAACATGCTCGGCCTCGCGCTGTCGATCTCGCAGATCGGCATGGTCGCGTGCACGATGATGTTCTGCCTCGCGTCGCGCGACTTCGACCTGTCGATCGGCTCGACCGTCGCGTTCTCGGGCGTGCTGTGCGCGATGGTGCTGAACGCGACCGACAACACGTTCGTCGCGATCATCGCGGCGGTCGCGGCCGGCGCCGCGATCGGCTTCGTGAACGGCGCGGTGATCGCGTACCTGCGCATCAACGCGCTGATCACGACGCTCGCGACGATGGAGATCGTGCGCGGGCTCGGCTTCATCGTGTCGAAAGGGCAGGCGGTCGGCGTGTCGTCGGATACGTTCATCGCGCTCGGCGGGCTCACGCTCTTCGGCGTGTCGCTGCCGATCTGGGTCACGCTGCTGTGCTTCATCGCGTTCGGCGTGCTGCTGAACCAGACGGTCTATGGCCGCAACACGCTCGCGATCGGCGGCAACCCGGAAGCCTCGCGGCTCGCGGGGATCAACGTCGAGCGCACGCGCGTGTACATCTTCCTGATCCAGGGCGCGGTGACGGCGCTCGCGGGCGTGATCCTCGCCTCGCGCATCACGTCGGGCCAGCCGAACGCCGCGCAGGGCTTCGAGCTGAACGTGATCTCCGCGTGCGTGCTCGGCGGCGTGTCGCTGATGGGCGGCCGCGCGACGATCTCGGGCGTCGTGATCGGCGTGCTGATCATGGGCACCGTCGAGAACGTGATGAACCTGCTGAACATCGACGCGTTCTACCAGTACCTCGTGCGCGGCGCGATCCTGCTCGCGGCCGTGCTGCTCGACCAGCTGAAGAACCGCGGCGTCCGCGACTGACCCGATCCGCTCTCACGGAGACGAACCGCATGACCATCGACACTTCCGCGCACGACCCGCACTCGGCGAGCCACGCGCGCTATGCACGGTATCCGAGCCTCGAGGATCGCGCGGTGCTGATCACGGGCGGCGCGACCGGCATCGGCGCGGCGTTCGTCGAGCACTTCGCCGAACAGGGCGCGCGCGTCGCGTTCGTCGACCTCGACGCGGCGGCCGGCGCCGCGCTCGCGGAACGCCTCGCGCACGTACGCCATGCGCCGCTGTTCCTCCCGTGCGACCTGACCGACATCGACGCGCTGCGCCATGCGATCGACGCGATCCGCGCGCGCATCGGCGCGATCGCGGTGCTCGTGAACAACGCGGCGAACGACACGCGCCATGCGATCGGCGACGTGACGCCCGCATCGTTCGACGCGGGCATCGCGGTGAACCTGCGCCACCAGTTCTTCGCCGCGCAGGCGGTGATCGACGACATGAAGCGGCAGGGCGGCGGCGCGATCATCAATCTCGGCTCGATCAGCTGGATGCTGAAGAACGGCGGCTATCCCGTCTACGTGATGGCGAAGGCGGCCGTGCAGGGGCTGACGCGCGGCCTCGCGCGCGACCTCGGCCCGTTCGGCATCCGCGTGAATTCGCTGGTGCCCGGCTGGGTGATGACCGACAAGCAGCGCCGGCTGTGGCTCGACGACGCGGGCCGCGCGGCGATCAAGGCCGGCCAGTGCCTCGATGCCGAACTGCTGCCCGCCGATCTCGCGCGGATGGCGCTGTTCCTCGCGGCCGACGACAGCCGGATGATCACCGCGCAGGACGTGATCGTCGACGGCGGCTGGGCCTGACCGTTCGCACGACCCGCATCGTTTCTTCGACGAAGGAAAGGAGTTCACCATGACCGCCACGTCCTCGAGCGTATCGTCGTCCACCAGCCAGTCGCGCCGCGCGCGCCTGGCCGCCGCCGCGCAGCCGGTCAGCCCCGGCCCGCAGACGGCAGCCTTCGCGCAGGGCGTCGGCGCCGCGCATGCGGCGGCCGTCACGCTGTCGAACGCATCGCTGCGGCTCGATGTGCTGCCGCATCTGGGCGGCGGCATCGCGCGCTTCGACTGGCGCGGCGACAATGGCGCGCTGATGCCGGTGTTCCGCCGCTGCGAGCACCCGGAGACGGCGACGGACCCGAACGAGCTCGCGTGCTATCCGCTGCTGCCTTACTCGAACCGGATCGGCGACGGGAGCTTCGAGTGCGACGGGCGCAAGGTCGCGGTGCCGCGCAACCGCCGCGACGAGCCGCTGCCGATCCACGGCGACGGCTGGCTCGCGCCGTGGCAGGTTGACGATGCGACCGGCACGTCGCTGCAACTGTCGCTCGACCGCACCGCCGGCGCGCCGTATGCGTTCCGCGCGATCCAGTCGTACGAGCTCGACGACGCGACGCTGTCGATCGCGCTGACGATCGAGAACGCGGGGCGTGCGCGGCTGCCGTTCGGGCTCGGCGTGCATCCGTTCCTCGTGCGCGATGCCGCGACCGAACTGGCCGCGGCTGCCGGCGGGCTGTGGCTGTCGGGCGCGGATTTCCTGCCGGTGCGGCACGTGAGCGTGCCGCCGGCGTGGCAGTTCGGCGTCGCGTATCCGCTGCCGGCCACGCTCGTCAATCATGCGTTCACCGGCTGGGGCGGCCACGCGACGGTGAGCTGGCCGCGCCGCGGGTTGTCGCTGACGGTGGCGGCCGACGCCGACGCGTACGTGCTCTACACGCCGCCCGGCGAGGATTTCTTCTGCTTCGAGCCGGTCGATCATCCGATCAATGCGGTGAACCTGCCGGGCGGCGCGACCGTGCACGGGATGACGCTGCTCGCGCCCGGCGAGCGGCTCACGCGGCGTTTCGCGTTCACCGTCGAGCGCACCGATGCGCGCGGCAATGCGGCTTCGCGCGAGGCGCGCCGGCGACGCGGGTAAAATACGCGGTCTACCAACGGTTTGCCGCGAGTACCCGCCATGTCTTCCCCGCTTACTTTCATCGAATCGCTGCGCGCCGCGTGGCAGCGCACGAATTCGCTGCTGTGCGTCGGCCTCGATCCCGAGCCGTCGCGCTTTCCCGTGCAGTTCGACGGCCAGCCCGATGCGATCTTCGAATTCTGCCGGCAGATCGTCGACGCGACCGCGCAATACGCGAGCGCGTTCAAGCCGCAGATCGCCTACTTCGCCGCGCATCGCGCGGAAGACCAGCTCGAACGGCTGATCGCGCACATCCACCTCCAGCATCCGGGCCTGCCGGTGATCCTCGACGCGAAGCGCGGCGACATCGGCAGCACGGCCGAGCAGTACGCGCGCGAAGCGTTCGAGCGCTACCGCGCAGATGCCGTCACCGTGAACCCGTACATGGGCTACGACTCGGTCGAGCCGTACTTCGAGCACGAAGGCAAGGGCGTGATCGTGCTGTGCCGCACGTCGAACCCGGGCGGCTCCGACCTGCAGTTCCTCGACACGAACGGCCGGCCGCTGTACCAGGTCGTCGCCGACCTCGCGGCGAACAAGTGGAACGCGAAGAACGGCCAGCTCGGCCTCGTGGTCGGCGCGACATTCCCGAAGGAAATCGAGATCGTGCGCGGGATCGTCGGCGACATGCCGCTGCTGATCCCCGGCATCGGCGCGCAGGGCGGCGACGTGCAGGCGACCGTCAACGCAGGCCGCACGGCCGACGGCACCGGCATGATGATCAACTCGTCGCGTGCGATCCTGTACGCGAGCAAGGGCGAGGATTTCGCCGAAGCCGCGGCGCTCGCCGCGCAGAAGACGCGCGACACGATCAACGCGCATCGTTGATCGGTTGCACCGGTTGCCCGTCCGGGCAGCCGGTTCCGGCGGGCTCCCACGCGCGAGCCCGACGCTTCCCCCGTCTTTCTGCTTTTCCGCCCGCCGGCCCGCACTGGCGCACGCGGACAACTTCCCGTCGCTTCCGAACCGCATCCCCGCGTGCCAATCGCGCGATGCTGCCGCTTGTCATCGATCCGTAACGAAAATGTCAAGAAAGGAGCGACGCCATGCCCAAGCTGTCCCGACGTCTTCTGAGCGCGCTTGCCGCATCGTTGTGCATGAGCTTCGCCCATGCGGCGGATCTCTCGCACTGGCCGGCCGATAGCGCGAAGGCGCTGAACGAGATGATCGCCGCGCACGCGCACCGCGGCGACTATGCGGTGTTCGACGCCGACAACACGACCTACCGCTACGACCTCGAGGAGTCGCTGCTGCCGTACCTCGAGCGTCGCGGCGTGCTGACGCGCGACACGCTCGACCCGTCGCTCAAGCTGATCCCGTTCAAGGATTCCGCCGACTACCGGGAATCGCTGACGAGCTATTACTACCGGCTGTGCGAGATCGACGACCTGGTCTGCTACCCGTGGATCGCGCAGGCGTTCGCCGGGCAGTCGCTGGCCGACCTGAAGCGCCACGTCGACGCGATGCTCGCCGACGGCCAGCCGATCCCGATCCGCTACTGGCAGGGCGACAAGGTGGTCGACGGCACGGTGAACCCGCCGCGTTTCTTCCGCGGGATGCAGGAGCTGTACAACGCGCTGCGCGAGAACGGGATCGAGGTCTACGTGATGACGGCCGCGCACGAGGAGCTCGCGCGGCTCGTGCTGTCCGACCCGAAGTACGGCTACAACGTGAAGCCGCAGAACGTGATCGGCGTGACGACGCTGCTGCGCAACCCGGCGACCGGCGCGCTGACCACCTCGCGGCTGCAGATCAAGGCCGGCCAGTACGACGAAGCCGCGAATCGCAGCCTGGTGATCACGCCATTCCTGATGAACCCGATGACGTGGTACGAAGGCAAGCTCGGCTCGATCGTGGGCTGGATCGACCAGTGGAAGAAGCCGGTGCTCGTCGCGGGCGACACGCCGACGTCCGACGGCTACATGCTGCTGAACGCGACCGACGTCGCGCGCGGCGGCGTGCGCGTGTGGGTGAACAAGAAGGACAAGCAGATGGCGCAGATCCGCGCGTGGTCGGACGAATCGGCCGCGCGGCAGAAGTCGCTCGGCCTGCCGGTGACGGCGGACAAGAACTGGATCGTCGTGAAGCCCGACGCGATCCAGTAGGCGGGCAGGCGGGGGCGCGGCGCGCGCCTCCCGCCCGATCAGCCCTCGCGTTCGTCGAGCAGCTTCAGCAGCCCGCGCAGCGCATGCGCGGCGGCCTGCGTGCGGATCTGTTCGCGGTCGCCCTTGAACACGAGCGTTTCGACGTCGGTATGCAGCCGGTTGCTCCAGCCGAACGACACGGTGCCGACCGGCTTCTTCTCGCTGCCGCCTGCGGGGCCCGCGATGCCGGTGACGGACAGCGCGACCTGCGCGCGGCTGTTGCGCAGCGCGCCTTCGGCCATCGCGCGCGCGACCGGCTCGCTGACGGCGCCGTGCTTGTCGATCAGGTCGGGCGGCACGCCGATCATCTCGATCTTGGCCTGGTTCGAGTACGTGACGAAGCCGCGCTCGAACCACTGGCTGCTGCCGGAGATATCGGTGATCGCCGCGGCGATCATGCCGCCGGTGCAGGATTCGGCGGTGGCGAGCGTCAGGTGCTCGTCACGCAGCTTGTTGCCTGCGCGGATCGCAAGCTGGTGGACGACGGAATCGGTTGGCATGCGCGTCGGGAAACGGAAGTCGGAAAATCGGTCAGCCGACGACGGAGCGCCACAGGGCGATCACGAGCAGCGTCATGAACGCGGCGACCAGGTCGTCGACCATGATGCCGAGCCCGCCTTTCAGGCGGCGGTCGAAATAGCGGATCGGCGGCGGCTTGAGCATGTCGAAGAAGCGGAACGCGACGAACGCCCACAACTGGCCGACGAAGGTCGCGGGCGTGACGAGCAGCATCACGAGCCAGATCGCGACGATCTCGTCCCAGACGACGGCGCCCGGATCGGCCGAGCCCATCTTCCTCGCGGTGAAACCGGTCAGCCACGTGCCGACCACGAAGCCGGCCGCGATCAGCGCCCACCATTCGGGCACCGTCAGGTAGCGGTTGAGCACGACGAACGTCAGCCAGCCGAACAGCGAGCCGAACGTGCCGGGCATGATCGGCGCGAGCCCGCTGCCGAAGCCGAGCGACACGATGTGCGCCGGGTGCGACAGCATGAAACGCGCGGTCGCGCGCCGCGGCGCGTTGCCGCCGGATGCGGCGCCGGGCTCGGCCGCGGCGTGCGCGGGCGTCGGGTCAGTCTGCATGGAAGTGGTCGAAGCCGTGCAACGTGAGAGCGAGGGGCGCACCGGCAGCGTCGCGCCACGTGATCGCGGGCTGCTCCGACGGCGCGGACAACGCGCGTATTGTACCGATTCGGGTAACCGCCACGCCGGCCGTCACGCCCGCCGCCTCGACCGCCGCGCGGGCCGCCGCCGGCGCGGTGAAGCACAGTTCGTAATCGTCGCCGCCGGCCAGCGTGCAGCGACGCTGCACGTCGGGCGCCAGCGTCGCGAGCGCGGCCGAGCGCGGCACCGCGTCGGCATCGATCTCGGCGCGCACGTTCGAGCGGGCCAGGATGTGCTGCAGGTCGCCGGCGAGGCCGTCCGAGAGGTCGAGCGCCGCGTGCGCGACGCCCGCGAGCGCGAGGCCGAGCGCGATGCGCGGTTCGGGGTACTCGAGCGCGCGCCGGAACGCGGCTGCTTCGTTTGCGCCGGCCGTCCACTCGCCGCGCGCGACGCCGAGACCGGCGCGCGCATCGCCGAGCGTGCCGGACACCCAGACGTCGTCGCCGTCGCGCGCGGCGTCACGCCGCAGTACCGCATCGGGCGCGACTTCGCCGAACACGGTCACGCACAGGTTCAGCGGGCCGCTCGTCGTGTCGCCGCCGATCAGCTCGCAGCCGTAGCGCTCGGCGAGCGCGAACAGCCCGTTGCTGAACGCTTCCAGCCATGCGGCGTCGGCCCGCGGCAGCGCGCACGCGAGCGTGAACGCGCGGGGCTCGGCGCCCATCGCCGCGAGGTCGGACAGGTTGACCGCGAGTGTCTTGTGGCCGAGCGCGTCGGGCGCGACGTCGGGGAAGAAGTGGCGGCCTTCCACCAGCATGTCCGTCGAAATGGCCAGCAATTTCCCGGATCGGGGCGCGATCAACGCGCAGTCGTCGCCGATGCCGAGCGTCGACGCACGGGCGCCCTGCGCGGCGCGGCGCGTGAAGAAGCGTTCGATCAGCGAAAACTCGGAGAGGGCGGCTGGCACGGCGGATGGATCCGAAACGGTGGAAGGAACGGCATTGTACGAGGCGAGCGGCGGCGTTCCTGCACCGTTCAGTACAATTTTGTCGCGGCTGTTGCACCCGAATCGCCGGTCTGGCGGCCGATGATTGGCGCTACAATGCCGTCGAAGAGTTATTCTAATCCGCCCGCCAAGAGACACATGTCTACCCAAGCCTCCTCCAAAGCCAAACTTCGCGAAGCCGCGCTCGACTATCACGAATTCCCGACCCCCGGGAAAATCGCGATCGCCCCGACCAAGCAGATGATCAACCAGCGCGACCTCGCGCTCGCGTACTCGCCGGGTGTGGCGTACGCGTGCGAGGAGATCGTCGAGAATCCGCTCAACGCGGCACGCTTCACCGCGCGCAGCAACTTGGTCGGCGTCGTCACGAACGGCACGGCGGTGCTCGGTCTCGGCAACATCGGCCCGCTCGCGTCGAAGCCGGTGATGGAAGGCAAGGCGGTGCTGTTCAAGAAGTTCGCGGGCATCGACGTGTTCGACATCGAGCTGAACGAGTCGGACCCGCACAAGCTGGTGGACGTGATCGCCGCGCTGGAGCCGACCTTCGGCGGGATCAACCTGGAAGACATCAAGGCGCCGGACTGCTTCATCGTCGAGCGCGAAGCGCGCAAGCGGATGAAGATTCCGGTGTTCCACGACGACCAGCACGGCACCGCGATCGTGGTGGCCGCGGCCGTCACGAACGGGCTGAAGGTCGTCAACAAGGACATCAAGAAGGTCAAGCTCGTTGCGTCCGGCGCAGGTGCGGCCGCGCTCGCGTGTCTCGACCTGCTGGTCGACATCGGCCTGCCGCTCGAGAACATCATCGTGACCGACCTGGCGGGCGTGGTCTACAAGGGCCGCACCGAGCTGATGGACCCGGACAAGGAGCGTTTCGCCCGCGAAACGGAAGCCCGGACGCTGGCCGAAGTGATCGACGGCGCGGACATCTTCCTCGGCCTGTCGGCTGCCGGCGTGCTGAAGCAGGAGATGGTGAAGGGCATGGCCGAGCGCCCGCTGATCCTCGCGCTCGCGAACCCGACGCCGGAAATCCTGCCGGAACTCGCACTCGAAGTGCGGCCGGACGCCGTGCTGGCCACGGGCCGCACCGATTACCCGAACCAGGTCAACAACGTCCTGTGCTTCCCGTTCATCTTCCGCGGCGCGCTCGACGTCGGCGCGACGACGATCACGCGTGAAATGGAGATCGCGGCCGTCAATGCGATCGCCGAGCTCGCGCAGCACGAGCAGAGCGACATCGTCGCGACCGCGTACGGCATCCAGGACCTGTCGTTTGGGCCCGAATACCTGATTCCGAAGCCGTTCGATCCGCGCCTGATCGTGAAGATCGCGCCGGCCGTCGCGCAGGCCGCGATGGACGGCGGCGTCGCGACGCGCCCGATCGAGGACATGGACGCGTACAAGCAGCACCTGCAGCAGTTCGTGTACCACAGCGGCACGACGATGAAGCCGATCTTCCAGATTGCGCGCGCCGCGCCGGAAGAGAAGAAGCGCGTCGTGTTCGCGGAAGGCGAAGAAGAGCGCGTGTTGCGCGCCGTACAGATCATCGTCGATGAAAAACTCGCGAAGCCGATCCTGATCGGCCGCCCGTCGGTGATCGAGCACCGCATCCATCGCTACGGCCTGCGCCTGACGCCGGGCACCGATTTCACGGTCGTCAACACCGAGCACGACGAGCGCTACCGCGATTTCTGGCAGACGTACTACAAGATGATGGCGCGCAAGGGCATCAGCGAGCAGCTCGCGCGCGTCGAGATGCGCCGCCGCACGACGCTGATCGGCTCGATGCTGGTGAAGAAGGGCGAGGCGGACGGGATGATCTGCGGCACGATCAGCACCACGCACCGCCACCTGCACTTCATCGACCAGGTGATCGGCAAGCGCCCGGGCTGCAGCGTGTATGCGGCGATGAACGGCCTCGTGCTGCCGGGCCGCCAGATTTTCCTCGTCGACACGCACGTGAACGTCGATCCGACCCCGGAAGAGCTGGCCGAGATCACGATCATGGCCGCGGAAGAAGTGCGCCGCTTCGGCATCGAGCCGAAGGTCGCGCTGCTGTCGCACTCGAATTTCGGCACGAGCAACGCGCCTTCGGCGAAGAAGATGCGCGATACGCTCACGATCCTGCAGGAACGTGCGCCGGAGCTGAAGGTGGACGGCGAGATGCACGGCGACGTCGCGCTCGACGCGGCGCTGCGCAAGGAGATCCTGCCGGAATCGACGCTGGAAGGCGAAGCGAACCTGCTGATCCTGCCGAACATCGACGCCGCGAACATCGCGTACAACCTGCTGAAGACGGCCGCGGGCAACAACATCGCGATCGGGCCGATCCTGCTGGGTGCGGCGCAGCCGGTGCACGTGCTGACCGAATCGGCGACCGTTCGCCGCATCGTCAACATGGCGGCGTTGCTGGTCGCCGACGTGAACGCCACGCGCTGAGCCAGAACGAACGCGCCAGGCCGGTCGAACCGGCGTGGCGCGTCGGGCGAAATTGTAAACAAAAGCAAAAAGAGGCGTGCCCGCAATGGGCACGCCGCGGGCAGGGCGCAAACGCGCTTCCCTCAAGCAACATCAGCATCTCTCTCCACTCAGCGTAGCCGGCGTGGCAAGGAGGCAGAGTCTTGCCATGCCAGAGATGCCGCCCGCATTTTAGCTCATGCAAGATAAATGTAGTGTGATTTCGGTAAAAAATGCGCAATTCCGGGTATCACTGGCCTTTCGATTCCCAAACGGACATTGATTCGCGCGGCCAATAACGCTACGCTAACGCCTTTGTTGGTCGTCAACTACTTGATTTAACAGCGGGAACCCTGGTTCATGGCACGCAAGTGGCTCCGCAACGGCGCGCTCGCGTCCGTCTTCGCGATGTTCGCGATGGGTATCGTCGGCACGCCGACGGGCAGTCTGGTTTCCGCCGCTTACGCACGGGAGGCCGTTCCGGCCGACGTGGCGGCGAGCGGGCTCGATACGATTCCGACCGCTCGTCTTCCGCGCGAGGCCGTGACTACGCTGGGCCTGATCGGCGCCGGCGGTCCCTATCCGTACGAGAAAGACGGCGTCGTGTTTGGCAACCGCGAGCGGATCCTGCCGAAAGCGAAGCGCGGCTACTACCATGAGTACACGGTGCCGACGCCGCGTGCCCGCAATCGCGGAGCGCGCCGGATCGTCTGCGGCGGGCCATTGCGCCGGATCGACAACTGTTATTACACGGGCGACCACTACAACAGTTTTAAACGTATTGTTGAATGACTTCGGGACGAATGGCATGAGCGACTCCATCTACGCGCACGAAACGGCGGCGGCGGAACTGTTCGCGGCCGGCGACGGCAATCTGTTTCAGCGCGTGATCCAACTGCACGCGGCGGCGCAGGCCGGCGGCACGCCGGAGCAACAGGAAGCCGAGCCCGGGCTTTCATCGAACGAGGAGCCTATGAGCCTTTTCACGACCGTGCGACCCAATCTCGTGCAGTCGATCCGCGCGTTCCGCGTGCAGGATCTTGCCGACGAAGCCGGCCGGCTCGGCCAGCATTTCCTGTATGCGTTTTGCGGCGCCGCGCAGTCGAAGCAGGAAGTGATGGAAACGATCGCGACGTCGTTCCTGTTCCCGAAGCATTTCGGGAAGAACTACGACGCGCTGTACGACTCCCTGACCGACCTCGTCGCGAAGGCCGGCGCGCAGCCCGGTTTCGTGATCGTCCTCGAAGGGCTGCCGATCGCGCAGAAGTTCGACAAGGAAGGGCGGGAGACGCTGCTCGACGTGTTCCGCGAGGCGGCCGAATTCTGGGCCGAGCGCAAGGTCGCGTTCCGCGTGTTCTACTCGTTCGCGTAAGCGCACGTCGGCCAGCGGCCGATTCGGCGAATCATCTTTCGGAAGCCCGCTTCGAGCGGGCTTTTTTGCGCTTGCGTGATGCGGACGGGCCGGAACGGCGCGTGGCCCGCTGACATTGTCCTTTCATCCGGCACCTTTTTTCGAGACAATCTCGATCGGCCCGGTCGCGGCAGCGGCCGCATCGGGCGCATACAACAAACCATCGAGAGAGGGCTGTCTTCCCATGAATATTTCCCGTTCCGCACGCGCCGTCGTGCTGCCCCTGCTGGTCGTGGCGGGCGCCGCGCATGCGGCGCCGCTCACGCCCGAGCAGACCGTCGACCTTTACATCGGCGCATTCGTCAACGGCGATGTGTCGAAAGCCCGCGAATTCAACGATGCGGTGCGCACGAGTTACGGCGGCAAGGACGCGCTCAACGTCGACGTTCTGTCGAAGATGGGCGATTCGATGCGCAAGGACATGGCCGACGGGATGCTGGAGCCGATGCCGCCGAAGGTGAGCGCTGCGCTGCGCCCATCCGTCGAAGGGGCGGTCGCAGCGTATCTACGTGCGCTCAATCGCTCGGAGTGCAAGGCAACCGGGTCGTCGCAGCGACCGAACTCGGCTCGCGAGGGCGAGACAATCGCGACGGTCGAGTTTGCGTGCCGCGTCCCGGATGCAAGGGCCGGCGGAGAGGCGTTGGCGGAAAAGCTTGGCGACGGTCGTCGGCTGAAGAACGACGCTGCACGCATTGTCGCGTTTCAGAAGATCTTCTCCGGCATGGCGAAGGTGCTGGACGCAGCGCCGGTCACGTACCCCGTGACGGGCAAGATCGATGTCTACAGCCTCGGCGGCGGCTGGACGACCGGCAGCCCGCAAGACGTGCTGACGCCGGTGCTCGATGCGTTGTCAGAAGCGATGCCGCATGGCTCGTCGAGCGACAAGTAAGTTGCGATAGACCGCCGCATCGCAACGGGCCGCATTTCCGCGGCGATGCCGGCCGCTTGTCGCGCAGCGGTCGGGCGGCGTGCGGTCAGGGCGTGTCGCGCCGTCTTGCGCAGGCACGACTACTCATCACCACCCGCCCCAGCGCGCCGCAAGCGCCGCGAGCACGGCCGCGCCGGCCGTCTCGGTACGCAGCACGCGGGGCCCGAGCGACAGCGCGGTGAACCCGCGCGCGCGTGCCGCATTTTCCTCGTCGGGCGACAGCCCGCCTTCCGGCCCGATCAGCAGCGTGACGGTTGCAGCGGGCGGCGTGCCGGGCAGCGACGCGAACGGGATGCTCGCGCGCGGCGACAGCAGCAGCCGCAGTTCGCCGTCGGCCGGTGCCGCCGGCAGCGTATCGAGCCACGCGTTGAAGCCGGCGACCGGCGCGACGTCGGGCACGCGGTTGCGCCCGCATTGCTCGCACGATGCGCGCACGACGCCGCGCCAGTGCGCGACGCGCTTGTCCGCGCGCTCGCCGGCGAGCTTCACGACGCCGCGCGCGGTCGACAGCGGCACGACCGCCGTCACGCCGAGCTCGACCGCCTTCTCGATCACCCAGTCCATCTTGTCGCCGCCGGCGATGCCTTGCGCGAGCGTCACGCGATAGGGCGGCTCGGCCTCGGCCGGTTCGAACGTGTCGATCTGCGCGAGTGCGCTGCGCTTGTCGATCTCGACGAGCCGTGCGCGGTACTGGCCGCCGGTGCCGTCGAACAGCGCGAGCACGTCGCCGGGTTGCAGGCGCAGCACCTGTGCGTGGCGCGCGACTTCGGCCGGCAACGCGAGCGTGGCGTCGGCGCGCAGGGCTGCGTCGACGAAAAAGCGCGGCACGGCCGCGGTGGTGGTGGCTTCGTTCATGCGTGTAACGGTTGGGGTCATGCGTCGAGACGGCGCCCGAGCGCCCATCGGTAGCCGTCGAGATCCTCGATCTGTGCGAACCGGTCGCCCCAGAACTGATCCTCCGGCGCGCTCAGCGACTTCGCGCCCGCGTCGAGCGCGCGCTGCCAGGTGGCGTCGACGTCGTCGACATACAGGTAGAACGATTGCGGCGCGGTGGCGTTCGCACTTTTCGGCGTGCGCGCGGGCGAGCCGAATGCACCTTCGGGCGCGAACATCACGATCAGCTGGCCGCGATAGGCCATCTCGACGTGCATGATCGCGCCGTCTTCGTCGTGCACGTCGCGTACCGTGAAGTCGAATGCGGCCTTGAAGAATTCGATGGCCGCGCGCGCGTTGCGTACGACCAGGTAGGGCGTCAACCAAGGCACGTTGGCCGGACGTGGATCGGTCATGAAAATCTCCTGTGGGGGCGCTTGGGCACGTGTTCTGATTCCATGCCCGGGCGTTCGTTCAGGGGGCGGCGCGGCGTCCAGGACGTTCCACCCCGGTGCCATGCATCGCGAATCCTGCCAGGGCGCGATGGAAAAACGGAAGCGAGGCGGCCGCGCGGACGTTCAGCGGCGAACGCCCAGTGTATCGCGCAGCGCGCGCGGCAGGGCAAAGAGGGACGCATGCAGCCGCGCGTCGTAGTAGCGCAAGCCCTGGACGCGGCGGGCCGCGAGCCGTTCGTCGATGTCGTGCGCGAACAGCGCGGCCGCGTCGAGCGTGTCGCTCGCGATCGCCATCAGCCACTGCGAGCCGTACAGCGGCACGTGCGCGGACAACGGATCGACGACCGCGAAGCTCGCGCGCAGATCGTCGAGCAGCGCGGCGATGCGCGCCGCGTGGAACACCGGCGAGCCGAGGTGCATCGAGATCGCGCCGCACGGCGTCAGGATCCGCTTGAGCCGCGCATAGAACGCGCGCGTATAGAGGCCGGCCGCCGGCGAATCGGGCGGCGTGAGGTCGAACACGACGAGATCGAAATGCTCGACGGTCGACTCGACGAAATGCGCGGCGTCGCCGATCACGACCTCGACGCGCGGGTCGTCGAGCGCACCCTGGTGCACGTCGTCGAGATAACGGCGCGCCATCCCGACCACCTCGTCGTCGAGTTCCGCGATCACGATCCGCGCGATGCACGCGTGCTTGAGCAACTGGCGCGCCGCACCGCCGTCGCCGCCGCCGAGCACGAGCGCCTTGCGCGGCGACGGATGCGCGAGCGCGGCCGGGTGCGTCATGCACTCGTGATAGACGTACTCGTCGCCGACCGACGTCATTGGCCGGCCGTCCAGCGTGAACAGGCGGCCGAGCTGCGGGGTTTCCCAGACCTCGATCTGCTGGTGCGGCGACGCGACGTGCGCGAGCCGCCGGGCGTTCGGGAAGCCGTAGGCGGAGTCGGGCGTAGGGTGGAAAAGGAGAGTCGTGCTCACGGGCGGGCCACTCAGGGCTGGCAGTTCCGACGTCTGAATTATAGGAGGCGGGCGGTTTGACGGAAAACCGTGCCGGAACACTACTCGCCGACAAGGGAAATGTCAGCCCATCTGTTAAAATGACGAGCTTTGCAGCCCCGTCCGTAGGCTCCGTCCGCTTCGCGTCCGTCAGGCGCCGCACCGCGCGCCGGGAACGATTGACGC
Source organism: Burkholderia sp. HI4860 (assembly GCF_002223045.2). NCBI lineage: Bacteria > Pseudomonadati > Pseudomonadota > Betaproteobacteria > Burkholderiales > Burkholderiaceae > Burkholderia > Burkholderia sp. HI4860. The sequence goes on along the minus strand of NZ_NKFO02000003.1, from coordinate 1,295,391 downwards.
TCGAGCTTCCGGATGCCGCCGTGCCCCCGTTTCCTCGACTCGTTCTCCGGACTCGACATGACGACTTCGTCTCCCGCCTCCACCACCCTGATGGCCAATGCGATCCGTGCGCTCGCAATGGACGCCGTCCAGCAAGCGAACTCCGGCCACCCCGGCATGCCGATGGGCATGGCCGAAATCGGCGTCGCGCTCTGGTCGCGCCATCTGAAGCACAACCCGACGAACCCGCACTGGGCAGACCGCGACCGCTTCGTGCTGTCGAACGGCCATGGCTCGATGCTGCTGTACTCGCTGCTGCACCTGACCGGCTACGACCTGCCGATCGAAGAGCTGAAGAATTTCCGCCAGCTGCACTCGAAGACGCCGGGCCACCCGGAATACGGCATCACGCCGGGCGTCGAGACGACCACCGGCCCGCTCGGCCAGGGTCTCGCGAACGCGGTCGGCATGGCGCTCGGCGAAGCGCTGATGGCCGACGAGTTCAACCGTGACGGCGCGAAGATCGTCGATCACCACACGTACGTGTTCCTCGGCGACGGCTGCCTGATGGAAGGCATCTCGCACGAAGCGTGCTCGCTCGCCGGCACGCTGAAGCTGAACAAGCTGATCGCGCTGTACGACGACAACGGCATCTCGATCGACGGCGACGTCGTGAACTGGTTCCACGACGACACCCCGAAGCGTTTCGAAGCGTACGGCTGGAACGTGATCCCGAACGTGAACGGCCATGACGTCGACGCGGTCGACGCAGCCATCGCGAAGGCGAAGCTGTCGGACAAGCCGACGCTGATCTGCTGCAAGACGGTGATCGGCCAGGGCGCGGCGACCAAGGCCGGCGGCCACGACGTGCACGGCGCGGCGCTCGGCGCGGAAGAAATCGCGAAGACGCGCGCGGCGCTCGGCTGGACCTGGGAGCCGTTCGTGATTCCGCAGGAAGTCTACGCGGCATGGGACGCGAAGGAAGCCGGCAAGCGCGCGGAAAGCGAATGGGATGCGACGTTCGCGGCCTATCGCGCGAAGTTCCCGGCAGAAGCCGCGGAATTCGAGCGCCGGATGGCCAACCGGCTGCCGGCCGACTGGGCTGAAAAGGCTGCGGCGATCATCGCCGGCGCGAACGAGCGCGGCGAGACGGTGGCGACCCGCAAGGCGTCGCAGCAGGCGATCGAAGGCCTGGCTGCCGCCCTGCCCGAACTGCTCGGCGGCTCGGCCGACCTGACCGGCTCGAACCTGACCAACTGGAAGGCATCGAAGGCCGTCCGTGCGAATCCGGAAGGCCCGGGCGTCCAGCTGGGCAACCACATCAACTACGGCGTGCGCGAATTCGGCATGAGCGCCGCGATCAACGGCCTCGCGCTGCACGGCGGCCACAAGCCGTTCGGCGGCACGTTCCTGACGTTCTCCGACTACAGCCGCAACGCGCTGCGCGTGGCTGCGCTGATGAAGGTGCCGTCGATCTTCGTGTTCACGCACGACTCGATCGGCCTCGGCGAAGACGGCCCGACGCACCAGTCGATCGAGCACGTGTCGAGCCTGCGCCTGATCCCGAACCACGACGTATGGCGTCCGGCCGACACGGTCGAGACGGCCGTCGCCTGGACCCACGCGGTCGCTGCCGACCGTCCGTCGAGCCTGATCTTCAGCCGCCAGAACCTGGCGTTCAACCCGCGTACCGATGCGCAGATCGCGAACATCGAGAAGGGCGGCTACGTGCTGAAGGACTGGGACGACGAGATCGTCGCGCGCAAGATCATCCTGATCGCGACGGGCTCGGAAGTCGAACTCGCGATGAAGGCCGTCGAGCCGCTCGCGCAGCAAGGCATCGCGGCACGTGTCGTGTCGATGCCGTCGACCAACGTGTTCGACCGCCAGGACGCCGAATACCGTGAGCGCGTGCTGCCGCACGGCGTGCGCCGCGTCGCGATCGAAGCGGGCGTGACGAGCTTCTGGCACAAGTACGTCGGCCTCGAAGGCGGCGTCGTCGGGATCGACACGTTCGGCGAATCGGCGCCGGCCGGCGTGCTGTTCAAGTACTTCGGCTTCACCGTCGAGCACGTCGTCGAGACCGCCAAGGCCGTGCTGGCCTAAAGAGACAGACGCGACGCGCGCCACCCCTCGCGCGCGTCGCACCGTGAAGCTGCACGAAACGAATTTTTTCAGCCATCAGGAGATAGACCATGACGATTCGCGTCGCAATCAACGGCTACGGCCGCATCGGCCGCAACACGCTGCGCGCGTTCTACGAGAACGGCAAGAAGCACGACATCGAGATCGTCGCGATCAACGATCTGGGCGATGCGAAGACCAACGCGCACCTGACCCAGTACGACACCGCGCACGGCAAGTTCCCGGGTGAAGTGTCGGTCGACGGCGACTACCTCGTCGTGAACGGCGACAAGATCCGCGTGCTGGCGAACCGCAACCCGGCCGAACTGCCGTGGGGCGAGCTGGGCGTCGACGTCGTGATGGAATGCACGGGCTTCTTCACGACGAAGGAAAAGGCCAGCGCGCACCTGAAGGGCGGCGCGAAGAAGGTGATCATCTCGGCACCGGGCGGCAAGGATGTCGACGCGACGATCGTCTACGGCGTGAACCACGACGTGCTGAAGGCCGAGCACACCGTCATCTCGAACGCATCGTGCACGACGAACTGCCTCGCGCCGCTCGTCAAGCCGCTGAACGACAAGATCGGCCTCGAAACCGGCCTGATGACGACGATCCACGCGTACACGAACGACCAGGTGCTGACGGACGTCTATCACGAAGACCTGCGCCGCGCGCGTTCGGCCACGCACAGCCAGATCCCGACGAAGACGGGCGCTGCTTCGGCCGTCGGCCTCGTGCTGCCGGAACTGAACGGCAAGCTCGACGGCTACGCGATCCGCGTCCCGACGATCAACGTGTCGATCGTCGACCTGTCGTTCATCGCGAAGCGCGACACGACGGTCGAGGAAGTCAACGCGATCATGAAGGAAGCATCGGAAGGCGCGCTGAAGGGTATCCTCGGCTACAACGACGCACCGCTGGTGTCGATCGACTTCAACCACAACCCGGCTTCGTCGACGTTCGACGCCACGCTGACCAAGGTGTCGGGCCGCCTCGTGAAGGTGTCGAGCTGGTACGACAACGAGTGGGGTTTCTCGAACCGCATGCTGGATACGGCTGTCGCATTCGCGAACGCGAAGTAATCCCGCACGTTGCGCGGCCGCTGCAAGGCGGCCTGCGCGGCGAACGAGCCCGGCCCGGTTTTTCCGGCCGGGCTTTTTTATGGCCCGCCGTTATGGCTCGATGCGGCCGTCACCTGCTCGAGCGCCGCGACGAACGCGCGCTTCAGCGGACTGTCGAGGTCGGTCCACGCGAGGCCGATGCCGGTGCGGTGCCCGGCCAGGTCGAGCGGCCGCGCGAGCACGTTCGGCGGCAGCGCGCTGGCGGCCTCCGCCGGTATCAGCCCGATGCCCATCCCCGCCGCGACGAGCGCGAGCATCGTCGTGAATTCCCCGAACTCCTGCGCGATCTCGAGCGTCGTGCCCGCGCGGCTCAGCGCGAGCAGCATGTCGTCGTGAAAGCCCGGCGCGTAGCGGCGCGCGAGCACGAACGCGGGCTGGCCGCGCAGCGCGGCCGGCGCGATCGCATCGTGCACGGCGAGCGGGTGGTCGAGCGGCAGCGCGACGACGAAACCTTCCTCGAGCACCACGCGCGTGTCGATGCCCGCATACGCGGCCGGCAGCCGGATCATCCCGAAATCGATCCGCCGGTCGCGCAGCGCGGCGATCTGGTCGGGCGTCGGCAGGTCCTTCAGTTCGAGCGTGATCAGCGGATAGCGCTCGCGCATCGTGCGCAGCACGGCCGGCAGCAGCGCGGGCAGCACCGACGACACGAACGCGATCCGCAGCGTGCCGATCTCGCCGCGGCTCGACAGCCGAGCCAGCTGTTCCGCGCGTGCGGCCTGCTGCAACGTGGCGCGCGCTTCGGGCAGGAACACGCGCCCCGTATCGCTCAGTTCGACCTTGTGCCGGTCGCGCTCGAACAGGCGCGCGCCGAGTTCTTCCTCGAGCGCCTTGATCTGCATGCTCAGCGCAGGCTGCACGATGAACAGGCGCTGCGCGGCGCGCCCGAAATGCAGCTCTTCCGCGAGCGTGACGAAAGCGCGCAATTGCTTGAGTTCCATGGGCGGCGGGCAGGCGAGGGCAGTGATCAAGTTTCATGATAACCGGATCAAAAATGACCATTGGCGCGCGCCCGGCCGGCAGCCGAAGATACGGTCAACGCGAGACCGGCCGCAACGGGCCGCCGGCTCGACTGGCACGAGGAGACACGCATGACCCACGCGCTTGAACGGTTCCGCCTCGACGGCCGCCGCGCATTGATTACCGGTTCCGGACGCGGGATCGGGCTGACGCTCGCCCGCGGGCTGGCCGAAGCGGGAGCGGCGATCGTCATCAACGATCGCAATGAGGAGAAGGCCGCAGCGCTCGTGCAGCATCTGCGCGAGGAAGGCTTCACGGCCGACTACGCGGTATTCGACGTCGCCGAGCACGCGCAGGTGCGCGCGGCGATCGACGATGTCGAGGCGCGCGTCGGCGCGATCGACATCCTCGTGAACAATGCGGGCATCCAGCGCCGCGCACCGCTCGATGCGTTCGACCCCGACGACTGGCATGCGCTGATGCGCGTGAACCTCGACGGCGTGTTCAACGTCGCGCAGGCGGTCGCGCGGCACATGATCGCGCGCGGCCGCGGCAAGATCATCAACATCTGCTCGGTGCAGAGCGAGCTCGCACGGCCGACGATCGCGCCGTACGCGGCGACCAAGGGCGCGGTGCGGATGCTGACGAAGGGGATGTGCGCCGACTGGGCGCGCCACGGCATCCAGGCGAACGGCCTCGCGCCCGGCTATTTCGAAACCGAACTCAACCGCGCGCTGGTGGACGACGCGGCGTTCTCGGACTGGCTGTGCAAGCGCACGCCGGCCGGCCGCTGGGGGCGTGTCGACGAACTGTGCGGCGCGGCGATCTTCCTCGCGTCGGCCGCATCCGATTTCGTGAACGGCCAGACGCTGTTCGTCGACGGCGGCTTGACCAGTGCCGTCTGACAAGGAGGCTGTCATGCGTATGCGTTGCATGTGTGTCGTGATCCACGGGCCGAACGACCTGCGGGTCGAAGAGCAGGACGCGGGCGAGATCGGCCCGGGCCAGGTGCGCGTCGAGGTCGCGATGGGCGGCATCTGCGGCTCCGATCTCCATTACTTCCGGCACGGCGGTTTCGGCGCGATCCGGCTGCAGCAGCCGATGGTGCTCGGCCACGAGGTGGCCGGCACGGTTGCGGAAGTCGCGCCGGACGTGACGTCGGTGAAGGTCGGCGATCGTGTCGCGGTCAATCCGAGCCGGCCGTGCGGCGCGTGCCGCTATTGCCTCGAAGGGCTGCCGAACCAGTGCCTGGACATGCGCTTCTACGGCAGCGCGATGCGGATGCCGCACGTGCAGGGCGCGTTCCGCAATGCGCTCGTGTGCGACGCGGTGCAGTGCGTGAAGGTTGCCGACCACGTGCCGCTGTCGCTCGCGGCGCTCGCCGAACCGTTCGCGGTCGGGCTGCATGCGGTGTCGCGCGCGGGCCCGCTGCTCGGCAAGCGCGTGCTGGTGTCGGGCTGCGGGCCGATCGGCGTGCTGGCGGTGGCAGCGGCGCGCGTGCACGGCGCGGCGGAGATCGTCGCGACCGACGTCGTCGAGGCGCCGCTGGCCGTGGCGAGCGCGCTCGGCGCCGACCGCACGATTAATGCGGCGGCCGATGCCGGCTGGGTCGAGCGCTACGGCGCCGACAAGGGCACGTTCGACGTGATGATCGAGTGTTCGGGCAATGCGCGCGCGCTGCGTGACGGGCTGGACGTGATGCGTCCGCGTGGGGTCGTCGTGCAGCTCGGGCTGGGCGGCGATGTCAGCCTGCCGCAGAACGTCGTGGTCGCGAAGGAACTGTCGATCTGCGGGTCGTTCCGTTTTCATGCGGAATTCGCGCTCGCGGTGCAGTTGATCAACGCGGGGCGCGTCGACCTGCGCCCGGCCGTCACGCGCGTGTTCCCGATGCGCGATGCGAACCTCGCGTTCGAACTGGCCGGCGACCGGCAGCGCGCGATGAAGGTGCTGATCGACTTCGCGGACGAACGCGCGTGAACCGAACGTGCGCCGCCGATCGCGCGGCGCCATCGATGCAACAAAGGCACGCCGCGGTTTGCGGACGTGCCTTTTTCATTGGTCGCACTGCCCGAGGCGACGGCCGTGAGAGAAACCGCTCGCCCTTGTGACGGGCCGCCGGCTACGTCATGTGCGCGGTGTCGGGAAGAAGATGCCCGCGCGCTGCGCGGCGTTCGCGATGTGCGTTTCGATCGCGATGCCGGCGGCGCCCGCATCGCGCGCGATCAGCGCGTCGACGATCGCGCGGTGCTCCTGCCACGTCGACAGCAGCAGCTCGCGCCGGTAGAACGGCATGCGCTGGCTTTCCTTCATGATGTCCGCGCTGCTGCGCAGCACCGATTCGATTGCCGCGTTGCCGGCGAGGTGGATGATCCGCATGTGGAAGTCGAAGTCGAGCTGCGATGCCGCGTCGAGTGCACTTTCGGTGAGCGCGACGTGCAGGTCGGCGAGGTTGTCCTCGAACCACGCGATGTCGTCGTCGCTGACGACGTGCGCGGCCATCCGCGCGGCGAACCCTTCGAGCGCATAGCGCATCTGGTACGTGTCGGGCGGCGACGACTGCTCGGCGAAGCGCCATGCATGCGCGGCCGTGGCCTGCGCGCTTTCGACGTACACGCCCTTGCCGGCGCGGATGCGCAGCATCCCGAGCGCCTCGAGCGTCGACAGCGCCTCGCGCAGCGACGCGCGGCTGATCTCCAGCTCCTCGGAGAGCTGGCGCTGGGCCGGCAGCAGGCTGCCGACCGGATAAACGCCTGCCTCGATCCGGTCGCGGATCGTCGCGATGGCGGCGTCGGTCACGGTATGCGGAACGTTTTTCATGATGTGAACTTGGGCCGGTCTGACCGGCATTGTAATCCGCACGCGGGCGGTGCATGGCCGGCCTACGGGAAAGCCACGATCCGCCCCTCACGGTGCATCGAAACCAGGGCAGGCAGGGGCGGGAAATCCCTATTTTGTCCGTCCTTGACGCGACTATATCGGCTTCCTACTATCCACCATAACATCACTGGTCTTACCAGTATGAACAGACGAAACTGCAACCGTTGGATCGGGAGAGCGCCGTGTCGAAATTCCTCAATTCGCTGTTTGGCCGGGTAGTCGTCGCATTGATTCTAGGGATCGCGCTCGGCGCGTTCTTCCCGCATTTCGCCGAGTCGCTGCGACCGCTCGGCGACGGCTTCCTGAAGCTGATCAAGATGGTGATCGGGCCGATCGTGTTCTGCGTCGTGGTCAGCGGGATGGCCAACGCGGGCGACCTGAAGAAGGTCGGCCGGGTCGGCCTGAAGGCCGTGATCTACTTCGAGATCATGACGACGCTCGCGCTCGGCATCGGCCTCGTGCTCGCGTGGCTCACGCGCCCGGGCGTCGGGATGAACATCGACCTGCGCTCGCTCGACGCATCGTCGCTCGCGACGTACGCGAAGAACGCCGAAAGCCTGAAGGACACGGCCGGCTACCTGATGAAGATCATCCCCGAGACCGCGATCGACGCGTTCGCGAAGGGCGACATCCTGCAGATCCTCGTGTTCGCGGTGCTGTTCGGCTCCGCGCTGTCGCTGCTCGGCGACAAGGCGCAGCGCGTCAACTCGCTGATCGAGGAACTGTCGCACGTGTTCTTCCGGATCATCGGCTTCATCATCAAGCTCGCGCCGCTCGGCGTGCTCGGCGCGATCGCGTTCACGACCGGCAAGTACGGCGTCGCGTCGCTCAAGCAGCTCGGCTACCTGGTCGCGGTGTTCTACCTGAGCTGCTTCGTGTTCGTCACGGTCGTGCTCGGCGTCGTGATGCGGCTCGCGGGCTTCTCGGTGTTCAAGCTGATCCGCTACCTGCGCGAGGAACTGTCGATCGTGCTCGGCACGGCGTCGTCGGACGCAGTGCTGCCGCAGGTGATGCGCAAGCTCGAATACATGGGCGTGAAGGATTCGACGGTCGGCCTCGTGATCCCGACCGGCTATTCGTTCAACCTCGACGGCTTCTCGATCTACCTGACGCTCGCCGTGCTGTTCATCGCGCAGGCCACCAACACGCCGCTGTCGACGCATGACCTGATCGTCGTGCTGCTCGTGTCGCTCGTCACGTCGAAGGGCGCGCACGGGATCCCGGGCTCGGCGATCGTGATCCTCGCGGCGACGCTGTCGGCGATCCCCGCGATTCCGGTGCTCGGCCTCGTGCTGATCCTGCCGGTCGACTGGTTCGTCGGCATCGCCCGCGCGCTGACCAACCTGATCGGCAACTGCGTCGCGACGGTGGTCGTCGCGGTGTGGGAGAACGACATCGATCGTGCCCGCGCGACCCGCGTGCTGAATCGCGAGCTGCGCTACGTGCCGGCCGAAGAGGAAGGCCGCGCGGCACCGGTCGCCGGCGATCAGGCTCACGCGCTCTGAGCGCACCCCCGCGCGGGGCGGCTTCCCCTGGTCGTTCCGCGCACCCGAATGCATGCGGCCGGCGCCTCGATGCGCCGGCACGCGATCCCACATCAGGAGACGACATGGCAGCCCCCATCCTCGATCCGAATGCGCCGGCCTTCACGCGGCGCTACATGAACCTCGCCGACCCGCGCCTCGGGGCGCAGGCGCTCTTTGCCAGCGACGAATTCTTCGCGCCGAAGGAGCGCATGCTCAATCCCGAGCCGGCCGTGTTCATCCCCGGCAAGTACGACGACCACGGCAAGTGGATGGACGGCTGGGAAACGCGCCGCAAGCGCACGACCGGCCACGACTTCTGCGTGGTGCGGCTCGCGCGGCCGGGCGTGATCCACGGCGTCGACCTCGATACGAGCCATTTCACCGGCAACTTCCCGCCGGCCGCGTCGATCGACGCGTGCGTCGCCGAGGGCGACACGCCGCCTGATGACGCGCAATGGCGCCCGATCGTCCCGGCGACGACGCTGCAGGGCAATTCGCATCACTACGTGAGTGTCGACGATGCGCAGCCCTATACGCACCTGCGCGTGAACCTGTACCCGGACGGCGGCCTCGCCCGGCTGCGCGTGTACGGCCAGCCGCAGCGCGACTGGCGCCAGGTGCCGGCCGGCGAGCTCGTCGATCTCGCGGCGATCGAGAACGGCGGCTACCTGGTGGCGGCGAACAACCAGCACTTCGGCCCGGCGTCGCAGATGCTGATGCCGGGGCGCGGCGTGAACATGGGCGACGGCTGGGAAACGCGGCGGCGCCGCGAGCCCGGCAACGACTGGGCGATCGTCGCGCTCGCGCGGCCGGGCATCATCCGGCGCGTCGAGGTCGATACCGCGTTCTTCAAGGGCAATTTCCCCGACCGCTGCTCGCTGCAGGCCGCGCGGGTCGCGGGCGGCACCGACGATTCGCTCGTCACGCAGGCGATGTTCTGGGCCGAACTGCTCGGCGAGCAGAAGCTGCAGATGGACCACGTGCACACGTTCGACCAGCTTGCCGCGCTCGGCCCCGTCACGCACGTGCGTTTCAACATCTTCCCGGACGGCGGCGTGTCGCGCCTGCGTCTGTGGGGCGAGCCGGCTTGAAGGAGGGCAACGGCATGAGCGAATCCCGGATCCTGCGCGTCGAGCGCCTGACGCGCGAAGCGTTCGCGCCGTTCGGCGACGTGATCGCGCTCGAAGGCGCGCGGCATTTTCCGATCAACGGCGGCACGACCGAGCGCTTCCACGATCTCGCGACGATCGACGTATGCGCGGACGGCGGCCGTCCGCTCGTCAGCGTGTTCCGCGCGCAGCCGCGCGCGCTGCCGGTCGCGGTCACGCTGATGGAGCGCCACCCGCACGGCAGCCAGGCATTCATCCCGCTCGCGGCCGTGTCGCGCTACGCGATCGTCGTCGCGCCCGCGGGCGAATTCCGGCCGGACGCGATGCGCGCGTTCCTCGCGCAAGGCTGGCAGGGTGTGAATTATGCGAAGGGCGTCTGGCACCATCCGCTGCTCGCGCTCGACGCGGTCAGCGATTTCGTGATCGTCGATCGCGGCGGGCCGCAGCCCAATTGCGACGAGATCCCGCTCGAGCGCGCGTGGGCGCTCGAGTTCGAGCCGGCCTGCGCGGCCTGACGCAACGGCAACGCCCCCCGGCTGCCTGACGGCAGCCGGGGGGCGTGTCGAAGGGGTTCCGAAAGCCTGGGCGCACGACCCGCGCGGCGGTGCGTCGCCGCCATCCCGAAAAGAACACGGCCCGGGCGGCGAGATGCCGGCCGGGCCGTGCTGCGTGCGCGACGCGCGCGAATCAGTGCTTGCGGTGCGGGCAGTTCTCGGTCGTGCACGAACCGTACATCGCGAGCGAGTGCTCCTGGAGCTTGAAGCCGCGCTCCTTCGCGATCGCCTGCTGGCGGCCTTCGATCTCGGCGTCGAAGAATTCCTCGACACGGCCGCAATCGAGGCACACGAGGTGATCGTGGTGCGAGCCTTCGTTCAGTTCGAACACGGCCTTGCCGGATTCGAAGTTGCTGCGCGTGAGCAGGCCGGCCTGCTCGAACTGCGTCAGCACGCGATAGACGGTGGCCAGCCCGATGTCGAGCTGCTCGTTGAGCAGGTTCCGGTAGACGTCTTCTGCCGTCAGGTGGCGCACCGGGCTTTGCTGGAAGATCTCGAGAATCTTGAGGCGCGGTAGGGTGGCCTTTAGCCCGATATTCTTGAGATCCGTCGGATTGGTCATGGCTAGGCATCCCTAGAGTACAATGCAGGGCTTCAATGTTACCGGCTTTTCGCCGTTCCAGAAACACGCGCGGCCTGCACACGGGCCTGCACGGTGAGGGAAATGATTCCAGAATCTCTTTCGCACTTTCAGAGGAGCCGCATGCGGAGTGTCATCATCGCTGCCGCCGCCGTTGCCGCGCTGGCTGGTTGTTCGTCGTACGACAGCGTGACGCAGCGCATCGCGCAGAGCATCACCCCCTACCGGATCACCGTCGTGCAAGGCAACTTCGTGTCGCAGGAGAAGGCCGCGCAGTTGCAGGTCGGCATGTCGCGCGAGCAGGTGCGCGCGTTGCTCGGCACCCCGCTGCTGGCCGACATGTTCCACGCCGACCGTTGGGACTACCTCTTTTACTTCAAGCGCGGCTCGACGGCAGTCGTCCAGCAGCGCGATCTCGTCGTGACGTTCTCGGGCGATCGCCTGGCGAGCTGGACGGGGGCGGACAACCTGCCTTCGGAACTCGACCTGCTGGCCGATATCGACGGCGACCGCGGCGGCAAGAAGGCGAAGGCGGCCGCAGCGGCGAAGAAGGCCGCCGAGGCTGCCGCCGCCGCGAGCGCCGCGCAAGCGAGCGCGAGCGCGCCGGCGCCGGAGGCGGTTGCCAGCCCGTCCGCCGTGCCGGCGGCCGGTGCGGTGGTCGACCAGGATGCGAACGCGCAGGCCGCCCGCGCGGCGAACCGCGCGACCAACCAGGTGTCGGGGCAGGGTTCGGGTTCGCGCCGGTTCACGCCGGCCGCGAAGGCCTCGGGCGGCGCGCCGGTGCCGGGCGGCCAGCCGCCGGGCGCCGCGCCGGCGATCCAGCCGCAGTTCCAGTTCCATCGTCCGCCGCAGCCGAACGTGTCGAACGAGGCGACGCCGGTCGGCCCGCAAGGCTCGGACAACCTGCAGAACCAGCCGCTCACCGCGCCGGCGCAGTAAGCAGCCGGCGTGCGGAAACAGGGCGGCCTGCGCCGCCCGCTTTTATACCTGTCGTGTAGAAAGCCATGAAGATTGCGATTGCCGGGGCATCGGGCCGAATGGGCCGGATGCTGATCGAAGCCGTTCTCAACGATGCCGACGCGCAGCTCGTCGGCGCGCTCGACCGCGCCGATTCGCCGTTCCTCGGCCAGGACGCCGGCGCGTTCCTCGGCAAGGAAACCGGGGTCAAGCTGACCGCCGACCTCGACGCCGTGTTCGCGCAGGCCGACACCCTGATCGATTTCACGCGTCCGGAAGGCACGATGGCCCATATCGAGGCCGCGCTGCGCCACGACGTGAAGCTCGTGATCGGCACGACCGGCTTCACCGCCGAGCAGAAGGCCGAGCTGCAGGCCGCGGCGGGCAAGATCGGCATCGTGTTCGCGGCGAACATGAGCGTCGGCGTGAACGTCACGCTGAAGCTGCTCGAATTCGCGGCGAAGCATTTCTCGCACGGCTACGACATCGAGATCATCGAGGCGCATCATCGCCACAAGGTCGACGCGCCGTCGGGCACCGCGCTGATGATGGGCGAAGCCGTCGCCGGCGCGCTCGGGCGCTCGCTCGACGATTGCGCGGTGTACGGCCGCCACGGCGTGACGGGCGAGCGCGATCCGTCGTCGATCGGCTTTGCCGCGGTGCGCGGCGGCGACATCGTCGGCGATCACACCGTGCTGTTCGCCGGGATCGGCGAGCGCATCGAGATCACGCACAAGTCGTCGAGCCGCGTGTCGTACGCGCAGGGCGCGTTGCGCGCGGTCCACTTCCTGTCGGCGCGCGGCGCCGGCCTGTTCGACATGCAGGACGTGCTCGGCCTGCGCTGACACCACGGGGAAACTCCGATGGCGATACCCACCGGCGTTGTCCACTACCTCGAAAGCGGCGATGCGATCACGCATGCCGTCGCCTATGTGCTGCTGGCGATGTCCGTCGCCAGCTGGTGCTTCCTCCTCATGAAAGCCTGGCTCCTGGTCCGCGCGAAGCGGCAGGGGCCGCGCGCGCTCGCCGCGTTCTGGCGCGCGCCGTCGCTCGACGCGGGCATCGCCGTGCTCGCCGGCGCCGATCGCGAGCGCGTGTTCGTGCCGCTCGCCGAAGCCGCGCGCGATGCGGCCCACGACCACGACCCGGCTGCCCTGGCCGCGCGCGTCGAGCGCGGCGAACGCGTGCTGCGCGCGTTGCGGCACGCGATGCTGCGCTCGCAGCGGCGCCTCGAATTCGGCCAGGTGCTGCTCGCGTCGATCGGCAGCACCGCGCCGTTCGTCGGGCTGCTCGGCACCGTGTGGGGCATCTACCACGCGCTCGGCAGCATCGCCGCGAGCGGGCAGGCGCAGATCGAGAACGTCGCGGGGCCGGTCGGCGAGGCGCTGATCATGACCGCGTTCGGGCTCGTCGTCGCGATTCCCGCGGTGCTGGCCTACAACATCCTCGGGCGGCTCGTGCGCCAGCTCGCCGAGGAACTCGACGGCTTCGCGCGCGACCTGCACGTGTTCGTGTGCGCGCAGGAAGCCTGACGCGTGAACAGACCGTAGAGGAGCGACCATGGCATTCGGCGGACTCGAGCACCACAAGACGTCCGCGCCGATGGCGGAGATCAACATGACCCCGCTGATCGACGTGATGCTGGTGCTGCTCGTCATCTTCATCATCACCGCGCCGCTGATGACGCACGCGATCCGGCTCGACCTGCCGAAGGTCGCGGCCAGCGTCGCGCGCGACACGCCGCAATCCGTCACCTTGTCGATCGACGACGCGGGCAAGCTGTACTGGGACGACGCACCGGTCGCGCTCGACGCGCTGCCCGCGCGCTTCCGGGCCGCCGCCGCGGGCGGCGCGCCGCCCGAGCTGCGGCTGCGCGCATCGCGTGCGACCCGCTACGACGTGATCGCGCAGGTGATGGGCGCCGCGCAGGCCGCCGGCCTTACGCGGATCGGCTTCGTGACCGACGTGCCGCCGCAGGCGGGCGGTTCCGCGGCGACGCCCGCCGCGCCGGCCAACCGCTGAGCGGAGCCGGCGGGCCTGTCCCGGCCGCGGGATCGGGCCGCACGCCGCAAGACCGGTCGAATGGGCCGGCGCGGGCGGTATAATCAACGTTTTTCCCGGTTGGCAGGCTTTTTTCAGGTAACCCGGAATTTTCCAGGCTACCCGGGCATGCTGCGGGTTACCCGGAAAATGCCCGGAAACCGCGAACAGGTCCGGCAACAGCGAACCTGCAGGTCCGCCGGGCAAGCACGATTTTCGATCCACTCCTGCGCGCGCGCCGTCGCGTCGCTTAAAGCCTAGTCCGAACCACACCATGCACGAGAGATACGTACCCGCCGACGTCGAAGCCGCCGCCCAGGGCGACTGGCGCGCAGCCGATGCCTACAAGACGAAGGAAGATTCGCAGAAGCCGAAGTTCTACTGCGTGTCGATGCTGCCGTACCCGTCCGGCAAGCTGCACATGGGTCACGTGCGCAACTACACGATCAACGACGTGATGTACCGCTATCTGCGGATGAACGGCTACAACACGCTGATGCCGATGGGCTGGGATGCGTTCGGGATGCCGGCCGAGAACGCCGCGATGGCGAACGGCGTGCCGCCCGCGAAGTGGACCTACGACAACATCGACTACATGAAGCGCCAGATGCAGTCGATGGGCCTCGCGATCGACTGGTCGCGCGAAATCGCGACGTGCAAGCCCGACTACTACAAGTGGAACCAGTGGCTGTTCCTGAAGATGCTCGAGAAGGGCATCGCGTACAAGAAGACGGGCACCGTGAACTGGGACCCGGTCGACCAGACCGTGCTCGCGAACGAGCAGGTGATCGACGGCCGCGGCTGGCGCTCGGGCGCGCTCGTCGAGAAGCGCGAGATCCCGATGTACTACCTGCGCATCACGCAGTACGCGGATGAGCTGCTGAACGACCTCGACGGCCTCGGCTGGCCCGAGCGCGTGAAGATCATGCAGCAGAACTGGATCGGCAAGAGCTTCGGCGTGAACTTCGGCTTCCCGTACGAACTCGACGGCGAGAAGAAGCTGCTGCGCGTGTTCACGACGCGCGCCGACACGATCATGGGCGTCACCTTCTGCGCAATCGCGGCCGAGCATCCGCTGGCCACGCGCCTTGCCCAGGACAAGCCCGAGCTGCTCGCGTTCATCGACGAATGCAAGCGCGGCGGCGTCGCCGAGGCCGACGTCGCGACGATGGAGAAGAAGGGCGTCGCGACGGGCTTCTCGGTCACGCACCCGCTCACCGGCGAGCCGGTCGAGGTGTGGATCGGCAACTACGTGCTGATGAGCTATGGCGAAGGCGCGGTGATGGGCGTGCCGGGCCACGACGAGCGCGATTTCGCGTTCGCGAAGAAATACGACCTGCCGATCAAGCAGGTGATCGCGGCCGAAGGCCAGCAGTACTCGCTCGACGCGTGGCAGGAGTGGTACGGCGACAAGGAAATCGCGGTCTGCGTGAACAGCGGCAAGTACGACGGCCTGCGCTACGCGGAAGCGGTCGACGCGGTCGCGGCCGACCTGAACGCCGGCGGCTTCGGCGACAAGCAGGTCACGTGGCGCCTGCGCGACTGGGGCGTGTCGCGCCAGCGCTACTGGGGCACGCCGATCCCGATCATCCACTGCCCGTCGTGCGGCGACGTGCCGGTGCCCGAGCAGGATCTGCCCGTCGTGCTGCCGGAAGACCTCGTGCCGGACGGCTCGGGCAACCCGCTCGCGAAGTCGGAAGCGTTCCTGAACTGCACGTGCCCGAAGTGCGGTGCGGCCGCCAAGCGCGAAACCGACACGATGGACACCTTCGTCGATTCGTCGTGGTACTTCTCGCGCTACACGGCGCCGGACGCCGAGACGATGGTCGACGCGCGCACCGACTACTGGATGCCGATGGACCAGTACATCGGCGGCATCGAGCACGCGATCCTGCACCTGCTGTACTCGCGCTTCTGGACCAAGGTGATGCGCGACCTCGGCCTCGTGAAGTTCGGCGAGCCGGCGAAGAACCTGCTCACGCAGGGCATGGTGCTGAACGAGACGTACTACCGCGAGGACGCATCGGGCAAGAAGACCTGGTACAACCCGCTCGACGTGACCGTCACGCACGACGACAAGGGCCGCCCGGTCGGCGCGACGCTGAACGCGGACGGCCAGCCGGTCGTGCTCGGCGGCATCGAGAAGATGTCGAAGTCGAAGAACAACGGTGTCGATCCGCAGCTGTTGATCGACCAGTACGGCGCGGATACCGCGCGCCTGTTCACGATGTTCGCCGCGCCGCCCGAGCAGCAGCTCGAGTGGTCGGGTGCGGGCGTCGAAGGCGCGAGCCGCTTCCTGCGCCGCGTGTGGAGCTTCGGTGCGACGAACCGCGAAGCGCTCGCCGCGCGCGCGGGCTTCGATGCGGCCGCGCTCGGCGAAGCCGACAAGGCGCTGCGCCGCGAGATCTACAGCGTGCTGAAGCAGGCCGATTTCGACTACCAGCGCCTGCAGTACAACACGGTCGTGTCCGCTGCGATGAAGATGCTGAACGCGATCGACGGTGCGAAGGGCGCGACGCCCGGCGTGCTGCGTGAAACGTACGGCGTGCTGCTGCGCGTGCTGTACCCGGTCGTGCCGCACGTCACGTTCGAGCTGTGGAAGGCGCTCGGCTACGCGGACGAATTCGGCCCGCTGCTCGACGCACCGTGGCCGAAGGTCGACGAGGCCGCGCTCGAGCAGGCCGAGATCGAACTCGTGCTGCAGGTGAACGGCAAGGTGCGCGGCGCGCTGAAGGTGGCGAAGGACGCGAGCCGCGAGGCGATCGAAGCCGCGGCAGTGGCCGACGACGCGTTCGCGAAGTTCAGCGACGGCAAGCCGGCGAAGAAGATCGTCGTCGTGCCGGGCCGCCTCGTGAACATCGTCGTCTGACGGCCGCCGGCCATCGGACGTACCCAGAAGGAGCGAAGGTGATCCGCAGATCGTTTTTGATGCTCGCTGTCGGCAGCGCGGTTGCGCTGTCGGCATGCGGCTTCCAGTTGCGCGGCCAGCAGGACTACGCGTTCAAGCACCTGCTGATCGCCGGCGCGCCGGCGCCGGTCGAGGCGCGCCTCGTGCGCCTCGTCGAGGCCGGCAGCGACACGAAGATCGTCAAGTCGGCGGATGACGCCGATGCCGTGCTGACCATGTGGGAATCGCGTGGCCAGAACACGCTGACGCTCAACAAGTACGGTTCGGCGCAGGAATACGCGCTCTTCTATACGTTGCGTTATCAGTTGACGAGCAAGGACGGCACCGTGCTGATCCCGCCGAGCGCGATCGCGCTGAACCGCGCGATGACGTACAGCGACCAGTACACGAACGCGAAGGCGCAGGAAGCCGACATCCTTTACGGCGATATGCAGAGCGACGCGGTCGACCAGCTGATGCGGCGTCTCGCGATCGTCCATTCGCTGACGCCGGCGCCGGAAGACGTGGTGCCGGGCGTCGCGCCGCGCGCGCCGTTGCCGCCGCCGCCGCTCTGATCGACGGCGCACGTATCGATGCAACTGCGACTTGATGCGCTGGAGCCGCACCTCGCGAAGGGGTTGGCCGGGCTCTATACCGTCTACGGCGACGAGCCGCTGCTCGCGCAGGAAGCGTGCGACCGCATTCGTGCGACCGCGCGCGCGGCCGGCTACACCGAGCGTTCGGTGCATACGGTCGAGCGCGGCTTCGACTGGAGCGTGCTGCTCGGCGCGACCCAGGCGATGTCGCTGTTCGGCGAGCGCCAGCTGATCGAGCTGCGCATTCCGTCGGGCAAGCCCGGCAAGGAAGGCGCCGATGCGCTGAAGACGCTCGCGGCCACGCCGAACCCCGACGCGCTGATGCTCGTCACGCTGCCGCGTCTCGACGCGGCCACGCAGAAATCCGCGTGGTTCACCGCGCTGCAGAACGGCGGCGTCGCGCTGAAGATCGATCCGGTCGACCGCGCGCAGCTGCCGAACTGGATCGGCCAGCGCCTCGCGCTGCAGGGCCAGCGCGCCGCGCCCGGCGAGGACGGGCGGCGCGCGCTGCAGTTCATCGCCGAGCGCGTCGAAGGCAACCTGCTCGCCGCGCACCAGGAAATCCAGAAGCTCGGGCTGCTGTATCCGCAGGGAGCGCTGTCGTTCGAGCAGGTGCACGACGCGGTGCTGAACGTCGCGCGTTACGACGTCTTCAAGCTGAACGAAGCGATGCTCGCCGGCGACGCCGCGCGGCTCGCGCGGATGATCGACGGGTTGAAGGGCGAGGGCGAGGCGATCGTGCTCGTGATGTGGGCCGTCGTCGAGGAATTGCGCACGCTGCTGCGGATCAAGCGCGGCACGACGGCAGGCAAGCCGCTGGCAACGCTGCTGCGCGAGAACCGCGTGTGGGGGCCGCGCGAGCGGCTGATCGGTCCCGCGCTGAATCGCGTGTCCGAAGCCGTGCTCGAGAAGGCGCTCGCGTTTGCCGCGAAGCTCGACCGTCAGGTCAAGGGGCTTACGGCCGTCGCGCCGGGCCGTCGTACGCAGGACGAACCGCCGCCCGATCCGTGGGACGGGCTGTTCCAGCTCGCGATGACGGTGGCCGGTGCCCGCGGCGAGCGACCGCCGACCGCGGGGCGCGTGCGACGCTAAGTCCCGTTCGGGCCTTCAGCGCGCGCTGCCCAACCCGCTTACAATGTTTCGATAGCTGGCGCGGCCCTCCGGCCGCCGCCGCTCACGCTTCCCCACGAATTCATGCCGCCCTGCGCGGCGCGCTTCTCGAGTCACACGATGGATATCGATCAGTACATGACCGACCTGGGCCGTCGCGCCCGGCACGCTTCCCGCGCGATGGCGCGCGCCAGCACGGCCGCGAAGAACGCGGCGCTCGACGCCGTGGCGCGCGCGATCGAACGCGACGCGCAGGCGCTGAAGGACGCGAATGCGCGCGATGTCGCCCGTGCCCGTGAAAAGGGGCTGGATGCCGCGTTCGTCGATCGCCTGACACTGTCGGACAAGGCGCTGAAGACGATGGTCGAAGGCTTGCGCCAGGTGGCGTCGCTGGCCGATCCGATCGGCGAGATCGGCAACCTCAAGTACCGCCCGAGCGGCATCCAGGTCGGCCAGATGCGTGTGCCGCTCGGCGTGATCGGCATCATCTACGAATCGCGCCCGAACGTGACGATCGACGCGGCCGCGCTGTGCCTGAAGTCGGGCAACGCGACGATTCTGCGCGGCGGCTCCGAAGCGCTCGAATCGAACGCCGCGCTCGCGAGGCTGATCGGCGAAGGGCTCGAAGCCGCCGGCCTGCCGCAGGACGCGGTGCAGGTCGTCGCGACGGCCGATCGCGCGGCGGTCGGCAAGCTGATCACGATGACCGAATACGTCGACGTGATCGTGCCGCGCGGCGGCAAGAGCCTGATCGAGCGCCTGATCAGCGAGGCGCGCGTGCCGATGATCAAGCACCTCGACGGCATCTGCCACGTGTACGTCGACGATCGCGCCGATCTCGCCAAGGCGCTGACCGTCTGCGACAACGCGAAGACGCATCGCTACGGCACCTGCAACACGATGGAGACGCTGCTCGTCGCGAGCGGTATCGCGGCGACGCTGCTGCCGCCGCTCGGCAAGCTGTATCGCGACAAGCAGGTCGAACTGCGCGTCGACGCGGCCGCGCGCGCGGTGCTCGCCGATGCGGGCGTCGGCCCGCTCGTCGACGCCACCGAGGAAGACTGGCACACCGAGTATCTCGCGCCGGTGCTCGCGATCAAGGTCGTCGACGGCCTCGACGCCGCGATCGAGCACATCAACCACTACGGCTCGCACCACACGGACGCGATCGTCACCGAGGATCACGACCGCGCGATGCGGTTCCTGCGCGAGGTCGATTCGGCGAGCGTGATGGTCAACGCATCGACGCGCTTCGCGGACGGCTTCGAATTCGGCCTCGGCGCGGAAATCGGCATCTCGAACGACAAGCTGCACGCACGCGGCCCCGTCGGCCTGGAAGGGCTGACGTCGCTGAAGTACGTCGTGCTCGGACACGGCGAAGGCCGCCAGTAAACAGCGAGGCACACAATCGATGGCGATGCTCTGGGTCAAGACGTTCCATATCGTTCTGATCGCCGCGTGGTTTGCAGGGTTGTTCTACCTGCCGCGCATCTACGTGAACCTGGCCATGGAAACCGATCCGGCCGCCGTGCGTCGCCTGCTGCTGATGGCGCGCAAGCTGTTCCGCTTCATGACGATGATCGCGGTGCCGGCGCTGGCCTGCGGGCTGTGGCTCTGGCTGTCGATCGGTATCGGGCAGGGGCAGGGCTGGATTCACGCGAAGGTGACGGTCGTGCTGCTGCTGATCGTCTATCACGCGTATTGCGGGCACCTGCTGCGGGTGTTCGAGCGCGGCGAGAACCGCCGCACCGACAAGTGGTATCGCGTGTTCAACGAGCTGCCGGTGCTCGGCATGCTCGCGGCGGTCGCGCTGGTCGTGATCAAGCCGTTCTGAGCGGCATGGCCGGCGAGGTTGCCGGCGCTGCCTGATGCGCAACGGCGCCCCGCGGGGCGCCGTTTGTCGTTTACGGTTCGTGCGCGCGGTCGGCGCGGCGTCTGCTCAATCCTTCGTGCCGTCGTCGATCCGGCGGCGCGTGATCGCCTCCTTCGCACGGCCGACCCGTTCCATCAGCGCGGGGCCGCGCGACAGCGCGACGCCGACCGCGAGGATGTCGCCGATCGCGAGATGCGACATCCGCGACGTCATCGGCGAGAACACGTCGGTTTCCTCCGCCACGTTCGACGCGAGACTCACCGTCGCGAGCTTCGCGAGCGGCGAATGGCTCTGCGTGATCGCGACGACCTTCGCGCCGCACGCGAGCGCGGAGCGTGCGGCGTCGACGATGTCACGCGTGCGGCCGGTGTTCGAGATCGCGACGACGACGTCGTGCGGGCCGAGCAGCGCCGACGACATCGAGAACGTGTGCGGATCCGAATACGCGACGCTCGGCACGCCGAGCCGGAAGAACTTGTGCTGGATGTCCTGCGCGGCGATACCGGAGCCGCCGGCGCCGTAGAACTCGATCCGCGACGCGTTCGACAACAGCCCGATCGCCTCGGCGACGCTGCCGGCGGACAGGCTGTTGCGCACCTCGATCAGTGCGCCGATCGTGCGGTCGAACACCTTGCCGATGATGCCGGGCGCCGGTTCGTCGGGCTCGACGTCGCGATAGACCGACGACACGCCCGGCGCGACGCTCTGCGCGAGCCGGATCTTGAATTCGCGAAAGCCGCTGCAGCCGAGCGCCTGGCAGAAGCGCGCGATCGTCGGCTGGCTGACGCCCGCGCGCGTCGACAGCTCGGTCATCGCGAGGTCGAGCACCTCGCGCGGCGCGGCGAGGATGTAGTCGGCGAGCTTGCGCTCGGACGGGCGCAACTCGGTGCGGATCGCTTCAATGCGGGGCAGCATGGGACGGCAGGCGGAAATCGGGTTCGGATGAGCGAGTGTATCGCAATCGAATTGTAGAAAATCTACAGGAAAATACTAGCGCGGGCGTAGTGCTTTCATTGCGGAGAGTTAGGGTTTTCACTAGGTATCACCTTGCTGGTGGCGGGAATGAGGGTTGCGGAGCGATGAATCCGCATTGCATGCTTGTAGTTTTTCTACTAGACTGGCTTCGTTCTGTCGATGCATTCGACCGTCCCCACGATTCCAACCGCCGGTGTCGGCCGGCATACAGGAGCGCCCAGCATGACGTCGCTGCACCCCACTCTGGCGAAGGTCACCGAACGCGTGATCGCCCGCAGCCAATCGACCCGTTCCGCCTATCTGCAGCGCATCGACGGCGCGCAGGGCAAGTTCCCGGCGCGCGGCGCGCTGTCGTGCGCGAACCTCGCGCACGGCTTCGCCGGCCTCGAGGGTAACGACAAGTTCTCGATCAAGGCGATCCGCGAGCCGAACATCGGCATCGTGTCCTCGTACAACGAGATGCTGTCCGCGCATGCGCCGTACAAGGATTTCCCCGAGATCATCAAGGCGGCCGCGCGCGAGAACGGCGGGGTCGCGCAGTTCGCGGGCGGCGTGCCGGCGATGTGCGACGGCGTCACGCAGGGCAACCCGGGGATGGAGCTGTCGCTGTTCTCGCGCGAGGCGATCGCGATGGGCACGGCGATCGCGCTCACGCACAACATGTTCGACGCGGCGCTCTGCCTCGGC
The DNA here is from genome assembly GCF_002223045.2 of Burkholderia sp. HI4860. Lineage (NCBI taxonomy): Bacteria > Pseudomonadati > Pseudomonadota > Betaproteobacteria > Burkholderiales > Burkholderiaceae > Burkholderia > Burkholderia sp. HI4860. The sequence continues at coordinate 1,273,436 of NZ_NKFO02000003.1, read as the reverse complement.
ATCTGCGACAAGATCGTGCCGGGCCTGCTGATCGGTGCGCTGCAGTTCGGCCACCTGCCGACGATCTTCGTGCCGGCCGGCCCGATGACGAGCGGCCTGTCGAACGACGACAAGGCGAAGATCCGCCAGCAGTTCGCGACCGGCCAGGTCGGCCGCGACGCGCTCCTCGAAGCCGAATCGGCCGCGTATCACGGCCACGGCACCTGCACGTTCTACGGCACCGCGAACAGCAACCAGATGCTGATGGAGCTGATGGGGCTGCACCTGCCGGGCTCGGCATTCGTCCACCCGCACACGCCGCTGCGCACCGCGCTCACCGCCGAGGCCGCGCGCCGCGTGCTCGACCTGACCGTCGAGCGCGGCCACTACACGCCGATCGGCCACGTGATCGACGAGAAGGCGATCGTCAACGGGATCGTCGCGCTGCTCGCGACGGGCGGCTCGACCAACCACACGCTGCACCTCGTCGCGATCGCGCGCGCGGCCGGCATCCTGATCGACTGGAACGATTTCGACGAACTGTCGGCCGTCGTGCCGCTGCTCGCGAAGATCTACCCGAACGGCAAGGCCGACGTGAACCATTTCCACGCGGCGGGCGGCGTGGCCTTCCTGGTCCGCACCCTGCTCGAAGGCGGGCTGCTGCACGAGGACGTGACGACGGTCGCCGGCAAGGGTCTCGCGCACTACACGAAGGAGCCGAAGCTGATCGACGGCAAGCTGACGTGGGTCGACGGCGCGGCCGAGAGCCACGACACGAAGGTGCTGCGCGGCATCCGCGACCCGTTCCAGCCGGACGGCGGCCTGCGCCTGATGCAGGGCCGCCTCGGCCGCGGCGTGATCAAGATTTCGGCGGTCGCGCCCGAGCACCGCAAGGTGACGGCGCCCGCGATCGTGTTCGATTCGCAGGAAGCCGTGCAGGAAGCATTCGATCGCGGCGAGCTGAAGCGCGATTTCGTCGCGGTGGTGCGCTTCCAGGGCGCGCGCGCGAACGGGATGCCCGAGCTGCACCGTTTGACGCCGCTGCTCGGCGTGCTGCAGGATCAGGGCTTCCACGTCGCGCTGGTCACCGACGGCCGTATGTCGGGCGCGTCGGGCAAGGTGCCGGCCGTGATCCACGTGTCGCCGGAAGCGCTGCTCGCCGGCCCGCTCGGCAAGGTGAAGACGGGCGATACGCTCGTGATCGACGCGGAAGCCGGCGTGCTCGACATCGAGGTCGACGCCGCCGAGTGGCAGGCGCGCCCGGTCGCGCAGCCGCTGCACCAGGCCGAGAACGAAGTCGGTTTCGGGCGTGAACTGTTCGGCGTGTTCCGCGCGGCCGCCGCGCCGGCGGAGCAGGGCGCATCGGTTTTCGGCGCGCTGGTCGGCGAAACGGCCGCCCACGTCGCCGCATGAATTTCAAGGAGCCAATTCAATGAAGACGATTGCTGAAATCGTGAAGCTGGGCCCGGTCATCCCGGTGCTCGCATTCGACTCGGTCGAGCAGGGCGAACACGTGTCGCGTGCACTGCACGCAGGCGGCGTGAAGGTGCTCGAGATCACGCTGCGCACGCCGGCCGGCCTGGAAGCGATCCAGCGCGCCAGCCAGCTCGCGGACGACATCGTCGTCGGCGTCGGCACGATCACGAAGCCCGAGCATTGCGAGCAGGCCAAGCGCGCGGGCGCGAAGTTCGGCGTGTCGCCGGGCCTGACGAAGGAACTGCACCTCGCGTCGCTCGACGCGGGCCTGCCGCTGCTGCCGGGCGTGATGACGCCGAGCGACATCATCCAGGCGCTCGAATTCGGCTACGAGATCGTGAAGTTCTTCCCCGCGCAGCAGGCGGGCGGCGTGCCGATGCTGCAGGCGTTCCACGGCCCGTTCCCGGCGCTGAAGTTCTGCCCGACCGGCGGCATCACCGTCGAAACCGCACCGAATTTCCTGAAACTGCCGAACGTCGTGTGCGTCGGCGGCTCGTGGCTCACGCCGAAAGCCGCGCTCGCCGCGCAGGACTGGGCCGAAGTCACGCGCCTCGCGCAAGCCGCGAGCCAGCTTCCCCGTTAAGACTTGTACGGAATGACGGTTCAGCCCTCGGAAAGCGAGCCTTAGTGCTTGTTTTACCGAGGGTTTTTGCTGATGGAACCGGTTCTATCCGCGGACCGTAAAGATAAGTAAAATTCAGCGTCCTGACGGGGTGGGTACCCCCCGTGTTCCGGAGACCTGCATAGCCGGGCATACTCGCAACAACTCGCCCGGTTCGAACAATTCTAGGAGGAGTGCCACATGGGGGCTGTCCAAGGCAGCATGCTGCTCGTATTCACGCTGATCGCGATTGCCGCGCTGATCCTGATGATCGCGCGCTTCAAGATCTACCCGTTCCTGGTGCTGATCATCGTTTCGCTCGGCCTCGGGCTGGTCGTCGGCATGCCGATGGACAAGATCGTCAAGTCGTTCGAGACGGGCACCGGCGGTACGCTCGGCCACATCGCGATCGTCGTCGGCCTCGGCACGATGCTCGGCAAGATGATGGCCGAATCGGGCGGCGCCGAACGGATCGCGACCACGCTGATCGACTGGTTCGGTGAAAAGAACATCCACTGGGCGATGATGTTCGTCGCGATCATCGTCGGCCTGCCGGTGTTCTTCGAAGTCGGCTTCGTGCTGCTGATCCCGATCGCGTTCAACGTCGCGAAGCGCACCGGCAAGTCGCTGCTCGTCGTCGGCCTGCCGATGGTGGCCGGCCTGTCCGTCGTGCACGGGCTGATCCCGCCGCACCCGGCCGCACTGCTGGCCGTTCAGCAATACGGCGCCGATATCGGCAAGACGATCGCGTTCGGCCTGATCGTCGGCGTGCCGACCGCGATCATCGCGGGCCCGCTGTTCGCGCTGACGATCTCGAAGTTCGTGAAGCTGCCGGAGAACAACCCGCTCGCCGCGCAGTTCGTCGACTCGCGTGCGAACGGTGAAAAGCGCGAACTGCCGAGCTTCGGCATCACGCTGTTCACGATCCTGCTGCCCGTCGTGCTGATGCTCGTCGGCAGCTGGGCCGACCTGGTGTTCACGCCGAAGTCGCTGCCGAACAACCTGCTGCGCTTTGCCGGCAACTCGGACGTCGCGCTGCTGATCGCCGTGCTCGTGAGCTTCTTCACGTTCGGCAAGCTGCAGGGCTTCAACCGCGACCAGATCCAGAAGTTCTGCGGCGAGTGCCTGGCACCGATCGCGGGCATCACGCTGATCGTCGGCGCGGGTGGCGGCTTCGGCGGCGTCCTGCGCGACAGCGGGATTTCGCAGCAGATCGTCGAAACCGCGAAGCACGCGCACCTGTCGCCGCTGCTGCTCGGCTGGTTCGTCGCCGCGCTGATGCGTCTCGCGACGGGTTCGGCGACGGTCGCGATGACGACGGCCTGCGGCATCGTCGCGCCGATCGCGGCGGCGTCCGGCGCGGCGGTCAGCCCGGAACTGCTGGTGCTTGCCACGGGCTCGGGCTCGCTGATCTTCTCGCACGTGAACGACGGCGGCTTCTGGCTGATCAAGGAATACTTCGGGATGACGGTCGGCCAGACGTTCAAGACCTGGTCGTTGCTCGAAACGATCATCTCGGTGCTCGGCCTCGGCTTTACACTGCTGCTGAGCATGGTTCTGTAACAAGGGGTAGTCAATGATTCTGATCGCAATGGGCGTGTCGGGCGCCGGCAAGTCGCTGATCGGCGAAATGCTGGCGGAACGCCTGTCGTGCAGCTATACCGATGGCGACGCGTTTCACAGCGCGGCGAACAAGGAGAAGATGCACAACGGCATTCCGCTGACCGACGACGACCGCTGGCCGTGGCTGCGCACGATTCGCGCGGCCATCGAGGAAAAGCAGCGTGCCGGCGAAACGGCCGTGTTCACGTGCTCGTCGCTGAAGCGGTCGTACCGCGACGTGCTGCGCGGCACCGACACCGACGTGCGGTTCGTGTATCTGAAGGGTTCGTTCGAGGTGTTGCACGAGCGCCTGAAGAGCCGCACCGGCCATTTCTTCGATCCGTCGCTGCTGAAGAGCCAGCTCGATACGCTCGAGGAGCCGGGCCCGGACGAAGCGATCGAGGTCAGCATCGAGCTGACGCCCGAGCAGATCGTCGATCAGGTCATGCTGAAGATCGGCATCGCGCAGCAGCACTGAGCGCGGTTCGCGGCAATCGTCATGGAAAAGGCGCCTTCGGGCGCCTTTTTCGTTGGCGGCGCGCAGGCCGGGGTCAGGCCGCGTGCGCCTGCTTCGCGATGCCGTCGAGCAGCACGTCGAGCATCGTGTCGTGCACGGCGGCCGGATCGAGCTGTGCATAGAGCGGGGCGGCCGCCTTGACGAGCGGATGCGCGGCGTCGGACAGCGCTTCCATTTCCGCGAGCTCGACATCGTTCGCGGCGCGCGTGAGGCCGCCGGCTTCGGCCGCGGCCAGGCCGATCACGCTCGCATACCAGCCGACGCACACCGACGGCAGCGCCGCGCGCGGGATGCCGGCGTCGGCCAGCGCGCGATGCACGGCCTCGATGTGTGCGAGATCGGCGGGCCCGGTACTCATGTGCCGCTGCAGCAGCGCGAACGCGGCCGGGTAGCGCAGCGCGAGCGCGCGGTACTGGCGTGCGAGGTCGCGCAGCCGTTCGCGCCACGGCAGCGCGGCGTCGACCGGCACGAGCGAGCGCGACAGCGCGTTCGCGATCGCGCGGCTCAGGCCTTCCTTCGACTTGAAGTGGTACAGCACGCTCATCGGGTCGCAGCCGACCGACTGCGCGAGCTTGCGCACGCTGAACGCGGCTTCGCCGACGTCTTCGAGCAGCGCGAGCGCGGCCGCGACGATCGCCTCCTTGTCGAGGCCGCGCGGGCCTTGGGCGGGTTTGTCTTTCATCGATGCGGGCTGGCGGGCCGGTACGGCACCGGCTGTAAACTTGACGAAAGCTTATTCTACACTGTAGAATTATTTCTGCGGTGTAGAAATTGGGTGTCCCGGCACCTTTCAATACGTGCTTTCGCACAGTCCGGGATCCAGGCGGCACGAGCGTGCCCGCCGTCAACACGGGCCATCACGCCCCTTTTCTCGTTGACACCCATGTGGAACCGGCTGCCCCACCCGCGAAGCCAGAAGGCTCATCGACAGGCGGCCCTACCATGCAAGTGCAATCATGACTTTCAACAACCCCCCCCTGATCCAGGGCGAATCGCGTTTCGAACCAACGCAACTGAACATCGAAAAAGACAACTGGAACTGGTGCGACCCGGCCCGCTACGACGGCGAGCACTCGGCGAACTGGTACGAGGCGTCGCTGTCACGCCATACGAACAGCGCGCCGCTCGCGCACGATGCCGTCTGCGACGTGCTCGTGATCGGCGCGGGCCTGCTCGGCGCATCGGCCGCGCTGCATCTCGCGGAAGCGGGTGTCGACACGATCCTCGTCGACAAGCACCACGTCGGCTCGGCCGCATCGGGCCGCAACGGCGGGCAACTGACGCCCGGCCTCGCGCGCTGGGAAGCCGCCGACATGATCGACTACCTGTCGCACGACGACGCGAAGCGGCTGTGGCGCTTTGCGTCGGCCGAATCGATGGACCTGATCGATGCGATCGGCGCACGTTATGCGCTCGAGCTCGATCGCAAGCGCGGCCACATCACCGCGGCGGTCCACCCGGGCCACATGAGCGCGCTGCTGGACGGCGCGGATGCGCGCCGTCATCTCGGCGACGCGGGCGTGACGCTCGTCGGCCGCCATCAGCTGCATGACGAATACGTGCGCTCGGGGCTGTATCACGGCGCGGCGATCGACGCGATCGGCGGGCAGATTCATCCGCTCGCGCTGGTGCGCGGCCTCGTGCACGGCTTCCGGCTGAACGGCGGCGCGCTGTTCGAGGGCACCGAGGTGCTCGAGCTCGACGAGACGCCGGCGGGCGTCGTCGCGACGACGCCGGGCGGCACGATCACCGCGCGCCGCGGCGTCGTGCTCGCGCTGCACAACACGACGTTCCGGCTGCTCGACGACGGCGCGGCGACCACGGTGCCGTTCTTTACCTACGTGAGCGTGACGGCGCCGCTGGACGTCGACGTCGCGACGCTGATGCCGGCTGGCATGCCCGTGTACGACACGCAGTTCCAGATCGACTATTACCGGCCGGTAGGCGGCAATCGCCTGCTGTTCGGCGGGCAGGGCACCGGCACCTGCTGGGCGCAGCCCGACGTGAACGCGTACCTGCTGACGCGGCTGAACACGGTGTTCCCGCAGCACGACGGCCGGTTCGCGCTCGACTACTGCTGGAGCGGTGTCAGCGACTTCACGCTGAACGGCGCGACCGACAGCCGCAAGACCGACGGCCGTGTGCCGATGTACATGGTGCAGGGCTGGAGCGGCCACGGCGTCGCGCAGACGGTGCGGATCGGCAAGGCGATCTGCGACGATTTCGTCGGACGCAACGACGATTTCTCGATGCTGACCGGCATCGACCATCGCGCGATTCCGCTCGGCCGCCAGTTGTCGCCGATCGCGATTCCCGCCGCGAAGGCCGCGATGAGCGTGATGAGCGCGCTCAACCCGGGGCGGATGATCTCGTTCTGATACTGCCGCGGCAGCCAACGAAAAAGCCCGATGCGATTGCTCGCATCGGGCTTTTTTACGTGCGCAGACGGCGGCGCTTACGCGATCCGCTTCGCGAGTTCGACGGCCTTGCCGATGTACGACGCCGGCGTCATCGCGAGCAGGAGATCCTTCGCCTCTTGCGGGATCGCGAGCGTGCCGACGAATTCCTGCAGCGCTTCGCGCGTGATGCCCTTGCCGCGCGTCAGTTCCTTCAGCTGCTCGTACGGGTTCTCGATGCCGTAGCGGCGCATCACCGTCTGCACCGGCTCGGCCAGCACTTCCCAGCAGTTGTCGAGGTCTTCGTTCAGGCGCTGCGGGTTCACTTCGAGCTTGTCGAGGCCGCGGATCAGCGAGTCGTACGCGAGCAGCGAGTAGCCGAGCGCGACGCCCATGTTGCGCAGCACCGTCGAGTCGGTCAGGTCGCGCTGCCAGCGCGACACGGGCAGCTTGTCGGCGAGGTGGCGCAGCGTCGCGTTCGCGAGGCCGAGGTTGCCTTCCGAGTTCTCGAAGTCGATCGGGTTGACCTTGTGCGGCATCGTCGACGAGCCGATTTCACCGGCCTTCGTCTTCTGCTTGAAGTAGCCGACCGAGATGTAGCCCCACACGTCGCGGTCGAGGTCGAGCAGGATCGTGTTCGCGCGCGCCACGGCGTCGAACAGCTCGGCCATGTAGTCGTGCGGCTCGATCTGGATCGTGTACGGGTTGAACGTGAGCTTCAGGCGGTTCTCGATCACGTCGCGCGAGAACGCTTCCCAGTCGAATTCCGGATACGCCGACAGATGCGCGTTGAAGTTGCCGACCGCGCCGTTCATCTTGCCGAGGATCTCGACCTTCTCGATGCGCGTGATCGCACGGGCGAGGCGGGCCGCGACGTTCGCGAGTTCCTTGCCGAGCGTCGTCGGGCTGGCCGGCTGGCCGTGCGTGCGCGACAGCATCGGCTGCTCGGCGTGCGCGTGCGCGAGCGCGACGAGGCGCTGGTAGACCGTGCGCAGCGCCGGCAGGATCACGTGTTCGCGCGCGCCGGCGAGCATCATGCCGTGCGACGTGTTGTTGATGTCTTCCGACGTGCACGCGAAGTGGATGAATTCGCTGGCCTTTTCGAGTTCTTCCTGGCCCTTCACCGATTCCTTCAGCCAGTATTCGACGGCCTTCACGTCGTGGTTCGTCACGCGCTCGATGTCCTTGATGCGGGCGGCGTCGTGCGCGGTGAAGCGCTCGGCGAGCTGCAGCAGGAACTGTTCGGACGCGTCGGAGAAGCGCGGGACTTCCGCGAAGCCGGCGCGCGACAGCGCGATCAGCCAGTGCACCTCGACGGTGACGCGGTGGCGCATGAAGGCGGCTTCGGAGAGCCAGTCGCGCAGCGCTTCGGTCTTGCTGGCGTAGCGGCCGTCGATGGGCGAAAGCGCGGTGAGGGCAAAAAGCGTATCGGGACGAGTGTCGGACATGATCGGGCGGGCCTTGGGGCCGGGTCGAGCGAGGGGAGGGAGAATCCGGCATTTTACCATCGGCGCGGGACGATCCCGGCCGCGCGCGGCCGGCGGGCGCTGTCGCGTGCCGATACCGCGTCGGCGCCCGTTCGCGGCGGGGCGCCGGGCCGCTCGGCGCACCGCCGGCCGGGGCCGCCCGCCGGTAGAATGCAGGCTTCTTCCCGACCGCCGCCCGCCGCGCCCGCCTGCATGGAACTGAAATGGCTCGAAGACTTCGTCTCGCTCGCGGAAACGCGCAGCTTTAGCCGGTCCGCCGAGCTGCGGCACGTGTCGCAGCCGGCGTTTTCGCGGCGCATCCAGGCGCTCGAGGCATGGCTCGCCACCGAACTGATCGATCGTTCGGTCTATCCGACGCGGCTCACGCAGGCCGGGCAGATCTTCTACGAACAGGCGCTGACGATGCTGTCGCAGGCGCACGAGGCGCGCACGCTGCTGCGCGGCCACGTCGGCGCGCCGGTGCCGACGATCGAGTTCGCGGTGCCGCACACGCTGTCGCTCACGTACTTCCCGCGCTGGCTGCAGCGGATCGAGGCGAAGATGGGCCAGGTCCACACGCGGCTGCGCGCGCTGAACGTGCACGACGCGGTGCTGTCGCTCGTCGAGGGCGGCTGCGATCTCGTGATGGGCTACCACCACCCGAGCCATCCGGTCGCGCTCGATCCGGCGCGCTACGACATGCTGATCCTCGGCAGCGAGCCGATCAGCCCGTTCTCGGCGCCGGGCCGCGCGGGGCGGCCGCGCTATACGCTGCCCGGCACGGCCGACGCGCGCGTGCCGTACCTGTCCTATACGCCGAACGCGTATCTCGGCCGGATGACGGAAGTCATCGTCGCGAATGCGACGACACCGCTGTTCCTCGATCGCGTCTACGAGACCGACATGGCCGAAGGGCTGAAGGCGATGGCGCTCGCGGGCCACGGGATCGCGTTCCTGCCGCACAGCGCGGTCGAGGATGCGGTCGCGGGCGGCCGCCTGATCCGGCTCGACCGGTCGGTGCGCGGTGGCGCGTACCCGTTCACGCTGACCATGGAGATCCGGCTGTACTGCGACAAGCTCGCACTGCAGGGCGACGATCCGCGACAGAAGCTTGTGCGTGCGCTGTGGGACGTCGTGCGCGACGAACTGCGCGAAACCGCGGGTTAACCGTGGGCGGTTAACCGCCGGCCTGCCGTCGTCGAGCTTGCGATGCCTGTCGGGCGGCTGTCCCGCGGCCGTCCCGCCTCCGGGAAACACGATTTTTCATGCACGCGATGCACGATCGATCGCGGGCGTTCTTGCGCAAATCGACCGCAGATTTGCGAAAAATCGCGATCATGCAAGAAACGCATAATCGAATAAGCAAACGGCATTGGATAAAAAAAACGGGTTTTTCGACAATGTGCGCACCTGTTGACCGTTGGAGCATCCATGTCTTCGCAATTGCAGTCCATCCCGTCCTACCTGCACGCCGACGATCTCGGCCCGTGGGGCAACTACCTTCAGCAAGTCGACCGCGTCGCGCCGTATCTCGGTTCGCTGTCGCGCTGGCTCGAAACGCTGAAGCGCCCGAAGCGCATCCTGATCGTCGACTGCCCGATCGAGCTCGATAACGGTACCGTCGCGCACTTCGAAGGCTATCGCGTGCAGCACAACGTGTCGCGCGGCCCGGGCAAGGGCGGCGTGCGTTACCACCAGGACGTGACGCTGTCGGAAGTGATGGCACTGTCCGCATGGATGTCGGTCAAGAACGCGGCCGTGAACGTGCCGTACGGCGGCGCGAAGGGCGGTATCCGCGTCGACCCGCGCAAGCTGTCGCGTGGTGAGCTCGAGCGCGTGACGCGCCGCTACACCAGCGAAATCGGCATCATCATCGGCCCGAACACCGACATCCCGGCGCCGGACGTCAACACCAACGAACAGGTGATGGCGTGGATGATGGACACGTACTCGATGAACCAGGGCCAGACGTCGACCGGCGTCGTGACCGGCAAGCCGATCGCACTCGGCGGTTCGCTCGGCCGCAAGGAAGCAACGGGCCGCGGCGTGTTCGTCGTCGGCAGCGAAGCGGCGAAGAAGAAGGGCCTCGAGATCGAAGGCGCACGCATCGCGGTGCAGGGCTTCGGCAACGTCGGCGGCATCGCGGCGAAGCTGTTCCAGGAAGCGGGTGCGAAGGTGATCGCGGTGCAGGATCACACGGGCACGATCTACCAGCCGGCCGGCCTCGATTCGAACAAGCTGCTCGACCACGTCGCACGCACGGGCGGCGTCGCGGGCTTCGAAGGCGCGGAGCCGATGCCGAATGACGAGTTCTGGACGGTCGAAACCGACATCCTGATCCCGGCGGCACTGGAAAACCAGATCACCGAGAAGAACGCAGGGAAGATCCGCACGAAGATCGTCGTCGAAGGCGCGAACGGCCCGACGACGACGGCGGCGGACGACATCCTGACCGCGAACGGCGTGCTGGTGATCCCGGACGTGATCGCGAACGCGGGTGGCGTGACCGTGTCGTACTTCGAATGGGTGCAGGATTTCTCGAGCTTCTTCTGGACGGAAGACGAGATCAACCATCGTCTCGAACGCGTGATGCGCGAAGCGTTCTCCGGCGTGTGGGCGGTCGCGGAAGAGCACAAGGTGTCGGTGCGTACCGCAGCGTTCATCGTTGCGTGCAAGCGCATCCTGATGGCGCGCGAAATGCGCGGCCTGTACCCCTGATCGGCGGTTGCCGATTTCAGATCGGTTGACTACGATCAATCCATGACGCAATCCGTCCGGTTGCGTGCATGAACCCTCGCGGGCGGTGCCGAATCCGGCATCGCCCGCGCGCGCATTCAGGCGCCGGAAGGGCGCCCGAAGCCGGGAGGACGGCTTCGCGCAGCGCGATGCGTAGTGCGGTAAACAACCAGTACTTTCAAAAATATTACTTTGATACACTGGCGCGGGTTTTAGCCAAGGAGATGACCAAAATGAAATACCAAAAGGCAGTCCTGATGTTCGCGGCGCTTTGCGCGTTCGCAAGCGGCGCGCATGCTCAGGAGACGGGCACGCTGAAGAAGATCAAGGACACGGGCGTGATCGCGCTGGGGCACCGCGAATCGTCGATTCCGTTCTCCTACTATGACCAGAACCAGCAGGTGGTCGGCTATTCGCGCGAATTCCAGCTGAAGGTGGTCGACGCGGTGAAGAAGAAGCTGAACCTGCCGAACCTGCAGGTGAAGAACATTCCGGTCACGTCGCAGAACCGCATCCCGCTCGTGCAGAACGGCACGGTCGACATCGAGTGCGGCTCGACCACCAACAACGTCGAGCGCCAGCAACAGGCTGCGTTCTCCGACACGATCTTCGTGATCGGCACGCGCCTGATGACGAAGAAGGATTCGGGCGTCAAGGATTTCGCCGACCTGAAGGGCAAGACGGTCGTGACCACCGCCGGCACGACGTCGGAGCGCCTGCTGCGCAAGATGAACAACGACAAGCAGCTCGGCATGAACATCATCAGCGCGAAGGATCACGGCGATTCGTTCAATACGCTGGAATCGGGCCGCGCGGTCGCGTTCATGATGGATGACGCGCTGCTCGCGGGCGAGCGCGCGAAGGCGAAGCAGCCGGGCGAGTGGGTGATCGTCGGCACGCCGCAATCGGAAGAAGCGTACGGCTGCATGATGCGCAAGGGCGATGCGGACTTCAAGAAGGTCGTCGACGACGCGATCTCGCAAGTCGAGAAGTCGGGCGAAGCCGCGAAGATCTACGCGAAGTGGTTCGAGAACCCGATCCCGCCGAAGGGGCTGAACCTGAACTTCCCGCTGTCCGATTCGATGAAGAAGCTGTACGCGAACCCGAACGACAAGGCGCTCGACTGACCGCAGGGCCGTTGATGCAGAAATGACGCTAATGAGACGGAAGAGGCCACGCTTCTTCCGTCTCTTTTTGCTGGAGTCTTGCCCATGTCTTACCACTGGAACTGGGGCATCTTCCTGAGCCCCGTATCGACCGGCGAGCCGACGACTTATTTCGGATGGCTGATGTCCGGCTTCTGGGTGACCATCGAAGTGTCGCTCGTCGCCTGGGTCATCGCGCTGATCGTCGGTTCGCTGTTCGGCGTGCTGCGCACCGTGCCGAACAAATGGTTGTCCGCGATCGGTACCGTGTACGTGTCGATCTTCCGGAACATTCCGCTGATCGTGCAGTTCTTCGTCTGGTATCTCGTGATACCGGAGCTGCTGCCCGCGTCGATCGGCACCTGGATCAAGCAGTTGCCGCCCGCCACGCAGTTCTTTACCGCGTCGATCATCTGTCTCGGCCTGTTCACGGGGGCGCGCGTGTGCGAACAGGTGCGCTCGGGGATCAACGCGCTGCCGAAGGGCCAGCGCGCCGCCGGCCTCGCGATGGGTTTCACGCAATGGCAGACGTACCGCTACGTGCTGCTGCCCGTTGCGTACCGGATCATCGTGCCGCCGCTCACGTCGGAATTCCTGAACATCTTCAAGAACTCCGCCGTCGCGTCGACGATCGGCCTGCTCGACCTGTCCGCGCAGGCGCGCCAGCTCGTCGACTACACCGCGCAGACGTATGAGTCGTTCATCGCGGTGACGCTCGCCTACGTGATCATCAACCTCGTCGTGATGGCGTTCATGCGCTGGATCGAAGGCCGTACGCGGCTGCCCGGCTATATCGGAGGCAAGTGATGCATCAGTTCGACTGGAGTAGTATTCCCGGCGCGCTGCCGACGCTGTGGACGGGGGCGGTCGTCACGTTCCAGATCACGCTGATCGCGATCGTGGTCGGGATCGTCTGGGGCACGCTGCTCGCGCTGATGCGGCTGTCGGGCGTGACGCCGCTCGCGTGGTTCGCGAAAGCGTACGTGACGGTGTTCCGCTCGATCCCGCTCGTGATGGTGCTGCTGTGGTTCTTCCTGATCGTGCCGCAGTTGCTGCAGGGCGTGCTCGGGTTGTCGCCGACGATCGACATCCGTCTCGCGTCGGCGATGGTCGCGTTCTCGCTGTTCGAAGCCGCGTATTATTCCGAGATCATCCGCGCCGGCATCCAGGCGGTGCCGCGCGGGCAGGTGAACGCCGCGTTCGCGCTCGGCATGAACTACGCGCAGGCGATGCGCCTCGTGATCCTGCCGCAGGCGTTCCGCGCGATGGTGCCGCTGCTGCTCACGCAGGCGATCGTCCTGTTCCAGGATACGTCGCTCGTGTACGTGATCAGTCTCGCGGACTTCTTCCGCACGGCGGCCAACATCGGCGATCGCGACGGCACGACCGTCGAGATGGTCCTGTTCGCCGGCGCATGCTATTTCGTGATTTGCTCGTTGGCGTCTGCACTCGTCAAGGGTCTCCAGAAAAAGGTCACAAGATGATTTCCATCAAGAACGTTTCGAAGTGGTACGGCCAGTTTCAGGTTCTCACCGACTGCACGACCGAGGTCAAGAAAGGCGAAGTGGTCGTCGTGTGCGGCCCGTCGGGCTCGGGCAAATCCACGCTGATCAAGACCGTGAACGGCCTCGAGCCGTTCCAGCAGGGCGAGATCCTCGTGAACGGCCAGTCGGTCGGCGACAAGAAGACGAACCTGTCGAAGCTGCGCTCGAAGGTCGGGATGGTGTTCCAGCATTTCGAGCTGTTCCCGCACCTGTCGATCACCGAGAACCTGACGCTCGCGCAGGTCAAGGTGCTCGGCCGCGGCAAGGACGAGGCGAACGAGAAGGGCATGAAGCTGCTCGAGCGCGTCGGCCTGAAGGCGCATGCGCACAAGTTCCCGGGCCAGCTGTCGGGCGGCCAGCAGCAACGTGTCGCGATCGCGCGCGCGCTGTCGATGGATCCGATCGCGATGCTGTTCGACGAGCCGACGTCCGCGCTCGACCCCGAGATGATCAACGAAGTGCTCGACGTGATGGTCGAACTTGCGCAGGAAGGGATGACGATGATGGTCGTCACGCACGAGATGGGCTTCGCGAAGAAGGTCGCCCATCGCGTGATCTTCATGGACAAGGGCGCGATCGTCGAGGACGACCGCAAGGACGATTTCTTCTCGAATCCGAAATCGGAGCGCGCGAAGGACTTCCTCGCGAAGATCCTGCACTGAGCGTTCGCGCGCGTCGGCGCTGCCGATGCGCCGATACGAAAACCGCCCGGCCGAGCGCCGGGCGGTTTTTTTTCGTCCACCGCTACGCGGGTGAGCGCCGTTACCAGCTGTAGCGGTAGCCGACCTGCCCGACGATGCCGCGCCGGTAGTCGCCGCCGATGTTGCGCGCGATCTTCGCGTTCGCGTACAGCTCGCCCGACTTGCCGAAGCCCGCGGTCACGCCGACGCCGAGTTCGTACCACGTGCGGCCGAGGTGCGTCGCGAACGGCGTGCCGCCGACGACGGTCTGGCCCGGCGACAGGAAGTCGTGCAGCACGTCGGCCGTGAAGTACGGCGTGGCAGCGCCGCCGCCCGAATCCGACTGGAGGTTCGGCCGGAAGATGCGCACGCCGACGCGGCCGCGCAGCGCGTTCGTCGTCGTACCCGATACTGCCGAGACGTTGTCGTTGAACCCGTTCAGCTTCAGGTACTGGTACATCAGCTGCGCCTGCGGCTCGACCGCGACCGGCAGCGCACCGATCGCGAACAGCTTGCCGACTTCCTGCGACAGCGCGATGCCGAAGCCGTTCTGCGACGCCTCGTTGCCATAGCTGTCGCGGTAGCGGTTGCCGTAGTGCGTGACCTGCCCGACGCTGTCGAAGTACGTGCCGTCGGACAGGTACTTCGTCCAGTAGCCGCCGATGCTCTGCGCGTGCATCTCGACCGAACCCGTCGACGTCGACAGGTTGGCCGTATCCGCGCGCGCCATGTCGCTGAAGCTTGCGTTCGACACGCCGATGCTGGCCGTCACGCCCGCATGCGTGCTGCCGCCGCCGTTCGGTGCCTGGTCGAGCGTCCAGTCCTTGCCGAACTGCGCGAAGAACGTCCGCTCGTCGGCCGCGAAGCGCCCCGCGTTCGCGTCGAGGCTCTGGCCGCCGATGCGCCCCCACACGCCGTCGCGATTGCCCGGCTGCTGCTTTTCGAGGTTGTAGATGTCGCCGACGCGCTCGTGCAGTTTGCCGAGCGTGGAGAAGCCGTAGTCGGCGTTGAGCAGCGGCGTGAGGGCATAGCCCGAGACCCCGGGGCGATACGCGAGCGTGCCGCCGTTGCCATTCCCGTTGTTGCCGCCGTCACCGCCGCCGGACGGGTGGATCGGGTCGCCGGGGTTCGACGGATCGAGTTGCGACCGCAGGTACCAGCCGTTCGCGTCGGCTTGCCCGCCGCGATAGAGCCGGTATTCGTACGCGCCCGCCTGTACGGGGCCCGCGAGCTGGAACGCCGATGCGGTGGTCGTGCCGCCGTTGGCCGTGACGACCACCGGGATCCCGTCGCCCTTCGTCTGCGCGCCGGTGCCGGCCGTGTTGGCGATCTTCAGGCCCGTCGTGCCGCTCGCGGCGCCGCCGTTCACGATCACCCGATCGGTCGGCGAGGCGTCGGCGCCGAGGAACGTGTTGAGCGCGATCGTGCCGCCGTTGCCGACGTAGCTGCCGGTCGTCAGCGTCTTGTAGCTGCCCGCGAGCGTCGGCGAACCGGTCGGTGCGGCGAATGCGACGAGGCCCGCGTTGTTCAGGCTGCTCAGCACCGAGCTGCCCGTCATGCGCCACGTGCTGGTGTTGTCGACGGTCAGTGCGACCGGATCGATCTTGCCGGTCAGCGTCGTGCCGTTTGCGAGGAACACGTTGCCGGTGCTCGAAGCGTCGGAGACGATGTCGCCGGCCAGGTTCACGGCGGATGCGGTGAAGGTGGCGCGGCTGCCGTTCGACAGGTCGAGCAGCGTGCCGTTGCCGGCCGTCACGACCGTGCCGTTGCGCACGGCGATGTCGGCCGTGCCGCCGCGCACCGCGAAAGCCGGCCCGGTGACGGACGCGACGCTGCCGCCGTCGACGAGCACCGAGCTCGTCGCGCCGTTTGCGAGCGTATCGGACGTCAGCACGCCGGCCGTCGCACCCTTGAGCGTCGTGCCGGTCAGCGCGAGCACGCCGCCGCTGTCGGCGGTGGCGCCGTTGGCGGCGGCGCTGGCGATCGTCGAGCCCGTGTCGCCGATGCGGCCGCCGTTTTGTGCGACGAGGCCGTCGGACGTCGCGCCCGACGTGGTGATCTTCGCACCCGACAGCAGCGCGGTCGCGCCGCCTGTCGTCACGATCGCGGCCGAACCCGCGCCGGTCGTCGCGACGGTCGTGCCGTTGGCCGCCAGCGTCGAATCCGCCCCCGACACGAAGAAGCCGCGTGCGTTGTCGCCGCTGGTCCGGACGACGGTCGCCGCATCGGTCGCGATGCGTGCGCCGGCGCCCGTCGACGACAGGCCGTCGGCACCGCTGCCGGTCGTGCCAATCTGCGTGCCGGCCAGCGCGATCGTCGCGTTGGTGCCCTGGTTGTCGATCCCCTTGCCCGAGCCGCCAACCGCGATCGACGTCGCGCCGGCTGCCAACCCGCCGCCCGTCACGGTCGAGTCGATCAGCACGCCGTCGGCGCTGCCGTTCGCGATCACGGTGCCGGCGCTCGACAGCGCGACCGATGCGCCGGTGCCCGTCAGGTGGACGCCCGCGATGCCGTCGTCGGCTTCGATCGAACCGGCGTTGGCGAGCGTCGCCGACGCACCCTGCACGAGCGCGCCGGTGCCATTGGATACGCGGATCGTCGACGCGTTGTTCACCGTGCCGAGCGCGCCGATCACGACGCCCGTCGAGCCGGCGCCCGTCAGCAGCACCGTGTCGCGGTTCTCGAGCGTGCCGAGGTTCTGCGCGACGAAGCCGGTGACGCCGGCCGTCGATGACGTGACGGCGGCGTGGTTGGTGAGCGACGTCGCGACCGGTGTGCCGGCATTGGCGCCGGCGAGATCGTGCGCCTGGCCGTCGACGACGCCGGCGATCGCACCGGCCGCGTTCAGGTTGATCGTCGCGCCCGCGTCGATCGTGCCTTGCGCGCCGCCTTCGACCGCGATCGCGATGCCGTTCGCGCCGTTGACGTTGTAGATCGCGTTGCCGGTCGACAGCACGGTGCCGGCGTCGGTCGCGAGCACGCCGTGCGCACGCTGGCCGTTGACGTCGGTCGTCAGCGCGCCGGCCGTCGACGTGCCCGTGTAGGCCGCGCCGCCCGCGACGCGGAACAGCGTCGAATCGTCGGTGTCGACGCTCAGGTGCTGCGCGGCGACGTTGATCTTCGAGCCCGCGCCATACGCGTAGAAACCGATCTGGCTGGTGCCCGACATGAAGGCCGGCACGGCGTTGGCGCCGACGTTGATCGTCGCGCCCGAGCGTGCATGCACGCCGATTGCGCCGGTGCCCGTCAGGTTGAGCGCACCGTTGAGCGTGGCCGTGGCGCTCGGCCCTTCGGCCCACACGCCGTAGTTACGCGTGCCGGAGGCCGGATCGAGGCCGCCGGCGACGTCGATCGTGCCGCTCGACAGCGCGGACGTTGCCTGCGCACCGGTGCCGACCACCATGATGCCGATGCCGTTGACGCCGTTCAGCGTGATGGTGCCGGTGTTGGTCACGGTCGCCGCCGTGTCGGCCGCGAGCATGCCGACGTTGGCGAGCGGCGTGCCGGCGGCCGCGCCGTTGACGACGATCGCGCCCGCGTTGGTCAGCGTGCCGGACGCCGAGCCGATGCTCGCCAGCGCGGCGCCGTTCTGCGTCTGCGAGCCGATCACGATCGTGCCGAGGTTGCTCGCGGTGCCGGAATTGCCGAGCAGGATGCCGTAAGCGTGCGCGGCGAGTGCGACGTCGCTTGCCGTTCCGCCGGGCGCGTACTGCGCCGAGCGGCCGAGGGTGATCGTGCCGCCCGCTTCGTTCGTGAAGCTGCCGCCATCGACGAGGCCGCCGATCACCTGGCTGTCGAGCGTCGTCGCATTGACGCCGACGTTGATCGTGCCGGCGTTCGACGCGGTTGCACCGCCTGTCACGGCGACCGCGTAGTTCTGCAGGTCCGGCCGGTTGCCGTCCAGCGTCCATGCGCCGACGTTCATCACGCCGTGGTTGACGAACGACGTGCCCGTGCCGTTCGCAAATACGCCGTTGCCTTCGGTGTACGCGTGGTAGTTGAAGTTGTTCGGCGGCGTGCTGCCGCTCGTGTCGAAGTTGTCGCCGGACGCGTACCCGGACGAGATCACGCCGTTGTTGACGCCGCTTGCGCCGCTCAGCAGGCGCACCAGCGTGAAGTCGCCCGACAGGCGCCCGTCGTTGATGAAGTGCGCGCCGTTTTCCGCGAGGACGGCCGAGCTCGAGTCGATCGTGTTGACGCCGCGGAAGTCGATCTGGCCGTCCTTGCCGATCTGCAGTGTCGCGTTCGCGCCCGTGCCGTGCATCGCCGACAGGAAACCGATCGGCAGCGTGTTCTTGTCGCCCGGGGACACGTTGTTCTGATACTGGAAGGATTGCTGCGAGAACGTGACGGCCTGGCCGAACGCGCTGTCGTAGGCGGCCTGCGAGCCGAGCGCGCCGCTTTGCACCGAGCGCACGAGAAAGTCGTTGTACGCGGCGAGCGATGCGGCGTCGGTGACCTTCCAGGTGCTGCCGTCGAATGCGGTGAAGGTGCCCGCGTAGGCCGGCACGTCGAGCTGGCGGCTGCCGATGGCGCCGCCGTCCGCCAGGTAGTCGCCGGTGGTGAACCGGATCTGGTTGCGTGAGTTCCAGGTGACGGTGCTTTTCGCGGCGCCCGTGCCGTCCGCGAAAGTCAGGTCGGTCTGCTTCGCGGCCATCTCGATCGCGTTGCCGGCTGCATCGGGCGCGTTCGCCGCATTGCCGATCGACACGTTGAGCGTGCCGCCGGTGGCGGCGACGGTGCCGATGCGCGCGTTTACATACTGATCGCCGTTCACGTCGTGGTAGACGGGTACCGCGGTCGTGCCGGCCGTCGACGCGGCGAACGCGGACGAGTCGTAGGTCGCGACCGACGTGTGGGTGCCGGTGATCGAGTCGGGTGTGCTGACGCTGCGCGTCTTGCCGCCGAGCGACAGCAGCGGCTGGTTCGGGTTGCCCGACACGATGGTCGTGCTGCCGATCGGCGTAAGCGTGTAGCCCGGGTCGCCGCCGGCACCGGTCCATGCGCCCGACACGCCGACGGTGTCGCCGCCCGAGACGGTGGCGGAGCCTGCCAGGTTGTCGTTGACGGTCGGGCTGAAACTGCCGGGCGCGCAGGTGCCGCCGCTCGCGATGGCCGCGCCGCTGCCGCACGTCGATGCGTACGCGGAGCCGGCCGACAGTGCGGCCAGCGCGGCGCCGACTGCCGCGATGCGAAGCGATGCCCGGTGCGTCGCCGCGAGCGCGGCGCGGCGGCTCGTGCCGGATGCGCCGCCCGAACGCTTGCCGCGCGCCCGTGCGGTTTCCGCGGCCGCAATCCAGCAGCCGGTGGCCTCGTTCCATATCGATCGAAATGAATGATTCACGACAAGCCCCTATCTCTTGTTTTGATGTGGTTTTCACCGTGGTGCAGTGAAATCGCAATCCGCGGTGGAGAATGGCGTGAATGGGGGTGCGGCGGCCGTGGCCGTTTCTCCGCGAATCGCGATTCGTTACACCGAGGATGGGGCGGAGTCTATTGATCGTGCAGGCGATGGATTGTCGGGAAGCTAACAAATGCGGCAATCATGTCGATTTCATCCGGTATTTCTGGATTGTGTGACGAATCGAACTGAAAGCCTTGTCGGGTAAGGGGCGGGTGGATTCTGGCGATGTGAGTCAGCGATTGCCGGCTCGGTGAGGTGGCGCACGTTTTACGCCAGATTGGTGCGTTAAAATGCCGCCGCCCGGATTATATGCTTGCCTGACGTATATTATTTTTCGCCTTTTAATTTCTTTCGTTTGAAAATAAATTAAATTAAACGAATATGGTGTGGCGTCGCTTCGATATGCCGGACTTTAGTCCGGATGAAGGGAGATCGGTGCGGGGAGGGTCATTGACGCCGATAGCGAACGTCGCCGAATCGCCTGCGTACCAAGTCACCGCCGCGATCGGACGCGGCGCGCCGCCGACTTGCCGCACAGCGGCGAAAACGTGAAGGGAAGAGGGCGCGGGCGCCGGGCTCAGAAGTCGATCGCGTCGTCGGAGTCGACTTCGGCGGCGGTGGCGAGCACCTCGCGCGTGTCGCGCGGTGCCGATGCCGACGCGTCGAGCGACGGATTGCGCAACTTCTCGAGCACGCGTTCCGGCACCGGGATCCGCATCCGCGCGGCGACGTCGCCGCACTGGAACATGATCAGCTCACCCGGCTCGAACGCGGTCCAGACTTCGTTGTCGGTGAGCGGCTGCGTCGCGATCACCGCGACGCGATCCTCGGGCGTCGTGTATTTCGCGAAGTCGATCGAGAGATCTTCGTCGACGAGGTGCGCGGTCGAGAACGGCCAGCGCCGCACGAGGTAGTGCAGCCGCGTCGAGCAATGCGCGAACAGCGCCTGGCCGTTCGACATCAGGAAGTTGAACACGCCGTGATCGGTGATGCCGCGCGTCAGTTCGCCGACGCGTTCGAACAGTTCGGGCAACGGCGGCTGCGCGCCGGGGAACGCTTCGCGCAGCCCCTGCATCAGCACGCAGAACGCCTGTTCGCTGTCGGTCGTGCCGACCGGATGGTAGACGCTGCCGTCCATGTCCGGTGCGTAGTCCTGCAGGTCGCCGTTGTGCGCGAAGATCCAGTGCCGGCCCCACAGCTCGCGCATGAACGGATGGCTGTTCTCGAGCAGGATGTGGCCTTGCGTCGCCTTGCGGATGTGCGCGATCGTGTTCTTGGACTTGATCGGGTAGCGCTTCACCATTTCGGCGATCGGCGACGTGGCGGATGCCTGGTGATCGATGAACAGACGGCAGGCCTTGTCTTCGAAGAACGCGATGCCCCAGCCGTCGGCGTGGTGATCGGTGAGCCCGCCCCGGGCCGCGAAACCTGTGAAGGAGAATGTGACGTCCGTCGGCGCGGCGCAGTTCATTCCTAAGAGTTGGCACATTTTACTTGGGGCGGCAGGCTGAGGCGGGGGGTAACGAACCGGGCGAACCCCGGTACAATGCGGCTTCTAGCATATCACCGAGCCCTGAGCGGTAAAAAGCGGATTCCGCCGGCCGAAGGCCCCGTGTTGCGGTTTGCCGTCAGTCGGCCCGCGCACGCGCGTTCCGGCCCCGCCGAGGGCCAGCCCGTTCCTCACGACGCTTCCTATGACTGCCTCGAACGCTTCCTCCCCGGCGACGCTCTCGCTCGCCCGTCCCGACGACTGGCACCTGCACCTGCGAGACGGCGACATGCTGGCCGCCGTGCTGCCGCACACCGCGCGCCAGTTCGGCCGCGCGATCGTCATGCCGAACCTGAAGCCGCCGGTCACGACCACCGCGCAGGCGCAGGCCTATCGCGAGCGCATCCTGGCCGCGCTGCCGGCCGGAATGACGTTCGAACCGCTGATGACGCTGTACCTGACCGACAACACGCCGCCCGACGAGATCCGCCGCGCGCGCGAAAGCGGCTTCGTGCACGGCGTGAAGCTGTATCCGGCGGGCGCGACGACGAATTCCGACCACGGCGTCACCGATCTCGCGAAATGCGCGAAGACGCTCGAGGCGATGCAGGAAACCGGCATGCCGCTGCTCGTGCACGGCGAGGTGACCGATGCGTCGATCGACCTGTTCGACCGCGAGAAGGTCTTCATCGACCGCGTGATGACGCCGCTGCGCCGCGATTTCCCGGGCCTGAAGGTCGTGTTCGAGCACATCACGACGAAGGATGCGGCCGACTACGTGCGCGACGCCGACGCGGCGCCCGGCCTGCTCGGCGCGACGATCACCGCGCATCACCTGCTGTACAACCGCAACGCGCTGTTCGTCGGCGGGATTCGCCCGCACTACTACTGCCTGCCGGTGCTGAAGCGCGAGACGCATCGCGTCGCGCTGGTCGAGGCCGCGACGTCGGGCAACCCGCGCTTTTTCCTGGGCACCGACAGCGCGCCGCACGCGCGCGACGCGAAGGAAACCGCGTGCGGCTGCGCGGGCTGCTACACGGCGCTGCACGCGCTCGAACTGTACGCGGAAGCGTTCGACACCGCCGGCGCGCTCGACAAGCTGGAAGGCTTCGCGAGCTTCTTCGGCGCCGATTTCTACGGGCTGCCGCGCAGCGCCGAGACGGTCACGCTGCGTCGCGAGTCGTGGGAACTGCCGCGCGAGATCTTCGCGGGCGATACGCCCGTCGTGCCGCTGCGCGGCGGCGAGACGATCGGCTGGAAGCTGGCGTAAGCCACCGCGCCGTCGCACGAACCCGGCCCCATGCGGCCCGCGGCGCGCAGTGCTAGAATGCGCGTCGCAAAGCAGGCCAGGCAGTCGCGGCCTCGCCGCCTTCGGGCGCGCGGGGGCGAGGAAAGTCCGGACTCCACAGGGCAGGGTGATGGCTAACGGCCATCCGTGGCGACACGCGGAACAGGGCAACAGAAAGCAAACCGCCGATGGCCCGGCGCAAGCCGGGATCAGGTAAGGGTGAAACGGTGCGGTAAGAGCGCACCGCGGCGACGGCGACGTTCGCCGGCACGGTAACCTCCACCCGGAGCAATTCCAAGTAGGCAGGCGCGCATTTTCGGATGCAGGACGGGGCCCCCGTCTCGTCTGCGGGTAGGAAGCTTGAGCGCGTCAGCAATGGCGCGCCTAGAGGAATGGCTGCCACGCGTTGCGCGCTTCGGCGCGCAGCGTGCACAGAATCCGGCTTATCGGCCTGCTTTGCGGTTCGAATGCGAAAGGGCCGGCGTCTCCCCACGGAGCGCCGGCCCTTTTTTCATGCGCGCGCGCCGTGCGTTCAGCCGGCGACGATGTCGAACGAATGCGTGAGTTCGGCCGTCTTCGCGATCATGATCGACGCGGAGCAATACTTGTCGTGCGACAGGTTGATCGCGCGTTCGACCGTGGACGGGTTCAGGTTGCGCCCGGTGACGGTGAAGTGGAAGTGCACTTTCGTGAACACCTTCGGATCTTCGCTCGCGCGCTCGGCCTTCAGCGTGACCGAGCAGCCGCTCACTTCCTGGCGGCTCTTCTTCAGGATCAGCACGACGTCATAGGCCGTGCAGCCGCCGGTGCCGAGCAGCACCATTTCCATCGGGCGCGGCGCGAGGTTGTGGCCGCCGCCTTCGGGCGCGCCATCCATCGTGACGAGGTGGCCGCTGCCGGTCTCGGCGGAAAACGCCATGCCGTCCTGGCCCATCCAGCTTACTTTGCATTCCATGCTTGCACTCCAGCGTTGCCTGATTCGGATTCGATCCGGCATTGTAGCCCGCTGCGCAACGGTCGGCTGATGCGCTGCACGACGCGCAATGCCGGCGCCGCGCGAGCGACGCGCCGGACGGCCAATTCCCGCTCGGGTTTAGGGGTTTTGCTCTAGAAGCGGGGCGGTTTCGAGCCTGCCCGGTGGGATCAGGCGATTGATTTAAAAGGGGAAAATGGAATTTTCAAACGCGACGCGAAATATTCCGCATTATGGTGTTTGATTTCGTAATGCAAATTTTCTTGTGAAGTCGGCGACGCGTTCGTATAATGAGCCTCATTGGTTGTCGCGCTGCGGCAACCTCCGAATGTCTCCTCCACCCTCCTCCTATGGTGGATTAAGCCCGAACCAGCCGTTCGGGCTTTTTTTCGTCCCATGCAAACATCGGCGCGCGGCTTGCGCGCCCCGGCATCACGGCATCCCCGGAATCGTTACGCAGGTTGCTTTGCGTCCGATTGTGACGTCGCGCCACCGGACGGCGTGCCGGTTGAGCGCGCATCAGGTGCGGGCACGTGGACGGCCGACGCGTGGCCGTGCCCGCGTGCGCAGAAGTGGCGGACGCGTTCGCGCACCGCGCGCAGGCGGGCGACGCGATCCTCGGCATGAGCGGCGCGGGCTTCGGCAATGCGTGTATCGAGTGCGTCGAGCTTGGCTTCGCAGTCGGCCTGGGCGGCCACGGCGGGCGCTGCGGCGGCGAGCAGGGCCGCCGCAAGGAAGGGCGTAAGTTGTTGATTCATCATGCTTGTTTGTTGTTTTCCAGATTCGGCCGGTCTGGCGCGGGAGGGTCCTGTGCCGCGCGTCGATGGGTGCCTCCCCGGGCGCTCGGTTCGCCTGGCTTCTTGGGGCACGAACGGATTTTGGCCCATTTCGGCCGCCGTGGACACGGGGAGTGGATTCCCTTTGACCGCGTTGCCGTATTTCCTTTATAATTCAGGGCTTTTCCGCATTCATGCCCACGGAAAAAGAACAGGGAGAGCCTGCACCGCGCCTCGAAGCGCACACAGACAAGCAGGAAGAACACATCGGGCAAAGCAATTTTTTTGGATCGATCATGAAGACGTTTTCCGCAAAAGCCCATGAGGTGACGCGCGAATGGTACGTGATTGACGCGACGGATAAGGTTCTCGGCCGTGTTGCCAGCGAAGTGGCACGCCGTCTGCGCGGCAAGCACAAGCCTGAGTTCACCCCGCACGTCGACACTGGTGATTTCATCATCATCATCAACGCGAGCAAGTTGAAGGTCACGGGCAACAAGACTCTGGACAAGAAGTACTACCGTCACTCGGGCTACCCGGGCGGTATCTATGAAACGACGTTCGGCAAGATGCAAGAACGCTTCCCGGGCCGCGCGCTCGAGAAAGCGGTCAAGGGCATGCTGCCGAAGGGCCCGCTCGGCTACGCGATGATCAAGAAGCTGAAGGTCTACGCTGAAGCTACGCATCCGCATTCGGCGCAACAGCCGAAGGCGCTCGAGATCTAAGGGGAGCCCACATGATCGGTAACTGGAACTACGGTACGGGCCGCCGCAAGAGCGCAGTCGCACGTGTCTTCATCAAGGCTGGCAAGGGCGACATCATCGTCAACGGCAAGCCCATCGCTGACTACTTCTCGCGCGAAACGTCGCTGATGATCGTGCGTCAACCGCTGGAACTCACGAACCACGGCCAGACGTTCGACATCAAGGTCAACGTCAACGGCGGCGGCGAAACGGGTCAGGCAGGTGCAGTGCGCCACGGCATCACCCGTGCACTGATCGACTACGATGCGACGCTGAAGCCGTCGCTGTCGAACGCAGGCTTCGTCACGCGCGATGCACGTGAAGTCGAGCGTAAGAAGGTTGGTCTGCGCAAGGCACGTCGCGCAAAGCAGTTCTCGAAGCGTTAATTCCGCTTCATGGCCTCGCCGCTCCCGGGCGGCGTCCGCCGGAAAAACCGCCAGCGTTCGCGCTGGCGGTTTTTTTATGTCCGCTTCCAGGCGCGTGCTGCCGCGGCCCGCGCGGGCGTGTTTGATGAAATCGACAAGAACCTATTGATTTCATGGACTTCAGCACGATCTTCTGATCGGCCCTACAATAGCGGCTAAAGCTTTTTGGAGAGTTCGCAATGAACGCTGTTACCGAATCCGCAGCAACGACGGCCGAAATGCCGGTTCCGTTCGTCTTCACCGACGCCGCGGCCGACAAGGTCAAGCAACTGATCGACGAAGAGGGCAATCCCGACCTGAAGCTGCGCGTGTTCGTGCAGGGCGGCGGCTGCTCCGGCTTCCAGTATGGCTTCACGTTCGACGAGGAAGTCAACGAGGACGACACCGTGATGAACAAGAACGGCGTCCAGCTCCTGATCGACTCGATGAGCTACCAGTACCTGGTCGGCGCCGAGATCGACTACAAGGACGACCTCAACGGCGCCCAGTTCGTGATCAAGAACCCGAACGCGAGCACCACCTGCGGGTGCGGCTCGTCGTTCTCGGTCTGAGCACACGGCAAATCCGATCCGGTTCGCCGGAATGAAAAACGGGGCTTCATGCCCCGTTTTTTTCATGCCCGTTCGCGTTGGCGATGCGGCGCTTGCCGTGCGGCAGACGCAGCGTCAGCGCGGATAGAGCGCGCCCAGCACGCGATTGCCGGCTGCGCCCGTGACGGTCGCGAGATTGCCGGGCTGGCGGGCGGTGAAGCGGTACGCGAGCCACGCGAATGCGAGCGCCTCGACCTGCTGCGGCGGCACGCCGAGCGCGGCCGTCGTATCGACCGTGGCCGGCACGCCGGCCTCGCGCAGTGCGTCCCGGAGGGCGTCGAGCAGCACCGGATTGCGTGCGCCGCCGCCGCAGACGAACACGGCCTTGCAGCCCGCTGCGTGCTGCGCGATCTCGCGTGCGACCGACACGGCCGTAAGCGCGGTAAGGGTCGCCTGCACGTCCTCCGGCGTGACCTGCGCGAACGCGCTGAGCTTCGCGTCGAGCCATGCCGGATTGAACAGGTCGCGCCCGGTGCTTTTCGGCGGCGGTGCGGCGAAATACGGCTCGTCGAGCAGCGCGTCGAGCAGCGGCGCGTGGACGGTGCCGCGCGCGGCGAACTTGCCGCCGTCGTCGTACGGCTTGCCGAGATGGCGGGTCGCCCATTCGTCGAGCAGCGCGTTCGCGGGGCCGCAGTCGAAGCCGCGCACGTCGCCGCCTTCGCCGGGCAGGATCGTGATGTTGCTGATCCCGCCGAGATTGCAGACGATACGCGTTTCACCCGGCGCGCCGAACACCGTCGCGTGGAAGGCCGGCGCGAGCGGTGCGCCATGGCCGCCCGCGGCGACGTCGCGGCTGCGGAAATCGGCGATCACGTCGAGCTGGGTCAGCTCGGCGAGCAGCGCCGGGTTGTTGATCTGCCGCGTATAGCCGCGCTCGGGGCGATGGCGCACGGTCTGGCCGTGCACGCCGATCGCGCGGATCTCGTCACGCGACAGCCCGGCCGTGCGCTGCAATTCGTGGCAGCACACCGCATAGCGCGCGACCAGCGCGTTCGCCGCGAGCGATTCGCGGTCGATTTCATCGTGGCCGGGCTGCTGCAGCGCGAACAGCGCGTCGCGCAGCGATTGCGCGAAGCCGACGAACGCTTCCGCGAGCACGACCGGCGCACGGCCGGCCTCGAAGCGCACGGCGACGCCATCGACGCCGTCCATGCTGGTTCCCGACATCAGCCCGAAGTAGATGCCGTCGGCCGGATGGGCATGTTGCGGCTGTCGTTGCGGCACGTTGGGTTCTCCTGGATCGTGCGGCGCGGGCCGGTGCCGCGCGCCTTGCGCCCGATTATCCGCGCAACGTGACGTGCCGTTAAGCGATGAGCGCGCAAGTTATGGGAAAATCCCTGTTTTTGCGACATTCTTCCTGGCACCGATGAGCACCGAACCCAGTTCCAAGCCTGTTTTCCCGATCACCGACGAAGTCCGGCATGCGCTCGCCGTCACGAAGCGCGGCGTCGACGAGCTGCTGGTCGAGGAAGAGTTCGCGCAGAAGCTCGCACGCAGCGCGGCGACGGGCACGCCGCTTCGCATCAAGCTCGGCCTCGACCCGACCGCGCCCGACATCCACATCGGCCATACGGTCGTGCTGAACAAGATGCGCCAGCTGCAGGACCTCGGCCACACGGTCATTTTCCTGATCGGCGATTTCACGTCGCTGATCGGCGATCCGTCGGGCCGCAACGCGACGCGCCCGCCGCTCACGCGCGAACAGATCGAGTCGAACGCGAAGACCTACTTCGAGCAGGCCGCGCTCGTGCTCGACCGCGACAAGACCGAAATCCGCTACAACAGCGAATGGTCGATGCCGCTCGGCGCGGACGGGATGATCAAGCTCGCGTCGCGCTACACGGTCGCGCGGATCCTCGAGCGCGAGGATTTCACGAAGCGCTTCCAGGGCGGCGTGCCGATCTCGATCCATGAATTCCTGTACCCGCTGATGCAGGGCTACGACTCGGTCGCGCTGAACGCCGACCTCGAGCTCGGCGGCACCGACCAGAAGTTCAACCTGCTGGTCGGCCGCGAACTGCAGAAGCAGTACGGCCAGGAACAGCAGTGCATTCTCACGATGCCGCTGCTCGAAGGCCTCGACGGCGTCGAGAAGATGTCGAAGTCGAAGGGCAACTACGTCGGCATCAGCGAGCAGCCGAACGACATGTTCGGCAAGCTGATGAGCATCTCGGACACGCTGATGTGGCGTTACTTCGAGCTGCTGTCGTTCCGTCCGATGGACGAGATCGACGGCTTCAAGCGCGAGATCGAAGGCGGCCGCAACCCGCGCGACTTCAAGGTGCTGCTCGCGCAGGAAATCGTCGCGCGCTTCCACTCGCAGGCCGACGCCGAGCGTGCGCTCGAGGACTTCAACCACCGTGCGAAGGGCGGCGTGCCGGACGACATTCCGTCGGTCACGCTCGCGGGCGCGCCGCTCGCGATCGGCCAGCTGCTGAAGCAGGCCGGCCTCGTGCCGTCGACGAGCGAGGCGCTGCGCAACATCGAGCAGGGCGGCGTGAAGATCGATGGCGCGACCGTGTCGGACAAGGGCCTGAAGGTCGAAGCCGGCGAGTTCGTCGTGCAGGTCGGCAAGCGCCGCTTCGCACGCGTCACGCTCACGGCATGATCGCGCTGATCCAGCGCGTGAAGCGCGCCGACGTGCGCGTCGGCGATCGCACGACGGGCGAGATCGGCGCGGGCCTGCTCGCGCTGGTCTGCGCGGAGCGCGGCGACACCGACGCAGCGGCCGACAAGCTGCTCGCGAAGATGCTCGGCTACCGCGTGTTCAGCGACGCCGCCGGCAAGATGAACCTGCCGGTGTCGAATATCGACGGCGAAGGCCGGGCGGGCGGCCTGCTGCTCGTGTCCCAGTTCACGCTGGCGGCCGATACCAACAGCGGGCTGCGTCCGAGCTTCACGCCGGCCGCGCCGCCCGACGAAGGCGCGCGGCTGTTCGACTATTTCGTGGCGGCCGCGCGGGCGCGCCATCCGGTCGTCGAGACGGGCGAGTTCGGCGCCGACATGCAGGTGTCGCTCGTCAACGACGGCCCCGTGACCTTCTGGCTGCAAGTGCGGCCCTGATTCTTCCCCGGAGACGCGCCGCGATGGCCACCACGCAGATTCTTTTCATCCGCCATGGCGAGACGGCCTGGAATCGCATCAAGCGCATCCAGGGTCATATCGATATCCCGCTGGCCGAAACGGGCCTCGAGCAGGCACAAAAGCTGGCCGCTCGGCTCGCGCGCGACGCGCGTGACGGTGCACGGCTCGACGCGATCTATTCGAGCGACTTGTTGCGTGCGCAGCAGACCGCGCAGCCGTTCGCCGACGCGCTCGGGCTTACACCCCGGCTGCGGGAAGGGCTGCGCGAGCGCTCGTACGGCCAGTTTCAGGGGCACGATAGCGCCGAGATCGAGACGTTGTTCCCCGACGCCTACGCGGCCTGGCAGACGCGCGACCCCGGCTTCGCGCCGGACGGCGGCGAGTCGCAGCGCGAGTTCTACCACCGCGTGCTGCATGCGCTCGAACCGATCGTCGCCGAGCATCCGGGTGGCCGGATCGCGTGCGTCGCGCATGGCGGCGTGCTCGACTGCGTCTATCGTTTCGCGAACGGCATCGAGCTGTCGGCGCCGCGCAATTATCAGTTGCTCAACACGAGCATCAACGTCGTCGATTACGTCGATGGCCGCGCGCAGGTCGTGCAGTGGGCCGACGTGTCGCACCTGGACGCCACGAGCGACGATGACGGGTACCGCAAGGTGCTCTGAGCCGGCAGGCCCCGTCCGGCATCGCCGGCCGGGACTTCCTTCCTGCGTGGTGCCGGCTGCTTACTGCGGCAGCGCGTGGCGCGTCTTGTAGTCGAGCGCGTACGCGATCTTGCCGGGCTTGTCCGCCGTGATCGGCTGGCGCAGCTTGTCGAATTCCCCCTTGTTGTATTTCTTCCCGCCGTTGATCGCGTCCGCGCGCCCGAGGTCGGCGCCCGTCTTGCCGTCGATCACCGGGTCCGTGGCCGCGACCATGCGCGTCGACGCATTCCAGACCGCGTTCAGGTAGCCGGTGTCGGCCTTCGCCGGATCCGGGTCGGTCGTGCCGGCGCGCGTCAGGTCATAGCCGGCGAGCGCGAACGTGCCCGGTTGCGCGCGCAGCCAGTCGGCCCAGTAGAACTCGAGATAGTCGGTGGCTTGTGCGGGCTTGCTGTAGCCGATATCACGCGTGAAATAGACGAGCGAGCGGTAGCGGTCGTTCGTCATGCCGAGTTTCAGGCCGAGCCCGGTCGGCAATTGCGCGGTCGTGATCGGCTTGCCTTCGCCATTCTTGAGGCGCAGATAGCCGCGGCTCTGCATCTGCTGCCAGAACGCGTCGCCCGAGTAGTCGCTGAGGTTGTCCTTGACGACGACGTGCACGTGCAGCGCGGGGCCGCCGTCGGGCGTCTCGTAGTAGGTCGACAGGCCGTGGTGGCCGTCGGTCAGGTACAGCGCATCGCCGTTCGGGCCGATCACGACCGGGTTCAGCACCGAGCGGTCGCGGGCGTTCGCGTCGGTCGTCGTGCACGTGTAGCTCGCGGGCTCGCGCAGCACCGACTTGGCCGTGTAGCCGCTTGACGCGACGCCGCCGAGGCCTTCGTCCGCGCAGAAGTCGTCGAATTTCTTGTCGGGCTGCAGTTCATAGCGGCCGAGCTTGTAATAGATCTGGTCGTAGCCGATCGCGCCTTGCGTCGGATGGAGGTCGCCCAGCGTCACGTCGATCAGGTCGCCCGCGCGCGCGGCCTTCCACTTGCCCGGTTGCGGCGTGACGGTGGCGGGCGGCGTCGGGGCAGGCGTGGTCGGGGTGCCGCCGGACGGCGTTTGCGCGTCCGAACGCGCGACGGCGGTGACATCGTCGCCTCCGCAGGCGGTGAGGGCGAAGACGGTGGACAGGCTGGCGGCAAGGGCGAATCGGATCGGCAGGCGTGGCATCGCGGGCATCGGGTGTCGGTCGGGTGGGCGGGACACCGCGCAGGTCACGGACGGGCGGCACGTCTGGCCCGTGCAACCGTGCACGGGTGCAAGCCCGTCAGCTTGTCACAGGTATTTGACAGTAAATTGAAATGATAAGAGGAAGCGAATCGTCAGACAGGCGGGGTGCTGTCGGGCGGTGTCGCAGTGGCGCGGCGGCGCGCACGTTTTGACGCGCCGTTCACGAGCGCCCAGCGCAGCACGGGC
The DNA here is from genome assembly GCF_002223045.2 of Burkholderia sp. HI4860. Taxonomy (NCBI): domain Bacteria; kingdom Pseudomonadati; phylum Pseudomonadota; class Betaproteobacteria; order Burkholderiales; family Burkholderiaceae; genus Burkholderia; species Burkholderia sp. HI4860. The sequence continues at coordinate 1,242,423 of NZ_NKFO02000003.1, read as the reverse complement.
GCGACGACCCGGATGCCGGGCCGCACCACCGCGCGGCGCAGCGGCGCGAACGCCGACACGCCGAGCATGCGTTGCGCCCACGGCGGCAGCAGGTCGATGCCCGCGTGCATCACCAGCGACGCGGCGGGCCGCAGCGCGGGCTTCGCGACCGGCACGTTCAGCAGGATGGACATCACGTCGAACGTGCGCGGCCCGGCTTCGAGCTCGGGCTGCATGCGCGCGAGATAGGCGGCCACCTCGGCACGCGAACGGGGCACCTCGTGTGCGCCGAGCAGCTCGGCGACCAAGGCCGTTTCGGCGTAGTAGCGGTCCTGCAACTCGCCCGGCAGCGCGGGATTCACATAGCGCAGGTGCGCGGCGAGGAAACTCGACACTTCCGCGACATGCACCCAGGTCAGCAACGCCGGATCGTCGGCGCGATACGGGCGGCCGTCCGGCGCGGTGCCCGAGATGTGTGCGTGGATCGATTTCACGCGCTCGATCAGCGCAAGTGCGTCCGCGCGACTGCCGAACGTCGTACCGGTGATGAACGTGGCGGTGCGTCGCAAGCGGCCGAGGATGTCGGTGCGGAACGACGAGTGATCCCAGACGCCCGCGAGCGCGAGCGGGTGGAGTGCCTGCAGCAGCAGCGCCGCGATGCCGCCCGTCATCATCGACGTGAAGTCGGCGTGCACACGCCAGCAGATGGCCTCGGGACCGAACAGCCCAGGGTCGCCCGGCGGTGAAGAGAGGTCGAGTGACGGGCCGCCGCCGCCCGCTGTCAGGTGCGTGACGCCGGCCACGAGCCGCTTGCGGATCGGCTCGGCCCAGCGCGGGCCCGGTGCGGGTGCGACGGGGCGGGATCCGGGTGGCGTCGTCATGGCGGGGGCGGCTCCGGCGACGGGTTACTTCCCGTCGGGGGTATCCCACTCGCCGCGTTCGGTGCGGCCGGTGTCGGGCACGGAAAGCCCGAAGTGGCGATACGTGAGCAGCGTCGCGACGCGCCCGCGCGGCGTGCGCTGCAGGAAGCCCTGCTGGATCAGGTACGGCTCGAGGACGTCTTCGATCGTGTCGCGTTCTTCGCCGATCGCCGCCGCGAGGTTGTCGATACCGACCGGGCCGCCGTCGAACTTGTACAGGATCGCCTCGAGCAGCTTGCGGTCCATCAGGTCGAAGCCGACCGGATCGACGTCGAGCATCGCGAGCGCGGCATCGGCGACGGCCGCGGTGATCTGGCCGTCGGCCTTCACTTCCGCGAAGTCGCGCACGCGGCGCAGCAGCCGGTTCGCGATCCGCGGCGTGCCGCGCGAACGCTTCGCGATTTCGAGCGCGCCGTTCGGATCGATCTGCGCGTTCAGCAGCGACGCCGAGCGCCGCACGATGCGCGACAGTTGATCGGCATCGTAGAACTCGAGGCGCGCGACGATGCCGAAACGATCGCGCAGCGGGTTGGTGAGCATCCCGGCGCGGGTGGTGGCGCCGACCAGCGTGAACGGCTGCAGGTCGAGCTTCACGCTGCGCGCGGCCGGCCCTTCGCCGATCATGATGTCGATCTGGTAATCCTCGAGTGCCGGATACAGGATTTCCTCGACGACCGGCGACAGCCGGTGGATCTCGTCGATGAACAGCACGTCGTTCGCTTCGAGGTTCGTCAGCAGCGCGGCGAGATCGCCCGCGCGCTCGAGCACGGGGCCCGACGTCTGGCGCAGGTTCACGCCCATCTCCCGCGCGATGATGTGCGCGAGCGTCGTCTTGCCGAGGCCCGGCGGCCCGAACAGCAGCACGTGGTCGAGCGGCTCGGAGCGGCGCTTGGCGGCTTCGATGAAGATCTCGAGCTGGCCGCGCACCTTTTCCTGGCCGACGTAGTCGTCGAGCTGGCGCGGCCGCAGCGCGCGTTCGAACACCTCCTCGTGCGACGAGGCGGGCGTGGCGGCGATGATCCGCTGCTCGGTGGCGAGTTTGTCGGTTTCAATCATGCGGCCATTGTACCGCGCGCCGCGGTCCTGCCCACCTGGCCGAACGGCCGACTGGCGAGCGTTGCGCGGTTGCGCGACACTGGCTTCAACGCACCGGTTGGCGGCCCGTCAGGCGGGCGTTACCCCTTCGACAGCGCTTTCAGTGCGAGCTTGATGCCTTCGGATACGCCGGTGCCGGCCGGCACGTTCTTGATCGCGGCAAGCCCTTCCTTTTCGGAATAGCCGAGCGCGAGCAGCGCGTTGAGGATGTCGGTCGCGTGGTCGGACGGCGACGCGGCGCCGGCGAGCGCGCCGAGATCGGCGCCGAGCTTGCCCTTCAGTTCGAGCAGCAGGCGTTCGGCCGTTTTCTTGCCGATGCCGGGCAGGCGCGTGAGGCGCGCGGCGTCCTGCATCGTCACGGCCTGCGCGAGCTCCTGCACGCTCATGCCGGACAGCACGGCGAGCGCCATGCGCGCGCCGATGCCGGTGATCTTCAGCAGCTCGCGGAAGGTCGTGCGCTCCTGCGGCGTCAGGAAGCCGTACAGCAGGTGCGCGTCCTCGCGGACGATCTGCTGCGTGAGCAGCACGACGCGCTCGCCCGTTTGCGGCAGGTTGTAGAAGGTGCTCATCGGCACGTCGATCTCGTAGCCGACGCCGTTGCAGTCGACGAGCAGGTGGGGCGGGTTCTTTTCGAGCAGGATGCCGGCGATGCGACCGATCATGGATGGCTTGATGCGAGGAAGAAAGCGCGAGTGTAGCGCACGTGCGGCGCGATGCCGATCGGCGCGGCCGTCAGGCCGAAGCGGCGCGTGTCGCGGGCGTGCCGCGTGCGGGTAAAACGGTCAAGGTGGCCGGCGCAGCCAAAGGGGGCAACGCAGTCGAGCCGGCGCGCCGGGCCGCGATGCGCGCCGGTGTCAGCCGACCAGCCGCCCGCGCCGCACGCGCAGCCCTTTCTTCGCGAGCGCCGGCGCGAGGCCGCCGAGCGTGCTGAGCGTATCGCCGCCGTGCGCGTGGCAGATCGCCATGCCGAGCGCGTCGGCCGCGTCGGAGCCCGGTTGTCCCGAGAGGTTGAGCAGCCGCGTGACCATTTCCTGCATCTGCGTCTTGGTCGCGCGGCCGTAGCCGACCACGGCCTGCTTGAGCTGCAGCGCCGTGTATTCCGCGACTGGCAGGCCGCCCGCGACGAGGCCGCAGATTGCGGCGCCGCGTGCCTGGCCGAGCAGCAGCGTCGACTGCGGGTTCACGTTGACGAACACCTTTTCGATTGCGGCCTGGTCGGGTGCGTGTTCGCGCACGATGGTCGAGACGCCCTGGAAGATCGTGCCGAGCCGGGTGGCCAGGTCGGCCGTCGGCGTGCGGATCACGCCGCTCGTGACATAGGCGAGCCGGTGGCCGCTGACGTCGATGACGCCGAAGCCGGTGACGCGCAGGCCGGGGTCGATGCCGAGAATTCGCATGAGTGAGGAGAGTGGCGTGATGCAGCGATACTACAACGATTGGTGCGGCAAGCCGGTCGCCCGGTCGTGCGCGAAGGCGCCGCGCAATAAAAAACCCGGCGGGGGGATGCCGCCGGGTTGTCGTGCAGCGGCCGCGCGGGCCGCGTGCGATCAGTGACGGAAGTGGCGCACGCCCGTCAGGACCATCGCGATGCCGTGCTCGTCGGCCGCCGCGATCACTTCGTCGTCGCGCATCGAGCCGCCCGGCTGGATCACGCAGGTCGCGCCGGCTGCCACGACGACGTCGAGGCCGTCGCGGAACGGGAAGAACGCATCCGATGCGACTGCCGAACCGGCCAGCGTCAGGCCGGCGTTCTGCGCCTTGATGCTCGCGATGCGCGCGGAGTCGACACGGCTCATCTGGCCTGCGCCGACGCCGAGCGTCATGCCGTTGCCGCAGAACACGATCGCGTTCGACTTCACGTACTTCGCGACGCGCCATGCGAACAGCAGGTCGTCCATTTCCTTCGCGGTCGGCTGGCGCTTCGTGACGACGCGCAGCTCGCTCGGTTGCACGTTGCGCGAATCGAGCGACTGCACGAGCAGGCCGCCGCCCACGCGCTTCAGGTCGAATGCGTTATGACCTTCGCCGAGCGCGATTTCGAGCAGGCGCACGTTCTGCTTCGCGGCGAACACCTGCTTCGCGGCGTCGGAGAACGACGGTGCGATCAGCACTTCGACGAATTGCTTCGCGACAGCCTGGGCAGCCGCTTCGTCGACTTCGCGGTTGAACGCGATGATGCCGCCGAATGCCGACGTCGGGTCGGTCTGGAATGCCTTCGCGTATGCGTCGGCCGAATCGTTGCCGACCGCGACGCCGCACGGGTTCGCGTGCTTGATGATCACGCACGCCGGTGCGTCGAACGTCTTCACGCATTCCCACGCCGCGTCGGAATCGGCGATGTTGTTGTACGACAGTTCCTTGCCCTGCAGCTGGCGGTAGTTCGCCAGCGCGCCGGCCGGCGTCGCGAGGTCGCGGTAGAACGCGGCGCTCTGGTGCGGGTTCTCGCCGTAGCGCAGGTCCTGCACCTTGTCGAACGCCAGGTTCAGTGTGGCCGGGTACGCGTTGCGCGACGCGTGCTTCAGCTCGTCGGTCAGGCTCGTCAGGTAGTTCGTGATCGCGCCGTCGTATTGCGCGGTGTGCGCGAACACCTTCGTCGCGAGGCGGAAGTTGGTCGCGTAGCCGACCGCATTGCCGTTCGCCTTCATTTCATCGAGCACGACCGCGTAATCGGCCGGATCGACGACGACCGTCACGTCGCGGTGGTTCTTCGCGGCCGAGCGCAGCATCGTCGGGCCGCCGATGTCGATGTTCTCGATCGCGTCGGCGAGCGTGCAGTCGTCCTTCGCGATCGTCGCGACGAACGGGTACAGGTTCACGACGAGCAGGTCGATCGTCGGGATGCCGTGCTGTTCCAGCGCCTGCATGTGCTCGGGCAGGTCGCGGCGGGCGAGGATGCCGCCGTGCACCTTCGGGTGGAGCGTCTTCACGCGCCCATCGAGCATTTCCGGGAAGCCCGTGTAATCAGCCACTTCGGTCACGGGCAGGCCGGCGTCGGCGAGGAGTTTCGCGGTGCCGCCCGTCGACAGCAGCTTGACGCCGAGGTCGGACAGCGACTTCGCGAAGTCGACGATGCCGGTCTTGTCGGAAACGGAAATGAGCGCTTGCTTGATCATGATGGAACCACCAATAGCCAGGGAAACGGGGACGGGACGGCCGCCTACAGCAGGCCGTGCTGCTGCAGCTTCTTGCGCAGCGTATTGCGATTGATGCCGAGGTACTCCGCGGCGAGCGACTGGTTGCCGCCGGCCTGTACGAGCACGACCTCGAGCATCGGCTTTTCGACGCAGGACATCACCATTTCATAGACGTCGTGCGGATTGGAGCCGTCTAGATCCCGGAAATACACGTCCAGGCTCTCGCGGACACATTGTTCGATGTTGTGCTTGCTCATGCTGCTAACTGGTTATGGTCGTCCGACTCGCCCTGGCCGTTTTCCTCTTCGTCATCGACGTAGACGAGGTGGTCCGACAGCGCCTTTTGCGCCTCGAAGAAGGCATTGACGGCGGCGAGCTGCTCGCGGGTGGAATCGAGCGTGTTCATCCTGTGCCGGAACCCGTTGGCACCGGAAAGGCCGCGAGTGTACCAGCCGATGTGCTTGCGCGCAGTACGGACTCCCGTGAATTCACCATAGAAAGCGTAGTGGTCTTCCAGGTGTTCGTTCATCACGTGCTGGATCTCGTCGATCCGCGGCGGGGGCAGCAGCTCGCCGGTTTGCAGGAAATGATCGATTTCGCGGAACAGCCAGGGCCGACCTTGCGCGGCACGACCGATCATCAGCGCGTCGGCGCCGGTGGCGTCGAGCACGGCCTTCGCCTTCGCGGGCGACGTGATGTCGCCGTTCGCGACCACCGGAATCCGCACGGCCGCCTTCACGGCCGCGATGGTGTCGTACTCGGCGTCGCCGCGGTACAGGTCGGCGCGCGTGCGGCCGTGCACGGTGAGCATCGAGATGCCGGCGGCTTCGGCCAGGCGCGCGACCGTGATCGCGTTCTTGTGCTCGCGATCCCAGCCGGTGCGGATCTTCAGCGTGACGGGCACCGCATCGGGCCCCGTGCCGACCGCCGCGACGACGGCCTCGACGATGCGCTGCACGAGCGGCTCGTTCTGCAGCAGCGCGGAGCCGGCCGCGACGTTGCAGACCTTCTTTGCCGGGCAGCCCATGTTGATGTCGATGATCTGCGCGCCGTTGTCGACGTTGTAGCGGGCCGCTTCGGCCATCATCGCGGGATCGGCGCCGGCGATCTGGACCGCAATCGGTTCCACCTCGCCTTCGTGGTTCGCGCGCCGCATCGTCTTCGCGCTCTTCCACAGCTGCGCGTTGGACGCGACCATCTCGGACACGGCGTAACCGGCGCCCAGCCGCTTGCAGAGCTGGCGGAACGGACGATCCGTCACGCCGGCCATCGGGGCGACGAACAGGTTGTTACGCAATACGTGAGGGCCGATAACGGGCATCGCAATGGCACCGCCCGCGGCGGGCGCGGGCAGGGAAAGGGCAGAGGGAAACGCGCATTTTACCGTATTCCCATGCCCCGCCGATTTGACCCGGTTTGAGCGGCGCGACTGGGCGCGCCGCGCGTCAGTTGCGCTGGCCGAACATCATCTGGCGCGCGATCACCTTCTTGAGCGGCGGCACGAACTCGAGCGCGGTGAGCGCCGCGCCGCGCAGCAGCGGGAGCGGGCCGGAGTCGATCGTGAACAGGCGTGCCAGCGTGTCGGTCGCGCCGATCGTGAAGCGCCGGTCGAGTGCGCGGCGCGCGTTGAAGGTGGCGAGCGCGGTGGCTTCGAAGCCTTGCGCGGACAGCGTGTCGACGAGCGTATGCGCATCGCGCAGCCCGAGGTTGAGCCCCTGGCCCGCGACGGGGTGCAGGGTCTGCGCGGCATTGCCGACGATCGCGACGCGGCCGTTGACGAGCGATTGCGCGGCGGTCAGGCCGAGCGGGAACGAGGCGCGGCCCGCGATCGCGACGAAGGCGCCCATGCGTTCGCCGAATGCGCGGCCGAGCTCGTGCAGGAACGCATCGTCGGGCAGCGCGGCGCGGCGCGCCGCTTCGTCGGGCGTGCAGCACCAGACGAGCGCGTACTCGGCCTGGCGTGGCCCGCCGAGCGGCAGCAGCGCGAGCGGGCCTTCGTGCGTGAAGCGTTCCCACGCGACGTTCGGGCGCGGCGCGGATACCGTGACCGTGCCGACGATCGCGGTCTGCCCGTAGTCGCGGCGATGTTTGCCGGCGTCGGCCTGCTGTTCGTGGAACAGCCCGCCTTCGGCATTGATGACGACGCGTGCGCGCAGCGTGCGCTCGCCCTGCGGGCCGTCGAGCGTCAGCGTGACGCCGTCGGCATCCTGCTGCGGCGCACGCGCGGTGGTCGACGTGAGCCAGTCGACGCGCGTGCCGCGCACGGCGCCCGCGAGCGCCTGCACGAGCGAGCCGTAACGCACGACATAGCCGAGCGCGGCGACGTCGTGTTCGTCGCGGTCGATCAGCGTGCGGCCGAAATGGCCGCGCTGCGACACGTGGATATGTTCGATCGGCGTCGCGTCGGCGGGCCACGCGAGCGTGTCGAGCAGCACGCGGCTGCCGTGCGACACGGCGATCGCGCGCGGATCGTTCGCGCTCGCGGCCGGTTCGCGTGCGTCGATCAGTGCGATCGATGCGTGCTGCGTGGCGCTGCGGCGCGCGAGCCAGCCGGCGAGCGCGAGCCCGACGGGGCCCGCGCCGACGATGGCGAGATCGTAGTCCGGCGTGGCCGGGGAGGAGGCGGTCGTCATCTTGATTCGTGAAACGGAGGTAACGGTCGGCGGCGGCCGGTCATGCGCCCGCGCGCATCAGCGCTTCGATCTCGTCCGCCGCGACGGGCACGCCGCGCGTGATCAGCTCGCAGCCGTGCTCGCGCACGATCGCGTCGTCCTCGATGCGGATGCCGATGTTCCAGTACTCGGGCGGCACGTCGTCGGCGGCGCGCACGTACAGGCCGGGCTCGATCGTCAGCGTCATGCCGGCTTTCAGCGTGCGCCACGGCAGCGCGCCGTTGCCGTCACGCTCGGCGAGCCGCTCGCGGTAATCGCCGCAATCGTGCACGTCCATGCCGATCCAGTGGCCGGTGCGATGCATGTAGAAGCGTGCGTAGGCGCGCTCGGCGATCACGTCGTCGACGGTCGAGAAGCGCGTTTTCGGGAGGATGCCGGTGTCGAGCAGCCCCTGCGCGAGCACGCGCACGGCGGCGTCGTGCGGCGCCTCGAACGGCACGCCGGCGCGCGTCGCGTCGATCGCGGCCTGCTGCGCGGCGAGCACGATGTCGTACAGCGTGCGCTGCGCGGGCGAGAAACGCCCGTTGGCCGGGAATGTGCGCGTGATGTCCGACGCATAGCCGTCGAGTTCGCACGCGGCGTCGATCAGGATCAGGTCGCCGTCCTTCGCGGCCGCGTTGCCGGCCGGGTAGTGCAGTACGCACGCGTTCGCGCCGGCCGCGACGATCGAGCCGTACGCGGGCGACTGCGCGCCGTGCTTGCGGAACACATACAGCAATTCGGCCTCGAGTTCGTATTCGCGGATACCGGGGCGGCACGCCTGCATCGCGCGGCGGTGCGCCAGGGCGGAGATGTGCGCGGCGCGCATCATGATCGCGAGCTCGTGCTCGTCCTTCACGAGCCGCATGTCGTCGAGCAGCGGCGTGAGGTCGAGCATCGCGTCCGGCGCGGCGACGCCCGTGCGCGCCAGCGCGCGTACCGCGTCGAGCCAGCCCGCGAGCCGGCGCTCGAAGTCGGCCGATGCGCCGAACCGGTAGTGCACGGTGCCCGCGTCGGCGAGCAGCCGCGGCATCTCGGTATCGATTACGTCGACCGCGAACGCCGCGTCGAAGCCGAACGCGTCGCGCGCGGCTTCGGGCCCGTAATGGAAGCCTTCCCAGATTTCGCGGTCGGCATTCTTGCCGCGGCAGAACAGGATCGACTCCGGCGCGCCGTGCGGTGCGGCCGCGTTCAGCACGAGCACGGCATCCGGTTCGCTGAAGCCCGTCAGGTAGTGGAAGTAGCTGTCGAACCGGTACGGATAGTCCGTATCGCGGTTGCGCGGCACTTCCGGCGCGGTGGGGACGATGGCGACGCCGCCGCCGGCGGCACGCAGTGCGGCAAGCACGCGTTCACGGCGCTGGCGGTAGACGTCGACGGCGATGGCGGTATCGAGGGGCGCGTTCATTCGTGCGATTGTAGCGCCGCGGGACGCCGTGCGTGAGAGAGGGGGCGGGAAGCCGCTCCGGAAGGCCCGCGCGGCGGTTGTTGCAAACCATCCACAGGCCGTCCGGGCGATTTTCTGTCGCGCGACGCCGGCCGGTTATGATCGGCGACAACGTATACTCTCGGCGGTTCCCTTAAAAAGGCAGATGATGAAATTAATCGGTTCGCTCAGCAGCCCGTACGTCCGCAAGGCGCGGATCGTGCTGGCTGAAAAGAAGATCGACTACAAGCTGGAGCTCGAGAACGTGTGGGCGCCGGAGACGGATATTCATGCATCGAATCCGCTCGGCAAGGTCCCGTGCCTCGTGATGGAGGATGGTGCCGCGGTGTTCGATTCCCGCGTGATCTGCGAATACGTCGATACGCTGTCGCCGGTCGGCAAGCTGATTCCGCCGTCGGGCCGCGAGCGCCTCGAGGTGCGGTGCTGGGAAGCGCTGGGCGACGGCGTGATCGACGCGGCGGTCGCGATTCGCCTCGAACATACGATGCGTGACGAGGCGCAGCGCAGCGCTGGCTGGATCGCGCGCCAGCAACGCAAGATCGACGACGGCCTCGTCGCGATGTCGCAGGGCCTCGGCGGCAAGACGTGGTGCGTCGGTAATCATTACACGCTCGCCGACATCGCACTCGGCTGCGCGCTCGGCTATCTCGACTTCCGGATGCCGGAGCTCAACTGGCGCGATCGCCACCCGAACCTCGACAAGCACTTCGCGAAGCTGCTGCAGCGGCCGTCGTTCGCCGATACGCTGCCGCAAAACTGAGCCGCACGCGACGCATTCACGCGTTTCACGCATTCGGCAGACAAAAGCAAAGCGCCCCGCGGGGCGCTTTTCTTTTTACCGGGCCGCCCCGTAGCGGGGGCGGTGGCCCGCGTCATTCGATCGACGCGTACACGGCTTCGCCGAGCGTGAACGAATCGCTGCGCGCAATCGGCCACCACTTGTCGTACAGGGAGAAGCCGCAGGTCTGGCCGTCGAGCAGCGCGCCGGGCTTCAGGTACTTCAGCAACTGCGACATCAGCCGCACTTCATGCGGCGCGACCCGCTGCACGATGTGATGCGCGCGCAGCTCGGACGGATGCGCGAGGCCGGCCGCCTGCACGAGTTCCTGCAACGCATGCAGCGTATTGCGGTGGAAGTTGTACACGCGCTCGGCCTTGTCGGGCACGACGAGCGCTCGCTGGCGCACCGGGTCCTGCGTCGCGACGCCGGTCGGGCAGCGATCGGTGTGGCAGTGCTGCGCCTGGATACAGCCGACCGCGAACATGAAGCCGCGCGCCGAGTTCACCCAGTCCGCGCCGATCGCGAGCGTACGCGCGATGTCGAACGCGGTGATGATCTTGCCGCTCGCGCCGAGCTTCACGCGATCGCGCACGCCGATCCCGACGAGCGTGTTGTGCACGAGCAGCAGCCCTTCCTGCAGCGGCACGCCGACGTGGTCGGTGAATTCGAGCGGCGCCGCGCCCGTGCCGCCTTCCGCGCCGTCGACGACGATGAAGTCCGGCACGATGCCGGTCTCGAGCATCGCCTTCGCGATCCCGAAGAATTCCCACGGATGGCCGATGCACAGCTTGAAGCCGGTCGGCTTGCCGCCCGACAGCGTGCGCAGCCGTTCGACGAATTCGAGCAGCCCGCGCGGCGTCGAGAACTCCGAGTGCGTCGCGGGCGAGATGCAGTCCTTGCCCATCGGCACGCCGCGCGTCTCGGCGATTTCCGGCGTGATCTTCGCGGCCGGCAGCACGCCGCCGTGGCCGGGCTTCGCGCCCTGCGACAGCTTCACCTCGATCATCTTGACCTGCGGATCGGCGGCCTGCTTCGCGAACTTGTCGGGGTTGAAGGTGCCGTCGTCGTTGCGGCAGCCGAAGTAGCCGGACGCGATTTCCCAGATGATGTCGCCGCCGTTCTCGCGGTGGTACTTCGACAGCGAGCCTTCGCCCGTGTCGTGCGCGAAACCGCCTTTCTTCGCGCCGAGGTTCAGCGAGCGAATCGCGTTCGCGGACAGCGAGCCGAAGCTCATCGCCGAGATGTTGAAGATCGAAATGTCGTACGGTTGCGCACGGTTCGCGCCGACGCGGATGCGGAAATCGTGGTTCGGCAGCTTCGTCGGCGCGAGCGAGTGGCTGATCCATTCGTGCGCGACGGCCTTCACGTTCAGCTCGGTGCCGTACGGGCGGTTGTCGGCGACGTTCTTCGCGCGCTGGTAGACGAGGCTGCGCTGCGCGCGCGAGAACGGCTTCTCGTCGGTGTCGTCCTCGACGAAATACTGGCGGATTTCAGGTCGGATGAATTCGAACAGGAAGCGGAAGTGGCCCCAGAGCGGGTAGTTGCGCAGGATCGCGTGGCGGTCCTGCTTCAGGTCGTACAGGCCGAGCGCGACGAGGGCGGCCGGGATCACGAGCCACAGCCACGCGATCGTGTGCCGGGCGGCGAGCGCCGCGACGGCCACGAACAGCAGGACCGCGCACCACATCGCGATATAGCGTCGGGAAAACATGGGGACTCCATCGTAATTGTCTGGATGGCCGTCACGTCGCCAGGATCGCGCGGCGGCCGGCAGGTCGGCGCCCGAGGCATCGCGCAGGCCCGGCGGGCATGCTGCCCGTGCCGTACCCGCCGCCGCCGGCGCCCACGATGGTCGAGAGTCTACTACGGGTGTCGTGAAGCTCGCGTTGCCGAGCCGGCGGCTACCGGCCGGCCTCGGCCGGGCGGATGAACGGGCTGTACGCCGGGGTGCCGGGCTTCAGCCGGGCGTCGTCGTCGAAGTCCTCGTCGCGGTTGAACGGCACGCGCGGCCACGCGGGCCAGTCGCGCAGCCGCGTGCGGTAGTCGACGAGGCAGCGTGCGAGGCGCGCGTCCTGCCGCCGCGCGGCATCGCCCGCGAGGCCGCCGCGGACGTCGTGGATCAGGTGCGGTTCGAGCACGTCGAAGCCGACGTAGCGCAGCGCGTACATGATCGGCCACAACAGCAGACGGGTATCGCCTTCACGGCCATCGGGCGCGCAGGCGGCGGCCGACGAGCCGGTCGTGACGCTCAGCAACGCGCGCCGCCCTTGCAGCACGCCGCGATCGTGGCGCTGCCGGCTGCTGTAAAGGCCGCCGTAGACGAAGACGCGATCCATCCAGCCCTTCAGGATCGCGGGCGCGCCGAACCACCACAGCGGGAACTGCAGGATCAGCGCATCGGCTTGCTTCAGCAGGCCGCCGTGATGCACGATCTCGGGCGCGAGCGTGCCGCGTTCCCAGTGATGGCGCTGCTCGCGCTGCGCGTCGAAGCGGGCGGTGTCGAGCCGGTCTGCGTAATGGTGCGGCGCTTCGCGCGGGTCGAACGCGTCTGCGTACAGGTTCGCGACCGTCGCGGTATGGCCGCCCGCGCGCCAGGCGTCGGCCGCCGCGCCGGCGAGGGTGGCGTTGAACGACTGCGGTTCGGGATGGGCGACGACGATCAGCGCATGCATGGCGGGCTCCGGGAGTGTGCGACGATGATGGCCGGCGGCGGTGGGGCCGCGCAATCACGCACCCGGAGGTAACCATGGCATTTCCCGGCGACGTCTATGCGGCGGACTGCTCGGCGCGCGATGCGCTCGCGCTGGTCGCCGGCAAATGGTCGCTGCTGATCCTGCCGGCGCTGGCCGAGCGGCCGCTGCGCAATGGCGAGCTGCTCAAGCGTATCGGCGGGATTTCCCAGAAGGTGCTGACGCAGACGCTGCGCGAGCTGGAGCGCAACGGGCTGATCGAACGCATCGCGGTGGCGGCGCGGCGCGCACACGTCGAGTACCGGTTGACGGCGGTGGCGGGGTCGCTCGTGGAGACGCTCGTGGCGCTCGACCGCTGGGCCGAGCGCCATTTTCCCGAGCTGGACGCGGCGCGCGAGCGCTACGACGCGTCGGTACGGAACATGCGATGAGCGGCGGGGCCGCGTCCGGCCGGCGCCCGCTTGCGCGGCGGCGCCGGCGGCAGTGCGTCAGCGGGCGAGCGCGAGGGCCGGTGCTTCGTTCGACTGCACGTTGCCGGACAGCGCGGATTCGATGATCCCGCCGCCGAGGCAGATCTCGCCGTCGTACAGCACGGCCGACTGGCCGGGCGTGACGGCCCACTGCGCGTCGTCGAACGCAAGCGAGAAGCGCGCTTCGCCTGCCGGGCCGGGCGTGGCGGCGCCGAATGCGCACGCCGCGTCGGCCTGCCGGTAGCGCGTCTTCGCACCGCACGCGAAACCTTCGGCCGGCGGTTCGCCGGCGACCCAGCTCACGTTGCCGGCGACCAGCTCGCGCGCCAGCAGCCACGGATGATCGTGGCCCTGCACGACGTACAGCGTGTTCGACGCGATGTCCTTCGCGGCGACGAACCACGGATCGCCGTTGCCGGTCTTGCTGCCGCCGAGGCCGATGCCCTTGCGCTGGCCGAACGTGTAGAACGCGAGGCCGATATGCTCGCCGACGACCTTGCCGTCCGGCGTCTTCATCGGGCCGGGTTTCGTCGGCAGATAGCGGTTCAGGAAATCGCGGAACGGCCGTTCGCCGATGAAGCAGATGCCGGTCGAATCCTTCTTCTTCGCGTTCGGCAGCCCGATCTGCGCGGCGATCTCGCGCACCTTCGTCTTCGGGATCTCGCCGAGCGGGAACATCGTCTTCGACAGCTGCGCCTGGTTCAGCCGGTGCAGGAAGTACGACTGGTCTTTCGTATGATCGAAGGCCTTCAGCAGTTCGAAACGCCCGTCACGCTCGCGCACGCGCGCATAGTGGCCGGTCGCGATCATTTCCGCGTCGAGCGACATCGCGTGATCGAGGAACGCCTTGAACTTGATCTCGGCGTTGCACAGCACGTCGGGGTTCGGCGTGCGGCCGGCCGAGTATTCGCGCAGGAATTCGGCGAACACGCGGTCCTTGTATTCGGCCGCGAAGTTGACGGCTTCCACGTCGATGCCGATCAGGTCGGCCACCGACACGACGTCGATCCAGTCCTGGCGCGTCGAGCAGTATTCGCCGTCGTCGTCGTCTTCCCAGTTCTTCATGAACAGGCCGACCACGTCGTAACCCTGTTCCTTCAGCAGCCATGCGGTCACCGACGAATCGACGCCGCCCGACATACCCACCACTACACGGCGCTTGCTCATTTGTTGACCGCCTGACGTTCGAATGCTTCGGGGCGCGGCGCGACCGAATGCGTGTGCACGAAATCGAGCGGAATGCGCCGCCCGGCGAGGTAATCGTCGACGCAGCGCATCACCGCGGGCGAGCGATGGCGCTCGCCGCACGCGCGCAGCTCGTCGGCGGTCATCCACAGCGTGCGGACGATGCCGTCGTCGAGCACGTGGCCTGCGATCGGCTCGCTGGCCGTGCCGCAGAACGTGAAGCGCAGGTAGGTCGCGCCGGCGGTGCCGGGGCGGTCGTAGTGCGCGAGATAGACGCCGACGAGCGCGTCGGGCGTGAACGGGTGCGCGGTTTCCTCGAGCGTTTCTCGGATCACGGCGTCGGCCAGCGTTTCGCCGGCTTCGAGATGGCCTGCCGGCTGGTTGATGCGCAGGCCCGACGAGGTTTCTTCCTCGATCATGAGAAAGCGGCCGGCGTGCTCGACGAGCGCGGCGACCGTCACATGCGGGGTCCAGATTTCGGGTTTCATGGTTCGGCATTTTACCGGTTGCGCCCGAACGCTGCCGGTCGCTGCGCTAAACGAATCAGACCCTTTCAATTCGTCTGGGTTGCCGATTTCACGGCGCGACGCGATGGGCGACGCACGCGGCGATCGTGTCGCGTACGCGCACGATCGCCGGGTCGCGCTGCGTGCTCGTGCGCCAGCCGATTTCGACCGGGTAGTGCGGCAAGTCGACCGGGCAGGCGAGCGCGCGCAGCGGGGTGGATTGCGCGATCGCGCGCGCCGCATGCGCGGGAATCGTCGCGACGGCGTCGGAACCGGCGAGCAGGTACGGCAACGCGGCGAAATGCGTGGTCGACGCCGCGACGCGCCGCTTGTGGCCGAGCGTCGCCAGCGCCTCGTCGACGATCCCGATCACGCCGCCCGACGACACGAGCAGGTGGTCGCGCCGCAGGAAATCGGCGAGCGTCAGCGTGCGCGGCGGCTTCGGGCTGGCGGCCGGGTCGATCAGGCACGCATAGCCGCCGGTCGCGACCGCGCGCCGGCTGAGCCCGTTCGCCGAGAAGCCGCCGGATGCGATGGCAAGGTCGACACCGTGGCGCAGCAGCGCGTCGCCGGCGATGCCGCTGTGCGTCTGCCGGAAGATCAGCCGGATGCCGGCGGCTTCCCGCGCGACGGCGTCGATCAGCGCGCGGCCGAGCGCGATCTCGAAGTCGTCCGACAGCCCGATCGAGATCGTGCGGCCGATGCGGTCGCCGCCGTCGGCCGCGATCGCGAGGCTTTCGCGGCAGCGGTCGAGCGCGTCGGACAGGATCGGCTTGAGTTCGTCCGCGCGCGGCGTCGGCGCGAGCCCGCGGCCGGTGCGCACGAACAGTGGATCGGCGTAGATCACACGCAGCCGCGCGAGCGCCGCGCTCACCGCCGACTGCGTGAGGCCGAGCCGCAGCGCCGCGCGGCTCGCGCCGCCTTCCTCGTACAGCGCCTCGAACACCTTCAGCAGGTTCAGGTCGAGGCCGGCGATATCATCTGCATTCATGACACTTATCGTTCTATCGATTTGATCGATGACATCTTATCGATAAAGATGGCGTTACCCCATTCACCGGAGACGCCTTCATGTCCACGTCAGTCATCGCCGCGCTGCAGATCGGCGCATCGCCCGCCGGCACGCGCGCCACGCTCGACACGATCCTCGGCTACGAAACCGCGATCCGCGACAGCGGCGCGTCGCTCGTCGTGCTGCCCGAGGCCGTGCTAGGCGGCTATCCGAAAGGCGAGATCTTCGGCACGCGGCTCGGTTACCGGTTGCCCGAAGGCCGCGACGCGTATGCGCGTTACGCCGCGCAGGCGATCGACGTGCCGGGGCCGGAAACCGACGAGCTGGCGGCGCTGTCGCAGCGCACGGGCGCGAGCCTCGTGGTCGGCGTGATCGAGCGCGGCGGCAGCACGCTGTACTGCACGGCGCTGTTCTTCGATCCGCGCGACGGGCTCGTCGCGAAGCACCGCAAGCTGATGCCGACCGGCACCGAGCGGCTGGTCTGGGGGCAGGGCGACGGCTCGACGCTGCCGGTCGTCGACACGGCCGCGGGCCGCGCGGGCGCCGCGATCTGCTGGGAGAACCACATGCCGCTGCTGCGCTGCGCGATGTACGCGAAGGGCGTGCAGATCTGGTGCGCGCCGACCGTCGACGAGCGCGACGTCTGGCAGAGCTCGATGCGGCATATCGCGCACGAAGGGCGCTGCTTCGTCGTCAGCGCATGCCAGGTGCAGCCGTCGCCTCGCGCGCTCGGCATCGACGTGCCGGGCTGGGATCCGGAGCGGCCGCTGATTCGCGGCGGCAGCGTGATCGTCGGGCCGCTCGGCGACCTGCTGACGGAGCCGCTGATCGGCGAAGCCGGGCTCGTGACCGCACGCATCGATACCGACGAACTCGTGCGGGCGCGCTACGACTTCGACGTGGTCGGGCATTACGCGCGCCCCGACGTGTTTTCGCTGCACGTCGACGAGCGGCCGAAGCGGACGGTGGTGTTCGGCGGGTAGGGTTGGCGGGGCGCCGCTTGGCGGCCCGGAACAGGGACAGCGGCGGCGCGCAACGCGCCCGCCGTCGTGCTGCGTCAGCGCATCGGCGCTTCCGCGATCCGCATGTAGTCGGCGATCCGCCGCCCTTCCATGTCCGGAAACTGCTCGTGCACGGTGATGTCGCCCATTCGCGCGATGTCGAAGGTGCGGAAATCGTCGCGCAGCTCGCACCACGCGCCGATCGTCCAGCGCCCGCCCCAGTAGACGAGCCCGAGCGGCCACACGCGGCGTTGCGAATGCGCGCCGAGCCGGTCGCGGTAGCCGAAGCTGACGACGTGGCGCGTGTCGATGGCCTGGTGGATCGCGTCGACTTTCGCGCAAAACGTCTCGTCGATGTGGAACGACGGCGCGAACACGGGCAGGCGGTCGAGCGCCGTGCGCTTGTCGGCCGGCATCGCCGATGCGATCTTCGCGAGCGCCGAGCGCGCCCCGCTCGCGAAGCGCGCACCGCCCCAGGTCTCGAGCATGCGTGCGCCGGTGGCGAGCGCGGCCAGTTCCTCGGCCGTGAACGTGAGCGGCGGCAGGCTCGCGTTGCGGTTCAGCCGGTAGCCGATGCCGGCTTCGCCTTCGATCGGCACCCCTGACAGTTGCAGGTCGCGCACGTCGCGATAGACGGTGCGCGGCGACACCGACAGCCAGTCGGCCAGTTGCTGCGCGGTCGTGAGACGACGGCCGCGCAGCAGCTCGGCGATCTGGAACAGGCGGTCGGCACGGCGCGTCATGACGGCACCTCGATTCCAACGGCAGTGGAGACTTCGCGATGATAGCGCCGCGCCGGCCCGACGGCCCCCGCGTTCAGTGGCATTTCGGCGCGTGCAGGCCGACGCGGTTGCCTTCGGTGTCGATCAGGTAGCCGACGTAGCCGTAGTTGTTCGGCAGCTCGACGACCGAGCCCTGCACGACGCCGCCCGCGCGCTTCGCGCGTTCGAGCGCCGCGACGACCGATTCGCCGGCGTTCAGGTAGACGAGCACGCCGTTCGCGCTCGGCTTCAGCTGCTGCGGGTCGAACACGATGCTGCCGCCCGTGCTCGAGGCGTCGCGGTCGAACGTGGCCATCGGCACGCCGCCGATGACGGCGCGCTGCAGCGTCGTCTGCAGCACGGTTTCGTAAAAGCGGATCGCCCGGTCGAAATCGAGGGACGGAATGTCGAACCACGCGATCGCGCGCTCCAGCGTGGCATTGGCGGTTGCAGACGTCATGACGAGCTCCTTGTTGGGTTGTTTGTTGTTCGGGTTCGGTGCGGAAACCAGCCTTGCATTGCGCCGGGATTGCAGTGTGATCGCGGCCTGCTGACACCGTATTGTCAGTAGAGTTGTCACCCCTGACATGCAACTGCGTGGTTGCGTAACAAGGCCATTGACCCGGGAGTGGCATGGATCTCGTTTTCAAGGCGCTGGCCGACGCCACGCGCCGCCGGGTGCTCGATTTGCTGCACGCGAAAAGCGGGCAGACGCTGTCCGAACTGTGCGACGGGCTAGCGCCGGGAGCATCGGGACTACGACGATCCGTCGCGGGTCGACATCGTTGGCGAAGGGGGCGAGAACGATCCGCCGCACTGGCTGGTCGTCACGTGGCGTACGCCGTCGTCAGGGGAGGGGGAGGCGTCGCGCGTGACCGGTCTCGTCGAGCCGCACGAGGGCGTGGTAAAGCGGACCGTCACGCACGACGGGCTGGTGCCGGGCTCGGAGATGGATCGCGGGATTCGCGGCGGATGGCCGGTCGTGCGGTCGAGCCTGAAGACGCTGCTCGGGACGGGGCAGGCACTGCCCTTCACGATGGGGCGCCGGACGTGCTCGACGCATTGAAACGAAACGCCGCCGTTGCCGCGGGTGCGGTAACGGCGGCGTTCCAGGTGCCGCAGCAAGGCCGCACCGGCGGCCCCGCGGCGATCATGATGCAGGTTACGCGTCGCCTTCCGGCGTGGCCGGGCGCGCCTTCACGCTGCCGGCGATCAGGTCGAAGCGGAACAGCCGGCATTCGAGCGCGCCGTTGAACAGCGGCGTCTTCGCCGACTCGCGCAGCCGCAGCTGGCCCGGCAGCGAACGGTCGGACGTCAGCAGGAACGCCTGCCAGCCGGTGAAGCGCTGCTTCAGCGCATCGCCGAGCGCGTTGAAGAACTCGCTGTCGGGTGCGTCGGTGTGGGTGCGGCGGAACGCGTCGTCGTTGCCGCGGTTGCGGCCCGTCTCGCGCACCTCGCCGCGCGCGCTGCGGCCGCGCACCTCGATCCGCTCGCCGTACGGCGGGTTCGCGAGGATGATGCCCGGGCCGTCGCACGGCGGCGTCATCCCGCGCGCGTCGACCTGCTTGAGCCATACCGACGGCACGCCCGCACGCTCGAGGTTCGCGCGCGCCTTCTCGAGCATGTCGCCCGAGATGTCGCTGCCGTACACGCCGAGCGCTTCGCCGCGTTTGCCGCGCGCCGCGCGCTTCGCGTCCAGCGCCGGGACCTTCAGCCCCTGCCACGCGGTGATGTCGTACTGCTTGAGCTTCTCGAAGCCGAACCGGCGCTCGACGCCCGGCGCCACGCCGAGTGCGATCTGCGCGGCTTCCGCGAGGAACGTGCCGCTGCCGCACATCGGGTCGTACAGCGCCGTGCCGGGCGTCCAGCCCGTCAGGCGCAGGATGCCGGCCGCGAGGTTCTCGCGCAGCGGCGCCGCGCCCTTGTCGAGACGCCAGCCGCGCTTGAACAGCGGCTCGCCCGACGTGTCGAGATACAGCGTGCACTCGCCCGCCGTCAGGAAGGCGAACACGCGCACGTCCGGCGCCCCGGTGTCGATGCTCGGGCGCGCGCCGGTCTTGTCGCGCATCCGGTCGCAGATCGCGTCCTTCACGCGCAACGTCGCGAATTCGAGGCTCTTCAGCGGGGACTTGATCGCGGTGATGTCGACGCGCAGCGTCTGCGTCGCCGCGAACCAGCGCTCCCACGGCTGCTCGAGCGCGAGCGCGTAGACGTCCTGCTCGTTGCGGTACGCGCGGTGCGCGATCTTCAGCAGGACCCGGCTCGCGATCCGCGAATGGAGGTTCGCGGCCATGCCGGCGGCCCAGCCGCCGCTGAAGTGGACGCCGCCCGGCACCTGCGCGCCCGCGGTGAACGGCGCGCCGTTCAGGTGGCGGCCGGCGATTTCGGCCAGCTCGGCGGCAAGCGCCGCTTCGAGGCCGCGCGGGCAGGGGGCGAAGAATTCGTACAGGGTGGGCGAGGACATAAGGCGGGTGAGGACGTGCAAAAGTCCACTATTGTACGCGGCGCGGGCGGCCGGGGCCGCCGTTGCGTCGCCTTTCGGTGCCGCGGCGCGGGCCGGGGCGCCGCGCAGGCGGGCCGGCAGGCCGCGCGGCGGCGCCCGGACGGGCACCGCCATGCCGCCGCAGGCTCAGTGCGAGCCCGGCTGGCCGGCGCGCGCGGCTGGGCCGCTGCCCGGCCAGAACAGCGCGAGCGGATTCGACAGCACGGTGCGGACGATCGCGCCGACGAGCGCGCGCACCTTGGTCCGGCGCAGGCTGCGCGAGCGCACGGCCATCGTGAACGCCAGCGCGAAGCTCACGAGCACGTTGAGGATCGCCATGCTGAGCACGCCGGCGCCGGCCCACCACAGCTCGGGCGTGCCGAGCGCATCCTTGCCCAGCACGCCGAGCGCGATGCCGATCGAGCCGGCCGACAGCGTCACGTGGCGCACCTCGAACGGGAACATGAACACGGTGACGATCGCCGGAACGAGGCCGAGCATCAGGCCGAGCCCGACGTTCGCGACCACGCCGGCCACGTTCGACCGGCAGAAGTGCGCGAGCTTCGCGGCACCGGCCTTGCCGAGCGTGAGGCGCAGCCGGCGGTTGTACGTGAGCGCGTCGCCGACCCGGTGCAGCACGAACCAGTTGTCGGCCCAGCCCGCGAGCAGGCTCGACGCCCACAGCAGCACGCCGGTCAGCGCCGCGTAGAGCGGCGTCGGGCCGAGCAGCGAGAACGAGTGCAGGGTCGTGTGCGCCTTCTCCGGCGAGATCAGGTTCGCGTGCATCACGTTGCTCGCGAACAGCTGCACCAGCAGGCACACCGGCAGCACGACGAGTACGTTGCCGGAAATCGCGGCGGCCTGCGTGCGGATCAGCGCGATCACCGACGCGACGAACGCCTTCACGCCTTCCTCGTGGCCGGTGTCGTCGAGCTCGCGCGCGAGGGTCGGCGCGGTCATCGCGGGCTGCTTGGTCGCGAGCGTGAAGTGCAGGAAGTGCATCAGCATGAAACTGGCCGCGTAGTTGACGCCCGCGAGCAGCCCTTCGAGCATCGACTGCAGGTGCGCGCCCGTGATCGCGAACTTCACGCACACGGTCACGACCGTGACGAGCCCGCCGCCCGCGGCCATCCGCAGCATCTTCAGGTACTCGGCGCGGCCGCGCGAGATGTAGTGCTCGCCGGTGTCCGCGTTGGTCTCGACGAGCTTGCGCGCGAACAGCGAGAAGTTGCTGCGCACGAGGTGCGACACGCTCTGGCTGTTGTGGTTCGCGTCGACGAGCTCGGCCGTCAGGTGCGCCATGCCGTGCAGGTCGTCGCGCGCCATCCACGCGTTCAGCAGCATCTCGGCGCGCACGATGCGCATGCGCATCCGTTCGACCTGGAACACGATGTCGACCGATACGCCGTTGCGGTACAGGTGCGAGAACACGTCGTCGACGGCGATCCGGCATTCGTCGAGCAGCACGCGCAGGTAGTTCACCTCGTGCAGCAATTTGCTCGGGTCGCCGCCGTCCTCGACGGCCGCGTGCGCGGTCTCGACCGCGAGCATCGCGCGCGTGAGGCGGTAGAACGGCTGCGTTTCGAGCGGCTTGCGCGCATCGTCGTCGGAGAGCCGGCTGCGCACCGTCTGCGACAGGCCGGTCGAGCTGATCTGGCAGGTCAGGTTGTGCAGCGCGGCCAGCAGGTCGCGCGAGAACGAGCCCGGCTCGTGGCGCTCTTCGTCGGTGACGTCGAACGAAAGCAGTTCGGCGAGGCGCGTGAGGAGATCGTCGGGCAACGCGTCGATCCACTGCGCGTCTTCCGGCGTCGGGAACATCAGCGTGAAGAGCGCCGACAGCTCGCGGCGGTTCGGCGCGGGCGGGATCAGCGACGAGTCGATCCGCTCGAACAGCGCGCCGAAGAAGCCCGAGTGCACGGGCATGCCGGCGTCGCACAGGAGCGAGATGCCGTCGCACTCGCGCAGGATGCCGCGCAGGATACGCGCGGCGTGGGTTTTCCACGCGGGATTGCGATCGAGCACGTGGAACAGGTAGCGCAGCCGCGCATGGGCCGGATACGCGCGCGCATCGGCGTCGCGATCGGCCGGCGCGTCCTGGGCGGCCTGCATCGCGCCGGTGCGGCGCAGCCAGTGCGCGAGCTCGATCAGCCATTCGCTGCGCTCGGCGTACGACGCCTCGGCGTCGGCGTGCGCGAGCAGCGCATCGAGCTGGTGACCGGCATTGCGCGACGCGCGCCACTTCTTGATCAGGGTCGTCAGGGAACGAAGCATAAACGGAATAACGAAAGCCCTCGGCGGGCGGGTTCGGATTGCCGGCCGGGGAAACGGCGCGGCGCCGGGGAGAACGGGTGAGACGGGGCCGGTTGCCGGACGAGGCGCGGCGACCCGCGATGCGGCTGCCCCGCTGCGGTGCACGCCGATCGCGTGCAGGCGCCGGGAGGCACGGCGGTCGGGCCGAACGCGGCCCGGCGCCGCTGGCTGGCGCGCACGACGAACGGCGCGAGCCGGAAAGTGCGTAGGATCGTCAATCGGGCCGGAAAACGCAAGCGGACCGTGTGGCATGGCGCCGGTTCCGGCCGACTTTGACAAACAGTGCAAATTGGCCGTTTGGCCGATGAGCGTGACGGGAGGCGGGCGGCGCCGCAACGCCGACGGCGGCCAGCGCCGCGTCGAAGATCCCGATCCCGCCGCTCGAAACCGCGCAGGCGAGACGCCATTCAGCGCTCGCCTGCGCGCCGCCTGCTTACGCGCCGGACTTGCCCGTCGCGCCGGCGTCGCCGCCGGAGGTCGGGTTGGTCGGGCACGGCACGACCGGCGCGGCGGCCGTCTTGCTGCCGGCAGCGGGCGCCGCGGCAGTCGCCGTGCCGCGGCGCGCGGCCATCGCGCGCACGCCGGCCGCGGCTTGCGTGGCGATCACGTCGAGCGCGCGCCGGTGGCCGGCGACGAGCGCGTCGTAGCCGTCGGCGACCGGTTGCGCGACGCTCGTGCGGCAGGTCATCACGGCCTGCGTGGCGAGCGAGCGCACGCTCCACACGGCGTCGACCGCCGCGCGTTTGCCGGGCCACGACTCGAAGCGCTGCACGTTCACGCTGATCCGGTACACGGGCACGCCGGGCGGAGTCGCGGAATTCGCGACGTCGATCGTGCCGAGCTGCGCGGCGAGATCGTCCGACAGCGCGCGGCGGATCTCGTCGGCGGGCGGCGACGCCCAGCGTTCCTGCTCGAGCACGTCGACCTGCGCGGCGTTCTTCTGCACGACCAGCTGGTTCTTCGCGACCTGCTCGGGCACGCCCACGGCCGGCACCTCGATCAGGAACGCCGGGTTGGCCGGCGCGGTGCGCAGCGGCGCCGCGGCATCGGGCGGGCTTAGCGTGTAGAACCGCGCGGGCGGCGAGCTGCACGCGGCGAGCGCGAGGGCGGCGACAGCCGCCGCCGCGCCGCTCGCGAAACCGTTCACGCGTGTGGTCGTCATTGTTTATCTCCTGGCTTGCCCTTGAGCAGCGATTCGGGGTGGCGCTCCAGATAGTCGGCGAGCGCGTTCAGCGATTGCAGCGTGCGCGTGAGCTCCTTCAGCGCGCCGCGCACGTCGGACTGCAGCGGCGAATCCTGCTGCAGCGTCGCTTCGGCGGTCGAGAAGGTCTGCTTCGCGGCCGACAGCGTGTCGCGCGCTTCCGGCGCGACCTGCGTGTCGAGCTGCTTGAACAGCTTGTCGGCGTTCGCGAGCGCGCTGTTCAGGTTCGCGCCGATCTGGTCGAACGGCACCTTGTCGAGCTTCTTCGCGATGTCGGCGACCTGCAGCTGCAGCTCGTCGAGCGTGTTCGGCACGGTCGGCAGCTCGAGCGGCTGGCGCGCCGTGTCGATCTTCACGGCCGGCGCCTTCGGGAAGAAGTCGAGCGCGACGTACAGCTGGCTCGTCAGCAGGTTGCCGGTGCGCAGCTGGCCGCGCAGCCCGTGCTGGACGAGCCGCTCGACGATCTCGCGGCGGGCCGGTTCGCCCTTGCTCTCGATCGCTTCACGGAAGCGGCGGCCGAGGCGTTCCGGATACACGTTCATCGTCACCGGCATCAGGAAGTTCTTCGTCTTCGGATCGAAGTCGATGCCGATATTCGTCACTTCGCCGAGCACGATGCCGCGGAAGTCGACCGTCGCGCCGACCGCGAGCCCGCGCAGCGACTGGTTGAAGTTCATCACGACCTGCAGCGGCTGGCCGTCCGGGTCGCGCATCGCTTCGCCCTCGTCGGACGCGAGGCGGAACGTCGTGTTGTTCGGCGCCGTCGCGCCGGAGCCCTGGTTCGGCGGCGTCTGGAACGCGATGCCGCCGAGGATCACCGTCGCGAGCGACTGCGTATTCAGCTTCAGGCCGCTCGAGTCGAGCCGCAGGTCCACGCCGCTTGCCTGCCACCAGCGCGAATTCACGCCGACGTATTGGTCGTACGGAGCATTGACGAATACGTTGAACGTGACGCCCGTGCCGTCCTTGTCGAGCGAGAAGCCGACCACCTGGCCGACCTGCACGCGGCGGTAGTAGACCGGCGAGCCGATGTCGATCGAGCCGAGCGAATCGCCGCGCAGCACGTACTGCGTGCCTTTCTGGTCGCCCGTGACGGCGGGCGGCGTCTCGAGGCCCGTGAAGTCGGTCAGCGTATCCTCCGAGCGCCCGGCGTCGACGCCGATGTACGCGCCCGACAGCAGCGTGCCGAGTCCCGACACGCCGGTCGCGCCGACGCGCGGCCGCACGATCCAGAAGCGCGAGCCCTTGACCGCGAAATCCTCCGCCTCCTTCTTGAGCTGCACCTGGACGAGCACGCGCGACAGGTCCTTCGACAGCTTGATCGTCTTGACCATGCCGATCTCGACGTCCTTGTACTTGACCTGGGTCTTGCCGGGCTCGAGCCCTTCGGCGCTGTGGAAGCTGATCGTGATTTCCGGGCCGCGCTCGCGCACGGACTTGATCACGAGGCCGATGCCGATCAGCGCGGCGATCAGCGGCACGAGCCAGACGAGCGAAGGCAGCCAGCCGCTTTTCGTCGAGATCGTCGGATCGGGCGGCCGGGGCGCGTCGTGCTGCGGGCCTTGTGGACTATTCATGGTGATTCCCTGAGGTTTCGACTGGATCCCAGATCAGGCGGGGATCGAACTGCATCGATGCGAGCATCGTCAGGATCACGACGGAACCGAACGCGAGCGCGCCGGGGCCGGCCGTGATGATGGCGAGCGAACGAAAATGGACGAGCGCGACGGTCAGCGTCACGACGAAGATGTCGAGCATCGACCAGCGGCCGATGCGTTCGACGATCCGGAACAGGCGCGTGCGCTGCAGCGGGCGCCAGGCGGCGCGGCGCTGCGCGCTGATCACGAGGATCAGCAGCACGCCGAGCTTGAGCATCGGCACGAGGATGCTTGCGACGAACACGACGACGGCAAGCGGCCAGTCGCCGGAAACCCAGAAATAGATCACGCCGCTCATGATCGTGTCTTCCTGCGAACCGACGATCGATGCGGTGCGCATGATCGGCAGCAGGTTCGCGGGAATGTAGAGGATCGCGGCGGCGAGCAGCAGCGCCCATGTGCGCATCACGCTGTTCGGCGTGCGGAAGTGAAGGGCGCTGCCGCAGCGCGCGCAGTGTGCGTGCGGATGGTCGAGCGTCTGCACGAGGCCGCATGCGTGGCAGCTGGCGTAGCCCTCGCGGGCGGCGGTCGGGATCGTCATCGGCGGGCGGCTTCCGGCAGCGGGGCGGCATCGTCGGGCTGCCCGGGCGAGCGGCCCGCGCGCAGGTCGTCGGCGATGTCCCACAGCGTGCGCGGATCGAACATCAGCACGACGGCGATCATCAGCGTGAGCGCGGCGAACGCGAACAGCGCGGCCTCGGGAACCACTCTTGCAAGACTCACCATCTTCACGATCGTCACGAGGATGCCGAGCATGAACACCTCGATCATGCCCCACGGCCGCACGAGCTCGATCGCGCGCAGCACCAGGTTGAAGCCGGGCGGTACGACGCCGCGCCGGATCGGCAGCAGCAGGTACAGCAGCGCGGCCATCTCGACGAGCGGGAACAGCACGGTCGAGCAGAACACCATCACGCCGACGATCGCCATGTCCTGGTGCCACAGCGAATCGATCGCGCCGATCAGCGTGGTCTGCACGCGGTTGCCGTTCACGTCCATTTCGAGGATCGGGAACGCCTGCGCGATCGTGAACGTGATCAGCGCCGCGAGCGCGAGCGCGCAGATCCGCTCGATCTGCGCGGTGCTGTTGCGATAGAGCAGCGCGTCGCAGCGCGGGCAGCGCGCGATTTCACGTCCGCTCAGGCGCGGTTTGTGCAACAGTGCGTCGCACTCGTGGCAGGCAATCAGGTCGTTTCGTTGCATGGAAAAGGCAGTGGTGCGACGGCTGGGGAAACGCGTCGACGGGGCCGGAACCCGCGCCAATCTTACCAAAAGGCCTTTTTCGGCGTGTCAACGATCGCGGGTTCGGTGACCGATCGGTAACATGACAGGAAGCTGTCAGCCGGCTGGCGGGCCTGTCTTCAGAGTCCGCGCGCGTCAAAAGGTTGCGGTAGCATGGCGCCCTTGACAAGCGTCGGACGAATTTCCGGCGCGGCCGTTCGCTGAACTGAGGAATCCAAGATGGCATCGAAATCGCTGCCGGCCACGCCGGTACGCTATACGCAGACGGCGATCGCGCTGCACTGGCTGATCGCGCTGCTGATCGTCTGCGCGTTCGCGATGGGCTGGGTGATGACCGACATCCCCGGCTTCACGCCGACCAAGCTGAAGTACTTCTCGTGGCACAAGTGGATGGGCGTGACGATATTCGCGCTGGTCGTCGTCCGCGTGCTGTGGCGGGCGACCCACGTGCCGCCGGCGCTGCCGGGCGGCACGCCGGCGTGGCAGCGCGCGGCGTCGCACGGCGTGCACATCCTGCTGTACCTGCTGATGATCGTGATTCCGGTGACGGGCTACCTGTACAGCTCGGCGTCGAACATCCCGGTGGTCTACCTCGGCATCGTGCCGCTGCCGCGGCTGATCGACCCCGATCCGGTGCTGAAGGAAACCTTCAAGACGCTTCACGTGTCATTGAATTACATTCTGCTTGCGCTCGTTTCGCTGCACGTGGTCGCGGCGCTCAAGCACCAGTTGTTGGACCGCGACGGCCTGCTGTCGCGGATGCTTCCCTTTGCCAAATGAAGGATCCCATGAAAGTATCTTTCTCCCGCTCCATGCTGACCGCGTTCGCCGCGGTGTCACTTGTCGCGTCGGGCGCGGCGCTCGCCGATGTCGATCTCGCGAAGAGCAAGGTGTCCGCCGTGTCGAAGCAGATGAACGTGCCGACCGAAGGCACGTTCAAGAAGTTTTCCGCGCAGGTGAAGTTCGACCCGGCGAAAGCCGCGCAGGGCAGCGCCCAGATGACGATCGACGTCGCCAGCTATGACCTCGGCGACAAGATGTACAACGACCAGGTTGCCGGCAAGGACTGGTTCGACGCGAAGGCGTATCCGCAGGCCACGTTCGTGTCGTCGGCGATCGCGCCGGCGGGCGGCAACAAGTACAACGTGACCGGCAAGCTGACGATCAAGGGCAAGTCCGAGAACGTCACGGTGCCCGTCACGGTCACGCAGAGCGGCGCGACGCAGACCTTCGACGGCGTGCTGCCGATCAAGCGCTCGGCGTTCAACGTCGGCACCGGCGAGTGGAAGGACACGTCGGTCGTCGCGGACGAAGTGCAGATCAAGTTCCATCTCGTCGCCACCAAGTAAGCGGCGGATTGTCGCCTCACCCGAATGCCGCGCGAGGGCGCGGCGCCGTTCCAAGGAGAAAAGGTTTGAAAAAGCAACTGATCATCGCCGCAGGCGCGCTGGCAGCGTCGCTGTCGTTCTCGGCATTCGCCGAAAGCGTCACGTACCAGTTCGACCCGAGCCACACGTACCCGAGCTTCGAGGCTGACCACATGGGCGGCCTGTCGGTCTGGCGCGGCAAGTTCGACAAGTCGAGCGGCACTGTGACGCTCGACCGCGCGGCGAAGACGGGGACGGTCGACGTGACGACCGACATCGCGTCGATCCACACCGGCAGCACGAAGCTCGACGAGCATCTGCAGACGGCCGAGTTCTTCGACGTCGCCAAGTTCCCGCAGGCGAACTACAAGGGCGCGATCAAGTTCGACGGCGACAAGCCGGTATCGGTGGTCGGCAACCTGACGCTGCATGGCGTCACGAAGCCGGTCACGCTGAAGATCGACTCGTTCAAGTGCATGCCGCACCCGATGCTCAAGCGTGAAGTGTGCGGCGTCGATGCCGTCGGCGAATTCGACCGCAGCGATTTCGGCCTCGACTACGGCAAGCAGTACGGCTTCAAGATGAAGACGAAGCTGCTGATCACGGCCGAAGCGCTCAAGCAGCAGTAAGCCCGCCGGCCGGGCCGGCCTTCGCGCCGGCCCGTCGCGAGCCCGCCGCCGCGTTCCCGTCAGGGGCGCGGCGGTTTTTATTTGCGCGCCTATAATCGCCCGAGCGCCGGATGCGGCGCCGGGCAGGCCGACGGCGCGCGAGCGGCCGCCCCGAACAGAACGTACAACGACAAGGAGATCGCCGATGCATGCCGTCACGCAGTCCAGCTCCATTGCCTCGTCGCCGCGCGTGTGGCGCGCGGTGGTCGCCGCGTCGATCGGCAATGCGCTCGAGTGGTTCGACCTCGTCGTCTACGGTTTCTTCGCGGTGACGATCTCGAAGCTGTTCTTCCCGGCCGGCAACGACACCGTGTCGCTGCTGCTCACGCTCGGCACGTTCGGCGTGTCGTTCTTCATGCGCCCGCTCGGCGCGATCGTGCTCGGCGCGTATGCCGACCGCGCGGGCCGCAAGGCCGCGCTCACGCTGTCGATCCTGCTGATGATGGGCGGCACGCTGATCATCGCGGTGCTGCCGACGTACGAGACGATCGGCGTCGCGGCGCCGGTGATCCTCGTCGCCGCGCGGCTGATGCAGGGCTTCTCGGCCGGCGGCGAGTTCGGCAGCGCGACCGCGTTCCTCGCCGAGCACGTGCCGGGCCGGCGCGGCTTCTTCGCGAGCTGGCAGGTCGCGAGCCAGGGGCTCACGACGCTGCTCGCCGCCGGCTTCGGCACCGTGCTGAACGCGCAGCTCACGGCCGCGCAGATGGCGTCGTGGGGCTGGCGCGTGCCGTTCTTCTTCGGCCTGCTCCTCGGGCCGGTCGCGTACTACATCCGCACGAAGGTCGACGAGACGCCCGAATTCCTCGCGGCGGAAGGCACCGCGAACCCGCTGCGCGACACGTTCGCGTCGCACAAGGCGCGCCTCGTCGCCGCAATGGGCGTGGTCGTGCTCGGCACCGTCGCGACTTATCTCGTGCTGTTCATGCCGACCTACGGCGTGAAGCAGCTCGGCCTCGCGCCGTCGGCCGCGTTCGCGGCGATCCTGGTGGTCGGCGTGATCCAGATGGCGTTCGCGCCGCTCGTCGGCCACTGGTCGGACACCTACGGCCGCGTGCGCGTGATGATCGCGCCGGCCGTCGGCATCCTCGTGCTGATCTACCCGGCGTTCGCGTACCTGGTCGCCCATCCGGGCTTCGGCACGCTGATCGCGCTGCAGGTGCTGCTCGCGTTCCTGATGACGGGCTACTTCGCGGCGTTGCCGGGTTTGCTGTCCGAAGTGTTTCCGGTGCAGACGCGCACGACCGGGATGTCGCTCGCGTACAACGTCGCGGTGACGATCTTCGGCGGCTTCGGGCCGTTCATCATCGCGTGGCTGATCAAGGCGACCGGGATGAAGACCGCGCCGAGCTTCTACCTGATGTTCGCGGCCGTGCTGAGCCTCGTGGCGCTGGTCGTGCTGCGCAAGCGGTTCGGGTTCCGGTAACGGGATGGGCGGCGCGTATCAGTTGCCGGCGCGCTCGCACACGGGTTGCGCGGGCATCAGCTGCGGCCTGGCTTCGACCGTCCGCACCGGGCGCCCGGCGAGCGCCGCGAGCGCCTGAGCGAGCTGCCAGTCGGTGGCCGTGCCGAATTCGCGCTGCGGCAGCGCCGCGCTCTTCGCGGTATCGATCTTCGCGAGCGCCCGCCGCTCGCGCAGCGTCTGCCGTTCCTTGCGCACCTTCGCGAACGGATCGGGCGCCAGCCGGTCCGCATACGGCGCGCGGGCGAGATCGGCTTCCCGGTACCACAGCAGCACGCCGTCGACGTCCGAGTCGCGGCGCGGCGGCACGAGCCAGTCCGGCACGACGCCGTAGCCGTCCATCGGGCAGCCGTTCGGCCGCAGGTTGCGCGCATACGTGAAATTCAGGCGCGTGCCGTCGATCAGGTCGACGCCCGTCTGCGCAAGCCCCTTCCCGTAGGTCGGCATGCCGAGCAGCTTCGCGCGGCCGAGATCCTTCAGCGCCGCCGCGGTCGCTTCGGCGGCCGACGCGCTCTGTCCGTCGACGAGCACGACGAGCGGCACGGTGCGCCACCAGTCGTCCGCCTGCAACGGCGCGAGCGGATCCTGGCCGTGCATGACCGGTAATGCGTAATCGGGCCAGTTGGTCGTGTAGCGGCGGCGGTTGGCGTCGCCGCGCTCGACCGTCACCATCGCGGTGCGGTCGCGGCCCGCGAACAGCGCGGTGATGCCGATCGCCGCATTGAGCGCGCCGCCGCCGTTGATGCGCAGGTCGAGGATCACGCCTTTCACCGCCGGCCCCGTGCGGCGCGCGGCCTGCACCGCGTCGATGTAGTCGCCGACCGCCGGTTCGGGGAAGCTCGACAGCCGCGTGTACAGGATGTCGCCGTCGAGCCGCTTCGCGATCGCCGGATGGGGCTTGAGGATCGTCCGCACGGGCGCGAAGCTGAGCACCGCGTGCGACGGGCCACGCTGGACCGTGAGCTTCAGCGGCACGCCAGCATCGCCCTTGGCGAGTCCGGTCAGGTCGGCGGGGTCGATGCCGACGACGCTCGTATCGTTCATCGCGACGACGAGATCGTCGGGGCGCACGCCGGCTTTTTCCGCGGGCGCGTCGGGAATCACGTCGACGACGTGCAGCCCGTCGGGCCGCGTCTCGAACACGATGCCGATGCCGGGCGTGCCGTCGCGCGCACGCCGTTCGTCGTCGCGCCGCTCCTGCTCCTCCTTCGCGTCGAAGAAACGCGCGTACGGCAGCGTCTTGATTCCCGCGTGGGTCGTTGCGTCGAGCAGTGCGCCGATGTCGACGTCGGTCAGGTGCTGCCGCTTCAGGATTTCCACCGCTGCCTTGAGCTCGCAGATCTGCGGCTCCCAGTCGGGCGGGCAGGGCGAGGGCTGCTGGGCGGCGGCGGGCGAAGCGGCAGAAGCGGCAGAAGCGGGCGGGGTGGACGCCGGCTGCTGCGCACCGACGGATGACGCGCACGGCAGGAGCGCGGCCGTGACGGCGGCGCAAACGGCAACGCGAAGAGCGATACGCGTGGGAGGCATCATCGGGACCGCACGTTTGAACGGAGGGCGAAGGCGCTGTCCCGCTGACGCACGGCCGGCAGGCGGCGCGACGGGACGGTCACGATTGTAGCCGACCCGCGTGACGGGGCAGGGCGAGCGGGCGGCGCGCTGCGCGGCAGTGGCGCGGGCATGAAAAAAGCCGGCCCAACCGGGCCGGCTCTGCGTCAGTGCCGAAGCAGCGTGGCGCTTAAACCTGCGCGCCTGCGTTCGGATCGTCCGGATCGTGCGCGGACTTCTTTTCCTTGATCAGGTCTTCGCGCTTGATGCCGAGCCACATCGCGAGCGAGCCCGCGACGAACACCGACGAGTAAATGCCGAACATGATGCCGACCGTCAGCGCGAGTGCGAAGTAGTGCAGCGTCGGGCCGCCGAAGAAGAACATCGACAGCACCATCATTTCGGTCGACGTGTGCGTGATGATCGTACGCGACATCGTGGTCGTGATCGCGTGGTTGATCACTTCCTGCACGTTCATCTTGCGTTCGCGGCGGAACGTTTCGCGGATCCGGTCGAAGATGACGACCGACTCGTTGACCGAGTAGCCGAGCACCGCGAGGATCGCCGCGAGCACCGCCAGCGAGAACTCCCACTGGAAGAACGCGAAGAAGCCGAGAATGATCACGATGTCGTGCAGGTTGGCGATGATGCCGGCCACCGCGTACTTCCACTCGAAGCGGAACGACAGGTAGATCACGATGCCGATCACGACGCAGGCGAGCGCGAGCAGGCCGTCGGTCGCGAGCTCCCGGCCGACCTGCGGGCCGACGAACTCGACGCGCTGCAGCGTGACGTCCGGGTTCTGCGCCTTCAGCGCGCCCATCACCTGGTCGCTCTGCTGCGCGGACGTGAGGCCTTCCTTCAGCTGCAGGCGGATCAGCACGTTGCGCGAGGTGCCGAAGTTCTGCACCTGCGCGTCGGCATAGCCGAGCTTGCCGAGCGTCGCACGCACCGGTTCGAGTTCAGCGGCCTGCTGGTACTGCACCTCGATCACCGTCCCGCCGGTGAATTCGACGGACAGGTGCAGCCCGCGATGGAACAGGAAGAACACGGCGGCGAGGAACGTGACCAGCGAGATCACGTTGAACACCAGCGCGTGCCGCATGAACGGAATGTCTTTACGGATGCGGAAAAATTCCATGGTCTTCTCCGGGGCCTTATTGGGTCGAGCCCGGTTTCTTCGGCGACACGCCCTGCTGCGCGCGGTTGCGCAGCTGCGGCTTGCCGGCGCGCGGCGCGTTGCCCTTCGCGGGGGCGGCGAGCTTCGCGGCGCGTGCGGTGTCGGTCGATTCGTCGGCGTCGGTGAACGACGCGGCGGCAGCGGCGCCTTCCGGCTTCCACACCTGGCCGATCGCGAGCGACTTCAGCTTCTTGCGGCCACCGTACCAGAGGTTGACGATCCCGCGCGAGAAGAACACCGCGGAGAACATCGACGTCAGGATACCGAGGCAGTGCACGATCGCGAACGCGCGAACCGGGCCCGAGCCGAATGCGAGCAGCGCGAGGCCAGCGATCAGCGTCGTGACGTTCGAGTCGAGAATCGTCGCCCACGCATGCGCGTAGCCGGCCTGGATCGCGGTCTGCGGCGGCTGGCCGGCGCGCAGTTCTTCACGCACCCGCTCGTTGATCAGCACGTTCGCGTCGATCGCCATGCCGAGCGCGAGCGCGATCGCGGCGATACCGGGCAGCGTCAGCGTCGCCTGCATCAGCGACAGCACGGCGACGAGCAGCAGCAGGTTCACCGACAGGCCGATCACCGAGATCACGCCGAACAGCATGTAGTACGCGATCATGAACACGGCGATCGCGCAGAAGCCCCAGATCACCGAGTGGATGCCCATCTTGATGTTGTCGGCGCCGAGGCTCGGGCCGATCGTGCGTTCCTCGATGATGTCCATCGGCGCTGCGAGCGAACCGGCGCGCAGCAGCAGCGCGAGGTCGGCCGCGGCCTGCGGCGTCGGCTGGCCCGTGATCTGGAAGCGGTCGCCGAGTTCCGACTGGATCGTCGCGACCGTCAGCACTTCGCCCTTGCCCTTCTCGAACAGCACCATCGCCATCGGCTTGCCGATGTTCTCGCGCGAGACCGCGCGCACCGAGCGGCCACCCGCCGAATCGAGGCGGATGTTGACCGACGGACGCTGGTGATCGTCGAAGCCGGCCGAGGCATCGATGATGCGGTCGCCCGTGAAGATCACGTCCTTCTTCAGCAGCACCGGCGCCTGGTTGCCCTGGGTGAACAGCTCTTCACCCGGCGGCACCGGGTCGTTCGGGTTCGGGTGCGTGTTGATCGGATCGGCGAGGCGCGCTTCGAGCGTCGCGGTGCGGCCGATGATGTCCTTCGCCTTCGCGGTGTCCTGCACGCCCGGCAGTTCGACGACGATGCGGTCGCTACCTTGCTGCTGCAGAATCGGCTCGGACACGCCGAGTTCGTTCACGCGGTTGTGGAGCGTCGTCAGGTTCTGCTTGAGCGCGGCGTCCTCGACGGACTTCTGCACGGCCGGCGTGAACGTGCCGACGACCTGCGTGCCGCCGCCGCCGGGCTGGGTCGCCCATTGCAGTTCGGTGATCGACTGCGCGAGCAGCTTGCGGGCGTCTTCCGCCGTCTGCGCATCGCTGAAGTTGACGACCACGGACTGGTCGACGCGGCTCACGCCGCCGTCGCGGATGTTCTTGTCGCGCAGCAGCGTGCGCGCGTCGGACGCGTCGGAATCGAGCTTCTTCGTCAGCGCGCCCGTCATGTCGACCTGGAGCAGGAAGTGGACGCCGCCACGCAGGTCGAGGCCGAGATACATCGGCAGCGCGTGCAGGGAGGTCAGCCAGCGCGGCGACGCGCTCTGCAGGTTCAGCGCGACGACGTACTGCGGATCGTTCGGGTCGGTGTTCAGCGACTTCTGCAGCAGGTCCTTGACGCGCAGCTGCGTATCGGTGTCCTTCAGGCGCACGCGGATGTTCGCGTTGGTCGCCGTGTTCTCGAAGGTGACGTCGTCCGGCGTGATCTGCGCGGAGGCGAGCGCCGATTCGACCTGGGTCAGCGTGGTCGAGTCGAGCTTGACCGTGGCCTTGCCGCTCGACACCTGCACCGCCGGCGATTCGCCGAAGAAGTTGGGCAATGTGTACAGAAGGCCGATGGCGAGCGCCACGACCATCACGACATATTTCCAGAGTGGATAACGATTCATGAGGGAGCCGAACGGGTGGTTGGCGTGAAAGCGTCGCGTCCGGCGCCGCGGCGGCCCGCTCTCTCAGGCGGGCACGGCGCGGGGAGCCGGACGCTCGGTGAAGGGCTTACAGCGACTTGATCGTGCCCTTCGGCAGAATGGTCGTGACCGCGGCCTTCTGCACGGTGATTTCGGTGCCTTCGGCGATTTCGACGCCGATGTAGCCTTCGGTGACCTTCGTCACCTTGCCCACGAGGCCGCCGCTCGTGACGACTTCGTCGCCCTTGGCCATGGCCGCGAGCATGTTGCGGTGCTCCTTCTGACGCTTCATCTGCGGACGGATCATGATGAAGTAGAGCACGGCAAACATCAGGATGAGCGGCAGGAAGCTCATCAGGCTCGATTCGGCGCCACCGGCACCTTGGGCGAACGCGTTGGAAATGAACGGCACGTTGGTCTCTCCGTAGGGGAAGATCGAAAAATAAGCCGGTTATTCTACCACCGGCCCCATGCGCAAACGGCTCGGCAAATGCGCTTTCGGATCAAGCTGTTAAAGCGTGAACCGGTACCGTTGCGACTTGAATGGAAAGGCGATTGTAATGTTTGTCGGTTCCGAGCGGCAGTTGGGACGCGCTTGTTTAGGACGAGTCCCAAAAGATTTTCGATCCGTTTAGTGCTTGTCTTATCAAGGGCGGCTCGACCGCCCGTCAGTCGACCCCTCTGGCGCGATCCTCCGCGAAGCGCTGGCGGAACGCGTCGAACGTGTGGGTCTCGATCGCTTCGCGGATCTCGCTCATCAGCTGCAGGTAGTAGTGCAGGTTGTGGATCGTGTTGAGCTGGGCGCCGAGGATCTCGCCCACGCGGTGCAGGTGATGCAGGTAGCCGCGCGAGAAGTTCTGGCACGTGTAGCACGTGCAGCTCGCGTCGAGCGGCTTCAGCGAGTTCTTGTGCGTCGCGTTGCGGATCTTCACGTCGCCGAAGCGCGTGAACAGCCAGCCGTTGCGCGCGTTGCGGGTCGGCATCACGCAGTCGAACATGTCGACGCCGTTGGCGACGCCCTCGACCAGGTCCTCCGGCGTGCCCACGCCCATCAGGTAGTGCGGCTTGTTGGCCGGCAGCTTCGGGCCGACGTGGCGCAGCACGCGCATCATGTCTTCCTTCGGCTCGCCCACCGACAGCCCGCCGATCGCGAGGCCGTGGAAGCCGAGTTCCGCGAGGCCCGCGAGCGATTCGTCGCGCAGATCCTCGAACATCCCGCCCTGGACGATCCCGAACAGCGCGTTCGGGTTGCCGAGCCGGTTGAACTCGTCGAGCGAGCGCTTCGCCCAGCGCAGCGACATGCGCATCGAGTCGGCCGCTTCCTTGTGCGTGGTCGGCACGCCGTTGGTCGCGTACGGCGTGCACTCGTCGAACTGCATCACGACGTCGGAGTTCAGCACCTTCTGGATCTGCATCGACACTTCCGGCGACAGGAACAGCTTGTCGCCGTTGATCGGCGACGCGAACGTCACGCCGTCCTCGGTGATCTTGCGCAGGTCGCCGAGCGAGAACACCTGGAAGCCGCCCGAGTCGGTCAGGATCGGCTTGTTCCAGCCCATGAAGGCGTGCAGGCCGCCGTGCGCGTCGATCGTGTCGAGGCCCGGGCGCAGCCACAGGTGGAACGTGTTGCCGAGGATGATCTGGGCCTTGATCTCGTGCAGCTCGCGCGGCTGGATCGCCTTCACGGTACCGTACGTGCCGACCGGCATGAAGATCGGCGTCTCGACCACGCCGTGGTTGAGCTTCACGCGGCCGCGGCGCGCATGGCCGTCGGTCGTCAGCAGTTCGAATTCGAGCCCGTTCGCCGGGCGGTCCTGCACGGGGGCGTGCGTATCAGCGTGCGTATCGTGGGATGAACCTTCGGTCATCGTGGGATGCTCCTTGCTACCGGGCTGCTCTGCATGGGACCAGAGTAACCGCTAAAGCGCTAACTCTGGATCGCAAGTCCGGCGCATGTTGGAAACGCCGCCGGGAATCCGGCGGCGGGGAAAGCGGGTGCGTGCGAGCATCGCACGCACAACGTGAAAGCGGAACCTGGCCGTTCGGTACGGCGGCCGGCCTCCGTGCCGCGCTTACGCGCCCGGTGCCTCCGGCGCGTCGCGCCGCGTGAGCAGCATCGCGTCGCCGTAGCTGAAGAAGCGGTAGCGCTCGGCGATCGCGTGCCGGTACGCGGCGCGGATCGTCTCGACGCCCGCGAACGCGGACACCAGCATCAGCAGCGTCGACTTCGGCAGGTGGAAGTTCGTGACGAGCCGGTCGACCACGCGGAAACGATAGCCGGGCGTGATGAAGATGTCGGTCTCGGCCTGCGTGGCCGCGAGCGGGCGGCCCGCTTCGTCGGCCGTGCGCGCCGCGGCTTCGAGCGCGCGCATCGACGTCGTGCCGACCGCGATCACGTTGCCGCCGCGCGCACGGGTCGCGGCGATCTTGTCGACGAGCGACTGCGGCAGGTCGTACCACTCGCTGTGCATCTTGTGCTCGGCGATGTTGTCGACGCGCACCGGCTGGAACGTGCCGGCGCCGACGTGCAGCGTCAGCGTCGCGCGCTCGACGCCCATCGCGTCGAGCCGGTCGAGCATCGGCTGGTCGAAGTGCAGCCCGGCCGTGGGAGCGGCGACCGCGCCCGGGTTGCTCGCGTAGACGGTCTGGTAGCGCGTCTCGTCGGTCGCATCCGGATCGTGCTCGATATAGGGCGGCAGCGGCAGGCGGCCGTACTGCTCGATCAGGTCGAGGCACGGCGCGGGGAAGGTCAGCGTGAAGAACGGATCGACGCGCTCGCCCACCGTCACGTCGAACGCATCGGCGAGCCGCAGCGTCGTGCCGGCGCCCGGCGACTTGCTCGCGCGGATTTGCGCGAGCGCCGTGTGCGTGCCGGTCACGCGCTCGATCAGCACCTCGATCTTGCCGCCGCTGGCCTTCTGGCCGAAGAAACGCGCCTTCAGCACCTTGGTATCGTTGAAGACGAGCAGGTCGCCGGCCGCGATGCACGACGGCAGCGCGGTGAAATGGCGGTCGACCAGGCGGGCGGGCGCGACGGTGCCGTCGACCTCGAGCAGGCGGCTCGCGGTGCGATCGGGCAGCGCGGTTTGTGCAATCAGCTCGGGCGGCAGATTGAAATCGAAATCGGAAAGCGTGAACATGCGGGCTGGTTCGAAGCGGCCGGCGGGCGTCGCCGGCAGGGCGGAAACGCGTAAATCGGGCGCGCGAGCCGCTATGATGGCGGGATGCGCGGCCTGGCCGGCGTCGTTCGTTCGGACGACGTGAAAGCCGCTATTGTACTTGCCTTGCGAAGCACCCAGACGATCCGATGCCTGTGTCACCACGCCGTTCCCTCGCAGCCGTTGCCGATTCCGCCGATCCGTTCGACGCGGAAGATGTCGCGCCGCCCGCGCCACGCGCGGGCGAGCGTGATTCCGCCGAGCGCGCCGCACCGCGCCGTGCCGGCCCGAAGCGCGGCGCCGACGGCAGGCTCGCGCAGCCGGCCGCCGCGGCGCCCGATGCCGATGGCGCGGCTGACAGCGACGCGGCAGGCGCGGCCGGCGCGAAGCGCAAGAAGAAGCCCGCCGCCGATAAACCCGTGAAGACCGTCGACAAGCTCGCGAAGCTCGGCCTCACGCGCTCGATCGATCTCGTGCTGCATCTGCCGATGCGCTACGAGGACGAAACCACGCTCACGCCGATCGGCGAGCTGCTGCCGGGCGGCATCGCGCAGACCGAAGGTGTCGTGTTCGACAACGAGGTCGCGTACCGGCCGCGCCGCCAGCTGGTCGTGAAGATCCAGGACGACGACGGCGAGCAGCTCGTGCTGCGCTTCCTGAATTTCTACGGCTCGCAGGTCAAGCAGATGGCCGTCGGCCAGCGGCTGCGCGTGCGCGGCGACGTGCGCGGCGGCTTCTTCGGGATGGAGATGGTGCATCCGGCGGTGCGCGTGGTCGAAGCGGATGCGCCGCTGCCGCAAGTGCTCACGCCCGTCTATCCGAGCACGGCCGGCGTGTCGCAGGCGTATCTGCGCAAGGCGATCGAGAACGCGGTCGAGCGCACGCCGCTGCCCGAGCTGCTGCCGCCCGAGATCCAGCGCGACTATCTGAAGCCGCTCGACGTGCCGACGCTCGAGCAGGCGGTGCGCATCCTGCACCACCCGCGCGTCGATTCAGACGAAGCCGCGCTGATGGACGGCTCGCATCCGGCGTGGACGCGCATCAAGTTCGAGGAACTGCTCGCGCAGCAGTTGTCGCTCAAGCGCGCGCACGAGGAGCGCCGCACGCGTGCGGCGCCCGCGATGCCGCGCCGCGCGGCGAGCGATGCCGATGCGTTGACGACCCGGCTCTATGCCGCGCTGCCGTTCACGCTGACGGGCGCGCAGGCGCGCGTCGTCGACGAAATCGCGAACGATCTTACCCTTGCGCACCCGATGCAGCGCCTGCTGCAGGGCGACGTCGGCAGCGGCAAGACGGTCGTCGCGGCGCTGGCCGCCACACAGGCGATCGATGCCGGCTACCAGGCCGCGCTGATGGCGCCCACCGAAATCCTCGCGGAACAGCACGCGCGCAAGCTGCGCGCGTGGCTCGAGCCGCTCGGCGTCACGGTCGCGTGGCTCGCGGGCAGCCTGAAGGCGAAGGAGAAGCGCGCGGCGATCGAGGCGGCCGCGCTCGGCACCGCGCAGCTCGTGATCGGCACGCACGCGATCATCCAGGACACGGTCGAATTCGCGCGGCTCGGCCTTGTGATCGTCGACGAACAGCACCGTTTCGGCGTCGAGCAGCGGCTCGCGCTGCGTGCGAAGGCCGCGAATGCGGCCAACGGCGCGCGCGACTTCCAGCCGCACCAGTTGATGATGTCGGCCACGCCGATTCCGCGCACGCTCGCGATGACGTATTACGCCGATCTCGAAGTCTCGACGATCGACGAGCTGCCGCCGGGCCGCACGCCCGTGCTGACGCGCCTCGTCGGCGATGCGCGGCGCGAGGAGGTGATCGCCCGCGTGCGCGAGGCCGCGCTGACCGGGCGCCAGGTGTACTGGGTGTGCCCGCTGATCGAGGAGAGCGAGACGCTGCAGTTGCAGACGGCCGTCGAGACCTACGAGACGCTGGCCGCCGCGCTCCCGGAGCTGAAGGTCGGGCTCGTGCACGGCCGGCTGTCGCCGGCCGACAAGGCGGCCGTGATGGAAGCGTTCACGCGCAACGACGTGCAGCTGCTCGTCGCGACGACCGTGATCGAGGTCGGCGTCGACGTGCCGAACGCGTCGCTGATGGTGATCGAGCACGCCGAGCGCTTCGGCCTCGCGCAGCTGCACCAGCTGCGCGGCCGGGTCGGGCGCGGCACCGCGGCGTCGGTATGCGTGCTGCTGTACACGGGGCCGCTGTCGCTCACCGGCCGCGAGCGGCTGAAGACGATGCGCGAGACGACCGACGGCTTCGAGATCGCGCGGCGCGATCTCGAGATCCGCGGCCCCGGCGAATTCCTCGGTGCACGCCAGTCGGGTGCGGCAATGCTGCGCTTCGCGAACCTCGAGACCGACGGCTGGCTGATCGAGCCGGCCCGGGAAGCCGCGTCGCGGCTGATTGCCGCGTATCCGGAGGTCGTCACGCAGCATCTCGCGCGCTGGCTCGGTGCGCGGGAGCAGTATCTGAAGGCCTGATCCGCGGGTCGGGGCCGGATTTAAAACCGCCGTTTGACGCATTCCGATGCAGAGAAACTTGGCGAACCGGTGTCACAGGGTGTATAAATTAAACCTATCGCTTGTATATCTCTGATTGACCCACAATGACGCTGACTGAATTGAAATACATCGTCGCGGTCGCGCGCGAACGGCATTTCGGCCGCGCGGCCGAAGCATGCTTCGTGAGCCAGCCGACGCTGTCGGTGGCGATCAAGAAGCTCGAAGACGAGCTCAACGTGCAGATTTTCGAACGCGGCGCGAGCGAAGTGAGCGTCACGCCGATCGGTGACCAGATCGTCACGCAGGCGCAGCGCGTGCTCGAGCAGACCTTCGCGATCAAGGAGATCGCGAAGCAGGGCAAGGATCCGCTGGTCGGCCCGTTCCGCCTCGGGGTGATCTACACGATCGGGCCCTATCTGCTGCCGACGCTCGTCAAGCAGATGATCCAGCGGGTCCCGCAGATGCCGCTGATGCTGCAGGAAAACTACACGCTGAAGCTGCTCGAACTGCTCAAGCAGGGCGAAATCGACGCGGCGATCATGGCGCTGCCGTTTCCGGAAACCGGCCTGATGGTGCGCCCGCTGTACGACGAACCGTTCGTCGTCGCGCTGCCCGCCGGCCATCCGTGGGAGAAGCGCGAGGAAATCGATGCCGAGGATCTCAAGCAGGAAACCATGCTGCTGCTCGGCAACGGCCACTGCTTCCGCGATCACGTGCTCGGCGTGTGCCCGGAGCTGATGCGCTTCTCGCAGACGGCCGACGGCATCCAGAAGACCTTCGAGGGCTCGTCGCTCGAGACGATCCGCCACATGGTCGCAAGCGGTGTCGGCATCACCGTGCTGCCGCGGATGTCGGTCGCCGAGGTCGGCCCGCGCGCGAACGGCCCCGATGCCGAACTGCTGTCATACGTGCCGTTCAACGAGCCGGTGCCCGACCGCCGCGTGGTGCTCGTGTGGCGCAAGAGCTTCACGCGGATGCCCGCGATCGACGCAATCAGCGACGCGATTTCCGCGTGCGAGCTGCCGGGTGTCGCGAAGCTCGACATGCCGGCGACGATGAACTGAGCACGCCGTCGCATGCGCGTGTGGCAGCATGATGAACGGGGTCTTGCGACCCCGTTTATTTTTCTCTATCGAATAGATGAAATTTATCAAATTCAATTATTCGATAGATGAAGATAGAATCTTCTCCATGGATCGGCGTGAGGTCGACGACCGGTCGGCACGTTGAATGCAAGCGTCAAAGGAGGATGTCATGATGCGGTCGGTATTGCAGCACGCGCAGCGGAACATCCCGTCGCGCGACGCGGTCGTACATCGCGCCAGGGCGGCGGTTCGCAGCCTGCGTCCGATTGCGTTCGCGTACCTGGCGGACCGTGTGTATGGCGGATGAGTGCCGCTGCACGCCGGTCCTGTGTGCCCCCGACTAACTGCCGCCGAGCCATGAGGGAGCATTGCATGTCCGATACCCGAAAAGCCGCCCGCCGCGCCGGCACG
This sequence comes from Burkholderia sp. HI4860, assembly GCF_002223045.2. NCBI lineage: Bacteria > Pseudomonadati > Pseudomonadota > Betaproteobacteria > Burkholderiales > Burkholderiaceae > Burkholderia > Burkholderia sp. HI4860. The sequence goes on along the minus strand of NZ_NKFO02000003.1, from coordinate 1,200,507 downwards.
ACGACCGCCGGCAGCCGCGTTCCCGAGCGCGCCGCCTGCGGCGCGTCGCAGCGGGAACGCGGGTCGCAGGCCGCGCACGACGTCCCGTAGTACGACAGGAGGAACCGCCTGTTCCGTTTCATCCCCCCGCAATGCTCCACGAACCGCGCCTGGCACGTGGGGGCCTATGAGCAAGACAAGGAGAAAAAGCATGTCGAACGAAACGAAGTGCCCGTTCAACCACACCGCTGGTGGCGGCACGACGAACAAGGACTGGTGGCCGAATCAGCTGAACCTGAACGTCCTGCATCGGCATTCGGCGCTGTCCGATCCGATGGACCCGGATTTCGACTACGCCGAAGCGTTCAAGCAGCTTGACCTCGAGGCGGTGAAGAAGGACCTGCACGCGTTGATGACGGCGTCGCAGGACTGGTGGCCGGCCGACTTCGGCCACTATGGCGGCCTGTTCGTCCGCATGGCCTGGCACAGCGCCGGCACGTACCGCACGGCCGACGGCCGCGGCGGCGCGGGCGGCGGGCAGCAGCGCTTCGCGCCGCTCAACAGCTGGCCGGACAACGTCAGTCTCGACAAGGCGCGCCGCCTGCTGTGGCCGATCAAGCAGAAGTACGGCCGCAACATCTCGTGGGCCGACCTGCTGATCCTGACCGGCAACGTCGCGCTCGAATCGATGGGCTTCAAGACCTTCGGCTACGCCGGCGGCCGCGTCGATACGTGGGAACCGGACGACGTGTACTGGGGTTCGGAAAAGATCTGGCTGGAACTGAGCGGCGGCCCGAACAGCCGCTACTCCGGCAAGCGCGAGCTCGAAAGCCCGCTCGCCGCGGTGCAGATGGGCCTCATCTACGTGAACCCGGAAGGCCCGGACGGCAACCCCGACCCGGTCGCCGCCGCGCATGACATCCGCGAGACGTTCGCGCGCATGGCGATGAACGACGAAGAGACGGTCGCGCTGATCGCGGGCGGCCACACGTTCGGCAAGACGCACGGCGCCGGTCCGGCGTCGAACGTCGGCCCCGAGCCGGAAGCCGCGGGCCTCGAGGAGCAGGGGCTCGGCTGGAAGAGCACGTTCGGCACGGGCAAGGGCAAGGATGCCATCACGAGCGGCCTCGAAGTCACGTGGACCTCGACGCCGACGCAGTGGAGCAACGACTTCTTCAAGCACCTGTTCAGCTACGAGTGGGAGCTCACGAAGAGCCCGGCCGGCGCGCACCAGTGGGTCGCGAAGGACGCAGGCGAAGTCATTCCGGATGCATTCGACCCGTCGAAGAAGCATCGCCCGACGATGTTGACGACCGACCTGTCGCTGCGTTTCGATCCGGCCTACGAGAAGATTTCGCGCCGTTTCTACGAGAACCCGGCCGAGTTCGCCGACGCGTTCGCACGCGCGTGGTTCAAGCTCACGCACCGCGACATGGGCCCGCGTTCCCGCTATCTCGGTCCGGACGTGCCGGCGGAACACCTGCTGTGGCAGGACCCGATCCCGGCCGTCGATCACCCGCTGATCGACGACGCCGACGTCGCGGCGCTGAAGGCGAAGGTGCTGGCCACGGGCCTGTCGGTGTCGCAGCTCGTGTCGACCGCCTGGGCGTCGGCTGCGACGTTCCGCGGGTCGGACAAGCGCGGCGGCGCGAACGGTGCGCGGATCCGCCTGGCGCCGCAGAAGGACTGGGAAGTGAACCGTCCGGCTGAGCTCGCGAAGGTGCTCGAGACGCTCGAGGGCGTGCAGAAGGCGTTCAACGATGCGCAGACGGGCGGCAAGAAGGTGTCGCTCGCCGACCTGATCGTGCTGGCCGGTGCGGCCGGCGTCGAGCAGGCCGCGAAGAATGCGGGTATCGCCGTGACGGTGCCGTTCGCACCGGGCCGTGCGGATGCGTCGCAGGAAGAGACCGATGTCGAGGCGATGGCCGTGCTCGAGCCGGTGGCGGACGGGTTCCGCAACTACCTGAAGAGCGCGTACAAGACGCCGGCCGAGGCGCTGCTGGTCGACAAGGCGCAACTGCTGACGCTGACCGCGCCCGAGATGACGGTGCTCGTCGGTGGCCTGCGCGTGCTGGGGGCGAACGCCGGCGATGCGAAGCGGGGCGTGTTCACCGACCGTCCGGAAGCGCTGACGAACGACTTCTTCGTGAACCTGCTCGACATGGGCACGGAATGGAAGCCGGTGTCGGCCGCGAACGACGTGTTCGAAGGGCGCGATCGGGCAACGGGCCAGGTCAAGTGGACGGGCTCGCGCGTCGACCTGATCTTCGGCTCGCATGCGCAACTGCGCGCGCTGGCCGAGGTGTACGGCAGCGCGGATGCGAAGGAGAAGTTCGCGCACGACTTCGTCGCGGCCTGGAACAAGGTGATGAACCTGGACCGCTTCGACCTCGCGTAAGCGTCGCCGCGCGGTAGTGCGGTGAGGCAGTAACGGGAAACGGCCGGTCGTCCGGCCGGCCGTTTCTCCCGACCCTGGGTTTTGTTGAAGGAGTGACGATCATGACGCAAATGATGCAGAACATGCGTGCTGCCCTGGCGACGCCGGGCGAGGTCGCGCGATACGTTGTCGGATCCGCCATCGTCATCGGCGGTGCGGCCGAACTGGTGTCGCAGGCGCTGCACGCGATCGCGGCCGCCTGAGCGCGGCGTTTCGCTCGCCACGCGCGTGCGGCAGGTGTGGTATCAATAGGCAGGTAGTCCCGATTCACTTTCATTGCCCTGCTTCATTGAATAAGGAGTCCGAACATGGCCAGGAAAGCTCAAGCTGCCCAGATCAACATCGGCATCAGCGACAAGGACCGCAAGAAGATCGCGGAGGGCCTGTCGCACCTGCTTGCCGACACGTTCACGCTGTACCTGAAGACCCACAATTTCCACTGGAACGTCACGGGGCCGATGTTCAACACGCTGCACCTGATGTTCGAGGAGCAGTACAACGAACTGTGGCTCGCGGTCGATTCGGTGGCCGAGCGCATTCGCACGCTCGGCGTCGTCGCGCCGGGCACCTTCGGCGATTTCGCGAAACTGTCGTCGGTGCCGGAAGCGAAGGGCGTGCCGGCTGCGGAAGACATGATCCGCCAGCTCGTCGAAGGGCACGAGGCCGTCGTGCGCACCGCGCGTGCGATCTTTCCGCTTGCCGATGCGGCGAGCGACGAGCCGACCGCCGACCTGCTGACGCAGCGTCTGCAGATTCATGAAAAAACCGCGTGGATGCTGCGGTCGCTGCTCGCATAGGCGCGCAACGCGCGGCAGGCTGGCCGAAGCCTGCGCATCGTGACTCCGGCCCTGATTGATCCATCGCCGCCGGGCCGAACCCAGTCCGGCGCCCGGCGCGGATCCGTGCGTGCGTCGGCTCTGTCCCTTGATTGATGCGCGTTGCGGCTCGGCCATGAGCAGCGGGCGCGGGCAGCGCGCCGGCGTCCGGCCGCGATCGCCCGCGGGCGGCGCCGACATGACGCGAAGCACCGCTCGGCTCTAAAATGCCGGGGTTATCTTCCCGGTGCTTCGCCATGCTTGCCCGCTTTCCCCTGTATCTGCGGCTCGTCCGGATGGACAAGCCGATCGGCAGCCTGCTGCTGCTGTGGCCGACGCTCAACGCGCTGTGGATCGCGTCCGACGGCCATCCGCGCTGGCCGCTGCTCGTGATCTTCTCGCTCGGCACGCTGCTGATGCGCTCGGCCGGTTGCGCGATGAACGACTACGCCGACCGCGACTTCGACCGCCACGTGAAGCGCACGGCCGACCGGCCGCTGACGTCGGGCAAGATCCGTGCATGGGAAGCCATCGCGATCGCGGTCGGGCTCGCCTTCATCTCGTTCCTGCTGATCCTGCCGCTCAACACGCTGACGAAGCAGCTGTCCGTCGTCGCGCTGTTCGTCGCGGGCTCGTATCCGTTCATGAAGCGCTTCTTCGCGATTCCGCAGGCCTATCTGGGCATCGCATTCGGCTTCGGCATCCCGATGGCGTTCGCGGCCGTGCAGGACACGGTGCCGACGATCGCGTGGGTGATGCTGGTCGCGAACATTTTCTGGTCGGTCGCGTACGACACCGAATACGCGATGGTCGATCGCGACGACGACATCAAGATCGGCATCCGCACGTCCGCGCTGACGTTCGGCCGCTTCGACGTCGCGGCCGTGATGCTGTGCTACGCGGTGACGCTCGGCATCTACGTGTGGATCGGCGTGACGCTCGGCTTCGGCCTCGCATACTGGGCGGGCTGGGCGGCGGCGGTCGGTTGCGCGCTGTATCACTACACGCTGATCAAGGACCGCGAGCGGATGCCGTGCTTCGCGGCATTCCGGCACAACAACTGGCTCGGCGGCGTGCTGTTCGCCGGGATCGCCGTGCATTACCTGCTCGCGGGGAGCTGAATGTCGCGGTCTCACCGCAGGCGGTAGGCGGTGCGGAACGCGGTACCAACAAAAAAGCGGCCTGGGCCGCTTTTTTGTTGTTCATGCACATCAGCATGACGGGGCGGGGCGCCCAACGCATGCAGCGCGCGCCGGGCCGGCACCGCCGGCGCGTTTACGCGCGGCCGAGCTCGTCGCCCATTTCCTTCGCGCGCGCTTCGGCCGCGAGTGCACCGCGCACGATCGCATCCTTCACGTGTTGCGCGTCGAACGACGCGAGCGCGGCGGCCGTCGTGCCGCCCTTCGACGTCACGCGCTCGCGCAGCACGCTTGCCGGCTCGCCCGATTGCGCGGCGAGTTGCGCGGCGCCCGTGAACGTCGCGACCGCGAGCGCACGGCCCTGTTCGTCGTTCATGCCGAGCTGGCGCGCGGCTTCCTGCAACGCTTCGATGAAATAGAACACGTAGGCCGGGCCGCTGCCCGAAATGGCCGTGACGGCGTCGAGCTTCGACTCGTCGTCGAACCACACGATTTCACCGACTGCACCCAGCACGTTCGACGCGAGTTCGCGGCCCGCCGCGTCGACGCCCGGCAGCGCCGCTAGGCCCGTCACGCCCATGCCGACGAGCGCGGGCGTGTTCGGCATCGTGCGTACGACGCGTGCGTAGTCGCCGAGCCAGCGCGCGAGATCGCTGCCGCGGATTCCGGCCGCGATGCTGATCACGAGCTGCGTCTTCAGGTGCGGCGCGAGCGCCTGCGCGACGTCCTTCAGTACCTGCGGCTTCACCGCGAGCACGACCGCGTCGTAGTCGGCGAGCGTCGCGTCGATGGCCGCGCCGGTGCGCACGCCGAACTGCTGGGCGGCGCGCGTGCGCACCTCTTCGTTGACGTCGATGGCATACAGGCCGTCAGCGGCGACGCCGCGCTTGATCAGGCCGCCGATCAGGGCCGCGGCCATGTTGCCGCCGCCGATGAATGCGATTTTCATGATGTCGGATTGAGCGAGTGAGTGAACGGAAAGGCGTAAAAGGGCGTGGCGTTCAGTGCGAGTAATCGCGCGCGCCGAAGATCGCGGTGCCGACGCGCACGATCGTCGCGCCTTCGAGCACGGCCGCGTCGAGATCGGCGGACATGCCCATCGACAACGTGTCGAGCGGCAGGCCGTCGGCGCGCAACGTGTCGAACAGCGCGCGCAGCGCACGATGCGGCGCGCGTTGCGCGTCGGTGTCGCCGGCCGGTTCGGGAATCGCCATCAGCCCGCGCAGCCGCAGCGACGGCAGCGCGGCGACCGCGCGCGCAACCTCGGCCACGTCGGCCGGCGCAACGCCGCTCTTCGACGCCTCGCCGCTGATGTTCACCTGCACGCACACGTTGAGCGGCGGCAGGTGCGCGGGGCGCTGTTCCGACAGGCGCTGCGCGATCTTCAGCCGGTCGACCGAATGGACCCAGTCGAAGCGTTCGGCAACGGGGCGCGTCTTGTTCGATTGCAGCGGCCCGATGAAATGCCATTCGAGGTCCGCACGCAGGTCGGCGAGCGCGTCGATCTTGTCGATCGATTCCTGCACGTAGTTTTCGCCGAACGCACGCTGCCCGGCCGCATGCGCGGCGCGCACGTCGTCGGCGGGAAACGTCTTGGACACGGCGAGCAGCGACACGGTGGCGGGATCGCGGCCGGCCGCGCGGGCGGCGTCGGCGATGCGGCGATGAACGGAGGCGAGACGGGCGGCGAGATCGGACATGACGGGCACGAAAGCAGGCACGGAAGCGGGCATGGTGCGGATGCGCCGCGGCACGCGACGCATCGATTCGCCCATTATACGGACGCCGTGCGCGACGCCCAGCGTCCCCCGTCATTCGTATGCGCACGCGCTAGCCGTACAGCAGATGCTCGACGAGCTGGATCCAGTGGCTGACCGGAATCTGCGTGCCGCTTTGCAGGTGCGCGATGCAGCCGATGTTGCCGGAGACGATCATCTGCGGTTCGAGCGCCTGCAGCTTCAGCAGCTTCTGCTTGCGCAACCGGTACGACAGCGACGGCTGCGTCAGCGAATAGGTGCCGGCCGACCCGCAGCACAGATGGCTGTCCGCCGGCAGCCGCACGTCGATGCCGAGCGTCTCGAGCAGGCGTTCGACCTTGCCGCGCGATTGCTGGCCGTGCTGCAGCGTGCACGGCGGGTGGTACGCGACCGTATGGATCGCGCGCCGCCGCGCGAGCGTCGCGAGCTCGGCCTCGAACGCGAGCAGCACGTCGGAGATGTCGCGCGTGAGCGACACGATGCGCTGCGCTTTCTCCGCGTAGGCCGGGTCGTCGCGCAGCAGGTGCGCGTATTCGAGCACCGTCGCGCCGCAGCCCGACGCGTTCATCACGATCGCCTCGATACCCTGTTCGACATGGGGCCACCACGCGTCGATGTTGCGGCGCGCGTCGTCGAGCGCTTCGTCGTGATAGTTCAGGTGCAGGCGGATCGCGCCGCAGCAGCCCGCGTCGGGCGAGACGACCGTCTCGATGCCGAGCGCGTCCAGCACGCGCGCGGTCGCGATGTTGATGTTCGGCAGCATCGACGGCTGCACGCAGCCGCCGAGCATCAGCATCTTGCGCGTATGCGTGAGGTGCGGCCATTCGAGCAGCCGCGTGCGCGGCGGCACCTTGTCGCGCAGCCGCTTCGGCAGCAGCGGCCGCACGTGCTGGCCGAGCCGCATCACCGGCGAGAACAGCGCCTCGTTCGGCACCAGGCTCGCGAGCAGGCGGCGCACGAGACGCTGCTGCGCCGGGCGCTGCACCTGCGCCTCGACGTGCTTGCGGCCGATCTCGACGAGCCGGCCGTACTGGACGCCGGACGGGCAGGTCGTCTCGCAGCTGCGGCACGTGAGGCAACGGTCGAGGTGCTGCTGCGTGCTGCGCGTGACGGGTGCGCCTTCGACCATCTGCTTGATCAGGTAGATCCGGCCGCGCGGGCCGTCGAGTTCGTCGCCGAGCAACTGGTAGGTCGGGCAGGTCGCGGTGCAGAACCCGCAATGCACGCACTTGCGCAATATCGCGTCGGCTTCGTCGCCGTCGGGCGTATTGCGGATGAAATCGGCGAGGTTCGTTTGCATCGCTCAGAGGTCCGGGTAGAGCCGGCCGCGGTTGAAGATGCGCGCGGGATCGAACGCGGCCTTCAGCCCGCGGTGGATTTTCATCATCGGGGCGGGGAGCGGCGTGAACACGCCCGCGCTGCGGTCGTACGCGTCGCCCGCGCGGAACAGCGTCGCGTGGCCGCCGGCCTGCTTCGCGCTCATTCGCACGGTCTGCGCGTCGGCGTCGGTGATCCACCAGCGCTGCGCGCCCCCCCATTCCATCAGCTGGGTGCCGGGCAGGTGCATCGGTTCGGTGATCGACGGCAGCGCGAGGCGCCACAGCGCGTAGCCGGGCGGGATGCCGTTGAAGAACGGGTCGGTATGCTCGCGCAGGCCGGCCCAGAAGCGCTCGGCTTCGACCGCGTCGACGACTTCGCCGCCGAGCAGCGTCTTCGCGGCTTTCACGGCCGCTTCGGCGCCCGACAGGCGCAGCACGAGCGTGCCGTTGCGCCAGCCGCTCGCGCTGACGGGCAGCGGATGGCCGCCCCATTCGTTGAGCTTGCGCACCGCGTCGGTCGCGGTCATCTCGAACTTCAGCGTGACTTCGGCGACGGGCATCGGCAGCACCTTGATCGACAGGTCGAGCATCAGCCCGAGCGTGCCGAGCGCGCCGGCCATCAGCCGCGACACGTCGTAGCCGGCGACGTTCTTCACGACCTGACCGCCGAACCGCAGCTTTTCGCCGCGGCCGTTCATCAGCGTGACGCCGAGCACGAAATCGCGCGGCGCGCCGCAGGTGGCGCGTCGCGGGCCCGCCAGGCCGGCCGCGACGCAGCCGCCGACGGTGGCCGCACGGCCGAAATGCGGCGGCTCGAACGGCAGCATCTGGCCGCACTCGGCGAGGACGGTTTCAAGCTGCGCGAGCGGCGTGCCCGCGCGGACCGTGACGACGAGTTCGGCCGGGTCGTACGACACCACGCCCTGAAACGCGCGCGTGTCGAGTATTTCGCCCTCGAGCGCCTGGCCGTACCAGTCCTTGGTGCCGCCGCCGCGAATCCGCAGCGGCCGGCCGTCGGCACTGGCGGCGCGGACACGCTCGGCCCATCCGGCGACGATGTCGTCCTCTTCCATGTTCTGTTGCTGCCTCGACTTGTTGTTCGGTCGATTGTACCGGGGTGGCGTGAATCCACATCGCGACTATCCCTAAGCCCCGTATTGCAGGCCGCAAGCTTGCGCCGTCGCGCGAGCGGGCCGCGCGGGCGCGTCCCGCCGCCGCGACCCGCCCGCCGGCACGGGCCGCGTACCGAGGGTGAGGCTCAGAAGCGCGGCAGGTCGGGGTGCGGCAGCAGCCCGCCGCGCACGTGCTGGCGACCGTACTCGGCGCAGCGCGCGCGGGTCGGGATGCCCTTGTCCGGGTTCAGCAGCCCCGCCGGATCGAACGCGCGCTTGACCGCGAAGAACGCATCGCGCTCCTGCGGCGAGAACTGTACGCACATCGAATTGAGCTTCTCGATGCCGACGCCGTGCTCGCCCGTCACGCTGCCGCCGAATTCCACGCAGCATTCGAGGATTTCCGCGCCGAACTGCTCGGCGCGGTGCAGTTCGTCCGGATCGTTCGCGTTGTACAGGATCAGCGGATGCATGTTGCCGTCGCCCGCATGGAACACGTTGATGCAGCGCAGCCCGTAGCGCGTTTCGAGCTGTTCGATACGCGCGAGCAGCGGGCCGATCGCGCGGCGCGGCACGGTGCCGTCCATGCAGTAATAGTCGGGCGAAATCCGGCCGGCGGCCGGGAACGCGTTCTTGCGGCCCGACCAGTAGCGCAGCCGCTCGCTCTCGTTGCGCGATACCTGAATGCGTGTCGCGCCATGCTCGCGCAGCACGGCCGTCATCCGCACGATCTCTTCGGCGACTTCTTCCGGCGTACCGTCCGATTCGCACAGCAGGATCGCCTTCGCGTCGAGGTCGTAGCCGGCATGCGTGAAGGACTCGACGGCCTGCGTGGCCGGCTTGTCCATCATTTCGAGCCCGGCCGGGATGATGCCCGACGCGATGATCGCCGCGACGGCCTCGCCGCCCTTGACGACGTCGTCGAAGCTCGCCATCACGAGCTGGGCCGTTTGCGGTTTCGGGATCAGTTTCACCGTGACCTCGGTGACGATCGCGAACATCCCTTCGCTGCCGATCATCACGGCGAGCAGGTCGAGGCCCGGCATGTCGAGCGCGAGCGAGCCGAATTCGACGATCTCGCCGTCGATCGTCACCGCGCGCACGCGCATCACGTTGTGCACGGTCAGCCCGTATTTCAGGCAGTGGACGCCGCCGGAATTCTCCGCGACGTTGCCGCCGATCGTGCACGCGATCTGCGACGACGGATCGGGCGCGTAATACAGGCCGTACGGCGCGGCGGCTTCCGAGATCGCAAGGTTGCGCACGCCGGGCTGCACGGTCGCCGTGCGGGCGTAAGGATCGACTTCGACGATGCGCGTGAAGCGCGCCAGCGACAGCACGACGCCGAGCGCGATCGGCAGCGCGCCGCCCGACAGGCTCGTGCCCGCGCCGCGCGGCACGATCGGCACTTCCATGCGGCGGCAGATCTGCACGATCCGCTGCACCTGCGATTCCGTTTCGGGCAGCGCGACCGCGAGCGGCAGGCGGCGGTACGCGGACAGGCCGTCGCATTCGTACGGCGCGGTGTCTTCGTCGCGGTACAGCAGGCAGTGCGTCGGCAGCACGGCCATCAGCGCCTGCACGACTTCGCGCTGGCGCTGCGCGCGTGCCGCGCTCGACAGTTCGACGGGAGCGTTCATGGGGTCTCCTGCAGCAGGCGGCGCGGTATCGCGCCACCGTGTCAGCACGTGAAAATCTTGCCCGGATTCATCAGGTTGCGCGGATCGAGCGCGAGCTTGATCGCCCGCATCGTGTCGATCGCGTTGTCGCCGTGCTCCTTCGGCAGGAAGCGCATCTTGTGCAGCCCGACGCCGTGCTCGCCCGTGCAGGTGCCGCCGAGGCGCAGCGCGCGTTCGACGATCCGGTCGTTGATGTGCTCGGCTTCGGCGATTTCCTCGGGCTTGTCGGGATCGATCAGGATCGCGACGTGGAAATTGCCGTCGCCGACGTGGCCGACGATCGGGCAGGGCAGCGACGACGCGCGCAGGTCGACCTCGGTTTCCTCGACGCACGCGGCGAGCTGCGAGATCGGCACGCACACGTCGGTCGTCACCGCGCGGCAGCCGGGTTTCAACTGCAGCATCGCGAAATACGCGTTGTGGCGGGCGGCCCACAGACGGCTGCGATCCTCGGGGCGGGTCGCCCATTCGAAGCCCTGGCCGTTGTTCTGGCCGGCGAGCGCCTGCACGAGCTCGGCCTGCTCCTTCACGCCGGCCTCGGTGCCGTGGAATTCGAAGAACAGCGTCGGCGCTTCGGCGAGCGTCAGGTTCGAATGGCGGTTGATCGAGCGCACCGCGAGCGCGTCGACGAATTCGACGCGCGCGATCGGCACGCCGATCTGGATCGTCTCGATCACGGTGCGCACCGCGTCGCCCATCGACGGGAACGTGCAGATCGCGGCGGATACGGCTTCGGGCAGCGGATGCAGGCGCAGCGTGATCTCGGTGATCACGCCGAGCGTGCCTTCGGAGCCGACGAACAGGCGCGTGAGGTCGTAGCCGGCCGACGACTTGCGGGCGCGCGAGCCGGTTTTTACCACGCGGCCGTCGGCGAGCACGGCGGTCAGGCCGAGCACGTTCTCGCGCATCGTGCCGTAGCGCACGGCGTTGGTGCCCGACGCGCGCGTGGCGGTCATCCCGCCGATGCTCGCGTCGGCGCCCGGGTCGATCGGGAAGAACAGGCCGGTGTCGCGCAGCGCTTCGTTGAGCGCCTTGCGCGTGATGCCCGGTTCCACCGTCACGGTCAGGTCTTCGGCGTTGATCGACAGCACGCGGTTCATTTCCGACAGGTCGAGCGACACGCCGCCGCGCACCGCGAGCAGATGGCCCTCGAGCGACGAGCCGGCGCCGTACGGGATCAGCGGGACGCTGTACAGCGAGCACAGCGACACGACTTCGCGCACGTCGTCCGCGCTGTGCGCGAACACGACGGCGTCGGGCAGTTGCGGGTCGAACGGCGATTCGTCACGGCCGTGGTGGGCGCGGACGGCGTCAGCGGTCGACACGCGCTCGCCGAAGGCGGCGCGCAGCGCATCGAGCATGGCAGGGGGAAGGGGGCGGCGCGTGGCGGCCGGCTGGGCAGGGTGATTCACGTACGTCTCCTTGTCGATCCGGGTGAGTGCGTTGGCACCGGCCCGGCTCCCGTGCTGCAGGGTTTCGGCCCATTCTACGCTGTAACGCCCGCTGCGCCCGCCTCCGCGGGCTGCGATAATCGCGTTCGAACGCAACCGGGCCGCGTCGCGGCCACGCACGAGAGGACATTCGCATGGGCAACCGCTTGAGCAAGATCGCCACGCGCACGGGCGACGATGGCACCACCGGGCTCGGCGACGGCCGGCGTATCGGCAAGGACGACACGCGGATCGCCGCGATCGGCGACGTCGACGAACTGAACTCGAACCTCGGCGTGCTGCTCGCCGAAACGCTGCCGGACGAGATCCGCACGGCGCTCGTGACGATCCAGCACGACCTGTTCGATCTCGGCGGCGAACTGTGCATTCCCGGCCATACCGTGCTCGACGACACGCATCTCGCGCGTCTCGACCGCTGGCTCGCCGACTACAACGCGACGCTGCCGCCGCTGAAGGAATTCATCCTGCCGGCCGGCTCGCGCGAGGCGTCGCTCGCGCACGTGTGCCGAACCGTATGCCGCCGCGCGGAGCGTTCGATCGTCGCGCTCGGGCGCACCGAGACGCTCAACGACGCGCCGCGGCGCTACGTGAACCGGCTGTCGGACCTGCTGTTCGTGCTGGCCCGCGTGCTGAACCGCACCGACGGCGGATCGGACGTGCTGTGGGAGCGCGGCCGCGTCCGCTGACGGTTTGCCCCTTTGACGCACTGCGACAATTTGCCCGGGGAGCATCGATTTTTAAAGATGTATTGTGTGTGCATGTTTAACGGAGAACGAACATGACCCACATCACCGCTGACCAGATGGCTCGCGTGAAGGCCACTGCCCCTGTCCTCGCCGTGCACGGCGCGACGATCACGAAGCACTTCTACCAGCGCATGTTCGCGCGCCATCCGGAGCTGAAGAACCTGTTCAACCAGACGCACCAGAAGACGGGCAGCCAGCCGGAAACGCTCGCGAAGGCCGTCTACGCGTATGCGGCGAACATCGACAACCTCGGCGCGCTGGGCGGCGCCGTGACCCGGATCGCGCACAAGCACGCGAGCCTGAACATCCGCCCCGAGCATTACCCGATCGTCGGCGAGAACCTGCTCGCGTCGATCGTCGAAGTGCTGGGCGACGCGGTCGATGCCGAAACCCTCGAGGCGTGGCGCGTCGCGTACGGCCAGCTCGCGCAGATCCTGATCGGCGTCGAGGCCGACCTGTACGCGGGCGCGGCGTGGAGCGGGTTCCGTCCGTTCAAGGTCGAGCGCAAGGTGCGCGAAAGCGACGAGATCACGTCGTTCTACCTGACGCCGGCCGACGGCGGCGCGGCGCCGATGTTCGAGCCCGGCCAGTACATCACGGTGAAGCGCTTCGTCGGCGACCTCGGCGTCGATCAGCCGCGCCAGTACAGCCTGTCCGACGCGCCGCACGGCAAGTGGCTGCGCATCTCGGTGAAGCGTGAAGCCGGCACGCCGGAAGTCATTCCGGCCGGCAAGGTGTCGACGCTGATGCACGACGGCGTGGAAGAGGGCGCGATCGTCGAAGTGACCGCGCCGATGGGCGACTTCTCGCTGAAGCGTGGCGTCGAGACGCCGGTGGTGCTGATCTCCGGCGGCGTCGGTATCACGCCGATGATGTCGATGGCGTCGACGCTGATCGCCGAGGGCAGCCGGCGCGAGGTGCGGTTCGTCCATGCCTGCCGCTCGGGCGCGGTGCACGCGTTCCGCGACTGGCTGAACGATACGGTGCGCGACCATGCGAATGTCAAGCGCACGGTAGTGTACGAGCTGGTTGGCCCGAACGATCGCGCCGGCATCGACCACGACCTGGAAGGACGCCTCACGCCGGAACGCATGCAGCAATACGCGCTGGTGCCGGACGCCGACTACTACATCTGCGGCCCGATCGGGTTCATGAAGGCGCAGCGTGACGCGCTCGTCGCGCTGGGCGTCGCGCCGGAACGCGTGAATACCGAGATCTTCGGTTCGGGCGCGCTCGAGTGATGCGCGGGTGGAGGGGCTCCGGCCAATGAAAAAAACCGGCGCGAGCCGGGCTTTTTGTTGAGCGCATAGGGCGTCAGGCGCGCAGCATCAGCGTCGCGTGATAGCGCCACACTTTCGGATCGGCACTGACGAGCGGCATGCCTTCATGGAGCGCCTGCGCGACCATTACGCGGTCGAACGGATCGGCGTGATCTGGAAAATCGGGCAACGCGGCGACACCTTCGACGTGATCGCTGCTGATCGGTAACTCCGCAAAACCGGCGAGCCGAAATGCCGAGCGTGCATCACGTGGGTGAACGGGCAGATTGCCTTTGCGGTATTTGATCGCGATTTCCCAGATGGACGCGGCGCTGACGTACAGCGTGTTCTCGGGATGCTCGATCAACGCGGCGGCGGTCGCCGAAAGTTGAGGTGCGCCTTCAGCCGCCCAGAGTGCGATGTGCGTATCGAGCAGCAGTTTCACGGTGCGAGCCCCTGTTCCGAACTGGCATCGAAGTCGGCCGCGATCGATTCGTCACCGGCATTGAATGCCTCGACGGTTGTCGGGATGTTCAGCCCGGCAAGCAATTGACGAGCGGCACCGATTCGCTTCGGCGCCGCGTAAGGAACGATCCGCGCAACTGGATGACCATTGCGGGCGATCACGATTTCGGACTCGCGCCCCAATTCAAGCGCTTCGACGAGGCTTGAGAGCCGCGACTTGGCATCGTGCATGTTGACGGTCGGCATCGTCGCTCCCCTGGTTAGCTAGATAACGTTAGCTAGTCTAGCAGAGCGAAATGACGACCGCACGCTGGCCGCACGGCCAACCCGCCGACAGGCGGGGTCATGCGGCCAGCCTGTTTGCGTCCGTCAGTTCCCGCTGCCGCGCGTGACGCGGCGCGCCTTCACCGATTCCGCGAGGCCTTCGAGCACCTTCACGCTGTCGTCCCATGCGATGCACGCGTCGGTGATGCTCTGGCCGTAGGTCAGCTCGCAGCCTTCCTTCAGGTCCTGGCGCCCCTCGACGAGGTGCGACTCGATCATCACGCCGACGATGCGGGCGTCGCCGGCCGCGATCTGGCGGCCGATGTCGGCACAGACGGGGATCTGGTTCTCGTGCTTCTTCGAGCTGTTCGCGTGGCTCGCGTCGATCATCAGGCGCGCGGCGAGGCCGGCCTTGCCGATGTCCGCGCACGCGGCGTTCACGCTGTCCGCGTCGTAGTTCGGCGCCTTGCCGCCGCGCAGGATCACGTGGCAGTCCTCGTTGCCCGCCGTCGACACGATCGCCGAATGGCCGCCCTTCGTCACCGACAGGAAATGGTGCGGCTGCGACGCGGCCTTGATCGCATCGACCGCGATCTTCACGTTGCCGTCGGTGCCGTTCTTGAAGCCGACCGGGCACGATAGCCCCGACGCGAGCTCGCGGTGCACCTGCGATTCCGTCGTGCGCGCGCCGATCGCGCCCCACGAGATCAGGTCGGCGATGTACTGCGGGCTGATCATGTCGAGGTATTCGGTCGCGGCCGGCAGCCCCATCTCGTTGATCTGCAGCAGCAGCTCGCGCGCGGTGCGCAGCCCTTCGTTGATCTTGAAGCTGTTGTCGAGGTGCGGATCGTTGATGAGGCCCTTCCAGCCCACCGTCGTGCGCGGCTTCTCGAAGTACACGCGCATCACGATTTCCAGTTCGCCCTTGAAGCGCTCGCGCTCCTTCACCAGCCGGCCCGCGTATTCGATCGCCGCCTTCGTGTCGTGGATCGAGCACGGCCCGATCACGACGATCAGCCGGTCGTCCATCCCGTGCAGGATGCGGTGCATCGACTGGCGCGAGTTGTAGATCAGCTCGGACGCGGCTTCGGAGCACGCGAATTCGCGGATCAGGTGGGCGGGCGGCGTCAGTTCCTTGAGTTCGCGAATGCGGACGTCGTCGGTGTTGTGCGGGGGCATGCTGTTTCTCCTTGGTTCCGGGCGCGGTTCGGTCAGTGCGAGTGCGCGTGCGGCAGATTCATCAATTCAAGCAATTCAGTGGTGTCGGTCGGGGCCGCGGGACCGCTGCGGCGGCGACCGGGTGGCGAAGGGCGAAAAAAAACCGCCGGGTTCGCCGGCGGTTTTTTCGGGAATTTCGGTTGCGCTTTACGCGCCATCAACCCTCTCGATCCGCCAGCGGTCTGAGATACCAAAAAAAGTAAAAGTAAAACTTGGCGGACATGACGGAGATTCGGTTCGTCAAAAAAGTTGATTCGGAATTTATACCCGGTCGCCGGTCGGCTGGCAACCGGGACACGCCGAAAATGCGGACATTCCGCGCGTTTTCTTCAAAATGCGCGGAATGTCTGCGCCGCGATGCGGTTATGCCGTACCGCCGACCGTCATCTTGTCGATCCGCAGGGTCGGCTGGCCGACGCCGACCGGCACGCTCTGACCTTCCTTGCCGCACACGCCGACACCCGAGTCGAGCGACATGTCGTTGCCGATCATGCTCACGTCCTTCAGCGATTCCGGGCCGCTGCCGATCAGCGTCGCGCCCTTCACCGGGTAGGTGATCTTGCCGTTCTCGATCATGTACGCCTCGGACGCCGAGAACACGAACTTGCCGTTCGTGATGTCGACCTGGCCGCCGCCGAAGTTCACCGCGTACAGGCCGTTCTTCACCGATGCGATGATTTCCTGCGGATCCTTGTCGCCGTTCAGCATGTACGTGTTCGTCATGCGCGGCATCGGCAGCGCCGCGTACGACTCGCGGCGCGCGTTGCCGGTAACCGGCATCTTCATCAGGCGCGCGTTCAGCGTGTCCTGGATGTAGCCCTTCAGGATGCCGTCCTCGATCAGCGTCGTGCACTGCGTCGGGTTGCCTTCGTCGTCGATGTTCAGCGAGCCGCGGCGGTTCGGCAGCGTGCCGTCGTCGACGACGGTCACGCCCTTCGCGGCGACGCGCTCGCCGATCCGGCCCGCGAATGCCGACGAGCCCTTGCGGTTGAAGTCGCCCTCGAGGCCGTGACCGATCGCCTCGTGCAGCAGCACGCCCGGCCAGCCCGGCCCGAGCACGACCGTCATCGCGCCGGCCGGCGCGGGGCGCGCGTCGAGGTTCACGAGCGCCGCATGCACGGCGTCGTCGACGTAGCGCGACAGCACGTCGTCGGTGAAGTAGCCGTAGTCGAAGCGGCCGCCGCCGCCGCCGGAGCCGATCTCGCGGCGGCCGTTCTGCTCGGCGATCACCGTGACCGACACGCGCACGAGCGGGCGGATGTCGGCCGCGAGCGCACCGTCGCTGCGGGCGACCAGCACGACGTCGTATTCGCCGGCGAGGCCTGCCATCACCTGCGTGATGCGCGGGTCGCGGCCGCGTGCCATCTGCTCGATGCGCTCGAGCAGCTTGACCTTGGCCGTCGCGTCGAGCGACGCGAGCGGATCGGACGGCAGGTAAAGGTCGCGGCCCGAGATGCCCTTCAGCGACGATGCCGCCTTGATCTTCTGGCGGCCGCCGCCGGCCGCCGCGATTGCCTTGGTGGCCGCCGCGGCTTGCGCGATCGCTTCCGGCGACAGGTCGTCGGAATACGCGAACGCGGTGCGGTCGCCCGCGACCGCGCGCACGCCGACGCCCTGGTCGATGCTGAAGCTGCCCGATTTGACGATGCCTTCCTCGAGGCTCCACGCTTCGCTGCGGGTCGCCTGGAAGTACAGGTCCGCGTAGTCGACGCGATGCGTGAAGATGTCGGCGATCGTGCGCGTGAGCAGGCTTTCGTCGAGGCCGTACGGCGTGAGCAGGATGTCCTTCGCCAGCGCGAGGTTGCGGATGCCGGGTTCGATGATGTTCATGCGGATATCGGGGTTTCTCAAAAAGTTGTCGGGTGCTTCTGGGCAGATGGGTTGGCCGCGCGGCGTTTCAAGCGGCGCGGCGGATTCAGGTCAGCACGCGGTGCCGCCACGCGGGCAGGCTCTGGCGCACGTCCGCGATGCGCTGCGGATCGATCGCGCCGAGCACGACGCTCGCGCCCACGTCGCGGACCGCGACGATCTCGCCCCACGGGTCGATCAGCATGCTGTGGCCCCAGGTACGCCGGCCGTTCTCGTGCTTGCCGCCTTGCGCGGCCGCGAGCACGTAGCACTGGTTCTCGACGGCCCGCGCGCGCAGCAGCGTTTCCCAGTGCGCGCGGCCCGTTGTATACGTAAACGCCGACGGGACGACGATCAGCGTGCAATCGCCCATCCTGCGATACAGCTCCGGAAAGCGGAGATCGTAACAGACCGACAGGCCGACCCGCCCGAACGGCGCGTCGAACGCGACGACCGTATCGCCCGCGCGGATCGTGCGCGCCTCGTCGAACGACTCGTCGCCTTTCTCGAAGTTGAACAGGTGGATCTTGTCGTAGCGCGCGGCTTCGTTGCCGGACGGATCGAACACGAGCGTCGTGTTGAGCACGCGATCGGGTTCCGGCGCCTTCAGCGGCAGCGTGCCGCCGATCACCCAGACGCCGTGGCGACGCGCGGCGTCCGCGAGGAAGCGCTGGATCGGGCCGTCCTGGTAGGGCTCGGCGAGCGCGAGCTTGTCGGTGTCGCGGTGGCCCATGAAGCAGAAATACTCGGGCAGCAGCACGAGTTGCGCGCCTTCGCCGGCGGCTTCCGCGATCAGGCGGCGGGCTTCGGCGAGATTGCGCGCGACGTCCGGCGTGCTCACCATCTGCAGCGCGGCGACCTGGAAGGGCGTGGCGGAACGGGTCTGGTCGGTCATCGCAGGATCGGTTGCGTCATAAATGGGGTGCGGCCCGGCACCGCGCGCGATTCGACTCGCGGCTCAGTGATTCGCCGCATCGGCCGGACCGTGATTCATCTTACCCTGATCGCCCCGCACCCGCTCGATGTGCGGGTGCGCCCACGAGCCGGTGATCGCGTAGTCGAGCGCGAACGCGTGCGACAGCGTCTCCGACAGCGCGTAGTTCGCGGCCAGCACGCCGACGCCGAGCAGCGGGTTGATGATGGCTGCCCCGATCGCGGCGGCGCCCGCGCTGATCTTCGGTGCGACGTGCGCATGCAGATCCTGCGTCTCGGCGCCGAGATCGACCGCGCCGCGCACGGAGACGTTCGCGGGCCCCGTCATCATCGAGAAGTCGTCGGTGCGGGCGATCCCGTTCGAGATCTGGCCGGTGCCGGTGATCTTGTCGAACGGCAGCCCCTTGCCGATCACGTCGCGGAAATTCAGCGTCAGGAAGCGCGCGAGGCTCTGCAGGCTCAGCACGCCGAGCAGCTTCGCCGCGCCCGGGTCGACCTTCAGGATCTGGCCGTGTTCGAGATCGATCGCGATCTGGCCGCCGAGCGACGGGAAGTCGAGCCCGGTCGGGCCGCCGCGCCAGCCGACCTTGCCGGTCACCGAGCCGTGGCCGGCCGCCAGCGTGCGCGGCAGGCCGACGCGGTCGAGCAGCGCGCCCGCGTTGCCGATGTCGAGCTTGAAGTCGAACACGGTGCGGCGCGGTGCGTCGCTCTCGTCGGCGCCGCGGGCGAGCGCGCGGCGCGACGTGCGCCAGTTGCCGGTCGCCGTCAGCTTCGCGTCCGGGTTCGACAGCTCCAGCTTGTCGAGCTGCCAGACCGGCGTGCCGGCTTCGTCGATATTGCGCGCGTTGACGACGAGGCGGCCGATGTCGTGGTTGCGCGCGACGACCTGGTCGACGATCAGGTCGATGGACGGCATCGGGCGGTCGGTCGGCGTCGGCAGGTTCATCGCGCGGCCGACGAGATCGTGCTGTGCGCTGTCCGGGATCACGAGCTTCGCGAGCCGCGCGTTCAACACGCCCGCGCCGTTGTGGCCGCCGCCCGGCGCCCACGACAGGTAGCCCGACACCTGGTTCGACGCGATGTTCGCCTGCCACAGCTCGTCGACGTGCGACGCGCCGATGATCACGTTTTCCCAGTTGCGCTTGAGCAGCTTCAGCGTGCCGAAGTGGAGCGCGAAACGTTTCGGCACGAAGCTCGCGAAATCGACGCGCGTCGCGGCCTGCGGCTCCGCCGAGCGCGGCGTGTCGGGCTTCAGCGTATGGGCCAGCGCGAGCCAGGCGTCGGCGTCCAGTTCGTTGACGTCCACGGCCGCGCTCACGCCGTCCTGCGGCATGTCGGGCATCCGGTGGATGCCCATCGCGCCGCGCACCGCGCGCAGCGGCTGGCCGCGCGTCGCGTCGAGCAGGTAGGTCGCGGACACGGGGCCGAGCGTCAGGTCGGCGTGTTCGAGGCGCTTGCCGTCCGTCTGCGGCGCCGGCTGCAGCGTGAAGCTGAACGGCATCGGCGTGCCGGCCGCCTTCGCGAACGGCGCGGGGAAATTCAGCGCGACGCCGGTCAGGTCGGAATGCGCGCTGATGTCGGGCAGGCGGCCCGGCGCGCCGCGCACGGCGACCTTGTACGGCGCGTCGCCGACCACGTGCTCGAGCAGCGCGGCGGCCGGGCCGTGCAGGTTCAGGCCGCGTGCGGCGTCGAGTGCGAGCCGGCCGTCGACGTCCACCGTGTACGGCCCGTGCGACTGGAAGTTGCCGTTCGCGCGCACCGGGCCGCCGAGGAAGCGCCCCGAGAGTTCGTGCAGCGACGCGCCGGCCTCGGTGAACCGGACGCTGCCGCGCAGTGCGGACAGCGGCGGCACGCCGCTGGTCGTCAGCGTGTTGCCGCCGAATGCGAGCGCGCCTTCGACGTGCGTGTGCGGATGCGCGACGTGCTGCGGAATCGTGATCTTGAGCCCGAGCGACGCGGGCCCCTGCGCGTCGATCCGCTGGCCGATATGTCCGCTCATCGTGCCGAGCGAGCTGTTGTCCGCGTAGTCGATCAGGTCGGCGAGCGGGCCCTGCGCATGGCCGTCGATGATGAGCGGCGAGTGGCTCGGATTGCCGAGATCGTCGATGCGGCCGGCGACCTTCGTCAGCGCGACGCGCTTGTAGTGTGCGCGGTGGATGTCGAAGCGCAGCTTGTTCTGCGCGAGTTCGAATACGCCGTCGATCCCGTCGAGCGCCGGCCAGACGCTCGGCGTGCCGTTCGCGAGCTTGCGCGGCGGGTACGGCGTCGGTTCGAAGCGGCCGCCGGTGAACGGCGCGACGATGTGGAACACGCCGGCGTCCGGCTCGTGTTCGAACGGGAATTTCTCGAGCGGGCCACGGGCGACGATCGACGCGCCCTTGGCCACCTGCCCGTCCTGCAGCGCGTGGCCGAGATAATCGCGCAGGTGTTCGGACATCCCGGTCGGCAGGTAGCGCGGGATGCGCGCCACCGACGCGCGGGCGAAATCGGCGCGCAGGTCGAGCGAGCCGCGGCCGTGGCCGGGGTTCGCGTACGAGCCCGACACCGCGATTTCGGCATCGGGGTTCGACACGAACAGGTCGGGCAGCGAGACGTCGACGCGCGCGTGTTTCTCGCCGGGCGCGGGCGTGATCGTCCATTTCGCATTGCCGCGCAGCCGGTCGAACGTCAGGCGCGGCTCGTCGAATTCGCCGGGCACCGTGACAGCCGCGTTGACCGTGTCGAAATGCGCGGAGCCGCCCGTCTCGTTCGCGTCGACGCGGCCCCACAGGTTCTCGACACCCGGCCAGCCGGCGCGCGGGTGGCCGCGCGGCGAGAGCCCGGGGGGCGGTTCCTGCGCGGCGAAGCTGATGCCCTGGAGATCGCCGAGGAAGCGGTAGCGCACGATCGGCGCAGCGCCCATGCGCCGCTCCTCGTCGGCGAGGTCCGCGTGCGCGGGTTTCGCGCGCTCGACCTCGATGTGGTAGTTCGACACCATCCCGCGCGGATCGATCTTGATCAGCTCGTTGCGCAGGCGTGCCGGCAGCGGCAGCCCGCGAATGAATTCGCTGAGGATGCCGAGATCGACGCGGTCGCCGACGACGCTCAACAACTGCCCCTGGTTCGCGGTCGGCACGCGGTAGCGGGCCGTCAGCGTCGACAGCGCGAGCGAGCGGGCAAGCGGCGTGCCGTCCGGCAGCGGCGGCTGGCCGAGCTCCGCGTTGAAGCGCGTCAGGTGCAGCGTGTAGTCGTGGCCGGCGTTCAGCTGCATGTCCCAGCCGAAGCCGACCGTCGGCACGTCGAGCCGCGGCTGCGTCGGGCGCACGCGCAGCGCGACGTCCGCGCCCTGCAGGTCGCCGCCCGCCGAATGCAGGTGGCCGTCGCTGAAGGTGGCCCAGATCGCGTTGTCGATCCGGCCCGCGTGGATCGTGAGCGGCATGTCGAGGTAGCGCGCCAGCGTCTGCAGGTCGACCGGGCCCGTCGACAGGTACGCGTCGCCCGTCCAGTTCGACGGCTTGCCGACCGGCGCGAGCGGCTTGTGCTTGAAGCGTGCGCGGAAGTCGAGCGGGCCGAGCAGCAGCGTGCCGTTCGCGGGCGCCTGCAGCGCGGCCTTGTGTACGCGGCCGTCGTTGAGCACCGCGAGCCGGATGCCCGACAGCACGAGTTCCGGCGCGTCATGCTGCGCGTCGCGCCAGCGCAGCGTACCGCCGCGCAGCACGATCGCTTCCTGTTTCAGCAGCCACGTGCCGAACGTGTCGTTGCCGCCGTGGGTGGTCGCCACGCCGACGCCCGCGATGCTCAGCGAGCCGTCGGCCGCCCGCGCGACGACCAGGTCGGGCTGGTCGACGATCAGGCTCGACAGCGCGGGCGACAGCCGCAGCAGCGACAGCCACGACAGCGCGGCCGTCGCATGCGGCACCGACAGCGCGACCTTGCCGTCATGGCCGCGGATCGTCAGGTTCGTGAGTTCGACGCCCGGCTGCATGCCGGACCAGTTCGGGGAAAGCTTGCCGATTGAAAGCTGCGCGTGGAGCTTGTCGGACACCGCGCGTTCGATGCGCGGGCGGAATTCGTCGATGCGGGGCAGCAGGACGTAGCGCAGCCCGAGGAACGCGCCGGACGCGACGAAGTAGGTGCCGATCCCGACTGCCAGCGTCACCCTGAACACGCGACGCAGGACCGGGTGATCGTGCTTCGGAGGTCCCGCTTCGGGCGCAGCTACGGCGGATTCCTGACGGTCGGACATGCGGCGGACGGGCGGCGATATGGTAGTTTTGCAGACTGACGTTGAAATGTATCACACGGGTTCGTGCCGGGCGCCGTTGCGGCAGCGCGGCACGGGCTTTCCGGCGCGCGGTTTCGCGACGGGCGCACCCGCCCCGCGACGCCGCGCCGAGTCCATGGAGCCGGTCGGGAGCGGGGCGCGCGTGCGTTCCCGTGCCGGCCGGCCGTTCCGCCAGGCCCGCTTCTCGATGACCGACGCTTCCGCCCTGATCTGCACGTCCTATTCCCGTTACCTGGCCCGCGCGGCCGCCGCGCGACCCGCGCTCGCCGACCAGGTCGCCGCGTGGGCGGCCGCGCCGCTCGGTCGCGCGCAGCTCGACGCACGCCTCACCGAACTGCTGGCAACGCCGGCCGGCGCCGCGCCGACCGAGGAGCACCTGAAGCGCGCGCTGCGGCAACTGCGTGCCGAGGCATTCGGCGCGGTAGCGGAGCGCGACCTGCGCGGGCTGGCGGACGTCGCCGAGGTGACGGGCGCGATGACCGATCTCGCGGAAGTGGCCGTGCAGCGCTCGCTCGCGCTGCTGTCGGCCGAGCTCGAGATGCTGTACGGCGAGCCGCGCGGCGCCGACGGCCAGCGCGTCGTGCTCGGCGTGGTCGGGATGGGCAAGCTCGGCGGCCGCGAGCTGAACGTGTCGTCGGACATCGACCTGATCTTCGTCTACGAGGACGACGGCGAGACGACCGGCGACGCGCGTTCGCCGCTGTCCACGCAGGAATATTTCACGCGGCTCGGCCGGCGGCTGATCGGCGTATTGTCGGAAGTCACGGCCGACGGCTATGTGTTTCGCGTCGACATGCGGCTGCGTCCGAACGGCGATTCGGGGCCGCTCGTCTGCAGCCTCGGCATGCTCGAGGAGTATTTCTACGTACAGGGGCGCGAGTGGGAGCGCTATGCGTGGATCAAGGGGCGGCTCGTGTCGGAAGGCGACAGCGACGCGGCGCAACGGCTGGCGTCGCAGCTCGAGTCGCTCGTCAAGCCGTTCGTGTACCGCCGCTACCTCGACTTCGGCGTGATCGGCGCGATCCGCTCGCTGCACCAGCAGATCCGGCAGGAAGCCGCGCGTCGCGCGTCGATGCGGCCCGACAAGGCCGACGACATCAAGCTCGGGCGCGGCGGGATCCGCGAGATCGAATTCAGTGCGCAGGTGTTCCAGCTGATCCGCGGCGGCCAGGATGCGGAATTCCGCGTGCGGCCGACGCTTGCGGTGCTGCGCCATGCGCAGGCGCGCGGGCTGATCGGCGAGGATGTGCGCGCGCGCCTGACCGAGGCCTACAACTTCCTGCGCACGCTCGAGCACCGTCTGCAGTACCGCAACGACGCGCAGACGCACGCGATGCCGGTCGAGCCGGACGAACGCGCGGCGCTGGCCGCGTCGCTGGGCTTCGCCGACTATGCGGCGCTGATGACGGTGCTGGACGGCCACCGCACCTTCGTCGAAGCGCAGTTCGACCAGATTTTTGCCGACAAGGCGAGCGGCGCGCCCTGCGCGGCCGGCGACGACACGGCCGCCGCGTGGATCTGGAGCGGCGCGCTGGCCGACGACGGCGAGGACGACGCGCTGGTCGCGCGTCTCGACGGCCTCGGCTTTACGGATCCGGCTACCGTGCTCGCCCGGTTGCGCGCGATCTGGCAGTCGTCGCGCTACACGGGCCTGCCGGAAAAGAGCCGGCAGCGCTTCGACAGCGTCGCGCAGCGGGCGCTCGACGCCGCGCCGAACATCGACGCGGCGCGCCGCGACGATACGATCGTGCGCCTGTTCGACCTGCTCGAGACGGTCAGCCGGCGCGGTGTCTATCTCGCGCTGCTGACCGAATATCCGGCCGCGCTCGACCGCGTGCTGTCGGTGCTCGGGGCGACGCGCTGGGGCGGCGGCTACCTGATCCGCCATCCGCAACTGCTCGACGAGCTGCTCGACGACGAGGCGATCGCGAGCCCGTTCGACTGGCCCGCGTTCAAGGACGCACTGCGCGCACGCCTCGCCGCGGCCGACGGCCCCGAGCAACAGATGGACCTGCTGCGGCACGCGCAGCACGCGGAGGTGTTCCGGATCCTGCTGATCGATCTCGCCGGGCAACTGTCGGTCGAGCACGTGAGCGACCGGCTGTCCGAGCTGGCCGACGCGGTGCTCGACGTGACGATCGAAGTCGTCTGGTCGCAGCTCGCGAAGCGCCATCGCGACGTGCCGAAGTTCGCGGTGATCGCGTACGGCAAGCTGGGCGGCAAGGAGCTCGGCTACGCATCGGATCTCGACCTGATCTTCCTGTACGACGACGCCGACGAGCGCTCGGCGGACGTCTACACGACCTTCACGCGGCGCCTGATCACGTGGCTCACCACGGCGACCGGGGCGGGCGCGCTGTTCGACATCGACCTGCGGCTGCGGCCGAACGGCGAGGCCGGGCTGCTCGTCACCGATCTCGACGCGTTCCGCCGCTACCAGCTGCGCGAGGGCGACGCCGCGAATACCGCGTGGGTCTGGGAGCACCAGGCGCTGACGCGGGCCCGCTACAGCGCGGGCGACGCGCAGATCGGCGCGGACTTCGAGGCGATCCGCCAGCAGGTGCTGACGACGCCGCGTGACGGCGGCGTGCTCGCGAAGGAAATCGTCGACATGCGCGGCAAGGTGTTCGCCGGCCACCCGAACCAGACCGAGCTGTTCGACCTGAAGCACGATCGCGGCGGGATGGTCGACATCGAGTTCATCGTCCAGTACTGGGTGCTGCTGCACGCGTCGAGCGATGCCGAGCTGATCCGCAACACGGGCAACATCGCGTTGCTGCGCGAGGTCGCGCGTTTCGGGCTGATGAGCGAGGACGAGGCCGAGCGCGTCGGGGCGGCGTACCGCAAGTACCGGAAGCTGCAGCACAAGCTGCGGCTCGACGGGATGGAGAAGGCGCGGGTCGATCCGGCCGTGGTGGCCGACGAGCGGGCGGCCGTGACGGCGCTGTGGGAGCGGGTGTTCGGCGGAATCTGACCGCGGCATGCCGCGCGCGCCGCGGCGGCCTGCATTGAGATTCGTTTGAGATTGTTTGAGCGCAAGGGCGGGTATCGGAAGAATCCGGCTTTCCGTTCAACCGGTGCCGTGTGCGCCACCAGCGATCTCAACTCATCTTGAAACCTATCCGCTACTCTCTTGCCACGACGGCGCTGTCCGCGGCCGTCGCTGGACTGTTCTCCGTTTCCGCTGGTGCAGCGGAAACGGCTTCCACCCCGCTGAAGAACCTGTCGCGCGGCGATGGCCAGTGCCTGGCCTGGCAGCCGGCCGACAACGCGGCCGTGTTCGCGGCATGCGACGGCAGCGCCGCGCAGGACTGGACCTTCGAGCCGCGCGACGGCTTCCAGCGCATCATCAACGCCGGCGCGAGCGCGGCGCGCGGCACGAAGATGTGCCTGCATTCGGCCACCGGCGACAACGGCATGGGCCGCGTGTCGGTCGGCGTCTGCAGCGAGGGCGACCAGACGATGCGCGACTGGCGGGCCGACATCGGTATCGACGGCCGTGTGTCGTTCGGCAACCGGTACCGGGTCAACACCGGCCGGTCGAGCGAAGTGCTGGCGCCGCGGGAAGGGAGCGCCGGCGTCGCGATGCAGAACCTGCGCGGCCAGCCGGCGTCGGTCTGGCGGTCGTCCGCCTCGATCGCGCCGTCGCAGCGCCCGCTGCTCGGCGACAAGTCGGCGTTGCTGATGATCACGCACTTCAACGACTCCCAACCGGCCGATAGCGAAGTGGTGCGCAAGGCGGTGTTCGGCGACGGCGACGACTATTCGTCGCTGCGGCGTTATGTCGAGGTCGCGTCCCACGGCAAGCTGACGTTGCACGGTCAGACGCTCGACAGCGTCAACCTGGGCGACCGCCCGGCCAGCTGCGATTCCGGCCCGCTGCGCGCGGCCGCGCGCAGCGCGGCGTTCGCCCGCGGTGTGAACCCGGACAAGTTCGACTACCTGTTCGTCGAACTGCCGAAAATGAGCAGTTGCGACTGGGCCGGCCTGGCGGCGATGCCCGGCAACTGGATCCTGTCGAACGCGAGCGGCCAGGGTTACTGGATGTGGTCCCACGAATTCGGTCACAGCCTGGGCGCGCGGCATCCGGGCTCGCTCGTCAACTGCCCGACGCCGGGCGGCACGGTCGAGGTGGGCAGCGCGTGTCGCGCGGGCGGGGTCGACGATCCGTCCGACACGATGGGCGGCGGTGGCCGGCGTTTGTATCCGGCGAGCTACCAGTTGTTCAGAGGCTGGCTGACCGAAGCCGACGTACCCGAGATCAAGGGCGAGGGCACGTACCAGCTCGCGCCGCTGTGGGGCAAAGCGTCGGGTGCGAAGGCGTACCGTCTGGCGCGCGCCGACGGCTCGACGCTGTGGCTCGAGTTTCGCCAGCCGCAGCCCGGCTTCGACAACTGGAAGTCCGACGACCCGTTCGTCAATGGCGTGATCGTGCGAACCGTCGCACAAGCCGGCAATGTGCTGGCCAATACGCTGGTCGATGCGACGCCGGGCAGTGCGCAGGGAATGAAGGACGCACCGCTGATGCCGGGTCATGCGTTGCACGACACGCTGTCGGGCAAGATCGTCACCGTCAAGTCGGTCGGGCCGAACGGCGCGGTGGTCGAGGTGAAGAACGACGGGGTGCTGCTGCCGCAGGCGGCCGTCATCGGCCCGCAACAGGCGAACGCGGGCGCGACGGTCGTGTTGTCGGGCGCGTCGTCGGTCGGCGAGCAGTTGCGCCATGCGTGGACGGCCCCGGCCGGCATCGATGCGAAACCGAACGGCGCGGAACTGAAGTTCGTTGCCCCCGCGCTCGAACGGGACCGCGATTACGCCTTCGATTTGACCGTGACCAATGACAAGGGCTACACGGCGCAGGCGTCGCATGTCGTCAAGGTGAAGGCGCAGGAAATCGTCCCGCCGCCGCGGGCCGCGATCAGCGGGCCGGCGACGGTCGACGGTGGCGCGACCGTCGCGTTGTCCGGCGCGGCGTCGACCGGCAAGGGGCTGAAGTATGTGTGGACCGCGCCGGCAGGACTCGCGATCGACCAGCAGGGGGCGAATGCATCGTTCGTCGCGCCGAAGGCGACGCAGGCGCAGCGCTACGACGTGAAGCTGACCGTGACGGATGCGCAGAACCGCAGTGCGGTGGCGACGCATGGCGTGACGGTGCGTGCCGACGTGGCCACGGGCGCGCCGGCCTGGGACAAGAAGAGGACCTACGCGACGCCGTGCCATGAGGTCAGCCACGCCGGCAAGACCTGGCTCAACGGCTGGTGGGTGCTCGGCGATGTGCCGGGGACGGGCGGTGAGTGGGGCGCATGGCGCGAGAAGGGTGTCGCGAACATGCATGCGGCGTGCAAGGGCAAGTAGGCACGGCGAGGTGCCGGCGCGGGCGACCGCGCTGGCGCGTGCCGCACGCCGTTCGATCGGGTGCCATCCGGTAAGTTCGTCGTGCCGCGAAGCGCGTCGGACAAGTCGGAACCCGTCAAAAGGCCGCTCCGGTATTACCCGGAACGGCCTTTTTTACGTTTTCACGTTGGCCGAGCGTGCTGTTTCGCGTATCCGATGCCTTATGCGGCGAGCATTTCCTTCGCGTGCTTGCGCGTGGTCGCCGTGATCTCGAGCCCGCCGAGCATCCGCGCGACTTCCTCGATGCGGTTGGCGCGGTCGAGCGCGACGACGGTCGACACCGTGCCGCCACGGTCGTCGGCGCCTTTTGCGACCTGGTAGTGATGATCACCGCGCGCGGCGACCTGCGGCAGGTGCGTTACGCACAGCACCTGGCGATCGCGCCCGAGCTGGTGCAGCAGGCGGCCGACCACTTCGGCGACGCCGCCGCCGATCCCCGTATCGACTTCGTCGAAGATCAGCGTCGGCGTCGGGCTTGCCGCGCTGGCGATCACCGCGAGCGCGAGGCTGATCCGCGCGAGCTCGCCGCCCGACGCCACCTTCGCGAGCGGCCGCAGCGGCACGCCGGGGTGCCCGGCGACCCGGAATTCGACCTGCTCGAGCCCGTGCGGGCCGCCGTCGGCGAGCGGCACGAGCGCGACTTCGAAGCTCCCGCCCGCCATCGACAGTTCCTGCATGCCGGCCGTGACGGCCGTGCCGAGCGCCTTGGCGGCCTGCGCGCGTGCCTTGGACAGGTATTTGGCGTCGGCGAGATAGGCTTCCCGCGCCTTGGCCTGCGCCGCCACGAGCGCGCCGAGATCGGCCGCCGCATCGAGTGCGGCGAGCTGTGCGCGGCGTGCCGCGTGTTCTTCGTGCAGCGTGTCGGGCGGCAAGCGGAACTTGCGGGCGGTCGAGTGCAGCGCATCGAGACGCGTTTCGACCTGCGCGAGCCGTTCGGGATCGAGATCGACGCGCTGCGCATAGTGCTGCAGCGAATAGACGGCTTCCTGCAACTGGATCTCGGCCGGTTCGAGCGACGCGAGCGCGTCGCTGAGCGAGGTGTCGTAGTCGGCGAGGCTGCGCAGCTTCGACACGATCGCGCCCAGCTGCGCGAGCATCGCGTCGTCGGACTCGGACAGCGCGTTGAGCGCACCGCGCACGCCTTCGATCAGGTTCGCCGAATGCGACAGGCGCTTGTGCTCGTTGCTGACTTCGTCCCATTCGCCGGGCTGCGGCGCGAGCTTGTCGAGTTCGGCGAGCTGCCAGGCGAGCTTTTCGCGTTCGAGCTGCAGCTCGCGCTCATGCGCCTTTGCGGCGTCGATCGCCTGCGTCGCGTCGCGCCACACGCGCCATGCGCGCGCGACGTTCGCGGCATCGGCGACGAGCCCCGCGTGCGTATCGAACAGCTCGCGCTGCGCATCGGGCCGCATCAGCAACTGGTGCGCATGCTGGCCGTGGATGTCGACGAGCATTTCGCCGAGCTCGCGCAGCTGCGCGAGCGTCGCGCTGGTGCCGTTGATGAACGCGCGCGACCGGCCGTTCGCATCGATCACGCGGCGCAGCATCACGGTGTCCTCGGTGTCGAACGCGTGTTCGTCGAGCCAGCGCGCGACGCGGTCGTGCGGCGTGAATTCGGCGGTGATGTCGGCGCGGCTGCAGCCGGTGCGCACGACGCTCGCGTCGGCACGTTCGCCGAGCGCGAGGGCGAGGGCGTCGATCAGGATCGATTTCCCGGCGCCGGTTTCACCGGAAAAGACGGAAAAGCCGCTGTCGAATTCGAGATCGAGCGCGGCGACGATGACGAAGTCGCGGATCGAGAGGTGGCGGAGCATGATGTCGGGCAGAGCGGCGTCAGGACGCCTTGTCGTCTTCGTTCGAGGCGTGTTCGTTCCAGTGCAGCTTCTTGCGCAGCGTTGCGTAGTAACTGTAGCCGATCGGGTGCAGGAACGGCACCGTGTGCTTCGAGCGGCGCACCTCGATCGTGTCGTTCAGTTCGAGCGCGGTGAACGACTGCATGTCGAAGTTCACGTTGACGTCGCGCCCGCCGACGATCTGGATCGCGATTTTCGAATCGTCGGGCAGCACGATCGGCCGGTTCGACAGCGCGTGCGGCGCGATCGGCACGAGCACGATGCCCGCCAGCTGCGGATGGAGGATCGGGCCGGCAGACGACAGTGCGTAAGCGGTCGAGCCGGTCGGCGTGGCGACGATCAGGCCGTCCGAACGCTGGTTGTACATGTACCGGCCGTCGACCGACGCGCGCAGCTCGACCATCCCGGAGAAGCCGCTGCGGTTCACGACGACGTCGTTGAAGGCGAGCGCGTGGTAGATCGGTTCGCCGTCGCGCATGATCCGGGCCTCGAGCAGCGCGCGCTCCTCGCGCTCGAACTTGCCCGACAGGATCACCGGGACGAGCGCCTGCATGTCGGCCGCCGCGATATCGGTGATGAAGCCGAGCCGCCCATGGTTGATCCCGATCAGCGGTGTCCTGTACGGCGCGAGCTGACGGCCGATGCCGAGCATCGTGCCGTCGCCGCCCAGCACGACCGCCACATCGGCGCGCGCCCCGATTTCGGCCGGGGTCAGCGCCGGGTAGCCGGTGATGCCGATCTCGCGCGCGGTCTCGGCTTCGAAGACGACCTCGAAGCCCCGCTTGGCGACGCAGGCGGCCAGCGTGGCGAGCGGCTCGGCGATGTTCGGCGTGTTGCTCCGGCCGACGAGCGCGACAGTGTTGAACTGATTACCGGTTTTCATGCCGGCATTACACCATAGCTCGTTGACGAAAAGAACCGGCTGTGCGCGGGCGGGGCCGGATCGGGCCGGCCCGCGCAACGGCAGCCGACGCCACTCGCCGCGGTCGCGCGGTTGCGCTAAAATTTTCCACCATGCTAGATCCTCGCGCACGAACCCTCCTGAAAACCCTGATCGAACGGTATATCGCCGACGGTCAGCCAGTCGGATCGCGCACGTTGTCCCGTTACTCCGGGCTCGAGCTGAGCCCGGCGACGATCCGCAACGTGATGTCCGACCTGGAGGAGCTCGGCCTCGTGTCGAGCCCGCACACGTCGGCCGGCCGCGTGCCGACGCCGCGCGGCTACCGGCTGTTCGTCGACACCATGCTGACGGTCGAGGCGCCGATCGACGCCGAAGCCGTCGCGCGACAGGTGCAGAACACGCTGCAGGCCGGCGAGCCGCAGCAGCGGGTCGTGGCGGCCGCCGCGAGCGTGCTGTCGAACCTGTCGCAGTTCGCGGGCGTGGTGCTGACGCCGCGCCGCAGCCACGTGTTCAAGCAGATCGAGTTCATGCGCCTGTCGGACAAGCGCATCCTGCTGATCATCGTCACGCCCGAGGGCGACGTGCAGAACCGGATGCTCGCGACGCCGCGCGATTACTCGCCGTCGCAACTGACCGAGGCGTCCAACTACATCAACGCGCACTTCGCCGGCCTGTCGTTCGACGAGGTGCGCCGCCGCCTGCGCGACGAGATCGACCAGTTGCGCGGCGACATGACCGCGCTGATGCATGCCGCCGTGACGGCCAGCACCGAGGTGCCGGACACCGAGGACACCGTGCTGATTTCCGGCGAGCGCAACCTGCTCGAAGTGGCGGATCTCTCGTCCGACATGGCGCGGCTGCGCAAGCTGTTCGACGTATTCGACCAAAAGACGGGCCTCCTGCAACTGCTCGACGTGTCGAGCCACGCCCAAGGCGTGCAGATCTTCATTGGCGGCGAATCGACGCTCGTGCCGATCGAGGAAATGAGCGTCGTCACCGCGCCTTACGAGGTGAACGGGCAGATCGTCGGCACGCTCGGCGTGATCGGCCCGACCCGCATGGCGTACAACCGCGTGATACCGATCGTCGACATCACCGCGCGCCTGCTGTCGCTCACGCTGAGCCAGCAGTAGCCTGCCGTCGCCTGCCCGATCCTGCCCCGTCATCGTGCCGCGGCACCGCGTGTGCCGGTAGTCGGCCGAACGGCCAGCCGACCGGCGCGGAGCGGGCCGCTATAATTGAGAGCCGTCCGGTTCCGTGCCCCGAGCACGTCATTGCCCATGCGTTTCGATCTTGAGCCGCCTTCGACCACCGCGGCTGCCCATCGCATCGGTGTGTTGCTGATCAATCTCGGCACGCCCGACGCCCCGACACCGCGCGCGGTGCGGCGCTACCTGGCCGAATTCCTGTCGGATCCGCGGGTCGTCGAGATTCCGCAGGCCGTCTGGCAGGTGCTGCTGCGCGCGGTGATCCTGCCGCTGCGCGGCCGTGCGTCCGCGAAGAAATACGCGGCCGTCTGGATGCCCGAGGGCTCGCCGCTGCGCGTGTACACCGAGCGCCAGACCGACAGCGTGCGGCACCTGCTCGTGTCGAACGGCTATCACGTGCAGGTCGACTATGCGATGCGCTACGGCAGCCCGAACATCTCGCACGCGCTCGCGCAGTTCAAGCGGGCGGGCGTCGAGCGCGTGCTGCTGATGCCGATGTATCCGCAGTACTCGGCGTCGACCACGGCCACGGCGTTCGATGCCGCCTTCGACGCGCTCGCGCGCATGCGCAACCAGCCCGAGGTGCGCACCGTGCGGCACTACGCCGACCATCCGGCCTATATCCACGCGCTGGCCGAGCAGGTGCGCCAGTATTGGGCGCAGCACGGCCGGCCCGACTTCGCGGCCGGCGACAAGCTCGTGCTGAGCTTTCACGGCGTGCCGAAGCGCACGCTCGACCTCGGCGATCCCTATCACGACCAGTGCCAGCAGACGGGCGCGCTGCTGATGGCCGCGCTCGGGCTGTCGACCACCGAATGCCGCGTCACGTTCCAGTCGCGTTTCGGCAAGGCCGAATGGCTGCAGCCTTACACCGCGCCGACGCTGCGCGAGTTCGGCGAGGCCGGCGTGCGGCGGGCCGACGTGTTCTGTCCCGGTTTCACGGCCGACTGCCTGGAGACGATCGAGGAGATCGGCATGGAAGTGCGTGACGAGTTCCTCGCCGGCGGCGGCAAGGCGTTCCACCGGATTCCGTGCCTGAATGGCGCATCCGCGTGGATCGGTGCGCTCGGCGAGATCGTCGCCGAGAATCTGCAGGGCTGGCCGGTCAGGGCCGCGCAGCCCGAAACGGTGAGTTGAGCGCGATGAATTACAAGATTTCGACCGAACCGGGCGCGAAGCTGCGCGTCGACAAATGGCTGTGGGTGGCCCGGTTCTTCAAGACGCGCTCGCTCGCGACCGATGCGGTCGACAAGGGGCACGTGAAGATTGGCGGCGCGGCGGTCAAGCCGGCGAAGGAAGTGCGCGTGGGCGACGAGGTCGAGATTGCGATCGACGGCATCGTCTGGCACATTGCCGTGCTCGGCGTGTGCGACGTGCGCGGGCCGGCGAGCGTCGCGCAGACGCTCTACGCGGAAACGGAAGCGGGGCGGGCCGCGCGGCTCGCCGAACTGGAGCGGCGCCGCACGTATCGCGAGCCGGCAGCCGAATTGCACGGCCGGCCGACGAAGCGCGACCGGCGCATCATCGACAGATTTTCTGGTGGGAGCTGAACATCTGG
Source organism: Burkholderia sp. HI4860 (assembly GCF_002223045.2). Taxonomy (NCBI): domain Bacteria; kingdom Pseudomonadati; phylum Pseudomonadota; class Betaproteobacteria; order Burkholderiales; family Burkholderiaceae; genus Burkholderia; species Burkholderia sp. HI4860. The sequence goes on along the minus strand of NZ_NKFO02000003.1, from coordinate 1,166,908 downwards.
TCGAACGTCGCCCGCGCGCTTCCGTATTCGGTCGTGCGGTCGGTGACGGCTCCCGACAGGCAGATGGTGGTGGTGCCGGCAATGAGTACCAGCGCGACCACCGAGATCGCAAACGTCAGTTTCATGGTACTCCCCTCGGGAAGAAGGGTGAAAACGGCGCCAGGTGGATGTCAGGCGTCAGTCAGCTAGGGGTAAACACGCTTTTCCGACGCTTGAGTGGAGTGTAGTGCAGCTGGCCTGTGCCAAGCTAGTACTTGCCAGGTAAGCGTTGTTACCGGCCGTTTCGCCCGATGTGGCGGACTATGCGGCCGATGCCCCGGCGTGACGCGCGGTTGTTTCGCGGTATTGGAGAATGCCGGCGAATAACCCTCTTGAAATCGTCGTTTTCACCCTTATTTGCACCAGCAATGTGCGGTGCCGCCGGATATACGGTCCGGCGGTTGCCGATTTGGCTTCAACCTCTAATCGACTTTCAGCGACATGGAAAACACGCAAGAGAACCCGGCATCCCAATCGGCCGAAGAGATCGGCAGCGAGAAGCAGGCGGCGCAAGGCGCCGCTCCCGCCGCCGAAGCAGCCGACGCGGCGCTCGCGGAGGCTCAAGCCAAGGTCGCCGAGCTGCAGGAGAGCTTCCTGCGGGCGAAGGCCGAAACCGAGAACGTCCGCCGCCGCGCGCAGGACGACGTCTCGAAGGCGCACAAGTTCGCGATCGAGAGCTTTGCGGAGCACCTGCTGCCCGTGCTGGACAGCCTGGAAGCGGCCGTCAACGATACGTCCGGCGACATCGCGAAGGTGCGCGAGGGCGTCGAACTGACGCTGCGCCAGCTGACGAGCGCGCTCGAGAAGGGCCGCGTCGTCGCGCTGAACCCGGTCGGCGAGAAATTCGATCCGCACCAGCACCAGGCCATTTCGATGGTGCCGGCCGATCAGGAGCCGAATACCGTCGTCACCGTGCTGCAAAAGGGCTACATGATCGCCGACCGCGTGCTGCGTCCGGCGCTCGTCACCGTCGCGCAGCCGAAGTAAGGCCGTCGCGATGCTGCCAGCCGGCGTCGATCCGGCCGCGTTCGACGCGTTCGACATGCAGGCGCTGGACGCCGGCACGTTCGACGCGGCGCTCGACGGCGCGGGCGATGCGCTCGCGGTGGTGTTCTTCTGGGGCGTCGACTGCTTCAACTGCGAGATCGCGAAGAAGGCGATGCTCGCCCAGCCCGACGCGATTCGCGCGCTGGACCTGAAGTGGTTCCATTGCAACGTGTACGAACACCCCCAGCTGGGGCGCCGCTTCGGGCTGCACGGCGTGCCGACGTGGTTCTTCTTCCACCGCGGCAAGCGGCTCGGCCGCGCGACGGGCTGGCATGGCCTCGCGCAGTTCCAGGCAGCGGTGTCGGCGGCGCGCGCGAAAGTCGCGGCGGCAGGCGGCGATCCGCTAGCCGGCGGCGATTGAAAAAATTTAATATCCGCATCGCACGTCGGGTCTTGAAAACGAACCGGACGGACGCATTTCGGGAACAGAGTTGAATTCTGGCGCGCGAAACCGCCCCAAAACGCAGGTTTTTGCGCAGCAAACAAGCATTTCTGGAGATTAGGAAAAATGGGAAAGATCATCGGTATTGACCTCGGCACCACGAACTCGTGCGTCGCCATCATGGAAGGCAACCAGGTCAAGGTCATCGAGAACTCGGAAGGCACGCGCACCACGCCGTCGATCATCGCCTACATGGACGACAACGAAGTGCTGGTCGGCGCACCGGCCAAGCGCCAGTCGGTGACCAACCCGAAGAACACGCTGTTCGCCGTGAAGCGCCTGATCGGCCGCCGCTTCGAAGAGAAGGAAGTCCAGAAGGACATCGGGCTGATGCCGTACGCCATCATCAAGGCCGACAACGGCGATGCATGGGTCGAGGCACACGGCGAGAAGCTCGCGCCGCCGCAAGTGTCGGCGGAAGTGCTGCGCAAGATGAAGAAGACGGCCGAAGACTACCTCGGCGAGCCGGTCACGGAAGCCGTGATCACGGTGCCGGCGTACTTCAACGACAGCCAGCGCCAGGCAACCAAGGATGCCGGCCGCATCGCGGGCCTCGAAGTCAAGCGGATCATCAACGAGCCGACCGCGGCTGCGCTCGCGTTCGGCCTCGACAAGGCCGAGAAGGGCGACCGCAAGATCGCCGTGTATGACCTCGGCGGCGGTACGTTCGACGTGTCGATCATCGAAATCGCGGACGTCGACGGCGAAATGCAGTTCGAAGTGCTGTCGACCAACGGCGACACGTTCCTCGGCGGCGAAGACTTCGACCAGCGCATCATCGATTACATCATCGGCGAGTTCAAGAAGGAGCAGGGCGTCGACCTGTCGAAGGACGTGCTCGCGCTGCAGCGCCTGAAGGAAGCCGCTGAAAAGGCGAAGATCGAGCTGTCGTCGAGCCAGCAGACCGAAATCAACCTGCCGTACATCACGGCTGACGCATCGGGCCCGAAGCACTTGAACCTGAAGATCACCCGCGCGAAGCTGGAAGCGCTGGTGGAAGACCTCGTCGAGCGCACGATCGAACCGTGCCGTATCGCGATCAAGGACGCAGGCGTCAAGGTGTCGGACATCGACGACGTGATCCTGGTCGGCGGCCAGACGCGCATGCCGAAGGTGCTTGAGAAGGTGAAGGAATTCTTCGGCAAGGATCCGCGCCGTGACGTGAACCCGGACGAAGCCGTCGCAGTCGGCGCGGCGATCCAGGGCCAGGTCCTGTCGGGTGACCGCAAGGACGTGCTGCTGCTCGACGTGACCCCGCTGTCGCTCGGCATCGAGACGCTCGGCGGCGTGATGACGAAGATGATCAGCAAGAACACGACGATCCCGACGAAGCACGCACAGGTGTACTCGACGGCGGACGACAACCAGGGCGCCGTGACGATCAAGGTGTTCCAGGGCGAACGCGAAATGGCAGCCGGCAACAAGCTGCTCGGCGAGTTCAACCTCGAAGGCATCCCGCCGGCACCGCGCGGCGTGCCGCAGATCGAAGTGACCTTCGACATCGACGCGAACGGCATCCTGCACGTCGGCGCGAAGGACAAGGCGACCGGCAAGGAAAACAAGATCACGATCAAGGCGAACTCGGGTCTGTCCGAGGCTGAAATCGACCAGATGATCAAGGACGCGGAAGCGAACGCAGCGGAAGATCACAAGCTGCGCGAGCTGGCTGATTCGCGCAACCAGGGCGACGCGCTGGTCCACAGCACGAAGAAGGCGCTGACCGAGTACGGCGACAAGCTGGACGCGGGCGAGAAGGAAGCCATCGAAGCGTCGCTGAAGTCGCTCGAGGAAGTGCTGAAGGACACGTCGGCCGACAAGGCTGCGATCGACGCGAAGGTCGAGGAGCTCGGCAAGGTGTCGCAGAAGCTCGGCGAAAAGATGTACGCCGACATGCAGGCCCAGCAAGCAGGGGCGGCCGGCGCAGCGGGTGCAGCGGAAGGCGCGGCCCACGCGGGCGGGGCACAGCAGGCTGCCGACGATGTCGTCGACGCCGAGTTCAAGGAAGTGAAGAAGGACTAAGCCGGGTTGCCCCGGTGCCGCACGCCGCGCGCAACCCGCGCGCGGCGCGGCTGACGGGTTGGCTGACAAGCGGTCTGTCTTTCCTTCCGGATGGCCGGATCGACTCCACGCCTGGCGGGCTTCGCGGCCCTCCGGGCACATTTGTTTTTTGGCGGGTGCTGCACGAGCCGTCCGCGGCGGGCGCAGCGCCAGACGAGTCGAGAGACTTTACTGCAGGCGAAAGGAGCCGCCGTGTGCGCGATGCGTGGCGGCACAGTGAATCGATATGGCGAAACGGGATTACTACGAGGTTCTGGGCGTCGCGAAGAATGCGAGCGACGACGAAATCAAGAAGGCGTATCGCAAGCTTGCGATGAAGTATCACCCTGACCGCAATCCGGACAGCAAGGATGCGGAAGAGCATTTCAAGGAGGTGAAGGAAGCCTATGAAATGCTGTCGGACGGCCAGAAGCGGGCAGCGTACGACCAGTACGGCCACGCGGGCGTCGATCCGAACATGGGCGGTGCGGGCGCACAGGGCTTCGGCGGCTTCGCGGACGCGTTCGGCGACATCTTCGGCGATATCTTCGGCCAGGCAGCGGGCGGCGCCGCGCGCGGCGGCCGTGGCGGCCCGCAGGTGTATCGCGGCGCCGACCTGCGCTACAGCATGGAAATCACGCTCGAGCAGGCCGCACACGGCTACGACACGCAGATCCGCGTGCCGAGCTGGGTGTCGTGCGAGGTCTGCCACGGGTCGGGCGCGAAGCCCGGCACGAAGCCGGAAACCTGCCCGACCTGTCACGGCCAGGGCACGGTGCGCATGTCGCAGGGCTTCTTCAGCATCCAGCAGACCTGCCCGAAGTGCCATGGCACGGGCACCTACATCCCCGAGCCGTGCGTGCATTGCCACGGGTCGGGCAAGGTGAAGGAAACCAAGACGCTCGAGGTGAAGATCCCGGCCGGAATCGACGACGGGATGCGGATCCGCTCGGCCGGCAACGGCGAGCCGGGCATCAACGGCGGGCCGCCGGGCGACCTGTACGTCGAGATCCACATCAAGCCGCACTCGGTGTTCGAGCGCGACGGCGACGATCTCCATTGCCAGATGCCGATCCCGTTCACGACCGCTGCACTCGGCGGCGAGATCGAGGTGCCGACGCTGGCCGGCCGTGCGTCGTTCCCGGTGCCGGAAGGCACGCAGTCGGGCAAGACGTTCCGCCTGCGCGGCAAGGGCATCAAGGGGCTGCGTTCGAGCATCGCGGGCGATCTGTACGTCCACGTGCAGGTCGAGACGCCGGTGAAGCTGACCGACAACCAGCGCGACCTGCTCAAGCAGTTCGAGAAATCGCTGGCCGAGGGCGGCGCGCGTCACAGCCCGCAGAGCAAGAGCTGGTTCGATCGTGTGAAGAGCTTCTTCGAGTAACTCGAGTAACAGCATGACTGAAGGCAACGAGAGCGCGTCGTTCGCGCTCTTGGACGATTGCGACTCGACCGCGCTTGCGCGGTCGAGTCGTTTGTATTCGGGGTTCGTGCGCGAACGCGTGTGCACGGATCCGGCTCGGCTCGACGAGGTCGATGCGGCGGTGGCGCAGGATCTGCGCGACGGGCTGCATGCGGTCGTCGTCGGCGACTACGAATTCGGACGCAACCTGCAACGAGCGCAGTCGGGCCCCGCCCCGCTGCGCTTTTTGCTGTATGCGCGCTGCGAGCGCCTGTCGCGCGACGAAGTCGACGCGTGGCTCGCGCAGCAGGACGGCGGCGGCACGCCGTCGATCGCGGGCGTCGCGCACGTCGAAAAGAGCGTGTCGCGCGATGCGTTCGACGCGGCGATCGCCGCGGTGCACGACGCGCTGCGTGCGGGCGATTCGTATCAGGTCAACTACACGTACCGGCTGAACTTCGACGTGTTCGGCACGCCGCTCGCGCTGTACCGGCGGCTGCGTGCGCGCCAGCCGGTGCGCTACGGCGCGCTGATCGCGTTGCCCGACGGTCCGTGGGTCGTGTCGTGCTCGCCCGAGCTGTTCGTCGAGAAGCACGGCGACGTGCTGCGCGCGCGGCCGATGAAGGGCACGGCACCGCGTTCGGCCGACCCTCGCGACGATGCGGCGGCGGCCTCGTTCCTCGCGAACGACCCGAAGAACCGCGCGGAAAACGTGATGATCGTCGACCTGCTGCGCAACGACGTGTCGCGGATCGCGCGCACCGGCACGGTCCGCGTGCCGGCGCTGTTCTCCGTCGAGCCGTATGCGTCGGTGTGGCAGATGACGTCGACGGTCGAGGCCGGCTGGCGCGACGGGACGACGTTCGCGCAGATGCTGCGGGCGCTGTTTCCGTGCGGATCGATCACGGGCGCGCCGAAGCACAAGACGATGGAACTGATCGACGCGATCGAGTCGACGCCGCGCGGGCTTTATACGGGCGCGATCGGCTGGCTTGACGCTGCGAAGCAACGCGCCGATTCCGACGCGCCGGGCGATCGCCTGGCCGGTTGCGGCGATTTCTGCCTGTCGGTCGCGATCCGTACGCTGACGCTCGACGCGGCCGGCGAAGGTGCTGCCAGTGAAGGCGCTGACTGCGAAGGTGCGACGGCTGCCGAAGCACGTCATCCGGCTACGGTGATTGCAGCCCGGCGTCGCGGCACGATGGGCGTTGGCGCGGGCATCGTGCTTGACAGCGTCGCGGCCGACGAATATGCGGAGTGCGAATTGAAAGCGCGATTCCTGACGGACGCCGATCCCGGCTTCCAGCTGTTCGAAACGACGGCCGCCACGCGTGCGGACGGCATCCGGCATCTCGATCGCCATCTCGCGCGGCTGCAGCGTAGCGCGGATGCGTTCGGCTTCCGCTTCGACGCCGATGCGTTACGTCGCGAGATCGACGCGCGCTGCGCGGCGCTCGACGGCGACGGCGCGTACCGGATGAAGCTCGTGATCGCGAAGGACGGCACGATCGAGATCATCACGGCGCCGCTCAAGCCGCTGCCGGCGGGGCCGGTCGGCGTGCTGCTGGCGCCCGCGCACGGCTTCGCGCCGACCCGTGCGGGCGATGCGCTGCTGCTGCACAAGACCACGCGCCGCGCCGAATACGATCGCGCGTGGCAGGCGGCGGAGGCGCTCGGCGGCTTCGACATGCTGTTCGTCAACGAGCGCGGCGAGGTGACGGAAGGCGGGCGCTCGAACCTGTTCGTGAAGCTCGATGGCCAGTGGGTGACGCCGCCGCTCGAGTCCGGCGTGCTGCCGGGCGTGATGCGTGGCGTGCTGCTCGACGATCGTGCGTTCGGCGCGACCGAGCGGGTCGTGACTCGCGACGATCTCGCGCGTGCGGGGGCGCTGCTGCTGACCAATGCGCTGCGCGGCGCGCTCGACGCGGTACTGAAGTAACCGGCGGATAATCGACCGCTGCCGGCAGCGTGAGAAAGAAAAAACGCGGCGCCCCGCAAAGGGCGTCGCGTTTTTTTCATCGAGGCGCCGGCGAACGCATCGCCGGCACCGCGCCGGACGTCAGAACGAATGCTCGGGGCCGGGGAACGAACCGTCCTTCACCGCGCGCACATACGCTTCGACGGCCGCCTGGATGTTCGGCTCGCCCTGCATGAAATCCTTCACGAAGCGCGGCCGCTTGCCGGGGAACACGCCGAGCATGTCGTGCAGCACGAGCACCTGGCCCGAGCAGTCGGCGCCTGCACCGATGCCGATCGTCGGCACGCGCAGCATCTGCGTGGCCTCGGACCCGATCAGTGTCGGCACGGCTTCGAGCAGGACGACCTGCGCCCCGGCCGCTTCGACCGCACGCGCGTCGCGCAGCAGTTGCGCCGCACCGGCTTCGGTCTTGCCTTGCACCTTGAAGCCGCCGAACGCATGCACCGACTGCGGCGTGAGGCCCACGTGCGCACACACGGGCACCGCGCGCTCGACGAGGAAGCGGACCGTCTCGGCGAGCCATTCGCCGCCTTCGAGCTTGACCATCTGCGCACCGGCGCGCATCAGCTTCACGCTGCTGGCGAATGCCTCGGCCGGCGTGCCGTACGTGCCGAACGGCAGGTCGGCCATGATCAGCGCGCGCGGCTGCGCCCGGGCGACACAGGCGGTGTGATACGCGATGTCGTCGAGCGACACGGGCAGCGTGGTCGTGTGACCCTGCAGCACGTTGCCGAGCGAATCGCCGATCAGCAGCACGTCGACGCCCGAACGGTCGAGCAGTGCGGCAAAGCTCGCGTCGTAGCAGGTGAGCATCGCGATCTTCTCGCCGGCGTCGCGCATTGCCTGCAGCTTGGGCACCGTGACGGCAGGCCGGCTCGATTCCTGGAGATAGGTCATGGGAAATCCGGTTCGAATGGGGGTGGAACGACAGGCGAGGACGCGTCAGCGCGTCGTCTCGCCCTTGACGAAGAATTCCTTGCGGCCGCGCATCGTCTCGATGCGCTCGACCAGCAGGGCGAGATCTTCGGGGGAATCCAGCGGGTTCAGGTGTTCGGCGGCGACCGTCAGCACCGGGGTGCGATCGTAGTGGTAGAAGAATTCGTTGTACGCGTCGACGAGCGAGCGCAGGTACGCATCGCTGATCTGCAGCTCCATCGGCAGCCCGCGCTTCTGGATGCGCGAGAACAGCACTTCGGGGCTCGCCTGCAGGTAGACGACGAGGTCGGGCGACGGCGCCTGCGGCACGTCCACGTGCGTCGCGACCGAGCGGTAGAGCTGCCACTCGTCTTCCGGCAGGTTCAGCCGCGCGAAGATGTCGTTCTTCTGCGGCATGAAATCGGCGATGACCGGGCGGCCCGTGTCGAGCGCGCCGATCAGCTCGCGTGCCTGCTGCGCGCGCTGCAGCGCGAACGACAGCTGCACGGGCAGCGCGTAGCGTGCGGTGTCGCGATAGAAGCGTTCGAGGAACGGGTTGTCCTGCGGGCGCTCGAGCAGCGTCTGCATCGACCAGCGTTCGCCGAGCAGGCGCGCGAGCGTCGTCTTGCCGACGCCGATCGGGCCTTCGATCACGAGATAGCGATGCGGGGCGCGCAGGTCGGGCGCGGTGACGGTGAGGGGAGTCGGGGTCATCGGCAGCGGTTCTTGTCGGCGTCTGCGCTGGCAGCGAGCGCCTTCTGCATCAGGCACTGGCAGGTCTGCACCTTCTCGACGCGCTGGTCCGCGACGGCGGCGAGGAACGCGTCGGCCCGGCCGCGCGCGGGGATGTCGAGTGCCGGCTCGATCTCGACGAGCGGCACGAGCGCGAACGCACGGTCGGTGAGGCGCGGGTGCGGGACGATCAGGTCGGGCTCGTCGATCGAATCGTCGCCGAACAGCAGGATGTCGAGATCGAGCGTGCGCGGCGCATTGCGATACGGGCGCTCGCGGCCGAAGTGATGTTCGATCTTCTGGCACAGCGCGAGCAGCTCGCGGGCCGACAGCGTCGTGTCGAGCTTGACGACGCAGTTGTAGTAGTCGTCGCCGCCCGCTTCGAAGGGCGCCGTGCGATACAGGCTCGATTTGCCGAGGATCGAGATGGTGCGCTGCTGCGCAAGGCACACCACCGCGTCCTTCAGGGTCTGGCGCGCATCGCCGAGATTCGCCCCCAGTCCGATATATGCAACCGTCATGGCATCACTTCCTACGTCGTTCGCCGGCGAGCGCGTCAGTCGTCGGAACCGCCCGAGGCGTCCGGTGCCGGCTCGGCGGCACCTTCACCCGGCTTGCGGTTTCGCACGCCGCCGCGGCGGCGCCGCTTGCGGGGCGATTTTTCCTTCGTGCCGCCCTGCGTGAGCAATGCCTCGCGAGCGGCCGCGTCGCCTTCGATGAAATCCGTCCACCACTGTCCGACTTCCGCATCGAGCTCGCCGGATTCGCAGCGTAACAGGAGGAAATCATACCCCGCTCTAAACCTTTGGTGTTCCAGCAGCCGCATCGCGCTGCGGCCCGAGCGTTTCTCGAGACGCAGCTGCAGGCCCCAGATCTCGCGCATGTCGGCCGAGTAACGCTTGTGGATCGCGAGTTTCTCGGTCTGCATGTCGAGCACGTCGTCCATCGCGCGATGGAGCGCCGGCACCGGGATTTCGCCTTCCGCCGTGTATTGCTCGAAGCGCTGGCGCATGTCGTGCCACAGCAGCGTCGCGAACAGGAAGCCGGGTGATACCGTCTTGCCGGCGCGCACGCGTGCATCGGTGTTGTTCAGCGCGAGCGTGATGAACTTCTCGCCCTGCGGCTGTTCGAGCACGACGTCGAGCAGCGGCAGCAGCCCGTGGTGCAGGCCTTCCTTGCGCAGCCGCTGCAGGCACGCGAGCGCGTGGCCCGACAGCAGCAGCTTCAGCATTTCGTCGAACAGGCGCGCGGCCGGCACGTTGTTGATCAGGTCGGCGAGCGCGTTGATCGGTTCGCGCGTATGCGGCTCGATCTCGAAACCGAGCTTGGCTGCGAAGCGCACGACGCGCAGCATCCGCACCGGATCCTCGCGGAAGCGCGTGGCCGGATCGCCGATCATCCGCAACAGGCGGGCGCGCACGTCGGCCATCCCGTCGTGGTAGTCGAGCACCGTCTGCGTCGACGGGTCGTAGTACATCGCGTTGATCGTGAAGTCGCGGCGCGCGGCGTCTTCGTGCTGCTCGCCCCACACGTTGTCGCGCAGCACGCGGCCGCTCGCGTCCACCGCGTGCGTGCGGCGATCGAGTTCGTCGCGCTTCAGGCGCTTCGGCGGCTCGGCAGCGGCCGCCTCGGGCGGCGCGTCGACCAGCGCGCGGAACGTCGACACCTCGATCAGCTCCTGGCCGAACTGCACGTGGACGATCTGGAAGCGGCGCCCGATCAGGCGTGCGCGGCGGAACAGGCGCTGCACTTCGGTCGGCGTGGCATCGGTCGCGACGTCGAAGTCCTTCGGCGCGATGCCGAGCAGCAGGTCGCGTACCGCACCGCCGACGATGAACGCACGGAAGCCCGCCTGCTGCAGCGTGTCGGTCACGCGCACGGCATTCTTCGAGATCAGCGCCGGGTTGATGCCGTGCACGCTGGCCGGCACGACGGTCGGTTCATGGTTGCTGCGCGGTTTCTTCGCGCCGCCGCGGGCGCCCTTCGGGGCGCGCGGGGTAGCAGGGGCCGCTTCGTCGGCCGGGGCCGTTGCGGGAGAGGTTTGCTCGGTTTCGTCCTGGCCGAGCAGCTTGCGGATGAATTTTTTGATCACGACGTTCAGAAGAGATCGAGGATGCGCCAGCCGCGGTTGCTTGCATGCGCACGCAGCGTGTCGTCAGGGTTGGTCGCGATCGGGTCGGTGACTTTCTCGAGCAACGGGATGTCGTTGTGCGAGTCGCTGTAGAAATAGGTGTGCGGGAAGTCGCTCCATTGCTTGCCGAGCGACGCGAGCCACGCTTCGGTCCGCACGATCTTGCCTTCGCGATAGCTCGGCGTGCCGGTCGGCCGGCCCGTGTACGGCGAATCGGGATGCCCGTCGGTCGTTTCGACCTCGCAGGCGATCAGCGTGTCGACACCGAACGCGGACGCGATCGGGCGCGTGATGAATTCGTTGGTCGCCGTCACGACGCAGCACAGGTCGCCCGCATCGAGGTGCTTGCGCACGAGCTCGAGCGCGGCGGGCGTCATGGCGGGGCGGATCACCTCGTGCATGTACTGATCGTGCCATTCGGCCAGCTGCGCGCGCGAATACTTCGCGAGCGGCGTGATCATCGCCGTGAGGTACGCGTGGATGTCGAGCTTGCCGGCCTTGTAGTCGGCGAAGAACTGATCGTTCTGACGCGAGAAGCTTTCCGCGTCGACGATGCCGAGCTTCACCATGAAGCGGCCCCATTCGTGGTCGCTATCGGTCGGGATCAGCGTGTGATCGAGGTCAAAGAGTGCCAGATTAGTCATGGAAGCGCATTTTACTCGAAGCGGTTCGGGCCCGTGCCCGGTGGGGTGATGTCGTCGCCGGGACGCGCCAGCATGCGGCGCAGCAACGGCAGCGTGACGGCGCGTTTCTGCTCGAGCGAAAAGCGGTCGAGCGCGTCGAGCAGCGCCATCAGGCTCGGCATGTCGCGGCGGAAATGGGTCAGCAGGTAGGCGGCGATGTCGTCGGTGAGCGCGATCCCGCGCTCCTTCGCCGCGAGCTTGAGCACGGCGATCTTGCCGGCATCGGACGGCGGCGACAGGTGGAACACGAGCCCCCAGCCGAGGCGCGTGCGGAGATCCTCGCGCACGTCGAGCGCGAGCGGCGCCGCGGGGCCCGCCGCGACGAACGCGCTCGACGGGTGCGCGCGCACTTCGTTGAACAGGTTGAACAGCGCGACCTGCTGCGTGTCGCTCATCCGGTCGCAGTCGTCGATCGCGTAGATGCCGATGCGCGGGTCGAACGTGAACGCGCCGAGCGGGCTCTGCGGCGTCAGGTAGCGCGCATAGCTGTACGACGCGTCGCTCACGAGCGCCTGCAGCAGATGGGTGCGGCCGCAGCCGGGCTCGCCCCAGATATAGAACGACCGGTCCGGCACGGGGCCCGCCGCGAGCGCGAGGTCGAGCTTCTGCAGGCGCGAGATGAGCTCGTCGTTCTCCTCGTTCATGATGAAGTTGTCGAACGTGGCGGGCGGCGGCGTGCCGAGATCGAGCGTCAGTTGACGAGACACAACAGTCACAATGCGGGTCGGTTGAAAATACGCGCGCCGTACGCCGGGCACGCGCCGGGGCTTGCGTCTTCACGGGCTTCACGCGCGGCCGCACGCACGGCGCCACGCCGGTTTCGGCGCGGTTTGCTCGGCGATGAAAACGGGGACGTGTTGACCAAGATGCAATCCCTGACGATTCGGTGCTGGGAATTCCGGCCAACGGGCCGGCTTCGGGTAAAATCGCATTTTACCGACCTTCTCGCATTCCCCCATGAATCCTCCGAAATCCGCTCCCGACGCTCGGGGTCTGTCCTATCGCGACGCAGGTGTCGACATCGACGCGGGCGACGCACTCATCGACAAGATCAAGCCTTTTGCGAAGAAAACCCTGCGCGACGGTGTGCTCGGCGGCATCGGCGGGTTCGGCGCGCTGTTCGAAGTGCCGAAGAAGTACAAGGAGCCCGTGCTGGTGTCGGGCACCGACGGCGTGGGCACCAAGCTCAAGCTGGCGTTTCATCTGAACAAACACGATACCGTCGGCCAGGATCTCGTCGCGATGAGCGTGAACGACATCCTCGTGCAGGGCGCCGAGCCGCTGTTCTTCCTCGACTACTTCGCGTGCGGCAAGCTCGACGTCGACACCGCCGCAACGGTCGTCAAGGGCATCGCGCAGGGTTGCGAACTGTCGGGCTGCGCGCTGATCGGCGGTGAAACGGCCGAAATGCCGGGCATGTACCCGGACGGCGAATACGACCTGGCCGGCTTCGCGGTCGGCGCGGTCGAGAAGAGCAAGATCATCGACGGCAGCACGATCGCCGAGGGCGACGTGGTGCTGGGCCTCGCATCGAGCGGCATCCACTCGAACGGCTTCTCGCTCGTGCGCAAGATCATCGAGCGCGCGAACCCCGACCTGTCGGCCGATTTCCACGGCCGTTCACTGGCCGACGCGCTGATGGCGCCGACGCGCATCTACGTGAAGCCGCTGCTCGCGCTGATGCAGAAGCTGTCGGTGAAGGGCATGGCGCACATCACGGGCGGCGGTCTCGTCGAGAACATTCCGCGCGTGCTGCGCGAAGGCCTCACCGCCGAGCTCGACCAGAACGCATGGCCGCTGCCGCCGCTGTTCAAGTGGCTGCAGGAGCACGGCGGTGTCGCCGATGCGGAAATGCACCGCGTGTTCAACTGCGGCATCGGCATGGCCGTGATCGTGTCGGCGGCTGATGCCGACGCAGCGATCGCCGACCTGACCGCCGCCGGCGAACAGGTGTGGAAGATCGGCACCGTGCGTGCGACCCGCGAAGGCGAGGCGCAGACGGTCGTGGTCTGACGCACTGCCTGCAGCAGATGCAGCAAGGAAAGCCGCCCGGAGTCGATCCGGGCGGCTTTTTTTTCGGGCGTGGCGTCGCGTTCGGACGCGCGCCGATGAAGGAGGGACGACGATGACCGAAGACGAACACGCGATCCGCGAGCTCGTGGACAACTGGTTCGTGTCGAGCCGGCGTGGCGACCTGGCGACGGTGCTCGACCTGATCGCCGACGACGCGATCTTCATGGTGGCCGGCAAGCCGCCGTTCGACAAGGCGGCGTTTGCGGCCGCGTCGCGCGACGCGAACGCCGGGGGCGGCAACGCGCCGAAGATCGACGGCCGTTACCGGATCGACGAGCTGCGCGTGCTGGGCGACTGGGCGTACATGCGCAATTTCATCGAGATCGAGGCGACCCCGCCGGGGGGCGAGACAATCCGTCGGTCGGGCCATACGCTGACGATCTTCCGCAAGGCCGACGGCCGCTGGCAGCTCGTGCGCGACGCGAATCTGGTGACGCTCGCGCAGTGAGCGCGACGGGGCGCGCCGACGCTCATGCGGACGGCCGTGCCGCGCCCGCCGGCCGCGCACCGGCCAGCAACGGCGGGACGAGCAGATAAAGCAGTGCGGCCGCGGCCCAGACGAGCCCCGGCCACGTCGCGCGTGTCGCCGCATAGGTCGCGGTGACGACCAGCGGCCCCGCGACGCCGATCAGGCTCGCCACGCTCGCAAGCGCGCCTTGCAGTTCACCCTGGCGCGCATCGTCGACCTGTCGCGCGAGCATCGCCTGCAGGGCCGGCAGCGTCATGCCGCCTGCCGCAAACAGCGGCAGCAGCGCGAACGGCACCCACGCGGCGGTCGCGAACGCGATCGCCACGAGCCCGAGCGCGTCGCCTGCGAGGCCCAGAGCCAGCGCGCGGCGCTCGCCGAGCCGCGCGATCAGCGGCCCGATCGCGAAGGCCTGCGCGAGTGCGTGACACGCGCCGTAGCCTGCCAGCGACAGCCCCGCGATCGGCGTCGACCAGCCGAAATGCTCCTGGCCGTACAGGATCCACAGTGTTGCGGGCGCCTGCGACACCAGCGCCACGATCACGTAAATGCCGATCAGCGGGGCGAGCGCGGGCGCGCCGGTCAGCCGGCGCAGGCTGGCGAACGGATTGAGCGCGCCAACCGCGTGGCCTTCGCGGGCCGAAGGCGGCCGCGATTCCGGCAGCGCACGCCAGACCAGTACGAGGTTGAGCGCATTGAGCACGGCGGCCGCGACGAACGGTGCACGCAGGTGTAGCGCGCCGAGCAGGCCGCCGATCAGCGGGCCCGCGATGAAGCCGATGCCCATCATCGCGCCGAGCTGGCCGAAGCGTCGTGCGCGATCGGGTTCGGCGGTGACGTCGGTGACGTAGGCAGTCGCGACCGCGACGTTCGCGCCGGTGATGCCTGCGATCAGCCGCCCCACGTAAAGCCACGCGAGGGTCGGCGCGAGCGCCATCAGCAGGTAGTCGAGCGCGGCGCCCGCGAGCGACACGAGCAGCACGGGCCGGCGGCCGAAGCGGTCGCTCAGCGCGCCGAGCAGCGGGGCGCACAGGAACTGCGCGAACGCGTACAGCGCGAGCAGGATCCCGTAGTGGGTATCGGTGCTGCCTGCGTCGGCGAGCGAGCGCAGCAGCCCGGGCAGGATCGGCATCACGATCCCGACGCCGATCGCGTCGAGCAGGACCGTGGCCAGGATGGCAATCAGGGACGGATTCAAGAGCGTAACTCTATCGGTGATAGAGTGACAATTATTCCATAACTTTCCCTATCGGTGATAGAGATGAAGGACACAGGGGCGCGGCTGACGCGCGACACGGTGTTGCGCGCGGCGCTCGAGCTGCTCGACGAAGTCGGCATCGACGGGCTGTCGACGCGAAAGCTCGCCGAGCGGCTCGGCGTGCAGTCGCCGACGCTTTACTGGCATTTCAAGAACAAGGGCGAACTGCTCGATGCGATGGCCGAGGCGATCATGCTCGAGCGTCACGATGCGTCGCTGCCGCGGCCGGGCGAAGCGTGGGATGCGTGGCTTTTGGACAATGCGCGCAGTTTCCGGCGCGCGCTGCTGGCCTATCGCGACGGCGCGCGCCTGCATGCCGGTACGCGGCCGCGCGCGCTGCACTTCGGCTCGATCGAGCGCAAGGTCGCGCTGCTCGGCGACGCGGGTTTCGCGCCGGACGAGGCGGTCGACGTGATGTATGCGCTGGGCCGCTTCGTGGTCGGATGGGTGCTGGAAGAGCAGGCGGAACCGGACGGCGACGCCGGTGCGCCGCTGCCGGACGAAGCCGAGTATCCGCTGCTCGCGAAGGGCTGGGCCGCGCTGCGCGAGCGCAGCGGCGACGAGGCGTTCGAGCGTGGTGTTGCGTTGATCGTCGACGGCGCCCGCGCGCGCCTGGCAGCGCGCGAGCGCGGCTGACGCGGTCAGCCCGGCGTGCGGCCGTCGAGCACGCGTTCGAGCGCGTCGAGTGCGCGTGCCGTCGAGTCCGGCGCGATGCAGTCGACGACGATCCGCTCCGGCATCGCGCGCAGCCAGGTGATCTGGCGCTTGCAGAGCTGGCGCGTCGCGAAGATGCCCTTGTCGCGCATCGTCCGGTAATCGGTATCGCCGTCGAGGAATTCCCATGCCTGCCGGTAGCCGACGCAGCGCATCGACGGCAGGTCGGGATGGAGATCCTCGCGACGGCGCAGCCGCTCGACTTCGTCGATGAAGCCCGCGTCCAGCATTGCGTCGAAGCGCTGCGCGATCCGCTTGTGCAGTACCGCGCGATCCGATGGTTCGAGCGCGACCGGCACGAAGCGGTAAGCGGCGGCTGCATCGTCGGTGCGGCGCGGCGCGGCAAGCAGCACCGACATCGGCTGCCCGCTCAGCATGAACACTTCGAGCGCACGCTGGATCCGTTGCGAATCGTTCGGCGCGAGCCGCGCGGCCGTGTCGGGATCGACCTGCGCGAGCCGCGCGTGCAGCGCGGGCCAGCCATCGCGCTCGGCGTCGGCATCGAGCGTCGCGCGCACGTCCGGATCGGCGCCCGGCAGGTCGTTGAGCCCCTGCGTCAGCGCCTTGTAGTACAGCATCGTACCGCCCGCGAGCAGCGGCGTGCGGCCGCGCGCGGCGATCTCGCCGATCAGGCGCAGCGTGTCCGCGCGGAAGCTCGCGGCCGAATACGCGTCGGCCGGATCGATGATATCGATCAGATGATGCGGCACGCTCGCGCGCTCGTCGCGCGACGGTTTCGCGGTGCCGATATCCATGTCGCGGTAGACGAGCGCCGAATCGACGCTGACGATCTCGATCGGCCGACGCGCGGCGAGCGCCAGCGCCGCGGCCGTCTTGCCCGATGCGGTGGGGCCGAGCAGGCAGGCGATCGTCGTCGGGCTGGGGTGGGCGTGCGGTGCCGCGCTCATTGTCCGCGCATGAAGAGGCGGTCGAGGTCGTTCAGCGTGAGCTGATACCACGTCGGCCGGCCGTGATTGCACTGGTCCGCGCGTTCGGTCGCTTCCATCTGCCGTAGCAGCGCGTTCATCTCGTCGAGCGTCAGGCGCCGGTTCGCGCGCACCGCGTGGTGGCACGCGAGCGTGCCGAGCAGTTCGTGCTGGCGCTCGGTGAGCACGCGCGAGCCGCCGAACGCGTGCAGGTCGGCGAGCACCGCGCGCGCGAGCGACTGCAGGTCGGCATCCTTCAGCAGCGCTGGGACCGCGCGGATCGCGAGCGTCGTCGGCGACAGCACCGCCAGGTCGAAGCCGAGCGATTCGAGCGTGTCGCGCTCTTCCTCGACCGTACCGATCTCGACCGGCGTGGCCGTCATCGAGATCGGCAGCAGCAGCGCCTGCACCGCGACCGAGCGGTCGGCAAGCGCGTTCTTGAACTGTTCGTACAGGATCCGCTCGTGCGCCGCGTGCATGTCGACGATCACGAGGCCGTGTGCGTTCTGTGCGAGCACGTAGATGCCGTGGATCTGGCCCAGCGCGAAGCCGAGTGGCTGCTCGTCGTGCGTGGTCGCGGCGATCGGCGACGCGGTGAAGCCCGACAGCGGTGCGACCGGCGCGTCGGCCGAATCACGGGCGAGGGTCGTCGTGCCGTCCGGCGTGCCCGCGCCGGTGTCCTTGCGGCCGAACAGCGCGTCATAGAGCGCGAGCGGCTGCGCGACGGGCAGCGTGCCCTGGGTCATCCGCGCCTGACGCATCCACGTGTTGCCCGATGACGAGGACGACGATGGCGACGAGAAGCCGCTACCGCCGCTGCCGGCTGCGTCGCCCCGGCTCTGGCCGAGCGGTGTGTCCAGGAACGAAGCGGGCCCGCGCGGCGCCGGTGAGAGTTGCGCGGCATGGCCGCCCGCCGTGGTTTCCGGCGACGCGCCCGCGTGGCGCGCCAGCGCGCGCTGGACCGCATGGAACACGTACTGGTGGATCGAACGCGAATCGCGGAAGCGCACCTCGATCTTCGACGGGTGCACGTTCACGTCGACGGCTTCGGGCGGAAGGTCCAGAAACAGCACATACGACGGGTAGCGGTCGCCGTGCAGCACGTCCTCGTAGGCCGCGCGTACCGCGTGCGTCAGCAGTTTGTCGCGTACGAAGCGGCCGTTGACGAAGAAGTATTGCTGGTCGGCGCGACCGCGGCTTGCGGTCGGCAGGCCGGCGCAGCCGTAGACCGCGAGCGGGCCGGCCTGCTCGTCGAGCGGCAGGTGCGCGGTCGCGAAGCTGTCGCCGAGGATCTTCGCGACGCGCTGCGCCGGCTCGGTCGCGTTCCAGTGTTCGACCGCCTTGCCGTTGTGCAGCACCGAGATCGCGATGTCCGGCCGCGCGAGCGCCGCGCGGCGAATCATTTCCAGGCAGTGGCCGAACTCCGTCTGCTCGCTCTTCAGGAACTTGCGGCGCGCGGGCGTGTTGAAGTACAGCTCGCGCACCTCGATCGTCGTGCCGGTCGCGCCGGCGGCCGGCGACAGCACGCCCGTCTGCGCGTCGATCTTCATCGCGTGCGCGGCATCGGCCGTCCGGCTCGTGATCGACATCTCGGCGACCGACGCGATCGACGCGAGCGCTTCGCCGCGGAACCCGAGCGTCGCGACCGCTTCGAGCTCCTCGAGCGAGCGGATCTTGCTGGTCGCATGGCGCATCAGCGCGAGTGCCAGCTCGTCCGGCGGAATCCCGCAGCCGTCGTCGGTGATCGAGATGCGCTTGACGCCGCCTTCTTCCAGCACGATGCGCAGCGTGCTGGCACCGGCGTCCATCGCGTTTTCGAGCAGCTCCTTGACGACCGACGCCGGACGTTCGACGACCTCGCCGGCGGCGATCTGGCTGATCAGCTGGTCGGGCAGGGGCTGGATCGCGCGCAGCGGGCGCGGAGCAGGGGCGGGCGCGGCGCCCGCGGCCGTTTCGGTGATATCGGACATGGCCGAATTATAGCGAGGCGGCGATTGCGTGCCGGGGCGACTGGCGGTTACGTTTTTTCACGGAGCCTTAAGGTAGTTTCGGTATCATGGGTCCGTAACACCCTCCGGCCTTGACCGGCGGGCGCTTCAGCCTTTTTCGGCCGTTCCGGCCCTATCGCCTTCGAGGAATCGCATTTGGATACGCTGCTTCATTTCGTCAACCTTGTCCTGCATATCGACGCTTTCCTCGGCGATTTCATCCGGCAGTACGGCGCGTGGGTCTACCTCGTGCTGTTCCTGATCGTGTTCTGCGAGACGGGGCTCGTCGTGTTCCCGTTCCTGCCCGGCGATTCGCTGCTGTTCATCGGCGGCGCGTTCGCGGCGACGGGCGAGATGAATGTCGGCTTGCTGATCGTGCTGCTGCTCGTCGCGGCGATCAGCGGCAACACGGTCAATTACATGATCGGCCGCTGGATCGGCCCGAAGGTGTTCAATACGCATATCCCGGTGCTCGAGCGCTTCCTCGATCGCGCCGCGCTGCAGAAGACCCATTCGTTCTACGACAAGCACGGCGGCAAGACGATCGTGCTCGCACGCTTCATTCCGGTCGTGCGGACGTTCGCGCCTTTCGTGGCGGGGGCATCGTCGATGAGCGCCGCGCGTTTCCAGCTCTTCAACGTGATCGGTGCGCTGGTGTGGGTGCTGCTGCTCGTGCTGCTCGGCTATTTCTTTGGCAACATCCCGTTCATTCGCCAGTACCTGAACGTGATCGTGCTGGTCGGGATCGGGGCGGCGGTCGTGCCGGTCGCGCTTGGCGCGGTGTGGAAGCTGGTGCGCGGGAAGCAGTCGGATAATGTGCCGAAGGCGGGCGGGCGTTGAGCGGGAGCGTTTCGTTCTCATCTCGGTGCAGTAAAAAAAGCGTGGCGGGTGCCACGCTTTTTTTTCGTCCGGTGCCGCCGTTACGCGTTGCGATGCGAGATCGGGGTTTCGGGCGTCGGGTATTGCGCGTCGCGGAACGTCTCGAGGATCACGCGGTTGGTGTCGCAATACACCTGCCAGTAGTGCTCGGGTGCCGTGGACGGGCGCACGAACAGCAGCGGGCCTTCCGGCGTGAACTGCAGCACACCGACGTCCGGCGCCGGGGTGGTCAGCACGTTCGGGATCTGCTGGATCGACGTCTTCAGGCGGTTGATCGCGTCGACCGCATCGACGCTGTTCGCGATCTTCGCGGTCAGGTCGACGCGGCGGTGCGGCGTGGCACTGTAGTTTGCGATGTTGTCCGAGAAGATCTTGTTGTTGCCGACGATCGTCACGATGTTGTCGGCGGTGACGATCGTCGTGCCGAACAGGCCGAGCTCCTTCACCGTGCCCGTGACGCCGCCTGCACTGATCACGTCGCCGATCTTGAACGGGCGCAGCACCTGCATGAACACGCCGGCGGCGAAATGCGCGAGCAGGCCGCCCCAGGCGGTACCGATCGCAAGGCCGAGGCCGGCGAGCAGGGCGGCGAACGAGGTCGTCTGTACGCCGAAGATCTGCAGGATCGCGAGGATCAGCAGGATCGTCAGCAGCACGCCGACGACGGAGGTCAGGTAGTCGGTCAGTGTCGGGTCGACCTTGCCGCTGCGGCGCACTACCTTGCCGAGCAGGCGCGTGCCGATGCGGATCGCCCAGCGGCCGATGAACCACAACACGATCGCGGCGAGGAGGTTGAGGCCGAAGTCGAGACCGCGGGTCATCAGGAATTGCTGGGCTGTGGCGAGATCGATCATGCGTTCTCCGAAGTCAGGGGTAGAAAGGGCGGCGCATGCACCGGATGGGTGGCGCTTTTATAACCTGAGGTGGGAGGGGCGGGCAACCGGGCTGACATTGGTTGACGTAATGAAAAACGGGCAGGACGCGTGTGCGTGCTGCCCGTCTGGGGTATCGGATCGACGGCGGTTGCGGCACGTGACCCGGAAGTTGCCGTGTTTACTTCGCTGCGCGGCCGTACGTGTCTTCGAAGCGGACGATGTCGTCTTCGCCGAGATATGCGCCCGACTGGACTTCGATCAGTTCGAGCGGGATCTTGCCCGGGTTCGTCAATCGGTGGGTCGCGCCGAGCGGGATGTAGGTCGACTGGTTCTCGGTCAGCATGATTTCCTTGTCGCCATTCGTGACCATTGCCGTGCCCTTCACGACGATCCAGTGTTCGGCACGATGGTGGTGCATCTGCAGGCTCAACTGCGCGCCGGGGTTCACGATGATGCGCTTGACCTGGAAGCGGTCACCCTGGTCGATGCCCTCGTAGGAGCCCCACGGGCGGACGACGCGGCGGTGCGTGACCGACTCGTGCCGCCCCGACTCGTTCAGCCACTCGACGATCTTCTTGACGTCCTGGGCTTTGTCGCGATGCGCGACCAGCACGGCGTCGGCCGTTTCCACGATGACGATGTTGTCGAGGCCGATCGCGGCAACCATCCGGTGTTCGGCACGAATGTACGAGTTCTCAACAGCGTCGGTAAAGATATCGCCGATCAGCGCGTTGCCCTTTTCGTCGGCATCCGCGATTTCCGCGAGCGCGCTCCACGAGCCGATGTCGTTCCAGCCGAGGTCGGCGGCCGTGACGACGGCGGCACGTTCGGTCTTCTCCATTACCGCATAGTCGATCGACACGTTGGGGATGGCCGCGAATGCGTCCGCGTCGAGGCGGAGGAAGTCGTTGTCGCGCCGGGACGATGCGAACGCGAGTTCGGCCTGGCGGGCGATCTCGGGCGCGTGACGATGCAGTTCCTCGATGTACGTGGACGCCTTCAGCATGAACATGCCGCTGTTCCAGTAGTAGTTGCCCTCGGCGACGAAGCTCTCGGCAGTCGGCGCGTCGGGCTTTTCGACGAATGCATCGACCTTGTAGACCTGCTTGCCGTCGGCAATGGCCGTACCGCGGCGGATGTAGCCGAAACCGGTGTGCGCTTCGGTCGGCGTGACGCCGAACGTGACGAGATGCTTGTCGGCCGCGATCAGCCTCGCTTCATTGGCCGCTGCGATGAATGCCGGCTCGTTGAGGATGACGTGGTCCGACGGCAGCACCAGCAGCAACGCATCGGGCGAATCGTGCAGCGCGAGCAGCGCGGCGATCGCAATCGCGGGCGCGGTGTTGCGGCCGACCGGCTCGAGCACGATCGACGACGGCGTGATGTCGACCTGACGGAGTTGTTCAGCAACCAGGAAACGCTGGTCGTTGTTGGTGACGATGATGGGCGCCGATGCACCCGGGAGATTGCGCAGGCGCAGCGCGGTTTGCTGGACCAGCGTGTTTTCGCTGGTCAACTTGAGGTACTGCTTCGGATAGCCGCCGCGCGACATGGGCCAAAGGCGGGTGCCGCTGCCGCCGCACAGGATGACTGGACAGATGTGCATCGTGGTAACTCCCTAACTCTTGACGAACGTAAGATGGATTCGAATCGACATGCATGCCGCACTGTTGCGGGGCGTGGATCAGCTCATGTGCGCTCCCGTGCACGCCACAGGAAATGCTGCAGCACGTTGCTGATCCAGCGGCCGGCTTTCTGGAGCGGCCGCAGCCGGTCACCCTGGAGGCGACCCGATGCCCGCCGTGCGCCGGGTGCAAGTTGTGTCGCGACGGCTTCCGGGGTGGTGTAGAGCCGGAGCTGCCAGTCCCAGTACAGCGGATAGCGGATCAGGGCGCCGGCGATCAGCATGTCCAGCGTCAACATGCGCCGGCGCCACGGCTGCGGGGTGATGGCATCGTCGGTCAGTCCCCAGCCCGCATAGAACGGCAGGCCGTAAGTGGAGACCGGTTTGCCGCGTAGCAACGCATCGAAGCCCGCGAGCGACGACAGCGTGTGGACCTCGTTCGCGACTTCGATGAGCGACAGCAGATCGGCATCGCGATCAACGACATCGGCCAGGCCGTCTGCGTCTACGAGCCCGCGCCGGTTACCCGACAGGACGTCGGGATGCGGCTTGTAGACGATATAGGCGTGTGGGCGCTTCTTCCGTACGGTCTCGAGGAGGGCGTCCGCCGTCTGGATTGCGCCGGTGCCGAGGCGAATCGACGCATCGTCGGCGACCTGGCCTATGACCAGTGCCACGGTCGCGCCTTGCGGTGCTTGCCAGGTAGGAGGGCGGCGTCCCAGGTTGTACTTCGTCAAGCCGGCGGCCACGATCTGGTGACGCAACGCGGCTGCGCGCGCGAGTTCCGCGTCGTCGAAATCCGTGTCGTTCAGGATCGCAGTCAGGTCGCTGGGCCGACTGGCGTCGAAGTAGAGGCTGGTGCGATCGACGATCTGGCTACGCGGAGCGATCATGTCCGAACCCAGTCCGTGCGAGTGCAGAAAACCGTCCTCGATCCTCACCGTATCGATACCTGGAGGCAGCCCCGTACTGTCGCGTGCCCCCCAGAACAGAGCATGTTCGTGCGTCGCCACGTCCGCCGCAGTGCCCGGCCAGCGCACCGTACCGCCGCCCGCCGTAGCGAACGGCGTGACGAATCCGCGCTTCCACCATTGAATGCCGACGCAGGCGACCGCTTGAAGATCGGCATAGCGGCCTCGCACCGTGCGCTGAAGCTCGACCAGGTCGAGCAACGCATCGAGCGAGCCGGATCGATGCGTGACCGGATCGCGATAACGGGCGAACTGCAGGTAGACGCAACTGAACAGCGTGGCGATGTCGGGGCGTGCAGTGCGTCCGGGCAGGGCGGCTGCGTCGCTGGTCAGGCCCCAGCCCGCATAGTACGGATTACCGAATACATGCACGCGTCGATTCGCGAGCAGTGCAAGCATGCCTTCCGATGCGTCGAGCACGTAGACGTGGTCGATGTGACGCAACATGGCAGGCAACGCGCCATCGCCGGGCGCCGTGTGCAGTCCGGGCGGCAGCGAGCGGGCGGCAGTCGACAGCCAGCGACCGGTGCCGCCGTCGCTCGAGCGCGCCAACCAGAATTCCGCGTCGGGATGGGCTGTCCGCGCGGCGGCGACCATCCCGTCGAACGCGGTGTCGCGGCGATGCGCGACACCGCCGCCGACACGCGGTGCCCGGGCACGTTCGTCGATCAGCAGCACGCGGGCGCGAGCGCGCGGCGCCAGCAGTGCCGACGGGCAGGGCGCATGTCGGTGTCGTCCGCCGGTTGCCCCGACGTCCACGACGCGCGCCATCAGGCGTGCGACATCGCCGACAGGTACGGGGGCAGTGCGGCTTCGCAACGCAGCATCGATGGCCGCGATCAGCGCGTCTTTGCCGCCGGATGGGAGCTCGAACCACGACAGCGCGGCGTGGCCGCGACGGGATGTTGCCCAGATCGGGCCGTGCTGCCCGGTGCGACCAAGGTGCAGCGGCATGGCGCGGCCGGATGCCGCGGCGTATCCCGAGGCCGCGGACGC
Source organism: Burkholderia sp. HI4860 (assembly GCF_002223045.2). Taxonomy (NCBI): domain Bacteria; kingdom Pseudomonadati; phylum Pseudomonadota; class Betaproteobacteria; order Burkholderiales; family Burkholderiaceae; genus Burkholderia; species Burkholderia sp. HI4860. The sequence goes on along the minus strand of NZ_NKFO02000003.1, from coordinate 1,142,732 downwards.
GGCGGCACCGGACGAGCGCACGTCGGTCGGCATGGCTGCCGGAACGGAGGCGGGCAACGTGGACGTCATCTACTTGAGCGAACCCAGAAATGCGTCGACACGGGCGAAATGATCGGCCCAGGTCGGCGCGCGAAACCGGCCGAGCCGGGCGAGTTGCGCTGCGCGCTCCGTACTGTCGGGCACGGTATAGGCTACGATGCGTTCGAACCAGCCGATGCCGTCAAGCGGATCCAGATAGTCGGGTAGATCGCCGGCGATCTCGTGAAAGACGGGCAAGTCGCTCGCGATCACGGGAATCCGCTGGTCGAGAGCTTCGATCAAAGGCATGCCGTAGCCTTCGACGAAAGAAGGAAAAAGCAGCGCCTCCGCGTGCTCGAGCCATGCGCTCAGTCGCTCGTCAGGGCAGTTCGATTCTTCGATGACTGCGTCACGCAGCGGACGGCTGCGCTCCAGCATGTCCACGACGTTCTCGCATTCCCAGCCGCGGCGCCCGATGATCACGAGCTTGGGCGCGGCACTGCTGAACCGTTCGACTAGCCGGCGCCATACATGCAGGATCAGCCAATGATTCTTGCGCGGCTCGATCGTGCCGAGCATCACGAAGTAGCGGGACTCGAGCGGGCGCGGTGCGCTTCGCCGCGGAATGGGGCCCGGCGCGAGGGGCGCTACCGTGCATGGCGGCGACGGCAAGCCTGATCGTTGGGCCTCGTCAATGATCGAATCTAGTGTGGCCTGCGAGTTGGCGATCAGGCCGCTCGCATGCCTGAACGCAGTATGGATGCGGACGCGATGCGTCGCTTCGACGCCGGGGCGGCAATATTCGGCATGCGTAAGCGGAATCAGGTCGTGGACCATGAATACCGGGCCAATTCCGCGCCGTTTCATGGTCGTGTAATAGCGCGGATACTCCATGCCGTTGTGACTGGTATGAAGCAGGATGCCGGACATCTTGCCGAAGCCGGCGCCGCTGGCGCATGCACGTAGCACGAGAGCCGGGAGTGCTGGAGGGCGCGTGGATCCCGAGAGCAGTTGCTCGAATAATCGCCGAGACTCCGATACCGATAAAACAACGGAGAAGCCACGTTCGCTGAGAACCGCGCGTGCACGATCACCATAATTCTCGACGTAAGCCAAGCCGACGCGATCAACTCCCGTTGGATGCTGTCCAGCACGGAGGCGAGTCAGAAGGCGGGTAACGTCGAGAAAGATCGGTGACACAGAAAGAAGTGCAATGGTCTTTTGTAAGAGTGTGGACGGCCGCGTGCCGGAGCCAGCGTCTTATCCCATAATTTTTTTGAGATGCTCCATTCTAGCTGACAACATGCGACAATTCTTGGAAAATTCTTATCTCTATTTTGAAATAAGAACGGCCTTCGATAAGCAAACGTAAAAAGCGCGGGAAGTCACCGTCGCGGCTTTGCTTGTCTGATGTCCGCCGGAAGTCTTGTGCGGTACTGATAAAACGCCCGAGAAGCGGCTTTTGCCGAGGCTGGCTTGCGCCTGCTTTAATTCGCGGCATTTGCTAATTGAGGGCTTTTGACTCTCGCTGGATGCTACCCGATACGATATGAGTCGGGGGGGGCGTGGCGTCCAGAAAGGTGCGTGACACAGAAGTGCAATGACTGTTTGCTATGATCGGGCCGGGCGCTTCCAGTTGTTGCGTATCTCATATATTTTGCAGGAGACGCGCCACGCCGGTCGACAACATGCGACAATCCGCAGCAAATTCATATCTCGATTTTGCAATACATGCAGCTTTCGTCAAGCAGATCATTTTGGGTAGGGTGCGTCCTAGGTGTGGCTTTGCTTGCCGGATGCTCGAGTATTCCGACGTCCGGACCGAGTCGTTCGCAGATTGATCAATCTGCGAGAAGCGCGAATCCGGAGGGCATCCAGATTGTGGATGTGACGGATCAGATTGCCCGCAAGTTGTTCGCCGAGCGCGGTACGTCGAGTTTTGCGGCGGTGCTGGGCAGCGGGACCGAATTCCAGCAGCAGTTGGGGGTGGGCGACACGATCGAGGTATCGATCTGGGAGGCGCCGCCCGCGACTCTGTTCGGCGCCGCGCAGACGGACGTCAAGGGCGGTCCGAGCAACGCGCGAGTGACGGTATTGCCGGACCAGACCATCGATGGCGATGGGTCGATCAACGTGCCGTTCGCAGGGCAGCTGAAGGCGGTGGGACGCACGCCGGCGCAGCTGCAGCGGGACATCGCGGCCCGGCTCCGGAACATTGCCCACGATCCGCAAGTCCTGGTCAAGCTGGCTCGTAACGCGACGTCGTACGCGACGGTCGTCGGGGACGTGACGACCAGCAGCCGCTTGCCGTTGACTGCTCGTGGAGAGCGCTTGCTCGATGCGCTGGCGGGTGCAGGTGGCGTGCGTCAGCCGATCGACAAGGTCACGATCCAGGTTACGCGCGGCAGCAAGGTCGTGGCGATGCCGCTCGAAACCGTGATCAGGGATCCGAGACAAAACATTCCGCTGCATGCGGGCGACGTCGTCACTGCGTTGTTTCAGCCATACAGTTTCATGGCTCTCGGTGCGACAGGCAAGAACGAGGAAATCAATTTCGAGGCGCAAGGGATCACGCTTGCTCAGGCGCTCGCTCGTGCGGGCGGGCTACAGGACTCGCGCTCCGATGCGCAGGGGGTATTCATTTTCCGGCTGGAGGATGCCGGTGCGCTTGACTGGCCGATTTCGCCGGTGCGTACGACTGTGGACGGCAAGGTGCCAGTTGTTTATCGGGTCAATTTGCGCGATCCGAATTCGTTCTTCGTCGCGCAAAGTTTCATGATGGACAACAAGGATCTGCTGTACGTCTCGAATGCCCCGATCGCAGAAGTGCAGAAATTCCTGAATGTCGTGTTCTCGGTGGCATATCCGATTATTACTGGCGTGCAAACCTTCCGGTAAGCGGGTAGCCGGAACGGCATCACGAGGCGGCGCGCGCATCGCGCGCCGGCGTTTCCATTTTCGGAGCGATTGGACGTTTGCGGCCGGCTACATGCCGGGGCAAGCGGACGTTTGTAGTGCAGTGACGGCGGGCGGCATCGCCGCGGGAATGAGGCCATCAGCCAGCCCGACTGAAAGCAGAGACTTTTTCTGACTATCTTTGAGAGTATCGATGAGCGCAACAGCAATTATTACCGGCATCACTGGTCAAGACGGAACATATCTCGCGCAACTGTTGCTGGAGAAAGGGTACACGGTGTACGGCACGTACCGTCGGACCAGTTCGGTGAATTTCTGGCGCATCGAAGAAGTCGGGATCATGGGCCATCCGAATCTGCATCTCGTTGAGTACGATCTCACGGATCTCAGCGCGAATATCCGTCTGCTGCAGACGAGCCAAGCGACGGAAGTCTACAACCTCGCCGCGCAGAGCTTCGTCGGCGTGTCGTTCGAGCAGCCGAACACGACCGCATCCATTACCGGTGTTGGTGCGCTGAACCTGCTGGAGGCCATCCGCATCGTCAACCCCGGCATCCGTTTCTATCAGGCAAGCACGTCGGAGATGTTCGGCAAGGTGCAGGCGATTCCGCAGATTGAGAGCACACCGTTCTACCCGCGCAGCCCGTATGGAGTGGCCAAGCTGTTCGCGCACTGGATGACGGTGAATTATCGCGAGAGCTATGGCATCTTCGGTTGCAGCGGTCTTCTGTTCAACCACGAATCCCCGCTGCGCGGCCGTGAATTCGTGACGCGTAAGATCACGGACAGCATGGCCCGCATTCGCCTCGGGAAGCAGGACGTGCTGGAACTTGGCAACCTCGATGCAAAGCGCGACTGGGGCTTCGCCAAGGAGTATGTCGAAGGGATGTGGCGCATGCTGCAGGCTGATCAGCCCGATACCTACGTGCTCGCGACCAATCGCACCGAAACTGTGCGTGACTTCGCGACGATGGCAGGCAAGGCGGCTGGCTACGACCTCGTATGGGAAGGCCGCGACGAAAAGGAAATCGGTATCGACCGCGCGTCGGGCAAGACACTCGTCCGCATTAATCCGAAGTTCTATCGTCCGGCTGAAGTGGATCTGCTCATCGGCGATCCGCGCAAGGCACGCGAGGAACTGGGCTGGGAGCCGCGCACGACGCTCGAAGAACTGTGCCAGATGATGGTGGAGGCGGATATTCGGCGTAACGAAGCAGGCGCGTCGTTCTGAACGCGGGCCGCCCCGGCGGCGGCCCGCGTCGTGCACCGCCCCGCGACGGTTTGCCCGCTGCGGGGCGGTGCACCGTCGGTGGCGTGGAAAAAGATGGAACCGTTGTGTGAAGCTGATCCTATCCGTTGATCCAATTGCTCATCCGCTGACCGGCATCGGTCGCTACACGTGGGAACTCGCCCGGCACTACCACACGACATCGTGCGAGCAGCCGGTCCGTTTCCTGCACGGCACGCGCTGGGTCAACGATCCGGCACTGCTGCTACGGCCAGGCGGCCTCGCAGGCACGCCCGGGAAGTCAGGCTGGGGAAAGCTGCTTCATTCGCGCAGGCTGGCGCGCTGGCGTCTTGCGCGCGAGATCGGCAGCCACTTCTGTCACGGTCCCAATTATTTTCTTCCCGAGGCGGCGGAAAGCGGCGTCGTGACGGTGCACGACCTTTCGGTGTTCAAGTTTCCGGAAACCCATCCGATCGAGCGGATCCGTCATTTCGAAACGGGATTCGCGTCGACCCTTGCGCGCGCGCGGCATCTTATTACCGATTCGGAGGCCACCCGTCATGAGGTTGCGGCCTATTTCGGCTGGCCGCTCGAGCGCATCACCGCCATCCAGCTCGGTGTCAGCGATGCGTATCGCATACATGCGGAGGACGAGCTGACGACGGCGCTGGCCGTGTTCGGCTTGCGGGCGGGCACCTATACACTGTGCGTGTCGACGCTCGAGCCGCGAAAGCGCGTCGATCGACTGATTCGCGCTTACGGGCGGCTGCCGGTGTCGCTCAGGCAACGATTTCCGCTGGTATTGGCGGGCGGCAAGGGGTGGCTCAACGATGCGTTGCTCGCCCAGATCGAGCAGGCGGAGCAGGCCGGGTGGCTGCGTTACCTCGGTTTTGTTCCGGAAGCGTCGTTGCCGGCGCTCTACGCCGGTGCACACGCATTCTTCTTTCCTTCGGTCTACGAAGGCTTCGGCTTGCCTGTTCTCGAGGCCCTCGCGAGCGGAACGCCGGTGCTGACGTCGAACAGCACGTCGCTACCGGAAGTGGCGGGCGGGGCCGCATGGCTCGTCGAACCCGATCACGACGACGAACTGCTGGACGGCATCGAGCGCGTGCTGATCGACGATGAGTGGCGTGCCGATGCGATCGGCCGAGGGCTCGAAGTCGCTTCGCGGCATCGCTGGTCCACGTGCGGAGATCGGACGTTGGCGCTTTGTAGGAAACTGGCGCAGTGAATGCGCGTCGACATGCGGGCGCGGCAGAGCCGCTTCCGGAACAGACATTTTCAATTACAACATGAGCAATCACCACCACGACATCCACACGCCGAACTGGGCGACTGTTGAGCAACTCCTTGCTCTCGACGGAGAAGCATTCGTCGATCGCGCCTATCGGACCTTGCTGGGGCGCGCGCCGGATGCGGGCGGCCGCCAGCATTACCTCGGGCTGCTCGGTCGCGCAGACGGCAAGGCGCGCGTGATCGCGGATCTGCATCTGTCGGCGGAGGGGCAGCAGCACCGCGTGCAAATGGAAGGGCTCGACGCGTTCGTCGCGCGCTATCTGGCGGCTCGCGCGCCGATGAAGTCCCTGCTGCGACTGTTTCGCTCGCGTCCGGCACCGGCAAGAACGGGCGTCGCATCGCCTGCTCTCGCGGCTTCTCCGGTGCAGACGCCTGCCCCTGCTGCGCCGGTCGCCCCGCCCCCCGCGGTCGTTGATTCCGGCCGTCGCGGCCCCACGCGCGCGACGCCGCGCAACCAGCCGGTGTTCTGGTTCGACCTGACGACGTCGATGGAATGGACGGGCGGCGTGGTCGGCATCGTGCGCGCCGAACTTGAAATTGCCTGGGGCCTGAAGAAGACCGACCCGAACGTGCGCTTCTCGATGCAAAAGGGTAACGGGTTCGTCGAGATTCCGGACGAGCAGCTTGCGTGGCTATTCGATGCTCCGAACGTCATTGACGCGTACATGAAGTTCTTCGACCGCTATCAGTCCGGCAAGGCAGCCGGCCAGCCGTCGACAGCGCGCAGCGTGCAGGTTGACCTGCCCGACCCGCGCACGCTCCACCATCCGTATTGCGCAGGAGACGTCGTGGTCAGCGTGGGCTGGATGGACAGCCAGAAGGAAGCCTATTTCTCGAAGGTGAAGGCGGCGTTCCCGCACATCTTCGTGGTCTACCTGATATACGACATCATCCTGTTGCGTCCGGAGACGCGCCATCTGTACTCGGAGATCGGCCAGAACAAGTTCGAGGGCTACATCAAGTGGATCTCGGAGACCGCCGACTTCACGCTGTTCGGCGGTGAAACGGCGAAGAAGGACACGCGTGCGCTTCAGGCGGAAATGAATTGGCCGTCGCCGCCTGGCGAGGCCGTCAAGTTCGGTTCGGACATCATGAAGTCGACCGATTCGTCGCAGGACGCCAAGCTCCTCGAGGAAGTCGGCATTACCGGTCCGTTCATCATCACGGTGGGTTCGATCGAGCCGCGCAAGAACCACGATACGCTGTACCGTGCTTATCTGATGGCGCTCGCCGAGCGGCCGGAAGACACCCCGCAACTGGTCATCTGCGGGCGGCAGCTTGGGCAGGTGGCTGATCTCGTCGATTCGATCGACCGCGATCCCCGTCTGGTGGGCAAGGTGCTGCGACTGTCTCCGACCGATAGCCAACTCGCGGCGCTCTACAAGCATTGCCGCTTCACTGTCCTGCCGAGCCTCTATGAGGGCTGGAGCCTGACGCTGCCGGAAAGCCTGAGCCAGGGCAAGTTCTGCCTGTCCGCCGATACGCCGCCGCTGCGGGAAATCGGTCGCGACCTGATCGATTACGCATCGCCGTGGGATGCGCGCTCGTGGGCCGACAAGATCCTGCATTACGCCACCGACGACGCTGCGCTGCATCGCTACGAGCGTCGTATCGCGGAAGACTGGACCATCACGACGTGGAAGGACACCGCGCAGGCGATTCACCAGCACGTGAAGCGCTTCGTGGCGACTGCCGTGCCGACGCGTCGGGAGCCCGAAATCTGGATGGATCTGACGCTGACGTATCTCCATTGGCAGGGGGGCGTCAACGGCATCATTCGCGCCGAGCTCACGTTCGCTCGCTATCTGCGTGAATTGGCACCGAATACGCACTTCTTCGCGCACGATCATGGCCACATGTTCGAGATTCCGCACGACATGCTGCTGTGGCTGTTCAACGATTCGGATCTGACGGTCGCGTACAAGAGCTTCCACGATTTCTGGCACAAGCACGAGGCTGACGGCACTGGTTATCGCAGCCCGTTCCGGGCGTCGCATGGCGCATATGAAGGTCACCCGGCGATCATTCACGAATTCCCGGACAACTCGATCGTGTTCTTCGCCGGCATCGAATGGGAGCAGAAGCTGATGAGCGCCGCGGCGCGCGCCAGCCGGCAAGGAAATGCGGTCGTCGCCTCCCAACTGATCTACGACCTGACGCCGCTGCTCGTACCGCACCTGCACCAGCCCGAGACCTGCGAGGGCTATCACCGCTTCGTGGAATTCGCGTCGCAGAACTTCGACCACATCGTCTACGGTGGCCAGACCGCCCGGCGCGATGGCATCGCGATCCAGAAGCAGAACGGCTGGAAGACGCCGCGAAGCGACTACATGGAGTTCGGCTCGGACATCAATGTTGAGCATCGCGGCACGAACGTGGAGGATCAGGCAGTGCTCGACCGGCTTGGCGTGGGCCGCGATTTCATCATGACTGTCGGAACCATTCAGCCGCGCAAGAATCACGAGACGTTGTACAAGGCCTACGTGACGCTGTATGCGCGTGGCCAGACCAATCTGCCGAAACTCGTGTTCATCGGCAAGGAGGGCTGGAAATCCACTGATTTCCTGACGATTCTCCGCGCGGATGCGCGGATGAAGGACCGTATCCTGCTGATCAGCCCGACCGACGAGGAGCTCGATGTGCTGTACCGGCATTGCCGATTCACGCTGCTTCCGTCGTTCTACGAGGGATGGAGCCTGACGTTGCCCGAGAGCCTCAGCTACGGCAAGTTCTGCCTGACGGCGGACGTCGATCCGTTGCGCGAGACGGGGCGCGACCTAGTCGAGTATGTCGACCCGCTGGATACGTTCGCGTGGGCGGATCGTATTGGTTACTACATCACGCATCCCGAAGCCGTGGCGAAGCGGGAAATGCACATCAGGCGCGACTGGAAGCCGCGCACCTGGAAACAGTCGACAGAAATGCTGCTCGACGCGTTGTACGAAGCCCACGCCGAAAAGGTGCGGGCCAATGAAGCACGATCGGCGGCGGCATCGACGCTGACGCGGTCGGCATAACGAATCGGAGAGAGAGGGTCACGATGGCTTCAATTTTGGTGACGGGCGCAACAGGTTTCGTCGGACGGCATCTCGTCCATCAACTAAGGGAACTGGGGCACACGGTCGTCGGAACCACGACGCGTGGCGGCGACGGTGCCGAGGTATGCGACCTGCGCGATCGCGATCGGGTGCACGAAGTGGTGCGCGCGGCCGATCCGGATGTCGTGATTCATCTCGCGGCACTGTCATCGGTGACGCAGGGCGCAACGCTCGAATACTACGAGACCAATCTCGTCGGTACGGAGAACCTGATGCAGGCGGTCGATTCGCTCGGCAGCCGGCGCCGGTTCATATTCGTCAGCACGGCGGGTGTCTACGGCAATCAGAAGACCAGCCTGCTGTCGGAAGATCTGGCGCCTTTACCGGTCAGTCACTACGGCATCAGCAAGTTCGCGTGCGAGCGGGTCGTCAGCAATTTCGGCGATCGGCACGACATCACGATCGCGCGCCCATTCAACCTGATCGGCGTCGGGCAGAGCAGCTCCTTCATCGTACCGAAGCTGGTCCGGCATTTCGCGCGGCGCGAGCCGTCGATCCGGCTCGGCCGTCTCGAGCCGGTGCGCGACTACATCGACGTTCATTCATGTTGTGACATACTGGCCAGCCTGATCGGGCAGGACGCGTCGTACGGTGAAGTGGTCAATATCTGTTCGGGGCGCGGGACGTCGGTGCAGGAATTGCTCGACGTGATTGCGGACATCTGCGGACACAAGATCGAAGTCGTTGCCGCGCCGGAATTCATGCGTGCCAACGAGGTGTTCCGCCTGCTCGGTAGCACTGAGAAGCTCGATCGTCTGCTGCCGGATCGCCGGCCGTTGCAGCCGATTACGGACGTGATGCGCGAGATGCTCGTTGCGGCAACCGAGGAAGGTTTGCGCTAATGGCATGTGCAGTTGCGGGTGGCGCGTGGCGACACGGGCGCTCGCGTGACACGCGAATTCTGAACACATGACAAGTGAATTTCCGATATGAAAATCGCGATTGTTTCGAATTGCCAGGGTGAAGGTCTGTCGAAGTGCCTGATGGCGATGAATGCGACGCTGGACATCGAGTTTGTCGTGATCACCAAGCTCTGGGACGGTAGTGTGCAACTGAGCGATCTTCTGCGTGACTACGATGTCGTGCTGGCGCAGAAAATGATCGAGCCGCATATCGCACCCGAATATGCGCACAAGGTTCACTATTTCCCGAGCTTCGCGTTCCCGGCTTTTCATCCGGACATGACGTACGTTCGCGGAATCCGGCACGACGGCAAGGTCGATACGGTCTACACGCCGATGGCTCACTACAATTCGGCGATCGTGCTGCATGGCTATGTGCGCGGGTTGTCGGTCGACGAGATCGTTGCATCGTTCGGGCACGAGACGTTCTCGCGGCTCGGCTATCTGGATGCATGGCCTACGGCGAAGGCGGCCTTTCTTCAGGAGGCCGACGAAATTGGCCTGCCGCTCTCGGAGCGCATCGACAACTGGTCCAAGTCCGGTTGTTTCATGTACTCGTTCAACCATCCGTCGATTCATGTGATTGCGGATGTCTCCGCGGATCTGCTCACCAAGCTCGGCATCGAGATTCAAAGTCGCAACGCCGCGCGCTATGTGGTCGACGACTTGCGCACGATGCCTGTCTGGCCGATATATCCCGAGATTGCCGAGTCGCTGGGTTTGTCGGGTGACTATGCGTTCAAGCGCCATGAGCCGCACGGCACGATCAGCCTGCGGCAGTTCGTTGAGGGATCGGTGGCCCATTACGCGGAGTTCCAGCGCGATACGCTCGAGCCGCTGAATTTCCGTCTCGAAGAGTACGACCGCCTGCTCGGCTTCACCGCGAGCGGGGAGCGGATCGAACCGCAGGGGCGCGTCAAGCACGCAGCGGGGAAGGGTAATCCTTATCGCGGCCTGCCGGACTTCCATTTCTGGAAACGTGCGGTCGCCGAGCCGGCGATGCAGGATGTCGATCCGGTTTCGCTTCCGCGCTTCACGGTTGCGCGTGAGCAGAAGGTGGCAACCGCCGGCAGCTGCTTTGCCCAGCACATCGCGCGAACCCTGAGCGCGAACGGCTTCAATTATCTTGTCAGTGAGACGGCGCCGCCGGAGCTCGACGCTTCGCAGGCCCATGCACGCAATTTCGGCGTATTCTCCGCGCGCTATGGGAATGTCTATACTGCGCGTCAGCTTCTGCAGTTGATCCAGCGTATCAACGGCGATTTCGTTCCGGCGGAGCATTACTGGACTCGCGACGATGGGCGTCTGGTCGATCCCTTCCGACCGCAAATCGAGCCGGACGGATTCGCCGACCTCGATGAATTGGTGCGTGCGAGGGACGTGCACTTCGCGGCTGTCAGGGCGATGTTCGAACAGATGGATGTGCTCGTCTTCACGCTCGGCCTGACTGAAGGCTGGCGCTCGAAAGAGGACGGCGCGGTTTATCCGCTTGCGCCAGGCGTTGCGGGCGGCAGCATGGATCCCGAACGCTACGAGTTTGTCAACTTCACCGCTGGCGAAGTGGTTGCGGACGTGCAGGCGTTCCTCGATCTGCTGCGGGTGATCAATCCGGCCGCCAAGGTGATCCTGACGGTATCTCCAGTTCCTTTGATCGCAACTTTCGAGCCGCGACATGTGCTGACGTCGACCACCTACAGCAAGTCCGTGTTGCGGGTGGCGGCCGATGAGATCCGTGCGGCGAATGCGCACGTTGAGTATTTCCCGTCCTACGAGATCATTACGGGGGCGTACACGCGGGGCGCTTACTTCGAGGAGGATCTCCGCTCAGTGACGGAGACGGGCGTGGCGCATGTCATGCGCCTCTTCCTGAGTCACTACATGACGTCCGACGATGCGAAATCCGACGCAGCGATTCGCGCGCATCGCGAGCTCGCAAACATCGTGTGCGACGAGGAGGCGATTGCCAACTTCCAGGTTGGCTGACACATGGAACCGCTCGCGCGCTCAGTGCGTGAGCGGTTCCATGTGATCGAGGCCGCTGATCAGCTCACTAAAGCATGCGGCGCTTTCGCGCCACGTCAGCGGCCGGATCTGCCGGCTGTCGGGCGCAATGCCGGCCCGAACCTTTTCCACCCATCCCGCCAACTCGTCCGCGAACGCGGTCGCGGTTACCGAATCGAAATATTCGACGTTCAATCCCGCGATCTCTCGAAAGACCGGGAGATTGCGCGCCAGTACGGGCAGTCCGTAACGAGCGGCCTCGACGAGCGGCAGGCCGAATCCCTCGGCTTCGGATGCCATCAGCACACCGTGCGCGTCACGATATTGTTGTTCCAGCATCGCGTCGTTGCTGTCTCGCAGCCAGGTCAGCGGACGACCGATCTGCTCGCAATGATGCAGGCGCTCGACGATGTCATCTGCACGCCAGCCCTCTCTGCCCACGACAACCAGCCTGACGGGTATCCCGCGCGCCCACAGGATCTCGAGTGCGCCGAGCGCGAGTGCGTGCCCCTTGCGTGGCTCGATCGTTCCCACCATCAGCAATGTCACGGGCTCAGCGGGCGATATCGCGCGCGCTGGCCGTGCCGGTTCGTCAGGGCATGCATCGAAATTGGCGCCAAGATGAAACCAATCGACGGCGGGCGTGCCGGCCGGCAGCCGGTAGTGGGTGCGAAACCACGTACGGGTGCTTTGGGCGACGGCGTCGGAAATGCAGAACAGCGCATCGGCGTGCAACGCAAGGCTTGCGAGCCATTTGCGGAAGGCCGTCGATGAGCGTTTGGTGAACCAGGACGGATGTGTGGCGGGCAGTAGGTCGTAGACGACGAATGCGCACCGCACGCCGCGTAATTGCAGCGCGACGAGATCGGTGCGCCGCGCCGGCAGGATGCGGCTCGCGAGATCCAGGCCGATGAATAGATCGCCCGGCCGGGCGTCCAACTCGTCGGATGTATCGGCTACTGCCGCACCGGTCAGTGCTGCCGTGTACGCATGCGCGTAGCGATAGGAGCGCTTGCGCGTCGCATGAATGAAACGCACGTCGAATCCGGGCGGCGGCGCTTTCAGGAGTTCCTGTGATAGCGAGCGTACGGCGCGCTGGATACCCGTGCCTGCATCATGTCGCGCAATGATCGAGACATCGATCAGCAACTGGCGTGTGCGATGTGCATCCGGTGCAGCCCTATGTACTGCGCGCCCTCGCAGGTAGCGACGCGTTATGGCCATCAGCAGCGACGGAAGTTTCGTCGCCAGGTTGCATTGCAGGCGAACCAGCAGGGAGGGGCGAATTGCGCGCACGTCTTGCGTTATCGGAGCGATCCGACCGTCATTGATGAATCGTATTCTGGTAAAACGAGTAGGCGTCGTCGATCGCGTCGAAAGTATGCAGCTTGCCCTCTACGAGGACCGCCGCATGATCGCAGTGCTGCCGGATGTAGCCTGCATCGTGGCTGACGATGATCAGCGAGCGGTCGCGGCGTCGCTCGAACAGTTCGTGGTGGCATTTCTCGTGGAACCGACTGTCCCCGACGGCGATGATCTCGTCGATCAGGAAACAATCAAATTCGATGGCCATCGAGATCGCGAAAGCCAGCCGCGCGCGCATCCCCGCCGAGTAGGTTTTGACGGGCTCGCGCAGGTAGTAGCCCAATTCCGAGAACTCCTGAACGAATGGTTCCGCCTGCGCCGCGTCGGCGCCATAGACGCGGCAGATGAAGCGCAGATTGTCCATGCCGGTCAGGCTGCCCTGGAATGCGCCGCCGAATGCGAGCGGCCAGGACACGCTCATGGCGCGCGCCACCCGGCCGGACGTCGGCAACTCGGCACCGCTGATCATGCGGATCATCGTCGATTTGCCGGCGCCGTTGCGGCCGAGGATCCCCAGCTTCTGACCCTTGTCGACCCGCAGGTTGATACGATCCAGGACCGTGCGTCTGCCTTGGCGCGTGTGGTAAGTCTTGATGACGTTAGTGAGTTCGATCATTCTGGTTCCACTCGCAGGCTGGTATCACGCACGAGCCACAGCCCGATCAGCAGCAGGACAAGATCCGAGATCACCATGTACGTGACATCGTAATGGGGTTTCACGAGTGAGCCGAAGTAACCTGCACGAAGCATTTCCGAGCCGTGCACCATCGGAATCCACAGCACGATCTTCTGCGCGGCGGGAGGCAACCATTGGACCATGAAGGCCGCGCCGGACAGCGGAAACAGCAGGTAGGCGACGGTATGCCAGAGACGGTCGATCGTTTCGCTGCGCTCGCTGAGTGCGCCGATCGTGAGGCCGAGACCCGAGCCCAGTATGACGAGGAAGATCCACCCGCCCAACACTAGCGAGATGTCGTGAGGCGGATCCATCATGCCGAACATGATGAAAAAGATCGACAGGAACAGAAACGACATCGTCGCACCGGATATCTCGACCAGCAGGCGCGCGATGAAGAAATCGATTACCCGCACGTTGCGGTGGTAGAGCAGGCTCTGATTCGGTTCGATGGCAAGGGCGCAGCGGTTCGCGCAGTTCCGCCAAAGCAGGATGGTCGAATAGCCGGTGACCGCGAATGCCGTGATCGGCAGATCGAGGCCGTGGGTGGCCTTGGTTGCCGTCCAAAGCGCGGTCACGCCCAGCGTAAATGACATCGGCTCCAGAAAAACCCACAGGAACCCGAGATTGTGTCGGCCATAGCGCGTCAGAATCTCGCGCATCAGCAACGCGCCAACCACGCGACATTGAATCTGGAACGAGCGGTAGAGCGGTGTGTCGTGTGTCACCGTGCGCTCCGATCAGTCGTGGTGCTCGCGTACGCCTGCCAGCAGCAGGCTCAGCACACCCCAGACAATCATGCCGACAGCGAATACCTCGAAAATCCGCTTGAGGCGTTTCGGTTCGATCGCCACGTCGGGCGTGTTCGGCTGGACGAGCCGCTCGAGATACAACTGCTTCCGCTGGGCTTCCGCGCGCGCATTCTCGAGGGCCGACATGGCGGACCCGAGCTGCTTGTCGGCGAATTGCGAATCCAGTTGCAGGCGTGCGTATGCGGCAGCCTTGTCGGACAGCGAGCCCTTGCCGCCCGCGACATTGCCGGTGGCATCCTTGATTTGTGCTTCGAGCGCCGCGATGTTGGTCTTCAGGACCGGAATCTGCGGGTTCTGCGGCGAGATCGCGAGGAGCTGCAGCAGTTGCGAACGCGCCGCGAGCATCTGGTTCTGCAGCAAGGTGACCTGTTGCAACTGCAGCGCCGACTGCTTGTCGGGATCGAAGACCGTGTGCGAATTGCGATAGGTCGCCATCGCCGCTGCCGCGTCCTTGGCCTTCGCGGTGGCGAGTTCGACCTGGGCCTGCGCGAACTGAACGGTGTCGGTGGCCGCCCGCTCGTTCATACGGTTCACCAGGTGTTCGCTGATGTCGAGCAGCGTCGAGTTGATTCTGGCCGCGTCCTGCGCCGTGTAGGCGCGCACCTGTAGCGTCGTGATCGCCGATGCCGAATCGAAGTCGACCGTCACGACGTGCTGGCCGTAGTATTTCCACAGCGATTCGAAGCTGTTGTCGATCCAGCTGTGGAAGCGACTGACGAAATCGCCGCGCTGTGAGTATGCGTCGACGATGTAGTTGTGCTGGTTCAGTTCCCGCAACGCGTCGCGGGACTGGATGTAGTCGATTACGGAATAGGTGTCGTCCTGCGCCTTCCCGAAGGTCGTGCCTTGCAGGAGCGCACTGACCATGCTCGTCTGCGTCTGGCGCGACGCGGAACGGACGACGAAGCGCGATTCCGAAACGTAGACGTCGGATGCAATCAGGCCGAAGTAAAGTGTTGCAATGGCCGTCGGGAGGATAACCGTCGCGGCGAACAGCCGATTGATCTTCTTGATCCGCGCACCGAGTTTTCCAGGCCGCTGCGCGGGCGATGTCGCCGTGCTACCTGATACGTTTTCCACCAACTTCTCTCATCCAGACTGATTGGCTCTTTGAACTCCACAAAAATACTGTGGCGAATTTATGACAAAAGAGCAGAATGTCGGTCAAGCATGACAAGCAATTATTCCACGGCAGTATTTTTTGCAGCCTTCGTGGGGAGGCTGCACGGCCCACCGGGTAAGGAATTAGTTAGGAATTGGCGCGCATCGCGCCGGCAGGATTCCGTCGGGCGGCTTAAAGTGCCCGGGGCCGCTGATTATAACGATCCGATGCGAAATCCGCCAACTTGTGGCTATTTGGCACGGTCTGTATTTATTGCGTCCTCAATGCTATATTCGCGTCTCCCGGAGCGGCTGACAGTGCCCGCTGTTATTCAATGGAGAGCCTGGGCCGAGTTCGAGTCGACCCGTCGACATGCTCGGCGGGGCTCGTTTTGTCGGTCGACATTCGATGTCTCGCTCGTTTCTTGTATTGCAGGGCACGGCTTCACCTTTTTTCAGTCGTTTGTCCGGCGCGCTGCGCGGGCGTGGGCATGCGACGCACCGGGTCAATTTCTGCGGCGGCGATCTCCTGTATGGCGGCGCGAACGCGGCGCTGGATTACCGTGGCGAGCCGGCGGGCTTGCCTGACTGGTACGCGCAGATCGTGCGTTCAAAGGATATTTCGGACGTCATCATGTTTGGAGACTGCCGCGACATTCATCGACCCATGCATGACATAGCGCAGGCCGGCGGGCTGAACGTGCACGTGTTCGAAGAAGGCTATATCCGGCCGCACTGGCTGACGCTCGAGCGACATGGTGTCAACGGCCGCTCCCGGTTGCCGCGTGATCCGTCGTGGTATCTCGACCGGCGCGTCAGCACGCCGTCGAGCGAGCCGGGTCAGCCGACCGGCTACAACCTCTACGAGCGCGCGTTTCACGATATCAGCTATCGCGTCGCCAATACGCTTTATGCGGCCCGCTTCCCGCATTACCGCAGCCATCGGCCGCGCAATGGGCTGGTCGAATACTTGGGGCTGGCGAGCCGCATGCTGAGCAAGCGGCGCTACGCGAGCGAAGCGGCGCAGGTCACGGACGAATTGCTGGTGGCAAGGCATCCGTACTACCTGTTCCCACTACAATTGAATTCCGATGCCCAGATCGTCGCTCACTCGCCATTCGATGGCGTGCTGGCCGCAATTGACCAGGTACTCGCGTCATTCACCCGGAATGCACGGGAGGACATGCATCTCGTCATCAAGAATCACCCGCTCGATACGGGGCTGATCGACTATCGTCGTCATGTGCGTCAACGTGCAGCGGAACTCGGGATCGAAGCCCGTCTGAGGTTTGTCGACGCAGGTCATCTGCCGACGCTGCTCGAGCACGCGCGTGGCGTCGTCGTGGTCAACAGTACGGTTGGGCTGTCCGCGCTGCACCATCGGCGGCCTCTGATCGCCCTTGGCACGGCGATCTACGATATGCCGGGGCTGACGTGGCAGGGCGGGCTCGACGCATTCTGGCGCGACGCCGGGCCGCCTGACAGCGTGCTGTACCAGGCTTTCCTCGACTACGTGATGCATCACACGCAAATCAACGGCGATTTCTACACCCGAACCGGCATCGAGATGGCGGTCGCGGGAGCGGTCGAGCGCCTGGATCGCGCGGATGCCTGATCAACTGCCGTCCAGCATCGTCATCACCGGCGCGAGTGCCGGCCTCGGCCGTGCGCTGGCGCTCGCCTATGCGCAGCCCGGCACAACGCTCGGTATCGTTGGCCGCAACCCCACCGAGGTCGATGTAACGGCGTCCGCCTGCCGGGCGCGCGGCGCCAGGGTCCACACGGGCACGATCGACGTACGCGATGCGGCGTCGATTGCCGCCTGGTTGACCGATTTCGACACCCGTCACCCGATCGACCTCTTGATCGCGAACGCCGGCGTGGCCAGCACGATCTCCGATGTGAGCGACTGGGAAGGCCTGGAACGAACGGCCCGCGTCATCGACACCAATCTCTACGGCGCATTGCATACCGTCCTGCCGGTTGTCGACCGGATGCGCGCGCGCAAGCGCGGTCGGATCGCGATGGTCAGTTCGATCGCCGCGTTGCGCGGCATGGCGATCTCGCCGGCCTATTGCGCGAGCAAGGCAGCGATCAAGGCCTATGGCGATTCCGTGCGCCCGCTGCTCGCGCGTGATGGTGTGGGTGTCACGGTCATTCTGCCCGGTTTCGTGAAGACGGCGATGAGCGACGTGTTTCCCGGAGACAAGCCGTTCCTCTGGAGCGCCGAGCGTTCGGCCGCTTACATCCGCCGACGGCTCGATGCGGGCCGAAACGAGATCGCATTTCCCGGGTTGCTCGCGTTCGGCATGCGCCTCCTGCCGTTGCTGCCTGTCGCACTCGCCGACGCGATCCTCGACCGCCTGTCCTATCTGCCGTCGAAGGACCGGGTCAATTGAGCGCGCGTCTTGCCGTGACTCTGGCGGCCGCCGTTGCGCTGTCGTTTGCAGTCGATGCGATCGCCGTCCCGCGCGCGCCGCTGCGGCGGCCGCTGCTGTCGTCAGTGCTTCACATTCTTTCCGTAGTCTTCCTGTTCGACTTTGTGTTCGCCGTGACGTCGCGGCCACTATTTTCGGCCTGCGCGGCGCTCGCGCTTGTTGGCCTGGTCGCCGCGGTCAGCAATGCGAAGTACGAGTCGCTGCGGGAGCCATTCGTATTTACCGATCTGAGCCTTTTCAGCCAGTTGTTCTCGCATCCCCGTCTTTACCTGCCGTTCCTGAGCGCAGGCAAGGTTGTCGCGATCGGTGCCGGCATCGTGCTCGTGATCGCGGGCTTCGTCGTCGAGCGCCCCGTGCTAGCCGGCTCCCGTGTGCTGGTCTGGCTCACGGCCGGACTGTCGTTCATGCTGGCCGTGCTCGTGGCTGCCCGTGTGCCGCTGACACTCGATCCCGACGCCGACCAGCGTCGACACGGCTTCTTTGCCGTGTTCGTTGGCTATCTGCTCAACGGCATGCGTCCCGCGACGTTCCGGCGGTTCCGCGAGGTCGTGGCGGCGGGGCCGTTCGCAACGGGCAAGCCTGCGCGATACCCTGACGTGATCGTGATCCAGAGCGAATCGTTCTTCGACGCGCGCCGGCTCGGAAAGGCGGTCGACCCGCGGCTCTTCAGGCGCTTCGACGACGTGCGTCGCGAGGCGGCCTGGCAAGGCGAGATGACGGTGCCTGCGTGGGGGGCAAACACCATGCGAACGGAATTCGCGGTACTGACCGGCACGGAATCCTTTTCGCTCGGGTATGCGCGCTTCTATCCTTACGCATTCGTAAGAAATAAAGTCGCTTCACTCGCATCCTGGTTCGACCGTTGCGGTTACGACACAGTCGCGATTCATCCCTATTACGCCGATTTCTTCGGGCGCCACCGGGTATTTCCGTTACTCGGCTTCACGCGTTTTCTCGATATCCGCCATTTTGCGTCGGCGTCCCGTGCCGGCCCGTACGTGGCGGACACCGCGGTGTCGGAATCGATCATCACAGAACTCGAGGCGGCGGACGATGTCCGCCCGCGCTTCATTTTCGCGATGACCATGGAAAACCACGGGCCGCTGCATCTGGAGCAGGTTTTGCCTGGAGAATCGTCTTCACGGCATACTCTCGGCGAGGACGCATCCTGGCGCGACCTGACCGCGTATCTGCGGCACATTGAAAATGCGGACGCGATGATCGGGCGCCTGATTGATTATCTGCGCACCAGCAAGCGTGAAACGGTCGTTTGTTTTTACGGCGATCACGTTCCCGCTCTGCCCCATGTTTTCCGGAAGTTGGGCGTTACGCCGCAACGCAGCGATTACTTTATTTGGCGAAATTACGGCACAGTTACTCCCGAATGCCGGAACTTGGCCGCCGAAGAGCTGGGGCCGGCACTGTTGCGCGTGGTACAAGACGACGGAAACCGCACGCAACAGCCGTGCGCATCCGAGAAAGCGACATAAAAGATGAACAGTAAGATTGCAATAGTTGGGATAGCTTGTCGGTTTCCCGGGAGCGCCAACAACCTTGGCGACTTCTGGCAACTGCTGCGCGACGAACGCGACGCAGTGACCGAAATCCCCGCCGACCGTTTCGGCACCGATTTCTACCAGCACCCGTCCAAGCGCGACCCGGGCAAGAGCTACACGTTCTCGGCCGGCGTCCTGGACAACGTCGCCGGCTTCGACGCCGCGTTCTTCGGCATTTCGCCGCGCGAAGCGGCCCAGATGGACCCCCAGCAGCGCCTCCTGCTCGAACTCGCGTGGGAAGCATTCGAAGACGCGGGCGTGCGCCCGGCCGACATGCGCGGCAGCAACTGCGGCGTCTTCGTCGGTGCCGCCAGCATGGACTACGGCAACCGCAACATGGACGATCTGAACGTGATCGATCCATATTCGGCAACCGGCAACACCCTGAGCATCGCGTCGAACCGCGTGTCCTACCTGTTCGATCTGCGCGGCCCCAGCATGTCCGTCGACACGGCCTGCTCGTCATCGCTCGTCGCGCTCCACCAGGCTGTCAAGGCGCTGCAATCCGGCGAAGCCGAGACGGCGCTCGCGGGCGGCGTCAACCTGCTGCTGCACCCATTCGGTTTCGTCAGCTTCTCCAAGGCGTCGATGCTGTCGCCGCGCGGCCGTTGCCGCGCGTTCGATGCGACCGGCGACGGCTATGTCCGCTCGGAAGGCGGCGCATTCGTGCTGCTCAAGCCGCTCGATCGCGCGCTCGCCGATGGCGACACGATCCATGCGGTGATCGCCGGCTCCGGCGTGAATTCGGTCGGTCATTCGCCGGGCGGCATCAGTGTGCCGGGCGCGGCCGCGCAGGCGTCGCTGCTGCGCAGCGTGTACGCGCGCGCCGGCATCGATCCGCAGTCGCTCGCGTATCTCGAGGCGCATGGCACCGGCACGGCAGTCGGCGATCCGATCGAGGCGCGCGCGCTGATCGACGTCGTGTCGGGCGAGCGCCCGGCGGATCGTCCGTTGCTCATTGGTTCGGTCAAGACCAACATCGGCCATCTCGAAACGGCATCCGGCATGGCCGGGCTGTTGAAGGCGGTGCTGTGCCTGAAGCATCGCGCAGTGCCGCGCTCGCTGCATTTCGTTACGCCCAATCCCGGGATCGATTTCGACGGCGGGCGTCTGCGCGTCGTCGATCGCTACATGCCGCTTGACGCGGGCGACGCGCCGCTGACAGTCGGCGTCAACTCGTTCGGCTTCGGTGGAACGAACGCGCACGTCGTGCTGACCGAGGCGCCGGCCGCAAACGAGGCGTCGACGGCCACGCCCGAGCCGACGCAAGCGCAACTGTCTCCGCTCGTCCTGACCGCGCGCAGCGCGAATGCGCTCGGCGCGCTCGCGGGCCGCTATCTGACGATGCTCGACAACGGCGGCGACTGGCAGGCGCTGGCTGCCGCGGCCGCACGTCGCCGCCAGTGGCTGGAACACCGTGCAGTCGTTGCACCGGTCGACGTGAGCGAAGGCCGTGCGGCGCTGGCGGCACTGGCCCAGCCGGCAGCGGAAGGGCTGCCAGCTTGCGTGGCGACCGGCCAGGCCCCGGCCGACGCGGTACGCACCGCGCTCGTGTTCTCGGGCAATGGCTGCCAGTGGGTCGGGATGGGTAACGAGCTTTATGCCGAGAACACGGTCTTCCGCGCGGCGCTCGACGAAGTCGATGCGCTGTGGTGCGCCGATGGCAGCCCGTCGCTCGTCGACGTGATGCGCGGCGGCCCGAGCGCGGAATGGCTGGCCGGCGCGGGTGCCGAATGGCTCGCCGCGACGGAGAACGCGCAACCGCTGCTGTTCGCGATCCAGGTCGGCATGATTCGCGTGATCGACGCGCGCGGGATGCGTTACGACGCGGCGATCGGCCATAGCGTCGGCGAGATTGCCGCGGCGTGGGTGACGGGTGCGCTGTCGCTCGCCGACGCGGTTCGCGTAATCAAGATCCGCAGCCGCGCACAGGCGATAACACGCGGCAGCGGCCGGATGGCGGCCGTCGGCATCGGCGACGCGGCGGCGCGCGAATTGATCGCACGCCACGGGCTGGCGCGGCGCGTCGAGATCGCAGGCATCAACAGCCCTGACGCGGTGACGCTCGCGGGCGAGCTGCAGGGCTTGCAGGCGCTGGAGGCCGCGCTGCGCGGCAGCGGCAAGTTCTTCCAGATGCTGGATCTCGACTACGCGTTCCACAGCAGCCACATGGACCGCATCGAGCCGGTCGTGCTGGCCGAACTGGCGAGCCTGAGGCCGCAGCCGGGCAACGGCACGTTCGTGTCGACCGTGACCGGCGGCGCGCTGGCCGGCACCGAGCTCGATGCCCGCTACTGGTGGCGCAACATTCGCGAGCCGGTGCGCTTCGGCGACGGCATCGCGCATTTGATCGAGCAGGGCGTCCGGCTGTTCGTCGAGGTCTCGCCGCATTCGATCCTGCGCACGTACGTGAAGCAGGCATTCTCGGCCGCCGGCGCGACCGGCGTGGTGCTGCCGACGCTCAAGCGCGATCACGGCAGCGCGGCGACGCTGCGGCAAGCGATTCTCGCGGCGATCGCGCACGGTGCGAGCGTCGATCCCGACCGCTTCGCGCCGGGCGAATCGCGTGCTGCATTGCCGTCCTATCCGTGGCAGCGCGACCATTTCTGGCTGACGCCGACCGTCGAAGGCTACGGCCTCGTCAATCGTCGTCGCGAGCATCCGCTGCTCGGCTACCGCCTGCACGAGCACGCATTCGCGTGGGAAAACCAGCTCGATCCGGCGAAGCTGCCGATGCTGGCCGATCACGTCGTCGACGGCGGCGTGGCGTTCCCGGGGGCGGGCTACGTGGAAATGGCGCTCGCCGCGGCACGTACCTTCTTCGATACGCCGGATGCGGCGCTCGAAAACGTCGAGATCCGCACGCCGGTGGTATTCCAGCCGCAGCAGGCGAAGCTGTTCCGGCTCGTGATCGAGCCGCGTACCGCGACCTTCACGATCGAGACGCGCGACCGGATGTCCGACGGGGCATGGACGCTGAACGTGACGGGGCGGATGCTGGAAAGCGGCAACACGCTCGGCGAGGCGAGCGTCGTGCCGTCCGACGCGCTCGATCGCCTGCTCGCGTTGCCCGCTGCCGACGGCGACACGCTGTATGCAAACACGGCGGCCATCGGCCTCAGCTACGGGCCGGCATTCCGCTGGGTCCGCACCGTGCGGGTCGCCGCGGACGACGGCGCGGCGCTGGCCGACGTCGCCGTGCCGGCCGCATGCGGCGATGCGCGGGCGTTGTCCGCCTATCTGCTGCATCCGGCGCTGATGGACAGCGGGTTTCATCCGCTGTTCGCACTGCTGGCGGTGCACGCGCGCGAAGGCGAGCATCCGGCTTACGTGCCGGTGCAGATCGGCCGGGTCGATTATCTGCGCGGCGACACGGTCGAGCGGGTGCTCGTGCGGATCGACCGCCACAGCCCGCATTCGATCGTCGCGCATTTCGAATTCCTCGACGCGCGCGGCGCGATCGTCGCGCGGCTCGGCGCATGCCGGTTCCGGCGTGTCGACATCGTCGGCCGCCGGCAGAACCTGCCCGCGCGCTTCGTCTACCGCCTGGAGGAAGTGCCGCTGCCGGGTGACGTCGATGCAGCCGGTTTGCCGGCCCCCGACGCGTTGCTCGCGCATGCAGCCGCGCGGCTCGATGCGGCCGGGCGCGACGGCCGCCGGACGCAGCATCTGACCGAAATCCTGCCGTTGCTCGACGTGCTGGCGAGCCTCTACGCGCTCCGCGCGTTCGATGCGCTCGGCGCATTCGCCGGCACCTGGCAGCCGGCGGCCGGGCGTGAGGCACTGGCTGCACGTCTTGCCGACATGCTGGTCGAGGACGGCCTCGCTCATCGCGATGGCGCGCTGCTCGTGCGCGACGACGCGGCGTGCGCGGCGTTGCCGCCGCTCGACGAGCTGTGGCGCGGGCTGCTGGCCGAATCGCCGGGGCACGTGGCCGAGCTGACGCTGCTCGCGCATTGCGGCGCGGCGTTGCCGGACGTGCTGAATGGCGCGAAGGACGGCGCCCGCCTGCTGTCGCCGACCGGGCACAGCCTGGTCGAACAACTCCTGGCCGCATCGCCGACGTGGCAGCACGTGCATGCGTTGCTGGCCGCGAGCGTCGAGCAGGCCGTGGACGCATGGCAGCCGGCACGCCGGTTGCGCGTGCTCGAGCTGGGCGCGACGGACGGCGACGTGCTGCAGACGCTCGGCATGCATCTCGCGGCCGCACGTTGCGATCACACGATCGCCGCGACTGCCGGCCAACTGGCCGGGTTCGACGCCGATGCGGAAGCGGCGGTGCGCACGGTTGCGTTGCAGTCGGGCGAGCGGTTGTCGCTGGCGGCCGACGAAGCCGGCCCTTACGACCTGATCGTCGCGAACCGCGCGTTGAGCGGCCGGCACGATGTGGCCGACGCGCTGAATGCAATGCGGTCGTGGCTGGCGCCGGGCGGATTGCTGCTGCTGGCCGAGTCGCGTCGTGGCCGTTTCTCCGACATCGTATTCGGTGCGCAGGCTTCGTCGGCGGAAGGCGATGCGCCCGCGCCGCTGGCGCCGGCTGATCTCGACGCGGCGCTCGAACGCGCGGGCTTCGTCGACGTCGTGCGGCACGTCGAGCAATCGCTCGATCTGGACGGCACGCCGACGTTCGTCATCGCGCGTAACCCCGCGAGCGCCGCGGTCGCTCAGCGCGGCGAGGATCCAAGCGATCTCGATACGCTTGCACGCAGCGAGCAATGGCTCGTCGTGCACGCACCGGATGCCGCCGGCAGTTTCGGCGGGCGGCTGGCCGATGCACTGGCGCGCGCGGGCTATCCGGCCGATATCGTCGACGTCACGCACGCGGCCGATGCGATCGCGTCGTTGCCGGCCGGACGGCCGGCGCATGTCGTCTTCTGCGCGCCGGAAACGCCGCTCGCCGAATCGGCGACGGGCGATGGCCTGATGGCCGCGCAGCGTAACGGCGTGATCGCTCTGGCGGAACTCGTTCGCACGCTCGGTGCGCAGCCGAACGCGGCCACGCGGCTGACCGTCGTCACGCGCGGCGGCGCGCCGTTCGCCGGGACCGCGAATGCGCATCCGGAACAGGCCACGCTGTGGGGCCTCGGCCGCGTGCTGGCGAACGAGCATCCCGAACTCGCGTGCCGCCTGATCGACGTCGATCGGGCGGCGGACCGGATCCCCGACGCGCTGATTCGCGAGCTGACCGGCGCGGCGGTCGAGGAAGAGGTCGTCCTGGGCGCACACGGGCGGCAGGTGCCGCGCATGCTGACGGCCGCGCAGGCCGCGGCCCGCAACGATGGCGCGATCGCGCGTGCGGCCATGCTCGCGTTCGACGCGCCGGGCTCGTTGCGCAATCTCGAATGGTTCGCGTTGCCGGAAAGCCCGCTGGGTGACGATGAGGTGGAGATCGAGCCCGTTGCCACCGGCCTCAATTTCCGCGACGTGATGTATGCGATGGGGCTCTTGTCCGATGAGGCGGTCGAGACCGGCTTCGCGGGCGCGACGATCGGGATGGAACTGTCCGGCCGCGTCGTGCGGGTGGGCAACGCCGTGACGGCATTCGCGCCGGGCGACGCGATGCTCGGCTTCGCGCCGGCTTCGTTCGCGACGCGCGTCAGGACGCGCGCGCAAGCGATCGCACTGAAACCCGAGCGGCTGTCGTTCGAGGAAGCGGCGACCGTGCCGACCACGTTCTTCACCGCGTACTACGCACTCGTCGAGCTTGCGCGGCTGCGTCGCGGCGAGCGCGTGCTCGTGCACGGCGGCGCGGGTGGGGTCGGGATCGCCGCGATCCAGCTCGCGCGCCACTTCGGCGCGGAAGTGTTCGCGACGGCGGGCAGCGACGAGAAGCGCGAGTTCGTGCGCCTGCTCGGCGCCGATCACGTGCTCGATTCGCGCAGTCTCGCGTTCGCGGACGAGATTCGCGCGCTGACGGGCGGACAGGGCATCGACATCGTGCTGAATTCGCTCGCCGGCGAAGCGATGGTGCGCAGCATCGATACGCTGCGGCCGTTCGGTCGCTTCCTCGAGCTCGGCAAGCGCGACTTCTACGAAAACAGCCATATCGGGCTGCGGCCGTTCCGCAACAACATCAGCTATTTCGGCATCGACGCCGACCAGTTGATGGGGGCGTTGCCGGAGCTGACCGCGCGCCTGTTCGGCGAAGTGATGGCGCTGTTCGAGGCAGGCGTGCTGCATCCGCTGCCGTATCGCGCGTTTCCGGCCGAGCGGGCGGAAGATGCGTTCCGCTACATGCAGCAGGCGCGCCAGATCGGCAAGGTGCTCGTGACCTATCCGTCCGGCACGCCGGCCCCGACGCGCGGCGTTACGCGCGCGGGTACGCTCGCGCTCGATCCGCATGGCACGTACCTGGTGGTCGGCGGCACGGGCGGGCTCGGTTTCGCGAGCGCGCGCTGGATGGTCGAGCGCGGCGCACGCCGGCTGACGCTGGCGAGCCGTTCCGGCGAGCTCGCTGCGGCCGCATGCGAGGAAGTCGAGCGCTGGCGCACGACGCTCGGCGTGACGGTCGATGTCGTGTCGTGCGACGTGACCGACGCCGCGGCAGTCGACGCGATGATCGAGGCGATCGTCCGGCGCGGCAGCCCGCTCAAGGGCGTGCTGCATTCCGCGATGTCGATCGACGACGGCCTCGTGCGCAATCTCGACGATGCGCGCATGGCCGCGGTGCTCGCACCGAAGGTGGCCGGCGCGTGGAACCTGCATCGCGCGACGCGCGCGTTGCCGCTCGACCTGTTCGTGGTCTATTCGTCGGCGACGACCTATCTCGGCAATCCGGGGCAGTCGAACTACGTCGCGGCCAACACCTTCCTCGAGGCGCTCGTCGAACATCGTCGCGCGGCCGGGTTGCCGGGCACGTTCATGGCCTGGGGGCCGCTCGAGGACGTCGGCTTCCTCGCGCGCCACGCGGATACGCGCGAGGCGCTGCAGTCGCGGATCGGCGGTGCGTCGATCACGTCCGACGAGGCGATGGTCGCGCTCGAACGCACGCTGGTCGCGGGCGCGGCCGGCGAGGCCGTGGTCCGGCTCGACTGGCACGCGGTAGCGCGCGGGATGCCCGCCGCGAAGGCGCGCCGGTATTCGCTGCTGCAATCGCACGCGAGCGGCGGCGATGCGCGCGACGGCGGCACGCAGCTGCGCGAAGAGGTGCTCGCGTTGCCGCGCGACGAAGCGATCGCGCTGGTGGCGCGGACGCTGCAGGCGCAGATCGCGCGGATTTTGCACATGACGCCGGACCGCATCGCGCTCGACAAGTCGGTGCTCGACATGGGCATGGATTCGCTGATGGGGATGGAACTCGGCCTCGCGGTCGAGGAAGCGTTCGAGGTCAAGCTGTCGGTGATGGCGATTGCCGAGGGCGCGTCGGTGACGACGCTGGCCGGACGTATCGTCGATTCGATCGGCGCGTCGACCGATGCGGATGCCGGTTCCGCGACGGATGCCGCGCAGGAGGCCGTCGCGGCGCTCGCGGCGAAGCATGCGATCGACGGCGAGGCGCGCGCGATGCTGGATGCGCGGCAGGCGTCGCCGACGCTGGAGGTCGCGCGATGAGCGCGCCGTCCGGGTGGGCGACGCGGCAGGGCACGCTGGCACGGCCGCTGACGATCGACGGTCACGGGCTGCACACGGGGCGCCGGGTGGGTGTACGGATCCTGCCCGGGCGTCCGGAAGAGGGCGTGACGGGCATCGCGTTCCGTCGCGTCGCGCAGGGGCGCACGCTTGCGACGCTGCCGGTCGATCCCGCACTGCGCCGCGCGCAGCCGCTGTGCACGATGCTGCGCAATGCCGACGGCGTCGGCGTTCGCACGATCGAGCATCTGCTCGCGTCGCTGCTTGCATGCGAGATCGATCACGCGATCGTCGAGATCGATGCGGAAGAAGTGCCGATTCTCGATGGTAGCGCCGCGCCGTGGGTGGACGCCATCCGCGCGTGCGGCCGGGTCGCGCTCGATGCGCCGAAACGCTTCATCCGCGTGCTGCGGCCCGTCGTCGTCACGGATGACGACGGCGACCAGCGGCGAGAAATGCGAATCGAACCGGCGCCGCGTTACGAACTGAGCGTGCGCAACGACCTGCGCGGCTTCGGCGACATGCACTGGGATGGGGCGCTGACCCCGGCCGCATTCGCGAGCGAAATCGCACCGTCGCGCTCGTATGGCCGCGTGAAGTGGGCCGTGCCCGCGATCGTCGCCGGTTATCTGCGCGGGGTGCCGATCCTGCGCGGCGCGCGGCCGTCGTGCACGGCGTCCATCGTCGGCAATCGCGTGCTGGGCGGGATGCGGCTGCCGGAAGAGTTCGTCCGGCATCGCGTGCTCGACCTGGTCGGCGATCTCGCGCTGGCCGGCGCGCCGCTGCTGGCGCGCGTGAGCGCATTGCGGCCGAGCCACGAGATGAATTTCCGGCTGGTCGATGCGTTGCTGGCCCAACCCGACGCATGGCAGTGGGCCGAGTTTCCCGACGCGTGACACCACGCTTTTTCATGATGCGCGGCGTAACATAGCGCCTTTTCGAGATATAGCGAAGGAAGCAATGGCACTGGGAGAGCATCTTCGCCAGCAACTGGCGGCGAAAGCGCTGAAGCGGCAACTGGAGCGTGCAACGGATGCGGCCGCGGCACCGGGTGTGCCCGGCACGCTGGCCGCGCAGACCGCATCGGCGCGCAGTCGCTTCGAATCGATGCCGCAGTATCAGCAGGTCCGGATCATGCGCGAGATGGGCGAGAAGCTGCGCGTCGACTCGCCGTTTTTCCGCGTGCATGAAGGCGTGGCCGGTGCGACGACGCAGATCGGCGGCCGCGAGTACCTGAACTTCGCGAACTACAACTACCTCGGCCTGGCCGGCGATCCGGCCGTGTCGTCGCGCGCGAAAGCCGCGATCGACCGTTACGGCACATCGGCCTCCGCAAGCCGGATGGTCGCGGGCGAGCGTCCGGTGCAGCGCGATCTCGAGCGCGCGCTGGCCGCGTTCTACGAGACCGACGACTGTGTCGCGTTCGTAAGCGGCCATGCAACGAACGTGACCGTGATCGGTGCGCTGTTCGGCCCCGGCGATCTGGTCGTCCACGATTCGCTCGCGCACAACAGCATCGTGCAGGGCGCGCAGCTGAGCGGTGCGAAGCGGCTGAGTTTCGCGCACAACGACTGGCAGGCGCTCGACGAACTGCTGTCGCGCGTACGCCGCGAATACCGGCACGTGCTGATCGCGATCGAAGGGCTGTACAGCATGGACGGCGATTTCCCCGACCTGCAGCGCTTCGTCGACGTGAAGACGCGCCACGGCGCATTCCTGCTGGTCGACGAGGCGCATTCGCTCGGCGTGCTCGGCGCGACCGGCAAGGGCATCCGCGAGCACTGCGGCGTCGCGCCCGACCAGGTCGACATGTGGATGGGCACGATGAGCAAGACGCTGGCGGGCTGCGGCGGCTTCATCGCCGGCTGCCAGCCGCTGGTCGACATGCTGCGCCACCTGGCGCCGGGTTTCCTGTACAGCGTCGGGCTCGCGCCGACGCTCGCCGAAGCGTCGCTGGCCGCGCTCGAGCGCCTGCAGGCCGAGCCGGAGCGCGTCGCGCAACTGCAGGCGCGCGGGCGGCAGTTCCTGACCGAGGCGCGTGCCGCCGGGCTGAATACGGGCACGAGCGCCGGGTTCGCGGTCGTGCCGGTGATCACGGGGAGCTCGCTGAAGGCCGCGCAATGGGCCAATGCGATGTTCGACGAAGGGATCAACGTGCAGCCGATCTTCTATCCGGCCGTCGAGGAAAAGGCCGCGCGACTGCGCTTCTTCATCTGCTCGACGCACGAGCCGGAGCAGATCAGCCGGACGGTCGCCGTGTTGTCGCGTCTCGCGGGGCGCAGCGCGTGACGCTGGCCGGCGCGTTCGCGCAAGCGGTGCCGCGCGCTGGTGAGTGCGTGCGGTTTCGTGCGGCGAATGCGGGCGACGCGGCGGCATGCGCGCCGCTCGTGTTTGCGTCCGGCGTGGCCGAATTCGGGTTCTTTCTCGGTGAAAGCGACGCACGCTGCATCGCGTTTTTGCAGCAGGCGTTTCGGTCGCGTTACGGGCGATTCTCGTGGCGCCGGCATCGCGTCGCAGTCGCCGACGACGGCACCGTGCTCGCCGTGATGGCGATCCACGACGGGCAGCAGACAATGTTCGACGACGTGCATGTCGTGTGGGCACTGGCGCGCTTCTTCGGCGTGCGCCGCACGATCGGCCAGTTGTTGCGCGGGCTGATCCTCGAAACGGAAATTCCGGCACCGAAGCGTTCGCAGATCCTCGTCGCGCATTGCGCGACCGACGAGCGGCAACGCGGAACGGGGATCTTCAGCGCACTGTTTCGCGATGCGCTGGACACCGGCGCATTGCCCGCCGACGGCAGCCGCGACGTCGTGCTCGACGTGCTGACCCGCAACGTGCGGGCCCGCGCGCTATATGAACGGCTCGGGTTCACCGCGCTGCCGCGTCCGCGTGCACGGTCGCGTCGGCTGCCCGCTGAACTCGATTCGATCCGGATGCGGTTGTCGCGCCGCGCCTGACGGCGCGAGTGACAGCCCGCCGCGCTACTTGTGCCGCGGCCCGAACGGCCGCTGCTGCACATCGGCCCCCTGCGCGACGATCGCCGTGCTCTCCGGTACTTCCTCCCACGCGCCCCGCAAGTCGACGAGCGGCTCGGACACGACCATGAACGCGTCGTCGCCGGCTTCGGCGATGCGCGGGTTGTGCGGATACAGTTCGTGCAGGTGTTTGAACGACGTGCTGTGGAACAGCGAGCGCGATTGTCGTTCGCTCGAATAGCGCACTGCAATGATCCGTTCGCC
Source organism: Burkholderia sp. HI4860 (assembly GCF_002223045.2). NCBI lineage: Bacteria > Pseudomonadati > Pseudomonadota > Betaproteobacteria > Burkholderiales > Burkholderiaceae > Burkholderia > Burkholderia sp. HI4860. The sequence continues at coordinate 1,112,514 of NZ_NKFO02000003.1, read as the reverse complement.
GTCGGTCGCGCAGATCGTCATGTTGAGTGGGTCGGCCACGCGATGCCGCGCGGCGCTTTCCTCGACCACGCCGACCATCCGCTCGAGCGCCGGCAGCGGCGTCTGCTCGAGGCCGTAGGTCAGCGCGAGGCGGAACATCAGTTCGGAGTCGGTCGAGCCTTCGAGCGTCGGGAACAGCGCGGGATCGACCTTCATCGTCAGGTCGCGGCGCAGCTTGTGGAAATCGCGGATCAGCCCGTTGTGCGCGAACAGCCAGCGGCCGTGGCGGAACGGGTGGCAGTTGGTTTCCTGCACGGGGGTGTCGGTGGCCGCACGGATGTGCGCGATGAACATCCGCGAGCGGATCGCGCGTGCGGCTTCGCGCAGGTTGCGGTCGTTCCATGCGGGATGCACGGAGCGGTAGCGGAACGGGAGTTCGTCGGGGCGCCCGTACCAACCGATGCCGAAGCCGTCGCCGTTGGTGGTCGTCGCCCCGAGCTCCGAATGCAGGCTCTGGTCGATCAGCGAATGCTTCGCGCGGAACAGGACGGTCTCGAGATGAATCGGATTACCCGTATAGGCGAGCCAGCGGCACATGGAGCGCTCCTTCACGATGGATCGTTCGCAGCATGGTAGCCGACTTCGCGGCGCATCCGTGCCTGGGCGCACGCGGCCAGTCATTCGGGCAGGTAGGCTGGCCAATCTTCATACATCGGTTGCCTGCACGGATACGCGATACGCAACCCCGCGGCCATGCGGCCAATGCGGCCAATGCGGCCAATGTGGCCAATGTGGCCAATGCGGCCGGGCGCCCCCTGACGGTAGCGCCGCGGCCGTCAGGTTCACTCGCCGAGCGCGTCCATCACACGCGCGGAATAGACGAGCGCCGCACCCGCGTTCAACGCAATCGCGACGCCGAGCGCTTCCGCCACTTCCTCCTTGGTCGCGCCATGCTTGGCCGCTTCCGCGGTGTGCACGGCGATACAGCCGTCGCAGCGCGTCGTGACGGCGACCGCGAGCGCGATCAGTTCGCGCGTCTTCGCGTCGAGATGGCCCGTCTTGGCGCCGGCGCCTGACAGCGCCTTGTAGCCGGCCAGCGTATCGGGCGACAGCTTGGCGATCTCGCCGATGCGCGTCGAGAGTTCCTTCCGGTATTCGTTCCAGTTCAGCATGATGCGTCCTTTCGAGTAGGGGTGAGGAGGGCGGCGGGTGCCGCGATCTCGGGCGATGCAGGGCTATTCTGATCGCTCGCGCTGAGGGTTTCGATACGCTAGAGTGTCAATTTTTAGCGCAATCGTCTCATGGATGCGTTGAGTCAACTCCTGTCGCTGGGCCGCAGCCATGTCGAGCTCGACGTGCGCTGCCTGCTCGACGGGCCGTTCGCGATGCCGCACGACCCGCTGCCGTCCGGCGAGGCGGCGTTTCACCTGGTGCTGGCCGGAACCTGCCGGCTGCGTACCGCGGACGGGCGCACGCTGCAGCTCGCCGACGGCGATTTCGTGCTGCTGCCCGCGGGCGGCGCACACGACTTGCTCGACGCCGGGGCCGGCCGATCGCGGCCAGCTGCGGCGCTGCGCGAACAGGGCGCGGGCGGCGGCGCGGTGTTGCCGGTCAAGTCGAATCTCGATCCGGCCGAACCGGGCGGCGCGAGCGTGGACCTGCTGTGCGGGCGGTTCGTCTATGCGCGCGGCGCGGGCGAATTGCTGATGCGCACGCTGCCGCACGTGCTGCATGTCGGGTTGCGCGAGGCGTCGGGGTTCGCGCCGCTGCAACTGCTGACGAGCGTGCTGCGCACCGAGGCGTCGAACGGGCAGCCGGGCGCCGGCGCGATCGTGAACGCGCTCGGCCAGGCGCTGCTCGCGTACGCGTTGCGCGCATACGGTCGGGGGGCACGCGTGCCGTCCGGCTGGCTGGCGCTGGCGGCCGACGCGCGGCTCGGCCCGTCGGTCCAGGCCGTGTTGCAGGCGCCGGGGAAGCCGTGGACGGTCGAGTCGCTCGGCGACGCGTCCGCGATGTCGCGCGCGACGTACGCACGGCATTTCCGCGAGCGGGCCGGGATGAGCGTCGGCGCGTTCGTCGCGCAGATCCGGATGATGCACGCGTGCGCGCTGCTGCAGGACACGCAGCGCGGTCAGGCGGAAATCGGGCAGGCGGTCGGCTACCAGTCCGAAGCCGCCTTCGGCAAGGCGTTTCGCGCCGTGCTCGGCACGACGCCGGGGCGCTGGCGGCGGGCGCAGCGCGGCATGTAAGACTGCAAGCGACGCTGTCGTGGCACGCGCCAAAGCTGCTACCATGCGCGAAACGCAGTTCAACAAAAACGATTTCGAACAAAAAGAAAGAGAGGGCAAAGCAATGAACCAGACCACCATCCAGCAGCCGTCGTTCGCGTTCGTGGCCGCGTCGTGGGCCGCGCTGCTCGCCGGTTTCGCGGCATTCCTGATCGGTCTCTGGAACGCAGGCATGCAGCTCAACGAGAAGGGCTACTACTTCACCGTGCTGGTGTTCGGTCTCTATGCGGCCATCTCGCTGCAGAAGAGCGTCCGCGACCGCGCGGAAGGCATTCCCGTCACCGGCATCTACTACGGCCTCAGCTGGATCGCGCTGCTGCTGTCGATCGCGCTGCTGGTCGTCGGCCTCTTCAACGCGACGCTGCAGTTGAGCGAGAAGGGCTTCTACGCGATGTCGTTCGTGCTCGCGCTGTTCGGTTCGGTGGCCGTGCAGAAGAACACGCGCGACCTGCAGAGCGCGAAGCCGCGCTATCCCGACGCCGAATCGGTGCCGTCCGTCCAGGAGTGACGGTACGCGAAGCGGGCGCCGTCCAGGCCGCCCGCTTTGCGACGACGGTCGCGGGCGGCCTGCATTCGCCGATGCGCCGCGGGCTCCCCGCCCATTCGTTTCATCCATGCCGGTGCGCATGACGATGGAGATATTCCGGATGCCAGACTTCACAGAAACCACGCGGCATACCCGCGCGGCTGCGCGTGCCGTCGCGGCGCGGGCGGCGTTCGTGCTGGAGACGAACAACCTGCGCGGCGGCGCGGGGCTCGTGCAGGCCGTCGACAGCCTGAAGCGCCTCGTCTCGGCGCTGTCGAAGCAGACCGTGCCGCCCGCGGCGCTCGCGCAATGGATCGTCACGCACGACGGGCTGCCGGCCGATGCGTGCCGGGAGATCGCCGCGCTGGCCGGCTGCCCGATCGACTTCGTCGAGATCGGCGCGAGCACCGGCTACTACGATGCGAAGAACGACGGGTTCGACCGCGTCGACGCGGCCCGTAGCGACATCGTCGTGTTCGGCGATGCCGATTGCCGGCCGGCCGACGACTGGCTCGAGCATCTGCTCGCACCGTTCGCGCGCGAAGCCGGCGATGCGCCCGCGGCGGTGGCGGGGCGCACCAGCTATGCGCCGAACGTGCTCGGCATCGCGCTGACGTCGATCGATTTCATGTATTTCCCGAGCCCGCTGCGTGACGGTGCGACGCGCAATTTCTACGCGAACAACGTCGCATTCCGGCGCGACGTGTTCGCGCAATTCCGCTACGAGCCGCTCGACGGCGTCTATCGCGCGCATTGCCAGGTGATGGGGCTGCGGATGCAGGCGGCCGGCGTGGCCGTCGAGTTCGCACCGGCCGCGCACACCGAACATCGGCTGCCGGACACGCAACGCGAATCGCTGAAGCTGCGCTGGATGCGCGGCGAGGACAGCGTCGGCCTGACACCGTATCTCGTGAATGCGTACCTGCCGCGCGGCTGGCAGTGGCTCGGCCGCAGCGGCCCGCTCGGCCCGTTCTGCGTGATGGCGATGCGGCTCGGCTACAGCCTGCGCGCGCTGAATCGCCAGCAGTTGCCGCGGCTTGGCGTCGTCCGCTATCTCGCGGCCGTCGGCGTCACGATCGCGGCGTCCGCCGTCGACACGCTCGGCGCGCTCGCACGCGGTTTCGGTCTCGCCGGGCGCGCATCGGCCCGGCGCGACCTTGAAGCGCTGTCCTATCACCGTCATTGAACCGGCGCCGCGCATCACGCGCGGCCACGACACGCCGATACCCGGCCTCCATCCTGCCCACGACCATGTCCACGCTCGCCACCCGTGTTGCCTGCCTCGCCCTGTTTGTCGCCAGCGCTGGCGCCCATGCCGCGCCGGTCGATCACGCGGGGCGCGGGATCTACCACTTCGCATCGCAAAGCGGCTGCCCGTTTACGAACGCGGCCACCGCGGACTGCAACCGCGTCGCGCTCGATGCGCCGGACGTTCACGCGAGCATCGACACCGATGCGCACGCGATCGTCTTCTCGAGCGATGCGACGCGCCGCACGAAGGACGTGCTCGGCGACGTGCTGCTGCAGGGCACGGGCGTCGACGGCGAAGGCCGGCGCGTGCCGTTGAGCGTGCACGTTCTGCTGCGTCGCGACGGCGCGAAATGGGACCGGGACGTGTACGTCCATGCGCCCGTGCACGGCACGTTCACCGAGGTTCGGATCGATCCGTATCGCGTGCGTGTGAAGGAAGGCGAGGGCGAGCGTGACGTGCTCACGCCGGACGAAACGTTGGCGCTGTTCGCGCATCCGTCGCTTGCATCGCGTCTCGCGCGGCATCTCGTGAAGGTGAGCGCGACCGATCCGAAGCAACCGTTCGCGGACGACATCACGATTGGGCTCGGCGTCGGCGGCCTGACGAAGTCGGTCGCGCGTGCGAGCTTTGCATCGAACGCGCCGCACGATGCCGACGTCGATCGCGCGCTCGCCTCCGGCACGTGGACGATTCGCTTCGATGCGCTGAGCAATCACATTCCGGTGTGGGTCGCCCGTCGCGAGCTGTTCCTGTTCGGCCTGGACGGCAGTGCGCTGGTGAAGGACATGCTCACGCGCGGCTTCAGGAAGAACGACCGGATCGAATTCGGTGCGCGTGACGGTAATGGCTATCTGCGCGTCAACGGTCGTGAGGAAGCATTTGCGGGTGCAGCCGCATCCGCGCACGCGTTCATGCAGGAAAGTTTCATCGGCCTGATCCTCGGATGGCGTCGCGATCCGGCTGGCGCTGCGGCGGCTGCGACGAAATCCGCGTCTGCACGAGGCGAGCCGGCATGAGCGCGGCAGGCGAACTGCCGGCGTCGCCGCAGGCAGCGCACGATGCACGCTTCGATTGTCTCGAGGCGCCGGTGCCGCGCGGCGCGGCGTGGGTGCGCGCGTACCTCGTCGATCGCCTCAAGCGGGCGGCGATCCGGCGGTTGCATCGCAGCGTGCATGGCGAGCGCTGGGTGCTGCGCATGTACCTGATCGGCGAGGAAGCGACCGAGTGCGCATTGCACGAAGACTGGACCGGACAGCCGCCGGACTGGCTTGCACCGCGGATCGAGCAGCACCTCGCGGACGAGCGTCGTCACGCCGCGGCGTTCGCCGATGCGCTGCGCGAGCGTGGCGTCGCGCCGTCGACTGCGCCGCATGAGCCTGACTGGTTGAGCCGGCGCAAGATCATGCGATGGCGCCGGCTTGCGCGGCGACATGCACCGCATTTCTCGCAAGGCGTGCTCGTGCCGGTCTATGCGACGGGCCTGTGCGCGGAACAGATGGCGATGCGCGTGCTCGCGCGTCACTGCGCGACGATCGGCGATGCCCATCCGTTGTACCCGCTGCTCTCGCGCGTGCTCGCCGACGAGGCGCGGCATGTCCGGCTCTGTTCGGACACGCTGCGCCGTCTGGTTGCACCGTCCGAGGCGGCGCATCTCGCCGCGTTGCTGAACGAGATCCGCGCGATCGAGGCCGGTTTCGGCGTGACGGGTGCGCTGGCGATGGTCGCGGCCGGATGGTTCCAGTCGCTTCGTGCCCGCGCATGATGCCGCGCATCGTCTATCTCGCGACGGCCGACGCACGCGGCCACCTGATGCGCGCGCAACTGCTCGTGCATGCGTTGCGTGCGGCCGGCGCGCAGGTCGACGTGCTGACGACGTCCGATGCGGGGCAGGCGTTCCTGGCTGCGTTCGACATCGACGCGGCCGTGCTGTCCCGTCACTACGCGGTGCAGTTCGACGAACGGCAGAACATGCTGCGCGACGCAACCGATCGCAATGTCGCGCACTACGTGTTCAGGCCGACGCGCATGCTGCGAGACATCGTGCGGCTGCGTGCGATCGTCCGCGATGCCGATCTCGTGATCAACGACTCGTTTCATCCGGCGCTGCTGTTCATGGGCGCGATGCCGGGCTGGCGGCGCCGTATCGTCCACGTGTACGGCGGCAGCCTGCGCCGCGCGTTGACCGCGAATTTCGATGCACGGCTGCCGCGCGCACTGGCGCGTGCATTTGCACGGATCGTCGACTGGCAGATCGATTCGGCGCGGTGCTGCATCGAACACGACTTCGCGTACGATGCCGCCGATGACGTCCGGCGATCGCGCACGCATTGCCGTCTGCCGACGCCGGTGCCGATCGTCGCCGAGCGACCGGCTTCGGAGCCGGCTGCAGCCGCCATTTATCTGAACCCGCACTTTCGCGATATCGCGCTCGCCGATGCGTTGTCGGCCGGCATGCGCGACGCGGGGCTCGCCGCCCATCGCGTGGGCGAGGGCTATGCCGGGCACGACGGCTGGACCGGGGTCGATGCCGACTGGGTGACCCGCGCCGCCCATGCGCCGCTGATCGTGTCCGCACCCGGCATGGCCGCGCTGTCGATCGCACGCGTGTATCACCGCCCGATCCTGCTCGTGCAGTCCGACCAGCCCGAGCAGGCGAGCAACGCCGCGCGCGCCGCGCAATTGCAACTTGTGCATCGCGTCGTCACGTGGCGCGGCGACGCGGCCGCGTTCCGGCGGGAAGTCGGGCAGGCTGCCGCCGAGCTGATGCGCCACCCCGGTACGCGGGCAGGGACGATCGCCGGCCGCGAGCATGCACGTGCGCGCGTCGACGCATGGACGTCACGCCTCCTCGCGTTGCTGCCGCATGCGAAGGTGGCCGATGTGGAGACACGATGCGAGGCGCCGGCACCACGATGAATTCGCTGTCGTTTCGTGACGATCGCCGGCCCGATATCCGGCAGATGCTGGCCGCGACGTTCGGCATGGCAGCCGGCCTCGCGATCTTCTTTCTGCTGGAGCGCAGCGTCACGCCGCGCTTCGTGTTTGCCACGTCGATCGATGCGCGGATTCCGTTCATCGCATGGTCGTGGTTCGTCTATGTCGGCTTCTTTCCATTCGTGATCGCGCTTGCCGCGTATGCGCGGCCGCCTGCGTTCGCCGCGTTCAAGGAGGCCGTGCTGATCGCGTTCGTGCTCGGTGTCGTGTGCTTCCTGCTGTTTCCGGAAGCCGTACCGCGGCCCGACGTCGCGGAGATCGGCAACACGTTCGTGCGTCACCGTCTCGCACGCATGTGGCAGCTCGATCTCGCGGCCAATGGTTTTCCGAGCCTGCATGTTGCGGTGACCTGCCTCGCCTGCCGGATGCTGACGGACCGGCGACGGCTCGTGACCGCGGCGGTCGGCCTGCTGATCTGCGCGTCGACGCTGACGCTCAAGCAGCATACGGTCGTCGATGTGCTGGGCGGCGTGGCGCTCGCGATGGTCAGTGCGCTGTGGGTCGAGTGGCGCTCGCTGCGCGGGAGGCTCGCGTGACGGATGCCCCTGTTCATCAGGCCGGGCCGAATGCCGGGCTTGCGCGGTTCGTGCCCGATCCCGCGCTGTTTCGCGTGAGCGCGTTGCGTGTGGGTGCGGCGTTGGCAGGCGACTGGCTGATGATTGCCGTCGCGTTCGCGGTGGCGATCGCGTTTGCGCATCCGCTCGTGTACGCGTTGGCCGCGATCGTGATCGCGCGCAGCCAGCTTGCGCTCGCGGTCATGATGCACGAAGGCGCACACGGGTTGCTGGCGCGGAACCGGCGCGTCAACGACGCGCTGGGCCAACTGTTCGCGGCCGGCCCGCTGTGGCTGTCGCTGCGCACGTATCGTGCCGGGCATCTGAAGCACCATCGCGCACCGATGGAGGCGGACGATCCCGTCGCGCTACTGTTCGGCGTGCACGACTATCCGGTGACGCGCGGTCGGCTGATCGGCCGCCTGCTCGCGTACGCATGCGGGATCGGCTACGTGACGAGTGTCGTGAAGCTCGCCCGCGGGGAGTTTGCGCATGCGTTGCCGAAGGTCGGGAAGTCGCGCGCGTATGTCGCGTGGGAAGTCGCGTCGATGCTGGCCGGCAACGGTGTGCTGTTCTGCGCGCTCGCATGGGCTGGACATCCGCTGCTGTACGTCACGTTGTGGATCGTGCCGTCCGTCACGCTGCTGCCGCTCGCCGGGCAGGTGCGCGCGATCTTCGAGCACGCGGGGCTGCCGGCCGGTGCCGACCAGAGCCGCAACGCGCGCACGATCGTCCGGCGTTCGTGGCAGACGTTCCTGTTCGGTCCGCACGCGATTCATTTTCATATCGAACATCACCTGTTCGCGCGGATGCCGTTCCATCACCTGCGGGTCGTGCATCGGCAGCTTGCCGAGCGGCAGTTGCTGCCCGACGGCAATCTGTACGCGGGATATGGTGGTGTGCTGCGCGACGTGAGCGTGCGCTGTCCGGTAGCGGAGTCGGGAGGGGGCGGCTGAGTGTGTCGCAGACATCACCGGGATGCCGCGCGCGATACGGATGCGACAGACGCAAAAAAGCCTCCGCTTGGGAGGCTTTAATTTGCACTATCGAAGATAGTTGGTAGGGTGGGAGGGACTCGAACCCTCGACTCTCTGATTAAAAGTCAGATACTCTAACCAACTGAGTTACCACCCCACGTTCTTGAAACCTGTTGGTTCGTTGCTTCAACAACTTGGGCAACGACCCAAAGAGCAAAAAATTATAGCGACGGATTATCAGGCTGTCAACAACCCGCCGCGATAATTATTTGATCGACTCGATCTTGCCCTGCGCGGTCTGCGCTGCGTTCGACCCGGCGTACTGCGACACGACCTGCTCGAACGTCTTCTTCGCGGCCGCCTTCTGGCCTTGTTCGAGCTGGTTCGTGCCGATTGCCACCAGGGCGTCGGCTGCGCGCGGATGTTGCGGGAACTTGCTGACGATCCCTTGCCACGTTGCAGTCGACCCGCGGTAGTCGCGCAGCGCGTATTGCGCATTGCCGTACCAGTACTGCGCGGTCGGCTGGTAGGGGCTCTGCGGATACTTCGCGATGAACGCGCGGAACGAAGCCGCGGCCGCCTTGAAGTTGCCGTTGCGGAACTGCTGCTGCGCCGCATTGAGCGCATCCGTTTCACCCGGCTGCACGGTGCCTTCGACACCATCGATCGTCGCCTGCTGCGGCTCGAACTTCTTGAGCCGCGTGTCGAGATCCTGGTAGTACTCCTTCTGCTGCCGCTCGAGCGTCGTCAGCCGGTTCGTCAGGTCCTCGTTCTCGCCGCGCAGCGTCGCGACCTGCTGGTTCAGCTGGTCGAGACGGCCGGATTGATCGAGGATCGTACGCTGGGCGGCGGACAACTGGCTCGCCAGGTTGTCGGTTTTGCTGCGCAGATCGAGCACGGCGCGGCGCGCTTCGTTGTCGTCGAACACGCCGGCGTGCGCCGGCGCGGCCGACCACGCCGCGCCGGCGACGCAGAATGCTGCGGCAACGCGCAGCAGGGATACACGGTGCGTCATACGGCGATTCTTCCGTTACTTACTGTTGGTAGACGAGGTCGGCGCGACGGTTCTGCGCCCACGATGCTTCGTCGTGACCCGTTGCCTGCGGCTTTTCCTTGCCGAGGCTCACGGCTTCCATTTGCGAATCGTTCACGCCGAGCAGTGCCATCGCGCGACGGACGGCTTCCGCACGCTTCTGGCCCAGCGCGAGGTTGTACTCGCTCGTGCCGCGCTCGTCGGTGTTGCCCTGGATCAGCACGTGGCGCTGCGGGTGGCTCTTCAGGTACTGAGCGTGCTGCTGCATCAGCGGCTGGTACTCGTCCTTCACCGAATAGCTGTCGAAGTCGAAGTAGATGCTGCGCTTCGCGAGCGGGCTGTTCGGGTCGTTCAGCGGATCGACGTTCACTTGCGCGACGTTGTCGGCGCTCGGCTGCGTGCTGACCGCACCGCCGGCATTCGCCTTGTCGTCGAGCTTCACGCCCGACTTGCACGCTGCGAGCGCGCTGATCATCATCACGGCCAGGGCCAGACGAGCTTTATTCGACATCATGTTTACTCTCCTTGTGGTCATTGCATGAAGGGCCCCCACGACGGCTCACGTACGGAGCCGCCCTGGACGGACAGGATTTGCGGCGGCGCGCTGCCGTCCGAGGGCACTGCTGCCAGAACATTGCGACCACCCGACTGGGTAGCGTACAGAAGGTACTGGCCGTTTGCCGCGAAGCTCGGCGATTCGTCGCGATTCGTATTCGTGATGGCGTTCGCCGCGCCGGACTGCAGATCCTGAACGTACAGCTTGAAGCCCCCGCCCGTGCGGGAGATGTAAGCGAGCAGCTTGCCGTCCGGGCTGATACGCGGACTCGTGTTGTAGCTGCCGGTGAAAGTCACGCGCTGCGCGGCACCGGCGCTTTCGCCCTGTGCCGGCATCCGGTAGATCTGCGGCGCGCCGCCGCGATCGCTCGTGAAGTAGATCCAGCGGCCGTCCGGCGAGTAGAACGGCTCGGTGTCGATCGAGCTGCTCTGCGTGAGGCGGCGCAGGCCGCCGCCCGTGGAGTTGACCGTATAGATTTGCGTGTTGCCCGTCAGCGACAGCGCGACGGCCAGCGTGTTGCTGTCCGGCGACCAGGCCGGTGCACTGTTGTTGCCCTTCTGGTCGGAGACGATGTAGCGATGGCCGGTCGGCAGGTCGTGGATGTAGACGATCGGCTTCTTGCGCTCGAACGAGACATACGCGACCTTCGTGCCGCTCGGCGACCAGGACGGCGAGATGATCGGTTCGGTGCTCGACAGCGCGATGCGCGCGTTCTGGCCGTCCGAATCCGAGATCTGCAACTGGTAGCGGTTACCGGTCTTGATCACGTACGACAGGCGCGTGGCGAACACGCCGCGCACGCCGAGCAGCTTCTGGTAGATGTAGTCGGCGATCTTGTGGCCGGCCGTGCGCAGCGTGGTGTCGGTGGCCGTCAGGGACAGGCCGCCGAGGCTTTGCTGCTTCACGGTGTCGTACAGGATGAAGTTGACCTTGTACTGGCCGTTCGCCTCGCGGTTCACGCTGCCGGCGACGAACGCATTCGCGCCCTTGGCCTTCCATGCGCCGAGATCGACCGACGCGCTTTCCGGCACGGGCGTGCTGCCGGCGTCGATGTTGGTGAATTTGCCGCTGCGGGCGAGGTCGGCGCGGACGATCGACGTGACCTGCTGCGGCAGGTTCGCCTCATTCGCGAAATTCGCCGTGGCGATGGGGAACTGGGTCGACCCGACACCGGTGATCAGCACGTTGACCTGGGCGTTAGCGGCGCTGCCCGCCGTAATCAGACACGAGGCCACGAGTGCCCTGAAACCTAGCTTTGTCATCAAACTCATGCTTCTTGCTTCCCGTATGGCTTGGATCGCTGCGCAACGGCAGAGACAGTAAAAATACCCGATTCGTTCCCGTCCGACAGCGACGCCCGGAGTGTAAGCGCATTTCTTTTCACTCCGCCGCCTTGAAGGTAATCGTAATGTCCGACGGGGTACGACCGTTAGAATCGGGCGGCAACGGGACCGAAGCGTGGATTGCACTCACCACGGCTTGATCCCACCCCGAATTCCCGCTGGAGCGGGAAACCGATGCGCTCAATACGTCACCGGACGGCGTGCACCGAATCTTGACGACGGTGGTCAGGCCTGCTCGCTCACCGCCCCAAACGATGTTCGGTTTGACGCGGCGGCGCACCTTGTCGGCATAGCCGGGCGTCGCGGCATTGCCGCCTGAGCCCGTGCCCGTGCCGCTTTTCGCGAGGCCTTCGCCGCCGCCTTCACCGGCGCCGGACAGGCCCTGCATCTGTGCCAGGCGTGCGCTGCGCTCGCGGTCGAGCTTCGCGTTCGCTGCCGCTTCGGCCTTCGCGCGCGCCGTGGCTTCGGCCTTCGCCTTGGCCTGGGCTTCCGCCTTTGCCTTCGCGGCCGCGTCGGCCTTCGCCTTCGCCGCCTGCTGCGCTTCGAGCTGCGCCTGCTTCTGTTGCTGGAGTTTCTGCTGTTCGAGCTTCTGCTGCTCGGCGAGCTGCTGTTGCTTGAGCTTGTCGGCCTGCTTCTGCTTGTCGCGTTCCGCGGCCTTCTGCGCGGCGAGTGCGGCTGCCTGCTGCGCCGCGAGCTGCGCGCGCCGGGCTTCCTCTTCCCGCTGGGCCTTCAGTTGCTGCGCGCGGCGCTGCTGCTCGAGCAATGCTTCACGCGCGGCCGCTTCCTGCTGCCGCTTCTTCTGCTGCAGCGCGATGTCGGCCTGCTCGTCGCGCACCGGGGGAGGGGGCGGCGCGACCTTCACGGGCGGTGCGGGTGTGACAACGGGCCGCGGCGCCGGGACATCGGGCACCTCGGTCCACAGCTCGGCTTCGGCGCCGGCCGGCGTGCTGTTCTGCCACTGCACGCCGTGATACAGAAACAGCGCGAGCAGCACGTGCATCAGCGCGGCGAGCGCGAATGCGCGCCAGGTGCCGCGCTCGCGGGGAGGCTGAGGCGGGTAGGCGGAGCTGCGCGTGGATTGCTGCCGGTTCATTGCGATTTGACGAGGAGGCCGACGCGCTTGACGCCGCGCGCCTTCAGATCGGACATCACGGTCATGACGGCATCGTACTGCACCGTCTTGTCGGCCGCGATCACGACCGGCTGGTCGGGATGGTCAGCCTGCCGGGCCACGATGAAGCTGTCGAGCTCGGCCTTCGTCATCGTGTCTTCCTGGGTCGCGCCCGAGTCGCCCTTGTACTTGACGCTCATCGTGCGATCGGCCTTGATGTTGACGACGACGGGCGGCGTCTGCTCCTGCGGCGCGGCGTTGCCGACGGTCGGCAGGTTGATGATCGACGGGGCGACGAGCGGTGCGGTGACCATGAAGATCACGAGCAGCACCAGCATCACGTCGATGTACGGCACGACGTTGATGTCGGCCATTGCGCGGCGCGAGCGGCCGCCGCGCATGCTGGATCGGATGGGACTTCCTGCCATGGCGCGCTCCTTACTGGGCCTGACGCTGCAGGATGTTCGAGAACTCTTCGATGAAGGTCTCGAAGCGGATCGCGAGGCGGTCGATGTCGTGCGCGTAGCGGTTGTACGCGACCACCGCCGGAATCGCGGCGAACAGGCCGATCGCGGTGGCGACGAGCGCCTCGGCGATGCCCGGTGCGACGTTGGCGAGCGTGGCCTGCTGCACGTTCGCGAGGCCGCGGAACGAGTTCATGATCCCCCAGACCGTGCCGAACAGACCGATGTACGGGCTGACCGAGCCGACCGAGGCGAGGAACGCGAGGTTCGCTTCGAGCACGTCCATTTCACGCTGGAACGACGCGCGCATCGCGCGGCGCGCACCGTCGAGCACGAGGCCCGGATCGCTGATGCGCTTTTCCTTCGCCTTCAGGAACTCGCGCATGCCCGATTCGAAGATCCGCTCGAGCGCGCCGATCGTGTGGCGGTTGTTGGCTGCGCTCTGGTATAGCGCCTGCAGGTCGCCGCCCGACCAGAAATCCTTCTCGAAGCGTTCGGTCTGCGCGCGTGCGCGGCGGATCGCAAACCACTTGCGGAAGATGAAGGTCCACGACATCAGCGACAGCAGCAGCAGCAGCCCCATCACGGCCTGGGCCAGCACGCTCGCATTGAGGACGAGGGAAATGATCGACAGGTCTTGAGAAGTGTTCATAGAGGTTTGAGTAACGTCCCTTCGGGGCGCCGGTATGCGTGCGGCGCGGCGCGCCGGCCATGCCTGGCGCCGAACCTTGCTTAGTATCGAATCAGAAAGGCAAGTTCATAGGCTTTGTCTAAACGGCGCTCATGCGAGCTTCGTTGACAGTGCAGTCTGCCCGTCGTCGATGACGGGCCCGCGCTGCAGCGCGTCGAGCACGGCCGGCGGGATAGCCGCGGGCCGGATGCCGGTACGGTCGACGCAGCCGAGACGGATGTGCCCGGCCACGAGCAGCGTGTCTCCGCACCAGGCTTCCTGCGCGAATTCCACCGACGCGCGGCCGATGCGTCCGGGCCGGCTCGTGATCGCCAGTGTGTCGTCGAGTCGCGCCGGGGCGCGGTAGTCGAGCGACGTGCTGCGGACGACGAAGATCGCGTCGGTATCGTCGGCGAGCTGGCGCTGGTCGATGCCGCATGCGCGCAGCCACTCGGTGCGGGCGCGTTCGAAGAACTTCAGGTAGTTGGCATAGAAGACGATGCCGCCTGCGTCGGTATCCTCGTAGTACACGCGCACCGGCCAGATGAAGCCGGACGGCGCTTCCGGGGAGCGGGTAGGCTGGGTCATGGCGCGCATTCTACCGGAAGGCAAGAGCCTGATTCGTAACCGATTCGTAACGGAATGTAGTATGTCGTAGCACACCGCGGGCCGGCCCGGGAGGGCCGGGCCCGCGTGGCTTCAGCCGCGGTGGACGGTCGGGCCGCCGGGGGCTTGCGCGACCGGCATCAGCTCGATCGTGTTGACGTTGACATGCGCCGGGCGCGTCGCGATCCAGTAGATCGTATCGGCGATGTCGTCGGGCATCAGCGGCTGCACATTGTTGTAGACGTTCGCCGCTTTCGCGTCGTCGCCGCGATAGCGGACGTTTGAGAATTCGGTGCCGCCGCACAGGCCGGGCTCGATGTCGGTGACGCGCAGCGGCGTGCCGAGCAGGTCGGCGCGCAGGTTCAGGCTGAATTGTCTGACGAAAGCCTTGGTCGCGCCGTAGACGTTCCCGCCCGCATAAGGGTACGAACCCGCGACCGAGCCGATATTGAAGATGTGGCCGCGGCCGCGGTCGATCATGCCGGGCAGCAGCGCGTGCGTAACCGTGACGAGGCCCGTGCAGTTCGTGTCGATCATCGTGTGCCATTCGTCCAGACTGGCCTTTTGGGCCGGCTCGACGCCGAGCGCGAGGCCGGCGTTGTTGACGAGCACGTCGAGCGCCGCGAATTCGGCGGGAAGGGCGGCCGGCACGGCCTCGACGGCCGCACGATCGCGTACGTCGAGCTCGAGCGGCAGAAGGGAATCGCCGAGTTCGGCGGCGAGCGCATCGAGACGATCCTTGCGGCGCGCGGTCGCGACGACGCGGTGGCCTCCCTTGACGAAGGCACGGGCGATGGCGGCGCCGAAGCCGGCGGACGCGCCTGTGACGAACACGATCATTGCTGCTCCTGGTGGATGACAAAATAGCGAGTGGTATCCCGCAAGCCTACTGAGATTGCCGCACCGCGGCAAGGCGGCACAGCGTTCCCGCACGGGCGCGTAGAGTCTGGCCCCAATTGCTTCCGGCGCACCGCCGTGCGGTTGCCTATTCATGACGCATCCAATACACTAACGCGCTCATCACCCCTGCGTGACTGGCGATAGAACCCTTCGGGGTCAAGGTGGAGCATCCCACCGTGAAGCGCGGGGCGCCGTTTTTGCCGTTCGCCTGGGCAGCCGTTGTGCGCCGTCGCGTGCATCGCCGGTGGCTGTCCTGCCTCGCGTCATACGGATTCTTCCGCCACGTCGAGCTGGTCCCGCCAGCAGCGCACCGTACTCGGCCGCTCCGGTCAACCTGTACACACTTAACGGAAACCGTATGTTTGACAGAGCCCAAAGCACCATTGCGAACGTCGATCCCGAAATCTTTGCCGCGATCGAACAGGAAAACCGCCGCCAGGAAGATCACATCGAGCTGATCGCGTCGGAAAACTACACGAGCCCGGCGGTGATGGCCGCACAGGGTTCGCAACTCACGAACAAGTACGCCGAAGGGTATCCGGGCAAGCGCTACTACGGCGGCTGCGAATACGTCGATGTGGTCGAGCAGCTGGCGATCGACCGCGTGAAGCAGCTGTTCGGCGCGGAAGCCGCGAACGTGCAGCCGAACTCGGGCTCGCAGGCGAACCAGGGCGTGTTCTTCGCGATGCTCAAGCCGGGCGACACGATCATGGGCATGAGCCTCGCGCACGGCGGCCACCTGACGCACGGCTCGCCGGTGAACATGTCGGGCAAGTGGTTCAACGTGGTGAGCTACGGCCTGAACGAAAACGAAGACATCGACTACGAAGCGGCCGAGAAGCTCGCGCAGGAACACAAGCCGAAGCTGATCGTCGCGGGCGCATCGGCGTTCTCGCTGAAGATCGATTTCGAACGCCTGGCGAAGATCGCGAAGTCGGTCGGCGCGTACCTGATGGTCGACATGGCCCACTACGCCGGCCTGATCGCAGCGGGCGTGTACCCGAACCCGGTGCCGCACGCGGACTTCGTGACGACGACGACGCACAAGAGCCTGCGCGGCCCGCGCGGCGGCGTGATCCTGATGAAGGCGGAATACGAGAAGCCGATCAACTCGGCGATCTTCCCGGGGATCCAGGGCGGCCCGCTGATGCACGTGATCGCGGGCAAGGCGGTGGCGTTCAAGGAAGCGCTGTCGCCGGAGTTCAAGGCGTACCAGGAGAAGGTGATCGAGAACGCCCGCGTGCTGGCTGAAACGCTGGTGAAGCGTGGCCTGCGGATCGTGTCGGGCCGCACGGAAAGCCACGTGATGCTGGTGGACCTGCGTGCGAAGAACATCACGGGCAAGGCAGCGGAAGCGGCACTGGGCGCGGCGCACATCACGGTGAACAAGAACGCGATCCCGAACGACCCGGAAAAGCCGTTCGTGACGAGCGGCGTGCGCCTGGGCTCGCCGGCGATGACGACGCGCGGTTTCGGTCCGGCGGAAGCGGAGCAGGTGGGCAACCTGATCGCGGACGTGCTGGACAATCCGGAAGATGCTGCGACGATCGAGCGCGTGCGCGCGCAGGTCGCCGAGCTGACCAAGCGTTTCCCGGTCTATCGCTGATCGACGATGCGCTGCCCGTTCTGCCGGCATGACGACACGCAGGTCGTGGATTCCCGCGTGTCCGAAGATGGCGCCGCGATCCGGCGGCGCCGTCGCTGCTCGGCTTGCGACAAGCGCTTCACGACATACGAGCGGGTCGAGCTGTCGCTGCCGTTCGTCGTGAAGAAGGACGGCAGCCGCACGGAATTCGACCGTCGCAAGATCGTCGCCAGCATGCAACTCGCGCTGCGCAAGCGGCCGGTTGCTGCCGACGCGATCGACGCGGCGGTCGCCCGTATCGAGTATCAACTGCTCGCGACAGGCGAGCGCGAAGTGCGTAGCGAGAAACTCGGCGAACTCGTGATGAACGAGTTGCGTGGGCTCGATACGATCGCTTATGTCCGCTTCGCATCGGTGTATCGCCAGTTCGAGGACGTTTCCGAATTTGCCGACGTGATCGAAGAGTTCCGTCGCGCCTCTCCCGCCAAGACTCCCCGTAAGCGCTGACGCGCTGCGTTCGTTCATCGTCTTCTCCGTTGGATCAGTTCGCGCCGATTGTGTCGGTCGCGATCGCATGCCGCCAGTCAGCCATTCGGCAAATGGTGCGTGTCCGCACGTGTCGCTACAGTCGTCGCATCACCTTGGCGAAGGACGACTGCGATGGGACGGCACGCTCAACCCCTGAAAAATGCAATGCGACGCGCGGGCGGATTCACGCTCGTCGAACTGATGGTCGCCATCTCGCTGGCGGCCGGGCTCGCGCTTTATGCTGCGCCCGCGTTCGACCAATGGCGCATGCGCGAACGTGTGGACGCACGCTCGCGCGCGTTGCTCGGTGCGCTGTCGTTTGCACGTACCGAGGCGACGCGCCTCGGCGTGCGCGTCACGCTGTGCCGCGCGGGTAGCGCCGGCACCTGTCTGCGTGCGGGTGAACGGTGCGATCCGGCTGAATGGTCGTGCGACTGGATCGTCAGCGGGCAGGTCGACGGGCAGTCACGCGTGCTGCGGCGCTATCCGCGCGATGCCGAGGTGGCCGTCGCGGGTGCCGCGCACGATCTCGCGTTCGCACCGCCGGTCGGTCAGGCAATCGGTGGCATCCGGCGCTTCGAATTGCGTCCGCGACGCGACGTGCCGGGGGCGGACGACGCGCATGCATCGCGTTGCGTGCGGATCGCGGCAGGCGGCCGGGCGCGGGTTGTCGCCGGCCGTTGCGACGCGGCGTGAGCGTCATGCGCAACGCCATGCGCGGCACGTCGCTGATCGAAGCGATGCTGGCCATCGCGCTGCTCGCGACCGTCATGCTGGCTGTAGCGGGCAGCCAGCTTGCGATGGCGCGTGCGCAGCGCGCGACGATCTGGCGTGAACGCGCGCTGTGGCTGGCCGATGCACGCATCGAGCGCATGCATGTCGCTGCGGAGGCCGGTGATGACCTCGCGGCGCGGGCCGCAGCGTCGCTGCCCGGCGGCACGATGACGCGCGGTGACGGGCCGGATGGCGTTCGCTACACGGTTGTCGGCTGGCGTGGCGGCAATGCGGCCGCCGGGCCGCGATGCGAAGCGACGGGAAGCTCGGCGCAACCGCCGTCGTGCGTCCGGATTCCGTATCGGGAGGCGGATGCCGATGAGCGCTGATCGCCGCATGCGTGCGCATACGTTGCTTGAAGTGTTGATTGCGATGACCGTCGGTCTGCTCGTGCTCGCGGCGGCCGGTGCGCTGTACCACGCGCAGCGCGTCGCACAGCGGCGCGCGGACGACGGGTTCCGGATGCGCGATGCGGCTGGCACCGCACTGATGCTGATCGGCCAGCAGATCCAGATGGCCGGATTTCGGCCGCTCGATTTGGAAGGTGTCTCGTCGTTGCCACCCGTGTTCGGCTGTTCGATGGCGCGCGTGAGAGGAGAGGGCGCGCAGGTACGGTGCGAGCCTGTGCGCGGTGCGTCGGACGCGTTGCTGATCCGCTACGTCGGCGATGCCGTGTCGACGTGGCTCACCGTGAGCGGCCACGTGTCGGATTGCCTCGGGCAGGGTGTCGGCGTGTCCGGCGAACGTGCGCCGGTGGAGAACCGCTTCGATGTGCACATCAGTCCGTCGACGGGCGAGCCTGAACTGTATTGCGAAGGAAGCGGCCGTCCGGGCACGCCGCAGCCGCTCGTGTCGGGAATCGATCAGTTGCGGGTGCGCTATCTTCGCCGCGGCGGCGCGCAGTTCATCGAGGCCGATGCCTTGCGCGGCGACGACTGGCGCGATGTCGTGGCCGTGCATGTCTGCGTGCGGGCGCGCGGCGAACCGACGGGCGAACCGATGCGGCACGTCGACTGCGACGGCCGTACTGTCGTTGCGCAAGACAGCCGCGCGCGTCTGACGCTCGATCGCATCGTCGCGTTGCGCAATGCCGCGCGCACATTCGACGATACGTCGCGTGACGCCACGGATAACCGCGAGGTGCCGCGATGAACGGAGCGACGCAGCATGCGCGCAAGAGGTCGCGGTGCGTCGCGACACGCAACCGGCATGAGCGAATCGAAACACGCCGTGACGATCCGCGGCAGGCCGCAGGTGCGAAAGTCCAACCAGCGAGCCAGCAAGCGCCGCACACACGTTTGCGGTCAGCCAGCCGCGATTGGCGTCGCGACGCGGGCCTCGCATTGCCTGCGGTGATCGCGGTTGGCGCGGCGGTGGCGGCGCTGACCGGCACGTGGTTCGAAGCCGCACTGACGGAATCGCGCCGCACGCGCGCGTTATCCGACCGGCTGGTCGCGTTCCACGCGGCCGATGCCGCGTTGGCAGCGTGCACCGCGCGATTGCGCCGGGGCGCCGCGCCGTACATGAGCGAAGGCGAGTCGCACGCGGAGCCCGACGCGTGGCGGCGCATGCCGGCGCTGGTGGCCGCCGAAGCGTTCGCGCCGTTCGCCGGATGGCCGATGGCCGCTCAACCGCCGCGATGCCTGATCGAAGCGTGGCGCGGGGCGGGGCCGGCCGGCGGCCGCGCTTACGTCGTCACCGCGCGCGGCGTCGGTGCGCATGCATCGAGCGCAGTCTGGCTGCAGCATCAGGTCGCGATCCGTGATGGACACGTCGTCGCCCTGCACTGGCGTCGCGTCGCGACGGTGCTGCGATGAACGGTCGCGCGTGCGTGTACCGCTCGGCGGGATTCACGCTGATCGAGCTGATGATCGTGCTCGCGATCGTAGCGGTGCTGGCCGGATGGGGCATCCCGTCGTATCGCGAGCATGTCGTGCGCGTTCATCGCGCGTCGGCGGTCGCCGCGTTGTACCGCGCGGCCCAATATCTCGAAACACTGGACGGTGTGCCGCCTTCGGCATTGCCGATGGCGCTCACGCAAGCGCCGCCGGACGGGCGCGCGGTCTATCGACTGGCGCTCAGGCGGCCGGACCGCGACGATTCGCTGGTGAGTTATGACCTGGAGGCCATCCCGCTCGACACGGGCCCGATGCACGACGACGCGTGCGGTGCATTCACGCTGCGTTCGGACGGGACGAAAGGCAATGTGCGAAGTGACGGCGCCGACGGACAGATCGCGGCGTGCTGGGGCGTGCGTTGAGTGCGGCGGGAAGGCGCGCGACGGCGCTTGGCCGTGCGCGCAGGATGCCGAATGCGGTCAGTCGTCCTGCGTGTCGAGGCCACGCTCGTCGCGGGACTGCTTCCAGATCCGGTAGACCTCCCATGCAGCGAAACCGAGGGTGCCCCACTTCAGCGCGGGGCCGGCACTCGCGCGCAGCAGCGAGCGAACGGGTTTGGCGAGCACGAGCGATGCGAGCGAGCTCAGCATCGGATACTGGTTGACGAGCTGTCCGAGGTTCGCGTTCAGGTTCTTGGCAGACTGGCTGAACTTGTTGCTGGACAGGCCGGGGATGAACACCTTGAGCCAGCTGAAGCGCGTCACCGCGCGGCGCATGTCGCCAGCGGCTTCCGCGAGTTCGAGCCGCTCGACTTCGGATCGCAGGATCAGCAGTTCCTTGCGGAGCGCGCGATGCTGCGACGCGCTCCAGTTCGATCGCGACGAATGGGAGCGGGGTGGATTGCCCGTGATGTTCTGGCTCATGGCGCGTCGGCGAAGTAGGTGGGAGGGGGGAGCGCGATTGCGTTCACGGCTTGCCGCGGAACAGTTCGCGGTCTTTCTCGAGTTCGGCGAGCGTCGCCTCGAATACGGTCGGCGCGTCGCGCAGGCCCGAGCGGGCCTTTAGCGCGCATGCGATTCCGCCCGCGGCATACAGCGCGGTGATCGCCGCGAGCGACTGCCAGCGGTAGGTATCCCAGAACGCGATCGCGATGAGCACGGTCAGGCTGATGAGCGCCATCGTGGCGAGCATCATCGCGGCGAGCCCGAGGAACAGCACGCCCATCAGGCGCTCCTTCTCCTCGGCAAGCTCGATGCCCACCAGTTCGAGGCGTGTTTGCAGAAGGCCGATCGCGGAGCCGACGAGGCGGCGCAGCGGTCCTTGGCCGGACGGCTGCGAGGGGGTGTCTGTCGTCATGGGTAAGGTGCGTGCGCGTGCAGTGTGCAGCCAGGACAAAGCCGGCAGGCGGAAACCGCCGGCTGGCTTCGACGCCCGCAAGCCGCGCGACGCGGCCCACGGGACGAAACAGCGCAGAGCGCGTTACTTGCGGTTGATCAGCAGGCCGATCAGCACGCCCACGCCGGCGGCAACGCCGATCGACGTCCACGGATGCTCGTGCACGTAGTCGTCGGTCGCGCGTGCGGCCTTCTTGCCTTTCTCGACCACCACGACCTGGACGTCGGCTGCCTTTTCCTTGGCCTGCTTGAGGCGCGACATGGCTTTCTCGCGCAGCTCGGCCGCACGGTCGCCCGTGCTGCTCGCAGCTTGCTTGAGCAGGTCTTCGGCGTCCGAGAGAACGGTTTTGATATCCGACATCAGTTTCTCCTTGTTGATTTCCGACATTGCAACTCCCTTCGTGCTGTCATGCTGCAGGTTCACATCGTAGCGAAACGCCTGCCTGCTGGCGAGCCGGGAACACACACAACGGCAGTGCAAGACCGCATGGTAAACGACTTGTAATCATGAACAGAGCGGCAAACGGGGTGAAAAGTTTCCCAGCGGCCGCCTGTCCGGCACCGGCATCAGGCAAAAATGACAAAAAAGTATGAATATCAAACGGAATAATCGTTCGCACGCCCCATCGCTTCCCGTAAGCTGACAGACTTTCCCGCGCCGATCCGGGCGCGGTTTCAACCAGCATCGTTCGAGGAGGGAACATCATGAGTCTGCGTCTTGGCGACATCGCACCGGATTTCGAGCAGGAATCGAGCCTGGGCCCGATCAAGTTTCACGAATGGCTCGGCAACAGCTGGGGCGTCCTGTTCTCCCATCCGGCCGACTACACGCCGGTGTGCACGACCGAACTCGGGCTGACCTCGAAGCTGAAGGGCGAATTCGAGAAGCGCAATGTAAAAGTGATCGCGCTGTCGGTCGACGGTGTCGAGTCGCACAAGGGCTGGATCAACGACATCAACGACACGCAGTCGACGGTCGTCGGCTTCCCGATCATCGCCGACGCGGACCGCAAGGTTTCGCAGCTGTACGACATGATCCACCCGAACGCGAACGAAACGCTGACGGTGCGTTCGCTGTTCGTGATCGACCCGAACAAGAAGGTGCGGCTCACCATCACGTATCCGGCCAGCACGGGGCGCAACTTCGACGAAGTGCTGCGCGTGATCGACTCGCTGCAGCTGACCGACAACTACAAGGTCGCGACGCCCGGCAACTGGAAGGATGGCGACGACGTCGTGATCGTCCCGTCGCTGCAGGATCCGGAAGAGCTGAAGAAACGCTTCCCGAAGGGCTTCAACGCGGTGCGTCCGTATCTGCGCCTCACGCCACAGCCGAACAAGTAAGCATCGGCTGCAGAGGAACGCGATACCGGGCCGGCGGCCCGGTGCGCGGATCCGATGAAAAACGGCCCGCCCGGCATGATTGCCGGGCGGGCCGTGTCTTTTGCGCGAGCATGGCGCGGCGTGGTTGCCGCGCGCTGCATCCGGACGATCAGAAGAATGCCTGGATGCCCGTCTGCGCGCGGCCGAGGATCAGTGCGTGGATGTCGTGCGTGCCTTCGTACGTGTTGACCACTTCGAGGTTCACGAGGTGGCGCGCGACGCCGAATTCGTCGGAGATACCGTTGCCGCCGAGCATGTCGCGCGCGAGTCGCGCGATGTCGAGCGCCTTGCCGCACGAGTTGCGCTTCATGATCGACGTGATCTCGACGGCCGCCGTGCCTTCGTCCTTCATCCGGCCGAGGCGCAGCACGCCTTGCAGGCCGAGGGTGATTTCGGTCTGCATGTCGGCGAGCTTCTTCTGGATCAGCTGGTTCGCGGCGAGTGGCCGGCCGAACTGCTGGCGGTCGAGCACGTACTGGCGCGCGGTATGCCAGCAGGACTCGGCGGCGCCGAGCGCGCCCCATGCGATCCCGTAGCGCGCCGAGTTCAGGCACGTGAACGGGCCGCGCAGGCCGCTCACGTTCGGCATCAGGTTCTCTTCCGGCACGAACACCTCGTCGAGGACGATCTCGCCGGTGATCGACGCGCGCAGCCCGACCTTGCCGTGGATCGCGGGCGCCGACAGGCCTTTCCAGCCTTTCTCGAGGATGAAGCCGCGGATCGCGTCCTTGCCGTTCTCTTCGAGCTTCGCCCACACGACGAACACGTCGGCGATCGGCGAGTTCGTGATCCACATCTTCGCGCCGGACAGCGAGTAGCCGCCGGGCACTTTCTTCGCGCGGGTGACCATGCTGCCCGGATCGGAGCCGTGGTTCGGCTCGGTCAGCCCGAAGCAGCCGATCCATTCGCCGGTGGCGAGTTTCGGCAGGTATTTCTGCTTCTGCGCGTCGGAGCCGAATTCGTAGATCGGGACCATCACGAGCGACGACTGCACGGACATCATCGACCGGTAGCCCGAGTCGACGCGCTCGACTTCGCGGGCGATCAGGCCGTAGCTCACGTAATTGAGGCCGGGGCCGCCGTATTCCTCGGGAATCGTCGGGCCGAGCAGGCCGACTTCGCCCATTTCGCGGAAGATTTCGGCGTCGGTGCGTTCGTGGCGGAACGCTTCGGTGACGCGCGGTGCGAGCTTGTCCTGCGCGTACGCCTGCGCGGCATCACGCACCATCCGCTCTTCTTCGGTCAGTTGCTGGTCGAGCAGCAGCGGATCGTCCCAATGAAAAGTTGCAGCACTCATCGTCTTATCTCCTGTCGACCCGAGTTAGCGCTTTAGCGCTTACTCGGGTCCCATGCTTCGCGGTCGACCCGAGTTAGCGCTTTAGCGCTTACTCGGGTCCCATGCTTCGCGGTCGATCCGAGTTGGCACTTCAGCGCTTGCTTGGGTCCCATGCTTTGCAGTCGACCCGAGTTGGCGCTTCAGCACTTCCCCGGGTCCCATGCTTCGCGGTCGACCCGAGTTGGCACTTCAGCACTTCCCCGGATCCCATGCTTTGCGGTCGACCCGAGTTAGCACTCCAGCGCTTCCCCGGGTCCCACGCTTTACGGTCGGTCCCTGATTCAGCCGGGTTTATTGCCTGAGAGTTTGCTTGACGGAAGTTCCGCTGTGCGGAACAATGTTTTGCAAATCGACTTCAGTGTAGCACCAGATGACACTTTCAACCATCGACGAAACCACGATCGACGAACGCAAGTTCGTCGTCGCGCTTGCGCGCGGGCTCGACCTGCTGCGCGCATTCCGACCCGGGGAGACGATGCTCGGCAACCGCGACTTCGCGGAGCGCACGGGGCTGCCGAAGGCGACGGTGAACCGGCTCGCCTACACGCTGACCGTGCTCGGCTACCTGCGTTACGACGAGACGCTCGGAAAGTATGCGCTCGACGCCGGCGTGCTGTCGCTCGGCTACGCGCTGCTGTCGGGCTCGGGCACGATCGACCTCGCACGGCCGCACATGCAGGCGCTCGCGCGCGACATCGGCGCGGCCGTGTCGCTCGGCTGCCGCGATGGGCTCGACATGATCTACCTGGAGACGATCCGCAGCGAGACCGCACTGACGCTCGGGCTCGCGCCCGGTTCGCGGCTGTCGATGCTGACGAGCTCGATGGGGCGCGCGTACCTGGCCGTGCAGCCGGAAGACGTGCGCCGCGCGCTTTATGCGGAGCTGCATCGTGCGGCCGGCGGCGCGGCCGACGCCGATGCGCTCGTCGCTGCCGCGCAGCAGGCAGTGGCCGAGTTCTCGGCGGGGGGCTGCTGCTATTCGTTCCGGGCGTGGCACATGGACGTCAACGCAGCGGCCGTGCCGTTTCGCGAGCCGCGCGAAGGGCGCTGGCTGATCCTGAGTTGCAGCGGCCCCGCCTCGTCGATGGACGAGGACGTGTTCCGTACGCAGGTCGGGCCGAAGCTGAAGGCGCTCGCGCAGCGACTTGGGCAGACGGCCTGAGCGAGGGGCGCTGGTACGGCCGGCAGCGTACGAGCACGACACCGCCGCCGGTTGTGCCACGAACGAACCGCGCGCATGATCGTTCGCCAGCTCACCGACGAAGAGGCTTGCCATGTCTCACGCAGAATCGATGGAAGGCGGATGCGCATGTGGCGCGATCCGGTACCGGATCACCCATGTCCCGGCCGACGCCGGTTTTTGCCACTGCCGGCTCTGTCAGCGCACGACCGGCGCGGCAGTCGTCGCGTCGGCATCGGTGCCGATCGACGCGTTCGAATACCTGCAAGGCGAGCCGACGGTGTATGCGTCGAGCGCGTGGGGCGAGCGGCGCTTCTGCGGCCGTTGCGGCGCGCAGCTCGAATACCGTCTCAGTGATGCACCCAGGACGGTCGAGATCAATTACGCGACGCTCGACGAGCCGTCGCGGCTTCGTCCGGCCTGGCATGTCTGGTATGGGGATCGCTTTCCGGGCATCGAGATCGACGACGATCTGCCCAAGTACGATGACGGTGGAAGGGCGTAAGCGGTAGGTCACCGTCGACATCGGTTGTGCCGGAAACGAAGCGCGCGTTCCCGCGAAGCCGGTCTTTCCACGAGGCCGGCAACCGCCCGCCGGATCTCGGACGACGGGGCAAGCCAGACGGCGCGACTCCCCCGTTACATCACCTGCATTCAACTGTCGGCACGCGACGCCCCGCGTGTGCGAACCCCCTCATCCACCGAGGCTCAGGCCGTCACGACCTTCGCGAACACGGGCCCCTGCATGAACCGCACGTCGTACTGGCGCAGCAGCTCGCACTGCGTTTCGTCGACGACGCCGTCGAAGATCAGCGGAATCCGCACGCGCTGCGCATACGCGACGAGCGCCTTGACCATCCCGTCGCGCAACGCGATGCCCGCATCCATCTTGATGTAGTCCGGGCGCGCCATCTCCGATTCGACCGCGAGGATCCGGCCCGGGTCCGGCAGCTTGTCCGCGACCTTGAAGCCGTGATGCTGATAGCTGCGCGTCAGGTAGCCGAGGAAGGTCTTGTGCGCGACCGCGACCGCCGGCAGCTCGATCACGATCCGCTCGGTCGGCAGCCCGAAGCGCTGCAGCACCGACGAGAAATGCTTGCCGTGGTCGTACTTCACGCTTTTCAGCAGCCGTTCGTGCACGCGCAGGAACAGCAGCCCGTGGCGCTGTGCGCCAAAGAAATTGATGGCATGCAGTGCGCGCGACAGGCGGTCGATCGCGACGAGCGTCTGAACGTCGACGGCCGAGTCGACCGGATCGTGCGGCGCGCCCGTGACGACCGTCACGGCCTGGAAGCCGAGCTCGTCGCCGTAGCGCTCGATCGCGTCGGCGAACGACGTCGATTGCGGCGCACCGGGCATCGTCACGTCGTAGATCGGTTCGTAGGCGCTGCCGAGCGTGCGCTCGGGCAGGTTCGCGCTTGCGGTGCCGCCATCGGCGAGCGCGAGGTGATCCCGCAGATACGGCAGTTGCCCGGCACGGGCGACCAGCTCGGGAATGGTGGGCGGAATCATCGGCGTAAGAAGGAAAAACGGCGGCCGAACGGGCCGCCTCGTAGCTTGATATTAGCAGCGCCGGCCAAGCTCGGCTTGGCGTTTCGCTCATATGGTTATCCCGTCCTCGACGCTTCGCCTAGGGTTTACAATGATTTCACTATTCGTAATTGGTTTTACTATTCGTAAATCCAAGATTTGTCGCCGATCAAGAAATGCGGCATGCGGGCGCCGCGAAACGGCGCCGTTCACGAATCAACAGGAAGCAAGGAGCGAGACGTGGCGGTTGACAGGAATGGCACGCGGGAGAGCGGCGCGGCGCGCCGGCAGGCGACGGGCGGGATGACGGGCGTGCCGGCCCGCGCCCGGCAGGGTTGAGGAGCGGATGGCGACCATGAGCATCGATTACCAGACGCTGAAGTTCGAATACCGCCCGCGTGCGCAGGACACGACCGTGCACCCGGTGATCGTCGTCGGTGCGGGCCCGGTGGGCCTTGCGGCCGCGATCGACCTCGCGCAGCAGGGCGTGAGCGTCGTGCTGCTCGACGACGACGACACGCTGTCGACCGGCTCGCGCGCGATCTGCTTCGCGAAGCGCACGCTCGAGATCTTCGACCGGCTCGGCTGCGGCGAGCGCTTCGTCGACAAGGGCGTGAGCTGGCACGTCGGCAAGGTGTTCCTGCAGGACGAGCAGCTGTACGCGTTCGACCTGCTGCCCGAGGAAGGGCATGCGCGCCCCGCGTTCATCAACCTGCAGCAGTACTACGTCGAAGGCTACCTGGCCGACCGCGCGTTCGAGCTGCCGAACATCGACATCCGCTGGAAGCACAAGGTCACGGGCATCGACCAGTCGGCCGAACACGCGGTGCTGACGATCGAAACGCCGGAAGGCGTCGCGACGCTGCGCGCGCAGTACGTGATCGCGGCCGACGGCTCGCGCAGCCCGATGCGCACGATGATGGGCCTCGAAAGCCACGGCCGCACGTTCAAGGACCGTTTCCTGATCGCCGACGTGAAGATGAAGGCGGAGTTTCCGACCGAGCGCTGGTTCTGGTTCGACCCGCCGTTTCACCCGAATCAGTCGGTGCTGCTGCATCGACAGCCCGACAACGTGTGGCGCATCGACTTCCAGCTCGGCTGGGATGCCGACCCCGTCGCCGAGAAGCAGCCGGAGCGCGTGATCCCGCGCGTGCGCGCGCTGCTCGGGCCGGACGTCGAGTTCGAGCTCGAATGGGTGAGCGTCTATACGTTCCGCTGCCAGCGGATGGACACGTTCCGGCACGGCCGCGTGCTGTTCGCGGGCGATTCCGCGCACGGCGTGTCGCCGTTCGGCGCGCGCGGCGCGAACAGCGGCGTGCAGGATGCCGACAACCTCGCGTGGAAGCTGAAGCTCGTGCTCGACGGCCGCTCGGCCGACAGCCTGCTCGATACGTATGCGAGCGAGCGTGAATTCGCAGCCGACGAGAACATCCGCAACTCGACGCGCTCGACCGACTTCATCACGCCGAAGAGCCCGGTGTCGCGCGTGTTCCGCGATGCGACGCTGAAGCTTGCGCGCGACTGCGAATTCGCGCGCAAGCTCGTGAACAGCGGCCGCCTGTCGGTGCCGGCGGTGCTCGCCGATTCGCCGCTGAACACGCCGGACCGCAACGGCGACGCCTTCACGGGCGCGATGCGGCCGGGCGCGGCGGCGGCCGATGCGCCGGTGCGTACGCAGGGCGCGGCGGGCTGGCTGCTGCAGCATCTGGGCAGCGGCTTCACCGGTGTGCTGTTCGGGTTGCCGGGCGATGCGCCCGCGCTCGCGCAGGCGCTCGACGGCCTCGCGCTGCCGGTGCGGCCCGTGCTCGTCGTGCCGGCCGGGCACGCGCAGCCGGTCGCGGGTGTCGTCGTCGTGGAGGACGTCGACGGCCTCGCCGCGCAACGCTACGACGCGACGCCCGGCACGTTCTACCTGCTGCGTCCCGACCAGCACGTGTGCGCGCGGTCGCGCACGCTCGACCGTCAGGCGCTGGCCGACGCACTGGCGCGCGCGACCTGCGCACGCTGAAAACGATAAAGACACCGGAGACTCCGTCATGCCCCCACTCGACACCCGCCCGCGCCTGGCTGACCCTGACGCGTTCTACGAAGCGCTGATCGACATGCATCGCGACCTGTCCGACGCCGACAGCCAGCTCGTCAACGCGAAGCTGATCCTGCTGCTCGCGAACCAGATCGGCGACGCCGACGTGCTGCGCGAAGCAATGGCGCTCGCGCGCCAGGGCGTGACGCCGCCCGTGCATCCGGCCGCCGAGGTGACGCAATGAGCGCGGCGCCGGCCGACGCGCGCGTGCTCGAAGTCGAGCGCGTGATCGACGACACCCATCGCCCGGGCTTCCACTGGATGCTGCTCGTGTTGTGCGGGCTGTGCCTCGTGATCGACGGGTTCGATGCGCAGGCGATGGGCTACGTCGCACCGAGCGTGATCGCCGAATGGGGTGTGCCGAAGCAGGCGCTGGGGCCCGTGTTCAGCGCGAGCCTGTTCGGGATGCTGCTCGGCGCGCTCGGGCTGTCGGTGCTGGCCGACCGGATCGGGCGGCGCCCGGTGCTGATCGGCTCGACGTTGTTCTTCGCGGTGACGATGCTCGCGACGCCGTTCGCAGGTTCGATCCCGGTGCTGATGGCGCTGCGCTTCGTCACGGGCCTCGGCCTCGGCTGCATCATGCCGAACGCGATGGCGCTGGTCGGCGAGTTCAGCCCGGCCGCGCATCGCGTGAAGCGGATGATGATCGTGTCGTGCGGCTTCACGCTCGGCGCGGCGCTCGGCGGCTTCATCAGCGCCGCGTTGATTCCGGCGCTCGGCTGGCGGTCGGTGTTCTTCGTCGGCGGCGCGGTGCCGCTCGTGCTGACGATCGCGATGGTCGCGCGGCTGCCGGAGTCGCTGCAGTTCCTGGTGCTGAAAGGGCGCGTCCCGCAGGCACGCGAGTGGCTCGCGCATTTCGCGCCGCAGGCCGGCATCGATGCGAACACGCGGCTCGTCGTGCGCGAGCGCGCCGCGACCGGTGCGCCGGTCGCCGAACTGTTCAGCCACGGCCGCCTGCCGGTCACGCTGCTGCTGTGGGCGATCAGCTTCATGAACCTGATCGATCTGTACTTCCTGTCGAACTGGCTGCCGACCGTGATGCGCGACGCGGGCTATTCGCCGGGCACGGCGGTGATCGTCGGCACGGTGCTGCAGACGGGCGGCGTGATCGGCACGCTGTCGCTCGGCTGGTTCATCGAACGCTACGGCTTCGTGCGCGTGCTGTTCGCCTGCTTCGCGTGCGCGGCCGTGTCGGTGGGGCTGATCGGCTCGGTCGCGCATGCGCTGCCGTGGCTGCTGGTGGTGGTGTTCGCAGGCGGGTTCTGCGTGGTCGGCGGGCAGCCGGCCGTGAACGCGCTCGCGGGCCAGTATTACCCGACGTCGCTGCGCTCGACGGGCATCGGCTGGAGCCTCGGCATCGGCCGGATCGGCTCGGTGCTCGGGCCGCTCGTCGGCGGACAACTGATTGCGCTCAACTGGTCGAACGGTGCGCTGTTCCATGCGGCAGCGGTGCCCGTGCTGTGCTCGGCGCTGTTCGTCCTCGGGCTTGCCGGTGTGACGCGGCGAAGCGGTGCGCAGGCGCCGAACGCCGCGATGAATTGAGGGAGAAAGGAAACGATGACGCTTGACCTGTCGAAACCGGCAACCGCCGGCTACCAGAGCGGTTTCGCGAACGAATTCGCGACCGAGGCACTGCCCGGCGCGCTGCCGCACGGCCGCAACTCGCCGCAGCGCGCGCCGTACGGGTTGTATGCGGAGCAGCTGTCGGGCACGGCGTTCACCGCGCCGCGCGGCCACAACCGCCGCTCGTGGCTGTACCGCATCCGCCCGGCGGCCGTGCACCGGCCGTTCGAGCCGTACGCGGGGCCGCAGCGGCTCGTGTCGGAGTTCGGCGATTCGGCCGACGTGCCGCCGACACCGCCGAACCAGCTGCGCTGGGATCCGCTGCCGATGCCGGCCGAGCCGACCGATTTCGTCGACGGCCTCGTGACGATGGCCGGCAACGGTTCGGCCGCCGCGATGAACGGCTGCGCGATCCACCTGTACGCGGCGAACCGCTCGATGCAGGACCGCTTCTTCTACAGCGCGGACGGCGAACTGCTGATCGTGCCGCAGCAGGGGCGCCTGTTCATCGCGACCGAATTCGGCCGCGTCGACGTCGAGCCGTTCGAGATCGCGGTGATCCCGCGCGGCGTGCGTTTTGCCGTCACGCTGCCGGACGGCGACGCGCGCGGCTACATCTGCGAAAACTTCGGCGCGCAACTGCGCCTGCCGGATCTCGGCCCGATCGGCTCGAACGGTCTCGCGAACCCGCGCGACTTCCTGACGCCGCAAGCCGCGTATGAAGACCGCGAGGGCGCGTTCGAGCTGATCGCGAAGCTGAACGGCCGGCTGTGGCGCGCGGACATCGGCCATTCGCCGCTCGACGTCGTCGCGTGGCACGGCAACTACGCGCCCTACAAGTACGACCTGCGCCTGTTCAATACGATCGGCTCGATCAGCTACGACCATCCCGATCCGTCGATCTTCCTGGTGCTGCAGTCGCAGAGCGACACGCCGGGCGTCGACACGATCGACTTCGTGATCTTCCCGCCGCGCTGGCTCGCGGCCGAGGATACGTTCCGCCCGCCCTGGTTCCACCGCAACGTCGCGAGCGAATTCATGGGGCTCGTGCACGGCGCTTATGACGCGAAGGCCGAAGGCTTCGTGCCGGGCGGCGCGAGCCTGCACAACTGCATGTCGGGCCACGGGCCCGACGCGGACACGTTCGAGAAGGCATCGGCGAGCGACACGACGAAGCCGCACAAGGTCGACGCGACGATGGCGTTCATGTTCGAAACCCGCACGCTGATCCGGCCGACGCGCTACGCGCTCGACACCGCGCAGCTGCAGGCCGACTACTTCGAATGCTGGCAAGGCATCAAGAAACACTTCAACCCGGAGCAACGATGAGCGATACCCAAGACTGGCGCGCGACGCTCGACCCGGCCCGCAAGAGCTGGGTCGAGACGGCGAACGACGCCGCCTGCGATTTCCCGATCCAGAACCTGCCGTTCGGGATCTTCAGCGATGCGAAGCAAGCGTCGCGCCGTGCGGGCGTGGCGCTCGGCGACCAGATCGTCGATCTCGCGGCGCTTGCGCGCGCGGGCCTCGTGACGCTGCCGGCCGGCGCCGACGTGTTCGCCGCGCCGACGCTCAATGCATTCATCGCGCTCGGCCGTGACGCATGGCGTAGCGTGCGCGTGCAGCTGTGCGATCTGTTTTCGCGCGACAACGCGCGGTTGCGCGACGATACGGCGCTGCGCGCACAGGCGCTCGTCGCGCAGCGCGACGCGACGCTGCATCTGCCGGTCGACATTCCCGGCTATACCGATTTCTATTCGTCGAAGGAGCATGCGACCAACGTCGGCTCGATGTTCCGTGATCCGAAGAATGCGCTGCTGCCGAACTGGTCGGAGATGCCGATCGGCTACAACGGCCGAGCGTCGTCGGTAGTCGTGAGCGGCACGCCGGTGCGGCGCCCGAACGGGCAACTGAAGTTGCCCGACCAGGAGCGCCCGGTGTTCGGCGCGTGCCGCAAGCTCGACATCGAACTGGAGACGGGTTTCATCGTCGGGAAGGGCAATGCGCTCGGCGAGCCGATCGCGTGCGAGGACGCGGAAGCGCATATCTTCGGGATGGTGCTGCTGAACGACTGGAGCGCGCGCGACATCCAGCAGTGGGAATACGTGCCGCTCGGGCCGTTCAATTCGAAGGGCTTCGCGACGACGATCTCGCCATGGATCGTCACGCTCGACGCGCTCGAACCATTCCGTGTCGCGCAGCCGGAGCAGTCGCCGCAGCCGCTTGCGTATCTGCAGCACGCGGGCAAGCACGGGTTCGACATCGCGCTGGAAGTGACGCTGCGCGCGGAAGGGGCGGCCGAAGCCACGTCGATCTGCCGCACGAACTTCAAGCACATGTACTGGACGATGGCGCAGCAGCTCGCGCATCACACGGTCGCGGGCTGCAACACGCGCGTGGGTGACCTGATGGGTTCGGGCACGATCAGCGGGCCGACGAAGGATTCGTTCGGCAGCCTGCTCGAACTGACGTGGAACGGCAAGGAGCCGGTCGCGCTGAACGGTGGCGGCAGCCGCGCGTTCATCGAGGACGGCGACGAGCTGACGCTCGCCGGCTGGTGTCAGGGTGACGGTTATCGGGTAGGCTTCGGCACGTGTGCGGGGAAGATCTTGCCGGCGCGCGGTGCGTGACGGATCGCAGCGCGAAACGTCACGCGTAGGTCACGTGTCGATCGCGCGTAGTCCGGAAGGACAGGGCGGCCCGCATTGCGCGGGCCGTTTTCGTTTACCGCGGGAGGGACGCGAGCGGGCTGACGCGTATCGGTGCATGATGCTGCGCGCCAACGCCAACGCCAACGCCAACGCCAACGCCAACGCCAACGCCAACGCCAACGCCAACGCCAACGCCAACGCCAACGCCAACGCCAATCTGCATCAGACCGCGCGCTGCAGCGCGACGCGGCGCTCCCACAGCGCGGCCGCGACGAACGCCGCGACGCAGACGACCAGCACGCCGACCAGCGCGTGGCTGCCCAGTTGTTCCATCAGCGCGCCGGCGACCAACGGGCCGCCGAAGCTCGCGGCGCTCCACGACGCCGACACCAGCGAGCTTGCGGTGACGAGCGCCGCACCGCGAAAGCGTTCACCGCACGCGACGAGCGACAGCGTGTAGATGCTGCCGGCCGCCGCGCCGAGCACGAACAGCAACGGCCAGCACAGCCACGGATTGGCGATCACGAACGGCAGCAGCGGCAGGCCGGCGAGCACGATCCAGCCTGCGCCGAGGTGCACGCGTTCGCGGCCGAGCTTGTCCGCGAGCCAGCCGATCGGGAACTGCATCGCGGTATCGCCGAACAGCATGATCGACGCGAGCAGCACGGCGGTGGCGCTCGCGACGCCGTGATCCATCGCGTAGAGCGGCAGCAGCGACAGCGCGAGCGTATCGAACAGCGCGAAGAAGCCGGTGCCGATGATCAACGCGGGCATGCGCGGCAGGATGTCGAGCCAGCAGCCGTGCGCTTCGTGATGCGCGTCGTCGCCGGCGAGCGGCGCGCGCCGGATCGTCGCGAGCGTCGGCAGCGCGAGCAGGAACAGCGCGCCGCACAGCGCGAAGCGGATGCTCGTCGCACCGGCGATCTGGCTTACGAGCACGGGGCCCGCCATCTGGAACAGCGTGAAATTGGTCGCGTAGATCGCGACGACGCGGCCGCGCGTCGAATCGTCGGCGAGCTGGTTGACCCACGCCTCGCCGATCGTGAACAGCAGCATCAGCGCGGCGCCGCACAGCACGCGCAGCGCGCCCCACAGGATCAGGTTCGACGTGAACTGCATCAGCGCGGTGGCCGCCGCGAGCAACACGACCGACACGACGATCGCGCGGCGCGAGCCGATGTGCCGTGCAAGCGCGGTGACGAACGGGACGATCGCGAGGCCGCCGAGCGCCTGCGCGGCCGTCAACATGCCGACGACGTTGGTGCCGTGTCCGGCTTCGGTCAGCGCGAGTGCGGTGAGCGGCAGCGTGGCGCCGGTGCCGAGACCGACGACCGCGACGCTCAGGATGAGTGCGAGGAAATCGCGATTAAGAATGGCTTTCATCGGCGGGGATGCTACACCGCGGATCTTGAAAGGTCCATGAAGGCCATCAGCTTTGAGTGGAGTTGTGCCCGCAACGATTTCAGCAGGGTTGCGTCACACGTACTCGGTCGGCACGGCCACCGGCCGACGTTCGAGCGACGCCGACCACAGCGTGAGCGCGAGCGCCGCGACGGCCATCGCGACGCCGACCCACGGCAGGTTCACGAGCGACACGCCGGAGCCGATCGCCATCCCGCCGAGCCATGCGCCGGTCGCGTTGCCGAGGTTGAACGCACCCTGGTTCAGCGTCGACGCGAGGTTCGGCGCGTCGCTGGCGCGGTCGACGATCAGGATCTGCAGCGGCGGCACGATCGCGAACGCGAGGATACCCCACACGAAGATCGTCGCGAGCGCGGCGAACGGCAGGTGCATCGTGCCCGCGAACAGCGCGAGGACCACGCCGATCAGCGCGAGCGTCGCGATCAGCGACGGCATCCGGCGCCAGTCGGCGAGCTTGCCGCCGAGCGTTCCGCCGACCGTCAGCCCGAGGCCGAACAACAGCAGCACGTAGGTGACCTGGCGCGGCGAGAAGCCGGTCACGTCCTCGAGGATCGGCGTGATGTACGTGAACACGCTGAACAGGCTGGCCGACGCGAGCACGCTGATGCCGAGCACCATCAGCACCTGTGGATGCTTCAGCACGCTGAATTCGCGCGTGATGCTGGTGTCGGGCATCGCAAGATGCTTCGGCAGGCAGACGGCGAGCGCGGCGGCCGCGGCGATGCCGATGCCGGTGACGGCCCAGAACGTCGCGCGCCAGCCGTATGCCTGGCCGAGCGCGGTGCCGAGCGGCACGCCGAGCACGTTCGCGAGCGTGAGGCCGGTGAACATCAGCGCGATCGCCTGCGCGCGACGGTTCGGCGCGACGAGGTTGCTCGCGACCACCGAGCCGATCCCGAAGAACGCGCCGTGGCAGAACGCGGTGACGACGCGCGCGGCCATCAGCACCGCATAGCCCGGGGCGATCGCGCAGAACAGGTTGCCCGCGATGAACAGCCCGATCAGGCCCATCAGCGCGCGCTTGCGCGGCATCTTCGCGGTGACGATCGCGAGGATCGGCGCACCGATCGTCACGCCGAGCGCATAGCCCGACACGAGCATGCCGGCGGCCGGGATCGACACGCCGAGATCGCGCGCGACATTGGGCAGCAGCCCCATGATCACGAACTCGGTGGTACCGATTCCAAATGCGGCGACGGCGAGGGCGAAAAGAGGTAAGGGCATCGCGGAGGGCTCGGGAAAAGCCGCCGCTCGGGCGGGCGCAGGATGCGCGGGACGGGCGGACGGTAAGGCGAACGACAGCCGCGATTCTACTTCAGTGAAAACCCCTATGCTTGGGGCCAAAACGGTTGTTGCCGGCGTGCGACGGGATTGCCCGCGTGACGCTCACAGTGTGGGATTCGGCGGGGTTGGCGGCGGTGAAATTGCGGGGCGGAACGATGACCGCGGGGGCTCGTCAGGCGATGCGTTCGGGGGAGTCGTCGACGCTTTCGGTTGATGCGCTTGCCAGGTCGGTGCCCGTTTCCGTTGCCGCGTCCGCTACGTCGGCGGGCGACGAAGGCGACCCTGCGGCATCGATCGCGGGCGGATCGTCCCAGCCGTTTTCGAACAGGCACGCTTCGATCGGCATCCGCGCGGCCCAACGCTCCTGCTCGAGCATCGGCTTCGCATAGAACGCGTCGACGTGCCCGACGCACAGCACGGCGATCGGCTTCGCGCCGTCGGGCATGCGCAGCAGCGTGCGCAGCGCATCGACGTCGAACAGCGATACCCAGCCCATCCCGAGCCCTTCGGCGCGGGCCGCGAGCCACATGTTCTGGATCGCGCAAGCCGCGGACGCGAGATCCATCTCCGGCAGCGTGCGACGGCCGAACACGTGGCGCTCGCGACCGTCGGCGAGCGCGACGACCAGCAGCTCGCCGCATTCGCGTACGCCTTCGACCTTGAGCCGCATGAATTCGTCCTGGCGCTCGCCGAGCGCGTCGGCTGTCGCACGGCGCTCGGCCTCGACCAGTGCGTGGATCGCGGTGCGCAGCGCCGGATCGGTGATGCGGATGAAGCGCCACGGCTGCATGAAGCCGACGCTCGGTGCGTGATGCGCCGCGCGCAGCAGGCGCGCGAGCACGGCGGGATCGACGGGTGCCGGCGTGAAATGGCGCATGTCGCGCCGTTCGAAAATGGCGCGGTAGACGGCGGCGATGTCGGAGTCGTCGAAACGCATGGACGGGAGGAGGCGGGATAACGTCGGCGCAACGATAGCAGACGGCGCACGCGCCGCGTTACATCATTTGAAACAAAGCACGAAATTGTTGACGCAAAAGGTCGTGTTTTCAGCGGCGAGCAAAAGCAAACGATTGCGATATCGCTTGCCGCCATGAAATGAGCCGGATTCGTCGATTTCTCAGCGATTCGCGGTCACGACGTTCTGCGGCGTGCCGGCATGCCATGCCTCGATGTTCAACAGCGTGGTGTGCGCGATCTCGGCGAGCGCCTCGCGCGTGAAGAATGCCTGGTGGGACGTGACGATCACGTTCGGGAACGTCAGCAGCCGCGCGAGCACGTCGTCCTGCAGCGGCAGGTCGGAGTGATCCTCGAAGAAGAGCCCGCTTTCCTC
Organism: Burkholderia sp. HI4860; assembly: GCF_002223045.2. Classification (NCBI taxonomy): domain Bacteria; kingdom Pseudomonadati; phylum Pseudomonadota; class Betaproteobacteria; order Burkholderiales; family Burkholderiaceae; genus Burkholderia; species Burkholderia sp. HI4860. The sequence continues at coordinate 1,075,380 of NZ_NKFO02000003.1, read as the reverse complement.
TTCGTACACGTCGAGCCCGAGATGGCCGAGCTGGCCGCTCTTGAGCGCGTCGACCAGCGCCTGCGCGTCGACGAGGCCGCCGCGCCCGGTGTTGATCAGCATCGCGCCGTGCTTCATCCGCGCGAGCGTCCGTTCGTTGATCAGATGGTGCGTCGACGGCAGCAACGGGCAGTGCAGGCTGACGATGTCGGCGTGGTGCAGCAATTCGTCGAGCGCGACATAGCGCGCGCCGAACGCGATCAGTTCGTCGTTGTACGGCGGCACCGAATGCGCGAGCACATGCATCCCGAAGCCCATCATGATCTTCGCGAACACGCTGCCGATGATGCCGGTGCCGATCACGCCGACGGTCTTGCCGTGCAGGTCGAAGCCGAGCAGGCCGTTCAGCGAGAAGTCGCCTTCGCGGGTGCGCGCGACGGCGCGCGGCAGGCGGCGGTTGAGGGCGAGGATCAGCGCGACCGCGTGCTCGGCAACCGCGTGCGGTGAATAGGCGGGCACGCGCACGACCGTGATGCCGAGCCGCTCGGCGGCCGCCAGGTCGACGTGGTTGAAGCCCGCCGAGCGCAGCGCGATCAGGCGCGTGCCGCCGTCCGCCAGCCGTTCGAGGACGGCCGCGTCGACGGTGTCGTTGACGAACGGGCAGACGACGTCATAACCATGCGCGAGGATCGCGGTTTCCGCGTCGAGGTGCGACGGCTGGAAGTGCAGCCGATAGCCGAACTGCCGGTTGGCGGCAGCAAACGAATCGTCGTCGTACTGCCGGCTGCTGAACAGGATCACGCGCACGCTGCACCTCCGAAGGCTGACGCGCGCAGTTTACTGCAGCCCCGTGACGATGTCGGAGCGGTCGGACCCGCGCGACGGCCGCAGGAAGCCGTAATCGGTGTGTTCGCGGGCCGGCTGCGCGCTGAAGTGATCGAGCGCGTGCTCGACGAAACTGCGCGTGCGGGCCGGCACGTACTGGCGGTTCGGGTAGACGAGCGACAACTGCGTGTCGGGATCGTCGATCCGGTAGCCGGCCATGAGCCGCACGAGCGCGCCGCTGGCGAGCGCGCTGGCGACGCACGGCTCGGGCAGCACCGCGATGCCCGCACCGGCCACGGCGGCCGCGTGGACGAGCGCGAGCTGGTTGACCGTGCAGGCCGGACGCACCGTGACGGAATGCGCGACGCCGTCGTGGCCGACCAGTTGCCACGCGGGCGCATGCTGGTGCGGTGCGAGCGTGACCCAGTCGTGGCCCGGCAGGTCGTCGGGCAGCCGCGGCTCGCCGCGTCGCTCGAGATAGGCCGGCGCCGCGACCGCAACGAACGGATTCGGTGAAAGGGCGTGGCCGATCAGCGTCGGGTTGCCGTCGAGCCGGTTGCCCGTGACGATGCCGACGTCGTACCCGGAATCGAGCACGTCGAGCGGCCCCTCTGCGACGGTCAGCTGCACGCGCAACTCGGGGTAGCGGCGCCGGAAGCTGCTGACGAGCGGCGTCAGCGCAAGCGGCGACAGCAGGCCCGACGCGACGACGCGCAGCGTGCCGGCCGGTTCGCGCACGGCATGCGCGACGGACGACTCGAGGTGATCGAATTCCTCGAGCAGCGCCCGGCAGCCGTCGAGGTAGCGTACGCCGGCCTCGGTGAGCGACAGGTTCCGCGTGGTGCGGTGGATCAGCCGGGTGTTCAGGTGGCCCTCGAGCATCGCGATCGAACGCGTGACGAGTGCATTGGACACGCCGAGATGGTGCGCCGCGCGCCGGAAGCTCTGTTGCTCGGCGACGCAGACGAATACACGCATGGTCTGAATCTGGTTCATGGCTTGCGTATTTTTGGCCCGGTTGATTGATTATGGTTGTGGTTTTGCGCTGCGCGACCTCGAAAGCGCCTCGCGCGGCCCTCGGTTTTCCATCGTATCGAAAAATCGTTTTCTTCGATTCCGCAGATGATTGTTCAATACCGCGCGATATCCGTCAACCTGAGAAAAGCGGCGGGTTGCGGAAAATCGAAATCGGGAGTAACGCGTTAAACGCAGTGCTGTCTGGCATGCCTGCCGTTCAAAGGCGGCGCGATATTGGGCGCGCATGTTGGGTGCGAATATTGTCTATTTAATTCAAAGGGTTGAGAGATATTTTTGTGAGTTTGTTCAGGTGTTGCCGGGAAGCGCGCCCCAATTCATGCTGCAATAATGGATGTTTTCGATGGTGCGAGGGTTTTGCGTATCGGATTCCCCGAGATGATTTTCATCACGGATCGGGTCTATTTCAATCGATACGGAAGTCGCACTGAAGCGGAGAAATCGACAGGGCACGGTGTTATTGACGAAGAAAATCGTGCGCTTGACGCGCGCGTGGAACCGTTTCACACCGTTGCCGGCAATCCTTTTTCAATCCGGATGACCGGCGTGCGACCCGCGCACGGCTGGCTGGCCCGGTTCGGCGACCGGGCCACCATCGCGCTGTGCGGCCGCGCGTGCCTCTTGCGCGAGGCGGCGGAACGCGGAATGATCGATCAGTCCGCCCTGCAGCGCGGCGGGCGTCCGTGCACTTCCTTTCCTCACCTTTTGCCAGCCATGTCCATCGATTACTCGCCGATTCCCTGTCCCGTCGTCGTGCCGCTTGACGCGATCCTGCCCGAAGAACCGCTGCTGATGATGGGGGCCGGCCCGGTCCCGATTCCGGCCGCCGTCGCGAAGGCGAACACGGTCGTGATCAACCACCTCGGCGCGACGATGGCGAAGATCATCGAGCAGGTGAAGGAAATGGCGCGCTACGTGTTCCAGACCCGCACGAAGTGGGTGCTCGGCGTCGCGGGCCCCGGTTCGGCCGCGATGGAAATGGCGATCTCGAACCTCGCGTGGCGCGGCACGCGCGTGCTGTCGATCCGCAACGGCTTCTTCAGCGCGCGGATGGCCGAGATGGCCACGCGCGTCGGCGCCGACGTCGCGACGCTCGAAGTGGCCGACCGCGCGGTCGCCAGCCTCGACGAGATCGCGGACGCAATCGCGCGCGAGCGGCCCGAGATCGTCACGATCGTGCAGGGCGAGACGTCGAACACTGTATGGAATCGCGACCTGCGCGACATCGCGGCGCTCGCGAAGGCGGCCGGCGCGCTGGTCGTGGTCGACGCGGTGTGCACGCTGTCGACGATGCCGCTCGAGATGGACGCGTGGGGCATCGACGCGGTGATCACCGGCGGCCAGAAGGGGTTGTCGTCGATCCCGGGCGTGTCGCTGATCGCGTTCTCCGACGCCGCATGGGAGCGGATGAAGACTCGCCCCGAGCCGAACGCGCACTGGTGTCTCGACATGGCGCTCGCGGAGAACTTCTGGCACAACGCCGGCTATCACTACACGGCGCCCGTGTCCGGCGTGCTCGCGCTGCACGAGGCGCTGCGGCTCGTCTGCGCGGAGACGCTCGAAAGCCGCTTCGCGCGCCACCTGCGCTGCTCGCTCGCGCTGCAGGCGGGCGTCGAGTCGATGGGGCTCAAGCTCTACGCGCCGAAGGACTGCCGGCTCAATTCAGTGGTCGGCATCGAGACGCCGGAAGGGCTCACGCCCGGAATGGTCTGCGGCCATATCTCGAAGCAGTACCAGGTCGAGATCTCGGGCTCGTTCGGCTTGCCGATCGTACGGATCGGGCAGATGGGCGAGCAGTGCCGCGAACACAACCTGTTCCGCACGCTGCATGCATTCGGCCGCACGATGGTCGACCTGAAGGTGCCGGTCGACCTGCCGGCCGGTGTCGCGGCGCTCGAACAGGAACTGTCGCGGCGCGGCGCGTAGGCGGGGAAACGGGAAAAAGGGGCCCGCGCTCAGCGGCCCTGCATCGCGCGCCGGTACGTATTCGGCGTCGTGCCGTGTGCGTCGCGAAAGCGATGGCTGAAGTGGCCGGCGTTCGCATAGCCGCAGTCGGCCGCGATCTGCGCGAGCGGCAGCGCCGTCGTGCGCAGCAGCTCGCGTGCCCGCGCGAGGCGCTGTTCGGCCACCCACGCGTGCGGCGCGCGGCCGAACGACAGCCGGAACATCCGCGAGAAGTGGTATTCGGATAGCGCAGCGACATCGGCGAGTTCGCCGAGCGTCAGCGGTTGCGTCAGGTACGTGTCGATGTAGTCGCGCACGCGGCGGCGCACGGCCGGTGCGAGCCCGCCGCGGAACGACGTGTCGGTGCGGGTCGTGCTCTGCCCGCGCAGCAGCAGGCTCAGCACCTCGTGCGCGGTCTCGTTCACGCGCAGCCGTTCGTCGGCATCGTCCCAGCCGTCCAGCGCGAGCGAGCGCAGCAGCGCGGCGACGCGCGCATCCTCGAAATAAGTGCGGTCGGCGAGCTTCAGCTCGCGCGGCTCGCGGTCGAGTTCGCGGATCGCGCGCTGCGTGAAGTGTTCGGGCAGGAAATACAGGTGGATGAAGTGCATCTCGCCGCGCACCCACCAGCGCGATTCATGGTCGCCCGGCAGCGCGCACAGCAGGCTCGGCGCGCCGTAGCGCGGCACGCGCTGGCGTTCGGTCCGGTAACCGCCGTCGAGGTAGCACGACAGCGTGTGGTGGCCCGGCTGCTCGTAGACCGTCTCGCTTTCGTCGGTGATCCGCGTCCATTCGGCGATCGCCAGGTGATCGCCGAGCCACGCGAAGCGCTCGAGCGTCGCGTTCGCGTCCGCGAGCGTGCGGCAGACCGACTGCAGGCCGAACGGCAGATCGCCGCCAGCCAGGGCGGTGGGATGGTCGACGGGGGGCGCGGAAAGGGAGAGGCTCATGATGGCCCGAGTATAAGCGGGCGCGCGGCGCCGCGTGCGGCGGCCCGAAAAAGACCGCAATTCCGGACAATCGGTGCGCGCCGGGCGGCGGCATAGTCGGGATCCGTTTCACCTGCTTTCTGGATCGTTGTCGCCATGAACCTGTCGCTTTATTTCGTCACCGTGCTGATCTGGGGCACCACCTGGATCGCGATCAAATGGCAGCTCGGCGCCGTGCCGCCGCCCGTGTCGATCGCCTGGCGCTTCTGGCTCGCGGCCGCCGTGCTGTTCGCGTTGTTGCGCGTGATGCGCCGGCCGGTGCGCCCGCCGCGCGAAGCGTGGCGCTTTCTCCTCGCGCAGGGCTTTGCGCTGTTCTGCCTGAACTTCCTGTGCTTCTACTATGCGGAGCAGGTCGTGCCGAGCGGCCTCGTCGCGGTGATCTTCTCGACCGCGCCGCTGCTGAACTCGATCAACGGCCGGCTGTTCATGGGCCGTCCGCTGCGGCCATCGGCGATCGCCGGTGCGCTGCTCGGGCTGGCCGGCATCGCGTGCCTGTTCTGGCAGCAGATGGCCGGCCATCTCGACGACCACGCGACGTGGACGGGGCTCGCGATCGCGTTCGCGGGCACGATGTGTTTCTCGATCGGCAACCTGCTGTCGAGCCGGATGCAGTCGATGGGGCTGCACCCGCTCGCGACCAACGGCTGGGCGATGCTGATTGGCGCGGCGATCCTGACCGTCGGCAGCATGGTGGCCGGGATGCCGTTCACGCTCGACACGAGCCCGCGTTATCTCGGCGCGCTCGTCTACCTCGCCGTGCCCGGTTCGGTGATCGGCTTTACCGCTTATCTGACCCTCGTCGGCCGGATCGGGCCGGAGCGCGCCGCGTACTGCACGGTGCTGTTCCCGATCGTCGCGCTGGCCGTGTCGACGGTGTTCGAGGGCTACCAGTGGTCGCCGCTCGCGGTGGTCGGGCTGCTGCTGGTGGTGGCCGGCAACCTGGTCGCGTTCGACCTGACGCGGCGGTTGTTTTTGCGGGCGGCGTGAGACGTTCGGGGCTGCGCGAACGCACGATCGAGGAACGTGGCGCACGGTCGATTCGGTTGACACGGTTGACTTGGTTTCGAGTCGGGGCTACGCTTGATCATTCCGGTCGTGACGGGAGGTGATGATGATTGCGCGGGCTCATACGCTGGAAGGGACGGCCGTCGTTCTTGACGTCGAGACGGAGGAAGCGCTGCGCAGCGCTGTCGGCGCGGCGACCATGCTCGGCCCGGATCGCGCGCGGGCGCTGCTCAGCCTGTCTGACGAGCAATTGGGGCACCTGTTCAAGGTCGGCATCGCGCAGGTCATCGATCTGGCTGGCACGATCACGTTCGGCATCGCTGCGGCCGCGACGCGCGACAGGAAGCCGACCGCCGGGAAGAAGCGGGCGGCGGGCGTCGTCGCCGATCCGGAGCGGCAGGTGCAGGCGGAACGGCGCATGCTGGTCGCCGACGGCAAGCTGCTGCCTGCCGCGCAGACATGGGTCGGCCTCGGCATGACGCGGCAGGCGCTCAGCAAGGCCGTGGCGTCCGGCCGGATCTTCACGGTCGATGTCGGCGCCGCACAGTACTACCCGGCCTTCTACCTGGCGGGGGACATCGATCGCAAGACGTTGGGCAAGGTGACCCAATGTCTGGGCGGTTTGCCGGGATGGAGCAAATGGCAGTTCTTCACGACGCCGAAGGCGTCCCTGGGCAACGTTACGCCACTCGTCGCGCTGTCGCGCGGGAAGGTGGATGAAGTCGAGCGTGCCGCCACGGCGTTCGCCGAGCGCTAGGTGGTGCGTTTGCTGACGGCGCCGGGGGAACATTTCGTGAGCGCAACGCTGGTGACTCGCGACGTTGCGCCGACGGCGCTGGTGCGTATCTCGCGATATGCGACCGGCGAGCCTTACTTCGGGAAATCGGGCGGCAATCGCTTCGACGATCCGCGCAAGCGGCGGCGGTACGGCACGAGCTATTTCGGCTTCGATCTGCATTGCGCATTCGCCGAGACGGTGCTGCACGACGAAGTCGCCGATCTGGTGCTGGGCGGTTTTCCGCTCGTGACGACCGAACTCGATCGCTACGTTCTTTCATTTGACGGCGTGCCGCTGACCGTCGCCGTCCTGCACGGCTTGCCGCTGAAGAATCTCGGTGGTGACGGTGCGTTGTCGACCATCGCACCGTACGACGTTCCGCAACAGTGGTCGCTTGCCGTCCACCGGCATCCCCGTCGCGTCGACGGGTTTTTTGTACATGTCGCGCCATCTCAACACGTCGGAAGCGCTCGTGCTGTTCGATCGTGCCAAACCGAAGCTCTCGCTCGGGCGCGCCGTTCCATTCAGGGGGCATCCCGATGCGGCCGGCGTATTGCGGGACTTCAACATACTGCTGCGTTGAACCCGCGTGGCGCGCGCGGCAACGCGCCTCCGCTTCTCATGCCGTCGCGCCGCTCTCCGCCACGCGCGCCTGCCGCTGGTACAGCACCATCGACAGCGCGACACCGGCCGCCGCCGCCGCCGCCGCGAACAGGAACACCTGCGGATAGCCGAACGCGCCCGCGACATAGCCGGCGAGCGGGCCCGTGATGCCGAGCGACAGGTCGAGGAACACCGAGTACGCGGACAGCGCCGCGCCGCGGCTCGCGGGCGGCACGAGCGCGACGGCCTCGACGCCGAGCGCCGGGAAGATCAGCGCGAAGCCGAAGCCGGTCAGCGCGGCGCCGACGAGCGCGATGTGCGGCACCGGCGCGAGCCACAGCAGCAACAGGCCCGAACATTCGAATGCGAACGACACGATCGCGACGCGGAAGCCGCCGTACGTCTTGATCGTGTTCGCGAACAGCAGGCGCGCGCCGATGAACAACGTGCCGAACACGGTCAGCGACAGGGCGGCGTTCGGCCAGTGGCGCGCCGCGTAGTACAGCGTGACGAAGGTCGCGATCGAGCCGAAGCCGGCCGAGCCGAGCGCGAGGCCGAGGCCGTGCGGCAGTACCCGCGTAAACACGCTCGCATACGACATCCGTTCGCCGTGCACGAGCGGCACCGAAGCGATCAGGCGCGCGAGGTAGAAGCCGATTGCGGCCAGCGCGATCACGATCACGCCGATCAGCGCCGGATTCAGCGTATTCGCGATCGCGACGCCGACCGGCGCGCCGAGCGCGAGCGCGCCGTAGGTCGCGATGCCGTTCCACGAGATCACCTTCGCGTTGTGCGTGACGCCGACCCGCCCGATGCCCCACAGGATCGCGCCGGTGCCGCACAGGCTCTCGCCGACGCCGAGTACGAGCCGGCTCGCGACCAGCAGCACGAGGCTCGCGACCGGCCAGTGCGCGAGCAGCAGCGCGACGAGCAGCAGCACGCCCGACACGCCGCAACCGACCAGCCCGCGCAATACCGTCTGCTTCGGGCCGAGCGTATCGGCCAGGCGCCCGGCGAGCGGCCGCGACGCGAGCGTCGCGAAATACTGGACGCTGATCGCGCCGCCCGCGACGATCGCGGAAAAGCCGAGGTCGCCGTGGACGAAGCCCGGCAGCACCGCGAGCGGCAGGCCGATAGTCAGGTAGCAGATGAACGTGAAACAGACGACGGACACGATTTGCAGCGTGACCGCGAACCCGCTGCGCGGCGGTGTGGCGGAATCGGTTGACATGGGGTCGGAACGAATGAACGAAACGGACAGAGGACGGCGAAAAAGGGAATCGGGATTTTCCCATGGAACCGGTTTTCCCGCAGGTACCATTTAGTTAATCGCGACCTGTTTTCGGGCATCCCGGACGGTCGCGAGCGCGCGGGAAAGGGGCCGGGAGCGCCGTGTGGAAAGGCCGCCGGGCGGGCCCGGCGCTCATATCGCGGCAGTTATATGGGCCCCATGCGTGATGGGCTATGGGTTGCGAAATTTGATGGTGATAGCGTGCAAACTGTCAGAAAAACGTCGGTCGAGCGCATAGCGCGGGCCGCCTTGCCCCCATTTGAAGAACCATCGAGACATGAGTGAGCCGATCCGCTTCTACCATCGTCACGCGATCCGCGAAGTCAGCGGCGCGGACGTTACCCGCACCGTGCTGCAATACCTGCGCGAGGACGCGCATTGCACCGGCACCAAGGAAGGCTGCGCGGAAGGCGACTGCGGCGCGTGCACGGTCGTCGTCGGCGAGCTGACCGACGCCGGCGCGGTCGAGTTCAAGGCCGTCAACGCATGCATCCAGTTCCTGCCGACGCTGGACGGCAAGGCGCTGCTGACGGTCGAGGACCTGCGTCAGCCGGACGGTGCGCTGCATCCGGTGCAGCAGGCGATGGTCGACTGCCACGGTTCGCAATGCGGGTTCTGCACGCCCGGCTTCGTGATGTCGATGTGGGCGCTGTACGAGAAGCACGGCCACGAGGGCTGCGGCCGTGCCGGCACGTGCGCGAAGGCGAAGGACGTGCCGACGCGCACCGAGATCGCCGATGCGCTGACCGGCAACCTGTGCCGCTGCACCGGCTATCGCCCGATCGTCGATGCGGCCGTGCAGATGTTCGATGCACCGGCGCCGTCGGCGCCGGTCGACACGGCCGCGCTGGCCCGCACGCTCGCGTCGCTCAAGCGCGACGAGACGTTCGACTACACGACGATCAACGGCGCGCGTTTCGCGGCGCCGCGCACGCTCGACGCGCTGGCCGCGCTGAAGGTCGAGCGGCCCGACGCGCGCATCCTGGCAGGCAGTACCGACATCGGTCTGTGGGTCACCAAGCAGATGCGCCGGCTCGACGACCTGATCTACGTCGGCCAGATCGCCGAACTGCAGAACATCGTGCACGGCGGCGACTGGATCGAAATCGGTGCTGGCGTGACGGTCGAGAAAGGGTACGCGGCGCTGGCCGGCCAGTATCCGGAACTGACCGAGATGTGGAAGCGCTTCGCGTCGCTGCCGATCCGCAACGCGGGCACGATCGGCGGGAACGTCGCGAACGGCTCGCCGATCGGCGATTCGATGCCGGGCCTGATCGCGCTCGGCGCGCGCGTGGTGCTGCGCGGCGGCGACACGGTGCGCGAGCTGCCGCTCGAGGCGCTGTACACGGGCTATCAGCAGAAGGACATGGCGCCGCACGAATTCGTCGTCGGCCTGAAGGTGCCGACCCGCACCGGCGCGCGCGAGAAGCTGCAGTTCCGCACGTACAAGCTGTCGAAGCGGTTCGACTCCGACATCTCGGCCGTGTGCGCGGCGTTCGCGTTCATCGCGGACGGCGACACGATCCGCGAGCCGCGCATCGCGTTCGGCGGGATGGCCGCGACACCGAAGCGCGCGACCCAGACGGAAGCCGTGCTCGACGGCGCGCAGTGGCACGAAGCCACCGCACAGGCCGCGATGCAGGCGCTCGAGCGCGACTACCAGCCGCTGTCCGACATGCGCGCGACGAGCACGTACCGTCTCGATACCGCGAAGAACCTGATGTATCGCTTCTGGCTGGAGACGCGCCCGCACGACCCGCTGCCGCCGCAAGCCCTGAATGTGCGTGAAGTGGCCGCCGAACCCGGCACCGACGCGGCGCGCGTCTGAAGACGGAGAACACCGAACATGAACCAGCAAGCAGAACCGTTCCTGAGCACCCTCGACCCGCAAGCCGACGCGGCGCAGGTCCACGTATCGCGCGCGCACGAATCCGCGCACCTGCACGTCAGCGGGCGTGCCACCTACACCGACGACATCCCGGTCGTCGCGGGCACGCTGCACGCGGCGCTCGGCCTGTCGGCGAAACCGCACGCGAAGATCGTGTCGATGAACTTCGACGCGGTGCGCGCGACGCCCGGCGTGGTCGCCGTGTTCACGGCCGACGACATCCCGGGCGTCAATGATTGCGGCCCGATCATCCACGACGACCCGGTGCTCGCGAAGGGCATCGTGCAGTTCGTCGGCCAGCCGATGTTCATCGTCGTCGCGACGTCGCATGAAACCGCGCGGCTCGCCGCGCGCCGCGCCCAGGTCGACTACGAGGAGCTGCCGGCGATCCTCACCGCGCAGGAAGCGCGCGCGGCCGAAACCTACGTGATCCCGCCGCTGAAGCTCGCGCGCGGCGACGCGGCGGCGCGGCTCGCCGTCGCGCCGCATCGCGAGTCGGGCGAAATGCTGCTCGGCGGCCAGGAGCAGTTCTATCTCGAAGGGCAGATCGCGTACGCGGTGCCGAAGGACGACGACGGGATGCACGTGTACTGCTCGACGCAGCACCCGAGCGAGATGCAGCACCTCGTCGCGCATGTGCTCGGCGTTGCGTCGCACAACGTGCTCGTCGAGTGCCGCCGGATGGGCGGCGGGTTCGGCGGCAAGGAATCGCAGTCGGGCCTGTTCGCGTGCTGTGCGGCGCTCGCCGCGTGGAAGCTGCTGTGCCCGGTGAAGCTGCGTCCGGACCGTGACGACGACATGATGATCACCGGCAAGCGGCACGACTTCCATTACCGCTTCGACGTCGGCTACGACGATGACGGCCGCATCGACGGCGTCGCGCTCGACATGACGTCGCGCTGCGGTTTCTCGGCCGACCTGTCGGGCCCGGTGATGACGCGCGCAGTGTGCCACTTCGACAACGCGTACTGGCTGGGCGACGTGAACATCGCCGGCTACTGCGGCAAGACCAACACGCAGTCGAATACCGCGTTCCGCGGCTTCGGCGGCCCACAGGGGGCGTTCGCGATCGAGTACATCCTCGACGACATCGCGCGCGCGCTCGATCGCGATCCGCTCGACGTCCGCTATGCGAACCTGTACGGCAAGACCGAACGCAACGTCACGCCGTACGGGCAGACGGTCGAGGACAACGTGCTGCAGGAGCTGCTCGGCGAACTCGAAGCGACGAGCGACTACCGCGCGCGGCGTGCGGGCGTGCGCGAATTCAACGCACGCAACACGGTGCTGAAGAAGGGCATCGCGATCACGCCGGTGAAGTTCGGCATCGCGTTCAACGTCACGCACTTCAACCAGGCCGGCGCGCTGGTGCACATCTATACCGACGGCTCGGTGCTCGTGAACCACGGCGGCACGGAGATGGGGCAGGGGCTCAACACGAAGGTCGCGCAGGTCGTCGCGCACGAGCTCGGCATCCGCTTCGGCCGGATCCGCGTGACGGCAACCGACACCAGCAAGGTCGCGAACACGTCCGCGACCGCTGCGTCGACGGGCTCGGACCTGAACGGCAAGGCTGCGCAGGATGCGGCGCGCCAGTTGCGCGAGCGGCTCGCGGTGTTCGCGGCGAAGCAGTTCGGCGACGGCAAGGTCGATGCGGCCGACGTGAAGTTCGCCAACGACATCGTGTGGGTGGGCGGCAACGGCGTGCCGTTCGACGAAGTGATCGCAAAGGCGTACCTCGCGCGCGTGCAGCTGTGGTCCGACGGTTTCTACGCGACGCCGAAGCTGTACTGGGATCAGTCGAAGCTGCAGGGCCGGCCGTTCTACTACTACTCGTACGGCGCGGCCGTGTCGGAAGTCGTGATCGACACGCTGACCGGCGAGATGCGCACGCTGCGCGTCGATGCGCTGCACGACGTGGGCGCGTCGCTGAACCCGGCGCTCGACATCGGCCAGGTCGAAGGCGCGTTCATCCAGGGGATGGGCTGGCTGACGACCGAGGAGCTGTGGTGGAACAAGGGCGGCAAGCTGATGACGCATGCGCCGTCCACGTACAAGATCCCGACGGTGAACGACACGCCGCCCGAATTCAACGTGAAGCTGTTCAACAACCGCAACGTCGAGGACAGCATCCACCGTTCGAAGGCCGTCGGCGAGCCGCCGCTGCTGCTGCCGTTCTCGGTGTTCTTCGCGGTGCGCGATGCAGTAGCTGCGGTCGGCGACTACCAGGTGAACCCGCCGCTCGATGCGCCGGCGACCGGCGAGTCGATCCTGCGTGCGGTCAGCGCGGTGCGGGCGGCACGCGCCGCCCAGGCTGTCTGAGATGAAACGGTCTCCACGTTCTCCTCGTTCACTGTCGACCGGAGTTGGCGCTTCAGCGCTTGCTCCGGTCCCATGCACGGCCCCCCCGAGGGGGCGGTCAGCCTCCTTGCGGCGGCCCGGAGGAGGCTGAGATGAAACAGCCCCCACGCTCACTTCGTTCGCTGTCGACCGGAGTTGGCGCTTCAGCGCTTACTCCGGTCCCATGCACGGCTCCCCCCGAGGGGGCGGTCAGCCTCCTTGGGGCGGCCCAGCGGAGGCTGACATGAACGGCCCCGCCCGCTCGCTCTGCACCGCGTCGGACCCGGCGTTCGCGCCGGGCACCGGCCAGCGCAATCGCGCGACCGGCACGCCGGCGCCGATGCACATCGTGCTGTTCGGCGCCGGGCACGTCGGTCACGCGCTCGTCACGCTGCTCGGCGCGCTGCCGTGCGTCGTGCAGTGGGTCGACACGCGCGACGAGCTGTTCCCGGACGAATGTCCGCCGAACGTGCAGCCGGAGCCGACCGACACGCCGGAGGCCGTCGTCGACGCCGCGCCGCCCGGCGCGTACTTCCTCGTGATGACGCACAACCACGCGCTCGACTTCTCGCTCGCCGCGCAGATCATGCGGCGGCGCGACTACGCATACTTCGGGATGATCGGTTCGCGCACCAAGCGCGTGAAGTTCGAGCGCCGGCTTGCCGCGCGCGGCGTCGATCCGGCGCGGCTCGTGGAGATGGTGTGCCCGATCGGCGTTGCGGGGATCGTCGACAAGGCGCCGGGCGCGATCGCGGTGGCCGTGTGCGCGGAGCTGCTGCAGGCGCGCTCGGGCATGCCGGTGGCCGACGCGAAGGCCACCGCTTCGGGGCGTGCGCGCGACGACGAGTCCTGCACGCGGTAGCGCCGCGCGGCCAGCGCAGGGCCGCGCGATTTTGCATACACTGCACGACGACGCGCGGCATCGGGCCGCGCCTTACCGTGCACGTGCCATGTCCGATCATCAGGTTTATCTCGACGCGCTCGATGCGAGCCTCGTCGCCATCGAGCGCTGGCTGTCCGGCGTCGATACCGCACCCGAGGCGCTCGATGCGCTGCTCGCCGCGTTTTCCACCGAATTCACGATGATCCTGACCGACGGCCGCGAGGTCGATCACGACGGTACGCGCGCGCTGTTCGCGAAGCTCGCCGGCGCGAAGCCGGGGCTGCGCATCACGCTGTCGGACATCCGGGTGCTCGCGGCCGATGCGTCGCATGCGACCGTCACCTATCTCGAAGCGCAGCACGCCACGTCGGGCGAGCTGCCCGCGCGCCGCGCAACCGCCGTGTTCGAGCGCGATGCGGCGGGCGTCGTGCGCTGGGCCCATCTGCAGGAAACCTTCTGTACGGCCTGAACTCGAGCGGCCGTGCCGTGTATCGTGTCGCGGCTCAGCGCTTGCGGCTGCGGGGAACCGTCAGCTCGTCGGACACGCTCTGCATCAGCGCGCACAGCCACGCGATGTCGGTCGGGCGGTCGGGCTGCGGATGCGTGAGCAGGTAGCTCTTGATGCGCGGGAACGGCACGGGCGGCGTGACGACCACGAGCGGCAGCAACTGCGCGTAGTGTGTCGCGAAGCGGCGCGTCGTCGTGAAGATCAGGTCCGACTGCAGCAGTACCTGCGGCACGATGCCGAAGTAGGGCAGCGTCGTCACGATGCGCCGCGTGAGGCGCGCGCGTGCCAGGCCGATCTCGATCGCGTTGCGCTTGTCGCCGGTGTACGGCGTCGGCGCGACGTGTGCGGCTGACGCATACGCTTCGCGCGTGAGCGGCTCGCGTGCGAGCGGATGCGCGTCGCGCATCAAGCACACGATCGTGTCGGAGAACAGGTCCTGGCGTGCGAACTGCGGGTCGGGCTTCGGCCAGTTGCCGATCACGAGGTCGAGTGCGCCCGATTCGAGCGCGCCCGCGTGATCGAGCGCGGGATTCAGCGAGTCGATTTCCAGATGCGCATGCGGCGCCGCGTCGCGAAAGCGCTCGATCAGCGTCGGCATGAAGAAATCGTTCAGGTAATCGGGGGCGGCGACGCGGAACGTGCGCCGTGCGGACGACGGATCGAAGTCGCCGTGCGGCGTCGCGATGAAGTCGACCTCGCGCAGCGCGCGCTGCGCGGCCTCGAGCAGCGACGCGCCGTATTCGGTCGGCACCATGCCGGATTTGCCGCGCACGAGGATCGGGTCGTTCAGCGTCTCGCGCAGCTTGCGCAGCGCGGTGCTGATCGCCGGCTGGGTCTGGTTCAGCCGCAGCGCGGCCTGCGTCACGCTGCGCTCGAGCAGCAGCGTGCGCAACACGCGCACGAGCCAGATATCGAGCGAGGCGGTACGGTCGTTTTCTTCCATCGTAGAAGGGGATTCCGGGGAAGCGTAACCTTACCGCAGCCGCACGTTGGCGTGCGTGATACCGGCCATCACACGCGGCCCTTCGGCAGCACGCTGATCCGCTTGACCTCGCGCGATTCGAGCCAGTTC
The DNA here is from genome assembly GCF_002223045.2 of Burkholderia sp. HI4860. NCBI lineage: Bacteria > Pseudomonadati > Pseudomonadota > Betaproteobacteria > Burkholderiales > Burkholderiaceae > Burkholderia > Burkholderia sp. HI4860. Next base: position 1,060,243 of record NZ_NKFO02000003.1, on the reverse strand, counting down.
GGCGTGCGCGCGCAGTACAGCACCATCGGCAGCGCGTCCTCGCCCCAGAACAGCTGCTGGTTCATCCAGAACGTCGGCACGCCGAACACGCCGAGCGCGATCGCGTCGTCGGTATTGCGGCGCAACTGCGCGCTCGTCTCCTCGAATTCGATCAGTTCGTCGCCGTGGCCGACGCCGACGCGCTCGCACAGTGCCGCGAAGCCTTCCGGTGTCGACGGGTCGTTGCCGTCGTGCCAGATGAAGCGGAACATTTCCAGCACGGTCGCGATGTCGGCGCGCAGCGCGATCGCGAGGCGCAACACCTTGTCGGAATCGAACGGATGGGCGGGCGGCATCTTGAAGCGGATGCCGAGCTGCTCGGCGCGAAACAGTGCGTGACGGTACGTGAACACGCGCTTGGCGGGCACGTCCGCGCTCGAGCGCTGCCCCCAGTGGCGCTGCAGGTCGGGCAGCGACACCGCGACGGGCTCGAACGGCACGTCCGGCCACTTGTCGAGCTGTTCGAGGAGCAGGTAGGAGAACGGCGACACGAAGTCGTAGAACCAGGCGGGTTGGGCGGTGTCGAGGCCGGTTGTCATGGCGATCTCCAGAGGGTGGGGCGAGCGGCGCCTGGCGGCGGCCTCCATGTTACGCGGCGGCGCGCGCATGCGGCAATGATCGCGGATCGTCCGCTTACGCGGAACCGGGAGTCGCCCGAGGGGGCGTGCCGGCCGGCGGCGCGGCTTCGGCACGTGCCTGCGGCGGGCCGCCGGCGCCCGGCGGGCCGGCCGGCGTGTCCTGGTCGTGCGGGGTGAGCCGTTCGCGCACGAAGCCGATGTGCTCGCGCAGCACGTAGAACTGCCCGGCATAAGCGAGCGGCATCTTCATCCGGTTTACGGCTTCCTCGATGTCGTCGAGCTCGTCGAGCAACTGCACGCGTTCCTCGGCCGTGTGCTCGCCGAGCGCGCTGCGCTCGAGCGCGATCAGCGCGCCGTACCAGCGGTAGATGCGCGAGCGCACGCGCCAGCCGTACAGCGACGGCACGAGCCGCAGCCCGGGGATCAGCACGACGATCAGCGGCACGACCACCACGAGCAGCCGGTCGACGAGGCTCGCGACCCAGAACGGCAGCCGCCGGTACAGGAAGGTCTTGCCTGATTTGTAGTAGCGCGCGGCGTCGTCGGAGAGCGGGAAGCCGCGCGTGACGGGCGACGGGAATTCACCCGCGTGCTGCAGGATCGTCGCGTGGCCGTGCACCTCGCGCGCGGCCTCGATCAGCAGATCGGACAACGCGGGGTGCAGCGAGTCGCGCGCGACGAGTTCGATGGTCGGCGCGACCGTGTGGATGTCGGCGGGCGGCAGGTTCCGGCCGAGATCGTAGACCCCCATCGGCAGCGTGATCGCGGTCAGGTACGGAAAGCGCCGCGCGTACGCCTCGGCCTGCGTGAACGAATACACGTGCACGCCGGGCGCGCGGAACAGTTTCGCCATCACCGGGATCTGCGTCGAGTCGCCGGACAGGAACGCCGCGTCGATCTTGCCGTCGAGCAGCGCGGTGGCCGCGTCCTCGCCGGCGGTCGGCAGCAGCTCGGTCGAGCCGCCCGGCACGATGCCGTTCATCTTCAGCAGCGCGAGGCTCAGCTCGCGCGCGCCGCTGCCTTCCGCGCCGAGCGCGAGCCGCTTGCCCTTGAAGTCGGACAGGCGCGCGACGACCGGGCCGCGATACATGATCGCGAGCGGCACGTAGCCGATGCTGCCGAGCGACACGAGGTGTTCGTCGCGCTCCTTCGGACCGATCCCGCTCTGCACGAAACCGACGTCGACCGGCGCGTTCGGGTTCGACAGCCGCGCGAGGTTCTGGGCGGACCCTTCGGACGACTGGACGTCGAGCGTGACGCCGTTTTTCGCGAGGATCGTCTTGTATTTCTGCGCGGCGTTCCAGTACGTGCTGCCGGGCGGCCCGGACGAGATCACGAGCGTGGACGGCGGGGCCGGCTGGATCAGCTTGACCGCGAGCCAGACGGCCGCGCCGGCGAGCAGCACGGTCGGGCCGATCGACAGCGCGAGGTCGCGCCACGACACCGCGACGAAGCGGGCGAGGATGCGGCGAGGCGGACGAGGGCGGGCTGGCTTCATGGGGGCGGTGGATGACGCTGGCGTGACGTATCGGTGACGATCGGACGGTGGTCATGGACGACGCCGATGCTCGCGGCGATGGTACCCGGTTTCACCGGGCGTGCGCGAGTGGGGCGGCCTGGCGCGGCCCCGCGGCGACAGTGGCGGGCGGCCCCGCGTCAAAAGCTTTGCGCTTCCGCGGGCGCTGGATTACATTGTGCGACGCAGCCGCGCCCGATTTGCGCGCGACCCGGCACGCAATGAGACCGGGCGCGTTCGGCCGGCGGCTGTCCGGCCCGGCCGGCCCGCTTTCGCGTGCGCCAGCCGCCAGCCCGTCTCGCCTCTCTCGTATCGCCGTGGAAAACACCGGCTGTCCCGCCCGTTCGCGCGCGGGCCGGCTGCTTTTGGGGGTAATCGGCCGTACTGTGCACGGCCGTTCCGGAGTGATAAGGAGATAGCATGAAGTCGATCGTGTTGAGAGCGTTGGGTGTCGCCGCCGTGGCGGCCTGTCTGTCGGGCAGCGTGTATGCGCAGTCGAGCGACGCCGCGGCAACGGAAGCGCCCGCGGCCGCGACCAGCGCGCCGAAGGCCGCCGCGAAGACCGCGAAGAAGGCGAACCGCAAGCTGGGCTATGCGGTGCGCAAGGCCATTACGAAGGCGGGCGGCATCGACGTGGCGAACATCGTCGTGCGCTCGAAGGGCGGCGCGATCACGCTGGAGGGCACGGTGCCCGACCAGGCCCAGATCGACAAGGCGGAAGAGGCGGCGAAGGGCGTGAGCGGCGTGACGTCGGTGTCGAACAAGCTGACGGTTCAGCAGCAGTAACGCCGGGCGGCGGCGCGCGAGCGCCGCATGCGCCCGTTTTCAGGCGGGCCCCGGCATGCCGGGGCCCGTTTGCGCTTGAGAGGCCGCAAGCCGCACGAAGCGGCGGCGGACCGATAACGATATCGAGAGGGCGGCGATGACGAGACTCGGGTGGGGCAGGCGGATGGTTTTCGGCGCGGCGCTGGCCGCGGTCGCGATACTCGGCGCCTGTAACGGCGACGAGTCGGCCGAGCGCAACCGGTTGCCCGGTTTCGTGTCCGGCAGCGTGCGCACGACGGCCTATGACGGCGCGAGCGACGACCTGCTGACGGCCGGCCTCGGCAAGACGGGCCTTGGCGCGGCGAGCGCCCCCGGCTTCGCGAATGCCGCCCGGCCGACGGCCGCCGAGCTGCGCCGCCTCGCGATCTGGTCGAACTACCGCGCGCTCGTCGACATGAGCGCAAACGGCGGCTACGGCCGCTTCTGGGGGCCGAACGTCGACCTCGACGGCAACGACACGCTCGGCGAAGGCAAGATTCCCGGCACCGAATATCTCGCGTACGCCGACGACGGCAGCGGCAGCAAGAACGTCACGCTGCTCGTGCAGGTGCCCGCCAGCTTCAATCCCGCGCAGCCGTGCATCGTCACCGCGACGTCGTCGGGCTCGCGCGGCGTGTACGGCGCGATTTCCGCGGCCGGCGAATGGGCGCTCAAGCGCGGCTGCGCGGTTGCCTACAACGACAAGGGCGGCGGCAACGGCGCGCACGAGCTGATGTCGGACACCATCACGCTGATCGACGGCACGCTCGCCAACGCAGTGCTGGCCGGCACCGCGAGCCTGTTCACCGCGAACGTCACCAGCGGCGATCTCGCCACGTTCAATTCCCGCTTCCCGAACCGCTATGCGTTCAAGCACGCGCATTCGCAGCAGAATCCCGAGCAGGACTGGGGGCGCGTGACGCTGCAGTCGGTCGAGTTCGCGTACTGGGCGCTCAACGAGCAGTTCGGGCCGCTGGTCGACGGCTCGCATCACGGCGTGCGCTATCGCGCGGGCGACATCACGACGATCGCCGCGTCGGTCAGCAACGGCGGGGGGGCATCGCTCGCGGCGGCCGAACAGGACAACCGCGGCTGGATCACCGCAGTCGTGGTCGGCGAGCCGCAGATCAACGTGCGGATGGCGCCGAACGCGGTCGTGCGCTCGGGCGGTCAGCCCGTGCCGTCGTTCGGCCGGCCGCTGGCCGACTACGCGACGCTCGCGAACCTGCTGGAGCCGTGCGCGGCCGCGTCGGCGTCGCTTGCCGACGCGCCGTACCTGAGCGCGCTGCCGGCGGCCACCACGCAGTCGATCCGCACCCAGCGCTGCGCGACGCTCGCCGCGGCCGGGCTCGTGTCGGGCGCCGATACGCAAAGCCAGGCCGCCGACGCGCTCGCGCAGCTCCACGCGGCCGGCTACCTCGCCGATTCCGACCTGCTGCAGGCGCCGATGTGGGATTCGCAGGCGATTCCGGCGATCGCGGTCACGTATGCGAACGCGTACACGCGCTCGCGCGTCACCGACAACCTGTGCAATTTCAGCTTCGCGACGACGAACCCGGCGACGGGCGCCGTCGCCGCGCCCGCCACGTCGCCGATGCCGGCGGTGTTCGGCGTCGGCAACGGCGTGCCGCCGACGGCCGGCATCAACCTCGTGTTCAACACGGGCGCGGGCGTCGACCACCGGCTCGCGACGCCCGACGGGAGCTTCGCGGGCGCGCTGTGCCTGCGCCAGCTCTGGACGAACGGGATGCTCGGGATGCCCGCGAACGTCGACGCGGTGCGCGTGAACGCGAACCTGCAGGGCAAGCCGGCGATCATCGTGCAGGGCCGCAGCGACGCGCTCGTGCCCGTGAACCACGCGTCGCGCGCGTACGTCGCGCAGAACGGCATCAGCGAAGGCGGGCGCAGCCAGCTCGTGTTCTACGAGGTGACGAACGGCCAGCACTTCGACGCGTTCCTGCCGGTGCCGGGCTTCGACACGCGCTTCGTGCCGGTTCATTACTACAACCTGCAGGCGCTGAACCTGATGTGGAAGCACCTGAGGAACGGCGCGCCGTTGCCGCCGTCGCAGGTCATCCGCACGGTGCCGCGCGGCGGCACGCCGGGCGCAGCGCCCGCGCTGACGAGCGCGAACCTGCCGCCGATCTCGGCCGCGCCGGGCGCGAACGCGATCACGACCGGCGCCGGCGCGATCGACGTGCCGCTCTGACGGCGCGCGCCGCGCCGCCCTCACGAAGCCGGACGGTCGTCCGGCTTTTTCTTTTGGGTGCTCTGGAATCGGTCCCGAACTGCCTTTTATCGGAATGGCGAGCGCCGTAACAAATTATTACTTTACGGGGATAAATCGGAACCCTAATATGCGCCGGTATTTTCACTTAATTTAATAAATTCCAGATACGAGATATTTCTTTCCGTTTAGTTAATCGATCCTTTCGATTTTATTAAATCGGCTCGAGTCGCGATTGATCGTCGTTTTGCGATTAATCGGGATCTCGCCGAGGGGGATTGTTCGTCTGTTCGAAGCGAGGCGCCCTTGCTGCGGCTGGCCTGGCGGGGCATTCCTTTGCCGTCGATTTTGTGCGTACGCAAATGCGCTGAATGAATCGGTATTGCTGCGGATTATCGAATTGTCGTTCGCAATGGAATTGATTCCATTGTGCAGTCGCAAAAAAATATGGGTGGGGTAAATCATGCCGGTCGGTATTCGCCGAACCGGTAAAAAACTCGGAGTGCGTCGCATAACGAATGCATTCCCGGTGCGGAGCGCCGGCGCAAATGATCCTTTGCGACCGGCGGTATTTATCGTTCTGTTCGAGAGGCAATAATGACGACACGGAAGTCCTTGAAAGACGGTTTCGCGCTATTCGGAACGACACTGAGCGTGCCGCTCGCCGCGGCAGCGGCCGCTGCGCTGCTCGTCACGGGGTGCGGCGGCGACGACGGGTCGAGCCCGGCCGCTTCGGCTGCCGCCGCCGCCGCGACGTCGGCCGGCGCCAGCACGTCGGCCAACACCACCGCAACGGCCGCCGCGGCCGACCAGCCGTACGTCGACAACGACGTGTACGGCACCGGGCCGAACGACGCGGTCACGGATTCCACGGAAGGGGCGGCCGTCGTGCACCGGACGGTCACGATCGGCGGCAAGGCCATCAAGTACACGGCCACCACGGGCCACCTGACGACGATCGATCCGGTCACGTCGGCACCGAACGCGAAGATGTTCTACGTCGCGTACACGCAGGACAATCCGGACCCGTCGAAGCCGCGCCCGGTCACGTTCTTCTACAACGGCGGCCCCGGTTCGTCGTCGGTCTACCTGCTGCTCGGCTCGTACGGGCCGAAGCGCCTGCAGTCGTCGTTCCCGAACTTCACGCCGCCCGCGCCGTACAAGCTGCTCGACAACCCGGACAGCCTGCTCGACCGCACCGACCTCGTGTTCATCAACCCGGTCGGCACCGGTTACTCGGCGGCGATCGCCCCGGCGAAGAACAAGGACTTCTGGGGCACCGACCAGGACGCCCGCTCGATCGACCGCTTCATCCAGCGCTACCTGACCAAGTACTCGCGCTGGAATTCGCCGAAGTTCCTGTACGGCGAGTCGTACGGCACCGCGCGCAGCGCGGTCGTGTCGTGGGTGCTGCATGAGGACGGCATCGACCTGAACGGGATCACGCTGCAGTCGTCGATCCTCGACTACGCGAATGCGCTGTCCGCGCCGGGCACGTTCCCGACGCTCGCGGCCGATGCGTTCTACTGGAAGAAGACGACGCTCAACCCGACGCCGACCGACCTCGACGCGTACATGGTCCAGGCCCGCAACTACGCGGACAACACGCTCGCGCCGCTCGCGCAGAAGCCGAACCCGCAGGACGGCGGCTTCGTGAACGTGCGTCTGAACCTGAACCTGCAGACCGCGCAGCAGATGGGCGCGTACATCGGCACGGATCCGACGTCGCTGATCCAGACGTTCGGCAACCCGGCCGCGCTCGGCAACGTGCCGTCGTCGAACGACAACCCGCCGTACACGTTCTTCCTGACGCTCGTGCCGGGCACGCAGATCGGCCAGTACGACGGTCGCGCGAACTTCACGGGCAAGGGCATCGCGCCGTACATCCTGCCGAACTCGGGCAGCAACGATCCGTCGATCACGAACGTCGGCGGCGCGTACACGGTGCTTTGGAACAGCTACATCAACACCGACCTCAAGTACACGTCGACGTCGTCGTTCGTGGACCTGAACGACCAGGTCTTCAACAACTGGGACTTCAGCCACACGGATCCGACCGGCGCGAACAAGGGCGGCGGCAATACGCTGTACACGGCGGGCGACCTGGCGTCGACGATGAGCGTGAACCCGGACCTGAAGGTGCTGTCGGCAAACGGCTATTTCGACGCCGTCACGCCGTTCCACCAGACGGAGCTGACGCTCGCGCAGATGCCGCTCGACCCGACGCTCAAGGCGCAGAACCTGACGATCAAGAACTACCCGTCGGGCCACATGATCTACCTGAACGACGCGTCGCGGACCGCGCTGAAGGGCGATCTCGCCAACTTCTACGACGGCATCCTCGCCAACCGCACGGCGCTGCAGCGCGTGCTGAAGCTGCAGATGCGCACGCAGCAGCTCAAGCAGCAGAAGTTGCAGCAGCAGGGGCAGTGAGCGCTGTGGGCGGCTTGCGCCGCCTGACGTGATGTCAAGGCGCTGCCCGGCCACGTGCTGGAATTCGTCACGTGACGTGTGTTGATGGCGGTGCTGTCGTTCCCCAAGATGCCCCGTGAGTCATGGACTTGCGGGGCATCGTCTTTTCCGGAGATTAGCGCCGTAATCCTCAAAATGGGGATGATTGGCCTTCTATTGAGGATTTGTTGGAAATCCCTATAATGAGGCTGATCATCCCCAAATCGAGGATTGTCGTGAGTCTCGCGGATTTTCTCTTCACGCCGGGCATGCAACGGGTCCTTGGGGCCACGCTGCTGCAACCTGACCGCAGTTTTACGCTCCAGGAACTGCTGCTTCTGGCAAACAGCGGGCGCGGAAGCGCTCAAAAGCAGGTGGACCGGCTGGTCGAGGTTGGCGTCCTGAAGGAAGACGCCAGGCGCGGGCGACAGCGGAGCATCCGAGCGAATACGGAATTCGTCCTTTATCCGGAACTGGTCAGCATCGCGCGCAAGTCATTTGCCGTTGCGGAGCCGTTGACGGAAGCCTTGTTGCCCTTTGCCGCGCACATCTCCACGGCGTTCGTGTTTGGCTCAGTGGCCAAGGGTACCGACAGCGGCCGTAGTGACATCGACCTGATCGTCATCGGGAACGTCCCGCTCCTCGAGCTATCTGAAGCCTTGCACGTGGTCGAGCAAAACCTGCTACGCCCCGTCAACTTCTCTTTGTACGAGCCCGATGAATGGACTGCGCTGGTAGAAGCCGATCCGGTCATGGCCCAGATCGCGCAAAGCCCTACGCTGAGGATACTGTGATGTCGCGCCCGACTGAATACGAAAACCTGATCAAGGCAAATGCCTTCGATGAGGTTGCTCCGACGCCCGGGGCAATCGCCGGCTTCCTTCGCAATGCCGCGGACTACAAGGTAACTGCCGACGAGTTGGATTCCGCTCGACATCTGCAGGTATTTACCTTGGCCTACGAAGGCTATTTTCAGGTAGTCCAGGCCATCCTGGAATTCTACGAAGTGCGAACCAAAGATGCCGGCCGCAACCTCGCCATCCAGCGGGTGTCCGCCTCGTTGGGTGTGAGCCCCCAGGAGTTTGCCTTCATCACGAAGGCGCACGAGCGTCGCAATGGAACGTCGTACGTTTCGCCGTTTCCGCCGGTGTCGAAGGCAGAGGCCGCCACCATGCTGAGCATCCTGACGAAATACCTGCCCGTGGCGCATACGCTGACCGGTACGTCGTAAGACTTGTCCGGACGACTGCCAAGACAAGGGAAGGCCGGGGCGTGAGCCCAGGCGGTGTGTTTCGTCTGGGGCGAGAGGAAGTCGATGCGCGAGTCGCGCCGCGTATTACGCCAGCACGAGCCGCACGCCGACCGCGACGAGCGTCGCGGCGAGCAGGTTGCGCAGCAGCCGCTCGGGCGCGCGCGCCGACAGCAAGCTGCCGAGCACGATGCCGGGCAGCGAGCCGAGCAGCAGCGACAGCAGCATCGACCAGTCGACCGAGCCGAGCAGCCAGTGCCCCATGCCCGCGACGAGCGTGAGCGGCACCGCGTGCGCGATGTCGGAGCCGACGATGCGGGTGGTCGCGAGCGCCGGATACAGCAGCAGGAGCACGGTCACGCCGATCGCGCCCGCGCCGACCGACGTCATCGACACGAGCATGCCGAGCACGGCGCCCGTCAGCACGGTCGACCACAGCGTGCGCGCGGGGCTCGGCGCGAGCGGGTTGCGTGCGGCGAACGCGGTGAGCTGCGGCCGGAAGATCAGCGCGAGCGACGTGAGCAGCAGCGCGATGCCGAGCACGAGCTGGATCATCCGCGCGGTGCCCGGTGTGTTCATCCCGTGCGTATGCAGCCACCACAGCGTGACGGCCGCGGCCGGGACGCTGCCCGCCGCGAGCCGGCCCGTGATGCGCCAGTCGATCGAGCCTTTCAGGCCGTGGACGAGCGTGCCGGTGGCCTTGGTCGCGGCCGCGTACAGCAGGTCGGTGCCGACCGCCGTTGCCGGGTGGACGCCGAACAGCAGCACGAGGATCGGCGTCATCAACGAACCACCGCCAACTCCCGTCAGGCCGACGAGGATGCCGACGAACAGGCCGGACAACGAGTACAGCAAATCGATATGGGGAAGCGACATCGGAAGCAGACAGTTATGCGGCGACGGTTACGCGGCGTTCGGCGGCGGCACGTGGCCGCGGCGCGCGCGTCAAAGTCCGTCATTGTCGCAAATGTGGCGCGTGGATGTACGACTGCGTTAAAAATCGGTGGGGAAAGCCCGTGGGGTAGGGCGTCCGGCCTGAAGTAAAACAGGCGTTTGAGCGGAGCGGGGGCGGGGTGGCCGTCTTCCTTGCGACTGATCCGCCCGAAATGCCGGGTGAAGCGAGAACGAGTGCCCGGCCCGGCACGTATAAAAAAGGGCGCGACGGTGCGCGCCCTGGTTCGAGGGGCGGCGGTCGATGCCACCCGCCGCCGGTCGCCGGTCAGTGCATCGCGGGGCCGACGCCGCCGACCGCACCCTGCTGCCGGATCCGCAGCGCGAGGCCGATCAGCGCGGCGGCGGCGGCGAACGCCGCGCCGAACGCGAAGGCCGCATGGTAGCCGCCGTTCAGCGCGTCGAGCGGCGCGTGCGTCGCCGCAAGCGCGTCGGTGCGGGCGGCCGCGAGGCTCGCGAGCACGGCGAGGCCGAGCGCGCCGCCCATCATGAACGCGGTGTTGACGATCCCCGACGCGAGCCCGGAATCGGCCGGATCGACGTCGCTCATCGCGGCGAGCAGCATCGGGTTGAACGCGACGCCCGCGCCGATGCCGAGCAGCGTCATGCCGGGCAGCACGTGCCAGACGAAGCCGCCGTCCACCGGCGCACGCGAGAACAGTGCGAGGCCGCACGCCGCGATCAGCAGGCCGGCCGCGATCGGGCCGCGGATGCCGAAGCGCATCACGATCCGCGCGGACAGCCCGAGCGAGAACGCGGCCATGATCAGGTTCGCCGGCAGGAACGCGAGACCGACCTGCAGCGGCCCGTAGCCGAGCACGCGCTGCATGTACAGCGCGGACAGGAAGAACCACGCGAACATCGCGGCCGCCCACAGCACGGCGATCACGTTCGCGAGCGCGACGTTGCGCGAGGCAAACAGCGAGAGCGGCATCAGCGGATGCGCGGCGCGCGCCTCGATCGCGATGAACAGCGCGAGCAGCGCGGCGGCCGCGCCGATCAGCGCGACGGTCTGCGTCGACAGCCAGCCGGCTTCGTTGCCGCCGACGATCCCGTAGACGGCCAGCATCAGCGATGCAGTGACGGTGATCGCGCCCGCGACGTCGAGCCGCGCGTTGCCGGCCGGCGCGCGCAGGCGCGGCAGCAGCGCGACGCACATCGCATACACCGCGATGCCGATCGGCAGGTTGACGAGGAAGATCCAGTGCCACGACAGCGAGCTCGTCAGCAGCCCGCCGAGCAGCACGCCGATGCTGCCGCCGCCCGCGCAGACGAAGCCGTACACGCCCATCGCGCGGGCGCGTTCGCCGGGCTCGGTGAAGAGATTCATGATCAGCGACAGCGCGACGGCCGATACGACCGCGCCGCCGATCCCCTGCACCGCGCGCGCGGCGATCAGCATCGCCTGCGATTGCGCGAGGCCGCACGCGAGCGATGCGAGCGTGAAGACGACGAGGCCGGCGAGGAACATGCGCCGCTGGCCGTACAGGTCGCCGAGCCGTCCACCGAGCAGCAGGCAGCCGCCGAACGTCAGCAGGTACGCGTTGACGACCCACACGAGGGCCGTCTCGGTGAAATGGAGGTCGGTGCGGATCGACGGCAGTGCAACGTTCACGATCGTGCTGTCGAGCACGATCATCAGCACGCCGAGGCAGAGGACGATCAGCGCGTACCAGCGCTTCTCGCCGTGAATCCCGTGGGTCATGGGCTTGCCGCCTTCTGATAGTTATTTGAAAGGCTGCATTGTAGACCCCCTCGGCGCGGGCTTCCTGCCGGTTTGTGGCAGCAGCGATGCGTAGTCGCGCGTCCGCGCGGGACGCGTGCGATGGATGCGATGGGCGTTACGAGCGCGCCGGCAGTTCGCAGCCATCGGGGCCGCACGCGGCTGCGTCGCCGCCGTCGAGTTCGACGATGCCGTCGCGCCATGCCTGGTCGAGCGCCTGCGCGAACGCGTCGGCCGGTTGCGCGCCCGACACCGCGTAGCGGCCGCCGAACACGAACAACGGCACGCCGCGACCGCCGATCTGCGCGGCGCGCGCGGCATCGGCTTCGACTTCGGCGCGGTACAGGTCGCTGCGCAGCACGGCTTCGACGGCCGAGCGCTCGAGCCCCGCTTCGACCGCGAATTCGGTCAGCTCGGCGTGATCGAACAGCGAGCCGTGCTCGCAGAAATACGCGCGGTACAGCCGCTCGGTCAGCGCGTGCGCGCGGCCCGTCGCTTCCGCGAGCTTCACGAGCCGATGGCCGTCGAGCGTATCGCCGACGAGCGTGCCGGGCAGGTCGTAGCGCAGCCCGACGCTCGCGGCCGCATCGGTCACCTGGTGCAGCATCTGGTCGACCTGCGCGGGCGACATCCGGTACTTGCCGCCGAGCATCGCCTCGACCGGCTCGACGGGCTGGCCGGGCATCAGCCGGTACGCGCGCAGCGCGACGTCGACGCGGTCGGCGTGCGCGAACGCGGCGAGCGCCTCGTCGAAGCGGCGCTTGCCGATCCAGCACCACGGGCAGATCAGGTCGGACCAGATTTCGACGGTCAGGGTCGGGCGGGCAGTCGGGGCGGGAGCGGTCGTCATGGGCAATTCCGGGCAGCAAAAAAAATGTAACCGAGACTATATCATTTTGTACTTCGACGCTTCGTCCCGGCCGGGCGGCCATGCGGTCATATGAAGCGGGCGCCCGGCGTATCACGAAGCATAGACGCGGAAGCGGCGTCCCGATAGCGAATGCCGAGGCCCGGCCGTCGCCGCGTGCGGCGGCGAACCGGCCCGAAGGGGAGGCGCTTACGCGTCGCCCTGCGTTTCCTTCAGGTGCTTGAGGTGCTTGTAGACCGTCGCGCGGCCCATCCCGAGCACGTTCGCGACGTAGTTCGCCGCGCTCTTGCCGCGGAACGCGCCCTCCGCGTAAAGCGCTTCGACGAGCTCGCGCCGGTGCTCGCGCGTGAGCCCGTTCAGCCCGACCTGCCGCTCGCGCAGCCAGCCGTGCAGGAACGTGTTGATGCGCTCCTGCCAGTCGTCGCGGAACAGCTCGTCCGGCTGCGCGACGACGCCCGCGCCCTTGATGAACAGGTCGAGCGTCGCGCGCACCTCGTCGAACACCGCGATGTTGAAGTTGATGCACATCATCCCGGCCGGGCGGCCTTCGTCGTCGAACAGCACGTTGCTCACGCAGCGCATCCGCCGGCCGTCCCAGTTCAGCTTCTCGTACGGGCCGATCACGCGCTCGCGCGCGGAATGATCGATTTCCTCGAGTGCGGAATCGTCGCCGACCTCGCGCTTGGACAGGTTGTTCGCGAGATACAGCACGGTCTGGTCGTGCAGGTCGTGAATCACGACTTCCGCGTACGGGAAGAACAGCGCGGCGATACCGTCGGCGATCGGCGCATAGCGGGTGAGCAGCAGGTCTTTGACGGGGGATTTCTTCTTGCGCATCGGGTTCGCCATCTCGGGTGGGCGGGAGCCGGGCAGCGCATCGGGCCGGCGTGCCGGCGCACCGTTGGCCGGCATGCCCGTGCGCCCGCGCGCGGCCGCCGCGGCGGTTGCGCCATTGTATCGGCCCCGCGCGCGCGTGCCGCTCATGCGTGCGCCAGGTGCGTGTACAGCGCGTGCGCGATCGCGATGTCCTCGAGCCCGAGGCCGATCGAGCGGAAGAACGCGTGACGGGCGTACGACGGCGCCGGGCAGGTGCCGGCGACGAGCGCGGGCAGGTCGCCGGCGATCCGCGCGGCGTCCCAGCCGTGTTCGGCCGCCGCGATCTGCATCTCGCCGGCGCTCGCGGGCGTCGTATGCCGGTAGTCGCAGTACACGTCCATGTCGGGCAGCCAGGCGGGCGGGATCTCGTGGGCGCGCGCGACGTTCGTGCTGATCGACGTGACGAGCGCGGGGCGCGTGAGCATCCCGTCGCCGAGCACGGGCGTGCCCGACGACGTGCACAGCATCACGACGTCCGCGTCGCGCACGCAGGCTTCGACGCTCGCCGCGGCGCGCGCGCGCGGATCGAGTCGCGCGAGCGCCGCCTGCTGCGCCGCGTCGCCGGCAAGTGACGGCGAGTACACGCGGATCGTCTCCCAGTCGCGCAAGGCCGCCGTGTGCCGCAGGTGCGCGAGGCCGGCCGCGCCCGCGCCGACGATCGCGAGATGGCGCGCGGCGCGCGGCGCGAGGCAGTCGACCGCGAGCGCGGTCGTGCCGGCCGTGCGCTCGATGGTGAGCAGCCCGGCGTCGCACCACATCAGCGGCTGGCCCGTGCGCATCGACATCAGCGCGGTCCACGCGGTGACGATCGGTTTCCCGTCGGGCTTGCCGCCCGTCACGACATACGGCGACAGCTTCGCGCCGAATACCTGCGCGTCGGCGAGCGCGCCGAGATACGTGATGAAGTCGCCGGCCTGGTCGGGAAACAGCGTCAGCGTTTGCGGCGGCTGCACCGCGCGCGCCGCGGCGAGCGACGCGAACATGCTGCGCAGCGTGCCGAGCACGTCGAGCGACGGCAGGGCCGCGCGCACCGCGGCTTCGTCGACGGTCAGCGGCAGGGTCGGGGCGGTTTGCGTCATGGGGACATCTCCGGTCGGGGCCGGACAGGACAGTCTCGATCGACTGTGTCCGGCGGTGTTCGTGATGGACGAAAAGTCTAATATAGACAAACGAAGTCGGGAGAATTTTTCTTTTCGAGATGCCGTTCCGTCGAGTGGTTCGGAAAAATTTCAGGTAAATCAAGGGGGTTGGCGATGGGTGTCGAATTTTAGATAGCGCGTATCGGGGCACGATTCTCGTATCCCCTATAGTCTATAGTAGACTTTGAGTCTATATTTCGCGTGCAGGACACGACACGTCGCCGCGTGGCGGCTGCCTGGCTCGAATGCCGATCCGGCCTCCGGCCCGAGCCGTCGTGTACCGATCTTCATCGCCTCAATCCGGAACGGAAGGACCGTCATGAACTGGAAGCTCTCCCTTTGCGCCGCTGCGGCGCTTGCCTGCGCGGCCGTCACGGCCCATGCGGAACAGACCACGTTGCGCTTCGGCATCGAAGCCGCGTATCCACCGTTCGAGAGCAAGACGCCGGCCGGCCAGCTGCAGGGCTTCGACGTCGACATCGGCAACGCGGTGTGCGCGAAGCTGAACATGAAATGCGTGTGGGTCGAGAATGCGTTCGACGGCCTGATCCCGGCGCTGCAGGCGCGCAAGTTCGACGTGATCAACTCGGCGATGAACATCACGTCGAAGCGCCGGCAGAGCATCGACTTCACGCCGGCGATCTACGTGGTGCCGATCGTGATGATCGCGAAGCACGGCTCGCCGCTGCGGCCCGACGTCGCGAGCCTGCGCGGCAAGCACGTCGGCGTGCTGCAGGGCTCGTCGCAGGAGGATTTCCTGAAGGCGCACTGGGCCAACGCGGGCGTGGCCGTCGTGTCGTATCAGGATCAGGACCAGATTTATGCCGACCTCGTCGCGGGGCGTCTCGACGCGGCCGTGCAGGAAGCGCAGACCGCGCAGGACGGTTTCCTCGACAAGCCGGCCGGGCGCGACTACCAGATCGTCGGCGAGCCGCTGAAGGATCCGGCGACGCTCGGTGAAGGCACGGGCTTCGGGATGCGCAAGAACGACAAGGCGCTGCAGGCGAAGGTCGTCGGCGCGCTCGACGCGCTGAAGAAGGACGGCACGCTCAGCGCGCTGTCGCAGAAGTACTTCAAGCGCGACATCGTCTCGAAGTAATCGCAATCACCGCCGTGCGCCGGCCGCCGCGCCGGCGCGTGTCGCATCGAATCTCGACGCAGTACGGGGAACCATGGATTTCGACGTCATCGTTCTGGGGGCCGGCATCGTCGGCGTGTCGTCGGCGCTGCATCTGCAGGATCGCGGGCTGCGCGTCGCGCTCGTCGACCGGCGCGCGCCCGGCGAGGAAACGAGCCACGGCAATGCGGGGCTGATCGAGCGCTCGTCGGTCGTGCCGTACGCATTTCCGCGCCGGCTCGGCACGCTGCTGCGCTATGCGCGCAACCGCTCGGTCGATCTCTACTGGGACTACCGCGCGCTGCCCGCATATGCGGGCTGGCTCGCGCGCTTCTGGCGCGAATCGTCGCCGCAGCGGCTCGCGGCCGCCGCGCGCGACCTGTTACCGCTCGTCGCGGCGAGCGTCGTGGAGCACGACGCGTTGCTCGCGCGCACCGATGCGCAGCCGCTCGTGCACGACGGCGGGTGGATCGAGGCGTTCCGTTCGCCCGCGCTGTTCGATGCGGAAACGCGCGCGCAGCAGCGCGTGGCCGACGCGCACGGGCTGCGGATGACGGTGCTCGACGCACGTGCGTTGCGGGCGCGCGAGCCCGGTATCGGCGACGCGTTCTGCGGCGCGTTCCACTGGCAGGACCCGAAGACCGTGTCGAGCCCGGGCGGGCTGACCAAGGCCTACGCGCGGCTGTTCGAGCGCGACGGCGGCACGTTCGCGCTCGGCGATGCCAGGACGCTCGTGCAGGTGGATGACGGCTGGCAGGTCGGTACCGAGCACGGGCCGATTTCGGCGCGCTCGGCCGTGGTGGCGCTCGGGCCGTGGTCCGATCACGTGTTCGAGCCGCTCGGCTACCGGATTCCGCTCCGCGCGAAGCGCGGCTACCACATGCATTACCAGCCGACGCGCGCGCCGTTGAACGTGCCCGTGTGCGATACCGAGGCAGGTTTCGTCGTCGCGCCGATGGAAGGCGGCCGCCTGCGGCTCACCACCGGCGTCGAGATCGCGCCGCGCGGCGCACCGCCGACCGGCGTGCAACTCGCGCGCGCCGAACCGTTGGCGCGTGACGCGTTCGGCATCGGCGAGCGGCTCGATCCCGAGCCGTGGCTCGGGATGCGGCCGTGTACGCCCGACATGCGCCCGGTGATCGGGCCCGCGCCGCGCCATCGCCACCTGTGGTTCGCGTTCGGTCATTGCCATCACGGGCTCACGCTCGGCCCCGCAAGCGGACGCCTGCTCGCCGAAATGATGACGGGCGCGCCGACCTATATCGATCCCCATCCGTACCGGCCCGCGCGTTTCGGCTGATCCGGCGGCGCGCGCAGCGTCGCGCGCGCCGGCCTTCACAATGTTTCAGTTTGCTATCCGAATTATCAAAAATCGTGCGATCGGAAATGATCTGCGTAATCGGCAAGAAAGATAATCGCGAAATAAATAAAATCAACAAATCGGCGATTTATCAATGCATTTTCATATTGGTGAAATGCGTAATGAGCAGCCGCTCGTGACGGTGTAACACGTCGTTGCAGCGGATGTTCCGGTGTTACGCGGAATGTACCCGGAACACGTTACCACGGGGCTCGCAAACGTTACGTTACATCCGCGTTCGGTCGGCCTTTTTCATCAGATGATTGCGGCGCCAGGGCCGTGTATTTCGTCTGAAATCGATTAAAAAGGCGTTATTGGCCGTCAATAGGCAGACGAATCAATCCTGTTTTTCAAATTGGCACACTTCGTGCAATCGGTCCCCATGCTTTATCAACGTTGTGCCAACCGAGATGGGGAAAATAAAGATGGGACACAATTTGAAATTGACGGGTGTAGCGCTGTCGGTCACGACGGTGTTCGGGGTACTGGCTTCGGGTTCCGCGATGGCGGGGGCCCTTGATGCGCTACCGATTCCGCAAGTGATCGTCAACCCGCCGACGAACAGCGTGTCGGTCGGGTTGGTCGCGACGGGGACGTCGCCGCTGGGCTCGGTCACCGTGGCGGCAGGCGGGGCAGGCGCGATCCAGACGTCGCTGGGCGATCCCGGCCAGGTACTGTCGGGCGCCGTGGGGGCGGTGACGGGCGCACTCGGCGGTGGCGGCGGCACGGTGCAGCCGCTCGCGCCGGTCCAGGGTGTGCTGAATCAGGTGACGGGTGCGCTGAGCGGCGGCAACCCGGCAGGTGCGTTGACCGGTGCGCTGAATACGGCGACGGGGACGCTGAGCAATGCGGTTGGCACGGTAACGGGGGCACTGGGTAATGTCGGCGGTGGGGGGAACCCGCTGGCGCCGGTTCAAGGTGTTGTCAATCAAGTAACGGGTGCGCTCGGTGGAGGCAACCCGGCAGGCGCACTGACCGGTGCCCTTGGCACGGTGACGGGCGCGTTGGGCGGTATCGGCGGTGGTTCAAATCCGCTGGCGCCGGTTCAGGGTGTCGTGAATCAAGTGACGGGTGCGCTCGGTGGCGGCAACCCGGCAGGCGCACTGACCGGTGCCCTTGGCACGGTGACGGGCGCGTTGGGCGGTATCGGCGGTGGTTCAAATCCGCTGGCGCCGGTTCAGGGTGTCGTGAATCAAGTGACGGGTGCGCTCGGTGGCGGCAACCCGGCAGGCGCGTTGACTGGTGCCCTTGGCACGGTGACGGGTGCACTGGGCGGTATCGGTGGCGGCTCGAACCCGCTGGCGCCGGTTCAAGGTGTCGTCAATCAAGTGACGGGCGCGCTTGGTGGCGGCAACCCGGCAGGCGCACTGACCGGCGCACTCGGCACGGTGACGGGCGCACTGGGCGGTATCGGTGGCGGCTCGAACCCGCTAGCGCCGGTTCAAGGTGTCGTCAATCAAGTGACGGGTGCGCTCGGTGGCGGCAACCCGGCAGGTGCGTTGACCGGCGCGCTGAACACGGCGACCGGGGCACTGAGCAACGCACTCGGTACGGCAACGGGTGCGCTCGGCGGTATCGGCGGTGGCGCGGACCCGCTGGCACCGGTTCAAGGTGTCGTCAATCAAGTAACGGGTGCGCTCGGCAGCGGCAACCCGGCAGGCGCACTGACCGGCGCGCTCGGTACGGTCACGGGTGCATTGGGCGGTATCGGCGGTGGTTCAAGTCCGCTGGCACCGGTACAAGGCGTCGTGAACCAAGTCACGGGCGCGCTCGGTAGCGGCAATCCGGCCGGTGCACTGACCGGCGCGCTCGGTACGGTCACGGGTGCATTGGGCGGCATCGGCGGCGGCTCGGACCCGCTGGCACCGGTACAAGGCGTCGTGAACCAAGTCACGGGCGCACTCGGCAGCGGCAATCCGGCAGGCGCACTGACCGGTGCCCTCGGCACGGTGACGGGCGCACTGGGCGGCATCGGTGGCGGCTCGAACCCGCTGGCGCCGGTTCAAGGTGTCGTCAATCAAGTCACGGGCGCACTGGGCGGTATCGGTGGCGGCTCGAACCCGTTGGCACCGGTACAAGGCGTCGTCAATCAAGTGACGGGCGCGCTCGGTGGCGGCAATCCGGCCGGCGCACTGACCGGTGCCCTCGGCACGGTGACGGGTGCGCTGGGTGGTATCGGTGGTGGCTCGAACCCGCTGGCACCGGTACAAGGCGTCGTGAACCAAGTGACGGGCGCGCTCGGCAGCGGCAACCCGGCCGGTGCACTGACCGGTGCCCTCGGCACGGTCACGGGCGCACTGGGCGCCATCGGTGGCGGCTCGAACCCGCTGGCGCCGATCCAGAGCGTCGTCGACCAGGTCACGGGTACGCTCGGCAGCGGCAACCCGGCCGGTGCACTGAGCAACGCGGTCAACACGATCACGGGCACGCTCGGCAACGTCGGCGGCGCGGGAAGCCCGCTGGCGCCGGTGCAGGGCGTCGTCACGCAGCTCGCCGGCACGCTCGGCGGTGCGGGAAGCCCGCTGGCGCCGGTGCAAGGCGTCGTGAACCAGGTCGTCGGCACGCTGTCCGGCGCCGGTGGCGGTAGCCCGATCACGCCGATCACGAACCTCGTCAACGGCCTGCAGAACGCGCTGCCGACGGGCGGCAACGCAGTCGGCGCGCTGAACGGCGCACTGGGCTCGGTGACGGGCGCACTCGGCAACCTCGGCGGCTCGAACCCGCTGGCGCCGGTGCAGGGCGTCGTGAACCAGGTCGTCGGCACGCTCGGCAGCAGCAACGCGGTCGGCACGGCCACAAACGCACTGGGTAACGCGGTCGGCTCCGTCGTGGGCGCACTCGGCAACCTCGGCGGCTCGAACCCGCTGGCGCCGGTACAGGGCGTCGTGAACCAGGTGGTCGGCACGCTCGGCAACCTCGGCGGCTCGAACCCGCTGGCGCCGGTGCAAGGCGTCGTCAACCAGGTCGTCGGCACGCTGTCGGGTGCGGCGGGCAGCAACCCGATCGCACCGATCACGAACCTCGTGAGCGGCCTGACGGGCGGCAGCAACCCGGCCGGCGCACTGACCGGTGCGCTCGGTTCGGTGACGGGCGCACTCGCGAACGGTCCGGCAGCCCTCGGCCAGGCGGCCGGCGCGCTGTCGGGCGCGGCCGGTTCGACGGCAGCGGCGGGCGGCAGCCTGCTCGGCTCGGGCGCGAACGCGGCCGGCGGCACGGCGGGTGCAGTCGGCTCGCTGCTGACGACGGGTGCCAACGCGACGGCGACGGTCGTCAACGCGGTCGGCACGACGGTGGGCACGGCGCTCGGCTCCGCGCCGGGCCTGTCCGTCACGCCGCATTCGGGCAACAGCGCGCCGGGCAACCCGCTCGCGCCGGTGTCGTCGCTGCTCCAGTCGCTGACGGGCGCACTGCCGAAGTAACTTCCCGCGCACGCACGGCGGAGCCGGATCGGCCGCCGTGCGCAACGGGCCGCACAACGCGGCATGACATCGCTGTCATGCCGCGTTGTCTTTTGGTGCCCCTTTTTCTTTCGTCGCACGAATGGTTGCCGTCGCCGCCAGCGACGCTCGCCGGCCGGCGTGGAATAACCGGTCGCCTCCATCCGTTTACCTATCGAATCCCGGCAGCGCCGGCCGGCCGGATAATGGTCATGACGAAGCCGATCGTCCCGGCTGGTGCCGCCGTGTCGCGATGCCGTGTCAAGGAGAAAGGGCATGAAACGGATACTCGTCGTCGCCGCGCTGACGGCGTCAATCGTGCGGCCGGCCGCCGCGGAACCACCGCGAGCCGGCGACGGAAAGCTGGTCGACGAAGATCGCATGACGCTGTACGTGTTCGATCGCGATGCGCCCGGCAAGAGCGCGTGCGACAGCGCGTGCGCGGCCAACTGGCCGCCTGCGCGCGGCGACGCGTACGACAAGCCAGTGGGCGCGCTGAGCCTCGTCGCGCGGGACGACGGCAGCAAGCAATGGGCGTACCGCGGGCGCCCGCTCTATCGCTGGAAGCTGGATCACAAGCCCGGCGACGCGGGCGGCGACGGGGTCGGCGGCATGTGGCACGTCGCGCGTCCGTGACGACGCGTGGTGGGGCGCTACGCGAGGCATCCTGATGAGCTACGAATCGGATCTGCTGGTGTGGTTGCCGCATCTCACGCGTTATGCGCGCGCGCTGACGGGTGACCGGGCCTGGGCAGACGATCTCGTGCAGGACACGCTCGAGCGGGCGCTGAACCGCCCGCCGCGCGACGGCGGCAACCTGCGCGCGTGGCTGCTGACGTTGCTGCGGCACCGCTTCATCGACCAGTTGCGCGCGCGGCACGAGATCGCGGTCGACGACGCGACGGCGCCGTGGCAGACGATGGCCGCACCGGCCGGCGAAATCGGCGGGCTGGTGCTGCGCGACGTGCAGCGCGCGCTGTACCGGCTGCCGGTCGAACAGCGCGAGGTGCTGCTGCTGGTCGCGCTCGAGGAATTGAGCTATCGCGATGCCGCGGCGGTGCTCGGCGTCCCGGTGGGAACGGTGATGTCGCGGCTTGCACGGGCGCGCGGGCAGATGCGCGTGCTGTTGTCCGACGAGCCGCCGGCGCACGGCACGGCGGCATTACGGGTGATCGGGAAAACATGATGGACGATCCGCACAAGCCTTCGAACGAGCGGGACGACGATGCGTCGGCGCAACTGCTGTCCGCGTTGCTGGATGGCGAGCTGTCCGGGCACGAGCGTCGCGAGGTGCTCGAGCGCGTGCTGGCCAATCCGCAGGAGGCCGAACGATTCGCGCATTATCGGGCGCAGCGCGACGCGCTGCAGGCGCTGTTCCCGCTGCCGGCCGCCGCGCCCGCGCTGTTCGTGCAACGTCGTGCGCCGCGCCGGCGCGGGATCGCCTATGCGTTCGCGGGGCTCGCGGCCGGGCTGCTGATCGGTGTCGCGCTGCATGTGGGCTGGGTGGCGTTTGGTGGTGAACCGGCGTTCGCCGCACGCGCGGATGCCGCCTATGCGACGTACGTGGCCGACCGCGACCATCCGGTCGAGGTCGGGGCGGGCGATCCTGACCATCTCGTCGCGTGGCTGTCCGCGCGTCTCGGGCGGCCCGTGCGTGCGCCGTCGCTCGACGAATACGGTTACCGGTTGCTCGGCGGCCGGCTGCTCCCTGGCGAAGCGGGGCCGGCCGCGCAATTCATGTACCAGCGCGCGGACGGCGAGCGCGTGACGCTGTACATGACGGCCTACGACACACGGCGTCTCGCGCCGAAGGCGATGTCGGCCGGCGGCCGCTACACGTACTTCTGGTCGGATCGCGGGATGGGCTACGCATTGTCCGGCCAGGGCGACGAACGGCGCCTGCGCGAACTCGCGATCGACGCGTGCGGCGCGCTAGGCGGCTCGACCAACGCGTGGAAGGGGTAACGCGCGTGGCGCCGCCGGCAGGGAGCAGGTGATGAAGACGACGATGACGAAGGGGCGCGTGCCGATGCTGACGCTGGTGCTGGCGGCGCTCGCCACGGGCACGGCGCTTGCGCAGGCGGACGGTGATACGCCGCTGCGCGTGCCCGTCGACGCCGACGGCGTGCAACGGGTGGCGATCGTCGGCGGCAGCTATTTCTTCCGACCGAACCACGTGATCGTGCGGGCGCACGTGCCGGTCGAGCTGACCGTGTCGGCCGAACCCGGCCCGGTGCCGCACAGCTTCCAAATCGATGCGCCGCAGGCCGGCATCGCGGTGCGCACCGCGCTCGGCACGACGCCGAAGACGTTTCGCTTCACGCCGACGCAGCCGGGCCGGTTCGCCTACTATTGCACGCATCGGCTGCTGTTTTTCAGGAGCCATCGCGAGCGCGGGATGGAAGGCGTGCTCGATGTCGAGGCGGCGCCGTGATCGCCGCGTTGCTGGCCGCGAGCCTGATAGGAGCGAGCATGACCGCCGATCCCGTGACCGTCGCGCAGGCGCATTTCGACCACGTCCGCTCGTACCGCGCGACGATCCGCTCGTCCGC
Source organism: Burkholderia sp. HI4860 (assembly GCF_002223045.2). Lineage (NCBI taxonomy): Bacteria > Pseudomonadati > Pseudomonadota > Betaproteobacteria > Burkholderiales > Burkholderiaceae > Burkholderia > Burkholderia sp. HI4860. The sequence goes on along the minus strand of NZ_NKFO02000003.1, from coordinate 1,037,356 downwards.
GCGCGGCGGCGAGCGCACCGAAATCCATTACGCGTACCTGAAACCGGGCTTCGTCCGGATGGATTTCGTGTCGCCGCATCACGGCGCGGTGCTCGCGTACGATCCCGACGACGGCAAGGTGCGGCTGCGTCCGTTCGGCGTGCATGCGCCGCCCGCGCTGACGCTGTCGCCGTCCAATCCGCTCGTGCGCGACCGCAGCGGCCACCGGGTCGACCGGTCGGACGTCGGCGAGCTGCTGCGCAACGTCCATGCGCTGCAGGAAGGCGGCGCGACGGTGACCGAAGGCGAGGAGGCCGTCGGCGGCCGGACCGCGCTGCGCGTGTCGGTCACGGGCGCGCCCGCGCATGCGGTCGACGGCGTGCATCGCTACCGGCTGTGGCTCGATACCGAGGACGGCTTTCCGCTGAAGGTCGTCAGTTTCGCGGACGGTGACGACGTGCCGCTCGAAACCGTGACGCTCGACGATATCGAAATCGACGTCGCGTTTCCCGACCGCTTCTTCGCGCCCTGAGCGGTGCGCTGACTCATGCCCGTGACGGGCATGCCGGAGGCTGCATGGCGGAATACCGGTTCTCGACGACCTGGCGCGTGGACGCGCCGCTCGCGGCGGTGTGGGACGCGATCTACCAGGTCGACCGCTGGCCCGCCTGGTGGAAGGGTGCCGTGCGCACCGTCGAGATCGAACCGGGCGACGCGCGCGGCGTCGGCGCGCTGCACCGTTACACGTGGAAGGGGGCGCTGCCGTACCGGCTGACCTTCGACATGCGCGTACGGCGCGTCGAGCCGCCGCATGTGCTCGAAGGCCGTGCGAGCGGCGCGATCGAAGGCGACGGATGCTGGTCGTTCGTCGCCGACGGCGCACGTACGATCGTGCGCTACGACTGGCACATCCGCACGCACGTGCGCTGGATGAATTGGCTGGAGCCGCTCGGTCGCCCGCTGTTCCGATGGAACCACGACGTCGTGATGCGCGAAGGCGCGAAGGGGCTCGCGCGGCTGCTGGGCGCGGCGGTCGAGACGGAGGGCCGGACCTTCCGGCCTTTGCCGGATGCGGGCTGCGCCGATGCCTGAGCGCGGGTGAACGCGAGTAAAAGCACGTAGCGACGGCCCGCGCCGCTCAGCGCGCGTACGCCATCACCGCGCCATCCACCACCAATGCGACACGTTCGCCGACGGCCGGACACCGGTGTCCCGGCACGCGTGCGCGCACGCGCACGTCGCCATCGGCATCGAGGCGCACGAGCACGTCGGCGTCCTGGCCCGCGAACTGCGCGGCTTCGACACGCGCCGTATGGCCGCGCGCCGCGTCGCCGTGCGTGACCGGCACGATGCCGATCTGCTCGGGACGCAGCATCGCATCGGCCGGCCCGTCCGGCAGCGGCGCGACGAGCGGCAGGTCGCCGAGCGCGCAGGCGATGCGCATGTTGCGCACACGCCCGGCGAGCAGCACCGCCTGCCCGACGAACGACGCGACGTCGCGCGTGACGGGCTGCCGGTACAGCGTCTGCGGTGCGGCCGTCTGCACGAGCCGGCCGTGCCACATCACCGCCACTTCGTCGCCGAGCGTCATCGCCTCGGGCTGGTCGTGCGTGACGAGCACCGAGGTCGCGCCTGCCGCGGCGAGCGCATCGGCGACCGCGCTGCGCGTTTCGTGGCGCAGCGACGTGTCGAGCGCGGAGAACGGTTCGTCGAGGATCACGAGCGACGGCTCGGGCGCGAGCGCACGAGCGAGCGCGACGCGCTGCTGCTGTCCGCCGGACAGTTGCTGCGGCGCACGGCTCGCATACGACGCGGGCAGCCCGACCATCTCGAGCAGTTCGTCGACGCGATGATGGCGCCGCCGCGCCGCGCGCGGCAGCCCGAACGCGATGTTGTCGGCCACCGACAGATGCGGAAACAGCGCGCCTTCCTGCGGCACGTAGCCGATCCGGCGCTGCTCGGGCGGTACGTGCACGTCGGGCGCCGCCACGCGGCGCCCGTCGATTTCGACGGTGCCGCGCTCGGCGCGCTCGAAGCCGCACAGCACGCGCAGCAGGGTCGTCTTGCCGCTGCCGGACGGGCCGAGCAGCGCGAGGCGCGAGCCGCGCCGCACCGTGAGGTCGATGTCGTGCAGGACGGTGTGCGATCCGAACGATTTCGACAGGCCGTGGATGCGTAGTTCGCTCATGGGCGGTTCCGGGGAAAAAGGGCGGCGCTCAGTCGCGCACCGACGCGCGGCCGAGCAGCAGGAACAGCAGTCCCGATGCGCCAAGCGACAGCGCGACGAGCAGCGCCGCGTAGGGCGCCGCGGCGGCGAACGCGAGCGTCGCCGTATCGCTCCACACCTGCGTCGCGAGCGTGCGGGTGCCGATCGGCGACAGCAGCAGCGTCGCGTTGAGTTCCGTCACGACCGAGATGAACACCATCGTCGCGGCCGCGCCGAGGCCGGGCGCCGCGAGCGGCAGCACCACGCGCGTGAGCGTCGCGCGCCAGCCGAGGCCGAGCGAGCGCGCGGTTTCCTCGAGCCGGACCTGCACGTGCGACAGCGCGGCGCGCACACTGACGACCGCCAGCGGCAGGAACAGGATCGCGTAGGCGGCGACGAGCGCCGGCGCGCTCTGGTAGAGCGGCTGCAGCAGCCGCACGGTGATCGACACGATTGCCAGCGCGACGACGATGCCCGGCACGCCCTGCACGGTCATCGCGGTGCGCTCGAGGAGCGTCGCGACGCGGCCCGGATAGCGGACCAGCAGGAACGCGAGCGGCAGCGCGAGCAGCGTCGTGACGGCGGCCGCCATCAGGCCATAGCCGGACGATGCGAGCGTGGCCTGCCACAGCAGTTCGGGCGACACGTCGGCCGGCGTGACGGCGGCTGCGCCCTGTTGCGTGAGCCAGTAGCCGATCATCGCGAGCGGCACGCCAAGCGTCGCTGCCGCGAGCGCGGCGAACGCGACGGTGACGGGGCCGCGCAGACGGCCGAGCGGATAACGCATCGCGACGCGGCGCGCGGCGCGGTGCGTATGACCGTAGCGCGCATGGCCGCGAGCGCGTGCCTCGATCGCGAGGCACAGCAGGCACAGCGCGATCAGCACGCAGCCGAGCAGCGAGGCGCCGCCGCTGTCGAACGCGGTGCGGTATTCCGCATAGATCTCGGTCGTGAACGTGCGAAAGCGCAGCAACTGGAATGCACCGAACTCGGACAGCACGCCGAGCGCGACGAGCAGCATCCCGCCGCACAGCGCGGGGCGCAGCTGCGGCAGCACGACGCGGAAGAAGGTATGCCACGGCGAGCAGCCGAGCGTGCGCGCGCTTTCTTCCAGCGCGGGATCGAGCTCGCGCAGCGCGGCGGCCACCGGCAGGTAGACGAGCGGGAAGTATGCGGAGCTCAGCACGATCAGCGCGCCGAGGAAATCCTGCAGGTCGAGGCTCAGCGATACCCACGCATAGCTCGTGATGAACGGCGGCACCGCGAGCGGCGCGGCCGCGAGCGCGGTCCACAGCGGCCGCGCGGGCAGGTCGGTGCGCTCGATGAACCACGCGAGCGCCGTGCCGAGCAGCGTGCACGCGAGGGTCGCGGCGAGCGTGATCGACAGCGTGTTGACCAGCAGTTCGCCGACGAGCGGGCGCCACAGCAGCTCGATCGCATCGTCGACGCCGAAGGTGGCCGCGCGGTACAGCGTGAAGCCGAGCGGCAGCAGGATCGCGAGCGGCCCGCACGCGGCCGCGGCGACGAGCGCGCGTGACGGACGGCGCCGTGTCGCGGTGGGCTCGCCGTCGCGTGCGGTGCTTGCCGTGCGGGACACGGCGTCGCTCATGGTCAGAGCAGGCCGGCCTGGCGCAGCAGCTTGCCGGCCTGGCTGTCGTCGCCGAGCTGTTCGAACGACAGTGCCGGCGGGCTCAGTTCGTTGAACGGTTTCAGGATCGGATCGGGCGCGACGCCCGGATGCAGCGGATACTCGAAGCTGATATGGCCGCCGGCCATCAGCTTCTGCGCGCGCTCGCTGACGAGATACGCGACGAACTTCTGCGCTTCCGGCTGGTGCTTCGACGCCTTCAGCACCGCGGCGCCGGACACATTGACGGCCCCGCCGACGTCGCCCTTGCCGAAGTGGTAGATCGCGCTGCGGGTCGACTTGTCGCCGAGCTCGGCGTGCAGGCGGTCCCAGTAGTAGTTGTTGACGATGCCGGTCAGCACGCCGCCGCGGTTGACGGCCGCCGTCACGCCTTCGTCGTCGTCGAAGATCTGCGCGTTGGCCTTCAGGCCTTTCAGCCATTGCAGCGTCGCGGCTTCGCCGTGCAGCGCGAGCACCGCGCTCACGAGCGGCAGGAAGTCCGCGTCGCTCGGCGCGACGCCGACCTTGCCCTTCCATTCCGGCTTCGCGAGATCGAGCAGCGAAGCGGGCAGCTGCTGCGGCTGGATTTTCGCGGTGTTGTAGATGAGCACGTTCTCGCGCGCGAGCACGCCGACCCAGTTGCCGTCGGCCGGGTTGAAGCGCGCGGGCACCGACTGCAGCGTGGCGGCGTCGGTCTTCGCGAACAGGCCCTTGCGGTCGAGCAGCACGAGCTCCGGCGAGTTCTCGGTGAAGTACACGTCGGCCGGCGTGCGGTCGCCTTCCGCGACGAGTTGCGCGGCGAGCGCCGGGCCTTCGCCCGAGCGCACCTTCACGGTGATGCCGCTCTGCGCTTCGAAGTCCTTGACGAGCTGGTTGACGACCTGCTCGTGCTGCGCGTTGTACAGCGTGAGCGTCGCGGCATGCGCGCGCGCGGCGTGCAGCGCGCCGGTCAGCATCAGCGCGGCGGCCGCCGCGGAAATCAGGTGCCGCAGCGGGCGGCTAACGGGTGAAGTGTTCATGTGGTTTTCAGCAGGTTGCACCCGGCCGGGCCGGGAAGGTGTGCGTTGCCTTGCGTTGTGCGTCGTCATGCCTCGAACAGCGCGGCGCCGATGTACGAACCCGGTTGCGCGCCCGGCGGGCACGCGAAGATCGCGCTGCCGACGTGCGTGGTGAACTGGTTCATGATGTCCAGCTTCGCGAGCTTCTCGTTGATCGGAATGAAGCCCTTGCGCGGGTCGCGCTGGTGCGCGACGAACATCAGCCCCGCGTCGTACTCGGTCTGCTGGCGCCACGGCGGCCAGCGCTCGATGTAGAAGTTCGTGCTGTCGTTGTACGAGTACGCACGGCGCAGGATCTGCGCGCCGTTGTTCAACTGCGGCGACGCGAGACGCGCGTGCGAGTTGTCGGGGATCACCGGGTTGCCGTCCTTGTCGGCCGCATCGAGATCGAGTGCCTCGAACTCGTGCTTCTGGCCGAGCGGCGCGCCGCTGTACTTGTGACGGCCGACCACCTGCTCCTGGAAGCCGAGCTCCGTGTTGTCCCAGTGCTCGAGCGTGATGCGGATCCGGCGCACGACCGTGTAGGTGCCGCCGTTCATCCATGCCGGGCCTTCGCTGCCGGCCCACACGAATTCGTTCATCGCGGCCGGGTCGGACATCGGCGGGTTCATCGTGCCGTCCTTGAAGCCCATCAGGTTGCGCGGCGTTTCGCCGGGCTTGCCCGACGTGAAGCCGGCCTGGCCCCAGCGCATCTGCGTTGCCTTCGCGCCGAGGCGCACGAGCTGGCGCACTGCGTGGAACGCGACCTGCGCGTCGTCCGCGCACGCCTGGATGAACAGGTCGCCACCGGTCTTTTCCGGCAGCAACTGGTCGCCGTTGAAACGCGGCAGGTCGACCAGCGCGGCGGGGCGATGCTTCGCGAGGCCATAGCGGTCCTTACCGGCGAGCGCGAACATGCCGGGGCCGAAGCCGAACGTGATCGTCAGGCGCGCGGGGCCGAGGCCGAGCGCGTCGCCCCCGTCCGCCGGCGCGACTTCGTCGCTGCCCGTCGTGGCGAGCGGTTGCGCGGTATCGCCGCGCGTCATGCGCGCGGCGGCGTCGGTCCAGGTTTTCAGCAGCGCGATGACATCCGCGCGCTGGGCCGTCGTCAGGTCGAGCGCCGCGAAATACGCGTGGCGCTGCTGCGGCGTCGTGATGCCGCTCTGGTGCTTGCCGTAGAACGGCTCGATGCCGTCATGCGCGGAAGCGGGCGTGGATGCGGGCGCGGCGGCCGGCGCATCCGCGGCCTGCGCGGCCGGGATCGACGCCGCCGCGAGGCCGGCGGCCACCGCGGCGCCGCCCGCCTTCAGGAAGCCGCGCCGTGCGGGGCGCGGTGGCTGGTTGGAATCGTCTGCCATGATGGGTTCCGTTACTTCGCGAGCAACAGCGTGTTGACGTCGTCCGCGACGTAGTAGAAGCCGTCGCCTTCGGGCGTCATCGCGATGCCGAACAGGTTGCCGTTGCCGGGGGGCGTCTGCGCCTTGTCGGTATTGATCCAGCGCGCGTAGATCTGCTTGCCGGCAACCGGGTCGATCTCGACGACCTGGCCGTTCTGCGCGTTGGTCGCGAGCAGGTGGCCATTCGGTGCGGTGGCGAGCGCGAGCGGGCGGCGCAGGAAGCCGTCGGCGGTGACCTGGCGGCCGACGCCCGCGCTGGTGTCGCGCGTGAGCGGATCGTCGATTTCGACGATGCGGTTGCCGATCGCGTCCGACACGTACAGCTTCTTCTGGTCGCCCGACAGCGCGAGGCCGGTCGGGCCGACCAGGAACACGCCCTTGTCGGCCTGCGCGCCGAGGCCGCTCGCGACGACCGTTTCCTGCTTGATCGCCGGCGGCTTGCCGGCCGGCACGTCGAGGTCGAGACGCAGCACGGTCGCCTGCTTGTAGACGGGCGGATTGCCGTCCGCGCCGCCGACGCCGAAGCCGGCCATGCTGACGAACAGCGTCGCGCTGTCGCCGCGGTCGACCACGGCCATGTTGCCCCACGGGTCGTTGATGTTCGGGGTCGACCACGTCGACGCGATCTTGCCTTGCGGATCGAGCACGATCAGGCAGCCGGCGCCCTTGGTGTTGGTCGTGCCGTCGTTGCTCGGCGTGCTGCCGACGATCACCCAGCCGGATTTCAGCATCGTCATCGCCGTCGACAGGCCGACGCCGCCGGGGCAGGCCTTCAGGTCGCGCGGAATCGACGCGAACAGGCTCAGCTGCTTGGTCGACGGGCGGTAGTTGACGATCGTGCTGCCGGTGCCTTGCAGGTTCGCCGCGTTGTTGAAGTTGTCGACGAGCACGTCGCCCGCCTGGATCGTGCCGGCCGACACCGGCGCGACCGCGATCGCGTACGGGTTCTGGTCGCCGTTGTCCGGCACCGTGTTGACGAGCGTGGTGTGGCGATGCACGGTCTCGAGGAAACCTTGCGGCTCGGCGAGTGCGCCGGCGGCGGCCGTCAGCGCGGCGGCGGCCAGTGCGCCCGTCGCGAGGCGGCGAAGCGGGGCGGATCGAATCATGTGAATCTCCTGGGGAGCGCGCCGTCCGGGCGGCGCGCGAAAATGGTCGGCGTGGGCGCGTCCGCTCAGAACGTGATCGTCGTCCGCGCGCCGAGCACGAACGTGTTGCGCAGCGGCTGGGTCGCGTCGCTCGGGTTCTGGCCGGCGCCGGCATTGAACGTGTACTGCGCGTCGGCCTGGACGATCCACCACGGATTGACCTGGTACTGGTAGGTCGCCTCGAGCGTCGTCTCGCGGGTGCGCACGCCGTACGGGCCGGTCGCGAACGTTCGCGCGGTCTGGTCGAGGTCGGTCACGTGGTTGCCGACCTGGATGTACGTGACGCCGAGGCCGACGCTGTCGTTGTCGCGGCCGGCGAACGGCGCCTTCAGCACGATCCCCGCGTTGGCGGAGAAGCTCACCAGGTTGCGGTCGCCCGGCGCGCCCATCACGCGCGCAAACACGCCGAGGCTGCGCGGGCCGGTCGGGTCGGGTCGCCAGATCATCTGGTCGGCCACTGCGTAGAAGCTGTAGTTGCCGTGACGCTGCTGGGCGTCGCCGTTCGACGCGGGGTCCGCGAGCGACAGCCCGTCGGTACCGACGTTCTGGTCCGCGAAGCGGCCGTTGTGATACCAGACGCCGATCTTGTAGGTACCCGGCAGCCCGTTCGAGCGGCCGGTGTCCATTTCGCCGTCGGACGGCTGGTTCAGCGCGTACTGCAACTCGCCGATATAGAGCGCGCCGTTGTGCAGGTTGAAGTTGGTGCCGCTCAGGTTGCTCGGGTTGTTGCCGAGCGGATCGCCGTCGAACACGCCCGCGAGCGCGGTGAGCTTCGGCGTGATCTGCGCGCGTACGCGCACGCCGAGGCCCGCGAGCGGATACGCGGGGCCGCCGTTCGGCAGGTCGTAGGAGGGCAGCGCGGGCCAGCCGAACATCGTGTTGACGAACGTGTTCGCATACGTGCTGACCATGAATTCCTGGTCCAGGCTCTGCTGGCCGATCTTCACGTCGACGCGCTTGTCGAGGAACGACTGCTGGTACCACAGCTCCCACAGGCGCGTCGTGCCCTGCGCCTCGATGCCGCTCGCGGTGTTGAGCGTGCCGAGGTTGCGCGCACTCAGGTTGGTGCCGTGGATCTGCAGCGCGCTGACGTTGAACGTGCCGCCGGGCAGGCCGATTGCCTTCTGCGTGTCGACCGTCAGGGTGGCGGTCGTCAGCCCGTCGTAGGCGCCGCCGCGGTTCAGGCCGCCGCGCAGGTTCGCGAGGTACTCGCTGGTTTCGGTGATCTGCAGCGTCGCGCCGTACTTGCCGAGCCACGGGCGGATGCCGCCCATGTCGCCGAGCAGGCTCTGGCGCGTCCAGATGCCGGTCCACATGTTGGTCGGCTTCGCCTGGATCGCCAGGTCGGCCTCGGGGGCTTCCGGCTGGGCGTCGACCGGCACGTCGGCGAACGCCGCGCCGCTCGCGAACGAGGCACACGCGAGGATGGCCGCGCAGGCGGCGGGGCGCATCCGAGCACGGATGGTGTCTCCCTGGAACGACGCAAACTTCATATCAAATCCCTGGTTCTATTTAGTCTGGAGTCCTGCTTGTCGGTCGCTGCCCGGACGCTCGGCACCGATCGGCCAGGGCATGAAGATGAACGCAACGCGGCGCATCGTAGGAGTGTCGAATGGGAATGTCAATGTAAACGAGAATGATTCGCATCTAAATTACTGAATGTAATCCACGTCCTTACGGATGTGGCCTGACACGTGTTTAGTGGAGAGGTAAACCGTAAATATCGGCGTAATGAAAATGAATGCTTCGATGCGGATCGATGGCTCCGCTGCGCGGGGCGCAGGAGGCGACCGGCGGGTGCGGGATCGCGCGTGCCGGCGGATGGAATCGACGCCGCTGCAGCATTTATCGAGTGATGCCGGCGATCGCGGGAACTCCGTGCTTTCCCGGTGTCCAAACGGGGCTGGATGAGATTCCGGGGCAGCGCAGCCTCGCCGGCAAGGCTGGGTTGAGCTTGTAATGATTTGTTTTTAAATGGTTTTTTTGTCGGATCCGCGTGCTTTTTCGCCTCGTCCCCACTCCGAAAATTCGTCCGGTTCCCCTTCTTGAATTTGTCAAAACCCGTCCATATAATTAGCACTCGCTGCACGAGAGTGCTAACAATTCTCTGCCGGGCGATAAGCCGGGCAGATTCCCTAAGCGTTCTTCAATCTCAGTCAAGAGAGGAGTGAATATGAACCTTCGTCCTTTGCACGATCGCGTGATCGTCAAGCGCCTGGATCAGGAAACCAAGACCGCCTCGGGCATCGTGATCCCCGACGCCGCTGCTGAAAAGCCGGACCAGGGTGAAGTCCTGGCCGTCGGCCCGGGCAAGCGCGACGACAAGGGCGCCCCGATCGCGCTCGACGTGAAGGTCGGCGATCGCGTCCTGTTCGGCAAGTACGCAGGCCAGACCGTGAAGGTCGACGGCAGCGAACTGCTGGTCATGCGCGAAGAAGACATCATGGCCGTGGTCAACGCGAAGTAAGCGTCCACTGACGGTACATATTCCCAAGAATTCAAGGAGTTAGAAGATGGCAGCTAAAGACGTCGTATTCGGCGATTCCGCCCGTTCGAAGATGGTCGAAGGCGTGAACATTCTCGCCAACGCAGTCAAGGTCACGCTCGGTCCGAAGGGCCGCAACGTGGTGCTCGAGCGCAGCTTCGGCGGCCCGACGGTCACCAAGGACGGTGTGTCGGTCGCGAAGGAAATCGAGCTGAAGGACAAGCTCCAGAACATGGGCGCGCAAATGGTCAAGGAAGTCGCTTCCAAGACCAGCGACAACGCAGGCGACGGCACGACGACGGCAACCGTCCTCGCGCAATCGATCGTTCGCGAAGGCATGAAGTACGTCGCATCGGGCATGAACCCGATGGACCTGAAGCGCGGCATCGACAAGGCAGTCGCAGCGGCTGTCGAAGAGCTGAAGAAGATCAGCAAGCCGTGCACGACGAACAAGGAAATCGCACAGGTCGGCTCGATCTCGGCGAACAGCGACACGTCGATCGGCGATCGTATCGCTGAAGCGATGGACAAGGTCGGCAAGGAAGGCGTCATCACCGTCGAAGACGGCAAGTCGCTGGCTGACGAACTCGACGTCGTCGAAGGGATGCAATTCGACCGCGGCTACCTGTCGCCGTACTTCATCAACAACCCGGAAAAGCAAGTCGCTGTCCTCGACAACCCGTTCGTGCTGCTGCACGACAAGAAGGTGTCGAACATCCGTGATCTGCTGCCGGTACTCGAGCAAGTCGCGAAGGCTGGCCGTCCGCTGCTGATCATCGCTGAAGACATCGAAGGCGAAGCGCTCGCAACGCTGGTCGTCAACAACATCCGCGGCATCCTGAAGACCGTTGCGGTCAAGGCGCCGGGCTTCGGCGACCGTCGCAAGGCGATGCTGGAAGACATCGCGATCCTGACCGGCGGCCAGGTGATCGCGGAAGAAACCGGCCTGACGCTCGAGAAGGCAACGCTGGCAGAACTGGGCCAGGCGAAGCGCATCGAAGTGGGCAAGGAAAACACGACGATTATCGACGGCGCAGGCGAAGCCGTGAACATCGAAGCACGCGTGAAGCAAGTGCGCGCGCAAATCGAAGAAGCGACGTCGGACTACGACCGTGAAAAGCTGCAAGAGCGCGTGGCCAAGCTGGCTGGCGGTGTTGCAGTGATCAAGGTTGGTGCAGCGACCGAAGTCGAAATGAAGGAAAAGAAGGCACGTGTCGAAGACGCACTGCACGCAACGCGCGCAGCTGTGGAAGAAGGCATCGTGGCAGGTGGCGGCGTTGCGCTGATCCGCGCTCGCACCGCGATCGCAGGCCTGACCGGCGCTAACGCCGATCAAAACGCCGGCATCAAGATCGTGCTGCGCGCAATGGAAGAGCCGCTGCGCCAGATCGTCACGAACGGCGGCGAAGAAGCCAGCGTCGTGGTGGCGGCAGTTGCTGCAGGCCAGGGCAACTACGGCTACAACGCAGCGACGGGCGAGTACGTCGACATGGTCGAAGCCGGTGTGGTCGACCCGACCAAGGTCACGCGTACCGCACTGCAGAACGCAGCGTCGGTTGCAGGCCTGCTGCTGACGACGGACGCAGCTGTTGCTGAACTGCCGAAGGAAGACGCACCGATGCCGGGCGGTATGCCGGGCGGCATGGGCGGCATGGGCATGGACATGTAATCGACTTCGGTCGATGGTGTCCGGGGCGCGCAGCGATGCGCGCTCCAGCCAAAGAAAAAGACCCGCAGCGATGCGGGTCTTTTTTTATGGATTCGCCGGACGATCGAAATCAGAAGCCCGGCAGATAGCACGAAGTGTCGTCGTCTTCATCGTGAAGGCCGTAGCTGCACGCGAACGGATCGTGCCAGCCGTTGTTCCGACCGTTGTAGAGGTAGACCGTGTTGTCGCTCGATGCCCAGGTCAGCGATGCGGTGCCGCTGGAGTAGACGCGCCACCTCCCCGAACTGCCGTCCGGAAACGAAATGGCGCCATCCGAATGGCAGGGCGAGTAGTAATCGTGAGCGACAAACCTGCCGTCAATCGGCGCGGCTCTCGAGAAGAACCGCTTCAGTTGCGCGACGGTCGGTTTGAAATTCTTGCATGCGTCCCTGGTCAGCGGGTCGTCCGGGGCTGACGTCTGGCCGGATTGCTCGACGGTCACGGTGCTTACCGTTCTGGCGTGGCAGATAGCGATCGGGACACACAACACAATCGACGCAACACATTTGGCTCGAACCATAGCGTTACTCCCACTGTGCCGTGCTTGCCTCGGTGGCGTTCTTGCGCCCGACTTCCGGGATTCGTGACCACGGGATGCGGCGGGGCCGGTTTGACTCATCCAGACGACAGGCATCTCGAGATTCGGCCCTGATTCCCTTCGATTTCAGGAGCGTGTCCTGAACCATCGCATACTCCTTTGCATGGTGCACATTGAATGGGGTGAACCGTAGCAGGGGATATCGCGGCCAATCTATGGGACCGATTCGATTTTTGGCGAGCTTGGGTCTTGAAATGTTCGACGTTCGTTCATCGCTCAACTGAACGTTGATACGAATCGAATCGGGCTGGCGGAATGCGGATTCAGCCGCGATGACTGCGGCCGTGTCGGACTGAATGACGGATGCGGGCAGTAGGGGACGAGAAGGGAGTGGTGCGGCGGGCGTTTGATCGTCTAAACACCCGCGTGCCCCTAGGTCACCTCAATGCCGATGCGACGTCCTCGGCACCGCGTCGGCCTTCACGGCCGGCGGCGTATCCGAATCCTCGTTGCTGCGCGCCCAGAAGAACCGGTCGGGCAAGTACGCTCCCATGCCGGGCCGGAATGCGTCACGCGTGGCCTGGTACAGGTATTCCTGCGCTTCGCGAACCGCTTCGGGCGGCTCCTGGCCGTTCGCGAGCAACGCCGCGATGGCCGCGCCCAGCGTGTCCGTGATGCCCATCAGGCGGTGCGGCGAGCGATCCCACATGTCCTCGCGGAGCTGGCCTTCCTCGCCGTACAGTGTATTGACGAGCCGGTGCGAGCCCGTCTCGGACGACAGGATGTACTCGCAGCCCTGCGACAGCAGGTGCGAGACCGCCGCGTCGAGATTCGGCGCCTCGGCGTCGCCGTCCGGCTGCGCGAGCGCGATCAGCGTCGCGTAGTCGGCGACCAGCAGCGTGGTTTGCGGTGCCAGCAGGTCGGCGATCGATTCGCGCAGGTCGTCGGCTGCGAGCACGTGCTCGTCGTCGAGCGTGAAGTCGGGCGCGAGCACGAGCGGCACGCCGTCGTAGTCGGCGACGACCTCGGCGATCGCGCTCACGACTTCCGCGCGCGTCGCCGCGCCGATCTTGAACGCCGCAACCGGCATGTCTTCGAGCAGCATGCGCGCCTGGGCGGCGACCACGTCGGGATCGAGGCCGGTCACTTCGTCGCAGGCGGCCGAGTCGCGCACGGTGTAGCCCGTCAGGACGGACACGCCGTGACAGCCCATGCTCGCCAGGGTCAACAGATCGGCTTGAATGCCAGAGCCGCCGGTGGGGTCGGACAGGCCAAAGGTGAGGACGATCGGAGGGGCGTTGCTGGACATGTAAAAATGGGGCAAGAGAAAAACGGGAAAGCGACGGGCATGCGGACGGCGAGGCGAAATGGGCGTTTTCGGCCCTGTGTTGCCCGGCAGGCCGCACTTTTCAGCCATTATGCGGCGGAATCCGGCCCGCACGACGGATTTTTTAGCGCAGCGCAACGTAGTCGCGTTACTCCAGCGCGATTGCTAGGCAGTCCGGCCCCGACACGGTACCATCATGGCTCCCGAATTTACCGACTTTCCCGACGCGGCTTAAGATGGAATACAAGAGCTGGATGTGCCTGATTTGTGGCTGGATTTACGACGAAGAAGCCGGGCTGCCGGAAGAGGGCATTGCCCCGGGCACGCGCTGGGAAGACGTCCCGATCAACTGGACGTGTCCTGAATGCGGCGCCCGCAAGGAAGACTTCGAGATGGTCCAGATCTGACCGGACCCTTGGCCCACGGACACACCGCTCAGGCCTCGCATCGACCCGGCGCTCATGCGTCGAGGCTCGCGCGAGCGACTTGACGATGACAGGCGCGCGTGTCCATGAGGCCAGAACCGGCGAACGTTCCCCACCCTGACGCACTGCCCAACCCGCGCGGCGGAGCCGTGCGCGCGGCCGACGCATGGCTTGCGGCGGCCGCCGACGCTTTCGAGCATCGCGACGACGCGGCCGCACCGCTCGCCGCTGCGGCGGCCGTGCTCGCGGAAGCCGGCTGGCTGCCGGCCGCGCGTTTCGCGGGGCAGCTGTCGGCCGCCGTGCCGCTCGTCGCCGCCGAGCCGACTTCGGCCGGCTGGCGTGCCGCGCTGCGCGATTTCCGCGCGGCCGTCGCACGCCACAACCTGCGTGAGCTCGCCTGCTCGCCGGTTCTCTTCGAACATTTCCGCGCATTGCGTGCGCAAAGCGCCGCCGACCTGCGCGCGCAGGTGCCGCTCGACGCGCTCGCGCTCGTCGGCCGCGCGGTGCCGCCCGCCACGCTGCGTGTGCTGCCCGACGCGTTCGCGACCCGGATTCGTGCCCGCTACGAACAGGCGTTGCTTGGCGTGCTGCGCGCGGAACACGGCGCACCCGACGCGGCACTCGACGAACTCGATGCGATGCTGGTCGCGCTCGCCGGCGACGAGCCATACGATTTCTGGCGGCTCGCGGCCGCATGCGTGCGCGCGCTGCGCGCCAGCGGCGCACCCGAGCTGAAGCGCTTTCTCGCGCGCACGAACCTGCTGCTCGGCGAGCACGCGCAGGGCCGGCGCAGTGCGCCGCCCGAACTCGTGCGGGAGACGGTGGCGCTGCTGTGGCGCGATTTCGCGCTGTTCGGCGCCGCGGCCGAGGATGTCGCGCTCGTCGACGTGCTGCACGACTACGGATTGACGGTCGACTGGCACGTCGCCGGCACGCCGGCGTCCGAAGCGCTGTGGGAGGCCGATGCCGCCCGGGCCGAACGCGACGCGGTTGCCGCCGCGCCGACTCGCGCACTCGGCGTCGTGACGGTCAATGCGCATGCCTATGAGGATTTCCTGCAGACGGCCGATGCGTCGATGGCCGACCTCGCGGCCGATCCGGCCGGAGCCGACGCGGGTGCCGCGTGGCATGCGTCCGGCGCCGCCTACCGGGTCGGCACGGCCGCGTGCGCGCTGGGGCTCGGCCACGCGGCGCTGCTGGCCGACACGCTTGGCCTCGCGTGGCGGCGTGCGGCGCACGGTGTGCCGCTTGCCGACGGCGGCCTCGATGCGCATGGCCACGCGTCCGACATGCTGCGCGCGGCGCTGCTGAAGATTGCGGCCGGCGTTGCGCCGCCGGACCTCACGGCGGCGTCCGGCGCGCTCGGCGCGGCGCTCGGCCGGGCCTGACGAACAAGGGGACGAACACGCGCCGGCGGCCCTTGCCGCGCGGGTCCGCAACACGCTGCCGACAGCGCCCGCGCGCGTGTTAGAGTGCCATGTGATCCGTGCGCGCCGTTGCCAGCGCGGTGCGGCGTTGCTTGTTGATCGCGGCCCGGTCAGGCCGCGGCGTCTTTGCTAAAATTCAAACCATGTCAAAGCCTTCCGATCGCATCAATCTCACCAACCAGTTCCTGATCGCCATGCCGAACATGGCCGATCCGACGTTCTCGGGAACGGTGGTCTATCTTTGCGATCACAGCGAGCGCGGTGCGCTCGGCCTCGTCATCAATCGTCCTACCGACATCGACCTCGAATCGCTGTTCAACCGCATCGACCTGAAGCTCGACATCGAGCCGCTGCTGCACATCCCGGTGTACTTCGGCGGCCCGGTCCAGACCGAGCGCGGTTTCGTGCTGCACGAGCCGGTGGAGGGCGCGAGCTACAACTCGTCGATGTCCGTCGAGGGTGGGCTGGAGATGACCACGTCGAAGGACGTGCTCGAGGCGGTCGCGACGGGCACCGGCCCGAAACGCTTCCTGCTGACGCTCGGCCATGCTGGCTGGGGGGCAGGGCAGCTCGAGGAAGAAATTTCCCGCAACGGCTGGCTGACGGTCGCCGCCGATCCGCGCATCGTGTTCGACACGCCGGCCGAAGAGCGCTTCGAAGCCGCACTCGGCCTGCTCGGCGTCAGCTCGTCGATGCTGTCCGGCGAAGCAGGGCACGCATGAGTGGCGCGAGCGCGCGCGATGCGACGCTCCTCGCGTTCGACTACGGCGAAAAACGTATCGGCGTCGCGGTCGGCAATGCGCTGACGCGCTCGGCCCGTGCGCTCGTCGTGATCCAGAACCTGAACCGCGAACACCGCTTCAAGGCGGTCGGCGACCTGCTGGCCGAATGGCGGCCGGACGCGCTCGTCGTCGGCCTGCCGATGCATCCGGACGGCACGCCGCACGACATGACGCAGCAGGCAAAGCGCTTCGGCAACCAGCTGAACGGCCGCTTCGGGCTGCCCGTCACGTGGGTCGACGAGCGCTATTCGTCGGTCGAGGCCGAGGCCGGGCTGCGCGAGCGCAACGTGCGCGGCCGCGCACGGGCCGAGATGCTCGATGCCGAGGCCGCGCGCGTCATCCTTCAACAGTATCTCGATCAATTGTCCGACCATGAGCACCATTGACGCCGAGGCGCTTTACCGCGTCCTGCTCGACCAGATCCGCGCCGCGTACGGCACGGCGTTCGCCGAACCGGGCGGCCCGCGGCTCGCCGGCATTCACAGCGGCGGCGCATGGCTTGCCGAGCGCCTCGCGCGCGATCTCGGTGCGCCCGCGTTCGGCGTCGTGAACGTCGCGCTGCACCGCGACGATTACGCGAAGAAGGGGCTGCACAGCCAGGCCAGCCCGACGTCGCTGCCGTTCGAGATCGACGGCGCGCGCATCGTGCTCGTCGACGACGTGCTGTTTACCGGGCGCACCGTGCGCGCGGCACTCAACGAGCTGTTCGACTATGGCCGTCCGGCCGCGGTCGAACTCGCGGTGCTCGCCGATCGCGGCGGCCGCGAGCTGCCGGTCGCCGCGCGCTTCGCGGGCGGCGCGCTCGACGTGCCGGCCGGCGCGACGCTCGTGCTCGCACGCGACGATGCGCAGTTCACGCTGCGCGTCGAGGTGCACGGCGCCTGAACGACACGCGAACCGTATCCCGGGCCGCTGGTTTGCACCGCGGCCCGTTTGCATAGTTGGAATCACGCACACCATGACCACCGACACCACTGGCCGCACCGGCAATCCCGCCGCGGCCGCGAGCCCCGACCGGTTCCGCTACGGCTTCCTGAAGGGCAACCCGCAGCTCACGAAAAACGGCGAGCTGAAGCACCTGCTGTCGATCGAGGGCCTGCCGCGCTCGATCGTCAACCACATCCTCGATACGGCCGAGCAGTTCGTCAGCGTGACGGACCGTGAAGTGAAGAAGGTGCCGCTGCTGCGCGGCAAGTCCGTGTTCAACCTGTTCTTCGAGAACTCGACGCGCACGCGCACGACCTTCGAGATCGCCGCGACGCGCCTGTCGGCCGACGTGCTGAACCTGAACATCAATGCGTCGTCGACGAGCAAGGGCGAATCGCTGCTCGACACGATCAACAACCTGTCGGCGATGCATGCCGACCTGTTCGTCGTGCGCCATGCGTCGAGCGGCGCGCCGTACCTGATCGCCGAGCACTGCGCACCGCACGTGCACGTGATCAACGCCGGCGACGGCCGCCATGCGCACCCGACGCAGGGCCTGCTCGACATGTACACGATCCGTCACTACAAGCGCGACTTCACGAAGCTGCGCGTGGCGATCGTCGGCGACATCCTGCATTCGCGTGTCGCCCGCTCCGACATCCATGCACTCACCACGCTCGGCGTGCCGGAAGTGCGCGCGATCGGCCCGCGCACGCTGCTGCCGGGCGGGCTCGAGCAGATGGGCGTGAAGGTGTTCCACAACCTCGACGAAGGGCTTAAGGGCGTCGACGTGATCATCATGCTGCGCCTGCAGAACGAGCGGATGAGCGGCGCGTTGCTGCCGTCCGCGCAGGAATACTTCAAGACCTGGGGCCTGACGCCCGAGCGCCTCGCGCTGGCCGCGCCCGACGCGATCGTGATGCACCCCGGCCCGATGAACCGCGGCGTCGAGATCGATTCGCAGGTCGCCGATGGCCCGCAGTCGGTGATCCTCAACCAGGTCACGTTCGGCATCGCCGTGCGGATGGCGGTGATGGGCATCGTCGCCGGCAACAGCGACTGAGCCCCGCTTTCGCGCATCCTTATTCACGCAATCAACGCATTCACTGACAGCGCATGAAGATTCATATCAAAGGCGGCACGCTGATCGATCCGGTCGCCGGCACCGAGCAGCAGGCCGACGTATTCGTCGCGGACGGCAAGATCGCCGCGCTCGGCACGGCGGCGCCGGCCGGTTTCAACGCGGACAACACGATCGACGCGGCGGGCATGATCGTCGCGCCCGGCCTCGTCGACCTGTGCGCGCGGCTGCGCGAACCCGGCTACGAGCACAAGGCGACGCTTGCGTCCGAGATGGCCGCGGCTGTCGCGGGCGGTGTCACGACCCTCGTGTGCCCGCCGGATACTGACCCCGTGCTGGACGAGCCGGGCCTCGTCGAGATGCTCAAGTTCCGTGCGCGCAACCTGCACCAGGCGAACGTGCATCCGCTCGGCGCGCTGACGGTCGGCCTCAAGGGTGAGGTGATCACCGAGATGGTCGCGCTGACCGAGTCCGGCTGTGTCGGGTTCACGCACGCCAACGTGCCGGTGCGCGACACACAGGTGCTGCTGCGTGCGCTGCAGTACGCGAGCACCTACGGCTACACCACGTGGCTGCGCCCGCAAGACGCGTTCATCGGCCGCGGCGGTGTCGCCGCGAGCGGCGCGCTGGCGTCGCGGCTCGGGCTGTCCGGCGTTCCGGTAGCGGCCGAGACGATCGCGCTGCACACGATCTTCGAACTGATGCGCGTGACGGGCGCACGCGTGCACCTCGCGCGGCTGTCGTCGGCGGCCGGCCTCGCGCTCGTGCGCGAGGCGAAGGCCGAGGGGCTGCCCGTGACCTGCGACGTCGGCGTGAATCACGTGCATCTGATCGACGTCGACATCGGCTACTTCGATTCGCAGTTCCGGCTCGATCCGCCGCTGCGCAGCGAGCGCGATCGCGAAGCGATTCGCGTGGCGCTCGCCGACGGCACGATCGATGCGATCTGCTCCGATCACACGCCGGTCGACGACGACGAGAAGCTGTTGCCGTTCGGCGAAGCGACGCCGGGCGCGACCGGGCTCGAGCTGCTGCTGTCGCTGACGCTGAAGTGGGCCGACGAGACGCGTACGCCGCTCGCGCAGGCGCTGCGCCGCATCACGTCCGCGCCGGCTGACGTGCTGAAGCTGCCGGCTGGCCGCCTCACCGAAGGCGGTGCGGCCGACCTGTGCGTGTTCGACCCGCGCGCTCATTGGCGCGTCGAGCCGCGTGCGCTGAAGAGCCAGGGCCACAACTCGCCGTTCCTCGGCTACGAACTGCCGGCCACCGTGCGCGCGACGCTCGTGGCCGGGCGGATCGCGTTCGAGCGCTCCTGAACCACGCCGGACTATCGCCATGATTGCCCTTCGCAAGCTGCGTCTCGTTTTCCACCTGTTGCGCGGCATGGTGATCGTCGCGCTGCGTTTTTCGCACGTCACGCCGGCGCGCCGCGCCGAGCTGATACGCCGCTGGTCGCTCAAGCTGCTGCGGATCTGCGGGATGCGTCTCGTCGTCCATAACGACAGCGCGCGGCTCGACGCGAGTGCGCTCGTGGTCGGCAATCACGTGTCGTGGCTCGACATCTACACGGTCAACGCGTGGCGGCCGACGCCGTTCGTGTCGAAGGCCGAGGTGCGACAGTGGCCGGTGGTCGGCTGGCTCGCCGAGAAGCTCGACACCGTGTTCCTGCAGCGCGAGAAGCGCACCGAGGCGATGCGCGTCATGCACGAGATGGCCGAGCGCCTGCGCAACGGCGGGCTGATGTGCGTGTTTCCGGAAGGGACGACGACCGACGGGCAGGAACTGCTGCCGTTCCACGCGAACCTGTTCCAGGCCGCGGTGTCGGCCGGCTGCGCGGTGCAGCCGATCTGCCTGATGTACGAGGATGCGCAGGGGCGGCAGTCGGTTGCGCCGGCCTATACCGGCGAACTGGCGCTGGGCACGTCGCTCGACATGGTGTTGCGCGGCGGCCCGCTCGTCGCGCACCTGTACGTGTGTGAACCGATTGCACCGGGGGGCGACCGGCGGGCGACGTCCGCGGCGGCGCGTGAAGCGATCGGGGCTGCGCTCGTGAAGTTGCAGGCGAAGGTTGGCAAACCGACGGCCGAGTCGCTCGCGGAATTGCAGAAGCATGCGTATCCGGCGACCGAGGTTGGTGTCGGCGCGGCTGGGCATGAGGCGGCCGACGCACCGGTGCCGGGGCGTGAGGGTTGACGCGCTTCCCGGCGACGCGAATCAGCCTTTAATCACTCTCCGCCCGGCGCGCGGCACGCATCGCACTGCACCTGCGTGACCGTGCGCTGCGCCGGATCGGCGGTCAGCCGCACGGCTGACAGTTGATTGCCCCATACACACCCCGAATCGAGCGCGACGACGTTCTCGCGCACCATCAGGCCGAGCGCGGCCCAGTGGCCGAACACGATCGTCACGTCCTCGGTGCGGCGCCCCGGTACGTCAAACCACGGCAGGTAGCCGGGCGGCGCGCTGTCGGGGCCGCCGTTCGCCTTGAAGTCCATTGCACCGTCGGGCGTGCAGAAGCGCACGCGCGTGAACGCGTTGAACGCGACGCGCATCCGGTCACGTTTCTTCAGATCAGGGCTCCATTGATTCGGCTCGTTGCCGTACAGCTTCTGCAGCGTGTCGCGCCAGTCGGGCGCGCGCAGCGCGCGCTGGAGCTCGTCGGCGAGTTCGAGCACGAGCGTGGCATCCCACTGTGGCAGCACACCCGCATGGACGAGCAGCATGCCGTTCTCGGCATGCACGAACGGACGGTGGCGGACCCAGTCGAGCAGCGCATCGGCGTCGGGCGCGTCGAGGATCTCGCCGATGGTGTCGCCCGGGCGCTCAGTGCGCAGGCCGGCGGAGACCGCAAGCAGGTGCAGGTCGTGATTGCCGAGCACGACCGTCGCGCGCGGGCCGAGGTCGACGAGTGCGCGCAGCGAGGCGAGGGAATCCGGGCCGCGGTTGACGACGTCGCCGGCGATCCACAGCGGCGTGTCGGCGGGGGCTGAAAGCTTTTCGAGTAAAGACTGGAAAGCGGAATGACAGCCTTGGATGTCGCCGATGGCGATGGGGGCAGGAAGCATGAGGGTCAGATCGTACCGAAACGAGGTGAACTGGGGAAAATCGTATGAATATACGTTGGCGCAACGGCTGATCCACATCGGGCGACCCGCCAGGCATGCTATTTTTCGTGGCGCAAAGGGCCTCGCGCTGTATCAAGTTGTTAGCAGCATGGAGTTGGCACCGGCTGGATTCCTATAATTGACATTTTCACTCCGAAATTAACATCTCGTGACTTTGCTGGTATGGCGACCGGTTAAAATGCCGGGCCTGATCGGCCGAGACTTGGCCACTGTGACATGACAAGAAGTGCGATGAGCGCCTGCCAGGCGCGCCGCACATTATTATTAGAGGGTGTTTCATGATCCTGGTTACCGGCGGCGCGGGTTTTATCGGTGCCAATTTTGTACTCGACTGGATGGATGTGTCCGATGAGGCCGTGCTCAACGTCGACAAGCTGACCTATGCGGGCAACCTGCGTACGCTGGCGCCGCTCGACGGGAATCCGGATCATGTGTTCGCTCGTGTCGATATCTGCGATCGTGCGGCACTCGACGCGCTGTTTGCCGAGCACAAGCCGCGCGCAGTGATCCACTTTGCAGCCGAGAGTCACGTCGATCGTTCGATCCACGGGCCGGCCGATTTCGTGCAGACCAATGTCGTCGGTACGTTTACGCTGCTCGAAGCGGCACGCTCGCACTGGAACGGCCTAAACGATGCGGACAAGGAGGCGTTCCGCTTCCTGCACGTGTCGACCGACGAGGTGTTCGGGTCGCTGTCCGCGACCGATCCCCAGTTCTCGGAAACGACGCCTTACGCCCCGAACAGCCCCTATTCGGCGACGAAGGCCGGCTCCGACCACCTGGTGCGTGCGTATCACCACACGTACGGTCTGCCGACGCTCACGACGAACTGCTCGAACAACTACGGCCCGTACCAGTTCCCGGAGAAGCTGATTCCGCTGATGATCGCGAACGCGCTCGCGGTCAAGCCGTTGCCGGTCTACGGCGATGGCCAGAACGTGCGCGACTGGCTGTACGTCGGCGACCACTGCAGCGCGATCCGCGAAGTGCTTGCGCGCGGCGTGCCGGGCGAGACGTACAACATCGGCGGCTGGAACGAGAAGAAGAACCTCGACGTCGTGCACACGCTCTGTGATCTGCTCGACGCGGCGCGGCCGAAGGCGACGGGATCGTATCGCGACCAGATCACCTATGTGAAGGATCGTCCCGGCCATGACCGCCGCTACGCGATCGATGCGCGCAAGCTCGAGCGCGAGCTCGGCTGGAAGCCGGCCGAGACGTTCGAGACGGGGCTCGCGAAGACCGTGCGCTGGTATCTCGACAATCAGGTATGGGTGGACGAGGTCGCGTCCGGCGATTACCGCAAGTGGGTCGAAACGAACTATGCGCAACGCACGTGAGGGGCTGATCGATGGCACGTAAAGGCATTATTCTCGCGGGCGGCTCGGGCACGCGGCTGTACCCGATTACCCACTCGGTGTCGAAGCAGCTACTGCCGGTGTACGACAAGCCGATGATTTACTACCCGCTTTCGACGTTGATGCTCGCGGGCATTCGCGACGTGCTGGTCATTTCGACGCCGGCGGACACGCCGCGCTTCGAGGCGTTGCTGGGCGACGGCTCGAAGTGGGGGATGAACCTGCAGTACGCGGTTCAGCCGTCGCCCGACGGGCTCGCGCAGGCGTTCATCATCGGGCGGGACTTCATCGGCAACGATCCGAGCGCACTGGTTCTCGGCGACAACATCTTCCACGGTCACGATCTCGCGAAGCAGCTTCACGCGGCGAATGGGCGTACCGAAAGCGCGACCGTCTTTGCCTATCACGTGCAGGATCCGGAGCGCTACGGCATCGTCGAATTCGACGACCAGATGCGCGCGATGTCGATCGAGGAGAAGCCGGCCCAGCCGCGCTCCCGCTACGCCGTGACTGGCCTCTATTTCTACGACAACGACGTGTGCGACATTGCGGCCGACATCAAGCCGTCAGCGCGCGGCGAGCTCGAAATCACCGATGTCAATTCCCGTTATCTCGCGGCAGGCAAGCTGCAGGTGGAGATCATGGGGCGCGGCTACGCATGGCTTGACACGGGCACGCACGATTCGCTGATGGAGGCTGCGGCTTTCATCGCGACCCTGCAGAAGCGCCAGGGCCTCGTGGTCGCATGCCCCGAGGAGATTGCTTACCGAATGGGCTGGATCGATGCCGAGCGCCTGCTGACGCTTGCCGCTCCTCTTGCCAAGAACGCGTACGGGCAATATCTGAAGAACCTACTGACGGACAAGATTCTATGGCAATCACGGTAACTTCCACGGCACTTCCAGACGTCAAGCTGATCGAGCCCAAGGTCTTCGGCGACGCTCGCGGGTATTTCTTCGAGAGCTTCAATCAGCGGGAATTCCGTGAGCAGGTTGCGGATGTCGAGTTCGTTCAGGACAACGAGTCGCGCTCGGTCAAGTCCGTGCTGCGCGGGATGCATTATCAGGTCCGTCATGCGCAGGGCAAGCTGGTCCGCGTCGTCGAAGGCAAGGTGTTCGACGTCGCCGTCGATCTGCGTCGTTCTTCGCCGACGTTCGGCAAATGGGTCGGCAGCGTTCTGTCCGCGGAAAATCACCTGCAGATGTGGGTGCCTGCCGGATTTGCGCACGGCTTTCTGGTGATGTCCGAGGCGGCGACGTTTCAATACAAGACGACCGATTTCTGGTATCCCGAATTCGAGCGCGTGCTGCTGTGGAACGACACACACGTTGGCATCGACTGGCCGCTCGACGGCGCTCCGGTGATCGCACCGAAGGATCTCGCCGGTACCGTGCTGGCGGATCTGGAGACCTACGCATGAAGATTCTCGTGACGGGGGCGAACGGGCAGGTCGGATGGGAGCTCGTGCGTGCGCTGCAACCGCTGGGCGAGGTGGTAGCCGCGACACGTCAAGTCGTTGATCTCGGCGATGCGGCGGCCGTCGCTGCATATGTCGACGCGCTCGCGCCCGATCTCGTGGTCAATGCGGCTGCGTATACCGCGGTGGATCGCGCCGAGGACGAGCCCGACACTGCATTTGCAATCAATCGCGATGCGGCGGGCGCGCTCGCGCGCGCCGCGCGGAAGTGTGGCGCGTTGCTGATCCACTTCTCGACCGACTATGTGTTCGACGGGAGCAAGCGAACGCCGTATGCCGAGAGCGACGACGTGCGCCCGCTGAACGCTTACGGTGCGAGCAAGCTGGCCGGCGAACAGGCGATCGCCGACGCCGGCGGAGACTGGCTCGTGTTCCGCACGTCGTGGGTCTACGCGTCGCGCGGCCAGAATTTCTTGCGCACGATGCTTCGGCTGGGTGCGAGTCGCGAGACGCTGTCGGTCGTCAGCGATCAGTTCGGCGCGCCGACGAGCGCACGCATGATTGCGGACCTGACCGCGCACGCGGCGGCGAAAGCGCTCGTCGAGCGGCGGGCGGAATCGTTCGCGAGCGGCCTCTATCACATGACGGCGCAGGGCTCGACGACCTGGCACGCGTTCGCGGAAGCCATTTTTGCCGGCGCCAGAAGCCTGTCCCCACAGACAGGCCTGTCTGTCCGGGAAGTGAAGCCGATCCCCGCAGCCGAGTATCCGGCGAAGACGCCGCGTCCGACCTTCTCGGTACTCGACAACACGCGGTTCGACGAGCGTTTCGGATTGCACCGACCGCAGTGGTCGGACGGGCTTGCGCTCGTCCTCGCGGAACTGTTCGATGCCTGATGCTGCCCGATCCGGCGGCGCACATCACACTACATGCCGAGTCGTTCGTGCGGCATGGTTTAGCTAGAGATTGTCATGCGGGAAATCATTCAACCATCACTTCCTATCTGGCGGCATCGCCGCCTGATCCTCCAAATGGCGCGCCGCGAAGTGGTCGGCCGATATCGCGGCTCGGTGCTCGGCCTGCTGTGGTCGTTCTTCAACCCGTTGCTGCTGCTGACCGTCTACACGTTTGTGTTCAGCGTGATTTTCAAGGCACGCTGGAATACCGGATCTGATTCGAAGACGGAATTTGCAGTCGTGCTGTTCGTCGGGATGATCATGTTCCAGGTGTTCTCGGAAGCCGTGAACCGTGCGCCATCACTGATCATCAGTAACGCGAACTACGTGAAGAAGGTCGTGTTTCCGCTCGAGGTGCTGCCTGTCGTCGCGCTGCTCGTCGCGCTGTTCCATGCCGCGATCAGCTTCTGCGTGCTGGTGCTCGCGATGCTCGTGCTGGGTTTCCAGGTGCATCTCACGATCCTGTATTTCCCGCTGATCGTCTTGCCGTTCATCCTGTTCACCCTCGGTGTCTGCTGGTTCCTGGCGTCGCTGGGCGTGTTCATCCAGGACATCGGCCAGTCGATCGGGCTCGTGACGACGGTGCTGATGTTCTTGACGCCGGTGTTTTATCCGGTGAGCTCACTGCCGGCCAGTTACCAGCATATCGTCGGAATGAATCCGATCGCGTTCGTCATCGAGCAAAGCCGCAACGTCGTGATCTTTGGAACCGTGCCGAGCTGGACCGGTGTGTTGGTGATGATGATCGTCAGTATCGGCGTCGCGGTACTGGGCTACCAATGGTTTAATCGCACGCGGAAAGGATTCGCAGATGTCCTCTGATCTTGCAGTCAGCGTGAAGGATCTGAGCAAGGTCTTTCATATTTACGATAACCCGCGTGCACGCCTCATGCAGATGCTGTTCGGCTCCCGCAAGCAGTATTACCGGGAGTTCTGGGCGTTGCGCGATGTCTCGTTCGATATCGCGCGCGGCGAGACGGTGGGGATTGTCGGTCACAACGGCTCGGGAAAGTCCACGCTGCTCCAGGTGATCTCTGGGACGCTCGCGCCGAGCGCCGGCACAGTCGAAACGAACGGCAAGGTTGCCGCGCTGCTCGAACTCGGATCGGGATTCAATCCCGAGTTCACCGGTCGCGAAAACGTGATGCTGTACGGCCAGATTCTCGGGATGAGCGAGGAAGAGCTGGAAGAGAAGTATCCGGCCATCGTCGATTTCTCCGAGATCGGCGATTTCGTCAACCAGCCGCTGAAGACGTACTCGTCGGGCATGTACGTGCGCCTCGCATTCTCGGTCGCGATCCACGTCAATCCGGACATCCTGATCGTCGACGAGGCGCTGTCGGTCGGTGACGCGCTGTTCCAGGCGAAGTGCATGGCCGTGATGAAGAAGCTGATGGATCGGGGCACGACGCTGCTGTTCGTCAGCCACGACCCCGGTTCGGTGAAGGCGCTGTGCAACCGCGCGATCCTGCTCGATCACGGCAACATGCTTGCTGTCGGATCGACGGACCATGTGATCGAGTCGTATTACTCGTCTTATGTCCGCAAGAAGCAGCATGTGATTGCCGACGACGAGGCGCCCTCGACGCAGATCGCCGAGCTCGATGCCGATCTCAACGACGGCGCGGACGAATTCCAGAAGCAGGCGGCGTTCCAGCGGATCCGCAATGGCCGCGCAAGCTTCGTCAACGTGCAGTTGTTGAACGAACAGGGGCGCGCGACACGCCAGGTTACCTACGGTGACACCGTGACGCTGAGAATGATCGTGAGCGTCGAGGAAGATCTGCCGCTGCTGGCATTCGGCTATCACCTGCGCGACAAGAACGGTTTCGATATCGCGTACTCGGACACCGGCCTCGAGCACGCGCATTTGTACGACGTGCACGCGGGTGAAGTCCACGTGGTCGACTGGACGTTCAAGGTATCGCTGCGCGGCGGCGATTACAGCATCAGCGCGGCCACGTCAGTGCCGACCGACCTGAGCATTGGCCAGGTCGACACGTGCGATCATGTGCCGATCGCCGTGCAATTCAACGTCTCGCGCGGCACCTATCTGCCGCTTTATGGCGCCGTACATTTCGACAACAAGGTCCAGACGCGGCTGTTGTCGAAGACGGTGGCCTGACGCAGCGTTGGCCGGTAGTGGATCCGGCGCCGGGGCCGGCGCGTGCGGATCCGCACGAGGAATCAATCAGGAGCGCCCTATGAGACAAAAGCCGGATGGTTTCGCCAGTCCGATCTATGTGACGAAACCGATGTTGCCGCCGCTTGGCGAGTTCACGTCGCAGTTGGAAGACATCTGGGACAGCGCCTGGCTGACGAATGGCGGTGCGAAGCACGTTGAGCTGGAGGCGGCGCTCGCGAAGCGGCTCGGTGCACGGCACTTCTCGCTTTTCAACAACGGGACGAGCGCGTTGCTCGTCGCCTGCCAGGCGCTGCGGCTCGCCGGTGAAGTCATTACGACGCCGTTCACGTTTCCCGCGACGCCGCATGTGCTGCACTGGAACAACGTGACGCCGGTGTTTTGCGACATCGACGAGGAAACGCTGACCATTGACCCTGCCGTGGCCGAAGCGCTGATCACGCCGCGCACGACGGGTGTGCTCGGCGTGCATGTGTATGGGATGCCGTGCGACGTGAAGGCTTTTGAGCGCATTCGTGAGCAGTACGGTGTCAAAGTGCTCTACGACGGCGCGCACGCATTCGGCACGGAAATCGACGGCAAGCCGGTCGCCGAGTTCGGCGATGCGACGATGTACAGCTTCCACGCGACGAAGCTGTTTCACTCGGCCGAGGGCGGCGGGCTGGCAATGGCTGACGAGGCGATGAAGCGGCGCGTCGATCTGCTTAAGAATTTCGGAATCTTGAACGAGACCGAAGTCATCATGCCGGGTACGAATGGCAAGATGAACGAAGTACAGGCGGCACTGGGTCTCGTCAATCTTGCCCATTACGACGCGGAGCATGCCGCGCGGCAGCGCGTTGCACAGGTTTACCTGAGTCGCCTGGACGAGATTCCCGGCATCACATGCTTCCGCCTGCCACCGAACGTTGGCCACAGCATGCAGTATTTCATCGTGCGCGTGAACGCACAGGCATGCGGCGTGTCGCGCGACCGGTTGTACGACACGCTGAAGCAGTTCAACGTATTTTCGCGGCGCTATTTCTATCCGCTATGTAGCGAGCACAATTGCTATCGCGCGCTGCCGAGCGCCGATCCCGGGCGCTTGCCGGTTGCGACGCGAGTGTCGCGCGAAGTACTCGCGTTGCCGCTGTACGGCGAGCTTGGGGAAGACGGGGCGAATCGCATCGTCGACATCATTCAATACATCTGCAATGGCAAACAATAATTATTCGATCGGGGATTCGCGGCCGCGTGTCAGCGTTCTCACGACGTCTTACAACTACGGCAGATTCATCGGGGAGACGATCCGGTCGGTGCTGTCCCAGACGTACGCGTCGTGGGAGCTGATCATTGTCGACGACTGTTCGACAGACGATTCCTGGGAGGTCATCCAGCAGTTCGATGATCCGCGGATTCGCGCGGTGCGCCAGGAGCGCAACCAGGGCGCGTGCGCGGCGTACAACACGGCGCTGCGTCTCGCGTCCGGTGAATTCATCGCGAGCCTGGATTCTGACGACGTGTTCGCGCCCGAGAAGCTTGCGGCGCAGGTTGCGTTCATGGACGCCCATCCGGATGTCGATATCTGCGGCAGCTTCATGGCGGAAATCGATGCATCGAGCCAGCCGGTCGACCCCGACAAATGCTTTTATGCGCCGTGGTTCAATCAGGATCTCGACCTGAACGCGCCCGACAGCTGGGTGTGGGAGAACCACCTGTGCCATTCGACCGTGCTGATCAGGAAGTCCACGCACGACCGGATCGGCTTTTTCCGGGAGGACCTGACCTACTCGCCGGACTGGGATTTCTGGCTGCGTTCGCTTGCCGGTGGCGCCCGGTTTCATGTGATGAAGGACGCGCTCCTCCTTTACCGTGCGCACGGTGGCAACGTGACGCACCGCAATCGCGATGCGCTGATGTGGGAGTATGCGGATATCTCCGGCGGCGTCGTGCATCCGTACCTCGAGCGGATCGAGCGCTTCGACCTGCTCCGCAAGAGCATGGAGTCGTTCGTCGGGCGCTTCTTCGAGATTGACGGCGACTGGCGGCGGTTCCTGGAGCTGATTGAGATGCTGCGCGTGTACGACCGACACGAGGACACGTTCAGGATTCCGCCGCATCTGTTCTTCAATGGCGAACTGACCGCGTTCGTCACGAGACTCGCGTCCGGGTGGTCGCCGCAGGCTTTTGCCGCCGTTCGCGAGCGTTTGTCGAAGCCGGAGGGCGAGTACGATGGTTCGGCGCCGGCACCGGCGGCGAACGCGCAGGCGGCTGCAGGCGCCGCGACGTTTCAACTGCTGATTCGAGGTGAGCGCGACCGTGCGCTTGCCGAACTGGATCAGGTGCGTGCAGAGCACGAACGTGTCGCCTCGGAACTCGAGCACGCGAAAGCGGAGTTGCGTGCCGCAGCCGACCGGGAAGGGCGGCTCACTGCCAGCCTGGCTGACGCGCAGACGGAACTCGATCGTGTCAGGGGCACCATCTGGGGCAAGGTGGATAATCTGTACCGGCGCCTGAGCCGATAGCCCGTGCCCCCGCGAATGATTCAAGATATCTAACCATGCCGCGATACCAGCATCTTCTGTACTTTGCACAACGCGTCTATCATCGCCTGCCGTTGAGCCAGGAGGCGAAGTGGCGCGTCCGCAAGGCCATTTCGCCGGTCATCACGTCGTTGCGCC
Source organism: Burkholderia sp. HI4860 (assembly GCF_002223045.2). NCBI lineage: Bacteria > Pseudomonadati > Pseudomonadota > Betaproteobacteria > Burkholderiales > Burkholderiaceae > Burkholderia > Burkholderia sp. HI4860. Next base: position 1,007,606 of record NZ_NKFO02000003.1, on the reverse strand, counting down.
ACGGCACGTCGATTCGTCAGGCGCTGCGGTCTGCCGTCACGCGTGAGGTGTTGCTCGACCACGCGCGTGAGTCGCGCCTGCAACACCTGATGCTCGACCTCGCGCAGCGTGGCGTGAGAAATGTCAGCCATATCATTGCCGTGCCGTTCCTTGGAACGGGAGGCGCGGAGAATGTCGCGCTCAATTTCTCGAAAGCGCTCCGCGAGCTCCATCCCGACCGTCAGATCCTGCTCGTCGTTGCCGATCGCGATCTGGTCGACGAACGCGTTGCGCGGCTCGACGGTGTGCATGTGGTCGTCCTGCGCGATTTCACGCGCGACGATTCGTACGCGCTGAAGCAGGCGCTGCTGTACGACATGCTGCTGGCGATCCGGCCTACCGTATTCCACAACATCAACAGCGAGGTTGCGTGGAACGCGATCATCGCGCAAGGGCGGCAGCTCAAGGAAATCACGCGCCTGTTCGCCAGCATTTTCGCGTTCCAGTTCGCCGAGGACGGCAAGAGCAAGATAGGCTATGCGGCCTATTTCTTGCAACCGGGGCTGCCGGCGCTGACTGCGCTGCTGTCCGACAACCAGCGCTTCGTGACCGATGCACGCGCCGAGTACAGCCTCGGGCAGCAGGGCGACAAGCTGCGCGCCGTGTACAACCCCAGCCGCATGGCGACCGCCGGGTGGAAGGCCCGGGCGCTCGCGCGCATCGCGAGCCGCGGCCAGGATCTGGCGGGGCGTCGACCGGCGTTTCTGTGGGCTGGGCGACTCGACAAGGAAAAGCGCGTCGACCTGCTGCTGGCGCTAGTGCAGGCGTGCCCGCACATCGATTTCTACGTTTACGGCCAGGCCGTAGTGAATGTCAGCGAGCAGCTTCCCGATCTCGCGAACCTGCATCTGATGGGGCCGTTCACGTCCCCGGAAGAGCTGATGCGTGATCGTGCGTACACCGGCTTCATCTTCACGTCGAAATGGGAAGGCATGCCGAACATCCTGCTTGAAATCGGGACGTTGGGCGTACCGATCATCGCGCCGTCGGTCGGCGGCGTGGGCGAGCTGATATCGGATTCGACCGGATATCTGCTGTCGGAGAAGCCGGATGTCGCCGATTATCGCGCGGCGATGGAGTCAGTCATTTCGAATTCGCAGGAAGTCGAAGCGCGCGCACGCGCGCTCGTCGAGCTGATCGACGGGCGACATACGTGGCAGCGGTTCGTCGAGCACGTCAAGGAGTTGGAAGGTTATGGGATCTGACCGGAAGGAATCGGGCACGGACGACTCGCGTGATTTGTCGTTGCCGCTCGTATCGGTGGTAATCCCCTGTTTCAATCAGGCGCAGTATCTGAATGAGTCTATCTCGTCGGTGCTCGACGCATACCGCGGGCCGTTGGAGATCATCGTCGTCGACGACGGCAGCACGGCATCCCGGACCGATATTCACTTGCGCGCGGCGGAAGCGCTGTCGCCCGCAGTACGGGTGATTTCGCAGCAGAACGCGGGGCTTTCGGGCGCGCGCAACACGGGTATTGCCGCTGCGAACGGCGAATTCGTGCAATTGCTGGACGCGGACGACCTCATCGTTCCGCCGAAGCTCGACTTGCAGGTTGCGCATTTCCAGGTGGCGAATGCGCTCGACGTATCGGTGTCCAACTTCCTGTTGTGTGACGATTCCCGCTCGGTCTTTTCGAAGCATGACGAGGCAATCGCACATTCGGCGCTCGTGCTGTCCGATTTTCTGTACAAATGGGAGCGAGGCTTCGCGATCCCGATTCATTGTGCACTGTTCCGCCGCGCCGTGTTGCTGGATGCGCCGTTCGATACATCCGCGCGCGCCAAGGAAGACTGGCTGTTCTGGTGCGGCCTGAGTGCGCGCGGCGCACGTATGGCCTATATCAACGCACACAACGCGATCTACCGGCAGCACGCGCAAAGCATGCGCCGATCCTATGTGAAGATGGGCAAGAGCTGGCTGCACGCGGCTGCCAAGATCGATGCGATGGTGTCCGCGCGCGAGCCGGCGTTTTTCGAGTCTGCGGTCGACTGGTTCGAGAATTTCTATCGGAAGCACCCTGCGTACGCAGAGGAAATCGCGCAGTTGCGCGGCCACCCGCGTGCAGCCGGATCGGGCGCTGCCGCGTCGCCGGTCGTTCCAGTCGATCTGCACGCGCAGAAGCTCGCGCGCCTGCAGGCGGCTATTGCGAAGATGCCCGTGTCGGAGACGCCGCTCATCAGTGTCGTGATCCCCGCATACAACCATTTCGACTATATCGATGGTTGCCTGCTGTCCGTTATCGAGCAGCAGGACGTCGCATTCGAGATCATCTGCGTCGACGATTGTTCTCCCGATGCGCGTACGACGGCGCTGCTGCGTGCGCTGCAGGGAACTCACCCGAACGTGCGGATTGTACTCAACAGCGAGAACAAGGGTATTTCGCGTACGCAGAACGAGGCGGTCGCGCAGGCGGCCGGAGAATACATTGCGTTCGTCGATTGTGACGATGCTTTGGCGCCGGGCGCGCTGTCCCGTGTCGTGCAGGTCGTGACGCAGGGGCAGCCGTGCGATTACCTGTTCACGGACCGATTCGACATCGACGAAAGTGGCAACGAAATCCGGCGGGCCGACTACGGCGGGTATCCGGCTATTGCGTTCAGGAACGACGAGGGCATCAAGGAAGATCTGCTCGACGGCATGGTCGCGTCGCATCTGAAGGTCATTCGACGCGATGCATATCTGCAGTCAGGTGGTTCGATCGACGCGTATTCCGGGATCCAGGATTGGGAACTGGCGCTGAAGATCGCGGAATTCGGCAGTTTCCATTACCTGCATGAGCCGCTCTATCGGCATCGGATCCATACGCGATCCGTCACGTCGTCGGATAGCGTCGGCCAGTTCAGGAAGACCAATATCGTGCGCCGGCAGTTTGCCACCAGATGGCTCTGTGGCGGGCGCGATCGAACCGGGCCGGCCGTGCAGTTTTCGAGCGACGCGAAATCGATGCCGTCGATAGCTCAACTGAAGGAAGCGTGGCGGCAGGGGCGGCGATGCGAGATGTTCGTCGCGGCGGACGCGCCGCCCCCCGTGCTCAATTTCCTGCGGGAATTCAATTCGTACTTCGACCGCATCACGTGGACGAGTGCCGAAACCTACGCAGGCTTGCTCGGATATGTGCAGCCCGGTGTAATGGTCGCTCACGGACAGGAGCGGCCTGACTGACCGGAGCGGTACGCCGCGGCGCATGCCGCGGCGTGCGCCTCGTCCGGCTCAGGCCGGACGTTTCACCATCGGTGCGGCTGGGTTGCCGACGACGGTCACGCCCGGTGGTACGTCCTTGGTCACGACGGCCCCCATACCGATCACCGCGCCCTTGCCGATCGTCAAAGGTTTGTCAGGCGTGCCCTGCTTCAGCACCGCGCCTGTGCCAATATACGCATCGTCTTCGATCACGATCCGGCCGTTGCAGGCGACGCGCGGAGCGAAAGTCACAAAATCACCGATCACGCAGTCGTGGGCGACGTAGCTGTAGATGTTGCACTGGAAATGGCGGCCGATCCTGATATCCGATGTGCACATCGAGAAATCGCAGAACACCGCGCCCTCGCCGATCTCGACGTTGTCGAGCGACACATGCGAACCGGAAGTCAGCGAGCCGAACGCGAGGCCTTCGCTTTCGCAGCGCTGGACCAGCGTGCGGCGGGCCGCGGACGAACCGAGCGACACGACGACCGCGCGGTCGCGATGCGACGGCGTGATGAGGGCATCGAAGGAAATGACTTCGACGCCGTTCTGGACGGTGCCGATTTCCGACGGCGTGTCGGAGACGAAGACGATTCCGGATGCCGAACCAGCACCGGTCCGGGCTTGATGTTGTCGTGCCAGCGGCAGGATCTCGCGCCCGAACCCGCCGCACCCGTAAATAGCGATTCGCTCCATCATTCACTCCGGTCTGAATGGGGGGCAGTCTAACGGTAGCGATACCTGGCGGGCAACCTCATTATCCGGGGTGGCGCATCCGGTTTGCTCGGTATGGCGGCGGGACGGACTGGGGATCACTTTCCTGTAAACGGCCGCATGATCGCCCGCAGCAGCGGGCCGAGTACCGGAATCCGGTGCAGGCGCAGATACGCGCGATAGATGATGAAAATCCGCGCGCGCTGAAACGCGACCCACTGGTTCGCGTACTGCCGCAGTTCGACCGACTCGTTCCTGAGGATATCGGCCTCGCGCGCATGAACGAGCAGCTTTGCGCGCGCGTCTGCGAGTTCCCGTCTCAGTCGACGCAGTTCTTCCTGGTTTTCCGCGGACGAAGCGGCTTGATTGGCGGGCACCTGGGCAGGCTGACGGGATTCTTGGTGGGAGGCGTTCATACCGAATATCCGCTGAATGTTCGCGACGTACTGTGCGTCGCCGTGCTTGTCGTGAACGTAGTCGGAAGCGCGCTTCGACAGCGCTCCGAGCAGATCGGGTTGTGCGTACAAGCGCTCGATGGCCACTCGATACGCGTCGACGGCTTCGTCGATGTCGTTGGATGCCTCGATGAGCATGCCGGTCTGACCGTCGAGCACGGCTTCGCCGATGCCGCCGATGTTCGGTGCGATGACCGGGAGTCCCGAGCCCATGGCTTCGAGAATCACGTTCGGCAATCCGTCGAACCACGACGTATAGACGAGGGCGTCGTACTCGTGCAGCGGAAGATCCGCGAATGCTGAAAACGGCCCTTTGTAATTTGCACCGGACAGGTCGATTTCGAATCCTGGCGTGATGCCGCCATACAGGTCGAGCGTGATGCCGGTGTCGCTCTGCGCGAAGTACTTGGACAGCGCGACGGCCAGTTGCGGCCGCTTCTGGCCGTCCAGCCGCGACGCCCACAGCAGGCGTCGTCGCGGCGTCGCATGAATCGTCGGCTCCTTGATGCCGTGCAGCAGCGCGGGAAGATTGATCCAGCGGGACGCGCTGGCACCGAAGATGAACTTGTCGTCGATGACCGTCTGTTCGTTGTCGGTGACGATCCGTGTGATGTGCTGGATGTTGTTCGTCAGAAACTCGACCGCGCCGCCCGAAATGATCGAGACGTCGTCTTCGTAGACGCGCGTGTCGCAGAAACGGTAGTACGTGACATCGCGTCCGCTGAATTGCGCGAAATGGCGGCTCAGCATGCGATGAGAAAACACGCACGCGCGAATGTGCAGCCGGGCGTCGGGCGCCGCCGCGCGAATCAGGCGTGCGGTGATGCGATCGCGTTGACGATCGTCGAGATCCTTGCCGAGCACCGCGACGTCGATGAAGATCGCTGCGTCGGGAAGGCGCGACAGCCACGCATGCTTTTCCATCGGCTCGCCGGACAGCACGAGGATCCGTTTCGACGCGCCGCATGCCAGCAGGCCGTTCATCACGTCGAGAACGTAGCGCTCCGCGCCGCCGGCGGGCAGAAACGGAATCAGGAACACGTCCGTGATCGGTCTGGCGTCGCGAATGGCTTCGCACATTTCGTAGTAGACCGCGGAGGGCTCGGGCGTCGACCAAATAGCGCTCGTCTGGCTGCCGTGCCGCAGCGACAGCGTATCGACGGCAGGATCGATCCGGTTGGCGGCTTCAGTCATATCCGACAGCATCCGGCTGCCGAGGAACTTCTGCTTGACGTCGTACCACGGCGGCAACGCACGTTCGCCGGCGCGATACGCACGATAGTCGTCGGCAAACACACGAAGGTAGACGTCCGGGTCGAACAGGTCGGTGTCCGGCGTCTCGAGTTCGACGCTCTGATTGCGCGCGGCAGCCATGATGCTCTGCTGCCGCTGACGGTAGTACAGAACCGTATCGGGGATGTAGTGCGCCTTCATCCCGAGCGCGATCGCACATGAATTGAAGTGCCAGTCTTCGAATGCGTGGCCGCGTTGCGTGTCGCAGTGAACGTACTTGAGACGATCGAATGTCGAGCGATGGAAGAATACGCGCGACACGTACGGATGGATGTCAGCAAGCAGGAACGGCATCAGGTCCGCTTCGCCATACTCGGTAATGAAGTACATCGAACCGAATGCGATCAGGTACTGCGGGAACAGTAGTGCGTCATTGCCGTACCGCTTGGCAGCTGCCAGTGCTTCGACGAAGAAATTGAACGACACGAGATCGTCGGCGTCGGCCGTGGCGAAATATTCGCCTTGTGCAATTGCGCAACCGGAGTTTCGGCTCAAGCCCAGCGACCGGTTCGATACCTCGATCGTCTGGACTCCATCGAAACCGGAGAAGTCCGCCGACGCGATGACGGAACGGGTTGCTTCGTTCGGGTTATCGAGGACGACGACAATTTCCAGGGTGATACCGCGGGCTCTTGCGAAGTCTGCCGCTTCAGTCAGGGACCGCAACGTCCGGTTGATGATGCCGCCCTCATTGTGGGCGTTGAGAATCACCGAAATATCAAACATAGGGTGCAACTGGCCGGATGCGTATCGAGGTCACGCATTATATACAGAAGCATTTGGCGTTTCGGCGCCCGCCGGGGCGGCGGGCAGCGCACGCGATGGCTGCCCGCACCGTGCGGACGAGCCCCTACCTTGTACCCCTTTTTTCATTCATGGCCCCGTGGTGCGCGCCGCCACGTCATAATTGCTACAAATGGCAATCTCGGTTGCACGCGCTGGCCTGCCTGCGCACACTAGTAACGCGCCTTACGCGCCAAATGTAAACAATAGTCAGCTCGTGACTTCTCATCCGCAAGCATCCACTCGCTCACCGCACCTCGTCGACGCAATATTGTCGATTTCCATCGTGACGTACCATCCGGACGAGGCACTTCTCGCTCGTACGTTCTCCAGCCTCCGTGCGGCGTGCGCGCGTCTCCGGGCCGTGCGCGGCGGCGGTGTCGTCAGCGTTACCCTTGTCGACAACGGCGGCTTGCCGGATTTCGCAGCCGATCTTGCCGCACTCGAGCAGGCTGGCATCTCCTGCAGCGTGCTGTCCGGTCACGGCAACGTCGGCTACGGACGCGGCCACAACCTTGCGATCGAAGCAGCGCGCAGCCGCTATCACCTGATCCTGAATCCCGATATCGACCTCGAGCCGGATGCACTCGTGCACGCACTCGACTTTCTCGACGCACATCCTGAAGCAGGTTTGCTGTCGCCTCGAATCGGTGACGAATCGGGCCGGATCCAGTATCTGTGCCGCCGCTATCCGGCGCTGGTGGATCTTCTGGTCAGGGGATTCCTGCCCACGGCGTTGCGGCCGCCGTTCGAGCGCCGGCTGGCAAGTTACGAGATGCGCGACCGTATCAACGAAACCGACGTCGTATGGGATCCGCCTATCGTCAGCGGCTGTTTCATGCTGTTCCGCACCGACGTGCTCGCGCGTCTGCGGGGCTTCGATCCACGCTATTTTCTCTACTTCGAGGACTACGACCTCAGCTTGCGGACTGGCGAGTGCGCACGCACGGTCTACCTGCCGCTGGCGCGCGTGATTCATCACGGCGGCGGCGCATCCCGCAAGGGTGCCGCGCACATCCGCATGTTCGCGGCGTCGGCGATCAAGTTCTATAACCGCTTCGGCTGGAGGCTGTGGTGACCCGCATCGTCGTGACAGGCGCAAACGGCTTCGTCGGCCGCGCGGTCTGCCGACTGGCGCTCGCGGCAGGACATACGGTCACGGCGCTGGTACGCCGTCCCGGCGGATGCGTCGACGGCGTTCGCGAGTGGGTGCATGACGCGCCGGATTTCGCCGGGCTCGCACACGGGTGGCCGGATGATCTGGAGGCCGATTGCGTGATCCACCTGGCCGCGCGTGTCCACGTGATGCACGACGAATCGCCCGATCCGGATGCCGCGTTCGAGGCGACCAACGTCGCAGGGACGCTGCGCGTTGCCGAAGCGGCGCATGCGCACGGCGCACGCCGCTTCGTGTTTGCCAGCAGCATCAAAGCGATTGCCGAGGGCGATCGCGGCGTGCCGCTCGCGGAGGACGTCGTAGCCGCACCGCAGGATCCATACGGGCGTTCGAAACTGCACGCGGAGCAGGCACTCGCGCAATTCGGGCGGCAGGCGGGCATCGATGTAGTCACCCTCCGTCCGCCGCTCGTCTACGGCCCCGGCGTGCGGGCCAACTTCCTGCGAATGATGGACGCCGTCGCGCGAGGATTGCCGCTCCCGCTCGGCGCGATCGAGGCGCGCCGCAGCCTCGTCTATATCGACAATCTCGCTGACGCGCTGCTGCGGTGCGCAACCGATCCAAGGGCAGCGGGCGAGTGCTTTCATGTCGCAGACGACGACGCGCCGTCGGTGGCCGGGTTGCTGAGGCTGGTCGGCGACGCGCTCGGCAGGCCGGCACGGCTGTTCCCGGTACCGGCCGCGATGCTGAGCACGCTCGGCAGGCTGACCGGCCGCAGCGCCGCCGTCGACCGCCTGACGGGCAGCCTGCAGCTCGACACCGGCCGCATGAAGCGCATGCTCGACTGGAGACCGCCGTATACGACGAGACAGGGCCTCGAGGCGACCGCCGCGTGGTATCGTTCGCGCGACAAACAGAAATAGACAATATGCATCCCGCGATTACCACGTGGCTCACGGTGGCCGGCGTCGCAATAGCCGCTGCCTTCGCCTCGACTCTTATCCTGCGGACGCTGCTCGCGACGGGGCTAGCCTGGCGCCTCGCGACCGATATTCCGAACGACCGTTCGCTGCATACACTGCCGACGCCGCGTGTCGGCGGCTGGGGCGTCGTGCCGGTCTCCGTGATCGCAATGCTGTGGCTCGCGCCGTCGATGTGGCTGGTGGCCGTGGCCGCCGCGGGCCTCGCAGCGCTGTCGCAGCTCGACGATCGGCGCGGGCTGCCCGCGCGGGTCCGGTTCACGGCACACCTTGCCGCGGTCGTCGCGCTGATCGCCGTCTATCCGGCCGCCGCGCCGTGGTGGCTACTCGTCGCCATCGGTTTCGGAATGGCTTGGCTGACCAATCTGTACAACTTCATGGATGGTGCGGACGGCCTTGCCGGCGGCATGGCGCTATTCGGATTCAGCGCGTATGCGGCCGCCGCCCTGGCGGGCGTGCAGCCGGAGCCGGATCTCGTGGCGGGCGGCGCGGCCATCGCAGGTGCCGCGTTCGGCTTCCTGCTGCTGAATTTCCATCCAGCGAAGCTGTTTCTCGGTGACGCGGGCTCGATTCCGCTCGGGTTCATGGCGGGCGCGCTCGGCTACTGGGGCTGGCGAGGCGGGGTTTGGCCGATTTGGTTTCCAGCGATGGTGTTCTCGCCCTTTATTGCGGATGCATCTGTAACACTTGTGAGACGTTTGTTACGCGGCGAAAAGTTCTGGCAGGCGCACCGGGAGCATTATTATCAGCGCATGGTGCGCTCCGGCTCCGGCCATCGGCGCACTGCCATCTACTGGTACCTCGTGATGCTCGCGGGCATAATTGTAGCCCTGTGGGCGTTGGGCCGTCCCACACTGCAGCAGTGGGGGCTGTTTGTCGCCTGGTATGGCGTTCTTGCGTGCATCGGTTGCGTGATCGACGCCCGCTGGCGCCGTGTCGGCATGGCCACCGAAAACAAATCTTGAGGTCTCCCGCCGATGTTGCGATCCAAAGCATCTTGGCTGTCATTGAGTGCTTTCCTGTTCGACCTGCTGGCGGTGCTTGCAGCGTGGTTGTTCGCCTATCTCGTCCGCTTCAACGGTAGTGTCCCGACCGATTTCCTGAGCGGCGCGCTGATGGCGCTGACGTGGGTGCTGCCCGTGTACGCGCTGATGTTCCACGTGTTCGGCCTCTATCGCGGGCTGTGGGTGTTCGCGAGCCTGCCAGACCTGATGCGTATCGCGAAGGCAGTTGGCGGCGGTGGCGTGATCGTGATGATCGGCGCCGTGATGTTCCAGCCGGTGCCGATCATTCCACGCTCGGTGCTGCTCGTGTCGCCCCTGATGCTGTTCCTGGCGATGGGCGGCGCGCGCGCGCTCTATCGCGCGACGAAGGAGTATTACCTGTACGGCGGGCTCGTAGGCAAGGGCAAGCCGGTGCTGGTGCTCGGCGCCGGCACGGCAGGCGCGAGCCTCGCGCGCGAACTGTCCCGCTCAGGCGAATGGCGCCTCGTCGGCCTGCTCGACGACGACGTCAAGAAGCAGGGCCGCGAAATCTACGGCTACAAGGTGCTGGGCTCCTTCAATGATCTCAAGCACTGGACCGACGCACTGAAGGTCGAATACGCGATCATCGCGATTCCGTCAGCGTCGGTCGAGACGCAGCGCCGCGTCGCGACGCTGTGCGTGCGGGCCGGTGTGAAGGCGATGGTGCTGCCGTCGCTGACCGCGCTGATGCCGGGGCAGGGCTTTCTGTCGCAGGTCCGGAACATCGATCTCGAGGATCTGCTCGGCCGCGATGCCGTGACGATCGACACGCCGCACGTCGAGGCGCTGCTGCGCGGCCGCGTCGTGATGGTGACGGGCGCGGGCGGGTCGATCGGCTCCGAGCTGTGCCGGCAGATCCTGCGCTTCGCGCCGGCGCAACTCGTCGCATTCGACCTGTCCGAGTACGCGATGTACCGGCTAACCGAGGAACTGCGCGAGCGCTTCCCCGACCTGCCGGTCCTGCCGATCATCGGCGACGCGAAGGATTCGCTGTTGCTCGACCAGGTGATGTCGCGTCATGCGCCGCACATCGTGTTTCACGCAGCCGCCTACAAGCACGTGCCGCTGATGGAGGAGCACAACGCGTGGCAGGCGCTGCGCAACAATGTGCTCGGCACCTATCGCGTGGCCCGCGCGGCGATTCGCCACGATGTGCGTCACTTCGTGCTGATCTCGACCGACAAGGCCGTCAATCCGACCAACGTGATGGGCGCGAGCAAGCGCCTCGCCGAAATGGCCTGCCAGGCGTTGCAGCAGACGAGCGGGCGCACGCAGTTCGAGACGGTGCGTTTCGGTAACGTGCTCGGCAGCGCGGGCAGTGTGATCCCGAAGTTCCAGCAGCAGATCGCGAAGGGCGGCCCGGTCACGGTCACGCACCCGGAGATCACGCGTTTCTTCATGACGATCCCGGAAGCGTCGCAACTCGTTCTGCAGGCATCGAGCATGGGGCATGGCGGCGAGATTTTCATTCTCGACATGGGCGAGCCGGTGAAGATCGTCGATCTCGCATGCGACCTGATCCGCCTGTACGGTTTCTCGGAAGAGCAGATCCGTATCGAGTTCACCGGGCTGCGGCCCGGTGAGAAGCTCTACGAGGAGTTGCTGGCGGACGACGAGGCGACGACGCGCACGCCGCATCCGAAGCTGCGGATCGCGCGGGCGCGGGAAGTGCCGGACAATTTCCTCGACGAACTGCTGCCGTGGCTGATGCAGCATCGTGTCCTGCCCGACGACGAAGTGCGGCGCGACTTGCGCCGCTGGGTGCCCGAGTATCAAACAGCTGCCGTTCCGGCGCTGAAGAGCGTACGGGTCGCGTCGAACCGCTGAACACCGAGGGCCGTGTGGTCGCGCCACGCAGCGGCCAGCCGACCGGTCAAAAAGAAAAGCGCCCCGCGGGGCGCTTTTTTTCATGCCGGGCCGAGACCAGCTCAGCGACTGGGCCGGTGTTTGCGCACCACCATCCACCGCGGCGCCTTGAACCGCACGATGCTGAGGTACAGCCACACGTAAGTCAGCGCAAACAGCACGACGAACACGAACAGGTGCACCGTATGCCGCCAGAACAGCGTCGCGGGTATCACCGCGACGAGGCACAGCAGCCACAGGTACGGCGACGTCAGCGAATTGCGGCGCGTCAGGTCGTGCGCGTGCTTCGTGCCGACTGCCCAGCGCATCAGCCGCTTGTACACGAGCATGTGCAGGTGCACGCCGTCCGGAATGCCGGGTGACATCCCGCGGATGAACTTCTTCCGGTAGATCGAGAAGCAGGTCTCGAAGATCGGGTACATGAACAGCAGCACCGGATACCACGCGGATACCTCGCGATTGCGCATCACGAGCATGATCGCGAGTTCGGCGAGCATGAAGCCGATGAAATACGCGCCGCCGTCGCCGAGGAAGATCAGCCCGGCCGGGAAATTCCACAGGAAGAAGCCGAGCACGGCGCCCATCATGATGATCGAAGCGGACATCACGACCGGGTCGTTTACGTGGAACGCGACATACGCGAGCGACGCGAACATCATGAAGCTGACCATCGACGCGAGCCCGTTGAAGCCGTCGATGATGTTGATCGCATTCGCGAGTGCCGCGACCGCCAGCACCGTGATGAACGCTGAAATGATCACGTAGCCGAGCAGGAAGTCGAGCGGCGGCACGCTGATGCGCTTGACTGCGATCCCGAGCAGCCAGAACGCGAGCGCGGCCGCGCCCATCGTGCACAGCAGCCGCGCGCGCGGCGACACGCGCTTGGTCAGGTCCTCGACGAGGCCGGACAGGAAGGCCGGCAACCCGCAGGCGGTGATGCCCAGGATGCTGCCGGCGATCGTCGGATAGCGTCGGGACAGGATCAGCGCCGCAACGACGACGCCTGCGAGGATCCCGATGCCCCCGACCCGCGGCACGGGCCGCACGTGGAATTTCTGCACGCCGGCCAGGTCGCTGTCGATCGAGAATTTCTCGTGAAGGTGCGCATAGCGCACGATGAACAGCGTGACGAGCAAGGAGATGATGAAGCCGGACGCGAAGCTGAGCATGGGATCGCTCGAAAAATGGACAGCGGATTATACAAAACCGCGCGGGTTCCCCTCCTGCCATCGCCAGTGATCGGCACACATTTCTTCGATGCCGAGCGCGGCACGCCAGCCGATGATGTCGGCCGCGGCCTGTGGGTTCGCGTAGCACTCGCCGATGTCGCCCGGCCGGCGTGCGACGACTTCGTACGGCACCGGGCGGCCCGACGCCTTCTCGAACGCACGCACGACTTCCAGCACGCTGTAGCCCTGGCCGGTGCCGAGGTTGACGACGAAGCTCGCGTCGCGCTTCGCGAGCGCGTCGAGCGCGGCGATGTGCCCCTTCGCGAGATCGACGACGTGGATGTAGTCGCGCACGCCGGTGCCGTCCGGCGTCGGGTAGTCGGAGCCGAACACGCGCAGCTTTTCCAGCTTGCCGACCGCGACCTGCGCGACATACGGCATCAGGTTGTTCGGGATGCCGGCCGGATCCTCACCGATCAGCCCGCTCGCGTGCGCGCCGACCGGGTTGAAGTAGCGCAGCGTGGCGATGCGCCACGACGGGTCGGAAACTTCGAGATCGCGCAGGATTTGCTCGGCGATCAGCTTCGACTGGCCGTACGGGTTCGTCGCGGACAGCGGGAACGATTCGTCGATCGGCGAGCGCTCTGGCACGCCGTATACGGTCGCGGACGAGCTGAACACGAACTGCCTGACGTTGCGCTCGCGCATCACCTTGAGCACGGCAAGCAGGCCGCCGATGTTGTTCTGGTAGTACTCGAGCGGCTTCGCGACCGATTCGCCGACGGCCTTGAGCGCCGCGAAATGGATCGTGCCGGTGATCGGGTGTGCATCGAATACCTTGGCGAGCGCGGCTTCGTCGCACACGTCGACCTGATGGAACGCGGGTGTCTTGCCCGTGATCCGTTCGACGCGGCGCACGGATTCGGCCTTGCTGTTGACGAGGTTGTCGACGATCACGACGTCGTAGCCGTTGTCGAGCAGCTCGACGGTCGTGTGCGAGCCGATATAGCCCGCTCCGCCCGTGACGAGGATGGTGCCTTTAGCGGTCATTGCTGATGCGCTCCTTCAGAGGGTGATACCGGTTAACGAATGGATAGTACGCCGGTAGCGTTCGACGACCTGCTGTTCGTCGAATTCCGCCGTGACCTTTTGCCGGCCGCGCGCGCCCATTGCGTCGCGTCCGGCCGTTCCGAGTTCGATCATGCGGAGCAACTGCTCCGCGAGGCTCGCGCTGTCGCGCACGCGGCACAGGAAGCCGGTTTCACCGTCGGCGACGACGTCGCGGCAGCCCGGCACGTCGGTCGCGACGATCGGGCGGCCCATCGCCGACGCTTCCATCAGCGTGCGCGGCACGCCTTCGCGGTACGACGGCAGCACGACGCAGTCGGCCGCCGCGATATGCGGGCGCACGTCGTGCGCCTCGCCAAGATACTCGACGACGCCTTCGCCGACCCACGCATCGACATCCGCGCGGCCGATCGCGCTTGGATTGTCGACGCCGAGCGGCCCGAGCAGCTGGAAGCGTGCATTCGGGAAGCGCGCGTGCACGGTGCGCGCGGCCTCCACGTATTCGCGCACGCCCTTGTCCCACAACAGCCGGCCGATCAGGATGAAGACGGGCGCGTCGCCGGCGGGCAGCGGCACGGGTGCGAACTGTTCGAGATCGACGCCTTCGCCGTGCAGCAGCCGCGCGCGATCGGGATGCGCGAGCAACTGCTCGTCGGTGAAGGTCGCGAGATCGTCACGGTTCAGGAACCACACTTCACGCGGGAAGCGGAACGCGAACCGGTACAGGCGCTTCGCGACGGTTGCTGCGCGGCTCTTCTGGATGAAGACGTAGCCGAGCCCGGTCGTCACCGCGATCGACGGCACGCGCGCGAGCCACGCGGCGACCGAGCCGTAGATGTTCGGCTTGATCGTGTAATGGAACACGAGATCGGGTTTCAGCGCACGGTAGTGACGCACCAGCGCGGCGAGCGTGCCGAGATCCTCGCGTGGGCTCGTGCCTTTCGAGGCAACCGCGAGCGCCACGTAGCGGCAGCCCATCTGCTCGAGCAAGGGCACCGTGCGGTCGTGCGGCGCAATGACGATGACCTCGGCACCGCGCGCGACGAGCGCACGGATCAGCCCGTGGCGATACGTGTAGATCGCCCAGGCCGTGTTGCAGACGAGCGCGATGCGCAGCGGGGAGGTGGCGGACATGAAAAAAAGAATAAATAAAGCGTCGAAATTGCCGAAAGGGCCGGATGCGCGTCAGGCGGACGGCCGCGCGGCGAACAGCGTCTGCTTGATCCGCTGCAACGTCCGGTACGGCGTCACGAAATGCAGCAGGTTCTTGGCGAGGCCGGCCCAGTCGTACGGGTTCAGCGCGTTGAAGTGGCTCAACAGCAGCGTGAGCGTCGACACCAGCTGGCGCCGGCGCTTGGTCGCACTGATCCCGCCCTCGTTCAGTTCGTAATAGAGACCGAGTTCCGGCAGGTTCGCGCAATCGTAGCGTTGCATTAACCGTAAAAAAAGATCGAGATCCTCGGCCGCACGGTATTTGGCGCGATAGTTCCCCACTTCCCGCACGGCGTCGATGCGCAGCATCACCGACGGATGCACGAGCGGCGAGCGCAGGAAGCGCGTGCGGCGCAGCGTGTGCGGATCGGCGGGCGGGGTCAGCATGAAGCGCGGCTCGCCGGCGCGGGACACGACTTGCGTCCACATGCCGACACAAGCCACGCGCGGGTGGGCGCCGAGGTATGCGCGCTCCTTCGCGAGGCGCTGCGGCGCGGCGAGATCGCCCGCGTCGATGCGCGCGGCATAGCGGAAGCCGCGTGCGGCGAGCGCGTCGATGCCGGCGGCGAGCGCACGCTCGATGCCGCCGTTCTGCGGCAGGCGCAGCACGTCGATCGTGAGGCCGGGCAGGTCGGGCGCGACGATCGGCGGCGTGCTGCCGTCGTCGACGATCAGCACGTGCACGGGCGTGTCCTCGCGAAACGACGCGAGGGTCCGGACGACGTCGTCGTGCCCGTTGTAGGCCGGCATCAGCACGGCCACGTCGTCGAGCGGGGTCGGGCAATCAGGGGACGTCATGGTCGCAGCTTGAAACGGATGTAATAAAAATTGACGGCGGCGGCAGCCAGGTAGCCGGCCGCCAGCCCGACGAGCGCGCCGTACAGGCCGAGCCGCGGGATCGCGAACAGGTTGACGAGTGCCGCGATCGCGAGCGCGAGCAGCCATTTCGACAGCAACACGAATTTTGCTTGATATTTGAGAACGATAAGATTGCCTATCGCCTCGATGCCGGCGGGCACCGACAGCCAGACCGCCCAGCGGAAGATGTCGACCGAGGCCTCGTAGCCGTGGCCGAACACCTTGCCGACGATCAGCGGGGCGGCGGCGTCGAGCACGAGCGCGCCGGCCGTCATCAGGCAGGCCGTCATCGCGATCAGCCGGACGATGTTGCGGCGCAGCCGCGCGACGTCCTGCACGCGGTAGACGAACGCGGGCGCGATCGTCTGCGCGAGCATCAGCGCGAGCGTGATCCAGTTCTCGTTGAGCTGCTGCGCGGCCGAGTAGCGGCCGAGATCGGCGAACGACACGTGACGCTCGAGCATCAGGCGGTCGAGCTTCAGGAACAGGTACATGCAGATGAGGCCGAGCCAGAACACGGTGCCGGCCGTTGCAAAGTGCCTGAACAGCGGTGTGTCGAACGTCCAGCCGAGCGCGCCGCCGTTACGATGCCGGTAGTACAGCAGCAGCGCGAAGCCGATGGCGGCCGCTTCGAGCGCCCACAGCCACGCGAAGCGGGCGGGGCCCGCGGCCGCGCGGACCAGCAGCCAGACGAGCAGCGCCTTCACCAGCGCGGTGACCATGCTGGTGACGAGCTGCGGCTTGCTGTAGGTCATGCTCTGCAGCCACGCGTTGATGACGCCGACGAACGGCTCGCGGAACACCATCGTGACCGCGAGGCCCGCGAGCATCGCGCCGACCAGCGGATCGAAGGCGCCCGCGGCGATCGCGACCCAGGTCGCGACGAGCGCGGCGACGGAGACGGCGATGCGCAGTGCGAATGCGCTGCCGAGCACCGCGCCGAGCTGGGCGGGCGGGCGCTGGACGATGGTCGGGACGAGGATTTCCGCGCCGCACACCCAGGTGAGCGGCGCCAGTACCAGGAGGAGCGTATTCGCATACTGCCATTTGCCGAACACATCTGGCCCGAAATAACGGGCCAGCAGGCCGCTGATCGCGATCGCGACGCCGATCTGCGTGAGCCGTTCGAGCCCCAGCCAGACGAGATTCGCGACGGCCTTCGCGACGTCCGGGTTGCCGAAGCGCGTCAGCATGCGCGGCGGCGGCGAGCGCGCAAGCTGGCCGGCAGGGCGCCCGGGGGCTGCAGGTTGGCGGCGACGGGACGGCTAGGCATTAAAATGGGCGGTATGCGCGTCATCAAAACCCGCGATTATAAGTGGGATCGCGGTCGCTCCCGCCGTTCCGCGCCAGCGGTTTCACGCCGTGCCGGGCCGCATGTATCATGCGCGGCACCGGCGAGCGGCGGCCAGGCAAGCCAGACAATTTTCCATGCACGCAACTGAGAGAAGAGAATCGATGATCTCCCAATCCATCTTCAAGGCATATGACATTCGTGGCGTGGTCGGCAAGACGCTCGACAACGACACCGCGCGCGGGATCGGCCGGGCGTTCGGCAGCGAAGTGCGTGCGCAGGGCGGCGATGCGGTCGTCGTCGCGCGCGACGGCCGCCTGTCCGGGCCGGACCTCGTCGGCGCGCTGGCCGACGGCCTGCGTGCGGCGGGCGTCGACGTCGTCGACGTCGGCATGGTGCCCACGCCGGTCGGTTATTTCGCGGCGAATGTCCCGCTCGCGCTGAAGGGCGGCGAGCGCCGCGTCGATTCGTGCATCGTCGTCACGGGCAGCCACAACCCGCCCGACTACAACGGCTTCAAGATGGTGCTGCGCGGCGCCGCGATCTACGGCGAGCAGATCCAGGCGCTGTACCGGCGCATCGTCGACGAGCGTTTCGAGACGGGCAACGGCTCGTACGAACAGTTCGACGTGGCCGATCAATACATCGCGCGCATCGTCGGCGACATCAAGCCGGCCCGCCCGCTGAAGCTCGTCGTCGACGCCGGCAACGGCGTGGCCGGCCCGCTCGCGACGCGCCTGTTCAAGGCGCTCGGCTGCGAGCTCGTCGAGCGCTTCACCGATATCGACGGCACGTTCCCGAACCACCACCCGGATCCCGCCCACCCGGAAAACCTGCAGGACGTGATCCAGGCGCTGAAGGACACCGACGCCGAGATCGGCTTCGCGTTCGACGGCGACGGCGACCGCCTCGGCGTCGTCACGAAGGACGGCAAGATCATCTATCCGGACCGCCAGCTGATGCTGTTCGCGGAAGAAGTGCTGTCGCGCAACCCGGGCGCGCAGATCATCTATGACGTGAAGTGCACGCGCCACCTCGCGCAATGGGTGAAGTCGAAGGGCGGCGAGCCGCTGATGTGGAAGACGGGCCACTCGCTCGTGAAGGCGAAGCTGCGCGAGACGGGTGCGCCGCTCGCCGGTGAAATGAGCGGCCACGTGTTCTTCAAGGATCGCTGGTACGGCTTCGACGACGGTCTCTACACGGGCGCGCGCCTGCTCGAGATCCTCGCGAAGACGGCCGATCCGAGCGCGCTGCTGAACGGGCTGCCGGACGCGATGAGCACGCCCGAACTGCAGCTGTGGCTCGACGAAGGCGAGAACTTCCGCCTGATCGACAAGCTGCAGAAAGAGGCGAAGTTCGACGGCGCCGAGGAAGTCGTGACGATCGACGGCCTGCGTGTCGAGTACCCGGACGGCTTCGGCCTCGCGCGTTCGTCGAACACGACGCCGGTCGTCGTGATGCGTTTCGAGTCGGAGACGCAGGAAGGGCTCAAGCGCATCCAGGAGGACTTCCGCCGCGTGCTGACGGCCGCGAAGCCGGACGTCAAGCTGCCGTTCTGAGCGTGGGCGGCCTCGGGCCGCCACCGGCGCGACGGTGAGTCCGATCGTCGCGCCATCCCCGAAAAGCGGCGCACGCCAAGGGCGTGCGGCCGCTTTTTGTCTGTGTGACTCGCCGGGCGGGATAAAATCCCCCCTTTATGCTTGTCGCCGGCTGCCTGCCGGCGTTTTTTCAGCGTGCAAAAGATCCTGATCGTACGCGTGTCGTCGCTGGGCGACGTCGTGCACAACATGCCGGTGATCGCCGATATCCGGCGGCGCCACCCCGATGCGCAGATCGACTGGCTCGTCGAGGAAAGCTTCGTCGACCTGGTCAAGCTCGTCGACGGCGTGCGCAACGTGCTGCCGTTCTCGCTGCGCCGCTGGCGCAAGAAGCCGTTCTCGGGCACCACGTGGCGCGAGATCCGGGCCTTCCGCCAGCGCCTCGCGGCCGAGCAGTACGACCTCGTGATCGACTGCCAGGGTCTCATCAAGACGGCCTGGGTCGCCAGTTGGGCGCGCGGCCCGCTCGTCGGGCTCGGCAACCGCACCGACGGCGCCGGCTACGAGTGGCCGGTGCGCTTCTTCTATCGCAAGCGCGTGCCGATCGCGCCGCGCACGCACGTCGTCGAGCGCTCGCGGCAACTCGTCGCGGCCGCGCTGGGCGACCCTGCGCCGACGCCGGCCGATCCGGTCGAGTTCGGCCTCGATACGCGCGCGGCGGCGCTCGCGGTGGCCGCGCTCGGGCTGAACCTGCCGGTGCCGTACGTGGTGTTCGTCCATGCGACGTCGCGTGCCGACAAGCAATGGCCGGACGCCGCGTGGATCGAGCTCGGCCAGGCGCTCGTGCGGCGCGGTGCGTCGCTCGTGCTGCCGTGGGGCAACGACGCGGAGCGCGCGACCAGCGAGCGGCTGGCGCAGGCGTTCGGCGCGGCGGCGATCGTGCCGCCGAAGCTGTCGCTGCCGGCCGTGGTCGGCCTGATCGACGGCGCGGATGCGATCGTCGGGGTTGATACAGGTCTGGTTCACATCGCGGCCGCGCTGAAGCGTCCGACGGTCGAACTGTACAATTTCGCGACGGCCTGGCGGACCGGCGGCTACTGGTCGCCGAACGTCGTCAATCTCGGCACGGCGGGGCAGCCCCCGTCGATCGCGCAGGTGAAGTCGGCGCTCGCGGGCTTCGGTCTCCTGTAACGCAGTCACACGCGCGAACCCACGCGAACCGAACATGAGCGAATCCCAGATCATCGAAGTCCCGTCCGCCGACTGGAGCGGACACAACCTGTCGGCGCCGCGCGAGCAACTGCTGGCCGCCGTCGAGGAAGGCAAGGTGCTGTATTTTCCGCACCTGCGTTTCGCGATCGAAGGCGGCGAGGAAGCGCTGCTCGATCCGGCGCTCGCCGACCCGAAACGCAAGAACATCAGCCTCGCGCCGAACGGCGGCGCGCTCGCCGGCGTGCTCGGCGACAGCGTCACGCAGTCGGCGGTGCGCGCGCTCGTCGCGCGCTTCCAGCAGCAGGCCGGCACGCTCGTCGACGGCCTCTTTCCCGAATACCGCGGCAAGCTGCGCGTCGCGCCGACGAGCCTGCGGTTGATGCAGGTCGAGACGCGCCAGACGTCGTGGCGCAAGGACGACAGCCGGCTGCACGTCGACGCGTTCCCGTCGCGGCCCAATTACGGCGAGCGCATCCTGCGCGTGTTCACGAACGTGAACCCGGCCGGCGTGCCGCGCGTGTGGCGCGTCGGCGAGCCGTTCGAGGACGTCGCGAAGCGTTTCCTGCCGCACATCAAGCCGCAGTTGCCGGGCGCCGCGTGGCTGCTGAACCTGCTGCACGTGACGAAGTCGCCGCGCAGCGCGTACGACCACCTGATGCTGAACCTGCACGACAGCATGAAGGCCGATCTCGACTACCAGAAGACTTGTCCACAGCAAACGAT
Organism: Burkholderia sp. HI4860; assembly: GCF_002223045.2. Taxonomy (NCBI): domain Bacteria; kingdom Pseudomonadati; phylum Pseudomonadota; class Betaproteobacteria; order Burkholderiales; family Burkholderiaceae; genus Burkholderia; species Burkholderia sp. HI4860. The sequence goes on along the minus strand of NZ_NKFO02000003.1, from coordinate 987,077 downwards.
GCCGTTTCCGCCGGGCAGCGTGTGGATATGTTTCTCCGATCAGACTTCGCACGCTGTGATGTCCGGCCAGTTCATGCTCGAACAGACCTTCTTCCTGCCGGTCGACGCGATGGTGCGCCGCGAATGCGCGCCGCTCGGCATTCTCGAACGCCTGACGGGCAGGGCGCTGGTTTGAGCGCGCATTTTCGTCGAAGCAAGACCAGGGGCGCGGCATGCTGAGGGTGATCTATCGCGCGCTGTGGTGGCTCGTCGCCCCGATCGCCGTCATCCGGCTATACGTGCGCTCGCGCAAGGAGCGCGGCTATCGCGAACACATCGGCGAACGCTTCGGCCACGTGGCCGGCCGCTCGCGCGACGACCGTGCGCCGCTGATCTGGGTGCACGCGGTTTCGGTCGGCGAGACGCGCGCGGCGCAGCCGCTGATCGACGCGCTGATGCACGCCCGGCCCGACGCGCGGATCCTGCTCACGCACATGACGCCGAGCGGCCGCGCGACCGGCGAACAGATCTTCGGCGATCGCGTGCTGCGCTGCTACCTGCCGTACGACATGCCCGGCGCGGTGCGACGTTTCCTGCGCGCGTGGCGGCCGACGCTCGGCCTCGTGATGGAAACCGAGGTGTGGCCCACGCTGATCGACGAGTGCCGCCGTGCGGACGTGCCGCTGGTGCTGACCAATGCGCGCATGTCCGCGCGTTCGTTCCGGCGGGCATCGAAGTTCGGCGCGGCGACGCACGACGTGTTCGGCGGCTTCTCGCGCGTGCTCGCGCAGAGCCCGGCCGATGCGGAGCGGCTGACGTCGCTCGGCGCGCGCAACGTGACCGTGCTCGGCAACCTGAAGTTCGACATGACGACGCCCCCGGAACTCGCGGCGCGCGGCCATGCGTGGCGCGAGGCGATCGGCACGCGGCCCGTGTGGGTGGCCGCGAGCACGCGCGAGAACGAGGAGGCGCTGGTGCTCGACGCATTCGCGGCGATGCGCACGCCCGGCGCGCTGCTGGTGCTCGTGCCGCGTCATCCGCAGCGTTTCGCCGAGGTCGAGGCGCTCGTCGAGCGCAGCGGCCTCAAGTGCGTGCGACGCTCGGTGTGGGCGGCCGACAAGGCTGCGCTCGCGTCTGGCCGGCCGGCTGCCGAGCCGTTGCCGGACGACGTGACGGTGCTGCTCGGCGATTCGATGGGCGAGCTCGGCGCGTATTACGCGGCGGCCGACATCGCGTTCATCGGCGGCAGCCTGCTGCCGCTCGGCGGCCAGAACCTGATCGAAGCGTGCGCGGTCGGCGTGCCGGTGCTGATCGGCAAGCACGTGTTCAACTTCACGCAGGCGACCGTCGACGCGGTCGCGGCCGGCGCGGCGTTGCAGGTCGAGGATCCGCTCGATCTCGCGCACGTGCTCGACGCGCTGTTCGCCGACAAGGCGCGGCGCATCGCAATGGGCGCGGCCGGCGCGGCGTTCGCATCGCGTCACCGCGGCGCGACCGTGCGCACGGTCGACGTGCTCGCGGCACTGTTGCCGCCCGCCGAACGCGGCGTGCGCGCGCCGCAGGACGTGCAGGACCCGTCCGACGACTAGACGATGGCGGCGCAATGCCGCCGGAAGCCGATGTGGCGGCACCGTGAGGCGCCGCCACGTCGCTCAGACCGTCAGCAAACCCTTCCTCTCGATGAACGCGATCACGTCCGCGACGCCTTCGAGCGCCTTCAGGTTCGTCATCACGTAAGGCCGCTCGCCGCGCATCTTCTTCGTGTCGGATGCCATCACGTCGAGGTTCGCGCCGACCAGCGGCGCGAGATCCGTCTTGTTGATCACGAGCAGGTCGGACTTCGTGATGCCGGGGCCGCCCTTGCGCGGAATCTTCTCGCCGCCCGCCACGTCGATCACGTAGATCGTCAGGTCCGACAGCTCGGGGCTGAAGGTCGCCGCGAGATTGTCGCCGCCCGATTCGATGAACACGATGTCGGCGTCGGGGAAGCGCGACAGCATCCGGTCGACGGCCTCGAGGTTGATCGACGCGTCCTCGCGAATCGCCGTGTGCGGGCAGCCGCCCGTCTCGACGCCCATGATGCGTTCCTCGGGCAGCGCGCCCGCGACCGTCAGCAGCCGCTGGTCTTCCTTCGTATAGATGTCGTTGGTGATCGCGACGAGGTCGTACTTGTCGCGCATCGCCTTGCACAGCATTTCGAGCAGCGTGGTCTTGCCGGAGCCGACGGGGCCGCCGATGCCGACGCGCAGCGGCGGCAGTTTCTTCGTGCGGCGGGCGGAGGAGGGAGCAGGTGCGTTCATGGCGGATAAGCGTCGGGTTCAGGAGCGGAACAACCGCGAATACTGGGTTTCGTGCCGCGCGGACAGGATGCCGAGCTGCGGCGCGAACGTGTTGACGGCGTCGGGCGGCGTCGCGAGCGCGTGGCGCACGGCCGCGTCGATCGCGCCGCGCAGCGCGACGATGATGCGTTGCCCGGCGAGCTGGCCGAGCGGCACGGCCTTCAGCGCGGCGGACGTCTGGTTCTCGACCCAGCCGAATGCATAAGCGGCGAGTACCGCATCGGCGCTCGCGTCGTGCGCGGCAGCGGCGTACGCGAATGCGGTGGGCAGCGCGATCGGCGCAATCGCCGCGAGCGTCGCGCGGCGCGCGCCATCGCCCCATTCGAGCGACGCGCAGAGCTGCGCGAGCGACCAGCCCATCTGTTCGGTCTCACGGCGCAGTTCCGCCGATTCGCGGCTCGCGATGAACCACGCATTCTCGGCGGCGAGCGCAGGCGCGTCGTGCGCGTGCCAGCGCGCGAACTGGTGCGCGAGGAACGGCAGCTCGCCGTGCGCGAGCACGTCGGTCAGGCCGCTCGCGATCCAGTCGCGCGCGGTATCCGCGTCGTGGATCAGGTTCGCGTCGAGCGCCGCTTCGAGCCCCTGCGAATAGCTGAACGCGCCGATCGGCAGCGCCGGCGATGCAAGATGCAGCAGCGCGACGAGTTCAGTGGTGGTCATGGCCGTGGCCGTGCGCGCAACCGGGACCATGCTGATGGTCGTGGTCGTGGTCGTGGTCGTGGTCGTGGTCGTGCGAGTGCGAGTGCGAGTGCGAATGGCCGTGATGCTCGCCGAACACCTGCTGCGCGAGCGCGTAATCCTCGGCGAAGGTCGCATCGTGCCCGTGCTTGTGGCCGCCGCCGTACGCGCCGGCTTCCGGCTGGAACGGTGCAAGGGTCTCCTCGACCTGCGTGCCGAGCCGGCGCAGCATGTCCGCGAGCACCGGGTCGGCTTCGAGTTTCAGGTAGCCGTCGCCGATCTCGACCGGCGTGTGGCGGTTGCCGAGGTGGTACGCGGCGCGCATCAGCGTGAGCGGATCGGCCGCGCGCACGCGTAGCACGGTTTCGGGCGCCGCGGCAATGCGCACGAGTGCGCCGTCGTCGGCGACGAGCACGTCGCCGTCGCGCAGGATCGTGCCGCGCGGCAGCACGACCGCGACGTCCTCGCCGGTGTCGAGCGTCGCCGCGAGGCGGCTCTTGCAGCGGGCGTCGTAGGTGAGCGTGAGCGTCGGCGCGCGCGCGACGAGCGACGCGGCAAGTTTCACGTTCGGGGCAATGCGTTTGTCGAGGGTGCGCATGAATCGAAAGCCGGCAATCAGGTCAGAACAGGAAATAGCGCTGCGCCATCGGCAGCACCGTGGCCGGCTCGCAGGTGAGCAACTGGCCGTCGGCGATCACGTCGTAGGTTTCGGGGTCGACGCTGATCGACGGGCGCCACGCGTTGTGGATCATGTCGGCCTTCGTCACGTTGCGGCAGTTGCGCACCGGCACGATCTGCTTCGCGAGCCCGTAGCGTTCCGCGATGCCCGCATCGGCGGCCATCTGCGACACGAAGGTCAGCGACGTGCGCGCGAGCGCCCCGCCGCGGGTGGCGAACATCTCGCGATAGTGGACCGGCTGCGGCGTGGGAATCGACGCGTTCGGGTCGCCCATCTGCGCCATCGCGATCATTCCGCCCTTCAGGATCATCGACGGCTTGATCCCGAAGAACGCCGGCTCCCACAGCACGAGGTCGGCCCACTTGCCCGGCTCGATCGAGCCGACTTCGTGCGCGATGCCGTGCGTGAGCGCCGGGTTGATCGTGTACTTCGCGACGTAGCGCTTCGCACGGAAGTTGTCGTTGCGCGTGCTGTCTTCCGGTAGCGCACCGCGCTGCACCTTCATCTTGTGCGCGGTCTGCCAGGTGCGGATGATCACCTCGCCGACGCGGCCCATCGCCTGCGAATCGGACGATAGCATCGACAGCGCGCCGAGATCGTGCAGGATATCCTCGGCCGCGATCGTCTCGCGACGGATCCGCGATTCGGCGAACGCGAGATCCTCGGCGATCGACGGATCGAGGTGATGGCACACCATCAGCATGTCGAGATGCTCGTCGAGCGTGTTGATCGTGTACGGGCGCGTCGGGTTGGTCGACGACGGCAGCACGTTCGACTCGCCGCACACCTTCAGGATGTCGGGCGCATGGCCGCCGCCCGCGCCTTCGGTGTGGTACGTGTGGATCGTGCGGCCCTTGAACGCGGCAACCGTCGATTCGACGAAGCCGCCTTCGTTCAGCGTGTCGGTGTGGATCGCGACCTGCGTGTCGGTGTCGTCGGCGACGGACAGGCAGTTGTCGATCGCGGCGGGCGTCGTGCCCCAGTCCTCGTGCAGCTTCAGCCCGATCGCGCCGGCCGCGATCTGCTCGACGAGCGGCTGCGGCAGGCTCGCATTGCCTTTGCCGAGGAAGCCGAGGTTGATCGGCCAGCCGTCGGCGGCCTGCAGCATCCGCTCCATGTGCCACGGGCCCGGCGTGCAGGTCGTCGCGTTGGTGCCGGTGGCCGGCCCCGTGCCGCCGCCGAGCATCGTCGTGACGCCCGAGGCGAGCGCCTCGTCGATCTGCTGCGGGCTGATGAAGTGGATGTGCGTGTCGATGCCGCCGGCCGTCACGATCAGCCCTTCGCCGGCGATCACTTCGGTCGCGGCGCCGATCGCGATCGTCACGCCCGGCTGGATGTCCGGGTTGCCGGCCTTGCCGATCGCGGCGATGCGGCCGTGCTTGATCGCGATGTCGGCCTTCACGATGCCCCAGTGATCGAGGATCACCGCGTTCGTGATGATCGTGTCCGGCACGTCGGCGGCCACGCGCTGCGACTGGCCCATTCCGTCGCGGATCACTTTCCCGCCGCCGAATTTCACTTCCTCGCCGTAGGTCGTGTAGTCGCGTTCGATCTCGATCAGCAGCTCGGTATCGGCGAGCCGGACGCGGTCGCCCGTCGTCGGCCCGAACATTTCCGCGTACGCGCGGCGGCTCAAGCGTAGTGTCATGTGCTGTTCCTGAAGAGCGGGGCGCGGCTTACAGCGGCCCCATCACCTTGCCCTGAAAACCGTAGACGGCGCGATCGCCCGCGAGCGCGACCAGCTCGACGGTGCGCGTCTGGCCCGGCTCGAAGCGCACCGCGGTGCCGGCCGCGATGTTCAGGCGAAAGCCGCGCGCGGCCGCGCGATCGAACGACAGCGCGTCGTTGACTTCGAAGAAGTGGTAGTGCGAGCCGACTTGCACCGGGCGGTCGCCGGTGTTCGCGACGACGAGCGTCAGCGTCGCGCGGCCCGCGTTCAGTTCGTGTTCGCCGTCGTCGGTGAGGATTTCGCCGGGGATCATGCGGAGCCTCACGGAATCGGGTGATGGACGGTCACGAGCTTCGTGCCGTCGGGGAAGGTCGCCTCGACCTGGATGTCGGGAATCATCTCCGGCACGCCGTCCATCACGTCGTCGCGCGTGAGCAGCATCGTGCCGTAATGCATCACTTCGGCGACCGTCTTGCCGTCGCGTGCGGCTTCCATCAGCGCGGCGGTGATGAAGGCGACCGCCTCCGGATAATTGAGCTTCAGGCCGCGTGCGCGACGGCGCTCGGCCAGCAGCGCCGCCGTGAAGATCAGCAGCTTGTCCTTCTCGCGGGGAGTCAGTTTCATGAAGGCAAACGTTCAGGAAAACGTAATTTTTATCGGTGCGTGCGCAATGGGGCGAACGCGCGGTTCATCGTAGCACCGCGCTGTTTTGCGTGCGTCGTGTATCGGTTATGTAAGGAGCAAGGCGCGTGCCATGTGCATGAAACGCAGCGCGATGCGCAATCGTGGTGCGCGATGCATGGGCAACGTGCAGCGGCCGCTGCGACGCTGCGCCGAAACGGTGCGCGGCGCAGCCGCGCTCAGGTTTGCCAGAGGCGCAGCGGCCGTGCGTCGACGCCGTGCACGATCGGCCGCAAATGCAGCCAGCACTCGGTGAAGTGCCGTTGCAGTGCTTCCATCGACGTCGACAGCGCGCGAACCAGCACGATGCCCGGCGTCACGCAGGTCGCGCCCGCGCGTAGCGTGCCGTCGAACGGCATCCGTGCGGAGAGCGATTCGGCGAGCGCGGCGTCGCACGCGGCGCCGGCGGCCCACAGCGTGCCGTACGCGGGAAAGCCGGCGAGACCCTGCAGCGCGCCGCGCAGGGGGTCGTGTGCATCGAGCAGCGCGCGTTCGGTCCACAGCGGCCGGCCGTCGGCAGCGACGAGCGCCGAAGTCGACGCGATGCGGCCCGCCGACCAGGTTTCGCCGGCCGCCTGCCGGCCGAGCTGCGTTGCGTCCCAGCCGATCGCAGTTGCGCCCGTGCCGAGTTTTACCGTGAAGTCGAGCGAAGCATGCGCCGCGTCGAAGAACAGGTTGTTCTGCGGCAGCCAGTCGAGCTTCGCGTGTTCGCCGACCGTGATGCCGATGCGCTGCGTCGCGTCCAGCCCGTTCGACTTGTACCACTTGGTCGCGCCGGGCGTCGTCAGCACCGCGTGCGTGCCGTCGCCGAGCGCGATGTCGATGTCGAGCCGGTCGCCGCCTGCGACGCCGCCCGGCGGGTGGACGATCACCGCGTGGCAGATCGCATCGCCTTCCGGGTATAGCGGCCGCTGCACGCGCAGCGGGCCGTCGTGCAGCCGGTGCGCGAGCGTCGTGCGCGTGCCGTGCCGCTCGAAGCCGAGTTCGAGGCGGCCGCGCCACGACTTGGCGACGGCGGGGCGGGACAGCGGGGCGTGGGAATCGGGGGCGGACATCGGCGGGAAGCAGGGGACGGGCGCGGGGAACGAGGATGCTACCGCAACAATAATGCAGATGCCGCGCGCCGTGAAAGCGCCAGATTCGGCAGAGCCGCGAATCCGCTCCGTGCGCGCCCGCGGAGGTGGTGTGGAAATGACGCCACGTTGCTGGCGCCGCTACACCTGGTTTGTTGGCGTGGTGTCGGTCACCGCGTCAGCCGGCGCATGTTCCTGGTCGGATACGCATTGAGTGTTTGCGGAAAATTGCGACTTCATTTGATGTTCCGCAAATAATCAGCGCAAGGATCACGAGGTCGGAATCTCCGCACGTCACACCGCGATCAGCTCGCGCACGCCGTTCGCTTCCATCTCGTGCGCGTCGCCGCCCGCGACGATCTCGCCGCGGCTCATCACCCAGTAGCGGTCGGCGATCGACCGGGCGAAGTCGTAATACTGCTCGACGAGCAGCACGGTCATCTTCGATTCGTCGACGAGCTGGCGCAGCGTGCGGCCGATGTCCTGGATGATCGACGGCTGGATGCCTTCGGTCGGCTCGTCGAGAATCAGCAGCTGCGGTTCGCTCATCAGCGCGCGGCCGATCGCGAGCTGTTGCTGCTGGCCGCCCGACAGGTCGCCGCCGCGTCGCGCGCGCATGTCCTTCAGCACCGGGAACAGGTCGTAGATGCGATCGGGCACCTTCGACGGCGCCTTGCGGCTCGCGGCGCCGACGAGCAGGTTTTCCTCGACGGTCAGCCGCGGAAAGATGTCGCGGCCCTGCGGCACGTAGGCGAGCCCGGCCGCGACGCGCGCATACGGCGGCATCGCGCCGAGCGCCGTGCCGCGCCACGACACGCTGCCGCTCTTCGCGGCGACGACGCCCATCAGGCAGCGCAGCAGCGTGCTCTTGCCGACGCCGTTGCGGCCGAGCAGCACGGTGAGCTTGCCGTCGTCGGCGACGAGGCTCACGTTGCGCAGGATGTGGCTGCCGCCGTAGTACTGGTTCAGTGCATCGATCTTCAGCATCGCATCATCGTCCAAGGTAAGACTCGATCACCGCATCGTCGCGCTTGACCTGGTCGAGTGTGCCTTGCGCGAGCACCGCGCCTTCGGCCATCACGGTCACGCGGCCGGTGTCGCCCGCGAGCGCTGCGACGAATTCCATGTCGTGCTCGACGACCATCATCGAGCAGGTGCCGCGCAGCGTGTTCAGCAGCTCGGCGAGTTCCATCGTCTCGTGGTCGGTCATCCCGGCCGCGGGCTCGTCGAGCAGCAGCAGCGCGGGGCGCTGCATCAGCAGCATGCCGATCTCGAGCCGCTGCTTCTGCCCGTGCGACAGCTCGCCGGCCGCGCGAAAGGCCTGGCTTTCGAGGCCGATCAGCGCGAGCGTCTCCTCGATCTTCGCCTGCGCGGTGCGGTCGAGCCGCGCGCGCAGCGACGCGAGCCAGCCCTTGTCGGTCTGCATCGCGAGCTCGAGGTTCTCCCACACCGGATGCTGTTCGAACACGGTCGGCTTCTGGAACTTGCGGCCGATGCCCGCGCGCGCGATTTCGGGCTCGTTCATACGCGTGAGGTCGATCGTCTGGCCGAGAAACACCTTGCCCGCGTCGGGGCGTGTCTTGCCGGTGATCACGTCCATCATCGTCGTCTTGCCTGCGCCGTTCGGGCCGATCACGCAGCGCAGCTCGCCCGCGTCGATCGCGAGCGACAGCTTCTTCAGCGCGCGGAAGCCGTCGAAGCTCACCTCGATATCCTCGAGGTAGAGGATCGTGCCGTGCGACGTGTCGATGCCGGCCGGCACCACGCGCCCCATCGACGCGGTGCCGCTGACGGCCAGCCCTTCGTCCTCGGGCGGCGGCGTGAATTGGTAGAGGGCCGTTCCGTTCATGCGCGTTTCCCCTTCGCGAGCACGGTTTCGACGAGGCCCATGATCCCGCGCGGCAGCAGCAGCGGCACGAGCACGAAGATCAGGCCGAGGAAGAACAGCCAGTATTCGGCGAAGTACGCGGTAAACAGGCTCTTTGCACCGTTCACCGCGAACGCGCCGACGATCGGCCCGATCAGCGTGCCGCGCCCGCCCACCGCGACCCAGATCGCCATCTCGATCGAGTTGCCGGGCGACATCTCGCCGGGGTTGATGATGCCGACCTGCGGCACGTACAGTGCGCCCGCGATGCTGCAGAGCACGGCGGACACGGTCCATACGAACAGCTTGTACGCGAGCGGGCTGTAGCCGAGGAACATCAGCCGCGTCTCGCCGTCGCGCACCGCGGTGACGACACGCCCGAGCTTGCTCGTGACGATCGCACGCGCGGCGATGAACGCGAGCACGAGCGTCGCGAACGTCAGCAGCAACAGCACCGTGCGCGTGCCGGGCGACGTGATCGCGAAGCCCGCGATGCGCTTGAAGTCGGTGAAGCCGTTGTTGCCGCCGAAGCCGGTCTCGTTGCGATAGAACAGCAGCATCGCGGCGAACGTCATGGCCTGCGTGATGATCGACAGGTACACGCCCTTCACGCGCGAGCGGAACGTGAAGAAGCCGAACACCCATGCGAGCACGGCCGGTACGAGCACGACGAGCGCGAGCGCCCATGCGAGATGCTGCGTGCCGCTCCAGTACCACGGCAACTGGTGCCAGTCGAGGAACACCATGAAGTCGGGCAGGTCGCTGCCGTACTTGCCGTCGCGGCCGATCTCGCGCATCAGGTACATGCCGATCGCATAGCCGCCGAGCGCGAAGAACAGCCCATGACCGAGGCTCAGGATCCCGCAGTAGCCCCACACGAGATCGAGCGCGAGCGCGGCGATCGCGTAGCACATCAGCTTGCCGGTGAGCGTCATCGCGTACGCGGACAGATGGAACGCGCTCGACTCGGGCGCGACGAGCGCGGCGAGCGGCACGCCGATGCCGATTGCGATGCACAGCGCGATCAGCGCGAGCCACGCGCGCCGCGACAGCAGCGCGGGGCGGGGCGGCAGGCCAAGCGCGAAGCGCTCTTCCGCGCGTGCGGCGGCAGCGGGCTTCGGCGCATCGGCGGCCGGGTTGGGCAACGAGTGAGTGAATGAAGTCACGTCAAGCCTCCGCACTGCGGCCCTTCGGGGCAAACATGCCCTGCGGACGTTTCTGGATGAACAGCACGATCATCACCAGCACCGCGATCTTCGCGAGCACGGCGCCCCAGAACGGCTCGATCGCCTTGCTCGCGAGGCCGAGCCCGAAGCCGCCGAGCACGGTGCCGGCGATTTGCCCGACGCCGCCGAGCACGACCGCCATGAACGAATCGATGATGTAGTTCTGGCCGAGGTCGGGGCCCACGTTGCCGATCTGCGACAGCGCGCAGCCGCCGAGGCCCGCGATGCCCGCGCCGAACGCGAACGCATATGCATCGACGCGCGCGGTCTTCACGCCGACGCACGCGGCCATCCGGCGGTTTTGCGTGACGGCGCGCACGAACAGGCCGAGCCGCGTCTTCGTCAGCACGGCCCACGCGACGAATACGACGGCGAGCGCGAACGCGAGGATCGCGAGCCGGTTGTACGGCAGGATCAGGTTCTGCATCACGGTCACGCCGCCGCTCATCCACGACGGGTTCACGACCTGCACGTTCTGCGCGCCGAACAGCATCCGCGTCGCCTGGATCAGGATCAGGCTCACGCCGAAGGTGGCGAGCAGCGTCTCGAGCGGGCGGCCGTACAGGTGCCGCAGCACGAGCCGTTCGAGCACGATGCCGACGAGTGCGGCCGTCACGAACGACACCGGCACCGCGACGAGCGGATACCAGTCGAACGCGCCGGGCGCGTAGCGCTGGATCAGCGTCTGCACGACATAGGTTGCGTACGCACCGATCATCAGGAATTCGCCGTGCGCCATGTTGATCACGCCGATCAGCCCATACGTGATCGCGAGGCCGAGCGCGGCGAGCAGCAACACGCTGCCGAGCGACAATCCGGCGAACAGCGTGCCGACGATCTCGCCGCGGCGCTGCAGCGCGTGCAGCGTGTCGAGACCCTGCTGCGCGGCGTCGCGCACGCGCGCGTCGGGCTCCGCGTAGCTGCCGTCGGCGTTCTTCGCGACGAGCGGGCGCAACTGCTCGATCATGTCGAGGTCGTGGCGCGCGGCCACCACCTGCACGGCTTCGAGGCGCTTCGCCGGATCGGTATCGTGCAGCGCGGCGATCGCCCACAACGCATCGAGGCGGCGCTTCAGTGCGGGGTCGGTTTCCTTCGCACGGGCGCGATCGATCATCGGCTTGAGCGCCGGGTCGGGCGATTTCAGCAACGCATCGATCGCGTCGCGGCGTGCGGCGACGTCGGGCGACGCGAGCGCGAGCCCCGACAGCGCGCCCGCGATCTTCGTGCGCAGCAGGTTGTTCAGCATCACGGGCTGCGCGTCGCCGGCCGGCGTCGCGGCCTGCGTGAGCGCGTCGTGCGCGGTGTCGCCGGTCTGGATCAGCAGGCGGCCGTCGCCGGTGGCGAGCGCGTCTCCGGTCGACAGTGCGTTGAGCACCGCGACGGCGCGCGGATCGGCGTCGGCGGCGAGCCGTTCGATCGCGGCCGTCTTCGCGTCGAAGTCGTCGCCGGCGAGCGCTGCGGTATCGGTGGCCGTCAACGCGAACGCGGTGTGCGGCAGCCCGCCCGCGAGGGCGGCGCACGCGACGATCGCGACGGCGGCTCGGCGAAAGCGTGTAGGCATCGGGAAATCCTGTCGGGCGTGGGGAAGCGGATGCGGGCGGCGATGCGCGGGCGCGTGCGGTTCGTCACGGCAAGCGCGGCCCGCGCAGCGGGTTCGGCATCGGCGTGCGAGCGGCACGTCGCGCGTGAAGCGCGACGCGCCGCCCTGCATCAGGCGAGCGCCGCGCGCTGCCGGCGCAGGAAGGCCGGGATCGACGTGACGATGTCCGGCTTGCCCTGGTTGCCCGCGATGAACGGGCTCCACGGTTGCGCGCGCACCGCGGTCTTGGTCTTCCACACCACGTTGAACTGCCCGTCGCCGCGAATTTCGCCGATCATCACCGGCTTGTGCAGGTGATGGTTGCCGTCCATCGCGAGCGTGAAGCCCGACGGTGCGGCCACCGTCTGGCCGATCATCGCGACGCGCACCTTGTCGACGTCGGTGCTCTTCGCCTTCTCGACGGCCTGCTTCCACATGTGGATGCCGACGTAGGTCGCTTCCATCGGGTCGTTGGTCACGCGCTTCGCGCCGCCCGGCAGGTTGTTCGCCTTCACCCACGCGGCGAACTGGTCCTTGAACTTCGTGTTGGTCGGGTTCTTCACCGACATGAAGTAGTTCCACGCGGCGAGATGGCCGACGAGCGGCTTCGTGTCGATCCCGCGCAGCTCTTCCTCGCCGACCGAGAACGCGACGACCGGCACGTCGGTCGCCTTGATCCCCTGGTTGCCGAGCTCCTTGTAGAACGGCACGTTGGAGTCGCCGTTGATCGTCGAGATCACGGTCGTCTTGCCGCCTTGCGAGAAGTTCTTGATGTTCGCGACGATGGTCTGATAGTCGCTATGGCCGAACGGCGTGTAGACCTCCTGAATATCCGCGTCCTTTACGCCCTTCGATTTCAGGAACGCACGCAGGATCTTGTTGGTCGTGCGCGGATACACGTAGTCGGTGCCGAGCAGGAAGAAGCGCTTCGCGCCGCCGCCTTCCGCGCCCATCAGGTACTCGACGGCCGGGATCGCCTGCTGGTTCGGCGCGGCGCCCGTATAGAACACGTTGCGCGACATTTCCTCGCCTTCGTACTGCACCGGGTAGTAGAGGAGGCCGTTCAGTTCCTCGAACACCGGCAGCACCGACTTGCGCGACACCGACGTCCAGCAGCCGAACACGCACGCGACCTTGTCCTGCGTGAGCAACTGGCGCGCCTTCTCCGCGAACAGCGGCCAGTTGGACGCGGGATCGACCACCACGGGCTCGAGCTGACGGCCCATCACGCCGCCGCTCTTGTTGATGTCGGCGATCGTCATCAACGCGGTGTCCTTCAGCGACGTCTCCGAGATCGCCATCGTGCCCGACAGCGAGTGCAGGATGCCGACCTTGATCGGGCCGGTGCCCGCGTCAGCCGCGTGAGCGAACGGGCTCTTGCCCGCGAGCGCGAGTGCGCCGGCCATCGAACCGAACTTCAACAGACTGCGACGTTTCATCGGGATCCCCTTGTCGTGTTGGATATGCGTGCGCCGTGAAGGCGTCGGCCAACGAGTAACGCAAGGCATGTGCCAGTCGTGCGGATGCACGTCCGGCGTGCCTGCGCGGGGCGATATGGGGCGTCGGGACGGTGCGGATGACGCGTCGTGCAGCATGCGCGGTCCGTCGCGGTGCAGGTTCACGGGCGCAAATGGTGCACGGTCGGGGTTCCGCGTTCCGGTGCCTGCACCTGCACGCGGTGCGGGAACCGTCGTGCACCACGACTTCACATCATGCGGGGCAGGACGCGCGCGCAGCGCGGTGCCGTTGGAGTGATGAACCGGAGCGGAAAAGAGAAACGGGCACGCGATGCGTGCCCGTTCGGGGGATCAGTGCGGCCGGCGCCAGGGTGCCGATCGGCGACGCGGCGCGTGATGCGCCGCGGGCAGGATCAGTAGCGCGGCACGGCCGGATCGACGTCGCGCGACCACGCGTCGATCCCGCCTTGCAGGTTGTACAGCTTCGTGAAGCCACGCGATTCGAGGAACATCGCGACCTGCGCGCTACGCATCCCGTGATGGCACACGCAGACGATTTCCGCTTCGTCGTCGAGCTCTTCGCTGCGCGCGGGAATCTGCTGCATCGGGATCGATACGCTGCCGGCGATATGCGCGGTCGCGATTTCCCACGGTTCGCGCACGTCGAGCACGACCGGCGCGGGGCGCGCCTTGTCGCCGAGCCATTCCGCGAGCATCGCGGCCGTCAGGATCTGCATGGTCGCTCCGCCGCTCAGAACTTGAAGCGCGACGGCTCGATCGCGTTGACGAGATGGTCGATGTACGTTTCGAACACGTCGGCAACGCGGTACTGCTTGTCGTCGATGCGCGTGATGATCTGCGCCTTCATCACCGGACGGCCGCCGACGAATGCCGCGAGGCGGCCGCCGACCTTCAGTTGTTCGAGCATTTCCTGCGGCACGACGGGCAGGCCGCCCGCGACGCAGATCACGTCATACGGCGCCTTGCCGGCCCAGCCGCGCGAGCCGTCGCCGAGGACGACTTCCGCGTTGGTCACGCCGTCGTTGCGCAGGTTGTCTTCCGCGAACTTCGCGTTGGTCGGGTCGATTTCGACGGCCGTCACGTGCTGCGCGCGGTGCGCGAACAGCGCGGCCAGGTAGCCCGAGCCGGCGCCGATCACGAGCACGTTCTCGTGCTTCTTGACCGTCAGCTCCTGCAGCACGCGCGCTTCGACGCGCGGGAACAGCATCTTGCCGCCACCCGGCAGAGGCAGTTCGAGGTCGGCGAACGCGAGATCGCGGTGTTCGGCCTGAACGTAGTTTTCACGCTTGACGATCGACAGCAGGCCCAGGACGTCGAGATCCAGCACGTCCCACGGCCGGATCTGTTGTTCGATCATGTTGAAACGCGCGTTTTCGATATTCATGGTGTGGTCACGCAGCCTCGTCGGCCATCAGCGGGGATAGAGAAACTTCGTGATTGTACCAAACGGGGCGGCCGCGGAGCCTTCAGGCGGCCTGCAACAGACCTTTACCCCTTGCTCTTCTTGATCTGCGCCTCGAACGCGAGGTCGAGCTTGCTCGCCTTGCGCGGTTTTTTGGGGCCGAATTCGTCGACGAACTTGACGAACTCGTCGAGCGGCAGCGGCTCGCAGCGCTTCTCGGCGGTGCCGCCGGAGCGGTCGACAAGATAAAACAGGCCGCCCGCCATTGCGACGGCCGCGAATTGCGGGTTGCCGGAGCGGGTCTTCAGGCGTTCGACCGCGTGGGTCGCTTTGGTGGTGCGCATCGTGCGGAATCTGGCGGGGCGTAAGCCCCACACTGTATCAAACCGGCCGCTCGCGTGCGGCCGGCCGGGCGCGTCGGGCTCAGACCGTGCGCGAGTAGCGCTGCTGCGGCGTCTGGCCGAGATACGCGTCGAATGCCATCGCGATGTTGCGCACGACCATCCGGCCGGCCGGATGGATCGTCAGGCGGTCGGCCGCGACCGTCAGCAGCCCGTCGCGTTCGAACGGGCGCAGCGCGTCGAGTTCGCGCGCGAAATGATCGGCGAAGCGGATGCCGTGCACGGCCTCGACGTGCGAGAACGGCAGGTCGAGGTTGCACATCAGCTGCGTGATCACGTCGCGGCGCAGCCGGTCGTCGGGCGTGAGCCGCACGCCGCGCGCGATCGGCAGCCGGCCCGCGTCGAGCGCGGTGCCGTACGCGGGCAGGTCCTTCGCGTTCTGCGCGTAGACGTCGCCGACCTTGCCGATCGACGACACGCCGAACCCGACGAGGTCGGTATCCGCGCGCGTGCTGTAGCCCTGGAAATTGCGCTGCAGCGTGCCGTTCTTCTGCGCCCGCACGAGTTCGTCGGACGGCCGCGCGAAGTGGTCCATCCCGATGTACACGTAGCCGGCCGACGTCAGCATGTCGATCGCGAGGCCGAGCAGCGCGATGCGCGTTTCCGGCGGCGGCAGCGTCGCGTCGTCGATCTGGCGCTGCATCTTGAACAGGTGCGGCATGTGCGCGTAGCCGAACACCGACAGCCGGTCGGGTGCGAGTTCGATGATCGTTTCCAGCGTGCGCGCGAACACGGACACGGTCTGGTGCGGCAGCCCGTAGATCAGGTCGACGCTCACCGAATGAAAGCCCGTCGTGCGCGCGGCGGAGAGCAGGTCGGCCGTCATCGCCAGCGGCTGGATGCGGTTGATCGCCCGCTGCACGACCGGATCGAAATCCTGCACGCCCAGGCTCAGCCGGTTGAAGCCGATGTTGCGCAGGTGGACGAGCGTCGCGGGCGTGACCGTGCGCGGGTCGATCTCGATCGAGAATTCGGCGTCGGCATCCGGCGCGAGCGCGAAATGCTCGCGGGTGGCCGCCATCAGCTCGGCCGTTTCGTCGTCCGACAGGAAGGTGGGCGTGCCGCCGCCCCAGTGCAATTGCGTGACCGGGCGCGCGGGATCGAACAGCGCGGCCTGCAGCGCCATCTCGCGCTTGAGCTGGTCGAGATACGGGCGCGCGCGCCGGTGGTTGTTGGTCGCGATCTTGTTGCAGCCGCAGTAGAAGCACGCGGTGTTGCAGAAAGGGATGTGGAAGTACAGCGACAGCTCGCTCGACGATGCACCGGGGTCGGTTGCCGCGCGCACGTAGTCGGCCGGGTCGAAATCGTCGCGGAACTGCAGCGCGGTGGGGTACGACGTATAGCGCGGCCCGTTCGCGCCGTATTTCGCGAGCAAATCGGGACGGAACAGTGTGTCGGCAGAACCAGCGTGCATGACGGTCTCGCGCTTTTTTAGATGCTTTCGAGTATATAAACGCGCGATTCGGCTGCATTGTGTAATAACGTCGCAGCCGGCGATGGCACAATGCGGGGTAGGGCTGCCGGCACCGCGTCCGGTTGCCGCACCGTTTTTTGTTGTTCGTTCGAGAGAGCCGCGTGTCCGTCGAATTGCCTGTCCGCCCGGCGTCAGCCGTCCCGCCGCCGCATGCGTGCCGCGAGGGCTGCGGCGCATGCTGCATCGCGCCGTCGATTTCCAGCCCGATTCCCGGCATGCCGGACGGCAAGCCGGCCGGCGTGCGCTGCGTGCAGCTCGGCGACGATCTGCGCTGCCGGATCTTCGGCCGCCCCGAGCGGCCCGCGTGCTGTTCCGGGCTGCAGCCGGCCGCGGACATGTGCGGCGCGTCGCGCGACGACGCGCTCGCATGGCTCACGCGTCTCGAGGCCGCGACGCGGCCGTCGCAACCAGGAGAGTGTTCAGCATGACCGCACCTTGCGCGCCCGGCCGGCGCCGTTTTCTCGCCGCAACCGTCGGCGCCATCGGCGTGACGCTGTCGCTCGCCGCGTGCGCGTCGACGTTCCCGTTCATCCCCGATCACTACACCTTCTCGCGCGGTGACGTGCAGAAAGCCGTCGCGCGCAAGTTCCCGTACCAGAAGACGGTCGCGCAGGTCGTCGACGTGTCGCTCGCGAACCCCGCCGTCAACCTGCTGCCCGACCAGAACCGCGTGGCCGTGCAGCTCGATGCGCACTTCGTGAGCCCGTTCCTGCGTGCGCCCGTCAGCGGCAAGTTCACCGTGTCGGGCCAGCTGGCGTACGACGCGCCGAGCCGCTCGGTCGTGCTGAAGTCGCCGGCCGTCGACAGCCTCGCGCTCGACGGCGACGCGCAGATGTACGCGCAGCAAGTCGGCGCGGCCGCCGGCCTGCTCGCGACGCAGTTGCTGACCAACTATCCGATCTACACGTTCAAGCCCGAACAGCTGCAATTTGCCGGGGTGAACTACGAACCCGGTACAATTACGATTCTTACAAACGGCATACGCGTGGCGATCGTCGAAAAATGACGACGCACCGCGCTCGGCCGGAGGGGGGCCGCGCGCGGAAGAGTGGCTCATTCATTCGACCATTTCGGAGTTGGGCCACGGATGGACTGGATCCTGATCTGCAAGGCTTTGATCCTCGGCGTCGTCGAGGGGCTGACGGAATTCCTGCCGGTGTCGAGCACCGGTCACCTGATCGTCGCGGGCAGCTTCCTGAATTTCAACG
Organism: Burkholderia sp. HI4860; assembly: GCF_002223045.2. Classification (NCBI taxonomy): domain Bacteria; kingdom Pseudomonadati; phylum Pseudomonadota; class Betaproteobacteria; order Burkholderiales; family Burkholderiaceae; genus Burkholderia; species Burkholderia sp. HI4860. The sequence continues at coordinate 969,344 of NZ_NKFO02000003.1, read as the reverse complement.
ATTCGCACGCGAAGACGTTCGACGTCGTGATCCAGTTCGGCGCGATCCTCGCGGTCTGTTGGGAATACCGGCAACGGATCGCGTCCATCGTGTCCGGGCTGCCGAGCCGGCCTGACGCGCGCCGCTTCACGCTGAACGTCGTGATCGCGACGATTCCCGCCATTGCGCTCGGCCTCCTGTTCGAGAAGAAGATCAAGGCCGTGCTGTTCTCGCCGGTCCCCGTTGCGTTCGCGCTCGTCGTGGGCGGCGCGATCATCCTGTGGGCCGAGGCGCGGCAGCGCGAACGCAGCGAGCCGCCGCGCGTGGTATCGGTCGATGCGCTGACGCCGCTCGACGCGCTCAAGGTCGGCATCGCGCAGTGTTTTGCGCTGATTCCCGGCATGTCGCGCTCGGGCTCGACGATCATCGGCGGGATGCTGTTCGGCCTCGACCGGCGCGTCGCCACCGAATTCTCGTTCTTCCTCGCGATCCCGATCATCTTCGGCGCGACGCTTTATGAAACCGTCAAGGACTGGCAGGCATTCACCGTCGATTCGCTCGGCCTGTTCGTGCTGGGCGCCGTCGCGGCATTCGTCAGCGCGTTCGTGTGCGTGCGCTGGCTGCTGCGCTATGTCGCGTCGCACGACTTCACCGTGTTCGCGTGGTACCGGATCGCGTTCGGGCTGTTCGTGCTGCTGGTCGGGTACAGCGGCTGGCTGAACTGGGCGTGACGCGAACACGAAGGCCGGCGCGTCTCGCATGGAAAGAAAAAGCCCGATCGGCTTAGGCCGGTCGGGCTTTTTCGTGTCCGGAGCAGGGCGGCGTGCGTCCGGCTCAGCGGGAGGGCTCAGCCTGCGCGCTTGCGGAACACCAGGTCCCACACGCCGTGGCCGAGCCGCAGCCCGCGCCGTTCGAACTTCGTCACCGGGCGGTAGTCGGGGCGCGGCGCGTAGTCGGCGGCCGTGTTTTCGAGCGTCGGCTCCGCGCCGAGCACGTCGAGCATCTGTTCCGCGTAGTTCTGCCAGTCGGTCGCGCAATGAATGTACGCGCCGGGCTTCAGGCGCGACGCGAGATGCGCGACGAGCGGCGGCTGGATCAGCCGGCGCTTGTGGTGGCGCGCCTTGTGCCACGGGTCGGGGAAGAAGATGTGCACGCCGTCGAGGCTTTCCGGCGCGAGCATGTGCTCGAGCACTTCGACCGCGTCGTGCTGGATGATGCGGATGTTCGACAGATCCTGCTCGCCGATCAGCTTCAGCAGCGCGCCGACGCCCGGCTCGTGCACCTCGACGCCGAGGAAGTCGTCGCCGGGGCGGTTCGCGGCGATTTCCGCGGTCGATGCGCCCATGCCGAAGCCGATCTCGAGGATGCGCGGGGCGCTGCGGCCGAACACGGCGTTCCAGTCGGGCAGTTCCGGCGCATACGGCACCACGAAGCGCGGGCCGAGCTCGTCCATCGCGCGGCGCTGGCCGGTCGACACGCGGCCGGCGCGCGTCACGAAGCTGCGGATGCGGCGGTGGTGGAGCGGATTGACTGCGTCGGCGCCCTCGGCGGCTTCATCGGGAATGGCGTCGTCGTGCGGCGGCAGGCCGGCTTCGTTCGGATCGTCGTGCATCATCGGTGACAGAGAAAGGCTCGGTTGCGGGCGAGGGCCCGTTGCGCGCAGCAGTGCGCCGGGGGAACCGGCACATGGTACAAAAAAGCCGCCTTCGACGAGGCGGCTCATGCGCAGGCTGCGATGCAGCCGGAAAGTGGAGCGGGCGATGGGAATCGAACCCACGTCATCAGCTTGGGAAGCTGAGGTAATGGCCATTATACGACGCCCGCAGAACGCGCAATTCTACAGGGTTTGGCCGAGATGTGGCAAGTGGGCTTGTTTTGGGTGGTGGCTTCGAAGCCGGCAACGCTCGACGAAGGTGCGGTGGCACCGCTGAAAATAGTCGTCAGAAAGGGATCGGCTGGAAGCGGTTCGTCGGCGCAACGCGGAACCGAACGACGGCGTGCCCGCCCACAGGCCCGTGTCGAAAATAGACGAGTCCGCGTCGGAAGCATACAAGTCCCCGCGAAGCTTTCGAACTAACGTGACAGGCCTCTTACACGATCGTTAGTCTGGAGCCGACATGTCCGATTTCATCACCGTTCTGCGCGAAACCTGCCCGACCCCCGTCCTCGATGCGACCAAGTGGAAGCGCATCGGCGGCGATCCGCACACCGTGAACCTGAACGCCTACCTCTCGAAGGACGGCAGCAAGATCATGGGTACCTGGATCTGCACGCCGGGCAAGTTCGAGGTGAACTACGAAAAATGGGAGTACTGCCACTTCCTCGACGGCTACTGCATCATCACGCCGGAAGGCGAGAAGGCGGTGCACTTGAAGGCCGGCGACGTGTTCGTGATCGAACCGGGCATGAAAGGCACGTGGGAAGTGGTGGAAACGGTGCGCAAGTACTTCGTCTTTGCCTGAGCGGGCCGGTCGATTCGATCGACGCATCCCGTCGTCGCCCGAACCCTTCCCGGTTCCCGGAGCCGGGCGGGCAAGCGGATGATGCCGGCTCAATGGAACGCGTTCCGGATCGGAATGCCGCGCTCACGCAGCGGCTGCAGCACGATCGTCCGCCACGGTAACGCTCGCCTGCAGCGTGCTGCGACAGCGCCTATGATGCAGCGATCCGCCCATCGTTCCGGCCGCATCGCGTGCCTCATGCGCCAGCGCGTCGGCCGTCACCTTCGGAACCCCGACCATGCGCATCACCGCGATCCACGAACAAGCGATTCCCGTGTCCCGCTATGCCGATCCGGCGATCCCGTCCGGCGGCCTGACGACGAGCGTTGTCGCGGTCACCACCGACGTCGTGCGCGATGGCCGCCCCGTGACAGGCTACGGCTACGCGTCGATCGGCCGTTTCGCGCAGGGTGGCCTGATTCGCGAACGGTTCGCACCGCGCCTGCTGGCCGCCGCCGACTCACTCGCCGACGAAGCCGGCACGAACCTCGACCCGTTCCGTGCATGGCGCGCGATGATGGCCGGCGAGAAGCCCGGTGGGCACGGAGAACGATGCGTTGCAGTCGGCACGCTCGACATGGCGATCTGGGATGCCGCCGCGAAGATTGCCGACTTGCCGCTCCATCGCTTTCTCGCCAACCGACTTGAACGCACGGCGGCACCACGCGTGCGTGTGTACGCAGGCGGCGGCTACCGCTATCCGCATGACGATCTCGCGCGGCTGTCGGACGAGATGCGCCGGATCGCCGATCTCGGCTACACGCACGCGAAGATCAAGATCGGCGGTGCGGATTTCGATCAGGACCGCCGGCGGATCGAAGCGGCCGCAAGGCAATTGGCGGACAGTTCGCATCTCGCGGTCGACGCGATGAACACGTACGACGCGACGACCGTCGACGCCGCCGCCGCGATGCTCGCGCCGTTCGCCCTCTGGTGGTTCGAGGACATCTGCGATCCGCTCGACCTGCCGCTGCAGGCGGATCTCGCCACGCGCTATGCACCGCCGATCGCGGCCGGCGAGGCGCTGTTCTCGCTCGCGGAAGCGAAGCTGCTCGACCGCTACGGCGGCCTGCGGCCCGAGCGCGACGTGCTCGTATTCGATCCGGTGCATGGCTACGGGCTGCCGGGCTATCTGCAGATCGTCGAACACTTCGCATCGCGCGGCTGGCGGCGCGATGCGTTCTGGCCGCACGGCGGCCACCTGTTTTCGCTGCACGTCGTCGCGGCGCTCGGGCTCGGCGGCGCGGAAGTCAGTCCGTTCGCGTTTCATCCGTTTAGCGGACTGGCCGATGGCGCAAGCATCGACGCCGGATACGCCCGCGTGCCGCAGGCGCCGGGCATCGGCTTCGAGCTGCATGCCGGTGCGCGCGACGTGTTTCGCACGTTATCGAGCCGCTGACGCCTGAAGCGCGTCGATCGCGAAACGCACCGCGAAGCCGAGCATCATCACCGCGACGAAGCAATCGAGCATGCGCCATGCGAGCGTGCGGGCGAACCACGCGCGGCATGCGCGGGCGCCATACGCAAGCATCAGGAACCACGCGAGCGAAGCCGTCATCGCGCCGATCGCAAACGGCGCGCGTGCCGCGGGCGTGTGGCTCACGATCACGGTGCCGAGCAGCAGTACGGTGTCGATCCATGCATACGGATTGAGCAGCGAGACGGCGGCGGTCGCGAGCACCGTGCGCGAGCGCGTGGGTTCGCGGCCCGTGCGCGGAGCGTCGACGTGCTCCGGCTGTCGTCGCCGGATCGCCGAGCGCAGCGCGAGCAGGCCATAGCCGGCGAGATACGCGATGCCGGCCCACAGCGCGGCCGACACCACGCCAGGATGTCGCGACAGCAACGACGACAATCCCTGCGCGCCGAGCGCGATCAGCAGCGCGTCGCTGCCTGCGCAGACGAGGGCGATGGAAAGCAGATGGGGGCTCGAGATCGAGCGTTTGATGACGAAAGCGTCCTTGGGGCCGACGGACGTGAACAGTCCGGCGCCAAGCAGCAGGCCTTCGAGGAAGGCAGAGGTGTCGAGCACGAGCGGGCCGACAACCTCTTAAGCTGAACCGGTGATGGTTACGATGCGAGCAACGTTAAGGGGCGCCGGGGGAGGTTGTCAATGCCCCCGGCGCCCGTGTGCCGTCAACCGGCGGCGGTCACGATCAGTGCGTAGCCGCTTCCCCGAGATTGAGCGCGACCAGCGCACAGACGGTCAGCGCGATGCCGGCGAGCTTCAGCGACGACGCCGATTCATTGAAGCAGACGATACCGATCACGGCCGTGGCCGCGGTGCTGGCGGCGGCCCAGCTCGCATAGGCGAGCCCCAGTTCGAGGCGCTTCGTCGCGAGCGCCATCAGCCAGACCGCGCATGCGTAACAGACGACGGTGAGTGCGGAGGGGAGCGGGCGGGAAAATCCGGCAGAGTATTTCAGTCCGACGGAGCCGAGCACTTCGGCGAAAACACTGGCGCCCAGCAGAAGCCAGGCAGACTGGAGCGGGGACACGAACGGCCTCCTTCCCCCGACGCTTATACCGAGCGGCGAGGAGAAGTGAGGGTGTCAGCGGTACCCAGGATGAACTGAGCTTAGTACGCGCGCCTTGGCAGCACAAGGAAGGCACAAGACACGCGGCGCCCCGGTCACGCACCGTCGGCCTGCCCGGCCGCCCACTCCGGCCGCTGCCCGAGCGTGTCGAACAGCTGGACGATCTCCGCTTTCACCTTCTGCACCGCGTTGCTGACGAGCGCCGTATCGTGCCAGCACAGCGACAGGTCGCGCGCGAACAGCCGGTGAGCGACCGTCGACAGCTTGAGCTTGCGCTCCTCGATCTCGACGTGCGCGGCCGTCCACGGCAGGATCGTCACGCCGAGCTGCGCCATCACGGCCGCGAACAGCAGCCCGGTCGAGCTCGCCTCGAAGCTGATCTCGTATGACAACCCGGCCTCGCGCATCGCCCAGTCGACGCGGTTGCGGATCGTGTTCGGCGCGCTCGGCAGCACGAGCGGCATCCGCGCGATCGCGTCGAGCGGCACGGGATCGTCCGGCACCGGGAACCCGGGCCACGTGATCAGGTACAGCGTTTCCGTCAGCAGCTGGTGGACCGCGATGCCGCGCGTGTCGACCGCGTCGACGACGATCGCGAGATCGAGCCGCGTGCGTTCGAGCAGCGTGTCGAGATCGGCGCTCGGCGCCTCGATCAGCTCCAGCATGATGCCGGGAAAGCGGTCGCGCACCGCGCGGGCGAGCGGGATGGCCAGCACGCGCGCGGTGCTGGACGGCATCCCGACCGTCACGCGGCCCTGCGGCGTGTCGGCGTCGCGGCGCAGCAGCTCGCGCGTGCCGTCGGCCTGGCGCAGCAGCTCGAGCGCGTGCTGGTACAGCGTGCGGCCGGCGGCGGTCGGCGCGACGCCGCGCACGCTGCGCTCGAGCAGCTGCATCCCCAGATCCTGTTCGAGATTGCGCATCTGCTGGCTGACCGCCGGCTGCGCCACATGCAGCGCCTCGCTCGCATGCGTGACGTTGCCGCATTCGACGACCTTCACGAAATAGCGCAACTGCCTCAAGTCCATCGTCGCCCCTCCCGATTCGAGTCATAAGCAAATCCGATCGAGCAAGATGAATATCATATTTTTCCCCGATCGATGGTGTTTCTATACTCGTCTCACAAAAGAGCCAGCCTCCCGGCCATCCCGGACCGGACGCGGCAAAAGCGCCGGCCCCGCCGGCAAGGAGACGAAGATGTTCAAGGCGATCGACGCGCCGGCGGCCGGCGCGAAGCCGCGGCGCACGCCGCTCACGCGCGAGCAGGTCAAGGGTTTCTGGGCCGTGTATGCGGGCTGGGTGCTCGACGGCGTGGATTCGGTGATCTACGCGCTGGTGCTGATTCCGGCGCTGACCGAGCTGCTGCCGGCATCCAGCATTGCGGCGACGCCCGCGAATCTCGGGATGTACGGCTCGATCCTGTTCGCGCTGTTCCTGATCGGCTGGGGGCTGTCGTTCGTCTGGGGGCCGCTCGCCGACCGCTTCGGCCGTGTGCGCACGCTCGCCGCGAGCATCCTGATCTACTCGGTGTTCACCGGCGCGGCCGCGTTCGTGCACGACGTGTGGGCGCTGGCCGCGTGCCGGCTGATCGCCGGAATCGGCGTCGGCGGCGAATGGGCGCTCGCGGGCACCTACGTTGCCGAGAGCTGGCCGGAAGACCGCCGCAAGATGGGCGCAGGCTATCTGCAGACGGGCTACTACTTCGGCTTCTTCATCGCGGCGTGCCTGAACTACACGATCGGTGCGACCTACGGCTGGCGCGCGATGTTCCTGTGCGGCCTCGCGCCCGCGTTGCTCGCGGTGTTCACCGTGATGCGCGTGAAGGAGCCCGGCCAGTGGCGCCGGCATGACGCACGCGACGGCGACGTGGCCGACGCACGACGCGCCCATCCGCTGCGCGAGATCTTCGCGCCGGCCTTCCTGCGCCGCACGGTGACGAGCGCGAGCCTCGTCGGCGTCGCGATCGTCGGGCTGTGGGCCGGCTCCGTGTACGAGGCGAGCGCGGTCAGCACGCTGGCGGCGCGTGCGGGTATCGACCACATCGGCGCGATGCGACTTGCATCGATCGGCGCGGCGATCCTGTCGTGCGCGACGATCGCCGGCTGCCTGGTGGCGCCGTGGCTGTCCGAGCGGCTCGGCCGGCGCACTGCGCTCGGCGTGTATTTCGCGGGCATGGCCGTATCGATCGTGTTCGCGTTCGGCTGGGCGTTCTACCAGCCGAACGGCCTCGCGGCGTTCATGGTGTCGCTGGTGTTCCTCGGTTTCTTCGGCGGCAATTTCGCGATTTTCTCGCTGTGGCTGCCCGAGCAGTACCCGACGCGCGTACGGGCCACCGCGTTCGCGTTCAACGCGTCGGTCGGCCGCTTCATCGGCGCGGGCGTAAATTTCCTGCTCGGCGCCGCGATACACGGCTACGGCTCGCTCGGCGTGCCGGTGGCATGGACCGCGGCCGTGTTCGGGCTCGGCATCCTGATCCTGCCGTTCGCGGTCGAAACGCGTCACCAGACGCTGCCCGAATGAGCGGCGCGCCGCGAACGCTCGGCATCTAGCCACACCCCCTCATCAATATCAGGAGTCCGGAATGCAGGCAATACAAGGAATCAGGGTCGTCGATCTGAGCCGCGCGCTGTCGGGGCCGTTCTGCTCGATGGTGCTCGCCGATCTCGGCGCCGACGTGATCAAGGTCGAGTCGGGGCCGCACGGCGACATGAGCCGCGCATGGGGGCCGTTCGATCGCGGCGTGAGCACGTACTACCTGTCCTGCAACCGCAACAAGCGCGGCATCTGCGTGGATTTCCGGCAGCCGGCCGGCCTCGACGTCGTGCGTCGGTTGATCGCGCAGGCCGACGTCGTGATCGAGAATTTCAAGGCGGGCACGATGGACGCGATGGGGCTCGGCTATGCCGCGTTGAGTGCGCGCGATCCGCGGCTCGTGATGGGCAGCGTCACCGCGTTCGGCCCGCGCGGCCCGTTGCGTGACTGGCCGGGCTTCGACCAGATCGCGCAGGGCTATGCGGGGCTGATGAGCCTCACCGGTTTTCCCGACGGCGAGCCGACCCGCACGGGCACCGCGATCGGCGATCTCAGCTCGGGGATGTGGGTTGCGACCGGCGTGATGGCCGCGCTGTACGAGCGTGAGCGCACCGGGCGCGGGCAGCATGTCGGCACGTCGCTGCTCGAAAGCCTCGTGTCGCTGCTGAGCGTGCACGGGCAACGCTACCTGAGCCTCGGCGACGTGCCGCGCCGCACCGGCAACGCGCATGCGGTGATCGCGCCGTATGGCGTATTCGAGACGGCCGATGGGCCGCTCAACCTCGCGCCGATCACGAGCGACATGTGGCTGCGGCTGTGCCAGTTGCTGGATCTTCCGGAACTGCCGAACGATCCGCGCTTCGCGACCAACGATGCACGCGTCGCGCACCGCGACGCACTGAAAGCGTTGCTCGAAAGCCGGCTGCGCACGCGCGGCAAGCGTGAATGGACGCAGCGTTTCGTCGACGCCGGGCTGCCGGCCGGGCCGATCAACACGCTCGACGAAGTGTTCGACGATCCGCAGCTAGCCCATTGCGGGCTGGTCGAGCCGGTCGCGCATCCGACGCTCGGCACGCTGCGCCAGGTCGTCACGCCGCTCGGCGGGATGGGCGACGAGGCGCCGGCGCCGCGCACGCGCCATGCGCCGCCGCTGCTCGGCGAGCATACGGTCGACGTGCTGCGCGAAGCGGGCTACGGCGACGACGCGATCGACGCACTGCTGGCCGAGCGTGCGATCTTCCAGGCGGAAGCGGTGGCGGAGGCCGTGCAATGAGCGACACGACGAAACACGAAGGGGCCTCGAACGTGACGGTCGACACGGTCCGCGAGCGGATCGCGCGCGTGCGGTTCGCGAATCCGGCGCGACGGCATGCGCTCGATGCACCGTTGCTCGATACGCTCGTCGTGCGCCTCGACGCGCTGGCCGAACAGCGTCCGCCGCCGGTCGTGATCCTGTCGAACGATGGCAGCGGCGACGTGTGGAGCGCGGGGCATGACCTGCGCGAACTGGCCGACGATCGCGACCCGCTAGCCTACGGCAAGCCGCTCGAACGGGCGCTGCGGCGCGTGCGGACCTATCCGGGCGCGGTGATCGCGGCGGTGTCGGGTTCGGCGTGGGGCGGGGCGGTCGATCTCGTGATGAGCTGCGACCTGGTGGTCGCGGCGCGCGACGCGCGTTTCGCGATGACGCCCGCGAACATCGGTCTGCCGTATTCGACGAGCGGCCTGCTGCGCTTCTACGACAACCTGCCGATCCACGTGCTGAAGGAGATGTTCTTCTGCGCGCAGCCGCTCGATGCGGAGCGCGCCGCGCATCACGGGCTCGTGAACCGGCTGGCCGACGCGGGCGGCGTCGACGATGCGGCGCTCGACATCGCGCGCACGATCGCCGCGAAGGCGCCGCTCGCGGTGCACGCCGTGAAGGAGCAATTGCGCGTGCTGCAGGACGCGCGGCCGCTGCCGGCCGATGCGTTCGAACGGATTGCCGAGCTTCGCCGGCAAGCGTGCGAAGGCGCGGATTTCGACGAAGGGCTGCGTGCGTTTTCGGAACGCCGCGCGCCGGTGTTTCGTGGCGTCTAGGCGATGGGGTGTGCGAGCGGGGCGCGCAAGCGGTGAAAAGCGTGCGGACGTGCTCGTGTCGTTGTGCCGGTAGCGGTTGCGTCATGCGCGGCCGCCGTCGCGTGCCGCGTCACCGTGCATCACATGCCGAGCGCGTGCACGCCGACGAGCAACAGCGCGCCGATCGCGATCAGCAGCAGCGCGTGAATGCGCGTGTAGATCACGCACAGCGTCGACGCGACCGCGATCGCGCGCGCGGCCCAGCCGCCGTCGAGCGCCTGCAGCAGCACCCACACCGACGCGAGGATCATGCCGGCCGCGACCGGGCGCAGGCCGGCCTCGAGCGCGATCTGCCAGCGCGCACCCTGGTGCCGCCGCCACAGATGCGCGACGCCATAGATCAGGAACGCGGTCGGTCCGAACAGCGCGAGCGTCGCGACCACCGCGCCCCAGAAGCCGGCCACCTGCCAGCCGATCAATGTCGCCAGCAGCGAGCCGGGGCCGGGCGCCATCCGCGCGATCGCGAAGTCGTTCACGAATTGCGTGGCGGTCATCCAGTGATGCACATCGACCACCTGCCGCTGGATGTCGGCGATGATCGCCTGTCCGCCGCCGATCGTCGCGATCGACAGCGGTGCGAACACGCCGAGCAGCGCGGCGTAGCGTTGCGATGCGGTCATCGCGTGTCGCTCCCGGCTGGTGTTGCAGCCGCGCGCCGGTATTCGAGCGCGACGCTCAGCGTGCCGCCGACCAGCACGGTCCACACGAGCGGCCAGTGCAGCACGGCGACCGACACGAACGTGAGCGCCATCACCGCGAACGGCAGCGCGCGGCGCGGCAATCGGCGCACTGCCGTGATCGCCATCGAGATCGACAGCCCGATCGCCGCGGCTGCCGCGCCGGCGAGCGCGACATGCGTGAGCGGAAAGCGCGTGAGGGTCGAGAACGCGATGCCGAACAGCACGATCAGCACGGCGGGCGGCGCGATGATGCCGGTGAAGCCGGCCACCGCGCCGCGCCATCCGGCGAGCCGGTAGCCGATCCAGATCGCGAGGTTCTTCACGTTGACGCCCGGCAGCGCTTGCGACAGCGCGAGGCCGTTGAGGAACGCCTCCTCGTCGAGCCAGCGCCGCTCGTAGACGAAGTCGCGCATCATCCGCCCGCTGAGCCCGCCACCGAAGCTGGTCAGGCCGATCTGCGAGAACGCGATGAACAGCGCGAGGACGCCGGGCGGCGATGCGTCGCCTGCCGGCGGTGCAGTTGAGGTGGCGGAGGAGGGCGGGGGCATCGGGCGGGCGGCGCGTGGGGGTTGGGCGGTCGCCCATGTTAGCAAGCGGACCCTGTCAGCACGCTGACATGGGCTCGGTGGTGACACGATCCGCGCTCGAGGCCGAGTCGACGGGTGTGTTCCGGCACGATCGATGTACCCGCGCATCCGATGCGCTCCGGCGTCCCGACACAGCCACATATCCACCACATTCGCGCATCCGGGACATCCGGCACCGCCCGTACATCCGCACCGCCGCAACCGGGTGCTACGCGCGCACGACCGTCACCCCCGCGGCCTCGATCGGCTTCGTCAGCGCGGCGTCGGTTTCCTTCTCGACCACGACGGTATGCGCCAGCGTGAGCTCGCCGATCACGAACTGCGACGCCGCGCGCAGCTTCGACTGCGACGCGAGCACGACCGTCTCGGCCGCGCGTTCGGCGAGCGCGCGCTTGATCGCCGCTTCCTCGAAATCGCCGGTGCTGAGCCCCGCGACCGGATGCACGCCCGTGACGCCCATGAAGTACAGGTCCGCATGGATGCGCGCGATGCCCTCCATCGCCGACGCGCCGACGGCCACGATCGAATGCTTGTAGAGCCGCCCGCCGATCAGGATCACGTCGATCGACGGATGCGCGGCGAGCGCCACCGCGACGCTCGGGCTGTGCGTGACGATCGTCGCGCGCAGGTCGGACGGTAACTGGCTGACGAGCAGCGCCGAGGTCGTGCCGCCGTCGACGATCGCCACCTGCCCGGGCGCGATCATCTCCGCGGCCCGCCGCGCGATGCGCCGCTTCTCCGCCGTCTCGAGCCCCTCGCGCTGCGCGAACGGCGCAACGGCGGGCGATGCCGGCAGCGCACCGCCATGCACGCGCTGCAGCAGGCCGTCGGCCGCAAGCTCGCGCAGGTCGCGGCGGACGGTATCTTCGGACACGCCGAATTGTGCGCTCAGTTCGACCGCCAGCACCTGGCCGTCGCGCGCGAGTGCGTCGAGGATCGCTTTCTTGCGTTGTGTCGTCAGCATCGTGGTTGCACGAATTTTCTTGAAATTGCACGAATATGCACGTTACCATGGGCGCCGTCTTTTGTCGAACGGGAGGCTGGGATGGCTGCAACGCGGGATCGTGTCCGCATCGTCGATACGACGGTGCTGTCCGATGACTGGTATGTGCTGAAGAAGGTGACGTTCGATTTCCTGCGCCGCGACGGAACGTGGCAGCGCCTGAGCCGCGAGACCTACGATCGCGGCCATGGCGCAACCATCCTGCTGCGCAATGCCGGGACGGGCGACGTGCTGCTGACGCGGCAGTTCCGGATGCCGGCGTTCGTCAGCGGGCATGACGGCATGCTGCTCGAGGCCGCCGCCGGCCTGCTCGACGACGCGACGCCCGAAGCACGCATCCGCGCGGAGGCCGAGGAGGAAACCGGCTACCGCGTGCGCGGCGTGCGCAAGGTGTTCGAGGCGTTCATGAGCCCCGGCTCGGTGACGGAGAAGCTGCATTTCTTCGTCGGCGAATACGATGCGTCGCTGCGCACCGGCGACGGCGGCGGCGTCGCGGAAGAGGGCGAGGATCTCGAGGTCGTCGAGATGCCGCTGCAGGCGGCGCTCGACGCGATCGAACGCGGCGAGATCGTCGATGCGAAGACGATCATGCTGCTCCAGTACGTCGCGCTGCGGGAAACCGCCGGCGCGCGCACGGCATGACGCCGCTGCTCGTGCTGGTCGCCGGCCCCTATCGCAGCGGCACGGACGGCGACCCCACGCGCATCGCCGCGAACCTGCACCGCCTGGAGGCGGCGGCGCTTGCCGTGTATCGCCGCGGACACGTGCCGATGATCGGCGAATGGGTGTCGCTGCCGCTCGCCGTTGCGGCCGGGTCGCGACAGGTCGGCGACGCGATCAGCGAGACGTTCCTGTATCCGGCCGCGCACCGGCTGCTGCGCCGCTGCGATGCGGTGCTGCGCATCGACGGCGCGTCGCGCGGGGCGGACATGGACGTCGGTCTCGCACGGCAGCTCGGCAAGCCGGTCTATTTCGCGGCCGACGACATTCCGGCCGCGCAGGACGATTCGGATCGCTGAACAGGCGGGGAGGCGGCCAGCCGGAGCGCCGCCCGCCGCCCCCAGCGTTGGCCGGCTGACTGCATCCGTCGCGGCGGGGGCGAGCAGCAGGTCAAGCCGTTGCATTGCGCATGCCGCGCCGTACGCGAACCGGCGTATGATCGCGACGCTACCCGCGCACCGCCCGACGCCACCGCCACTCCACCATGCCGTTCTCCGATTCCGCTGACGCCACCGCTGCTGCCGCCGCCGCGCAACTGCCCGCCGATCTCGTCGCTGCCGCCGTCGCCGCGCTCGCGCGTGCCGACGCCCTGCTCGTGACGGCCGGCGCCGGCATCGGCGTCGATTCCGGGCTGCCCGATTTTCGCGGCACGGATGGCTTCTGGCGTGCGTATCCGGCGCTGCGCCACGAGCGCTTCGAATTCCACGAGATCGCCTCGCCGCACGCATTCCGCGCACGTGCGCCGCTCGCGTGGGGCTTCTACGGGCACCGTCTCGCGCTTTACCGCGCGACGGTGCCGCATGCGGGCTTCGCGATCCTGCGCCGCTGGATCGACGCGATGCCGAACGGCGGCTTCGTGCTGACGAGTAACGTCGACGGCCAGTTCCAGAAAGCCGGCTTCGATCCGGCGCGGATCGTCGAGATCCACGGTTCGATCCACGCGATGCAGTGCCTGCGGCCGTGCACGGACGACACGTGGGAAGCGGCGCCGTTCGTGCCGGACGTCGACGAAGCCACCTGCCGCCTCGTCGGCGACATGCCGCGTTGTCCGCACTGCGGCGGCCTTGCGCGGCCGAACATCCTGATGTTCGGCGACACCGGCTGGCTCGGCGCGCGCTACGACGCGCAGGAGCGTGCGCTGGAAGACTGGCTCGCGCAGGCCGGGCGCGTCGCGGTGGTCGAGATCGGCGCGGGCACCGCGATCCCGACCGTGCGCCTGCTGAGCGAACGTCTCGGCGCCGACGTGATCCGCATCAACGCACGCGAAGCGCATGCGCGCCGTGCGGACGTGATCGGCCTGAAGGGCGGTGCGCTGGCGACGCTGAGCGCGCTAGACGCAGCCTGGCAGCGCGCGTGAGCCTGCGGGCGGACTAACGACCCGAACGGGCCGGACAGGGCGGCATCCCGCAGGCGATCGCCGTTGCAGGTGCGCGGCGAATCCGCATACAGTTCAGCGTGTGCCGCCCGCGCACGCGCCATCTGCGTCCGGGAACGGGCCTCGCCCCCCGGCAACCAGGGGCCGGCGGCTGACGCCAGCCGCATCTTCGACCCGGAGCGCCCTTGTTCTATTCGATCGTCGCGATCTTCGTCGGCGCCGGGCTCGGCGCGTTGCTGCGCTGGTTCCTGAGTCTCGCGCTCAACGAATTCTTTCCCGCCGTGCCGCTCGGCACGCTCGCCGCGAATCTGATCGGCGGCTACGTGATCGGCATCGCCGCCGTCGTGTTCACGACCCGCGTCGGGTTGCCGCCCGAGTGGCGACTGTTCGTGATCACGGGCTTTCTCGGCGGCCTCACGACGTTCTCGACCTATTCGGTCGAAGTGATGACGCATGCGGTGCAGGGCGAATTCGGATGGGCGTTGGCGGTGGCTGCCCTACACTTGACTGGATCGTTCGCGCTGACGGCGCTCGGCATGTGGACCGCGCGCGCGTGGCTCGCGGCGGCCTGAGCGTGCCGCCATCGGAGGGTGCGATGGACAAGGTCTTCCTGCGTTTCTACGTGCACGAGAAGCATCGGCTGCACTGGAAGCCGCTGTGGGAATGGCTGCTGGAGGAGGCGAACCGGATGGGCGTCGCGGGCGGTTCCGCGTTTCGCGCGATGGCCGGGTTCGGCCAGCATCGCGTGCTGCACGAGGACCGCTTCTTCGAACTGCAGGGGGCGCTCGCGATCGAGATCGAATTCATCGTCACCGAGGACGAGGCGCAGCGCTTGCTCGACCGGCTGTCGCACGAGAAGGTGCGTGTGTGCTACGCGATGATGCCGGCGCGCTTCGGCGTGATCGACACGCTCGGCGAACCGCCGGCGCAGGGGCCGGCGGCGTCGGGGGCGACGTAAGCGTTCGCGTCAGATGCCGAACATCGTCAGCGACACGGCAGCGCGCGTGACGATCATCAGCAGCACCTGCACGATCACGAACAGCAGGATCGGCGACAGGTCGATGCCGCCGAGGTTCGGAATGACGCGGCGCAGCGGGTTCAGGAACGGCGCGGTGAGCTGGTAGAGGATCGGCATCGCCGGCGAGCGCGGGTTGAGCCACGACAGCAGCGCCATCAGGATCGTCATCCAGATCACGAGGTTGAGCGCCCACTTCACGACGGTGAGCAGCGCGACCACGACGAGCGTCGCGATCACCGCCGCCGGATCGAAGCCGGCCATCACCACCATCAGCACGACGTAGACGAGCGCGGTGAGCAGTGCGGCGACGACGCTGGCCCAGTCGATGCCGCGCACGCCCGCGATGACGCGGCGCAGGGGCAGCACGAGCCAGTTGGTCGCCTGCAGCACGGCCTGCGTGACGGGGTTGTACGGTGGCACGCGGACGGCCTGCATCCAGACGCGCAGGATCAGCGCGGCGCCGAACAGCGTGAAGACGGTATTGAGCAGAAAACGGGCGATCTCGCCGAACATCGTTGGCATCCTTTTTAGTCAGTAGCGTGCGGCCGCCAACGCCGGATGGCGGCGCATCGGCCGACACATTATCACGCCTCGTCTTGCGACGGGGAGGGGTGTGCGGCGGTGCGCGCGAGCGACGTTTCGACGGCTTCGGCGAGCGCCGGCAGCGATGCCGGCGGCGTGGCGCGCTGCGCCGCGAGCGCGATCGCGCGGCGGGTCAGCAGCGCGTACAGCGTCGCGTGATCGCCGCCGCGCGTTTCAAGCAGGGCCAACTGGCGTTCGACGATGCCCGTGTCGCCGCGCGATACCGGGCCGGAGAGCGCGTTCGCGAGCCCCTTGTCGCGCGCGGTTTCGATCGTGCCGGCCAGCATCGGCAGCAGTGCGCGCAGCGCGGCGTCTTCGTCGAAACCGAGGCCGCGCCACAGCTCGACGGCTTCCGCCAGCCCGCACAGCGCGAAGCTCGCCGCGTAGTGCGCGGCCGCGTGATAGAGCATCCGGCCGCCGGCCGGAATCGACAGCGGATGGCAGCCGAGTGCGGCAGCAAGTCGCAGCAGCGTCGCATGCAACGCGCCGTCGGCTTCGATCGTGACCGAGCAGCCGTCGATGCGGGCGAGGTCGGCGTCGGTGCCGCCGAACAGGTAGAGCGGATGGAAGCCGCCGGTGGCTGCGCCTTGCTGCTTCGCCGGATCGAGCAGGGCGACCGCCGACGCGCCGCTGCAGTGAACGACGGCCTGCTGCGCGGCGCGCGATGCGTCGAAGCGCAGCGCCGCGGCGGCCGACGCGAGATGGTCGTCGGGCACCGTCAGGAAGATCAGGTCGGCGGCGTCGGCAACCTGCTGCGGGGTGTCGACCGCCTGGCAGCCGTCGAGGCGCGCGGCGAGCGCCGCGGCCGACGCGGGCGTACGGCTCGCGATCGCGACGACCGGAAAGCCGGCCTGCGCGAAGCGCTGCGCGACGCAGCGCGCGAGACGGCCGGCGCCGATGAAGCCCAGGCGGGGTGTGTCGGGAGCGGACATGGCGGCGGGTGTAAGCGAAAACGAAGCAGCCGCCAGTATCGCAGGAATGACAGCCGGGCCGCGAAAGGGCAGTTTCTGCGCGGGCACGTCGCTGGCTTAACGGCATGCGCGCTATATCGGCAAGTGTTTCACCGCCCGGCACACCGTCGATTCAAGATCGCGGAACCTGACCCCGAAACATATCGCCCCCGTATCCGGCTTGAAATGTCGGCATCTTGTCTCAAATTTGTAATCGTTCATTACGGTTGCGTGCCTGCTGTGCGCGCCGTATCCGGTAAGACTGACCGGTCATGAGGTGGCGACCCGACTCGTCGGACGGAGTTGCGCGACCGGCAAGGGTCGCCGCAGGCGCTGCGAGCCGCGCCGCGCGGCGGCTTCGCCCGCGTGCAATTGCAATTTGCAACAAATGCACGACACGCGAGGGGCGGGTTTTCGCTACATTGCTTCCATGCGACGTGCACGCCCGCCGTTGCCGACAGGGGCGCATAAATTACCGCTCCAGCAGGAGAATCGAAGTGAAAAAGCTCATTCCGTTCATCGCCGCCGCCGCGCTTGGCCTGGGTGCTGCAAGCGTTGCGCAGGCTCACGTGTCGATCGGGGTCGGCATCGGTATCCCGGTCGCGCCCGCGTATCCCGTCTATGCACCGCCGCCGCCCGTGTACTACGCGCCGCCGCCTCCGCCCGTCTATTACGCTCCGGCGCCGGCCTACTACGCGCCGCCGCCCGCCGTGGTCGTCGGCGGCTACTATGGCCGACCGTACTGGCACCATGGCTACTATGGTGGCGGCTGGGGCCATCACGGCTACTGGCGTCGCTGATTCGTGCCGCGCGGCCCGGCCGCGCGTGGCAAAACGGCGCGACGTCCCGCAAGGGGCGCTGCGCCGTTTTTTCTTGGGAGCGGCTGTTTGACCGCGGTGAGCGGCCCGTGCGGGCCGACTCCGATTACACCGCGTGCACGATCAGGTCGCGGTAGCCGCCGACGATCACGCTGTACGAGAAATACGCGAACAGCAGCGCCGACGCGACATGGCACGCGCGCATCAGCCCGGCGCCTGCGCGCTTGCGGCCCTGGCTCGCGAGCGTGCACATGAAGAGTGTCCACGCGAGGCCGCCGAGGAAAAAGCCCGACAGGAACACCGACGCGGTGGCCGGCGTGGTCGCGCCGGCTTTCGCGATCAGTGCGCCGCCGACCGCCGCGAACCACAGGATCGCGCTCGGCGACGACATCGCGAGCAGCATCCCGCGCAGGAAACTGCGCCGTGCGCTGGCGCGCGGCGGCGGCGCGTCCTCGGCGTCGTCGCCGGTCACCTTGGCCGGGGCGAGCGCTTCGCGCGCCATCTTCCACGTGAGGAACAGCAGCACGGCGCCGCCGCCGATCCACACGATCCAGCGCACCGGCTCGAACTGCAGCAGCACGGCCATCCCGCCAAGCGCGAGCGCCGCATAGACGAGATCGCCGACGCACGAGCCGATGCCGAGCCAGAAGCCCGGCCGGAAGCCGTGCGACAGCGTCAGCGACAGCATCGCGACATTGACGAGGCCGATGTCGAGGCACAGCGACAGCGACAGAAAGAAGCCGTCGGACAGCATGGAGGCGGGCGGAAAGGTCATCTTCGTTGTTCTTGTAGCGGCGACAGTCCACGGGCCGGCAGGCGCCGGCCGCAGGGCGTCAGAGGCCGATCTCCTGCCAGAGCCGGTCGACGCGCGCCTTCACGGCCGCATCCATCTCGATCGGGCGACCCCATTCGCGGCTGGTCTCGCCGGGCCACTTGTTGGTCGCGTCGAGGCCCATCTTCGAACCGAGGCCGGCCACCGGCGACGCGAAATCGAGATAGTCGATCGGCGTGCTGTCGACCATCACGGTGTCGCGCACGGGGTCGACGCGCGTCGTGATCGCCCAGATCACTTCCTTCCAGTCGCGGATGTTCACGTCCTCGTCGACGACCACAATGAACTTCGTATACATGAACTGTCGCAGGAAGCTCCACACGCCGAACATCACGCGCTTCGCGTGGCCCGCGTAGCTCTTCTTCATCTGGACGATGGCCATCCGGTAGCTGCAGCCTTCGGGCGGCAGGTAGAAGTCGGTGATCTCGGTGAACTGCTTCTGCAGCAACGGCACGAACACCTCGTTGAGCGCGACGCCGAGCACGGCCGGCTCGTCAGGCGGCTTGCCCGTGTAGGTCGAGTGGTAGATCGCGTCGCGGCGCATCGTGATGCGCTCGACGGTGAAGACCGGGAACCACTCCTGCTCGTTGTAATAGCCGGTGTGGTCGCCGTACGGGCCTTCGAGCGCGTGCTCGTACGTGGCGGACGCATTACCGGCCGGGCGCGGCGGTGCGCCGGCCGGAGCCGGGGCAGGGGTACCTTCCTGCGGATAAATGAAGCCCTCGAGCACGATCTCCGCGCGTGCGGGCACCTGCAGCGTGTCGACGCCGGGCGTCAGGCACTTCGCGAGCTCCGTGCGGCTGCCGCGCAGCAGGCCGGCGAACTGGTATTCGGACAGCGAATCGGGCACTGGCGTCACCGCGCCCAGCGTCGTGGCCGGATCGGCGCCGAGCACGACCGCGACCGGATACGGCTTGCCGGGGTTCCGCAGCGCGAATTCGCGGAAGTCGAGCGCGCCGCCGCGATGCGCGAGCCAGCGCATGATCAGCTTGTTGCGGCCGATCAGCTGCTGACGGTAGATCCCGAGGTTCTGCCGCGACTTGTTCGGCCCGCGCGTGACCGTCAGGCCCCACGTGACGAGCGGCCCCGCATCGCCGGGCCAGCAGGTCTGGATCGGCAGCCGGTTCAGGTCGACGTCGGCGCCTTCCCAGACGATCTCCTGGCATGGCGGCGACGACACCGATTTCGGCGCCATGTCCCACACGGCCTTCGCGAGCGACAGCAGCTTGCCGGCGTCCTTCAGGCTCTTTGGCGGATCGGGTTCCTTCAATGCGGACAGCAGGCGCCCGAGATCGCGCAGCGAATCGAGCGCGGCGTCGTCGCCCGCATCGACGCCCATCCCGAGCGCGACGCGGCGCGGCGTGCCGAACAGGTTGCCGAGCACCGGGAAGTCGTAGCCGGACGGCGCGTTGAACAGCAGCGCAGGGCCGCCGGCGCGCAGCACGCGGTCGCACAGCTCGGTCATTTCGAGCACGGGCGACACGGGCTGCGTGACGCGCCGCAGTTCGCCGAGCGCCTCGAGGCGCTGGATGAAATCGCGTAAGTCTTTGTATTTCATGAAGAGGGTCCGGGCCACCCGCCAGGCGGGCAGCGATGGGTGGGCGCAGCGGCCGGCTGCGACCCCGAATCGACCGACGATTTTACCCGCGCCGCCGCATGCCCGCCCGGCGGAGAAAAAAGTCGACCGCGCGCAAACCCCCTACGGCACGGGGATTGCGTTCTGAAGAGTGCCGGCAAATTACTTTTTGTTATGATTTCAATGTTTTATAGTGTTGACGATCTATAAAACCCTGCTAGAATCCGCTCACATTGGCTGCAGGGTAAAAGGCTTCGAGCCGCCAATCACCGATCTTTGACGCAGCGCGTCACCGTCCGCCGAATCCTGCACGGCGTATCCGACGGCTTTAGTCGTAGTCTCAGCCAGCGCCACCAGACGCTGGTTTTTTGCGTGGGTGCCACCGCGTATGCCCGCCTCGCCCAGTGTGCGAAGGTGCCGGCCCTCTTACACCGTGGCCTCGAACGGTACTTATACCGTTTCCCCGATGTCTGCACGCCCCAACCAAAGCGTGCGGCGTCGTGATTCCGCGGCGCGTTACCTGTCTCGCCATCGAGCTGAGCGAGCCGCACGAGTCATGTTCATGGGAGATGATCTGAATGAACGCTTGGTTATCGTGGCGTCCTAGTGAGCAGCATGCGCAATTCGTGCGCAGCATGCTGCGTCGCGGGACGCGTGTCAGTCACCATCTATTCAGCGTTGTCGGCTGTCTCGCTGTCGCAGTGGCGCTTGCACTGTGGCTGCTGCCAACCGTCCGCGGCACGCTGGCCGCGAAGCTGATGCCGGTCGTGTCCGCGGCCGTGCAAGCCGGCCCGGCCCGTCTGCTGACCGGCCATCCGCTGCCGAACTTCGCGCCCGCCGGCGCGCAGCCGCAGCAGGAAGAGAACAGTCCCGAAACGGACGCGCTTGCGGTCGGCCTCGACGTCGCACCGGAAGCCACCGCCGCGCAGGGCGATGCGTCCGACCCGGCCCGCAACGGCCCGTCGCCCGTCGCGCTGGCGAAGCTCATCCCGACCCAGCGCGTGGCGGCCGATGCGCGTGACGACCGTGCGCTCGCATCGAATCGCGAACAGGCGCTCGTCGCGACCTACCTGTCGCGCCGTTACCGCGTCGCGCAGGAGCCGCTCGGCCAGCTCGTCAAGGCTGCGTTCCAGACCGGCCGTGACGTCGGCCTCGATCCGCTGCTGCTGCTGTCCGTGATGGCGATCGAATCGGGCTTCAACCCGTACGCCGAGAGCGGCGTCGGCGCGAAGGGGCTGATGCAGGTCATGTCGAAGGTCCATTCCGACAAGTTCGAGTATTTCGGCGGCACCGATACCGCGCTGCAGCCGCTCGCGAACCTCCAGGTCGGCGCACTCGTGCTGAAGGACTGCATCGCGCGCGGCGGTTCGCTCGCGAACGGCCTGCGCCTGTACAACGGCTCGACGAACCCCGACGACAACGGCTACGGTTCGAAGGTGATGGCCGAGCGCGGTCGCCTGCGTGACGTCGCGCGGGGTCGTAGCGTGCCGGTCAATGCGCCGCAGGCGCCGGCGAAGCCGATCGTCACGGCCGCCGCCGTGACGGCAGCCGCAGGCGGCGCGAAACGCGTGCATGCGACGCTCGAAACGTCGGCGAAGTCGGCGGCATCGAAGGAAGCCACGTCGCAGGACGACGCGAGCGTCGATACCGCGAAGCAGTCGCACGGCGATCGTTCGGAGCTTGGCGCGTAACTTGCGCACGGCTTCAGCCAGCAGGACGTGAAAAAGGCACCCGGATCGGGTGCCTTTTTGCTTTTGCGGGGGGCGGAATGGCCGCCGCGCCGGCCGCGTGTCAGTGCTGCCCGAACAGTGTCGCGAGCCGGTCGACCGCTTCCTCGAGCCGCGAGTAGGCCGTCGCATAGGACAAGCGGATATAGTCACGCGGCGCATGGACACCGAAGTCCATGCCGGGCACCAGCACGACGCCCGCGTCGTGCAGCATCGCCGTCGTGAGCGCGGCGCTGTCGCCGGCCGCCGGGTGGGCGACGCCGCCGCAGTGCGCATACACGTAGAACGCGCCGTCCGGCATCACGGGCACCGTGAAGCCGAGCCGTTCGAGCGCCGGTGCGATGAAATCACGCCGGCGCTTGAATTCGAGCCGGCGGGCTTCGTAGATGTCGAGCGCGGCCGGCTCGAAGCACGCGAGCGCCGCGTGTTGCGCGAGCGCGGACGGGCAGATGAACAGATTCTGCGCGAGCTTCTCGAACGTGCCGACCAGCGCGGGCGGCACCACCAGCCAGCCGAGCCGCCAGCCCGTCATGCTGAAATACTTGGAGAAGCTGTTCACGGTGACGACGTCGTCGCCGAACGACAGCGCCGACACGGGGGCCGCGTCGTAGCTGAGCCCCTGGTAGATCTCGTCGACGATCGTGAAGCCGCCGCGTGCGCGCACGGCTTCGACGATCCGCTTCAGTTCGTCGGGTTCGAGCGACGTGCCGGTCGGGTTCGACGGCGACGCGAGCAGCACGCCGCGCGTGCGGTCGCCCCAGCGTGTGCGGACGTCGTCCTCGGTAAGCTGGAAGCGCGCATCGGGGCCGCTCGGCACGAGTACCGCGCGGCCTTCGGCCGCGGCGACGAAGTGCCGGTTGCACGGATACGACGGGTCGGGCATCAGCACCTCGTCGTCGCGCCCGACGAGCGCGAGGCACGCGAGCAGCAGCGCGGCCGACGCGCCGGCCGTCACGACGATCCGTTCCGGGCTGATCGTGAGGCCGTACGCGCGTGCGTAGTGCGCGGCGATCGCCTCGCGCAGCGGTGCGATGCCGAGCGCGCTCGTATATTGGGTGACGCCACGGCGCAGCGCGGCCGCGGCCGCTTCGACGACCGGCTCCGGTGCAGTGAAATCCGGCTCGCCGATGCCCATGTGGATAACATCGCGCCCGGAGGACTCGAGACGCTGTGCCTCCTTCATCAGTTCCATCACGTAGAAGGGCTGGATCGCGTCGACGCGTGCGGCGAGTCTGACGAGCGAATCGGTGGCGGTATTCATCGGGCGGGCAGGGCGAGGGAGGCGAGGCAAAAGAAAAAACGGGCGCATGCGCGCCCGTTCCGGACCAACGGGTTCAGCCGTTGCGGCGCGCCTGCGTTTCGGCGGGGCGCAGCTTCGCGGCGAGCTTGTCGAGCACGCCGTTCACGTACTTGTAGCCGTCGGAGCCGCCGAACGTCTTCGCGAGTTCGACAGCTTCGTTGATGATCACGCGGTACGGCGTTTCGACGTGGTGCGTGAGCTCGAACGTGGCGATCAGCAGCACGGCGCGTTCGACCGGCGACAGCTGGTCGATCGGGCGGTCGAGCGACGGCGTCAGCGCTTCGACGAGCGTGGCGTGCTCGCGGATCACGCCGTGCAGGATCGCGTCGAGCAGCTCCTTGTCGGCCTTGTCGTAACCGAGCGCGCCGCGCAGTTGCGCGTCGATCTCGCCGGAGGATGCGTTCGACAGCAGCCACTGGTACAGCCCCTGCGTCGCCAGCTCGCGCGATTGTCGGCGGGCGCTCTTCTTCATGCGCGCTCCTCTTCGTCGTCTTCCTCTTCTTCGTCCTCGTCGTCATCGCCGAGCTGGTCGAGGGCCATCGTCAGGTTGGCCATCTCGACGGCGACGCGTGCGGCGTCACGACCCTTTTCGGTCATGCGCGCGACGGCCTGCTCGTCGTTTTCGGTGGTCAGGACCGCGTTCGCGATCGGCAGGTTGAAGTCGAGGCCGATGCGGGTGATGCCCGCGCCGCTCTCGTTCGACACGAGTTCGAAGTGGTAGGTCTCGCCGCGGATCACCGCGCCGAGCGCGATCAGCGCGTCGAACTGGCCGCTTTCGGCGAGCTTCTGCAGCGCGAGCGGGATTTCCAGCGCGCCGGGCACCGACACGAGCAGCACGTCTTCACCGGTGACGCCGAGGCGTTCCAGTTCCTCGACGCACGCGTCGGCGAGGCCGTTGCACACGGGCTCGTTGAAGCGCGATTGCACGATGCCGATACGCAGGCCGTCGCCTTCGAGATTCGGTTGGTATTGTCCGATTTCCATGATCTTGTCCGTGGTGTGGATGAACGGTTATAGGGCGAAAGCGCCGTGGCGGGTTACGCGTTGGACGCCGGGCAGGACTTGGCTTCGCCGCCGGGCATCGGAATGAAGCCCGTGACTTCCAGTCCGTAGCCGGACATGCTGCCCAGCTTGCGCGGATTCGACAGCACCTGCATCTTGCTGACCCCGACATCGCGCAGGATCTGCGCGCCGATGCCGAACGTCTTGAAATCAACCGGCCGGCGCTTGAGCACAGCGGCCTTTTCTTCCTCGTCGAACGCCTTGAAGACGTCGATCAGGTGTTCCTTCGTGTCGCCGCAGTTGAGCAGCACGATCACGCCGAGGTCGCGCTCCGCGATCTCGCGCATCGCGGCGTCGAGCGTCCACGAGTGCGTCGACACGCCCGTCTCGAGCAGGTCGAGCACCGACAGCGGCTCGTGCACGCGCACCGGCGTATCGACGTCCGGCGACGGCGTGCCGCGCACCAGCGCGATGTGCGGCGAGCCGCTCGGCTGGTCGCGGTACAGCACCGCGCGGAACGTGCCGTGCGCGGTCTGCATCGTGCGCTCGGCGATCCGCTCGATGATCGATTCGGTGCGGCTGCGGTACTGGATCAGGTCGGCGATCGTGCCGATCTTCAGGTTGTGTTCCTGCGCGAACTCGATCAGGTCGGGCAGGCGCGCCATCGTGCCGTCGTCCTTGATGATCTCGCAGATCACCGCGGCCGGCGTGAGGCCCGCCAGCGCGGTGAAGTCGCAACCAGCCTCGGTGTGGCCCGCGCGCACGAGCACGCCGCCCGGCTGCGCCATGATCGGGAACACGTGGCCCGGCTGCACGATGTGCTCGGGGCGCACGTCATGCGCGACCGCCGTGGCGATCGTGTGCGCACGGTCGGCGGCCGAGATGCCGGTCGTCACGCCTTCGGCCGCTTCGATGCTGACCGTGAACGCGGTGCCGTACTGCGTGCCGTTGCGGTAGGTCATCAGCGGCAGGTGCAGCTGCTTGCAGCGTTCCTGCGTCAACGTCAGACAAACCAGGCCGCGGCCGTACTTGGCCATGAAGTTGATCGCTTCCGGCGTGACGAATTCGGCGGCGATCACGAGGTCGCCCTCGTTTTCGCGGTCTTCTTCGTCGACCAGGATCACCATCCGGCCGGCTTTCAGCTCGGCGATGATGTCGAGCGTGGAGGCGAGCGTCATAAGGGGGCGTGAAAGAGGAAAGTGCGTATTTTACGCCAGCCGGACGACGTTTCGGCTGGCGGGGACCGCGCGCGCCCGGCGAGCGCTCCGGAAAGCGCTGCGGCCGGCCTGCGCGGCAGGCCTGGCGGGGCCGCCGCGCATTGGCGCACGTGCGTGCGGACGGTGGCGGGCCGGGCTTGCCCGGCCGCGCGTCACGCGTGCTGGTCGCGCCCGCCCAGGTAATCGAGCTTGCCGAGCTCGACGCCGCTGTGGCGCAGGATGTCGTACGCGGTCGTCACGTGGAAGAAGAAATTGGGCAGCACGAAATTCAGCAGGTACGACTGGCCGGTGAACTCGATCGGGCCGACGCGCATCTTCAGCACGATCTGGCGCGCCTCGCTGCCGTCGATCTGCGCGGCGTCGAAGCTTTTCAGATAGTCGATCGTCTTCTGGATGCGGGCGTGCAGTTCGTCGAAGGTCTGCTCGACGTCCGGGTAGCTCGGGATTTCGACGTCGGCGAGGCGCGCGGCGCAGCCCTTGGCCGTGTCGGTCGCGATATAGACCTGGCGGACGAGCGGCAGCATGTCCGGGTACAGGCGAGCGCCGACGAACACCGACGGATCGATCTGCTTTTCGGCCGCATGGGCCTGCGCCTTGCCGAGAATGTGCTGAAGATTGGTCAGGCCACGGATCAGGACAGGCACCGAGGCCTGATACATCGAAATGGACATGGGGACGACTCCTTGAGGAAGAGGGTGACCAATACGCGGCCGCGCCGTGCGTTGCGGCGCTGGAACCGCTGTCGACGCATCTTAGCGCGGCGGCATGACCCGTGCGCGTCGTTGGCCATTCGGCCAGCTGTCGGGGCAGGTGGGCGAGCGACGAGCGTACGCGTCGTGGCGTCGACCGGCGACGCGCGGCCCGACATGGGATGGGAGATCAGGCTGGTCGAGAACGCGCAGCCGCCCGCGCGATCGTCGACCGTGTCGACGGTCAGGCTCACGGCGTTGACCGTGATCGACCCCGTTCAGTGCGCGGCGTCGGGCGGCGCGAAGCGCGCGAGGATCCGCAGGTCGTCGCCGACCCGCTCGAATCCGTGGAACGACAGCCGCGTACGCGCGTCGAGGTTCGCCGGCGCGGCGAGGTCGAACATGCCGGCCGCATCGGCGCCCAGCAGGCTCGGTGCGAGGTAGACGAGCAATTCGTCGACGCACTGCTCGCGCAGCAGCGAGCCGTTCAGCTTGTGGCCGGCCTCGACGTGCAGCTCGTTGACGCCGCGCGCGCCGAGCGCCGCCAGCATCGCGGGCAGGTCGACCTTGCCTTGCGCGTTCGCGATCGGCACGATTTCCGCGCCACGGGACTTCAGCACGTTCGCGCGCACTTCGCCGGCGGCGTCGAGCCGGCCGCAGAAGATCAGCAGCGGCGCGCCTTCGAGCAGCCGCGCGTCGAGCGGCAGGTCGAGGCGGCTGTCCACGAGGATGCGCTGCGGCTGGCGCGGCGTGTCGATGCCGCGCACGGTCAGCAGCGGGTTGTCTTCGCGCACGGTGCCGATGCCGGTGAGGATCGCGCAGGCGCGCGCACGCCATGCATGCCCGTCGAGGCGCGCGGCCTCGCCGGTGATCCACTGGCTTTCGCCGGACGGCAGCGCGGTGCGGCCGTCGAGCGACGCGGCGGTCTTCATCCGCACCCACGGGCGGCCGCGCGTCATGCGCGACACGAAGCCGATGTTCAGTTCGCCCGCTTCATGCGCGAGCAGCCCGCAGCGCACGTCGATGCCCGCGTCGCGCAGCATGCCGAGGCCGCGCCCCGACACCTGCGGGTTCGGGTCTTCCATCGCGGCGACGACCTTCGCGACGCGCGCTTCAATCAGCGCGTTCGCGCACGGCGGCGTGCGGCCGAAGTGGCTGCACGGCTCGAGCGTCACGTAGACGGTCGAGCCCGCGACGTCGTGGCCGCGTGCGCGCGCATCTTTCAGCGCCTGCACTTCCGCGTGATCCTGGCCGGCCGGCTGCGTGAAGCCTTCGCCGATCACGTCGCCGTCCTTGACGATCACGCAGCCGACACGCGGGTTAGGCGCCGTCGTATACATGCCGCGCGCGGCGAGCGCGAGCGCGCGCTGCATGTGGGCGAAATCGATGTCCGAGAACATGCGCGCGGCCCCGGGTCAGGCAGCGAGTGCCGCGAATGCGCGGCGCGCGGCCGCGAGCGTCGCGTCGATCACCGCGTCGTCGTGCGTGCTCGACACGAAGCCGGCTTCATACGCGGACGGCGCGAAGTACACACCTTCGTCGAGCATCAGGTGGAAGAAGCGGTTGAAGCGCTCGGTGTCGCTCTTCGTCACTTCGGCGAAGCTGGTCGGCACGCGTTCGGCGAAGTAGAGGCCGAACATCGCGCCGATCGAGTCGGCCGCGAACGGCACGCCGGCCGCACGCGCTTCGGCCGCAAGGCCGTCGGCGAGACGCTTGGTCTGTGCGGTGAGCGCGTCGTAGAAGCCGGGCGCCTGGATCAGTTGCAGCGTCTTCAGGCCCGCGGCGACCGCGATCGGGTTGCCCGACAGCGTGCCGGCCTGGTAGACGCCGCCGAGCGGCGCGAGGTGGGCCATGATGTCGCGGCGGCCGCCGAACGCGGCAGCCGGCATCCCGCCGCCGATCACCTTGCCGAGGCAGGTGAGGTCGGCCGTGATCCCGTAGTACGCCTGTGCGCCGCCGAGCGCGACGCGGAACCCGCACATCACTTCGTCGAAGATCAGCACGGCGCCGTGCTTCGTGCACAGCGCGCGCAGCGCGTTCAGGAATTCCGGCGTGCCGCGCACGAGGTTCATGTTGCCCGCGACCGGCTCGACGATCACGGCGGCGATCTCGTCGCCGAACGCGCCGAACGCTTCTTCGAGCGCGGCGACGTTGTTGTATTCGAGGACGGTCGTGTGCTTCGCGATGTCGGCGGGCACGCCGGCCGACGTCGGGTTGCCGAACGTCAGCAGGCCCGAGCCGGCCTTCACGAGCAGGCTGTCCGCGTGGCCGTGGTAGCAGCCCTCGAACTTGACGATGCGGCTGCGGCCCGTGAAGCCGCGCGCGAGACGCAGCGCGCTCATCGTGGCCTCGGTGCCGCTCGACACCATCCGCACCTGCTCGATCGACGGCACGAGCTTGCAGATTTCCTCGGCGATCTCGATCTCGGCTTCGGTCGGCGCGCCGAACGAGAAGCCGTCGGCGAGCACGTTCTGCACGGCCGACAGCACTTCCGGATGGACGTGGCCGACGATCATCGGGCCCCACGAGCCGATGTAGTCGATGTACTGCTTGCCGTCGGCATCCCAGAAATACGGGCCTTGCGCGCGTGCGACGAAGCGCGGCGTGCCGCCGACCGAACGGAATGCGCGCACCGGCGAGTTGACGCCGCCGGGAATGGTCTTCTGGGCGCGTTCGAAGAGGATCTGATTGTTGGACATGGACGAAACCTGCGAGAGAAGGGCGCGGGGGCCTGTGCACGGGCCGCGGCGCCTGGGCGGAACGATCGTCCGATTGTACCGGAGACGCGCGCGGCGAGCCCGCGGCGCCGTCTGCGGCGTATCGGCGCGAGGGATCGCGCGGGCCGGGGAGGACGAGCGGGCGATTCGGCCCCGTTATCGATCCGGCAACGGGGGCGGCTTGCGCTTGCCGGTCAGCTCGGCCCAGCGCTTCTCGAGCGGGCCTTCGACCATCGGCTTGATCACCGTGCCGGAGCTTTGCGCATCCCAGGTCTGCACCGAGTACGGATGGACGCGCAGCGCGTCGCGCGCGATCACGACGTCCTGGTGCGCGTCGACCAGCCAGTCGTACACGAAGTCGATGCACAACCGGTAGCCGCGCTTCGTCGACGGATCGGGCACCTCGTACGGCGCGCGCGTCACGTAGCCGGAGCCGAACACGCCCTTGGGTTCCTTCGCGACGCGATGCAGGAACACGCGGTCGCCCGGCAGGATGCCGCGCGCGAAGCCGCAGCCCCAAACGTCATGCACGGCCTCGCCGGCCTTCACGCGCGCGGCGACGTCGGGCAGTTCGGGCCACGGCCATTTCTTGGGGCTCCAGATCAGCAGGAAAGCGGTCATCGGTTCGGTCGTGCACTGTATTGGTCAGACAAGAAGGGGTGAGTCGCTGCAAGCTTAATCGAATCCGGCGCTCGATCCCCCGCGGCGGGTACCGTGCAGTGCCTTTCGGGCCCGCTGCGCACTCGGCAGCCTGCACGAAAAAAAGTTGCGCGTACAATCATGGGCCTGGGCGTGCCGTTCGCGGCGCGGCCTCCCGTCTTCACCGCCACGCGCGCCCCGATGCGCGCGGGCTCCATTCCGGATACCCATGTCTCACGTCATCCGACGCCGGCCCGATGCCCGGCTGATCCTGTTGCTCGGCGCGCTCGCCGCTTGCGGGCCGATCGCTACCGACATGTACCTGCCGAGCCTGCCGTCGATCGCGGCCGGCTTCTCCGTCAGCGCCGGCGCCGCGCAGCGCACGCTGACGAGCTTCATGGCCGGCTTCTCGATCGGCATGCTGCTGTACGGCCCGCTGTCCGACACGTGGGGCCGCCGGCCGGTACTGCTCGGCGGCATTGCGCTGTTCACGCTTGCGAGCATCGGCTGCTTCGTGTCGACGTCGATCGACATGCTGATCCTCGTACGCTTCCTGCAGGCGCTCGGCGCCGGCGCGGCGTCGGTGCTGTCGCGTGCGATCGCGCGCGACGCGCACGAGCCGACCGACGCGGCGAAGGTGCTGTCGATGGTGGCGATCGTCACCGCGGTCGGGCCGCTGCTCGCGCCGCTGATCGGCGGCCAGATCCTGCGCTTCTCCGGCTGGCGCGGCGTGTTCGTCGTGCTGGCCGTATTCGGCGCGGTATGCGCGGCGACCGCGTACCTGCGCGTGCCCGAAACCTGGCCGAAGGAGCGGCGCAAGAGCGCGGCCGTGCTCGCGTCGTTCGCGTCGTACGGGCGCATCCTGTCCGATCCTGTCGCCTGGGGGCACATGCTGTGCGGCGGGATGGCGTTCGCGTCGATGTTCTCGTACATCACCGCCACGCCGTTCGTGTACATCGAGTATTTCCACGTGTCGCCGCAGCACTACGGGCTGCTGTTCGGCCTGAACGTCGTCGGCATCATGATCGGCAACTTCGCGAACACGCGGCTCGTCGGCCGCCTCGGCTCGCTGCGCATCATCGCGGCCGCGTCGCTCGTGAGCTGCATCGCGTCGCTCGCGGTCGCGCTCGTCGCGCTGACGGGGTGGGGCGGGTTGTGGTCGATCGTCGTGTGCCTGTTCTTCGTCGTCGGCGTGGTCGGGATCCTGTCGGCGAACTGCACGACCGACCTGATGCATCGCTATCCGCACAACGCGGGCGCGTCGGCGGCCGTGTTCGGCGCGATGCAGCTGGCGCTTGGCGCGCTCGCGAGCGTCGCGATCGGCGCACTCGCGGACGGCACGCCGTTCGCGATGGGCGTGACGATCGGCGTGTCGGGCGTGCTGTGTTTCGCCGGCCGCTTCCTGGTGCTGCGCTGGCACGGGCGGCCCGTCAAGGCGGGCGCCTGATCCGCGGCCTGACGGCAGCATGAAAAACGCCACCGCGCGCGCCGCGCCGGTGGCGTTTTCGTTTCGAACGCGGGAAGCGGCTGCCGCCGCGCCGCGTCAATCCCGTGCGACGTCCTTCGCCGCCGGCGATGCACCGTGGCTCAGCCAGTCGAGCACGTCGGCCGTTTCGTCGTCGCTCGCGCGTGCCCGCGCCTGCGCGACGGCCTCGGGCAGTTCGCCGTTCGTCGACGCACGGCGGATCGCGACGCCGACCGCGAGGATGTCGATCATCAGCAGATGCAGGATCCGCGAGATCATCGACAGCTGCGACTCGCGCATCTCGATGTGGTCGGTTTCGAGCGCGACGGTCGCGCGCTTCGCGAGCGGCGTGTTGCTCGACGTGATCGCGATCACCTTCGCGCCGGCCTGCATCGCGACGTCGAGCACGCGCAGCAGCTCGGGCGCGCGTCCCGACTTCGACACCGCGACGATCACGTCGCCCTTGCCGAGCAGCGCGGCCGATGCGGCCTGCATGTACAGGTCGCCGTACGCGATCGTCGGGATCCCGAAGCGGAAGAACTTGTAATGCGCGTCCTGCGCGACGATGTTCGAGTTGCCGAGCCCGTAGAACTCGATGCGCCGCGCGCCGTTCAGGATCTCGATCGCGTTCTCGACATGCTCGAAATTCAGGTGCTCGCGCAACTGCAGGATCGCGGACACCGTGTTGTCGAGCACCTTCGCGCCGAAGTCGGTGGCCGTGTCGCCGAGATGCACCTGGCTGTGGCTCATCGGGATCGTGCCGGTGAGGCCGGTGGCGAGCTTCAGCTTGAAGTCGGACAGCCCCTGGCAGCCGAGCGAGCGGCAGAAGCGGATCACGGTCGGCTGGCTCACGTCGGCCTTGCGCGCGATGTCGACGATCGGATCGTTGATGATCGAACGCGGATGGTTCAGTGCGAGATCGGCGACGCGGCGCTCGGCCGGCGTCAGCGCGTCGCGCATCTGGCGGATCCGTTCGAACACGGCCGACGACGCACCGCCCGAGCGGTTCGACAGTTGCTCCGCGAGGATGGCCGATACGCCGAGGAACGCCGGGTATTCGGCGGTGATCAGGTAGGTCGGGATGTTCTCGAGGTAGTGCGTGAAGCGGCCCTTCGCCTCGAAGCGCGCGCGGAACGACGAGCGCGTGAACAGTTCGCCGAGCTTCAGCGCGACCCCGCCGCCGATGTACACGCCGCCGAGCGCGCCGAGCGTCAGCGCGACGCTGCCCGCGAACGCGCCGAGAATCCCGCAGAAGCATTCGACCGTCTCGAGCGCGAGTGCGTCGCCCGCATGCGCGCGCTCGACGATCTCGACCGTGTCGACGGTCGCGGCCACGCGCTTCTTGTCGCGCGCGGCGAGCGCGCGATAGATGATCTCCATGCCGGGGCCCGCGCACACGCGTTCGAACGACACGTGCGGAAACTTCTTGCGCGCGTACTGCAGCACCAGGTCCTCGCGCTCGTCCTGCGGCGCGAACGATGCATGGCCGCCTTCGCTGCCGAGCGCGATCCAGCGGTCGTCGGCCGGAATCAGGCCGGACACGCCGAGCCCGGTGCCGGGCCCGAGCAGCCCGATCACGCTGTTCTGGCGGCGCGCGCCGCCGCCGACCTGCACGCGCTGCGCGTCGGTCAGCCCCGGCAGCGCCATCGCGAGCGCGGTGAAATCGTTGACGACGAGCAGCGTGTCGAAGCCGAGCGCGCGGCGCGTCGCCTCGATCGAGAAGCTCCAGTCGTGGTTGGTCATCGTGACCTGGTCGCCGTCGACTGGGTTCGCGATCGCGATCGCCGCGTGGTTCACGCGGCTGATCTTCACGTCCTTCAGATACTTGCGGATCGCGTCGGTGATCGTCGGATAGTCGGCGCCGGGATAGACGCGAATCTGCGTGATCTCGCCCGGGCCGGTTTCCAGCGCGAAGCGCGCGTTGGTGCCGCCGACGTCCGCGAGCAGGCGTGGGCCGTCGGCATGCTGACCCGCGACGACCGCCTTACTTTGCGCACCAGTAGACATCGAGCTGGGTCCCCTTGTCGTTGGCCAGTTGGGAAATCGCGTTCTTCTGCAGCGACGCGGCCGCGGCGTCGAGCACCGCGCGTTTGCGTTCGCCCGCGATCAGCAGGAACAGCCGGTCGACGCGCTTGAGCGCATCGAGCGAGAAGCTCACGCGCGCATGCGGCGCGGCGCCGGGATGGACGGCGACGAAACGCTCGGGCGTCGTGATCGCGTGATCCCATTCGGGCGCATCGGCGAAGATCGACGCGGTATGGCCGTCCTCGCCCATGCCGAGCACCGCGACGCTCGGTACGCGGTAGTCGGCGTTCGCGTTCAGCGCGGCGACGTGCGCGTCGAGCGCGGCGCGCGTGTCGACGAGCGGCAGGAAGCGGGCAGGGGCGGCGGCGTGCTGCAGCAGCGTGTCGCGCACGAGGTGCGCGTTGCTGGCTGCATCGTCCTCCGGCACCCAGCGGTCGTCGACCAGCGTCACGTCGACGCCGGCCCAGTCGAGCGTCGCGTGCGACAGCGTTTGCAGGAACGGGCGCGGGCTCGTGCCGCCGGACACCGCGAGCGTCGGGCGCGCGGGGCCGGCGAGCGCGGCGCGCAGCGCATCGCCGACGGCGCGCGCGAGCGCTTCGCTTTGCGCTTCCTGGGTGTCGAAAGCGTGAATCTCGATCACATCTCCTCCGGACTGCTTTGTCTGTTCAAATCGTACGAATCGTGGGGCACGTTGCCGCGTACGGTGGCGTGCGCGGCAACGGTTGCATCAGTTCTCTTCTTCGAGCCAGCAGGTGTCGTGCTGCGCGAGCATCGCGCTCGCCGCGGCCGGCCCCCACGTGCCCGCCGCATACGGCTTCGGCGGCTTCAGCGTGCGTGCCCATTCGTTCAGGATAGGCTCGACCCAGCGCCATGCGGCTTCCTGTTCGTCGCGTCGCACGAAGAGGGCGAGACGGCCGTTGATCACGTCGAGCAGCAGGCGCTGGTACGCCTCCATCTGCCCTTCCTTGAAGAACTGGTCGAACGCAAGGTCGAGGTGCACGCTCGCGAGGTTCATCCCTTCGCCGGGCTGCTTCGCGAGGCAGTACAGGCGGATCGTTTCGTTCGGCTGCAGCCGGATCACGAGGCGGTTCGAACCGGGGCGCAGCGCGGTCGGCCCGAGCGCCGAATGCGGCACCGGGCGGAAATTGACGACGATCTCCGCGACGCGATCGGCGAGCCGCTTGCCGGTGCGCAGGAAGAACGGCACGCCGGCCCAGCGCCAGTTCTCGATCTCGACCTTCAATGCGACGAAGGTTTCGGTCTGGCTGTCGGGCTTCACGCCCGGTTCGGTTGCATAGGCCGGCACCTGCGCGCCCTTGATCACGCCCGCATGATACTGGCCGCGCACGGCCACCTTGCCGATGTCGCGCGGATCGACGGGCTTCAGCGCGCGCAGCACGCGCAGCTTTTCGTCGCGCACCGAATCCGAATCCATCGAATGCGGCGGCTCCATCGCGACGATCGACAGCAGTTGCAGCAGGTGGTTCTGCACCATGTCGCGCAGCGCGCCCGTATTGTCGTAGAAATCGCCGCGTGCCTCGACGCCGAGCTCCTCGGCGATCGTGATCTGGATGCTCTCGACCCATTCGCGGCGCCACAGCGGCTCGAACAGCGCATTGCCGAAGCGCAGCGCGAGCAGGTTCTGCACGGGTTCTTTACCGAGGTAGTGGTCGATCCGGTAGATCTGGTCTTCCGCGAAGATTTCGCCGACCGCGTCGTTGATCGCGTTCGAAGACTTCAGGTCGTAGCCGAGCGGCTTCTCGAGCACGATGCGCGAGCCTTCGCTCAGGCCGACCGACGCGAGCGCCTTGCAGATCGGCACGAACAGCGACGGGCCCGTCGCGAGATAGAACACGCGGATGCCGGGCAGCGATGCCACCGCGTCGCGCAGCACGACGTAGTCTTCCGCACGGCCGAGATCGAGGTGCACGTATTCGATGCGATCGAGGAAGGACTTCCACGCAGCTTCGTCGAACGCGTTGCCGGCGGCCTTGGCCGCGTGCGGCTTCACGTGCGTGTCGACCCATTCGAGATAGGACGCCCGATCCGATTCATGACGCGCCACGGCAACGATCCGGCCGCTCTCCGCCAGCATGTTCGCACGGTGCGCCTCGAACAGCGCTGGCAGGATCTTGCGCATCGACAGATCGCCGGTGCCGCCGAAAAGTACGAAGGTAAAGCTGGAATCGGTATGCATGTGTCTCCGCCGGGTTGGGGTGCTCGGAAGCGATCCGTAGTGCGATAAAAATATTTTTGACACTGAATTGTAGTTTAACTACAATCCGCCGCAAGGGGTAGCACCTGGGTGAAGAAAAAAAGAAGTGCGGTCGATGAACTGCGCGAGCTTCATCTTCGGGAACGCCTTGTGCCGAATGTTATCGGACATTGACGGCGCGCATCGTCAGCGCGACGTCGGCCCCGGGCTCGCGCCGCATCATCGCGGCGGGCCAGAAACACAAAGAGGAGACACGCCGTTGAATCTCGATTCACGCTTTCTGTAAGAGCCCGGCCGGTCATCGGCCCCGTACGCTGCATGCGTCCCGCGGCTCGATTTCCCCGTCGTTATCAAGAAGCCGGTTCCCCGTCGGGGAACCTCACGAGTTGATTCAGTCTGGAGGAGATAAGTAATGAAAGTTCGCTCGATCATGGGTGCGCTCTGCGCTGCAGGTCTGATGGCCGGCGCCGTGGCGGCGCAGGCAGCCGAAAATGTGACGGTGCTGCACTGGTGGACCTCGGGTGGCGAGTCGAAGGCCGTCGGCGTGCTGAAGGACGAC
Organism: Burkholderia sp. HI4860; assembly: GCF_002223045.2. Lineage (NCBI taxonomy): Bacteria > Pseudomonadati > Pseudomonadota > Betaproteobacteria > Burkholderiales > Burkholderiaceae > Burkholderia > Burkholderia sp. HI4860. Next base: position 933,987 of record NZ_NKFO02000003.1, on the reverse strand, counting down.
GTGCAGAAGCAGGGCTACGTGTGGAAGGACTTCGCGGTCGCGGGCGGCGCCGGCGCCGCGGCCATGACCGCGCTGAAGACCAAGGTGATCAGCGGCGACGCACCGTCGGCCGCGCAGATCAAGGGCCCGCTGATCCAGGACTGGGCCGACCAGGGCGTGCTCGTCAACATCGATTCCGCTGCCGGCGACTGGAAGCAGAACCTGCCGCCGGAAATCGACAAGATCATCAAGTACAAGGGCCACACCGTCGCGGCGCCGTTCTCGGTGCACCGCGTGAACTGGCTGTACATCAACAAGGCCGCGCTCGACAAGGTCGGCGCGAAGGTGCCGACCACCTGGCCTGAATTCTTCGCGGTGGCCGACAAGCTGAAGGCCGCGGGCATCCAGCCGGTCGCGATGGGCGGCCAGCCGTGGCAGGACCTGACGCTGTGGGAAGACGTCGTGCTGTCGCAGGGCCCGGCGTTCTACAAGAAGGCGCTGGTCGACCTCGACCAGGCGACGCTGACCTCGCCGCAGATGCTGTCCGTGTTCGATACGGTGCGCAAGATCCAGGGTTACTTCGATACCGGCCGCAACGGCCGCGACTGGAACCTCGCGACCGCGATGGTGATCAACGGCAAGGCCGGCATGCAGTTCATGGGCGACTGGGCGAAGGGCGAGTTCGAGAACGCCGGCAAGAAGGCGGGCAAGGACTACATCTGCGCGGCGGTGCCGGGCACGGCGAATGCCTACACGTTCAACGTCGATTCGTTCGTGTTCTTCCAGCAGAAGGGCGAGAAGAACGCGACGCCGGGCCAGCTCGCGCTCGCGAAGACGATCATGACGCCGGACTTCCAGGAACAGTTCAGCCTGCTGAAGGGTTCGGTGCCGGTCCGCCTCGGCGTGAAGATGGACAAGTTCGACGACTGCGCGAAGAAGTCGTATGCCGACGAGCAGACCGCGATCAAGTCGGGCGGCTTCGTCCCGTCGCTCGCGCACGGGATGGCGCAGAGCGACGCGACCGCCGGCGCGATCACGGACGTCGTGACGAAGTTCATGAACTCGCAGCAGGATTCGAAGAGCGCGGTCGCCGCGCTCGCGAAGGCCGCGAAGGTCAAGTAACGCGCGACAGGCGCCCGGCCGGAAACGCTTCATCGGCCGGGCGTTTTTGCATGTGCAGCAAACGGGCTCGCCCGCGAAGCCCGTGCCGTACCCGGCGCCGGCCCGGCCTGCGTCGCCCTCGTTCCAGGAGTCGAATCAAGTGGCTGCCCCTCTTAGCGGAAACGGATCCGGCGCTGCCGCCGCACGGCGTACGTCGCCGATGTCGGCCTTCGCCGATCGCTGGATCCCGAAGCTCGTGCTTGCGCCGAGCGTCGCGATCGCCGTGGTGTTCATCTACGGCTTCATCCTGATTACCGGCTATCTGTCGCTGACCCGTTCGCGGCTGTTGCCGAACTACGAATTCGACGGCTTCGGCCGTTACTCGGACCTGTTCCAGAACGACGTGTGGTGGACCTCCGCCGCGAACCTCGGCTGGTTCGGGATTCCGTTCATCGTGATCTGCGTCGCGCTCGGGCTGTTCCTCGCGATCCTGCTCGACCAGCGGATCCGCAACGAAGGCGCGCTGCGCGCGGTCTTCCTGTACCCGATGGCGCTGTCGTTCATCGTCACCGGCACCGCGTGGCAGTGGATCCTGAACCCGGGCCTCGGCCTCGAGAAGGTGATGCACGACTGGGGCTGGACGAGCTTCTCGTTCGGCTGGCTCGACGATCCGGACAAGGCGATCTTCTGCGTGGTGATCGCGGCCGTGTGGCAGTCGACCGGCTTCGTGATGGCGCTGTTCCTCGCGGGGCTGCGCGGGGTCGACGCGGAGATCTTCAAGGCCGCGCAGGTCGATGGCGCGACGCTGCCGACCATCTACCGCAAGATCGTGATCCCGAGCATGCGCCCGGTGTTCTTCTCGGTGCTGCTGATCCTCTGCCACATCACGATCAAGACCTTCGACCTCGTCGTCGCGCTGACGGCGGGCGGCCCGGGCACGTCGTCGTCGCTGCCGGCCATGTTCATGTACACGTTTTCGTTCAACCGCGGCCAGCTTGGGCTCGGCGCGGCGTCCTCGGTGATGATGCTCGCGACCGTGGTCGCGGTGCTGGTGCCGCTGATGTATATGGAATCGAGGAGCACCCGCAATGCAGCCTAAGATGACGATCAGCCGGGCAGTGATCTATGCGGCACTGATCCTGTTCGCGCTGTATTTCCTGTTCCCGATCTACGTGATGCTGTCGACGTCGTTCAAGGATCTCGACCAGCTGCGCACCGGCAACCTGCTGACGCCGCCCACCACGTGGACCGTCGACCCGTGGGTGAAGGCCTGGAGCGGCGCGTGCACCGGCGTGCGCTGCGACGGCATGAAGCCGTTCTTCCTGAACTCGCTGCAGATGGTGATCCCGGCCGTGCTGATCTCGTCGCTGATCGGCGCGTTCAACGGCTACGTGCTCACGCACTGGCGCTTTCGCGGCGCCGATGCGCTGTTCACGATGATGCTGGTCGGCTGCTTCATCCCGTTCCAGGTGATCCTGCTGCCGATGGCGCGCCTGCAGGGGATGCTCGGCCTCGCCAACACGATTCCGGGCCTCGTGTTCGTGCACGTCGTGTACGGCATCGCGTTCACGACGATGTTCTTCCGCAACTTCTACGTGAGCGTGCCGGCCGAACTCGTGAAGGCCGCGCGCATCGACGGCGCGGGCTTTTTCACGATCTTCACGAAGATCCTGCTGCCCGTATCGCTGCCGATCTTCATGGTGTGCCTGATCTGGCAATTCACGCAGATCTGGAACGACTTCCTGTTCGGGATCGTGTTCTCCGGCGTCGATTCGATGCCGATCACGGTTGCGCTGAACAACCTCGTCAACACGTCGACGGGCGTGAAGGAATACAACGTCGACATGGCCGGCGCGATCATCGCCGCGCTGCCGACGCTGCTCGTCTACATCGTCGCCGGCCGCTACTTCGTGCGCGGGCTGACGGCGGGCGCGGTGAAGGGGTAAGCGCGGCTTCATCCGATACGACGAACCGGCCGCGCCTCGCGCGCGGCGCATCGAAACGAACCCGACGCGGCGCCGGAGTGCGCCGCGCGAGACGAGACAGAGGATTCACAGCATGGCAAGCCTTTCCATCCGTGACGTGTACAAGACCTACCCGAACGGGGTGCCGGTCCTGAAGGGTGTCGACATCGAGATCGAGGACGGACAGTTCCTGATCCTGGTCGGCGGGTCGGGCTGCGGGAAGTCGACGCTGCTCAACATGATCGCCGGGCTCGAGACCGTGACGAGCGGCGAGATCTGCATCGACGGCAAGGTCGTCAACGACCTGTCGCCGAAGGATCGCGACATCGCGATGGTGTTCCAGTCGTACGCGCTGTATCCGTCGATGACGGTGCGCGAGAACATCTCGTTCGGCCTGAACATCCGCAAGGTGCCGAAGAGCGAACAGCAGCAGATCGTCGAGCGCGTGTCGCAGATGCTGCAGATCCAGCACCTGCTCGACCGCAAGCCGGGTCAGCTGTCGGGCGGCCAGCGCCAGCGCGTCGCGATGGGTCGTGCGCTCGCGCGCGATCCGTCGCTGTTCCTGTTCGACGAGCCGCTGTCGAACCTCGACGCGAAGCTGCGCATCGAGATGCGCGCGGAAATCAAGCTGCTGCACCAGCGCCTCGGCACGACGATCGTCTACGTGACACACGACCAGATCGAGGCGATGACGCTCGGCGACCGGATCGCGGTGATGAAGGACGGCGTGGTCCAGCAGTTCGGCGCCCCGCAGGAGATCTACGATTCGCCGTCGAACCTGTTCGTCGCGGGCTTCATCGGCGCGCCGCCGATGAACTTCATCAACGGCAAGCTGGTCGAGCAGGGCAGCGGGATCGCGCTCGAAGTCGACACGGGCGTCAAGCGCGGCGTGCTGAACCTGCCGTTCGATGCGGCGAAGCTGAAGTCGCACGTCGGCCGCGAGGTGATCCTCGGCCTGCGCCCGGAGCGCATCACCGACGTGCGCCATGCGCACAACGGCGACGCGTCGCATCTGCAACCGTTCGACGTGCGCGTCGACGTGACCGAGCCGACCGGGCCGGACACGCACGTGTTCGCGCAGGTGAACGGCAAGCGCATCGTGAGCCGCGTGCATCCGGCCGCGAACCCGCAGCCCGACCAGACGCTGTCGCTGCTGTTCGACGTGTCGAAGGCGGTGCTGTTCGATCCGGCGTCGGAGGAGCGAATCGCGTAAGGTCGCGCGAGCGCTGAACGAAGAAAAAAGGGCCGTCTTCGGACGGCCCTTTGGTTTTTCGACGTGGCGGATGATGCCGCGGCGGTGCTCAGTGCGGCAGCCTTACGTCGAACTTGAACGTCGCGAGCCGCGCGACGAGGATGAAGCCGGTCGCGAGCAGCACGCTGTAGACGGAATCGAACTGCAGCCACACGAGCAGCAGGTAGAACCAGCAGCCGACGAACGCGCAGGTCGCGTAGGGCCGCGAATCGCGCAGGATCAGCGGGATGTCGTTGCACAGCACGTCGCGGATGATCCCGCCGACCACGCCCGTGATCACGCCCATCATCACCGCGATGAAGCGCGGCATCTCGGCATCGAGCGCGATCGCCGTGCCCGAGATGCTGAAGATCCCGAGCCCGATCGCATCGGCGACGAGCAGCAGCCGCTCGGCCGATATTCGCGACAGCATCCGCAGCACGAACGGCGCGAACAGCGCGAGCACGAAGATCACGATCACGTAGTCGTCATGCACGACCCAGTAGAACGGCCGGCGCTCGAGCAGGATGTCGCGCAGCGTGCCGCCGCCGAACGCGGTGGCGAGCGCCACCACGAACGTGCCGACCGAGTCGAGGCGGTTCTTGCGCGCCTCGATGAAGCCCGAGATCGCAAAGGCCAGCGTGGCGATCGCCTCCAGTACCGCGATCGCGAGCGTCAGCCTAGGATGCGGCACGCGGCCCCCGGTCGCCCGGCGCCGCGAACGGCTGCAGCAGCACCAGCACCGCGCCCGCGCCGCCGTCGTGGCCGCGCGCCTCGCAGAACGCGATCACTTCTTCCTTCTGCACGAGCCACGCGCGCACCTTGCCTTTCAGCACGGGTTCCTTGCCGATCGAGCCGAGCCCCTTGCCGTGGATCACGCGCAGGCAGCGCAGCCCCTTCTTGCCGGCTTCGCGGATGAACTCGGCGAGCGCGTCGCGCGCCTCGTCGCGCCGCATCCCGTGCAGGTCGATCTGCGCCTGCACGATCCATGCGCCGCTGCGCAGCTTGCGCACGACGTCGCGGCTGATGCCGGGGCGGTGGTAGTACAGCGAGTCGTCGCTGTCGAGCAGCGTCTCGGGATCGAATTCGTCGGACAGCGTCGCGTTCAGCACGGCTTCCTCGTCGCGCTGCGTCTGCTTCGGCACCGGGTCGGGCGGCGTGCGGCCGGCCGCCGCGCGCGGCGGCGCGTTCAGCGGGCGGATCGCGCCGATCTCGTTGCGGAACAGGTTCGCGTCGGCTTCCGCCTTGCGCTCGGCCTTGGCCGTTTCGATGCGCTCGCGGTCGCGGCGATCGGCTTCGCCTTGCAGCGACTTGCGCAGCGCGCCGAGGCCCGCGAGCCCCTGGCCGCGCAACGCGGCGGGATCGGGCGCGGGCGCCGGCGCGACGGGCGCGGGGTTCGCGGGACGGGCGGCGATCTGGCGCTTTGCGGGATCGCTCGGATGGGGCTGGTTCTTCGCCATGATTCGGTACGCAGGGCAGGCGCGTTCGGGCGCGCGGGCAAAAAAAAGCCGCTGCACGGCGGCAGCGGCTTGTCCGGCCAGACCCGCTTCGCGGCAGCGGACGCCATTGTAGCGCCCGGCGCGACAGGTCTCGCGGCTTACTTCTTGTCGTGCAGGCTTTCGAGGTAGCGCTGCGCGTCGAGCGCGGCCATGCAGCCCGTGCCGGCACTGGTGATCGCCTGGCGGTACACGTTGTCCTGCACGTCGCCCGCGGCGAACACGCCCGGCACGCTCGTCGACGTCGCGTTGCCGTGCAGGCCGCTCTTCGTCAGGATGTAGCCGTCCTTCATCTCGAGCTGGCCCTGGAACAGGTCGGTGTTCGGCTTGTGGCCGATCGCGACGAACACGCCCTGCACGGCGAGATCTTCCGTCGAGCCGGTCTTCACGTTCTTGATGCGCAGGCCGGTGACGCCCGAATCCTCGCCGGTCACTTCGTCGAGCACGTGATCCCACTTGATCACGACCGCGCCTTCCTTTTCCTTCTCCAGCAGGCGGTCGATCAGGATCGGCTCCGCGCGGAACTTGTCGCGGCGATGGATCACCGTGACCTTCTTCGCGATGCCGGTCAGGTAGAGCGCTTCCTCGACGGCCGTGTTGCCGCCGCCGATCACCGCGACTTCCTGGTTGCGATAGAAGAAGCCGTCGCAGGTCGCGCAGGCCGACACGCCCTTGCCCATGAACGCTTCTTCGGACGGCAGGCCGAGATACTGCGCGGACGCGCCGGTCGCGATGATCAGCGAGTCGCACGTGTATTCGCCCGAGTCGCCGATCAGGCGGATCGGCTGCTCGTGCAGCTTCGCGGTGTGGATGTGGTCGAACACGATTTCGGTGTTGAAGCGTTCCGCGTGCTCCTGGAAGCGCGCCATCAGCTCCGGACCCTGCACGCCTTTCGCGTCTGCCGGCCAGTTTTCGACGTCGGTCGTGGTCATCAGCTGGCCGCCCTGCGCGATGCCGGTGATCAGCACCGGGGACAGGTTGGCGCGTGCCGCGTAGACGGCAGCCGTGTAGCCGGCGGGGCCGGAACCGAGAATCAGGACTTTGGCGTGTTTGGGCGTGGACATGTGCGAATCCGTAAAAGGCGGCCGCGGCGGGCGGGGTAGGGCTCGCCGTACGATCCGGGTTGACCGGGATGCCGTCATAGATGGGTATCAGACGCGCATTATAAAGGCCCCGTTGCCGCGTTGCCGAACGAGAGTTTCAATCGCGGCGATAGTGTCGGGCACCGCAACGGCCGCGCACGCGGGGCGGGCAGGGCGCCCGGCGGCGCGTTGCCGCACGTGCAGCGGGGCCTGGCACCGGCTCGACGGGCGTCGCGGCGGCGCCCGACCGGGGCGGCCGCACCACGGCAACGGGCTGCCGGGAAATACATCCGCGGGGGTGTCGGGATCCCGGCCCTGTTATGTAACCGTCATTTACACTTGGCGGCCCGGTGCAGCGTTTACAATAAGCGGGATCGAACGACAGGCGGGCGCACGGCCCGTCCTCTTTATACGGATTCATGGCAAAAGCTCCTTATTCCGCCCAGGCACAGGCGTTGCCGCACCGGATGTCGAAGCTCCTCACGGAGATCCGCTGGATTCTCCAGGTCGCGCTCTGCGCATTTCTGGTGATGGCCCTGCTGAGCTACAGCCGGCGCGATCCGAGTTGGACGCACGCCGCTCAGGTGGATCACATCACGAACTGGGCCGGCCGCGTCGGCGCGTGGACGGCCGACATCATCCTGCTGTTGTTCGGCCTGTCGGCCTACTGGCTGATCGTGCCGCTCGCGCGGCGCATCGCCGTCAACTATCGTCGCATCACGCGCCACGAGGCGGTCTCGGACGAACCCGAGCGGCCGATCGGCTGGCTCACCGAAATCCTCGCGTTCGTACTCGTCGTGCTGGCGTGCGACGGCATCGAGGCGCTGCGCATGTGGTCGCTGAAGGTGCAGTTGCCGCGCGCGCCGGGCGGTGTCGTCGGCGAGGCCGTCGCGGGTGCGATGTCGCATGCGTTCGGCTTCACGGGCGGCACGCTGCTGCTGCTGATCGCGCTGGCGATCGGCCTGTCGCTGTATTTCCGCTTCTCGTGGCTGTCGGTCGCCGAGCGTGTCGGCGGCGCGATCCTGTCCGCCGTCAACGTCGCGAAGCTGCGCCGCGAGGCCGAGCGCGACCGCAAGCTCGGCGAGGCCGCGGCCGTGCGCCGCGAAGGCAAGGTCGAAGAGGAGCGCGTGCGCATCGAGGATCACGAGCCCGTGACGATCGTGCCGCCGGTCGTCACGCCGGCGAAGTCCGAGCGCGTCGAGCGCGAGCGTCAGGTGCCGCTCTTCACCGACCTGCCGGGCGATTCGACGCTGCCCGCGGTATCGCTGCTCGATCCCGCGCCGAAGGCACAGGAGGCGATTTCGGCCGACACGCTCGAATTCACGTCGCGCCTGATCGAGAAGAAGCTGAAGGATTTCGGCGTCGAGGCGAGCGTCGTCGCCGCCTATCCGGGCCCGGTCGTCACGCGCTACGAGATCGAGCCGGCCACCGGCGTGAAGGGCAGCCAGATCGTCAACCTCGCGAAGGATCTCGCCCGCTCGCTGTCGCTCGTGTCGATCCGCGTCGTCGAGACGATTCCCGGCAAGAACTACATGGCGCTCGAGCTGCCGAACCAGCGCCGCCAGACGGTGCACCTGTCCGAGATCATCGGTTCCGAGGTGTACGCGGCCGCGTCGTCGGCGCTCACGCTGAGCCTCGGCAAGGACATCGGCGGCAAGCCGGTGTGCGCGGATCTCGCGAAGATGCCTCACCTGCTGGTGGCCGGCACGACCGGTTCGGGCAAGTCGGTCGGGATCAACGCGATGATCCTGTCGCTGCTGTACAAGGCAACCGCCGAGCAGGTGCGCCTGATCCTGATCGATCCGAAGATGCTCGAAATGAGCGTCTACGAAGGCATTCCGCACCTGCTGTGCCCGGTCGTCACCGACATGCGGCAGGCCGGCCACGCGCTGAACTGGACGGTCGCCGAAATGGAGCGCCGCTACAAGCTGATGAGCAAGCTCGGCGTGCGCAACCTGGCAGGCTACAACAACAAGATCGACGAGGCCGCGAAGCGCGAGGAGAAGCTGCCGAATCCCTTCAGCCTGACGCCGGAAGACCCGGAGCCGCTCGGCCGCCTGCCGAATATCGTCGTGGTGATCGACGAGCTGGCCGACCTGATGATGGTCGTCGGCAAGAAGGTCGAGGAACTGATTGCGCGGATCGCGCAGAAGGCGCGCGCGGCCGGCATCCACCTGATCCTCGCGACGCAGCGTCCGTCGGTCGACGTGATCACCGGCCTGATCAAGGCCAACGTGCCGACGCGGATCGCGTTCCAGGTGTCGTCGAAGATCGACTCGCGCACGATTCTCGACCAGATGGGCGCCGAATCGCTGCTCGGGATGGGCGACATGCTGTACCTGGCGCCGGGTACCGGGCTGCCGGTGCGCGTGCATGGGGCGTTCGTCGCGGATGACGAAGTGCATCGCGTCGTCGAAAAGCTCAAGGAGCAGGGCGAGCCGAACTACGTCGAGGGCCTGCTCGAAGGCGGCACCGCCGACGGCGACGAGGGCTCGGCCGGCGCGGGAACCGGCGAAGGCGGCGAGGAGTCTGATCCGCTGTACGACCAGGCGGTCGAGATCGTCATCAAGAACCGCCGCGCATCGATCTCGCTCGTGCAGCGCCATCTGCGGATCGGCTACAACCGCGCGGCGCGGCTGCTCGAGCAGATGGAGCAGTCGGGGCTCGTGTCGGCGATGTCGTCGAGCGGCAACCGCGAAATTCTTGTGCCGGCGCGCGACGCGGAATGAGTCCGCGGCGTTCGCAGCGCCGGCCACCCAGGGAGAAAACCGCAATATGCAGCAACATTCGTTCGCAATGTCCCTTCGTTCGACGCGGCGCTGGCTCGGCGCGGCGCTCGCCGGCGCGTCGCTGATGCTCGCGGCGACGCACGCGTTCGCGGGCGGCACCGAGCAACTGAAGGCGTTCGTGTCGCAGGTGCGTTCGGCGAAGGGCGACTTCACGCAGCAGATCGTCAAGGCCCCGGCGAAGGGCGCGAGCGCCGCGCAGGCCGTGCCGAAGCCCACCGACAATTCGAGCGGCACGTTCGTGTTCGCGCGCCCGGGCAAGTTCATCTGGACGTACCAGAAGCCGTACCAGCAGGTGCTGCAGGCCGACGGCGACAAGCTCTACGTGTACGACCGCGACCTGAACCAGGTCACCGAGCGCAAGCTGAACGGCGCGCTGGGCGCGAGCCCCGCCGCGATCCTGTTCGGCAGCAACGATCTGGAGAAGAACTACACGCTGCGCGATGCCGGCGAAAAGGGCGGCATCGAGTGGCTCGAAATGCTGCCGAAGGCGCAGGACACGCAGTTCCAGCGGATCGGCATCGGCTTCAAGAACGGCACGCTCGCCGCGATGGAACTGCACGACGTGTTCGGCAATGTCACGCTGCTGACGTTCACGAACATCCAGACGAATCCGGCGCTGAAGGGCGATACGTTCAAGTTCGTCGTGCCGAAGGGCGCCGACGTGATCACCGGCTGACCGGCGCCCGCGCGCTGCTGTTCACCGAAGGGCCTGCCGGCGACGGCAGGCCCTTGTTGTTTCTGGGCGCCGGGCGCTGGGCGCGGGCACCCGGCACCGGGCGCGGCGGTGCTTTCGTGCGGCTGTCATAATGTCGGGTCCGGCGGCCGGTTCGGCCGCCATTGTTTGATGTGGAGCCAGGGTTCATGTCCGACCTGTTTCAAGTCGAGCCGCGCCGCCCGCTCGCCGAGGCGCTGCGGCCGAAGACGCTCGCCGAGGTGATCGGCCAGACGCATTTGCTGGGCGAAGGCAAGCCGCTGCGGCTCGCGTTCGAATCGGGCAAGCCGCATTCGATGATCCTGTGGGGGCCGCCCGGCGTCGGCAAGACGACGCTCGCCCGGCTTACCGCGCTCGCGTTCGACTGCGAGTTCATTGCGCTGTCCGCGGTGCTTGGCGGCGTGAAGGACATCCGCGAGTCGATGGAGCAGGCAAAGGACACGCTGAACCGCACCGGCCGCCACACGATCCTGTTCGTCGACGAAATCCACCGCTTCAACAAGGGGCAGCAGGATGCGTTGCTGCCGTTCGTCGAGTCGGGGCTCGTGACCTTCATCGGCGCGACGACCGAGAACCCGAGCTTCGAGGTCAACTCGGCGTTGCTGTCGCGAGCGCAGGTGTACGTGCTGAAGTCGCTGGACGACGACGAGATGCGCCAGTTGCTGAGGCGCGCACAGGAAATCGCGCTCGACGGCCTGTCGTTCGACGACAAGGCGGTCGATACGCTGGTCGGCTATGCGGACGGCGATGCGCGGCGCTTCCTGAACCTGCTCGAGCAGGCGCAGACGGCGGCCACCTCGGCCGGCACCACGACGATCGATGCCGAATTCGTCAGCAGCGCGATGACGCTGAACGCACGGCGCTTCGACAAGGGCGGCGACAACTTCTACGACCAGATTTCGGCGCTGCACAAGTCGGTGCGCGGTTCGAGCCCGGACGGCGCACTGTACTGGTTCTGCCGGATGATCGACGGCGGCGCGGATCCGAAGTATCTCGCGCGGCGGATCGTGCGGATGGCGTGGGAAGACATCGGCCTCGCCGATCCGCGCGCGCTGCAGGTGGCGAACGACGCGGCCGAAACCTACGAGCGGCTCGGCTCGCCCGAAGGCGAGCTCGCGCTCGGGCAGGCGGTGATCTATCTTGCGTGCGCGGCGAAGAGCAATGCGGGCTACAACGCGTTCAACCAGGCGATGGCGTTCGTGAAGCAGGACAAGTCGCGCGAGGTGCCCGTGCATCTGCGCAACGCGCCGACCAAGCTGATGAAGGAACTCGGCTACGGTCATGCGTACCGTTACGCGCACGACGAGCCGAATGCGTATGCGGCCGGCGAGACGTACCTGCCGGACGGGATGCGCGAGCCGCGCTGGTACAAGCCGGTGCCGCGCGGGCTCGAGTCGAAGATCGCCGACAAGCTCGCGTGGCTGCGCGAACTCGACCGCGAGGCCGGCAAGAAGGACTGAGCCGGGCACCGTCCGGCGCGGCCTGCGCCGATGCGGCCGCAAACGCGTCAGCGCTTGCGGGCCGGCTGCTTCTTCCAGTAGCCGAACGGCTCCTGATGGCACTCGATGTCGAGTTCGGCGACGCGGGCGTGCAGGCTCTGCTGCGCATCCGCGATCGCGAGGTTGTAGATCGCGGGCGCGATTTCCTCGACGAAGAAGTTCAGCAGGGCACCCGCCTGGATATTGCCGATCGGCTCATCCATGTTTTCCGTGAAATAGCGTTGCAGCGACGCGATCGCGCGGTCGCGTACGTCCTTCTCCAATTCGATGGCCATCGGGTTCCTTGAGTCGTCGTGACGGGGGCGCGTGCCGCGTTCGATGCGTTGCGGCGGGCACGCCCGGGTGTTTCGCGATCCGCGGCGCGTCGATGCCGCGCGATTTCGCGGGTGCCGGCGGGCGGACCGGCAATGCGATACTGCCATGGCCGTCGCGCCACGGTCATCGCCCGTTTGCAGCATTGTCTGTCCGGCCAGTGCCGTGTCGGCTCCGCGGTGCGTTAGAATTCCCGTCTTACACAACGATTCTCCAAGTCCTCCCATGCTCGACATCCAGTTGCTGCGCAAAGACCTCGACGGCGTCGCCCAGCGCCTCGCCGATCGCGGCTACACCCTCGACATCGCCGCCTTCTCCGCGCTCGAAGCGGAACGCCGCGCGATCCAGACCCGTACCGAAGAGCTCCAGGCGCGCCGCAACAGCCTGTCGAAGCAGATCGGCGCGATGAAGGGGAAGGGCGAGGACACGTCGGCCGTGATGGCCGAGGTCGGCGGGATCGGCGACGAAATGAAGGCGGGGGAAGCCAAGCTCGGCGAGATCCAGGCGCGCCTGTCCGACCTGATGCTGGGCATGCCGAACGTCGCGCATGAAAGCGTGCCGGTCGGCAAGGACGAAGCCGACAACGTCGAGGTGCGCCGCTGGGGCACGCCGCGCCAGTTCGATTTCGCGGTGAAGGATCACGTCGACGTCGGCACGCCGCTCGGCCTCGATTTCGAGACCGGCGCGAAGCTCGCCGGCGCGCGCTTCACGATGCTGCGCGGCTCGATCGCACGCCTGCACCGCGCGCTCGCGCAGTTCATGATCGACACGCACACGCAGCAGCACGGCTACACCGAGACGTATACGCCGTACATCGTGAACCCCGAGATCCTGTACGGCACGGGCCAGCTGCCAAAGTTCGCGGACGACATGTTCCGCGTCGAAAAGGGCGGCGAGGAAAACAAGGTCACGCAATACCTGATCTCCACGTCGGAAATCTCGCTGACCAACACCGTGCGCGAGTCGATCGTCGACGCGTCCGCACTGCCGATCAAGCTGACCGCGCATTCCCCGTGCTTCCGCTCGGAAGCCGGTTCGTACGGCCGCGACACGCGCGGCATGATCCGCCAGCACCAGTTCGACAAGGTCGAGATGGTGCAGGTCGTCGCGCCGGAAACGTCGTACGCCGCGCTCGACGAGATGGTCGGCCATGCGGAATCGATCCTGCAGAAGCTCGGCCTGCCGTACCGCGTGATCACGCTGTGCACGGGCGACATGGGCTTCTCGGCCGCGAAGACGTTCGACCTCGAAGTGTGGCTGCCTGCGCAGAACACCTATCGCGAGATCTCGAGCTGCTCGAACACCGAAGCGTTCCAGGCGCGCCGGATGCAGGCGCGTTTCCGCAACGCGCAGGGCAAGCCGGAGCTCGTGCATACGCTGAACGGTTCGGGTCTCGCCGTCGGCCGTACGCTCGTCGCGGTGCTGGAGAACTACCAGAACGCGGACGGCTCGGTCACGGTGCCGGAAGCGCTGCGTCCGTACATGGGCGGCATCGAGCGTATCGACGCGCCGGCACAGGCGTCGTAACGCGGCCTTCAAAGCCCTCGCAAAAAAATTTGCAGAAAGGGCTTGTCAGCTGCGAAGCGATCGTCTTATAATCTTTTTCTCGCGGAAACGACCAGCCGCGAGATGCAGCAAGGAAGGAGAGGTGGCAGAGTGGTCGAATGTACCTGACTCGAAATCAGGCGTACGGTTTCCCCGTACCGTGGGTTCGAATCCCACCCTCTCCGCCAAAATACGAAGCCCCTTGATCCGGAAGGATCAAGGGGTTTTTCGTTTTGGGTTCGCGGTGCGTGCGTCGAGTCGCAAGCCGTTGTCGTGGCAACAGCTCGACCTTCGGCAATTCGGATCGTGAAGATGCGGGGGGCGCTCACTGCAGGCATGATCGTGCCGCGTCCTCGATGCAGCCGCGCTGAATGGCAAACGCAGCATCGATCGTGCTGAATGCCGCGATGATCGTGCCGACGCCCGCCCGAGGTGGCCGCTCCGATACCTGTCCCACGTGATCGCGAGGATCGTACTCGGCGTGCCGTCGATCGTCGTCGTGCACCGCCGGATGGCGGGCCCGCGCAGGGGCGCGACAATCGTGCCGCGCGCCACGCATCTCAGCGCACTGGCCGGCCGCGATACGTGCGTCCGGCCTTTGCCGCTTTCTTCTGCTTTAAGCCCGCGCTTGCCGCGCCGTTAACACGGGGCGGCGGCCGGCGCTCGTGCCGGATCGCATCGTTCCCCGTCGATTCAAGGTTCCATGAAGCTGAGCTACAAGATTCCCCTCGCATTCGCCGTCGCGCTGCTGCTGATGTTCGGTGGCGCGCTGTACGGTATCCACATTCTCAATCGGTCGATCGATACGTTCGCCGAAGACGTGCAGACGAACGTCGGCGACGAACGGCTCGTGTCGGCCACGCTCGTGCAGTTCAAGCTGCAGGTTCAGGAATGGAAGGACACGCTGTTGCGCGGCAAGCAACCCGACAAGCTCGACAAGTATTGGCAGGCTTTCCAGACGCGCGAGCGGACGGTCGACGCGCTCGCCGCGCAGCTCGTTCACCAGTTGCCGCCCGGCGAGAGCCGCTCGCTCGTCGAGCAGTTCATGCGCGCGCACACGGCGATGGGCGAGGGCTACCGGCGCGGGTTCGACGCGTTCAAGGCGGCCGGCTTCGAGCCGTCGGCGGGCGATGCCGCGGTGGCGGGCGTGGACCGCGAGCCGGCAGCGCTGCTGGAGCGGGCCGCGAAGTCGATCGCCGACGAGAGCGCCGCGGTGTCGGCGCAGGCAAGCCGCGATGCGCAGCACGCCACGACCGCGAGCCTCGCGCTGATGCTGGTCGTGCTCGGCGTCGCGATGGTGGGCGCGTTCCTGTTCAGCCGCGCGATCCTGCGTCCGCTCGACCGTGCGGTGGCGTGCGCGCAGGCCGTCGCCGAAGGCGACCTGACGCGCGACGTCGACGCGGCCGGCCGCGACGAAATCGCCGATCTGCTGCGCGCGTTGCAGACGATGCAGGCGAGCCTGTCGGGCGTCGTGCTCGAAGTGCGTACGCACGCCGAAGCCGTCGCGACGGCGAGTGCACAGATCGCGTCGGGCAATCACGACCTGTCGGCGCGGACCGAGGCGCAGGCCGCGTCGCTCGAGGAGACGGCCGCCAGCATGACCGAACTCACCGGCATCGTCCGCCAGTCGGCCGAGCACGCGCAGCACGCGGCGCAGCTGGCGCACGACGCGTCGAACATCGCGGCGGCGGGCGGCGGCGTGATGACCGATGCCGTCGGCACGATGAACGGCATCGCCGACAGCTCCGCCAAGGTCGGCGAGATCATCGCGGTAATCGACGGCATCGCGTTCCAGACCAACATCCTCGCGCTGAACGCAGCGGTCGAGGCGGCTCGCGCGGGCGAACAGGGGCGCGGCTTCGCGGTCGTCGCGGCGGAAGTGCGCACGCTCGCGCAGCGCAGCGCCGCCGCGGCGAAGGAGATCAAGGGGCTCATCGAGCAGTCGACGAGGCGGGTCGACGAGGGCGCCGTGCTGATCGGTCGAGCGGGCGAATCGATTCACGAGATCGTCGGCGCGGTGCAGCGCGTCACGACGATCGTCGGCGAGATCTCGTCCGCGTCGCAGGAGCAGAGCGGCGGCATCCAGCAGGTGAACATCGCGGTGACGCAGATGGACGAAGCGACGCAGCGCAATGCGGCGCTCGTCGAGCAGGCTTCGGCCGCGACGCAGGCGCTGGCCGAGCAGGCGAGCGCGCTGCGGCATGCGGTGGCCGTGTTCAGGCTGCCGGAAATGGCGTGACGGCGGTGTCCGTCGCGCCAGACTTCGGTGGACCCGGGGCCGCCGCAGCGTCGGCTTTCCGCGACGCATCTGCGCCGATCGACCGCGGCCCGTCCCTCGCGGTCACGCCGCGGCCGGATATTGCGCGAGCACCCGGGCGCGGATCGACGGCTTGATGTTCGACTGCGCCATGTTGCCGCCATAGTGCGCGACGACGCGCGGATTCATCACGCGATACCAGAGCGGCGGCACGTACGCGAACAGGATCATCGTCGCGTAGCCGGCCGGCAGTTGCGGCGCATCGTCGAAGTGGCGCAGCGCCTGGTACGAGCGCGTCGGATTCGCATGATGGTCGGCGTGCCGCTGCAACTGGTACAGGAACAGGTTGGTGACGACGTGATTGCTGTTCCACGAATGCTGCGGCGAGCAGCGTTCGTAGCGGCCGTTCGGCAGCTTGCGGCGGCCGAGCCCGTAATGCTCGACGTAGTTCACGACTTCCAGCAGCGACGCGCCGTAGACGGCCTGGATCACGAGGAACGGAATCACGACCTTGCCGGCCATCGCGATCGCGATGCCCCACACGACGACGGTCATCGCCCACGCGTGCAGCACCTCGTTGCGCCAGGTCCACGGCGAATGCCCGAGCCGTTCGAGGCGCGCCTTCTCGAGTCGCCACGCCGAGCGGATGCTGCCGGTCACGGTGCGCGGCAGGAAGGCCCAGAACGATTCGCCGTAGCGCGCGCTCGCCGGGTCCTCCGCCGTCGCGACGCGCACGTGGTGTCCGCGGTTGTGCTCGACATAGAAGTGGCCGTATGCGACCGGCGCGAGCGTGATCTTCGCGAGCCAGCGCTCGAAGCGGTTGGTCTTGTGCCCGAGTTCGTGCGCGGTATTGATCGAGATGCCCGTCGCGGCGCCGAGCGACAGCGCGAAGCCGACGTAGTCGTACCAGGCGAGCGCATGCGTGCCGACGATCCAGACGCACGCGAAGAACGCGACGTATTCGACGAGCGTCGCGAGATAGACGATCAACCGGTAGTAACGCTCCCGTTCGAGGTGCGGCACGACGTCCTCGGGCGGGTTGTCGCGATCGTCGCCGATCAGCGTGTCGAGGATCGGGATCACGCCGAACGCGAACAGCGGGCCGAACCACCAGAACACATGCAGGCCCGTCGACAGCGCGAGCTGGGCGGCGAGGATCGGCAACGTGATCGTCAGCGCGCCGAGCAGCCACAGGTAACGCTTGCCATCCGACCAGCCCGAGGCCGATCCGTGGGTCATTGCCATTGTCTCCCTCCTGCCGGCCGGCCCGAGGGCGGCCGCCTGTACGGTTGTTCGAATTCTCGTTGGTCCGCGAAGCACGCGCGGCGAGCCGGATCGTCACCCGGTTCTGCCTGTTATACGACCCACGCGCACGCTTGCCAAACTCCGGCACTAGGCGCGCGGCTCCAAACGGACGGGCGTGTGCGGCGCAGGCAGGGAAGGGCCCGCGCACGCTGATTGAAACATGCGGGGAACGCTGGTTCGACCCGTACGGGCGACCGGTTTGTCAGACGGATGGCGTGTCATGACGCGTGCGGATGGCGGCGTGACTGGCTCGCAACAAATGTTGCGATGCAATATGCGGATGGCAGCAGGTACCCGTGATACCGATTTTCCGGGCGCCAATCTTACGGATCATTACGATATCCGTGCTGAAATCCGCGGGGCCCGACGGGCGACTGCCCGATGTCGCAAGGCGACGGGGTGCCATGCGTCGGACGAGGCCGCCGCAACCGTCTTTCGGCCGCACGCATCGGCACGGCGATGCTGCACCTGCACATGAACGGGCCCACCGGCCGCGGGCGGTGCGTGCTGCCTTTCGATTCGCGCTGTCATTTGAAAATAACGATTTGACTCATGCCCCGCTTTCGGTTGAAGCTAGTAGCTTGCTGTCCGAAGGGGGCTGTGCCTGCATGAGTTCGACCTTGACCGTTCGTCGTATCGTTGCCGACCAGGGCGGCGTGTATCGCGAACTCCGCGCCGCATCGCTGCGCGAGCCCTACGCGCCCGGCGAAGCGCCGGAGGCCGAATTGCTGAACGTCGAAACGGACGCGGCGTCGGCGATTGCCGCGCAGCGCGCCGTGTCCGACGAGTCGACGACTTTCCTGCTGTATACCGAAGGCCATCCGGCCGGCATGATCGGCGCGTATTTCGACAATACGCCCGATCGGCGCGCGTTCGTCAGCGAGCTGTGGGTGGCGCACGCGGTGCGTCATCTGCGCGGCGGCGTGCTGCTGCTGGAGACGGCCACCGCCTGGCTCGCCGAGCGCGGCGCCCAGGACGTCTATGCGTGGATTGCCGATGCGAACCGCAACGCGATCCGCTTCTACGAGCGGGCGGGGTTCGGCAATACCGGCGAACACGCGCCGATCGCACGGATGCCCGGCGCGATGAAATCGCTGTACGTATCGCAGGTGAAGCACTGACGTGACGTCGGAACGCGGGCCGCACGGCGCGATGAGGATCGGGTCGCCCGCTTGCCTGCCCGCCTGCCGGTTGCGCGCCCGCCCGGGCTGTCGCCACCCGGTTCCCCAAAAATAATGGCCGCGCGCGTGGACGCCTGTAAAATACGCAAAAAATTTTTGCAGAGTGTCCATGTCGCTTAAAAAATCGCCATTCTTCGAGCTGCGCAGCGGATCGGTCGATACGTTGCTGTTCACCGTGAAGACGACCGATCTCGATGCGTTGCGTACCGAACTGGTCAAGCGCTTCGAAGCGACTCCCGAGTTTTTCGCCGACGATGTCGTCGCGATCGACGTCCGCCGCCTGGCTGACGGCGAGCGCGTCGCGCTCGCGGACATCCGCCAGATGCTGAACGACGTGCGGATGCGTCCGGTGGGCGTCGTCGCACTGGCAACGCAGGGCTGGGCGGGGGAAGCCGGCCTGCCGTTGCTGGAGGCGCGCGATCGCCGCGCGCCGGCCGCGAAACCTGCCGACGAAGCGGAACCGGCGGCAGTGCCAGCCGTCGCGCCCGCCACCGCTGCGGCAGCCGCAGCGGCGCCCGAACAGCCGTCGGAGCCCGTGCCGACGCCCGTGCAGGCCGGTGGCCAGACGCTCGTGATCGACCGGCCGTTGCGTTCGGGGCAGCAGATTTACGCGAAAGGAGACCTCGTGGTGCTCGCGCCGGTCAGTCACGGCGCGGAGATCATCGCGGAAGGCAACATCCACATCTACGCGCCGTTGCGCGGCCGCGCACTCGCGGGCGTGCACGGCAATCACGACGCGCGCATTTTCTGCACGTGTCTCGAACCGGAACTGATTTCGATCGCGGGTATCTATCGAACAACCGAGAACCCGTTGCCCGCCGAAGTACTGGGCAAATCGGTGCAGATCCGGCTCGAAGAGGAAAAACTGATGATTGAACCGCTGCGCCTGACGTAACACACGCGGTGCGCTCCGGATCGATCGGCTCTCATTGACGAACACAGGGTATTGGGTAAATGGCAAAAATCATCGTGGTGACCTCGGGCAAGGGCGGCGTGGGCAAGACGACGACCAGCGCGAGCTTTGCGTCCGGTCTCGCGCTGCGCGGCCACAAGACGGCCGTGATCGACTTCGACGTCGGCCTGCGCAACCTCGATCTCATCATGGGCTGCGAGCGCCGCGTGGTGTACGACCTCGTGAACGTGATCCAGGGCGAAGCGAACCTGAACCAGGCGCTGATCAAGGACAAGAAGTGCGAGAACCTGTTCATCCTGCCGGCGTCGCAGACGCGCGACAAGGATGCGCTCACGCGTGACGGCGTCGAGAAGGTGCTGAACGACCTGGTCGCGATGGACTTCGAATACATCGTCTGCGATTCGCCGGCCGGTATCGAGGCGGGCGCACTGCACGCGATGTACTTCGCGGACGAAGCGCTGATCGTCACGAACCCGGAAGTGTCGTCGGTGCGTGACTCGGATCGCATTCTCGGCATCCTGTCGTCGAAGACGAAGCGCGCGACCGAAGGCAAGGATCCGATCAAGGAACACCTGCTGATCACGCGCTACAGCCCGAAGCGCGTCAGCGAAGGCGAGATGCTGTCGCTCGAGGACATCAGCGAGATCCTGCGCATCAAGCTGATCGGCGTGGTGCCCGAGTCGGAAGCCGTGCTGCATGCATCGAACCAGGGTCTGCCGGCCGTGCATATCGACGGTACCGACGTGGCGGAAGCGTACAAGGACGTCGTCGCGCGTTTCCTCGGCGAAGACAAGCCGCTGCGCTTCACCGATTACCAGAAGCCGGGCCTGCTGCAGCGCCTCTTCGGCAGCAAGTAACGGAGGCCGCCCATGTCCATCCTTTCGTTTCTCCTCGGCGAGAAGAAAAAGTCCGCATCGGTCGCGAAGGAGCGCCTGCAGCTCATCATCGCGCACGAGCGCGTCGGCGGCCGGCCGCCGGCCGATTACCTGCCGGCGCTGCAGAAGGAGCTCGTCGCGGTCATCTCGAAGTACGTCCATATTTCGGACGATGACATCCGCGTGAGCCTCGAGCGCCAGGACGATCTCGAAGTCCTCGAAGTGAAGATCGAGATCCCGCAAGCCTGACCGTTGCAGGTATCCCTCCGCACGGCGGCACTTGCCGCCGTGCGCGTCTTACGCCCTGTTGCACTTTCGGGCATGCCGTAACACGGCGTCTGTCGGCCGTTAGCGCCCCTCCCGCATTGAACGAATACGCTCGCGTAACTTGTTCAACCAGGAGGTTGTGATGGCCGTCTCTACCGTTCAACGTCGTATCGTTTCGCTCGCCTTGCTTGCCGCGAGCCTGTCAGCCGTCGTCGCGCCGCTTGCCGCGCATGCGGACGAGATTCTCGTCGGCACCCCCGTGATCGTGCCGCAGGGCCGCATGGTCGTCGCCGAGCCGGTCCCCGTGCGCACCGAGGAAGTCGTGATCGTCGCGCCGAACGCACCGCCGCCGGTGCGCTACGAGGTCGTGCCGGCTTCGCGCGTGGGCTACGTGTGGGATCGCGGGCACTGGCATTGGGAGCATGGCCGTTACGTGTGGATCGGCGGCCACTGGGAAGCCGAGCGCGTCGGCATGCAATGGGTGCCGGGCCACTGGGACCAGCGCGGTCCGAACTGGTTCTGGACCCGTGGTCACTGGGCATGATGGAGGCGGGCGATGAAAAGAACCGCAATCGCCATCGCGCTCGTCGCGATCACGCTGGCCGGATGTATCGTCGTGCCGGCGCGGCCCGTGTACTACCGACCGGCGCCCGTCGTGATCTATTGAGCGTCGCGCGGGCCCGGCTGTGCCGGGTCGTGCGTCCCGGCTGCGGCCGGCTCGTCGTCGTGCGGCGCCGGGGCATGTGCTGCGTCCTCGGCCGGCGCGGTGGCGGGGGACGCTTCGTCGCCCGTGTCGCCTTCGTCGCGCAGCGTGTCGAGCGGATCGGCGGGCGCCGCGGCCGCATCCTGCGGCTCGGTGATGCCGGTTGCCGCCGTCGCGCTCGCCGCGGTTGCCGCAGCCGGTTCGGCGGCTGTGACGGGCGGCGCGAGATAGCGCAGCGCGAGCGTTTCGTAGAGCGGCGGCGCGAAGAAGCGCGACACGCGGCTCGACACCAGCGCAGTGGCCATCAGCGAAATCACGAGCGCGTGACCGTTGATCATTTCCATCACGATCACGAACGACGTGATCGGCGACTGCGTGACGGCCGCCATGTAGCCGACCATCGCGAGCGCGATCAGCATCGGCAGGCTCATGTTGCTGAACACGATATGCAACAGGTTGCCGAACCCGGCGCCGATCGACAGCGACGGCGCGAAGATCCCGCCCGGGATGCCCGGCAGGTACGACGCCACCATCGAAATCATCTTCAGGAACGGATAGAACACCGACAGGTGCTGACTGCCGTCGAGCAGGCCGCGCGCCTCGGCATAGCCGCTGCCGAAGGTCGTGCCGCCCGATACGAGGCCGACGACGGCGATCGCGAAGCCGCACAGTGCGGCGAACGTGATCGGCCGCTCGCGATACAGGCCCAGCAGCTGCGCGGGCAGCCAGCGTCCCGTGTTGAGCAGCAGCCAGCAGAACACGCCGCCTGCGATCCCCGTGACGATCGCGGTGACCAGCACGGCGAGCGCGAGCAGTTTCGGGAAATGGGGGCCGGCATCGATCGTGCCGAAATACGTGTAGTTGCCGTTCAGGCCGAGCGCGACGACGCCGGCGAGGATGATCGCGGTGATCAGCACGCCGCTCGCACGCGCGGAGAAGCTGCGCGTCAGTTCCTCGATCGCGAACACGATTCCCGCGAGCGGCGTATTGAACGCGGCCGACAGCCCGGCCGCCGCACCGGCGAGCACCAGCTGGCGTTCGATCTGCGCGTTCGAGCGCGGGTAGAAGCGTCGCAGGTTGAACATCAGCGCCGCGCCGACCTGCACGGTCGGCCCTTCGCGACCGATCGTGAAGCCGCCCAGGATGCCGAGGAACGACACCAGCACTTTGCCGAACAGGATGCGCAGCGTCAGCAGCCGGGAGCCGAACGCGCTCGGGCGCGCATGCAGCGTCGCGATCACCTGCGGGATGCCGCTGCCCTCGGCGCCGCGGAAGAAGCGGCGCGTGATCCATACCGACAGCGCGGCGATGGTCGGCGTCAGCAGCAGCGGCAGCCACGCGGCGTGATCGCGCATCGTGCGGAAGGTTTCGTAACCCCAGTCGATCAGACGCGCGTAAAGTACGGCCGCGAGGCCGACGACGATCGCACCGAGCCAGAAAACGCCGTACTGGCGCCAGATCCTCAGCGAACGACGGGTGAGGGCGGGAAACAGGGCGGGAAGAGCGGGGCGTGGCATCGGCGCGGGCCGGCAGGCAGGCAAAGATCGAATTATAAAAAGATCCGGATGCGGGCGGGGAGCGAGAATGTTCCTGAAAGGAGATGCATTTTGTTGCAAAAGTAATTTCACGTAATGTCTGCGCATGTAACCATCGTGAGCACGCCAAATTGACTGGCTTATTCCACACATCGTGAAACGTATCCTCATCGTGAAAGTGACGTCGCTTGGCGACGTTGTCCAGACGCTACCCGTCGTCGCGGATCTGCATCGCGCCTTTCCCGGCGTAACGGTCGACTGGGCAGTGGATGAATCGTGCGCGGAGGTCGTGCGCTGGCATCCGGGCGTCAGCCGTGTCCTGGGCGCGCCGCTGCGCCGTTTCAAGAAGATGCGCAATCGTGGCGACCTGAAGGCGATCACGGCGTCGATCGGCGCGCTGCGGGCGCACCGCTACGATGCGGTGATCGATCTGCACGGCGTCTACAAGAGCGCGATCATTTCGGCGCTTGCGCGCGCCGCGCGCCGCGTCGGCTACCAGACGCAGGATCTCGGCGAAACGGGCGCACGCTTCGCGTATTCGCATCGTTTCGGCCCGCGGCCGGACTGCGACGCGTGGCACG
The DNA here is from genome assembly GCF_002223045.2 of Burkholderia sp. HI4860. Lineage (NCBI taxonomy): Bacteria > Pseudomonadati > Pseudomonadota > Betaproteobacteria > Burkholderiales > Burkholderiaceae > Burkholderia > Burkholderia sp. HI4860. Next base: position 910,660 of record NZ_NKFO02000003.1, on the reverse strand, counting down.
GGATGCGCGTGAGCGCGGGCGAGGCGCTTGGCTACGTGCCCGAGGGTATCGCCACGTACGGCATCGTCCCGCCGCGGAACGTGAACCTGCCGGCCGCCGTGACCGATGGCGCCCCATTCATGCTGCTGTTCCATGCGACGTCCAACCCCGACAAGAAATGGCCGGCCGACCACTGGGCCGCGCTCGCCACGCAGATGATGGCGCGCGGCGTACGCGTGCTGTTGCCGTGGGGATCGCCTGCCGAGCATGGCGATGCGCAGGACATCGCCGCACGCGCGCCGGGTTCGGTCGTGCTGCCCGCGATGACGGTGCGCGAGCTCGGTGCGGCGCTTGGCCGGGCTGCGCTCGTGGTGGGGGTCGATACGGGGTTCGTACACATGGCGCACGCGCTGCAGCGGCCGACCGTGATGATTTTCGTCGCGACGTCGCGCCATCATTGCGGCATCGGCGGCGCGCCGAGTGCACTGTCGATCGGCGAGCCGGGTACGGTGCCGTCGGTCGACGAGGCGCTGGACGCGATCGATACGGTCAGCCCGGCCTACGGCGCGCTGCGCGCGCGGCTGACCGCCTGACGAGGGGGTGGGGCGAAGCGGTTCAGGCGAGCAGCGCCTCGACCGTGAGGACGGCGGCGACGGCCGCCAGATTCGCCAGCAGCGCCTCGAACACGAGGCCGCGCCAGGTCTGCGGCCGGAAGCGCATCGCGAGCAGGATCGCGCCACCCAGCGCGAGTGCGAGGATCAGGACGAGATCGGCATTGCCGAGGCGGATGTTCATGGCGGCGGCTCCTTCGGGGCGGGATCCCGGGGGCGCGCAGCGGCGCCCCCGGGATCGAGTATAGGCAGCGCCGGCCTGCGCACAACCCGGGTCGCCCCGGAGTCTCAGACGAGCGATGCGTCGCGCGTCTCGCGCATCAGCAGCACGCCGATCAGGCTGATGGCCGCCGCAACCGACACATAACCGCCGACCCACGACAGCCCGCCGCGCGCCGCCAGCAGTTGCGCGATATACGGCGCGATCGACGCGCCGAGGATCCCGCCGAGGTTGTACGCGACGCCCGCGCCCGTGTAGCGGACGTTGGTCGGGAACAGCTCCGGCAGCAGCGCGCCCATCGGCGCGAACGTCACGCCCATCAGGAACAGCTCGATCGTCAGGAACAGCGCGACGAGCGGCATCGAGCCGCTGCCGAGCAGCGGCTCCATCGCGAAACCCGACAGCAGCGCGGCGATCGCGCCCGCGACGAGCACCGGCTTGCGGCCGAAGCGGTCCGATGCCCACGCGGACAGCGGCGTCGCGAGTCCCATGAACACGACCGCGAAACACAGCAGGCCGAGGAAACTCTGGCGCGGAATATGCAGCGCCGACACGCCGTAGGACAGCGAGAACACCGTCGAGATGTAGAACAGCGTGTAGCAGACGACCATCGCGAGCGCACCGAGCAGCGTCGGCCGCCAGTGTTGCGTGATCAGCGTCGCGACCGGCACGCGCACGCGCTCGTTGCGATCGAGCGCGGCCTGGAATGCTGGTGTTTCGGTGATCTTGAGCCGCACGTACAGGCCGAGCGCGACGAGCACCGCACTGACCAGGAACGGGATGCGCCAGCCCCAGCTGCGGAACTGCTCGTCCGACAGCGACAGCGCGAGCGCGAAGAACAGCCCGTTCGACATCAGGAAGCCGACCGATGGCCCGAGCTGCGGGAACATCCCGAACCAGCCGCGCTTGCCCTGCGGCGCGTGCTCGGTCGCGAGCAGCGCGGCGCCGCCCCATTCGCCGCCGAGGCCGATCCCCTGGCCGAAGCGCAGCACGCACAGCAGCACCGGCGCGAGCGCGCCGATCGCGTCGTAGCCGGGCACGAAGCCGATGGCGGTGGTGGATACGCCCATCACGAGCAGCGATGCGACGAGCGTCGACTTGCGGCCGATGCGGTCGCCGAAGTGCCCGAACAGGAACGAGCCGATCGGGCGAGCGATGAACGCGATGCCGAACGTGACGAAGGCGGACAGCGCCTGTGCGGTCGCGGACCCGTGCGGGAAGAACACGGGGCCGATGACGAGCGCGGCGGCCGTCGCATACACGTAGAAATCGTAGAACTCGATCGCGGTGCCGATGAAGCTGGCGAACACGATGCGCCGATGGCTGACGGCGCCGGCCGAACCGGTTGCGTGTGCAACGGTCGGGGGGGATGCGGACATGGATGTCTCCGTTTTGTCGTTGGGGCGGTCGGCTGGGCGTGCGGCCGGGCAGGCGGATGCCTGCCGGGGACAGCCGAGCGGATGATGCGGTGGCGGCGTGGACGCGCGCCGTGGCGCGGACGTCACCCGCCGGTCGACGAGGGAGACGGGTATGTCGCCGCCGCCCGGTGCCGGCGTGGTCGGCTCGCATGCCGGGTGGGGCGCGCGAACGCGCGCGCGGCGTGATGACCGCGCGATTGCGGAAAATTATAGCCAGCGCCGCCGCGCACGGGCAATCGCGGGGCGGCCGCCGCTCAGTCGATCGATTGCGCCTGCGCCGACGCGGTGCTTTGCAACTGGAAGTGGCCGTCGTCGTTGAAGAGCCAGCCTTCCATCAATTCGAGCCGGCCGTTGCCGTCGAGCAGTCGTGACGGTGGCGGCGGCAGCGGCGCCGAGCGGCGCAGCGACGCGAGCGCGAGTGCTTCCGCTTCGCTGTCGCCGTTGCTGCGATAGACGGACGCGTTGACGAGCCGGCCGCTGCCATCGACGGTGAAGGCCACGACGACGAGCGAGCGGAGCATGGCCTGGGGTACGCCGTGCAGCATGCCGGACGGATTGCGTTCGGCGACGCGCTGCGCGACTTCGACGCGGTACTGGTCGAGGCTGCCGCTGCGGGTGATCGACGGAATCGTCAGGATCGAGTGCAGCGACGGAGGCGGCGTGATCGTGCACGCCGCGAGCATGGCGACGACGGCCAGCGCAACTGCACGCAGCCGGTCGACATGCAAACGGGGAAGAGGGCGCATGGGAGGCTAGCCGGAAGTGACTATAAAAAAATGATAGGCGCACGGACGCGGGCCGATATCGGGAGAAACGCATAAGGGGCGATGCCGGATGTTGCGATCGCCGATGACGCGAAGGCGTGCGCTCGCGCAGCGCGGTGTGACGTGACATATGACAGCGCGCTCGCGTGGCTGCCGCACGTTTGCATCCCGGCGTGCGTGTTGCATGGTTGAAAGAAACGCGAGGAACGCGAGTGGCACGCAGGCGCGTGGCGAGTGGCCGGCGCAAGTGGAGCGGGTCGTCGCAGGCAGCACCACGAGCGCGCCCGCGCCATCGTCGGCGATGCGTGCGGCCCGGTTCAGAAGCCGTGCGTGACGAGCGACAGGATCGACAGGTCGGGGTGCGTGCCGTCGATGATGCTCTTGCCGACGTGCACGGCTTCGTGGACGGCATCATCGAGGCTCGCGAAGCTTTCCTCGCCGTCCGCATGGAAGGGCACCGCGTGGCCGGGCAAGGCAGGATTCGCGCCCGGATGGCACACGTAACCGGTGTAGGTGTAGCGCGTGTCGCTGCCGGGCACGACGGCCGGCACGACATGGACCTCGAAGCCTTCGTAATCGACGTGTTCCGCCGGTGTCGACAGTTCGGTCATGGTGATCTCCGTGTACCGCACGCAGGGGTGGCGCGCGCGGCATCGAGTACGCGGCGGCGGTCGTGTCGCCGTGTTGATCGAATTCTAGGTGATCGAGCGGCCGGCCGGGAGGGGGCTTCCGGCGCGGTGCGATGCAATGCGATGGCGGGCCGCTGCCGGTGCCCGTCGCTCAGGTGGCGCGCGAGGCCCGGCGCGAACGCCCGTGCCGTTTCAGCGGACGGGTTCGCGCGCCGCGCTGCATCATTGCTTGCAGCGCGCGTCCTTGCGCTGCACGACGATGATCACCGGGTATTTCTGGCCGTGGTCGAGCTCCACGCGCGCCACGACGGTCAGCGTCGCCGGATCGGAATCGTCGTACACGCTGACCTGCTCGTTCCGGAGATAGGTCACGCCGGTGCAGTTCGACGTGCGTCCGTCGTCGCCCACCTTGCACTGGAGGTCGTTGTCCTTCACGTAGTTGTAGGGCGACGGGCTCGCGAGGTATTCGCTCAGGCCGCGCGGCGAGCCGCCGACGCCCGTCACGTAGGCGATCGCGCACGACGCTTGCGCGTCGCTGCCGGCGGCAGTGTCGGCCGTCGCCGGCGTGCCGACGGCAACCAGCAGGGCAGCGAGCGACGAGACGATGAAGGGCTTCATGACGTGGGTTTCCCGTTTCGCGAATCGGAGCGCCGGATTGTAACGGCATCCGGCGTGACGCGTCGGAACGTGAGGGAGGGGCGCGCGGACCAACAAAAAACCCCGTCATTCGGTGAATGGACGGGGTTTGGCGAACTTCCTGGCGGAAGCGGTGAGATTCGAACTCACGGACAGTTTCCCGTCGCCGGTTTTCAAGACCGGTGCCTTAAACCGCTCGGCCACGCTTCCACACGAGGCGGCATTGTAACCGAAATGCCGCGTGGTTCATCCGTTCAATCGTCGCGCAGGAACAATTCCTGCAGGTCGTTGAGAAAACGCTGGCCCAGCGGCGTCGGCGCGATCTGCGCGAAATCGCGCGCGATCAGCCCGCGCCGTTCCGCTTCCTGCAGCGCCGGCTCGATCGTGCTCATCGGCAGGCCCGTGCGTTCGGCGAAGCTGTGCACGGGGAAGCCCTCGACGAGCCGCAGCGTGTTCAGCATGAACTCGAACGGCAGGTCGCGCGCGCCGACTTCACGCTCTTCCTGCACGGCCGTGCCGGCCATCGCCTGCTCGATGAAGGTCGCCGGATGCTTGTAGCGTGCCTGCCGCAGGATCCGGTTCGGGAACGACAGCTTCGTGTGTGCGCCCGCACCGATCCCGAGATAGTCGCCGAAGCGCCAGTAGTTCAGGTTGTGCTTGCACTGATGATTCGGCTTCGCATACGCGGACACTTCATAGCGTCCGTAACCGGCCTCGGCCGTGCGCGCGTGAATCCATTCCTGCATGTCGGCCGACGCGTCGTCGTCGGGCACGACCGGCGGGAACTTCGCAAACAGCGTATTCGGCTCGAGCGTCAGGTGATACAGCGACAGATGCGGCGGCGCGTACGACAGCGCGGTCTCGATGTCGGTACGGCATTCGTCGAGCGTCTGGTTCGGCAGCGCGAACATCAGGTCGAGGTTGAAGTTGTCGAAGTTCTTCGCGGCGATCTCGACCGCGGCGCGTGCCTGCGTGGTGTCGTGAATCCGGCCGAGCGCCTTCAGGTGCGTTTCGTTGAAGCTCTGGATGCCGACCGACAGGCGATTCACGCCACTTGCGCGGAACTGCGCGAACTTCGCGGCCTCGAACGTACCCGGATTCGCCTCGAGCGTGATCTCGGCATCGGCGTCGAGCGGCAGCAGCGCACGCACGTCGGACAGCATCCGGTCGAGGCCGGCCGCCGACAGCAGGCTCGGCGTGCCGCCGCCGATGAATACCGTATGCACCTGGCGGCCCCACACGAGCGGCAGCGCCTGCTCGAGATCGGCGCGCAGCGCGTCGAGATATTCGGTTTCCGGAAACCGTTCGCCCTTCCACTCGTGCGAATTGAAATCGCAATACGGGCACTTGCGCACGCACCACGGGAAATGCACGTACAGCGCGAGCGGCGGCAGCGACGTGAGCCGCACCTGGCCGGGCGACGTGAAGGTCGCGACGACGCGCGCGCCGGTTTCGGCGGCCTGGCTCATGCGACCTCCGCTGGCGAACGGGTATCGGGCGTACTCATGCTTCCTCCGCGAGCCGCGCCAGCAGCGCCTTCAGCGCCAACGCGCGATGGCTGTGCGTGTTCTTCACGGCCGGTTCGAGTTCGGCGGCCGTCGCGCCGAGCGACGGCAGGTAGAAATACGGGTCGTAGCCGAATCCGTGCTCGCCGCGCGGCGTGTCGACGATTTCGCCGGCCCAGCGTCCTTCGGCGAACAGCGGTTCGGGGTCGTCCGCATGGCGCACGAGCGCGAGCACGCAGCAATAGTATGCGCGCCGGTCGTCGACGCCGCGCAGCTGCTCGACGAGATACGCGTTGTTCGCCGCGTCGCCCTTGTCGCGGCCCGCGCGCTGCGCGTAGCGTGCCGAATAGACGCCCGGCGCGCCGCGCAGCACGCGCACGCACAGGCCCGAATCGTCGGCGATCGCCGGCAGCCCGGTGAGCCGCGACGCGTGGCGTGCCTTCGTCAGCGCATTCTCGATGAAGGTGCCGAACGGCTCCTCCGCTTCCGGCACCGCAAGGTCGCCCTGCGGGACGATCTCGATGCCGACCGTCGAGAACAGCGCGGTGAATTCGCGCAGCTTGCCGGCGTTGTTCGACGCGAGAACGATGCGCGACAGCGGCGCGGTGGTGTGGTCGTCCGGCATGTCAGGCGCCCAGCACGTCTTTCTGAAGCTGCACGAGCTCGGCGATCCCGCCTTGCGCGAGGTCGAGCAGCGCGTTCATCTCGGCGCGCGAGAACGGCACGCCTTCGGCCGTGCCCTGGACTTCGACGAAACCGCCGGCGCCCGTCATCACGACGTTCATGTCGGTGTCGCACTGCGAATCTTCCGCGTAATCGAGATCGAGCACGGGCGCGCCCTGGTACACGCCGACCGAGATCGCGGCGACGTGGTCGGTGATCGGCGAGCGCGTGAGCTTGCCGGCCGCGATCAGCTTCGACACGGCGTCGTGCGCGGCGACGAACGCGCCGGTGATGCTCGCCGTACGCGTGCCGCCGTCGGCCTGGATCACGTCGCAGTCGATGTGGATCGTGCGCGGGCCGAGCGCTTCGAGGTCGAACACCGCGCGCAGCGCGCGGCCGATCAGGCGCTGAATTTCCTGCGTGCGGCCGGTCTGCTTGCCGCGGGCGGCTTCGCGGTCGCTGCGCGTATGCGTCGCGCGCGGCAGCATCCCGTATTCGGCGGTCAGCCAGCCTTGCCCGCGGTCGCGCAGGAAGTCGGGCACGCGTTCGGAGACGCTCGCGGTGCAGAGCACCTTGGTGTCGCCGAATTCGACCAGCACCGAGCCTTCGGCATGTTTCGTGTAGTGGCGCGTAAGGGCGACCTTGCGCAGTGCGTCGGCGCGGCGGCCGCTCGGGCGGGAAACGGAGGACGTCATGTGGGAATCGCGGAACGAGAGGAAACCCCGATTTTAGCGCCGAACGGCGGGCGTGCCCGGCGGGGTGGTCCGCAAAAATGGGATAATGCGCGCTTCCCGCCCCGCGCTTTCCGATGCGCCGGGCGCCTCGACATATCCCCGCCCGCGAGGGCACCCAGACGGCGAGACGAACCATGATCTACAGCATGACGGGCTACGCGAGCGCAACGCGCGAACTCGCGACGGCCACCGGCAACGGCGGCACCAGCGTGTCGGTCGAACTGCGCACCGTGAATTCGCGCTTTCTCGACCTGAATTTCCGGATGCCGGACGACGTGCGCGCGTGCGAACCCGCGCTGCGCGAAATGCTGATGAACAAGCTGTCGCGCGGCAAGGTCGACATCCGTATCAACCTGCAGCGCGGCGAGCAGAGCATCGGCGCGGGCGCGCTGAACCAGTCCGCGCTCGGCCAGCTCGCCGAGCTCGAGCGCTCGGTGCTCGACGCGTTCCCGGGCGTCGGCCGCCTGCGCGCGGGCGAGATCCTGCGCTGGCCCGGCGTGATCGCCGAGAGCGGCGTGTCGGCTGACGCGATCCGCGAGGCGGTGCTCGCGTGCGGCAAGGAAGCGATCGGCGAGCTCGTCGTCGTGCGTTCGCGCGAAGGCGCGCAACTGGCGACGATGCTGCTGTCGAACGTCACCGAGATGGAAGCGATCGTCGCGCGCATCACGCCGCTCGTGCCGGAGCTGATCGCGAAGCACCAGCAGAAGATCGTCGAACGGCTGCAGGAGGCGCTCGGCATCGCGGCGCCCGAAGGCAGCTCGACGATCGTCACGCGGGAGGAAGCCGCGGAGCGCATTCGTCAGGAAGTGACGATGTACGGGATCCGGATCGACATCGCGGAAGAGTTGTCGCGACTCACCGCGCACCTGAACGAAACGCGCCATGTGATCGAGAAGGGCGGCCGCGTCGGCAAGCGTCTCGACTTCATGATGCAGGAACTGAATCGCGAAGCGAACACGCTCGGCTCGAAGGCGGCGGCGAAGGAACTCGCCGACGCGTCGATGGCGCTCAAGCTGTTGATCGAGCAGATGCGCGAGCAAGTGCAAAACCTGGAGTAAAGCAACATGACGGAATCAACCCGCGACGCGCACGCGTCGCATTCGCTGCACGGCGGCGTCTATCCCGGCAACCTGTTCATGGTCGTCGCGCCGTCGGGCGCCGGCAAGTCGACGCTCGTGAATGCGCTGCTGTCGAAGGACAGCGACATCTGCCTGTCGATCTCGTACACGACGCGCAAGCCGCGCCCGGGCGAACAGGACGGGCAGCACTATCACTTCACGACGGTCGAGGATTTCCGCGCGCGTCACGCGGCGCACGAATTCCTCGAGAGCGCGGAAGTGCACGGCAACTACTACGGCACGTCGCGCGTCTGGATCGAAGAGCAGATGAAGAACGGCCACGACGTGCTGCTCGAGATCGACTGGCAGGGCGCGCTGCAGGTGAAGAAGCAGTTCCGCAACGCGGTGGGCATCTTCATCCTGCCGCCGTCGCTCGACGCGCTCGAGGAGCGCCTGAAGAAGCGCGGCCAGGACGAGCCGAACGTGATCACGCGCCGCCTGCTTGCCGCCGGCAGCGAGATCGCGCACGCGTCCGAAGCGGAATACGTGGTGATCAACGAGAACTTCGAGCGTGCGCTCGCGGAGCTCGAATGCATCGTCGCGGCCACGCGCCTGCGCTTTGCTTCGCAGTACGCGCGACACACGGAGCTGTTCATCGAGCTCGGCATCCATCTGCCCCACGCGGAATGACGCGGGGGACGAGGGACATAAGGTAGAATAAGGACTATATTCAGAAGGAATTACCAACATGGCTCGCATTACCGTCGAAGACTGCCTGAAGCAAATCCCGAATCGCTTCGAACTGGCGCTCGCCGCCACCTATCGCGCGCGGCAGCTCGCGCAAGGCCATACGCCGAAGATCGAAAGCCGCGACAAGCCGACCGTCGTCGCGCTGCGCGAAATCGCTGCCGGCCAGGTCGGCGTCGAGATGCTGAAGAAGGTGCCGGTGTAACGCGCATCCGGCCCGTTCCAGCCATGTAATCCACGCGCGCAACGACTCGACCTGGAGGCGAATATGAGCACCACCCCATCGTCCGCCTCCGCGGATTCGACCACCGAAGCCACGGCCCAGTCGCCTGCGCGCCAGTACATCGACGCGGTCCTCGAACAGTCCTTCCGGCATCTGTTCGGGCCGACCGCCACACCGGAGCAGCCCCGCAAGCACGGCGTCGTTTCGATCGCGAAACTGACGGCCGTGCTTGCCGAGTATCTTCCTCCGGAAGAAATCAAAGAGGTCAAGGCGGCGTTCCATTTCAGCGACGAAGCCCACCTCGGTCAATATCGCCAGAGCGGCGAACCCTACATCACCCATCCCGTCGCCGTCGCGGAAATCTGCGCCGGCTGGAAGCTCGACGCGCAGGCCGTCATGGCCGCGCTGCTGCATGACGTGATGGAAGACCAGGGCGTGACCAAGAGCGAGCTGGCCGAACGGTTCGGCCCGAAGGTCGCCGAACTGGTCGATGGGCTGTCGAAGCTCGACAAGATGGAATTCCGCAGCCGCGAGGAAGCGCAGGCGGAAAACTTCCGCAAGATGCTGCTCGCGATGGCACGCGACGTGCGCGTCATTCTCGTCAAGCTCGCCGATCGTCTGCACAACATGCGCACGCTCGGCGCGGTGCCGATGGAAAAGCGCCGCCGCGTCGCGCGGGAAACGCTCGACATCTACGCGCCGATCGCGCACCGCCTCGGGTTGAACAACACGTATCGCGAGCTGCAGGACATGAGCTTCGCGAATTTCAACCCGCATCGCTACGCGACGCTCGAGAAGGCCGTGAAGGCCGCGCGCGGCAACCGCCGCGAAGTGATCAGCAAGATCCTCGAAGCCGCGCAGCGCGCGATGGCCGACGCGAAGATCGACGCCGAGATCACCGGCCGCGAAAAGACCATCTACAGCGTGTACCGCAAGATGCGCGACAAGCAGCTGTCGTTCTCGCAGGTGCTCGACGTGTACGGCTTTCGCGTCGTCGTCGACAGCCCGCTCGACTGCTACACGTGCATCGGCGCGCTGCACGCGCTGTACAAGCCCGTACCCGGCAAGTTCAAGGACTACATCGCGATCCCGAAGATCAACGGCTATCAGTCGCTGCACACCACGCTGGTCGGCCCGTTCGGCGCGCCGATCGAGTTCCAGGTGCGCACGCGCAAGATGCACGAGATCGCCGAGGCGGGGGTCGCCGCGCACTGGCTGTACAAGAACGGCAGCGCGGATCTCAGCGACGTGCAGAAACGCGCGCACCAGTGGCTGAAGTCGCTGCTCGACATCCAGAGCGAGGCCGGCGATTCGAGCGAATTCCTCGAGCACGTAAAGATCGACCTGTTCCCGGATGCGGTCTACGTGTTCACGCCGAAGTCGAAGATCATGGCGCTGCCGCGCGGCGCGACGGCACTCGATTTCGCGTATTCGATCCACAGCGATCTCGGCAACCAGTGCGTGGCCGTGAAGATCAACAACGAGTTGCTGCCGTTGCGCACCGAGCTGAAGAGCGGCGACATCGTCGAGGTGATCACGGCGCCGTATTCGAAGCCGAACCCTGCGTGGCTCGGCTTCGTGCGTACCGGCAAGGCGCGCTCGGCGATCCGGCACTACCTGAAGACGATGCGCCTGAACGAGTCGGTGCAGCTGGGCGAGCGGCTGGTCGACCAGAGCCTGAAGGGCTACGGTCTTGCGTTGGCCGATGTCGAGCCGGAAGTGTGGGAGAAGCTCGTGCAGTGGACGGGCAACAAGAGCCGTCAGGAAATCTTCGCGGACATCGGCCTCGGCCGCCGCGTGGCCGCGGTGATGGCCAAGCGCATCGAGGTGCTGATGAGCGGCCGCGATGCGGACGACGATCTGCCGAAGTCCGAGCGGCATCCCGCGCACCACGCGCCGCCGGTCGTGATTACCGGCACTGAAGGGATGTCCGTGCAGTTGTCCGCATGCTGCCGGCCGATTCCCGGCGACGCGATCATGGGCTACATCGGCATCGGCCTGGGGATGGCGATTCATACGACCGATTGCCGCGTGGCGCAGCGTATCCATCGCCGTGATCCGGGCCGCTGGATCGACGTCGAATGGGCGCCGCAGCCGGGCCGCCTGTTCGATGTCGCGGTGAAGGCGCTCGTGAAGAACACGAAGGGCATCTTTGCGCGCGTGGCGGCGGACATCACGTCGGCCGACGCGAACATCGTGCATATCGCGATGGACGAGGATCTGACGCACGAGTCGACGGTGCTGCGCTTCGTGATCCAGGTCAGCGACCGCGTGCATCTCGCGAACGTGATGCGACGCGTGCGAACCAATCCGGACGTGATGCGGATCATGCGCGAGCGTTCGACCGACGACGGTGCGCATGCGCGCCACGACGGAGGCATGCGCATCGAGCGCGAGCGTCAGGATTATTGATGCGTGGCCCGCAGGGGCGATCGATGGACGGCGGCCAATGGCCGCCGTTTTCATATGGGCTGCCGGAGAGGTGAACGTGCGGTGTGGTCGACGCTCTTCCGAAAAGGGACGCTACGCAACCGGAGGTTGCCGTGCGTCGAGCAAGGGAAGGAAGGGGAGGCGGAAAAGAAAAAGGGCTTTCCCGGAGGAAAGCCCTTTTAAGATGGCGCGGCTGGCAGGATTCGAACCCACGACCCCTTGGTTCGTAGCCAAGTACTCTATCCAACTGAGCTACAGCCGCACGCAAAACGGTACTGCTTGACTGTCGGAACCTTCTGCGATGGGAAGGCCCCCAAAAAAGTGGCGCGGCTGGCAGGATTCGAACCCACGACCCCTTGGTTCGTAGCCAAGTACTCTATCCAACTGAGCTACAGCCGCACGCAAAACAAAACTTCTACTGCTTCGAACTGAAAGGGCCTTCGGTTCAGAAGGCCCTCGAAAAAGTGGCGCGGCTGGCAGGATTCGAACCCACGACCCCTTGGTTCGTAGCCAAGTACTCTATCCAACTGAGCTACAGCCGCACGCAGAAGCGAAATTATAGCAGGGTTGTATAAAAAGGGAAGCCTTATTCGCAAATTAGGTGCATGGCCTTGCTGGGGCGCCCTTCGTGTACCCTTGGAGCATCAGTCATCCATGTTGAATTCGCATCATGAACAAGGCGTTTGTCAAAGAGTCGGACGGCGACGACGACGATCTGGACCAGGCCCAGCCCGCGATTCCGGCAGGCTCGAAGAACTACATCACGCCCGCCGGCCACAAGCGGCTTAGGGACGAACTGCTGAACCTGATCGACGTCGAGCGTCCCGAGGTCGTGCGGCTCGTGTCGTGGGCCGCATCGAATGGTGACCGGTCGGAGAATGGGGACTACATCTACGGCAAGCGGCGGCTTCGCGAGATCGACCGTCGCATCCGCTTCCTGACGAAGCGGCTCGATCTGGCCGAAGTCGTCGATGCGAGCCGGCAGGAGAATGTCGACCAGGTGTTTTTCGGCGCAACGGTCGATTACGAGACACCGGACGGCGAGGATCACACGATCACGATCGTCGGGATCGACGAGGTCGATCTCGATCGCGGCTGCGTCAGCTGGATTTCGCCGGTCGCGCGCGCACTGATCAAGGCGAAGATCGGCGATACCGTCATGCTGATGACGCCGGCCGGCCCGCAGCCGATCGACGTGCTCGACGTCCGTTACCCGGCACCGGGCAACGCCTGAGCGGCGCACGGCGCGGCCCGGCAAAGAAAAAGCGCCCCGATGGGGCGCTTCGTCATCCGGCGTGCGGTGGAATGCCGGTCGCTCAGAAGCGATGGCGCAGGCCGGCCGTGACCGCGATCTGCTTGTTGGTCGATGAAGCGCCACCGAGGCCATTGACATAGGCGCCGATGCCCAGGCCGTCCGTGCTGACGCGCTGATACACGCCTTGCACATACACGTCGGTCCGCTTGGACAGGGCATAGTCGGTCTGCAGGTTGAACTGGTTCCAGCCCGGATGGCGGCCATCCAGGAAGCCGGCGGTGTACGTGTACGACCCGGCCAGCGACAACGCCGGCGTGAGCGCGTAGCGCGCGTTCACTTCGTAGTTGTTGAAGCGGGCAAACGTGCCGTCGAGACCCAGCCCGTTCGACACGCCCGAGGCACCCGCGGAGATACCGAGCGCCCGGTTCACGCGCGATTGCGTGAACACGAAGCCGGCCGTTGCCGGACCGAACGTGTAGTTCAGGCCGCCGCCGAACACGCGCTGACGCTTGCCGACGAACGTATTGTCGCCTGCCACCGCGCCGCCGCTGTTGGTGACTGCCGCCGACGTGAGGCCCGAGATGTCATTGTTCAACTGCAGGTAGCCGGCGCCGATATTGAAGCCGGCATAGGTGTACGACACGCCCGCGCTGTATGCGCGATTGTTCGAGAACTGGTTGCTGTTCGAGAAACCGTACAACGCGCCGAACTTCAGACCGCCGAAATTGATGCTCGTGTACTTGACAGCGTTATTGATCCGGAACGAATTGTTCAGGTTGTCGTTGTCGAACGGGTGGGCAAACTGGGTGCCGCCGAATTGCGTGCCGGTCAGCGACAGCGGCCCGATGTAGTCGACGACGCTATCGTATTGGCGACCGAGAGTGACGGCGCCGAACTGGTCATGAGACAGGCCGACGAACGCCTGGCGGCCGAATTCGCGGCCATTCTGGCCGAGCGTGCCGTTGGCGATGTTGAAGCCATTTTCCAACACGAAGATTGCTTTCAGGCCGCCACCGAGATCTTCCGTGCCGCGCAGGCCCCAGCGGCTGCCGTTGATCTGGCCGCTGCGTTCCGACCATGAGCTGTGGCCGCCCTGGTTGTTCGTATAGGTGATGCCTGCATCGATCAGGCCATAGAGCGTCACGCTGCTTTGGGCGTGAGCCGCCGTAACGAATACACCCGACAACGCGGTGACGATCAGGGTTTTTTTCATGGATCTGTCTCCAAACAGGAAGATGTCGATCGAACCTGCTGCGGACTGGCGTGTTGTGCTTGACGTTGCGGCCGGTCCGGCAGAGCGGCGGTGCGCTTATCAAAAGCCATTTGCAGTGTACGGAGAGCGTGGAGTGGGGGAGCGATGCGCTTTAAGCAATAATATGTTTTGGAATCCGCAAAGATCGGCGATATGGCGCAAACGATTGACCATCAAGGATTTGCGGCGGTGCAGCGAAGAAAAATGGCGATCAGGACTACGTAGCGAGCGTTGCGCGATCGCGACAGATGGTCAGTCGGAGACGCGGACGGTCGTCTTCCGATTATTGACACATCGGCAATAGAGGTTTGTGCGGAGCATGGCTAATGAAAGGTTGTTCTCTCGCTATACTGCGATCTCTGCTTTCCGAAGCAGACTTTTTCGTTGACGGAAAAGATCTCCAAACCTTTGTCGGCGCGACTTCCCAGTCGCGCTTTTTTTTTGCCCCGCCGATTCGCGCGTTATTGCGCGAACGAGCGCCGTTTGCGCTTGGCCGCGGGTGCGGCCTCCTTGGCTTCGTTGGGGGGCGGCGTGTATGTCCAGTCTTCCATCACGTAGTGACGGGCATCGAGAGGCGACGAGAGCAGGTTCTGCCAGTGATCGCCATGCCAGGTCGTATCGAATTCGGTGTCGCACGGCGCTTCGCGCGAGGACTCGGCCAGGGCGCGGGACTTGCGGTGTACGCGTCCGAGCCGGCTCGCGAAGCGCTTGATTCCGTCCAGCCACATGACCTTCTCCTTCCTTCCGACGTTAAGTGAGCATCGCAATGTCCCCGGGTTTCCGCAACCCGGAAAAAACCCGAGGAATTTACCGAGCCGATTTGTCCCCGGTAGGAATTTCACGACCACGATTATTAATGTTCTGATCCCGGTAATATTGACAGGTTTTTGATGCGAATCAATTAATCAAAGGCGCCGGTGTACCGATTCCAGTGGTATTAGCGCTTTTTTGATAAAACTATCGTCAAAAATTTTCTTGACGCGCCCGGATTGTCCAATTTATAAAGTCAGCACTCCGTCCTCGGGCGGCGTGCTGGTGCTGGTGTGGGTGCTGGCGCAATGTTTCGGGATTTCGGGAAACGGCTATAAAAATAGCTTTTTTGGATCTAATCGAGTGGGGAACGAAGACATGGATACCGGTATCGTGAAATGGTTTAACGATGCTAAAGGTTTCGGCTTTATTACGTCGGACAATGGCGGTGAAGATTTGTTTGCACACTTTTCCGAAATCAAGATGGACGGCTTCAAGACGCTGAAGGAAAACCAGCGTGTTTCGTTCGACGTGAAAGTCGGGCCGAAAGGCAAGCAGGCAGCGAATATCCAGGCGGTCTGACGCGCCACGCATTGCCGATCACGTCCGGCCCCCGCATTGCGGGGGCTTTTTGTTTTACGGGGGCGGAACATTCGGGTTCAGGCTGGCCGCGAACCCGAATGCCGGTGCATACTCACGGAAGCACCGTTTCCCAGTCTTTTCATGTCTGATTCCCCCCGACCGTCCGATCCCGCCAGCGAACAGCCGCTCGTTTTCGTCGACCTTGAAACCACTGGCGGCTCGCCCGCCGAACACCGCATCACCGAAATCGGCGTGGTCGAAATCGGCCCGTTCGGCGTGTCGACGTGGACGACGCTCGTCGATCCGGGGCAGCCCATTCCGCCGTTCATCCAGCAACTGACGGGCATTTCGGACGAGATGGTGCGCGATGCGCCGTCATTTGCGTCGCTGGCGCCGGGTTTGTTCGAGCGGCTCGACGGCAAGCTTTTCGTCGCGCACAACGCGAGCTTCGACCGCGGCTTCCTGCGAGCCGAATTCGAGCGGGCCGGCTTCGCGTTCAACCCCGATGTGCTGTGTACGGTGCGGCTGTCGAAGGCGCTGTTCCCGCGTGAATCGCGGCACGGCCTCGACGCGTTGATCGAACGTCACGGCCTTGTGCCGGCCGCGCGCCACCGGGCGCTGGCGGACGCCGACCTGCTGTGGCAGTTCTGGCGCCTGTTGCATGACATCGTGCCGCTCGAGCGGCTGCGCGAGCAGATCGCGCGCACGACGCGCCACTTCCGTCTGGGGGGCGACCTGACCGAAGCCTGGCTCGATACCGCGCCGCCCGGCTGCGGTGCGTACGCCCTGTTCGGGGAGGAGGATGTGCCGCTGTATGTTGGACGCAGCGTGCGTGTGCGGCAGCGGCTGCGCGCGCTGCTGACGGGCGAGCGCCGTTCGTCGAAGGAAATGCGACTGGCGCAGCAGGTGCGGCGGGTCGAATGGCGCGAGACCGGCAACGAGTTGGGGGCGATGCTGGCCGAAGCGCAATGGATTGCCCGGCTGCGGCCGGCATACAACCGGCGCCCCGCGGCCGACGCCCGTGCCGGCGCTGCGCCCTGGCCGTTCGAAGGCGCGGTCGCATTCGAGGCGAGCGGTGAGCGCAACCTGTTTCATGTGATCGACGGCTGGCGCTATCTCGGCGCGGCGGAGTCGCTCGACGCGGCCGCCCAGCTCGCGGCCGACGGGACGGACGGTGCGTTCGAGCCCTTCACCCACCGGCTGCTGCAGACGCATCTCGCCCGCGGCCTGCAGCTGATTCCGCTCGCCGCGCTCACGCCTGCGGGGCTGGCGGGTTAATCAGGGCGAGCTCGCGCGACCCGCGCCCGCGGTCGTCAGCCGATCGCGCTTGCGCCGCCGGCCGAGCAGACGTGCGACAGCGCGGTGTCGAGCGCCTGCGTTTGCGTGGCGTCGTAGCGCGTGAGCGTCTTCCAGTTGGCGATGCTGCGCGCGAGCCGCGCCTGGCAATCAGGCGCATCCCGCAGCGGTGCAACCTGCGCGAGCCCCGCGAGCATTTTCTGCGTCAGCCGGTCGAGCGCCGGGCGCGTGCTGGTCGCGAGGTCGGGCGGCGTGCCTTCCGGCGGCCGCGTCGCGCGCCAGGTCGCGAACAGCGCATTCTGCACATCCTTGCTCGCGGTGATCTGATCCTCGAAGAACGTCCGTGCGAACGCGGGATCGACGCCGGCCTGTGCCGCGCGCTTCTCGACCGACACGAGCAGTTCCGCTTCGCGCGGCCGGTCCTCGATGGCCTTGTGATTCGCCCATTTCCATCGCGCGACCGGTTCGGCGAGCGCGAGCCGCTGCGACGCGAGCGCGACGATATTGGTGAGGGCAGTGTCGTCACCGTCAGCATTGGCGAGGCGCGGGGACGAAAGGAGGGCGACGCCGAGCGCGGCGACAGCGAGGCTGGCACGAATGGCTTGCTTCATCGGAACGATCGGGAGAGCCGGGCGGGCCGGAAGTGGAAAACCAGAAGGATAGACGAAGACAGTCGCGCGGCGTAGCGCAGCGACCGGAGAATCAGCAGGCGAACTGATCCAGCACCGTCAGGCTATTGCGGCCCGGGTGCGAGGCGAATTGCGCGCGATGCGCATTGATGAACCGCACGATAGCGAGGATCGGCACGTGGCGGTTACAGAACCGAACAGGCGTTCACTTCGGCGAGTACAGCTTGTGCTGCTCGTCGAAGAATGCCCGCACGTGGTCGGGCAATTCGGCGAGGAATTCCACGCCGACGGGTTCCGGATCCGGGCTCATCACTTGCTCGGGCGGTGGCATGCGGGTTGGTCTTTCGTCCATGGTCATTTCTCCAGCAGGTTCGATGATTATCAACCTCGTGCTTGGATTTATGCCAGTGGCGAATCGTTAGATTTTGTCTCTGTTGTATTAACGGCACATGCGCTCTGACGCGCGCTGCGATGCCGACTATTGCATCGTGCGGAATCGGCAACAATCGGGCCGCTTGTTATACTTGCGCGCACTTTTTCTGGACCGCGATGAAACGAACGACGCGATGGATCGGCCTCGTATGGCTGGCGCTGGTACTGAACGTACTGTCGCCCGTCCTCGGCTATGCGCGTCTTGCATCGAGCGGCTCCGGCGAGCTCACGCTCGAGTTGTGCAGTGCAGCGGGCGGCCGCCAGGTCGTGCTCGCGCAGGCGGGCGGCGAGCACGATACGTCGTCGTTCGATCATGCCGGCGTGCCGCACTGCATGTACTGCCCCGGCTTCGCGGCGAACGTGGCGCTCGGATCGAGCCTGCCGGCCCTGCCGGGCTTCGTGCGGACGTTCGCCTATCGCGCGGCCGCGCCCGCCATTCCCGATTTTCCCCGCCCGGGCATCCGTCTCGCGCAGCCTCGCGCCCCGCCTGAAAACGCTCCGATCTGATTGATGTCGTCCGCGCGCGCCGGTGGCGCGCGTGCCGTCCGCGGCCGGGCCGCGTGCCGCGCCGTCCGTGCGCGGTGTGCGCTCGTGTCCGGCGGCGTCCGATCACGTTTTCAGGAATTCACTCATGTCCTCTCCCTTCGCCGCGCGGCCGTCGCGCGGTCGGCTCGCGCTCGCATGCGCGGCCGCTTTCGCGTGGCCCGCCGCCCATGCGGCCTCGACCGACGATGCACGCAGCGCTACCACGCGCGGTGGCGTCGAGCGTGCCGCCGATGCCGCCGCTCCCGCTTCGGCCGTCGCAATCGCGCCGCCGGCGGCCGGCGAGACGCTGACCGCCGTCAGCGTGACCGCGCAGCGGCAACCGGTCGATCCGGATACACCGGCCGTCGTCACGTCGATCACGCGCGAGCAGATCGAGTCGCACACCAACGTCACCACCGAGGACGCGCTGAAGTACGCGCCGAACCTGATGGTCCGCAAGCGCTATATCGGCGACCGCAACAGCGTGTTCGCCGGTCGCGACTTCAACGAGCTGCAGAGCGCGCGCGGGCTCGTCTACGCCGACGGCGTACTGCTGTCGAACCTGCTCGGGTCGAGCTACGCGTATCCGCCGCGCTGGTCGCTGATTCCGCCGGACGATATCGCGCGCGTCGACGTGCTCTATGGTCCCTTTTCAGTGCTGTATCCGGGTAACTCGATCGGCTCGACCGTGCTGCTCACGACGCGCCGCCCGGAAAAGCTCGAGGCGTCGCTGTCGACGCAGTTCTTCACGCAGCGCTACCACGACGGCTACGGATTCGCGGACAGCTTCGGCGGCAATCACCAGACCGCGCGGATCGCGAACCGGGTCGGCCGGTTCTGGTTCGCGCTGTCGCTCGACCGGCTCGAGAACAACGGGCAGCCGATGCAGTATGCGAGCCCCAATTCGGCATACAACCCGAAGCTCGGCGCGGCCGTGCCCGTGACGGGCGCCGCGACCGACATCGGGCCCAATGGCAAGCCGCGGACGATCGTCGGCGCGCAGACGATCGAGCGGACCGAGCAGCTCAACGAGACGGTGCGGATGGGCTATGCGTTCACCGACCACGTCGATGCGACGCTCACGCTCGGGCATTGGGAGAACCATTACCGGCAGCACGGCGAAACCTTCCTGCGCGATGCGGCAGGCGGTCCGGTCTATGGCGGCAACGTGTCGATCGGCGGCCGGAACATGACCGTCGCGCCGAACGCGTTCGCGCCGCAGCGCGGCGACCAGGAGAACTGGCTGTATGCGCTCGGCCTGAATGGCCGGCTCGATTCCGGCTGGCGGCTGTCGGGCGTCGTGTCCGCGTACGACGTGTCGCGCGACGTGCAACGCTCGGCGTCGGCCGTGCAGGGCGGTGCAGGCACGCTGTTTCAGGGCGACGGCACCGGCTGGCGCACGCTTGACCTGAAGGCCGAGGCGCCGGAAGTGAGGGGCCACACGTTCACGTTCGGCTATCACTACGACAACTACTTCCTGCGCAACGTCACGTACAACACGGCCGACTGGCTGGCCGGGCCGACCACGTCGCTGTCGAGCGTCTATCGCGGCGACACGCGCACGCAGGCGCTGTTCGGTCAGGACGCGTGGCGCTTCGCGCCGGGCTGGCTCGCGACGCTGGGGCTGCGCTACGAGCGCTGGGATGCGTATGGCGGTGCGCTCGGCAATGCAACGGGCACGCTCGGCTATGCGGACCGCGGCGCGAATGCGCTGTCGCCGAAGGTCGCGTTGCAATGGGATGCGACCGACGTGTGGCGCTTCAGGCTGTCGTTCGCGACCGGCACGCGTTTCCCGACGGTCGGCGAACTGTTCCAGGGCACGATCTCGAACAACGCGATCGTCAACAACAACCCGAACCTGCGGCCGGAAAAGGCGATCGACTGGGACTTCACGGCCGAACGCGACGTGGGTGTCGGCGTCGTGCGTGCCAGCGTGTTCCAGAGCGACCTGCGCGATTCGATCTACAGCCAGACGACGGTGTCGGGCGCGACGACGGTGACCAACGTCTCGAACGTCGACCGCGTGCGCGTGCGCGGCGTCGAACTCGCGTTCAGCGGCGAGAACGTCGGTTTGAAGGGGCTCGCGATCGACGCGAACGTGTCGGCAAGCAATGCGCAGATCCTCGCCGATGCCGCGAATCCCGCGTATGTCGGCTCGCGCTTTCCGCGGATTCCGCGCATGCGTGCGAACCTGCTCGCGTCGTATCGCTTCGACGAGCACTGGCTCGCGAGCGTCGGCGTACGCTACTCGGGCCGTCAGTTCAACACGCTCGACAACAGCGACGTGAACCCGGACGTCTACGGCGGCACGAGCTCGTTCACGGTCGTCGACCTGAAGGCGCGCTACCGCTTCGACCATCACTGGACTGCGTCGCTCGGCATCGACAACCTGACGGATCGCCGCTACTACGTGTTCCACCCGTATCCGGGCCGTACTTTCTATGGAGAACTGAAATGGTCGCTGTGAGATCGCTCGCGGCAGGCGGAGCGCTGTAGTGCGCGTTACTGTCGTCAGCCGATGCCCGAGCGTATGCGCGCGGCGCTCGATGCGGGATGGCGAGGGGAGATGCCGCGCACCCTATGGATCGGGCGCGATGATGCACGCGTAGCGCGCGGTGGACTGCTGACGGCCGACATACCCGACGGCTGGTTGCAGCGCGCGAAGCACTGAACGGGCCGGCGGCGCGCGGCGAGCGTGCCGCGCGCCGGCCTGAGGCGAAAACGCGCCCGAAGGCGCGTGGAGAGAAGCGTCAGGCCGCTCGCTTGAATAGCCGGATCACGAACAGCAGGATCACCGCGCCGACGACCGCGACGATCACCGAACCGATGAAGCCGCTGCCGACGCTGATGCCGAGTATCCCGGCGAGCCAGCCGCCGATCACTGCGCCGACGATCCCCACGATGATGTCGACGATCAGCCCGAAGCCGCCGCCCTTGACGAGCAAGCCGGCAAGCCAGCCGGCGATCGCACCGATGATGAGCCACATAATCAAGCCATGAGCCATGGTTGTCCTCTCCTTGAGTTGTGTCGATTGACCGGGCGTCGGGCTGCGCTGCCGCAAGCTGAATGAAGGCGGCATCGCGACCCGCCGCGCCGCCCACGCAATGTAACGCGATAGACGGGTCGGAATCGTTAAGTAATGTTATGCATCCTTCACCGGATTTTCCAGGGAATTTGTCTACATAGGGCATGGCTCGCGCACGGGCAATGCGTGACGAAATAAATTTGTAAGAAATGCTGCCGGTGAAATCGGTTGGCCATCGGCGTCATCGTTCGTGCATCGATGCCTGCATGCCCGTGTCGGGCAATCCGTCGCCTGCGTCGGCGATCAGCCGTGCGACGATCGCGGGCTCGCCGATCGCTTCTATCGACAGCAGGGCGAAGCGCGCAAGAAAGAGCGACGCATCGGCTTCGCCGATACGCGTCATCGTGCGGCACAGGTCGGTGTAGAGCATGTCGCGTTCGGTGTCCGTCATCATGCGGTTTCCTGAGGATCGGTTGATGCGCACGGTCGAAGTGCGCGTTCGAGCGCGGCGGCCACGTCGCCGGCGCGAGCGTCGTGCCAGCGGCCGAGTACGTGACCGTCCGGACGCACGAGATAGACGGTGCCGTCACGCGCGCCGTACATGTCGAACAGCCGGCCGTCGTCGTCATGGCCGCCGCAGGCCGGTTGCCGCGGCGCTGCATGCCGCGCGAGCGTGACGAGCGCGAACGGTATCCGCGCCGCCTGCAGGCGCTGTTCAAGATCGACGAGCGTCGGATCGGGCACGCCGTCGGACGTGAAGCAGAACGCGGTGAAGCGCGGGGCGACGAGATCGGTCAGGTGGCCGCGGCGTATGTCGCTGCCGTGCGCCGTGTACAGCATCAGCGGACATTCGACGAGCACCGTGCCGGGCGCGGGGCCGGCTGAAAACGTGTCGCGTTCGGCTGCGTTGAGCGACGACGTCGCATACGCGATGGCGGTCGTCTGGCGCGGATTGATCAGCGAGCGCAGCGCCGGATGCCGGACCGCGAGCGACAGCACGGCCTTGCGCATCAGTTCGAACGCAAACGACGGCGGCGCCATGAACTCGGTGCTCTTCGTGCCGTAGCGCAGGTTCTCGTGCGTCGCGAACACGCGTTCGTCCGAGTAGTTGTCGAGCAGCGTGTCCGATGCGAGCCCGCGAGCCACGTACGCGAGTTTCCATGCAAGGTTGTCGGCATCGTCGATGCCCGAATTCGCGCCGCGCACGCCGAAGATCGGCACGAGATGCGCGGCGTCGCCGCAGAACAGCACGCGGCCGTGCCGATAGCGTTCGAGCGTCAGCGCATTCGCCTTGTAGATCGTGATCCAGATCGGCGACCAGTCGCCGTGCTCGCCCATCATGTCGAGCAGGTTCTGCACGCGCGGGATCACGTTCTCCGGTTTGATGGCCGTTTCGGGATCCTCATCGTCGCGCAACTGGTAGTCGATTCGCCACACGTTGTCGGGCTGCTTGTGGACGAGTACCGTCGAGCCCGGGTTCGACGACGGATCGAAGTACGCGAGCCGTTCGGCCGGCCGGTCGCTGTCGAGCGCGATGTCGACGATCACGTAGCGGCCCTCGTAGCTCGTGCCTTGCAGCGACAGGCCGAGCGTTTCGCGCATCGTGCTGCGCCCGCCGTCGCATGCGACGACCCAGTCGGCGTCGAGTGCGTAGCTGCCGAGCGGTGTGTCGACGTCCAGGCGCGCACCGTCCGGTTGCCGGGCCACGCCGGCGACTTTCGCCTGCCAGCGGATCTCGATGAGTTCGGGGCGGCGCAGCGCGGCGTCGAGCAGGAACTGTTCGATGTGATACTGCGCGAGATTGATCATCGGCGGCAGCTTCTGGTTTTCGTCCTGCGGCATCGTGAAATGCAGCACTTCGTCGCGACGGTAGAAGCTGCGTCCGCCGGTCCACGGCAACCCCGTGCGCAGGAAGTCGTCGAGTGCGCCGAGCCGCTCGATGATTTCGAGGCTGCGCCGCGAGATGCAGATCGCGCGGCTGCCGTGGCAGACCGCATCGTCGGCCTCGAGCAGCACGCTGCGGATGCCATGGTTCGCGAGGCCGAGCGCGACGGCGAGGCCGACGGGGCCACCGCCGACGATCGCTACGCGATGCCGGTGCGTATCGATACCGTCGTCGCAGGCCGGCAGATACGCGGGATGGCGCTCGGCGACGAACGGGTAGGGCTTGAAGTCGATATTCATCGTTGGCTTCCGGGGGAGGGCGGTTCGACGTGCACGCGCGCCGGGGCAAACGCGTGCAGGCAGTCGAAGCAGTATGGAAGCCGGACGGAAGTCCGCTGTCCCCATTCCGGGTACAGCAAGCCGACCGGGATTTACCCCGATTCGGTCATCGCAAGCCCGTTCGGTTCAGGGCTGCAGGCAGAGCGCGAACAACTGGCGCTGGCTCGAGATGCCCAGGCGCCGGTACGCGCGTTTCTGGTACGTGACGACGCTCGACGCCTTCACGCCGATCGTCTCGCCGATCTCTTGTGCGGTCTGGCCTTCGAGCACACCGCGCAGCACGTCGAGTTCACGCTTGGACAGCGCCGGACAGGCGCTGCGTAACCGCGCGAGCATCCGTTGCGGGATGCCGATCTGCGCGGCGCCGGCGAGCGCGTAGTGATGCTTCGCGGCCTGCGCGATCAGCGGCGCGAGCGCTTCGATTTTCGCGATCTCCCGCGGCTGGAACGTGCCGCTGCGATGCGCGCGGTACAAATTGATCGACAGCCAGCTCGCATCGTTGGGCTGCATCAGCAACGACAGCCGGTCGGACACGTCGGGGCCGCGGTAGCAGGCCGCTCGATACGCTTCATGATCGATCTCGTCGCCGGCCTGCTGGTGCAGCAGCAGGTCATGGCGGCGCGTGCCGCGGGGTGCGCTCGACACGATCTTCTGGTTGCCGTCGAGCGCGTAGAAGTGTCGCGCGTAGGTGTCGGCGACGTCGCGCAGATAGCGGCCGCCGCGATGGTCGGCGACGGATAGCGTGCGCGGACGGTTGCCGAACTCGTACGCGAAGATCGTGCATTGCGTGACCGACAGCGCATCGTCGAACAGCTTCAGCACTTCGGCTGCGAATGCGTTGGGCTCGTTGCCGCCGATCGCGGCAACAAGGCGCGTCGCACGTGACACGTCCAGTTGCCCGGTGAGGTTCGGTCGATCGAGACGCCAGGTGCGCATGATGCTCGGAAAGGGCGGGGTGGTCCGGCGATTGTAATCGGCGGCGTGCGGCGCGGGAGTCGGGTGATGCCCGCAGCCCGCAGGCGGAGCGGAAGCGGAGAGAAGAAGGGCAGCGCACGATTGGGTGCCCGGAATGAGAAAAGGGCTGACAAGCATCGCTTGTCAGCCCTTTATAACTTGGTGCCGGAGATAGGAGTCGAACCTACGACCTTCGCATTACGAATGCGCTGCTCTACCAACTGAGCTACACCGGCATCAGAGAAACGAAATTATAAGGTGAAATCTGAGACCTTGGCAATAGGTTTTGCGAAATTTTTTCAGCTTGCTGCTGCTGTTTCGCGAAACGCATCGACTCGGCAAACTTCCCCGCTTCGGTTCACTGCGATGCGACCCCTTGGGGTCACATCGAGAGCCGCGATTCTACGTACGTCGCGCGACACTGTCTAGTGCTGCAGTGCAAATTTATTGCTTTTCTTGATGGTAGCCCGTCACGCGCTCGACTTCGTTCTTCGAACCGAGGAACACCGGGACGCGCTGATGCAGGCCCGTCGGCTGCACTTCCATGATGCGCTGCGTGCCGGTCGTCGCGGCGCCGCCCGCCTGTTCGACGATGAACGACATCGGGTTCGCTTCGTACATCAGGCGCAGCTTGCCCGGACGATCGGGCGTGCGCTTGTCGGCCGGGTACATGAAGATGCCGCCGCGGTTCAGGATCCGGTGCACGTCGGCCACCATCGACGCGATCCAGCGCATGTTGAAGTTGTCGCCGCGCGGGCCGTCCTTGCCGGCGTTCAGTTCGTCGACGTAGCGCTTGACCGGGTCGTACCAGTGGCGAGCGTTCGATGCATTGATCGCGTACTCGCGCGTGTCGGCCGGGATTTGCATGTTGCTCTGCGTGAGCACCCACGAGCCGACTTCGCGGTCGAGCGTGAAGCAGTTCACACCGTTGCCGGTGGTCAGCACGAACACCGTCTGCGGGCCGTACACGGCGTAGCCGGCCGCAACCTGCTGCGTGCCGGGTTGCAGGAACGATTCCTCGGTGGCCTGCTTGCCGTCCGGGCAGCGCAGCACCGAGAAGATCGTGCCGATCGACACGTTCACGTCGATGTTCGACGAGCCGTCGAGCGGATCGAACACGAGCAGGTATTCGCCGCGCGGGTAGTTCGCCGGGATCGGGAAGAACGTTTCCATTTCTTCCGATGCCATCGCGGCGAGGTTGCCGCCCCATTCGTTCGCGTCGAGCAGGATTTCGTTCGACAAGATGTCGAGCTTCTTCTGCACTTCGCCCTGGACGTTCTCGCTGCCGGCGGTGCCGAGCGCTTCGCCGAGCGCACCCTTCGACACGTTGTAGCTGATCGCCTTGCATGCGCGTGCGACGACTTCGATCAGCAGGCGCAGGTCGGCGGGGAGGTTGTTGGTCTCACGTTGCTGTTCGATCAGGAACTTCGACAGCGTGGTGCGGCGGGCTATGGACATGACAGACTCCGGAAGGCCAAAAGAATCCTTGAATAGCCGCAATTTTACCCGCCGCGCCTCCCGTGCCACCGGCTTTTTTCGTCCGGTTACATGGCCGGGCGGGCGGCCCGGCCCGGTTTTCCGGTGGTGGAAACCGGCGGGACGCGCTTGACGCCAGCGGCAGGCGGCGCGCTCGACCCCTGCGATTGCGCGCGGTTTCAGCAGTCTTCACACCAAAAAAAGCCGGTGCCGCGATGGGCGGCACCGGCTGTATCGCGCAGGCGCGATGCGGGCGATGGCGTTACGCGAGCGCCTTCTCGACGATCTCGCGCACGTCACGCGATTTCGCACCGGCGGCGACTTGCTCGAGCGCTTCGCGCATCCGGTCGCGCAGCGCCGGCGTAAAGCGGCGCCACAGTTCGAGCGAGCGCGCGAGGCGTGCGGCGACCTGCGGGTTGATCGCGTCGAGCGCGAGCACCTGTTCGGCCCAGAACGCGTAGCCCGAACCGTCCGCCGCATGGAATTGCGCGGGGTTGGCTGCGCAGAAGCTGAAGATCAGCGAGCGAGCGCGGTTCGGATTCTTCAGGTTGAACGCCGGATGCGCGAGCAGCTTGCGGACCTTCGCGAGCGTCGGCTGCGCGGGCGTGCCGCGTTGCGCGGCCTGCATCGCGAACCACTTGTCGATCACGAGCGCTTCCTTCTCGAAGCGACGGTAGAAATCGTCGAGCGCGTGCTCGGCCGGTTCGGTCGCGCCGGCGGCCGCGGCGGACAGCAGCGCGCCGAGCGCGGCCGCGCGATCGGTCATATTGTTCGCCACATCGTATTGCGCGCTCGCGAGGTGTACCGCATCGGCCGGATCCTCGAGTTCGGCGAGATAGGCGAGCGCGAGGTTCTTCAGCGCGCGGCGGCCCGAGGCTTCCGGCGTCGGTTCGTAGGCGCCGGGCGTCTGGTGCTGCTCGTAGGCGGCGAGCCATTCCGCGCGCAGCGCGGTGGCGAGCCGGCGGCGCACGAACTGGCGTGCGCGATGCACGGCGGCCGGATCGGCTTCGGCCATCTGATCGGCGAGGTAGGTTTCCGACGGCAGCGTCAGCGCGAGTTCGCGGAATGCCGGCGACAGGCTTTCATCGGTCAGCACGCGGCGGAATGCGGCGACGAAGTTCTCGCCGAGCGTGAGCGGCTCGTTCGCGGCCGCACGCGCGGCGAGCGTCAGCAGCGCGCGTGTCGCGAGGCGCTGGCCGGCCTCCCAGCGGTTGAACGGATCGCTGTCGTGCGCGAGCAGGAACGCGAGGTCGTCGTCGCTGTAGTCATACTCGACGATCACCGGCGACGAGAAGTTGCGCAGCAGCGACGGCAGCGGCTGTTCCGGCACGTCGACGAACGTGAAAGTCTGCTCGGTGTCGGTGAAGTCGAGCACGCGCGTCGTGCCTGCGGCGGCGGCTTCGCCGTCGAGACGCAGCGGCAGGTCGCGGCCGTCGCGCCCGATCAGGCCGATCGCAAACGGAATCAGCAGCGGCCCTTGCTGCGTGTCGCGCGCGGCCGGCGACGCGTCGCCGTAGCCCTGCGCGAGCGTCACCGTGTAGCGGCGTGCGGCCGCGTCGTATGCGGTGCGCACCGACACGCGCGGCGTGCCGGCCTGGCTGTACCAACGCTCGAACTGCGCGAGGTCGCGCCCGTTCGCGTCGGCCATCGCGTGACGGAAGTCGTCGCAGGTCACCGCGTGCCCGTCGTGGCGCTTGAAGTACAGGTCCATCCCCTTGCGGAAGCCGTCGCGGCCGAACAGCGTCTGGTACATCCGCACGACTTCCGAGCCTTTCTCGTAGACGGTCATCGTGTAGAAGTTGTTGATCTCGACGTAGCTCTCCGGGCGCACCGGGTGCGCCATCGGGCCCGCATCCTCGGCGAACTGCAGCTGGCGCAGCACGCGCACGTCCTCGATGCGCTTGACCGCGCGGGCCGCCGATTCGAGGTCGTCGCCCGCGGCCATGTCGGCCGAGAATTCCTGGTCGCGGAACACCGTCAGGCCTTCCTTCAGGCTCAGCTGGAACCAGTCGCGGCAGGTCACGCGGTTGCCGGTCCAGTTGTGGAAGTACTCGTGGCCGACCACCGATTCGATGTTCGCGAAGTCGGTGTCGGTCGCGGTCTCGGGGTTCGCCAGCACGTACTTCGTGTTGAAGATGTTGAGCCCCTTGTTCTCCATTGCGCCCATGTTGAAGTCGCCGACCGCGACGATCATGAAACGGTCGAGATCGAGCTCGAGACCGAAGCGCTGCTCGTCCCAGCGGATCGAGTGGATCAGCGAATCCATCGCATGACGCGTCTTGTCGAGATCGGCCGGCTCGACCCATACCTGCAGCAGCTTCTCCTTGCCCGAGCCGGACGTGATCTTCTCCTCGATCGCGACGAGCTTGCCCGCGACCAGTGCGAACAGGTAGCTCGGCTTGCGGAACGGGTCTTCCCATTTCGCGAAGTGGCGGCCGTCGGGCAGGTCGCCCGAATCGACGAGGTTGCCGTTCGACAGCAGCACCGGGTACGCGGCCTTGTCGGCGCGCAGCGTCACCGTGTACGACGCCATCACGTCGGGGCGATCGAGGAAGTAGGTGATGCGGCGGAAACCTTCGGCTTCGCACTGCGTGAAGAAGTTGCCGCTCGATACATAGAGGCCCGACAGCGTCGTATTCTGGTCGGGTGCGCAGGCGCTTTCGAGCGTCAGCTCGAACGCTTCGGGCACGTTCTCGACCGTCAGCCCGTGTTCGTGCGCACGCACGGCGCCATGCGGCGCGCCGTCCACGTGCGCGCCGAGGAATTCGAGCGCTTCGCCCATCAGCTCCAGGTGCGGCGCGGGCGCGGCGTCCGGATTGCGGCGCACGCGCATCGTGTTCCTGACGATCGTGCGGGCCGGCGCGAGATCGAATTCGAGCGCGACGGCATCGATGAGGAAGGCCGGCGGCGTGTAGTCGGCGCGGCGGATCACGGTGGAGGAGGCGTTGTCGGACATGGTCGTCGAGATCGGTGGAGTGGGGGACGGGCCCGTGGCACGGGCCGGGCGAACCGGGCCATTGTACAAAGGCTGGCGGCCGCGTGCCGGGCGAACTTTTTACCGGTTCCGGGAGTCCGCGTATTATCGGCATCCCGTTACGGTTCGCGCGGTGCGACGAACGGGTGACGGATCGAAGAGGATCAACATGAAACGCGAATGGATTCAACGCGGGGCGGGCTGGGCGGCGGTGCTGTGCGTGGCGCTGCTGACCGGCTGCACCAGCTATGTGACGACCCAGGTCACGGCCTTCTCCGACTGGAGCGGCAGCGACGCGACACGCACCTATGCGTTCACGCGCACCGAGGCGCAGAAGAACAGCATCGAGCAGTCGACCTACGAGCCGATCGTCGCGAACGAGCTGTCGACGTATGCGTTCCGGCAGGTGCCGCAGGCGCAGGCGCGGTACCTCGTCGGGCTGACCTATGCGGTCGGCAGCGATCTCGTGACGGTGCCGCAGCCGGTCTATTACGATCCGTGGTTCGCGCCCGGGCCGTACTGGCGGCGCGGGCCGTGGGGTCCGTGGGGTCCCTGGGGGCCGATGCCGGCCGGCTACGTCGCGCAGACGTACCAGGTGTTCGACTACACGCTCGGCATCCGCATCACCGAGCGCGCGACGGGCAAGGAGGTGTACAACGTGTCCGCGCGCACGACCGGCGACAACGGTACGCTGCTGTACGCGATGCCGTTCCTCGCACGCAGTGCGCTCGCCGACTTCCCGCTGTCCAACGGCGCGGTTCGTTCGGTCCGGCTGCCGGTCGACAAGCGCGGCGGCCCGGCGGCGCCGGCTGCCAACGAACGCGTGGTGCCGGCCGCGCCCGCGTCGGGTGCCGCCGCCGCGAAGTAACGCGGGATCCCGCTCGGCGCGGCCGTCCGGCCGCGCCGGCCATGCCCTTTCGTCAGACCCCGATAGTCAGACCCCGATACCCAGCAGCGCCAGCGCGCCGAGCACGACGAACAGCACGGCCGCGATCGCGTGCACGAGCTTCGTCGGCAGGCGGTGCGCGAAGCGGTCGCCGAGCAGGATCGCGGGCACGTTCGCGAGCATCATCCCGAACGTCGTGCCGGCCACGACACCGATGTAGTCCTGGAAGCGCGCGGCCAGCGCGACGGTCGCGATCTGCGTCTTGTCGCCCATTTCCGCGAGAAAGAATGCGACGAGGGTCGCACCGAACACGCCGAGCCGCGAGCGGTTGGCATTGGCTTCGTCGGCATCGAGCTTGTCCGGCACGAGGATCCACAACCCCATCGCGATGAACGAGAACGCAAGCGCCCAGCGCATGATCGACGGCGTGACGAGCACGCCGAGCCACTCGCCGAGCGCGCCGGCGAAACCGTGGTTCACGAGCGTCGCGACGAGCACGCCGAGGATGATCGGCACCGGCTTGCGATAGCGCGCGGCCAGTACGAGGGAAAGCAGTTGGGTCTTGTCGCCGATTTCAGCGAGGGCGACGGCGCCGGTGGAGATCAGGAAGGCTTGGGACACGGATGGGGTTCCACGGGCCGATGTTGTGCGTGCGAGCGACGATCCACCGCGCGCCGGGCCCTGATGCGGCGCGCTGTGAACCATCGGTCTCGCCAGGCCTAGGTGGCTGCGTCCGCCATGGCCGTACGGCCAAGTCTGTTGACGGACGCCTCCGTCACGATGCGCGCCGGGAGCGCGGGACATCGAGCGGAGCGGCTACTCCCCAATGAGCGGCGAATTCTAGCACGGTGAGTTGCGCGCGGGAAAGCGGTTGGCGGGCGCAGCGCCCCGGGGTCGGGGCGGGGTTGGCCTACGGCAATCTCGGCGGCGCGCGGCCCGGCACGCGCGGCGGTGGAGGCCCGCGCGTGCCGAGACGAACCCCGGCAGGTCGTTACGCGGCAGGGCGGCGTGCCGCGCCGCGCTCGTGGACGAGTTGGCCGGCCGCATAGGTGCGGTACACCGCACGGTCGTCGCCGAGCAGCGCGAACGCGAACAGCAGTTCCTCGAGCGAATCCGCGCGCTTCGTGCGGCGCGCGAGCAGCGGCGTGGCCAGCGGATCGAGCACGACGAAGTCGGCCTCGGTGCGCGGGGCGAGCGTGCCGACCGTGTCGGCGAGGTCGAGCGCCTGCGCGGCGCCGGCGGTTGCGAGCCAGAACATCCGCGTCGCGGTCAGGTGGTGGCCCGACAACCGCGCGACCTTGTGCGCTTCGTTCATCGTCTGCAGCATCGAGAACGACGTGCCGCCGCCGACGTCGGTCGCGAGCGTGACCGGCACGTCGTATTCGCCGGCCTTGTCGAAATCGAACAGCCCGCTGCCGAGGAAGAAGTTCGACGTCGGGCAGTGCGCGACGACGGTGCGTGTCTCGGCCATCCGGCGGCGGTCCTCGTCGTCGAGGTGGATGCAGTGGCCGTACACCGCGCGCGGGCGCAGCAGCCCGTAGCGGTCGTAGATGTCGAGATAGCTGCGATGGCCGGGGAACAGCTCGGCCACCCATTTCACCTCGTCGACGTTTTCCGCGACGTGGCTCTGCACGAACACGTCCGGATGGCGGCGCGCGAGTTCGCTGCACGCCTCGAGCTGCGCCTCGGTCGACGTCGGCGCGAAGCGCGGCGTGAGCGCGTACATCTGGCGGCCCTTGCCGTGCCAGCGGTCGATCAGCTCGGCACTGTCGTCATAACCCGATTGCGCGGTATCGCGCAGGAATTCGGGGCAGTTGCGGTCCATCAGCACCTTGCCCGCGATCATCCGCAGGTCGCGCGCGTCGCTCGCCGCGAACAACGCATCGGCCGACTGCTTGTGCACCGTGCAATAGACGAGCGCGCTCGTCGTGCCGCACGCGAGCAGTTCGTCGACGAAGAAGTCGGCGACTTCGCGCGCATGCTCGGGATCGCCGAACTGGCGCTCGGTCGGGAACGTGTACTTGTCCAGCCATGGCAGCAGGCCCGGCGCCGGCGACGCGATCATGTCGGTCTGCGGATAGTGGATGTGCGTGTCGATGAAGCCGGGCACGATCAGCTTGTCGCGCAGGTCATGGACGATCGCGTCGCGCGCGAGCGTCGCGGCGAGTTGCGCGTACGGGCCGGCCGCGACGACCTTGCCGTCGTCCACGACCAGGAGGCCGTCGGTCTCGTAATTCGCGGCCTGGCTCGATTGGGCCGGGTCGCCGTTGAAGGTCAGCAGCTGGGAACGGAAAGCGGTTTGCGTCATGACGAATGGTCCTGCATCAAGGTAAGGCGAACAGAAGAAAACGGGCGACGCCGCACGAGGGCAAGGCGGTGCCTGGCGAGCGGGTGCGGCACGCTGCGTGCGGCACGACCGGAAGCGATTGCGCGGGCGAACGTGGCGGCCGAAGCCGCCGGCGAGTGGTTGCCGGCGGGCCTCGCAGTCATTGCGCCCACGACCGATGCGGTGGCGAGCGAAACGGCAAATCGCGACGGCAGGCACGCGCGAGCGCCGACGAACAGCGCCGTCGCCGCACGCTCACGCACGCGGTCGTCCCGGCGCAAGGCCGGGCCGGTGGTCGCGAAGCGGATGCCGTTGCCGTGTTTCATCTGTCAGCGTTCCTCGATGCGGGCCGTCACGCGGCCTGCCAGTACGCGTCGAGGCGCGCGTACAGTGCGTCGCGCTGCGCCGGTTCGATGAACGACGCCTCGAAGCCGTTGCGGATCACCGCATGGACTTCGGCATCCGTGAGTTGCAGCCCTTCGGCCGTCGCGAAGTAGTTTTCATTGACGTAGCCGCCGAAATAGGCCGGATCGTCGGAGTTGATCGTCACCGCGACGCCGCGATCGAGCAGCGCCTTCAGCGTGTGCTTCGCCATGTCGTCGAACACGCACAGCTTCAGGTTCGACAGCGGGCAGACGGTGAGCGCCGTGCGGGATTTCGCAAGGCGCTCGACGAGCGCCGGGTCCTCGATGCTGCGCACGCCGTGGTCGATCCGGTCGACCTTCAGCACGTCGAGCGCTTCGTAGATATACGCGGGCGGGCCTTCCTCGCCTGCGTGCGCGACGAGCTTCAGCCCGAGCGCGCGCGCCTTCTCGAACACGCGTGCGAACTTCGTCGGCGGATGGCCGAGCTCGGACGAGTCGAGACCGACGCCGATCAGGCGATGGCGATAGCGCTCGAACAGCGGCAGCGCGGATTCGAACGTCGCGAGCGCGTCCTCTTCGGACAGGTGGCGCAGGAAGCACAGGATCAGCTTGCTCGACAGCCCGCGTTGTTCGGCATCGGCGAGTGCACGCTCGATGCCCGCGACCACCGTCTCGATCGGCACGCCGCGCTCGGTGTGCGTCTGCGGATCGAAGAACAGCTCGGTGTGGACGACGTTGTCGGCGAGCGCGCGTCCGCAGTACGCGGCCGTCATGTCGTAGAAATCCTGCTCGGTCAGCAGCACGCTCGCGCCGGCGTAATAGATGTCGAGGAACGACTGCAGGTCGGTGAACGCGTATGCGGCACGCAGCGCGTCGATCGAGTCGTACGCGAGCTTCACGCCGTTGCGCTGCGCGAGCGCGAAAATCAGTTCGGGCTCGAGCGAGCCTTCGATATGGATGTGCAGCTCCGCTTTCGGCGCGCGGGCAATCTTGTCCTTGAATGTCGGGGTCATGGCGTCGTTCTTGGTCGGTCAGTAGGTAGGGGAAGCCTGCGTGGACGCGTTCGCATTCGCGTTTGCCTCGACGGCCTGCAGCAATTGCGCAGCCACCGAGATCGCGATCACTTCGGGCGCCTTGTCGATGATGCCTTCGACACCGATCGGGCAGCGCATCCGCGCGACCTGGGCCGGGTCGATGCCGATGGCTGCAAGGCGATGATCGAACTGCGCGCGCTTCGCGTGCGAGCCGGTCATCCCGAAATACGCGTAGTCGCCACGTCGCAGGATGCGCTCGGCCAGCACGAAATCGAGTGCGTGGTCGTGCGTCATCACGACGAAGTAGGACTGCGGCGGTGCGGCGTCGACCGCGTCGGCCGGGGCAGCGGCCGCTTCGATCGCTAGGTTGCCGATGCCGGCGAGCGCGTCGGCCGGCGGGAACACCGCATCGGGCCCGTCGATCCAGCGCACGTGGCACGGCAGCGTCGCCAGCACCTTCACGAGCGCGGTGCCGATGTGCCCGGCGCCGAACAGCACGACGGGGAACGCATACGGCGCGATCGTTTCGGTCATCAGCGACACGCCGCCGGTTTCCCACAGCAGGCAGTCGGCACGCGCGGCTTCCGATTCGGGCTCGCTCAACAGCGGCGCGCCCGGCGAGGGGCCGAATGATACGCTACGCACGGTCGCGACGCCGGCCGCGACACGCTTCGCGAGCGACATGATCCAGCCGAGATCGCCCACGTCGAGCCGCTCGAACGCGAGTACCACGGCGCCGCCGCAGCACTGGCCGAGACTCGGGCCGAGCGCGAGCCGTTCGAGCCGGCGTGCGTGCGACACGTGCGCGCCATCCTTGAGCAGATGCCGCGCGATCTCGATCGCCTTCCATTCCAGATGACCGCCGCCGATCGTATGGCGGGCCGTGTCGCGCGTGACGAGCATCTTGGTGCCGGCTTCGCGCGGCGCGGAGCCGTCGGTGTGCGCGACCGTCACGAGCACGGCCGCTTCGCCATGCGCGAGCAGTTGCTGCAGATCGCCGAGCCAGGCTTCCATCAGCACGCTCCGTTCGGGACGACGCGGCACGACACGCGGCGCGGGCTGGCGGGCGTGGCGGCAACGATGACGGACGGGAGCGAGGCGGGCCGGCCGCACGGCCGATGCAGTGCGGCGGCAGCGCACGAACGGCGCGCGCGGACGGCCCCGCCGGATACGCGGACGCCATGAGGGTGACGGATGCGGATGGTTTGCGTTGTCATGATGAATCCAGTCGACATTGCGGATCGGGCGCGCGTTACGCAGGGGTGGTGAGACCGCCTGGCCTCGCGCACGTAGATCGCCATCCAGTCACGAAGATAGCACCGTAAGGCGACGGGAACATCGCCAGGCGGTGATCCGGGCTATCAGGAGGCGATCATGTCGATCATAGGCCCGCCGCGCGGGATCGGGGCGCCAATGCGTGCACATCGGGCCGAAACGCAGGCGTGGCGGGGCTGCGCGCGGAAGTCGCGCGATGCGCGTTCACCCGGAGACCCGGGCGGCGGCGGGGTAGGTGTTTACGCTTGACGGGCCGGATGCGGCTCGTCGGGCTGGGCCGGCGGGCGCTCCGCAGCCGGGCGGTCACCGACCGGCGGTCGTGTGCGCCCCGCGCGAACGGGCCGCGCGCAGGCCGGTGCGAAACCGGCCGGTCAGGCCGCGAGCTTGCGGCGATGGCGCCAGAGGCTCGCGGCGACCGCGACCAGGATCACGGCGAAGGCGATCAGCGACCAGCCGGGCAGCAGGATGCCGAAGATCGGCGGGTAGACCGTCTCGCACAGCCCGGCGACCTTGAACATGCCCGGGAACCACTGCGCGGGCGGCAGGCTGTCGACGATCGGCTGCAGCGTGTCGAAACCGCAGCTGAAGCCCGGATTCATCTGGATCGTCAGGTGCCGGGCGGCCGTGCCGACGCCGCCGGCCGCGGCGATCGCGATCAGCAGCTCGAGCACCCAGACCCCGCGCCAGTTGCGGATCCCGGCGGCCAGGAACGCGAAGATCCCGATCGCGCAGAAGAAGTAGCGCTGGATGATGCACAGCGGGCACGGATCTTCGTTCTTCACGTACTGCAGGTAGAGCGCACCGGCCAGCAGGGCGATGCACACCCATCCGAGCAGCATCAGCAGGCGGCGTTCGCGGCGGATGGCGAGCGTGTAGTCGTTCATGTCGGCGGGGTTCCTCGTGGGTCGGTCCGGAAAACAATCGCGCGATTTTAGCGCGAACGGTCTGGCACGAAACTGACAGCGCGCGTGCGGCAACCTGCCGCACCGCGCGGCGTGCCCGCCGACGCCCGCTCGGCGGCGCTCAGCGGATCGTGTTCAGCACGGCCTCGACTGCCTGGCCAACCGCGAGCAGCGCGTCGTCGCGATGCGGCGCGGCCGCGAGCATCAGGCCGACCGGCGCCGCGTCGCGCGGATGGCAGGGCAGCGACAACGCGCATGCGTCGAGGAAGTTGAACGCGCTCGGGTTGCGCAGGATCAGCGCGTTGGTGCGCGTGAAGGCATCGTCGTCCGCTTCGAGTTCGGCGATGCGCGGCGGCACGACCGGCACCGTCGGCGCGACGAGCGCATCGAAGCGCGACCAGACCGTGTGGGCCGCTTCGTCGAGCATCGCCGTGCGCGCGGCGAGCAGGTCGAGATAGTCGGCCGCGCTCGCGGGTTCGCCCTTCAGGATCCGCGTGAGCACGCGCGGGTCGTACTGGTCGCGGTGCTTGGCGAGCAGCGGGCGATGCCACGCGTAGGCCTCGATCGGCGAGAAGCCGAAGCGGTTGACGTCCGGCAGCCGGTCGAGCGCGGGGAAGCGCACTTCCGTGACGATCGCGCCGGCGGCTTCGAGATGCTTGAGCGCGGCGTCGAGCGCGGCCGCGACGTCGGCATCGACGCCGTCCGTCACGTAGTTCGTCAGCACGCCGAGCCGCACGCCTTCGAGCGGCCGGGCGGCCGGCACGTGCGGTTCGAGGCCCGCGAGCATCCGGTCGACGAGCGCGCAGCAGGCGACCGTCAGCCCGATCGGGCCGAACGAGTCGAGCGTCGTCGACAGCGGCACGCCGCCTTGCGTCGGGATCCGGCTCGCCGTCGGCTTGAAGCCCGTCAGTCCGCACAGGGCGGCCGGAATGCGGATCGAGCCGCCCGTGTCGGTGCCGAGCGCGACGGCGGCCATCCCGTCGGCGACGGACGCGGCCGCGCCGGACGACGAACCGCCGGAAATCCGCGCGTCGCCCGGCACGTCGCGGTGGTACGGCGAGCGCGGATGGCCGAAGTGCGGGTTCAGCCCGAGTCCCGAGAACGCGAACTCGCTCATGTTGGTGCGGCCGACCAGCACCGCGCCTGCGCGCTTGAGCCGCGCGACCGCGACCGCGTCGGTGCGCGCGGCCGGCGCGCCGTCGAGCACGCGCGAACCCGCGCGCGTCACCTGGCCCGCGACGTCGAACAGGTCCTTGACCGACACGGGAATGCCCGCGAGCGGCGACAGCACGGTGCCGGCGGCGCGCAGCCGGTCGTGCGCGTCGGCGGCCGCGCGCGCGTTGTCGGCATCGACTTCGGTGAAGACGACCGCGCCCTGGCCCGACGGATCGGCGATCCGGTCGAGCGCGGTGTCGACGAGCGCGCGGCTCGTGGTCCGGCCGGCGGCGAGGTCGGCGGCGAGCTGGGCGAGCGGGGGGAAGGGCGTGAAAGTGGTCATGGCGGCTCAGGGGCGAAGATGTTGAAGAAGCGTGGAGCGGAACGAATCGATATGACTTTCGACGGCCGCGCGTGCGCCGGCGGCGTCACGCGCGGACAGCCGATCGAACAGTTCGCGATGCTCGTGCTGGACGTCGGCGAGATGGTGAGGTTCGGACAGCGTGACGAACCAGAAGCGCAGCGAGCGCTCATGCAGCCCGCGCAGGATGTCGGCGAGGACCGCATTGCGCGCGGCCGCGGCGATCGCCTGGTGGAAGGCGCGGTCGAGTTCCATCATGCCTTCGACGTCGTGCGTGTCGACGCAGGCCTGCCCGTCGTCGAGCAGCGCGGCCAGGCGCGCGAGATCGTCGGGCGTTGCATGGCGCGCGGCGAGTTCCGCGCAGTGCGCTTCGTTGATGCGCCGCACGTCGATCACCGCGACGATGTCGTCGAGCGACAGCGGCTGCACCATCAATCCCTTGCGCGGCATCACGGACAGCAGCCCTTCGAGCACGAGCCGATGCACGGCCTGGTGCACCGGCGTGCGGCCGATGCCGGTGCGGGCGACGAGATCGGCTTCGTTGAGGGCGGCGCCGGGCTTCAGGCGCATCGTGATGATGTCGCGCTGGATCAGCGCATACGCGCGGTCGGCGAGGCTGGCCGTCGGTGCGGCCGGGTGCTCGCGGGTGACGTCGGTCAGGGCATTCATGCGGGATGCGGCGCGGCGGCCGGGCGGAGCGCGATCATGGCGCTGGCGGTCGGGAAGCGTGGACGATCCGTGGATATTATTGTGATATATCACTGATGTCCAGTACTGGTGGTGCCGTATCAGCGTGGCCGGCGCGCGGGCGGGGACGCCCCCCGACGCAGTTCGCCACCGATTTGCAACAATATCGACAGGATGTTGCAGGTTTGCCGCTCGATCGTGCGCTGAAGCATAATGAATCCTCGTTATCCATACGCGTGAGCGACGTACCAGACCATCGTCATGAGCGAAAACACGCCTTCCCCGGCCGGTCTGCCCGGCACCTCCTCCGTTTCTTCCGATTCACCCCGTACCGATCCGGCGAAAGCGCCCGATGCGCCGGCCGCCCAGGCCGCCGCGCAGAACGACGCTGCTGACGGTGCGTCACCGGTTACGGCCGCGTCCGAGCCGGGCGCGCCCGGGGCGACAGGCGCCGCCATCGATGGCGCTGCTGCGGCCGCGCCGCCGAAGGCGGGAACGCCGCCCCCCGGTTTCGGCGCGCAGCCTGATTTCGACACGCCGCGCCCGCCGCCTGCGAGCGCGCAGAATGCGCCGCCGGCCTATCTGAAGCAGAGCGACACGCCGTGGTCGGTATTCGGCCGGATCGTGGCCGCGCGCGCCCGCCGGCTGTTCGACCGCGCCGGCCAGCGCATCACGCAGCGCACATTGCGCATCGGCGTGTCGGCGCGGATTTTCCATCCGGAGCCGGGGGCGAAGGGGCTGCGAGGCAAGACGCTCCAGTACCTCGAGGAATCGATTGCGCACTGGGTCATGTCGCGCGACGTGCTCGTGTTCATGATTCCGACCGTCGGCCATCAGGGCATGATTCATCCGAGCAACATCCGCCTGCGCGACTACGCGAAGCATCTCGACGGCCTGCTGCTGCAGGGGGGCGCCGACGTATCGCCGCAAACCTATGCCGCGTCCGACGCCCGCCCCGAATGGCCGGGCGATCGCGTGCGCGACATGTACGAGCTCGAGCTGCTGCACGAGTTCGTCGAATCCGGCAAACCCGTTCTCGGCGTGTGCCGCGGCTGCCAGCTGATCAACGTCGCGTTCGGCGGTTCGCTGTACCAGGACATCGCCACCGACGTGCCGACCGCGAATGCGCACGTGAGCGAGCATTACGACCAGCATCGTCACGCGATCCGCTTCCCGGATTCGTCGACGCTTGCGAGCATGTTCCCGGGGCGCAGCGAAGCGATCGTCAACTCGATCCACCATCAGGCGATCCGCGATCTCGGCCGCGATCTGAACATCGAGGCCGTGTCGGCCGGCGACGGGATCATCGAAGGCATTCGCCATCGCCGTTCGCCGTTCGTCGTCGGCGTGCAGTGGCACCCCGAGTTCCATCGTGCCGGCGGTTCGGAGCTGCTCGACTGCACGCCGCTGCTCGATGCATTCCTGCGCGCGGCACGCGAAACCCGCCTGTAGCAAGCCGCATGCTTTGCGTCGTACGAAGGCCGGCCGCATCCCGACAAATTCGAGATGCGGCCGTTTCGTTTTGAACGATAATCGCGAGTTCCGATTCGTTTGCCGGAGTCTGACGTTGGCTTTCCGAAATTTTTCCCCTGCACGATGCGCGACGTGGATCGTTGCGCTGGCTGCCTGCGCGCAAGCGGGCGTGGCCTGGTCCGCCGACGCGACGGCGCCCACCGCCGGTACGCGTCCGGCGGTCACGAGCCTGCGCGGCGACACGGCGGCATCCGCCACGGCTGCGACGGATGCCGCCGCACGAGGCAACGTCGCGGAGCTGACGCAGATGCTGCACGATGGCCGGATCGTCGAGATGCGCACGACGTACAACGGCAGCTACGGTGCGAGCCTGATGTTCGACCCGCGCGAGATGACGTACTACGTCGCGCTGTTCCAGGACAAGCATCTGTGGCGCGTGATCCGGTCGCAGGAAAAGACCCGCGCCGAGATGGTCTACGCGAACTTCGTTCAGCAGACCGTACAACTCGCCGATATCGAGATCCGCCGTACCGAGCTGGACGCGCAGAAGGCGTTTCTCGAGCGCGTGATTGCGCTGCAGGCGAATCGTGCGCAGCAGTTGCAGGCCGACCTGAGCGTGGCGCGCAGCCAGCAGGCTGAAGTCGCGCAGCGGCAGCGCTCGGCGCAGGAGCAGGCGCAGGCGCTGCAGGTCGAGAAGCGGGCTGCACAGTTGCAGCTGCGCGATCTGCAGGAGCAGGTGCGACAGCTCGAGAAGCAGACCGAGACGGGACTGCCCGCGCACAAGTAACGAGTCGTCAGACGGACGGATAGAAACGAGCAAAACCCGGCGAAGCAAGCTTCGCCGGGTTTTTTCATGGCCGGCCGTTAGCGCGCGAATACGCCCGGCGTATCGGTCAGGCGGCGGTGGGACAGCTGTGCCGTCCAGTCCACACCGATGGCGGGCGCGTGTGTTGCAGGGACAGGCTCGGTAGCGCGCAGCGCGCTCGCCATCGCGATCAGCGTGAGCGGATCGTCGAGCGTGTCGCGCATGTCGCCAGTTGCACGCGGCAATGCGGCAAGCCGATCGCGGGTGCGGGTGTCGACCGTGCTGCCGCTGATCGGCGGTCGCGTGGCCATCCGCATCACGGTTGGTGTTCGGACCGGCGCCGCCGCCATGCGCGTGCCGCTGGAACGAGGCGATGCGGCAGTGGCGGTCGGCGGTACGCTGGACGTTGCCGTTGGACGAAGCGAGGCGGGAGGACGCGCAACCTGGTGCATGGCCGGCAGGGGCTCGGCCGTTGTCGCGACAGGCGCTGCCATCTTGCGCGGCGAAGGCGCGCTCGTCGACGTACTCGGCTGAACCGCAGCGACCCGCACGGTACCGGACGACGACGTAGCGTGATCCGGTACGCCACCGGCCGCGTGAATCGCGTAGGCAGGCCCGAACCCTGCGATCGGTTCATACGTGGCAATCAGCCAGCCGATGATGCCGAGCGCGCCGATACTCCAGCAGGTCGCGTACTTCGCACGCCGGTCGCGAAAGCCGCCGGCGATACGGGGGAAGCTCGGGGCCGCAGCGGCAGGCCGTGCAACCGGCGACCCGGCACGCGTCGGTGCCGACGCCGTGATCGGCAGCGGCTGCCAGTGGCATGCGCGGTGCGGCCGGTCCACGTCGATGCAGGACGTCGTCAGTGTCGCGAGGCAGTGCTTGCCGGGCCGCGCACCGGGGGCGCCGCGAAAGGTCCAGTCGCGGCCGAGCGACGGCACGTGATCGAGCGGAGCGACGCGGGGGCGGGCGAGTGCGCCTGCAACGGGGACGAGGGACGATGGAGTCATGAGGGCGGTGCGCCATGCGGCACGGGCATCCGTGCCGGTGCGGCGCGGATATGTCGTCGCAAATCGAGACATTGTCGTCAGCCGGCGAAGGCTGGTCGATCAGATCAATCTGATTTTTGCTGCCGTTTCGGGACGACTTGTACGAGGAGAACGCCGCGACCGCACCGGCAGGGGCGACACAAGGCAAATGTCGGGTTGGCGTGGCATGATGCGCGAACCATGCCGGTGCGCGCGTCGTTGCGCGGTGCGCCGCCGGCGGGCAGCGATGCCCGTGCGCGCCGGCCCGGCGCCGCGTGCGTCGTCGGATCCATGCGGCGCGGATTCGCGCCATCCGAGCTGAGCGAGAAAAACATGTCCACAGCGTCACCCGCCATCGCGCAGGAATCGAAAGTCCGCACCGTGTTCCGGGTTGTCAGCGGCAACTTCCTGGAAATGTACGACTTCATGGTCTACGGCTATTACGCGTCGGCCATCGCGAAAACCTACTTTCCGAGCGGCAACGCATTCGCGTCGCTGATGCTGTCGCTGTCGGTGTTCGGCGCGGGCTTCCTGATGCGGCCGGTCGGCGCAATCGTGCTCGGCGCGTACATCGACCATCACGGCCGCCGCAAGGGGCTGATCCTGACGCTCGGCCTGATGGCGATCGGCACGCTCGCGGTGGCCGCGATACCCGGCTATGCGACGATCGGCGTGCTCGCGCCGGTGCTCGTGCTGCTCGGCCGGCTGCTGCAGGGCTTCTCGGCCGGCGTCGAACTCGGCGGCGTGTCGGTCTACCTGTCGGAGATCGCGACGAAGGGGCACAAGGGGTTCTATACGTCGTGGCAGTCGGGTAGCCAGCAGGTGGCCGTCGTGTTCGCCGCGCTCGTCGGCGTGCTGCTGAACCGCGCACTGCCGGCCGAGGAGATGACCGCGTGGGGCTGGCGCATTCCGTTCCTGATCGGTTGCCTGATCGTGCCGTTCCTGTTCCTGATCCGTCGTTCGCTGAAGGAGACCGACGAGTTCCTCGCGAAGCGTCATCGTCCGACGATGGGCGAGATCATGCGTTCGATGCTCGATAACTGGGGCGTCGTGGTGGCGGGCATGGGGATGGTGATCATGACGACGGTGTCGTTCTACATGATCACCGCCTATACGCCGACGTTCGGCAAGGAAGTGCTGCACCTGTCGTCGCTCGATGCACTCGTCGTGACCGTCTGCGTGGGGGTCTCCAATCTCGTGTGGCTGCCGCTGTCCGGTGCGTTGTCCGACCGCGTCGGTCGCCGCCCGGTGCTGATCGCGTTCACGGTGCTGACGCTGTTGACGGCGTACCCGGCCGTGCTGTGGCTCGTCGGCGATCCGTCGTTCCTGCGGCTGCTCGCGGTCGAGCTGTGGCTGTCGTTCCTGTACGCGTCGTACAACGGGGCGATGGTCGTTGCGCTGACCGAAGTGATGCCGGCCGACGTGCGCACGGCCGGTTTCTCGCTGGCATACAGCCTGGCGACGACGATCGGCGGCTTCACGCCCGCGATCTCGACGCTGCTGATTCATCAGACCGGAAACAAGGCGGCGCCGGGGTTATGGCTGAGCGTTGCCGCGATTTGCGGGCTGATCGCGACACTCGTGCTGTATCGCACGTCCGAGGCGCGCAACCAGTACAAGGCGGCCTGACCGGCAGCGGTATGACGCGCGGCGCCGGCCGCACACCATGCAATGAAAAAGGGAGCGCGGCGCGCTCCCTTTTTTCGTGTGCGTTCAGGCTTCGCGCAGCATGCCGGCAACCGCGGCCGCCACGTCGTGCCATTCGCCCGGCGCGGGCTGGCGGGCGAGCCTGGCCTGCGGATACCACGGGCAGTCGTCGCCGGTGAACCAGCGCCAGTCGGGCGCGAACGGCAGCATCACCCACAGCGGCTTGCCGAGCGCGCCGGCGAGGTGCGCGACCGCCGTATCGATCGTGACGACGCCGTCGAGCCGATCGATCAGCGCGGCCGTGTCGGCAAAGTCGTTCAGCCGGCCGTCGAGCCGATGCACCCGCGGATGCGCGTCGACGCGCGCGCGTTCGTCGTCGTCGAGTGCGGGCTGCAGCACGATCCAGTCGATGTCCGGCAGCGCGAGCAGCGGTGCGAGCGCGTCGAACGGCATCGAACGGTTTTCCTGCGCCTGCCGGCGCCCCGACCACGCCAGGCCGAACTTGCGCTTCGATTGCCCGCCGAGCGAGCCGCGAAAGCGCCGGCCGGCGCCGTCGGGGGCGTCGAGGTAGCGCGAGCCCGCGACGATGTCCTCCTTCGTCTGAAGCCCGAGCAGGAACGGCAGGCTCATCAGCGTGCACGCGACATCCGCGGCAGGCGGTCTTGCCGCGCCCAGCGCGACGAGCGTCACGCGCCAGCGCGCCGCGGCCGGCGCCAGCAGCGTAACCAGTTCCGGCTGGACTTCGAGCACGACGCGCGCGCAGCGTGCGCGGGCGAGCGGCACGAAGCGGACGAACTGCAGCGTGTCGCCGAAGCCCTGTTCCGCGCGGATCAGCAGCGTGCGCGACGCAATCGGCTCGCCTTGCCAGCGCGGCAGCGTGCCGAGCGGCGTCGCGCCCGGCGTGTCGTGGCGGGCTTCGTAGGCGGG
Organism: Burkholderia sp. HI4860; assembly: GCF_002223045.2. Taxonomy (NCBI): domain Bacteria; kingdom Pseudomonadati; phylum Pseudomonadota; class Betaproteobacteria; order Burkholderiales; family Burkholderiaceae; genus Burkholderia; species Burkholderia sp. HI4860. Next base: position 866,798 of record NZ_NKFO02000003.1, on the reverse strand, counting down.
CAGGCCGCGCGTGAAGTCGCCGAGCGTCAGCAGCGTGACCGCGCGGTGCAGCCGTGCCAGCGTGAGATCGGGCGCGACGCGCAGTGCCTGGTCGAAAGCGCGCAGCGCCATCTCGTGCGCACCGAGCGCGTGATGTGCGTTGCCGAGATTCAGCCACGCCAGGCTGAACGACGGATCGAGACCGACCGCACGCTCGTAGTAGGGCAGCGCGTCGCGGTGGCGGCCCTGCGCGCTCAGTGCGTTCGCGAGCCCGAACAGTGCGAGCGGAAACGACGGATGCAGCGCGAGCGCGGCCTCGAACGCGGCGGCCGCCTCCGCATGCCGGCCGACCGCATCGAACGTGTTGCCGAGATTGAAATGGGCGGCGACGAAGCGCGGCTGCGCGGCGATCGCGGCCTGGAAATGCGCGATTGCGTCGTCGGCACGGCCCATCGCGTTCAGCGCCATCGCGAGGTTGTTGTGCGCGCCCGCATGCCCGGGCCGCAGCTCGAGCGCGCGATGGAACGCGGCGAGCGCGTCGTCGTGGCGGCCGAGCGCGTTCAGCGCGTTGCCGAGATTGTTGTGGATCGATGCATCGTCGGGCGTGAGCCGCAGCGCGCGGCCGAATGCATCGATCGCATCGTCGTGGCGCTGCAGCGCCGCATACGCGTTGCCGAGGTTGTAGTGCGCGAGCGGAAATTCGGGCGCGAGCGTCAGCGCGTTGCGAAAGCGGTCGACTGCTTCGTCGAGCCGGCCGAGCGCCTTCAGCGCGTTGCCGAGATTGAGCTGCAGCGCGGCGTCGCCCGGCCGCAGCGCGACGGCGCGGCCGACGAGATCGGCCGCCTCGGCGTGCTGGCCCTGCTGGTGCCGCAGCACGCCGAACAGATGCAGCGCGTCGGCGTCGGCGGGATTGGAGGCGAGCGCGTTGCGATAGCCGTGCTCGGCCTCGGCGAGGCGGCCCGCGCGGTGTGCGGCATACGCCCGGTCGAATGCGGAATCCATAACGCGATAACTGACGGAAAGCGCGTATTTTCCCACACCGCGCGGCGGTGCCGCGCATCGGCCGATCGGCATATGGCCCCGTCACGCGGAGCAGCGTAGACTTGCAGGATCGCGTGTCATCGAGGTTCTCATGGCTGACACACTGCCCGATATCCCGCCCGTGCTGATCGTCGGCGCGGGGCCGACCGGCCTTGCCGCGGCGATGAGCCTCGCGCGAGCCCGCGTGCCGGTGCGCATCATCGATCGGCTCGCCGCGCCAGCGCCGTATTCGCGCGCGATCGGCATCCAGGCGCGCACGCTCGAATTGCTGGAGCAGCATCGCGCGGTCGAGCCGTTTCTCGCGCTCGGTCATCGTGCTCATGCGGCCGCGCTGCATGCCGACGGCCGCGTGATCGCGCGGCTCGATTTCGATCCGTTGCAAACGCGCTATCCGTACCTGCTGTTTCTCGACCAGACCGTCACCGAGCGCCTGCTTGCCGACCATCTGGCCCGGCTCGGCGTGACGGTCGAGCGCGGCGCGACGCTGACCGTGTGCGAGGCGGGCGGTGCGTCGCTCGACGTGTCGATCCGCTGCGCCGACGGCCGCGACGAATCGTTCGCGCCGTCGTACCTGATCGCCGCCGACGGCGCGCACAGCACGGTCAGGCACCTGCTCGGCCTGGGCTTCGCCGGGCATGCGTTCGAGCAGACCTTCCTGCTCGCCGATTTCGCGGCCATACCCGACTGGCCGGACGAAGAGATCCACCTGTTCACGACATCCGACGGCATCGCCGGCCTGTTTCCGATGGGCGGCGGACGTTACCGGCTCGTGGCCGACCGGCCGCCCGGCAGCGACGCGTCGCCCGATGCGCCGACCCCGTCGCTCGCGGAATGCGACGCGATCGTGCGTGCGCGTGCCGGCGTGTCGATCTCGCCGAGCGATCTCGCGTGGTCGTCGTATTTTCATCTGCACAGTCGGATGGTCGACCGGCTGCGTCACGGCCGCGTGTTCTTTGCTGGCGACGCCGCGCACGTCCACAGCCCGGCCGGCGCGCAGGGCATGAACACCGGCATCCAGGAGGCGTTCAATCTCGGCTGGAAGCTTGCGCGCGTGCTGGGCGCGGGCACGCCCGAGCGGTTGCTCGACACGTATCACGCGGAACGTCATCCGATCGAGCGCGACGTGTTGCGGCAGACCGGTTTCGTCACGCAGATCGTCGAAGCCGAGCGTGGCGCGATGAAGCTGCTGCGCGATCACGTCGTGCCGGTGCTGGCGTCGTTCGGGCCGATGCGCGACGCGGTGCGGCGCACGGTCAGCGAGCTCGGCGTGCAGTACCGGAAGAGTCCGCTGACGCTCGAGCGCGTGCTCGATGGCGGGCCGCGCGCAGGCGAGCGGGCACCCGACGCGCACGTGCGGGTGCTCGACGGGCCGCTCGGTCAGGCGCCCGGAACGGCGCGGCTATACGACCTGCACGATCCGGCGAGCTTCACGTTGCTGCTGCTGGAAGAGCCGGTGAATGCCGACACCGGCGCGGTGCCGCCGATGCCGGCCGATGCGAAGGCGCTCGTGCAGGGGCTCGACCGGATCATGCCGGATGCGGTGCGCGTCTGGCGCGTCACCGATGCCGAAGGCGGCAATACCGGGCTCGCGCAGGAATACGGCCGCTCGCGGCCGTCGTTTTACCTGCTGCGCCCGGATGGTTACGTCGCCGCGCGCGGGCGCACGGCGACCGACGCAAACGCGCTGCTGCGCCATTGCGAAAGCTGGTTCGCGGGCATGTCGCGGTCCGCGTAGCGGTGCCGTCAGGCGCTCGCCGCGGCAGGTACGAGCGACGCGCGGTGCGCGGCGATCGCGTCGCGCACGATCGGTGCCGCACGTTGCCCGGCCTCGCTCGACGGATCGTCGAGCGCCGCGAGCAACGCGCGGCGCATGCGCGGTTCCCAGAAGCGCCGGATATGGTCGGCGATGCCGGTCAGCGCTTCGTCCCGATCGGGCATCGATTCGAAGAATGCGCCGATCTGGTTGGCCATGTCGACCAGGTGTCCGTTGTCCATCGCTTCCTCACTTGCCTGTCAACACGCCGGCGGTCGCGGCTTCGCGGCGCTCGAGCAGGTCGAGCTGCTCCGCGTTGAAGCGCGCATACGCTTGCTGCCAGTCGGACGGCTGCGCGACGGGCAGCACCTGCACGGCCGTTACCTTGTACTCGGGGCAGTTCGTCGCCCAGTCCGAGCTGTCCGTCGTGATCACGTTCGCGCCCGATTCGGGGAAGTGGAACGTCGTATAAACGACACCCGGCTGCATGCGTTCAGTCACGAGCGCGCGCAGCACCGTCTGCCCCGCACGCGACTCGATGCCCACCCAGTCGCCGCTGCGGATACCGCGATCCTGCGCGTCGTGCGGATGAATCTCGAGGCGATCCTCTTCGTGCCACCGCACGTTCTCGGTGCGGCGGGTCTGCGCGCCGACGTTGTACTGCGACAGGATGCGGCCCGTCGTCAGGATCAGCGGATAGCGCTGCGTGACTTTCTCCGGCGACGCGATGAACTGCGTGATCACGAACTTGCCCTTGCCGCGCACGAATGCGTCGATGTGCATCGTCGGCGTGCCTTCCGGCGCGTGCTCATTGCACGGCCACTGAATGCTGCCGAGCGTGTCGAGCTTCGCGTAGGACACACCCGAGAAGGTCGGCGTGAGCCGCGCGATTTCGTCCATGATTTCCGACGGATGCGCATAGTCCATCTCGTAGCCGAGCGCGCGCGACAGCATCAACGTGACTTCCCAGTCCGCGTAGCCCGCGAGCGGCGGCATCACCTTGCGCACGCGCGAGATGCGGCGTTCCGCGTTCGTGAACGTACCGTCCTTCTCGAGGAACGACGAGCCCGGCAGCAGCACGTGCGCGTATTTCGCGGTCTCGTTCAGGAAGATGTCCTGCACGACGATGCATTCCATTGCCGACAGCGCGGCCGCGACGTGCTGCGTATTCGGATCCGACTGGACGATGTCCTCGCCCTGGCAGTAAAGCCCCTTGAAGCTGCCGTCGAGCGCCGCGTCGAACATGTTCGGGATGCGCAGCCCCGGTTCCGGTTGCAGCTTCGCCGACCACGCCGCTTCGAACTGCGTGCGCACGACCTCGTCGCCGATGTGCCGGTAGCCGGGCAGTTCGTGCGGGAACGAGCCCATGTCGCACGAGCCCTGCACGTTGTTCTGGCCGCGCAGCGGATTGACGCCGACGCCTTCGCGGCCGATGTTGCCGGTCGCCATCGCGAGGTTCGCGATGCCCATCACCGTCGTCGAGCCCTGTGCGTGTTCGGTCACGCCCAAGCCGTAATAGATCGCCGCATTGCCGCCCGTCGCATAGAGGCGCGCGGCTTCGCGTACCAACTCGGCCGGCACGCCCGTCACGTCGGCGGTCGCTTCGGGCGAGTTGTCGGCTCGCGAGACGAACTCGCGCCATTGCTCGAACGCACGCGTCTCGCAGCGCTCGGCGACGAATGCGTCGGCGACGAGCCCTTCGGTGACGATCACGTGCGCGAGCGCGTTGACGATCGCGACGTTGGTGCCGGGGCGCAGTTGCAGGTGGTGGGTCGCTTTCACGTGCGGGCCGTCGACGACGTCGATGCGGCGCGGGTCGATCACGATCAGCTTCGCGCCTTCACGTACGCGCCGCTTCAGCCGCGAGCCGAACACCGGGTGGCCGTCGGTCGGGTTCGCGCCCATCACGACGATCACATCGGCCTGGCCGACCGATGCGAACGTCTGCGTGCCGGCCGATTCGCCGAGCGTCGTCTTGAGGCCATAGCCCGTCGGCGAGTGGCACACGCGTGCGCAGGTGTCGACGTTGTTGTTGCCGAACGCGGCGCGCACCAGCTTCTGCACGAGGTAGGTTTCCTCGTTCGTGCAGCGCGACGACGTGATGCCGCCGATGGAATCGCGGCCGTACTTGTCCTGCAGCTTGCGGAATTGCGTTGCCGCGTAGGTGAGCGCTTCGTCCCAGCTGACTTCGCGCCACGGGTCGGTGATCTTCTCGCGGATCATCGGCTTCGTGATGCGGTCCTTGTGCGTCGCATAGCCCCACGCGAAGCGGCCCTTCACGCACGCGTGGCCCTCGTTCGCGAGGCCGTTCTTGTGCGGCGTCATGCGCACGACCTGCGTGCCCTTCATCTCGGCCTTGAACGAGCAGCCGACGCCGCAGTACGCGCAGGTCGTGACGACCGAGTGTTCGGCCTGCCCGAGGTGCACGACGGATTTTTCCTGCAGCGTGGCGGTCGGGCAGGCGGCGACGCACGCGCCGCACGACACGCATTCCGACGCCATGAACGATTCGCTTTCGCCGGCGGCCACGCGCGATTCGAAGCCGCGTGCGGCGATCGTCAGCGCGAACGTGCCCTGCGTTTCCTCGCAGGCGCGCACGCAGCGGTTGCAGACGATGCACTTCGACGGGTCGTACGTGAAGTACGGATTCGATTCGTCCTTTTTGTCGCGCAGGTGATTCGCACCGTCGAAGCCGTAACGCACCTCGCGCAGCCCGACCACACCGGCCATGTCCTGCAGCTCGCAGTCGCCGTTGGCGGGGCAGGTGAGGCAGTCGAGCGGATGGTCGGAGATGTACAGCTCCATCACGTTGCGACGCAGCGACTGCAGCCGGTCCGACTGCGTGCGCACCTTCATGCCCGCTTCCGCAGGTGTCGTGCACGACGCCGGATAACCGCGCCGGCCTTCGATCTCGACGAGGCACAGCCGGCACGAGCCGAACGGTTCGAGCGAATCGGTCGCACAGAGCTTCGGGACGTTGACGCCGGCTTCGATCGCCGCACGCATCACCGACGTGCCGGCCGGCACCGTGACCGGCTGGCCGTCGATTTCGAGCGTGACGTCGGTATCGGCATGCCGTTGCGGCGTGCCGTAGTCGGTATCGTCGAACGGATCGAGGGCACGCGCCTGCGCAGCGCTCTTGCACGCGCATTGGCCCGAGCCGCAGCCGCCTTGGCGGACGTTGTTCGTGTCGAGGGACATGCAGGGCTCCTTCTGGGTCAGGCCGCAGCCTTGACCGGACCCGACGCGGCAGGTTTGCCGGCAGCGAGCCCGAAATCTTCGGGGAAATGGTCGAGCGCGGACAGCACCGGGTAGGGTGTCATGCCGCCCATGGCGCACAGCGAACCGGCCAGCATCGTGTCGCACAGGTCGCGCAGCAGCGTGACCTGCCGCTCAGACGTATCGCCGTGGCGAATGCGTGCGATGGTCTCGACGCCGCGCGTCGAACCGATCCGGCACGGCGTGCACTTGCCGCACGACTCGATCGCACAGAACTTCATCGCGTATTCGGCGAGCTCGGCGAGGTTCGACGTGTCGTCGTGCAGCACGATGCCGCCGTGGCCGACCACCGCGCCGATCGCCGTATACGCTTCGTAGTCGAGCGGCACGTCCCACTGGTGGTCGGGCAGGTAGGTGCCGAGCGGGCCGCCCACCTGCGCGGCACGTGCGGGCCGGCCGCTGGCCGTGCCGCCGCCGAAATCGAACAGCAGCTCGCGCAGCGTGACCCCGAACGCGAGTTCGACGAGGCCGCCGTGGCGGATGTTGCCGGCGAGCTGGAACGGCAGCGTGCCGCGCGAGCGGCCCATCCCGTAATCGCGATAGAACGCGGCGCCGCGCGCGAAGATCACGGGCGCCGTTGCGAGCGTGATCACGTTGTTGATGACGGTCGGCTGGCCGTACAGGCCGGCGAGCGCGGGCAGCGGCGGTTTCGCGCGCACGACGCCGCGCTTGCCTTCGAGCGATTCGAGCAGCGCCGTTTCCTCGCCGCACACGTACGAGCCCGCGCCTTTCGCGACGTGCAGCTCGAACGCGTGCGCGGAGCCGAGCACGTGCTCGCCGAGCCAGCCGGCTTCGCGTGCGCGGACGATCGCGGCTTCGAGCGTGGCGATCGCGTGCGGGTATTCGCTGCGTACGTAGATGTAGCCGACCGTCGCTCCCGTCGCGACGCCCGCGATGATCATCCCTTCGATCAGGCAGTACGGATCGCACTCCATGAGCAGGCGGTCGGAGAAGGTGCCCGAATCGCCTTCGTCCGCATTGCAGACGATGTACTTCTGCGTGGCGCGTGCTTGCCGGACCGTGCGCCACTTGATGCCGGCCGGGAACGCCGCACCGCCGCGGCCGCGCAGCCCCGATTCGATCAATGTTTCGCACGCGGCATCGCCGTCGAGCGCGAGCACGTTCTTCAGGCCGGCGAGGCCTTCGTATCGCAGGTAGTCGTCGATCGACAGCGGGGCGGTCAGGCCGATGCGGGCGAACGTGAGACGTTGCTGGCGCGCGAGATAGGGCAGTGCGTCGACGAGGCCGACGCCGCTCGGATGCGTGCCGCCTTCGAGCCAGTTTGCGTCGAATAGGGCCGGCACGTCGGCGGCTGACAGGTTCGCATAGCCGACGCGACCGGCCGCCGTGCCGATCTCGACGAGCGGCTCGAGCCACAGCAGCCCGCGCGAACCGTTGCGGACCAGTTCGATGGCGATGCCGCGGCGTTCGGCTTCCGCCTCGATCGCGGCGGCGAGCGCGTCGGCGCCGAGCGCCAGCGCGGACGAATCGCGCGGGACATGGACGCGGGTCGTCATGCGGCCTCCGGGGTGCGGGCGACGGCGTCGGCAAGCAGCGCGTCGAATTTCTCCGGCGTGACCTTGGCATGCAGCACGCCATTGACCGTCAGCGACGGCGACTGCGCACACAGTCCGAGGCAGTAGACCGATTCGAGTGCGACGTCACCGGGGCCATGCGCATCGGCGGCATCGCCGTGCGCCATATCGAACCGGCAACCCGTGCGGGCTTCCGCATGCGCGGCCAGCGCTTCGCAGCCCATGCTGCGGCACGCTTCGGCGCGGCACATCTGGATCGTCACGCGGGCGGGCGGCGCGGTGCGGAAGTGGTGGTAGTAGGTCAGGACGCCGTGCACTTCCGCGCGCGACAGGTTGAGTGCGCGGGCGAGCGGCGCGACGCAGCCTGGTGGCACGTAGCCCGCGTCGTCCTGGATCGCGTGCAGGATCGCCACGAGCGACCGGCCGGCGCGTGCATGGCGCTCGACGAGCGCGTCGGGCGCTTGGGAATTCGGGGACATCAGTTGTGCTCCTCCAAAGTCTCATATGCGCTCGAGGTTCATATAGTGCGCATCGCGACTTCGTTCTGATTGATTTTAACCAACGATAAGCGGAAGATTTGACGGTCGCAATAGGAAATCGGAGTGCATAATTGATTCGCATCGAATGCGACGCGTATCTGACCGTGCGCGACACGGAAGGCCGTGCGGCCAGCCTGTCGGATGTTGCGCCATTGCTCGAACTCGTGGCCGACACGGGCAGCATTGCGCAGGCCGCGCAAGCGAAAGGGCTGTCCTATCGGCACGCATGGGGCATGCTGCGGGCGCTGGAGGCGTGCATCGGCGGGGAACTGATCGAAACCGCGCGCGGCAAGGGCTCGACGTTGTCGGCGCTCGGGCAGGCCGTCGTCGATGCGCAGCGCCTCGCGCGCAGCCGGCTCGACGGGAACCTGCGCACGCTGGCCGCCGAAGTGGCGAGCGACCTGAACCGGCGGCTCGCGCAGCGCGACGGCGCCGTGCGGATCCATGCATCGCACGGCTACGCGGTCGCGACGCTCGTCTCCGCGCTGGTCGATGCGCAGGCGGCTGTCGACATCAAGTATCGCGAGAGCGTCGAGGCCGTGCAGGCGCTTGCCCGCGGCGAGTGCGACCTGGCCGGCTTCCATCTGCCGCGCGGCGCGTTTCGCGCGCAGTGCGCGCAGATCTACCGGCCGTGGCTCGACGATACGCGCCATGTCCTGATTCACCTGACACGACGCCAGCAAGGGCTGTTCATTCCGCGCGGCAACCCGAAGCAGGTTCGCGGGCTCGCGGATCTCGCGCGCCATGACATCCGCTTCGTCAACCGCCAGCCGGGGTCGGGCACGCGCATGCTGCTGGATCTCGCGCTGCGCGCGATCGGCATCGATCCCGAGTGCATCGACGGCTACGCGTCGGCCGAGCTCACGCATTCGGCGATCGCGGCGTTCGTCGCGAGCGGGATGGCCGATCTCGGTTTCGGCGTCGAGCCGGCCGCCCATCATTTCGGGCTCGATTTCATCCCGGTCGTCGATGAAGACTATTACTTCGCATGTGAGCGCGCGCGGCTCGACGCGCGGCCGCTCGCCGGTGTGCTGGCGCTGCTGCGCGATGCGCGCTTCGTCGAGCGCGTCGCGCATCTCGACGGCTACGATCCGGCTGCGTGTGGAACGCTGACGAGTATCGCGTCGGGGCTGGCCGGCGGCGACGGCGCGAGCGTGCCGGCGGGCAATTCCCGGTAACGCGGGCGCAATCGAACCGCGATGCAGCAGCAGGGGATTTGCGCTACGCTTGCCGCTTGACCAACGTTCCAACAAGTACGCCGTCCAAGCGTCATCCCGCCATGAAATTTTCCGTTTCCCTCACCGCGGCAGTGTTGACCGCGGGGCTGCTGGCCGCTGTTTCGCCGTTTGCGCTCGCGCAGAATTCGCCCGGTGTGCCCGGCGGTATCCTGAGCGAACAGTTTCGCCTGAACGAGCATCCGCAGATGCCGTTCGCGGCGTCCGCGCCGTCGCAGAAATACCAGAGCGGCAAGAAGTCGGCCTTGCGCCGCAAGGGTGACCTGGGGGACCCCAACGGCTGCAATCTGAAGTGTCCGATGGATAGCCGGTAACCTGGCCGACGGGCGCGTCCGAACGAGAGGGCCGCCCGCAGTGCCGATTCGATCGGCGGGTGTTGCGCGCGCATGTCGACCTGGCTGTGCGATTGGTGATGGCAGGAGTCCCGTACGATTCCGATTTTGTCCGAGCCCCGCGAAGCGTTGCCGCTTCGCGGGGCTTTTGCTTTCCGTCGAATCGTCATGCGATGCGATACCGGGCGATGAAGAGGAGGTGCGTTGCCGGCCTGGCGGCTGATTTAGGGTTAACCCGTAAATCAGGAAGGATGTCTTCCAGAAACCTGCCTTATTCTTAAGCATCCGCCTACATAAACTTCGGGTTGTCAGCGATGAACAAGGTGTTCACCGCGAACACAGACAAATCTGGAGGTAGGTCATCATGAAATCGCTCGTTCAAGCTGTTGTCGTTGCTGCCGCTCTCGTTGCCCCGGTCGTGTCGTTCGCCCAGTCGGGTTCGACGATCACACGCGCGCAGGTCCGCGCCGAACTGGTCCAGCTGCAGCAGGCTGGTTACAACTCCGCTCGCGGTGAAGATCCGCACTACCCGGAAGCGATCCAGGCTGCCACCGCGCGTGTTGCAGAGCAGCAGCGTGCCGCGCTGGCGCAAGCGCAAGGCGCCGACGCCAGCGGTTACGGCGCACAGGCACAGGGCGCGTCGGCATCGGGTTCGCGTGCGATGGGTGTGCGTCCGGCCACCGCTGAAGAAATGAAGTCGCTGTATCGCGGCAGCTAAACCGCGTATTGCCCGGTGTGCGTGAATGCCGGGTGCGACGACGCGTCGCGCCTGGAGCCGCAGCACCCGGGCGGGCCGCTGCCTGGCGCGATCGATGAGTGCGCGGGCACGGCAGGCTATCCGTCACCTCCTGTCGCCGGAAGTCCGGTGGCATTCCGCCCGGCCCACCCGTGGCTGGGCGCTTTTTCGGAAGGAGCGGGTGCGTGCGTTTCGCCGGCAACAAAAAACCCCGCAGACTTGCGTCATGCGGGGTTCGTGCGGCGAGCGCGGAATATGGTGGAGGCGGCGGGAATCGAACCCGCGTCCAGAAGCGCTCCACGACTAGTTCTACATGTTTAGTTCTGTCATTTGATTTAACCGCAGCGACGCGGACGAACACGCTGCACTACGGCGATTCGCTAGGTTTTCGACCCTGGCGTCGCGACGCCGACAGGGCTTAACTGACGTAAATGACCTCTGGCGGTATTGCTACCGGTCTTGCGACACTAGCCCGTCAGTGAACTAGGCAGAGGACGGCGGCCGTTAGGCTGCCAGTGCGAACGTATCGTCGTTTGCAGTTACGATTTTCCCATTGATTAACGAGGTGACGGGTCCTCGACATGCCCTAGCCGCTTCACAACCCCTGTCGAAACCAGGTCGCCCCCGCGGATAAGATCGATCATTATAGCCCAACATCGCGCAGCAGTTCGCGCAGTTGCAGCGTCGTGTCGACGAGATGCTGCGCTTGCCAGTCGGCCGGTGCGGTGCCATCCCCGCAATAGCCGTACGCCGCCGCGACCGTCGCCATGCCGGCGGCACTCCCGGCTTGAATGTCGCGCAGGTCGTCGCCGACGTAGACGATGCGCGCAGGCGCGAGTGTCAGCTGGTCGGCCGCATGCAGCAGCGGGGCCGGGTGGGGCTTCGGGTGCGGCGTTGTGTCGCCCCCGACGACGCAGGCGGCGCGCCGCGCGAGGCCGAGCAGGTCGACGAGCGGCGCCGTGAGCCGCATGGCCTTGTTCGTGACGATGCCCCAGCGCACGCCGCGCGCGTCGAGTTCGTCGAGCACGTCGTCGATGCCGGGGAACAGCGTCGTATGCACGCATAGATCCGTCGCGTAGTTGGCCAGGAACTCGTCGCGCATCGCTTCATAACCGGGCGTGTGCGGATCGATGCCGAACGCGCCGCCGAGCAGGCCGCGCGCGCCGGCCGAGGCTAGCGGCCGCAGCACGTCGAGCGGTGTCTCGGGCAGGTCGCGCACGCGTTGCATCTTGTTGACGGCGGCCGCGAGATCGGGGGCCGTGTCGGCGAGCGTGCCGTCCAGGTCGAACAGCACGGCATCGCAGTGCAGCAGGCGCGGTTCGTCGAGTGCCGCCCGCGCGGTCGAGAGGGGAGTCGTCATGCCGGTTGGAAGGTCACGCGCCGCGACGGCACGCGACGAGGTAGTTGATGTCGGCGTCGTTCGACAGCGCGAAGCGCTTGCCGATCGGGTGATACGTGATGCCCTTGATCTCCACGATGTGCAGATCGGTTGCCCGCACGAAGCTGGCCAGTTCCGACGGACGGATGAAGCGCGCGTAGTCGTGCGTGCCCTTCGGCAGCATTTGTGCGATGTACTCCGCGCCGATCACGGCGAACAGGTATGCCTTCAGGTTGCGGTTCAGCGTCGAGAAGAACACCCAGCCACCCGGCTTCACGAGCGTCGCGCAGGCGGCGACGATATCGCCGGGCGACGGCACGTGCTCGAGCATTTCCATGCACGTGACGACATCGTAGGTGCCCGGTTCGCGCGCGGCAATTGCTTCGGCCGCGATGGCCTCGTAATCGACCGAGATACCGCTTTCGAGACTGTGCAGGTCGGCGACGCCGAGTGCTTCGGTCGACAGATCGATGCCTTTCACCTGCGCGCCCAGTCCGGCCATCGATTCGGACAGGATGCCGCCGCCGCAGCCGATGTCGAGTGCGCGCTTGCCGGCGAGGTGCGCATGCGCATCGATCCAGCCGAGCCGGACCGGGTTCAGGTCGTGCAGCGGCTTGAATTCGGCATTCGGATCCCACCACCGATGGGCGAGGTCGCTGAATTTCTGGAGTTCGTGCGGATCGGCGTTGGTCATGTCGGCAAACGGGCTACGGAAGGAGGGCGGTGCTGCGATTCGTCAGCCCCGAGTATATAAGAAGCGGACGAGCGGCGAAGCGGAGAGCGCCTGGGCGAGCGTCAAAGAAAAAGCCCCGCCGGAGCGGGGCTTTGAAGCAGTCGAAAACCGCGGCTTAGTTTGCCGGAACGGTCGTCTTCTGGACTTCTTGCGTACCAACCACTTCGACTTCCACGCGGCGGTCCGGTGCGAGGCAGGCGATGAGTTGCTTGCGGTTCTTCTGGTTGCAGCCAGTCGTAACCGGGTTGCGCTTGCCCTTGCCTTCCGTGTAGATCTTGTTGGCCGGCACACCCTTGCTGACCAGGTACGACTTCACGGCTTGCGCACGGCGCAGCGACAGACGGTCGTTGTACTTGTCCGAACCGATGCGGTCCGTGTAGCCCGTTGCGACGACCACTTCCGTGTTCATGCCCTGGATCTTCGACGACAGTTCGTCCAGCTTTTGCTTGCCCAGCGGCTTGAGCGTTGCCTTGTCGAAGTCGAACAGTGCGTCAGCTTGATACGTGATCTTCTGGCTCGTGATGGCCGGAGCGACCGGAGCGACCGGAGCCGGTGCCGGTGCCTGGGCGACCAGTGCGCCATCGCACTTCGCGTTGGCGGTGGCCGGCGTCCAGAACGCATCGCGCCAGCAGAGCTCGTTCGTACCGTTCATCCACACCCATTCGCCCGTGCCGTTGACCCAGTTGTCATTGACGGCTTGGCGCGACGCCGGCACCGACTGTGCCGAAGCGGATGCAGCCATAACTGCGGTAGCTGCAATGAACGCGAGCTTTGAAAGTTTATTCATATTTCTCCTCTCGAAATTGAGATTACCGCAGGTTTACTGCGAGCCTGTTGACGGTGACAAGTCATACATTGCTCGAAGTATAACATTGGTGCGGCACAAAAAACGCGGCGCCGCCTCTGTGTAGACTTCGAGCAGCGTCTAACTTTCAGTGCGTTGGCATTTTGCCATATCGTTCCCTTCCTACGAAAAAAAATCCTCCCCACCCCAAGATCGCTTCAACTTTGTGGTGCATGCGCAACACTGACCTGCCGTAACTTTTAGGAATTGTCAAGAGTGTGGCGGCGAAATTGCGCCGATGGAGGCAGTTGTTTACTCGTGCGCGAGGAACACGTGACGCGGCATTCATCTGTGATGACGAGCCGGGTGCGATTGCGGTGTGCAATGGCGGCCGATTCGTCGACGCCGCGATTTTTGCTATTCATATATAGAGGGGGCGAATTGGCGGCTGATGGGCGCATGTTAGAATCTCGCGTTGCGTTGCGCATGCAGCGCCCACGCGAAAGGCGTTCGCCGTCTTCGCTCCGAAACGATACGGATACATGGATCAATTCGCCAAAGAGACCCTGCCCACCTCCCTAGAAGAGGAAATGCGCCGTTCGTATCTCGATTACGCGATGAGCGTGATCGTCGGACGTGCCCTCCCGGATGTCCGCGATGGCCTGAAACCCGTGCACCGGCGCGTGTTGTTCGCGATGCACGAACTGAACAACGACTGGAACCGCGCGTACAAGAAGTCGGCGCGTATCGTCGGTGACGTGATCGGTAAGTACCACCCTCACGGCGACACCGCGGTCTACGACACGATCGTGCGGATGGCGCAGGACTTCTCGCTGCGCTACATGCTGATCGACGGGCAGGGCAACTTCGGCTCGATCGACGGCGACAATGCCGCGGCGATGCGTTACACCGAAATTCGCATGGCGAAGATCGGTCACGAACTGCTCGCCGACATCGACAAGGAAACGGTCGATTTCGAGCCGAACTACGACGGCAACGAAATGCAGCCGTCGGTCCTGCCGTCGCGCATCCCGAACCTGCTGATCAACGGCTCGTCGGGTATTGCGGTCGGCATGGCGACCAACATCCCCCCGCACAACCTGAACGAAGTCGTCGACGCGTGCCAGCACCTGCTGGGCAACCCGGAAGCGACGATCGACGAGCTGATCGAGATCATCCCGGCGCCGGATTTCCCGACGGCCGGCATCATCTACGGCGTCGCCGGCGTGCGCGACGGCTATCGCACCGGGCGCGGCCGCGTCGTGATGCGCGCGGCCACGCACTTCGAGGAGATCGACCGCGGCCAGCGGATGGCGATCATCGTCGACGAACTGCCGTACCAGGTGAACAAGCGCTCGCTGCTCGAGCGGATCGCCGAGCTCGTCAACGAGAAGAAGCTCGAAGGCATCTCCGACATCCGCGACGAGTCCGACAAGAGCGGCATGCGCGTCGTGATCGAGCTCAAGCGTGGTGAAGTGCCGGAAGTGGTGCTGAACAACCTGTACAAGGCGACGCAGCTCCAGGATACGTTCGGCATGAACATGGTCGCGCTCGTCGACGGCCAGCCGAAGCTGCTGAACCTGAAGGAAATCCTGCAGTGCTTCCTGTCGCATCGACGCGAAGTGCTGACGCGCCGCACGATCTACGAACTGCGCAAGGCCCGCGAACGCGGCCACGTGCTCGAAGGTCTCGCGGTCGCGCTCGCGAACATCGACGAGTTCATCGCGATCATCAAGGCCGCGCCGACGCCGCCGATCGCGAAGGCGGAGTTGATGGCGAAGCCGTGGGATTCGTCGCTCGTGCGCGAAATGCTCACGCGTGCCGAGAGCGAGAACGCGGCGGCCGGCGGCCGCTCCGCGTACCGCCCGGAAGGCCTGAACCCGGCGTTCGGCATGCAGGCCGACGGGCTGTATCGCCTGTCCGACACGCAGGCCCAGGAAATCCTGCAGATGCGTCTGCAGCGCCTGACCGGCCTCGAGCAGGACAAGATCATCGGCGAGTACCGCGAAGTGATGGCCCAGATCGCCGACCTGCTGGACATCCTCGCGCGCCCCGAGCGGATCACGACGATGATCGGCGAGGAGCTGACCTCGGTGAAGGCCGAGTTCGGCGACGCGCGCCGTTCGAAGATCGAGCTGAACGCGACCGAGCTGAACACCGAAGACCTGATCACGCCGCAGGACATGGTCGTCACGATGTCGCATGCGGGCTATGTGAAGTCGCAGCCGCTGTCCGAGTACCGTGCGCAGAAGCGCGGCGGTCGCGGCAAGCAGGCGACGCAGATGAAGGAAGACGACTGGATCGAGACGCTGTTCATCGCGAACACGCACGATTACATCCTGTGCTTCTCGAACCGCGGCCGCGTGTACTGGGTCAAGGTCTATGAAGTGCCGCAGGGCTCGCGCAACTCGCGCGGCCGCCCGATCGTCAACATGTTCCCGCTGCAGGAAGGCGAGAAGATCAACGTCGTGCTGCCGGTCAAGGAGTTCTCGGCCGACAAGTTCATCTTCATGGCAACGTCGCTCGGCACCGTGAAGAAGACGCCGCTCGAGGCATTCAGCCGTCCGATGAAGAAGGGCATCATCGCGGTCGGCCTCGACGAAGGCGACTTCCTGATCGGTGCGTCGATCACCGACGGCGCGCACGACGTGATGCTGTTCTCCGACTCCGGCAAGGCCGTGCGCTTCGACGAGAACGACGTGCGCCCGATGGGGCGCGAGGCGCGCGGCGTGCGCGGCATGCAGCTGGAAGACGGGCAGCAGGTCATCGCGATGCTGGTTGCCGGCAGCGAGGAGCAGACGGTGCTCACCGCGACCGAGAACGGTTACGGCAAGCGCACGCCGATCACCGAGTACACGCGTCACGGCCGCGGCACAAAGGGTATGATCGCGATCCAGACGTCCGAGCGTAACGGCAAGGTCGTGGCTGCAACGCTCGTCGACGCCGAGGATCAGATCATGCTGATCACGACGGCCGGCGTGTTGATTCGCACCCGTGTCTCGGAGATTCGCGAGATGGGGCGTGCCACGCAAGGTGTTACACTCATCAGTCTCGATGAGGGTACCAAGCTCTCTGGCCTGCAGCAGATCGCGGAGGCCGAAGAGGGAGAGGGCGAAGCCGACGAGGCGTCGGACGGCGAAGCCTGAAGAACGGATGAGACTCTAGCCGCCGCAGGCGCGAAGCGCCGCGGCCGGCGAGCAACCATTCATATTTCCAAAAGGGAGTGATGATGCAAAAGCAATTCAAGCAACTGGTTCTGCTGGCTGCACTGGTGCCGACGTTCGCGATGGCGCAAGCGCTGTCGAATTCCGCACCGGCAGCTCCGGCAGCAGCTGCGCCGATCGACGCCGACAAGAAGGCAGCGATCAAGGATCTGCTCGACGCGATCGACGCGCCGAAGCTCGTGTCGGCAATCGGCAACAGCGCCGAAATGCAGGCCAAGCAACTCGTCCCGGCGATCCTGTCGGACGCGCTGTCGGAAAACAAGACGCTGAACGACAAGCAGAAGCAGGCTGCCGTTCCGACGCTGCAGAAGAACGCGGTGCCGAAGCTGGTTGACGGCGCAGGCAAGGTGTTCGGTACGCAACAGTTCCAGAACGACGCGATGTCGGCTCAGTACGACGCCTACGCGAAGTACTACAGCACGTCGGAGATCAAGGATCTGACGACGTTCTACAAGAGCCCGACGGGCCGCAAGTTCATCCAGGTTCAGGATCAGGTCGGTCGCGACGTGGTCAACGGCCTGATGCAGAAGTACATGCCGCAAGCTATCCAGGCAACGCGCACGCAGGCTGACAAGGAAGTCGCAGCAGTCAAGCCGGGCAAGTAAAGCCGTCCGGGCACGCCCCCGGCCGTTCGGCCGGGTTTGGCGGGAGCCTGACGACAGTGCGATAATGGCCGTTTGCGCGCGAGCGCAAGCGGCCATTTCTTTTCTGGCGCGTTCTGCCGGCGGCGAGCCGGTCGCGTCCCTCCGAGGTTTTCACGATGCGCGTCTTTAATTTCTCCGCCGGCCCTGCGGCGATGCCCGAGGAAGTGCTGCGGCAAGCGGCCGACGAAATGCTCGACTGGCATGGCAGCGGCATGAGCGTGATGGAAATGAGCCATCGCGGCAAGGAATTCATGTCGATCCACGAGGCCGCGCTGACCGACCTGCGCGACCTGCTCGGCGTGCCGGCCAGTCACCGGATCCTGTTCCTGCAGGGCGGCGGTATCGCGGAAAACGCGATCGTGCCGATGAACCTGCTCGGGTCGCGCAAGACGGCCGACTTCGTCGTCACGGGCTCGTGGTCGCAGAAGTCGTTCAGCGAAGCGAAGAAATACGGCACGCCGCATCTCGCCGCCACCGGCAAGACGGAAGACGGCTTTACGCGTGCGCCCGCGCGCGCCGAATGGCAGCTGTCGGGCGATCCGGCCTACGTGCATCTGTGTACCAACGAGACGATCGACGGCGTCGAGACGTTCGAGATTCCCGATCTCGGCGACGTGCCGCTGGTCGCGGATGTCTCGTCGCACATCCTGTCGCGTCCGATGGACGTCGCGAAGTACGGCGTGCTGTTCGGCGGCGCGCAGAAGAACATCGGGATGGCCGGCGTGACGCTCGTGATCGTACGCGAGGATCTGCTCGACCGCGCGCTGTCGATCTGCCCGTCCGCGTTCGAATGGAAGACCATCGCCGCGAACAACTCGCTGTACAACACGCCGCCCACCTACGCGATCTACATCGCTGGCCTGGTGTTCCAGTGGCTGAAGCGGCAGGGTGGCCTCGAAGCGATCGAGGCCCGCAATATCGAAAAGGCGAAGCTGCTCTACGACACGATCGACGCGAGCAGTTTCTATCTGAACAAGGTCGACCCGGCAGCACGTTCGCGGATGAACGTGCCGTTTTTCCTGGCCGACGAAACGCGCAACGAAGACTTCCTTGCCGGCGCAAAGGCGCGCGGGCTGCTGCAGCTGAAGGGCCACAAGTCCGTCGGCGGCATGCGGGCGTCGATCTACAACGCGGTGCCGCTCGAGGGCGTGAAAGCGCTCGTCGAGTACATGAAGGATTTCGAGCAGCGCGGCGCCTGACGGCGGCGCTGTTCAAACAGCACGGCAAAACGCATGGACGACGAACTGAATTCCCGCCTGAAACCGCTGCGCGATCGCATCGATGCGATCGACGCGCAGCTGATCGCGCTCCTGAACCAGCGTGCCGCGGTGGCGCTGGAGGTGGGCGAGGTCAAGAAGCATTTCAACGCGCCGGTGTTCCGGCCGGAGCGCGAGCTGCAAGTGATCGCCCGGCTGCAGGACATGAGCGCGGGGCCGCTCGCGAGCGAGCACATCAGCGCCATCTGGCGCGAGATCATGGCCGCGAGTCGCGCGCTCGAGCAGACGATCCACGTCGCGTTCCTCGGGCCGGTCGGCACGTATAGCGAGCAGGCGATGCTCGAGTATTTCGGCCAGTCGATCGAAGGGCTGCCGTGCCCGTCGATCGACGAGGTGTTCCGCTCGGTCGAGGCCGGCGCGTCCGCGTTCGGTATCGCGCCGGTCGAGAATTCGACCGAAGGCGCCGTGTCGCGCACGCTCGACCTGCTGCTGCAGACGCAACTGCTGATCAGCGGCGAACTCGCGCTGCCGATCCATCACAACCTGCTGACGCAGAGCGGCACGCTCGACGGCGTGAAGCGCGTCTGCGCGCACGCGCAGGCGCTTGCGCAATGCCAGCAGTGGCTTGCGGCGAATGCGCCGCAGCTCGAGCGGCAGGCGGTGGCGAGCAACGCGGAGGCGGCGCGCCTCGCGGCGGCCGATCCGACCGTCGCGGCGATCGCGGGCGACCGCGCGGCCGCACATTACGGCTTGCAGATCGCGTTCTCGCTGATCCAGGACGATCCGCACAACCGCACGCGCTTCGTGATCGTCGGCAAGCAGCCGGCCGGGCAGAGCGGTCACGACCAGACATCGCTGATCGTGTCGGTGAAGAACGAACCGGGCGCCGTGTTCAAGCTGCTCGAGCCGCTCGCGCGGCACGGCGTGTCGATGACGCGCTTCGAGTCGCGTCCGGCGCGCGTCGGCACGTGGGAGTACTACTTCTACATCGACATCGAAGGGCACCGGGACGATGCGTCGGTTGCGGCCGCGCTCGCGGAACTCGGCCAGAAGGCCGCGTTCCTGAAGATACTCGGTTCGTATCCACGCGCACGCTGATGCGTGGCGGCCCGTCGCCTGTTCGCGCAGGCGTTGGGGCCACGCGGGCAGGGCAGGCCGATCGGTGCTGCCGAAGGCGGGTTCGGGCGGCATCCGGCGCAGGTTGCGCCGGATGCGGGCCCGTGGCCCGGAATCTGGAATTCCGCGTGCGGGGCGTCGTCCTGCGCGCGTAACTTGGCTCTTGTCGTGTCAGGCTTTGCATTCAACAAACTGGTCATCTTCGGCGTCGGCCTGATCGGCGGATCGCTGGCCCGCGCGCTGCGCGAGCGCGCGCCGGGCGGCGCGGGCGAAGTTGTCGGCGTGGGCCGTTCGCGTGCTTCGGTAGAGCGTGCGCTCGCACTCGGGGTGATCGACCGCGCGGCGGCGCTCGACGACGACGCGCAATTGCGCGACGCGCTGACTGGCGCCGATCTGGTGCTGCTGGCGGCACCTGTCGCGCAGACGGGCCCGTTGCTCGCGCGCATCGCGCCGTGGCTTGACGCGGCGACGATCGTCACCGATGCGGGCAGCACCAAGTCCGATGTCGTCGCGGCCGCGCGCGAAGCGCTCGGCGCGCGGATCGCGCAGTTCGTGCCGGGTCACCCGATCGCCGGCCGCGAGTCGAGCGGCGTCGAGGCCGCGTTGCCGGATCTGTACGTCGGCCGCAACGTCGTGCTGTGCCCGCTGCCGGAGAACGCCCCCGAATCGGTCGCGCGAATCGACGCGATGTGGCGTGCGACCGGCGCCGACGTGCGCACGATGAGCACGGAGCAGCACGATCGCGTATTTGCGTCGATCAGCCATCTGCCGCACGTGCTGTCGTTCGCGCTCGTCGAGCAGATCCTCGGCGAGGCCGACGCGGAACTGAAATTTTCGTACGCGGCGGGCGGCTTCCGCGATTTCACGCGCATCGCGGCGTCGAGCCCGGAGATGTGGCGCGACGTGTGCGTCGCGAACCGCGCGGCGCTGCTCGATGAGCTCGATGGTTACATGCGGGTGCTCACGCGGCTGCGCGCGGCGATCGACGCCGGCGACGGCGCGGCGCTCGAAGCGGTGTTCACGCGCTCGCGCGCTGCGCGCAAGGCATGGCAGGAGCGCGGCGGTGCGCCCGCTGCCGAACCGGTCAAGAAATAACAGGACGATTCCCATGGACTATCTCGATCTCGGCCCGTACTCCAGCGCATCGGGCACCGTGCGCCTGCCCGGCTCGAAAAGCATTTCGAACCGCGTGCTGCTGCTCGCGGCGCTTGCCGAAGGCGAAACCACGATCACCAACCTGCTCGACTCCGACGACACGCGCGTGATGCTCGACGCACTCGGCAAGCTCGGCGTGAAGCTCGCGCGCGATGGCGACACCTGCGTCGTGATGGGCACGCGCGGCGCATTCACCGCGAAGACGGCCGACCTGTTCCTCGGCAACGCGGGCACGGCCGTGCGGCCGCTGACCGCCGCGCTCGCGGTGAACGGCGGCGACTATCGCGTGCACGGCGTGCCGCGCATGCACGAGCGGCCGATCGGCGATCTCGTCGACGGTCTGAGGCAAATCGGCGCGCAGATCGGCTACGAGCTGAACGAAGGCTACCCGCCGCTGCGGATCAAGCCGGCAAGCATTTCCGTCGACGCGCCGATCCGCGTGCGCGGCGACGTGTCGAGCCAGTTCCTCACGGCGCTGCTGATGACGCTGCCGCTCGTGAAGGCGAAGGACGGCAAGATCGTCGTCGAGGTCGATGGCGAACTGATCTCGAAGCCGTACATCGACATCACGATCCGGCTGATGGCGCGCTTCGGCGTGACCGTCGAGCGCGACGGCTGGCAGCGCTTCGTCGTGCCGGCCGGCGTCCGCTACCGCTCGCCGGGGCGGATCATGGTCGAGGGCGATGCGTCGTCCGCGTCGTACTTCCTCGCGGCCGGCGCGCTCGGCGGCGGCCCGCTGCGCGTCGAAGGCGTGGGGCGGGCGAGCATCCAGGGCGATGTCGGCTTCGCGAACGCGCTGATGCAGATGGGCGCGAACGTGACGATGGGCGACGACTGGATCGACGTGCGCGGCATCGGCCACGACCACGGCAAGCTCGAGCCGATCGACATGGACTTCAACCTGATCCCCGATGCGGCGATGACCATCGCGGTCGCGGCGCTGTTCGCGAACGGCGCGAGCACGCTGCGCAACATCGCAAGCTGGCGCGTGAAGGAAACCGACCGCATCGCCGCGATGGCGACCGAACTGCGCAAGGTCGGCGCGATCGTCGAGGAAGGCCCGGACTACCTCGTCGTCACGCCGCCGGAAAAGCTCACGCCGAACGCGGCGATCGACACCTACGACGATCACCGGATGGCGATGTGCTTCTCGCTCGTCAGCCTGGGCGGCGTGCCCGTGCGGATCAACGATCCGAAGTGCGTCGGCAAGACGTTCCCCGACTATTTCGACCGCTTCGCCGCGCTCGCCAAAGCCTGACCCCACTGTTCTGATGAAATCGACCCGACCCTTTCACCCGACTCCCGTCATCACGATCGACGGCCCGACTGCTTCCGGCAAGGGCACCGTCGCCGCGCTCGTCGCCGCGCATCTTGGCTTCCACCTGCTCGACAGCGGCGCGCTGTACCGGCTCGCCGCGCTCGCGAGCGTGCGCTACGGCATCGAGGCCGAGGACATCGACGCGCTGGTGAAGCTGATCGACGATCTCCACATCACGTTCCGCGAAGGCTGCGCGCAGCTCGACGGCGTCGATGTGTCGAACGACATCCGCGCCGAAGCGGTCGGCAACCGCGCGTCGGCGATCGCCGTGCACGGGCCGGTGCGCACCGCGCTCGTCGCGCGCCAGCGCGCGTTCCGCAAGACGCCGGGCCTCGTTGCGGACGGGCGCGACATGGGTACCGTGATCTTCCCGGACGCCGTGCTGAAGGTGTTCCTGACGGCCAGCGCCGAGGCGCGCGCGACCAGACGGCATAAGCAATTGATGCAAAAAGGTTTTTCTGCTAATATTGATGACTTGCTCCGGGATCTTCGTGAACGTGATGCGCGCGACAGCAATCGCGCGGCCGCGCCGCTCAAGCCCGCAGCAGATGCCAAGCTGCTCGATACGTCGGCGCTGTCGGTCGATGAAGCGGTCGACCAGGTGCTGCAGTGGTACCGGGCGCTTGGCCAGCCGGCCTGAGAAGGCGGGCAGCGGTAGGTGCTCAGCGCGTAAGTGCGGAGCGTGTTTCGAACCCTTAACCCCGTGTGGACCTCGATCTGGCCCTTTCAGCCTGCCATTCCGGCCGGCGTGGCACAGCGATCCATGCACAATCAGATTTTTATGTCCGACCTGCAAACCTCTACCCCGAATACTGAATCTTTCGCGGCTCTGTTCGAAGAGTCGCTGACCCGCCAAGACATGCGCGCCGGCGAAGTGATTTCCGCCGAAGTCGTGCGCGTCGACCACAACTTCGTGGTCGTCAATGCAGGCCTGAAGTCCGAGGCTTACATTCCGATCGAGGAATTCCTGAACGATCAGGGCGAGGTTGAGGTGCAGTCGGGCGATTTCGTGTCCGTCGCGATCGACGCACTCGAAAACGGCTACGGCGACACGATCCTGTCGCGCGACAAGGCGAAGCGCCTTGCATCGTGGCTGTCGCTGGAAAAGGCGCTCGACAACAACGAACTCGTCACCGGCACGATCACCGGCAAGGTGAAGGGCGGCATGACCGTGATGGTCAACGGCATCCGCGCGTTCCTGCCGGGTTCGCTGGTCGACACGCGTCCGGTCAAGGACACGACCCCGTACGAAGGCAAGACGCTCGAGTTCCGCGTGATCAAGCTCGATCGCAAGCGTAACAACGTCGTGCTGTCGCGTCGTGCAGTGATCGAAGCAACCCAGGGCGAAGAGCGCGCGAAGCTGCTCGAGACGCTGAAGGAAGGCGCGATCGTCAACGGCGTGGTCAAGAACATCACCGACTACGGCGCGTTCGTCGACCTCGGCGGCATCGACGGCCTGCTGCACATCACCGACATCGCATGGCGTCGTGTGCGTCACCCGAGCGAAGTCCTGTCGGTTGGCCAGGAAGTCACCGCGAAGATCCTCAAGTTCGACCAAGAGAAGAACCGCGTCTCGCTGGGCATCAAGCAACTGGGCGACGATCCGTGGGAAGGCATCTCGCGCCGTTACCCGTCGGGCACGCGCCTGTTCGGCAAGGTCACGAACATCACCGACTACGGCGCATTCGTCGAAGTGGAATCGGGCATCGAAGGCCTCGTCCACGTGTCGGAAATGGACTGGACCAACAAGAACGTTGCTCCGTCGAAGGTTGTCCAGCTGGGCGACGAAGTCGAAGTCATGGTCCTCGAGATCGACGAAGACCGTCGTCGTATCAGCCTCGGCATGAAGCAGTGCAAGCCGAATCCGTGGGATGACTTCAGCCGCAACTTCAAGAAGGGCGACAAGATCACGGGCGCAATCAAGTCGATCACCGACTTCGGCGTGTTCATCGGTCTGCCGGGCGGCATCGACGGCCTGGTCCACCTGTCGGACCTGTCGTGGAGCGAAGCTGGCGAAGAAGCTGTTCGCAAGTACAAGAAGGGCGACGAAGTCGAAGCAATCGTGCTCGGTATCGACGTCGAGAAGGAACGTATTTCGCTGGGCATCAAGCAGCTCGAAGGCGACCCGTTCAGCAACTACGTTGCAATGAACGACAAGGGCTCGATCGTCGACGGCGTCGTGAAGACGGTCGATGCGAAGGGTGCGGTCGTTACGCTGACGGGTGACATCGAAGGCTACCTGCGCGCGTCGGAAATCTCGCAGGATCGCGTCGAAGACGCACGCAACGTGCTGAAGGAAGGCGACAAGGTCAACGCGATGGTGATCAACATCGATCGCAAGTCGCGCGGCATCAACCTGTCGATCAAGGCGAAGGATTCGGCTGAACAACAGGAAGCGATCCGCGGCCTGCAGTCGGACTCCAGCGCTGCTGCGACCGGTACGACCAACCTCGGCGCGCTGCTGAAGGCGAAGCTCGACGGCCAGAACCAGTAAGCCTCACGAGGTCTGCTGAAGTATGACCAAATCCGAGTTGGTCGCGCAGCTGGCATCGCGATTTCCGCAACTTGTCCTCAAGGATGCGGATTTCGCGGTGAAAACGATGCTCGATGCGATGTCTGACGCCCTGGCGAAAGGGCATCGCATTGAAATTCGGGGTTTCGGCAGCTTTGGCCTCAACCGTCGCCCGGCGCGCGTCGGACGCAACCCGAAGTCAGGGGAGAAAGTGCAGGTGCCCGAGAAGTTCGTGCCGCACTTCAAGCCTGGCAAGGAATTGCGCGAACGCGTCGACGGCCGCGCCGGTGAGCCGCTGAAGGCTGATGATCCGGACGACGAGCGTTGAGCGTCATCCGGTTTGCCCGGAACCCATCCGGCGAAGGCTGAAAAGAAAAGCGCCCCTTGCGGGCGCTTTTTTCATTTCCGGCGATCGCCGCGCAACGGCGGCGCGCAGGATCTGCGCAGCCGCGGAAACGCATCCTTTACAATACGGGTCGATTCGGCGCGACGAAGGGGAGTCGCGCGCCGCGGCAAACCTCAACAAAGAGAGGGCTTCATGAAGTTTATCGTCTGGCTGATCCGGGTATTGGTGTTCGTACTGCTGCTGGTGCTTGCGCTGGCCAATACGCAAACCGCGACGCTGAATTTCGTTGCCGGCTATTCATGGCAAGCGCCGCTGATCCTGATCGGCCTGGCGTTCTTCGCCGTGGGGCTGCTGGCCGGCTTGCTGTCCGCGCTGCCTTCGATCTTCCGCCTGCGTCTCGAGAACGGGCGCCTGAAGCGCGATCTGCGTGCGGCGCGCGAAACGCCGGCCGTCATCGACCAGCCGCCGATGCCGCCCGTCATTTAACACGGACGCCGCGCGATCATCGCGCGGTTTTCGTCTCTGCTTCGATATTTCGCATGGATCTGGATTTTTGGTGGTTGCTCGCGATTCCGGTCGCGTTCGCGCTGGGTTGGGCGGCGTCACGCTATGACCTGAAGAATCTCCTGTCGGAGAGTGCCAACCTGCCGCGATCGTATTTTCGCGGCCTGAATTTTCTGTTGAACGAACAACCCGACAAGGCGATCGATGCGTTCATCGAGGTCGCCAAGCTCGATCCCGAGACGGTCGAGCTGCACTTCGCGCTCGGCAACCTGTTTCGCCGCCGCGGCGAGACCGATCGTGCGATCCGCGTGCACCAGAACCTGCTGAGCCGCACGGACCTGCCGGTCAACGAGCGCGACCACGCGCTGTACGAGCTCGGCCAGGATTTCCTGAAGGCCGGGCTGCTCGATCGTGCCGAAGAGGCGTTTCACAAGCTCGCCGACGGCGATTACGCGCTCGGCGCGCAGCGGGCGCTGCTGACGATCTACGAGATCGAGAAGGACTGGAACAAGTCGATCGATACGGCAAAGCGCATCGAGTCGATGAGCGACAAGCCGCTTGGCGTCGAAATCGCCCAGTTCCACTGCGAACTCGCGCAGGACGCGCTGCAGCGCAAGAACGCGGCAGCGGCCGCCGAGCAGCTGCGCCTGGCGCTGGCCGTGAACCCGCAGAACGTGCGCGCGACGGTGCTGTCCGGTGACGCGGCGGAAGCCGAGGGCAACCACGCGGCCGCGATCGAGCACTGGAAGCGCGTCGAGGCGCAGAATCCCGCGTATCTGCCGCTCGTCGCCGACAAGCTGATGAAGGCGTATGTCGCGCTCGGCAAGCATGCCGAAGGCGCCGAGCTGCTGATGGGGTATATCGACCGCTATCCGTCGAACGACCTGCTCGACATCGCGTACCAGCACATCGCGGGGTTGCGCGGCCAGGAGGCGGCGCACACGCTCGCGCGCACGCAGATGGAGAAGTCACCGAACCTGTCGGGGATGCTGCATCTGCTCGATGCGCAAATCGCCGCGGCCGACGAACCGCGTCGTAAGGAACTTGAAATGATGCGTGCGCTGATCAAGCAGCGCACGAAGAATCTGCCACGGTATACGTGCCAGAATTGCGGTTTCCGGGCACGGCTCTTCTATTGGCAGTGCCCCGGATGCAGCGGCTGGGAAACCTATGCGCCGCGCCGCGTCGAACCTGCGATGCCGGGCTGATCCCGGCACGCAGAGCCAACGCGCTGCGGTTGTCGCCGGGCTCGTCCCGGCGGCCAAGTTAGTCAATTACCGGGAAGTACCGGAACATCTATGAAAATCACCATCATCGGCACCGGCTATGTCGGTCTCGTCACGGGCGCGTGCCTCGCGGAGATCGGTCACGACGTCTTCTGTCTCGACGTCGATCAGCGCAAGATCGACATCCTGAACAACGGCGGGATGCCGATTCACGAACCGGGGCTGCTGGACATCATCGCGCGCAACCGCGCGGCGGGGCGCCTGCGCTTCTCGACCGATATCGAGGCGAGCGTCGCGCACGGCGAGATCCAGTTCATCGCCGTCGGCACGCCGCCCGACGAGGACGGCTCGGCCGACCTCCAGTACGTGCTCGAAGCCGCACGCAACATCGGCCGCCACATGACGGGCTTCAAGGTGATCGTCGACAAGTCGACGGTGCCGGTCGGCACCGCACAGCGCGTGCGCGGCGTGGTCGACGAGGCGCTCGCCGCCCGCGGTCTGGCAGGCAGCGTCGCGCATCGCTTCTCGGTCGTGTCGAACCCGGAATTCCTGAAGGAAGGCGCCGCGGTCGAAGACTTCATGCGTCCGGACCGGATCATCATCGGCGTCGACGACGACGAGACGGGCACGATCGCGCGCGAGAAGATGAAGAAGCTTTACGCGCCGTTCAATCGCAACCACGAGCGCACGATCTACATGGACGTGCGTTCGGCCGAATTCGCGAAATATGCGGCGAACGCGATGCTCGCCACGCGCATCTCGTTCATGAACGAGATGTCGAATCTGGCCGACAAGGTCGGCGCCGACATCGAGGCCGTGCGCCGCGGGATCGGCTCCGATCCGCGCATCGGCTATCACTTCCTGTACGCCGGCGTCGGCTACGGCGGCTCGTGCTTTCCGAAGGACGTCCAGGCGCTGATTCGCACGGCCGGTGAGAACGGCCAGCCGCTGCGTATCCTCGAGGCCGTCGAGGCGGCCAACTATGCGCAGAAGGACGTGCTGATCGGCAAGATCGAGCAGCGCTTCGGCGCCGACCTGAGCGGCCGCGAGTTCGCGGTCTGGGGCCTGGCGTTCAAGCCGAACACCGACGACATGCGCGAGGCGCCGAGCCGTCGCCTGATCGCCGCGCTGCTCGAACGCGGCGCGACCGTGCGTGCGTACGATCCGGTCGCGGTCGACGAGGCGCGGCGCGTGTTTGCGCTCGATTTCGGCGCCGATCCGGATGCGCTGGCGCGGCTGCATCTCGTCGAGACGCAGGACATCGCCGTGACGGGGGCGGACGCGCTCGTGATCGTGACCGAATGGAAGGAATTCCGGAGTCCCGACTTCACGCGCCTGAAGGCCGAACTGAAGGCGCCGGTGATCTTCGACGGTCGCAATCTCTATGAGCCGGATGCGATGGCCGAACTGGGCATCGACTACTACGCGATCGGCCGGCCGTATGTCGATCCCCAGTCGTCCACCCGTGGCTGACCACACGATGAATACTCTTCGCGAAGTCGTTCCGGTGCCGCGCGAGCAGCTCGCGCGCTCGCGCGTGCTTGTCGTCGGCGACGTGATGCTCGACCGTTACTGGTTCGGCAACGTCGATCGCATTTCGCCTGAAGCGCCGGTGCCGGTCGTGCACGTGCAGCGTCAGGAAGAGCGCCTCGGCGGTGCGGCCAACGTCGCGCGCAACGCCGTGACGCTCGGCGGCCAGGCCGGGTTGCTGTGCGTCGTCGGGTGCGACGAACCCGGCGAGCGGATCGTCGAACTGCTCGGCAGCAGCGGCGTGACGCCGCATCTCGAGCGCGACCCGGCGCTGCCGACCACGATCAAGCTGCGCGTGCTCGCGCGCCAGCAGCAACTGCTGCGCGTCGACTTCGAGGCCATGCCGACGCACGAGGTGCTGCTCGCGGGGCTCGCGCGCTTCGATGCGCTGCTGCCGCAGCACGACGTCGTGCTGATGTCGGATTACGCGAAAGGCGGCCTGACGCACGTCACGACGATGATCGAGAAGGCGCGGGCGGCCGGCAAGTCCGTCCTCGTCGACCCGAAGGGCGACGACTGGGCACGCTATCGCGGCGCGTCGCTGATCACGCCGAATCGCGCTGAACTGCGCGAAGTGGTCGGGCAGTGGAAGTCGGAAGACGATCTGCGCGCGCGCGTCGCGAAGCTGCGCGCGGAACTCGGCATCGACGCGCTGCTGCTCACGCGTTCGGAAGAAGGGATGACGCTGTTTTCCGCCACCGGCGAACTGCACGCACCGGCGCTCGCACGCGAGGTGTTCGACGTGTCGGGCGCGGGCGATACCGTGATTGCAACGGTCGCGACGATGCTCGGCGCGGGCGTGCCGCTCGTCGACGCCGTCGTGCTCGCGAATCGCGCGGCAGGCATCGTGGTCGGCAAGCTCGGCACGGCCACGGTGGACTACGACGAACTGTTTCACTGAGCGCATGCGGTGGCGCGACGAGCGCGCCGCACGCATGGCTCGCACTTTTCAGGCAGGACGATCATGACCCTCATCGTCACCGGCGCAGCCGGTTTTATCGGCGCGAACATCGTCAAGGCGCTCAACGAGCGCGGCGAAACGCGCATCATCGCAGTCGACAACCTGACGCGTGCGGACAAGTTCCGGAATCTCGTCGATTGCGAGATCGACGACTATCTGGACAAGACGGAATTCGTCGAACGTTTCGCACGTGGTGATTTCGGCAAGGTACGCGCGATTTTCCACGAAGGCGCCTGTTCGGACACGATGGAAACCGACGGCCGCTACATGATGGACAACAACTTCCGCTACAGCCGCGCGGTGCTCGACGCCTGCCTCGCGCAGGGCACGCAGTTCCTGTACGCCTCGTCGGCCGCGACCTACGGCGGATCGACGCGCTTCGTCGAGGAGCGCGAGGTCGAGGCGCCGCTGAACATCTACGGCTATTCGAAGTTCCTGTTCGACCAGGTGATCCGTCGCGTGCTGCCGACCGCGAAGAGCCAGATCGCCGGCTTCCGCTATTTCAACGTGTACGGCCCGCGCGAGACGCACAAGGGGCGCATGGCGTCGGTCGCGTTCCACAACTTCAACCAGTTCCGTGCGGAAGGCAAGGTGAAGCTGTTCGGCGAGTACAACGGCTATGCACCGGGCGAGCAGACGCGCGACTTCGTGTCGGTCGAGGACGTGACGAAGGTGAACCTGTTCTTCTTCGATCATCCTGAGAAGTCGGGCATCTTCAACCTCGGCACGGGCCGTGCGCAGCCGTTCAACGATATCGCGTCGACGGTCGTGAACACGCTGCGTGCGCTCGACAACCAGCCGCCGCTGACGCTCGCGCAGCAGGTCGAGCAAGGGCTGATCGAATACGTGCCGTTCCCCGATGCACTGCGCGGCAAGTACCAGTGCTTCACGCAGGCCGATCCGACGAAGCTTCGCGCGGCCGGTTACGACGCACCGTTCCTGACCGTGCAGGAAGGCGTCGACCGCTATGTGCGTTGGCTATCTGGCCAGGTTTAAGCGGAAGCGTTGCATCGATAGACTGGGTCTCACGGTCGGCAGCCGCCGGCCGTTTTTCATCGGAGATCCAGCACATGATCAGGAAATGGTTGGCCGCAGCGGCAATGCTCGGCACGATCGCGTCGGCCTGGGCGGCCGTTGACGTCAACACCGCGAACGAGGATGCGCTCGTCGGCATCAAGGGCATCGGCCCGGCTCGGGCGAAGGCGATTCTCGACGAACGCGGCGCACGCGGTCCGTTCAAGAATGCGGAAGATCTCGCGTCGCGCGTGAAAGGCATGGGCGGCCATACCGTCGAGCGGCTTCAGCAGGAAGGCCTGACGATCGGCGCGGCCGGCACGGGTGCCACGCCGCCGGCACCGGGCAAGCCGCTCGGCAAGCCCGCGGCACCGCCTGCCCGCACGGCACAGAAGTAACGCGACGCGCGCGACCGACAACGAGCTCCTTCAGTCGCCGTCATTGCGACGGCTTCCCGCGGCATGCCGCGGGTTTTTTGCGTGGGCGCGGTGTCTGCGGTGGCGGGTTGCACGGCACGCATATTCCATCGTCGCAATGGGGTTGCCGGCGTGAGCAGCGGTGCTGGTTTACAATCGATCGATTGATCGGCCTCGTACTCACGGTATATCCATGGCTTACAAAACTATCGAAGACACGATCGGCAATACGCCGCTCGTCCAACTGGTCCGCTTGCCGGACGATGAAATTCGCGCGCGCAACAACGTGCTGCTCGCGAAGCTCGAAGGCAACAATCCGGCTGGTTCCGTGAAGGATCGTCCGGCACTGTCGATGATCAGCAAGGCCGAGGCGCGCGGGCGCATCAAGCCGGGCGATACGCTGATCGAGGCGACGAGCGGCAATACGGGTATCGCACTGGCGATGGCGGCGGCGATCCGCGGCTATAAGATGGTGCTGATCATGCCGGAGGACCTGTCGGTCGAGCGCCGCCAGAGCATGGCTGCCTACGGCGCCGAAATCATCCTGACGCCGGTGAAGGGCGGGATGGAGCTGGCACGCGATCTCGCGGACCAGATGCAGCGCGAAGGCAAGGGCGTGATCCTCGACCAGTTCGCGAACCCCGACAATCCGATTGCGCACTACGAAGCGACCGGCCCGGAAATCTGGCGCGATACCGAAGGGCGCATCACGCACTTCGTGTCGGCCATGGGCACGACGGGCACGATCATGGGCACGTCGCACTATCTGAAGGAACAGAATCCGGCGATCGAGATCGTCGGTGCGCAGCCAGAAGACGGTTCGCGCATTCCCGGCATCCGCAAGTGGCCGGAAGCGTACATGCCGACCATCTTCGATCGCAGCCGGGTCGACCGCGTCGAGAACGTGAGCCAGGCCGCGGCGGAAACGATGGCGCGCCGGCTCGCGTCGGTCGAAGGCATCTTCGCGGGCATTTCGTCGGGCGGCGCATGTGAAGTCGCGATGCGCATCGCGCGTCAGGTCGAGAATGCGACGATCGTGTTCATCATCTGCGATCGCGGCGACCGCTACCTGTCCACGGGCGTGTTCCCTGCCTGAACGCGGGCAGGTGCGCGCAACCCGCGTGCGATAAAAAAAGCGCCGCTTGTGCGGCGCTTTTTCTTTGAGCGGCTGGTACTTATTGCGACTCGGTGTCGACGGTGGCCGGCTGAAGTGCGCCGTTCGCTTCCATCTGCGCCTTCACCGCCTCGCCAAGCTGGTACACGGTGAGCGCATAGAAGAAGCTGCGGTTGTAGCGCGTCAGCACATAGAAATTCTTGAGGCCGAGCATGTACTCGGTCGCACGCCCCGGCGACGGCAGGTCGACCACCGTCACCGGGGTACCGCCTTCGGTCGTGATGTTGACCGTCGGCTCGTTCAGCGTCATGCCTGCGCGCAGCAGTTGCGACAGCGCCCAGTGCGGTTCGGGCTGGCCGTCGGCCGCGGCCTGGGCAATTCCCAGGCTGCCCGTATCGGGCGTGATCTGCCAGACCACCGGGCGGTCGGTTTCCCAGCCGTGCTGCTTCAGGTAGTTCGCGACGCTGCCGATCGCATCGACAGGACTGCTGCGCAGGTCGACATGGCCCGTGCCGTCGAAGTCGACCGCATACTCGCGGATGCTGCTCGGCAGGAACTGCGGAATCCCGATCGCGCCCGTATACGAGCCGAGCACGGTGGTCGGGTCGAGCTGGTTGTCGCGCGTCCAGACCAGGAAGTCCTCGAGGTTCTTGCGGAACGTCGCCTGGCGGCTGTCGCGATTCGGCGTGTCGGGATAGTCGAACGTGAGCGTCGTCAGCGCGTCGAGCACGCGGAAATTGCCCATGTAGCGGCCGTAGATCGTCTCGACGCCGATGATGCCGACGATCACTTCGGGCGGCACGCCGAACTGCTCGGATGCGCGTTGCAGCGTTGCCTGGTTCGCCTTCCAGAATTTCACGCCCGCGTTGATCCGGATCGGCTCGATGAAGCGCGAGCGATAGACGCGCCAGTTCTTGACCGTCGGCGACGGCGCCGGCTTCACGAGCTTGACCGCTGTCGCCGAATAGCTGATGCGCGAGAACAGCGCATGCAGGCTCGCGGAGTCGAAGCCGTTGCGGCTGACCATCTCGTCGATGAACGCATCGACCTTCGCGTTGTTCGCGTAACGCTGCGGAACAATTTCCTCTTCGAAGGTCTGGCCTGGCGGCGTCGGCTGCTGCGGCTGGGCCTGTGCGACGAGCTTGCCCGTGGACTTCGCGGGTTGCGTCTGCGCGCCGGCAGGCGCGGTGCCGAGGGCCGCGACCATAGCGGCCGCAACGAGCGGCACGCGAGCACGGAACAGCGCGGAGAGAAGGGCGGCAGGCTTGCTGGAATTCATGTCGAAGCGGGCGGACAAGGCGATTGGGTTCGGCGCAGTATACCCGACGGATCCGGCGCGCCGGGGCGTGGCGGGCCCCCGTTGTGGTAAGTTAGCGGCGAATTCGCGGCAGACGATGGACATCATTGATGGAGACCTGCGGTGCACCGTGCGCCGCGGATGACAGCTTATGGCAACCGCTTTCTATACGCACCCCGACTGCATGCTGCACGAGATGGGGGAATGGCATCCGGAATGCCCGGCCCGCCTGTCGGCGATCCAGGATCAACTGATCGCGAGCCGCATCGACGACCTGATCGTGCACGAAACCGCGCCGTTCGCGAGCGAAGTCGCGCTGGGCCGGGTGCATACGCAGGCGCACATCGACTACATCCGGAGCATGACGCCGGTCGACGGCTACGTCGAGATCGATCCCGATACGCTGATGAACTGCGATACGTGGCGTGCGGCGCTGCGCGCGGCCGGTGCCGCGATCGCGGCGACCGACGCGGTGATCGAAGGCCGCTATGCGAATGCGTTCTGCGGCGTGCGCCCGCCCGGCCACCACGCGGAGCCCGCGCGCGCGATGGGTTTCTGCTTCTTCAACAACGTCGCGATCGCCGCGCGGCACGCGCTCGACGTACACGGTCTGGAGCGCGTGGCGATCATCGATTTCGACGTGCATCACGGCAACGGCACCGAGGCCGCATTCGCGAATGACGAGCGCGTGCTGATGTGCAGCTTCTTCCAGCATCCGCTGTACCCGTTCTCGGGCGTCGATCACCAGGCGCCGAACATGGTCAACCTGCCGATGCCGGCGCGTAGCAACGGGATGGCGATCCGCGAAGCCGTCGACATGTTCTGGCTGCCGCGCCTCGATGCGTTCAAGCCGCAGATGCTGTTCGTGTCGGCGGGTTTCGATGCGCATCGCGAGGACGATATCGGCAACCTCGGCCTCGTCGAAGCCGACTTCGAATGGCTGACCGCGCAGATCGTCGACGTGGCCCGCCGGCATGCGCAGGGCCGCATCGTGAGCTGCCTCGAAGGCGGCTACAACCTGTCCGCGCTCGGGCGCAGCGTCGTTGCGCACCTGCGCGTGCTGGCCGGGATCTGATTACCGATTAACCGGCCGGGCCGGGCGCGCTCAGCGCGCCGGCACGCGCGCGTGAATCCACGCGATCAGCGCGTCGATCACGCGATCGCGTTCGAGATCGTTCATCGTTTCGTGATAGCCACCTTCGTAGAGCGTCAGCGTGCGATCGGGCGAGCCGACGCGCGCGCCGAACACCCGGCTGCCGTCGGGCTCGGTCAGCTTGTCCTCGGTTCCGTGATAGACGAGCACCGGAACGCGTAGCTCACCGCGGCCGCTTTCGATGCGCGCCATCGCGTCGAGAATCTCCGCGCCGGTGCGCGCGGGCACCGCGCCGTGATGCACGAGCGGATCGGCACGATTGGCCGCGACGATGGCCGGATCGCGCGACAGCAGTGCCGCATCGATCCTGATGGCAGGGAAGGTCGGCCAGACGCGGCTGATGACGCGGCTCACCGCGAGCATCCAGCGCGGCACGTCGCGCCCCGGCGCGAGCGCCGGGCTCGACAGCACGAGGCCCGTCAGCAGGGGGCCGCGCGTCGGCGCGCGTTCGATCGCGTACAGCGCCGCGACCGCGCCACCCATGCTGTGCCCCATCAGGAACAGCGGCGAATGGCCGCGCGCGGCTTCGGCGACAAGCGCATCCGCATCGTTCAGGTAGCCGTCGAAGCGCTCGACCCACGCGCGCTTGCCGGGAGACTGGCCGTGCCCGCGCAGGTCGATCGCGAGCACGTCGATGCCGGCCGCATTCAGCCGGCCGGCGAGCGCAGCATAGCGGCCCGCGTGTTCGGCAAGACCGTGAACGAGCGCGATCGTCGCGCGCGGCGGCGTGGAGCCATCGCCGGCGGACCACCGGTACGACGCCAGTTCGAGCCCGTCCGCGGTACGCAGCCGGCCCATGGTCGGCGCGGGCGGCGACGAAGGCGCCGGTCCGGCGGTGGCGGGCGTGGCGGCCGGCGTCGTGGTGGCGGTCATCTGGCGTGTCCCCTGTCGGTTGGCATATGTGTTCCGGATCATAGTCGCGGCACCGTCGCGGCGCGCCAGCGGGGCTCCTCTAATTTCGTGTGGTTATGAAAAGATCGAAATCGATTATTAAGGGGAATGAGGGGTTTGCGGTAAAATCGACGGCTATTCCAGATGCATCGGCGGCCGACTGGCGGGCCAACTCGCCAGCCGGGCCGCCGTTTTGTTTACATGATCGAATTACGCAATCTTTCGCAGCGATTTCCCGGGCCGGGTGGCTGGGTCGAGGCGCTGCGCAATATCAACCTGACGATTCCGCAGGGTGAGGTGTTCGGCATCATCGGCCGAAGCGGCGCCGGCAAGAGCACGCTCGTGCGCACCATCAACCTGCTCACGCGGCCGACCGAAGGCAATGTCGTCGTCGGCGGGCGCGATCTCACGCTGCTGCCGGCTGGCGCGCTGCGCGAGGCGCGCCGCGAGATCGGCATGATCTTCCAGCACTTCAACCTGCTGTCGTCGCGCACGGTGTTCGACAACGTCGCGCTGCCGCTCGAACTGGCCGGCGCCAGCCGTGCCGAGATCGAGGCCGCCGTGCTGCCGCTGCTCGACCTTGTCGGGTTGTCTGCGCAGAAGGATCGCTATCCGTCGCAGATCAGCGGCGGGCAGAAGCAGCGCGTCGGCATCGCCCGCGCGCTCGCGAGCCAGCCGAAGGTGCTGCTGTCGGACGAAGCGACGTCCGCGCTCGATCCCGAGACCACGCGTTCGATTCTCGACCTGCTCAAGCGCATCAACCGCGAACTCGGCCTGACGATCGTGCTGATCACGCACCAGATGGAAGTAATCAAGCAGGTGTGCGATCGCGTCGCGGTGCTCGATGCGGGGCGCGTGGTCGAGGAAGGCCGCGTGATCGACGTGTTCCTGCAGCCGCATCACGAAGTGACGCGCGCGCTGATCGGCGACGTGATCGCGCAGGAGTTGCCGCCCGCGTTGAAGGCGCGCGTGGCCGAGCGGCTGAAGACGGGCAGCGGGCATTTGCTGCGGCTCGCGTTCACGGGCTCGGGTGTCGACCAGCCGATCCTGTCGGAGACGATTCGCCGGTACGAACTCGATTTCAACATCCTGCACGGCCAGATCGACGAGATCCAGGGGCAGGCATTCGGTTCGCTCGCGGTGCTCGCGGGCGGCGAGCCGGGCAAGGTCGGGCAGGCGCTCGCGTTCCTGCGCGAGCAAGGTGTGGTGGTAGAGGAGCTTTCGTATGTTGAGTGAGATGTTCGATATGTTCGTGCAGTCGTTCTGGGAGACGCTGATCATGGTCGGCATCTCCGGGGTGGTCGGCGCGCTCGTCGGCCTGCCGCTCGGCGTGCTGCTCTACCTGACCGACCGCCAGGGCGTGCTGCAGAACCTCGCGGTGAATCGCGTGCTCGGCGGCATCGTGAATGCCGTCCGCTCGACGCCGTTCATCATCCTGCTGGTCGCGGTGATTCCGTTTACGCGGCTCGTCACGGGTTCGTCGATCGGCACGGCCGCGGCGGTCGTGCCGTTGACGCTCGCGGCCGCGCCGTTCATCGCGCGTCTCGTCGAGACGGCGTTGCGCGAAGTCGACCGCGGGCTGATCGAGGCTGCGCAATCGATGGGCGCGACCACGTCGCAGATCGTCTTCAAGGTGCTGCTGCCCGAATCGCTGCCGGGCGTCGTCGCGGGCCTGACGATCACGTTCGTGTCGCTGGTCGGCTATTCGGCGATGGCGGGCGCGATCGGCGGTGGCGGCCTCGGCGATCTCGGGATCCGCTACGGCTACCAGCGCTATCTGCCCGAAGTGATGTGGACGGTGGTCGCGATCCTGATCGTGTTCGTGCAGATCGTGCAGTCGTTCGGCGACTGGCTCGTCCGCCGGCTGAGCCACAAGTAAAACAAGATTGATCCGTCAGGGGACACTCGATGCAACGACGCTTCATGCTGAAATTCGCGGCGGCACTGGGCGCGGCCGCGCTGTTTGCGGGCGCACACGCGCAGGCCGAAACCATCAAGGTGGGCGTGACGGGCGGGCCGCACGCGCAGATCATGGAAGTGGTGAAGAAGGTCGCGGCGAAGAGCGGCCTCGACATCCGCATCGTCGAATTCTCCGATTACGTGCAGCCGAACGCCGCGCTGGCGTCGGGCGACCTCGATGCGAACAGCTACCAGCACGATCCGTATCTGCAGGCGCAGGTGAAGGATCGCGGCTACAAGCTGGTCAAGGTCGCGGATACCGTCACGTTCCCGATGGGCATCTATTCGAAGCGCGTGAAGTCGCTGGCCGAACTGAAGCCGGGCGCGCGTATCGCGGTCCCGAACGATCCGACCAATGGCGGCCGTGCGCTGCTGTTGCTGCAGAAGCAGGGCCTGCTGAAGCTGCGCGCGGACACGGGGCTGAAGGCGACGCCGCTCGATATCGTCGACAATCCGCGCAAGCTGAAGATCGTCGAACTCGATGCGGCGCAGATTCCGCGCTCGCTCGGTGACGTCGACGCGGCTGCGATCAATACCAACTACGCGATGGAAGCGGGGTTGAAACCGAAACAGGACGCGATCGCGATCGAGGGCCCGAACGGCCCGTACGCGAACATCCTCGCGATCCGCGAGGCGGACCGGAACAAGCCGTGGGTCGCGAAACTGGTCGCGGCCTATCATTCGGCCGAGGTGAAGCAGTTCATCGAAGGCAAGTTCGGCGGCGCGGTCATTGCCGCCTGGTAACAGGTGAAGCACGCGGCGCCCGGCGAGATTAGAGTCGATGATCGAAAACCCGGGCTTTGCGTCCGGGTTTTTTCTCTTTTAAAATAGAACGACCGTTCGATATCATTGGCGCGTCGCCAAGAAGCGGTATCCTCGACAACCACGAAGGTTGGGTCCGCTTGGCCGCGCAGTCATGAGGCCTCGCTATAGAATGGCCTCTGGTCGTATTCGTAACTTTGGAGCGTGTGCATGAAAATCCTGGTGCCAGTGAAAAGAGTGGTCGATTACAACGTGAAGGTCCGCGTGAAGTCGGACAACACGGGTGTCGACATCGCGAACGTGAAGATGTCGATGAACCCGTTCGACGAAATCGCGGTTGAAGAAGCCGTGCGCCTGAAGGAAGCGGGCGTGGCGACCGAAGTGATCGCCGTGTCGGTCGGTGTCGCACAGGCGCAGGAAACGCTGCGTACGGCGCTGGCGATCGGCGCGGATCGCGCGATCCTCGTCGAATCGAACGACGGCGTCGAGCCGCTGGGCGTCGCAAAGATCCTGAAGGCGCTGGTCGACAAGGAGCAGCCGCAACTGGTGATCCTCGGCAAGCAGGCAATCGACGACGATTCGAACCAGACGGGCCAGATGCTGGCCGCGCTGGCAGGCCTGCCGCAAGCGACGTTCGCCTCGAAGGTCACGGTGGCCGACGGTAAAGCAACGGTCGCACGCGAAGTCGATGGTGGCGCGGAAACGCTGTCGCTGTCGCTGCCGGCCGTCATCACGACCGACCTGCGCCTGAACGAGCCGCGCTACGTGACGCTGCCGAACATCATGAAGGCGAAGAAGAAGCCGCTCGAAACCGTGAAGCCGGAAGACCTGGGCGTCGACGTTACGCCGCGTCTGAAGACGCTGAAGGTGGTCGAGCCGCCGAAGCGCGCAGCCGGCGTGAAGGTGCCGGACGTGAAGACGCTGGTCGAGAAGCTGAAGACCGAAGCCAAGGTGCTGTAAGAGGGAGCGGAAAGAAATGACGATTCTGGTGATTGCAGAACACGACAACGCGTCGATCAAGGCCGCGACGTTGAACACGGTGGCGGCGGCAGCGAAGATTGGCGGTGACATTCACGTGCTGGTCGCGGGCCACAACGCGCAAGCGGCTGCGGACGCAGCAGCGAAGATCGCAGGTGTGTCGAAGGTCCTCCTGGCCGACGCGCCGCAACTCGAAGCGGGTCTCGCGGAAAACGTCGAGGCGACCGCGCTGAACATCGCGAAGGACTACTCGCACATCCTCGCGCCGGCGACGGCCTACGGCAAGAACATCGCGCCGCGCATCGCCGCGAAGCTGGACGTCGCGCAGATCTCGGACATCACGGCGGTCGATTCGGCCGACACGTTCGAGCGCCCGATCTACGCGGGCAACGCGATCGCGACGGTGCAGTCGAGCGATCCGATCAAGGTCATCACGGTACGTGCGACGGGTTTCGATCCGGTGGCAGCGGAAGGCGGCAGCGGGTCGGTCGAGAAGATCGAAGCGGCAGCCGATGCCGGCAAGTCGCAGTTCGTGAGCCGTGAAGTGACGAAGCTGGACCGTCCGGAACTGACGTCGGCGAGCATCATCGTGTCGGGCGGCCGCGGTCTGGGCAGCGGCGAAAACTACACGAAGGTGCTGGAGCCGCTGGCGGACAAGCTGTCGGCAGCACTGGGCGCTTCGCGCGCGGCAGTCGACGCTGGCTACGTGCCGAACGACTACCAGGTCGGCCAGACCGGCAAGATCGTCGCACCGCAGCTGTACATCGCGGTCGGTATCTCGGGTGCAATTCAGCATCTGGCCGGCATGAAGGATTCGAAGGTGATCGTTGCGATCAACAAGGATCCGGAAGCGCCGATCTTCAGCGTGGCCGATTACGGCCTCGTCGGCGATCTGTTCGCGCTCGTGCCGGAGCTCGTAGCCGAGCTCAGCTAAAGCAGTGTGACGCTTCAGCGGTAAGCACACGAGAAGAGGGGCGCGACGAGCGCCCTTTTTTTCGCCGGCGACGGCGGGGTAATAGGGAGACACCTCGTGAGCCATCACGCCGCTGACCGGCATGACAACGCGATTCGATGAAATGAAAACGGCGCCCCGAAAGGGCGCCGTTCTTTTTGATGCCGGCCGTTCGCACGGCCGCGGGCGTGTCGGCTTATGCGTATGCCGGGCGCGTCTGGCCGGCCACGTCCTTCAGATAACGATGCACCGACAGGTCGTCGGCCTGGATCGCGGGCATCTTGCCCGAGATCAGGTCCGCGAGCAGCTGGCCCGAGCCGCACGACATCGTCCAGCCGAGCGTGCCGTGGCCGGTGTTCAGGAACAGGTTCGACACCGGCGTGCGGCCGACGATCGGCGTGCCGTCCGGCGTCATCGGGCGCAGGCCCGTCCAGAACGTTGCCTTCGACGTGTCGCCGCCGCCCGGGAACAGGTCATTCACGCACATTTCGAGCGTTTCACGGCGTGCGGCACGCAGCTTCTTGTCGAAGCCGACGATTTCCGCCATGCCGCCGACGCGGATGCGCTGGTCGAAACGCGTGATCGCGATCTTGTAGGTCTCGTCGAGCACGGTCGACACGGGCGCGGCCGCTTCGTTGACGATCGGCGCGGTGATCGAATAGCCCTTCAGCGGATAGACGGGGATCTTCATCAGG
The DNA here is from genome assembly GCF_002223045.2 of Burkholderia sp. HI4860. Taxonomy (NCBI): domain Bacteria; kingdom Pseudomonadati; phylum Pseudomonadota; class Betaproteobacteria; order Burkholderiales; family Burkholderiaceae; genus Burkholderia; species Burkholderia sp. HI4860. Next base: position 826,490 of record NZ_NKFO02000003.1, on the reverse strand, counting down.
TTCGAGATGAAGCTCGTCGAGTACGAGCCGAGCGCGACGACGTACGCATCCGCGCGCACCGTCTCGCTGCCGCACTGCACGCCGGCGATCTTGCCGCCCGCGATCGCGAGTGCATCGATCGACGTGTTGTAGCGGAACTTCACGCCAAGCGATTCGGCGAGCGCCGCGAGGCGCGTCGTGAACAGCTGGCAGTCGCCCGTTTCGTCGCCCGGCAGGCGCAGGCCGCCCGTCAGCTTGTGCGAGACGGCGGCAAGTGCCGGCTCGGCTTTCTTCAGGTCGGCCGGGGAAAGCAGTTCGAACGGCACGTTCGCTTCCTGCAGGACGGCGATGTCCTTCGCCGCGCCGTCGAGTTGCTGCTGCGTGCGGAACAGTTGCAGCGTGCCGCCCGTGCGGCCTTCGTACTGGATGCCGGTATCGGCGCGCAATGCCTGCAGGCAGTCGCGGCTGTATTCGGCGAGGCGAACCATGCGGCCCTTGTTGACCGCGTAGCGCTCGGCCGTGCAGTTGCGCAGCATCTGATACATCCACTGGAGCTGGAAACGCGTGCCGTCGAGGCGGATCGCGAGCGGCGCATGCTTTTCGAACATCCACTTGACGGCCTTCAGCGGCACGCCGGGTGCGGCCCACGGCGCGGCATAGCCGGGGGAGATCTGGCCTGCGTTCGCGAAGCTCGTCTCGAGCGCCGGGCCGGCTTCCCGGTCGATCACCGTGACTTCATGGCCGGCGCGCGCGAGGTAATACGCGCTTGCCACGCCCACCACACCGCTGCCCAGAATGACGACTCGCATAGCTGCTCCAGATGGAAGGGACCAGATCGAGGCCGGGCGCACCTGCGTCTCCGTGTAACCTCTAGCTGATCTAGTTTTTTGCGCTATGGTATTGTCGAATGTGTAGGTTTTGTTATCGTATTTTTCAGGTTTTCAGCATAAACAAATGAGAACGCAACGTCAGCCCGTACGCTCGCTCGACAAGCTCGACCGACGCATCCTGAAACTGCTCCAGGACGACGGCCGGATGGCGATGAAAGACCTTGCGGAACAGGTTGGACTGACCGTCACGCCGTGTATCGAGCGTGTGCGGCGCATGGAGCGCGATGGCGTGATCACCGGTTATCACGCACGAGTCGACCCCCACCAGCTGGATGCCGCGCTGCTGGTGTTCGTCGAGATCACGCTCGGCCACAAGGGCGGCAACATGTTCGAGCAGTTCCGCCGCGAAGTGATGAAGATCGACGAGGTGCTCGAGTGCCATCTCGTATCCGGTGATTTCGACTATCTGATCAAGGCGCGGATCGGCGAGATGGCCGACTACCGGAAGCTGCTCGGCGACATCCTGCTGCAGTTGCCCGGCGCCGTGCAGTCGAAGAGCTATGTCGTGATGGAAGAAATCAAGGAGACGCTGACGATCGCGGTGGGTGACTGACGCGCCTGAGGCGGCCCGTCAGGCCCTTTATCCCGCCCTTGGCATGCTGCACCCAATACTGTATAAATGTACAGTATTGGGTGCAGGCGAATGGGTGGGCACATGGACGATCGATCCGACAACGAATTTCCGATAGCGCCGCCCGTGCCCCGCAAGGGGCGCGGTGCGGTCGACAACCTGCAAGGGCGATACGAGATCGCGCAGCGCGAAGCGGTCGACGACGGCTGGACACACGAGTCGGACGATACCGATTTCTCCGCGCCGCTGCGCACGCAGGTCTTCGAGGAGCGTGCGAAGAGCATCCTGACGCGCAACCAGTCGCCCGACATTCCATTCAGCGTATCGCTCAATCCGTATCGCGGCTGCGAGCACGGTTGCATCTATTGCTTCGCGCGGCCGACGCACAGTTATCTCGGCCTGTCGCCGGGGCTCGATTTCGAAAGCCGCATCTATGCGAAGGTCAATGCGGCCGAACTGCTCGAGCGCGAGATTTCACGCAAGCGCTACGTGCCGGAGCCGATCGCGCTTGGTGTCAACACCGACGCCTACCAGCCGGTCGAGCGCGACCTGCGCATCACGCGCAGCGTGATCCAGGTGATGCACGATCGCGGATTGCCGTTCGCCGCGATCACGAAGTCGTCGCTGATCGAGCGCGATCTCGACCTGCTCGCACCGATGGCCGAACGCGGGCAGGTGATGGCGGCGGTCACGATCACGACACTCGATGCCGATCTCGCGCGCACGCTCGAGCCGCGCGCGGCAACACCGGCGCGCCGGTTGCGTACGATTCGTGCGCTGAGCGAGGCGGGCGTGCCGGTCGGCGTGAGCATTGCGCCGATGATCCCGTTCGTCACAGAGCCCGACATGGAGCGTGTGCTCGAGGCGTGCGCGGAAGCCGGCGCGACGCATGCGAGCTACATCATCCTGAGGCTGCCGTGGGAAGTCGCGCCGCTGTTCAAGAACTGGCTTGCCGCGCATTTTCCCGATCGCGCGGAGCGCGTGATGAACCGCGTGCGCGACATGCGCGGCGGGAAGGACTACGACTCCGATTTCTCGAAACGGATGAAAGGCGAGGGGATCTGGGCCGACCTGCTGCGGCAGCGTTTTCGCCAGGCCGTCAAGCGGCTCGGGTTGAACGAGCGCACGAACGGGATTCTCGATCTGTCGCAGTTTCGCGGTGCGCCGGCCACCGCGGCGCCGCGCGTTGCTGTTCGTTCAGCCGCAGCGCGGTCGACGCAGTCGCGTGACGACTCGCAATTGAACCTGTTCTGACCGGTGTGCCAAACCGGCACAGGGCGCCGGTGCGTAGCGGCCGTTACGCTTACTGTGAAATCTGCTTGGCCGCCTCGACCTGCGACTCGAAGTACGTCTGGAACGACAGCGCGAGTGCGGTCATCAGCAGGAAGGCACCGATCAGCAGCGAGAAGATCACCACGAAGATCACGGTCCAGCCCGACTTGCTGTGCTTGCCTGTCTCCGCGTTGAATTGCGCGTCCCATTTTTCGTCGGGGCGCAGCCCGTAGACGAGCGCGGCAAGGAGCGCCGCCAGCAGCGAGATCGCGCCGGGAACGGCAAGCCACCAACCGAGGCCGGCGCTGCGCTGGGTTGCGGCGAGCAGGAGGAAGCCCGGAATGCCGACGATCGTCGCGAGCAGATGCGCCCAGCCGAACACGTCGCGAAAGCCATACAGATAAAAGCGGTGCGCGCCGAGCGATCCGAACAGGAACGCGAGGGCGGCGGTGAGCGTCTTGGAGCGAAAGCGGCGGGACGGAGCGGTGCTGCTGGACATGGATGGCGGCGTATTGTCGTTGGCATGGGCGGCCGGCGGGCCGGCGCGGGCGCGCGGCCCAGCACGCATTCTACGATGCCCGGTCGGGCCCGGTCACCCCTGTCCTGCGTCAAGGTGCCGCATAGGTCACGCGGTAGATCGCGCCCGCGTAGTCGTCGCTGACGAGCAGCGAGCCGTCCGGTAGCGGCAGTACGTCGGCGGGGCGCCCCCATACCGTGCCGTCGGGTCGCAGCCAGCCCGTGACGAACGGGGTCTGGCGCGCCTGGCTGCCATCCGCCGAGACGACGACGCGCATCACGCGGTAGCCGACCTTCGTGCTGCGATTCCACGAGCCGTGTTCGGCGATGAAGACGTTATTGCGATACGACGCCGGAAACATCGACCCTGTATAGAACCGCATGCCGAGTGCCGCGACGTGCGCACCGAGTTTCAATACGGGCGGTACATAGCGGCGGCATACGTCGGCGCTGCCGAATTCGGGGTCGGGCGTGTCGCCGCCATGGCAGTACGGGAAGCCGAAGTCGAGGCCGGCGCGCGGTGCGCGGTTCAGCTTGTCGTCGGGCACGTCGTCGCCCATCATGTCGCGCCCGTTGTCGGTAAACCAAAGCTCGCCAGAATCGGGGTGCCACGCGAAGCCGACCGTATTGCGTACGCCGCGGGCAACGACCTCGTTCCCGCTGCCGTCCGCCTTCATGCGTGCGATGATCGCGTAGCGGTTGCGATCGGCGAGACAGACGTTGCACGGTGCGCCGGTCGGCACATACAGCTTGCCGTCGGGGCCGAACGCGATGAATTTCCAGCCGTGATGGTGTTCGGTCGGCAACGCGTCGGTGACGACGGCAGGTGCGGGCGGCGTGGCCAGCCGGTCGTCGATACGATCCAGACGCAGAATGCGTGAGACGGCGGATATATAGAGTGCGCCGCCACGGTAGGCGACGCCGACGGGCATGTCGAGCCCGGACGCTACCACGTAGCGCGCACTGATCCGGCCCTCGTGCATGACGAATGCGTGAACGCGGCCTTCCCGGGTGCCGACATACAGGATGCCGCGCGGCGACCACGCCATTTCACGCGCGGTCGGTACCGCGTCGACCAGCACTTCGACGTGGAAGCCGGGTGGCACGACGAGTTCGCCCACCGGCAACGGCGCGGCAAACGCCAGTGCGGACGCGAGGCAGGCAAGGCCGGCAAGCAGCGCCGCGAAACGGTGCTGCGCGCGGCGCATCGAGGCGGCGCGAAGGGGCGGCATGACGGTGTGGAACGTCGCGGACACGACGATTGTATGCCCGGCGGACAGGCTGCCTCCCGATTTTTTACGCGTAAGTGTTTGTTGTACCTCTGGTTTCCGGCTATAATCGCGTGTTTCAGTAGTTTCGAACCCGGTTTTCCCGAAGGACATCATATGGTTATCATCCGTCTGGCTCGTGGCGGCTCGAAGAAGCGCCCGTTCTACAACATCGTTGCTACCGATTCGCGCAACCGTCGTGACGGCCGCTTCATCGAGCGCGTCGGCTTCTACAACCCGGTCGCTACGAAGGGCGAATCGCTGCGTATCGCTCAGGATCGCCTGACGTACTGGCAAGGTGTTGGCGCGCAACTGTCGCCGACCGTCCAGCGTCTCGTGAAGGAAGCGCAAAAGGCGCAACCGGCTGCCTAACATGGCACGGTGTGCCGGTCGTGCCGGCTGTGAGGTGCATTGATGGCGGGTCACGATTCCGGTAATGCAAGGCGCGGGCGTGCGTCGTTTGGCGCATTCGTCCGCAAGCCGGTCGAGCGCGACGCTGTCGCGAACGCCGGTCAGGCTGCCGAGCAGCAAGGCAGTCTCGAAGTGGCGCAAGCCTGGCCCGACGATGCCGTCGAGGTCGGGGCGGTGGTCGACGCCTATGGCCTGAAGGGTTGGGTCAAGGTGGCGACGCATGCCGACGCCGGCCGCGGTGGCGATGCGCTGCTCAAGGCGCGCCACTGGTGGCTGGAACGCGGAGCGGAGCGGCTTTCCGTCCGCATCGTGCAGTCGAAGGCGCACAGCGACACCGTCGTTGCGCAACCCGCGGGCGTCAGCGACCGCGATGCCGCGTACGCGATGCGCGGCTTTCGCGTGTTCGTGCGCCGGGAAGATTTCCCGGCATTGGCCGCGGACGAATTCTATTGGGTCGACCTGATCGGTCTCGACGTCGTCAACGAGCAATCGGTGGCACTCGGGAAGGTGAGCGGGATGATCGACAATGGCGTGCATTCGATCATGCGTGTCGAGTATCCGGCGACCGGCAAAGACGGTCAGCCGACCACCGACGAGCGGTTGATTCCGTTCGTCGGCGCATACGTCAAAACGGTGGATCAGGCGGCGCGTCGTATCGTCGTCGACTGGGAAGCCGATTACTGAAATGAACCAGGTTACCGAGAGCGCGGTGCAGTTCGACGTCGTCACGCTCTTTCCCGAGATGTTCCGTGCACTGACCGACTGGGGGATCACCAGCCGGGCCGTCAAGCAAGGGCGCTTCGGGCTGCGCACCTGGAACCCGCGTGATTTCACGACGGACAACTACCGCACGGTCGACGATCGTCCGTACGGTGGCGGTCCGGGCATGGTGATGCTGGCCAGGCCGCTCGAAGCCGCGATCGATGCCGCGAAAGCGGCGCAGGCGGAGCAGGGCATCGCGAGCACGCGTGTCGTGATGATGTCGCCGCAGGGCGCACCGCTCACGCACGATCGTGCGGTGCGGATGGCGCAGGAGCCTGGTGTCGTCGTGCTGTGCGGCCGCTATGAAGCGATCGACCAGCGCCTGCTCGATCGTTGCGTCGACGAGGAAATCAGCCTCGGCGATTTCGTCCTGTCCGGCGGAGAATTGCCGGCGATGGCAATGATGGATGCGGTCGTGCGGTTGCTGCCCGGCGTGCTGAACGATTCGCTGTCGGCCGTGCAGGACAGCTTCGCTGATGGCCTGCTCGATTGTCCGCACTACACGCGCCCCGAGGAATACGACGGCGTGCGCGTGCCGGACGTGCTGCTCGGCGGGCATCATGCCGAGATCGAGAAGTGGCGGCGTCAGGAAGCATTGAGGAATACGTTGCGGAAGCGGCCGGATCTGATCGTCCGGGCGCGCCGCGAGAAGTTGTTGAGTCGCGCCGACGAGGCGTGGCTTGCGAACCTCGCACGCGAAGCGAAGGACGCCTCCTGAGGCGGCTGCGCGAGCGGGAATTGGCGGTGCCGTACATGCGTGTGCGGCGCCTGATGTGAATCCATCCTCTATCGGGGCCAGGCCTGGAAGCAGGCGGGTGTGAACGCCGACACGATGGCATAAGGAGTCAGTAATGAATCTGATCGCAAAACTTGAGCAGGAAGAAATCGAGCGCGCGCTCGCCGGCAAGACGATCCCCGAATTCGCCCCGGGCGACACGGTGATCGTGAACGTGAACGTGGTTGAAGGTAACCGCAAGCGCGTTCAGGCTTACGAAGGCGTCGTGATCGCGATTCGCAACCGTGGTCTGAACTCGAACTTCATCGTCCGCAAGATCTCGTCGGGCGAAGGCGTCGAGCGTACGTTCCAGACGTACTCGCCGCTGCTGGCAAGCATCGTCGTGAAGCGCCGCGGTGATGTGCGTCGTGCGAAGCTGTACTACCTGCGCGAGCGTTCGGGCAAGTCGGCTCGTATCAAGGAAAAGCTGGTGTCGAAGGATCGCGCCGCAGCAGCTTCCCAAGAGTAAGAGCTGTAAGGAAAAAGCACCCAACCGGGTGCTTTTTTCATACTGGCGCGAGAATATGCTCGATACGACACGAACCCGAGAGCCCCATTGAATCGCCGCCCCATCATCGATCCCGAAGTCCTGCCGGTCGAAGGCACCGGCGCCGGCCTGCCGGCCATCGATTCCCGCCTGATGACGCCGTCCGGCCTGCGCGACCGTTTCGCGCGCACGCTCGAATGGAGCGTCGAACCCGGCGAGGCGAGGCTGCAGGAGGGCGTCGACCCACGCAGTGCGGCCGTCCTGGTGCCGCTCGTCGTCCGTGAGTCCGGTCTCACCATGCTGCTGACCCAGCGCGCCGATCATCTGAACGACCATGCCGGGCAGATCAGCTTCCCCGGCGGTCGTCGCGAACCGTTCGATCGCGATGCAACCGCCACCGCGTTGCGCGAGGCGAAGGAAGAGATCGGGCTGGCAGACGAGCGTGTCGAGATCCTCGGCGCGCTGCCCGACTACCTGACCGGTACGGGCTTTTGCGTGACACCGGTGGTCGGCCTCGTGCATCCGCCGTTCACCGTGCAGGCCGACACGTTCGAAGTGGCCGAGATTTTCGAGGTCCCGCTCGCGTTCCTGATGAATCCCGCGAACCATCAGGTGCGTGTGTTCCGCTGGGAAGGCGGCGAGCGTCGTTTTTTTGCGATGCCCTATCCGAATGGCGAACCCGGCGGGCATTACTTCATCTGGGGCGCAACTGCCGGCATGTTGCGCAATCTGTACCGCTTCTTGGCCGCCGGCTAGGCGTGCACGATTGTCGGCGTGCGTGGCCGGCTGGCGGGCGACTGCACCGGCAGCCATCCGGTGCTTACGCTGTGCTATCGTTATGCAAAAAATGACATAACTCCGAAGACGGCGCCACGCATGACTTTCTTTTCGGTTCTCCTCGCTCTCATCATCGAACAGGTCCGCGCGTTGTCGCCGAACAATCCGGTGTTCGCGCTGTTCCAGTTTCATGCGGAAACCGTCGCGCATGGTCTCGACGCGGGCAAGCAGAAGCACGGCATCCTCGCCTGGCTCGCGGTCGTGTTGCCGTGGGTGCTGATCGTCGCGCTGATCTATTTCCTGCTGTTCAAGGTGAGCTTCGTGCTCGCATTCATCTGGAACGTCGTCGTCGTGTATTTCACGCTCGGCTTCCGTCAGTTCAGCCATTACTTCACCGACATCCACCTCGCGCTCAATAACGACGACGTGCCGCGCGCGCGCGAAATCCTGCACGAGTGGACAGGCATCGACACGGTCGATATGCCGGTCGGCGAGATCGTCCGCCATACGCTGATTCACGCCGTGGTCGCATCGCATCGCCACGTGTTCGGCGTGTTCTTCTGGTACGTGCTGCCGATCGGGCCGGCCGGTGCCGTGCTGTACCGGATTTCCGAATACCTCGCACGCAGCTGGTCGACGCCGGGCGACGACCGCACGGCGGCCTTCTCGACGTTCGCGCAGCGTGCGTTCTTCGTGATCGACTGGATTCCCGCGCGATTGACCGCGCTCGGCTTCGCGATCGTCGGTAATTTCGAGGACGCGATCTATGCGTGGCGCAACCACACGCGCCAGTGGCCCGATCCGAACGATGGCGTCCTGCTGGCAGCCGGCAGCGGCGCGCTCGGCGCACGCCTCGCGGGGCCGCTCGCGGAACCGTCGAGCCTCGATGCGCTGGCCGTCGGCGACAGCGGTCCGTTGACGGTCGGTGACGATTGCACGCCGCGTACGCTGCAATCCGCGGTGGGCCTCGTCTGGCGTGCGGTGATCCTGTGGATGATTCTGCTGCTGATGCTGACGCTCGCCGTCTGGGTGTCGTGACGGGGCAGTGCGGTACCCGATGAAAGACAGAAGGCCGGCTTGAAGCCGGCCTTTTTGCTGTGTGGGTCAGTCGTCTTCCAGCGGATCGCGCACGGCGCCGCATTGCCAGCACGCGGTGAACTGGGCTTCGAGCGCCTCACCGCACTGCCGGCAGCGCCACGGCGCGGCGCCGGCCGCCGGGCCGTGCGACGCGGCATCGAGGAGCTTGCGCGCGAGCGCGTCGTCGCGTTCGTCGTCGAGCCACAGTTCGGGCGTGCACGCGTCGGCGGGCAGGCCGCCGAGCGCGCCGGTCGCGTAGCAGTTATGCAGCTCGCAACCGATGCCGGCTACCTGAAGCACGTTGGCCCAATGCTGCGCCGTCGCGAGATCGGGTGCCTTGAAACGCATCGCGGCTCCTGTCGGTGAACGCCGGCCCGCACGGCACCGGCTGGCCGCCGCGCGCGTGCCGCGCGGTCAGCGGACGATCTGGCTCGCCTCGTGCACGAGCTGCGCATACAGCGCATGCCGCGACGGGGCGATGCGGCCGTCGGCGACAGCGTCGAGAATCGCGCAGCCGGGTTCGTGCAGATGATGGCAATTATAGAAACGGCAGTCGGCCAGCAGCGGCCGGAACTCCGGAAAGGCGCGCTCAAGACGGCCTTCCGTCAGGTGGTAGAGGCCGAATTCCTGGAAGCCGGGCGAATCGATCAGCGCGCCGCCGCCTGCCAATGGGTACAGGCGCGTGAACGTCGTCGTGTGACGCCCGCTGTTGAGCGCGGCCGAAATCTCGCGCGTGGCGGCTTCGGCATCCGGAACGAGCAGGTTCACGAGCGTCGACTTGCCCATCCCGGACTGGCCGAGCAGGATCGTCGAATGCCCGGTGAGGTGCGGCATCAGTTGCGCGCGCGCGTCGTCGGGCGAACCCTTCACCGACAGCTCGAGCACGTCGTAGCCCAGGGCGCGGTAGGGCGCGAGACGTTCACGCGCGACCGGCAGCGCGGCTTCGACGTCGATCTTGTTCAGCACGACGAGCGGCTTCAGCTCGTTCGCCTCGGCGGCGATCAGCGCGCGGCCGAGCAGGTCCTCGCTGAAGTAGGGCTCGGTCGCGAGCACGATCAGCAATTGATCGAGGTTGGCCGCGAACAGCTTCGACTTGAACTGGTCGGAGCGGTACAGCAGATTGCGCCGTTCGCCGATCTCGACGATGACGCCCTGGTCGGCCGACGCGAGTTCGTACGCGACACGGTCGCCGACCGCGATCTCGCTCTTCTTGCCGCGCGGGAAGCACTGCAGCATCGGGCCGCCGTCGTCGGGCGCGACGATGTAGTGGCGCCCGTGTGCCGCGATCACGCGGCCTTCGGCACGTTGCGCGCCCGACGCGCGCGGGGCCGGCTTGCGGGAGGTCGGCCGGCTCATGCGTGCTGCATCAGGCGGTCGATCCGCTGCGATGCAGGCGGATGCGAGTAGTAGAAGGCCGTGTAGACGGGGTCGGGCGTCAGCGTCGACGCGTTGTCCTCATAGAGCTTCACGAGCGCGCTGACGAGATCCTGCGCGTCGGTCTGGCTGGCCGCGAATGCGTCGGCCTCGAATTCGTGCTTGCGCGACGTGAGGCTGCCGAACGGCGTCGCGAAGAACAGGAACACGGGAATCGCGAGGAAGAACAGCACGAGCGCGGCGCCCGCGTTGCTCGTGTCGAGCGACGGCGTGACGCCGAGCCCCGTGTAGAACCACGTGCGTTGCGCGAGCCAGCCGAGCAGCGCAAGCAGCACGAGGCTCAGCACGAACGACACGAGCATCCGCTTCATCACGTGGCGGCGCTTGAAGTGGCCGAGTTCGTGCGCGAGCACGGCTTCGATTTCCTGGCCGGACAGGCGCGCGAGCAGCGTGTCGAAGAACACGATCCGCTTCGACGCGCCGAAGCCCGTGAAGTACGCATTGCCGTGCGCGGAGCGGCGGCTGCCGTCCATCACGAACAGCCCCTTCGCCGCAAAGCCGCAGCGCTTCATCAGCGACTCGATGCGCGCGCGCAGCGCGTCGTCCTTCAGCGGTTCGAACTTGTTGAAGATCGGCGCGATGAAGGTCGGGTAGATCAGCAGCACGAGCATCTGGAACGCGACCCAGACGATCCAGGTCCACAGCCACCACAGGCTCCCGGCCTGGTTCATCAGCCACAGCACGACGAACAGCAGCGGCAGGCCGAGCGCGGCGCCGAGCAGCGAGTTTTTCAGCATGTCGGTGAAGAACAGCCGCTTCGTCATCCGGTTGAAGCCGAAGCGCTGTTCGATCCCGAACTGGCGGTAATACTCGAACGGGACGTCGATGACGCTCGTGATCACGAGTACTGCCGCGACGAGCGCGACCTGCTGCCCGTAGCCGCGGCCGAGCCAACCGGTGAGCAGCGTGTCGAGTGCGCCAACGCCGCCGAGCAGCGTCAGGCCGACCAGCACGGCCGCGCTGACGACGATTTCGAGCATCGTCAACCGGGTGCGCTCGACCGTATAGTCGGCCGCGCGCTGGTGGGCGGTCAGCGGGATGGTTGCGCTGAACTGCGCGGGGACGCTGTTGCGGTGCGCCGCAACGAAGCGGATCTGCCGCGACGCGAGCCACAGCTTGGTGACGACCATCGCGAGCACGGCGAGCGCGAACAGCAGGGTGAACGAAAAGGGTGACATCGAAGGCGCCAAAGGGTTCTATGCGAGAATTATATGTTCTTGCGGACCGGCCCCGCTGATGCGATGCCGGCCGCCCGGGCGGCGCCGCGCGCCGTCCGCCATTTTCCAGGATGACTCATGACCGATACCGCCGCTTCCGCCAGCCAGCCCGCGCTCGTGCGCAACGAGTTGAACCTCGTCTGGCTCGACATGGAGATGACGGGCCTCGACCCGGATAACGACCGCATCATCGAGATCGCGGTCGTCGTGACCAATTCCACGCTCGACATCGCCGTCGAAGGCCCCGTGTTCGCGATCCACCAGAGCGACGAAACGCTCGCGAAGATGGACGACTGGAACAAGTCGACGCACGGCCGCTCGGGCCTGATCGACCGCGTGCGCGCGTCGACCGTGACCGAGGCGGAAGCCGCCGAGCAATTGCAGGCCTTCCTCGCGCAGTACGTGTCGCCCGGCAAGTCGCCGATGTGCGGCAACTCGATCTGCCAGGACCGCCGCTTCATGGCGCGCTGGATGCCCGAATTCGAGCGGTTCTTCCACTACCGCAACCTCGACGTCAGCACGCTCAAGGAGTTGTGCCGCCGCTGGCAGCCCGCGATCTACAAGGGCTTCCAGAAGCGGGCGATGCACACGGCGCTCGCGGACATCCACGAGTCGATCGACGAGCTGAAGTACTACCGCGAGCATTTCCTGATTCCGGCCGCGTCCGCTTCGGCAGGCGAGTCCGCGCCGGCCGCCTGAGCGGGCCGGCACGCGCCTAGCGCGGTGCGCGCTGAGCGCTTTTCGGCCGGAACGCCGCGACCACCGCGGCGTCGGTCTCGATGTACGGGCCGCCGATCAGGTCGATGCAGTAGGGCACCGCGGCGAAGATGCCGGGCACGGTCGACTTGCCGTCGGCGTCGCGGAGCCCTTCGAGCGTTTCCCGGATCGACTTCGGCTGGCCGGGCAGGTTGACGATCAGCGCCGCATGGTCGGCCGTCTCGCGGATCACCGCGACCTGCCGCGACAGGATCGCGGTCGGCACGAAATTCAGGCTGATCTGCCGCATCTGTTCGCCGAATCCCGGCATTTCCTTCGTCGCCACGGCCAGCGTGGCCTCGGGCGTCACGTCGCGGCGCGCCGGGCCCGTACCGCCCGTCGTCAGCACGAGGTCGCACCCCGCGACGTCGACGAGTTCGGCGAGCGTGGCGGAGATCGTCGGCGCGTCGTCCTGGATCAGGCGCGTTTCGGCGCGCCACGGCGACACCAGCGCGCCGGCGAGCCACTCCTGCAGCGCCGGAATGCCCTTGTCTTCGTAGACCCCCGTGCTTGCGCGGTCGCTGATCGACACGAGGCCGACGACGAGCTCGTCCGGGTGGTTACGCTTCGTCGTCGTCATGGTCGTCTCCGGCGTCGTCCGCCGCTTCGTCGTCCGCATGGGACGTGCCGCCGGCGGTCTTGATCCACTGGAACAGCTCGCGGAAATAGCGCGGCGGCTTGCCTTGCTGCGCTTCCTTGCGTGCGTTGCGAATCAGCGTGCGGCCTTCCTGGATGTCGGCTTCCGGGTGCTGGCGCAGGAATTCGGTCAGCGCGTCGTCGCTCGCGAGCAACTGTTCGCGGGTGCGTTCGATCCAGTGCAGGCGGGCCGTCGCGGCCTTGTTCACGCCGCGCTGCGCGTCGAGCGCGGTGCGCAGCGCGGCCGTCTCGTCGTCGGTCAGCGAGCGCATCACGCGGCCGACGTACTGGAGCTGGCGGCGCTTGCCTTCGTGATCGGTGATCCGGCGCGCCTCGCGCACGGCGTCGCCGAGGCTTTCGGGCATCGGCATGCGTTTCAGCGCGTCTTTCGGCAGATCGACGAGTGCCTGGCCGAGCACCTGCAGCTCGTGCATCTCGCGCTTCAACTGGGATTTGCTGGGGCGATCGTAGCCATTGTCGTCGTCTTCGGCGGCATGCTCGATCGGCTGGATTCGGGTTTTGCGTGTCATGGACGGCATTGTATCGCGCCGCGGACACCCCAAGCTTGTCGGTGTCCGGCCCCGGACCTTGCTATGATCGCGGGATACGCAACATTTTGAACATGCGGGCGCCCGCCCGCCACCGGATATCAAGACGATGGCAGCCAATCTCGACGTACAAGCGCGCTATTTCCCGCACACGCAGGACCAGCTCAAGGAAATCGCCTCGGACATCCTTCGCCATGCGAAGGCGCTCGGCGCGACCGACGCCGCGACCGAAATCTCCGAGGGCGACGGCCTGTCGGTGTCGGTGCGCCGCGGCGAAGTCGAAACGATCGAGCACAACCGCGACAAGATGGTCGGCGTGACCGTGTTCATCGGCAAGAAGCGCGGCAACGCGAGCACGTCGGATTTCTCGCCGGGCGCGATCAAGGATACCGTCGCCGCCGCGTACAACATCGCGCGCTTCACGGCCGAGGACGAGGCGGCCGGCCTGGCCGAAGCCGAGCTGCTCGAAACCGACCCGCGTGACCTCGACCTCTACCATCCGTGGGCGCTGTCGGCCGACGAGGCCGTCGAGCTTGCCCGCCGCGCGGAAGACGCCGCATTCGCGGTCAGCCCGCAGATCCGCAACTCGGAAGGCGCGAGCGTGTCGGCCCAGCATTCGCAGTTCGTGCTGGCCACGTCGCGCGGCTTCCTGTCCGGCTACCCGTACTCGCGTCATTACATCGCATGCGCGCCGATCGCGGGCAGCGGCCGTCACATGCAGCGCGACGACTGGTATTCGTCGAAGCGCAGCGCGATCGACCTCGCGGCGCCCGAAGCGGTGGGCCGTTACGCGGCCGAGCGTGCGCTTGCCCGGATGGGCGCGCGCCGCCTCGATACCCGCAAGGTGCCCGTACTGTTCGAGGCGCCGCTCGCGGCCGGCCTGCTCGGCGCATTCGTGCAGGCGGTGAGCGGCGGGGCGCTGTACCGCAAGACGTCGTTCCTCGTCGACAGCCTCGGCAAGCCGGTGTTCGCGCCGCACATCCAGGTCGTCGAGGATCCGCACGTGCCGCGCGCGATGGGCAGCGCGCCGTTCGACGAGGAAGGCGTGCGCACGCGTGCACGCAGCGTCGTGAAGGACGGCGTCGTCGAAGGCTACTTCCTGTCGACCTATTCGGCGCGCAAGCTCGGCACGCAGACCACCGGCAACGCGGGCGGCTCGCACAACCTCGCACTGCGCAGCTCGAACACGCAGGCGGGCGACGATTTCGATGCGATGCTGAAGAAGCTCGGCACGGGCCTGTTGCTGACCGAGCTGATGGGGCAGGGCGTGAACTACGTGACGGGTGACTACTCGCGCGGTGCGGCGGGCTTCTGGGTCGAGAACGGCGTGATCCAGTATCCGGTCGAGGAAATCACCGTCGCGAGCACGCTGCAGGAAATGTTCCGGCATATCGTCGCGATCGGTGCCGATTCGATCGTGCGCGGCACGAAGGAAACGGGCTCGGTGCTGATCGAGCAGATGACGATCGCCGGGCAGTAAGCGGCGCGCGGCAGCGGCCGCCATCGAACGAAAAAGCCCGACCGGCGTGAACCGGTCGGGCTTTTTTCATGGGGCGTGACGCGTCAGCCGCGCTTGCGCTCGTAGACGACGAACGCATAGCCGAACGTATTCGGCGCGCCCGCCTGGTGCGCATCGCGCGACACTTCCTGCCACTGCGCGGCGTCGGGCGCCGGGAACGAGGCGTCACCGTCGAAGTCGGCATCGATCTCGGTGACGACCAGCTTGTCGGCGAGTGCGAGCCCTTCGGTGTAGAGCTGCGCGCCGCCGATCAGGAACGCCTCGGGCACGCCGTCGCGTGCGGCGAGCGCCAGCGCATCGGCGAGCGACGTGACCGTGTCGCAGCCGTCGAAGCGTCGCGTCGCGTCGCGCGTGACCACGATATTGCGGCGGCCCGGCAGCGGCCGGCCGATCGACTCGTGGGTCTTGCGGCCCATCACGATCGGCGCACCCATCGTCGTGCGCTTGAAGAACGCGAGATCCTCGGGAAGTTTCCAGGGCAACTGGTTGTCGCGGCCGATGATGCCGTTGCGGGCACGCGCGACGATCAGGGTCAACGTCGTCATGAAGGTCGGGGAAAGGAAAACCGGAATGGCGCCGATTCTACCGGAACGGCGGCACGCGCCGGTTCCGGGTACGCGCATCCGCCTTTCCGCACTGCGCGCCGCGACGCTCGAGGCAAGGCGTCGTGGCGACGGAATGAATAAAAAGAGTGCCCGCCGGGGGACGGAGCACAAGAACCGTTTCATGTTGCAAGCGTGACGATGCCGGCGTCGTCGCGCTCAAATTAATACGTCATCCTGATTAAATGGATCGGCTCGTGCATCACTGATGGGTACTGCCTTGCGTGGTGCCTTCCATCGCGTGCTGCAAATCGCCCGGCTGCGGTGCCGGACGTGGCGTCGGCAATTGAGGCGGTGGCGGGATCTCGTCCCACAGGGTCACCGACGTCCGGCCGGCCGGCAGCGGTTGCGGTGACGACACCGTCACGATGCCGAACCCGTTGCCGTGCTGCATGCTCGGTGCGTTTTCCGCAAGCAGCATGACGCGAGCCGGATTCGTGCCTTCGTCTGCGCGTACGGGGGTGGGCGGGCCGGCGGCCGCGACTGCAATGGCCATCGGCACGAAAGAAAGTAAAGGATGTTTTCGCATGGTCGCTGTCTCCGACGGTTTTCATGTTCAGCGAAATGCATGCCATCGCGCCGGGACCGTTGTCGAGACTGCGATTCGTGCTCAAGCGTTGCGAATTGTCTCGAAAAACCGCTGAAAATGTTTCAGGCGTGAAACGAGGGGGCTCGGGAATACTGCGGATTCAATCGATACGCTTCAAGGATGAAAATCGTCGCAAGTGTTGATGACGGAGCGCATCGCTGCGCCGGGGCTATGTGCAGACGATTGACATGCATCGACTTCCTGAGCGATACGGCCGCATCGCTCACCGCGCTGAAATCGGATTGTCGTATTCAGTGCCTATAACTAAGCTGTCTTGATCAAAATAACTGGACGCGAGATAAGCGCCATCATGCGAGGCTTTGTCGTCGCCACGCATCGGCATGGCGAATCGAGCCGCCTTCGGCTGACCCGATTCGATCCTTTTGGCACGTGACCTGACGTGCACGGCAATCGTTAGACGGTTGATGAACGGGGTGAGCATATGGGCGCCGATCTGCGGCACGTGATCTACTATTCGCGCGAACCGAACGACGCGTTGCGCGGCCATTTCGACGAATGCGGTTGGCGTGTCGATCTCGCGGAGACCGTGCGAGACGTTCGACGCGTCGTGCAGCATGGTGTCGCAACGGCCGGGCTGCTCGATTTTTCGCCGGGCTTCAAGCCTTCCGACCTGCGCGAGCTCGAATCCTGTCTGAGCATTCAGCACATCGGCTGGATCGCGGCGACGCGCCGCGGCCAGTTGCAGGACGCTACGCTGCGCCATCTCATTCGCGACTACTGTTTCGACTACGTGACGATGCCGTACGAGACCGCGCGGATCGTCGAGACCGTCGGCCATGCACACGGGATGATCGCGCTGACCGAAACCGTTGCGCCGCCCGTCGGCGCCGGACGCAGCGAAGGCGAAATGGTCGGGACCTGCGATGCGATGCTCGGGCTCTTCAGGACGATACGCCGCGTCGCGGCGACCGACGCGCCGGTGTTCATCTCCGGCGAATCGGGTACGGGCAAGGAACTGACGGCGGTCGCGATTCATGAACGTTCGTCGCGCGCGCAGGCGCCTTTCATCGCGATCAATTGCGGTGCGATTCCGTCGACGCTGCTGCAGGCCGAACTGTTCGGCTACGAGCGCGGCGCGTTCACCGGCGCGAACCAGCGCAAGATCGGCCGTGTCGAGGCTGCCAACGGCGGCACGCTGTTTCTCGACGAAATCGGCGACTTGCCGCTCGAAAGCCAGGCGAGCCTGCTGCGCTTCCTGCAGGAAGGCAAGATCGAGCGGTTGGGTGCCCATGTGTCGGTGCCCGTCGACGTGCGCGTGATCTGCGCGACGCACGTGGACATGGAAGCGGCGCTGCGCGAAGGGCGGTTCCGCGAGGACCTGTTCCATCGCCTGTGCGTGCTGAAGATCGAGGAGCCGCCGCTGCGCGCGCGCGGCAAGGACATCGAGGTGCTCGCGCGCCACATGCTCGAGCGTTTCAAGGGCGACGCGCATCGTCGCCTGCGCGGCTTTTCCCCTGATGCGGTCGCGTCGCTGTACGGCTATTCGTGGCCGGGTAACGTGCGCGAACTGATCAATCGCGTGCGCCGCGCGATCGTCATGTCGGAAGGCCGGATGATCACCGCGGCCGATCTCGAGCTGAACGAGTTCGCGACGCTCGCGCCCGTGTCGCTGCTGGAGGCGCGCGAGGCGGCCGAACGGCAGGCGATCGAGCAGGCGCTGTTGCGCCATCGCGGCCGCTTCGCGGATGCCGCACGCGAACTCGGCGTGTCGCGCGTCACGCTCTACCGGCTGATGTGCGCACACGGCATGCGCGATCGCGGCGACACGCTGGCAGGGTTTTCGGCGCCGTTGCCGGAGCTTCCTCACCACGCTTGCTAAAATTGGCGGGTACGGCCGCCCTCGCGGCCGAAGGAACCCGCATGAAACAGTATCTCGATCTCGTTCGTACCATTCTCGATACCGGCACCTGGCAGGAGAACCGCACGGGGATCCGCACCATCAGCATGCCGGGCGCGATGCTGCGCTTCGACCTGCAGCAAGGCTTCCCGGCCGTGACGACCAAGAAGCTGGCCTTCAAGTCCGCGATCGGCGAACTGGTCGGCTTCCTGCGCGCGACGCGCAGCGCGGCCGATTTCCGTGCGCTCGGCTGCAAGGTGTGGGATGCGAACGCGAACGAGAACGCGCAATGGCTCGCGAACCCGTATCGCCAGGGCGTCGACGATCTCGGTGACGTGTACGGCGTGCAATGGCGCCAGTGGCCGGGCTACAAGGTGCTCGACGCGGGCGCCGACGCGCAGATTGCCGATGCGACGCGCCGCGGCTTCCGGATCGTCACGCGTTTCGACGAAGACGGCGCGCCGAAGGTGCTGCTGTACAAGGCGATCGACCAGTTGCGCCAGTGCCTGGACACGATCATGGAGAATCCGTCCGACCGCCGCATCCTGTTTCACGCGTGGAATCCGGCCGTGCTCGACCAGATCGCGCTACCCGCGTGCCACCTGCTGTACCAGTTCCTGCCGAATGCGACGAAGCGCGAAATCTCGCTGTGCCTGTACATCCGCAGCAACGACGTCGGCCTCGGGACGCCGTTCAACCTGACGGAAGGGGCGGCGCTGCTGGAACTCGTCGGCCGGCTGACGGGCTACACGCCGCGCTGGTTCACGTACTTCATCGGCGACGCGCATATTTACGAGAACCAGCTCGACATGCTGCAGCGCCAGCTCACGCGCGAGCCTTACGAGAGCCCGCGGCTCGAGATTGCCGAGCGCGTGCCGGAATACGCGAAGACGGGCGTCTACGCGCCCGAGTGGCTGGAACAGATCGAGCCGTCCGATTTCTCGCTCGTCGGCTACCGCCACCATGAGCCGCTGACCGCACCGATGGCGGTCTGATCGAGCAACCTGGGCCGCGCGGTTGCATCTAGCCGCGCCCCGTAGAAGAAAGGCCCGACCGGTTGATCCCGGTCGGGCCTTTTTGTTTCACGTTTGCGGCGCTTACTGGCGATGCCGCTCTTCGTGACCGCCTTGTGGCGGCGGGTTGCTCGGGTGAGGCGCCTCGACGTGCGGCGCCGGTTGCGGCCGCGGTTCCATGTGCGGTGCGGGCATCGACGGCCGCGGTTCCATGCGTGGCGCCGGCTGCGGTCGCGGCTCCATGCGCGGTGCAGGCTGAGGCCGAGGCTCCATGCGCGGCGCCTGCGGTTGCGGGCGCGGCATGTCGTGCACGGCGGGGGCCGGCGGACGGTACTCGTTCACACGGGGCGGTGCGACTTCGCGATGCGGCGCCGCTTGTGTGAATTCGGCGTGCGGTTGCGGCGCGGGTGCGGCCCGTTCCGGTTGCGATTGCCCATGCTGGGCCGGCGACTGGAAATCGGGGCGTGGACGCGGCTGCGGAATCTGCGCGGTGTTGTCGAGCCGCGGTTGCGGCAGGGCGCGTGGTGCTTCGTTCCGGCTGCCGGGCTGCGCGCCCTGCGGCGTCGGCACGCCTTCCGGATGCGGCACTGCCGCGCTTCGCACGGGCGGCAGCGCATTCTGGCCCGCCGCGTGAAGCGCGGTCGGCGGCGCAGGGCGTTGACGCTCCATCGGGGTGTGCGGCTGCATCCATGCGGGTGATGGCGTTTCGGCCGCGTGGGCACTGCCGATGCCCGCCGGAGCGTTGTTCGCGACCGGCGGATGCGGGACGCCGCTACCGGGCCCGAATGCCTGATGTGGCACCGGGTTGCCGGGCGCCTGCGGCATGCCGCCGTTGGCGAAACGCGCTGCGTTGGAGGTTTCGCCGTTCGCCGGCCGGGCGCCATTCGGCATGCCCGGCATCGGTGTGCCCGGACGCCCGGCCTGCACGGCGGCCGGCTGGCCTTCGCGAGGCGCGCGAGCCGGTTGCACGACGGGGCCGTGCGGATTCACCAGCTGTACGTTGTGCATCGCCCATGCGCCGCCGTCCGGCTTGCCCGGAATGCGGACCGGGCGAGCCGTATAGTCGGCCGGCACGTTCGTCTTCACGACAGGTGCGCCGGCACCCGGTACGCGCCCGCCGTGCTGCGCGAGGTGGGCCGCCGCCTGATCGCGATACGCGGCCGGCACGGCGGGATTGCGCGTCGCGACGTACGGGTGCTGGGCAATCGCGGCAGGCGGGCGGTAGCTCGCATTGCGCAGCCCGCCCGTGAAGCTCTGGCGCACCGGTGCAATGCCCGGTGTCCCCGGCGTGACGTGCGCGTTGCGCCATTGTTGCGGATCGACGTGCTGCGAGAAGTGCGCGACCGGCTGGCCGTGCACGAACGCGGAGGCCGGTACGGCCGTGATCGCGTGCGGCGCGCGGAAGTTCACGTACGTCTTGTTGATGTTGGTGATATTGGTGACATTGGTAATGTTCGTCACGTTCACGGTCTTGTTCACGTTGACGTTGTTCACCACGATGTTGCGGTTCACGCGGTCGTAGTAGTGCGGGCTCCAGCCGCCCCAGCCGGGATGCCACGGTTCGCCCGGGCCGAGCGCGAACCACGCGCAGCCGGCCGCGGCGACGCCGCCCACCGTGAGCGCGACACTCCAGTCGGGCCCGCCGCCACCGCCGACGAACGCGACCAGTGCCGGCGCATAGACCGGCGGCTGGCTGACGACCAGCGGGCCCGGCACCCAGGCCCAGCTATCGTCCACGTATGCCCAGCGGCCGTAGTGATACGGAGCGAAACCCCACGGCGCGTCGTCGACCCATGTCCAGCCCCATGGGGCTTGCCAGATCCAGTGGCCGTCGTGATACGGCGCCCAGTCGGCAGGCGTGTCGTTCGGTACCCAGACCTGGCCGTAGTTCGGGGTTTCGCGCCACGTGCCGTTCGCGTCGAGATCCTGGTAGCCGGGGATGTCGCGGGACACATAGCGGGCCGATACCGAGCGCTCCTCGGCCGCGTCGCGGCTGGCGGCCCACTGGTCGAGCGGATCGGGGCCCGGAGCCGCGGATTGCTGCGCGACCTGGAGGTCGGTGCCCGTGAACACGACCTGCTGCCCGGGCGACAGCGGGTACTGGCCGTTGCTGCCGTAGACGGTCGCGCTGCCGCTGCGCACCGTGACCGTCGTGCTCGCACCGTTCGGCGCGACGTCGACGCGATAGTCGCCGGGGCCCGTGATGCCGAGCGCGAGATTAGGCGTGTCGATTTCGTACGATCCGCCTGCCGGCAAATCGCGCACGTGCGTCGATACGGTGCCGAGCCCCACTTTCAGCTGGGTCGTCGTGTCGTCGAGGTTCAGCACCGACAGGCTCGTCGACTCGCCGAGCCGCACCGCGGTCGAGCCGATGTGCAGTTCCGAGCGCGCACCGGCATCGTTCCAGAGCTGGTCGCCGGTCGTCAGCGGCCGGTTCACGGCAGCATACGACCACGTATCGGTGCCGGCCGGTTCGGTCGTCACGGCGCCCGACAGGTAATTGAGCCGCGCGACACGGCTGGGTGGATCGCCGCCCGGTTGCCGTGCCGCGGCCGCATAGGGCGGCGCGCTGGCCGATTGCGCGAATGCGGGGGGCAGTGCCGCAAGCGCGACGAACGCGACCAGCGTGCAGCGGGCGGTTCGCTTGAGCGTGAACAGGGTGGCCATGGTGAGCGTCTTCGTCATTGTCGCGGCGCGTCGATTCGTGCCGCTGAGTTCACAATATCCGTTCGGCCTGTTTCAATGCTCGGTGTTTTGTAAGTCGAATGGCACGCGGTGTAACAAAACCTGTCCATCGCGCGCCGTTGTCGTGCAGACGCAATCCAGGCGTCAAGCGGACGTAAGCCACTCGTCGAAAACCTGCTGTCCGGGCACCGTGACGCGCAGCACGCGCGGCCGTGCGGCGCGCTCGATCCAGCCGTGCGCGCAGAAGCGCTCGAGCAGCGCCGCACCGAGTGCGCCGCCGAGATGCGAGCGCCGTTCGCTCCAGTCGAGGCAGCCGCATGCGAAGCGCCGCCGGCGCGTGCGCTGTTGAGCGACGTCGATGCCCCATTGCGCGAGCGCCTGGGTGCCGAGTTCGGTGGTCTCGATCGCATCGCCGTCGGCAAGCAGCCAGCCGCGCGCGGTGAGCCCGTCGAAGATGCGCACCGCGAGTTCGCCGGCCATGTGGTCGTAGCAGGTGCGCGCATAGCGCAACTCGGCCGGGACCGTGCGGGACGGCGCCGGTACCGGGCGATGCGGCGCGGCTGCGCGAGCGACGTTCGCAAGCGCCTCGAGCGATGCCGCGATGTCGGCCGATGCGATCCGGTAGTAGCGGTGCCGGCCACGCACGTCGAGCGCGAGCAGGCCGCCCTCGGTCAAGCGCGCGAGATGGGCGCTGGCAGCGGACGGCGACAGCCCCGCGATCATTGTCAGCTCGCCTGCCGGTCGCGCGCTGCCGTCCATCAGCACCCACAGCATCGCGGCGCGCCCGGGGTCGGCGATCAGCGAGCCGATGCGGCTCAGGCCCGGAAAGTGGTGGTCGTCTTGGTCGGTCATCGTCGTGTCTCGTCAGGCGGGATGATCTTCAGTGTAGTGGGCGTGCGCATTCGATGTTTCGCTTTTGGCTGAAATGTCGGATGCACTGGCGCAGGCGTCGTCGAGGCGGCGGAACCGGGCCGCGGCCGCTTGCGGCGCGCGCGTAGAATGGTCGAAAGCGGCCGCAGCGGGCGGCCGCACGTGACACGATGCAATGATGAAGACGATTTTCTGTTTGCTGGCGGCCGCGCTCGTCTGCGCGGCCTGTGTGCAAGGCGGTGCGGGCGCGTCCGGCGAGCGCGGCGGCAGCATCGAGATGTACGGAACGATCGATCAGGGCATCACGGTGCGCCGCTGACCGAGGCGGCCGTGCGCGCGCTGGGCATATGCATATCGCCGGAAGCCGCGCCACACGGGGCGCCCCGCGACGCGTTGCCGCAGTGCAACGTATAATGGCCCGATTACAGCGCCCCTGCCGCCTGGAGCCAACAAGATGTCCCAACCGTCCCCCGTACCGGCCGCCCTCGACCGCACCGAAACCGTATTCCGCTTCCTCGCCGAGCCGTCGTCCGTGAACTTCGGCGGCAAGGTGCACGGCGGCGCGCTGATGAAGTGGATCGATGAGGTCGCATATGCATGCGCGGCCGTCTGGTCGAGCCGCTATTGCGTGACGGTCAGCGTCGGCAACATCCGTTTCCAGCGTCCGATCATGGTCGGCAATCTGGTCGAGCTGAAGGCGCGCGTCGTCGCGACGGGCCGCACCAGCATGCACATCCATGTGTCCGTGCATGCCGGCGATCCGAAGGGCGGCATGCTGCGCCAGACGACCGATTGCCTCGTCGTGTTCGTCGCGGTCGACGAGAACGGCAACCCGGTGCCGGTGCCGCCGTTCGTGCCCGAGACCGACGAGCAGAAAGTGCTCGCGAAATATGCGGCCGACGTGCGGGCCGCGCTCGACAAGATCGTCGAGATGAAACCGGAAGAGGTCGCGAAGGGCGCGGTCTGACCGCAGCGGGCGCCGCGCATCGCGCCGCGCCCGTCATCCTGCCTCTTCCTGCCGTTACTGCCGTTACTGCGACCCGATCATCTGCTCGGGACGTACCCACGCATCGAATTCCGCCTCGGTCAGGTAGCCGAGCGCGAGCGCGGCCGCCTTCAGCGTCGTGCCTTCCTTGTGCGCCTTCTTCGCGATCTGCGCCGACTTGTCGTAGCCGATGTGCGGATTGAGCGCCGTCACCAGCATCAGCGATTCGTTCAGCAGCAGGTCGATCCGCGAGCGGTTCGGCTCGATGCCCACCGCGCAATGGTCGTTGAAGCTTTGCGCGCCGTCGGCGAGCAGCCGCACCGACTGCAGCACGTTGTGCGCGATCATCGGCCGGAACACGTTCAGCTCGAAATTGCCGCTTGCGCCACCGACGTTGACCGCGACGTCGTTGCCGAACACCTGACAGCAGAGCATCGTTACGGCTTCGGACTGCGTCGGGTTCACCTTGCCCGGCATGATCGAGCTGCCCGGCTCGTTTTCAGGAATCGACAGTTCGCCGAGCCCGCAGCGCGGCCCGCTCGCGAGCCAGCGGACATCGTTCGCGATCTTCATCAGGCCGGCCGCGACCGTCTTCAGCGCGCCGTGTGCGAACACCAGCGCATCGGCCGCTGCCATCACCTCGAACTTGCTCGGCGCCGTCACGAACGGCAGCTTCGCGAGCCGGCCGATTTCATCGGCGACGCGCACCGCGAACTCCGGATGCGCGTTCAGCCCCGTGCCGACCGCGGTGCCGCCGAGCGCGAGTTCGTACAGGTGCGGCAATGCCGATTCGACGTGACGGATGCCCTGGTCGAGCTGCGCGACGTAACCGGAAAACTCCTGGCCGAGCGTGAGCGGCGTCGCGTCCTGCAGGTGCGTGCGGCCGATCTTCACGATGTCGGCGAACGCCTTCGACTTCGCGTCGAGCGTCGTGCGCAGCGTGCGCAGCGCCGGCAGCAGGTGGTTGACGATCGCGTACGCGGCCGCGACGTGCATCGCGGTCGGGAAGACGTCGTTCGACGACTGGCCGCGGTTCACGTCGTCGTTCGGATGAACCTTGCGCGCTTCGCCGCGCTCGCCGCCCATCAGTTCGCTCGCCCGATTCGCGATCACCTCGTTGAGGTTCATGTTGGTCTGCGTGCCGGAGCCCGTCTGCCATACGGCGAGCGGGAATTCGCGCGGATGCTTGCCGGCGATGATCTCGTCGGCCGCGTCGATGATCGCGCGCGCCTTGTCGTCGGCCAGCACGCCGAGCGACTGGTTCACGGCCGCCGCGGCGCGCTTGACGATCGCGAGCGCGTGGATCAGCTCGGGCGACTGCTTCTCGGTCGAGATCCGGAAATTCTGCAGCGAGCGCTCGGTCTGCGCGCCCCAGAGCCGGTCGGCCGGCACGGCGATCTCGCCGAACGTATCGCGTTCCATCCGAACTGCTTCGTTCATGATCCACTCCTCCAGAAAAGGGGAAAGGCCGCGCGTGGTCGCGCGGCATCAGACGTAATCAGACGTATCGTGAGGCAGTCGCGCCGCTTGCGCGGCGTCTCGGGATCTTCAGCCGACTAGCATAGCGCCGGCCCGGATTTCGCGTCTTGTCGCGTTCAGTGCGGCGACGTCACGAGCGACGCGCTCTTCAGATGGAAGCGCCACGCCATCAGCACGGCCACGCTGGCGAGTCCGGCCGCGAGGCCCCACCAGAGGCCGCGGGCGCCGAGGCCCACGTGGAACGCGAACCAGTAGCCGGTCGGAAAGCCGATGCCCCAGTAGCCGAGGGTGGCCGCGAGCATCGGGATGCGCGTGTCCTTCAGGCCGCGCAGCGCACCCGACCCGACGGTCTGCGCGCCGTCGACGATCTGGAACACCGCGGCGATGCCGAGCAGCGACGCGGCGAGCGACACGGTGGCCGCGTTGGCCGGATCGTCGAGGTCCAGGTACAGGCCGACGATCGCATGCGGCGCGACGATCAGCACGATGCCCGACAGCGTCATGAACGCGACACCGAGGCCGAGTGCGACGAAGCCGGCATGCCGCGCGGCGAGGGGCGCCCCTGCGCCGACCCAGTAACCGACCCGCACGTTGGCGGCCTGGCCGATCGCGAGCGGCACCATGAACGCCACCGACGCGACGTTCAGCGCGATCTGGTGCGCGGCCAGCGACGTCGCGCCGAGCACGCCGACCGTCAGGCCGGTCGCGAGGAACAGTGTCGACTCGACCCCGTACGTGATCGCGACGGGCCAGCCGATGCCGATCAACTCGCCCATCAGCGGCAGCTTCGGGCGGGCGGCGGTGACGAAATGACGGAAGCGCTGCCGGCCGTGCAGCAGCCAGATCAGGGCGAATGCGGTGAGCCAGATCGTGATCGTCGTTGCGACGGCCGAACCGAGGAAGCCGAGGCGCGGCAGCCCGAACGCGCCGTGGATCAGCCCGTAGTTCAGCACGCCGTTCACGCCGACGCCGCCGATCGACACCCACAGCAACCGGCGCGCCGCGCCGATCGCGGGCAGGAACGCGCGCATCAGCCCGACGCCGATCAGGCTGCCGAGCGCGGCGAAGCGCAGGATGCCCGTGTATTCGCCGACATGATGCGCGAGCAGCGGCGGCTCATGGAACATCAGCAGGATCGGTTCCGACAGCGACAGCGCGATGATGGCCGGAATCGCGAGCAGCACGGACAGCGCGAAGCCGGTCCAGTAGATGTGCGGGACGCGCTCGTCGGCCTTGGCGCCGCGCGCATGCGCGACGCTGACGCTGACCGACGACAGCACGCCTTGCAGCACGGTCACGATGACGAAGAAGAAGTTCGCGCCGAGCCCGCCCGCCGCGAGCGAATCGGGGCCGAGCGAGCCGAGCAGCACCGTGTCGGTGACGCTCATCGCCATCTGCGAGAGCTGCGCGATCGCGAGCGGCGCAGCAAGGCGCGCGGTATCGGCGGCATGACTGGACAGGGACGGCGGCGCGGCGGCCGTCCGCGTAAGACCGGAATGCGACATGGAATGGGCGCTCGCGCGGGTGCGGGCCCGCGCTATATGTATTTATTTTGAGAGACGGCTAGCTTACGGCTTTATTCGAACGGTGTCGAACGCGCGCGCCGATGGCCATGTCGCAGGCAGGGGGAACCGTCGGCCCTAGGCTTCGCGCACGGCAATGCGCGTGTCGCCGAGCAGGACGACCTGGCCCGCGCGGATCTTGCAGGTCTTGCGCAGTTCGACCGCGCCGTCGACTTTCACCGCGCCGGACGCGACGATCAGCTTCGCGGTGCCGCCGCTGTCCGCGAGGCCGGTGATCTTGAGGAGGTTGTGCAGCTCGACGTATTCGCCGGTCAGCGTGAAATCCAGATTGGGCATGACGAGGGAGGTGCGCATTGCGCGGGAGGAATCGCCTCGCATGATACGGCACCGCGGGCCGGCGCGCGAGCGCGGCCGGCTGCTGCCCGCAGTTGTTAGGGAGTGTGAGCCATTCGTCAGCAAATGAAACGGTGGGTAACAGTCTGAGAGATTCGAGAACCGGCCGCGCGGGCTGCGGGTCTTTTGTCGTACCTGCTGCGTGTTGCGGCGGGGGACGCAACGGACCGCATCGCTGCGGTTCGGGCGAACAACTTCCTGAGGAGAATTGCCATGTCCAAGATTCGTACGATGCTGATCGGTGCCGCGTTGACGGCGTTCGCCACCTCGGCCGCATTTGCCCAGACGGGTACGGCGGTGCAGGGCGCAGCCGGTGCCGGCGTGCAGGCGCAGACGCCGGCGGCCGGTGCCGGCATGCAGGGCGGTGCGGGCGCGAATGCGTCGGGCAATGCCGCCGGCGGTGCAACCGATGCAGTCGGCGCGGCAGCCGATGGCGCGAAGGAGTCGACGTCGTCGGCCGTCCACTCGGCCAAGAAGCACACGAAGCACGCGGCGAAGTCGGCCAAGAGCCATGTCGGCTCGGCCAAGGCGAAGGCCGGCGAAGCAACCGAAGGCGGTGCGTCGGTCGGCGCGGAAGGCGGCGCATCGGCCCAGGGCGCCACGCAGTAAGCGGTGGCAGGCGCCGCGCGACGCTCGCCCTCGACGGCGCGTCGCGACGGCGGCCGTCCGGCGGCCCGGTTCGCGTTGCGCGGACCGGGCTGCTTTCATGGGTCGATGCGATCGGGCGCGCCGTTACCGCTGCCGTTGGCTTTGTCCTTGGCCCGGCTGACCCGGTGCCGGCCGCACGGCAGCCGGGGTGAATACGCTGCGCAGCCACGCGGCGAGCCGGGCGAAGACGTCGTACGGTTCCTCGACGAAGATCTCCGGCTTCAGCAGCCGCAGGTACTCCATGATCTGCTGCGCTTCCTGCTTCTGGAACGAGCCGTGCGCGAGCCCGAGCCGCAGCAGCCCGCGCAGTTCGCCGAGCTTGTCGCGCGCGGTGCTGCCGACGCTCATCTCGCATGCGAGCTTGGCCTCGTAGACCCGTTGTCGCAGCGATTCCGCGAGCCGCCACGCAGGCGTCTGCATCAATTCCTCGAGCGTCTGGATGTCTTGCGCCGCTCCCTTGATCTGCGAGGCGAGCGGATCGACCAATGACGGATCGGCCTGCGCTTCGGCGACGATCGCTTTTGCCCAGTCGCGGCATGCCTTCGCGAGTTCGTCGGGGGTCCATTCGGAGCGCGATGCGAAGCCGAAGCCGAATTCGCCGGCCTGTCGCATCAGGATCGCGACGACGTCCGGAAATTCCTTGTCGAGCGTGCGTTTTGCCCACGCGTACTGGCCGCCCTGCAGCATCCGCTGCACCGCGTGTTCGGTCAGCGGCACCATGTTGTCGAGCAGCTTGGCGCGCAGGAAATCCTCGAACGACGGCGTCGCGAACTGCGGATCGAGTTTCAGCGATACGCGGACGAACGCGTCGTAGTCCTTGCGCAGCGACTCGAGTGTGTCGTCCTTGAGGGAAAGGGTGATCTGGCCCATGAATCGTCTCGATGGCGGCCCGTGCAAGCCGGCGGCCGGCACGGCGCACCGGGACGGGCGCAGCGTCGACTGACCGGTGCGCGCCGAGGCCGGTGGCGGGTATTCATTCCCTATATCGGCGCGCCGGGCGGAAACTTGAGCGCGCGCGACCGAGCGTTTGCTCAGGCGGGCAGCCAGTGGGGCAGCACGACCCCTTGCCAGAAAAAGAATACCGCGAGCCCCACCGCGATCGTCACGAGCGGGCGGCGGGTGGCGGCCGACACGAGCACGGCGGCGAGCGCGCCGACGAGCTGTGGATTGCGCCAGGTCAGCTCGGCGGTGCCGCCGTGCGGCGAGACGACCATCGGCACGATGATCGCGGTGAGCACGGTGACGGGCACGAAGCCGAGCGCGGTCCGCACGAGCGGCGGGAAGGTCAGCCGTTCGCCGAACAGGAACAGCGTCGAGCGGATCGCGTACGTGATGACGGCCATCCCGAGGATCAGCAGCGCGTAGCTCACGATGCAGCCTCCGTGCGCGAGCCGGCGCGCGTGCGTTCGTGCCGCAACGTGAGCGCGACGCCGACCGCGACGCCAGCGGCGACCGCGCCGAGCAGCCCGAGCTTGTACGGCCAGCCCTGCCAGAAGTACGCGAGCGTGCCGGCCGTCACGGCTGCCGCGAAATAGCGCGGCGTGCCGAGTTGCGGGACGACGATCGCGATGAAGGTCGCCGCCATCGCGAAATCGAGGCCGAGCGACTGCAGGCCCGGGAATGCCGCGCCGAAGCCGATGCCCGCGAGCGTCCAGACCTGCCAGTTCAAGTACATCGCGAGCCCTGAGCCGAAGAAGTAGTGGGGGCCGATCGCGCCCGGCGGGAAATGCCGGTAGTGCGCGTAGGCGACCGCGAACACCTCGTCGGTCATCAGTGCGCCGAGCGTCGCACGCCAGCGCAGCGGCAGGTGGGCGACATAGGGCGCAAGCGTCGCGCTGTACAGCAGGTGACGCAGGTTCACGATCAGTGTGGTCGCGAGCACGACGACGAAGCTCGCGCTGCCCGCGATCAGGCCGAGCGCGATGAACTGCGCGGAGCCCGCGAACACGGCGAGCGACATCAGTGCGCCATGCCATGCGGCGAGCGGGCCGCCGCCGACGAGCGTGCCGAAAATCACGCCGAACGGGGCGGCGCCGATCATCATCGGGATCGTGTCGCGCGCACCGTCGAGCCATTCGTTCAATGGGCGGCGGGCAGGCGATGCGGGTATCGGATTCAAAGGGTGCTCCTCCATGAACGGGAGGATAGCGGGCAAGGGGTGTGCCGGCTTGTATGTTCTTGCGCTTGCGGGACGGCGGTATCGCGATGGCGTCCCGGACGCTGCGCGTCAGCTCGCCTGCCAGCGCCCGGGCGGCACGCCGAACATGCGTTTGAAATGCCGGGTGAAGTGGCTTTGGTCGACGAAGCCGCTGGCCGCCGCGACGTCGGCGACGGGCACGCCCGCGCGCAGCGGCGCCAGCGCGCGCTGCAAGCGCAACTGGTTGCGCCACGCATGCGGCGGCATGCCGGTCGTGCGGGTGAACAGGCGCGCCGCGTGAAATGGGGACAGGCCGACCGCCTGCGCGACTTCGTCGAGCGTCACCGTGCACACGAGGTCGGCGGCGAGCCGCTCGCGCATGACGTCGACGCGCGGTTCGTCCGCCGCGAGCGGCGCCGGTCGCGGCTGTGCGTCGGCATGGCGCACGATCAGCGTCGACAACGCATCGAGCATCGCCGTTTCGGCGGCGAGCGGATCGTAGGCGCGCGGTGCGCCGCTCGCCGGATCATGCGCCGGCTGCCCGTGCGTCTGCAAGGTCAGTGCGCGCTCGCTGCCGGCCTCCATCATCCGGTGCGCCAGCGTGAGCCTGGCCGCAAGATCGGCGTCGCGAATCACGTCGGGCGCGAACCACGGCGGGTCCTGCGGGCGGCCGGCGATCGCATTGGCGAGTTCGTGGATGAATTCGACCGGTATGTAGCTGACGCGATAGCACCAGCCTTCCTCGGCCGCGCGCGACCCCGTATGCACCTCGCCGGGATTGATGACGGGCACGGAGCCGGTTTCGGCGACATAGCCGCTGCCGCGATACGTGTAGCGCTCCGCACCTTCGAGAATCACGGGGATCGTGTACGCGTCGTGCCAGTGGGGGGCGAACGCATGATCGCGATAGGTGGCCGTGAGGAGGTCCGCGTCCGGCAGCAGCGGCGTGCGCCAGTAGCGTGCGGAGTCGGGAAGGCGGGTGGCGGACATGATCGGGCGCGGGAGCGGTCGAATCGACAGTGTATCGCTCGCGCGCCCGGCAGGCGCGGGCTTTACTTGACCGGAATCGTCGTGCCGGCCGGCATCGGTACCGCGGTGACGGCATTCTTCGGGCTGCCGCTGACGATGCGGTCGCTGTAGGTCAGGTAGACGATCGTGTTGCGCTTGGTGTCGACCACGCGCACGACGTGCAGGGTCTTGAAGATGAACGACATGCGCTCGCTGAACACGTCGGTCTGCTGCTTGAGCGGCTCCTTGAAGCTGATCAGGCCGACCTGCCGGCATGCGATCGACGCTTCGCTCGGATCCTCGGCGACGCCGAGCGTGCCCTTGATCCCGCCGGTGCGGGCGCGCGACACGTAGCAGGTCACGCCGTTCACGATCGGATCGTCATACGCCTCGACGACCACGCGATCGGAGCCCGTGACGCGGAAATGGGTGTTGACGCTGCCGACTTCCTCCGCGTGCGCGAGCGGCGCCGCGGCGAACGCGGAAAGCAGGAGGGCGAAGGGGGCTGAGCGGAGGAGGCGGTGCTTCATCGACGGAACCGGATGCGAATGCGGGACAGAGACTCTAGCATGCGCGCGCGACCGGACGACGAAAGCCGAATGGTGGGCCGGAAAAACAAAAGGCCCGTCGAATGACGGGCCTTTCGCTATTTGGCTCCCCGACCTGGGCTCGAACCAGGGACCTACGGATTAACAGTCCGGCGCTCTACCGACTGAGCTATCGGGGAATAAATCGGTACATCTGCATGCGTGTTTGTCTACCAGCAAAAAGCCCGTCCACTTTCAACGGGCCTTTGCGTTTTTGGCTCCCCGACCTGGGCTCGAACCAGGGACCTACGGATTAACAGTCCGGCGCTCTACCGACTGAGCTATCGGGGAACAAACAACAACAGCAGAGAAATGAGATTATATGGAGCGTTGATCAGGTCGTCAATACTTTTGAGCCGCGGCGCACAAAAAAATCTCTGCGGCCGCTGCGCGATCAGCGCTCGAGGAGGTGCAGCTTGTCCTGCACGTCCTTCCACTCGTCCGCGTCGGCGGGTGCCGGCTTGGTCTTCGTGATCGACGGCCAGTCCTTCGCCAGCTCGGCGTTCAGCGCGGTGAACTGCTGCTGGTCGCCCGGAACGTCTTCTTCGGCATAGATCGCATTGGTCGGGCACTCGGCGACGCACACGGCGCAGTCGATGCACTCGTCCGGATCGATGGCGAGAAAGTTGGGACCTTCACGGAAGCAATCCACCGGGCACACATCCACGCAGTCCGTGTATTTGCACTTGATGCAGCCTTCGGTCACAACGTGAGTCATTAAAACGCTCCTGCTTGGCGGTATATATGGGGTGGCGTTTGCGCCAAAACCGGCATTGTAACTGAAGCGCAAAACCCGCATGGCGTGGTCGGCTATCCGGCTTATATCGTTTCGTGATTAGTTTATGGGACCGTCCAGCGGGCGCCGCAGGGACGCCCCAGCGGCAGTGCATGCCCGATACGCCGGAACGGGCAGTGCGGCCGGAGCGGGGCGGCAGGCGGTTTCACGATGGTCGGGCCCGCATTCGGGTAACATGGCCGGCAGACCGGGCGGCGCGCGGTGCGCCGGGGCCCGGTCACGATATTGGCGCTGCCGTCATCATGATCATCACTTCGCTGCTCGACACGGATCTCTACAAGTTCACGATGATGCAGGTCGTCCTGCATCACTTCCCCGCTGCAAGCGTCGAATACCGTTTCCGGTGCCGCACGCCCGGCGTCGATCTCGTGCCGTACATCGACGAGATTCGCGACGAGGTGCGCGGCCTGTGCGCGCTGCGCTTTTCCGACGTCGAACTCGACTACCTGCGGCGGATGCGCTTCATCAAGAGCGATTTCGTCGACTTCCTCGCGCTGTTCCACCTGAACGAGAAGTACATTTCGATCACGCCGTCGCCGAAGGGCAACGGTGAAATCGACATCGAGATCACGGGGCCGTGGCTGCACACGATCCTGTTCGAGATCCCGGTGCTCGCGATCGTCAACGAAGTGTATTTCCGCAATACCCAGCGCGAGCCCGACTATCGCGAAGGCCGCGAACGGCTGCGCGAGAAGATCAAGCTGCTCGGTGCGAAGCCCGAGTTCGCCGACTGCAAGATCGCCGACTACGGCACGCGCCGGCGCTTCTCGAAGGTCTGGCACGAGGAGGTCGCGCTTACGCTGCGCGACGGCCTCGGCCCGCAGTTCGCGGGCACCAGCAACGTGCTGTATGCGATGAAGCACGGCATCACGCCGCTCGGCACGATGGCGCACGAGTATCTTCAGGCCTGCCAGGCACTCGGCCCGCGGCTGCGCGATTCGCAGATCTACGGCTTCGAGATGTGGGCGAAGGAATATCGCGGCGACCTCGGGATCGCGCTGTCGGACGTCTACGGGATGGATGCATTCCTGAACGACTTCGACATGTACTTCTGCAAGCTGTTCGACGGCGCGCGCCACGATTCGGGCGATCCGTTCGAATGGGGCGAGCGGATGCTGCGTCATTACGAGATGAACCGTTGCGACCCGCGGACCAAAGTGCTCGTGTTCTCGGACGCACTCGACATCCCGAAGGTCATGCAGTTGTACGAACGTTTCCGCGGCCGCTGCAAGCTCGCGTTCGGCGTCGGCACGAACCTTACCAACGATCTCGGCTACGTGCCGCTGCAGATCGTGATCAAGATGGTCCGCTGCAATGGCCAGCCGGTCGCGAAGCTGTCGGATTCGCCGGGCAAGAGCATGTGCGACGACAAGGCGTATCTGGCTTACCTGCGCCAGGTGTTCGGCATCGCGCAGCCGGTCGACGAAGACGCGTCGAGGTAAGCATCGGCCGAACGGCCAAAACTGCGTGGCGGCGAGGTCGGCCGGTATAATCCGACGGTATCGCCCGCCAACGTCACGAGGACCGTTCATGGACACTTCCGCTGCCCGTCGCCAGATCCTCGCGCGCATTCGCGCGGCGCAGGGGCGTGCGGCCGAAACCGATGCGGCCGAGCGCGACAGCATTGCCGATTATCTCGCCCGTCATCCGGAGGGCCCGCGCCCGCCGGCGCCGGCCGATCTCGTCGCGGCATTCGTCGACGAAGCGGCACGCCTGTCGACGACGGTCGACGAAGTCGCGACGCTTGCCGACGTACCGGCCGCCGCGGCTCGCTACCTTTGCGCTCACGGCCTGCCGACGCAGGCCGTCGCGTGGCGGACGCTGGCCGATTTCGACTGGGCGGGCGCAGGCCTGTCGGTCGAATGCCGCAAGCCGCGCGACGGCGATCTGGTCGGCCTTACCGGCTGCTTTTGCGCGACTGCGGAAACGGGCTCGCTGGTGCTGCTGTCCGGCCCGGACACCTACGCGTCGGCCGGCCTGTTGCCGGAAACGCACATCGCGATCGTTCCCGCGTCGCGGATCGTCGCCGGTCATGAAGACGCCTTTGCGCTGATCCGCTCGGAGCGCGGCGAATTGCCGCGCGCGGTCAACTTCGTCTCGGGCCCGTCACGCACGGGCGATATCGAGCAAACCATCGTACTCGGCGCGCACGGCCCGTACCGCGTTCATGTGATCGTCGTACGGGGCGCATGACGCGCCCGCTGCATCCACTACCACTCGAACAAGGAAGTTCTGCATGAAACGACATGCCGCCTGGGCGGGCATGGCGTCGGGGATCGCGCTTGGCGCCGTCCCTGCGCTTGCATCGGCCGCAACGCTCGACGGTGCCACGCTGTCTGCTTTCTGGGGCATCCCGTTCGCCGGGATCCTGCTGTCCATCGCACTGTTCCCGCTCGTCGCCCCCGTGTTCTGGCATCACCACTTCGGCAAGATCGCGGCCGGGTGGGCGGTCGTGTTCCTGGTCCCGTTCGCGTTCGCGTTCGGCGCGGGCACCGCGTTCGGCACGCTCGTGCACGCGCTGCTCGAGGAATACATCCCGTTCATCGTGCTGCTCACCGCGCTCTATACGGTCGCGGGCGGCATCTGCGTGAACGGCAACCTGCACGGCACGCCGAAGCTGAACACGGCGATCCTCGCGCTCGGCACGTTGCTCGCGAGCGTGATGGGCACGACGGGTGCCGCGATGCTGCTGATCCGGCCGCTGCTGCGCGCCAACGACAACCGCAAGCATGTCGTGCACGTCGTGATCTTCTTCATCTTCCTCGTCGCGAACGCGGGCGGCTCGCTGTCGCCGCTCGGCGATCCGCCGCTGTTCCTCGGTTTCCTCAATGGCGTGAGCTTCTTCTGGACGACCACGCACCTTGCACTGCCGATGCTGTTCATCTGCGTGGTGCTGCTGACGCTGTTCTTCGTGCTCGATACGTACTTCTACCGGAAGGGCGGCGAGGAGCGGCCGGCCACGCTCGACCCGACGCCCGACAGCGACCGGCTGTCGATCGACGGCAAGATCAATTTCGTGCTGCTCGCGGCCGTGATCGGCCTGGTGCTGATGAGCGGCGTGTGGAAGCCCGGCGTCACGTTCGACGTATGGGGCACGCACGTCGCGCTGCAGAATCTCGTGCGCGACGTCGCGCTCGTAGGCGTGACGCTCGCCTCGCTCGCGCTGACGCCGCGCTCCGCGCGCGAGGGCAACGCGTTCAACTGGGCGCCGATCGAGGAAGTCGCGAAGCTGTTCGCCGGGATCTTCGTGACGATCGCGCCGGTGATCGTGATCCTGCGCGCCGGTGCCGACGGCGCATTCGCGCAGATCGTCCATCTCGTCACGGGGCCGGACGGCAAGCCGATCGACGCGATGTACTTCTGGGCGACCGGCATCCTGTCGTCGTTCCTCGACAATGCGCCGACCTATCTCGTGTTCTTCAACCTCGCGGGCGGCGATGCGCAGTCGCTGATGACGACCGGTGCGTCGACGCTGGCCGCGATTTCCGCGGGCGCGGTATTCATGGGCGCGAACAGCTACATCGGCAACGCGCCGAACTTCATGGTGAAGGCGATCGCCGAATCGCGCGGCGTGAAGATGCCGAGCTTCTTCGCGTATCTCGGCTGGGCGCTGGTCGTGCTGATACCGGTATTCCTGCTGACGTCGTGGATCTTCTTCTCGGCGTAAGCTGACGATTTTCAACCTAGAGCGGGCGGTCCCGGCGGCGCATGGCGCGCGGCGATCCGTCCGTGGCATGCGGAGATGGCGATGCAGAAGATCCTGGTCGCGCGTCCGATCTTTCCGGACGTGATCGAGCGGCTCAAGCAGTATTTCGACGTCGACTGGAACAACGGCGACGCACTCGCGCCCGACGCGCTTGCCGCGCGTCTGGCCGACAAGGACGGCGCGCTGACGGCCGGCGATCCGGTCGGCGCGGCGGAGCTCGCGGCAGCGCCGCGCCTGCGCGTCGTGGCGAACATGGCGGTCGGCTACAACAATTTCGACATGGCCGCGTTCAACGCGGCGAACGTGCTCGGCACCAACACGCCCGATGTGCTGAACGAGTCGACCGCCGATTTCGGCTGGGCGCTGATGATGGCCGCGGCCCGCCGGATCGCCGAGTCCGAGCACTGGCTGCGCGCCGGCCACTGGCAGAAGTGGGCGTACGACGGTTTCCTCGGCAGCGACATCTACGGCTCGACGCTCGGCGTCATCGGGATGGGGCGCATCGGCCAGGCGCTCGCGCGCCGCGCGCGCGGCTTCGGGATGCAGGTGATCTATCACAACCGGTCGCGGGTCGCACCCGAGATCGAAGCCGAGCTCAATGCCGAATACGTGTCGAAGGACGCGCTGCTTGCCCGCGCCGATCACGTCGTGCTCGTGCTGCCGTACACGAAGGAGAACCATCACACGATCGGCGCGGCCGAGCTCGCGAAGATGAAGCCCACCGCGACGCTGACCAACATCGCGCGCGGCGGGATCGTCGACGACGCGGCGCTGGCCGTCGCGCTGCGCGACGGGACGATCGCCGCGGCCGGCCTCGACGTGTACGAGGGCGAGCCGACGGTCCATCCGGCACTGCTCGAGGTGCCGAACGTCGTGCTGACGCCGCATATCGCAAGCGCGACCGAAAAGACGCGCCGCGCGATGGCGAACCTTGCCGCCGACAACCTGATCGCCGCGCTGGGCGAGGGGCCGCGCGCGGGGCAGCCGCCGAATCCGATCAACCCTGACGTGATCGGGAAGCCGCGCGCATGACGATGACGTTGTTGCTTGCGGCGGTCGTCGTGCTGGCCGTCGCGCTTGCGGTGGCGATCGTCGCGCTCGTGCGTGACGGTGGCCGCCACGACGATGCGGCGATACTCGGCGACCAGATCGAGGACGCCGCGCATGCGCAGGCGCGCGCAGTCGAGCGGCTCGAACGCGAATTGCGCGGCGAGATCGTCGAGAACGCGCGCGGTTCGCGCACCGAGCTGGCCGGCAGCTTCGCGCAGCTTCAGCAGACGCTCGCCGCGCAACTGACGAGCGTGGCCACTGTGCAGAACAACCAGATCGAGGGGTTTGCCCAGCAGCTCGGCAAGCTCGTCGCCGGCAATGCGCAGCAGTTCGACGCGATGCGCGAGAGCGTGCAGCGCCAGGCGCAGCAGGCGCGCGAGGAGCAGACGGGCGCGCTCAGGCTGTTCGGCGACACGTTGAACCGGCAGCTCACGCAACTGACCGAAGCGAACGACCGCCGGATCGGCGAGGTGCGCGCGACGCTCGAGCAGCGGCTGAAGGAAATCGAGACGAACAACGCGGCGAAGCTCGAGGAGATGCGCCGCACCGTCGACGAGAAACTGCACGCGACGCTCGAGCAGCGGCTCGGCGAATCGTTCAAGCTCGTGTCGGACCGGCTCGAGCAGGTGCATCGCGGGCTCGGCGAGATGCAGACGCTCGCGGCAGGCGTTGGCGACCTGAAGAAGGTGCTGACCAACGTGAAGACGCGCGGCACCTGGGGCGAAGTGCAGCTCGAGGCGCTGCTCGAACAGATGCTGACGCCCGAGCAGTACGCGAAGAACGTCGCGACGGTGCCGAAGAGCAGCGAACGCGTCGAGTTCGCAATCCGGCTACCGGGGCGCGAGGCCGGCACGCGTGACGCGCCGCCCGTGTGGCTGCCGATCGACGCGAAATTCCCGCGCGAGGACTACGAGCGGCTGATCGACGCGCAGGAGCGTGCGGATGCGGTGGCGGTCGAGGAAGCAGCCCGCGCGCTCGAGGCACGCGTGCGGCTGGAGGCGCGCACGATCGCCGAGAAGTATGTGGCGCCGCCGCACACGACCGATTTCGCGCTGCTGTTCCTGCCGACCGAGGGGCTCTATGCGGAGATCCTGCGTCGCCCGGGGCTGACCGACCTGCTGCAGCGCGACTATCGCGTGACGGTTGCCGGCCCGACGACGCTCACCGCACTGTTGAACAGCCTGCAGATGGGTTTCCGTACGCTCGCGATCGAGCAGCGGTCGAGCGAGGTGTGGCAGGTGCTCGGGGCGGTGAAGACGGAGTTCGGCAAGTTCGGCGACGTGCTCGCGCGCACGAAGTCGCAGCTCGAAACGGTCACGCGCTCGATCGAGGCCGCCGAGCAGCGCACGCGCGTAATGAACCGCAAGCTGAAGCAGGTCGAAGCGCTGCCGGGCGATACGGCGGCAGGGCTGCTGGGTGCGGAAGGGGCCGAAGGTGCCGATGCGGACGACGCATGACGCACATGGCCGACATCGGCCGGAAAGCAAAAACGGGCGCCGCGGCGCCCGTTTTCTTTTGACGCGATGGCCGGCGTGGCCGGCTCGCGGTCAATGCCCGGCAAGCGTATCCAGTGCGTCGCCCGTGACGCGAACGATGCGCCAGTCGGGCAGCACGGTTGCGCCCATCTTTTCGTAGAAATCGATCGCCGGCTGGTTCCAGTCGAGGACCGACCATTCGAAGCGTCCGCAACGGCGCTCGACGGCCAGGGCGGCGAGGTGGCGCAGCATCGCGGTGCCGAGGCCCGTGCCGCGCTGCGACGGCTGCACGTACAGGTCCTCGAGATAGAGGCCGCGACGGCCGAGGAACGTCGAGTAATTGTGGAAGAACAGCGCATACGCGACGATCGCGCCGTCGTGCTCGGCCACCCGTGCCTCGGCGGCGGGGTGCTCGCCGAACAGCGCGTCGGCGAGATCGGCCTCGGTCGCGACGAACAGGTGCGCGAGCTTCTCGAACTCGGCCAGTTCGCGCATCAGCGCGAGGATCGCGCCGACGTCGCCTGCCTGGGCCGCGCGGATCAGCGGTGCGCCGCTCACGCTTCTTCCGGCGGGTCGGACAGCACGATCTCGATGCCGCCGAAGCGCGATGCGACCCAGTTGTACGCGTGGCATGCGATCCACAGCAGCACGAAGCCGAGGATGGCGTTCAGCAGCAGCGCGCTCAGGATCGTGCTCAGTTCGACCATCCCGTAGCGGACGTAGGCGACGAGAATGCCAAGCAGCACGATCGGGACGCTGAACGTCAGGTAGACGAGGATCAGCGCTTTTGCGGTCTGCCCCGCGGCGATCGACGAAATTTGTTTCTTCATGTGCGGATTGCCCCCGTAGAGATATACCGATAGTGGAATTCAGATCAGGCCGCCGAGCGGCAGGATGTCGACCGGGGTGCCCGCGTCGACTGCCGCGGTATCGTGGCCCAGGACGATGAAACAGTTGGCGGCCGAGAGACCGCTCAGCGACGCGGAACTCTGCGAACCGGCCGGTGTGACGTGCCAGCGGCCGTCGGCGGCGCGCGTCGCGATGCCGCGCAGGTAGTCGGTGCGGCCCGGGCGGGTCTTCAGCGCTTGCGTGCTGAGTGCGGTATGCATCGCCGGCGGCTGCGCTTGCGCGCCGGCCAGTGTCAGCAGCGCGGGGCGCACGATCGCGTAGAACGTCACGGCAGACGCGACCGGATTGCCGGGCAGCCCGAAGAACAGCGTGTGACCGGCGCCGTCGGCGGCGCGTGCGAGCGTGCCGCATGCGAGCGGCCGGCCTGGGCGCAGCGCGAGGCTGGCGAACGTCACGTCGCCGAGCCGTGCCATGACGTCGCGCGTGAAGTCGGCTTCGCCGACCGATACGCCACCCGACGTGATCACCGCGTCGGCCTGTGCGGCGACCGCGCTGCGCAAGGCGGCTTCGAGCGCGGCCGGGTCGTCACGGACGATCCCGAGATCGACCGCGTCGACATGCAGCCTTTCGAGCATCGCGATCAGCATCCCGCGGTTGCTGTCGTACAGTGCGCCGGGGCTAAGCGGCTCGCCGGGCTCGCGCAGTTCGTCGCCGGTGGAGAACACGGCGACGCGCACGCGCCGGCGCACCGAAACCTCGGTGACACCAAACGACGCGAGCAGGCCGAGATCGGACGGCCGCAGGATGCGGCCCGCGGCGAGCGCGCACGCGCCGCGCGCGAGATCCTCGCCGGCCTTGCGGCAGTTCGCGCCGCGCGCGATGTCGTGCGCGGCGAAGTGGATCGTGTCGCCATCGACGCGCACGCGTTCCTGCGGAATCACCGTGTCGCAGCCGGCCGGCATCGGCGCGCCCGTCATGATGCGCACGCATGATCCGGCCGCCACGGCGCCGTCGAACGGATGGCCGGCGAGCGCCGTGCCGGTGACCGCCAGCGTGACCTCCGCTTGCGGCGATACGTGCGTGCCCATACTGCCGTCGAACGCATAGCCGTCCATCGCCGAGTTGTCGTACGCGGGAATGTCGAACGGGGCGTTCACGTCGGCCGCGAGCACGCGGTCGAGTGCATCGCGCAGCGTCACCGTGTCACACGCGTCGAC
Organism: Burkholderia sp. HI4860; assembly: GCF_002223045.2. NCBI lineage: Bacteria > Pseudomonadati > Pseudomonadota > Betaproteobacteria > Burkholderiales > Burkholderiaceae > Burkholderia > Burkholderia sp. HI4860. The sequence continues at coordinate 786,125 of NZ_NKFO02000003.1, read as the reverse complement.
CGGCACCGCGAAGCGGCACGCGAGCGCCTGCGCGTCGGCGAGCGACAGCGGGGCATCGGAATCGGGTGCGGTTCGGGGGGCGGGCGAGGATTGCGTGATCATCAGTCGGACTGCGCCGCAAGGCGTATCGGGTTCGTGGCCGGTGGCGCGAGGAGGGTGCCTGGGCGCGGGTTGCGCGTGCGGCGGGCGGGAACCGCGCGGGTGCCGTCAGCGGCGGGCCAGCGCGGCGAGTTCCTGCCAGGAGTTGGCATTGTAAAACGCACGCTCGTCGTGAAACTCGACTTCGACCGTCGTGTGGCGTGCGTACCACGCACGCACCTTGCGGTCGCCGGCGGCGAGCCGGGCGGCGAGATCGTCGGCCAGCGACGTGCGCAGCAGCGCGAACGTCGGCTGCGGCGAGCGCACTTGTTGTGCGTCGACGGTCACCGCCATGGCGATGTCGGCCTGCCGCGCGTCGAGCGCCGCCTGCAACCGTGCGACGAGGTCGGCCGGCAGATAGGGTGTATCGCATGGCGAGCACGCGACGAGCGGCGCGCGTGCCGCCCGCATGCCGGCAAGCAGGCCCGCGAGCGGGCCGGGGAAGTCGGGTGTTTCGTCCGCGACGATGAGCGCGTCGAATGGCGCACCGAGTTCGGCGTAGCGATCGGCATGGCGATTCGCGCTGATCAGCGTCTCGTCGACCTGCGGCGAGAGCCGGCGCAGCACGTGCAGCGCGAGCGGCGTACCGTCGAGCAACTGCAGGCCCTTGTCGACGCCGTCCATGCGTATGGCACGTCCCCCTGCGAGCAGCAGGCCGGCGATCGAGGGAGAGGCGGAAGCGGGCATGGTAAGCGGGTGGGATGGGCAGCGTGCGTCAGCCGCCGATATACGACATCTCGACCCGCTTGCCGGCGCCGTCGGGCACGGCGTCGGCCGACGCGCTGCCGCGCAGCTGCGAATAACGGTCGGTGCGGGCCTGCCAGATGCGGGCGATCGCGGTCGCGATCTCGGCATCGTTCGCGCCGCCGCGCACGAGCGCGCGCAGGTCGTGGCCGGTCGACGCGAACAGGCACAGGTACAGCTTGCCTTCGGTCGACAGCCGCGCGCGCGTGCAGTCGCCGCAGAAGGCCTGCGTGACGCTGGAAATCACGCCGATCTCGCCGCCGCCGTCCGCATAACCCCAGCGCTGCGCGGTTTCTGCCGCCGTGTGCGGATCGAGCGGCACGAGCGGGAAGTGTTCGGCGATTCGTGCGATGACGTCGGCCGATGGCAGCACCTCGGTCATGTTCCAGCCGTTCGACGTGCCGACGTCCATGTATTCGATGAAGCGCAGGATGACGCCGGTGCCGCGGAAACGCTCGGCCATCGGCAGGATCTCGCTGTCGTTGGTGCCGCGCTTCACGACCATGTTGACCTTGACCGGCGCGAGACCCACGGCCTGGGCTGCGAAGATGCCGTCGAGCACGTCGGCGCTCGCGAACTCGGCATCGTTCATGCGCTTGAACAACGTATCGTCGAGCGCGTCGAGGCTGACCGTCACGCGCGTGAGCCCGGCGTCCTTCAGCGCGCGCGCCTTGCGGGCGAGCAGCGAACCGTTGGTCGTGAGCGTCAGGTCGAGCGGGCGGCCGTCGTGCGTGGTCAGGCGGGCGAGGCGCTCGATCAGGAATTCGAGATTCTTGCGCAGCAGCGGCTCGCCGCCCGTGATGCGGATCTTCTCGACACCGTGTGCGACAAAGAGTCGCGCCACGCGTTCGATTTCCTCGTGCGTGAGCAGCGCGCTGTGCGGCAGGAACGGGTAGTCCTTGTCGAAGACGGCGCGCGGCATGCAGTACACGCAGCGGAAGTTGCAGCGATCCGTCACCGAAATGCGCAGGTCGCGCAGCGGCCTGGCGAACGTGTCGGCCAGCGTGCCGTCCGGGGCGTGCGCGACGCCGGAGACGTCCGGCATCCCGCTGACGTCGGCGAGAGGAATGATGCGTCGGGACATGTTGAAAGAAGTGCGAACCAGACCTCTATTTTAGCCGTAAGCGGCGGACGGGTCCGGTGGGCGGAAACCCGCAGCGCGGACATGAAAAAGCCCGCCGGAGGCGGGCTTTTCCTGGTCGGACGATGCGTCGATCAGTGTTGCGTCGTTTCGACCTGCTGCATCGGGGCCGTATCGACCGGCGGCAGCGCCTTGCGTTCGCGCGGCACGCGAGCCGGACGCGGGAGGCGCGACGCGGCTTCCTGCGCAGCGGCGAACTTGTCGGCGTCCGTGTTCACCCAGACGAGACCAGCCTGCTCCAGCACGGTATCCAGGCTCGCCGAAGCGGGCGCGGCTGCCGGTTGGGCGGAGGCCGGAGTCGGGGCCGGTGCCGGTGCGGCGACGGCCTCGACCGGCGCGGCTTCGACATGGGCCGGCTCCGCAGCCACCGGAGCGGCTTCGGTCGTCACGGCCGGTGCGGCTTGCTCGACGGGGGCCGGCTGCGGCGCCTCGACGGCGGCAGGTGCTGCCGGCACTTCGAACGCGTCGGTCGGCGAGACCGCGACCGGAGCCGGACCGGCTTCCGTATCGACGGCCGGTGCCGGTTCTGCTGCCTGGGCGGCCACTGCTGCTTCGACCGGCGCTGCTTCGACGTGTACCGGTGCCGGCTGCGGCTCGACAGCGGCCGGTGCTGCCGGTTCGGCATGGTGCTCGACCACGGCTTCGGCGACGACTGCGCTTGCCGCGGCGGCTGCCACGACGACTGCCGGTGCGGCCGGGTGGGCCGGTTCGGCAGCAGCCGGTGCTTCCGGCGTCACGGCTTGCACCGTCACTTCGCCTTCTGCGCCTTGCTCGGCGTGGTCGACGACTGCACCGTCTTCCTCGCGCTCGCGACGACCGCCGCGGCGGCCGCGACGGCGGCGGCGACGTTCCTCGCCATCACGCGCGCCGGCTTCCGCATCGGCTGCCAGCTCGGCGCCGGGCAGGGCTTCCGCGACGGCCTTGTCGGCTTCCGGTTCCGGATGGGTTTCGCCACGGGTCACGGTTTCCAGCGTGGCCGCATGCTGCGTCGGCTTGCGGCGCTCGCCGCGCTCGCGACGTTCCTGGCGTTCGCCACGACCGGCTGCTTCGACGCCTTCCGGCTGCTCGACACGCTCGCGCGGTTCGCGGTTCTCACGCGGTTCGCGCGGCTCACGGCTTTCACGCGGCTCACGGCTTTCACGCGGCTCACGGCTTTCACGCGGCTCACGGCTTTCACGCGGCTCGCGGCCTTCGCGCGGGCTACGGCCCTCGCGACCTTCGCGGTTCTCGCGACCTTCACGCGGTTCACGACCCTCGCGCGGTTCGCGGCCTTCACGCGGCTCACGACCCTCACGCGGTTCGCGCACTTCCTTGCCTTCGCGCTCCTGGCGTTGCGACTGGCCACGGCCCGCCGCGACCTGGTCGCGGCCGCCTTGTGCCTGCTGGGCGCCGCCGCGACGGTTGCGGTTGCGATCGCCGCCGCGTTCGCCGCGTTGCTCGGACTTCTCGGCGCGTTCGCCGCGAGCCGGACGGGCTGCCTGCTCCTTCGCCGGGGCCGGAGCAACCGGTGCGGGTGCGGGCGCCGGCGAGACGCCGAACAGACCCTTCAGCCAGCCGATGAAGCCGCCGGTAGCCGGCGCGACAGGCGCGGGCGCGGCAACGGGTTCGACCGGGCGCTGCGGGGCCGGGCTCGGGGCCGGACGCTCGGGCGTGATGCCCTTGACCGCGGCTTCCTGCTTCGGCTTCACTTCCGCCGCGCGCTTGCTGTAGCCGGTTTCCGACTCGAGTTCGCGGGCGGCTTCCTCGGCCATCTTCCAGGACGCGCGCGGGTCGTCGAGACGTGCATCGTCGTGGCGCAGGCGCTCGAGCTTGTAGTGCGGCGTATCGAGGTGCTTGTTCGGGATCAGCACGATGCCGACCTTGAAGCGCGACTCGATCTTGTTGATTTCCTGACGCTTTTCGTTGAGCAGGAAGGCGGTCACCTCGACCGGCACCTGGCAGTGGATCGCCGCGGTGTTTTCCTTCATCGCTTCTTCCTGAATGATCCGCAGGACCTGCAGCGCGGACGATTCGGTATCGCGGATGTGACCGGTGCCGTTACAACGCGGGCAGGTCACGTGGCTGCCTTCCGACAGGGCCGGACGCAGGCGCTGGCGCGACAGTTCCATCAGGCCGAAGCGGGAGATCTTGCCCATCTGGACGCGCGCGCGGTCATGCTTGAGCGCGTCTTTCAGGCGCTGCTCGACTTCGCGCTGGCTCTTCGCCGATTCCATGTCGATGAAATCGATCACGATCAGGCCGCCGAGGTCGCGCAGGCGGAGCTGGCGGGCGACTTCGTCGGCCGCTTCGAGGTTCGTGCGGGTCGCCGTTTCCTCGATGTCCGCGCCCTTGGTCGCACGCGCCGAGTTCACGTCGATCGCGACGAGCGCTTCGGTGTGGTCGATCACGATCGCGCCACCCGACGGCAGCGGCACCGTGCGCGAGTACGCGGTTTCGATCTGGTGTTCGATCTGGAAGCGGGAGAACAGCGGCACGTCGTCGTGGTAGCGCTTCACCTTCGCGACGTTGTCCGGCATCACGATGTCCATGAATGCGCGGGCCTGATCGTGGATTTCGTTCGTGTCGATCAGGATTTCGCCGATGTCGGGCTGGAAATAGTCCCGGATCGCGCGGATCACGAGGCTCGATTCCAGATAGATCAGCATCGGCTGGCCGGGGTTGCCGCTTTGCGACGCCGCTTCGATCGCGCGCCACAGTTGCAGCAGGTAGTTCAGGTCCCACTGCAGTTCCTCGGCGCTGCGGCCGATGCCCGCGGTACGGGCGATCATGCTCATGCCGTCCGGGATCTGCAGTTGCGCCATCGTCTCGCGCAGTTCCTGACGCTCGTCGCCTTCGATCCGGCGCGACACGCCGCCGCCGCGCGGATTGTTCGGCATCAGCACCAGGTAGCGGCCGGCGAGCGAGATGAACGTGGTGAGGGCGGCGCCCTTGTTGCCGCGCTCTTCCTTCTCGACCTGGACGATCAGTTCCTGGCCTTCGCGCAGGGCATCCTGGATGCGCGCGGAGCGCATGTCGATGCCTTCCTTGAAGTACTGGCGGGCGACTTCCTTGAACGGCAGGAAGCCGTGGCGGTCTTCGCCGTAGTTGACGAAGCACGCTTCGAGCGACGGCTCGATACGGGTGATGACACCTTTGTAGATATTGCCTTTGCGCTGTTCGCGCCCGGCTGTCTCGATGTCGATGTCGATGAGCTTCTGCCCATCGACGATGGCGACGCGCAGCTCCTCCTGCTGCGTCGCATTGAACAGCATGCGTTTCATGAACGACTCCAGGCGGCTCTGCTGGCGGCGCCTCGCGGTTGTCAGTCGCGAGGGCGGGAACGACGGCAGGCCGCGCCTTGTTGTGTTGTCACGAGCACGCTGGAGCGGGAACGATGGCGGGGAGAATTGCCTGAAGAGGCGCTTGGGCCCGAAAGACGGGGCCGGCGGCCATAGGGCACCTGCGAACACGGCTTCAAAGCACGGCGTCCACACACCGCACGCTGTCAAAGCGCGCTAAGCCTGAGGCCGGGCACTGCCGCGGGGCGCGTCGTCGTGCGACGCGCGTGCCAACGGGCGGCAGATGCTGCGGCTCGGGCCGCAGCGGGGAGTATCGAATCCAGCCCGACTTTCCCGCCTGGGGTGTACTTCCCTGGTTTGACGTCGCCAGGCTCCGCACGCTTCGCGGAGCCAAATCGGGCGCAACGCCGTAATTTTCGCAACCGGCAGCCTGCGCGGACGCACTTCGCGCCGTCGGGCTGCCGATCAAATTCTTTTCAACCAACTTTCCGTTACCGCGGCGCCTTGCCGACCGAATCCGCCTGTGGGCGCGATCCTTGCCGACGGGCGGCGCCGTGCGTGCAACTTGCTGCATCTCTTTGATTAGGGGCGAGCAGCAGACCCCCGGCGCAAGTAAAATAACGGTTTGCGCTTGCGCCTTGCCCGGTTGGTCCGGGCCGGCCGGTGAGGCCGCCCGCAACGTCAGGCTGGGCAAAATTATATTCAGTATGAACGAGTTAGGCAAAATATCCCAGAATTCGGTCGCAAGCGGCCAGGTATCGATGATCGAGATCGACGAAAACTCGGCCGGTCAGCGTATCGACAACTTCCTGTTGCGCGTCTGTAAAGGCGTGCCGAAAAGCCATATTTACCGGATCCTGCGCAGCGGCGAAGTGCGCGTGAACAAGGGTCGGGTCGATGCGCAGTACCGGCTCGCGTTCGGCGACATCGTCCGCGTGCCGCCCGTGCGCGTGGCCGCCGCCGACCTCGCGCGTGCCGAAGCCACCATCGTGCCGCCCGCGCACTTCGACGTGCTGTTCGAGGACGACGCGATGCTCGTCATCAACAAGCCGGCCGGGGTGGCGGTCCACGGCGGCAGCGGCGTCGCGTTCGGCGTGATCGAGCAGATGCGCCAGGCGCGCCCGCGCGCGAAATTCCTCGAACTCGTGCACCGCCTCGACCGCGAGACGTCCGGGATCCTGATGCTCGCGAAGAAGCGCACGGCGCTGGTGGGCCTGCACGAACAGATTCGCGAGAACAAGATGGACAAGCGCTATTTCGCGTGCGTCCATGGTGAATGGCAGTCGGACTGGGGCCGTCGCCGCGCGGTGAAGGCGCCGCTGTTCAAGTATTCGACCCCGGAAGGGGAACGCCGCGTGCGGGTGCAGGACGACGGACTGCCATCGCATACGGTGTTCAACCTCGTCGACCTGTGGCCCGAGTACGCGCTTCTCGAAGCGGAACTCAAAACGGGTCGGACCCATCAGATCCGGGTGCACCTCGCGCATCTCGGCCTGCCGATCGCCGGCGACGCCAAGTATGGCGATTTCGCACTGAACAAGGCGCTGGCGCGCGCGAATGCGCAGCCGTCGTTGAAACGGATGTTCCTGCATGCTTACCGGCTGCGGCTCGCCCACCCGCTGACCGGCGAGGCACTGCAGTTCGATGCGCCGCTGCCGGACGAATGCCGGCGCTTCCTCGATCAACTCAGCGCACTGCGCGATACCGCCTGAACCGCATGGCTCGACAGCAATTTGACCTGATCGTCTTCGACTGGGACGGCACGCTGATGGATTCGACTGCGCACATCGCGCACAGCATCCAGGCTGCATGCCGCGATCTCGGCTTGCCCACGCCGTCCGACGAGGCGTCACGCTACGTGATCGGCCTCGGCTTGCGCGATGCGCTGCAGATTACGGCTCCGACCCTCGATCCGTCCGACTATTCGCGGCTCGCCGAGCGCTACCGTTATCACTATCTGCTCGACGACCAGCGCATCGAATTGTTCGCCGGGGTGCGCGAGTTGCTCGCCGAGCTGCGCGACACGGGCTATCTGCTCGCCGTTGCAACCGGCAAAGGTCGGGTCGGGTTGAACCGCGTGCTCGACCAGTCGAAGCTGACGAGCCTGTTCGATGCGACGCGCTGCGCCGACGAAACCTTCTCGAAACCGCATCCGGCGATGCTGCACGAACTGTCCCGGGAATTGGGGCAGGACCTGGCGCGCACCGTGATGATCGGCGACACGACCCACGACCTGCAGATGGCCGCGAGTGCCGGGGCCGCCGGCGTCGGCGTCGCGTATGGCGCGCACACGGCCGACGCACTGGCCGCGCTCGCGCCGCGCTTCGTCGCGCCGGACGTCGGCGCGCTGGCCGCGTGGCTGCGGGAGCACGCATGAGCGCGGCGCCGGATGCCGTGCGCGTGTGCGCATCGGAGGCGCTGGCAGACGGCGGCGCCGGCGTGCGCGTCAATGCGACGCTGCGCGGCGAGCAGGCCGTCGTGTTCTTCGTGCGCTACGAGGGCCAGGCATACGGCTACCTGAATCGCTGCGCGCATGTGCCGATGGAGCTCGACTGGGTCGAAGGGCAGTTCTTCGAATCGTCGGGCCTCTACCTGATGTGCGCGACGCATGGCGCGATCTACGAGCCGAACACCGGCAAGTGCGTCGGCGGCCCGTGCCGCGGCGGCCGCCTGCGGCCGGTCGAGGTCGACGAGCGCGACACGTCCGACGGGCGTGCGGTATTCTGGGTGCCCGACGCCGACCTGCGTCCCGCCGTTCCCGCCACGACCGACTAACGACAATCCTGCATGGCCGACCAACCGAATTCCCCGGATTCTTCCTCCCGTCCCGATAGCCGTGAACCGAACTGGGAGCGTGCCGCGCTCGAGCGGATCGCGCTCGCGGCCGTCAAGGAGCAGCGCGCGGCGCGGCGCTGGAAGATCTTCTTCCGCTTCGCGTTCCTCGCCGTATTCGTGCTGTTCGCGTTCGCGCTGATCGATTTCTCGAGCGATTCGAAGTTCTCGTCGAGCGGGCGGCATACGGCGCTCGTGACGATCGACGGCGAGATCGCGGCCGGCGTCAATGCAAACGCCGACGACATCAACACGGCGCTCGACGCCGCGTTCGACGACGACGGCACGGTCGGTGTCGTGCTGCGGATCAACAGCCCGGGCGGCAGTCCGGTGCAGGCCGGGATGGTCTACGACGAGATCCGCCGGCTGCGCGCGAAGCATCCGGATAAACCGTTGTATGTCGTCGTGACCGACATGTGCGCATCGGGCGGCTATTACATCGCGTCCGCGGCCGACAAGATCTTCGTCGACAAGGCGAGCATCGTCGGGTCGATCGGCGTGCTGATGGACGGGTTCGGCTTTACCGGGCTGATGGGCAAGCTCGGCGTCGAGCGGCGCCTGCATACGTCGGGTGAAAACAAGGGCTTCTACGACCCGTTCTCGCCGGAAACGCCGAAGATGGACGCGCATGCGCAGGCGTTGCTCGACCAGGTGCACGCGCAGTTCATCAAGGCCGTGAAGGATGGCCGCGGCAAGCGGCTGCACGAGACGCCCGACATGTTCTCGGGGCTGTTCTGGACCGGAGAGAAGAGCGTCGAGCTCGGGCTGGCGGATGGTTACGGCACGACCGACACGGTCGCGCGCGACGTGCTGAAGGCGCCGGATCTCGTCGACTATACGGTGAAGGAAAGCCTGACGAACCGCGTCGCGCGCAAGTTCGGCGCGGCCGTCGGCGGCGCCGCGATGAAGGCGCTGACGGCCGGCGGCGCGTCAGTCAGCCTGCGCTGACCGGAGGCGGGCGGGCCGCGATGGCCCGCCGTTCATCTGGCTCTGGCGGATCGCCTGCCGCGTTCAGTTCGCCAGCAGCAGGAAGATCGCAGGGCGCTTGTGCAGATTCGGCGCAGGCGCCTTTTTCCAGTCCGCGACGGTACGGCTCGCGATCGTCTCGGTCGGGAGGGTCAGGTCGGCCGCGACGCAGATCTGCGTCGACGGTGCGCAGGTCGCGACGAGCGTGTCGAGCATCGCCTGATTCCGGTACGGCGTTTCGATGAAGATCTGCGTCTGGCGCGCCTTGCGTGACAGTTGTTCGAGTTCGCGCAGGCGTTTGGCGCGCGCGGCCGCGTCGACCGGCAGGTAGCCGTTGAACGCGAAGCTCTGGCCGTTCAGGCCCGATGCCATCAGCGCAAGCAGGATCGAACTCGGCCCGACGAGCGGCACCACCTTCACGCCGCGCTCGTGCGCGCGGCGCACCAGCAACGCACCGGGGTCGGCGACGGCCGGGCAGCCGGCTTCGGACACGAGGCCGGCGTCCGCACCGGCCAGTATGGGCGCAAGCAGCCGATCGATGGCGCCGGCCGGCGTGTTGACGTTCAGTTCGCTGATCTCGATTTCCTGGATCGGGCGCGTCGTGCCGATCTTCTTCAGAAATGCACGCGTCGTCTTCGCGTTCTCGCCGATGTAATAGCCGAGCGTGCCGGCGCGCGCCTGCACGGCCGCGGGCAGGACGGCCGCGAGCATCGATTCGTCGCCTTCGCCGAGCGTGTTCGGGACGAGGTAAAGCGTGCCGGCGGTCATGCGCGGTCTCCACGGGTGATTGCAAACAACGGATAGTCGGCGGCGCGCAGCATGCGCGTGAGCGTGATCAGCGGCAGGCCGACGAGCGCGGTCGGGTCATTCGAATCGATCGCGTCGAGCAGTGCGATGCCGAGCCCCTCGGACTTCGCGCTGCCGGCGACGTCGTACGGCGTTTCGGCGCGCAGGTACGCGTCGAGTTCGGCCTCGGGCAGCGAGCGGAAGCGCACGTGCGTGACGATGTCCTCGACCTGCGCTTCGCCGGTCCGGCTGTCGTACAGGCACAGCGCGCTGTGGAATTCGACTTCGCGGCCCTGCATCGACACGAGTTGCGCGAGCGCGCGCTCATGGGTGCCGGGCTTGCCGATCTGGAGCCCGTCGAAGGTCGCGACCTGATCCGACCCGATCACGAGCACGCCGTCGGGCGCGTCGATCGTCGCGGCGACGGCGCGCGCTTTCGCGCCGGCGAGCCGCAGGGCGGTCGCGGCCGGCGTTTCGCCGTCGTGCGGGGTTTCGTCGAGGTCGGGCGACACGACGTCGAAGGGGAGGCCGAGGCGCTCGAGGAGCGCGCGGCGGTAGCGTGAACTGGAGGCAAGAATCAGCCGCGGCGGGCGGCAAACGGTATCCGGCATGGTCGGTTGGATCGGTGAGTCGTCAGGTGTGGTGTGGCGTTGCGCGGACGCAAGCTTAAGTGATTGACCGCAAAAGGTAAAACAGGTATGCTTTCCCGCTTTTCGTCGGCAGGCTTCCGTTGTGGTGGCGCCTGCCGGGTCTTTGGAAGTAAAGTACGTCATCCGCGGATGAGCCGTACGCGAGCGGTACCAAGCCGGATTCGCAAGTCAGCCTGTAGGCAGGAGCGCATATGAACACTTCTTCTGGCAAACCGGCTGCGGCGCTTGATCCGCATGCAATCGACCTGTTCGAGTTCGCCCGCAGCGGGCGGCAGGCAGCGGGTGCGGTGCGCCTCTCGCAATTGCCGCGCATGTTAAACGAAGTGCCCGCGGACGCGCCAGATCGCGACACGGTCTTCACATGGCAGGCGGAAGGGTTCACCCAGAAGGAGTTGCAGGACGACGGCGCCGATGGGCAGCAGCCGTATCTGCGCCTTGCGGTGCACGGCGATGCGTGGCTCACGTGCCAGCGCTGCATGACCCCGTACGACCAGGCGTTCGACGTCGACATGACGTACCGGGTCGTCGCGACCGAAGAAGAAGCTGAAGAATTTCCGCTCGACGACGATGAAGCCGATGTGATCGTGGGCTCACGCCAGTTCGATCTCGTCGACTTGATCGAAGAGGAATTGCTGCTTTCGTTGCCGCTCGTGCCCAAGCACGAGGTTTGCCCGGCAGTTCACGAAAGCCTCGTGTCGGGTGCGAGCGGTCCCGCGGAAGAGACGGACGAAGAGTCCGACGAAGCCGGGGACGAAGGCAAACGGCCGAATCCGTTCGCAGCGCTGGAAGTGCTGAAGAAGGACGGTGACGGCACCAAGAAACACTAAGCAGTTGTGGCGCGGGAAGGCGTAAAGGCTTTGGGCCAGGGTAGTTAAGCGCCGGATCGGGCTGTGTTAGAATCCGGAAAATTATTTAGGAGTTAGTCATGGCAGTCCAGCAAAACAAGAAGTCGCCGTCGAAGCGCGGCATGCATCGTTCGCACGATTTCCTGACGGCAGCGCCGCTGGCAGTCGAGCCGAGCACGGGTGAAGTGCATCTGCGTCACCACGTCAGCCCGAACGGCTACTACCGCGGCAAGAAAGTCGTCAAGACGAAGAACGACTAAGCGTCAAGTCACGCGTTGCGCGCTACGCTTGCCGTTCGCGTGACAACTGGTTCGCTTGACACTTTCCTGGCTCAACAAAAAGGCGGCATTCAACTGCCGCTTTTTTGTGCCTGAAATTCGTCGCATTCCATGACCGTAAAGCTCACAATCGATTGCATGGGAGGCGACCACGGCCCGTCCGTGACCGTTCCCGCGGCAGTCAAGTTCGTCCGCGCGCATCCCGATGCGCACCTGATGCTCGTCGGCATCGAAAGCGCGATCCGCGCTCAGCTGAAAAAGCTGAAAGCCCTCGACGATCCCGCGCTGACCATCGTTCCCGCCACCGAAGTCGTGGCGATGGACGACCCTGTCGAAGTGGCGCTGCGCAAGAAGAAGGATTCTTCGATGCGCGTCGCACTCAACCACGTCAAGGAAGGCGCGGCGCAGGCCTGCATCTCCGCCGGCAATACCGGCGCGCTGATGGCCGTTTCCCGTTACGTACTCAAGACGCTGCCCGGCATCGAGCGGCCCGCGATCGCGTTCGCACTGCCGAACCCGACCGGCTACACGATGATGCTGGACCTCGGCGCGAACGTCGACTGCGAGCCGCAGCACCTGCTGCAGTTCGCGGAAATGGGGCACGCACTCGTGGCGGCGCTCGAAGGCAAGGAACGTCCGACGATCGGCCTGCTGAACATCGGCGAAGAGGTGATCAAGGGCAACGAGACGATCAAGCGCGCAGGCGAACTGCTGCGCGCCAGCACGCTCAATTTCCGCGGTAACGTCGAAGGCAACGACATCTACAAGGGCACGGTCGACGTGATCGTGTGCGACGGCTTCGTCGGCAACGTCGCGCTGAAGACGTCCGAGGGGCTCGCGCAGATGCTGTCGGACATCATCCGCGAGGAGTTCGGTCGTTCGCTGATGTCGAAGCTGATGGCGCTGCTTGCACTGCCTGTCTTGATGCGTTTCAAGAAGCGCGTCGACCACCGCCAGTACAATGGCGCGGCGCTGCTGGGGCTGAAAAGCCTCGTGATCAAGAGCCACGGTTCGGCCGACGCCTACGCGTTTGAGTGGGCGATCAAACGCGGGTATGATGCCGTCAAAAACGGCGTGCTGGAGCGCCTCACGCGCGCGATGGCGGATAATTCAGTGTCGCTCGGCGAAGGCGAGCACGACGCGGGCGGTGCGGGCCATGCAAGCCCCGCCGCAGGCCATCACGCCGAACCTCCCGCTGCGCAATCCTCTAAAGCATAAATGGCCCAATCGACTCTCTATTCCCGCGTGCTCGGCACGGGCAGCTACCTGCCGCCTGACCGCGTCACGAACCAGCAGTTGACCGATCGCCTTGCGAAGGAAGGCATCGAGACGAGCGATGAATGGATCGTTGCGCGCACGGGTATCCATGCGCGCCATTTCGCCGCACCCGACGTCACGACCAGCGATCTCGCGCTCGAGGCGTCGCGTCGCGCGATCGAAGCCGCCGGCATCGATCCGCAGTCGATCGACCTGATCATCGTCGCGACTTCGACCCCCGATTTCGTGTTTCCGAGCACCGCGTGCCTGCTGCAGAACAAGCTCGGCATCAAGAACGGCGGCGCGGCATTCGACGTGCAGGCCGTGTGTTCGGGCTTCGCGTATGCGATGGCGACGGCCGACAGCTTCATCCGCAGCGGCCAGCACCGCACGGCGCTCGTCGTCGGCGCGGAGACGTTCTCGCGCATTCTCGACTTCAAGGACCGCACGACCTGCGTGCTGTTCGGCGACGGCGCGGGCGCGGTGATCCTGTCCGCGTCGGAAGAGCCGGGCGTGCTCGGCAGCGCGCTGCACGCGGACGGCAGCTATTCGCACATCCTCTGCACGCCGGGCAACGTCAATCGCGGCGTGATCGAAGGCAGCGCGTTCCTGTACATGGACGGGCAGGCCGTGTTCAAGCTCGCGGTCAACGTGCTCGAGAAGGTCGCGATCGAGGCGCTCGCGAAGGCGAACCTCGCGCCCGAGCAGATCGACTGGCTGATTCCGCACCAGGCCAACATCCGCATCATGACCAGCACCTGCCGCAAGCTCGGCCTGCCGCAGGAGCGCATGGTCGTGACGGTCGACCAGCACGGCAATACGTCGGCCGCGTCGATCCCGCTGGCGCTCGATACCGCGGTGCGCGACGGTCGCATCCAGCGCGGCCAGCACGTGCTGATCGAAGGCGTCGGCGGCGGCTTCACCTGGGGCGCGTCGGTCTTCCGCTACTGATCCGCGGCGCGCGACGGCTGCGCGCGGATCCCATCGGCGCGCCATTCGTGCGCGTCGTCCGAATCGATTCAATTGGGGACGATATGAAATTTGCATTCGTATTTCCGGGGCAGGGCTCGCAGGCGGTCGGCATGCTCAACGCATTCGCCGATCTGGCCGTCGTGCGCGAGACGCTCCAGGAAGCGTCCGATGCACTCAATCAGGATCTCGGCAAGCTGATCGCCGAAGGCCCGGCCGAAGAGCTGAACCTCACCACCAACACGCAGCCCGTGATGCTGACCGCAGCCTATGCGTGCTACCGCGCGTGGCAGCAGGCAGGCGGTCCGGCGCCGTCGATCGTCGCCGGCCACAGCCTCGGTGAATACACGGCGCTCGTCGCTGCAGGCGCGCTCGCGTTCAAGGACGCGGTGCCGCTCGTGCGCTTCCGTGCGCAGGCGATGCAGACGGCCGTGCCGGTCGGCCAGGGCGGCATGGCCGCGATCCTCGGCCTCGATGACGATACGGTGCGCGCAGTCTGCGCCGAAGCCGCGGAAGCGGGCGTCGTCGAAGCGGTGAACTTCAATGCCCCCGCGCAGGTCGTTATCGCAGGCAACAAGGCCGCGGTCGAAAAGGCCTGCGAGATCGCGAAGGCGAAGGGCGCGAAGCGCGCACTGCCGCTGCCGGTGTCGGCGCCGTTCCATTCGTCGCTGCTCAAGCCGGCATCGGATCAACTGCGCGACTATCTTGCGAACGTCGACGTCAAGGCGCCGCAGATTCCGGTCGTCAACAACATCGACGTCGCCGTGGTCAGCGATCCGGCTGCGATCAAGGATGCACTGGTGCGCCAGGCCGCGGGCCCGGTGCGCTGGGTCGAGTGCGTGCAGCACGTCGCCGGCACGGGCGTCACGCACGTGATCGAATGCGGTCCGGGCAAGGTGCTCGCCGGCCTGACGAAGCGCATCGACGGCAACCTGACGGGCGCATCGGTATTCGATCCGGCTTCGCTCGACGAAGCGCTCAAGCTGGTGACCGCCTGACGCGGCGCCTTTTCTCAAGAGACGGATATTCGATTCATGGACAAGACTCTCGATAAACAGGTTGCGATCGTCACCGGCGCATCGCGCGGCATCGGCCGTTCGATCGCGCTCGAGCTCGCGCGCCTGGGTGCGACGGTGATCGGCACGGCGACGAGCGAATCGGGCGCCGCTGCGATTACCGCGGCGTTCGCGGAAGCGGGCGTCACGGGCCGCGGCGCGGTGCTGAACGTCAACGACGCGGCAGCCGCCGAGGCGCTGATCGACGCGACCGTGAAGGAATTCGGCGCGCTGAACGTGCTCGTCAACAACGCGGGCATCACGCAGGACCAGCTCGCGATGCGCATGAAGGACGAGGACTGGGACGCGGTGATCGACACCAACCTGAAGTCGGTGTTCCGCCTGTCGCGCGCCGTGCTGCGCCCGATGATGAAGGCGCGTGGCGGCCGCATCATCAACATCACGTCGGTGGTCGGCTCGGCCGGCAACCCGGGTCAGGTCAACTACGCGGCTGCGAAGGCCGGCGTGGCGGGCATGACGCGTGCGCTTGCGCGTGAAATCGGCAGCCGCGGCATCACCGTGAACTGCGTGGCGCCGGGCTTCATCGACACCGACATGACGAAGACGCTGCCGGAAGAACAGCAAGCCGCGCTCAAGACCCAGATTCCGCTCGGCCGCCTCGGCAGCCCTGAAGACATCGCCCATGCCGTCGCGTTCCTCGCATCGCCGCAAGCCGGTTACATCACCGGTACGACGCTGCACGTGAACGGCGGCATGTACATGTCGTAACGATTTTCGTTTACCATCCGCGCCGTATCCCGTTTTTCAGGCGGATCGGCGCTTGATCGACCATCAAGCCAACGCGCGTTTTGGCGTCAGCAAACCTGATAAAATGCGCGCACTTGTAAATCTGAACTTTCCCTCGGAGGGGTAATGGACAACATCGAACAACGTGTCAAGAAGATCGTCGCTGAACAACTGGGCGTTGCGGAAGCCGAGATCAAGAACGAAGCTTCGTTCGTGAACGACCTGGGCGCAGACTCGCTCGACACGGTCGAACTGGTGATGGCTCTGGAAGACGAGTTCGGCATGGAAATCCCGGACGAAGAAGCAGAGAAGATCACGACCGTTCAGCAAGCGATCGACTACGCTCGCGCAAACGTCAAGGCATAAGCGCCTTTCGCGCTTGTCCGCCACGTCGCCGCGATCTTCGCGATTGACGCGCCATCCTGCCGGCTTCGCGCCGGACGGACTAACAGCCACAGGGCTCGCAGGGCTGGTTCCTGTGGCCACTGTGGCTTTTGTTTTTGTCATCCAATAATGGAAAAGAGGTTACCGTGAGCCGCCGTCGTGTTGTTGTTACAGGCCTGGGGCTGATTTCGCCTGTTGGCAATAATGTTGCCGACGGCTGGGCCAATCTCGTCGCCGGCAAGTCCGGTATCGCCACCGTCACGAAGTTCGATGCGTCGAACCTCGCCTGCCATTTCGCGGGCGAAGTGAAGGGTTTCAGCGCCGAGGAGTACATCCCGGCGAAGGAAGCCCGGAACATGGATACGTTCATCCATTACGGCATCGCCGCCGGCGTCCAGGCCATCAAGGACAGCGGGCTGGAAGTGAACGAAGCCAATGCGGAACGCATCGGCGTGCTGGTCGGCTCCGGCATCGGCGGCCTGCCGATGATCGAAGATACCCACCAGACCTACGTCGATCGCGGCGCGCGCCGGATTTCGCCGTTCTTCGTGCCGGGTTCGATCATCAACATGATCTCGGGCCACCTGAGCATCATGTTCGGCCTGAAGGGCCCGAACCTCGCGGCCGTGACGGCCTGCACGACCGGCCTGCACAGCATCGGCCTCGCAGCGCGCCTGATCCAGGCCGGCGACGCCGACGTGATGGTTGCGGGCGGCGCCGAATCGACCGTGTCGCCGCTCGGCATCGGCGGTTTCGCGGCAGCGCGTGCGCTGTCGACCCGCAACGACGATCCGGCCAGCGCATCCCGTCCGTGGGACAAGGACCGCGACGGCTTCGTGCTGGGCGAGGGTGCCGGCGTGATGGTGCTCGAGGAATACGAAGCGGCGAAGGCGCGCGGCGCGAAGATCTACGCGGAAGTTTCGGGCTTCGGCATGACGGGCGACGCGTATCACATGACCGCGCCGAACATGGACGGCCCGCGCCGCTGCATGGTCGCGGCACTGCGCGACGCCGGCGTGAACGCGGACGAGGTCCAGTACCTGAACGCGCACGGCACGTCGACGCCGCTGGGCGACAAGAACGAGTCCGACGCTGTGAAGGCGGCCTTCGGCGAGCATGCGTACAAGATCGTCGTGAACTCGACGAAGTCGATGACGGGCCACCTGCTGGGCGGCGCGGGCGGCCTCGAATCGGTGTTCACGGTGCTGGCGCTGCACAACAACGTGTCGCCGCCGACCATCAACATCTTCAACCAGGACCCGGAGTGCGATCTCGACTACTGCGCGAACACCGCGCGTGACATGAAGATCGACGTTGCCGTGAAGAACAACTTCGGCTTCGGCGGTACCAACGGCACGCTGGTGTTCAAGCGCGTCTGACGCCGCAATCGCTTGACGAGTCCATTCGACGCTCCGGCCGGGCGCCCGCAACGCTTTGCGTTGCGGGCCTCGGCCGTGTCGTATTTCGTGCTGGCCGTGTTCGTCGCGTCGGCTACCGCGTCGGCCTACCTGTTCTGGGCGCCGCGCGCGGGCGCGGCCGCCGGCGCAGGCGTGTCGGCCGTGACGGCCGCGCTGCTGGCCGTGTGCGCTGCGCGGGCCTGTGGCCGCCGGCTGCCGGCCGAGTTGCAGATCGACGCATTCGGGGAAGTCGCGGCGTTTGGCCGCACCGGGCGCCTGCTGGCTCGCGGCCGCGTGACGGGGCATGCGCACTGGAGCAGCCTGCTGCTGGTGCTGTCGGTCGGGCAGGGCGCCCGGCGGGCCCGACCGCTGCTGATTCCGGCCGATGCGCTCGACGCCGCATCGTTCAGCGCGCTGTCCGTGCTGGCGAGAACGGCGGGCGCGGCGGGGCGGGTTTGACGGCGGCACGGTTACCTACCGTAACCAGCGGCCGGCGCGGGAACGCTACAATAGCGCTCCGCGTTGCATCCCTAGTTAACGGATTTGTCAGGTGAGTGAAAAAGAAATCGATCAGGCTCTGGTCGAGCGCGTACAGAAGGGCGACAAGGCAGCGTTCGAACTCCTGGTCTCCAAATACCACCGCAAGATCATTCGGCTGATTTCGCGCCTCGTGCGGGATCCCGCCGAGGTCGAGGATGTGGCCCAGGACGCGTTCATCAAGGCGTACCGTGCGCTGCCGCAATTCCGCGGCGAGTCGGCGTTCTATACGTGGTTGTACCGAATTGCCGTCAACACGGCGAAGAACTACCTTGCGACGCAAGGCCGCCGGGCGCCGACCTCGACGGAGGCCGATGCGGAGGAAGCGGAAACTTTCTCCGACGCAGACCAACTAAGGGATATCAACACGCCTGAGTCGATGTTGATGAGCAAGCAGATTGCCGAGACGGTCAACGCTGCCATGGCTCTGCTGCCCGAAGAACTGCGCCAGGCAATTACGTTGCGCGAGATCGAGGGCCTGAGCTACGAAGAGATCGCGGAAATGATGGGCTGTCCGATCGGGACGGTCCGGTCGCGGATCTTCCGCGCACGCGAGGCAATCGCTGCCAAATTGCGTCCGCTGCTCGATACGCCCGAAGGCAAGCGCTGGTAAGCGCGACAGGCGGAGCGACGCGGGTCGGGGTCTAGTTACGGTTAGAGTCGTGAAGTCACGACGGGGTGTGCAAGATGGGGAGCATCATGGGGTCGGTCAATACGCAGTCGCAGGCGTGCTCGCGCGGCGAGCGCCTTTCCGCGCTGGTCGACGGCGAAATGTTCGAGGGCCCGGACAACGGGCAGTTTCTGGCTGAGCTCAACCGCGCGGATCGCGCTGCGTGGGCCCATTACCACCTGATCGGCGATGCGCTGCGCTCGGACGAGCTTGCGCTGTCGCCTGCGCTGAGCGTTGCGTTCACTGCGCGCATGTCGGCTGCGCTCGAAAGCGAGCCGCACCTGCTCGCGCCGGTGGCCGCACCCGTCGCGCGCAAGCTGCTGTCGCTGCGCCGGCGCGTCGTGCCCGCGTTCGCGGTCGCTGCCGCGGCGGCCACGCTGACGTGGATCGTCGTCCCGCAAATGCAGACGGCCGGGGCCCCGGGCGCCGTCCAGGTCGCATCGGCCGGTGCGCCGCAAGGCGGCAACCTGCAGCGCGTGACGGTTGCGCAGGCATCGGCCCAGCCGGGCCTGCAGGACGTCAACATCATCCGCGACGCCAGCCTCGACCAATATCTTGAAGCGCACCAGCAATTCGCGCAGCAGCCCGTCGTCACGGGTTCGATGCCGCTGATCCGCGCTGCCGTGACCACCACGCCAGGCCAATAAACCCGATGCGGACATTGCAGTTGAATCACGCCATCTCCGGATGGAAGCGGCTGCCGGCCCTCCTGCTTTGCGCAGCCGCCCTGTTGTCCGTTCAATCCCTTCCTGCCAGCGCCCAGCAACCGGACGATCCCGTCGCGACCCGCAAGGGTGCCGCCGACTGGCTCGACCGCGTCCAGCAAGCGGCGCAGCAGCAGAGCTACGAAGGCACGTTCGTCTACCAGCGCGGCGGGTATGTGCAGTCGTCGCGCATCGCGCACGTCGCGTCCCGCGACGGCGAGTTCGAGCGCATCGAGACGCTCGACGGCAAGCCGCGCAAGCTGCTGCGACATAACGACGAGCTGTACACGTTCGTGCCCGAGCGCAAGCTGTGCGTGGTCGAGCGCCGTCAGACGCGCGACTCGTTTCCCGCGCTGCTCGGTGCGAGCGGCGAGCATGTGATGTCCGTCTACGACGCGAAGTTGCTCGGCAAGGACCGCGTGGCAGGGATCGATGCGCAGGTCGTCGAACTCGTGCCGAAGGATGCGTACCGCTTCACGTACAAGCTGTGGGCCGACGCGCGCACGGGGCTGCTGCTGCGCTCGCAGACGCTCGATGCGAACGATCATGTGCTCGAGCAGATCGCGTTCTCGCAACTGCAGACGGGCGGTGCAAGCGGCGACAAGGCCGCGATCGCGGCCGGCATGCGCAACCTGAGCGGCTGGACGGTCGTGCGGCCGCCGGTCGCGACGGTCGACATGGAAGCGCAGGGCTGGCAGCTCGCCCCGAGCGTGGCGGGTTTCCAGAAGATTCGCGAAGTGCGCCGGCCGATGGCCGCGCGCGACGCGGGCGAGCCGCCGATCCCGGTCGATCAGGCCGTCTTCACCGACGGTCTCGCGACGATCTCGGTTTTCATCGAGCCGGCCGAAAAGAATACGCGCAAGGAAGGCGCGGGCAGCACCGGTGCAACGAACGTTCTCGTGAAGCGCCGTGGCGACTACTGGATCACCGTACTCGGAGAAGTGCCGCCGGCTACGTTGCAGCAGTTCGCGTCTGCCATAGAATACAAGGCTTCCAAGTAACGCTACGGCTTCCGACATGATGAAACTCACGCTGCGCAAATGGCTCGCAGCGGCGGCGCTGTCTGCCTGCCTGCCGCTCGTGCCGCATACCGCATTTGCGGTGACGGCTCCCGCTGCCAGTCTGCCCGACTTCGCCGACCTGGTCGAAAAGGTCGGGCCGGCCGTCGTGAACATCCGGACCACCGCCAACGTGCCGACGAGCAGCGGCCCGCGCGGCATGCTCCCGCCGGGCTTCGACAACGGCGACATGTCGGAATTCTTCCGCCGCTTCTTCGGCATTCCGCTGCCGCAGGCGCCGGGCAACGGTAGCGGCAATGGCGGCGGCAATCCGAAGAACGCGCCGACGCCGGACAATCCGCCCGACACCGAGCAGAATCGCGGCGTCGGCTCGGGCTTCATCGTGTCGGCCGACGGCTACGTGATGACCAATGCGCACGTCGTCGACGATGCGGACACCATCTACGTGACGCTGACCGACAAGCGCGAATTCAAGGCGAAGCTGATCGGCGTCGACGATCGCACGGACGTCGCGGTCGTCAAGATCCAGGCGTCGAACCTGCCGGTCGTCGCGATCGGCGATTCGAACAAGGTGCGCGTCGGCGAGTGGGTCGTCGCGATCGGTTCGCCGTTCGGCCTCGACAACACGGTCACGGCCGGCATCGTCAGCTCGAAGAGCCGCAATACGGGTGACTACCTGCCGTTCATCCAGACCGACGTCGCCGTGAACCCCGGCAACTCGGGCGGCCCGCTGATCAACATGCAGGGCGAGGTGATCGGCATCAACTCGCAGATCTACAGCCGTACCGGCGGCTTCATGGGCATCTCGTTCGCGATTCCGATCGACGAGGCGATGCGCGTGGCCGACCAGCTGAAGGCGACGGGCAAGGTCACGCGCGGCCGGATCGCGGTGGCGATCGGCGAGGTGACGAAGGACGTGGCCGATTCGATCGGGTTGCCGAAGGCCGAGGGCGCGCTCGTCAGCAGCGTCGAGCCGGGTGGCCCGGCCGACAAGGCGGGCATCCAGCCGGGCGACATCATCCTGAAGTTCAATGGCCGTTCGGTCGATGCGGCGTCGGATCTGCCGCGCATGGTCGGTGACACGAAGCCCGGCACGAAGGCGACGGTCAGCGTATGGCGCAAGGGTCAGGCACGCGATCTGCCGATCACGATCGCGGAAACGCCGGCCGAAACGACCGCAAAGGCCGAGCAGCGCAAGAATGCGCCGCAGAAGCCGCGCCAGACCAATTCGCTCGGTCTGACGGTCAGCGACCTGACGGCGGAGCAGATGAAGACGCTGAAGCTGAAGAACGGCGTGCAGATCGACGGCGTCGACGGCCCGGCCGCCCGGGCGGGGCTGCAGCGCGGCGACATCGTGCTGCGCGTCGGCGACACCGACATCGCGAACGCGAAGCAGTTCGCCGACGTGACCGCTCAGCTCGATCCGCAAAAGGCGGTCGCGGTGCTGGTGCGGCGTGGCGACAACACGCAGTTCGTGCCCGTGCGGCCGCGCCAGAAGTAACGCGCCGATGTTCACGCTCTACGGCCGCGGCTGGTGCCACCTGTGCGACGACCTGCGCGACGCACTGGCGCCGGTGGCGGCGGAATTCGGCATCGCGGTCGATTACGTCGACATCGACACGGATCCGACACTCGTTGCCCGCTACGACGAGGATGTGCCCGTACTGCTGCTGGACGGGGCGGAGGTATGCCGCCACCGGTTCGACGACGCGCGGGTGCGCGACGCGCTGGCGGCCCGGCGCCGAGCCTGACCTGCCGCCGGCGGGCGTCGTTTCGCACGGGGCTTGGCCCGGCGTTGGAAATACCGCCCGGCAAAGGCCTTTTCGGCTAAACTAAGCTGTTTTTTCACCGACTTACACAAGGCGTGCTCTGCAGTCGTCGAGCGCGCCTTTTTCGCTTGATCGGCACTGAATGGATCATATTCGCAATTTCTCGATCATCGCGCACATCGACCATGGCAAGTCGACGCTCGCGGATCGCATCATCCAGGTATGCGGCGGCCTCGCCGACCGTGAAATGGAAGCGCAGGTGCTCGACTCGATGGACATCGAGCGCGAGCGCGGCATCACGATCAAGGCGCAGACTGCCGCGCTGTCCTATCGCGCGCGCGACGGCAAGGTCTACAACCTGAACCTGATCGACACGCCGGGGCACGTCGACTTCTCGTACGAAGTCAGCCGTTCGCTGTCCGCGTGCGAAGGCGCACTGCTGGTCGTCGATGCGAGCCAGGGCGTCGAGGCGCAAACCGTCGCGAACTGCTATACGGCGATCGAGCTCGGCGTCGAGGTCGTTCCCGTGCTGAACAAGATCGACCTGCCGGCCGCGAACCCCGAGAACGCGATCGAGGAGATCGAGGACGTGATCGGCATCGACGCGACCGACGCGACGCGTTGCAGCGCGAAGACGGGCCTCGGCGTCGAGGACGTGCTCGAGTCGCTGATCGCGAAGGTGCCGCCGCCGAAGGGCGACCCGGCCGCACCGCTGCAGGCGCTCATCATCGACTCGTGGTTCGACAATTACGTCGGCGTCGTGATGCTGGTGCGCATCGTCAACGGCACGCTGCGCCCGAAGGACAAAATCAAGATGATGGCGACCGGCGCGCAGTACCCGGTCGAGCACGTTGGCGTGTTCACGCCGAAGTCGCGCAATCTCGAATCGCTGTCGGCAGGGCAGGTGGGCTTCATCATCGCCGGCATCAAGGAGCTGACGGCCGCGAAGGTGGGCGACACCGTCACGCACGCAACCAAGGCCGCCGCCGAGCCGCTGCCGGGCTTCAAGGAAGTGAAGCCGCAGGTGTTCGCGGGGCTGTATCCGGTCGAGGCGAACCAGTACGACGCGCTGCGCGAATCGCTCGAGAAGCTGAAGCTGAACGACGCATCGCTGCAGTACGAGCCGGAAGTGTCGCAGGCGCTCGGTTTCGGTTTCCGTTGCGGCTTCCTCGGGCTGCTGCACATGGAAATCGTGCAGGAGCGGCTCGAGCGCGAGTTCGACATGGATCTCATCACGACCGCACCGACGGTCGTCTACGAGGTCGTGCAGAGCGACGGCTCGACGATCATGGTCGAGAACCCGGCGAAGATGCCGGAGCCGGGCCGCATCGCCGAAGTCCGCGAGCCGATCGTCACCGTGAACCTGTACATGCCGCAGGATTACGTGGGCTCGGTGATCACGCTGTGCGAGCAGAAGCGCGGCTCGCAGATCAACATGCAGTATCACGGCCGCCAGGTGCAGCTCACGTACGAGATCCCGATGGCCGAGATCGTGCTCGACTTCTTCGATCGCCTGAAGTCGGTGTCGCGTGGCTATGCGTCGATGGACTACGAGTTCAAGGAATACCGTTCGTCGGACGTCGTGAAGGTCGACATGCTGATCAACGGCGATAAGGTCGATGCGCTGTCGATCATCGTGCACCGTTCGCAGTCGCAATATCGCGGCCGCGAAGTGGCCGCGAAGATGCGCGAGATCATCCCGCGCCAGATGTACGACGTGGCGATCCAGGCGGCGATCGGCGCGCACATCGTCGCGCGCGAGAACATCAAGGCGCTGCGCAAGAACGTGCTCGCGAAGTGCTACGGCGGCGACATCACGCGAAAGAAGAAGCTGCTCGAGAAGCAGAAGGAAGGCAAGAAACGAATGAAGCAGGTGGGCTCGGTCGAGATCCCGCAGGAAGCGTTCCTTGCGATCTTGCGCGTCGAAGACAAATAACAGGACTGATCCTTTTATGAATTTTGCGCTGATTCTTTTTGTGCTCGTCATCTTGACGGGCGTAGCGTGGGTGCTGGACAAACTGGTGTTCCTGCCGAAGCGTCGCAAGGCGGCCGACTCGGCGATCGAGGAGTTCGATCGCCAGCAGTCGCGCATCGACAAGCGCTTCGCGGATGAAAACGCGGCGCAGACGCGTTCGAAGCTGCGCGACGAGAAGCTGCGCCAGCCGTGGTGGCTCGAGTACACGGCGAGCTTCTTCCCGGTGATCCTGGCGGTGTTCGTCGTGCGTTCGTTCGTCGTCGAGCCGTTCAAGATTCCGTCGGGCTCGATGGTGCCGACGCTGCTCGTCGGCGATTTCATCCTCGTCAACAAGTTCGAATACGGGTTGCGCCTGCCGGTCACGAACACGAAGATCACGCAGGGCAGCCCGCTGTCGCGCGGCGACGTCGTCGTGTTCCGTTATCCGAAGGACGAGTCGGTCGACTACATCAAGCGTGTGATCGGCCTGCCGGGCGATACCGTCGCGTACCAGGACAAGCAGCTCACGATCAACGGCCAGCCGGTGCCCGAAACGCCGCTGCCCGATTTCTTCGACGACGAGCGGCAGAATTACGCGAAGCAGTTCGAGGAAACGATCGGCAACAAGAAGAACGCGATCCTCAACAACCCGGCCGTGCCGCCGTTCGTGATGGGCGCATACGACTATCCGTTTCGCGACAACTGCACGTACAACAGCCGCGGCGTGATCTGCAAGGTGCCGCCCGGTCACTACTTCATGATGGGCGACAACCGCGACAACAGTGCGGACAGCCGCTACTGGGGTTTCGTGCCGGACCAGAACATCGTCGGCCGCGCGTTCTTCATCTGGATGAACTTCAGCGACCTGAAGCGCATCGGTTCCTTCAACTGATCGCAATCGACTCACTCGCACTACGCGACGCACGGGCCGCGTCGCGTATTGCCGAACTACTTTAAGAACCGGCGGTAACACCGCCTCGTCACGCCTTTTCGCGTCCGGCCGTGCCGTTTCGGCCCGACCGGGCGCCCGCGTTATACTCCTGCACATGCCCTCATCCCAGTTGGAAAGCCGGCTGCGCTACGAATTTCGCAATGCGGAATTGTTGCGCCAGGCTTTGACCCATCGCAGTCACAGTGCCACGCACAACGAACGGCTCGAGTTTCTCGGCGATTCCGTTCTGAATTGCGCGGTGGCCGCCCTTTTGTTCCAGCGTTTCGGCAAGCTGGACGAAGGCGATCTGTCGCGCGTACGCGCCAACCTCGTCAAACAGCAGTCGCTGTACGAAATTGCTCAGGCCCTGAATATCTCGGACGGACTGCGGCTCGGCGAGGGCGAGCTGCGCAGCGGCGGGTTCCGCCGCCCGTCGATCCTCGCGGACGCGTTCGAAGCCATCATCGGGGCCGTGTTCCTCGATGGCGGCTTCGAAGCCGCCCAAGGGGTCATCAAGCGCCTCTATATCCCGATTCTCGACCATATCGATCCGCGCACGCTCGGCAAGGACGCGAAGACGCTGCTGCAGGAATACCTGCAGGGGCACAAGATCGCGCTGCCGACCTACACGGTGGTCGCGACGCATGGTGCGGCGCACAATCAGCAATTCGAAGTCGAATGCACGGTACCGAAGCTCGATGTGAAGGTGTCGGGCTCCGGTGCGAGCCGGCGCGCAGCCGAGCAGGCTGCCGCGAAGAAGGCGCTCGATGAAGTGATGGCGGCCGCGCCGATGCTGGCCTCGAAGCCGAAGCGCTCGAAAAACGCGCGCGGGTCGAAACACGTCGAACCCGAAATCGTGCCGGGCGTGAAGGGCGTGCAGGAAGCGCTCGACCTGCGCTCGCCGGAGCGGAAGGAACGCGCGGCGGCGCGCGAGGCGAGAGCGGCCGGTGCGGCGCCTGCGGCAACCGCTACTTCCGGTACCGAGCCGGCCGCGGCGCCGATGGCCGCGATTCGCGCGGCGCATGTCGACGCGGCTGCGGAAAAGGGCGAACGCGAACGGGCGGCGAAGCCGGCGGCCGACAAGTCTGTCGACAAGCCGGCCGAGCGAGCCGACAAGGCCACGGAGAAGCCCGCGGAAGCCGTGCCCGCCGCACGCGCTGCCGACAAGCCGGCTGGCCAGGCCGCCGATCCGGCATCGTCGTCCGCCGACAAGTCTTCCGCCGGTACCGACCCCGCGTCGCGTGCGGCTGCGCGCACACGCGACGCCGCGGCACCGGATGCCGAGACGCCGCCGGGCGGCGCGAGCCTCGCCGCCGCGCAGGCGCGCGTGGCCGATGCCGACCACTGAATTGCCCATCGATCGTGCCGCGCGCCGCGCGGCCGTTTCCGAACCTGTCTCCCAAACGATATGAACACTCCCGCTCCTACCGGTTTCCGTTGCGGCATGATCGCGATCGTGGGCCGCCCGAACGTCGGCAAGTCGACGTTGATGAACGCACTCGTCGGCCAGAAGATCAGCATCACGTCGCGCAAGGCGCAGACGACCCGCCACCGCATCACCGGCATCAATACGTTCGACGACGCGCAATTCGTGTTCGTCGACACGCCAGGTTTCCAGACCCGCCACAGCACCGCGCTGAACCGTTCGCTGAACCGCGCGGTCACGTCGACGCTCACGTCGGTCGACGTGATCCTGTTCGTGATCGAGGCCGGCCGATTCGGCCCCGACGACCAGAAGGTGCTCGACCTGATTCCGCCCGGCATGCCGACGCTGCTGATCGCGAACAAGATCGACCGCGTGAACGACAAGGCGACGCTGTTCCCGTTCATGCAGAAGGTGAGCGAGCTGCGCGAATTCACCGAGCTCGTGCCGCTGTCGGCGCAGAAACCGGAAGACATCAAACGCCTGCTGGACACGATCAAGCCGTACCTGCCGGAAGGCGAGCCGATCTACGGCGAGGACGAGCTGACCGACCGCAGCTCGCGTTTCCTCGCAGCCGAAATCCTGCGCGAGAAGGTGTTCCGCTGGACCGGCGACGAACTGCCGTACACGAGCACCGTGCTGATCGACAAGTTCGAGGAGGAAGGGCGCCTGAAGCGCATCTTCGCGACGATCCTCGTCGAGCGCGATTCGCACAAGGCGATGGTGATCGGCAAGAAGGGCGAGAAGCTCAAGCAGATCAGCACCGAGGCGCGGATGGACATGGAGAAGCTGTTCGACGGCCCCGTGTACCTCGAGACCTTCGTGAAGGTGAAGAGCGGCTGGGCCGACAACGAGGCAGGGCTGCGCGCCTATGGGTACGAATGACGCGCTGACGTCGACTGAAGACGCGGTGACGGCCGGCGCGAACGACGCGCCGCTGCCGGCACCGCCTGAACCGCCGCGCAAGGCGCGGCGCGCGACGTCACGCACGTCCGATTTCCGCGTCGCCGAGCAACCGGCGTATGTGCTGCACAGTTATCCGTATCGGGAAACGAGCCTGATCATCGACGTGCTGACACGTGATCATGGCCGGCTCGCGCTGGTCGCGAAGGGCGCGAAGCGTCCGCACTCCGCGCTGCGCGGCGTACTGCAGACCTTCCAGCCGCTGCTGCTGTCCTGGTCCGGCAAATCCGAGGTGCGCACGCTGACGGGCGCCGAGTGGGTAGGCGGGATGCTGCCGCTCGGCGGCGACGGGCTCTTGTGCGGCTTCTACGCGAACGAGCTGCTCGTGAAATTCTGCGCACGCGAGGATCCCCAGCCGCCGCTCTTCAATCATTACGTGCTGACCCTCACGCGCCTCGCGCACGGCGAACCCGCGGTGCAGGTGCTGCGCTCGTTCGAGCGCGTGCTGCTGCGCGAGACCGGCTACGCGATGGCGCTGAACCGCACGGTCGCGCGCCGCGCGGTCGAGCCTGATCGTCGCTACGTGTTCGATCCCGAGCGTGGCGTGCGCAATGCGGACGACGAAGTCCCGTCGCACTGGCCGGTCATTTCCGGACAGACGTTGCTCGATATGGAGCAGGACGATTACCATCGAGCCCAGACGGTTGCGCAAAGCAAGACGCTGATGCGCTTCCTGCTGAACACCTATCTCGGCGGTACGCCGCTTGCCACGCGTCAGATCCTGATCGACCTGCAAAACCTATGAGCTTCTTCCTGACCACGCCCACCGCCATCGACCTCGGCGTCAACATCGACCACGTCGCGACGCTGCGCAATGTGCGCGGCACGACCTATCCCGATCCGATCCGCGCGGCGCTCGCCGCCGAAGAAGCCGGTGCGGATGCGATCACGCTGCACCTGCGCGAGGATCGCCGCCACATCGTCGATGCGGATGTGCGCAAGCTGCGTCCGCTGCTGAAGACGCGCATGAACCTCGAATGCGCGGTGACGGCCGAGATGCTCGATATCGCCTGCGAAGTGCGTCCGCACGACGCGTGCCTCGTGCCCGAAAAGCGCGAGGAACTGACGACCGAAGGCGGTCTCGATGTCGCCGGCCACTTCGAGGCCGTGCGTGCGGCATGCAAGCAGCTTGCCGACGTGGGTGTGCGCGTGTCGCTGTTCATCGACCCGGACGAGACGCAGATCCGTGCCGCGCACGAAGCGGGCGCGCCGGTGATCGAACTGCATACGGGCCGTTACGCCGAAGCGCACGACGAAGCCGAACAGCAGCGCGAATACGAGCGCATCGTCGCGGGCGTTCAGGCCGGCGCGCAGCTCGGCCTGAAGGTCAATGCCGGCCACGGCCTGCACTACACCAACGTGCAGCAGATCGCCGCGATCGACGGCATCGTCGAACTGAACATCGGCCACGCGATCGTCGCGCATGCGATTTTCGCGGGCTGGGACAACGCGGTGCGCGAAATGAAGGCGATCATGGTCGCCGCACGCGTTGCCGCGCTGCATGGCGGCGCGCGCTGAACATGGCATGCCGCCGCGCGTCGCGCGTCATGCCTGACCCGGCCCGGCCGGGTCGTACCGGCGCGTACTGACATGGCGATCTACGGTATCGGTACCGACATCGCCCAGGTGAGCCGCATCGCGGCCGTGCTCGAACGCACGGGCGGCCGGTTTGCCGAGAAGGTGCTGGGCCCCGACGAGCTGCGCGTGTTCCATGCGCGCCGTGCCCGCTCCGAGGCGCGCGGCATCGCGTTCCTCGCGACGCGCTTTTCCGCGAAGGAAGCGTTCTCGAAGGCGATCGGGCTCGGCATGCACTGGCCGATGACGTGGCGTGCGCTGCAGACCCTCAACCACCCGAGCGGCGAGCCGTACGTGGTCGCGTCGGGCGAGTTGGCTGACTGGCTGGCGGCCCGCGGCATCACGGCGCGCGTGACGGTCAGCGACGAACGCGACTATGCGGTGTCGTTCGTGGTCGCCGAGACCGACGCCGCGCCTGCACCTGTTTCCCGAACCTCCTCCTGACGGAATTCCCGATTCGATGAAAACGACTCCCGGCCCGGTCATGCTCGACGTCGTCGGCACGGCCCTGTCGCGCGACGATGCGCGGCGCCTCGCGCATCCGAATACCGGCGGCGTGATCCTGTTCGCGCGGCACTTCCAGAACCGCGCGCAACTGACCGCGCTGACCGACTCGATCCGCGCGGTGCGTGAAGACATCCTGATCGCCGTCGATCACGAAGGCGGGCGCGTGCAGCGTTTCCGCACCGACGGCTTCACGGTGCTGCCCGCGATGCGCCGCCTGGGCGAGCTGTGGGATCGCGACGTGCTGCTCGCGACGAAGGTCGCCACGGCCGTCGGCTACATCCTGGCCGCCGAGCTGCGTGCATGCGGCATCGACATGAGCTTCACGCCCGTGCTCGACCTCGACTACGGGCACTCGAAAGTGATCGGCGATCGCGCGTTCCATCGTGATCCGCGCGTCGTGACGCTGCTCGCGAAGAGCCTGAACCACGGGCTGTCGCTCGCCGGGATGGCGAACTGCGGCAAGCATTTCCCGGGGCACGGCTTCGCGGAGGCCGACTCACACGTCGCGCTGCCGACCGACGACCGTACGCTCGACGCGATCCTCAAGCAGGACGTCGCACCGTACGACTGGCTCGGTTTGTCGCTGTCCGCGGTGATTCCCGCGCACGTGATCTACACGCAGGTCGACAAGCGGCCGGCCGGTTTCTCGCGCGTGTGGCTGCAGGACATCCTGCGCGGACGGCTCGGCTTCACGGGCGCGATCTTCAGCGACGACCTGTCGATGGAAGCCGCGCGCGAGGGTGGCACGCTCACGCAGGCGGCCGACGCCGCGCTCGCGGCCGGTTGCGACATGGTGCTCGTCTGCAACCAGCCGGACGCGGCCGAGGTCGTGCTGAACGGCCTGAAAGCGCGGGCCACGGACGAGTCGGTGCGACGCATCAAGCGGATGCGTGGGCGCGGCAAGGCGCTCAAGTGGGACAAGCTGATCGCGCAGCCCGAGTATCTGCAGGCGCAGGCGCTGTTGAGCAGCGCACTGGCCTGAGCGGGGAGGGGATGGCGCGACCCGCGCCGTTCCGTTTGCCGAAACAGAAAGCCGCGCAATCGCGCGGCTTTTTTATGGGCTGCTGCCGGTGCGAACCTGGCAGCTCCGGGAGTCAGGCAGGTCGACGCAGTGTGCTTTTGTGCAACTAACGGTCAAACCCTGCCAGTGCCTTCGGGCATCGCCGCCTGCTCAGTTCACCTTCATCCGCTGCAGCTTGTTGTACAGCGTCTTCGGACTGATGCCGAGCAGCGTTGCCGCACGGTGGCGCGTGCCGCCGACGGCGTCGAGCGTCGCGCGGATCAGCAGATCCTCGACGTCGGACAGCGGGGTGCCGACCTTGATCTGCACGCTGCTGCCGTTCAGTGCGGCGCCGGCCGAGAAGCTCGGCTCGCCCGCGCGCAGCGTCTCGATGAAATCGCCCGATGCGTCGTACGCGAAGCGCACGCGTTCCTGCAGCTCGCGCACGTTGCCCGGCCATTCGTAGGACAGGCATTCACGGACGAAGCCCGGCGCCGCGCGCTTGTCGGTCGTGCTGCGGCCGGTTGCGCGTGCGTCGCGGTTCAGTTCGTCGATCAGCGCATCCGCGATCGCGAGCGCGTCGCCGTCGCGATCGCGCAGCGGCGGCATCGTGATCGATGCCGCATCGAGCCGCAGCCACAGATCCTCGCGCAGTGTGCCGTTCGCGACCGCTTCGCGTGCCGGGCGGCGCGTGGCCGCGATCAGCCGGAAATCGCTCGTGATCGAGCTCGTGCCGCCGATCCGCATGAAGTTCTGCGAATCGAGCGCATGCAACAGGGCCTCCTGCAGCACGAGCGGCAGTGCGGTGATTTCGTCGAGGAACAGCGTGCCGCCGCCGGCCTGTTCGAACAGGCCCGATTCGCGGCGCTCGGCGCCATCGAACGCACCGCGCTCATGGCCGAACAGCACGCTGTCGAGCGACGCACCGTGCCGGCCGGCCTGGGCGATCGTCCGGCAGTCGAACGACACGAACGGCCCCTTGCGGCGCCGGCTCAGGTCGTGCAGCGTGCGCGCGGCCAGCTTCTTGCCGGTACCGGCTTCGCCCGAGAACAGCACCGCCGTTTCGGTGCGCGCGTTGTGCTCGATCATGTCGTACACGTGCTGCATCGCGTCGCTGCGGCCGACCAGCGCGCCGAAGCGGCCGAGATGGCGCAGCGAGGCGCGCAACGACTGCACTTCGTCGATCAGTTCGTACGGACGCGGGATCCGTGCGAGCAGGCTGCGCAGGCGCGGGATGTTGATCGGCTTCAGCAGGTAGTCCCAGATGCCGTGACGCAGCCCCTCGATGGCGCTCTCGACCGTCGCATTGCCGGTCAGCACGATGACAGGCAGCGAGCCGTTCGGCTGTTGCTGCGGCAGGTGCTGGAGCAGGTCAAACCCGCTGCCGTCCGGCAGGTTCAGGTCGACCAGAACGACATCGGGAATCGAACGGCCGAGCGCCGTGCGCGCTTCCGCGAGCGACGTGGCCGTGTCGACCGAGAAGCCGTCCGCGGCGAGCAGCGCGGTGAGGCCGGACAGACTGTTGGGATCGTCTTCGACAATCAGGGCGTGTGGCATGGTGGACGCGAGTCGAGTCAAGAGAGGCGGGCTGTCGGTCATCGTGGCCGCAGCCGCATGTCAGATTAAAAACTGATTTTATGCCCCGCTGAACGCGTAACGAGCAATATTTCTCCGGCGCTATAAAACAGTTACCGATGATACAAATTGAATATCTTTACCGGTGGCTTTTGTGCTTTACATGAGCCTGACTCTCGCCGGTTGTTGGCGCCGGACAAACAAAAAGCGCCCCGAAGGGCGCTTTGTTCGATGCGGATATCGCTGGCGATTACGCGCGGCTGCGGTATTCGTTCGTACGCGTATCGATTTCGATCTTGTCGCCGGTGTTGCAGAACAGCGGCACTTGCAGTTCGAAGCCCGTTGCGAGCTTCGCGTTCTTCAGCACCTTGCCCGACGACGTGTCACCCTTGACTGCCGGTTCCGTGTAGGTGATCTCGCGAACCAGGACCGTCGGCAGTTCGACCGAGATCGCCTTCTCGTTGTAGAACACGACTTCGCAAGCCATGCCGTCTTCGAGGTAGTTCAGCGCTTCGCCCATCATTTCCGCTTCGACTTCGAACTGGTTGTAGTCGGCGTCCATGAACACGTACATCGGATCGGCGAAGTACGAGTACGTCACTTCCTTGCGGTCGAGCACGACGACGTCGAACTTGTCGTCCGCCTTGTAGACCGCTTCCTGGCCTGCGTTCGTCAGCAGGTTCTTCATCTTCATCTTGACGACGGCGGAGTTGCGGCCCGACTTGTTGTATTCAGCCTTGGCGATGACCCATGCGTCGCTGCCGATCTGCACGACGTTGCCTACGCGGAGTTCCTGTGCGGTTTTCATAAAAAACTGTCCTGATCAAATCAAATAAATAGGTGCCTGAGCGTTGCGCAACGGCTGACGGCGCAAGCGGTGCGTTCCGGTGGACGCCAAAAGCGAGCGCTTGCCTGGTCAGCCGTCGGATAACCGCTTATTTTAACTGAGATTTTGCGTATTCCGCCAGCTTTCCGGCGAGATCGCCGACGGCCGCGAGCGCATCGGCCCAGCGGGCCGCGTTGGCGTCCAGTGCGGCGCGGTGCTGCCAGAAATCGGCCCAGTCGGGTGTGCCGACGCCGTTCCATGCGTGCCAGAACCGCTCGAGCGCCGCGTGCGGCGCGGCGGCGAGGCCGGCCGACAGGTGCGCGAGCGCGGCGTCGAGCTTCGGCAGGTGGACGTCGTCGGCCTGTGGGTAAATGTGCCACACGAACGGCTTGCGGGCCCACTGCGCCCGGACGAACGAATCCTCGCCGCGCACGAAATTGAGGTCGGCTACCCACAGCAACGGATCGTAGTCTGCCTGGGGGACGAACGCGAGCCCGTGAGCAGTCAGGTTGCCGCTGCGCGCATGCGTGCCCGCGTCGAACGACTCGACCCCGAAAAAACGCGCAACGGCAGGCGACACGCGGCCGGCCGGCACGAGTGCGACGACCGGTGTCGGGCCGTCGCGCCACTGCGCGAGCAGCGTGTCGACGGCCGGATTCTCGTACGCGAACAGGCTGACGACCGTCGTACCGGGGGCCGGCGGCGCGCCGCCGGTCGCGCGCTGCCACCAGGCATCGCGCGCCGCCGCATCGGCTTCGAAGGCCGTGCGGCGCGCATCGAGGTCGTGTTCCTTCAGGACGCCGCCGGTGCCGGCCGACAGGCCGGGGAAGAAAAACGTCTTCAGCAGCGGGTAGCGCGGATGCGGCGACGGCCGCAGATGGAAATCGGCGACCCAGTCCTCGGCGCTCAGGTATTCGAGGTTGATCCACACGGGGCGCCGTTCGCGCCGCGCCATCGCCGCGAGATACGCGCCGGGCAGCTCGCACGCGAACGCTTCGATCACGACATCGGCGATCTCCAGCGCGTCGCCGGCTTCCGCATGCCAGTGCTCGATCGCGATTGCGTCGACCGTCTGCCGCCCCGCGTCGGGATCGACCCCGGGCAGCAGGCGTGCGAACGTGCGCAGGTCGTCGACGAACAGGCGAACCTGCCAGCCGTGCTCGTGCGCGAGCTGGCGCGCGACGCGCCAGCAGACGCCGATGTCGCCGAAATTGTCGACCACCGTGCAGAAGAGGTCGCAGGCGATCGGTTCGCCCGGCGCGAGCGGCGCGGCGGGCAGGGGGGCAGCGGTGGTGCGGGGCATCGAAGCGGGCCGGTGAATGCTCTAAACTGGCGATTCTAATAGACCCGTTCCGCGTTACAAGGCGCCCGGATCACGCATGACATCCCCTGAAGCTTCCGATACCCCGTTCGAACCGAAGAAGATCCTTGCGCAGTTGCCGCACATGCCGGGCGTCTATCGCTACTACGACACGGCGGGCGCCGTGCTCTATGTCGGCAAGGCCCGCGACCTGAAGAAGCGCGTATCGAGCTATTTCACGAAGACGCAGCTGTCGCCGCGCATCGCGATGATGGTCACGCGCATCGCGCGCATCGAGACGACCGTCACGCGCTCGGAGGCCGAGGCGCTGCTGCTCGAGAACAACCTGATCAAGGCGCTCGCGCCGCGCTACAACATCCTGTTTCGCGACGACAAGTCGTATCCGTACCTGAAGCTCACCGCGCACCGTTTTCCGCGGATGGCCTACTACCGCGGCTCGGTCGACAAGCAGAACCAGTATTTCGGGCCGTTCCCGAGCGCCTGGGCCGTGCGCGAGAGCATCCAGATCCTGCAGCGCGTGTTCCAGCTGCGTACCTGCGAGGATTCGGTCTTCAACAACCGCACGCGGCCGTGCCTGCTGCACCAGATCGGGCGCTGCACGGCGCCGTGCGTCGGCGCGATCTCCGGCGAGGATTACGCGATCGACGTCTCGAACGCCGCGCGTTTCCTGCTCGGCCGGCAGTCCGAAGTGATGAAGGAGCTCGAGCAGAAGATGCATGCGTTCGCGGCCGAACTGAAATTCGAGCAGGCAGCAGCCGTGCGCAACCAGATGAGCTCGCTCGCGACGGTGCTGCACCAGCAGGCGATCGAGGTCGGCAGCGACAGCGACGTCGACATCCTGGCCGTCGTCGCGCAAGGCGGCCGCGTGTGCGTGAACCTCGCGATGGTGCGCGGCGGCCGGCATCTCGGCGACAAGGCGTATTTCCCGACGCACGTCGAAAGCGCGCTGACGCTCGCCGAGGGCGGGATCGGCGACGAGTCCGAGCTGGCGGAGGCGACCGATGTGTCCGCCGATGTATTGCCCGACCTCCCCGCGGAAGAACCCGGCCGCACGCGCGGCGACGCAGTGGCGTCGGTCGAGGCCGAAGTGCTCGACGCGTTCATCGCGCAGCACTATCTCGGCAACCGCGTGCCGCCGGTGCTGGTCGTGAGCCATGCGCCCGCGAGCCGCGGCTTGCTCGAGTTGCTGTCCGAGCAGGCCGGCCACAAGGTGTCGCTGGTGCGGCAGCCGCAGGGGCAGCGGCGTGCGTGGCTGTCGATGGCCGAGCAGAATGCGCAGATCGCGCTCATGCGGCTGCTGTCCGAGCAGGGCTCGCAGCAGGCGCGCACGCGTGCGCTCGCGGAGACGCTCAGCTACGAATGCGACGATCTCGCGACGCTGCGGATCGAATGCTTCGACATCAGCCACACGATGGGCGAGGCAACGCAGGCGTCGTGCGTGGTCTACCACCATCACAAGATGCAGTCGGGCGAATACCGTCGCTACAACATCACCGGGATCACGCCGGGCGACGACTACGCGGCGATGCGGCAGGTGCTCACGCGCCGCTACGAGAAGATGGTCGAGCAGGCCGCACAGGCGGCAGCCGCCGACGATGCGGCCGGCATCGACGGCGAGTCCACGCGCC
The DNA here is from genome assembly GCF_002223045.2 of Burkholderia sp. HI4860. Taxonomy (NCBI): domain Bacteria; kingdom Pseudomonadati; phylum Pseudomonadota; class Betaproteobacteria; order Burkholderiales; family Burkholderiaceae; genus Burkholderia; species Burkholderia sp. HI4860. Next base: position 750,256 of record NZ_NKFO02000003.1, on the reverse strand, counting down.
AGGCCGAGGCGTCGAGCCTGCTGCCGAACATCGTGCTGATCGACGGCGGCAAGGGTCAGGTCGAAATCGCACGCCAGGTGTTCACCGAGCTCGGTCTCGACACGTCGATGCTGGTCGGCGTCGCGAAAGGCGAGGGGCGCAAGGTCGGCCTCGAGACGCTCGTGTTCGCGGACGGCCGCACGCCGCTCGAACTCGGCAAGGAAAGCGCCGCGCTGATGCTCGTCGCGCAGATCCGCGACGAGGCGCACCGCTTCGCGATCACCGGCATGCGTGCCAAGCGGGCGAAGGCGCGCCAGACATCGCGGCTCGAGGAACTCGAGGGCGTCGGCGCGAAGCGCCGGCAGCGGCTGCTCGCGCGATTCGGCGGGTTGCGCGGCGTGGTGGCCGCGAGCGTCGAGGAACTCGCGAGCGTCGAGGGCATCTCGCACGCGCTCGCCGAGCAGATCTACAAGCAGCTTCACTGACGCGGCCGTGCGGCCGGCCGCCTTGCCAGCGTTCTTGTGGCAGGCCGGTCGACACGGCACAATTGCGAATCCTTTACTGTCCCGCATGCCATGCCGTTCAATTTCCCGATTTTCCTGACGTGGGTACGGATCGTGCTGATTCCGCTCGTCGTCGGCGTGTTCTATCTGCCGGACACGGTGATGGGCGGCGCGCACCGCAATCTCGCGGCGGCGGCGATCTTCATTCTTGCGGCGCTGACCGACTGGTTCGACGGCTATCTGGCCCGCAAGTGGAACCAGACGTCGTCGTTCGGTGCATTTCTCGATCCGGTAGCGGACAAGCTGATGGTGACGGCCGCGCTGCTGATCCTCGTGCAGATTTCGCGGGTCGACGCGGCAATCGCACTCGTGATCGTCGGCCGTGAGATCGCGATTTCGGCGCTGCGCGAGTGGATGGCGCAGATCGGCGCGTCGAAGAGCGTCGCGGTGAACCAGCTCGGCAAGTTCAAGACCGCCTGCCAGATGGTCGCGATTCCGATGCTGCTGTTCTACGGACCGCTGCCGCTCGGCGTCGCGACGATCGACACGCGCGTGTGGGGCGAATGGCTGATGTATCTCGCCGCGGTGCTGACGATCTGGTCGATGCTGTACTACATGAAGCTCGCTTGGCCGCAGATTCGCGAGCGCGGCGGCGCATGATGCGTCCGGTCGAGCAGGTTTTTGTAAAAAGGGCTGGAAAAGCCCTTGACACACGAATGTGCCTTCGACATAATCTCGCTTCTCCGCTGCACGACGAAGTAAGTGTGTGACGGGGAAGCAGTAGCGTAGCAATACGCGGGAGTAGCTCAGTTGGTAGAGCGCAACCTTGCCAAGGTTGAGGTCGCGAGTTCGAGACTCGTCTCCCGCTCCAGATTTTTTCTGGCAGCGTGTTGGTCGGCAAAGCGCTGCGGATGCAGGACACATGCGGGAGTAGCTCAGTTGGTAGAGCGCAACCTTGCCAAGGTTGAGGTCGCGAGTTCGAGACTCGTCTCCCGCTCCAGATTTTTCTGGCAGCGTGTTGGTCGGCGAAGCGCTGCAGATGCAGGACAATGCGGGAGTAGCTCAGTTGGTAGAGCGCAACCTTGCCAAGGTTGAGGTCGCGAGTTCGAGACTCGTCTCCCGCTCCAAGTAATGGGGAAGCCACGCTTCCCTTTTTATTTGATGGACTTTCAGTCCTCGAATAAAAAATCTGTCGCTTGCCTCACGGCATGCGCACAGTCCGCTTTTGGCGCGATAGCAAAGCGGTTATGCAGCGGCCTGCAAAGCCGTTTAGGCCGGTTCGACTCCGGCTCGCGCCTCCAGATAAAGCCCCGCTTCGGCGGGGCTTTTCTTTTTCTGCTCCCAGCGCCACTTTCCCCGACGTTGCAATCGCCAAGCGTCCGACGTTCGACACGCGGATTGAACATGAGTCGTCTGGAACGAAATTCACGTATGCGTTACGAGGCTGAAACGGAAACATTCGTTGATGTGACGAATGCCCTGTCGCACGCGAGATTGTCTGCGACAGTGCGCATCGTACCGATGGTATTGCGCAACCTCGATTGAGTGCCTTGCGCGAAGCAGGCAAGTGGCCGTATCCGATCGACGCCAGCTTGGAAGAACGTACGCATGACGCGTCGTGCCCGACACGTTCGTCACGATGTCGACGGTAGCGTTGCAGGTCTGAAACACTTCATGCGATCAACACGGAGGCGTTTTTTTCGCATACGCCTGACGTGTAATGACAGCGGGCGCCTGCTTCACATGGCACGCCGTTTGCGTTATCGAATTCAGAAATCGAAAGGCTCAATGCGCGCCATGCGACTTCGGCGCCACCTGGCCAATCGACCGGGCGGGGGACAGTTCAATGAAGTCAAATCGACGAGTGGACAGTGCGGGCGTATCGATCCGCAGCACGATCGTCATCGCAAACGGCTGCCGGATCCCGGCGGCCGGTTTCGAACGCGCGCCGTCACGAGAACCGTCCGGGGCAGGGCCGCATCGTGCCGACGACGATTGTCCGGTTGCCACGGCTGGCTTCGGCTAAGATCCAGCGACCGTTCCGATGCCGCTCATCATGACCGCACGTTCCCGCAATCGTCTGACAGCGTGGCTTGGCATGTTTGCCATGCTGCTCGTCGTCATTGCGCCGCTCGTGAGCCATGGCCTGGTCTCCCATGACCGGGATGCACCAGTCGCATCGATCTGTTCGGCCGACGGACAGCCCGACGCCGACAATCACGCCCTTGCAACTGACCATTTCGCGGCTTGCGGCTATTGCGACCTGCTGGTGCATCATGCGCCTGCACCGTCACCGTCCTTGCCGCAATGGCTGGCGGTTCCCGGCTATGCCGTCGCACATCCACCGGCTTCACGCCCGTTCGTCCTTCGGGATATCCCCAGCGCGGGCCGGCCCCGCGATTCGCCGTTCTACCTCTGACGTAGTCACTCCAGCAGTTGATCCGGGCAGGCTTTCCCGCGGCGCATGAAACGCCCGCGGCCACGAGCCGGCAATCGGGTCATCTCGCACCGCGCGTCCGTCACGTTGCGAATCACGCGCGTGCATGCACACGACATGAGAGGGGAACGAAATGCGAATCGAATCGAAGCAGACCGTCGACGCGGCGCTGGCCGCGCTCGCCTGTCTGACGGGCTTGACCCTGCCGGTTGCCGCCCACGCCTGCGCGACCTGTGGCTGCTCGCTAAGCACGGATGCCGCGACCGGGTATTCGGCCATGCCGGGCTGGCGTATCAGCCTGGACTACACCTTCATCCCGCAGAACCAGTTGCGCAGCGGAACGCATGCGGTTTCGAACGTCGTACCGGCGGCGATCAATGCGGCAGGCGGCAGCCAGGAGGTCGAGAACCAGACGATCAACCGCTACTGGAACCTGGGTATCAGCTACAGCCCGAACCCCAAGTGGAACTTCAGCGCGATCGTGCCGTTCGTCGATCGGGGCCACTCGACGTACGGGAATGCCACGCCGGACCAGCTCACATCCGACAATCTGAGCGGCGTCACCAGCAAGGGGCTGGGCGACATCAAGCTGATCGCCAGCTATCAGGGCTTCCTGCCGACCCGCAATCTCGGCGTGCAACTGGGGGTCAAGCTGCCGACGGGAAAGTACGGCGGCCAGAACGTGCTGACGGGCGCCAACGTCGGGCGTAGCCCGGTGTTCTTCTCGTCAGGCCCGAACAGCGCGAACGGCCAGGCCCTCGATACGAGCCTGCAGCCCGGGACGGGCAGTACCGATCTGATCGTCGGTGCGTACTACTATCAGCCGATCAGCCAGAATTTCGACGCGTTCATCAACGGTCAATTCCAGGCTGCGGTGGTCGAGAACCTTCGCGGCCTCGGCGAGGACTTCCGACCCGGTAACCAGGCGACGGTCAGCGTCGGCCTGCGTTACGAGGAGAACCCGAGGATCGTGCCGCAGCTCCAGATCAACGTGACGCGCAAGAGTTCGGACCAGGGGGCGCTCGCCGACACCGGCAACACGGCCGGCACGGTCGTTTATCTGTCGCCCGGCGTGACGGTGAACGTCGTGAAGAACCTGAACGTCTACGCGTTCGTCCAGAAGGCGCTGTACAGCAGGCTCAGCGGCTACCAGCTGTTTCCGCGCTGGTCGGGCACGGTGGGGGCGAGCTATGCGTTCTGACGGTTTTGGCGGAAGCAGCGGGCGTCGGCGGGCGAGGCGCGACTGGCTGCGCATGGCTGGAGGGCTTGCACTGGGTGCCGGCGTCGGCGGATGGCTGCCGGCGGCGCAGGCCGCCAGTCTGACGGTCGGCCGTCCGGCGCCCGGCCTCGTCCTGCATACGCTCGACGGACAAAGCATCGCCAGCGAGGATTGGCGGGGTTATGTCGTCATCCTGACCTTCTGGGCCACATGGTGCGAGCCCTGCCGGACCGAACTGCCGCTGTTGTCCGCGTATGCCGCGCGCCATGCGGCGGACGGCCTGCGCGTGCTCGGCTTCAGCCTGGACGGGGCGGACAACCTCGCGGAGGTGCGGCAGGTGGCGGCCGGCCTGAGCTTTCCGGTGGGGTTGTTGGGCAGTGCCTATGCCGGAGGCTACGGGCGCATGTGGCGGATCCCGGTGAACTTCACGATCGACCGGAACGGGCTCCTCGTCGACAATGGCTGGGACGATCCGCAACCGTCGTGGACTGCCGATCGTCTCGAGCGCGTCGTTGCGCCGCTCTTGCTGAAATAGCGGGGCCACGATCCGGCAGCGTGCGAACGAAGTGAACGCCGCTGGCGGTCCGGCCGAACGGCGGCATGGCGCGCACACGGGTTGTGCGCGACTTCATTCGGCTCAACCATCCACCGGCTGCGCCGGCGTGTCGAGCGTCAGCTGATAGAACGCCGCATCGAGCCAGCGGCCGAATTTGAATCCCGCCTGCGTGATCGTGCCCGAGTGCACGAATCCGAGCTTCGTATGCAGTGCGATGCTTCCCGCATTGGTCGCATCGATACAGCCGACCACCACGTGTACCTGCGCTTCACGCGCGCGCCGGACCACTTCGCGCAGCAGCACGTCGCCCAGCCCGCGGCCGCGCTGGTCGCGATGCACGTACACACTGTGTTCGACCGTGTACTTGAAGGCGGGAAACGCGCGGAACGTGCCCCAGCTCGCAAAGCCCAGCAGCGTGCCCGCTGCGTCGACCGCGCCGATGACCGGGAAGCCGCCCGTGCGCTTCGCCGCGAACCACGCGACCATCGCTTCCGGCGGACGCGGCTTGTAGTCGTACAGTGCGGTCGAGTTCGCGATCGCGTCGTTCAGGATCTCGAGGATGGCCGGCGCATGCTCGGCCTCGCTGCAATCGATCAGGCGCACGTCGTCGCGCTGTTTCGGGGAATTCATACCGGCTCCTGTAGGCAATAAATAGGGCGCGCGCATCGCTGCTGCGATGACGCGCTCATCAGGGGTTCCGCACGCCGGCGGCGGCAGACGCATCGCAGATCGCGACGACATAACGCGCGGCATGCGACGACGGATTGCTGAAAATCAGCGGCTGGTCGAGCCGCATGGCCAGGCAGTCGCCTTCGTGAAGTTCGTGAAGCGCGTCGCCGAACGTGACGTCGACGCGGCCACTGATCACCCACACCTGCTGATGCAGCGCGCTTTCACGTCCGCCGCTGTCGTACGCGACGCGTGCACCGGGCGGGAAATCCACCTCGACGAGCTGGATCGGCGACGGCCAGCCGGCCGGGGAGAGGTTGCGTCGCACATAGCCGGACGCGGGATCTCGCCATTCGGCCTGTTGCGCGCGGCGGGCCAGCGGCTGCGCGGGCGTGTCGTCCGGGTCGCCGCCGAACAGGCCGGCCAGCGACACGCCGAGCCCGGCCGCGAGCTTGTCGAGCACGACGGCCGTCGGGCTGGCCGATGCGCGTTCGATGAGCGAGATCATCGAACGACTGACGCCGGAGCGCGCGGCCAGCACATCGAGCGTGTAGCCTCGCACGGTGCGCAGGTCGCGCACACGCCGGGCGATGCGTTCGTTGATGCCGGTGTCGTCGGCAACGGCGGTCGCTGATTCTTTCATGATGGATTTATTTTCCAGCAAACTGGAATTTGGTGTCAACGGGATCGACCTCAGTCGGCTCGACGGAATTCGAATGGCTTGCCCGGCGGTCGTGCGCGGCGTAATATACGAATCGACTACGTTTCGCTTAATTGGGGATATATGGGCATCATCAAGATTTCCGAGCACATGCACGAGCGGCTGCGCTCGACCAGCACGGCGCTGAGCCGCTCGATCAATGCACAGGCCGAACACTGGCTACGCGTCGGGATGCTGGCGGAACTCAATCCGGCGCTGTCCTACGGCGACATCTGCCGGATGCTGATCGAGGCCGAAGCACGGGGCGGCGAGACGGGGCCGGCGGAACCGGTCGAGCACCGCATCGAGCAGGTGGCGTAATGGCGAAACGAGAAATCCCGATCCGCGGCGCCGCGGAAATCGCCAAGTCGCGTGAAGCCGCGAAGCTTGCGTCGCAGGTGCTGACGATGATCACCGAGCACGTGAAGCCGGGTGTCACCACCGACGAGCTGGACGTGCTCTGCCGCAACTACATCGTCGACGTGCTCGGCGCGATCCCGGCGAACATCGGCTATCACGGCTATCCGAAAACCGTGTGCGCATCGGTCAATCACGTGGTGTGCCACGGCATTCCGACGTCGCGGCCGCTGCGCGACGGCGATATCGTGAACCTCGACATCGCGGTGATCAAGGACGGCTGGTTCGGCGATACGAGCCGCATGTATTTCGTCGGCGAGCCGAACGAACTCGCGCGGCGCCTCGTCGCGACGACCTATGAGGCGATGCACGCGGGCATTCGCGCGGTGCGTCCGGGTGCGACGCTCGGCGACGTCGGCTATGCGATCCAGCAGGTCGCGCATCGCGAAGGATTCAGCGTGGTTCGCGAATATTGCGGGCACGGCATCGGCGATGTCTATCACGACGAACCGCAGGTGCTGCACTACGGTCGCCCGGGCACCGGCGTGCCGCTCCGGCCGGGGATGATCTTCACGATCGAGCCGATGCTCAACGCGGGCAAGCGCGACACGCGCATGCTGGCGGACGGCTGGACGGTGGTCACGAAGGACCATTCGCTGTCGGCCCAATGGGAGCACATGGTCGTGGTGACAGAAACGGGCTTCGACGTGCTGACCGAGGACGCGAAGCCTCAGGCGTTCCCGGTGTTGTCGGGCACGCACGCCGCCTGATATCTGCAGTGCGCCACGAACGGTGGTGCGGTGGCACAGTGGAACGGGCCCCTTTGCGGGGCCCGTTTCGTTTTCGTTCGAGGTCGCGAAGCGCGGCGCGATTTACGCGTGAACGCGGGGACCAGCTGCTCGGTGGCGGAGCGCGGCCCGGCCTGGGCTCAACCGCGTGCCTTCTGCCACGCGGATTCGACGAACACGCGGCACAGCGCTTCCATCCCCTTGCGGTCCTCGTCGTCGAAGCGCGCGGCGACCGGGCTGTCGACGTCCCACACGCCGATCAGCGTGCCGTCGGCGGCCACCAGCGGCACGACGATTTCCGATTCCGAGGCGGCGTCGCACGCGATATGGCCGGGGAAGTCATGCACGTCGCGCACGACTTGCGTCTCGCGCGTCTGCGCCGCCGTGCCGCACACGCCCTTGCCGAGCGCGATCCGCACGCAGGCGGGCTTGCCCTGGAACGGCCCGACCACGAGTTCCGTCCCGTCGAAAAAGTAGAAGCCGGCCCAGTTGAGACGGTCGAGCGAGTGGTAGACCAGCGCGGAGAAGTTGGCCGCATTCGCGGTCAGGTCGCGTTCGGACTCGACGAGCGCGCGTGCCTGCTCGACGAGCGTCGCGTATTGGTCGGCCTTGGAGGCGTTGGGGTCGTTGGACAGCGTGAACATGGCGGGAAAGCAATCAGGGTTGTGGAATGCGCGATGCGCGTACCGCAGTCTACGGCACGCGCGCAGGGTTTGCAGCGCCCGGTCGCGCGTGAAGCGGCGTGCTCAATCGGGTTCGAGTTCGGCAAACCGCTCCGCGAGAAAGTCCAGCAGGGCACGCACCGCGGGCAGCAATCCCCGGCGCGATGCGAACACCGCATGCACGATTTCTCGGCGTGGCGCCCAGTCGGGCAGCACGATTACCAACTCGCCGCGCGCGAGCTCATCGCGCACCATCATCGTCGGCAACTGCACGATGCCGACGCCCGCGACGGCCGCCGCGCGCAGCGCGAGCATGCCGCCCGTCACGAAGCGCGGCTGGTGATGAATCTCCGCGTGAGCGCCGTCGGGCCCGCGCAGCCGCCACACGTGCGCGGACTGCGGGGCGCCGTGATCGAGGCTCGGCAGGCGCGCGAGATCGGCGGGAACGGCCGGGGCGCCATGCTCGCGCAGCAGCGCCGGGCTTGCGACGAGGCACTGGCCGCGCTCGGCCAGCACGCGCAGCGCGAGATCGCTGTCTTCGAGCGGGGGCGGGCGCACGCGGATCGCGACGTCGATTCCTTCGCCGACCACATCGACGCGCCGGTTGGTCGCTTCCAGATGAATCTCGACGCGCGGGCACGCGACCATGAACGCGGCGATCATCGTGCCGACCAGCGAATCGAGCAGCACGATCGGGCAACTGACGCGCACGATGCCGCGCGGCTCCTCGTGCAGCAGCGCGATCGCCTCGTCGGCGGCGTCGGCCTCGACGAGCATCGCGCGGCAATGCGCGTAATAGGTCTGGCCGACGTCGGTGACCGTGAAGCGGCGTGTCGAGCGCTGGATCAGCCGCATCCCGAGCCGCGCCTCGAGCAGCGCGATGCGGCGGCTCAGCTTCGATTTCGGCATGTCCAGCGCCCGCCCGGCCGGTGCGAAGCCGCCGTGTTCGACGACCTGTACAAAGTAATAGAGATCGTTCAGATCCCGCGCTTTATCGTTCATGAAATGGAACGCTGCGTGCGATTTTGGCAGTCTACCGGATCGATCGTTCCATCACTATATTTCTACCCAGGATGCGAAACACGTGTTTCGCCGCAATTCGGAGAAGGCAATGAAGAAGATCCAGGGTGTGTACAGTGCGCCGCGCGGCCATTGGGTCGGCGACGGTTTCCCGGTGCGTTCGATGTTCAGCTACCAGTCCCACGGTGCGCACCTGAGCCCGTTCCTGCTGCTCGATTACGCCGGCCCGACCACGTTCGAGCCGGGCTCGGCCTCGGCACCGCGCGGTGTCGGCCAGCATCCGCACCGCGGGTTCGAGACGGTGACGATCGTCTATGACGGCGAGGTCGCGCACCGCGACTCGACCGGCGCGGGCGGCGTGATCGGCCCGGGCGACGTGCAGTGGATGACGGCCGCGAGCGGGATCCTGCATGAGGAATTCCACTCGGAAGGGTTCACGCAGCGGGGCGGCCCGCTCGAGATGGTGCAGCTGTGGGTGAACCTGCCCGCCGCGGACAAGATGGGCGCGCCCGGCTACCAGACGCTGCTGAACGCCGACATCCCCGTGGTCGAGCTGCCGGACGGCGCGGGGCGTGCGCGGATCATCGCGGGTGAACTCGACGGGCGGCGTGGGCCGGCCCGCACGCATACGCCGATCGACGTGTGGGACGTGCGGCTCGTGGCCGGCGGCCATGCGCGGTTCCCGGTCGCCGACGGGCGTACGCTCGCGGTGGTCGTGCTGAGCGGCACCGTGCAGGTGAACGGCGAGACGGTCGCCCGCGAAGCGCAGTTCGTGCAACTCGGCCGCGACGGCAGCGATGTCGAGATCGAAGCGAACGGCGACGCGAAGCTGCTGATCCTGAGCGGCGAACCGATCGACGAACCCGTCGTCGGTTACGGGCCGTTCGTGATGAACTCGCAAGCGGAGATTCGTACCGCGATCGACGACTTCAACAGCGGCCGCTTCGGCCAGATGCCGGCATGACGGACAGGCCCCGCGCAATGCGGGGCCTTTTTTGTGCGCGGGCAGTCGGTCGCGCGGCGCGTGCGCTTCGAGGCATAATCGTCGATTGCCGCGCGCCGGCCGGCGCGCCCGAATCAGGACCGACCATGAACGCATCCGCTGCATCCCCGAGCGCCGCCGATCTCGACTGGCGCTGGAAGTCCTTCGACGCGCTGACGGCGCGCGAAGTCTATTCGATCCTCGAAGCGCGCAGCGCGGTATTCGTCGTCGAGCAGAACTGCGTGTATCGCGACATCGACGATGCGGATCAGGCCGCATGGCACCTGGCCGCCTTCGATCCGGCAGGCCGCCTGGCCGGCTATCTGCGCGTGCTGCTGCCCGATGCACAGCACACCGACGTGCGCATCGGCCGCGTGTTGACGACCGCCGAGTTTCGCGGCGCGGGCCTCGGCAACGGGCTGTTGTCGCGTGCGCTCGAGCATATCCGTGCGCAGTGGCCGGATACGCCGGTGAGCCTGCATGCGCAGGCCCACTTGCAGCGTTTTTATGGCGCATTCGGCTTCGCGCCGAGTTCGGACGTGCACGACGAGGACGGCATCCCGCACGTGTGGATGAGCAGCGCACGCGCGTAATGCGCGATGCGCCGCGCCGCGCGGCAGTCAGTGCGCGGCGTGCGCGACCGGCGGCCGGGCTGCGCGCTGTGCCGCGGCCCGTTCATCGATCAGTCGGCCGCGCGCGGACAGCCGCAGCCAGTGGCGCAGCGCGATCAGCGCGCCGATCACGCTCATCATCGAGCCGGGAATCCACAGCAGCAGGCCGCCGATCTGCTGGTCACGCAGCGGGCTCAGCCACGTGAACGCGCGGCCGCAGATCGAATAGATCGGATACAGCTCGTGCGGCGTGAAGAAGATCAGCGCGCCGAGCGCGATCTGCGGCGGAATCGCCGCGACGACGATCAGGATCCGGCGGCCCGGCGACAACCGCGCGGGCGGCGCCGGACGCGGATCGACGACGAGCCACCAGAACAGCAGCCCGTCGATCACCATGCTCCAGTTCATCACGCGATAGAGACGCCAGTCGAGCATCGCGATGAAGTGAATCGGCGACAGCAGCCAGAAATAGATCAGCCCGACGAACAGCACGACCGCGACGACGGGATGGAACACCACGTCGAGCGTCGCGCGCACGGGCGCCCACGCGAGCGCGGGGCGCACGAAACGCTGCCGCCAGCGGAACGGAATGCCCGCGCGCATCGCGGCGCCCGGATACGACAGCGCGATGAAGAACGGCCCGAGGTGGTGCAGCACCAGATGCTGCGCGCGGTGCAGGAAGAATTCGTGCTCGAAGAAATAGTCGAGCCGCGTATGCAGCGCGATGTAGAGCGCCGTCAGCCCGAACCAGAACGAGAACTGCCGCAGCGGCGACACCTTCGCCTTCTTCACGCCGCGTGCGAACAGCACGGCGGCGGTCAGCACCGCGATCACCACGGTGGGCGACGGTTCCCACGGATCGAGCCAGTACAGGAGGTTCATCGCGCGCGCATCACTTCGCCTGGGCCGGCGATTTCACGGCGAACGGCGCATCGACCGTTTCGCCGTCGGAGAACTTCAGGCGCAGGTGTACGGTGTCGCCCGGCTTGATCGCGTGCTTCGGCTCCTCGAGCATGAAGTGGTAGCCGCCCGGCGCGATGTCGACCTTGCCGCGCGCGGGGATCGTCAGCTTGTCGACCATTTCCATTTTCTGCGTCGAGCCGTTCGAGACGGTCTGGTGCAGCATCGCCATCCCGTAGTCGGGGCTGTCGACGTCGACGAGATCGACCGGCTTGTCGCTCGTATTCACGAGCGTCACGTAGCCGCCGGCCGGCAGCTTGTTCGGCAGCCAGCGCACCCAGGCGTTCTGCGCGGTGATCGCGCCGGCGGCATACGCATGGGCGCCTGCGCACAGCGCGGCGAGGAGGGCGAGCGTCTTGAGGGGCGTTGTCGTTTTCATGTCGGGATGCATTCAGGTAGTGGGGGCGGTGTCGATGATCCGGCGCAGATCGGCGGCGATGGCGTCGGGCGAGTCGCGGTCGGTCGCAAGCAGGCGGGCGCGGCCGCGCGCGTCGAAGATGTAGACGGCCGAGCTGTGCGTGACTTCGTAGCCGCCGGACGGATCGCGTTTTTCCATCTGGTAGGCGACGCGATAGCGCTTCGCGAGCGATTCGATCTGGCGGTCGGTGCCGGTCAGGCCGCGCGCATGCGCGGCGTCGAACGCGGCGACATACGATTGCATTGCCTGCGGCGTGTCGCGGGCAGGGTCGACCGAGACGAACAGGATGCGCACGTTGTCGGCCTGCGGGCCGAGCTTCGCCAGCACTTCCATCAGCCGCGCCATCGTTTCGGGGCAGACATCGGGGCAGTGCGTGTAGCCGAAGTAGACGAGCGCGACCTGGCCGTGGAACGCATCGGCGTCGACGGGGTGGCCGTCGCCGCCCGTCAGCGTGAACGACAGGTCGGGCAGGTGGCCGGTAACGTTGGTCAGGTTCCAGCGCGGCTCGTCGTGCGTGCACGCGGCGAGCGCCACGGCGGCGGCGAGGGCCGCGGCCGTGCGGATGAGGCGGGAGAAGCGCCGGTGCGGCGTGGTGCAGGCAGACGACATCCTGGGGCTCGATCGGACGGAATGGTGGCCGGCCGGCGCGGCGCCATGCGTCGCGCGGCAGGCGGTTGCGACTGTAGCGCAATTCGCGCGCCCGCGTCCTTTCGAAACCCGTACGCCGCGAACGAGCGGGGCAATATGTCGCAGTTGACGCGCGCGGCGGCGTGACGCCAGCGCCGCACCCGTTTCGCCCATCTCGATGCGCAGGCGCGGTAAGATGCGCACAATTCCATTCGCGCAGCGGCCGCCCGGCGTTTGCCGGCCGGCCCTCATACTATCGAATCGATGCAATCCGTTCCGGCTTCCCTGTCCCTGACCGACACCGCGTTCTTCTTCGACTTCGACGGCACGCTCGTCGAACTGGCGCCGACGCCCGACAGCATTCATGTTCCGCCGTCGCTGTTGACGCTGCTCGACGCGTTGCAGCGCCGCTCGCACGGCGCGGTCGCGATCGTGTCCGGGCGCGGCATCGACAACATCGACACGTTCCTGAAGATGCCCGGCATGCCGATCGCCGGCCTGCACGGCGCGGAGCGCCGCGATGCGAACGGCGACACGCAGCGCATCGGCTTCAACGACGAACGCCTGCTGCGCATCGAGCGCGAGCTGGCGGCCGTCGTCGACCGTCATCCGGGCATGCTGCTCGAAATCAAGGGCGCGGCCGTCGCGCTGCACTACCGCAACGCGCCCGAGCGCGAGGCGACGGCGCGCGCGGCCACCGAGCGCCTCGTCGCCGACTATGCCGATGCGTATGTGCTGCAGCCGGGCAAGATGGTGTTCGAGATCAAGCCGAAAGGCGTCGACAAGGGGCGCGCGCTCGCTGCGTTCCTCGACGAGCCGCCGTTTGCCGGCCGTGTGCCGGTGTTCGCGGGCGACGACCTGACCGACGAGAAGGGCTTCGCGGTGGTCAACGCGCGCGGGGGGCTGTCGATCAAGATCGGCGCGGGCGAGACGTCCGCCCGCACGCGGCTCGATTCGGTCGACGCGCTGCATGAGCAGATCGCGCGCTGGCTCGGTGCGGAGCAGCCGGACGCATGAGTCGCCTCATCATTGTTTCAAACCGCGTCGCGCCGATTTCGGAAGGCGAACCGGCGGCGGGCGGTCTTGCGATCGGTGTCTACGATGCGCTGAAGGAGACGGGCGGCATGTGGTTCGGCTGGAGCGGCGAGGTCGTCGCGTCCGGCGCACCGCAGATCCGCGTCGAGGAGCACGGGCCGGTGACGTTCGCGACCATCGGCCTGTCGCGGCGCGACTACGACCAGTATTACCGCGGCTTCTCGAACGCGACGCTGTGGCCCGCGTTTCACTACCGCACCGACCTGATCCAGTACGACCGTCACGAGTTCGAAGGCTATGGCCGCGTGAACGTATGGCTCGCCCAGCAGCTCGTGCCGCTGCTGCAGGACGACGACGTGATCTGGGTGCACGACTATCACCTGATCCCGTTCGCGCGCGCGCTGCGCGCGGCCGGCGTGAAGAACCGCATCGGCTTCTTCCTGCACATCCCGTTTCCGGCTGCGCAGGTGCTCGTCAGCGTGCCGCCGCATCGCGACCTCGTCGAGTCGCTGTGCGCGTTCGACCTGCTCGGCTTCCAGACCGAACCCGACCTGCGCGCGTTCTGCGATTACGTCGAGTCGGAAGCGGACGGCGCGATCGAGCGCAACGGCCACCTGGCGACGGTGCGCGCATTCGGCCGGACGCTGCGCGCGGCCGCCTATCCGATCGGCGTGCATCCGGACGAGATCGCGTCGCTCGCGCAGGCCGGCGAGCACGGCAAGGCGGTGCGCACGCTCGCGACGTCGCTGCGCGGCCGCAAGCTGATCATGAGCGTCGACCGGCTCGATTACTCGAAGGGGCTCGTCGAGCGCTTCCGCGCGTTCGAGAAGCTGCTCGAGCACGAGCCGTCGCATCGCAATCGCGTGTCGTTCCTGCAGATCGCGCCGTCGACGCGCGCGGAGCTGCGCGCGTACCAGGACATCCGCCTGCAGCTCGAAGGGGAGTCGGGGCGCATCAACGGACGCTTCGCCGAGCTCGACTGGGCGCCGATCCTCTATATCCATCGCCAGTACGACCGCCAGCTGCTCGCTGCGCTGTACCGGCTCGCGCGGGTCGGCTACGTGACGCCGCTGCGCGACGGGATGAACCTCGTCGCGAAGGAATACGTATCCGCGCAGAACCCGGAGGACCCGGGCGTGCTCGTGCTGTCGCGCTTCGCCGGCGCCGCACGCGAGCTGACGGGGGCGCTGATCGTCAATCCGATCGATATCGACGGGATGGCCGATGCGCTGTCGCAGGCGCTGACGATGCCGCTCGCCGAGCGGCGCGCGCGTTATACGGACATGATCGCGCAGCTTCGCGAAAACAACGTGTCGGTGTGGCGCGACAACTTCCTGCGCGATCTGCAGCACGCGTAAACGGCGGTTCGTCGAGCAATAAAAAAGCCGCAGTGCGTGAAGCACTGCGGCTTTTTTGTCGGCTGCAGCCGAGGTGTCAGGCCACGCGTTCGCCGGTCGGCGTGCTGCCGTCCGGTGCGGGGTGATGGCGGCCGTGCTGTTTCGCGAGCAGGTCGCGGTACAGGCCCGGGCGGTTGCGCAGCACGTCGGGCGGGCCGTCGTCGATTACCTTGCCGTTGTTCATCACGATGATCCGGTCGAAGTTGCGCAGCGTCGACAGGCGGTGAGCGATCGCGATCACCGTGCGGCCGACCATCAGGCGGTCGAGCGCGCTCTGGATCGCTTCCTCGGATGCGCTGTCGAGCGCGGACGTCGCTTCGTCGAGCAGCAGGATCGGCGCATCCTTCAGGATCGCGCGCGCGATCGCGATGCGCTGGCGCTGGCCGCCCGACAGCTTGACGCCGCGGTCGCCGACGATCGTGTCATAGCCTTCGGGCATCGCTTCGATGAATTCCGCGCAGCGCGCGTCGCGCGCGGCGGCGAGCACTTCGTCGCGGGTCGCGTCGGGGCGGCCGTACGCGATGTTGTCGTAGATCGTCCGGTGCAGCAGCGAGATGTCCTGCGGCACGAGCGCGATCGCCTGGCGCAGGCTGTCCTGCGTGATCGTCTTCACGTCCTGGCCGTCAACCTGCACGGCGCCGTCCTGCGTGTCGTAGAAGCGCTGCAGCAGCGCGAGCACGGTCGACTTGCCGGCGCCCGACTTGCCGATCAGGCCGACGCGCTGGCCCGGCTCGATATGAAGATCGAAGTGGTCGAGGATCGCGCGGCGGTGCGGATACGCGAACGTCACGCGCTCGAAATCGACGCGGCCGCCCTTGGCCGACAGCGGCTGCGCGTCGGAGCGGTCCGGCATCCCGTGCGGCTCGAGCAGTGTCTTGACGGCTTCGGACAGGCGCGCGATGTGCTGCGTGACGTCGACGAGCGCGACCGCGAGATCGCGCGTGCCGTGCAGGATCGTGAAGCCGAGCGAGCTGACGAGCACGATGTCGCCCGACGTCGCGCGGCCCTGGTCCCACAGCCACAGCGCCCAGCCGAGCAGGCCGGCGGACAACATCGCGGTGATCACCGCGTGCAGCAGGCGCAGCTTCTCGAGATAGAGCAGGCTCTGCTGGCGCGCATCCATCTCGGCCTTGACCGTCGCGCCGAAGCGCTTCTGCTCGCGCAGCGTCATCCCGAACGCACGCACGAGGCCCATGTTGCCGATCACGTCGACGAGCTCGCCGTCGACCGCCGCAGCCTTCGCCGCGAACGCGTGGTGGCGGGCCGAGCCGCGCCCGGCGAGCTTGAACAGGATGACGGACAGCACGGCCGAACAGCCGAGCAGGCCGGCGGCCATCATCGGATTGACGACGATGATCATCAGGATCGCGCCCATCACCGCGATGCACGGCGGCAGCACGTTCCACGCCATCGTGTTCTCCGACGTGTAGACGGCGTTCGACGTGGCCGTGATGCGGCTCGCCAGCGTGCCGGGCTGCTTTTCGGCGTAGTAGGTGGGCGAATGGCCGATCAGGTACTGGAACAGGTCGCGCCGCAGGTCGCCGGTGACCGCGACGAACGTGTGCGCGGCGAACCAGCCGCCGACGCGCCACAGCAGGTTGTCGGCCGCAATCAGCCCGACGAGCAGCGCGAACGCGCTCCACAGCGGGCCGGGGTGATGCCGCCCGGTCGCCAGCACGTCGATCAGGTGCTTGATCGCGTATTGCGAGCCGAGCGCGCAGCCGACGGCGGCCAGCACGCTGAAGAGCACGATCAGGTGGGCGACGGGATGCAGGCGGATGTAACGGAACAGGAACGCGATCGGTCGATGCGCGTAGCTCGACAGCTTCGCGTTGTGGGCGTTGCGCTGGGCAGGGGTGAGAGATTCCAAAATATGCGTGCGGTGATTCGGTGAGTGAGCGTGGCGGCTGGATCGCAGGCCGGCGTTCGCCCGGACTGAATAATCCGGCATTGTAAACAAGCCCGCGTGTCGCGCTGCGCGAATCTTGCCTTGGCCAGGGGCTCGCGGTCGATTTTGAGATAAAATCCGGCATCCCGTCCTGCCTCATGTGCCGGAATCACGCTGCCGGCGGTCACGGGGTCAAGGAATGCCAAAAGGGCCTTCCACTCTAGAACGGACACCCGAGTCCGCGGGTTGCAAAGTGTTGCACCTTTGTAACAAAGTAAAGTGTTTGAAATGTTGTGCGCCGTATCGGGATTAACCCTAGATAATCGGCTCCGGGTTCGATTCCAGGTTTTTACGAACCCCTGTCAACGGGTCTTCGTTTCAAACGTTCTATGCCTGTCGCGTCGCCGACGCTCCTTGAGCAGCGCGGGTTTGACGCCCCCGGCAGGCTGATTCGTCCGATCTTCGGACGACACGCATCCAGCCCGGACCGCCGGCAGGTTGCCGACCCATACCTGGTTTTTAGCCGATTTTTTAGGAGTTACGCATGCGAATCGCCCAAATCGCTCCGTTGCACGAAGCGGTGCCCCCGAAACTGTACGGTGGTACCGAGCGAGTGGTGTCCTACCTCACCGAAGCACTCGTCGAGATGGGGCATGACGTCACGCTCTTCGCGAGCGGCGATTCGCAAACCTCCGCGAAGCTCGAAGCCTGCTGGCCGCAGGCGCTGCGCCTCGACCCGACGATCCGCGACGTGATGGCCCCGCACATGCTGCTCCTCGAGCAGGTGCGCCGCCGCGCGGAAGAGTTCGATGTCCTGCACTGCCACATCGACTACTACCCGTTCTCGCTGTTCTCGCGCCAGCCGGTCCCGCATCTGACGACGATGCACGGCCGTCTCGACCTGCCGGAACTGCAGCCGATCTTCAACGCATTCAGCGACGTGCCGGTCGTGTCGATCTCCGACAACCAGCGCATCCCGCTGCCGCAGGCGAACTGGCTGTCGACCGTCTACCACGGCCTGCCGGAAAACCTGCTGACGCCGATCCCGAACGTCAAGCCGAGCTACCTCGCGTTCCTGGGCCGCATCTCGCCGGAGAAGCGCGTCGACACGGCGATCCGCATCGCCGAGCAGGCCGGCCTGCCGATCAAGATCGCCGCGAAGCTCGACAAGGCTGACCGCGCGTACTACGAAGAGAAGATCAAGCCGCTGTTCGCGCTGCCGCACGTCGAGTACATCGGCGAAATCAGCGAGTCCGAAAAGACCGAATTCCTCGGCAACGCGCACGCGCTGCTGTTCCCGATCGACTGGCCGGAGCCCTTCGGCCTGGTGATGATCGAGGCGATGGCTTGCGGCACGCCGGTGATCGCGTTCAAGCGCGGCTCGGTGCCGGAAGTGATCGACAACGGCGTGTCGGGCTTCGTCGTGGAAGACGAGCTGTCGGCCGTTGCCGCGCTCAAGCGCCTCGATACGCTGCCGCGCGAGAAGGTCCGCGCTGCGTTCGAAGCCCGCTTCTCGTCGAAGGTGATGGCGCAGAACTACGTGAAGGGCTACGAGGAGTTGCTGCGCCAGAAGCGCCGCACGGTGCTTCGCGAAGTCAACGCAAGCTGATTGCGGGCCACTGCCGCGCTGCGGCGCGCGGCTTGCCATCGACGCCCCGTCCGGGTTCCCGGCGGGGCGTTGTCACATCCACGGCGCTGATCTGTTGTATTCTCGCCGCGCCCGACGCCGCGAACGGCCCCCGAAGCGGCCCGGCAGGGCATCCGTCCGTCTGTCCAGACGGTAATGTCCCTATAATGGCCGTGCCGTGAAATCCGGCCCCGCACGAATATCCAGAGGAGAGCAGTCTTGGCGAGAACGAAATCCACGCGCGCAGCGCCGGCCCCCGGCGCCGGTGTGATCTTCGCGTTGCGTGCGATCGGTCTCGTGCTGCTCGCGCGCTGGCTGTTCTCGATGTCCCAGATGGGCTATCGCTCGTCGCTGTCGGCGATGGTGTCGTCGCCCTGGGCGTTCATCTACCTGCTGCTGATCTTCCTGCTGCTCGCATTGCCGGGCGCCGTCGCGCGCGCCGAACGGCCGTTCCATCCGCTGCCGCAATGGCTGCGCCAGGCGCTACGCGTCTTCGCGCTGATCGGTTTCCTGTTCGCGGTCTGGTCGATCGGCATGTTCGTCTGGGTGGACGGCTGGCGCCTCGCGCTGCATGCGGTGACGGCGACCAACGGCTGGCTCGTCGCCGCCCCGGCGCTTTATGCGGCGATCGTCTGGATCTGCCGCCCGCGGCCGCTGTGGCGGACCAACGTGGCCGCCCGCCGCTTCGCGGTCGGCCGTTATGCGATTTCGCTCGACGTGCTGACGCGCACCGCGATCGTGTGGATGGAAAGCCGCAAGGTCGGCCAGTACGATGCGCGCGAGCTGTCGGTGCGCTGGCCCGGCCGCGCGGCGCCCGCCGCAGCCGAGGGTGCAGCGGACGCGCAGCCGGCCGTCGTGCCGCCGCGCCGCGGCAGCTTCTTCAATCGGCCGAAGGTCGAACTGCTGTGGGATTCGCCGGCGGCCGTCGGCCACAACCGGCAGATCGTCATGCGTGCGCCGCTCGCGACCGAAGGCGATCGCGTCGCGGTGCTCGCGCTCGACGCGGCGCTCAAGCAGATCGTCTGACAAGTCCCGCGCACGGCATGCGGGCGACAAGGAGGGGTGATGATCGTCCGCTGGTTGCTGGCTGCCATTCACCTGAGTGCGTTCGGCGTCGCGTTTGCCGCGATCGCGGGGCGTAACCGCGCGTTGCGCCGGCTCATCGCGTCGGCGCAGGCGGCCGACTTGCCCGGCGTATTCAAGGCGGATGCCGCGTGGGGGCTATCGGCACTCGTGCTGATCGCGACGGGCCTGATGCGCGCGTTCGGCGGGTTCGAGAAAGGCGCCGCGTACTACCTGCACGAACCGCTCTTTCACCTGAAGATGACCGCGCTCGTGGTGATCCTGCTGCTCGAGGTCGTGCCGATGCTCGGGCTGATCCGGTGGCGCATTGCAACGCGTCAGCAGCGGATGCCCGATCTCGGCCGTGCGCGCACCTATGTGCGGATCGGCCATTGGCAGGCGGTGCTGGTGATCGTCATCGTGTTCGCCGCGTCGGGGATGGCGCGGGGGATTGGGGCGGCCGGCTAGGCCTGGCCGGGTAGGTGCGGCCGGCTAGGCCTGGCCCAGGCTCGACCGGGCGACCCTGTCGCCCGGCCGCACCCGCACTCAGCGCACGAGGCAGGGGCGCTTGTTGTTGAAGGTCCAGCCCGGAATCAGATACTGCATCGCCGCCGCGTCATCGCGGGCGCCGAGCCCGTGCTGCTTGTACAGCTCGTGTGCGACCGCGACGGCATCCATGTCGATATCGATGCCGAGCCCCGGCCGTTTCGGCACTTCCACCAGTCCGTTCTCGATCTTCAGCGGTTCGCGCGTCAGCCGCTCGCCGTCCTGCCAGATCCAGTGCGTGTCGATCGCGGTGACCTGGCCTGGTGCCGCGGCCGCGACGTGCGTGAACATCGCGAGCGACACGTCGAAGTGGTTGTTCGAATGCGAACCCCACGTGAGGCCCCAGTCGCGGCACATCTGCGCGACGCGCACCGAACCCTGCATCGTCCAGAAGTGCGGGTCGGCGAGCGGGATGTCGACGGCCTGCAACTGCACCGCGTGACCCATTTGCCGCCAGTCGGTCGCAATCATGTTGGTGGCGGTCGGCAGCCCCGTCGCGCGGCGGAATTCGGCCATCACCTCGCGGCCCGAGTAGCCGTTCTCCGCGCCGCACGGATCTTCCGCGTACGCGAGCACGTGATGCTGGTCGCGGCACAGCCGCACGGCCTCGTCGAGCGACCACGCGCCGTTCGGGTCGAGCGTCACGCGCGCGTCGGGGAAGCGCTCGGCGAGCGCCGTTACGGCCTCGATCTCGCTCGCGCCTTCGAATACGCCGCCCTTCAGCTTGAAGTCGTTGAAACCGTAGCGCGCATGCGCGGCCTCGGCCAGCCGCACGACGGCCTCGGGCGTCAGCGCGGCTTCGTCGCGCACGCGCGTCCAGTCGTCGGTCGCGCCGCTGCCGTCGCGGTAGGCGAGCGCGGTCTTCGTGCGGTCGCCGATGTAGAACAGGTAGCCGAGCATTTCGACGCGCTCGCGCTGCTGGCCCTCGCCGAGCAGCGCGGCGACCGGCACGCCGAGATGCTGGCCGAGCAGGTCGAGCAGCGCGGCTTCGAGCGCGGTGACCGCGTGGATCGTCGTGCGCAGGTCGAAGGTCTGCAGCCCGCGGCCGCTCGCGTCACGATCGGCGAAGGTGCGCCGCACGTCGTTGAGCACCGCGTGGTAATTGCCGACCGGCTGGCCGACGACGAGCGCGCGCGCATCGTCGAGCGTGCGGCGGATGCTTTCGCCGCCCGGGACTTCGCCGACGCCGGTGCGGCCCGCGCTGTCCTTCAGGATCACGAGGTTGCGGGTGAAGAACGGGCCGTGTGCGCCGCTCAGGTTGAGCAGCATGCTGTCGTGGCCGGCGACCGGAATCGCTTGCAGGTCGACGATACGCGGCGTGTCGTGGGTGGGCGAGGCAGTGACGGCGTTCATGGGCGGCGATGGCGAAAGGGTGGGCAATGCCGTGCGGCAAAAGCTTTGCCGCGCGCGACGGGAGGTGCGATCATTCGACAACCGACATGCGCGGCGCGCAAGCCCCGCAGGTCGACGCAACCCGAAAACGGGGTGGGGCGACAACCTGACCGGCGGAGCGCGGAACGCGAACGCTGGCTGATCGTCAAGCATGGGACAAGGCGTTGCAGGCATGCTCGCTTGAGTCGACAGGAGATCCGTGTTTCGATCATCAGTCGTCGGATGACTTGTGACGCAGTATAATGAATCATCGGCTTTCGCTCAAACCCCGCGTAAACCCTCGGCTCACATTACGATCATTCAAAAAGGAACCGGCCTCATGTCCGTGCCTACGCTTCCCGCAGCGCCGCGCCGTCGCGCACGCAGCCTCGCACAAGATGTCGTCGACGCGCTGACCGCGCAGATCGAAAACGGCACGCTGCGTCCCGGCGACAAGCTGCCGACCGAAACCGAAGTCATGGCGGCGCAGGGGGTGAGCCGGACGGTCGTGCGCGAGGCGATCTCGCGGATGCAGGCGAGCGGCCTCATCGAGACGCGCCACGGCATCGGCAGCTTCGTGCTGGAGCCGTCGCGCCGCCAGACGCTCGGCATCGACCCGGCGACGATCACGACGCTGCGCGACGTGCTCGCGGTGCTGGAACTGCGCATCAGCCTCGAGAGCGAATGCGCGAGCCTGGCCGCGCAGCGCGCGAACGATACCGACCTGGCCGCGCTGCGGCGCGCGCTCGACGCGATCGCATCGGGGGCGGGCGGCGGCCGCGACACGGCGCAGCTCGACTTCCAGTTCCACCTGCAGATCGCGCAGTCCACCGGCAACCGCTATTTCGTCGACATCATGACGCAGCTCGGCACGTCGATCATTCCGCGCACGCGCGTGAATTCGGCCCGCTTTGCCGGCGACGATCTGGAGCGCTACGTCGGCCGGCTGAACCACGAGCACGAGGATATCTACGAGGCGATCGCGCGCCACGACCCGGAAGCGGCACGCGCCGCGATGCGCACGCACCTCACCAACAGCCGCGAGCGGCTGCGCCGCGCGCACGAGGCGGCCGAGGCCGAGGCCGGCTGACGCACCGGGCGGCGCGGCCCACGGCGCCGCCGGCCCGGTCGAATCGCCTCAACATCAGTCGTCATACAAGATCGATCTCCATTCATCGATCGCCGGGGCCGGGCGGCGTGGCCGCCGCCGGCCGCCGGCACCGCCGATCAGCCTCCCTTCGTCGTGATCGTCTTCCACGCGCCGCTCTTCACCTGGTACAGCGTCGACATCCCGCTCTTCAGCGAGCCGTCGCTCGCGAACGAGATGCGGCCGGTCACGCCTTCGAAGTCGATCTTCTTCAGCGCCGGTCGATAGACCTTCGGGTCGGTCGAGCCGGCCGCCTGCATCGCCTTGATCGCCGCCCACGCCGCGTCGTAGCCGAACTGCGCGTACGACAGCACGTCGACGCCGAAGCGCTTCTTGAAGCGTGCCTCGAAATCCTTCCCTTGCGGCAGCTCGTCGAGCGGCCGGCCGTATTCCCACGCCATCGCGCCCTCGGCGGCCGGGCCCGCGATCTTGATGAACTCGTTGTCCTTCACGCCGCCGCCGCCGACGAACTGCGCGTTCAGCCCAAGCTGGCGCATCTGCTTGATGAAGTTCGCGGCGAGCGAATCGAGGCCGCCGAAGAAGATCAGGTCGGGGTTCTTCGCCTTCAGGCTCGTGATCTGCGCGCGGAAGTCGACCGCCTGGTTGCTGGTGAATTCGCGGCCGATGAGGTTGCCGCCCGCGGCCTTCACGGCCTTCTCGAACTCGTCGGCTTCGCCCTGGCCGAATGCGGTGCGGTCGTCGATGATCGCGATGCGCTTCGCCTTCGTCACGTCGACCGCGTACTTGCCCGCGTTGCCGGCGTTCTGGCCGTCGGTCGCGATCACCATGAACATGTTCGCGAGCCCGCGCGCGGTGAGCGTCGGGTTGGTCGCGGCCGGATCGATCACCGGGATGCCGGCCTTGTCGTAGACGACCGACGCCGGAATCGTCGTCCCCGAGTTGAAGTGGCCGACCACGACCGACACGTTCTGGTCGACGAGCGCCTGCGCGGCCTGCACGCCGATGCGCGGGTCGGCCTGGTCGTCCTGCACGACGAGGTTGAAGTGGGCAGGCTTGCCGGCGATCTGCACCTTCTGCGCGGCGGCATCGTCGAGCGCGAGCTGCACGCCGTTCTGCAGGTCCTTGCCGTAACCGGCGTTCACGCCGGTGAGCGGCGCGGCGAAGCCGACCTTCACGTCGGTCGTATCGGCGGCCTGGGCGGCCTGTTGCGAGAGGAGGGCAAGCGCGGATGCAATCGACACCGACAGCAGGGAATGACGGAATTTCATGTTGTTCCTCTTGTTCGACACCTGCGAGTGAGTACCGCATGCGCCCGGGCGGGCCGGGTGCGTGCGACGGGCGGGCGGTTCGACCGCTTCTCGGAATCGGGCGGGGAGGTCGGCAGCGTTATCCTCGGAAGAATCTCCCGTCAGGCTCCGCGAAGAAGAGCCCCGATCGCCTCGATATATAGGTCGCCGATATGCCCGGGTCTTGGCAATTCGCCGCGCATTCGGTGCGGATTTGCGCATAGCTTCCGCGCGTGCGGCGGCAGCCGGTATCGGGAGTTTCCCGTCGCGAACGGAGCGGGCGGAGAGGAGGGGGAAACAGGGAGGCGGCGCGGCCCGCCGGGGCCGCGCCGCGCACGCGACGCCGTCAGTCGGACAGGGCGTCCGATGCGGCTTCGGCTTCGGCTTCGGCATCGTCGTGCGATGCGTGCGTGCGGATCAGCGGATCGCTGGTGCTCGGGCGGCCGGTTTCGACGTGACCCGCGAAGCGGCGCAGGAAGCCGAGCAGGCGGCCGTCGCTGACGGTCAGGTCGTACCAGCCGTGGCTGCCGCGCAGATCCCAGTAGTCGTCGACCTGCTGGCCCGGCGCGAGGTCGAACGTGCGCGCGCGGCCGTGGCCGTACGCGTTCGTGACCTTGAGCCGCACGGCCTTGTGGCCGCGGTTCATCAGGCGCAGCGTGATGTTGCCGTTCGCGACGTCGTAGCCGTAGATCACCTCGGGGTTCACGTTCGCGCTGCCGACGCCGGTCGCGAACGGGCCGCGGAAATGGCAGTAGAAGCCGTTCGGGCCGTACACGTCGAGGTCGTACAGGCCGAGCGACGCCGCGGCGCTCCACGTGTCGGCGATCCGCTTGCCGGCTTCGACCGTGTACGCCCACGGGCCGTCGAGGCGATTGCGCGACTGCACCTGGAACGCGGCGCCTGCCCGGCCCGTGTTCGCGAAGGTCAGCCGGAACAGGCCGTTCACCGATTCGACGCGGCCGTGCACGAACAGCTCGTACGGCAGCGCGCGCGCCGGCCGCAGCCCGGCCTCCTGCTTCGGCAGCTTCTGCAGCACCGGCGGCACGGGGATGTAGTCGGGATGGCGCAGGCGGTCGGGCGGCGCATAGCTGCTCGTGTCCGGCAGCGTCGGCCAGCCGGCGTCGGCCGTCGCGAAATCGAACGCGGCGGTCAGGTCGCCGCACACCGCGCGGCGCCACGGCGAGATGTTGCCGGCCTTGACTGGGTATTGCGCGCCGAAACGTGCCTCGATGAATTGCAGCAGCGACGTGTGATCGTAAGTCTGCGAGCAGACCCAGCCGCCCTTCGTCCACGGCGACACGACGAGCATCGGCACGCGCGGCCCGAGCCCGTACGGGCCGGCCATGTGCGATGCGTTGCCGGGGAACACCTCGTTGGTGGTCGCGACCGTCGACAGCCCGTTGTCGCGCGACTGCGGCGCGAACGGCGGCGGCACGTGGTCGAAGAAGCCGTCGTTTTCGTCGTACGTGATGAAGAGCGCGGTCTTGCTCCATACCTCCGGATTCGACACGAGTGCCTGCAGCACCTGCTCGATGTACCACGCGCCGTAGTTCGCCGGCCAGTTCGGATGCTCGGAATACGCTTCCGGCGCGCAGATCCACGACACCTGCGGCAGCGTGCCGTTCTTCACGTCCTGCTGCAGGATGTCGAACAGCGTGCCGCCCGCGCTGATGTTGGTGCCGGTGCGTGCCTTGTCGTACAGCGGCGTGCCGGGCAGCGCGTTGCGGTACTGGTTGAAGTAGAGCAGCGAGTTGTCGCCGTAGTTGCCGATGTACGGGTTCTGCGTCCAGCCCCACGACCCGGCGGCGTTCAGGCCGGTGCCGACGTCCTGGTAGATCTTCCACGACACGCCGGCGTTTTCCAGCACTTCCGGATAGGTCGTCCAGCCGTAGCCCGCTTCCTCGTTGCCGAGCACCGGGCCGCCGCCCGTGCCGTCGTTGCCGACGTAACCCGTCCACATGTAGTAGCGGTTCGGGTCGGTCGAGCTCGGGATCGCGCAGTGGTACGCGTCGCAGATCGTGAACGCGTCGGCGAGCTGGTAGTGGAACGGGATGTCCTCGCGCTTCAGGTACGCCATCGTCGTGGTGCCCTTGTTCGGCACCCACTGGTCGTAGCGGCCCTTGTTCCACGCGGCGTGCATGTCCTGCCAGCCGTGCGGCAGGTCCTGCAGGAACTGCAGGCCGAGCTTGTCCGCGCCCGGGTGGAACGGCAGCAGCTCGGCCGGGCCGACCGGCTGGTGGAACACCGACTTGCCGTTCGCGAGGCGCAGCGGACGCGGGTCACCAAAGCCGCGGACACCGCGCATCGTGCCGAAGTAGTGGTCGAACGAGCGGTTCTCCTGCATCAGGATCACGATGTGTTCGATATCGCGGATGGTGCCGGTGCGGCGGTTCGCGGGAATCGCAAGCGCATCGCGAATCACGGGGGGGAACAGGTTCAGCGCGGCGGCGCCGGCGGTGCCGGCAGCGACGCGCAGGAAGTCACGACGGTTCGATCGGGTCATGGTCGTTATCGTGCGGTAAAGGGGGGAGCCGATTGGCGGGACCTGCTGGAAGGGCGCGCCCGGGTCGCAGGATGCGGCTGCGCCGGGTGGTGCCGCCGCGAGCATAGCGGGGAATCGGTGTCATTCATGTGAAGTCCGGAAACGTTTGCATCCGCATCAAAGCGATATCGAGGCGGCGTCGGGGTGCAGGTCGCGGGCGGTCGCGGTGCGGCAGGGATGACGCGGGAAAGCAATGCGGCGGGGGATGCGCACCAGTGAAGCGGAGGGCGATGCGGGTGTGTCAGGCGTCCGTGACCCACGCGCCGAACCATTCGCTCGGGCGCGCGATTTCGTCCTGCGCGGCGACGAGTTCGAGCTCGTAGCGGCGCGCATCGTAGGTCGCCTTCACGACCGCATGCACGGCCGCGAGCGTGTGCTCGAACGCCGCGCGCACGGAGTCGCCGCGCAGCCGGCAGGCGACGAAGATCGCGCTGGTCAGGTCGCCGACGCCGACCGGATGGCGCGGAAACGCGTACAGCGGGCGCTGGCCGATCCACGCTTCGGTTTCGGTGACCGCGAGCATGTTGAAACGATCGGCGGGGCTGTTGCGGTCGTGCAGGTGCTTGACGAGGATGATCTGCGGGCCGCGACGGATCAGCGAGCGGCAGGCTTCGACGGCTTCGGCGACGGTTTCGATGCGCCGCCCCGCGAGCTTCTGCAGTTCCGTGTGGTTCGGCGACATGCCGTCCGCGAGCGCCGGCATCTCCTGGACGATGAATTCCTCGACGCCGGGCTCGGGCCGGATGCCGCCCGTCTGGCCCATCGCCGGATCGCAGAAGTACCACGCGTTCGGATTCATCGCCTTCACCGAGCGGACGATCTCGACGGCCGCACGGGCCTGCGGCGGTGAACCGAGGAAGCCGGACAGCACGGCGTCGCAGCGCTTGAGTGCGCCGATCGCGGCGATGCCGTCGACGAGCTGCTCCATCTTCGCGGCATCGATCGCGCTGCCGGCCCAGTGACCGTACTGCATGTGATTCGACAACTGGACGGTATTGAGCGGCCAGACGTTGACGCCGAGGCGCTGCATCGGGAACACGGCCGCACTGTTGCCGGCATGGCCGTAGATGACGTGCGACTGAATGCTGAGGACGTTTTTCATGGGAAGCGCCTGCACGCGTTTCAGGGTCACGTCACACGATACCCGAGTTCGTCGCGCGCGCGGAAGTCGCGCGGCCCCGGAGTGTTGCGCGCCGTCGTCAGCGCGACCGCGTAGAATCGCGGGGCGCGAGGCGGCCCGGCCGCCCGCGTGCGTCTCCAATCACCGTGATCGCCATGCTTTCGATTCGCAAGATGTTGTTTGCCGTGCGCGCCGCCGTGCTCGGCGCGGGTGTCGCCGTCGCGTGCGCCGCGCCTGCCGTCGCGGCCGCCGCATCGCCCGCCGGCAACGACGGGCCCGTGTATGGCCCGCGCCTGGAAGGGTTCACCTATCCGGCGCCCGTGCATCTCTACACGTTCGTGTCGCAGCGCGAAACCCTCGAGATGGCCTACCTCGACGTGCAGCCGGCCCACCCGAACGGCCGCACCGTCGTGCTGCTGCACGGGAAGAATTTCTGCGCGGCGACCTGGGAGGACACGATCGGCGTGCTGAGCCGCGCCGGCTATCGCGTGATCGCGCCGGACCAGATCGGCTTCTGCAAGTCGTCGAAGCCCGATCGCTACCAGTACAGCTTCCAGCAGCTCGCACGCAATACGCATGCGCTGCTCGAATCGATGGGGGTGAGGTCGGCGACGATCGTCGGCCACTCGACGGGCGGGATGCTCGCGATGCGCTACGCGCTGATGTATCCGAAGGCGACCGACCAGCTCGTGCTCGTGAACCCGATCGGCCTCGAGGACTGGAAGGCGCTCGGCGTGCCGCCGCTGCCGGTCGACTACTGGTATGCGCGCGAGCTGAAGACCACGGCCGACGGCATTCGCCGCTACGAGCAGGGCACGTACTACGCGGGCAAGTGGTCGCCGTCGTACGAGCGCTGGGTGCAGATGCTGGCCGGGATGTACCGGGGCGCCGGTCGCGACGCGGTCGCGTGGAACTCCGCGCTGATCTACGACATGATCCTCACGCAACCGGTGGTCTATGAACTCGGCGCGATCCGCGTGCCGACGCTGCTGATGATCGGCGACAAGGATACGACCGCGATCGGCAAGGACGTCTCGCCGCCCGACGTGCATGCGAAGCTCGGCCGCTACCCGGAACTCGCGAAGCGCACGCAGGCGGCGATCCCCGGCGCGCAGCTCGTCGAGTTCCCGGCGCTCGGCCATGCGCCGCAGATCCAGGATCCGGACGCGTTCCACAAGGCGCTGCTCGACGGGCTGGAGGCCGTGCACCCGCAGTGATGCGGGGCCGGCCGCGGGCGGCCCGGGCTTGCGCCGTCAGCGCGCTTCGCTCGCGAGCTCGTCGCGGATCTGCGCGGTCAATTCGAACGAGCGCAGCCGTGCCGCGTGATCGTAGATCTGCGCGGTGACGATCAGCTCGTCGGCTCCCGTCTGCGCGATGCGGTCGCGCAGCTTGTCGCGCACCGTGTCGCGCGAGCCGACGGCCGCGAACGACAGCGAATGCGCAACGGTCGCGAGTTCGAGCTCGTTCGCCTCGAGCACGTCGACCGGCGGCGGCAGCTTGCCCGGCGTGCCGCGCCGCAGATTGATGAACTGCTGCTGCAGCGACGTGAACAGGCGCCGCGCCTCGTCGTCGGTATCGGCGACGAACACGTTGACGCCGACCATCGCATGCGGTTTCGGCCATGCGGCCGACGGCCGGTACTGCGCACGATAGATCTCGAGCGCGCGCATCAGGTAATCCGGCGCGAAGTGCGACGCGAACGCGAACGGCAGCCCGAGCATCGCGGCGAGCTGGGCGCTGAACAGGCTCGAGCCGAGCAGCCACACGGGCACGTCGAGCCCTGCGCCGGGCACCGCGCGCACGCGCTGGCCGGGCACCGGCTCCGCGAAGTAGCGCTGCAGCTCGGCGACATCATCCGGAAACGAGTCGGCGCTGCCGATCAGGTCGCGGCGCAGCGCGCGCGACGTGGTCTGGTCGGTGCCGGGCGCGCGGCCAAGGCCGAGGTCGATGCGCCCCGGATACAGCGACGCGAGCGTGCCGAACTGCTCGGCGATCACCAGCGGCGCGTGGTTCGGGAGCATGATGCCGCCCGACCCGACCCGGATCGTCCGCGTGGCGCCCGCGACATGGCCGATCACGACGGCCGTGGCCGCGCTCGCGATGCCGGGCATGTTGTGATGCTCGGCGAGCCAGTAGCGCTGGTAACCCCAGCGTTCCGCATGCTGCGCGAGATCGACGGTATTGCGGAATGCCTGGGAAGCGTCGGCGCCGGCCGGAATGGGGGCGAGATCGAGTACGGAAAACGGAGTCATCGGATGGCCTTCGAAAGGGGCGCGCGCGGTGATGCGCTGACGCAACAAATGCCAAGGATTTTGCCAAAGGGTTCCGGAACGTGCTGGCGGCGGCCCGATACCCATGCGCGTTTCAGGGGTGCAGGGTCGAATTCGGTGGTCGTTGCAAAAATCAGTCTAATCGCCGATTAATTACCGATCTTTACGTCGATTGGACGTGAATCCGCATCGACGTACAAATTTGCACGAAACGTACGATTTTCAAGACTGCAATACGCCTGCAAACCGCTTACGCTAATGTGAACGCGGGTGCGCCCAAATGGTTCGCCGACAGCACAGCTTTGCCGGAATTGCACCAGTCCGTTTCTCGTAGTGCCAAGCGCGGGGTGCCGCAGGCTGCTAAAATCCGGCGCCTACCCATGTTGTGCCGAAGGTAGCCATACGAATCTTCCCGCATCCCGTCCGGGCGTCGCGCGGAGATGCACCACGCGAAGCCGGGCATGGCCGTATCCGAAGGATGGGTCGAGCCTCCCCCTATATACAGGCGCTGCTGGAACAAGGAGTCGGGTCGTGCCCGCGTTCGTCGTTGTCGGAATACCGAATCACGCTCAATCGTGCTCAAGCGTTCTCCATGGCGTTCAGTTCGCCGGGAGGCGTCGCGCATGACGGCCACCGCCACGATGCTCGACTGGTTCCTGATCGTCTTCACGCTGGCCGCGGCCGGCTATGCGCTCGTCGCCGCGTTCGCGCCGCGGCCGCGCACGCCGCGCACGGCCGTGCGCGACGGCTTCGAGCCGGTCAGCGTGCTCAAGCCGCTGTGCGGCGCGGAGCCGCACCTGTACGAAAACCTCGCGACGTTCTGCGAGCAGCGCCATCCGCGGTATGAAGTGCTGTTCGGCGTCGCGTCGGCGGTCGATCCGGCGATTGCCGTGGTCGAACGGCTGCGCGCCGATTATCCCGAGTGCGACATCACGCTCGTGATCGACGCGCGCGTGCATGGCAAGAACCTGAAGGTCAGCAACCTGATCAACCTCGCCGAGCGCGCGAAGTACGGCCGCATCGTGATCGCGGACAGCGACATCGCGGTGAAGCCCGACTACCTGGAGCGCGTGACGGCGCCGCTCGCCGACGTGTCGGTCGGTGTCGTCACGTGCCTGTATCATGCGCGCAGCGTCGGCGGGTTCTGGACGCGGATCGGCGCGCAATTCGTCGACGCATGGTTCGCCCCGTCGGTGCGGATCACGCACCTCGGCCGCTCGAGCCGCTTCGGCTTCGGCGCGACGCTCGCGCTGACGCGCGACACGCTCGACCGGATCGGCGGCTTTCCCGCGCTGAAGGACGAACTGGCCGACGATTTCTGGCTGGCCGAGCTGCCGCGCCGCCTCGGGCGACGCACCGTGCTGTCGGAGGTCGAGGTCGCGACCGACGTGATCGAGCCGTCGTTCGGGCCGCTGTGGCACCGCGAGACCCGCTGGCTGCGCACGATCCGTTCGCTGAACCCGGCCGGCTTCGCGTTCCTGTTCATTACGTTTACCGTGCCGTGGCTCGCGATCGGCGCGGCGCTCGCGCTGCGCCTCGACGGCACCTTCGCCGGCGCGCTGGCGGGCTGGGCGGCCGTGGTGGGCGCGTTCGGGCGGCTGGTGCTGCACGCGCGCGGCGAGGACGGCTGGCGCGCGTTCTGGCGCGACCTGCCGCTCGTCGCGGTGCGCGACACGCTGCTCGCGCTCGAATGGCTCGCGGCCGCTTTCGGCACGCACGTGGTGTGGCGCGGCGCGAGGATGACGGTCGTCGGCGGCGAACGCGCGACGGCGGCAGTGGAAGCAGTGGACGGCCGCTAGGGCCGTTCCGACCGAACCCGGCCCGAGGGCCGAGACGCGCTGCGCGGCGAGGCCGCGCGGCGCGACATGACAGAGAGGCGGGCGCCGGCAGGGCGGCCCGCGGTTTTTTGACTGAATCGTTGTGACGAATCGAACTATGCAGGCTACCGGAGCATTCATGAAAACGCTGTTCTTGCAGGCCCCTTCGTATGACGGCTTCGACGGCGGAGCCGGTTCGCGCTACCAGGCGAAGCGCGAAATCCGTTCCTTCTGGTATCCGACGTGGCTCGCGCAGCCGGCCGCGCTCGTGCCGGGCAGCCGCGTCGTCGACGCACCGGCCGACGGCCTGTCGGTCGAGGAAACGCTGAAGATCGCCAACGACTACGACCTCGTGATCATCCACACGAGCACGCCGTCGTTCCCGACCGACGCGATGTTCGCGCAGGACCTGAAGAAGATGAAGCCGTCGATGCTGGTCGGCATGGTCGGCGCGAAGGTGATGGTCGATCCGCACAACTCGCTCACGGCGAGCGAGGCCATCGACTTCGTGTGCCGCGAGGAATTCGACTACACCTGCAAGGAAATCGCCGAAGGCAAGCCGTTCCCGGAGATCAAGGGCTTGAGCTGGCGCGCGAAGGACGGCTCGATCGAGCACAACGAAGCGCGTCCGATCCTCGAGAACATGGACGAACTGCCGTTCGTCGCGCCCGTCTACAAGCGCGACCTGAAGATCGACAACTACTTCATCGGCTACCTCAACTATCCGTACGTATCGATCTACACGGGCCGCGGCTGCAAGTCGCGCTGCACCTTCTGCCTGTGGCCGCAGACGGTCAGCGGCCATCGCTACCGCACGCGCTCGGTCGAGAACGTGCTCGCGGAAGCGAAGTGGATCCGCGACAACATGCCGGAAGTGAAGGAACTGATGTTCGACGACGACACCTTCACCGACGACCTGCCGCGCGCGGAAGCCATCGCCATCGGCCTGGGCAAGCTCGGCATCACGTGGTCGTGCAACGCGAAGGCGAACGTGCCGTACAAGACGCTGAAGGTCATGAAGGAAAACGGCCTGCGCCTGCTGCTGGTCGGCTTCGAATCCGGCGACGACCAGATCCTCGTGAACATCAAGAAGGGCGTGCGCACCGATTTCGCGCGCCGCTTCAGCGCGGACTGCAAGAAGCTCGGCATCAAGATCCACGGCACCTTCATCCTCGGCCTGCCGGGCGAGACGCAGGAGACCATCAAGAAGACGATCGAGTACGCGAAGGAAATCAATCCGCACACGATCCAGGTCTCGCTCGCCGCGCCGTATCCGGGCACGACGCTCTACAAGCAGGCCGTGGAAAACGGCTGGATGGAAGAGAACAAGACCATCAACCTGGTGAGCAAGGAAGGCGTGCAGCTCGCGGCGATCGGCTATGCGCACCTGTCGCGCGACGAGATCTATCACCACCTCGAGCAGTTCTATCGCCAGTTCTACTTCCGTCCGTCGAAGATCTGGGAGATCGTCCGCGAGATGCTGACGAGCTGGGACATGATGAAGCGCCGCCTGCGCGAAGGTGTCGAGTTCTTCCGCTTCCTGCGCGCACACGAGGCCTGATGCATGGCGACGCAGCCGGCGGCGCGGGCGCTGATCTTCACCGCGGACGACTTCGGGCTGCACCCGCGTGTCAACGCGGCGGTCGAGCGCGCGCACCGCGACGGCGTACTGAATGCCGCCAGCCTGATGGTCGGCGCGCCCGCCGCGCAGGATGCGATCGAACGCGCGCGGCGGCTGCCGTCGCTCGCGGTCGGTCTGCATCTCGTCCTCGCGGACGGGCCGGCCACGCTGCCCGCGCATGAGATTCCCGCGCTCGTCGGCCCCGACGGGCGGTTCGGCGATGCGATGGCGAAGGACGGCTGCCGCTTCTTCTTCCTCCCGCATGTGCGGGCGCAGCTGCGCCGCGAGATTCGCGCGCAGTTCGACGCGTTCGCGGCGAGCGGCCTGCCGCTCGACCACGTGAACGCGCACAAGCATTTCCACCTGCATCCGACCGTCCTGTCGTTGATCATCGAGATCGGCCGCGACTACGGGTTGCGCGCGGTGCGGCTGCCGTACGAGACGAGCGCGCCCGCGCTGCTCAAGCCGTGGATCGCGCTCGTGCGCGCGCGGCTCGACCGTGCCGGGCTTGCGCACAACGACTACGTGGTCGGCATCGAGCATACGGGCGCGATGGACGAGGCCGTGCTGCTCGATGCGCTCGCCACGCTGCCGCCGGGTGTCGGCGAGATCTACTGCCATCCGGCCGAAGCCGGCGACGGCCCGATCACGCCGACGATGGCCGGCTACCGCCCGGTGGACGAACTCGATGCGCTGCTGTCGCCGCGCGTCGCGGCCGCGCTGAAGGCGGCGGGTGTCGCGACCGGCGGCTTTGCCGACGTGTTCGGCCAGCCCGCCGCACGGCGCGCCGCGCCGGCGTCGCGCGCACCGGGAGCGCAGCCGTCATGACCAAGTGGATCAAATGGCTCGGCTGGCCGCTCGGCATCGGCATCCTGCTCGCGCTGGGGCTGCACGAAGGCATCGGCGACGTATCGCAGATGCTCGCGCGCGCCGGTTATGCGTTGCTGTGGCTCGTGCCGTTCCATGCGCTGCCGCTGCTGCTCGACGCCTACGCGTGGCACCTGCTGCTCGACAAGCGCTCGTCGCTGCCCTTCCTCTGGTGGATTGCGACCGTGCGCGAGGCCGTGAACCGGCTGCTGCCGGTGGTCGGGATCGGCGGCGAGATCGTCGGCATCCGCCTCGCGCGCTGGCAGGTGCCCGACGCGAGCCGCGTGACGGCATCGGTGATCGTCGAGTTGCTCGTGACGATCGTCGTCCAGTATGCGTTCGCCGCGCTCGGCCTCGTGCTGCTGCTCGCGACGACGGACAGCATGGGCGGCGGCACGATCGGTCTCGCGTTGCTGCTCACGCTGCCGCTGCCGGTGCTCGGCGTCGTGCTGATGCGCCGTGGCGGCGTCTTCCATGCGATCGAGCGTTTCGCGGGCCGCCTGCTCGGCGATTCGCACCGGCTGCTGCAGGGCGTCGACGGCAAGCGGCTCGACGCCGATATCGACGGGCTGATGTCGCGCACGGGGCTGCTGTTCAGCGCATTCTTCTGGCAGCTGGCCGGCTACGTGCTCGGCGCGCTCGAGATCTACTGGGCGCTCGCGCTGCTCGGCCATCCGGTGTCGATCGGCGGCGCGATCGCGATCGAGGCGATGGCGCAGGCCGTGCGCCATGCGGCATTCATGGTGCCGGGCGGCCTTGGCGTGCAGGAGGCGACCGTCGTGCTGCTCGCGCAGATGTTTGGCGTCGATCGCGAGACGGCGCTATCGCTCGCGCTGGTCAAGCGCGGCCGCGAGGTGCTGTTCGGCTGCTTGGCGCTCGGTTCGTGGCAACTGGCCGAACTCGTGCGCACGCGGCGCCGTATCGGCGTGCCGCCGGCCGTGCCGCGCGCGCCGCAAGCGACGAGCCGCACGACCCGGGCCGAGACCGAAACCGAAACGATGCACTGAATACGAGACGGGCCGCGCGCCCGTCTCGCGCTTTTGGCGTTGCGCGGGTATCCTTGCCGCGTGTTTTCTCGACGCGCATTTCTTCCGATGAATTTCCGTTTCCGGCTGCTTCCCGTGACGATGCTGGCCGCCGCGCTGGCGCTGACCGGCTGCGACGACAAGCAAGGCAATCTCGACGTGCAACGTATCAGGGATTTCTTCAACGCGATCAAGCCCGCGCCGCTGCTGCTGAAGGGGCTGAAGGTCGGCGAATCGACCGAGGCCGACGTGCGCGGCACGATGGGCAAGCCCGAGACCGAACGCGACTTCACCGACGGCTCGAAGCGGCTCGAATACCCGCGCGGCCCGATGGGCAACCAGACGTGGTTCGTCGATCTCGATGCGAACGGCCGCTATACGGGCGCGACGCAGGTGCTGACCGCCGAGAATTTCGCGAAGGTGCGCCCCGGGATGAACGAGGACGAAGTGCGGCGCCTGCTCGGCAAGCCCGGCGACATCGCGCAATATCCGCTCAAGCCCGAGATCGTCTGGAGCTGGCGCTGGCTCGAGGACGGCGTCAACACCGACGCATTCTTCAACGTCCATTTCGGCCCGGACGGGCTTGTCTATACGACTTCGCGCTCCGACATCCTGAAGGGGCGGTAGGCGCAGCCGCAGCCCCCTTCGGCGCTATATCGAAAAAGCGACCGGAAAATTGCAAAAAGTCCGCTTCCCTGCCGGTTATCCGGTTGTCAGGGAGCGGCTTTTTTCCTTTTGAAACAGCGGTGTAGGCCGCGGTTGCAAATGATGGGACGGATTGTTGCGACGCAGCAATCACGTGCAAGGTGGTTTGAGGCAATCAATTTCGCTTGCGACTATCCGCGTCAGCCCGGCGCGGGACAGGCAGACGCGTCGGCATCCATTCCAACTCTGGAGACGCGCGTGTTCCTTTACGGCTTTGGTCCCGTCCTCTGGGCCGGCACCGTGCAGACCATCGAGCTGTCGGTGCTGTCGCTCGCCACTGCGGTGGCGCTGGGGCTGATCGGCGCGGTGGCGAAGCTGTCGCACAACCGGGTGCTGCGAGCGATCGCGACCGGCTATACGACGCTGATCCGCTCGGTGCCCGATCTCGTCCTGATGCTGCTGTTGTTCTACAGCATCCAGATCTGGCTGAACCAGTTCACCGACTTCGTCGGCTGGAACCAGATCGACATCGACCCGTTCGTGGCCGGCGTGCTGACGCTCGGCTTCATCTACGGCGCGTACTTCACCGAGACGTTCCGCGGCGCGTTCCTGTCGGTGCCGCGCGGCCAGCTCGAAGCCGGCGCGGCGTACGGGATGAGCGGCGCGCGCGTGTTCGCGCGGATCATGTTTCCGCAGATGATGCGCTTTGCGCTGCCGGGCATCGGCAACAACTGGCAGGTGCTCGTGAAGGCCACCGCGCTGGTGTCGATCATCGGCCTCGCGGACGTCGTGAAGGCCGCGCAGGACGCCGGCAAGAGCACGTTCAACATGTTCTTCTTCATCCTCGTCGCGGCGCTGATCTATCTCGCGATCACGACCGTTTCCAACCTCGTGCTGATCCAGCTCGAGAAGCGTTATTCCATGGGCGTGCGGCACGCAGATCTATGATCGAAATTCTCCAGGAATTCGGCCAGGCGTTCCTTTACTGGGACGGCCAGCGCCTCTCCGGCCTCGCGGTGACGCTGTGGCTGCTCGTTGCGTCGATTTCGCTCGGCTTCGTGTGCGCGGTGCCGCTCGCGGTCGCACGCGTGTCGAAGAACAAGTGGGTGTCGACGCCGGTGCGGTTCTACACGTACGTGTTCCGCGGCACGCCGCTCTACGTGCAGTTGCTGCTGCTGTACACGGGGATGTACAGCCTCGAGTTCGTGCGTTCGCACTCGCTGCTCGACGCGTTCTTCCGCAGCGGCTTCAACTGTGCGATTCTCGCGTTCGCGCTGAACACCTGCGCGTACACCACGGAGATCTTCGCGGGTGCGATCCGTGCGATTCCGCACGGTGAGGTGGAGGCGGCGCGGGCGTACGGGATGTCGCCGTTCACGATGTACCGCCGCGTGATCCTGCCGTCGGCGCTGCGCCGCGCGCTGCCGCTGTACAGCAACGAGGTGATCCTGATGCTGCACGCGACGACCGTCGCGTTCACCGCGACTGTGCCGGACATCCTCAAGGTCGCGCGCGATGCGAATTCGGCGACCTACATGGCGTTCCAGTCGTTCGGGATCGCCGCGCTGATCTATCTTGCGGTATCGTTCGCACTCGTCGCGGCGTTTCGCCGCGCGGAGCGCCACTGGCTTGCGTATCTCGCGGCCGCCCGTCATTGAATTACTTCGAGGAGAGCCAGTTGGCCGAGATCACTCAAACGAGCGCTGCCGCTTCCACCAAGCTTGCCGCGGTCGACATTCACAAGCGCTACGGTGACAACGAAGTGCTCAAGGGCGTGTCGCTGAACGCGAAGGCCGGCGACGTCATCAGCATCATCGGCGCGAGCGGCTCGGGCAAGAGCACGTTCCTGCGCTGCATCAATTTTCTCGAGCGGCCGAATGCGGGGCAGATCGTCGTCGACGGCGAGGCCGTGCGCACGAAGACCGACCGCGCCGGCGCGCTCGAAGTCGCCGATCACAAGCAGCTGCAGCGCATCCGCACCAAGCTCGCGATGGTGTTCCAGCACTTCAACCTCTGGGCGCACATGAACGTGCTCGAGAACGTGATGGAAGCGCCGGTGCACGTGCTCGGCATTTCGAAGAAGGAAGCCGAGGAGCGGGCTCGCGAGTACCTGGAGAAGGTCGGCTTGCCGCCGCGCGTCGAGAAGCAGTATCCGTCGCATCTGTCGGGTGGCCAGCAGCAGCGCGTGGCGATTGCGCGGGCGCTCGCGATGCATCCGGACGTGATGCTGTTCGACGAGCCGACGTCGGCGCTCGACCCGGAGCTGGTGGGCGAAGTGCTGAAGGTGATGCAGAAGCTGGCCGAGGAAGGCCGCACGATGATCGTCGTCACGCACGAGATGGGGTTCGCGCGCAACGTGTCGAACCACGTGATGTTCCTGCATCAGGGGCGGACCGAGGAAGAGGGCGATCCGAAGGAAGTGCTGGTCCGCCCGCAGAGCGAGCGGCTGAAGCAGTTCCTGTCGGGCAGTCTCAAGTAACGCGACAGGGCAGGTTTCAACCGTGGTACCGGTGTCTCGTCCCGCAGGCGCCACCCGCACGACGCAGGTGGCGATCGTTCCATTGCCGCCCGTGTCGATGTCGGGCGTGGGTCCGATCGTCGATGCGCTGAACCTCGCGAACGAGATCGACGGGCGGCTGCTGTATCGCTGGCAGGTGTGTTCGTGGGACGGGCGGCCGGTGCCGCTCGCCGGCGGCGCGCAGTGGCATGCCGATGCGGCTTTCAACGATGCGATCGCGTGTGACTGGGTCATCGTCGTGTCGGAGCGGTTTCAGCAGTTTGCCGACTATCGGTTGTTTCTCGCGAGTCTCGCGAGGGTGGGGCAGCGGACGCCTGTTGTCACCGGGATTCATCATGGCGTGTGGTGGCTTGCGATGGCCGGGCAGCTTTCCGGGTATCGCGTGAGCGTGAACTGGGAGACGTATCAGCAGTTCGCCGAACAGTTCGAGCGGTCGATCGTCACGCAGCAGATCTTCGAGATCGATCGCGATCGGGCGACCTGTGCCGGAGGGCAGGCTACCGTTGATTTCATGCTGGCCATGATTGGCCGGGAACATGGGCCGGATCTCGCGGAGAGGATCGCCGATGCGCTCGGCGCCGGGACTTTGCGCAGCGGCGAGGAGCGGCAGCGGATTCCTTTTGTTACTGCGCCGGGCGAGCGGCATCCTCGGTTGAATGATGCTTTGCTGCTCATGGAAGCCAATGTCGAGGATCCGTTGACCACCGATGAGATCGCCGAGCTCGTTGGCGTTTCACGCCGGCAACTGGAACGGCTCTTTCGGCAGTATCTCGGGGCGATGCCCTCCAAGTATTACCTCAATCTTCGGTTGCTCAAGGCTCGGACTCAGTTGCAGCGGACCAGCAAGTCGGTTGTTCAAGTCAGTCTCGCCTGTGGGTTTTCTTCTGCTGCGCACTTTTCTAATGCTTACCGCGAAAGGTTTGGGGTCACGCCTCGGGAGGATCGGAGAGCGTGGCTCGAGAAGCAGACCGGGGGCGGCGGAGAGCCTCGCGGGGGCGCGCTTGTCGAGCGTGCGGGGAAGGATTGATTTTGTTTTTTTTGCGGTTCGCTTGCGTTGGGCGTGAAGCACCTGTTGTCTTAGCGGTCTATTAGCGTTGCCCCTGCGCGGGGCGGCGGTTACTTTTCTTTGTCTTGCCAAAGAAAAGTAACCAAAAGAAAGGCGCTGTGAGAACGCAAGACCTCCCGGTGCCATGGCACTCGGAGTGGACCGCGCCTAAGTGTCCGCGCCAGTCACGAACACGGAGTGGTTCGAGCAATGGTTCTGACACCCCCCACTACCCAACAGAGCGGTATACCGCCCGCCAGCTCCATCCTCGCTACGCTCGGCTGCAAGGTACTTCACGTCGCGTTGCATGCGCTCACTTGCTTCTGCCAGCGCTGCATCAGCAAAGCACGCAACCCTCTTTTCTCACACCATTCGTACCCGATCGGACTGCTTGCCATCGGTGAATGTTGGATAACGGCGTGAGCACGTAAGTGCGTGCTGCGTCCCTTTTTCGTGGCGAATGAGGGCATGCCTTGATTCGCTGAATTCGGGGTGCTCGCAGCGATTGCTGGAACTGATTGACCTGGAGCGTTACTGGCGGGGGTGTCCCTGTCGGCCGAGCGAAGCGAGGACGGAGCTAGCGGGCGGTATACCGCTCTGTTGGGCAGTGGAGGATGTCAGAACCATTGCTCGCACCACTCCGCGCTCTGGACTGGCGCGGACACTTAGGCGCGGTCCACTCCGAGTGCCATGGCACCGGGAGGTCTTGCGTTCTCACAGCGCCTTTCTTTTGGTTACTTTTCTTTGGCAAGACAAAGAAAAGTAACCGCCGCCCCGCGCAGGGGCGACGCAAATAGACCGCTAAGACAACAGGTGCTTCACGCCCAACGCAAGCGAACCGCCAAAAAAGCCTCAAAATACGCCCACCGAAACCGGACCCCCGCCCGCCCGGAAGGGCAAAACCAAACCGCACTATCCGCTTCCGATAGAACCCGTCGCAATTCCGCAAGACGCTTGCGTCACCCTTACCTAAACTTGATCCTGTTGAACCCTCTTACGAAACCGAAAGGAACGACCATGACGACCTCGACCGTGACCCGCCAGACATTCGACGAAGTGATGGTGCCGGTATTTTCCCCCGCGCCGTTCGTGCCGGATCGCGCAGAGGGCTCCCGCGTGTGGGACACGGCCGGCCGCGAGTACATCGACTTCGCGTGCGGCATCGCGGTCACGTCGCTGGGCCACGGCCACCCGGAACTGCTGAAAGTCCTGGACGAGCAGGGCCGCAAGCTCTGGCACATCGGCAACGGCTACACGAACGAGCCGGTGCTGCGCCTCGCGAAACGCCTCGAATCGCTGACCTTCGCCGACCGCGCGTTCTTCGCGAACTCCGGCGCGGAAGCGAACGAAGCCGCCCTGAAACTCGCACGCCGCGTCGCATTCGACCGCCACGGCGCCGACAAATATGAAATCGTGTCGTTCGTCCAGTCGTTCCACGGCCGCACGTTCTTCACGGTCAGCGTCGGCGGCCAGCCGAAATACTCGGAAGGCTTCGGCCCCGTGCCGGAAGGCATCAAGCACCTGCCGTTCAACGACATCGAAGCCGCGAAGGCCGCGATCGGCCCGAAAACCTGCGCGGTGATCGTCGAGCCGGTGCAAGGCGAAGGCGGCGTGATCCCGGCCGATCCGGCCTTCCTGAAGGCACTGCGCGAAGCGTGCGATGCGCACGGCGCGCTGCTGATTTTCGACGAAGTGCAAACGGGCGTCGGCCGCACGGGCCAGTTCTACGCGTACATGGATACCGGCGTCACGCCGGACATCCTGACGACCGCCAAGGCGCTCGGCAACGGCTTCCCGATCGGCGCGATGCTGACGACGAACGAACTCGCCGCGCACTTCAAGGTCGGCGTGCACGGCACGACGTACGGCGGCAACCCGCTCGCATCGGCGATCGGCGACAAGGTCGTCGAACTGATCAGCGATCCGGCACTGCTCGAAGGCGTGCGTGAACGCAGCGTGCGCCTGAAAGGCGCGCTCGAGCGCATCAACGCACGCTTCGGCATCTTCAAGGACGTGCGCGGCAAGGGCCTGCTCGTCGGCGCGGAACTGACCGCCGCATTCGACGGCCGTGCGAAGGACTTCGTCACCGCCGCCGCGGAAAACGGCCTGATCATGCTGATCGCCGGCCCGAACGTGCTGCGTTTCGTGCCGTCGCTGGTGATCCCGTTCGACCTGCTCGACGAAGGCATGAAGCGCTTCGAGAAGGCAGTCGAGCAGGTGCTCGCCGCCCAGGAAGCCACCGCGCGCTGATCGGCGCACCCATCGCAGACAGGAACGACGATGCTATTTGTTCGCCCCGGCAAACTCACGGATCTCGATGCGCTCGCGCACATGGCGCGCACCGCGCAGCCGGTCCTGCACTCGCTGCCGCACGACCGCGCGGCGCTCGAAGCGCGTGTGGCGCTCTCCGAGGATTCGTTTCGCGCGGACGTCGACTTCGCCGGCGAGGAGTTCTACCTCTTCGTGCTCGAGGATTCGTCGACCGGCAAGCTGCTCGGCACGGCGAGCATCGTGGCCGCGGCCGGTTACTCGGAGCCGTTCTATGCGTTCCGCAACGACGCATTGATCCACGCGTCGCGCGAGCTGCACGTGAACCGCAAGATCCACGCGCTCACGATGTCGCACGAGCTGACCGGCAAGAGCCGGCTGGCGGGCTTCTACGTCGATCCGTCGCTGCGCGGCGACGCGGCCGCGCACCTGATCTCGCGTGCGCGGATGATGTACATCGCCGCGAACCGCCGCCGCTTCACGCCGGAAGTGTTCACGCTGCTGCTCGGCGTGAGCGACGGCAACGGCGCATCGCCGTTCTGGGAAGCGGTGGGCCGCAAGTTCTTCGGCCGCGACTTCACCGACGTCGACATCGCGTCGGGCGGCCGCAGCCGGACCTTCATCGCGGAAGTGATGCCGGCGTATCCGCTCTACGTGCCGCTGCTGCCGGAAGCCGCGCAGCGCGTGCTCGGCGAGCCGAACGAATCGGCGCTGCTCGCCTATGACATCCATCTCGAGGAAGGCTTCGAGCCCGACCGCTTCGTCGACATCTTCGACGCGGGCCCGGTGCTGACCGCACAGGTCGACCGCACCGCGTGCGTGAAGCACGGCGCCGAGCGCACCGTGCGCGAGGCCGCGCACCAGCAGGGCGATGTCGCCTACATGGTGTCGACGGGCAGCGGCGAATCGTTCCGCTGCGTGCTGGCCGACCTGCCGGGCGAGGCGGGTGACGCGCCGCTGGCCGGCGACGTGCGCGCGGCGCTCGATGTGAAGGATGGCGATGTCGTGCGCTGCGTGCCGCTGCATCGCCGCGACGATGAAGATTTGAAGGGAGACGCAGCATGATCGTCGTTCGGGTCGTACAAACGGGCGACGTCGACGCGCTCGTGTCGCTCGCGAAGGAAACCGGGCCGGGCCTGACCACGTTCAAGCCCGACCGCGACGCGCTCGCCGCGCGCATCGAGCGCACGCGCCGCACGCTCGCGGGCGAGGCGGCGGCCGGCGAGGCCGGCTACTTCTTCGTGATGGAAGAATCGAAGACGGGCGACATCGCGGGCGTGTGCGGGATCGAGACGCAGGTCGGTCTCGAACAGCCGTTCTACAACTATCGCGTGAGCACGGTCGTGCACGCGAGCCAGGAGCTCGGCGTGTGGACGCGAATGTCCGCGCTGAACATCTCGCACGACCTGACCGGTTACGCGGAAGTGTGCTCGCTGTTCCTGAGCCCGCGCTATCGCACGGGCGGCGTGGGCGGCCTGCTGTCGCGCTCGCGCTTCATGTTCATCGCGCAGTTCCGCGAGCGCTTTCCGGAACGCATCTGCGCGGAACTGCGCGGCCACTTCGACGAGGACGGCACGTCGCCGTTCTGGCGCGCAGTCGGTTCGCACTTCTACCAGATCGATTTCAACGCGGCCGACTATCTGAGCTCGCACGGCCGCAAGTCGTTCCTCGCGGAGCTGATGCCGCGCTATCCGGTGTACGTCGACCTGCTGCCGCAGGACGCGCAGGACGCGGTCGGCCTCACGCACCGCGACACGCTGCCGGCCCGCAAGATGCTCGAGGCGGAAGGGTTGCGTTACCAGAATCACGTCGACATCTTCGACGCGGGCCCCGTGCTCGAATGCCACGTCAACGACCTGCGCACGGTGCGCGAGAGTGTCATCGTGCCGGTTGCGATCGGCACGCCCGACGCAACGGATATCGCACCGAAATCGCTCGTGTCGAACACGTCGCTCACCGACTTCCGCGTCGGCGTCGCGCCGGGCGTGGTCGCGAACGGCGCGTTCGTGCTGTCGGCCGACGACGCCGTCGCGCTCGACGTGAAGGCCGGCGATCCGGTCCGCGTGCTGCCGCTCAAAGTCAAACAGGGATAAACGAATCATGACGGAACTCTTCATCGACGGCGCCTGGGTCGCAGGCTCGGGCCCCGTGTTCGCTTCGCGCAACCCCGGCACCGACGAGATCGCATGGCAGGGTGAAAGCGCGTCGGCGGCCGACGTCGATCGCGCGGTCGCCAGCGCGCGCCGCGCATTCGCCGGCTGGTCGGCGCTCGAGTTCGAATCGCGCTGCACGATCGTCAAGCGTTTCGCCGCGTTGCTCACCGAACGCAAGGAAGCGATCGCGACCGCGATCGGCCGCGAGACGGGCAAGCCGCTGTGGGAAGCGCGCACGGAAGTCGCGTCGATGGCCGCGAAGGTCGGCATCTCGATCCAGGCTTACCAGGAACGCACCGGTGAGAAGCGCCAGGACATGGCCGACGGCGTCGCGGTGCTGCGTCACCGCCCGCATGGCGTCGTCGCGGTGTTCGGCCCGTACAACTTCCCCGGCCACTTGCCGAACGGCCATATCGTGCCCGCGCTGATCGCCGGCAATGCGGTCGTGTTCAAGCCGTCGGAGCTCGCACCGGGCGTCGCGCGCGCGACGGTCGAGGTGTGGAAGGACGCCGGCTTGCCGGACGGCGTGCTGAACCTCGTGCAGGGCGAGAAGGACACGGGCATCGCGCTCGCGAATCATCGGCAGATCGACGGGCTGTTCTTCACCGGCAGCTCGGATACCGGCACGCTGCTGCACAAGCAGTTCGGCGGCCGTCCTGAAATCGTGCTCGCGCTCGAGATGGGCGGCAACAACCCGCTCGTGATCGGCGAAGTCGAGGATATCGACGCGGCGGTCCATCACACCATCCAGTCGGCGTTCCTGTCGGCCGGCCAGCGCTGCACGTGCGCGCGCCGCATCTTCGTGCCGCAGGGCGCGTTCGGCGACCGCTTCCTCGCGCGCTTCGCCGACGTCACGTCGAAGATCACGGCCGACGTGTTCGACGCCGATCCGCAGCCGTTCATGGGCGCGGTGATCTCGGCGCGTGCCGCGGCGAAACTCGTCGACGCGCAGTCGCGCCTGATCGAGCAGGGCGCGAAGCCGATCATCGCGATGACGCAGCGCGATCC
Organism: Burkholderia sp. HI4860; assembly: GCF_002223045.2. Taxonomy (NCBI): domain Bacteria; kingdom Pseudomonadati; phylum Pseudomonadota; class Betaproteobacteria; order Burkholderiales; family Burkholderiaceae; genus Burkholderia; species Burkholderia sp. HI4860. The sequence continues at coordinate 705,549 of NZ_NKFO02000003.1, read as the reverse complement.
GCGCCTCGGCTTCGTGAACGCGGCGATCGTCGACGTGACGGGCGTCGCGAACCTGCCGGACGAAGAACACTTCGGCCCGCTCGCGCAGGTCGTCCGCTACGCGACGTTCGACGAAGCGATCGAGCGCGCGAACGACACGGCGTTCGGCCTGTCCGCCGGCCTGCTGGCCGACGACGCGAATGCATGGGAACACTTCCGCCGCACGATTCGCGCCGGGATCGTCAACTGGAACCGGCCGACCAACGGCGCGTCGTCCGCCGCGCCGTTCGGCGGCACCGGCCGCTCGGGCAACCATCGCCCGAGCGCGTACTACGCGGCCGACTATTGCGCGTATCCGATGGCGTCGGTGGAAAGCACGCAACTGACCTTGCCCGCGAGCCTGTCGCCGGGCCTGCATTTCTGATCGAGGGAACGACGATGAACGCACAAGAAGCCAATTTCGACGGGCTCGTCGGCCCGACCCACAACTACGCCGGGCTGTCGTTCGGCAACGTGGCGTCGCTCAACAACGAAAAGTCGGCCGCGAACCCGAAGGCCGCCGCGAAGCAGGGGCTGCGCAAGATGAAGCAGCTCGCGGATCTCGGCTTCGCGCAAGGCGTGCTGCCGCCGCAGGAGCGGCCGTCGCTGCGCCTGCTGCGCGAGCTCGGCTTCTCCGGCAAGGACGCGGACGTGATCGCGAAGGCCGCGAAGCAGGCGCCCGAGCTGCTCGCCGCGGCGAGCTCGGCATCGGCGATGTGGACCGCGAACGCGGCCACCGTCAGCCCGTCGGCCGACACGAGCGACGGCCGTGTGCACTTCACGCCGGCGAACCTGTGCAGCAAGCTGCATCGCGCGATCGAGCACGAAGCGACGCGCCGCACGCTGTCGACGCTGTTCGCCGATCCCGCACATTTCGCGGTGCACGAAGCGCTGACCGGCACGCCGGCACTCGGCGACGAAGGCGCGGCGAACCACACGCGCTTTTGCGCCGAATACGGCAAGCCGGGCATCGAGTTCTTCGTGTACGGCCGCGCGGAATACCGCCGCGGGCCGGAGCCGAAGCGCTTCCCGGCGCGCCAGACCTTCGAGGCGAGCCGCGCGGTCGCGCATCGCCACGGGCTCGCGGAAGAAGCGACGGTCTATGCGCAGCAGGATCCGGACGTGATCGACGCGGGCGTGTTCCACAACGACGTGATCTCGGTCGGCAACCGCGACACGCTGTTCACGCACGAGCGCGCGTTCGTCAACAAGCTGGCGATCTACGACACGCTGACCGCCGCGCTCGACGCACGCGGTGCGCGCCTGAACGTGATCGAGGTGCCCGAGGCCGCCGTGAGCGTGAACGACGCGGTGACGTCGTACCTGTTCAACAGCCAGCTGCTGTCGCGCGCGGACGGCTCGCAGGTGCTCGTCGTGCCGCAGGAGTGCCGCGAGAACGGCAACGTCGCAGCCTATCTCGACGAACTCGCGGCCGGCAACGGCCCGATCCACGACGTGCTCGTGTTCGACCTGCGCGAAAGCATGAAGAACGGCGGCGGCCCTGCGTGCCTGCGCCTGCGCGTCGTGCTGAACGAAGCGGAGCGCGCGGCCGTCACGTCGAACGTGTGGATCAACGACACGCTGTTCGCGTCGCTCGACACGTGGATCGACCGGCACTATCGCGACCGCCTCGCACCGGAAGACCTCGCTGATCCGGCACTGCTCGACGAATCGCGCACCGCGCTCGACGAGCTCACGCAGATCCTGCGCGTCGGTTCGCTGTATGACTTCCAGCGCTGATTCCCGCATGGCCGACGCGTTGCTCGACGACTTCCTCGCGTTCACGCTGGCCGGCAGCGCACCGTCCGCGACGGACGGTACCTGCGCCGCCGGCGCCGTGCGCTGGCAATGGCGCGGCGACGGGCTGCTCGCGCTCGAACCGGTGGCGGCCGAGGCCGCCGGCGCGGCGCGCGCGAGCGTGCTCGTGTCGGCCGGCGTGCACGGCGACGAGACGGCGCCGATCGAGCTGCTGTCGATGCTCGTGCGCGATCTCGCCTCGGGCGCGCTGCCGCTCGCGTGCCGGCTGCTCGTCGTGCTCGGCAACGTGCCGGCGATGCGTGCCGGCGAACGCTATCTCGACGACGACCTGAACCGCCTGTTCAGCGGCCGTCACGCGCAGGTGCCCGACAGCCGCGAAGCACCGCGCGCCGTGCAGCTCGAAGCCGCCGCCGCCGCGTTCTTCTCGGCCGCGCCGGCCGGCGCCGCGCGCTGGCACATCGACATGCATACGGCGATCCGCGCATCGGTGTTCGAGCAGTTCGCGCTGCTGCCGCACACGGGCATGCCGCCGACGCGCACGATGTTCGAATGGCTCGGCGACGCGCGCATCGCGGCCGTGCTGCTGCATACCGCGAAGGGCAACACGTACTCGCACTTCACGGCCGAGCATTGCGGTGCGCTCGCGTGCACGCTGGAACTCGGCAAGGTGCGCCCGTTCGGCCAGAACGACCTGGCGCGCTTTGCGCCGGCCGACCGCGCGGTGCGCAAGCTCGTGTCGGGCGCGTCTCGTGAGGCCGACGTTCCGTTGCCGCGCGTGTTTACGGTGATCGACCAGATCACGAAGCAGAGCGATGCGCTCGAGCTGTTCGTCGCGGCCGACGTCGCGAACTTCACTGCGTTCGCACGCGGCACGGTGCTCGCGCAGGACGGCGATTACCGCTACACGGTGACGCACGACGAGGAGCGCATCGTGTTCCCGAATCCGTCGGTGAAGCCGGGTTTGCGCGCGGGCCTGCTCGTCGTCGATACGACCCGCGAGACGGTCGCCGCGCTCGTCTGACGGTGGCCGGTTGCGCGTGGCCGCGGCAACCCGCGGCCCGCGCCTCGCCCGGCCACCATTCCTGTTTAGAGATAGCATCCACCCGCCGCGCGGAAGGCCCGCGGGTCGCGCTTGCGTATTTGCGACATCGTCTTGCAAGTTCGACGGGTCGCCCGGCTGACGTCGGCGCCCGCAGCGCAGCATCACGCGCCGGCGGCTGCTTTGCCATATCGGGCCGCGCGGATTGGTACAATCGCGGCCTTGCGGCTGTTGCGCCGCATCACGGCGCGGCGGCAGCATTGCGGTGGTCATCCGACCCTGCAATGATGCATGCGCCCGTAGTTCCGGAACATTCGAGTATCGAGGAGAACACCTGATGAAGTTGGATTGGCGTAAAGTGGCCGCGCATGCGGTGGTGGCGGCATCGGCCGTGGCGGCAGGCAGCGCGATGGCAGCGGATCTGAAAGAGATCCGTTTCGGCGTCGAAGCCTCGTACGCGCCGTTCGAATACAAGACGCCCGACGGCAAGCTGACCGGCTTCGACATCGATATCGGCAACGCGGTGTGCGCGAAGCTGAAGACGAAGTGCGTGTGGGTCGAAAACGATTTCGACGGCCTGATCCCGGCGCTGCAGGCGCGCAAGTTCGACGCGATCAACTCGGACATGACGATCACCGACCAGCGCAAGCACGCGATCGCGTTCACCGATGCGATCTACACGATTCCGAACCAGCTGATCGCGAAGCAGGGCAGCGGCCTGCTGCCGACCCCGCAATCGCTGAAGGGCAAGCGCGTGGGCGTGCTGCAAGGCACGATCCAGGAAGCGTACGCGAAGAAGAAGTGGGCGCCGGCCGGCGTCGAAGTCGTGCCGTACCAGACGCAGGACCTGGCCTACGCCGACCTGAAGTCGGGCCGTCTCGACGCGACGTTCCAGGACGCGGAAGCCGGTTCGAAGGGCTTCCTGACGAAGCCGCAAGGCCAGGGCTTCGCGTTCGCGGGCGGTACCGTAAGCGACGCCGAGATCCTCGGCTCGGGCGTCGGCTTCGGCCTGCGCAAGAACGACGCGGCGTTGAAGACCGCGCTCGATCAGGCGCTGAAGGAACTGAAGGCCGACGGCACGATCGACAACCTCGCGAAGAAGTACTTCAGCGTGCCCGTGACGCTCAAGTAAGCGCGGCGTTCGATCGCACGATGCAAACAAACCGGCCGCTGATGCGGCCGGTTTGTTTTTGGGGGGCGGAAATTGGCGGGAAACCGCGGACGGGAAACCGCGCGTCCGCGGCCGGCGGCGGCGTCAGGCCGGAAAGAACCGGCCCAGTTCGCGCGCCAGCTCGTTGAGCACGGCCATCTCCTGCTGCGTGATCTTGCGCGCGGGCTGCGCGCCGGCCCAGTCGCCGTACAGCAGCGCGACGGTCGTCGTGCCGACGCGCACCGGCAGCAGCACGAACGCGCGCGTGTCGTCGAAGGCGTCGAGATACCACGCGGGCAGGCGCTTGAGCATCTTCGGCTCCTGCGCCTGCTCGATGAAGATGCCGACCGAGTTCGAGATCGCGAGATGGAACACGTCCGGCTCGAAGCGCTCGTCGAAGCGCAGCCGGTCGAGCGTCGTGTCGACGCCCGGGCCGAAGCCGAGGCGCGCGGCGAACGTGCCGTCGTCGTGACGCACGAACATCACGGTGCGCGTGAACGCGAGGCCGGCCAGCAGGCTTTCCGACGCGAGCGCGAGCACCGGCGTCAGCACGTGCTCGGACGGCAGCGCACGCAGGTCCGCGAGGCCGGCTTCGAGGCACGCCTCGGGCGCGGCCTGGGCGCGCGCGATCGCATCGGCGTTCGCGCGCAGCTCGACGATCTCGCGCATCACGGTGTCGCTCGCTTCCTCGCGTGCGAGCCGCTCGGCGATCTCGACGAGCGCGTCGGATTCCATGTCGAGCTCCGCGCCGTAGTGCTGCGCGAGCGCCGCGATGCGTGCGTCGCGCTGCGGGCTCGCAGGCATCACCAGCGCGCCCGCGACGTCGGTCGAGCAGCGGCTGATCGCGCGCAGCCAGCGGACGCGGTCGGCCGGGCCGTCATCGGTCGCACGGCCCGCATCGTGGTCGTCATCGTCGTTGCCGAACGCATCGGCGTGAACCACGTGGTCGTGATCGGCCATCCCCGCGCGGATCACGTCGGGCAAGCGCCAGCGCGCGGCGGCCTCGAGCCCGATCTCGTCGAAGCCGACGCCGAGCACGTCGATGCAGGCGGCCGCTTCGTCGCCGTTCAGCTCGGCCGCGCGGCGGCGGATCCGGTCCCATTCGCTGTCGAGGTAGCAAACCACGAGCAGCTTGCCGACCTGGCGCATCAGCGTGCAGACGACAGCTTCCTCGCCCGAGCGCAGCTCGGCGCGCTCGGTGAGCTTGCGCGCGACGCAGCCGGACAGCAGCGCGCGGTTCAGCTCGAGCTTCGCGTCGATGCGCCGCGGTGTGCTGTGGTGGAAATGGTCGACGAGCTTGAGCCCGACGACCAGATGGCCGACGGCGTCCATGCCGAGCACCATCAGGGCGCGGGTCACGGTCGTGATGTTGCCGCCGAACGCCATGTACATCGCGGAGTTCGCGAGCCGCAGCACTTTCTGCGTGAGCGCGAAGTCCGACAGCACGACGCGCACGAGCGCGGTGAAGTCGAGGTCGTCGTTCTTCATCGCGGCCATCGTCGCGCGCAGCGATTCCGACAGCAGCGGGAAATCGCCCCGTTCGTTCATCCGCGCCCACAGCTTGTCGAGCAATGCGGTGCGGGGCAGGTGTTCGGTGATTGACATACGGATCTGTCCGGTTCGCCGCGCGCGTCAGGCGGCGGCGTGCAGGTGCAACTGCTGCGCCTCGAAGCGCCGCGCGAGCTCCTCGGACGGCAGCGCCTGGCAGACGAGCCAGCCCTGGATATGGTTGCAGCCCATCTCCGTCAGCAATTCGCGCTGCGCCTCGGTCTCGACGCCTTCGGCGACGAGTTCGAGATCGAGCGTCTGCGCGAGGCCGACCACCGCCGACACGATCGCGCGGTCGTTGCGCGAGGTCAGCAGGTTCTCGACGAAACTGCGGTCGATCTTCAGCTTCGCGAGCGGGAAGCGCTGCAGGTACGCGAGGCTCGAATAGCCGGTGCCGAAATCGTCGATCGCGAAGCGGATGCCGAGATCGGTCAGCTCCTCGAGCAGCCCCTTCGCCTGCGCGGGATCGTGCATCAGCAGGCTTTCGGTGATTTCGAGCACGATGCGGCGCGGATCGATGCCCGTCAGTGCGATCGCCTCGCGCACGCTCTGCGTGAAGCGCGGGTCGCGGAACTGCTGCGGCGACACGTTGACCGCCACGTACTGCAGCGCAAGCCCCTGGCGGTCCCAGGCGACGAGCTGCATGCACGCGGCCTTGAGCACCCAGTTGCCGAGATAGTTGATCAGGCCGATCGATTCGGCGAGCGGAATGAAGGTCGCCGGCGGCACGAGGCCGTGCACCGGATGGCGCCAGCGGATCAGCGCCTCGACCCCGACCACCGCGCCCGACTGGCTGCGCGTGATCGGCTGGAAATGGAGCGAAAACTCGCCGTTGCGCACGCCGTCGTACAGGTCGGCCTCGAGCTTCAGCCGTTCGGCGTCGGCCGGATCGTCGACGGGGGCGTGGAACGCAAGCGCATTGCCGCCCGACGCCTTCGCCTGCGCGAGCGCGTGGTCGGCGCGGCGCAGCAGCGGGCTGTGGTGCTGCGCGCGGTGCGGCGCCGAGCGCTCGTCGGGGTAAAGCGCGATGCCGATGCTCGCGGACAGGTGCACGGTCTGCCCCTGGTACACGTAGGGCTCGCGCACCGCGGCCTGCAGCCGGCGGGCGAGTGCGTCCGCCGCGTTGCTCGCCTGCGTGCGGTCCGGTGCGCCGAGCACGACCGCGAACTTGTCGCTCGCGACGCGCGCGAGCTGCTCGTTCGGCGTGACGAGCGCCTTCAGCCGCTGCGCGGTCTCGCGCAGCAGCGTGTCGCCCGCGTCGTAGCCGAGCGCGCGGTTGATCCGCTGGTAGTCGTCGAGGTCGAGCAGCAGCAGCGCCGCGCACGAGCCGTCCCCGTCGGCGGCCTGCTGCGCGCGCATCAGCGCGGGCACGAGCGCGGACAGGTTGCCGAGCCCCGTCATCGGGTCGTGGTGCATCTCGTAAGTCAGGCGCGCCTCGAGCGCGCGCCACGACGACACGTCGAACGCCGCGATCGCGAACCCGTCGACCCCGTGATGGCGGCTCTTGAACGCGCGGATCTCGACGTCCAGCGGGTAGGTGAGCGACTTGACGATGCACATCGTCGCCTTCTCGACCTGGCCCGAACGCGCGGCGCGTGCAAGCAGGCCTTCGAGCGCCGCGGTATCCTGTTCGGCGATCAGGTCGCGCAGCGTCAGCGTGTGCAGGTAGTCGCGGTGGTAGCCGATGAAGCGCAGGCTCGCGTCGGACACGTACAGAAAGCGCAGCTCGCGGTCGACATGGGCGAGGAAATCCACCGTGCCGACCGTCTGTTCCAGCCAGTTGCGCACGGAGTCGTCGCGTCGCGGCGCACCGGCGCGCGCGGGCATCAGCGCGCCGCCCGACCAGGCGAAGCGGCGCAGCGTATGCAAGGCGCTGCGCCAGGAGCCCTTGCGTGACGTCTGTTTCCTGTTGGCTTCCATGTTTCTCGCTGACGTGAAGGGCTGGAACCGGTTGTCCGGAAGGAATAACGGCAGACTGTGCGGAATCTTTAACGGACCGGCCGCGGTGGCGTTGCCGCTGGGCCGGATCGGTCTCGCGGGTGTTCGACAGGCGAACGCCGGCGGGGCCTGCATCGAGGCTGACTTTATAAGAAATGAGGACGCAGATGAAGCGAAAACTGTTGCTGGGCGCCGCCGTGACGGCGCTGGTGGCCGGCCATGCGCTGATGGCGCAGGCGGAATTGAAGCCGGGTGCCGCGGCGCCCGATTTCACGACGCAGGCGTCGCTGGGCGGCAAGACTTACACGTACTCGCTCGCGGACGCGCTGAAGCAGGGGCCGGTCGTGCTGTATTTCTATCCGGCCGCGTTCACGAAGGGCTGCACGATCGAGGCGCATGCGTTCGCGGACGCGGTCGACCGTTACAAGGCTTACGGCGCGACGGTGATCGGCGTCTCGGCCGACAAGATCGACACGCTGACGAAGTTCTCGGTGAGCGAGTGCCGGAGCAAGTTCCCGGTCGCGGCCGATCCGGACGCGAAGATCATCCGGGAATATGACGCGAAGCTGCCGGCGATCGACAAGGCGAACCGCGTGTCCTACGTGATTTCGCCGGAAGGGAAGGTGCTCTACGAATACACGAGCCTGTCGCCGGACAAGCACGTCGAGAATACGCTCGCCGCCGTGAAGGCGTGGGCGGACGCGCATCCGAAGCAGTAAGCGGGCGGCCCGCACGGCAAAGCGGCCCGTCGTGCGGGCCGCCGGTACGGAGCGACGCAGCCGCCGCGCGTGAGAGGCTGTTATGCGCGCAATGCCTGCTCGATCGGCACGCTGCCGCCGACGAAGCCGACGATCTTGCGCGAGATGCCGAGCTTGATCGCCTCGATCGCGGCCCAGGCGACATCCTGGCGCGATACGGGCGGGGCGCCATCGAACCATGCGTCGGTGAGCGCGATCTTGCCGACGCCCGGATCGTCCGTGAGCGGGCCGGGGCGCAGGATCGCGTAGTCGACGCCCGACGCGATCACGCGATCGTCGCCTTCGCGCTTCATCTGCGAATAGTGGCGCAGCGCGTCCGGGCCGAGCTCCGGCCGGTACGCGGACAGCGAGCTGATCACCACCAGCTTCTGCGCGTTGTAAGCCAGCGCGTATTCGGCCGCGCGGGCGACCGCGTCGCGGTCGACCTGTTCCTCTTCGGCCGCGCCTTCCGATTCGGCCGAGCCGGCCGCGTAGATCACGTGCGAGATGCCCTGGAATGCGTGCGAGAAATCGTTCGTCAGGTCGGCCTCGACCACCCGTGCGCCTGCGAGCGCATAGCCGTGGCGGCGCACGAGCGCCGTGACCTCGAACTCCGGCTGCTTGAGCAGCAGATCCGCGCAGGCCTGGCCCGTTCGGCCGGTCGCGCCAATCAGCAGTACCTTCGTCGTCATGAAACCGCTCCTTGCTCGATGCGTCATCCTTCCAGATAGGGACGGACGACCGATAACTCAAGTGTAATGTCGATTTGCCGCGGCGGCGGGGGTGTATTAAGGGGCATACCGGCAACGGGCATACCGGCAGCGCGCGACCGACACCGACATTCCGGCCGCCAATCGTTCACACGGATGCGGGAATGACGCGCCGACCGGCTATCATGTGCGCGATGCTTTTTTCGCCGTTACGTCCTACAACGCATCGGCCCACTGGTTGGAGTACACATGGCATTACCCCTGGACAACGTCAGCATGGCCGTGTTCTGCGACTTCGAGAACGTCGCGCTCGGCGTGCGCGACGCGAAGTACGAGAAGTTCGACATCAAGCCCGTGCTGGAGCGCCTGCTGCTGAAGGGCAGCATCGTCGTGAAGAAGGCCTATTGCGACTGGGATCGCTACAAGGGCTTCAAGGCGTCGATGCACGAGGCGAGCTTCGAGCTGATCGAGATTCCGCACGTGCGCCAGTCGGGCAAGAACTCGGCCGACATCCGGCTCGTCGTCGACGCGCTCGACCTCTGCTACACGAAGTCGCACGTCGATACGTTCGTGATCATCAGCGGCGACTCGGACTTTTCGCCGCTGGTGTCGAAGCTGCGCGAGAACGCGAAGAAGGTGATCGGCGTCGGCGTGAAGAAATCGACGTCGGACCTGCTGGTCGCGAACTGCGACGAATTCATCTTCTACGACGACCTGGTGCGCGAGCAGCAGCGCGCGCTCGCGAAGCGGGAACAGCAGCAGCGCGTGGGCAACGGCGGCGCGAAGCGGCCGGACGAGCCGTCGTCGCGCAAGCACGACATGGACGCGCGCAAGGCCGAGGCAATCGCGCTGGCCGTCGAGACGTTCGACGCGCTCGCGTCGGAGCGGGACGACGTCGGCAAGATCTGGGCGTCGGTGCTCAAGAGCGCGATCAAGCGCCGCAAGCCGGATTTCAACGAGTCGTATTACGGATTCCGCGCGTTCGGCAACCTGCTCGACGAGGCGCAGGCGCGCGGCCTGCTCGAAGTGGGGCGTGACGACAAGTCGGGCGCGTTCGTGTCGCGGGCACGCCAGCAGGCGGCCGCGGAGCACGTCACGGCGGGCGGCGAAGGCGGCGGGCACGGCGGCGGACACGGCGGCGCGCACCACGGTGCGCGCGCGGCCGAGCCGGCGCGGGCCGGGCGCAATGCGCAACGTCGCGGGCAGCGGGCGGAAGCGGTCACGCACGAAAGCGTGCAGGTCGAAGCGGACGAGACGGAAGTGGCCGACGTCGCCGAGGTGGCCGAGGCGGTACCGATGGGGTCGCCGGCGGAAACGGTCGACGTGGCCGAAGTGGCCGACGCGCATGGCGATGCGAAGGATGGCCGCAAGCGCGCGCGCAAGACCGCGGCGAAGAAGGCCGGCGCGAAGAAGGGCGCCGCCGCGAAGCGCGCAGGCCGTCAGGCAACCGGGACGCCGGACGACGCCGGGCACGGCGCGCCGAAGCACGGCGACGACAAGCACGCGCACGGCAAGCATGCCGACGACGCGCATCGCGACGCGGAGCAGGGCGACGAGCAGCATCTCACGATGACGCACGCCGGGCCGGCGGCAGGCGATGCCGGCAGCGAGCGAGCCGCCGCCCAGCCATCGCACGACGCGGCGCCGGCAGAAGCCCATGCCGACGCGGTTGCGCAAGCGCCGGCCGCTGCCAAGCCGAAGAAGCCGGCCCGCAAGGCCGCCCCGCGCGCGCGTCGTCCGCGCAAGACGGCGGCGGACGCTGCCGAGTAACACCGGTCGGCCGGATGCCGTCCCGAGCGGGGCGGCATCCGCGTCACGGTACGGGCCGGTGCAACGCCGGCCGGTCGAACTAGCCGTTCAGCACGTAAGGCTGCGTCATCACTTCGAGGAAGTGGCCGTCCGGATCGTCGAAGTACACGCCTCGGCCGCCGTTGTGGCGGTAGATGTCATCGGGTTGCCGCTTCGCCGGATCGGCCCAGTGCGGCAGCCCGCGCTCGCGAATGCGCGCGAGCACGCGATCGAAGCCTGCTTCGTCGAGCAGGAACGCGTAGTGCTGCGACGCGATCGCTCCCGACCGTTCATGGAAATCGAGCGACACGCCGTTGCCGAGCGGGACGACCAGCATCGCGCCGAACGGCGTCGGCGGCGGCAATTCCAGCAGCTCGGTGAGGAAGCGGCTCGACGCGTGCTTGTCGCGGCACCAGACGATCGTATGGTTGAGCTGGACGTTCATGGTGGGTCCCCGTGAAGGGCGCAGCGGTGGGCATGGACTCACGATAGCCGATCGTCGCCGCGGTTCAAGCGCAAAAAAACGGCCGCACAAGGCGGCCGCTTCATCACTCCCCGGCAATGGCCGGCCCGCCGTTATTCCCGCGGCGGTTGCGCCGTTTCTCGGCCCACACGCGGAAGCGGTCCATATACAGGTAGACGACCGGCGTCGTATAGAGCGTCAGCACCTGAGACACGATCAGGCCGCCGGCGATCGCGATCCCGAGCGGCGCGCGCAGCTCGGCGCCGTCGCCGTGGCCGAACGCGAGCGGCAGCGCGCCGAGCAGCGCGGCCATCGTCGTCATCATGATCGGGCGGAAGCGCAGCAGGCACGCCTCGTGGATCGCGTCGAACGACGACTTTCCGTTGTTGCGCGTCTGGTCGATCGCGAAGTCGACCATCATGATCGCGTTCTTCTTCACGATCCCGATCAGCAGGATCACGCCGATCAGCGCGATGATGCTGAACTCGGTCTTGCACAGCAGCAGCGCGAGCAGCGCGCCGACGCCGGCCGACGGCAGCGTCGACAGGATCGTGATCGGGTGGATGTAGCTTTCGTACAGGATCCCGAGCACGATATAGACGGCCAGCAACGCCGCGAGGATCAGGATCGGCTGGTCGTTCATCGACTGCTGGAACGCCTGCGCGGTGCCCTGGAAGCTGCCGACGATGGTCGGCGGGACGCCGACCTGCGCCATCGTCTGGTAGATCACCTGCGTCGCCTGCGACAGCGACACGCCGGGCGGCAGGTTGAACGAGATCGTCGTCGCGACGAACAGCCCCTGGTGGTTGACCGACAGCGGCGTCGTGCTCGGCCCGAACGTCGCGATTGCCGACAGCGGGATCATCGTCGACTTCGACGTCGACACCGACGCACCCGACGACGCGCTCGACTTGCCGCTCGCCGCGATCGAGTTGAGCGCCTGGTTGCGCGCGGAGTCGGACGCGATCGCCGCGGCGCTCTGCGTGGCCGTGCCGGCGCTCGACGTGCCGGCGGCCGTCGCGACGTAGGTGCCGGCCGCTGCGTTGGTGGTCTGCGAGCCGTTCGCGCTGCCGCCCGACGTGCTGACCCACACCTGGTTCAGCATCTCGGGGCTCTGCCAGTACTTCGGCGCGACTTCCATCACCACGTGGTACTGGTTCAGCGGGTTGTAGATCGTCGAGACCTGGCGCTGGCCGAATGCGTCGTACAGCGTATTGTCGATCTGCGCGGGCTTGATGCCGAACCGCGCGGCCGTCGCCCGGTCGATCGTCACCATGGCTTCCATGCCGCCTTGCTGCTGGTCGGAGTTCACGTCGGTCAGCTCGGGGCGCTTCTGCAGCGCCTCGGTCAGGATCGGCCCCCACTTGTACAGGTCGGCGCTCGAATCGCCGAGCAGCGTGAACTGGTACTGCGCGTTGCTCTGCCGGCCGCCGACGCGAATGTCCTGCGCGGCCTGCAGGAACGTGCTCGCGCCGGCGACATCCGACAGCGGGACGCGCAGTTGCTGGATCACCTGGTCGGCCGACAGCTTGCGCTCGGTGCGATCCTTCAGCGTGACGAACATGAAGCCCGAGTTGGTCTGCGTGCCGCCGGTGAAGCCCGCGACGCTCTTCACGTTCGGGTTGCCCTGCACGATCCGCATCATCTCGGAGAACTTCAGCTTCATCGCCTGGAACGACGTCGACTGGTCGGCCCGGATGCCGCCGATCATCAGCCCGGTGTCCTGCTGCGGGAAGAAACCCTTCGGCACGACGATGTACAGGTAGACGTTCAGCCCGATCGTCGCGAACAGGGTCAGCAGGATCAGGAGCGGCCGGCGCAGCGCCCACGACAGCGAGCGCTCGTAGCCGCGCTGCATGCGGCTGAAACAGCGTTCCAGGAAGCGCCCGAAGCGGCCTTCGTTTTGCGGGTCGTGCGACTCGGGCAGCAGGCGCGCGCACATCATCGGCGTGACCGTGAGCGACACCGCGAGCGAGACGGCGATCGCGAGCGACAGTGTCAGTGCGAACTCGCGGAACAGCCGCCCGACGATGCCGCCCATCAGCAGGATCGGCAGGAACACCGCGACGAGCGAAATGCTCATCGACAACACCGTGAAGCCGACCTCGCGCGCGCCGTCGAACGCGGCCTGCATGCGCGACTTGCCGTTCTCGATATGCCGCGAGATGTTCTCGAGCACGACGATCGCATCGTCGACGACGAAGCCGGTCGCGACGATCAGCGCCATCAGCGACAGGTTGTCGATCGAGAAGCCGAGCAGGTACATCGCGCCGAACGTGCCGATGATCGAGATCGGCACCGCGACGCTCGGGATCAGCGTCGCGCGCCAGTTGCGCAGGAACAGGAACACGACCATCACGACGAGGCTGACCGCGATCAGCAGCGTGTGCTCGGTGTCCTTCAGCGACGCGCGAATCGTGGTCGAGCGGTCGAGCACGGGCGTGACGGTGATGTCGGCCGGCAGCGACGCGGTGAGCTGCGGCAGCGCCGCGCGCACGCGGTCGATCGTGTCGATGATGTTCGCGCCGGGCGAGCGGTAGAGGATCACGAGCACCGCGCGCTTGCCGTTCGACAGGCCGAGGTTGCGGAGATCCTCGACCGAATCGACGACGTCCGACAGGTCGGACAGCCGCACGGCCGAGCCGTTGCGGTAAGCCACGACGAGGTCGCGATATTGCGACGCCTGGGATGCCTGGTCGTTCGTATAGAGCTGGTAGCGCTGCGGGCCGAATTCGATCGCGCCCTTCGGCGCGTTGGCGTTCGCGGAGGCCAGCGCCGCGCGCACGTCCTCGAGGCCGATCCCGTAGTGGAACAGCGCCTGCGGCTCGAGCTCGACGCGCACGGCCGGGTTCGCGGAGCCGCTGACCGACACCTGGCCGATCCCGTCGATCTGCGACAGCGACTGCTGCAGCACCGTCGACGCGGCGTCGTACAGCTTCGCGGGCGACGAGGTCTCCGACGTCAGCGATACGATCATGATCGGCGAATCGGCCGGGTTGACCTTGCGGTAGGTCGGGTTGCTCTTCAGCGCGGCGGGCAGGTCGGCGCGCGCCGCGTTGATCGCGGCCTGCACGTCGCGCGCGGCGCCGTCGATGTCGCGGTTCAGCCCGAACTGCAGGATGATCCGCGCGTTGCCGACCGTGCTCGTCGACGTCATTTCGGACACGTCGGCGATCGAGCCGAGGTGCCGCTCGAGCGGGCTCGTCACGCTGGTCGCGACCGTTTCCGGGCTCGCGCCCGGCAGCGACGCCTGCACCGAGATGGTCGGGAAGTCGACCTGCGGCAGCGGCGACACCGGCAGCTTGACGAACGCGAACAGGCCCGCGAGCGCGACGCCGATCGCGAGCAGCGTCGTCGCGACGGGGCGGGTGATGAAGGGGCGCGACAGGTTCATCGATTACGCATCCGTGCGCGGGCCGGCTTGCGGGCCGTGGCGTTCGAACCAGCCGCGCACGCGGCGTGCGAGCGAGTCGAAGCCGAGGTAGATCACGGGCGTCGTGAACAGCGTCAGCACCTGCGACACGATCAGGCCGCCGGCGATCGCGATCCCGAGCGGCTGGCGCAGCTCGGAGCCCGCGCCGGAGCCGACGATCAGCGGCACCGCGCCGAGCAGCGCGGCGAGCGTCGTCATCAGGATCGGCCGGAAGCGCAGCAGGCACGCCTGGTAGATCGCCTCGCGCGGCGGCTTGCCTTCGACGCGCTCGGCCTCGAGCGCGAAGTCGATCATCATGATCGCGTTCTTCTTCACGATGCCGATCAGCAGCACGATGCCGATGATCCCGATGATGTCGAGGTCGTGCCCGGTGATCATCAGCGCGAGCAGCGCGCCGACGCCGGCCGACGGCAGCGTCGACAGGATCGTGATCGGGTGGATGTAGCTCTCGTACAGCACGCCGAGCACGATGTACATCGTGACGACCGCGGCGAGGATCAGGAACAGCTGGTTCGACAGCGATGCCTGGAACGCGAGCGCCGCGCCCTGGAAGCGCGTCTGGAACGACGCGGGCAGCCCGATGTCCTTCTCGGCGGCGTCGATCGCCTTGACCGCCTCGCCGAGCGACGCGCCCGGCGCGAGGTTGAACGAGATGGTGGTCGACGGGAACTGCGACAGGTGCGCG
Source organism: Burkholderia sp. HI4860 (assembly GCF_002223045.2). NCBI lineage: Bacteria > Pseudomonadati > Pseudomonadota > Betaproteobacteria > Burkholderiales > Burkholderiaceae > Burkholderia > Burkholderia sp. HI4860. The sequence continues at coordinate 690,282 of NZ_NKFO02000003.1, read as the reverse complement.
ACCAAGAGCGGCGACGGCCGCTCGTGGAACGACGCGATCGACGCCAGCGGCACCTGGCCGCCGCCCGCCGACGGCAGGTAGATGTCGTTCAGCGATTGCGCGTAGTGCTGGTCCTTCGGCTCGGACTCGAGAATCACGCGGTACTGGTTCGACTGCGTGAAGATCGTCGACACGATGCGCTGGCCGAACGCGTCGTACAGCGCGTTGTCGACGGTCGCCGGCGTGATGCCGAAGCGCGCGGCGCTCGGGCGGTCGATCTCGATGTAGACGGACTGGCCGTTGCTTTGAAGGTCGGTCGCGACGTCGGCGAGCGACGGTTCCTGCTGCAACCGGGCCACGAGCTTCGGCACCCAGGTCGCGAATTCCTCCGAGTTCGGGCTCGTCAGCATGAACTGGTACTGCGTCGGGCTGACGGTCGAGTCGATCGTCAGGTCCTGCACCGACTGCATGAACAGCGAGATGCCGGTGATGTTCGCGACGCGGTGCTGCAGGTCGCGGATGATCTGCGCGGCCGACTCGGAGCGTTCGTCGCGCGCCTTCAGGTTGATCAGCATCCGGCCGCTGTTCAGCGTGATGTTGCTGCCGTCGACGCCGATGAACGACGTGAGGCTCTCGACGTTCGGATCCTTCAGGATCTCGGCCGCGAGCGCCTGCTGGCGCTCCGCCATCGCGCCGTACGAGATCGACTGCGGCGCCTGCGTGATCGCCTGGATCACGCCGGTATCCTGCGCGGGGAAGAAGCCCTTCGGCACGTAGACGTACAGCAGGCCGGTCAGCGCGAGCGTCAGCAGCGCGACGACGAGCGTCGAGCGCTGGCGGTTCAGCACCCATTCGAGCGCGACCGCGTAGCGCGCGATCACCCAGTCGATCGCGCGGTGCACGCGTGCCTCGAAGCGATGGCTCTCGGGCGGCGGCGAATGGCGCAGCAGCTTCGCGCACATCATCGGCACGAGCGTGAGCGACACGATCGCCGAGATCACGATCGTCACCGCGAGCGTGATCGCGAATTCATGGAACAGGCGCCCGACCACGTCGCCCATGAACAGCAGCGGGATCAGCACCGCGATCAGCGACACCGTCAGCGAGATGATCGTGAAGCCGATCTGCCGCGAGCCCTTCAGCGCGGCCTCGAGCCCCGTTTCGCCTTCCTCCACGTAGCGCGCGATGTTCTCGATCATCACGATCGCGTCGTCGACGACGAAGCCGGTCGCGATGGTGAGCGCCATCAGCGACAGGTTGTTCAGCGAGAAGCCGGCCATGTACATCACCGCGAGCGTGCCGATCAGCGACAGCGGCACCGACAGGCTCGGGATGATCGTCGCGTACACGTTCGCGAGGAACAGGTACATCACGAGCACGACCAGCGCGACCGCGAGCATCAGTTCGAACTGCACGTCGCGCACGGCGGCGCGGATCATCGTCGTGCGGTCGGTGACGATCTCCACGTCGAGCGCGGCCGGCAGCGTTTCCTGCAGCTTCGGCAATTGCGCCTTGATCGCGTCGACGGTCGCGATCACGTTCGCGCCCGGCTGGCGCTGCACGTTCAGGATGATGGCCGGGTCCGAATTCACCCACGCGCCGAGCTTGGTGTTCTCCGAGCCGGCGACGACCGTCGCGACGTCGGTGAGCATCACCGGGCGGCCGTTCTTGTAGGCGACGACCGCGCTGTTGTACTGGTCGGCGCTCGTCAGCTGGTCGTTCGCGTTGATCGTGTATGCGCGCGTCGGGCCGTCGAAGTTGCCCTTCGGCGTGTTCACGTTCAGGTTCGAGATCGTCGTGCGCAGGTCGTCGAGGTTCATCCCGTACTTCGCGAGCGCGGTCGGGTTCGCCTGGATCCGCACGGCCGGGCGGTTGCCGCCCGACAGGCTGACGAGACCGACACCCGCGACCTGCGAGATCTTCATCGCGAGGCGCGTGTCGGCGAGATCCTGCACCTGCGTGAGCGGCAGCGTCTTCGACTTGACGGCGAGCGTCAGCACCGGCGCATCGGCCGGGTTGACCTTCGCGTAGATCGGCGGGGCAGGGAGGTCGGACGGCAGCAGGTTGCCGGCCGCGTTGATCGCGGCCTGCACTTCCTGCTCGGCGATGTCGAGCGGCAGGTCGAGCGAGAACTGCAGCGTGATCACGGACGAGCCGGCCGAACTCTGCGACGACATCTGGTTCAGCGACGGCATCTGCCCGAACTGACGTTCGAGCGGCGCGGTGACCGACGAGGTCATCACCTCCGGGCTCGCGCCCGGGTAGAAGGTCTGGACCTGGATCGTCGGATAGTCGACTTCGGGCAGCGCGGCGAGCGGCAGGAAGCGCAGCGCGACGAGACCGGCCAGCATGATCGCCGCCATCAGGAGGGCGGTGCCGACCGGCCGGAGAATGAAGAGGCGGGATGGATTCATCGAGCGGCCCGCGCGTTACTGGGCCGCGGGGGCCGCTGCCTGCGACGCGCCGTGCTTGTGTCCGCCGCGATGGCCGCCGGCATCCGATGCGCCCGACGCCGCAACGGCGCCGCGCGCGCCCGACGCGCCTTTCGGCTTGTCGGCCGGGATCGAGATCTTCGCGCCTTCGCGCAGGCGGTCGGAGCCGTCGGTCACCACGCGCTCGCCGACCGACACGCCGCTGACGATGCTCGTGCGTTCGCCGTCGACCGGGCCGATCGTGACCTTGCGCACGGTCACCGTGTTGTCGGGTTTCACGACGTAGACGAACTGGCCGATCGAGCCGGTCAGCACGGCCGAGGTCGGCACGATCGTCGCGTTGCGCAGCACGTCGACGAGCAGGCGCGTGTTCACGAACTGATTCGGGAACAGCATGCCTTCCTTGTTATCGAAGTTCGCGCGCAGCTTGACCGTGCCCGTGCTCGTGTCGATCTGGTTGTCGAGCGTCGCGAGCGAGCCCGTCTCGAGCGGCACCGTGTTGTTGCGGTTGTACGCGGTGACCGACAGCTTCTGGCCCGCGTTCACCTGCTTGAGGATCTGCGGCAGGTTGTCTTCCGACGTCGTGAAGATCACGCTCATCGGCTGCAGCTGCGTGATCACGACGAGGCCGTTGGTATCGCCCGGCGTCACGTAGTTGCCGGGGTCGACCTGGCGCAGGCCGACGCGGCCCGACACCGGCGCGGTGATGCGCGCATACGTGAGGTTCAGCTTCGCGGAATCGATCGCGGCCTGGTCGGTCTTCACCGCGCCTTCGTATTGCTTGACGAGGGAGGCCTGCGTATCGACGGTCTGCGACGCGATCGAGTCCTGCGACAGCAGCGTCTGGTAGCGCTTCAGGTCGAGGCGGGCGGTTGCGAGCAGCGCCGAGTCGCGCGCGTGCGTGCCTTCGGCGTTCTCGAGCGCGACCTGGTACGGGCGCGGGTCGATCTGCGCGAGCAGGTCGCCCTTCTTGACGATCTGGCCTTCCTGGAACGCGACCGACTGCAGGTAGCCGGACAGCTGGGTCTTGACCGTCACGTTCGCGAGCGGCGTGACGGTGCCGAGCGCGGACAGCACGATCGGCATTTCGCCCTGGGTCGCGGTCGCGACCTGCACGGGCTGCGGAACGTTCGCCATCGCGGCGGGGCCGCCACGGCCGCGCTTTGCGCCGCCGGCGCTGGCCGCCGTGCCTTGCGCCGTGCTGCCGGCCGCCGGCGTGCGGTTCCACGGATGCCACCAGAGCAGGCCGCCGATGACGACGACCGCGAGTGCGCCGGCCATCAGCGTGCGGCGCGGGCGCCGCGCGGCGGGGGACGCGGGGTCTTTCGAAGGAGGCGTGGGCTTTTGTTCGTTATCCATCGTGATCTGTCAGGAAGACGGCGCGGCGGGCCGGAAATCGGACTGCTGGGCTGCGCGTGGGCGAGCGGTGCCGGGGAGGGGGCGCACGGCTCGGTCCGGGCCCCCGCCGGTGTGCGCGGGAAAAGAGCGGTGCGCACCGCGAGTGCGGCGCGACGATGGGCATGATCCTACGTCCCGTCCCCGTTACAGTCCAGTGGTCTATCTTTCAACGGGTTACGGTCGTTACAGAACGCGACAGTGCGATGACGAAACGCTTACACGCTGATGCGACGGGCCGGTGCGCCGCCGATCTCGCGGGTGATTTTCGCGATACATTCGTGCAGCGCGGGCACCACGTGTTCGTGCAGCCATTCGGGCGGGCACTGGTGCGACGCGCCACCGCAATTCACCGAATAGCGCTGGCCCGACGGGCCGACGAAACCGGCCGCGACGGCATTCAGGCCTTCGCGCCATTCGCCGATCGCGATCGCGTGGCCGTCGCGCATCGCCTCGTCCAGACCGGGGGTCAGGCGGGCGGACACATGCGGCCAGTCGTCGCCCGCCGTGGTGCGCAGCGACTCGAGCAACTGGCGGCGTTCGTCGTCCTCGAGTGCGGCAAGATACGCACGGCCGACCGCGGTGCGCGCGATGTCCATCCGCGAGCCGATTTCGAGGCGCGTGACGAGGACGGCCGAACGCGGGCGGATCACGTCGATCGCGACCATGTCGAGCCGGTCGCGTACCGCGAGGTGCACGGACAGCGACGTGCGTTCGGCCAGCTCGATCATGAACGGCCGCGAACGCGCGCGGATGTCGAAGTTGCGCAGGAAGCCGTGGCTCAGTTCGAGCACCGACGCGGTGAGCACGAAGCGCTCGCTGTCGGGCAACTGGAACAGGAAGCCGGCGCTGACGAGCGTCGCGGTGATGCGCGAGACGGTCGGCTTCGGGATGCCGGTCAGTTCGGTCAGCTCGCGGTTGCTGACGGGCGCGTCGGCCGCCGCGATGCGGCGTAGCACGGCGAGGCCGCGGGCAAGGGCGGTGATCTCGTCGGGCGACGATTCACGGTCCCGCGACGCGGGAGGGGTTACAGTTGTCGACACGAGGGATTCTCTCTAATTCCGAAACTCGATTTCAATTTTGTTGGTATTGTAGGACTATTGTCAAAGGATGCATGTTCTGCGGGCGAACCGGTCATCGGATGAGATTTTACGGGTTCACCCTTGGTTTATTAGGAAAACGCTCAAATGAGCGTTGCCAGAAAGTGCATGAACCGGTGCAAATACCGCTTGACTTGTCGGGCGGAAACGGAAAGAATGTCTCACGTTTTCGAAACATCGTTTCAAGAGTTTAACCGGCAACGATGTTTCGCGCAGTCTCTCAGGTTCTAGCACGGCCCTCGGAATGGCTAGAACTTTTTTAGCGCCACGGTCTCCGTGGCGCTTTTTTTTGCCCGTTTTCCGGCAACCGCCCGGTTTGCCGCGATCGAAGATCCGCTTCGTTGCAGCGCGGCCGGCACCGCTTGCCGCGTCCTGCACGATCCACCGCCACCCCCGCGATTTTAATTAATTTCTGCTATCGGGAAAATTCCGGCAATACGTCGACGGTCGTCGTGCGTGTTGCATCGGACAAACCCTGGGCCACGACGCGTCTGCCCGAACGTCGCACGTCCCCTCCGTGCGGAGCATGTCGCCCCTTCGCGTGCCGGAGCCCCCCTATGCAAAAGTAGGGGGGTGACCCATCCCGGCCAGCCGCGCACCTCTGCAGAATCCAGATACGGGCCGATGCGAAGACTTCGTCGGCCCGCGTCCGCAGCACAGCATGACGTCCAGCCCGTATCGCTGGTTGACCCCTTGGATGGAGGTCATATGTTCCGTACCCGCGCGTGTTGCAGCAGTGTGGCGGCACTGTTGCTCCTGATGTGCGCCGTTCCCTCGTTCGCCCAGTCGTTCCGGGTCCAGTGCCCGTTCACCACGCCGTCGCACCCGACCGCGCTGGCGCCCGGTGTCGGCGAACCCGCTTACACGAAGCCGACCTATACCGGCCAGAATTCCACGTCGACCGGCGCGGTGAACGGCGCGATCAAGTGCCAGCAGATCTCGGGCGGCGACGGCTACGCCACGATGGCCAACGGCGTGCAGACCTACCTGTTCGCGTTCGGCCCGCTGTCCGGGCTCGCGGACATCAAGGCCGGGCTGCCGGGCACGCAGCTCGCGTCGGTGTTCAACACCGTCGGCGACCCCAGGACGGACCCGACCTACAACGGCGCGGTCGGTCTCGCGCCCGATCCGGATGCCGGCGGCGCGCTGACCGGCCACGTCGATCCGCGCCCGATCATGGACATCGGCGTGATGAACGGCAACCAGCCCGCGCCGATGATGGCGATCGACGAGGACGACGAGTTCTTCCTCACGCTCACGAACGTCGGGATGATCATGCGCCCCGACCTGTTCGAGAAGCATACGGTGCACTTCCACGGCTATCCGAACGCGTCGTCGTTCTATGATGGCGTGCCGGACGCGTCGGTCGCGATCAATATCGGCGCGAGCTTCACGTACTACTATCTCGCGCCGGATGCGGGTACCTATTTCTGGCACTGTCACATCACGCCGCCGGAGCACCTGCAGATGGGCATGGTCGGCCAGATCTACGTGCGGCCGCGCCAGGACCGGGTGCCGAAGGGCGTGTCGCTGTACGACGCGCTGATGACGCAGCAGTCGGACCTGCGCACGCGCTGCGGCAACGACATTCTGTGCTCGACGCCGGTGCCGCCGCAGAACAACGGCCTCGTGCGGGCGGCCAACGTCAACATTCCGCCGACCACGCCGGAGACGCTGTCGCTCTACGCATACAACGACGGCGACGGCTCGACCGCGTACGACGTCGAGTATCCGATCCAGATCCATGGCTTCGATCCGAACTTCCACTTCGTCGGCATGACGTTCAATCCCGAACCGTTCACCGACATGAAGGACAAGTTCTTCCTGCTGAACGGCCGCAGCTATCCGGACACGGTGACCCAAGGCGCGATGTCGACGCCCGCGTCCGACAGTGCGATGCATCCGTCGCAACCGCTGCCGACGCTGGTCAACATTCCGGCCGGCGGCCGCGCGCTGTTGCGGATCTCGGATCTCGACGTGACCGAATACCAGACGCTGGCGTCGCTCGGCATCCCGATGCACGTGATCGCGCTGAATGCCCGCATGTTGCGCGACATGGCCGGCAACAACATGGCCTACGACACGAACTCGATCACGCTCGGAGGCGGCGAGTCGCTCGACCTGATTCTCGACGCCAGCGACAAGACGAAGTACCACTCGGGCCAGATTTTCTACCTGTACACGCCGAACCTCGATCACCTGTCGAACGATCAGGAGAACTTCGGCGGCCTGATGACCGAGGTCCACATCTGCAGCGCCGTGGATCCGGTCACGAAGCATTGCACTCTTTGATGACCAGGGGCCGCCCGCATCATCGGGCGGGCCCCCGGCCGGGAAGTCCTGCCCTGAGGAGAAAAGCCGTGGGACACATCACTCATCATGCGTGGACCGCGACGCTCGCCCGTCTCGGACGGCTCGCACGCGTCGGTGTCGCGACGCTCGCCGCGTTGCTGTCGGTGCACGCGCACGCCGCCGCGCCGGGCATCACCGGCAAGGTCTTCAACCTCACGGCCCAGGAAGCGCGCATCACCCAGCCGGACGGCACGAGCGTCTATTCGTGGGGCTACGGCTGCGCGGCGACCAGCGCGACGCCGCTCGTCTTCTCGCCGTCGACGATCACCGGCGCGACCTGTCCGACGATGCAGATCCCCGGTCCGACGCTGATCGTCAGGCAGGGCGACATCATCACCGTGACACTCACCAACAACCTGCCGGCGGCAGCCGGCAACACGTCGATGCTGTTTCCCGGCTTCGTCGTGTGCACGGGCACCCTGAGCCCGGACGGCAAGACCTGCACCGGCACCTCCGGCGTTGCCGGGCTGCTCGCGCAGGAGGCGCAGCACGGCGCGACGGTCACCTACACGTTCGTCGCGGCGACGCCGGGCACGCATGCGTACTACAGCGGCACGCAGGGCGATCTGCAGATCGAGATGGGGATGTACGGCGCGATCATCGTGCTGCCGAATACGGCGGTCAACACGGCGGGCTGCATGGCGCTGCCGGATTCGGGCCGGCCGTTCGGCCAGCGCGATTTCCGCAACGCAGCGGCGGCATTCGACAACAGCGCCGCGTGCTATGACCGTGAGTATCTTTTTCAGTTCTCCGAAATGGATCCGCGCATCCATCAGCAGGCGGAGCAGCAGGTCGCGGCGAATACGTCGTGCACCAGGCCGACCGGCTGCATGACGGTCGAGACCGAGCCTTATCACCCGGCCTATTTCATGGTCAACGGCCGCTCGATGCCGGACGACATGGATCCGAACTACGCGCCGCAGTACCCGCACCAGCCGTACAACGGCAATCCGCACATGCATCCGGGCGAACTGGTGCTGCTGCGGATCATCGGCACCGGCCGCTGGCAGCATCCGTTCCACGAGCACGGCAACCACGTGCGCGTGCTGGCGCGCGACGGCAACCTGTTGCTCAGCCCGGTCGACCCGAACCACCCGGCGAACCCGCGGCTGCCGGCCGGCCCGCTGCTGTTCACGACCACCACGACGCCGGGCGCGACGATGGACGGGATTTTCTACTGGACCGGCAAGGGCCTGAACTGGGACGTCTACGCGCACTACCCGGGCGACGGCTCCGTCTGCGTGCCCGACGCGAACGGCTACTACACGACGGCGTCGAACCCGCCGGCGCCGCGCAACGCGCCGAACTACTACGAGTGGTGCCAGGACCACGGCAAGGCGCTCGAGAAGGCGCCGTTCGGCAAGGTCGCCAGCGGCGGGCCGGTCACGTTGCCGGACTCGAACATCCTGACGAACGGCTTCTGGTATGGCGGCAGTCCCTATCTCGGGCCGGACGCGACCGTGCGTGCGACGGCGCCGACCGGCACGTCGCCACCCAGCAACACGATCCTGAACCCGCCGGCGACGGAAGCAGGCTTCGCGTTCATGTGGCACTCGCATAACGAGCGCGAGATCACGACGAACAACATCTTCCCGGGCGGAATGATGATGATGATGCTCGTTGATCCTCCGGTATTTCCGATCGACGAATCCAATTAGGGGTGGGGAGAAAGACGATGAGATCCACCAAGCTCACGGCGACGCTCCTTGATCTGTTCAAGGCGGGGGTCGCGGCATCCATCTTGCTGACGGCAGGCGAAGCCTGTTTCGCGCAAGCGGTCGTCAATCTGACGGCGAAAGCGTCCACGGCGTTGATGCCGGACGGGCAGGCCGTGCCGATGTGGGGCTACAGCTGCACGCCGGCTGCCGTGGCGACGGTGCCGGCCGCGAATGCGACCTGCGCGGCGGCGAATCCGGCCGCCGGCGCGAACTGGTCGCCGGTGGTCGTCACCGTGCCGGCCGGGCAGCTGCAGATCAACCTGACGAACAACCTGCCCGCGCCCGTGCCGACCTCGCTCGTCATCGTCGGCCAGCTGGGCGGCGGTCTGGGCGACAAGCCGACGACCACGCCGAGCCCGGTCCATCCGACGCAGACCGCCACGACCTGGCCGATCGTCACGGCGACCTCGACCGCGCCGATGGCATCGTTCGTGCCGCCCGCGCAAGGGCCGCGCGTCCAGTCGTTCGGGACCGAGGTGGCGGCGTCGACCGATCCGAAATCGCACACGACGCTCACCTGGACCAATCTCAAGCCCGGCACCTACCTGCTCGAGTCGGGCACGCACCCGTCGATCCAGGGGCCGATGGGCCTCTACGGGGTGCTGGTGGTGAAGAGCCCGAGCGTCCCCAGCTCGACGTGCGCATCGACGAAACAGGCCTATCCGAATTCGGTGTCCTGCTATGACGCCGACGTGCCGCTCGTGATGAGCGAGATCGATCCGGTGCAGAACGCTGCTGTTGCCGCGGCCGTCGCGACCAAGGGCTTCAGCGAAACCGCCGCGTGGTCGGGGCAGCCCGGCGGATGCGGCGACTCGAAGTCGGTCACGTTTGGCACCTGCTATCCGCCGGTGGTGAACTACGATCCGCGCTACTACCTGATCAACGGCGTGGCCTTCGATCGCACCAACCCGAACGCGTCGGCTTTCCCGCCGAGCGCGATGGTGCCGCCGTCGACCGGGCAGGTGCTCGTGCGCCTGGTGAACGCCGGGCTGCGCATGCACGTTCCGGCCGTGGTCGGCGCGCAAACGGGCAATCCGTCCGTTCCGGGCTTCACGCTGATCGCCGAGGACGGCAACGTGATTCCCGGCGCCGCGCGCATCCAGAACGCCGTGTTCATGGCGGCCGGCAAGAGCTACGACGTGATGCTGAACGCGCCGGCCGCCGGTGCGATGCCGGTATACGACCGCGAGTTGAGCCTGTCGACCAACAACATGCGCGATGGCGGGATGCAAGGCTACATCGCGGTCAACAACGCCCAACCGTCGGCGACTGCCGGCATCGGCGAAACGCCGACCGCCGCGGGTGCGAACTATTACTTCGTGCCGGGCACGACGCTGACCGTGTCGGATCCGGCCAAGGGCGTGATCGCGAGCGACTCCGGCGTGTACGGCGTGAAGGTCCAGACGCCGCCCGCGAGCGGCACGCTCACGTTGAACACCGACGGTACGTTCACGTATCTATCGAGTAGCAGTGCGAACGACAGTTTCGTCTATCAGTCGACCAACGGCACGCCGCCGGTGACGGCGAAGGTGACGTTGACCGCCTGCACCACGAGCAACAAGTGCCTGTCGGTCCCGACGGCCGGCAATGCGAGTTTCGCGAGCAACATCGCGTCGCAGATCCAGGTCGGCGCACCGGGCGTGCTCGCCAGCGCGAACGATCCGGCCGGGTTGCCGCTCACCGCGCAAATCGTCGCGTCGAGCGCGACGAACGGCACCGTGACGCTGAATCCGGACGGCTCGTTTACCGCGGTGCCGTCGACGCCGCGGGTCGGCAACGGCGCGGCCGCGCAGACGATGACGTTCCAGTACAAGGTCACCAATACGCAGATGCAGACGAGCGCGAATGCAGGGACGGTGACCGTGACCTTCAATCCCGGCAGCGGGCTGGTCGTGAACGTGATGGACGCGCCGAGCATGGCGCCGGATGCGACCGCGCCGAACAAGGCGGTCAAGCTCACCGACTATCGCTGGATCATCGAGGAAGACCGCACGATGCAGATCGATCCGGCCTGCCAGGTGAATTCCGCGACGGGGCGGCCGGCGAACTGCCCGCCGCTGCCGGTCCCGAGCCTCGGCACGAACTTCCACACGAGCTACATGCCGGTGGTGGCGTCGGGCTGCGTCGGCACCGTCGCATGCGAATCCGGCCAGACCGTGTACGACCCGGTGTCCAACACGCACGTGGCGACCGTATGCGACGTCGGCAACGGCGTGTGCCGCACCGGCCCGAACGTCTCGCAACAGGCGCCGGTCGATCCGAAGTACGTGGCGCTCGATCCGACCAAGCATTACTACATCTCGATCCTGCCGGGCGATGCCGGTAACACGTTCACGAACGGCGGCGGCGTGTCGCCGGACGGCAAGCGGCCATTCAGCATCGCGCTCGACTGCCCGTCGGGCCCGAGCGGCGCCGATTTCGCGCCGGGCACCGGCAAGTGCGGCCACAGCATGGGCGGCGCGCCGATTGCGCCCGCGCAGGTCGCGGCGGCAAAGGCCGGACAGACCGGTGCGGGACAGGCCGGGCAGCTCAACGTGCTGTTGACGGAAACGCCGTACCAGACCGCGAAGCTGTCGGTGTTCGTGTTCGAGGACGATGCGCCGCTGAACGGCGAAGTGGACGTCAGCGGCGGGTCCGACGGATTCGGCACCGCACGCGAGCCGGGGCTCGGCGGATTCGAGATCAAGCTCTGGGACGATGCGGGCGGCACCGGCGACCCGACCGGACAGATGACCTACGACATGTTCAACATGCCGCTGTCGAATTCGCTGCAAGGCACCGTCGATCCGCTCACCGGGCTCAATGCGTGTCCGATCTCGACGGCGACCGACGGCCTGGTCGGCATGATTCCGACCTGCCCGAAATACGAATCGGACGGCAAGACGCTGTCGCCGCTCGTCGGCCAGGCCATCATCGCCAACCTGATGCCGGGCCGCTACGGCGTGATCGCGACACCGGCGGCCGACCGGATCGGCCGCGGCGAGGAGTGGCTGCAGACCAACACGCTCGACGGACAGAAGGCGCACGACGCGTTCATCAAGGTCGGCGGCCCCGCGTACTTCCAGGAGTTCGGGCCGGCCGGCTATCACGTGTCGATCGGCTTCGCGAATCCGAAGATCATCAACGCGCGCAGGACCAACGCGGCCAAGACCGGGATATGCGACACCGGTCCGTGCCCGAACACGCTCACGGGCCGCGTGACGAACCTGCACTACAGCCGCCCGCCGAACGAGAACCTGTACAGCAGCGGTTCGCGCGATTCGCTGGCGTTCTCGCAATGCTATGTGAGCGTCGGCGATCCGGACAGCGAGGACTACGGCTTCACGAAATGCGACAGCCAGGGCCGGTTCACGATCAGCGGCTTGCCGAGCGGCACGACCCGCATCACCGTGTTCGATCAATGGAACGACCAGATCGTCGACGGGCTGGCCAAGGCGGTCCAGTTGCCCGCGGCCAACGGGAGCACGACGGTCGACGTCGGCGACCTGTCCGTGCTGCAGTGGCATACGAACCTCTATACGCGGACCTTCATCGACCTGCACGGCGACGGCGTCTCGCATCCTGACGACCCCGGCATCGCGCTGGCATCGGTCAACATGCGGTTCCGCGACGGCAGCTTCTCGAACTTCAACGCGACCGACGGCAATGGTTACGCGCCGTTCAACGAAGTGTTTCCGCTGTTCAACTGGTATGTGGTCGACGACGACCTGACGCGCTTCAAGTCGACCGGCACGCACGTGGTGTACGACGCGGGCGGTCCGGTGGACGGCACCGGCGCTGCCGGCAGCGGGCACTCGACGGTGGCCGCGTACTTCGCGAACACGGCCGAAACCGTGCCGCTGCCGTCGAACCTGCATGTGCCGGGCGCCCGGTATTGCGCGGACGCGGACTGCGCGTCGACCGGCAGCGGCTCGACCGGGCGGGTCGATCCGCCCTGGACGGGCACGGAGGCATGGCAGGGCTTCTCCGGCCAGAACTCGTTCATCGAGTACGGCAAGACGCCGTTCGCGAAGGGCGAGAACGGCGGGATACGCGGCGAGGTGATCTACGCGTCGACGCGGCCGTTCGACGATCCGACGCTGCTGATCCACACGAAGTGGACACCGAACGTGCCGAACGTCACGGTCAACCTGTACCAGGAGGGCACGGCCACGGACGGCACGACCAACCTGACGCTGGTGGACACGACCAAGACGGCGAGCTGGGACGACTGGGCGCAGGGCTTCCGCGCGGACGGCGTGACGCCGAACATGAACTGCCCGGGCCAGGATCCGAACGACCCGTTCTACTTCACGCTGAAGAACAGCACCAACTGGCTCGATCCGCAACATCGCCAGCTGCCCGCGAACGCACAGTACAAGTGCTACGACGGCATGCACGCGTTCAACCAGATCCAGCCGGCGCCGTATGACGGGATGTACAAGTTCCCGAGCGTGACCGCGACGGATGCGAACGGCAAGCCGGTCGCGTCGAACTGCACGATCTGCGTCGGGAAGAACCCCGTCGACGGCACGCCGATGCTGCCGGCCGGCAAGTACGTGGTCGAGATCATCGTGCCGCCGGGCTACGAACTGGTGAAGGAGGAAGACAAGAACATCCTGATCGGCGACAACTACATCGCGCCCGTGACGCAGCAGTTCGCCGGCATCGGCGCGGTCTTCATCCTGCCCGACCAGGCCGCCGTGAACTCGACGTACAACAAGAACAACCCGCAGAACCCGACCACGAACCTCGGTTCGACGCCCCATGCCGAAGGCGACACCGGCAGCGTCGAGCGGTTCTGGCCGTGCGTCGGCGAGCTGCGCATCGTGCCGGACTACATGAGCCTGTTCCCGGGATCGAAGGAAGTCGCGCCGTTCGCGGGTGCATCGCGGCATCTGTGCGATCGCAAGGAGGTGATGCTGACCGACGAGGAATCGGTGCTCGCGAAGTTCTGGATTTTCAGCTCGACGCACGTCGCGGCGCACTACACGGGCTTCATGCTCGACGACTTCTCGTCGGAGTTCGACCCGTATTCGCCGCAGTTCGGCGAGAAGTTCGCCGTGCCGAACGTGCCGATCTCGTTCAAGGATTTCTCCGGCAACGAAACCTCGCGCACCTATACGGACCAATGGGGCATCTACAACGGGCTGACGTTCTCGACCTGGGAAGTGAACCCCCCGAACCCGACCGGGTATGCGCCGACGATGATGGTCGCGTGCATGAACGATCCGGGCCCGATCCCCGATCCGCAGCACCCCGGCAAGACGATTGCCGATCCGCTGTACAACCCGGCATACAGCCAGTTCTGTTACGAGATTCCGTTCATGCCCGGACAGACGCAGTACATGGATACGCCGGTGGTGCCGGTGCAGTCCTTCGCGGACGGCTATAACCAGCCCGACTGCGCGTATCCGGATGCGACGCCGGCGATCTCGAGCGTGACCGGCGATGCGATCGGCGCCGGCGCGGGCCCGTGGGTCAGCGCGCCCGGCAAGCAACTGACGATCAACGCGCTGGGCGACCAGCAGGTGGTGAACCACGCGTATACCGGACCGAGCCAGACCACGGCGCCGTTCAACCAGAAGTTCATCACGCGCCACTACGGCTTCGGCGCGACGCAGGGCACCGGCTCGGTCACGATCGCGGGCGTCAATGCGACGGTCGTGTCGTGGAGCGACTCGAAGATCGTGGTGCTTGCGCCCGACCTGAGCCTTCCGTCGCTCCCGTCGCTGAAGGTGCCGTCGACCTGCACGATCCAGCAGATGGGCGCACCCGCGACGCAGTGCGGCGAGCTCGTAATCACGGCCGGCAACGGCAAGCGGTCGATCGATGCGGTCACGGTGACGATCGGCGGCAAGGCGCCGACCTACGTGAGCGGCGAGAACGGCGCGAGCAATGCGCTCCAGACGGCGATCAACAATGCGAGCGCGGGCGACATGATCGTCGTCGGTCCGGGCACGTACAACGAGATGCTGGTGATGTGGAAGCCGGTGCGGCTGCAAGGCGTGGGTGCCGCGTCGGTGACGATCAATGCGAATACGCATCCGTCCGGCAAGCTCGATCCGTGGCGCAGGCTGATCGCGTGCCTGTTCGGCACGTCGCTGAACGGCGGGGTGATTTCGGCCACGTACGACCCGACGAAGCCGATCTCGTCGACCAACAACCCGTACGATCCGTCAGGCACCTACCAGTGCCCGGTGCAGATGCAGGGGCACGTGGATCCGATTCCGTTCGAGCCGACCGTCGGCTGGGACAGCAATCAGAACGGCAACCTGGGCGAGCTGCTGATCGAGCCGTCGCTGCTGGGCGCGTATGAAGGCGCGGGCATCACGGTGCTGGCCAAGGGGGTGCAGCCGAGCACGAACTGCACCGCGAACGGCATCTGCACGATGCTCACGGCGCACGACTGCACGACGGACCCGAACAACCCGAACTACGGCAACTTCCTGTGCAACCCGTCGCGCATCGACGGGGTCACGGTCACCAACAGCTCGCAGGGCGGCGGCGGGATCTTCCTGCACGGCTGGAACCATTACACGGAGGTATCGAACAACCGCGTGACCGGGAATGCCGGCACGCTGTCGGGCGGCATCACGGTCGGCCAGGTGGAAGTGCCGGACGGCAACATCGCCGCGGACGGCGTGACGCAGTTGCCGTTCATGTACAACACGTTCGTCAACGTTCACCACAACGCCGTCACGGCAAACGCGTCGTATGGCGACGAGATCAACTCGACCACGCCATCCTCGGCCGGCGGCGTGACGCTGTGCTCGGGCGCCGACTACTACCGCTTCAACTACAACTGGGTCTGCGGCAACATGAGCAGCGGCGACGGCGGCGGCGTCTCGCACTTCGGGTTCAGCTACAACGGCGACCTGTCGCACAACGTGGTGTTGTTCAACCAGAGCAACAACCCGACGTTGCCGACGTATGGCGGCGGGATCATCGCGCAGGGGGTGCCGCCCGACGGCACGTTCTGCGAGAACTCGACCGTCGACGTCGATTGCGCGCCGCAGCTGTCCGACGGCATCGGCCCGAATCTCGTGATCGACGGCAACCTGATCATGGGCAACACGGCGGAAAGCGGGAAGGGCGGCGGCCTGCGGCTGCAGAACGTCAACGGCACGGACGTGCAACGCAATCTCGGCAATCCGAACAACTGGTACCAGGTGCGCGTGATCAACAACATCATCGCGAACAACGTGGCCGGCTGGTCGGGCGGCGGCGTGTCGCTGCAGGATGCGGTGCGCGTCAGCTTCATCAACAACACGGTGATCGCGAACGATGCGACGGCGTCGGCGGGCGTGCTCTTCAATACGCCGGCCGCGTCGCAGTCGAACGTGGCGCCGCCGGGATGCACGAGCAGCACGACCAGCGCGGACTCGACCTGCACGAGTTTCATCGAGACATCGACGCAGCAGCCGGCCGGGCTGGAGACGACGACGCATACGCAGAACCTGATGGCGGCGTTCGTTCCGCCCGCGGGTTTCACGGGGCAAGTCACCTGTCCCGCGAACGCGCCGAACTGCACGAAGTTCTCGAATCCGGTGCTGAGCAACAACCTGTTCTGGCAAAACCGCTCGTTCTACATCTCGGTGAGTGCGCAGCCGAACCCGAACATACCCGGCTTGCAGAACGCGGTCACGCTGAACCCGGTGCTGAACCAGAAGGGGCAATCGACAGGCTTCTGCGTAACGGGCGGCGCGACCCCGCCGTTCTACTGGGACATCGGCGCGTACGGCGACACCGGGCCGGCCAATCACCAGTCCGGGCTGACCATGAACCCGCAGTACTCGATCATGACCAGCACGGCCGGCTACGACGCGACCAACAAGGCAGCGGACCCGCAGACGACCAGCCAGTACTGCAACGGCTCGCGGGTGCCGCCGGAAGCCGGCGGGAACGGCTTTGCCGTACCGCCCGGGATCGCCGACGCGGTGTTGCCGAACCCGTTGTTCGGGCTGATGCCGTCGGCCACGCCCGATGAAGGCAACCAGTGGATCAACATGTCGTACGGGCCGCTGTCGCTGTCCAACGAGGCGCTCCAGCCGGGCAGTGCCGGCTACAACGTGATGATGGGCAACTACTCGATCAAGGGCACGTCGCCGGCGATCGGGGCGGCCACCGCGAACGGCGCGCCGAATCACGACATCTTCGGCACGCCGCGGCCGCAAGCCAACGGCTACGACATCGGCGCGGTCGAGTACGTCGCGCCTGGCCTGCTCGGCGGGCTGCTCGGCGGCGGTACGCCGATCGACCCGCTCGCATTGGGGAGCCAGCCGACCGGCCTGGCCGCGCTGATCCCCGGAGGCGGCGGAATTCCGGGCGGCGGTGGCATCCCGGGTGTCGGCGGTATTCCGGGCGGCGGTGGCATCCCGGGCGGCGGTGGAATTCCGGGTGTCGGTGGCATCCCGGGCGGCGGCGGCATCCCGGGCGGTGGTGGCATCCCGGGCGGCGGTGGAATTCCGGGTGTCGGTGGCATCCCGGGCGGTGGAGGCATCCCGGGCATCGGCGGCATCCCGGGGATCGGCGGAATCCCGGCCATCTTCAGCCGTAACGTGCCGCTGCCGCCGATCAAGGCGCCGGCGCTGAGGCGGCCGCTGGCAGGGGCGCGGCTGGCTCCGCCGGCGACCCGGCCGCTGCCGGCCGGCGCGTTGGCTCAGTCTCCGGCGCTGGCGCGGCCGCAATCGGCTGCGCTGCTGCAGGCCCCGGCCCGGACGCCGCCGCGCGCCCGCACGCAGACGCCCGGGCAGTTGCCGGCGCAGACACGCGCGCAGCCGCCCGTGCGGCTACCGGCGCCGACCCCGGCGCAGGCGCTACCCGCGCCGCTCACGGGAGCGATGCAATGAAACGGGCGGCCGTCCGTGCGGCATCGATGCTGCTGCTCGCGGGCGCTGCCTGCCTCGCCGCGGTCCGGCCTCAGCCGGCCGCGGCCGGGCAGGATGCGCCGGCCGGACCCGGGGCCATCCGGCACTCGCCGTACCTGCCGGTGAGCCTGCCGCGGCAGGCGAAGGCCTACTACCAGATGGCGAAGGGCATCGACAACTTGCACGTGCGCAGCACCGCGTCCGGCAACCTGATCCGTTTCAGCTACCGCGTGACCGATCCCGACAAGGCGCGGCTGCTCGGCGACACGAAAGCGACCGTCTATCTGTACGGCGAAACGAGCCACGCAATGCTCGTGATTCCGGTGATGGACCAGATCGGCGCGCTGCGGCAGACCGGTCAGCTCGAGACCGGACGCGAATACTGGATGGTGTTTTCCAACAAGGGAGGGCCGATCAAGCGCGGCGAACGGGTCAGCATCCTGATCGATTCGCTGCACATCGACGGGCTGGTGGTCGAGTAATCACATACATGCGCATGCCGCCGCGCATCGGCAACGGGCGGCCTGCATGCGGGGAGAGCAGTCATGAACCGGTTTCTTTTCAAGTCGATTTCGGCGGCGTGTGCCGCCGGCTTGTTGACTTGCGGCCAGGTCGCATCCGCGGCCTCGGCGGCGGGGAATGCGCAGGAGGCGTCGGCGTCGCACATGGATGCGGCGCAGATCGCCGAGCGCAATGCGGCGGCCCGTGGCGGGCTGCAGGCGTGGCGGGCGGTGTCGTCGATCAGGATGACGGGGCAGCTCGATGCGGGCGGCACGAAGAACGTCAGGCTGCCGTTCACGCTGACGTTGAAGCGCCCGCGCAAGAGCCGGCTCGAAATCCAGTTCGAGCAGCAAACGGCGCTGCAGGTGTACGACGGCTCGCAGGGCTGGCTGGTCCGGCCGTACCTCGGCCGCAACGACGTCGAGCCGTATACGCCGGCGCAACTCAAGTCCGCCGCGTCATCGGCCGAACTCGACGGGCCGCTGATCGACTACGCGGCCAAGGGCACCACGATCCAGGCGCTCGGCACGGAGCAGGTGGAAGGGCACCGCGCGTATGTGCTGAAGCTGACGTCGAAGGAGGGCGCGACGCGCCGCCTGTGGGTCGACGCGTCGAGCTTTCTCGAACTGAAGATCGACGGCGAGCCGCGCGTGCTGGACGGCAAGACGCACAGCGTCGCCGTGTTCTATCGCGACTACCGGAAGGAGAACGGCCTCGTCATGCCGCACACGCTCGAGACCGTCGTGAGCGGCGTCAAGGGCGCGCACCGGATCACGATCGAGCATGTCGCGCTCAACGAGCCGGCCGACGACGGGATGTTCGGCAAGCCGCCGCTCACCTTCGCGAAGGCGCCGAGTCACCCGGCCGAGACCCGGACGAGGTGACCACCATGGGACGGATCGGATCGTGGGTGCTCGCCGGCTGCGCGATGGCGGCCTTGTGCGGGTGCGAGCAATTGCCGGGGCAGGGCCTCGGCGTGGACCAGATCGTCGAGAAGAACATCGCGGCGAGAGGCGGGCTCGACGCGTGGCGCAAGGTCCAGACGATGGTCTGGTCGGGCCATGTGGACAGCCCGAACGCGCCCGTGCGCAACATGCCGTTCGTCCTGGCGATGAAGCGCCCGAACAAGACGCGCTTCGAGATCACCGTGCTCAACCAGAAGGCCGTGCGCGTGTTCGATGGCCGCGAAGGCTGGAAGCAGGCCGCGAGCGGCAGCGCCGGCGTGCGGCCGTATACGCCGGGCGAGCTGCTGTCCGCGCGCGACGAGCAGGTGATCGACGGCCCGCTGTTCGATCACGATGCGAAGGGCATCGGCGTGACGCTGGAGGGCGTCGACCCGATCGGCGGGCACGATGCATACCGCCTGGCGGTGAAGTTGCCGTCCGGCGCGGTACGGCAT
Source organism: Burkholderia sp. HI4860 (assembly GCF_002223045.2). Lineage (NCBI taxonomy): Bacteria > Pseudomonadati > Pseudomonadota > Betaproteobacteria > Burkholderiales > Burkholderiaceae > Burkholderia > Burkholderia sp. HI4860. The sequence goes on along the minus strand of NZ_NKFO02000003.1, from coordinate 670,557 downwards.
GTGTGGATCGACGGGCGGAGCTTCCTGGACGTGAAGGCCGACCGCCAGGTGCGCGGGCCGAGCGGCCCGCTCACGGTGGAGGTGAACTACGGCAACTTCAAGCTCATCGACGGCCTGCAAATCCCGCTCAGGATCGAGAGCGGAACGGCGGCCTCGCCGACCAAGGACACGCTGATCATCGACAAGGTGTCGCTGAATCCGCCGCTCGACGACGCGCTCTTCGGCCGGCCCGTATCGCCGGGCGGACGCCGTGCGGCGTCGATCGATGCACGCGTATCGGCGGCCCCGCCGGGCGTGGCCCGGCCGACGGCACGGCCATGAACGGCATCCGGGGGCGAGCGCGCGCCCTCGCGGCGGCGTGGCCGCCGGTCTCGCGCGGGCGGCTGGCGCGGTGGGTGGTGCTGGCCGCGCTGTGCGCAAGCGCGGGCCACGCGATCGGCGGCGAGCCGGCGGCACCCGTCGTGCCCGCGGACGCGGGAGAAGCCCTCTTCCAGCGTGGCATCCTCGGTTCCGGTGCGCCGCTCGAAGCCGTGCATCAGGACGGCGTGCGCCTGCAAGGCGCCGCTGCCGCCTGCGTCAATTGCCATCGGCGCAGCGGGCTGGGCTCGAAGGAGGGCAACACCACCATCCCGCCGATCACGTGGCGCTACCTGGTGCATCCGCGCGCGCAGACCGCCGAGGATCTCGACATCCCGTACGTTCCGGGCATGCGCACCGATCGCGAGCCGTACACGGAAGAGCGGCTCGCGCGCGCCGTGCGCGACGGAATCGACCCGGAGGGCAGGCCGCTCGGCAGACTGATGCCGCAATACGCGCTCGGCGACGCCGACATGGCCGCGCTGACCGGCTATCTGCAGCGTCTCGATCGCCGCCCGCCGTCGGGCGTGACGGACACGGTGCTGCATTTCGCGACGATCGTCACGCCGGACGCGGACCCGGTGAAGCGGGCGGGCATGCTCGACGTCCTGCAGCACTACTTCGCGGACAAGAACGCGTTTCCGTTCGGCACGACGCCGCCGCTGCGTTCCACGCGAAAAATGATGTTCATGGTCAATCGCCGCTGGGAACTGCACGTGTGGGAACTGAACGGGCCGCCGGACACGTGGCGCGCGCAGTTGACGCAGTTTCTCGCCCGACAGCCGGTGCTGGCCGTGGTGTCGGGGCTCGGCGGCAGGAACTGGGCGCCCGTTCACGACTTCTGCGAGGCGCAGGCCGTGCCCTGCCTCTTTCCGAACGTCGAGGTGCCGGTCGAAGCCGATCACGATTTCTATTCGGTGTACTTCTCGCGCGGCGTGCTGCTCGAGTCGGACCTGATCGCGAAGCGCGTGCTGGACGAAGTCGGCGCGCGGCCGGTGAAGACGGTCAGGCAAGTCTATCGCGCCGGCGACAACGGCGAGCGCGGCGCTCAGGCGCTCGCCGCCGCGCTGAAGGCACGCGGCATCGCGGTGTCGAATCATGCGCTCGCACCGCACGACGGCGTCGCGCGCGCGTTGCGCGGGATGTCGCGCAACGATGTGCTCGTGCTGTGGCTGAGGCCGCCCGATCTCGCGGCGCTCGAGCATGTGCCGCCGACGGTGGACACCGTGTTCATGTCGGGGCTGCTCGGCGGGCTCGACAGCACGCCGCTGCCGACGAGCTGGCGTGCCGTCACGCGCGTTGCCTATCCGTTCGACTTGCCCGAAGGGCGGCGCGTGCGCGTCGACTACGCGTTCGGCTGGTTCACGATCCGGAAGATTCCGATGGTCGCGCCGCAGGTGCAGGCGGATACCTATCTCGCGTGCGGCCTGCTCGCCGAGACGCTGAGCCACATGGTCGACGCGTTCGTGCGCGAGTATCTCGTCGAGCGCATCCAGGACATGCTCGAACGCCGCATCCTGACCGGCTACTACCCGCGCCTGACGCTCGCGACCGGGCAGCGCTTCGCGTCGAAGGGCGGCTATATCGTCCGGTTCGCCGGGCCGGACCGCACGAAGATCTCCGCCGACGGAGACTGGATCGTTCCCTGAGCCGTCGCGCGCCTTCGGATGGAGTAGGAAACAGGCCACGTATGGAGGGAGTCGCCCCATGTCGGTTTCGATGCACGCATCGCACACTGAAGACATCGTGCGACATGGCGATGTCGCGCCGGAGCATCGCGGCATACGATGCGGGGAGGGAAACCGTCATGACAACGTTCCTGGCCGGCCATGGTGTTCGACATCGCCGGGCACGTCGCGGCTGGCTGGCCGCGCTCGCGGTGCTCGCGTTGCTGCAATTGCCGGTCGCGCACGCGTTGCCGATCTTCGCGCGCCAGACCGGGCAGAGCTGCGTCGCGTGCCATGCCGGCGGACAGTTTCCGGAACTCACGCCGTACGGGCGCATGTTCAAGCTGAACGGCTACACGTTCGGCGAACGCACGATTCCGCTGGCCGCGATGGCGATTGGCGACCTGAGCAAGACGCGCTACAACAGCGACTCCAACGGCGCGCCGATCAACCCCAAGGACGGCCTGCCGATCTTCGACTTCGCGAGCGTGTTCCTCGCCGGGAAGATCACCGACCATCTCGGCGGCTTCGCGCAGTTCACCTACATCGCCCACGATCATCAGGACGGCGACGGGCGATGGAAAGGCCACTGGACGTCGGACAATACCGACTTCCGCTTCGTCGACCGGATCATGACGTCGGCGAACGACCTGATCGTCGGCCTGACGGTGCACAACAACCCGACCGTGCAGGACGTATTCAACACCGCGCCGGCATGGGGATACCCGTACGTCTCGTCGACCATCAGCCCGGTGGCGAAGATCCAGAACCTGCCCTTGCTCGAAAGCGGGGCGCTCGCGACGCAGGCGGTCGGCACCGGCGCCTACCTGTACTGGAACAGCCTGCTGTACGCGGAGCTGACCACCTACAGCACCGCGGACGGCATCTGGTCGTTCCTGAGCCACGGGAACAGCGAAGGGAACCCGAATCACCCGCAGATCTATCTGCGCGGCTACAACCCGTATGCGCGCATCGCGCTGACTCACGAGTGGGGGCCGCATAGCGTGATGGTCGGTGCGTTCGGCTTCAGCGTCGACGTCTACCCGCACGACGCGAACAATTTCCCGATTTTCGGAACCGGCGTCACGCGTTTTCGCGACTATGGTCTCGACGCGCAATACGAGTATCTGCTGGAGCCGCACACGATCACTGCGCAGGCGCGCTACGTGCGGGAGAACATTCACGATCCGAACAATTTCGTCGTGAGCGACAACACCTCCGCGAACCTGAATTCGCTGCGGCTCAAGGCGTCGTACGTTTTCCAGGCCAAGTACGGCGTCAGCCTGTCGTTCTTCAATACGACGGGCACGGCCGACAGCGCGGCCTACGCGGCGAGTGCGAACTTCCATCCGAATACGCAGGGCTGGACGCCGGAAATATTCTGGATGCCGGATCAACACGTGCGCGTCGGCATCCAGTACACGCACTTCACCAAGTACCTCGGCGCGACGACCAACTACGACGGCAACGGACGCAATGCGAGGGACAACGATACGTTGTTCGTCTATCTATGGCTCGCTTCGTTCTGACATTCGGCGGGGCGGCGGATATTACGGCAGGGAGAGCGCTGACATGAACAAGGTGACCCATTTCGCTTGGCTCGCGCTGGTGCTGGCGGCATCGGGTTGTCACGACCTGGAGCGGTCGCGGGAAGTCGATAATCCGGCCGTATCGGGCAGGACCATCGCGCTGCAGGTGTGCTCGAACTGCCACGGCGCGACCGGCGTGTCGGTGTCGCCGATGTTTCCGAAGCTCGCCGGACAGCGCAAGGAATACCTCGTCGACCAGTTGACCGACTTCAAGCATCACGCGCGTGCCGATCCGAATGCGAAGCGCTACATGTGGGGATTCACGCATCTCACCGATGCGCAGATCGACGAGATCGCCGACTATTTTTCTGGCCAGCCGCCGGTCCTCGGCGCGTCCGACGATCACGCGCTGCTCGATGCGGGCAAGGCGATCTTCGTGTCGGGGTTGCCCGACAAGGGCGTGTCGGCGTGTGTCGGGTGTCATGGCCAGCATGGCGAGGGCATGAGCCGGTTCCCGCGGCTCGCCGGCCAGCACGCGGACTACGTGCTGAAGCAACTGAGGGTGTTCCGGGAAACCGATTCGCGGCCGCGCGGTGCTGTCATGAAATCGGTGTGCGCGAACATGACCGAGCAGGACATGCGTGCCGTCGCGGCGTACGTCGAGGCGTTTCCGCTGGAAGCCGACGCACCGGCGAGCCCGGCGGCCGAGCAATGAACACGCGCCGCTGAATCGGCGTCGCGTGCGGCGGGTGCCGCGCAGCGGACAGACGAACGGCGACGGCGGCGACCATTTGGGTGTCTCGTCTTCCCCGGGGCGGGGCACCTTCTTTTAAAACGGGCAGTTCCACTCCGGTGAAGCACATGAAGGCCATTCAATCCCCACGCGGCGGCATGGCGTCCGTCGCCGCGTCGCTGCAGCGGCGACTTCGTGCGCCGGCCGCGATGCGCTCGCGCCAGCCGGATCACGACCGCGCGTTCCTCGCGCGCCTGTCGTTGCTCGACTGGCTGTTCGCCCTGGCGCTCGTGGTGGGCGCGGGCCATGCGCTCGTGCACTACCACGCGCACATGGATGACTACGACAAGGCGGTGATGATCGGCACCGTGCCGGCGCTCATCGCGCTCGGCTGGCGCTGGAAGCCCGCACGGCTGATGATGGCGTCGATCGCCGTGCTGGCACTGCTGTCGATCCAGATCTACCAGGGCGATCTCGCGCGCGCCGATTCGGCGTTCTTCCTCAAATACTTCCTGTCGAGCCAGTCGGCGATCCTGTGGATGAGCGCGCTGTTCGTGCTCGCGACGATCTTCTACTGGATCGGCTTGCTCGCGCGCTCGGCGTCGGGCTCCGCGATCGGCCAGAAGCTCACGTGGGTCGCCGTGCTGATGGGCTTCACCGGCCTGATGGTGCGCTGGTACGAGTCCTACCTGATCGGTTCGGACGTCGGGCACATTCCGGTATCGAACCTGTATGAAGTGTTCGTGCTGTTCAGCCTGATCACCGCGCTGCTCTATCTGTATTACGAAGGCCACTACGGCACGCGCGCGCTCGGCGCGTTCGTGCTGCTGGTGATCAGCGCGGCCGTGGGCTTCCTGATGTGGTACTCGGTCGCGCGCGACGCGCAGCAGATCCAGCCGCTCGTGCCGGCGCTGCAGAGCTGGTGGATGAAGATCCACGTGCCGGCGAACTTCATCGGCTACGGCAGCTTCGCGCTGTCGGCGATGGTGTCGGTCGCGTACCTGATGAAGGAGCGCGGCGTGCTCGCCGATCGCCTGCCGACGCTCGACGTACTTCACGACGTGATGGTCAAGTCGATCACGGTCGGTTTCGCGTTCTTCACGGTCGCGACGATCCTCGGCGCGCTGTGGGCCGCGGAAGCATGGGGCGGCTACTGGAGCTGGGACCCGAAGGAAACCTGGGCGCTGATCGTGTGGCTCAACTACGCGGCGTGGCTGCACATGCGCCTGATGAAGGGCCTGCGCGGCACGGTGGCCGCATGGTGGGCGCTCACGGGCCTGCTCGTGACGACCTTCGCGTTCCTCGGCGTCAACATGTTCCTGTCCGGGCTGCACAGCTACGGGCGGCTCTGAGGCGCGCGCGGCGGCGCCTACCGTGTTCTACCCATGCAGTTTGGCGAGCATTACCACTACAAGCCGGATGCGCGCCGAGCCAGAATGGTTCAACGGCGTATCGCCGCATTGCGCGGTGACGTAGGAGGAGCCATGAGACGCGTCTATTTCCTGTTGCCGACGACGCAATGCGCGCAGTCGGTCGTCGGCGAGTTGCTGTCGCTGCGAGTCGAGTGGCGACATATCCATTGCCTCGCGAATCACGCCGTGATGCGCGACGGGTTGCCGGAGGCGACGCTCGCGCAGCGCAGCGACCTGCTGCCGTCGCTCGCGCGCGGCACCGCCGTCGGCTTCGGGACCGGCATGCTGCTCGGGCTGCTCCTGCTGGTGTTCCCGCCCGATGGTTTGCGGATCGGCGGCGGCGTCGTCGTGGCGATCACGCTGTTCGGCGCGGCCTTCGGCGCATGGGTGTCGACGATGATCGGCGTCGACGTGCCGAGCACGCGCCTGAAGCGCTTCGAGGACGGCATCGAGCACGGTGAATTGCTGATGATGATCGACGTTCCGACCGACCGCGTCCACGAGATCGAAGACGCGATCAAGCTTCACCACACGGATGCGCACCTGCAAGGCGAAGATCCGACCATCCCGGCGTTTCCCTGATCGCCACTCGACCCGTCGGCCGGTGTCGCGCCGGCCGACGCCGGCGTTTCAACTCGCGGCGAGCAGCCGTTTGTAGCGCGCCAGGACGCGCGGCACGTACTCGCGCGTCTGCGGCATCGACGGAATGCGATAGCCTGCCCGAATCACGGCGTTCTCCCCGGCATTGTAGGCAGCGAGCGTGAGCTCGACGTTCTCCTTGAACAGGTCGAGCAGGAAGCGCAGATACCGCGCGCCGGTCAGCACGTTGTCGCGCGGATCGAACATGTCGACGCCGGCGAAACGCCGCGCCGTTTCCGGCATCAATTGCATGAGCCCGAGCGCGCCTTTGTCCGAGACTGCCTTCGGGTTGTATCCCGATTCGACGTCGATCACCGCGCGAAGGAGTTCGGGCGGAATATTGAACGACCGGCTTGCCTCGGCGATGACGTCCGCCAACGACGACGCGATCGCCGCTTTCGGCGCGGCGCGCTTCGCTTCCGCTGCGCTCGGCCTTTCGGCGGCGACGATCACTTTCAGATTGGCCGTGCCGGGCTCGTTGGTCAGGACGATGGCGCCGTTGCTCGTCACCGTGCCGAAGATCTGCGCGTGCGCGGTGCACGACCACATCGAGCCGAATCCCGCGCATGCGGCAACGAGCGCTGTTCCCAATACGGATGAAGGGCGGCTGTGCATCTTTCTGGCCTCCTGCATCTGCATTGTCGTTGCGGGTACATCGGATCGGCAATGGGGCGACCTCCTACACTTCGATACCGCCAGCGACACGCCGCGCGGCGATGCAAAACTGTTACAAAAGAAATCGCGGGTAATATCGGGCCGGCGGGCGAAGTTGACGATTCTTACGCGGAACAGTTGGTTTCCGCTCAATGCGCGCGCCGTTGCGGAATGATTTGTTTCCTGCGCGCCGGAAACGATCGGGTAGTCCCGCCATCCGTAGTCCTACTGATGGGACGCACACGGTCAATTCGATTCAGCCCTGAAACATTCCGGCCCGTGCGCCACGTTTCGGCGAGGGCGTGTCCGTCGCGGACGCTCGCGCGCGGCGCGCTGGCCCGAACCTTGCACGGAGCACGGGTGTGACATGTTGGTCGCGAGACAGGTCGCCAGACCGGACAAGGCAACAAGAACACATCCGGCACCGTGCAAACGAGGCGTCGAGATCCGACGTGGTGCAAGCGCGGAAAACTTGGGGGAAGCCGTGAATACAAAATGTCGCGTGATGATTGCGGAAGATCATGATCTTCTGCGAAACGGGCTACGGTCGATGCTTTCCGCGCAAGGCGACTACGAAGTCGTCGGCGAAGCGCGCGACGGCAAGGAAGCGTGCCACCTGGCCATGACGCTCGCGCCGGACCTGATCCTGATGGATCTGTCGATGCGCGGGATGAACGGTATCGATGCGAGTGCGACGATCAAGCGGCGTATGCCGACGATCCGCATCGTCGTGCTCACCGTGCACCAGAACGAGGAGTACGTGCGCGAGGCGCTGCGTGCCGGCGTCGAAGGCTACGTGCTCAAGGACGTTTCGTTTGACGAATTGCTGCTCGCGATGCGCATGGTCATGCAGGGAAAGCGGCACCTGAGCGCGGATGTGTACGGCTACATGGTCGACTCGTTCGTGACCGGCCGCGAAACGCCCGCGCCGAAAAAGGCGTGGGACATCCTGACCGCGCGCGAACGCAGCGTGTTGAAGCTGATCGCGGAAGGGCGCACGAACCGGCAGGTCGGCCTGTACCTGAGCCTGAGCCCGAAGACGATCGAGAAGTACCGGGCGAGCATGATGCACAAGCTCCATCTCGCGAATCTGACGGAACTGGTGCTCGTCGCGATGAACATGGGTCTGTTGACCACGCTCGCGGCGAAATGCGCGGAAACGGATGTGGCCGACGTGCCGGCCCGGCCGGTCGACGACGACGTGCAGGTGCCCGACGCCGTCGCGCGGCTGGACGACTATCCCGCTGGTGGGGCGAAGCGCTGAGCGTCGCCGGTATCAGAGCGGCCAGGTTGCCGAGACACGCGTGCCCATCGTGGCGGACGACTGGATCCCGAACGTGCCGCCGTGCGACTCGATGCGGTGCTGCATGCCGATCAGCCCGAGCCCCGCCGCGCGTGCGTCGTCCGTCGCAAGCGGATGGCGCTCGTAGCCGACGCCGTTGTCGTCGATCGTCAGCAGCAGCCCACCGGCATCGTGTTGCAGGCCGAGCATGATTTCGGTGGCCTGCGCATGCTTGACGACGTTGTGCAGCGCCTCCTGCGCGACCCGGAACATGTCCGCTTTCAGATGCGCGGGAATCTCGTCGTCGTCGACGTCGCAATTGAACTCGACCGACAGCGGGCTCGCGTCACGCTCGATGCGGTGGCACAGCGACGCGAGCGCGGCCGGCAGCCCGAGCCTGTCGAGCATCGGCGGCTTCAGTTCGCCGCAGATCTGGCGCACTTCGCCGATCGTTTCGCGAATCCGCAGCACGGCGACGTCGAGCAGCGCCGTCGCGTCGGCGATCTCGCCGCGACGAAGCCGCATGAGCGCGTCCTCATTCATCAGCTTGATGAGCGTCAGCGCCTGGCCGAGCCCGTCGTGCAATTCCGCGGCGAGCCGATGCCGCTCCTTCTGCTGGCCCATCAGCAGATACGTGTGGCACGCATGCACGCCCGCATCGTTGGCCGCGTCGCCGCGTCGTGCGGGCTCGGGCATCGGCGATTCCTCGAACAGCGTCAGCCACAGCCGGGTGCCGGGCAGTGCCTGCCGATAGATGACGAATTGCGCGGGATGGCCGCTTCGCCCGCCGAGCATCGCCGTGAACGAATGATGCTCGAGCGCGGCGCTCGCGGAGAGTGCGTCCGCAAGCCCGACGTGGGCGTCGTCGGGTGCCAGGTCGCGCAGCGGCCGGCCGACGAGTTCGGCGCCGCTGTATCCGAACAGCGCGGCGGTGCTGCGATTGACCGATACGAACGCGCCGTCGTCGGCGAGAATGGCGAGCGCCGCGCCCCGTGCGTCGGTGACGATGGCGCGGCGGCGATCGTCGTGACGAAGCGCACTGCGCAGCTTGCGCATCGCGTCGATCAGATCGAGGAGCCTGATCCTTGGTCCTTCGGGCTGGCGTTCAGTCATGGTGGCTCCCGAGGCGCGTCTTCAGGAAAACGTAAGGTTTCGACCATTCTAGGACGTGACCGAGGCGGGCCGCAACATGGGGATTGCGCGCGTTCGTCATAGGGAAACGCCTGCCGCGCGCATTGCGGGATCGTGCCGGGCGGGCATGTCCTACCGGCCTTTGGGGGGCGTCATCCCATGACGCTCTCCGGCAAATTCATGACACTGCATGGGCGGGGCACGGAATTGTCCGCTGCCTCGCTCGTGTCATGGAGGCCGGTATGAACAGGATCGCCAGATCGACAATGGGCGCATGCGTGGTGGCGGGCATTGCCCTCGCCGCGGCGCCCGCGTGGTGCGCGTCCGACGGCGGCGCGATGGAGAACGCCGGCGCGGCGGCGGTCGAAAGCGCGGCGGCGGCCGGGAGCGTCACGGAAAACCCGGCGCCGGAAGCCGTCGACAGTTCGATGGACAAGGACATGCAGAACGGTGTCGAACACGCTGCCGGAAGCGCAGCGGACGGCACCGACGGGAATGCCGCCGGCGGCGCGGCGATGCCCGCGCCGGAGCACCCGATGGAGCACGCGATGGAGCCGGCGAGTGACCCTGCCGCGGCGCCCGCAGCGCCCGCCGCGGAACCCGCGATGGCGCCCGCGACCGACGCCCCCGCGCAGCCTGTACCGGCCGCGCCTGCCGGTAACGCGGTCGACAAAGCCGGCATGACCGACGGCGCGACGGAAGCCGCGGGCATGCACATGCATCACGCGATGATGCCGGGGACCGTGCACACGATGGTCCAGTATGCGGCGCCGACGGTTCAGCTCGTGCGAGACGACGGTCGGACCGTCTTGCTGGCCAAGGAGCTCGACGACGGCCGGCCGGTGATCCTGACGTTCATCTACACCAGCTGCACGACCATCTGCCCGATGATCAGCCAGACGCTCGAGCAATTGCAGGGCGAACTCGGCGCCGACCGCGACAAGGTCCATATCATGTCGATCTCGATCGATCCGGAGGCCGACACGCCGGAGCGGCTCAGGGCTTACGCGGCCCGCTTCGATGCCGGTCCCGAATGGCAGCATTACACGGGGACCGTCGAGGCGAGCGTGGCCGCGCAGCGCGCGTTCAACGTCTTTCGCGGCGACAAGATGAACCACACGCCGGTGACGTTCGTGCGGGCCGCGCCGGGCCAGCCATGGCTGCGGATCGACGGCTTCGCGACGCCCACCGAGCTGCTCGCTGCCTATCGCGACGTCGTCGCGTCCAACTAGTGCCCGTTCCCGCCGACAGCGGGCCGTGGGTGCCACGTTTCTGCGAGGGAGCGTCGAAATTGGACAACAAGCATCGTGTGCTGATCGTCGAGGACCAGCATCTGTTGCGCGTCGGCCTGAGTCATCTGGTTTCCGAGCTGGCCGACTACTGCATCGTCGGCGCGGCGAGCGGCGGGGTCGAGGCGTGTCATCTCGCCGAGAAGACCCGGCCCGACCTGGTCCTGATGGATCTGTCGATGCCGGGCGGCAGCGGCTTCGAGGCAATCGCGTCGATCAAGCGCAACGTGCCGCATGCGCGGATCATCGTCCTCACGGTTCATCACGGCGAAGACGACGTGAGCGACGCTTTCGCCGCGGGTGCGGACGGCTACGTGCTCAAGGACTCGCCGTTCGCCGACCTGGTGCGCGAGATGCGCTTCGTGATGCAGGGCAAGTGCGTGGTCAGCCTCGACGCCTATCGCGCCCGCGTCGGCCTGCATGGGTTGCGCGACGCGAACGCGCACAAGGCGCGCTTGTGGAGCGCGCTGACCAATCGCGAGCGCACCGTGTTGCGCCTCGTCGTCGAGGGCCACACGAGCCGGCAGGTCGGCGAGTGCCTCAAGGTCAGTCCGAAAACCGTGGACAAGCACCGCGCCAATCTGATGCGCAAGCTCGGCATCGCCAACCTGACCGGCCTGGTTCATTTCGCGATCGACATCGGCGTGCTCGCGCTGAACGACGACGACCGTGTGTGAATTCCCTCCATTGACGCATCGCCCAACTGGGGGGGATCTACCCATGGGGATGGACGGCACTCCCTACTTCTGGCGCGTACCCGCGTGAACAAGAATGCAATCAACGGCATCCGCGGCGCCGACGCCGCGGGTTGATACAGGGAGGGAAGCCGTGAGCCATGGATCGTCCTCGATACCGGCCGGCGGGCCGGACCGGCGGCCGCGCGACGAACGAAGCGGGTGCCGCGCACGCGCGAGCCGCGGCTTCACGTTGCTCGAACTGCTCGTCGTGATGGTCATCATCGGGTTGCTGGCGGGGCTCGTCGCGCCACGGTATTTCGAACAGGTCGGCAAGTCGAACGTGAAGGTCGCGCGCGCGCAGATCGTGTCGCTCGGCCAGGCACTGGATCAGTACCGGCTCGACGTCGGTTCGTATCCGACCACCGAGGAAGGGCTCGATGCGCTCGTGAACAAGCCGCAAAGCGCGTCGCGGTGGAGCGGCCCCTATCTGCAGAAGGCCGTCCCGGTGGATCCGTGGGATCGGCCCTATCAGTATCGTTCACCGGGCGAACACGGCGACTACGACCTGTTTTCGCTCGGCAAGGACGGACGCGGGGGCGGGACCGGCGAGAACGTGACGATCTCGTCGTGGTAGCGGCGCGGTCAGGGTGCGCGGCGTGAGCAACCGCAAGGAGAGTCGACGTGAAATTCGTGCTGCGGGTATTCGATACGAGCGGGTCGGTGCAGACGCTGCGGATCGACAGCGATTCGCCGGCGAACGCCGCATCGCTCGCTCGCGCGCGCGGCCTGCGCGTCGTGTCGGTCAGCGCGGACGCCGCGCGGCAGCGGCGCGGCACGAACCGGTTCGGGATGCCGCGCGCGCGCTTCGACGTCGACATGTTCGCGCGCGAGCTGGCGGCGCTGCTCGATGCGGGCGTCGGCCTCGTCGACGCACTGCGCACGCTCGGCGGCAGCACCCGGCGCGAAGCGTCCGTCCACGTGTATCACGACCTGCTGCGGCATCTCGAGGAAGGGCAGGCGCTGTCGATGGCGCTCGAGCACGCGAGCCCGATCTTTCCGCCGGTGCTGGTGGCGTGCGTGAAGGCGAGCGAGCAGACCGGCGGACTGGCCGACAGCCTCACGCGTTATTCGGTCAACAGCGCGACGCTGCGTGAGCTGCGCGCACGCGTCGTGTCGGCGGCGATCTACCCGACGGTGCTGCTGTTCGTCGGCGCGGCCGTCGTGCTGTTCCTGCTCGGCTTCGTGGTGCCGCGGTTCGCCACGCTCCTCGAACACAGCGGGCGCGAACTGCCGCTGATGTCCCGGCTGCTGATGGCGTGGGGCGGCATGGTGCACGCGCATGGCACCGGGCTGGCCGTTGGCCTCGCCGTGCTGGCCGTCGCCGCCGGGCTCGCGCTGCGGCGGCCGGCCCTGCGGATCTGGCTCGCCGATCGTCTGCTGGCGCTGCCCGGCATCGGGCAACACTTCCGCGTGTTCCGCCAGTCGCAGTTCTATCGCACGACCGCGATGCTGGTCGACGGCGGCATTCCCGCGATTCGCGCGTTCGACCTCGCGCGCGGCCTGGTCGGCCGCGCCGATCAGGCCGCGCTCGCAGCCGCGCTCCAGCAGATCCGCAACGGCGCGAAGATGTCCGATGCGTTCCAGCAGGCCGGCCTCGCGGACGCGATCGGCTATCGCCTGCTGACGGTGGCCGAAAAGACCGGCGCGCTCGGGCCCGTCCTCGACCGGATCGCCGGATTCCAGGAAGCGCAGGTTTCGCGCACGATCGACCTGATCTCGCGACTGATCGAACCCGCGATGATGATCGTGATCGGCGTGGTGATCGGCGGCATCGTCGTGTTGATGTACATGCCGATCTTCGAGATCGCGTCGAGCATCCAGTAGGCCGCCCCGGAGATTCGCATGGACACCGTCATTTCTCCCGTCGATCCCGATCCCGACGCGGATGCCGGCCGGCGCGACCTGCGCGACTTGCTTCGCACGCTCGGCGAACGCCACGGGTCCGGTATTCGCGCGCTCGAGGCATTGACCGCGCACACGGCGCTCGGCGCGGACGAAATACGCGAGCGGCTCGCCGCGCAGTTCAGGATGAAACCGATCGGCATACGCGAGCTGAACCGACTTGAGCCGGATTTCGAGGTGGTGCCGTTCGTCGAGGCGATGGCGCGTCTCTGCGTGTGCCTGCGCGATCCCGACAGCGGCGCGCTGCTGTTCGCGATTGCCGATCCGCTCGATGCCCGCACGCGCGGCTGGGTCGAACACCGGATGCGCGCGCACCCGACGCTGCCGTACCGATGGGCGCTCGCGAGCGCGGGCGACCTGAGCGCGTATCTGGCGGTGCGCGAGAAGGACATCCGCGCGATGGATTCGCTCGCGTTCGACGACCCGATCCAGTGCGCGCCCGATCCGGCGTCGCTCGCGTTGACGCTGCAGGGCATCAGCAGCGACGACAGCCCGGTGGTGCGCCTGCTCAATTCGACGATCTACGATGCGCTCAAGATGCTGGCGAGCGACATCCACCTCGAATGCAGGGCGGCCGGCTTGATGATCAAGTGCCGCGTCGACGGCGTGCTCACGGTGGTGGGGCGGGTGGAGGGCCGCGACGTCGCGGATCAGGTGCTGTCGCGCGTGAAGGTGATTTCCGAACTCGACATCGCGGAGCGCCGCATCCCGCAGGACGGGCGCTTCAAGGCGATGTACGCGGGACGCGAAATCGATTTCCGCGTGTCGATCATGCCGAACCAGTTCGGCGAGGATGCCGTGTTACGGATTCTCGACCGCTATCAGCTCTCCCAGGCGTCGGGCGGCCTGACGCTCGAGGCGCTGGGGTTCCAGCCGGCCGACACGCGCTTCATGCGGTCGGTCGCGTCGATGCCGTACGGCATGCTGCTCGTCACGGGGCCGACCGGCAGCGGCAAGACCACGACGCTTTACGCGATCCTCACCGAAATCAACAACGGGCTCGAGAAGATCGTGACGATCGAGGATCCGGTCGAGTACCAGCTGGGCGAGATTCTGCAGATTCCGGTGAACGAGGCGAAGGGCCTGACGTTCGCGCGCGGCTTGCGGTCGATCCTGCGGCACGACCCGGACAAGATCATGGTCGGCGAGATCCGCGATCCCGAGACCGCGCAGATCGCCGTGCAGGCGGCGCTGACCGGCCACCAGGTATTCACCACCGTGCACGCGAACAACGTGTTCGACGTGATCGGCCGGTTCACGAACATGGAGGTCGATCCGTACAGCTTCGTATCGGCGCTGAACGGCGTCATCGCGCAGCGGCTGCTGCGCCAGTGCTGCACGGACTGTCTCGACGAGGACACGGTGGACGCCGATGCGCTCGCCCGTTCGGGCATCGACCCGGATACGGCCGGCAGCTACCTGTTTCGACGCGGCACCGGGTGCGCGATGTGCCGCGGCAGCGGCTATCGCGGCCGGCGCGCGATCGCGGAGGCGCTGCGCATGAACGACGAACTGCGGCAACTGCTGTCCGAGCGCGCGCCGCTCGGGCACATCAAGGCCGCGGCGCTGCGCTACGGGATGACGACGTTGCGGGCGTCGGCGCTCGACCTGGTCAGGCGCGGCGAAACGACGCTCGAGGAGATCAATCGTGTCACCATGGTCGAATGATCGTCTTGCCGTCGGTGTCGGGACGCGCGAGATCGCCGTCGGCATCCGCACGCGCGCACTGTGGCGGCCGGACCGGCGCGGGTTCGTCGCCGATCCGCTCAGCGTCGCCATTCCCGATGCGCAGTTCGGCAGCGAGGCGGGGCTGCTCGATGCGCTGCGCGCCGCGCTGGCCGCGATGCACGATGTCGATGCCGGCGCGAAGCGGGCGCCGGTGCGCGGCGCGCATGTCGTGCTCGACGATTTCTGGTGTTGTCATGCGATCCTGCGCGGAGACTTCCGCGCGCTGCACGCACGCGAGCTGGAGGAAATCGCGCTCGCGCATTTCTCCGACACGTACGGCGTCGCCGCGGAGTCGCTGGTTGCGCGCTTCGACGTGCGGCGCGGTGGCAGGGTGCTCTTTGCCAGCGCGCTGCCGCGTACGCTGTACGACGGCATCCTCGGTGCCGGTGCGTCCGGCGACGTGCCGATCCGCGGCCTGCGCGCGGCCCTTCCGGAGACGCTCGACCGGTTCGCGGTGAAGCCGGACGGCGATGCGATGCTGCTCGTCGTCGACGAGGCGCTGCTGCAAGCGGTCATGATCGAGCACGGCGAGTGGGCCGCGTACGACACGCAGCGCCTCTTTCCGGGCGAGTCCGGCGACGCGTCGCGGCTCGCCGAGCTCGCCGAGCAGCTGTTCGAGCGCTCGGCGCTGCGCACGGGCCTGAAGCTCGACGCCTGCAAGGTCTATCTGTTCGGCACCGACCTCGACGTAACGCCGTTCGGCGCGCGTTGCGCCGCGGTCGCGCTGCCGGGCCGCGCGGCGCACGACGGTTCGCCCGCGCGCCGATTGCTGGAGTACGCGCCATGATCCGCACGCTCGACATCGATTTTTGCCGGCGCCGCGCGCGCATCGGCGCCGGCGGAATGATCCTCCTCGGTGTCGCCGCGCTGCTGTGGAGCGCGTGCGCCGTCCGGCTCTGGCACACGTACGCGGAAAACGACCGCATCAGGGAGAGCCTGACGGTCGTCCAGCATCGCCTGCTCGCGCAGCAACACGTCGCGAAGCCGCCGCCGACCGCGGCTGCCCGGCTTGCGGAAAAGCAGAGCCAGGCCGTGCTGCGCGAGCTGACCGTGCCGTGGCAGACGCTCTTCTCGATCGTCGAGGACTATCCGGGCCATGACGTCGCGCTCATCGGCATCGACCAGAACCCGGCGCAGGGCCAGATTCGCATCACGGCCGAAGCGAAGGATCCGGACGCGATGATCGCGTACCTGAAGTACTTGCAGACGAGCGTCGTGCTGCGCGAGGCGACGCTCAACGGTCATCTCGTCGAGGAGAACGTGGCGGGCAAGCCGGTGCGTTTCCAGATCACGGCCGTCTGGAGGAAATCATGAAAGCCGATCGTTTCGCGGACCGCCTGCTCACGCTTCGCTTCGAGTGGCGACGCGCCTTCGGTCTGCCGGGGCTCGCCGGCGTGCTGATGCTCGGCGCGGCCGCCATCACGTATGCGGCGATCGCGGGTGTCGAGTCCGACACGCGCGCGATGCTTGCGCCGGCCAGTGTGGTGCGCGCCGCACCCGGCCATCGTCGCGTGGATGTGCGCGGCACGGCGGCGGACGCGACCCCGCTCGACGCGCTGCCCGCGCTCTTTCCGGCTTCTTCGCAAAGCGCGGAAGACATCGCGTCGATCTTCGAGCAGGCGCGCGACAGTCACCTGACACTCGGGTCGGCCGAGTACCAGATGACGACCGAGTCGGGCGGGCGCTTCGCGCGCTACCAGGTGCTGCTGCCCGTGAAGGACCAGTACGGCGCGATCCGGCATTTTCTTGCATCGGTGCTGAACAACGTGCCGAACGCGGCGCTGCAGGAGATCCACGTCGAGCGTCCGGCAGTGGGCAGCAGCATTCTCGACGCGCGGGTGCGTTTCGAGCTCGTCTACCGGAGCGCCCAGCCATGATCTCCGCCGCCATGAAGCCCGCTTCGCGCCATCGGCTCGCACTCGCGCTGGCTTGCCTCGTCGTCGCCGGTGCCGGATATCGCGTGCTGGTGGCGGCGATGCAGCAGCCGGCGCCCGCTGCCGCAAGCATCGTGGTGCGTCACGACGGGGTGCGGGCGGCGCCCGCGCCGGCCCGTGTGCGCGTCGCGCCGGCCTCTCAGGCCGCAGCGCCCGCGCCCGCGTCGCATGCAGCGGTGGCGACCCCGCGCGAGCAGCTCGCCGCATTGCGTGCGCCCGTGTCCGTCGAAGCCGCACACGATCCGTTCACGGCGTCGTCATGGCTGCCGCCGCCGCCCGTCGTGCCGCCTCCTCCCGAGACGCGTCCGGCGCCGCCGACCGCGCCGCCGGTGCCGTTCGTCTATCTCGGCCAGCAGGATGCCAGGTCGGCGAAGCCGCAGGTGTTCCTCGGCAACGGAGATCAGTTGCTGATTGTTTCGCCGGGTGACGTGATCGGCGGCCAGTATCGGGTGGAGTCGGTGTCCGCGTCGAACGTGGTGCTCACCTATCTGCCGCTGAACCAGGTCCAGACGGTGCTCATTCCAGTGGAAGGAAAGTAAATGAAAACCATACGTACACGGGATGCGCGCCGCGATGGGGACGACGGCCGGTCGACATGCCTTGGCTCCGCCCCCCGGGCCGCTGCGCGCTTGGCGCCGCCGACCAGCCGGTGCGCGACGAAACGCGCGCTGGCGATCGCCGTGGCGCTGCTCGCATGCGGCGGATGTGCGCATGTGCCGAACCTTCACGACGATCCGACCAATGCACAGGTGAAGATCGACGCAATGCACGACCGCAAGGAGGCCGTCGACGATCTGCTCGACAACGCGGACGCGTTTCGCCAGAAGAACGAGTTCGACGACGCGGCCCGCTCCGTCTACATGGCGATGCAACTCGATCCGACCAGCGAGCGCGCGCGCCGGATCGGCACGATGATCGACCAGGACCGCAAGCATCTCGCGATTCTGCAGGAAGCGGACCGCATGATGAAGCGCGGTTCGTACGCGCAGGCGGCCGAGCGCGTGCATCGCGTGCTGGTCGAGGATCCGGCCAATGCGATGGCGGCAAGCATGCAGGCGGAGCTCAGCGAGAAGCGCCGCCAGCAACACGCGGAGCGCGACGACAAGCTCGCGGCGTCGTCGATCATGCGCACGCCGGTGTCGCTGCAGTTCCGCGACGCGAACGTGCGGATGGTGTTCGAGGCCTTGTCGCGGACATCCGGGCTGAACGTCATTTTCGATCGCGACGTGCGCGCCGATCTGAAGACGACGATCTTCGTGCAGAACGCGTCGCTGCAGGACACGGTCGACATGATCCTGTTGCAGAACCAGCTCGACAAGAAGCAGATGAACGCGAACACGCTGTTCATCTACCCGGCGACACCGGCCAAGGAGCTCGAGTACCAGGAGCTCAAGGTGCGGACGTTCCAGTTGTCGAACGTCGACGCGAAGCAGGTGCAGTCGCTGCTGAAGAGCCTGTTGAAGGTGAAGGAAGCGGTGATCGACGAGCGCTCGAACACGGTGACGATCCGCGGCACGCCCGACATGATCAAGGTCGCCGAGGAGATGATCGCCGCCCAGGACTTGCCGGAGCCGGAAGTGATGCTCGAGGTCGAGGTACTGGAGGTGTCGCACGACCGGATGTCGCAGC
This sequence comes from Burkholderia sp. HI4860, assembly GCF_002223045.2. Classification (NCBI taxonomy): domain Bacteria; kingdom Pseudomonadati; phylum Pseudomonadota; class Betaproteobacteria; order Burkholderiales; family Burkholderiaceae; genus Burkholderia; species Burkholderia sp. HI4860. The sequence continues at coordinate 651,934 of NZ_NKFO02000003.1, read as the reverse complement.
TGGGCATCAACTGGCCCAGCTCGTTTACGGTGTCGACGCCGAGCTCGGCCGATACCTGGGGCGTGCTGCACCATCTGCCGATCAATGCGCTGAACGTCAGCAGCCTGTCGGCCACCGCGGACTTCAAGCTGACCGATACCGACGCGAATCTGCTCGCGAGCCCGCGCATCCGCGCGCGCAACAAGGAGAAGGCGCGCATCATGATCGGCGACAAGGTCCCGGTGATCTCGAGCTCGAGCACGCCGAGCACCAGCGGACCGTCGTTTACGCAGATGATCCAGTACCTCGACGTGGGCATCAAGCTCGAGGTCGAGCCGCAGGTCTATCGCGACGGCGACGTCGGCATCAAGCTGAATCTCGAGGTCAGCAACATCACCAACACGATCTCGAGCGGCAACTCGCAGGGGCTGAGTTCGCTCGCTTACCAGATCGGTACGCGCAGTGCGTCGACCAGCCTGCGGCTGCGGGACGGCGAAACGCAGATCATGGGCGGCCTGATTTCGGACGAGGATCGCCGCAACGCGAACAAGGTGCCGGGTCTCGGGCAGTTGCCGGTGCTCGGCCGCCTGTTCTCCGATCACGGCGGCGATCACAAGAAGACCGAGATCGTGCTGCAGATCACGCCGCATATCGTCCGGCCGCAAGTGGCGGCGGATGCGGACACCCAGGAAGTATGGTCGGGCACCGACGTCAACGTGCACGCCGACCAGCTGCGACTCGATCCGGTTGCGCTGAACGCGGAGGCGCAGAACGCGGAGGCGCCCGCCGCGCCGACGGCGAGGGTCGTTCCGGGCAGCGTGGGCGGCGGGACGTCGGGCGGCAGGGCGCCGACCCCGCTGGAGGCTGCCGCGATCCGCGCGCAGCCGTCGCCCGAGAGCGGCGCGTTCGGACAGATGCCGGCCGCACCGCGTACGACGCCGCCTCCCGAGCCTTACGGCGGGCGGTTCTCGAGGCCGCAAGCGGCATTGCCGGCACCGGCCGGCGGGAGCGGCGGGGCAGCCGCGGCGGAGCCGCCGCCCGCGGGCAACGAAGTCGCGCCCGCGCCGGGCACCACCGTGACGCCGGTTGCGTCGCCCGCGCCGGCCGAGCAGCCTGCCGCGGCCGCCAATGCACCCGCCGCCGCACCGGCGGCCCCGCCTCCGACGCTGCAGATGCCGGCGGGCGACATTCCGAGCGAAAACCCGCTTCGCCCGGTCGGGAAGTGAGCCGTGGCCGCGCGCAATGCAGCGACTTGCGTCGGCCGCGGCGGCCGCATCGGCCTGCGCGGCTTCACGTTGATCGAGATGGTCATCACGCTCGCGCTCGTGGCGATCCTCGCGCTCGCGGTCATGCCGTTCTCCGAACTGCTCGTGCAGCGGCAGAAGGAACAGGCGTTGAGTGCCGCGTTGCGCGAGATCCGCACCGCGCTCGATGCGTACAAGGAGGCGAGCGACGCGGGGAAGATCGACAAGGAGGCCGAATCGTCCGGCTATCCGCCGTCGCTGACCGTGCTCGTGACGGGCGTGAAAAACGCCCGCGACCCGAAGGGCGGCCTGGTGATGTTCCTGCGCCGCGTGCCGCGCGATCCGTTCTTCACCGGCGACCCCGATACGCCGGACGAGGACACCTGGGACGTGCGTGCATACGGCACGCCGCCGGAGCCGGCGGCTGACGGGCCTCCGGGGGGCTTCGAGCCCGGCAAGGACGTGTTCGACGTGACGTCGAAATCGGCACGTATCGGCATCAACGGCATTCCGTACAAACAGTGGTGACCGTCCATCATGAAACTCGCTCGCATCCGCAGGATCCGCGGCTTTACGCTGATCGAAATCGTGGTCGTGATGGCGCTCATCGGACTGCTTCTGACGTTGGCCGTGCCGCGCTACATGCACAGCATCGAGCACGGCAAGGAGCAGGTGAGGCTGCAGAACCTGGCGGTGATGCGCAATGCGATCGACCAGTATTACGGCGACAACGGGCAGTATCCCGAGACGCTCGACGAGCTGGTCGCGAAGCACTATCTGCGGGCGGTGCCGGTCGATCCGGTCAACGGCGACGACAAATGGGCGACGCTTGCCTCGCCGGACGAGAACAAGCCCGGCGTGTACGACGTCGGGCCCGCGAGCGCGGCGCAGGGCGTGCTGCCCGGCGTCGCGGCAACGGCTGCGCCTGCGGCGGGGGCAGCGAAATGAAGCGGGCTGGGCGCCGCGTCGTGCGCGCGCCGCAGGGCCGCCGCCGGCGGCAGCGCGGGCTCGTGCTGCTTGCCTTGCTGATCGCGCTGATGCTGATGTCGATCGCACTGGCCGGCGCGCTGGACGTCTGGTCGCTGCAGCGGCGTCGCGAGCAGGAGCGGCAACTGCTGTTCGTCGGCGACCAGTACCGGAAGGCCATCGTCAGCTATTACCGGCTCGCGCGCGCGTACCCGCAGACGGTCGACGATCTGCTGGAAGACACCCGCTTCGCGAAGCCCATGCACCACCTGCGCCGCGCGTATCCGGATCCGGTCAGCGGCAAGAACGACTGGTCCTTCTTGTGGCGGGGCGACCGCTTCTACGGCGTGTTCAGCAGCTCGGACGGCGCGACGATCAAGCGCGCGGGATTTCCGGATCGGTACATGGATTTCGAAGGGGCCGAGACGTATCGGCAATGGAAGTTCCTGTACCTCGCGCCCGGGCTGTCCGCGCCGCCCGCCGACGCGCCGGCGATTGCCCCGGCGATGCCGGCCAGTGCGCCGAGCCTGTCCGGTTTTCCGGGAGGCACGCTGCCGGGACAGGGCCTGGCCGGCCGGCATTGACGCGCTCGCCGCACAAAAAAAAGCGCGACGCCCGCAACGGGCATCGCGCATCAAACGGCGTGGAGCGCCGACGAATGAACGTGATGAAGAAACGGGCCCACCAGCGGTGGCGGACCTCCCTCGCGTGACCCGGTCAGGCCTTCGCGAGCTGGATGCTGGTCTGCTCGGCCGTCAGGTAGCCGACGCTGGCGCCGAAGCGGTCCTTGAAGTTCGCACGCACGAGCGGATCGAGCGTCGGCTTCACCTTGTCGTGCAGCGGCGATTCCCAGTCGCCCGCGTGCTGGAAGTTGCTCATGATGTAGGTCCAGCCGTTGATCTCGTCGACCGCGTGCAGGCCCGTCGATTCGGCGCCGGCCGGGCACGAGAGCACGCGTACCAGCGATTTCGTGTCGACGTTGTACGCCCACAGGAAGTTGTTCACGTGCATGCCCGAGTCTTCGCCGATGAACAGCGTGCGCAGCTTTTCGGAGAACTTCAGGTTGTCCGGGTTCGCGATCTTGTCCGGGTTCGCGAGGTTGCCGAGCCCGTCGGCCGCGGCGAGATCCTCGCCGACGAGCGCGGCCGGCGCGCCCATGTCGACCGGCACCCATTCGCTGTCGATCGCGCTGCCCGTCGTGTCGCGCTGGCTGCCCTTCAGGTTCAGTGCATAGACGGCGCCCGCGGCGATCTTCTTGTCGAGCGCGACGTCGCGCGACACCGCATTGCCCTTGACCATCGACGTCTCGATCCGCGACATCGCCGTGTAGACGATCTTGTCCTTCGCGTTCACGGTCGTGCCTTCGAGCTTCGTGAAGCCCATGCTGCCGCCGAGCAGCGCCGCGTAGCGGTGCGTCTCGAGGAAGGCGGCCGCCTTTTCCATCCCCGGCTTCACGCGCATCCAGTTGAACTTGCCGCCGAAGTGGATCTTCGTGTAGCTCGCATCGTTCGGGTCGGTGGTCGCGAGGTCCATGATGTCCGACGCCTTCAGCGTGTTCGCGAGCGCTTCGATCTCGCCGCTGGTTGCGTGACCGATCCTGATCCACGTGAGGGTCGCGGTGCCCGCGCCGGCGGACGACGTCTGCGTCCACTTCGCGACGTACAGCGTGCCGGCTGACAGGTCGGCCGCCTTGTCGGCGACGAACATGAACAGGCCGCCGTTGGTGGCGTCGTCACCCATCATCACGGTGCGCTGGTCCGGCATCACCTGGATCAGCTCGTGCGAGATGCGGCCGAGGCAGTAGTGCTTCTTCACGGTGCCCGTGCCGTCCGGATTCACGGTGATCTCGGGCAGGTGGCCGTAGTGGTAGGGGTTTGCCTTCGTCTCGTCGCCGAACGTGTTCTTGCTGAACGCCTTGAACTGCGCGTCGGTCGCGACCTTCGTCGCATCCGGCTCGTACTCCTCGCTCGACAGGTGCGTGCCCCACGGCGACAGGCTCGCGCCGCACGTGATCCACAGGCCGTGCGCCTTCGACGTGTCGACGTTGTGGTACTTGACGACCTTCAGCGCGCCGTTGGCCGGATCCTGGTCGAGCGTGAGCACCGCGATCGGCGACGGCAGCTGGCCGTACTGCGAGGCGCTTGCCTGGTCGCGCGTCGTGTATTCGAACTGCACGACGGCGAACACCGTGTTGCCCTTCACGCCGGGCACGTTCGCGTTCTTCAGCGTCAGCAGCGAGCTGCCGTCCGGGCAGTCGGAATAGAACTGGCGCTCCTTGCCGGCCACCGAGCGATCGATGATCGGCTGGTTGTTGATGTCGTAGTAGCCGCCCGCGAGCGTGGTGCCGCCCTTGCCGTCCGGCACCTGGTCGCCCGTCACGAAGAACGGCCGGTACGCCAGCTTGAAGTTGCGTGCCGAGCCGTCCGAGAACGACACCGACAGCGTCGAGCCGACCGTCGTCGTGGCCATCGCGGCCGCGTTGTCGAGCGTCGGGGCGGCCATCGCCGAGAACGTCGCCGACGTGTACGCGGCGGCGACCGGGGCCGGCGTCGACGCGGGATTGTCGTCGCCGCCGCAACCCGTCAGCAGGGCCGGCAGCGCGAGGCCGGAAAGGGGAAGCATCGGCGCGCCGGCGAGGATCTTCAGGGCCTGACGACGGGCAGCATTGGGCAACGCGGGCATGTGGAGTCCAGTTTCAGTTGTTGGAAGAATGGCCTTCGCGAAGCAGGCGCTCGGCAAGCTCGGCGAAGGCAAATTGAAAACTGGACGGAAGTGTAAGGACGCTCGATGAAAGTTTTTTGAATTGAAAACGTAATGTGCCGTCGGGCGTTCGTCAGGCGCTCAATCGCGTTCGGGCGTCGCCGAGATGCGGTGGATCGACAGGTCCGCGCCGTCGAACTCCGCTTCGCGATCGAGGCGCAGCCCGACGGTCGCTTTCAGCGCGCCGTAGACGAGCGTGCCGCCAGCGGTCGCGATCGCGATGCCGCCGAGCGTGCCGACGAGCTGCGACAGGAACGACACGCCGCCGAGACCGCCGAGCGCGGGCAGGCCGAACACGCCGGCCGCGAGGCCGCCGAGCGCGCCGCACATGCCGTGCAGCGGCCACACGCCGAGCACGTCGTCGATGCGCCACTTGTTCTGCACGCAGGTGAACATCGCGACGAACAGCGCACCGGCCGCGGCGCCCGTGACGAGCGCGCCGATCGGGTGCATCACGTCGGAGCCCGCGCACACGGCGACGAGGCCCGCGAGCGGCCCGTTGTACGTGAAGCCCGGGTCGTTGCGGCCGGCCATCCACGCGGCGAGCGTGCCGCCGACCATCGCCATCAGCGAGTTCACGGCGACGAGGCCGCTGATCTTGTCGAGCGTCTGCGCGCTCATCACGTTGAAGCCGAACCAGCCGACCGCGAGCACCCACGCGCCGAGCGCGAGGAACGGGATGTTCGACGGCGGGTGCGCGGCGATCCGGCCGTCCTTCGCATAGCGGCCGTGGCGCGCGCCGAGCAGCAGCACGGCCGGCAGCGCGACCCAGCCGCCGAACGCGTGCACGACGACGGAGCCCGCGAAATCATGGAACGGCGCACCGAACGCGTGCGTGAGCCAGGCCTGCACGCCGAAACGCTCGTTCCAGGCGATCCCTTCGAAGAACGGATAGATGAAGCCGACGATGATCAGCGTCGCGACGAGCTGCGGATTGAACTTCGCGCGCTCGGCGATGCCGCCGGACACGATCGCGGGGATCGCCGCCGCGAAGGTCAGCAGGAAGAAGAAGCGCACGAGCGCGTAGCCGCTGTGTTGCGACAGCGTGCCGATGTCGTCGAAGAACTCGACGCCGTACGCGATCGTGTAGCCGATGAAGAAATACGCGAGCGTCGACACCGAGAAGTCGACCAGGATCTTCACGAGCGCGTTGACCTGGTTCTTCTTGCGGACCGTGCCGAGTTCGAGAAATGCGAAGCCCGCGTGCATCGCGAGCACCATGACGGCGCCGATCAACAGGAACAGGGTGTCGACGCCGGATTTCAGACCATCCATGCCGTGGCTTCCTTGCGCAAAAAACGGGCAACGAATGCAAGTATCGAGCCAACTTGGTGAACGGCTGCGTGGAGTTGGTGCTTCAACACCGTGGGGTGCGGCAATCCGGTGAATCGTGCACGGGAAGGGGGCGTGGTCGATGCGGATGCGATGCGAGGCCGGGTGCACGCGTGTGGTGCGACGTGTGCGGAACTGGTGCGCGCGATATGTCGATTGGCGCGGCGTGGTGCGTGATGGTGCGTTGCCGCGCACCGTTGCGGCGCGTCAGTGGCGCGGGAACAGCAGCGGCGGCCGGCGCAGCCGCAGCGCGCACGCCGACCAGTAGGCGGCGACGGTCGTCAGCCCGAGCGCGGCAAACGCGAGTGCCGCGAAGCCCGCCAGCGACTGACCGTTGGCGGTGGGGCCGAGGATGCCTTCCGCGACGATCAGCGCGGCCGTCCAGAAGCCGATCACGGCCTGCGTGAGCAGGCGCGCGGTCGCGACGCGGCGCGGGCGCCCGGATTCGGCCAGGCGGCGCGCCGACGGCGGGCGCAGGGACAGGAACAGGGTGGCGGCAAGCACGGCGGCCAGGGCGATGAGCCAGTCGACGAGGAAATCCATGAGAAAAAGGGGGCGCGTCCAAAGCGGATTGAAGCGTGCCCACTTTAGTGTCCTCGCGTGTGCGATTGAATCAGACGAGTCCGAAATTGAAAGCCATTTTTAATCACGGTGCGTGATTGGCCCTGTTCCACAGGCGGTATCATCGACGTCGGTCCAACCACGAGGCCGCGCGACGCGCGGCCGGAGATTGCTGATGAACATGAAGACATCGCGGGCGCGTCGCGTGCCCGGGTCCGTGCTGGCGGCCGTGGCCGCCGGTGCGCTGCTGTTGCTCGCGGGCTGCGAGAAGTCCGGCGCGCCGGCCACGCAACCCGACACGGCCGCGAGCGCGGCCGCCGATGCCGCGAACAATGCGGCCAAGGCGCTCGACCAGGTCGCGAGCACCGTCAACCAGCAGCTCAACGCCGCGAAGGCCGGCATCGCGTCCGCGGCGTCGGCCGTGCCGCCGCTGTCCGCGAGCGGCCTCGCCTCCGCCGCGCAGGCGCAGATCGACGCGGCCGCGTCCGCGGTCGTCGCGCATGCGGCTTCCGAAGCCGGCGCGAAGATCGCCGAAGCCGGCAAGAAGCTCCAGCAGTGGAGCCAGCAGAATGCGCCGGGCGCCAAGCCCGCGAGCGGAGAGTGACGCGGGCTTGCGTGATCCTCTAAATGTAATTATCATGGTTACACATGTCGCCGGCTGCGGAATGGGCCGGCGTCGTCAAGTGAGTCAGGAATGAATACCAGCAGCCGGTTCGCGTTTGCCGTCCACGTGCTTGCCTTGCTGTCGATGCAGGAGGGCGTGCCGTTGTCGTCCGACATCATCGCGGGCAGCGTGAACACGAATCCGGCGCTGATCCGCCGGTTGTTGTCGATGCTGGCGGCCGCGGGGCTGACCACGTCGCAACTGGGCGCGGGCGGCGGTGCGCTGCTGGCGCGCGAGCCCGGCGCGATCACGCTGCTCGACGTGTATCGCGCGGTCGACGATGCGCAACTGTTCGCGCTGCACCGTGAGGCGCCGAATCCCGCGTGTCTCGTCGGGCGGCACATCCAGGGCGCGCTGGTCGACTACATCGGCGACGCGCAGCGGGCGATGGAAGCGTCGCTGGGCACGCGCACGCTGGCTGACGTGACGGCCGACGTGCTGGAGCTGGAGCAGCGCACGCAGCAGGCGACACGCGCCGGCGGGTGAGCGGCGGCAGGGCAGGAGGCCGGGCGGCGCGAGAGGCGCGGCGACCGGCGCGACGGGGGCTTTGCCCCGTTTTTTTCGGTCTTATATGTAATTAACTACGTTACATATTTTTCTTACTGGAGAATCGATATGACGCAACGTACCTTGAATATCGCGCTGTTCGGCGCCACCGGCACGATCCGCTCGCGCATTGCCGCGGAAGCTGCGCGACGCGGCCATCGCGTGACCGCGCTGTCGCGCAATCCGGGCGCAGCCGGCGACGGCATCACCGCGAAGGCGGCCGACCTGTTCGACGCGGCCAGCATTGCGGCCGCGCTGCCGGGCCATGACGTCGTCGCGAGCGCGTACGGCCCGAAACAGGATGATGCGGCGAAGGTCGTCGCGGCTGCGAAGGCGCTGGTCGCCGGCACGCGCCAGGCGGGGCTGAAGCGGCTCGTCGTGGTGGGCGGCGCCGGTTCGCTCGAAGTTGCGCCGGGCAAGCAGCTCGTCGACAGCGAAGGTTTCCCGGAAGCGTACAAGGCGGTCGCCCTCGCGCACCGCGATGCACTCGACTACCTGAAGACGGTCGGCGATCTCGACTGGACGTTCTTCGCACCGGCCGCGCTGATCGCCCCGGGCGAGCGCACGGGTACGTTCCGCACGGGCGTCGGCAAGCTGATCGCGGACGCACAAGGCAACAGCAAGATCTCGGCGGAAGACTACGCGGTCGCGTTCGTCGACGCGCTCGAGCAAGGCAGCTTCGTGCACGAGATCGCGACGGTCGCGTATTGAGCGGTGCGCTGACGCTGGCCGGCGGCGCGTGAGCGCCCGGCTGGTCGCACTGTGCAGGAACGCCAGGCGATTCCCCCTTCATGGGCGGAATCGCCTGTTTCATTTGGCGCATGCGGTGTGGCGGAGATTCGCTCGCTGCGCGCGCATACCGGATCGGTATTTATACCGGTCGACGCGGCGAAGCCGTTTTCATATCGTTCCCCGTTGTGCAGGATGCATAGAATAAATTTCTATCGACGAGGGACTGGAGAAATGGACGCCATCGATCGCAAGCTGCTGGAGCTGTTGCAGGCGGACGCCACGCTACCGATCGCGGAACTGGCGCAGCGCGTGAACCTGTCGCAGACGCCGTGCTGGAAGCGCGTGCAGCGGCTCAAGGAAACCGGCGCGATTCGCGCGCAGGTTGCGCTGTGCGATCCGCGCAAGCTCGGGGTCGGCACGACCGTGTTCGTCGCGATCCGCACGAACCAGCACACCGAGGAATGGGCGCAGCGTTTCACGCAGGCCGTGCGCGACATGCCGGAAGTGGTCGAGGTGTACCGGATGAGCGGCGAGACCGATTACCTGCTGCGCGTCGTGGTAACCGGCATCGACGATTACGACCGCGTCTACAAGCAGCTGATTCGCGCGGTGCCGCTGTTCGATGTCAGCTCGTCGTTTGCGATGGAGCAGATCAAGTATTCGACCGCGCTGCCCGTGCGCGATCTTGCCGAGCCGGCCTGACGCGCGATGAAACGCAGCGATGAAACACAGCGATGAAATGCGGCGATGAAATGCGGCGATGAAACGACGCGGGCGCGCGCATCGCGCCCGCGGGTTCAGCGGCCGCGCGCCAGTGCGCGTGCGCGTTCGTCGGCCAGCGCGTCGCGGCGCACGAAATCCGCGACGAACGGGCTGGCCGGATGGTGATGCAGCGCGTACGGCGTATCCCATTGCGCGAGCCGGCCGTCCTTCATCACGCCGATCCGGTCGGCGATCGCGAACGCTTCGGCCTGGTTGTGCGTGACCAGGATCGCGGTGTGGCCCGTGCGTTTCAGGATGTCGCGCAGCTCGAACGCAAGCCGCTCGCGGGTATCGACGTCGAGATTCGAGAACGGCTCGTCGAGCAGCAGTAGCTCCGGCGACGGCGCGAGCGCACGCGCGAGTGCGACGCGCTGCTGCTGGCCGCCCGACAGTTCGTGCGGATACGCGCCGCCGGCATCGGCGAGGCCGACGAGTTCGAGCATTTCCGCGACACGCAGGCGCCGTTCGGCCTTCGGCATGCGCCGCAGGCCGAACGCGACGTTGTCCGCCGCGCTCAGGTGCGGGAACAGCGCGTAGTCCTGGAACATCATGCCGATGCGCCGCCGCTCGGGCGGCACGTCGAGCGACGGCGCCGCGACGGGCGCGCCGTCCAGCACGATGCGCCCCATCCGCACCGGCTCGAAGCCGGCGATCGCGCGCAGCACGGTGGTCTTGCCGCAGCCGGACGCGCCGAGCAGGCAGCCGATGTCGCCGCGCGGCAGCGCGAGGCTCAGCCCGTCGACCACGGTGCGGCGGCCGTGCGGCGTGTCGTAGGCGAGGCAGAGGTCATCGAGTTCGAGCAGGTTCACGGTGTCAGGCTCCGATCTTGTGGCGGGTGCGGGCGAGCAGGATCACGGGCACGAGCCCGGCCAGCACGATCGCGAGCGCGGCGACCGCGCCTTCCTCGTAGGTGCCGCGCGCGGCTTCCGCATACAGCCAGGTCGCGAGCGTGTCGAAGTTCAGCGGGCGCAGCAACAGCGTCGCCGGCAATTCCTTCATCGCGTCGACGAACACCAGCAGCGCGCTCGTCGTGAGCGCGGGCCGCAGCAGCGGCAGGTGCACGCGGCGCAGCGTGCCGCCGGCCGTTTCGCCGAGCGAGCGCGCCGCCTGTTCGAGCGACGGCGGAATGCGCGCGAGGCCGGCCTCGATGCTGCCCGCCGGGATCGCGAGAAAGCGCACGGTATAGGCGATCACGAGCGCGGCGGTCGAACCCATCAGCAGCAGCCCGTCGCGGCCGAGCGCCGCGCCGAACAGCCGGTCGGCCGCCGCGAACGGGATCAGCAGGCCGATCGCGAGCACGGTGCCGGGCACCGCATAGCCGAGGCTCGCGATTCTCGCGCACACGCGGGCCGGCCCCGCGCGGGCGCTGTCGCGTTGCGCGCGCGCGGCCCAGGCGACGACGAGCCCGCATGCGAGCGTCGCGACGGTGGCGGCCGTGGCGATCGTCAGCGTGTTCGCGAGCCCCGTCATCAGTTGTGCGGATACGCCGCCGACCAGATGCAGCCGCTTGGCCGTCTCGACCGCGAGGTACGCGGCCGGCGCGCCGAAGCCGAGCAGCACGGGCAGCCAGCCGAGCAACGCGGCGCAGAATGCGGCCGTGCCCGTCAGGCGGCGCGGCGCGATCGGCCGCATGCGCCGGCCATGCGCGTAGCGCTGGCGCCGCCGCCCGTAGCGTTCGAGCACGATCATGCCGACGACGATCGCGAGCATCGCGAGTGCGATCTGCGCGGCGCCGGCGAGGTCGGAGCGCGTGATCCACGTCGTGTAGACGGACACGGTCAGCGTTTGCACACCAAGGAATTCCGACGCGCCGATGTCGTTGAGCGTTTCGAGCAGCGCGAGGCTCACGCCCACCGCGATCGCGGGCCGCGCGAGCGGCACGACGACGCGCCAGAACGTGGCGACGCGTCCCGCGCCGAGCGTGCGCGCGGCTTCGAGCAGGCTCGCGGACTGCGTGACGAACATCGCGCGCGTGCTCAGATAAACATAGGGATACAGCACGAAGCCGAGCACGAAGATCGCGCCGGGCAGCGAGCGCAGGTCGGGCAGGCGGAACTGGCGCGGGCTGTCGAAGCCGAGCAGCCAGCGGACCGCGCCCTGCACGGGGCCGATCGGGTGCAGCAGGTCGAGATAGGCGAATGCGACGATATAGGTGGGGACCGCGAGCGGCAGCAGCAGCGCCCACGTCAGCATCCGGCGGCCGGGAAAGTCGTACGCGGTGACGAGCCACGCGCAGCCGGTGCCGACGATCGACACGATCGTGCCGACGCCCGCGAGCAGCAGCAGCGTATTGACGAGCGCCTGCGGCAGCACGAATGCGGCGAGATGCCGCCAGTGCGCGAGATCGGCGTCGAACGCGGCGGCCACGAGCACCGCGAGCGGCGCCGCGACCGCTGCGGCGATCGCCAGCGCCGCGAGCAGCCACAGGCTGCCCGCGCGCGGCAGCAGGCGCGGCCGGCAGGGCGGGCGGCGCGCGCCGGCGGTGGTTGCGTCAGTTGTCAAAACCGACCTTGTCGACCAACTGGCTCGCCTGCTTGCGATGCTTCGCGATGTCCGCCAGCGGCAGCGGGTCGATCTTCAGCGTACCGAAGCTGGCGATCACCGGGTCGAGCTTCACGTTCGCGCGCACCGGATATTCGTAGTTCGCCTGCGCATACAGCGCCTGCGCTTCCGGCGACACGAGGTATTCGAGCAGTTTCACCGCGTTGGCCTTGTGCGGTGCGTGCTTCGCGACCGTCGCGCCGCTGATGTTCACGTGCGTGCCGCCGCTCTTCGCGTTCGCGAACGTCGGCCGCACGACCTTGATCGCGTCGCCCCACTTGCGCGCGTCGCTGCCGGGCTCCGCGTTCTTCATGTGACCGACGTAGTACGCGTTCGCGAGGCCGACGTCGCAGATGCCGCCGAGGATGTCGCGCGCGACGTCGCGGTCGCCGCCCGTCGCCTTGCGCGCGAGGTTCGCCTTCACCCCGCGCAGCCACTTCTCGGTCGCCGCTTCGCCGTCGTGCGCGATCATCGCCGCGACGAGCGCCGTGTTGTACGGGTGCTGGCCCGAGCGGATGCAGACCTTGCCCTTCCATTTCGGATCGGCGAGATCCTCGTAGCGGAACGCGTCGACCTTCAGGTCCTTCTCGACGTACAGCACGCGGTCGCGCAGCGACAGCGCGTACCAGTCGCCGTTCGCGCCGCGCAGGTTCGCGGGAATCGCGTCGTCGAGCGCCTTCGAGCGCACCGGCTGCGTGAGCCCGCCGTCGACGAGGTCGAGCAGGTTGCCGACATCGACCGTCATCAGCACGTCGGCCGGCGACTGCGCGCCTTCCGCCTTCACGCGCTCGAGCAGGCCGTCCTTCACGAACACCGTGTTGACCTTGACGCCGCTCTGCTTCGTGAAGGCGTCGATGAGCGGCTGGATCAGCTTCGGTTCGCGAGTCGTGTACAGGCTCACTTCCTCGGCCGCGTGGGCCAGCGGCGCGAATGCGGCGGCGGCAAGGGCGAGGGCGCCGGCAAGCGGCAGCAGGCGGGTGCGCGGATTCGACATGAAGACTCCGGGAGGGGCAGGTGGACGATGGGAGCGTTCCGGGGCGCGCCTGCCGCCCGAGCGACCCGAAACATTACAAAATGAAAGACTCGAGATTCTAGATCGAAATGGGAACGATTATCAAATGAAAGCTTGCGGCGGCCGGAGGAAGGGCGGGGAAGGGGGATCGGAACGGCGCGTCGCAGCGGGCGCGCAAGCGCGTAGAATGCCCGCTTCGATGAATTTGACGGAGTCGCCCCGACCATGAACGATCAGCGCAAGAAGAACCCTGTCCGCAACGTGAGCATCCTGATCGTCGTGGCCGTGCTGCTCGTGATCGGGACGATCCTGTACAACGCGATTTCGCAGAAGCACGCGTACGACGAGGCCCATCCGGCCGAGGCCGCGAGCGCGGCGTCGCACTGACGTGCCGAAGCGCGGCCCGCGGGGCCGCGCACGCAGGTGCAGGCGAAGGGGATGAATCCCTGGCTGTTGGCGCGCGGGATGCCGCGCGGCGCCGGGAGAGAAGCGCGCGCCGGAACCGGCGCGCCGCGTAGGCAGGTCAGTCGTGCGTCAACGTGACGCAGGGGCGAACTTCGGGCGGATCCGTGCGTAGAACACGGCCGCGAGCAGCGCGAGCCAGGCCGCGCCGACATACAGCGCGACGCGCGTGTCCTCGAACCAGCCGAGCATCACGATCACGAAGCCCATGAACGCGATCGTCAGTGCCGGCGCGACCGGCCACAACGGCACCTTGAACTTCAGCGCCGCGACTTCGGCGCTCGACAGCCGGCGGCGCATCGCGACCTGCGACAGCAGGATCATCAGCCACACCCACACGGTGGCGAACGTCGCGATCGCGGCGACCGTCAGGAACACGTCCTTCGGCATCAGGTAGTTGAGCAGCACGCCGACGAGCAGCGCGGCTGCCATCACGAGCACCGTGACCCACGGCACACCGTGCCGCGACGTCGTCATCAGCACGGCCGGCGCCTGGCCCTGGCGCGCCATCCCGAACATCATCCGGCCCGCGCCGAAGATGTCGCTGTTGATCGCGGAGATCGCCGCGCTGATCACCACCAGGTTGAGGATGGTTGCAGCCGACTTCACGCCGAGCGCCGAGAAGATCTGCACGAACGGGCTGCCGTCGTTGCCGACACCCGTCCACGGGCTGATCGACATCAGCACGACCATCGTCAGCACGTAGAACAGCAGGATGCGCGCGGGCACCGCGTTGATCGCGCGCGGAATCACGCGCTCCGGATCCTTCGCCTCGCCGGCGCTCATCCCGATCACCTCGATCCCGCCGTACGCGAAGATCACGACCGACAGCGACGCGATCAGCCCGCCGACGCCGTTCGGCAGGAAGCCGCCATGGTTCCACAGGTTCGCGAACGTCGGCACGTCGGCCGAATGGCCGAAGTGCATGCCGCTCAGCAGGATCGCGACGCCGCCGCCGATCATCGCGATGATCGCGCCGACCTTGATGATCGAGAGCCAGAACTCGAGCTCGCCGAACACCTTCACGTGGCACAGGTTCAGCCCGCAGATGATCGCGACCACGCCGAGCACCCAGATCCATTGCGGGACATCCGGAAACCAGAAGCCCATGTAGATGCCGAACGCGGTGATGTCGGCGATCGCGACGATCACCATTTCGAGCGTGTAGGTCCAGCCGGTGACGAATCCGGCGAACGGGCCGAGGTTCTCGGTCGCGTAGTGGCCGAACGAGCCGGCGACGGGTTCGCGCACGGCCATCTCGCCGAGCGCGCGCATCACCATGTAGACGGCCGCGCCGCCCAGGATGTACGCCAGGATCACGGCCGGGCCCGCGAGCTGGATCGCGGATGCCGAACCGTAGAACAGGCCCGTGCCGATCGCCGAACCCAGCGCGAGAAAGCGGATGTGCCGCGCGCTCAGGTGGCGCTGCAAGTTTTTCATCGTGTCTCCGATATCGTTATGCGACGGACCGGGCGAGCGGGGCCGGTCCGATTGGCTCAAGTTGTATAGACAACTTAAATGTGAACGAATGATAACAAGCCGGGCCGGGTGACCGGAATCGGGTATTCCCTGACTGGCGCGACGGGCGCAATGGGGGGCTGGGCGGGCGCGCTTCGAGCGCGCAGGCCGCGTGGAACGGGCGGGTCATGCTTCGGGGATCGTTGAATCGGGGAGCGCCGGGGCCGAGCCGCGGCATGCGCGGGCCGGCCACCGGCGGGGTAAAGCCGCGCTCAGGCGGGCAGGCGGATCACGCTCGCATCCTTGCGGATCAGCAGCGACGACGCGAGCATCTGCTTGCACTGGTGCGCGAGCACCTTCAGGTCGTGCGTGAGCTCGGCCCCCACCGCATCGGATTGCTCCGCGGACACGACCATCGCGTCGAGGTCGCGCGTGATCTGCTTCGACGCGTCGAGCTGGTCGGCGGGCGGCGGCTCGCCCGCTTCGGCCTTCTCGAGATTGTCGAGCACGGCGGCGAGGCCGCGATGCAGTGCGTCGTCGTGGAGGATGCTGCCGTCGGCCGCGCAGGCTGCGCGGATCAGCGGCGCGGCGGCCGTGATCTGCGCGCCGAGCACGTGCGTCTGCACGAGCAGGTCGTTCAGTTCGGGCACGAAGCGCTGGTGCGCCTTCGGCTCGATCATCATCCGCTGGAACGCCTGCCCGAGATTCGCGAACGCGATGTGTACGTCCTTGCGCGCGAGGCGGTAGCGGTAGTCGTCGTCGAGGGCCGTGGCCGGGGTTTCGATGGCCGCGGCGACGACCGGCACGACGGCCGCGCCGTCGGCGGCCGGCACCGGCGGCGGCGACATGCCGCGCCCGGCGCGCCACACCGCCTCGAAATACTTGCGGGTGGCGGTGAGCATGTCGGCGACCTGCTTGCCCATCAGCCGGTATTCCCAGTACGGGAACAGCCGGCTCGCGGCGATCGCGATCATGCAGCCGACCACCGTGTCGATCGCGCGCTCGCCGATGATCCGCATGCTGCCCGGCGCGAGCAGGTGGAACATCAGCAGCACGTACGACGACGTGAACACGACGCTCGCCGCGTAGTTGAACAGCAGCAGGCTGTAGCTCATCACCATCGACCCGAACATGATCGCGATCAGCAGATGCGTATCCTTGACCGTGTAGATCAGCGCGACGCTCGCCGCGCAGCCGATCAGCGTACCGACGATACGCGCCGCGTTGCGCTGCTTGGTGAGCGAGTAGCCGGGCTTCAGGATGATGATGGTCGTCATCACGATCCAGTACGCGTTCGTGAGCGGCAGCAGCCGGCCGAGCCAGAACCCGACCGCGACCGCGATCGTCACGCGCAGCGCGTGGCGGAAGCTCGGCGAGCGGATGTTCAGGTTCGAGAAGATCAGGAGCGGCGACATCCGGCGGCGCTGCAGGAAGCGCGTGAGCGCCTTGTCGATCTTCAGTTCGGTTTGCTGCGGATCGGCGTGGCCCGACAGGTTGCGGCGCATCCGGTCGATCAGGCGCGTCGCGCTCCAGATGCGCCGGAACGTGGCCAGCACGGCCGCATACGCTTCCGCATTGGTGGCCGGGAAGTTCTTCTTGCGCATCAGCTCGATCTCGTACTCGATCGCGCGCAGCTCGGCCTTCACGCTGATCCGCGAATGCGGTGCGCGGTTCTCGAGCACCGCGAGGCCGATTTCCTCGAGATCGGCAGCCGCCTTGCGGATCAGGTCGCGGTAGAAAATGATCAGGTCGGAGCCGCCGAACGTATTGCGCACCAGCGGGTAGTCGGTGTGGGCGCCGACGAACAGCTCGTGCAGGTCGACGCTGTTGATGAACAGGTTGTACATCGTCGTGCGGCCGGGGTCGAGCTTGCCGCGACGCAGCTTCGGCAGGTTGCGCAGCACGATGTCGCGCGCGGTTTCCTGCGTTTCGACCGCCGTGATTTGCTTGGCGACGAGATTGCGGTAGCACTCGTCGAGATCGGCATCGAGATCGTAGAACTGCGCGCGCGCGAGCAGGTAGTCGGCGCACGCGAACAGGCTCTCCGCCAGCGCCTGCTGCTCGATCCGGCGCGCCTGCCATTGCGACACGAGTGTGGCCCAGTACGTGTACCAGAGGCCGCCCGCGAGAATCCAGCCGGCGTTGATGAACGCCTGCAGCGGCGTGAACTTCTCCTCGAGCGTCATCACCATCATGAACAGCGTCGCGAAGCTGATCTGCGGCCAGCGGTTGCCGTAGACGACGATCAGCGACAGCACGAAGGTGAGCGGCACGATGGTGAGCCACAGCACGAAGATGTTCGGTGTCGCGAGGCCGGTGGCGAGCGCGGCCAGAAAACCGATCACACTGCAAGCGAGCATTTCGTTGTGCTTGTACTTGAGCGGGCCGGGCATGTCGACGACACAGGCGCCGAGCGCGCCCGTCGAGATCGTGAAGCCGAGCTCCCGGTTGTGAAACACGATCAGGCACAGCACGGCCGGCAGCGAGACGCCGACCGCGATCCGCAGGCCGCCGAAAAAGTACTGGCTGTAGAAAAACTTTCTGATTTCGACCGAATAGCGCATCGATGGGCTGAATAGCAGACGAAGACGCCCGGGGGCGGCATCTTGACTGGCGACGAGTCTATCGTATTTCGCGATCCGTAAAACCTGGCCGTCCGGACGAGGTTCGCGACGGCGGCCCATTTGCTATCCTTGGTGATCCTGTTCGCCCGGCCCGGCCGGCGCGAGGTTCCGACGCCCGCTTCATGCTCCATCTCTTCTATTCGAATCGTCACGAAACGCTGGCCGACGCGCTGCTCGAGGATCTGGCCGCGTTCCCGGCCCGCAATGGCCCGTGGGCGCCGCAACAGGTCATCGTGCCGAGCGCGGCGCTGCGCCGCCGTCTCGAGCTCGACATCGCCGCGCGCAACGGCGTGTGCGCGAACGTCGAGTTCACCTATCTCGCGCAATGGCTGTGGGCGCAGATCGGCCGCGTGCTGACGGTTCCTGCGCGTTCGCCGTTCGCACCCGATCGCCTCGTGTGGCGCTGCTACCGGCTGTTCGCGCAGGCGGCCGACGGCGCGCCGTGG
Organism: Burkholderia sp. HI4860; assembly: GCF_002223045.2. Classification (NCBI taxonomy): domain Bacteria; kingdom Pseudomonadati; phylum Pseudomonadota; class Betaproteobacteria; order Burkholderiales; family Burkholderiaceae; genus Burkholderia; species Burkholderia sp. HI4860. Next base: position 633,845 of record NZ_NKFO02000003.1, on the reverse strand, counting down.
CTCGCGTCGCCGCGGCTGGCCGCGTATCTGTCGGCGTCCGACGATGCGATGCGCTACGAGCTGGCACACCGCGTCGCGGCCGTGCTCGATCATTACCTGACCTATCGTCCCGAATGGCTGGCCGCATGGCAGGCAGGCGAGTCCGTGCTCGCCGGCGACGGCGCGCCGCGCGGGATCAGCGACGCCGCGCGCGACGATGAACGCTGGCAGGCCGCGCTGTGGCGCGCACTGCTCGCGGAGCTGAGCGACAGCGGCACGCCGCCGGCGCACCGTTTCCTCGTCGAGGCGCGCCATCTCGATCCCGAAGCCATCGCGCGCGCGGACTGGCCGGAATCGGTCAGCGTGTTCGCGCTGCCGACGATGCCGCCGCTGCACGTCGCGTTGCTGCGCGAGCTGTCGCGCTGGATCGACGTGCGCGTCTATGCGCTGAACCCGTGCCGCGAATTCTGGTTCGACATCGTGACCGCCGCGCATGCCGAGGCGCTTGATGCGGCCGGGCGGCTCGATTACCAGGAAGTCGGCCATCCGCTGCTCGCCGAATGGGGCAGGCAGACCCAGGCGCAGCTGCACATGCTGCACGAGCTGACTGAAAGCGCCGCATCGGGCGACGCGTCGCGTTTCGTCGAGAATCCCGCGCCGACGTGGCTCGCGCGCGTGCAGAATGCGATCCTCGAACTGCAGCCGGAGGCCGAAATCGGCGACACGCCGGCCGAGCGCGGGATCGAGGTGCACGTGTGCCACAGCCTCGCGCGCCAGCTCGAGGTGCTGCACGACCGGCTGCTCGCATGGTTCGACGCCGACGCGAGCCTGCAGCCGTCCGACGTGCTCGTCGCGGTGGCCGATCTCGCGGCCGCCGGGCCGCTGATCGACGCCGTGTTCGGCACGGCCGGCGCCGGCGGCTCGCGTGTGCCTTACCGGATCACCGGCTTGCCGCCGTCGCAGGCGAACCCGGTCGCGCGCGTGCTGCTCGACTGGCTCGCGTTGCCGGAGCGGCAGGTCGGCGCGCCCGAGTTGGTCGAATGGCTGCGTGTCGACGCGGTGGCGGCGCGCTACGGCATCGATGCGGCGGCGCTGGAGACGGTGCAGACCTGGCTCGCGGCGGCCGGTGCGCGGCGCGGGCTGTCGCCGCTCGTGAGCGACGATGCCGCCGTGCCGTCGCCGCGCCATACGTTCTCCGATGCGCTCGCGCGGCTCTTTCTCGGTTATGCGATGCCGGAAGGCGCGGCGCCGGTCGGCGCGTGGCTGCCGATCGAGGCGGCCACCGGCAGCGAGGCCGAACTGCTCGGCCGGCTCGCGCGCTTCACCGACGATCTCGACGGCTTCGCGCGGCGGCTGGCCGAATCGCATACGCCGCAAGGCTGGAGCGAGCTGTTCGCCGATACGCTCGCGCGGTTCTTCGATTCGGGCGCCGCGTATGCGGACGCGCTCGCGGGCGTGCGCGACGCGCTCGACGCGATGCTGGCCGCGATGACGGAAGGCGCGCCGGACGAAGCGTTGCCGGCGGCCGTCGTCCGGGCGGGGCTGGCCGCCGCGCTCGACGATCCGGCGCGCGGCGGCGTGCCGTGGGGCGGCGTCACGTTCTCGTCGCTGACGAGCCTGCGCGGCCTGCCGTATCGCGTCGTCTGCCTGCTCGGGATGGACGATGGCGTGCTGCCGAGCCTCGCGCGTGCCGACGAATTCGACCTGATGGCCGTGTTGCCGAAGCTCGGCGACCGCCAGCGCCGCGACGACGAGCGCAACCTGTTTCTCGACCTGCTGCTCGCCGCGCGCGACCGGTTGATGATTGCCTACACGGGCCGCAGCATTCGCGACAACGCGCCGTTGCCGCCCGCGGCACTCGTCGACGAACTGCTCGACCATCTCGCGCTCGTCACGGCCGGGCCCGACGCGGCGCCGGACGCGGTCGATGCCGCGCGGCGTTCATTCGTCGTCGAGCATCCGCTGCAACCGTTCGCGGCCGCGTATTTCCAGCCCGGCAGCGAACTCGTTTCCTTCGACGCCGAGCGTGCCACGCTCGCGACGCTGCTGGCCGCCGAGGGGTCGCGCGACGGGCCGCGCGAGCTGCCGTTCTTCGCGCAGCCGCTGCCGGCCGAACCGGTCGAGCCTGTCGCATTCAGCGAATTCGAACGCTTCTGGCGCCATCCCGCGCGTGCGCTGCTGCGCGCGCGGCTCGGCATCGTGCTCGCCGACGCGCAGGCCGAACTGCTCGACACCGAGCCGTTCGCGCTCGACTTCGCCGGCAGCGATGCGCTCGCCGAGCGCGTGCTGCCGTTGCTGATCGAGTCGGACGCGGGCGGCGTGCTCGATCACGCGCTGCGCATCGCGGACGCGAGCCCCGAACTGCCGGGCGGTGCGACGGGCGCCGTGTGGCGCGACCAGGCGCTCGGTTCGATGACGCAACTCGCGTCGAACGTGCGCCGCGCGCTGGCCGACGGGATCGAGCGGCGGCCGTTCACGCTCGCCGTCGTGCCGGCCTGGCCGGACACCGAACAGGCGCTGTTCGGCGCCGACGACGCGCGGCTGTCGGCCGACGCGGTGAGCGCGCCGCTCGACCTGCACGGCACGCTGAACCGGCTCACGCCGGCCGGGCAGATCATCTATCGCTATGCACGGCCGAGCGCGCGCGACTACCTGTCCGCGTGGCTCGCGCATCTCGTTTACTGCGCGGTGGAGCCTGGCGGCCCGCGCCGCACGCTGTGGTTCGGCAGCGGCGGTGCATTCGAGCTGACGCCCGTCGCGGCGCCGCTCGAGCAGCTCGCGCCGCTGGCCGCGCTGTTTCGCGCGGGGCGGCGCATGCCGCTGCGGTTTTTCCCGCGCAGCGCGTGGGCGAGGGTGTCCGACGGCGAGGCGAAGGCTGCGAGCGTCTGGATCAACGAGCGGGTCGTGAGCGAAGCCGACGATCCGGCCATCGCGATCGCGTGGCGCGGTGCGCATGCGTCGCTCGACGAGCCGTTCGGCACCCTTGCGCGGCTCGTGTTCGATCCGCTCGTCGCCCATCTGAAGGAGGTCGCATGAGCGCCGTGTCGCAGCCGCAGCAGGCGCTCGAACTCGATGTGTTCGTGTGCCCGCTCGACGGTGTCAACCAGATCGAGGCGTCCGCCGGCACCGGCAAGACCTGGAACATCTGCGCGCTGTATGTGCGCCTGCTGCTGGAGAAGGATCTCGGTGCGGATCAAATCCTCGTCGTGACCTTCACGAAAGCGGCGACCGCCGAGCTGCACGAACGGATTCGCGGCCGGCTCGCGCAGCTCGCGCATGCGCTCGACACCGGTGACGACGGCGGTGATCCGTTCATCGAGCGTCTGCTGGAAACCACGCTCGGCGACGACGGCGCGCTCGATCCCGAAACGGCCGCGAAGCGGATCCGGCGTGCGCTGCGCGCGTTCGACCAGGCCGCGATCCATACGATCCATGCGTTCTGCCAGCGCGCGCTGCAGGAAGCGCCGTTCGCGGCGGCGATGCCGTTCGCGTTCGACATGGAGGCCGACGACGCGTCGCTGCGCTTCGAACTGGCAGCGGATTTCTGGCGCACGCGCGTCGAGCCGGCAGCCGCGCGCTGGCCGGGCTTCGCGACCTGGCTCGTCGAATCGGGCGCCGGCCCGGCCGCGCTCGATGCGCAGCTCGCGCGCCGGCTGAAGAAGCCGCTCGCCGCGCTGCGCTGGGACGGCGTGACCGAGCCGGACGAATCGGCCGAGGCGGCGGCCGCCGAATGCTTCGCCGAGGCCGGGCGGATGTGGGCCGCCGAGCGCGACGCGATCGATGCGTTGTTGCGCACCGCGCAACCCGCGCTCAACCAGCGCTCGCACAAACCCGAGGCCGTGGCCGATGCGCTGGCCGCATGGACCGCGCATTTCGCGCAGGGCGACGCGACGGCTGCGCTGCCGAAGGCTGCGCTGAAGCTCACGCGCACCGCGCTCGTGAAGGCCACGAAAAAAGGCGGCGCGACGCCCGAACACGCATTCTTCGACGTGGCCGACGCGCTCGAAGCAGCCGTGGCCGCGGCCGAGGCCGCGCAGCGCGCGCGCTGGCTCGCGCTGATCGGCGAATGGCTCGACATGGCGCCGGGCGAGCTGGCCGAGCGCAAGCGCACGCGGCGCGTCGTCTCGTTCGACGATCTGCTCGCGAACCTGTACCACGCGCTGCATGCGCATCCGTGGCTTGCCGAGACGCTGCGCGCGCGCTATCCGGCCGCGCTGATCGACGAGTTCCAGGATACCGACCCGCTGCAGTTCGCGATCTTCGACCGGATCTTCGCGCCGGGCGGCCCGCTGTTTCTGGTCGGCGATCCGAAGCAGGCGATCTACAGCTTCCGCGCGGCCGATCTGCATACCTATCTCGCCGCACGCGCGCGGGCGAGCGCGTGCTACACGCTCGCGGTCAACCAGCGTTCGACGCCCGCGATCGTCGATGCATGCAACCGCTTCTTCATGTCGAATCCGCGCGCGTTCGTGCTCGACGGGCTCGACTATTACGCAGTGCGTGCCGGCACACGCGTGCGTGCGCCGTTCGTCGACGCAACCGATCCGGGCCCAGCCGGCGACTTCCGGGTGTGGGCGTTGCCGGGCGGTGAAGGCACGTTGCTCAAGCGCGACGCGCAGGCACAGGCCGCTCAGGCCTGCGCGTCCGAGATCGCACGGCTGATGCGCGGTGCGCGCGAAAAGCGCGTGCGGCTCGGCGAGACACCGCTGTCGCCGGGCGACATCGCGGTGCTGGTGCAGACGCACCGGCAGGGCAGTCTCGTGAAGCGCGTGCTGGCCACGTGGGGCATCGGCAGCGTCGAACTGGCGCAGGCTTCGGTGTTCTCGACCCATGATGCCGAGCAGCTCGAACGTGTGCTGGCAGCAATCGATGCGCCAGGCGACCTGCGGCGCTTGCGCGCGGCGCTCGCATCCGACTGGTTCGGCCTCGATGCCGGTGCGCTGTGGCGGATGGAGCAGGGCGACGGCGACGCGCAACGGGAAGCATCGGCGGCGGACAGCGCCGACGCGATGAGCTGGGTCGAGCGCTTCTCGCGGTATCGGCTGTTGTGGCGCGAACGCGGCTTCGCGGTGATGTGGCGCACGTTCACGCGGGAGCTGCGGATTGCCGAGCGCCTGATGGCCGGCGCGGACGGCGAGCGTCGCGTGACCGACATCAACCATCTGGCCGAACTGACGCAGGCACGCGCGTCCGCGCAGCCGGGCATCGCGCCGACGCTGCGCTGGCTCGCCGCGCAACGGCTCGACGGCGGCGGCGAGGAAGCGCAGCTGCGGCTCGAATCCGATCGCAACCTCGTGCAGATCGTCACCGTGCACAAGTCGAAGGGCCTCGAATACGCGATCGTGTTCTGTCCGTTCCTGAACGACGGCGGGTTGCGCGAGCCGCCCGCGTCCGCATTGCCCGATGCGCGCGAGTATCACGACGATGCGGGCGACGCGGTGCTGCATTACGGGTGCGACGAGGAGGCAGCCGAGCATGCGGCGCGGCAGGCGCTGCGCGAGCAGGCGGCGGAACGCGCGCGGCTCGTCTACGTGGCGCTCACGCGCGCGGTCTATCGCTGCTACGTCGTCGCCGGGCCGTACCTGTCGTCGCGCTCGACGCGTGAATCACGACGTAGCGTGCTGAACTGGCTCGTCGCGGGCGCCGGCCAGTCGTTCGATGCATGGCTCGACGAGCCGCCCGACGAAGCCGCGCTCGATACGGCGTGGCAGGCGCTCGCGGGTGGCCCCGTGAGCGTCGCGCCGCTGCCGGCGCCTGTGCGCCCCGAGCGCCTCGCGGCGGGGCACGACGCATCGCAGACGCTCGCGGCGCGCCATGCGACGCGCGTGCTGCGCGATGCGTGGCGGATGGCCAGCTTCAGTTCGCTGACCGCGTCGATGGCGCGCGAGGAGGCGGGCGTCGCGGCCGTGCCCGACGACGAGCTGCGGCCCGATCATGATGCGCTCGCCGCGGTGGTGCCGGATGGCGAATGGCTGTTGGCCGATACGGTGGCGCCCGAGCCGCCGGACGACGATATCCTCGTGTTCCCGCGCGGCGCGGCGGCCGGCGAGTGCCTGCACCGCCTGTTCGAGCTCAGCCGCTTCACGGATCCCGAGTCGTGGCCGAGGGCCGCGCTCGGCGCGCTGCACGACCGGCCGGTCGAGGCCGTGCCCGAGCTGGCCGCACGCCTGCCGGCGATGATGGTGCAGCTGGTCGACGATGTCGTGCACACCGAGCTCGTGCCGGGCATGCGGCTCGCCGATCTCGATCCCGCGAAGCGGCTCGACGAAATGGGTTTCCTGTTCCCGGCGCCCGCGCTCGACCTGATGGCGCTGCGCCGGCTGCTGGTCGCGCACGGCTATCCGGACGTTGCACTGGAGGCGGGCATGCTCGCCGGTTTCATCAAGGGTTTCATCGACATGATCGTCGAACACGACGGCCGCTTCTGGATCGTCGACTGGAAGTCGAACCATCTTGGCACGACGCCGGACGCCTATGGTCCGCGCGCGCTCGACGTCGCGATGGCCGATCACGCGTATCACCTGCAGGCGCTGCTCTATACGGTCGCACTGCACCGCTATCTGCGCGGCCGGCTGCCCGACTACGACTACGACACGCATGTCGCGGGCTACCTGTACCTGTTCGTGCGTGGTGTCCGGCCCGACTGGCGCAGCGGCGGCGAACCGGCCGGCGTGCATGCGCGGCGGCCCGAGCGCGCGCTCGTCGACGCACTCGACCGGATGATGGAAGGGGGCCGCGCATGAACGTGAACGCGCAGGACGACACGCTCGAATTTACCGGCGGCCTCGTCGCGCGGCTGCCCGAACCCGCCGATTTCGGCATCGCGCTCGCGGAAGGGTTTGCGCGCCGCATCGGCGATCTGGCTCGTCGCGCCGGTGCGCCGGCCGCGGCCGCGCGCTGGGCGGCGCGTGCCGCGTTCGCGACGAGTCGTGCGACCGCGGGCGGCCACGTGTGCGTCGCGCTCGGCGCGCTCGCGCAGCGCTACGAAGCCCCGCTCGACGAAGTCCGCGCGGCGCTTGCCGCGAGCGGCGTGGTCGCGTTCGGCACGCTCGCACGCGGCGACGAGCGGCCGCTGATCGTCGACCGCCACGACCACCTGTACCTGTCGCGCTATTTCGACTACGAGCGGCGGCTTGCCGATGCGCTCGTCGCGCAGGCCGGCGTGGCCGCGCCGGACGAAGGTCTCGCGCCCGACCGGTTGCGCGACAGCCTCGCGCGTTACTTCGGGCCGGCAACCGGCGAAGTCGACTGGCAGCGCGTCGCGGCGATCGTCGCGCTGACGGGTCGCGTGACGATCGTCAGCGGCGGCCCGGGCACGGGCAAGACGACGACCGTCGTCGGCGTGCTGGCCTGTCTGCTCGACGCGCATCCGGGGCTGCGCGTTGCGCTGGCCGCACCGACCGGCAAGGCCGCACAGCGGATGCAGGAAGCGCTGCACGCGCGGGCCGGCGACCTGCCGCCCGAACTTGCGGCGCGCCTGCCGGAGACGTCGTTCACGCTGCACCGGTTGCTGGGCGGCGGCGGGGCGGCCGGGTTCCGGCATCATCGCGACAATCCGCTGCCGTACGACCTGATCGTCGTCGACGAGGCGTCGATGATCGACGTCGCGCTCGCCGCGCATCTGCTCGATGCGCTCGCGCCGGGTGCGCGGCTCGTGCTGCTCGGCGACAAGGACCAACTGGCCGCGGTCGAGGCGGGCGCCGTGTTCGCGGAGTTGAGCGCGCGACCGGCGTTTACCGCTGCGGCGCGCACGCGCATCGCCCAGGCGCTCGGCATCGACGAGGCGGCATTCGTCGCGGCGCTGCCGGTGCAGGACGCCGCCGCGACCGCCGCCGCTCCCGCTGCGCATCCGGCTTCCGCCGCGGTCGAGGCGCCGGCGCGTGCTGCGGCCGCTATGCGCAAACCAGCTTCGCGACGGAAGGTCGACGTGCGACAGGCATCGCTTTTCGACGACGAGCCGCAGGATGACGACAGTTCGCCGTCCAGCGTCGCGCCGCCGCCGGCCGTAGATCCGGCGCTGACCGAAACCGGCGAGCCGGGTGAGGCCGGCGAGCCAGGCGACGCCCCCGCATGGATCGAGGTCGACGAACTTGCGTGGCTTGACGCCGTCGAGCTGCCGCCGTTCGACGCGGGCGACGTGGCGCTTGCATCGATCACATCGATACCGCCGGGCGAACCCGCCGCCGCGCCAGCCACGCCCGCACCCGCACCGCTCGCCGACTGCGTGGTCTGGCTCGAACGCAATTACCGCTTCGGTCTCGATTCGCCGATCGGCCGGCTGTCGCTCGCGATCCGCAGCGGCGACGTGCAGGCCGCGCTCGACGCGCTGCCCGCCGACGATTCGGCCGCCGCGTCATTCCATGACGATGCGGGCGAGTCGCTCGCGTCGTCGACGGTCGAGCGGCTCGCGCGGCGCTTCGGCGCTTACCTCGACGCGTTGCGCGACACACTGGCCGCGCCGGCGCCCGATCCGCTGCCGCTGTTCGACGCGCTCAACCGGTTCCGGATCCTGTGCGCGACCCGTAGCGGCCTGCGCGGCGCGGAGCACGTCAATGCGCTCGTGGCCGCGCACGTGCGCCACGCGGCGCGCGTGCCGCTGGCGGTCGGCGCGCACTGGTTCACGGGGCGGCCGATCATGGTGACGCGCAACGACTATGCGCTCGGGCTGTACAACGGCGATATCGGCATTGCGCTGCCCGACGCGCACGGCGTGCTGCGCGTGTGGTTCAGGCGCGCGGACGGCACCGCGCGCGCGGTGTCGCCGGCCGCGCTGCCGCCGCACGAAACCGCGTTCGCGCTGACGGTCCACAAGTCGCAGGGCTCGGAATTCGACGAAGCCGCGCTCGTGCTGCCGGCTTCGTTCGGCCGCGTGCTCACGCGTGAGCTCGTCTATACGGCCGTCACGCGTGCCCGCACACGTGTGCAGGTGATCGGGCCTCGGCGCGTACTCGCGCAGGCGGTCGCGACGCGCACGCAGCGCGATTCGGGGCTCGCGGCACGCGTCGACGAGGCGCTTGCACGGCGCCGCAGGGAGGCTGCGCGATGATGATCCGCTATACGCTCGATCCGGCCGAAGTCGAATGGACGGCCGTGCGCGCGCAGGGCGCGGGCGGGCAGAACGTGAACAAGGTGTCGAGCGCGATCCACCTGCGCTTCGATATCCGCGCGTCGTCGTTGCCGCCCGTCATCAAGGAGCGGCTCCTCGCGCTGTCCGACCAGCGCATCACGCGTGACGGCATCGTCGTGATCAAGTCGCAGGAATATCGCACCCAGGAGAAGAATCGCGAAGCCGCGCTGGCGCGACTCGATGCGTTGATCAGCGGCGTTGCGTTCACGCCGCGTGCGCGGGTCGCCACGCGGCCCACGCGTGCGTCGAAGGAGCGACGGCTCGAGCACAAGTCGCGCCGCAGCGTGGTGAAGTCGGGACGAGGGAAAGTGACCGACTGACGAATGGATGCGCCGACGAACGGCGGGCGCGACAGCCGAACGCTTGCCATCGCACTGGTTAGCGCATGACGGTCCCGGCGCTGTCGAGCACGAAGTCGACGCAGAACACGACCAGCCGGCTCTGCGCGCGGATCGCGACGGCGGCCGTATAGCAGTCGCGGCCTTCCGTCAGCGAGAAGTGCGGGCCCATCAGCGCGACGCGTCCGGGCGCGGCGATCGCGCGCTGGAAATACGGGCGCCGCGACCAGTTGCTGTGGGTTTCCGGGAAGAGCGGTGAAAGGCGGGTGACGCCCGCCTGGCCGTCGTCGGCGCGCGCGCCGATCGACGGCAGGAACTGCTCGCCGGTTTCGTCGGTGACGAACACGCGGCGCGCGGCCGGCACCGCGAACACGCGTTGCGCGGCGTCCTGCAGGTTGCCGCTTGCGGAAAATGCCGCCGCCCCCGACAGCACGAGCCGCTCGATCGCGTCGAAGCCGGGCTGCTCGGCGGCCACCGGCGTGTGCCGGCGCGCGATGAAGCGCTGCCACGCGGCGTCGAGCATCGCGGGTGCTGCCGCGCTGGCATGGGCGATCGATGCATCGGGCTGGCCGAACTGGAAGCCCTGCACGAAATCGATATCGGCTTCCATCAGCGCCTGCAGCGAGTCGTCGCTCTCGACACCCTCGGCGAGCACCATCGCACCGGCCTGATGCAGCATCGACACGAGGTGATGCATGATGCGGCGATCGTCGGCCGAACCGGTCGAGCGTACGACGAGCGAGCGATCGAGCTTGACGATGTCGGGGCGCGCGCGCCACACGCGGTCGAAGTTCGAGAATCCCGTGCCGAAGTCGTCGATCGCGATCAGGAAGTCGCGATGCTGGATCATGTCGATCGTGCGGGCGAGCTCGGCTTCGTCGCGCGACGGCTGTTCGACGACTTCCAGCACGATGCGGTTCGGCGGCAGCGCGAAATGCCGGCACAGCGCTTCGACGAATTCGCGCTGCACGAGGCCCGAGTCGAGCACGCGCGGGTTGACGTTCAGGAACAGCCAGCCGTCGCCGATGCCTTGCGCGATGAAGTTGGCCGTGTGCAGGCAGCGCGCGAGGCGGTCGAGCAGCAGCGCGTCGGCGTCGGCGCGCGTCTTGTCGAACAGCGCGGCGGGCGAGATCAGTGCGCCGTTCGGATCGACGACGCGCAGCAGCGCTTCGTAGCCGACGACCCGCTTGTGCGTGATCGACAGCACGGGCTGGAACACGCTGCGCAATGTCGTGGTGCGATAGGTGGCGACCCAGCCGCCGGGCGTCGGCGTGAGGCGTTCGAGCAGGGAGTCGAGCGAGAGGTCGCGGACGGGCTTCATGTCAACGGTGCCCGGGGCCAAGCGGCGCAACGGCAGCGCGCCGCCACGCTGAAGCAGTCGCACGCGCCGGCGGACGCGAAAGGACGTGGGACATCGAGACCGCCTTCTGCGGGTAAGTGTCCGAAGTGTAACGGGAATGCGGCGGCTCGCGTATCAGGGAAACTCCAGACACACGCGGGAACGGCACTGCGGCCGGCGCCGCTCGCATGCGCGCAGCGCATGACCGCCGCGTCGCGTCGGGCGTCGCCGCCGCACATGACAATCGGGGAGCATGGCATGCGCGGCAAGGCGAGGCGGGAAATCCCGACAGCCGCCAAATGGCGAACGAAGCTCGCCGTCAGCGGAATGCCGGACGCGCCGCGGCACTATTCGAGGGCGCGGCGATGAATAGCCGGCGCCCGGTCGTCACGCATCACGGCCGGAACGATGGCGGTGCGTGCACCCGAATGTATCGTCAGGTCGCTTCGCCGCTGCGCGGCCGGATCCCGGGAATCCGCTTGATTGCGCCGGTCGCGAGCGCGGTGCCGACGAGCACGATCACGCAGCCTTCGATCATCACGGCCGACACGTGTTCGCCGAGGAACAGCGCGCCCCACAGCAGGCCGAACACGGGAATCACGAACGTCACGGTAATCGCCCGCGCGGGGCCGATGTGCGCGATCAGGTGGAAGAAGATGAAATACGCGATGCCGGTGCAGGCGACGCCCAGCGCGAGCACCGAGCCCCATGCGTGCGCGCTGACCGGCGCGGCCGGCCAGGTGGCGATCGCGAACGGCAGCAGCAGGACGGTCGAGCCGATCATGCTGCCGGTCGCGTTGACGAGCGGATCGACGCCGGTCAACTTGCGCTTCGTGTAGTTGGCCGCGATGCCGTACAGCAGCGTCGCGCCGAGCGCCGCGGCGGCGGCGAGCGCGGTCGCGGCGGCGCCCGTTTCGCCGTGCGCATTCGCGATCTGGTTCCACACGAGCGTGAGCACGCCGGCGAAACCGATCACGAGGCCGAGCGCGCGCGGCAGCGACAGCTTGTCCTTCAGCCACAGGTAAGCGACGAGCGCGCCCCACAGCGGCGTCGTCGCGTTGATCACCGATGTCACGCCGGCCGACAGCGTCAGTTCGGCGAACGCGAACAGGCAGAACGGGATGCCCGAGTTCAGTGCGCCGACGACGAACAACGGCCACGCATGCCGGCGCAGCCGGGCGCCGAGATCGGCGGGTTTGAAGCGCGTCAGCGCGAAGCCGGCGAGAAACAGCGCGCCGATGCCCACGCGCAACGCCATCAGCGGCGCGACGCCGAAATCGACCACGCCGACGCGGATGAACAGGAAGGACGCGCCCCACAGGGCGGCGAGCACGGTCAGCAGGAAAGCGTTCTTGGGTGACATCGATCGGCGAGGGCGGGGACGGGATGCGAGGAATCTTACACCGCGTTACTGCCCGTCGTTTCACGATCGGATGAAACGACAAGAAACGGTCATTCCGCCGGTTTGCCGCCGGGCCGCAGACGCTCCGCCACGTGCGGCGCGGCCGGTCAGATCAGTGATGGCGCCAGCCGCCGCGTCCGCCGAAGCCGAAATTGAGCGACAGCGCCGGGCCCCAATAACCGCCCCATGCTGGCGCATAGGCCGGCGCCGGATAGTAGTAGGCGGGGGCCGGATCGACATACACGGGCGCGGGCTGCACCGGCACCGGCGCCGCCGTGTAATAGCCGCCCGGATAATAGCCGTACGGGTAATAGCAGCCGGCAAGCGTCGTGCAGGCAAGCGCCGCGGCGACGAGGATCCTGTTCATGATGTGTCTCCGGCGGAGCCGGCGATCGGCAGATGGTTGAAGCTTAGGCCGAGTCCCGATGACACGGTATGAGAAACGGTAACCGATCATTTCCGGGCGGAGCGGCCCGGCCTGTTGCGGCCCGACAGACGAAAACGGCGCTTCCGCACTGCGGAAACGCCGTTGAACCACCGGCCTGCGGCTGGGCGGCGACGCCCGGCCGGCCGATGTCGGACTGCTTACTTGCCGACCTGGTTACCGATGATGCCGCCGGCCGCCGCGCCGCCCAGCGTCGACAGCGCGTTGCCGCCGATCGCCGCGCCGGCGACGCCACCGACACCCGCACCGATTGCCGTATCGCGCTGGCGTCGCGACATCGAATCGCAGGCCGACAAGCTGGCCACTGTCGCGACGAGGAGAGCGCATACCCCAAAACGCCGAATCGAATTCATGATCGTTGTCCTTGTGGTAGTGAACGGGAAGGCGCACGACCGGCTGGCGGCCGCGCATGAACCCAATCTACGCGCCGTCCCGCGCGGCTGCTGTAAGGACTTGTTAAGGCTCGCGCGGTTTCGTAATCAATTGTTTCGCATGCGCCGGCGGGCACGCGACATGCGCAAAAAAGCCCGCTCGAAAGCGGGCTTCGTGCGTGGCGAGGCGATCCGGCGGGAATCGCCGGACCGCGCATTCGCTTACTGACGGTGATAGATTTCGGCGCCGGTCTTGACGAACTCGACCGCCTTCACTTCCATCCCCTTCTTCAGCGCTTCGGTTTCCGACACGCCCTGCTGCGCCGCGAACTCGCGCACGTCCTGCGTGATCTTCATCGAGCAGAAGTGCGGGCCGCACATCGAGCAGAAGTGCGCGACCTTCGCCGAATCCTTCGGCAGCGTTTCGTCGTGGAATTCGCGCGCCTTGTCCGGATCGAGGCCGATGTTGAACTGGTCTTCCCAGCGGAACTCGAAGCGCGCCTTCGACAGCGCGTTGTCGCGCACCTGCGCGCCCGGGTGGCCCTTCGCGAGATCGGCGGCGTGCGCGGCGAGCTTGTACGTGATGATGCCTTCCTTCACGTCGTCCTTGTTCGGCAGGCCCAGGTGCTCCTTCGGCGTCACGTAGCAGAGCATCGCGGTGCCGAACCAGCCGATCATCGCGGCGCCGATACCGGACGTGATGTGGTCGTAGCCCGGTGCGATGTCGGTGGTCAGCGGCCCGAGCGTGTAGAACGGCGCTTCCTTGCACCAGTCGAGCTGGAGATCCATGTTCTCCTTGATCAGCTGCATCGGCACGTGGCCGGGGCCTTCGATCATCACCTGCACGTCGTGCTTCCACGCGATCTGCGTGAGTTCGCCGAGCGTCTTCAGCTCGCCGAGCTGCGCTTCGTCGTTCGCGTCGTAGATCGAGCCGGGGCGCAGGCCGTCGCCGAGCGAGAAGCTCACGTCGTACGCCTTCATGATCTCGCAGATCTCTTCGAAGTGTTCGTACAGGAAGCTTTCCTTGTGATGCGCGAGGCACCACTTCGCCATGATCGAGCCGCCGCGCGACACGATGCCGGTCATCCGGTTCGCGGTGAGCGGCACGTACTGCAGGCGCACGCCCGCGTGGATCGTGAAGTAGTCGACGCCTTGCTCGGCCTGTTCGATCAGCGTGTCGCGGAAGATTTCCCAGGTGAGATCCTCGGCCTTGCCGTTGACCTTTTCCAGCGCCTGGTAGATCGGCACCGTGCCGATCGGCACCGGGCTGTTGCGGATGATCCACTCGCGCGTTTCATGGATGTGCTTGCCGGTCGACAGGTCCATCACCGTGTCGCCGCCCCAGCGGATCGCCCAGGTCATCTTGTCGACTTCCTCGCCGATCGACGACGTGACGGCCGAGTTGCCGATGTTCGCGTTGATCTTCACGAGGAAGTTGCGGCCGATGATCATCGGCTCGGATTCCGGGTGGTTGATGTTCGCGGGGATGATCGCGCGGCCGCACGCCACTTCCGAGCGCACGAATTCCGGCGTGATCTCGGCCGGCGCATTCGCGCCGAAGGCCGCTGCGCCGAACGCCTGGCCCGGGTGCTGGCGGCCCATCATCGCGGCGAGCTTCGCGCCGTTCGGGCCACTCGCCTTCAGGCTCTCGAGGTACTCGGCGCGGCGCTGGTTCTCGCGGATCGCGATGTATTCCATTTCCGGCGTGATGATGCCCTGGCGCGCATAGTGCATCTGCGTGACGTTCTTGCCGGCCTGGGCGCGGCGCGGGTTGCGGTGCAGGCCCGGGAAGCGCAGGTCGGCGGTGGCCGGGTCGGCCGCGCGCTCGAGGCCGTACTGGCTCGACAGGCCGTCGAGCACTTCCGTGTCGCCGCGCGCTTCGATCCAGCCCTGACGCAGCGCGGCCAGGCCCGCGCGGATGTCGATTTTCGCGTCCGGATCGGTATAGGGGCCCGACGTGTCGTACACGTAGATCGGCGGATTCTTTTCGCCGCCGAAGCCGGTCGGCGTGTCGGCCTGCGTGATCTCGCGCATCGGCACGCGGATGTCGGGCCGGGAGCCGGTGACATAAACCTTGCGGGAATTCGGCAGCGGGGCGACGGCCGCGGCATCGACATGAGCGTCGGCGGACAGAAACTTCGGATTGGCGTTCATGCAATCTCCTGTGTGAGCGCCGGACAGGCGCTTCGGCGCTTGCCCGGAGCCCTTGACGTATGTGGGGCTCGAGCTAAGCAGGAGACGAGGCTTGGTGAGGCGGCGGATTTCGTCAGAAGGATGGCGGCGAAATCCGTACGCTTCCCTGCGCTGGCATTATCCAGATCAGGTTCAAAGGGTATTTCTCACCCGCAATGCCGGTTGTTTGACCGGGCGCATTGCAGGACCCCCGCGTTAGCAGCGCACACGATACACTGGCTTGGCGGCGGTTTCAACCGGGAGAGGATCGGCTGCCCCGGTGCGGCCGCAGCATGGCGGGCGGCACGGTGGCCCGTCGAAATGGCAGCGCGCGCCGCCGCCGCATGGCCTCCCGGCCCGGCCGGCCACGGCAATGCGGTGCAGCACGGCGCGCTTTCGCGCAACTTCAAAAAAAATTTTCGCAGCGGCTGTCATTTCCCGCGACGTCGTCCGTCTATTCGGCTCCTTAAACCCATGTTGTTCTGGAGAGATGTCATGAAAAAAGTACTGATTGCCGCTTGCGTCGCCGCTTTCGCCACGATCGCCACGGGCGCGTATGCGCAGAACGATGCGATGTCGCAGCCGGGTTCGTCGATGTCGAAAGACGCGATGGGCCACGACGCGATGGCCAAGGATGCAATGGGCCACGACGCGATGAAGAAGGACGGCATGAAGAAGCATGCGATGAAGAAAGACGCGATGAAGAAGGACGCGATGTCGCACGACGAGATGGGCAAGCCGTCGGGCGACAAGATGGCGCCGTCGAACTGACGAAAGGCGGACGCGGTGCGGCCGGCGCGTGCGTCGCACGGCGGCCGCCCGCATTGCATCGCGTCCCGTCGACTCATTCCGGGAGTCTTCATCATGCAAACCGTTCCCGCCACCGGCCGCGCGGCCGCCACGCCGCCCGCGCGCCCGATCCATCCGCTGTGGGTGCGCGCGAGCCACTGGCTCAACGCGCTCGCGGCGATCCTGATGGTGCTGTCCGGCTGGCGCATCTACGACGCGTCGCCGATCTATCCGCCGTTCACGTTCCCGCACGGGCTCACGATCGGCGGCTGGCTCGGCGGCGCGCTGCAATGGCATTTCGCGGCGATGTGGCTGCTCGTCTTCAACGGCCTGTTCTATCTGACGATGTCGATCGCGACGGGGCGCCTCGCGCGCAAGATGCTGCCCGTCACGCCGGCGTCGATCTGGCGCGACATCCGTGCCGCCGTGAGCGGGCGGCTGTCGCACGCCGACCTGAGCGTGTACAACGCGGTGCAGCGTGCCGCGTACCTGACCGCGATCGTCGATCTCGTCGTGCTGGTGCTGTCGGGGCTCACGATCTGGAAATCCGTGCAATTCCCGCTGCTGCGCGAATTGTTCGGCGGCTACGACAACGCGCGTGTCGTGCACTTCTGGGCGATGTCGCTGCTCGTCGGATTCATTGTCGTTCACGTCGCGATGGCGCTGCTGGTGCCGCGCTCGCTGCTCGCGATGCTGCGCGGGCGCTGACCCGTCAACCTCGGGTGAAGGAAATCATCATGTCGGAATCCGAAACCAAGCGCGACGGTTCGCGCTGGACGCTCGACCGGAAGTCGCTCGAACTCGACGTGCGCCGCGAGCTCGAGATGCCGTCGCGGCGGCTGTTCAACCGGCGCGTGCTGACGCTCGGCGGCCTGACGATGCTGACCGGCTGCACGCTGAAGGACGACGCGTCGGTCAACACGTTCCTCGAGACGGTGTCGCGCATGAACGATCGCGTGCAGGCCTGGCTGTTCAGCGGCGAGCGGCTCGCGCCGACCTACACCGAAGCCGACATCACGCGACCGTTCCCGTTCAACGCGTACTACGGGATCGACGACGTGCCGCACGTCGACGCGTCGACGTATCGGCTCGTGCTGTCCGGCCGCGTGACGGGCAAGCGCGTGTGGACGCTCGACGAACTGTATGCGCTGCCGCACGCGGAACAGATCACGCGGCATATCTGCGTGGAAGGGTGGAGTGCGATCGGCCGCTGGGGCGGTACGCCGTTCGGCGCGTTTCTCGCGCGCGCCGGTGCCGACACGCGGGCGAAGTACGTCGGCTTCAAGTGCGCGGACGATTACTACGAAAGCATCGACATGCCGACCGCGCTGCATCCGCAGACGCTGCTCGCGTTCGACTACGACGGCCAGCGGCTGCCGCCGGAGTTCGGCTTCCCGATGAAGCTGCGGATGCCGACCAAGCTCGGCTACAAGAATCCGAAGCACATCATGGAGATCTTCGTGACCGATACGTTTCCGGGCGGCTACTGGGTCGACCAGGGGTACAACTGGTTCGGCGGATCGTGAGCGGGGCGTTGCGTGCGGTGGCGGCGCGTGCGCGTGCCGCGATGCGTCGGGCATCGCGGCACGCGCACGTGACGCGTCACGCGGATTCGCGCACCTGGAGGTCGACGCGCAGGCCGACGGCCGCCGCCATGTTCACGAGCGCGTCGAGCCCGAACAGGTTGATCTTGCCGCGCATCAGGTCGGAGACGCGCGGCTGCGTGACGCCCAGTCGTTCCGCAGCCTGGGCCTGACTGAGCTCGAGCTGCGCGATGCGCTGCTTGAGCGCGATCATCAGCTCGGATCGCAGCTTCATGTTCTCGGCTTCGGCCGGCTGGCCCTCGATTGCGTCCCAGACGCTTGAATAACGGTCGGTGGTCATCGTTTCCTCTCCATCGTCAGCGCGCGATAGCGCCGGGCGGCCAGTTCGATATCGGCTCGGGTGGTGCGCGTCGCTTGCTTGCGGAAGCAGTGCAGCACGTAGACGGCGTCGGCGAACGTCGCGACGTAAATGATCCGGAACGCGCCGCTCGCATCGCGCAGGCGAATTTCCCGCACGCCGACGCCGACGGTGCGCATCGGCTTCCAGTCGTCGGGCGCGAACCCGCGTTGTACCTGGTCGATCTGGTGGCCGGCTTCGCGTCGCGCAGGCAGCGGAAAGCCGCGCAGATCCGCTAGCGCGCTGCCGACGAAAACAACAGGCTTCGGCGGGAGAATGGTCGAATTATACAAAATTTTGTATGGGCGGTGCAGGTGTCGAAGAGAGGTCGTTTAGCGCATGCGGCGCGTGAGCCGACCGTCACGATAAGGGGGACGTGCTGGCTGGCGCGCAGGACTGGCCGTTCGGCCGATGGCTGACTCGACCGCGACGGATGGCGTGAATGGCGGGTCGGATCGACATCGTGGCAACGCACACGTGTCGCGTATCCGGCCCCCGATTTCACCCGCACGCCGGCCGGGAAATGTCGCGCGGAAACATCATTCGCGATCCTTTCAGACTGGTCCGACGATGCTTTCGAATCCTTGATGCCATAATGCCGAGCGTGCGCAGCCGAAACGGTTGCGCGCGTTTTTTTGTCCCTCTGCCGCCGCTTGCCGGTTCTCTTTCGTCGCCGTTCGCACTGCCATGTCGTTCCGCACGTTCGCTCTGCCTTCCCGGTCCCGCCAGGGCCGTTTGCCGGCATCGCCGGTGTCTTTCAGCGGAGCACGCGGCGTGACGTGCGGGCAGGCTGCTCGATGACGCCGCTCGACCGTCTCCTCGATTTCTTCGCCCGCTTCTCGTTCCGGATCCGCCTGCCGCAAAGCCGCGGCGGCCGCGTCGCGCTGGCGCTCGTCTTCATCTATTTCGTCTGGGGTTCGACCTACAGCGGCCTGCATTTCGCGCTGCAGTCGTTCCCGCCGCTGCTGCTGTCGGGGCTGCGCAACCTGCTCGGCGGGATCGGCCTGTTCATCTTCGCGCTGCGGCGCAAGCCCGAATGGCCGACGCTGCTCGAAATCCGCAATGCGGGGATCGTCGGCACGATGCTCGTCGCGCTGTCGTCCGGCACGATCGCGCTCGGGATCAGTCTGGTCAGCAGCGGCTCGGCCGCGGTGATGGTGGCCACGGTGCCGCTGTTCGCGACCGTGATCGCCGCGGTTGCCGGGCGGCCGGTCACGAAAGGCGAGTGGTCGGCCGTGGCGCTCGGGATGGTCGGCATCGTCGTGCTGAATTCGGGCGGCGCGGCCGCGCAGAGCTCGGCGCTCGGCACGATCTGCGTGCTGGCCGGCGCCCTGTTCTGGGCCGGCGGCGCGCATCTCGCGACGCGGCTCAAGCTGCCGTCCGACCTGTTCCTGTCGACGTCGCTGCAGATCGGCCTCGGCGGCATGATCTCGACGCTCGTCGCGTGGCTGGTCGGCGAACGCGTCGAGCACCTGATGGTGGGGCCGGTGTTCGCGTTCCTGTACCTGATGGTGTTCTGCACGATGGCCGCGTACGTCGCGTACGGCTACCTGATTCGCCACACGAGCCCGATCATCGCGAGCAGCTGCATGTACGTGAACCCGATCGTCGCGGTCGCGCTCGGTGCGCTGCTGCTCGGCGAGCCGGTGACGATGGCGACGGTGGTCGCGACCGTCGCGATCCTCGGCAGCGTCGGGCTGTCGTTCGTGTTCGATCCGGCGCGCCGGCCCGCGGCGCGCGCGGCGGCTGCCAGTTCGGCGGCCGCGGCAGCCGCATCGACGGTGGAGGCGGCAGCGGCGCCCGAACCGATCGCGGTGCCCGATGCGGCGCCGATCCTGGCGCCTTCCGCCGTTCAGTTGGCCGTGCCGGCACCGGGCGCCGTGATGGATCCAGCCGCGGTCATTGAACCGGCACCGGCGTTCGCCACGCCGCCCAGCGCCGAACCGGCACCGGCGTTCGCGCCGCCGCCCGCCGCTGAACCGGCACCCGCGTTCGCTACGCCGCCCGCCGTCGAACCGGCCGCACCGCGCGCCGACGCGTGACGCGGCCGTGGCCGGTCGCGCTCAGTCGCGCCGGCCGCCGCGATGGTGGAACCAGCCCCCGAGCGCGGTGAACACCAGCCCGGTTGCACACATCCCGATCCAGCCGAATGCGTGCCATGCGGCGACGCCGGCCGACGAGCCGAGTGCGCCGCCGATGAAATAGCACACCATGTACACCGTGTTGACGCGGCTGCGTGCCTCGGGCTTCAGCGCATAGATGCGCGACTGGTTCGAGATCTGCGCGGCCTGCACGCCGACGTCCAGCACGATCACGCCGATCACGAGCCCGACGAGGCTCGAGCCCGACAGCGCGAAGATCACGAACGACAGCGCGAGCAGCGCGATCGCGAGCGAGATGATCGCGCGCGGGCCGCGCTTGTCCGCGAAGCGGCCCGCGTACGGTGCCGCGAGCGCGCCCGCCGCGCCGACGATCCCGAACAGGCCGGCTGCCTGCGGGCCGAGATGAAACGGCGCACCGGCGAGCAGCAGCGTGAGCACGGGCCAGAACGCGCTGAATGCCGCGAACAGCGCGGCACCCGTCAGCGAGGCTTCGCGCAGCCCGCGCAATTCGACTGCCAGATGCCACATCGAGCCGAGCAGCTTGCCGTACGACAGCGTCGACGTCGGCGAGCTGCGCGGCAGCCGCAGCACGATCACGGCGGCGAGTGCGACGAGCGCCGCGACCGACGCGGCGAACACCGCGCGCCAGCCGAAATACTCGGCGACGAAGCCGGCGGCCGTCCGCGCGAGCAGGATGCCGAGCAGCAGGCCGCTCATCACGGTGCCGACCGCATGCCCGCGCTCGGCCGGCGGCGCGATCTCGGCGGCGAACGGCACGGCCTGCTGCGCGATGGTCGCGAGAATACCGATCGCGAGGCTCGCCACGGCGAGCACGGCCAGCGACGGCGCGGTGGCCGCGACGATCAGCGCGACCGACAGGCCGGCGATCTGCATCAGGATCAGCCCGCGGCGGTCGAAGCGATCGCCGAGCGGCGCGAGCAGGAACATGCCGGCCGCGTAGCCGAGCTGCGTCGCGGTGGGCACCGCGCCGATCCACGAAGCGCCGGCGGGAAACGCCGAGCGGAAGCTGTCGAGCAGCGGCTGGTTGTAGTAGATGTTCGCGACGGACACCCCCGCGATCGTTGCCAGCAGCAACAGCAGGCTGCGCGAATAGTGGGGCGAGGCGGCGTCGGTCGGACGGTCGGTGGAGGCGGTGGACATGGCGGCGCGAACGGAAGTGGGGCGGCGCGGCGCGCGGCGCACGCGGCGGGTGCGCAGGCCGGCGGGGCGCCGTCGAGGCTGCCGATCATACCGGAGCGACGGGAATCCTGCCGGACGAGGGCAGACCGGCCAACCCGGCCGAACCTGCGTAACCGACCGGCCGCTGCCCGTCAGCGTGCGTCAACCCGTCAGTCGACCAGCTCACCCGTCGGTTCATAGAACGGATAAGGCCCGGCGCCTTCATCGACATATACGTGATGCGACGTCATCCCCGCATCGGGCACGTAGTGATGGACCGCGAACGCCGGCGGTTCGAGCCGGAACGCGGAGGGCCCATCGGGCCGCAGGTCGAATGCGACCTGATGCGCGGGCGACGGCACCGCGGCGGCGAGCGTGCCGCCGAAGCGCGTGAACATCGTGCGATGCACGTGGCCGCACAGCACGCGCTCGACGTTCGGATGGCCGCGCAGCAGCGCGTCGAGTTTCGCGGAAGCCGCAGGCGCGAGGCGCAGCTTGTCCATGTGGCCGATGCCCGACGCGAACGGCGGGTGATGTAGCGCGACGATCACCGGACGGTCGCGCGCGGCGTCGAGCTGCGCGGCGAGCCAGGCGAGCCGTGCATCGCACAGGTCGCCGTAGCTGGCGCCCGGCACCTGCGAATCGAGCGCGAGCACGCGCACCGCGCCGACGTCGAGCGCGTATTGCACGAATTCGCCCGCCTGCAGCTCGGCGCGATCGGCAAACGCGCGGCGCAGCCCGGCGCGGTCGTCGTGATTGCCGATCATCAGGTAGTACGGAATCTCGAGCGCGGCGAGCAGCCCGCGCAGGTTGCCGTACTCCTCGTCGTGGCCGAAATCGGTCAGGTCGCCGGTGACGAGCACCGCATCCGGGCGCGGCACGAGCGCGTTCAGTTTTTCGATGCAGCGCGTGAGCGCGGCCGCGGTGTCGACGCGCCGGTACGCGAGCTGTCCCGGACGCTTGATGTGGAGATCGCTGATTTGAGCAAGCAGCATCGTCGTTCCTCGGAATTGTGTGATTGTTGTCGCGGCGTCGTGCGCCGCGGTGGGGTGCTGCATGAATGATGCCGGAATGACGGATCAGGCGCCGAGCGCGATCAGGCCCTCAGGTGCGACCGTGAGGCCGACCGCCGTGCCGCGTGCGAGCGCGATGCGGCCCGGCACGTCGATGACGAGCGCGTCGGGAGCCGCGTGCTCGATCGTGAGCCGCGTGCGCTCGCCGAGGAATGCGCATGCGCTCACGGCACCGCGCAGCGGCGCATGCGCGGGATCGGCGAGTTGCGCATCCTCGGGGCGGAAGAACCACTCGTCGGCGGCGTGCGGCGTCGCGATCGCGCCGCCCGTGGTCACCAGCGTGCCGTCGCGCCATTGCCCGGCGAGCCGGTTCAGCGTGCCGATGAACTGCGCGACCGTGCGGTTGGCCGGGTGGTAGTAGATGTCGCGCGGCGTGCCGATCTGTTCGATGCGGCCCGCGCCCATCACGACGATCCGGTCGCCGAGCTCCATCGCTTCGGCCTGGTCGTGCGTCACGTAGACCGTCGTCACGCCGAGCTCGCGCAGCAGCGTATTCATCTCGCGACGCAGCGTGTCGCGCAGCTTCGCGTCGAGCGCGGTCAGCGGCTCGTCGAGCAGCAGCACGCGCGGTCGCACCGCCAGTGCGCGGGCCAGTGCGACGCGCTGGCGCTGGCCGCCCGACAGCTGGTCGATCGGCTTGTCCGCATGGGCGTCGAGCCGCATCATCGCGAGCAACTCGTCGACGCGCTCGCGCAGCGCGCGCGGCTCGGTCTTGCGGATCTTCAGCCCGTAGCCGACGTTGCCGCGCACCGTCAGGTTCGGAAACAGCGCGTAGTTCTGGAACACCATGCCGACCTGCCGGCGCTCGATCGGCAGCGCGGTGACGTCGTCGTTGCCGAATGCGATCGTGCCGCCGGCGTCCGGCGTGTCGAGGCCCGCGATCAGGCGCAGCGTCGTGGTCTTGCCGCAGCCCGACGGCCCCAGCAGCACGAGCGTTTCGCCCGCGCCGATTGACAGGTCGAGCGGTTCGAGCACGCGCGTGCCGCGGAACGTCTTCGCGCAGCGGGTCAGGGTGATGGGAGTGGAATCGAGTTTCATGTCTGCGAGAAATTCAGCGCGGGCGCTTCTTGAGTGCCCGCGTGCCGGACGGATCGACGCCGAGCCACTGCATCGCGACGAGCAGCGGCAGCGTCATCAGCAGGAACAGGATCGTGTACGCGCTGCCGACTTCGAGACGCAGCGACGCATACGTATCGGCGAGCCCGACCGGCAGTGTCTTGGTGTCGGGCGTATGCAGCATCCACGTGAGGTTGAATTCGCCGATCGACAGCGTGAGCACCGCGAGCGCACCCGCGACGATGCCGGGGCGCAGGTTCGGCAGCACGATCGTGACGAAGCGCGTGACGAACGATGCACCGAGGCTCGCCGCGCCTTCCTCGAGCGTGCGCAGGTCGGCGCCGGCCGCGACGGCTGCCACCGCACGCACCATGAACGGCAGCGTGAACACGACGTGGCCGACGACGATGAACCACAGGCTCATCCGGAACGCGGTGAAGCCGCCGTACACGACCAGCAGCGCGAGCGCCGACGCGAGGCCGGGCAGCGCGACCGGCAGCACGAGCGCCTCCTCGATCGCGCGCGCGGCGCGGCTCTTGCTGCGCGCGAGCGCATAGCCGGCCGGCACGCCGACCGCGAGCACGATCGCGAGCGTCGCGAACGCGACATAGAGCGACAGCGCGACCGAGCCGTGATACTGCTGCCACACCTGTTCGAGCCAGCGCAGCGTGAGGCCGCTCGACAGGCCGCGGAAATAGTTGACGGTGAGGCCCGCGAGCACCGACATCACGACGGGCACGATCAGGAACGCGCACAGCAGCAGCGTGACGCCCCATTGCAGCGCGGCGATCGCGCGCGCGCCGGTGACGCGCGGCGCGCGGCGGGCGACGCCGTTCGCCTGCGCGGGAGCGGGAGCCGGGGCCGGCGACGGCGCGGAAGAGCCGGAAAGCGATTGCATGCAGGAATCCTCAGGCCGCGGCGGCGGCGGTGTGGCCGGTGAAGCGGCGCGCGAGTGCGAGCACGGCCCAGGTGACGATGCCGAGCACGATCGACAGGCCGGCCGCCGTCGCGATGTTCGCGTTCAGCGTGAACTCGGTATAGATCGTCATCGGCAGCACGTTCAGGTCGGTGGCGAGCGTGAACGCGGTACCGAACGCGCCCATCGCGGTCGCGAAGCAGATCGCGCCGGCCGCGATCAGGCCCGGCGCGAGCGCGGGCAGCACGATGTCGACGAAGATGCGCCACGGCGATGCGCCGAGCGAACGCGCGGCTTCCTCGAGCGACGCGTCGAGCTTGGACGCCGCCGCGATCACGGTGACGATCACGCGCGGAATCGAGAAGTACAGGTAGCCGATGAACAGCCCGGCGACCGAGTACGCGAACACCCACTTGTCACCGGTGAGCTTCGCGGACAGCATGCCGATCAGCCCCTGCCGGCCGGCGAGCATGATCACCATGAAGCCGACGACGACGCCTGGGAACGCGAGCGGGAACGTGAGCAGCGCGAGCAGCACGCGCTTGCCCGCGAATTCGCGGCGTGCGAGCAGGAGGCCCGAGATCGTCGACAGCGCGAGCGTCGCGAGCGTGACGCCCGCGGACAGCGCGATGGTTTCGCCGAGGCTCTTCATGTAGCGCGCATTACCGAGCAGCGCCGCGTAGTGCGAGAAGAACGCGCCGTCGGCGGACACCTGCACGAGCGCCGCCATCGGCAGCAGCCAGAACGCGGCGAACACCGCGAGCGCCGGCGCGACGAGCGCGACGCGCCAGCGCAGCGGGAAAGTCAGGTCAAGCATCGATGAGGTCCGCCGCTTACTGCATGACCTGCAGGTATTGCTGGCCGAATGCCTGCTGGCCGGCTGCCATCTTGCCGAAGTCGACCGGTTTCGCACGCGCATATTCGCTCGCCGGCAGGAACTTCGATGCGATGTCGGCGCCGAGCGCTTGCGCGCGCACCGGGCGCAGGTACGCGTTGGCCCACAGCTTCTGGCCTTCGTCGGACAACACGAAGTCGAGCACCTTCTTGCCGTTCGCGTCGTGCGGTGCGCCCTTCACGAGACTCATCACGTACGGCACCGCGATCGTGCCTTCCTTCGGAATCACGAACTCGACGTTCGCGCTGTCCTTGTACTTCGCGCGATACGCGTCGAAGTCGTAGTCGAGCAGGATCGGAATTTCACCCGACAGCACGCGCGCGTACGCGGTCTGCTTCGGCACGATCGGTGCGTTCGCCTTCAGCTTCCTGAACCAGTCGAGCGCCGGCTTGAAGTTGTCGAGGCTGCCGCCGAGCGCCTGGTTCACGGCGACCGCGCCCGCATACCCGACGAACGCGCTCGACGGGTCGAGATAGCCGACCATGCCCTTGTATTCCGGCTTCAGCAGGTCGGCCCACGAGCGCGGCACCGGCTTGCCGTCGAGCGCATCCTTGTTCACGAAGAAGCCGAGCGTGCCCGAATGGATCGCGAACCAGTAGCCTTGCGGGTCCTTCAGGTTCGCGGGGATGTCGTTCCAGTGCGCGGGCTTGTACGGCGCGATCACGCCCTTGTCCTTCGCCTGGAACGCCGACGACACGCCGAGGTAGACCACGTCGGCGACCGGGCTCTTCTGCTCGGCGATCAGCTGCGCGATCGACTGGCCCGAGTTCTTGTTGTCGAACGGCACGCGGATGCCGGTCTTCTGCTTGATCGCCGCGATCTGCGCGGCCCAGTCGGCCCATTCGGGCGGGCAGTTGTAGCAGATCGCCGTTTCGTCGGCGTGGGCGGCGGGCGCGCCGGCGAGGAGCGCGGCGCAGGCGACGGGCGCTGCAAGCGCGCGCAGCAGCGAGGTCAGGCGAAAGGACACGGTAGGTCTCCGGGCGAGGGTGAGGCGCTGGGGTGGTGTGGTGGTGTGCAGGGTGTGCGGCGCGGGTTCAGGCCTTGCGCAATTGCAGGTCGGTGGCCGGCGGCGCCACGGTTGCGCCGTCGCGCACCACGTGCGGCAGGATCAGCGACGTGCGTTCGATCGCTGCGCCGCCGATGCATTCGACGAGACGCTGCCATGCGTGGCGGCCGATGTCGCGGTTCGGTGTCGCGACGCTCGCGAGCGGCGGTGCGAGCAGTTCGCCGAGCGCGATCCCGTCGAAGCCGAGCACCGACAGGTCGTCGGGAATCGAGAAGCCCGCGCGGCGCAGGCCGCGCATCACGACCATCGCGAGCAGGTCGTTGCTGCAGAAGAGGGCGGTCGGGCGCGTCGCGTGCGCGGTGAGATGCGCGAGCACCGCATCGGGCAACTCGGGCGCGTTGAAATCGACTTCGACCGGCGGCAGCGGGGCGACGCCGATTTCCTCGAGCGCCTGCGCATAGCCGAGATGACGCTGGCGTGCGCGATCCGACGCGGCGAGCGAGCCGGCCAGCATCAGCACGCGGCGGTGGCCGCGCGCGGTCAGCAGCCGCACGCCGTCATACGCGGCACGGCGGTTGTCGACCGACACCGACGGGCGGCGCTGCGTGTCGTTGTGCATCAGCACGTAGTGCGGGCCGTCGTGGTCGAGCATGTCGAGCAGCGGGTGGGTATCCGCATCGGCGACGGTGAGGATCAGCCCTTCGACGCGCTGCTCGCGCAGCGTCTCGATCGCGTGGCGCTCGCGCGCCGCGTCGTATTCCGTCGTCATCAGGATCAGCTTGAAGCCGGCCGCGGTCGCGAGTTCGTCGATGCCTTGCAGGCAGTCGGCGAACACGGGGTTCGACAACGTCGGCACGACGACGCCGACGAGCCGCGTGCGCTCGCCGCGCAGTTGCCGGCCGAGCGGGCTCGGGCGGAACTGCAGTGTGTCGATCGCAGTGCGGATCGTTTGCAGCGTGGCGGGGCTGACGGTGTGCGGGGCGTTGATCGCGCGCGAGACGGTGGCGATCGAGAAGCCCGCGAGGGCAGCGACGTCCTTGATGGTCGAGGTCATGAAAGCTTGCGATGTAAACGTTTTCGGCCGGGAAATTATCGAAAACGTTTGTGACTTCGCGATGACTTGGGCGACGTTTGTTTCGCAAAAGGCACGACACAAACGTCTGACGGATAGGGCCGTCGGACGACGCGGATTCGATTGTATCGGGGATGGTGCGGCGCGGGAGGAAATCGTTGGCGGCGGTGTGGCGGTCGGCGATTACGCGTGACGATGCCGCGCGACGGCGGGGGCATCGCGATGCGGCGCCGCGGAATAAGGGAACGCATGGGCAAGCAATGGTAGAATCGCGTCCGCCCTCTTGCCGGGGTGATGAAATTGGTAAACATAGCGGACTTAAACGATTGAGTGCCCGGTCGGAAACGGTCGGTGCAGAACCCTTCAAATTCGGCGAAACCCCTGATGCGCGCATCGAGGCAACGCCGAGCCAAGCCTCGCGGCCGCCGCGAGGAAGGTGTAGAGACTAGACGGGGGGCGCCTAAGGCGCATGGGCAGCAGGCAAGCCCGCGCGCGACGGCGAAGGCATAGTCCAGCGCACGAACGGCATCGCGCACGCGACGCCGGCTTTGAAAGAAGCAGTGTGACGAAAATCCGCCGCCTTAACTGGCTTGCCGGTTCGAGTCCGGTCCCCGGCACCATCGATTGCATTGACGCGATTCGATTTGACGAAGGTGTAAAAAACCCGCGAGAAATGAAGCCCTCGCGGGTTTTTTTGTGGGTGTGACACGTGACGCCTTCACCGTCCGTGCCGCTTCGCTGCGGCGAAAACGGCGCCATGTGATACTGGCACGCACGTCGCGCCGCACGCGTTCGCCGCCCCCGGCGAACGCAGCGCGCCGGCCGATTCCGCCATCGCTTGCGCCTCGCCACACCACCTGTCATGAACGACTCGACCCACCACTATTACGAACCCTCGCAAGGCCACGGCCTGCCGCACGATCCGCTGAACGCGATCATCGGCCCGCGCCCGATTGGCTGGATCGCTTCCCGCGGCGGCGACGGCACGCTCAATCTCGCGCCCTACAGTTTCTTCAACGCGTTCAACTATCGTCCGCCGATCATCGGCTTTTCGAGTACCGGCGCGAAGGACAGCCTGCGCAACGTGCAGGAGACCGGCGAGTTCGTGTGGAATCTCGCGACGCGCGATCTCGCCGAGCGGATGAACCAGACCTGCGCCGCCGTGCCGTACGAGGTCAACGAATTCGAACTCGGCGGCTTGACCGCGGTGCCGTCGCGGGTCGTCAACGTGCCGCGCGTCGCGGAAAGCGGCGTGAACTTCGAATGCAAGGTGACCGACGTGATCCGGCTGCGCGATCATCATGGCGTCGAGACGCCGGCCACGCTGGTGCTAGGCGAGGTCGTCGCGGTCCATATCCGTCATGACCTGCTGAAGGACGGCATCTTCGACACGTTCGGCGCCGGCATCATTCTTCGTGCGGGCGGCCCGTCGGCCTACGTGCACGTGAAGCCCGACAGCCGCTTCGACATCTTCCGCCCCGACGCGTGACCGGTCGCGTGCCGGAGTAAGCCGGCAAGGCGGGCCGCCGGCCCGGCCGCACCCGCCCCCGAAAGACCCCGCCGAGATCGACGATTTCGCGGGGTCTGTTGCGTCGTACCTTCGCATGACCGCCGCGCGCCGACCCGTGCGCGGCCCGATGCCCGATCGCCGTCTACCCGGCGACCCTGCGCCGCAGCAAACCCATGCTGCGCCGATGCCGCCGGTCGCCCCGATGCGCCGCAGCGATTCCCCATGGCAAATCTGCTCACCGCAATCGAGCGGCTTGGGCATCGACGTCCGCTGCCGCAAGGCATAAATTTCCAAGGTTGACGTGCCTATCCGCACGCCAGCCCGCGCGCAGGCCGGCAACCGGCCTGCGCGTTCCCAAACAGCGTGAGACACAATCGAGCGTGGAGACGACACGATGAGCCTGTCAGAGCCATTGCGTCTGCATGTGCCGGAGCCCACCGGGCGCCCGGGCTGCAAGACGGACTTTTCCTATCTGCATCTATCGCCGGCCGGCGCCGTTCGCCGCCCGCCGATCGACGTTGCCGCGGCGGACACCGCCGATCTCGCCCGCAGCCTCGTGCGCGTGCTCGACGACAGCGGCAAGGCCGTCGGCCCGTGGGCACCGGATCTCGACGATGCGCGGCTGATCGCCGGCCTGCGCGCGATGCTCAAGACCCGCATTTTCGACGCGCGCATGATGATCGCGCAGCGTCAGAAGAAAATCTCCTTCTACATGTTGAGCCTCGGCGAAGAGGCGATCGGCACCGCGCACACGATGGCGCTGCGCGACGGCGACATGTGCTTCCCGACCTACCGGCAGCAAAGCATCCTGATCACGCGCGACGTCCCGCTCGAACGGATGATCTGCCAGCTGATGTCGAACGAAGGCGACCCGCTGAAAGGCCGCCAGCTCCCCGTGATGTATTCGGACCGCGAAGCGGGCTTCTTCTCCATCTCCGGCAACCTCGCGACGCAGTTCATCCAGGCGGTCGGCTGGGCGATGGCGTCGGCGATCAAGGGCGACACGAAGATCGCGTCCGCGTGGATCGGCGACGGCGCGACGGCCGAATCCGACTTCCATACCGCGCTCACGTTCGCGCACGTGTACCGCGCGCCGGTCGTGCTGAACGTCGTCAACAACCAGTGGGCGATCTCGACGTTCCAGGCGATCG
The DNA here is from genome assembly GCF_002223045.2 of Burkholderia sp. HI4860. Taxonomy (NCBI): domain Bacteria; kingdom Pseudomonadati; phylum Pseudomonadota; class Betaproteobacteria; order Burkholderiales; family Burkholderiaceae; genus Burkholderia; species Burkholderia sp. HI4860. The sequence continues at coordinate 603,982 of NZ_NKFO02000003.1, read as the reverse complement.
CGGGCGGTGAGGGCACGACCTTCGCCGGGCGCGGCGTCGGCTGCGGGATCGCGTCGCTGCGCGTCGACGGCAACGACTTCCTCGCGATCTACGCGGCGTCGAGCTGGGCGGCCGAACGCGCGCGCCGCAATCTCGGCCCGACGCTGATCGAGTGGGTGACCTACCGTGCGGGCGCGCACTCGACGTCGGACGATCCGACCAAGTACAGGCCGAGCGACGACTGGTCCCATTTCCCGCTCGGCGATCCGATCGAACGCTTCAAGCGCCACCTGATCGTCAAGGGCATCTGGTCCGACAGCGCACACGAAGCGTTGACGGCCGAGCTCGAGGCCGAGGTGATCGCCGCGCAGAAGGAAGCGGAGAAATACGGCTCGCTGGCCGACGACCGGATTCCGTCGCCGGCGTCGATGTTCGACGACGTATACAAGGAGCTGCCCGCGCACCTGCGCCGTCAGCGCCAGGAACTGGGAGCGTGATCATGGCGCAACAAGAGGCAGGCACGGCAACGCAGCCGATGACGATGATCCAGGCGCTGCGCTCGGCGATGGACGTGATGCTCGGGCGCGACAGCGACGTGGTCGTGTTCGGGCAGGACGTCGGTTATTTCGGCGGCGTGTTCCGCTGCACCGAAGGACTGCAGAACAAATACGGCAAGTCGCGCGTGTTCGACGCACCGATCTCCGAAAGCGGGATCGTCGGCGCGGCGGTGGGGATGGGCGCATACGGGCTGCGCCCGGTGTGCGAGATCCAGTTCGCCGACTATTTCTATCCGGCGTCCGACCAGATCGTGTCGGAAGGCGCGCGGCTGCGCTATCGCTCGGCCGGCCAGTTCATCGCGCCGATGACGATCCGCATGCCCTGCGGCGGCGGCATCTACGGCGGCCAGACGCACAGCCAGAGCCCGGAGGCGATGTTCACGCAGGTGTGCGGGCTGCGCACCGTGATGCCGTCGAATCCGTACGACGCGAAGGGGCTGCTGATCGCGTCGATCGAGAACGACGATCCGGTGATCTTCCTCGAGCCGAAACGGCTGTACAACGGGCCGTTCGACGGCCATCACGACCGGCCGGTCACGTCGTGGCTCAAGCATCCGGCCAGCGCGGTGCCCGAAGGCTACTACACGGTGCCGCTCGATACGGCCGCCGTGGTGCGCCCCGGCAACGACGTGACGGTGCTGACCTACGGCACGACGGTGCACGTGTCGCTCGCCGCGGCCGAGGAGACGGGCATCGATGCGGAGGTGATCGACCTGCGCACGCTGTGGCCGCTCGATCTCGACACGATCGTCGCGTCGGTGCGCAAGACCGGGCGCTGCGTCGTGGTGCACGAGGCGACGCGCACCTGCGGCTACGGTGCGGAACTGGTGTCGCTGGTCCAGGAACATTGCTTCTACCACCTCGAGGCGCCGGTCGAGCGCACGACGGGCTGGGATACGCCGTATCCGCATGCGCAGGAGTGGGCGTACTTTCCGGGCCCGGCCCGGGTCGGTGAAGCGTTGCGACGCGTGATGGAGGCGTGAGATGGGGATTCATGTCATCAAGATGCCGGATATCGGCGAAGGGATTGCCGAGGTCGAGCTGGTGGCCTGGCACGTGGAAGTCGGGCAGACGATCAAGGAAGACCAGCCGCTCGCCGATGTGATGACCGACAAGGCGGCGGTCGAGATTCCGTCACCGGTGACGGGCAAGGTGATCGAGCTCGGCGGCCGGATCGGCGAGATGATGGCGGTCGGCAGTGAGCTGATTCGCCTCGAGGTCGAAGGCGACGGCAACCTGAAGGCCGGCGCACCGGTGCGGGAATCAAAGGTAGCAACCGCACCGGTCGCTTCGGCGCCGTCGAAGTCGGTGGTCGAGGCGCCGGCCGAATCGTCCGCCAAGCCGGCCGCGAAGCACGCACCGGCAGAGCCGCGTCGTGCGAAGCATGCCGGGCATGCGGAGAAAGCGGAGCCGCCGCGCGCGGCGCTCGCGCCGGGCGAACGGCCGCTCGCGTCGCCGGCCGTGCGCCAGCGCGCATGGGACATGGGCATCGAGCTGCGCTATGTGCGCGGCACCGGTGAAGCAGGGCGGATCCTGCATGCGGACCTCGATGCGTATGCGGGTACCGGCAGCGGCGCGGCGCGCGGATCGCACGCGCAAGGCTACGCCGAACGCAACGACGAAACGGACGTACCGGTGATCGGCCTGCGGCGCGCGATCGCGCGCAAGATGCAGGAAGCGAAGCGCCGCATTCCGCACTTCAGCTACGTCGAGGAGATCGACGTCACCGAGCTCGAATCGTTGCGCACGGAACTGAATCGCCGCCACGGCGACACGCGCGGCAAGCTCACGCCGCTGCCGCTGCTGATCCGCGCGATGGTGATCGCGTTGCGCGACTTCCCGCAGATCAATGCGCGTTTCGACGACGAAGCGGGTGTCGTCACGCGCTACGGCGCGGTGCACATGGGCGTCGCGACGCAGACGGACGGCGGCCTCACGGTGCCCGTGCTGCGTCATGCGGAAGCGCGCGACGTGTGGTCGATTTCCGCCGAGATCGCGCGGCTCGCCGATGCGGTGCGCACGAACCGCGCGCAGCGCGACGAGCTGAGCGGCTCGACGATCACGATCTCGAGCCTCGGCGCGCTCGGCGGCATCGTGTCGACACCGGTCATCAATCATCCTGAAGTGGGCATCGTCGGCGTGAACCGCATCGTCGAGCGGCCGATGATCCGCGACGGCGCGGTCGTCGCGCGCAAGATGATGAACCTGTCGTCGTCGTTCGACCATCGCGTCGTCGATGGCGCGGATGCGGCCGAATTCATCCAGGCCGTGCGCGCGGTGCTCGAGCGCCCGGCACTGCTGTTCGTGGAGTGATCACGCAATGAAGAACGAACACACCACGCTGCTCGTGATCGGCGGCGGCCCGGGCGGCTACGTCGCCGCGATTCGCGCCGGCCAGCTCGGCATTCCGACCGTGCTCGTCGAGCGCGACCGGCTCGGCGGCACCTGCCTGAACATCGGCTGCATTCCGTCGAAGGCGCTGATCCACGTGGCCGATGCATTCGAACAGGCCCGCGGCCACGCGGGCGAGGGCGCACTCGGGATCCGCGTGCGCACGCCCGAGATCGACATCGCGAAAAGCGTCGCCTGGAAGGACGGCATCGTCGACCGGCTGACGCGCGGGGTCGGCGCGCTGCTCAAGAAGAACGGCGTGCGCGTGCTGCACGGCGATGCGCGGGTGGTCGACGGCAAGACCGTCGACGTCGTTGGCGGCGGCCATACGACGCGCATCAGCTGCGAGCACCTGTTGCTCGCGACCGGCTCCGAGCCGGTCGCGCTGCCGTCGATGCCGTTCGGCGGGCATGTCGTGTCGTCCACCGAGGCACTGTCGCCCGAGACGTTGCCGAAGCGGCTGGTCGTCGTCGGGGCCGGGTATATCGGGCTCGAACTCGGGATCGTCTATCGCAAGCTCGGCGTCGACGTGAGCGTGGTCGAAGCGGCGGAGCGCGTGTTGCCCGCGTACGATGCCGAACTCGCGCGGCCGGTTGCCGATTCGCTCGCGCGGCTGGGCGTGCGGCTGTTGCTCGGCCACAAGGTGCTCGGGCTCGCGGAGCACGGCGCGGTGCGCGTGCAGGCCGCCGATGGCGCGGAGCAGACGCTGCAGGCCGATCGCGTGCTGGTGGCGGTGGGCCGCCGGCCGCGCGTCGACGGCTTCGGGCTCGAGTCGCTGCCGCTCGATCGCAACGGCCGCGCGCTGTGGATCGACGACGAGTGCCGGACGTCGATGCGCAACGTCTGGGCGATCGGCGACGTCGCCGGCGAGCCGATGCTCGCGCATCGCGCGATGGCGCAGGGCGAGATGGTGGCCGAGCTGATCGCCGGCAAGCGCCGCAAGTTCATGCCCGCATCGATCCCGGCCGTGTGCTTCACCGATCCGGAGATCGTCACGGCCGGCTGGTCGCCGGACGACGCGCGGGCGGCCGATGTCGACTGCGTGAGCGCGTCGTTCCCGTTCGCGGCGAACGGGCGCGCGATGACGCTGCAGGCGACCGACGGCTTCGTGCGCGTCGTCGCGCGGCGCGACAACCACCTGATCGTCGGCTGGCAGGCGGTCGGGCGCGGCGTGTCGGAGCTGGCTGCCGCGTTCTCGCAGTCGCTGGAGATGGGCGCGCGGCTGGAGGACATCGGCGGCACGATCCATGCGCACCCGACGCTCGGCGAAGCGCTGCAGGAGGCCGCGCTGCGTGCGCTCGGGCACGCGGTGCATGTGTGACGGGCGAGCCTCCTGAAAAAGCGCCGCGGATGCGCAACGTGCGTATCCGCGGCGATATTTACGCCAGGTAGACGGCAGACACGTTCATTCGATATCCGGCACGCTGCGATGCCGGTGCTCCGGGTTTCGCCTAGGGAAACGCTGATCAATGGACCAACTTCCGAAGTTGCAGGCGAGATGGCTTCAAATTTTCTGGATGACGAAGCGAATCGGCGCTCAATTCAGTGAATTTGGCGCGTAAGCGAGCCTCCCCTGCTCGCATTTTTCATACGCATGACGGACTGCTCCCATGGACCGATCGCAACAGATTTCGCGCAATCACCAGATTCGCCAGAGCGAACAGGCTGAACAGTTGCGCGGTGTTCTTGGCCAAGCCCTTGTATCGGGTCTTGCGATGCTGAAACAGATTCTTGACGATATGAAACGGATGCTCAACCCGCGAACGGATCTGCGCCTTGGTTCGCTCGAGCGCGATCACCAGGTCCTTCAGCGCTCCTTCTTGCATCGCCTTGATCTTTCCCCGCCTGGCAGCGACGTGCCACTTCACGGCCTTGCCCGCCATTTCCTCGCGCTTGTCGACGCCAATGTAGCCCGCGTCGGCGAACACCTGCTCTTCATGCCCGTGCAGCAGGGCATGAGCTTGCGATACATCCGACACGTTGGCCGCCGTGCCAACCACACTGTGAATCAGGCCCGAGTCGGCGTCGACGCCAATGTGGGCTTTCATGCCAAAGTGCCATTCGTTGCCCTTCTTCGTTTGATGCATTTCCGGGTCACGGCTCTTCCCGGCATTCTTGGTCGACGGCGGCGCTTCAATGATCGTCGCGTCAACCAGCGTGCCTTCCTTCATCATCAGCCCACGCTCGCACAGCGAGATGCCAATCTCGTCGAACAACTTCCGTGTCAGTTCGTGTTCGATCAGCAGGCGCCGGAACTTCAACAGCGTGGTTGCATCAGGCACGTTCTCGATCGCCAGATCGATGCCGGCGAAGGCTCGCAGCGTGATGCTGTCATACAGCGCGTCTTCCAGTCCTTCGTCCGACAGTCCGTACCACTGTTGCACGAAGTAGATTCGCAGCATCCGCTCAAGGCCAATCGGCGGGCGACCTCGCGTGCCCTTCGGATAGTGCGGTTCGATGGCCGACAGCAAGCGCTGCCACGGAACGACCTTCTCCATCTCTTCCAGGAAGCGTTGGCGCCTCGTCACTCGCTTCTTGCCTGCAATTTCCGCTTCCGCGAAGCCGATCTGCCTCTTCATCGTCGTGGGTCCGTTCCGTGAGCTGTCTTCTAAACGTCCTCGGCTACGTCTGCGATGACCGCCGAGCCGAATAAATCAGCGTTTCCCTAGTCCTCCGGACCGTATTGACCGTCGTCCGTCCTGCTGCGGCCGGCGGATGCCGCCCGCATCCTCAATTCCCGCGGCGTTACGCCGAAGTGCCGCCGAATCGCGGTCGACAGGTAGCTTTGCGTGCCGAATCCGCAGTCCAGTGCGATCGACAGGATGCTGTCCGACGTATGTTCGAGCAGCAGGCGTGCGCGTTCCAGCCGCCGCTCGATGATGTATTGCGCCGGCGTGCGGGAAAACTGCATCCTGAATGCGTCGATCGTCGCGCGCTCGCTCATGCCAACCAGTCGGCAGAGGTCGGCCGTGTCGATACGGCTTTCCAGCGACGCATCGATGAACCGGTTGATCGCCTGTGCGCACAGCGGCGCGCTGGCGGCGTCGGCTGTCAACGGCTGATCGGCGGCGTGCGGGTTTCGCCGGTAGGTGGCGCCGGGCGGTTCGCCGAAGCGACGGTAGTACTCCCGAATGAAGCGCGCCGTGATCGAGAATCCATGCGCATGCAACGTCGCATCGAAATCCGGCCCGTCGCCTCGCGCGAGCGCGCGGTTCACGTGGCGAAAGCGCGCTTCGTTGCGCAGCTCGGTCGATGACCGGCCTGTCAGGCGGCGGATGCCGTGCTCCAGCGCCTCGGTCGCGCAGCCGAGCACGTGCGCGATCGCGCCGAGCGTTTTCCACCGCAGCGGCGCGTCCTCGAGCATGTGGATTGCCATGCGAGTCTGGTGTTCGGGCGTGCAATGGTCGCGGTCGAACAGTGCGCCGTGGTTGTTCGCGTGGCCGGCCACCATGATCTTCAGCATGTGTTCGAGCAACGCGTCGACGGCGACGCCGGGAATGGGCGACATCCTGATCATCCGGCGCAGGCAACCGGCCGCGGCATTCCATTGCATCCGCAGCTCGGGCGAGACCGGTGTCAGCCCGAACTCGACCGGCTCGAGCCCCGGCCGGCCAATCCATTGTGCGAGAAAGCGGTTGACCCGGTCCGCATCGATGATGACCGACAGATGGCCGAATCCGTCGCCACCCGTCGTGCAGAACGAGTGGCCAGTCGACGAAATCGGCATGACGTCACCCGTCGTGCAGGCCGCATCGTCACCGTTGCTTTCGTAACGAGCGTGGCCACGACGGCAGGACAGGAACAGGTAGTTCGGACGCGCATCGTTCGAGCGGAAGTGAAAAGGCATCAGGTAGTCGACGTCGTAGACGCCGATGCCGTTCCATTCATGTCCCGTCATGCTGACATTCCGACGAACCGCGTGCTGCGCCGTGAACTGGTTGTCGGCATAGATCGTGCCGATGAAATCGGACACTTCGTCGGGGTCGTCGCTGCGAAACCGGTGCGTCCTGTGAAGCGGGTCGCTCATGCTGGTTTCCACTCCGAACGGATGCCGGCGCGACTCGATGCCGGCGGCGGTGTGACGGGACGCACGCAACCGGCGTGCGTGCCCACTATTGCACCTTGCCGGCGCACCGTGCGTCAAGAATTGTCAAACGGGCGGCTGCACGCGGAAGGCCCGTGTTGTCTGATGAAACACCGCGCGGCAACGTCGATGTGTCCGCTCGGCCGGCTTCCGGATTTTCATTTTTCCGGTACGCATTCTTGAAAGAACCGGCACGGTCGGAACGCTAATATGGTTGAACCGATTGTTAGTCAATCGTGGATAGTGCATCTCGACGCGCCCCGTTCATTCGCGCCATCGGCTCGACTACACTCGATCCATCCCAATACTTTCAGTGATCCGGAGTTTTCGAATGAACACAGCATCGATGGCAAACAAGGTCGTATTGATTACTGGCGTCTCGTCCGGTCTCGGTCGCGAACTGGCGCAACGGCTGCTCGCAGAAGGCGCGCGGGTCGCGGGCACCGTACGCGGCGCGGAGCAGGTCGCCGAATTCGAACGGCTTGCGCCCGGGCGTGCGCTCGGTGTCCTGATGGACATCACGCAGCCCGACACGGTAGCGGCGGGCGTGCAGCGTGTGATCGAGCAGTTCGGCCGGATCGACGTGCTCGCCAACAATGCTGGCGTCGGCACGGTCGGCGCGGTCGAAGAGACGACCGAAGCCGATGCGCAGCAGATCTTCGACGTGAATTTCTTCGGCGGGTTGCGCCTGATCCATGCGGTCTTGCCCACCATGCGCCGCCAGCGCTCGGGGCACATCGTGCAGTTCTCGTCGATCGCCGGGTTCGCGGGCTACCCGGGGCTGGGCGTGTACGCCGCGGCCAAGGCCGCGACCGGCGTGCTCGGCGAGGCGTTGGCCGGCGAGCTCGCACCGCTCGGCATTCATGTGACGGTGCTGACGATCGGCATTTTCGAAACCCAGTTCGCCGGACGTTCGCTGGCGTATACGTCGAACCGGATCGACGACTACGCGGACACGCCGGCCGGCCAGTTCCGCGGATTCATCGGCCAACTGCAAGGCAAGCAGCCCAATGTGCCGGAAAAGGGCGCGCAGGCGATCGTCGATATCCTCAAGGCGGAGAAGCCGCCGGTCCATCTCGCGCTCGGTGCCGATGCGGTGGGAACGATGCTCGGCCGCGCCGAATCGATCGAGCGTGATATCCGCGCATGGGAAACCGTGTCGCGATCGACTCAGCGCGACTGAGCGGGTATCCGGTTCGTTCGGGTAAGGTCCGGATCAATAGTATCGGTGTGCTAAGTAACGGGAAGGAATCGTCGTGAATCGGCCCTCGTCGCGATCGATATCGCGCGGGCCAGGCATGCGTCCGGATGCGCTGGACGCGAAACCGTGGAGAAGCAGACATGAACAATCGAACAAGCGTGGCGATCGTGACCGGCGCATCGCGAGGTATCGGCGCGGCAATCGCGCGGCGCCTGGTGGACGACGGGCTGGCCGTCGTCATCAATTACGCAGGCAAGGCGAGCGAGGCCGAGGAACTGGCGAGCGATCTCGCGGGCGAGGGCGGGCAGGCGGTCGCGGTCCAGGCGGACGTCAGCGATCCGGCTGCCGTGGCGCGGCTGTTCGATGTGGCCGAAGCGAAGTTCGGCGGCGTCGACGTGCTGGTGAACAACGCCGGGATCATGAAGCTGGCGCCACTGGTCGATAGCGACGACGCGCTGTTCGACACGCAGATCGCCATCAACCTGAAGGGGACGTTCAACACGCTGCGCGCGGCGGCGCGCCGGCTGCGCAACGGCGGGCGCATCGTCAACCTGTCGAGCAGCGTGGTCGGACTGAGGCCCGAGACGTACGGCGTCTATACGGCCACCAAGGCAGCGGTCGAAGCGATGACGGGCATCCTGTCCAAGGAGCTGCGCGGTCGCTCGATCACCGTCAACGCCGTCGCGCCGGGGCCGACCGCGACCGACCTGTTCCTGAACGGCAAGTCGGCGGAGCTGATCGAGCGCCTGTCGAAGATGAATCCGCTGGAGCGTCTCGGTACACCGGCCGATATCGCGAACGCGGTCGCGTTCCTCGTTGGTCCGGACGGCGGCTGGATCAACGGGCAGGTGCTGCGCAGCAACGGCGGGATGGTTTGAGTCCGCACGGTTCGTATCGAAGGATCGCAGTCGTCAATCAAGGAGCATCGTCATGGGCAAAACCATTCTCATTACCGGTGCGTCGAGCGGCTTCGGCCGCCTGACGGCCGAAGCGCTGGCGGCGGCCGGCCACACCGTGTTCGCGTCGATGCGCGATACGGCCGGACGCAATGCGCCGGTCGTCGCGCAGATGGCCGCGCAGTCGAAAGCGCAGGGCATCGATCTGCGCACCGTCGAGATCGACGTGCAGTCGCAGGATTCCGTCGACGCCGGCGTCGCCAGCGTGATCGCCGAGGCCGGCCGCATCGACGTGCTGGTGCACAACGCGGGGCACATGGTGTTCGGTCCCGCCGAAGCGTTTACGCCGGAGCAGTATGCGCACCTGTACGACGTGAACGTGCTGAGCACGCAGCGCGTGAACCGCGCGGTGTTGCCGCATATGCGGAAAAGCGCCCGAGGCCTGCTGCTCTGGGTCTCCAGCAGCAGCTCGGCGGGCGGCACGCCGCCGTACCTGGCGCCGTATTTCGCGGCGAAGGCCGCAATGGATGCGATCGCGGTGCAGTATGCGCGCGAGCTGTCGCGCTGGGGCATCGAGACGTCGATCGTCGTGCCGGGCGCATTTACCGGCGGCACCAACCATTTCGCGCATGCGGGCGCGCCGGCCGACGCGTCGCGTGCGGCCGAATACGATGCGGGGCCGTATGCGGGCTTCGGCGAGCAGGTGCTGAAGGCGTTTGCGGACATCGTGCCGGCCGACGCCGATGCAAGCGAGGTGGCACGTGCGATCGTCGACATCGTGGGCATGCCGTTCGGCAAGCGTCCGTTCCGCGTGCACATCGATCCGACGCAGGACGGCGCGGCTGTCGGCTTCGCGGTGCTCGACCGCGTGCGTGCGGAGATGCTGCATCGCGTCGGCCTGTCCGACCTGCTGCAGCCGAAAGCGAATGCGTGACGCGCCGGGCGGCCGGCCGCAGCCGGCGCGTGGCCACTGATCCGGAACGTCATCCCGGACGTGGATCGAACAGGAAATGAATCAGGAGAGCGAAATGGCAAATCATGAAATCAAGGGCAAGACCGTACTGATCGCCGGCGGCGCGAAGAACCTGGGTGGCCTGATCGCACGCGATCTGGCCGCGCATGGCGCGAAGGCCGTCGCGATTCACTACAACAGCGCAGGCTCGAAGGCGGACGCGGAGACGACGGTCGCGGCGATCAAGGCGGCCGGCGCCGAGGCGGTCGCATTCCAGGCGGACCTGACGAGCGCGGCGGCCGTCGAGAAGCTGTTCGCCGATGCGGTTGCGGCGGTCGGCCGCCCGGACATCGCGATCAACACGGTCGGCAAGGTGCTGAAAAAGCCGTTCACCGAAATCAGCGAAGCGGAATACGACCAGATGAGCGCGGTGAACGCGAAGTCGGCGTTCTTTTTCCTGCGCGAAGCGGGGCGGCACGTGAACGACAACGGCAAGATCGTCTCGCTGGTTACGGCGCTGCTCGGCGCATTCACGCCTTATTACGCCGCGTATGCGGGTACGAAGGCGCCCGTCGAGCACTACACGCGCGCGGCGGCGAAGGAGTTCGGTGAGCGCGGCATTTCGGTGACGGCAGTGGGGCCCGGCCCGATGGACACGCCGTTCTTCTATCCGGAGGAGGGGGCGGACGCGGTCGCGTATCACAAGACGGCCGCCGCGCTGTCGAAGTATTCGAAGACGGGGCTGACCGACATCGAGGACGTCGTGCCGTTCATTCGTCACCTGGTCAGCGACGGCTGGTGGATCACCGGCCAGACGATCCTGATCAACGGCGGCTATACGACCAAGTAACACACCTCGGCTGCCCGTGTTTTGCCCGGCACGCGTTGCCTGCCCGTCACGCGTCGGGGCAGGACGACGGGCGGCCGTCTTTCATCGAGGATCGGCATCGTGAACACCGACATACTCCACCATCCGGTCGTGCGGCGCGCGATCGACGCGCTCCAGCAAGGCGATGGCGCGGCATGGGCCGCGCTGTTCGCGCCCGATGCGACGCTGTACGACGACGGCCGGCCACGAGACCTGCACGCATTCAACCGGGACGCGATCGGGACCGAGCGCTTCACGACGATCGATCGCGTCGACAACGACGGGCTCGAGATCCACGGCCGGTTTCATTCGGATCGCTGGGGCACGTTCCGTACGTACTTCAAGTTCCGGGTCGACGCCGATGGCCGGATTACCCGGCTCGACATCGGGCAGGCCTGAGCCGTCCGCATGCCGCCCGTTGCCGCTCCGGCCGGCGGCTTCCCCAAGGAGAACGCGACCATGTCGAACCCCTACCAGTCCGTGCTCGACGCGCAACGTGCGCGTTTCGACTCGGACGTCACGAAAACCCTTGCATGGCGCATCGCGCAGCTCGACCGGATGGAGCGGATGCTGCACGATCACCAGGACGCGCTGTGCGCGGCGCTGTACGAGGATTTCGGCAAGCCGCCGTTCGAGCAACTGTTCGAAATCTCCGTGCCGACCGGTGTCATCCGCTACTACCGCGAGCATCTGCACGAACTGATGGCGCCGCAGACAGTGGCGATTCCGCCGGCGCTGGAGGCGGCCGGCAACGCCGGCATGATCTACAAGGAGCCGTACGGCGTGACGCTCGTGATCGGCCCGTTCAACGCGCCGATTCTGTTGCTGCTGGATCCGGCGATCGCGGCATTGGCAGCCGGCAATACGGTGGTGCTGAAGCCGGCGAACACCACGCCCGCGACGGCCGCGCTGCTGAGCCGGCTCGTGCCGCAGTACTTCTCACCGGAGGACGTCGCCGTCGTCACGGGCGGTCGCCAGGAAATCGGCGCATTGCTGGAATTGCCGTTCGACTTCATCTTCTTCACCGGCAGCTCGGCGGTCGGCAAGGTCGTGATGCGCGCCGCCGCCGAGCATTTGACACCGGTGTTGCTGGAACTCGGCGGGCAGAACCCGTGCATCGTCGACGAAACCACGAATCTCGACATCGCGGCCGACCGTGTCGCGTGGGGGCACAACGCGATCTCGGGACAATGGTGCATCGCGCCCGGCTATGTGTACGTGCATGAATCGGTGGCCGAGGCCTTCATCGCGAAGCTCAAGGCGTCGATCACCGCGATGTACGGCGACGATCCGCAACAAAGCCCCGATTTCGCGCGAATGATCAGCGAACACGATGCCGAACGCGTCGCGTCTTACATCGTCGCCGACAAGGTCGTGCACGGCGGCCGCCACGACATCGCGGCACGCTATGTCGAGCCGACCGTGCTGTACCCGTCGACCTGGGACGATCCGGCGATGCAACAGGAAGTGTTCGGCCCGGTGCTGCCCGTGCTGCCGTACCGCGAACTGCGCGAGATCGTCGGCATCATGAAGCGCAAGCCGAAGCCGCTCGCGTGCTACGTGTTCAGCAAGCGGCAGGCGAGCATCGACTGCGTGCTCAACAGCCTGTCGTTCGGCGGCGGATGCGTGAACCAGACCAACCTGCATTGCTGGATCGACAGTTTGCCGTTCGGCGGCGTCGGCAACAGCGGGATGGGGAAGTACTACGGCAAGGCCGGCTTCGACGCGTTGAGCAATACCAAAGCGATGCTGATCGGCAATCCCGACGCGGTGCTCGACGTGTTCCCGCCGTATGCGGGAAAGGACATCGGCAAGATGCTCGGCGTCTTCGCGTAACCGGGGGCACGATGCATACACTTTGGACGATCGTCGCCGGCGTGCTGTTGCTGACCGTGTTCCTGTTGTTCGGGCAATTGTGGGGCACGCACGCGGCATCGCTGGCGTTTGCCGCTCAGGCGTTCGTGCCGGTCTGGCTCGTTGTCTCGCTGGCCAACCTGTGGGTTGGCGTGCATCGGGCCGGCTACGGCGTACGCGAGGAGCTGCCGATCCTCGCGATCGTATTCGGCGTGCCGGCCGTGGTTGCGGTGGCTGCCACGCTGCTGTTCCAACGCACCTGAATCGCAGGAGGACGACGGGCCGGGTGCGGGCACGGCCGTCGTCGACGTGCCGCTTCCATTCACCCGTCGTTCATCTCTTCGCCATGAAGATCGATATGCCATTGTTTGCCGCGCCGCCGGCGCAGGCCGTCATCACGTTCTGGATCGATGCCGGGCCCGCGCAATGGTTCGCAAAACATCCCGATTTCGATCGCCGCTTTCGCGAGCGCTTTCTCGATACGCACCTGGCCGCTGCAAGGCGCGAGCTGGACGGCTGGTTGTCGACGCCATACGGGACGCTCGCGCTGCTGTTGCTCACCGACCAGTTTCCGCGCAATGCGTTTCGCGGCACCGCGCGCATGTATGCGACCGACGCGCTCGCACGGCAGTTCGCGATGCACGCGTACGAGCACGATCAGATGGCGCAGGTCGAGCGGCCGCTGCGCCTGTTCTTCTGTTTGCCGTTCGCCCATTCCGAAGACCTCGACGACCAGCGGATTTCCGTCGAACTGAACGGCAGGCTCGGCCAGCCGTGGCTGTCGCATGCGATCGGGCACCGGGAGATCGTCGCGCGCTTCGGCCGCTTCCCGCATCGCAACGCGCTGCTCGGCCGCGAGACGACGCGCGACGAGGCGCGCTTTCTCGCATCCGGCGGCTTCGCCGGATGAGCCCACCGGTTCGCGCGGCATGGCCGCCGTGGCGGCCATGCGTGCGTCAGCGCAGGAACTCGATGCCGAACGTGCCGGCCGTATCGACGATATGCCCCGCGTGCGGTGCCTCGAAATGACCGGGCAGCAGCAGTGCGCCGTGCTCGACGCAATGCGCGAGCAGCTCGAAGCGGCTCTTCGCGGCGAGCGTGCGATCGTCGCAGACCTTGCTGCTCCATTGCCAGAACGGGATCTGGATCGGCGAGTGCAGCATGTCGCCGCTGAACACGCCGCGCGAGCCTTGCGACGTCAGCTCGATGCGCACGTGACCCGGAGAATGGCCCGGCGCGTGGCGGATCAGGAACGTGTCGTCGAGCTCGTAGGTGTCGTCGAACATCGTGGCCTGGCCGGCCTCGATCACGGGCAGCACGCTGTCGTTGTACATCGGGCTGAACCACGCGGGGCCGGCGGGGCCTTCGCCCCGGATCGCGCGGACCAGGTGATCGTGCTCGACCTGCGAGATCACGTAGCGCGCGTTCGGGAAGGTCGGCACCCACACACCATTGACGAGCTGCGTGTTCCAGCCGACGTGATCGGCGTGAAGGTGGCTGCACATCACGTAGTCGATCTCCTCGGGCTGGATGCCGAGTGCGCGCATCCGGTCGAGATAGCGCGTCGACAGCCGGTGCATTTCCGGCAGCCCCGGCCGCTCCTTGTGGTTGCCGATACAACTGTCGATCAGCACCGTATGCCGGCCGGTCCGCACGATCCAGCTGTGCACGGGCATCGGGATGCGGCCGCTTTCGGGATCGTAGTGTGTCGGCGCGAGCCAGTGCTCGTGTTCCGCCACGCGTGCGCGGTCGAAGTCCGGCAGCCAGCTCTGCGCGGTTTCGCCGAGCAGCGTCGTGTCGTACAGCCGGATGATTTCGACGTTGCCGAGCGCGAGGGAAAAAGCATGCGGTTCGGCATTCGTGATGTGCGCATGGCAATGCGCATGCCCGCAGGAATGGGTCATCGGTGTCTCCTGAATGAATTGGAATGAATCGAAGCGGGGCGTGGTGCGCTGCCCCGCGCGCGACTGTCTATATCCGTGCCGTGGCGCGTGCCTGCGCCTGCGGCACCGGCACGGCTTTCCCGGTCATGAAATCCGCCGCGCGTTCGGCCATCATCATGACCAGCGCGTTGGTCGGCCCGCGGATGATGCGCGGGATCGCGGAGCCGTCGACCACCCGCAAGCCGGCCACGCCGCGCACGCGCATCTGCGTATCCACCACGGCCGCCGGATCGTCGTCGCGGCCCATGCGGCACGTGCCGACCGGGTGATGAAGGGTGATCGCGATGCGACGAATGAACGCGTCGACATCTGCATCGCTCTGGACTTGCGGGCCCGGTGCGATCTCTGCGTCGATGAACGGGCGCAGTCCGGCCTGCGCGCCGATTTCCCGCATGCGCCGGAACATCTCCCGCGCAGCGATGCGATCATTCTCGGTGGCGAGGAAGTTTTGTTCGATCCGCGCATGCTCGGCCGGATCGGCCGACTTCAGCGACACGCGTCCGCGACTTTCGGGCGTGAGGAAAATGCCCTTGATCGCGAACGAATCGGCATACGCATGCTTGAACGGCTCGAAATACGGCGCGGCGTTCATCGCGCCGGCCGCGAGGATCAGCTGCACGTCCGGCAGCGGCAGGTGAGGCTGGCTCCTGACCAGGCCAAGCGCGGCGGCGGGGATCGTGCTCGAGAAGCCGTTGCCGCCGGCAAACGTGCGCACGACGTCGAACGCGATGCGATCGGCACGCATCATCCGGTGCAGCGGGCCGGGTTCCTTGCGGCTCCAGCGCAGGTCGAACACGATGTGATCGTGAAGGTTCGTGCCCACGCCGGGCAATTCGACCGTCGACGCGATGCCGTGCGTGCGCAGGCTGTCGGCCGCGCCGATGCCGGAGAGCATCAGCAGTTGCGGCGAATTGATCACGCCGCCGCAGAGGATGACTTCGCGGCGCGCATCGGCGCGGTAGTCGGATTCGCCCCGGCGATACTCGATCGCGATGGCGCGCGGCGCGCCCCGGTCGGTATCGAGCACGATGCGCTTCGCGAGGGCGCCCGTCACCAGCGTGACGTTGCCGCGCGCGAGCGCCGGGC
Source organism: Burkholderia sp. HI4860 (assembly GCF_002223045.2). Classification (NCBI taxonomy): domain Bacteria; kingdom Pseudomonadati; phylum Pseudomonadota; class Betaproteobacteria; order Burkholderiales; family Burkholderiaceae; genus Burkholderia; species Burkholderia sp. HI4860. The sequence continues at coordinate 588,171 of NZ_NKFO02000003.1, read as the reverse complement.
GCAGGTAGGCGACCGCGGCGCTGCAGCGCAGGCCGTTGCGGATCGTGGCCTGCATCGGCCCGAAGCCTTCGACGGATGCGCCGTTGTAGTCGTCGTTCTCGGGATAGCCGCAGGCACGTGTCGCGTCGAGGAAGCCACCCACCAACGGGTCGCGATAGTCGAGCCGGATCACGGTGAGCGGGCCGCGGCCGCCGCGCAGCGCCGATTCGCCGCGCTCCCACGATTCGGAGCGCTTGAAGTACGGCAGCACCGCGTCGTAGGACCAGTCGGTCAGGCCGAATTCGTCGGCCCAGCCTTCGTAGTCTTCCCGCGCGCCGCGTGCGTAGGCCATGCCGTTGATCGACGACGAGCCGCCCACTACCTTGCCGCGCGCGCATTCGATCCGGCGGCCGTCCATGCCGGCTTCCGGCTCGGTGAAATAGCCCCAGTCGAACAGCCGGTTCTTCAGGATCTGGCCCCACGTCAGCGGCACCTTGATGTACGGCGAGCGATCCTGCTCGCCGGCCTCGATCACGAGGATGCGGACGTTCGGGTCCTCGCCGAGCCGGTAGGCGAGTGCGCAACCGGCCGAGCCGGCGCCGACGATCACGTAGTCGTACGTATCGGTTTTCATCGACGCACCTCGCGGTGCCGGGCGGCAGGGCAGGCCGGCGCGACCCGCGAACGCGGGGCGCGGCGACCGGCCGGAACAGACGTCGAACGAACCATGATGTCTCCAGGTGGGCCTGAACGCAGGCCTCTCGGTTGTGGGTTCATTCGATTGTGCGTAACCTGAAACATATCTTCCAATACGTATTACGGTGCCATCCGATACCCGGATGGCTATGGGCGAGGGGACTGTGCGCGGATTCGATTCGTATCTCACTTTTCAGAAGCTCGAGGTGTTCTGCACGGTGGTCGAGCTCGGCAGCGTCACGCGCGCGGCCGACCGCCTGTGCATCGCGCAGCCGGTCGTGACTGCGCACGTGCGCAGCATGGAGAAGCGGCTCGGCTACGCGCTCGTGAAGCGCGCCGGCCGCAACATCGCACTCACGGAAGCCGGCGAGCGCATCTATCGCTGGGCGACCGAGGTGATCACGCGCACTCGCGAGGTCGAGCGCGAACTCGCCGGTCTCGAACAGGGCGAAATGGGCACCGCGGTGGTGGCGACGTCGATGTCGATCGGCTCGTACGCGTTGCCGCCGCTGTTCGCCGAGTTCCACCGGCGGCAGCCCGACGGGCTCGTGACCGTGCAGATCCTGACGCCGCAGGCGGCCGTCGATGCGACCCGTGTCGGCGGTTGCGATTTCGCGGTCATCCTGATCGCGGCCAATCAGGATCTCGAAGGGTTGGCGACCATTCCCGTGTGGGAGGACGAACTGCTGCTCGTGTGCGGCGCGTCGAGCCCGTGGGCCGCGCAGCCGGCCGGCGATCTCGACCTGCGCCGCGTGCCGTTCGTGAGCACGCCGCGCAACCAGCCGCGCCGCGAGCTCGAAGAGGCGCTGCTGCGCGAGCGCGGCCTCGAACAGCGCAAGGTCGTGATGGAACTCGGGCATCCGGAGGCGATGAAACACGTGGTGCGCGAGAACCTCGGCGTGAGCTTCATGTTCGCGTCGGCGGTGCGTGCGGAGGTCGAGCGCGGCGAGCTGGTCGTGCTCGATCGCCCGGAGCTGTCGATGAAGGTGCCGATCTATCTCGTGCATCGCGACGACAAGCGCTTCTCGGCGTTCCAGGCCGAACTCGTGCAGTTCATCGTCGATTCCGCGTCGCCGGGCGCGGCAGCGGGCGTCCCGAATTCATAGTCATCGGGCTATCTGTTTGGCGATCAATAGCTAATAGACCTATGGTCGGCGCGGTCCTAAGCTGGCCGGGTGCTTGACGGTCCGCCTCGCGACGCGAAGCGGGCGTGCGCACTGCCAGTCAACCCGAAAACAGGCCGACCCATGTGTACTCTTCATCTTCAATCCGGCGGCGCAGCCGCGTATGCGGACGATGCCGGGCGTCCCGCCGATGCGCCGGATCCCGCGCTCGTCGAGGATCTCGTCTGCGCGAACCGCATCCTGTTCGACCAGGGCATCGTCGATGCCTTCGGTCACGTCAGCGTCCGTCACGACAAGGATCCGCAGCGCTTCCTGCTGGCGCGCAACATGGCGCCGGGCACCGTCGGCATCGACGACATCGTCGAATTCACGCTGGACGGCGTGCCGGTCAATGCCGGCGGGCGCGCCGTCTATCTGGAGCGTTTCATCCACGGCGAGATCTATAAAGCGCGTCCGGACGTGCAGGCGATCGTCCACAGCCATTCGCCGACCGTGCTGCCGTTCAGCGTGACGCAACGCACGCCGCTGCGGCCGGTGTGCCACATGAGCGGATTTCTCGGCGCGGGTACGCCGGTGTTCGAGATTCGCGATACCGCCGGCGATGCGACGGACCTGCTCGTGCGCGACAACGCGCTCGGCGCGGCGCTGGCGCAGCGGCTCGGCAGTGCGGCGTTCGTACTGATGCGCGGTCACGGTTCGACCGTGGTCGCGCCGACGCTCAAGCAGGCCGTGTATCGCGCGGTCTATGCGGAAGTGAATGCGCGCATGCAGCTCGAGGCGCTGCAACTGGGCGACGTGGTTTATCTGAGCGAGCAGGAAGCCGCGACCGCGTGCGCGAACATCGAAACACAGGTCGAGCGCCCGTGGGCACTGTGGAAGCGGCGCGTGCAGCACGAGCAACACACGGGCGCGCGTTGACCGGCAATCGAATCATCGAGGAGACGAGTATGGACGAGCAGTTGATAACCGGCCGCTTGCTGATCGACGGCGAACTGGTGGAAAGCGAGACCGGCGAGTGGGCGGCGTCGATCAACCCGGCTACCGAGGAAGTGATCGGCCGCGCGCCAGCCGGCTCGCGCAAGGACGTCGCGCGGGCCGTGGATGCGGCCCAGCGCGCGTGGCCCGCGTGGGCCGAACGCACCGGCGAGGAGCGCGGCGAACTGTTGCGCGGGTTTGGCGAGCGCTTGCTCGAACGCGCGGAGGCGTTGTCACGCATCGAGGTGCTCGATTCAGGCAACACCTACGTGCCGACGCTTGCGAGCATGCACGAGACGGTGCGCAGCCTGCGCTATTACGCGGGGCTCGTGCACGGGCTGCACGGCGAGACGATCCCGGCCACCGGCCGCCATCTGCACATGACCGTGTACGAGCCGTACGGCGTCGTCGGCCGGATCGCCGCGTTCAATCATCCGGCGATGTTCTCCGCGGCGCGTACCGCATCCGCGCTCGTGACCGGCAACACGGTGGTGGTGAAGCCGCCCGAAACGTCGCCGTTGTCCGTGCTCGTGCTCGGTGAGGTCGCGCGTGAGACATTGCCGGCCGGCGTGTTCAACATCGTCAACGGAACGGGCGCGGAAGTCGGCGATGCGCTGGTGCGCCATCCGGACGTGAAGCGTCTTGCGCTGATCGGGTCCGTGCCGACCGGGCAGGCGATCCAGCGCAGCGCGGCGGAGGTGGGCGTCAAGCACGTGACGCTCGAGCTGGGCGGCAAGAATCCGATGATCGTGTTTCCGGACGCGGATCCGGACGCGGCCGCCGAGAGCGCGGTGCGCGGGATGAATTTCTCATGGCAGGGCCAGTCGTGCGGATCCAATTCGCGGCTGCTGGTGCACGACGACATTTACGACGACGTGCTCGCGCGTGTCGTCGAGCGCGTGGCCGCGATCCGCGTCGGCGATCCGATGTTGCCCGACACGGGCATGGGCCCGATCAATTCGCGCAAGAGCTACGAACACGTGATGAGCTTTCTCGACCCGGCGCAGACGCATGGCGCGCGGCTGATGACGGGCGGCCGCCGCCCGCCCGGGCACGCTTTCGAAAAAGGCTTCTGGGTCGAGCCGACCGTCTATGCCGATGTCACGCCCGAGATGCGGCTGTGGCGCGAGGAAGTCTTCGGCCCGATTCTGTCGGTCGCACGATGGCGTGATGTCGACGAAGTGGTCGCGATGGCCAACGACACGGAATACGGGCTCTCGGCAGCGATCTGGACCAACGACATCCGGCAGGCGCTCAATACCGCGCGTCGCATCCGTGCGGGCAGCGTGTTCGTCAACGGCAGCAACACGCACTTCCTCGGCGTGCCATGGGGCGGCTTCAAGAACAGCGGCGTCGACCGGGAAGAGGGGATCGAGGAAATGTATAGCTATGTCGAGAAGAAGGTCATCAACGTGATGCTGTAACAGGCGCGACTCGCCGCCAGTCGTTCCCGTCATCGACGGGTTCGGCCGGCGACGGCGCGCGCGATCCATCAGTCGACGCCGGGTAACCCGGCCCACGGCGGCGCATCGAGCGGGGAACACATATCCCGCACGCGCCAATTAGATAGTTTTACTAATAAAAATGACAGTCCGACGTGCGGTTCGCTCGTATGCGAACGGTGCGTCGGACACTGACGGTTTGGAGACAGCATCCGTGAGAATGAAGACAATGGCCGTCGCGCTGGCGATGGTGTCGTGCCACGTGCACGCGCAGAGTTCGGTCACGCTGTTCGGTCTGGTCGACAACGGCATTTCGTACGTGAGCAATTCGGGCGGCAAGGCGCTGGTTCAGGCGATGTCCGGCATCCAGGCGCCCAACCTGATCGGGATCCGCACGGTCGAGGATCTCGGCGGCGGGTTCCAGGCGCTCGTCTTCATGGCGTCGCAGCCCGATATCAACAGCGGCACGGTGCGCGGCGGCGCACTGTCCGGACGCGAGTCCTATGTCGGCATCGTCACGCCGTACGGCACCGTGACGCTTGGCAGGCAGTTCGACTACATGTTCGACAACCTGTCGCTGCATCGCTGGGGGCACGAGATTTCGTATGTCAGCCTGTACCAGCTGCCGGGCGGCCCGTTCTCGAAACTGGGCGCGGCGCTCGGCACCTTCGACTACACGCGTACGGCGGGCGGGGGCGCAACACCGAACGCGATCAAGTTCACGTCCGCGTATTACGGCGGGTTCCGGTTCGGCGCGTTGTATGGCTTCAGCAACATCGCCGGGCAGACCGGCAGCAACAGCCTGTCGAGCTTCGGCGTGTCCTACGACAACGGGCCGTTGCGGCTGGATGCGGCGTACACGTATTCGAAAGAAGAGGGAATCGACAACGGGCACCTCGGCATCCGCAATGCCGGCGCGGGCGGACGCTATACATTCGGCGACTTCGCGCTCGACGCGCTGTACGTGAATACGCGCAACACGCTGACGGGCGCGCACGTCGACACCTACGAGATCGGCGGGCTGTACCGGTTCGCGCCGGATTTCTTCGCGTATGCGAACTACCTGTACGCGAAGGGCAACCGGCAACTGACCGGCAATCATTCGAACCAGGCCGGCATCACGCTTGATTACCTGTTGTCGAAGAAGACCGACGTCTACATGAGTGCCGTGTATCAACAGGCGAGCGGCGGCGAGGACGTGATCGCATCGGTGTGCGGTACGTTCACCGCATCGTCGGGCGCGCGGCAGGGCGTGTTGCGGGTCGGCGTTCGAACGGTGTTCTAGGCGATCCGCGCCCGGCATTCACTTTGCCGTCACCTCCCGATAGAACGCATCGATCGCCTCGACCATCTGCGACAGCCCCGGCTGTTCGAGCGGATAGTGGCCCGCATTGTCCAGCATGACGACCTTCACCGGCACTTTCCGCACGCGCTGCAGGAACGGTTCGCTCAGGTGCAACGGCGTCCAGCGGTCCGCGGCCGGTTGCGTGAGCAGGATCGGGCACACGGCGAAATCCTCCGGCTCGACCGCCGGCCGGTACGACATGTAGGAATCGAGAAACGCGATCGTCATCGCGTTGCCGGCGGAGGTGCGATCAGACAGCCATACTTTCAGCGCATCCCGATCGTTGACGAGCGCGGACATCTTGCTGGCGAGCGTCACCGGCACGCGCATCGATTTCAGCGGGGTCATCGCGGTGAGATGCATCATCGGGCCGCCGACGCGGCTCACGAACACGTTGCGCGCGGTTTCATCGCGCACCTGCTGAAGGCGCTGGTCGAGGAAGGTCATCCCGACGATGCCCTTGACCTTGCCGTTCAGCGCAGCCACGTGATACGTGAGCATGCCGCCGGCGCTGAGTCCGTAGAGCACGATCGGCCGGCCGTCCTTCGCGCGCTCCGCGTCGACCTCGTGTCGTTCCTGAACGAGTACCTGGCCACGCGCCCGTTCGACCGGCCGCCGAAGCTGAAGGACATCGCGACGCTGCTCAACACCAGCGAGCGCACGTTGAAGTGCCGGCTGCAGGAGGAGGGCGCGTGCTTCCGGGACATTTCGAGCGCGGTGCGCAAGACCCGCGCGCAGGCGCTGATCGCAGAAGGGCGGCTGTCGATCAAGGAAATCGCGCAGGAACTGGGATTCAGCGACATGTCGTCGTTCTCGCAGGCGTACAAGCGCTGGACGGGTGTCGCGCCGAGCGTGTCGCGACAGGCGGCGGGTTTGTAGCGCACCCTGTAACTTTTGGAGATGTTGGAGGGTTGTCGGCGCCGAGTCGGCCGACGATCATGGGGGAAGCCGTAAGCCGGGCCGTTCCCGGCTCGCCAACGCAGGCTCTACACGCAAGGATCGGACATGAAATTGCTGCTCGTCGGCGCGACCGGACTCGTCGGGCGTCACGTCCTCGAAGTCGCGCTCGCCGATGCGCGGGTCGATCAGGTGATCGTCGTCGCGCGCCGCCCGTTGTCGCCGCACCCGAAAATGCGTGCGCTCGAGGTCGATTTCGATCATCTGCCCGACACGGCCGACTGGTGGCACGCCGATGCCGTGATCTGCGCGCTCGGCACCACGATGCGCGCTGCGGGCTCCCAGGCGGCATTCCAGCGCGTCGACCACGACTATCCGCTCGCGGTCGCGCGGCTCGCACACCGCCACGGCACACCGGCTTACGTGCTGAATTCCGCACTCGGCGCGGATCCGGCGTCGCGCATCTTCTACAACCGCGTGAAGGGCGAGGTCGAGCAGGCGCTCGCCGGCGTCGGGTTCGCGTCGCTCACTTACGTACGGCCCGGCCTGATCGGCGGCAGCCGCGACGAATTCAGGCTCGGCGAGCGGCTGCTGGTGTCGGCGTTGAACGTGGCCCGGCCTGTTTTGCCGACGAAGTGGCGCGTGAATCCCGCGTCGCGGATCGCCCGCGCGATGCTCGACGCGGCACTCGACGCGCGGCCGGGCGTGCAGATCATTGCGTCGGACCAACTCGTCTGACGCAAAACGGGCGGCGTGCGCCGGTCACTGATCGGCGAAACCGTCGAGCGCGCCGAACTGTTCGGCAAGCGCCGCCGTGAACGCCGCCAGCGCTTCGCTGCCATCGCAGTTCCTTGGCGTCGCGAGCTGGAATTCGACCGTATGGCTCAGCTTGCTCGCGAGCAGCCGGCGCATCTTGCCCGCGTCGACCCACGGCGCCGCGACGTGGTCGGGCAGGAAGCCGACATGCGCGCCGGACAGGATGAAGATCACGTCGGCGTCGACGTTTTCGGAGAACGCGGTCGGTTGCGCGTTGCGCAGAGCCGCACCCGACGTATTCGTCTTGTAGAGCCGCGCGACGTTGCTCGCGTTCGCAATGTCGTTGACCGACACGGTCTTCTTCGCGAACAGCGGATGCCGCGCGCCGCAGTACAGCGACTGGTGCTCGACGAACAGCGGTGCGTAGTGCAGGCCGGCCTGGTGGCCGGAAAAGTAGCCGATCGCGAGCTGCAGTTCGCCCTTCAGCAACCTGCGCTCCAGTTCGTCGGGCGGCACCGCGATCATCTCGATCAGTACATCCGGCGCCCGTTCGCGGAAGCGACCGACGCTCGCCGCGATCGATTCGACGACGTCCGGTGCGAGCCGCTCGGACAGCCCGATGCGCAGTTCGCCGAGCAACGTCCCCGACACGTGCTGCGTATCGCGCGTGAACACGTCCATCGCGTGCAGGAGCCGCCGCGTCGACTGCAGCACGCGCTCGCCCTTCGGCGTCAGCCGGAAGCCGCTCTTGCCGCGATCGCACAGCCGGAACCCGAGGCGCGTCTCGAGCTTGGCCATCTGCGTGCTGATCGTCGAAGGCGCCATGCCGAGCGTGCCTTGCGCGGCGCTGAAGCCGCCGCTTTCGACGATCGTCAGAAAGAGCCGCAGCAACTGCAAATCCATGTCTCTCAATTGGGTCAGCATGGCGATACATCGCGTTTCGTGAAGTCGACTTATGTTAGTTCATATTTTTCGTCGGATGCCGTGACGGCAGAATCGGGCACGAGGTCGCGAGCCGCGCGGCCGTTTCCCACCAGACAGGAATCCGACGATGAGCCAGAACGATTTCGCCTTCACGCGCGACAGCCTCTACGGCACGCAGGCCGAACCGACCTTCGCGGGCGCGACGAGCTTCATGCGTCGGCGTTTCAGCCGCGATCTCGGCGGCGTCGACCTCGCGATCACCGGCGTGCCGTTCGACTCCGCCGCGTCGCATCGGCCCGGCACGCGCTTCGGCCCGCGCGGGTTGCGGATTGCGTCGACAGGCATCGCGTGGGAGCGCCCGTGGCCGTGGTCGTTCGATCCGTTCGACGTGCTGGCCGCGGTCGACTACGGCGATTGCGCATTCGATCTCGGGCAGCCCGAATCGGTGCCGGGTGCGATCGAGCGGCATGCGGATGCGATCCTCGCGCGCGGCTGCGCGATGCTGACGCTCGGCGGCGATCACTTCATCACGTATCCGCTGCTGAAGGCGCATGCGAAGGTGCACGGGCCGCTGTCGCTCGTGCACTTCGACGCGCATACCGACACGTGGCCCGACCGCGACGTGAAGCGCATCGATCACGGCACGATGTTCTATCACGCGGCGCGGGAAGGGTGGGTCGTGCCTGAACGATCGGCGCAGATCGGCATCCGGACGACCAACGACGAGCCGATGGGCTTCGACATCCAGGATGCGCGCCAGGTGCATGCGTCGACGCCCGCCGCGACCGCCGCGCGCATTCGCGAGCGGGTCGGCGACCATCCCGTGTACCTGACGTTCGACATCGACTGTCTCGATCCGGCGTTCGCGCCGGGCACGGGTACGCCGGTCTCGGGCGGGTTGTCGAGCCATCAGGCGTTCGAGATCCTGCGGCATCTGGACGGCATCAACCTGGTCGGCATGGATGTGGTCGAAGTGTCGCCGCCGTACGATCATGCGGAAATCACGTCGCTGGCCGGCGCGACGATCGCGCTGGAACTGATCTGCCTGTACGCATCGCGCCGGCGGCGAGCGACGGGAAAATAGATTCGTAAAACTGTTTCGTCATACCAAACAATAGCGCGGCCGCGACCGCTGCGCTGATCTACGATGGAGACATTGCATCCATCGTCCGCCGAGCCGTGTGCACTCACTACCGCGCCCCCGACGAAGACCCGGGCATCAGCGAACTGAAGATCGGCATCGGCGATCTGTATCGCCGCGACCCGTGGGCGCCCGACGTGTATCCCGACTACGCGGCGCCGATCGCGCGCGCCGATGGCGACGGCCTCGAAGTCGTCGCGGCCGTGTTCGGCTTCTGGCCGAAATTCATGCAGCCCGAGCGGCTCGACGAGAACGGCCGTAAAAAGAAGAAGCTCGACACGGTGAACGCGCGCGCGGAAACGGTCGGCTCGTCGCGGCTCTACGGCAACGCGTGGCGCAATGGCCAGCGCTGCCTGATTCCGGTGCGCTGGATCTTCGAACCCTGCTACGAAACCGGTCGCAACGTGTGGCAGCGGATCGGCGTCGACGGCTGGCAACCGTACTGTGTCGCCGGCATCTGGCGGCGCTACGAAGGTGACGACGGCCGCGAGCGCGTGGGCATGGCGATGCTCACGGTCAACGCGGATACGCACCCGCTGTTCGCGCGGATGCATCGGCCCGGCGAAGAGAAGCGGGGCGTCGTGATGCTGCGCCGCGACGACTACGACGAATGGCTGCACGTGCGCGACATCGAGGCCGCCCGGCGCATGCTGAACCTCCTGCCCGCCGCCGACATGACGGCCGAGCCCGATCAGGCATCGCCCGCACGCGCCTGAGCTTTCATTATTCCGACATCCGTCTTTCGACTGGACACGCCGAACGTAGCCCGTTTATTCGGACATTTTCGAAAATCTGCGGATTCCGGGTAATCACCGATACCTCGCAAGTTGTATATACAAGATCATCCGCTGGCAATGTCGGCACACGTCGTGCCGCTTGCGCGCCAGTGCGCAGACCGTGCGTGCGTGGCGCATGCCGGCGATCCACGGCGCCCCGCACCCGCCGAGCCGAAAGGGCGGCTCGTAGCTTCCCGTCTCGTTCCAACCATTTGTGATCCTGAGTATTTTGGAGATTTCCCCGTGTCAACGAATCCCAGTGGAAAAGCCGGCGGCCTGATCGAAGTCCGTTCGATCGACTTCATTCCCGATGCCGAGCGCCACGGCGGCTTGCTGAGCCAGTTCACGCTGTGGCTGTCGGCGAACATGCAGATCACGGCCATCGTCACGGGCGCGCTCGCGGTCGTGCTCGGCGGCGACGTGTTCTGGTCGCTGGTCGCGCTGCTGCTCGGCCAGTTCATCGGCGGCGCGGTGATGGCGCTGCATGGCGCGCAGGGGCCGCAGCTCGGGCTGCCGCAGATGATCTCGAGCCGCGTGCAGTTCGGCGTCTATGGCGCGATGATCCCGATCGTGCTCGTGTGCCTGATGTACATCGGCTTTTCCGCGAGCGGCTCGGTACTGGCCGGGCAGGCCGTCGCGCAGCTGCTGCACATCGACGACGCGGCCGGCATCCTGCTGTTCGCGGCCGTGATCGTCGTGCTGACCGTGTTCGGCTATCGCGCGATCCACGCCGTCGGCCGGATCGCCAGCGTGGTCGGCATCGCCGCGTTCGTCTACATGTTCACGCAGCTGTTCGCGAACCACGACATCGGCGCGCTGCTCGCGAACAAGCATTTCTCGCTCGCGAGCTTCCTGCTGTCGATGTCGCTGTCCGCGTCGTGGCAGATCGCGTTCGGCCCGTACGTCGCCGACTATTCGCGCTACCTGCCGCGCTCGACGTCGTCGGTCGCGACGTTCGTCGCGGTCGGCCTCGGCTCGGTGATCGGCGCACAGGCGGCGATGGTGTTCGGCGTGTTTGCGGCCGCGCTGGCCGGCGGCCAGTTCGCGCACCATGAGGTCGCGTATATCGTCGGTCTCGGCTCGACGGGCGCCGTGGCCGCGCTGCTGTACTTCAGCATCGCGTTCGGCAAGGTGACGGTGACGGCGCTCAACGCGTACGGCAGCTTCATGTCGATGGCGACGATCGTCAGCGGCTTTCGCGGCAAGCACGCCGTGTCGTCGCGCAGCCGCCTCGTGTACATCTTCGGGATGATCTGCGTATCCACGCTCATCGCGCTCGCGGGCCGCCACTCGTTCCTGAAGGAATTCACTGCGTTCATCCTGTTCCTGCTCGCGTTCTTCACGCCGTGGAGCGCGATCAACCTGGTCGATTACTACTGCTTCACGCGCTCGCGCTACGACGTGCCGGCGCTGTCCGATCCGGACGGCCGCTATGGCCGCTGGAACGTGATGGCGATCACGATCTACGTGGTCGGCATCCTCGTGCAGTTGCCGTTCATGTCGACGCACATCTACACGGGGCCGCTCGTCGACGCGCTCGGCGGCACCGACATCTCGTGGATCCTCGGCCTGCTCGTGCCGGCCGTGCTGTACTACATCGGCGCACGCGCATCGCGCCGCAGCATTCCCGAACGCCTGATCCTGCCGCTCGAGCGCGGCGAAGTTCACCACTGACGACACGTCACGCGCATCGGGCCGGCCGGCTGCCGGCCTGACTGTCGCGCGAGCCGGGCGCCGCCCGCGCCCGGTTCTCCCCCAGGTTTTCTTTCCCGCGATGCCGGTGCGGCGCGACTGCCGCGCCCGGTGTCGTTTCATTCTCTGACCATTGAATAGTATGACTAAACAAACGACAGCGCGCGGAAGCGATTCCCGGGCGCGGATGGTGCACGCCGGTTTCCGCATGACGATCGCGATGGCGTGCGTCGCCGGACCGGGCGTCGCGTTCGCGCAGGACGGTGTCACGCTGTACGGCGTGATCGACGAATTCGCGCAGTACGTGAATACGGGCAACGGCTACACGGCGGCGATCAATTCGGGCGGCCAGTGGGGCAGCCGGTTCGGGCTGAAGGGCGGCGAGGATCTCGGCGGCGGGCAGAAGATCGAGTTCGCGCTGGAGAACGGCTTCAATCCGAACGACGGTTCGCTCGCGAGTGCGGGCAGACTCTTCAACCGGCAGGCATGGGTCGGCATCGCGGGGCAGTGGGGCAAGGTGCGCGCGGGCCGCCAGAATTCGCCGCTGTTCAATGACCAGGGCGGCCAGGATGCGTTCGGCGGCGTCACGCAGGCGTCCGGCATGGACAACCTGACCGTGTTCGCGTTCCGCACCAGCAACACGCTGTCGTACCAGAGCCCGGAGATCGCGGGCTTCCAGGGCGGGCTGTACTTCGGATTCGGCGATGCGGGCGGCGTGCGCTCGGCAGGTTCCAGCCAACAGTTCGACCTGACCTACGAACACGGGCCGTTCGGCGCGTTCGTCGCGGGCCAGTGGCTGAAGAACGCGACCGCGACCACCACCGATCGCACGATCATGGCCGGCGCGTCGTACGAGATCGGCAAGGCCACCGTGTACGGCGGCTTCTCCGCGGTGAAGTGGGCCGATCTCGGCATCGATTCGCGCGTGTACGGGCTGTCGGTCAAATACCAGTTCAATCCGGCGAACTACGTGGCGCTCGGCTACGCGTATCTGCACGACCAGTCGTCGCAGGGCAACCATGCGGACCAGGTCGGGCTGATGTACGAGTACGACCTGTCGAAGCGCACGAGCTTCTACGGTGCGCTGTCGTACCTGCGCAACCGCAAGCAGGCCAGCTATACGCTCGCCGGTGCAGCGAACCCCGGCCTGCCGCTCGCGTATCCGGGGGCGAATGCACGGGGTGTGCAGCTGGGGATCGTGCATCGGTTCTGACGCGGCCGACGCGCCGGGCCGTGTGTGCCCGGCGTTTTTCCCCGCGCATTCGCGCCGTTACTTCCCTAACCGCTCCGCCAGCGAATAGCGCTGCATGCAGCGCTCCATCGCGTCGAGAAACGCGTGCTCGGCCGCGTTCATCTTGCGATCGCGATGCCACAGCAGGAACACGTCGACATCGACGAGCCCGTCGTCGGGCGGCAGCCGCCACAGTCGCTGCTGGGCGATGTCGTCGCGCACGATGTGTTCGGGCAGGCAGCCGATTCCGTAGCCGGCGAAGATCAGCCGCCGCACTTCCTCGAGGCTCGGCGACGACGCGACGATGCGCCCGGTGAAGCCCTTCTGGTCGCGAAACACGGTGAGCGGCGACAGGCTGTCGCCGATCTGGTCGCTCGTGAACGACACGAAATTCTCGGCGAGCAGATCGTCCATCCGCAGTTGCGTCTGCCCGAACAGCCGGTGATGGCGGCCGCAGTAGATCGCATAGCGCTGGCGCAGGAAGCAGCGCATCTCCAGCTTGTCGTGCGGCGTGCGGCACAGGCCGAGCCCGGCCGTGGCCGTTTTCTGCAGCAGCGAAGACAGGATGTCCGACGAGCGCATCACTTCGATCTGCAGATCGATGCGCGGATACGCGCGATGGAAGTCCGCGAGGAATTCGTCGTAGACGGGCGACTCGATGCGGCTCACCGTCAGCAGCCGGATCGATCCGGTCAGGTCGGCGGTGCTGTCGTCGATTTCGGTTTCGAGGCGCGAGATGCCGCCGTAGATGTCGCTCGCGATCCGGTAGACGGCTTCGCCGGCAGGCGTCGGCGCGAAATGCGTGCCGCGCCGCTCGATCAGCTTGCGCTCGAGCGTGTCCTCGAGCCGCCGCAGCGCCTGGCTCACCGCGGGCTGCGTGACGTGCAGGCGCGCGGCCGCGCGGCTCACGCTGCGCTCCTGGATGATCACCAGATAGGTGCGCAACAGGTTCCAGTCGAGGCGGTCGTTCAGGAACGGGGCGAGGTCGGGGCGCATCGGGTCTCCGGGCGAGCCGTCAAGGTGTGTATTAGCCAAATTTATACAGCGAATAATAACTTAAAATTTGACTAATGATTTGCGGTCGCCGATAAAGGAGGGGTGCCGCAGCGTGCGGCGCAAGGCCGCGACAGACGGCCGTCACACGATTTTGCGCATCGCCCGCAGCGGTGCGCATCAGGAGCCCGCATGACCCAGTCCCTTTCTTCCGCCCGCCAGCCGGCGCGCGCCGCGACGGCCGCATTCATCGGCACGATGATCGAGTGGTACGACTTCTACATCTACGCGACCGCCGCCGCGCTCGTGTTCGGCGAACTCTATTTCCCGTCGCATGACCGCTTCGTCAGCACGATGGCGTCGTTCGCGACGTTCGCGGTCGGCTTCTTCGCACGGCCGCTCGGCGGCGTGATCTTCGGTCATCTTGGCGACCGCATCGGCCGCAAGAAGGCGTTGATGACGACGCTGATGATGATGGGCGTCGCGACCGTCTGCGTCGGGCTGCTGCCCGACTATTCGAAGGTCGGCGTGCTCGCGCCGGTGCTGCTCGTCGCGCTGCGCGTGGTGCAGGGGATCGCGGTCGGCGGCGAATGGGGCGGTGCGGTGCTGATGGCGGGCGAGCATGCGCCGCAGGGGCGCCGCACGTTCTTCGCGTCGTTCGCGCAGCTCGGCAGCCCGGCCGGGCTGATCCTGTCGCTGATCGCGTTCCGCGCGGTCACGTCGATGGACAAGGCCGACTTCCTCGCGTGGGGCTGGCGTCTGCCGTTTCTCGCGAGTTCGGTGCTGCTCGTGGTCGGCATCCTGATCCGGCTTGGCGTGAACGAGTCGCCGGAATTCGCGCGCGTGAAGGAAGCCCACCGCACGGTGAAGCTGCCGGTCGCGGAAGTGTTCCGCTCCGCATCGGGGCTCGTCGCGCTCTGCATCGGCGCGAACACGATCGGCATCGCAGGCGTCTATTTCACGAACACGTTCATGATCGCGTACACGACGCAGTACGTCGGCGTGTCGCGCTCGCTGATCCTCGACAGCCTGTTCGCGGTCGCGATCATCCAGTTCGTCGCGCAGCCGATCGCCGCGTGGATCGCCGAGCGCATCGGCGGCGCGCGCTTCCTGAAGCTCGCGGCGCTGCTCGCGATGCTGTCGCCGTATCCGATGTTCATGCTCGTGCAGGGCGGCACGTCCGCGTCGCTGATCGCGGGCATCGCGCTCGCGGTGGTCTGCATGGCCGGCTTTTATTCGGTGATCGCGGGCTTCGTGAGCGACGTGTTCCCTGCGCACGTGCGCTATTCGGCGATCTCGCTCGCCTACCAGATCTGCGGTGCGATCGCGGGCGGGCTGACGCCGCTCGTCGGCACGTGGCTCGCCCATCGCTTCGCGGGCCAGTGGTGGCCGCTCGCGGTGTTCTACACGTGTCTCGCCGGCATCTCGCTGCTGTGCATCGTCGCGCTCGACGCCCGCCGCGCGGCACGGCCGGCCGCCGCCGAAGCGCTCGGCTCGCAGTGACCCTCATCAAAAGAATTCATCCGGAGTACATATGAAAGACCTGCTGGAAATCGATGGCGCGCGTTTGTGGCAAAGCCTGGTGGACATGGCGCGTGTCGGCGCGACGCCGCGCGGCGGCGTGCGGCGCCTCGCGCTCACCGACGACGATCGTCGCGGGCGCGACCTGTTCGCGCAGTGGTGCCGCGACGCGGGAATGACGGTGAGCGTCGACGCCGTCGGCAACCTGTTCGCGCGGCGCGACGGCACCGATGCGCAGGCGGCTCCCGTGCTGATCGGCAGCCATCTCGACACGCAGCCCGAAGGCGGCCGCTTCGATGGCGTCTATGGCGTGCTCGCCGCGCTCGAACTCGTGCGCACGCTGAACGACGCGGGCATCGCGACCGACAAGCCGCTGGAGATCGTGTCCTGGACCAACGAGGAGGGCGCGCGCTTCGCGCCGGCGATGCTCGGCTCGGCCGTGTTCACGGGCGCGTTGCCGCTCGACGAAGCGCTCGCGAAGCAGGACGCCGACGGCGTCACGCTCGGCGCGGCGCTCGACGCATGCGGCTATCGCGGCGCGCGTGCGATGGGCGGCGCGGTCGATGCGTACTTCGAGGCCCATATCGAGCAGGGCCCCGTGCTCGAGGCGAACGGTACGACGATCGGCATCGTCACGGGTGGGCAGGCGATCCGCTGGCTCGACGTGACGGTGACGGGCGTGGCCGCGCATGCGGGCACGACGCCGATGCCGTATCGCAAGGACGCGTATTTCGCGAGCGCGCAGATGGCGCTCGAACTCGAACGGATCGTCGCTGGTCATGCACCGCGCGGGCTCGCGACGATCGGCCAGGTCGGCATCCGCAACGCATCGCGCAACACCATTGCCGGCGACGTGACGTTCACGGTCGACCTCCGCCATCACGACGATGCGCAAGTCGATGCAATGGAGCGCGATTTGCGCGACGCGTGCACGCGTGTCGCCGCCGCGCGCGGCGTGCAGGTCGCGATTGAAACCTGCTGGCGCAGCCCGGCGACGCCGTTCGATCGCGACTGCGTCGAGCAGGTCGCGCAGGCGGCGGCAGCGTTCGGCTATACGAACGAACGGATCGTCAGCGGCGCCGGGCACGACGCGATCCTGCTCGCGCGTTGCGTGCCGACCGCGATGGTGTTCATCCCGTGCGTCGACGGCCTGTCGCACAACGAAGCCGAGGATGCGCTGCCGGATGACGTGACGCGCGGCACGAACGTGCTGCTGCATGCGGTGCTCGCGCGCGCCGGCGTCGCGGCGGGCGTGGCCGTGGCGGCCGCCGCACAGCACGCATGACGCGGCGAGCCGGCAAGCCGATCAATCGAAACACCGACGAGGGCGAACGATGAAAACCTATTTCCATCCCGAGCAGTTGCTGCACCATCCGCGCAGCTACCTGTCGCGCGGCCAGATGCGCGAGCCACAGGAAGTCCCCGAGCGCGCGGCGCGGCTCGTCGCGGCCGTGCGGTCGCTCGACTTCGACGTGCGCGAGCCGGCCGACCGCGGCACCGCGCCGATCGCGGCCGTACACGACATGAACTACCTGCGCTTCCTGGAAGAAGCGCATCGCGACTGGAAGCAGATGCCCGACGACTGGGGCGACGAAGTGATGTCGAACGTGTTCGTGCGCGACCCGAACCCGCTGCGCGGCGTGCTCGCGAAAGCCGCGCGCTACCTCGCCGACGGCAGCTGCCCGGTCGGCGCGAACACGTGGCGCGCCGCGTACTGGTCCGCGCAGGGCGCGCTGGCGGCCGCGGCCGACGTCAACGACGGCGCGCGCGAGGCGTACGCGCTGTGCCGGCCGCCCGGCCATCACGCACGTCGCGACGCGGCCGGCGGCTTCTGCTACCTGAACAACGCGGCAATCGCCGCGCAGTCGCTGCTCGGCCGTCACCGCCGGGTCGCGATCCTCGATACCGACATGCATCACGGGCAGGGCGTGCAGGAGATCTTCTACGGCCGCGACGACGTGCTGTACGTGTCGATCCACGGCGACCCGACCAACTTCTACCCGGTCGTCGCGGGCTATGAGGAAGAGACGGGCACCGGGGCCGGCGACGGTTTCAACCTCAACCTGCCGATGCCGCACGGCGCGCCGGAGTCGGCGTTCTTCGAGCGGCTCGACGACGCGCTGCGCGCGCTCGCGCGGTTCCAGCCCGATGCACTGGTGCTCGCGCTCGGCTTCGATATCTACAAGGACGATCCGCAATCGCAGGTGGCAGTCACGACCGACGGTTTCGGGCGGCTCGGCGGCGCGATCGGCGCGCTCGGGTTGCCGACGGTGATCGTGCAGGAAGGCGGCTATCACCTCGCCAGCCTCGACGCGAACGCGCGGGCGTTTTTCGGCGGGTTCGCCGCCGCGCGCTGACCGGCGCGGCGGGGTACGGCCACGTGCGTGCGGGTTCAGGTTTTCCGCCCGCACGCCGATAATTCGTGCATATGCTGAATGGATGCACGAAGGAGAGCCGTACGATGACAGCCGACCCAATCAGACGCGGTGCGATCGCGATCGCGCTCGCGCTGGCCGCGCCCGGCGTAGGGTCCCTCGCGAACGCGACGGAGCCCTCGATTCCGCTGCGCGTCAGTCTCACCATTCCGGAAACGTGCACGATCGGCACCGGCGCGCCGCAGCGCGTCGCCGATACCGGCATCCCGAGTGTCAGTTGCGCGCACGGCACGCCGTTCATGCTCAGCCACGCGCCGCTGCCCGATGCGCGGTCGGCGTCGCGCGGCGTGGGCGTGGGTGCGGGCGCGCCGTCCGCATGGACCGTCATGTTTTGAGCGGGCGGCGCGGCGCGTGCGCCCGCGCCCGTTCATGCCCCTGAACGCTAGAAACTGATCGTCGCGGTAATCGTGTCGCTGTAGTTGCCGGGCGCAGGCGTCGTTTGCGCCGGCACCGCGCCGTACACGGTCACGACCTGCGACGTGCCCGTGCCGACACCCGTGACCGTCGAACTGCCGCCCGTGCCGTCGCCCCACGCGATCGAGCGCGCGGCGTCCGTGTAAAGCCCGTAGTCGATCGCGCCGCCACCGCCGCTGCGCTGCATCTGGCGCGCCGTCACGCTGCCGCTGCCGCCGCCGTTCAGCGCGATTTGCCATGCGTCGCCGTTGGTGCACTGCGCGGTGATCGAACCGCTCGCCGTGAGCGAGCCCGACAGCAGGCTCGCGGTGCCGAAGCTCACATTGGTCGCGCTGATGTTGCAGTTGTTGACGACATTTGCCGTCGCGCTGAACGGGAAGGTCCCGTTCGATGTCGTCAGCGACGCGCAGGTCGGCGCGCCGAGCAGGTAGAACCCGGTGTTGATCGACGTCGTGTTGCCGCCGAAGGTCTGCGAGTAGGTCGTGGTGCTGTTGCCGGTCGTCGGGACGGTCGGCTGGTTCCCGGTGATCTGTCCGTACACCGTGACCGTCGCGGACGCGCTCGTGCCGAGCGCGGGCTTGACCAGCGTGACGGACGCCGGTGTCGTGCCGGAATACACCGAGCCCCATGCGACCGAATGCCCGCCGTCGAGATAGAGGTCGTATTGCATCGCGTTGCTGCCGTTGACGAGGCTGCGCGGGCTCGTGCCGCCGAGGTTCAGGCACACGAGCACGTTCGGCGTCAGCGAGACGGCCGACCACGTGCAGGTGATGCTGACCGTGCCGGTCGCGGCGACCGGCGCGTTCGAAATCGGGCTGACCGAGCCAAAGCTCACGGTCGATGCGGTCGCCGTGCAGCTTTCGGCCTGTGCGTGACGGGGCGCACCGCACCACGCGATAAAGGCGACGAGAACCAGCAGCGCGATCCTCACGGCGCGGCCCGGCACGTGAGGGGCCCGATGGTCGGCAGCGTGCCGTTGCCGGGCGCGGTGAACGCGAATGCCGCGACACAGTGCTGCGTGCCGTAGTCGATCGCGAGGTGGTTGTCGTCCTTCAGTCCGTCGATGAACGTGAGCCCGTCGTAGCCGACGATCGTATCCGCGCCGCTTTCGGCGTGATGCACGCGCGCGCCGGCCGGCAGCGGGCGGCCGGTATCGTCGTGCAGGATCACCGATGCCGCGCGATAGCGTGACACGCCGAAATGCGTGAATACGCCCGATTGCGCCTGCGGCACGACCGTCATCGACGTGCGGGCGATCCGCGCATCGGCGGGCAGCTTCATCGCATCGATCGCGATCCGGTTGTTCTGGTACGCATTCAGGTCGGGCACAAGCAGGTGCCCGGCACGATCGGTCGTGCCGATCACGCGGTTTTCGTGCAGCACCGGGATGCCCGCGACGCCGTCGGTCGACACGAGCGCGAAGCCGTCGGTGATGCGGCGCGACAACAGGAGGCTGCCGTCCATGAACACGAGTGCGCCGCTGACGTCGAGCGACGCGCCGGTCCGGCGGTCGATGTTCTGCGTGGCCGCGATGACTTCGCCCGCATGACCGAGATAGCGGACTTGCGCCTGCCGGTACGGCACCGCGCCCGTGCCGCCGGCCTGTACGCCCCAGCCCCAGCCGCCGTCGTAGTCGGGCGGGCGGCTCGCGTCGACGGTGTAGTTCGACTGGCCGCGCTGCCGGCCGACGGTCGTGTTGATCGACGTGTTGCGACCGAGCCCGACGTTCAGCGACACGAACGCGCCGCTCGCGCCCTGCTGCGCGAAATCGCGGTACGCGCTCACGGTCAGCGACGCGAGATCGCCGAGGCCCAGCGTGTACGACACGGTGCCGATCCTCGCGCTCGGGCCTTGCGGCATCCGGAAGCCGATGTAGCTGAGCGACAGTGTCTGGCGGCGGATGAAGGGCAGCGCGAGCGTCGCCTGATCGGTGGCCGCCGGCACGGTCGCGCCGTCGCGCGAGGCGAGATCGCCGTAGCGGCCGAACGCGCGGATCGTCTGCGCGTTGATCGAGAAGCGCGGTTCGATCAACTGGTAGCCGGCGCTTACCTGCGTGCCCGGAAAGCGGCCGGCGCTGCCCGCGACCGCACCGCTCACGACGCCCGCGTAGCCGAGGCGCAGCAGCGCGCCGACGCCCGCGTTGACCACGCCGCCGGTTGCTTCCGCATGCCCTTCGACCGTCAGCGCTTGGCTGATCCCGCGTCGCAGCGAGCCGCTGACGGCCGGCCGCGCGTCGTAGTCGAACGACTGCAGCCCGTAGTTACGGCGCAGGAAGCCGGCCTCGAACGAATAGCTCGACAGCCCGGCGGACAGCATCCGCGTATCGACATAGAGCGGCACGGACGTCGCGACGGTGCGCCCGAGCGCGTCGCGCGTGATGACGGTCGCCTGGCCGGCGCCCGTGATGCCCGGCACGTCGTGAATGATGAACGGGCCGCTCGGCACGTTGCCGGTGTACTGGCGCACGTTGTTGATGTACAGGTCGACGGCCGACGGCACGGCCGCGGAGCCCGCGAGCGACGGGATCGGGAACGTCACGAGATCGGGGCGCAGCGCGAAATTGCTGCGCCACTGGAAGCCGCCGAGGCGCACCGAGCGCGTCCACGCGAGCGATCCCGAGATCGCGTCGCCGATCTGCGTCGTGCTCGGCCGTGCCGGGTCCGAGTGGCTCCATGACGTATCGAAGCGCGTGTAGCGCCGCTGGCCGTTGTAGAAGGTCGCGACGCCCGTGGTGTCGAACACGCCGCCCGGATCGAAGTAGCGCACGTCGGTGTAGAGCGAGTACTGCCGGTCGCCGAGCGTCTGCGCGTACGCCTCGTAGTTGATCGCGAGGCCGCGCGACGCGCTGGCCGCCTGCGTCGGCGGCAATGCGCGGCTGTCGATCGCGTAGGGGCGGCGCAGCGTATCGGGCATCTGCAGTTCGACGCGCTGGCGTGCCGCGTCGTAGCGGTAGCGCAGGCCGGGAATCGTGTCGAGGTCGACCGTCGCGGCGTCGGCGATGCCGAGCCGGTCGGTCGCGACGCCGATCGTGTGCAGGTCGGCGCCGCTCGCCGACAGGTGGCCGTCGCGTTCGCGGAAGTGCGCGAGCAGCGTCGTGTTCTCGCCGTTGACGCTGACTTCGAGGATCACGTCGTGCGTGCTGTCGGTCATCACGAGCGCCGAGGGTTCGTCCGCATGCGCCCAGCCGAGCGCGAAGAGGCCGCCCGCCACGAGGGCCGCGACCGCGGTGCGCGGGGAGCGTCGCGGCGCACCGCGTCCGCTGGCCGGGACCGAGCCGGTGTGCGGCGAAGGGGGACGGGCCGGGCGGCGCACCGGCGGACTAGCCCGGCGGCTCCACCGCGACGACCGCGCTGGCCGGCTGCGAATTGACGGCTGCCCGCACCGTGACCTTGCCGCCGAGCGTGACGCCGGCCGGCAGCGGCACGCTCCACTGGCCCGTGCGGCCCGCGAGTGCATAGCCGAGCAGGCCGCGCGTGAGCGGGACCGTATGCCCGTCGGCGGTCACGAGTTCGACGGACGCCAGTTGCGCGCGCCGCGTGCCGCTGTTGCGCACCCGCAGCACCCAGCCGCCGTTGTTGCGCAGCAGCGCCCAGTCGAGTCGCGGCGCGCCGTCGGCGGCAGGCTCGACGAACACCGGAATCGAATAGCGCAGCCGGATCGACACGCCGTTGGCCGGCGTTTCGCCGGGCGGCGGCAATTCGTCGATCAGCAGCCGATAGGCCTGCTCGGTGCCGGATGGCACGCGCGATGCGCGCACCACGCGGATCAGTTGCTCGGCCTGTGTGCCGACCTCGATCAGCGGTGGGCTGGCCAGCAGATCCTGCGTGGGCGTCAAGGCGTCCTGGCCATCGGTCTGGTTCCAGACGAACACGCGCACCTGTCCGTACACCGGGCGTTCGCCCGGATTGCGCAGCGTGATGCCGCTGGCCGTGTCGTCGGCGCCGAACTCGATCGTGACGGGGGAAATCTGCAGCGACGCGGCGTGCGCGGCGCCGGCCGCGCACAGCAGCGCGACGAGCGTTCGACGGAATGCGATCATGCGATGCGGCGCCGGTCAGAAGTAGACGGTTGCGGTGACGGTCGTCTGATAGGTGTCCGGTTTCGGCGTCGCCTGCGCGGGCACCTGGCCATAGACGGTCAGCGATTGCGCGGCGCCCGTGCCGGTGCCGGCCACGGTATTCGTGCCTTGCGTGTTGCCCCAGATCGTCGTGCGGCCGGCGTCCTGGTAGAGCTGGAAACCGACGGTCGTCGTCGTGTTGCCGGTGGCCGTGCCGGCCATCAGGCGGCTCGCGACGGTCGAGCCCGTGACCGTGCCGGCGTCGAGGCCGACGTTGTACGGCGTCGTATTGGTGCAGGTGACGCTGACGGTCGTCTGCTGGTTGATCGCGGTGGCCAGCACCCCGTTGGTGCCGAACGCGAGCGGGTTCGCGGCGATCGTGCAGTTCGGCTGCAGCGTGAGCGTGACGTTGAAGGTCGCGGTCGCGGTGCCGTTCGAATAGGTGGCTGCGTCGGCGGCGGATGTCGACAGGCCGATGGACAGCGCGAGCGACAATGTCATGGAAGCGATGGCGATTTTCACACTGATCCCTCATCGATCGATTTTTCGTTGGATTTATGCCGCGCTTGATCGTGCTGCTTTATCGCAAATCCTGATACGAATCGGCAATTCTTTCAATCTTTAATTTCGCTATGTTTCATTTTGTTACATTTAATCGGACTATTGATTGAATAAAGGTGAAGAGCGTTTCGTTTTTCGGTTTTTCGAATGTGATTCGCATCCGTCATTACCTTGCATCGCAGCAAAAACGGGTAATTCATGCGGGTTTCGAGACTATTTGGCGGACTGGTTGGGCCGGTTGAGTCGGCCTGAGGCGAATGGGGTAAGTAATGGGCCGGATGCGGTGAAGAAGAAATGAAAGTGAATCATTGGATTGAATTGATTCGTTTGTCATTCCGCAAACGTATTGAATAGGGGGCACCGATAGATTGCTGGAGATGCGGGATTTTTCCCGATTGAGGGGCGTTGGATCGAAATCGACCGTTGAAAACGAAAACGGCCGCATTGCGCGGCCGTGAGCGTGTGTCGGTACGGATCGGCGGTCCGGCATGCCTCGCCGGTGCGCGACATGTCGCGCTTACGAATTCGCGGCGGCCGGTGCGCGGCGCTGCTGCGCGATCTGCAGGAAGACGAGCGCGAGTCCGGCCGCGGCGATCAGTCCGCCGACGAGCGGCACGGCCGCATAACCGAAGCCCGCCGACAGCGCCGCGCCGCCGGCCGCCGCGCCGAGCGCGTTGCCGAGGTTGAATGCGCCGATGTTGACGGCCGACGCGAGCCCCGGCGCTTCGTGGGCCGCCCGCATCACGCGCATCTGCAGCGGCGGCACGACCGCGAACGTCGCCACACCCCATACGAGCAGCGTGGCGGCGGCGCCCGCATGCGTGCGGCCGAGCACCGGGAACGCGGCCATCGTCGCGATCAGCAACAGCAGGAACCCGATCAGCGTGCCGTCGAGCGAGCGGTCGGCGAGGCGCCCGCCCGCGATGTTGCCGATCGAGAAGCCGACGCCGATCAGCACCAGCATCGCGGTCACGAAGCCGGGCGTCGCGCCGGTCAGGTGTTCGAGCGTCGGCGCGACATACGTGTAGAGCGTGAACATCGCGCCGGCGCCGAGCACGGTCGTCCCGAGCGCGCCGAGCACGACGGGGCGCGTCAGCACCGAGCGTTCCGCGCGCAGGTCGGGCATCTTGCCGGCTTCGCCCTTTGGCAGCGCGGCGAACAGCCCGGCGATCGCAACCAGGCCGAGGCCCGCGGTCGCCGCGAACGACATGCGCCAGCCGATGATCTGGCCGAGCCAGGTCGCGGCCGGCACGCCGCCGACGTTCGCGATCGTGAGACCCATGAACATCGTCGCGACCGCGCTCGCCTGCTTTTCGCGCGGCACGAGGCTGGCCGCGACTACCGAGCCCAGTCCGAAGAAGGCGCCGTGGTTGAGGCTCGTCACGAGGCGGGCGAGCAGCAGCGTCGTGTAGTCCGGCGCGAACGCCGACAGCAGGTTGCCGATCGTGAAGATCGACATCAGCGCGATCAGTGCCGAACGGCGCGACCAGCGCGCGAGCAGCAGCGTCATCAGCGGCGCACCGACCATCACGCCGATCGCATAGGCGCTGATCAGCATGCCGGCTTGCGGAATCGACACGTGCACGCCGTCGGCGATCACGGGCAGCAGGCCCATTGGCGAGAACTCGGTCGTGCCGATGCCGAACGCACCGGCGGCGAGTGCCAGCAGCGGCAGCGCGGCGCTGCCCCCGGGGCGGGAAGGAGAGGGAGTCGTGGGGTTCACGCAATGGGCTCCTGTAGTCGAGAAACAACGAACGGCACGGACCGTTGAGGACAGGAAGAAGTGTGCCTGCATGACTTTTGCGGAAAAAGCCGTGTCCGGACGAAATTATCTTGATTTCATGTCAATAATGCAGGGGGCGCTTGAAGCCGGGTGGCGCGGCGGATGAAAGCGCTGCTTTTGTGAAAGATATTTGTAAAGTCAGGCGAGTGGCTTCAGGCCGACAGATCGCGGTCCATCGGCGCTTCGACGCGGACTGACGGTCGCTCCCGCCGGATGATCCGGAAGCCGCTCATCGACTGCCCGGCGATGGGTGGCCGCGCGGATCGGACGGGCCGGACAGGCGGCCGGCATCACGCCGGGGGAATCGCGTATCGTCGCCGAAAACCCTTTGCAGACAAGGCCCGCGGGCAAAAAAAGCCCCGATCACAGGGGGACCGTGACCGGGGCGGAAACGCATCCTCTCTTTGGCACGAGGGTTGGATGCGCGCGCAGTATATTTCGGGTCATGACAATTCGAAGCGACGTTAAACGGCCGTTTTTGGTGCCAATTTAAAAACACCGGTGCTGCGGCGTCCGGTGTCGTCGTTTTGTAAGAATTTGCGCAAAAAAGATGCGGTTGTTTAGCGTGTTTCGGCAGCCGAAGCGACGGTTGGGGGAAGGGGATTGCGCCCGTCACTCGGCACCGCGAATCGGCTCGCTCGAGTGCCGGGCGAGGCCGCCGCACTTGCTGGACATTCAGCCCGCTCAGCCCGCTTCGCCGGTCGCGTCACGCACGGCTTCGAGAAACCGCGCAACGACAGGCGACGGGGGCACGGCTGCGCCGTCGAACACGAACTCGATGTCGAAGCGGCTCGCGAGTTCGTCGAGCGCGACGAGCCGGACCGTGTCCGGGCAGGTCGGCGACGCGCTTTCCGGCACGAAAGCACAGCCCATCCCGGCCGCGACGAGGCCGATCAACGTGGGAATGTCGCTGCCGACCTGCGCGATGCGCGGCGTGAAGCCGGCTTGCTGGCACTGCGCCATCAGGAACCGGTGGTGCGCGGCGGAGCGCTGCGCGTCGAACCAGACGAACGGTTCGTTCGCGACGTCGGCCAGCGTGCGCGGCGCGGTGACGCGTCCGCCCGGCGGCGCGGGCATCGCGAGCACGAAGCGGTCGCTCAGCAGCCGCACGCCCGACAGGTGCGGCGCCTCGTCCCGACGCCACGCCATGATCCCGCCGTCGAGCTGGCCGCGCATCAGCGCGTTCGCCTGTTCGGCCGACAGCATCGGCGCGATCGACAGCTTCACGTCCGGGCACGCGTCCCGAAACGCCTTGAGGACGGTGCCGACGACGGGCAGCGGCAGGCAGTTCGGCAACGCACCGAGCCGCAGCTCGCCCAACTGGCCGGCCGCGCTGCGCAGCGCGCGCTCCCGGCTGTCCTGCAGCGTCGCGAGCAGGCCGGTCGCGTCCTGCAGGAAGCTGGCGCCGGCCGCCGTGAGCGTGACGCCCGTTGCGCGGCGCACCAGCAGCGGCGTGCCGATCGCGTCCTCGAGTTCGCGGATCTGTCGCGACAGCGCCGGCTGGACGATGCCGGCCGCGCGGGCGCCGGCCATCACGCTGCCGGCTCGCGCGACGGCCACGAAGTAGCGCAGGTGACGCAATTCGATCTGGCGCATGCGGCATCCATTCAGGTTCATTGATATACCTGTGGAGCATAGCAAACGCCATTCGATGGTATTGGAAAGCATGGTAGGCGTGCCGTACGATGACCGCCATCGCCGCTCGCCGTTGCACGCCGCGTGCGTTCCCCCCGTTCCCATTGGTCCCGCCCCATGCCGCTTCATATCCCGACCCCTTATCTCCGCTCGCCAATCGCCTCCCGCCGGCTCGGCAGGACCATCCGGCTGAAGCTCGATGCGCTGCAGCCGTCGGGCTCGTTCAAGCTGCGCGGCATCGGCGCCGTCTGCGAAGCGCGGCACGCGGCCGGCGCGCGGCGGTTCGTATCGTCGTCGGGCGGCAACGCGGGCATCGCGGTCGCGTATTGCGGCCGCGAACTCGGCGTGCCGGTGCTCGTCGTCGTACCGGAAAGCGCGTCGGCCCGCGCACGCGAGCTGATCCGCGTCGAGGGCGCCGAGCTCGTCGTGCACGGGGCGAGTTGGGCCGAGGCGAATGCGTTCGCGCAGGCGGCGCTCGGCGAGCATGACGCGTTCGTGCATCCGTTCGACGATCGCGTGCTGTGGCAGGGCCACGCGACGATGATCGACGAGATGGCGGCGGCCGGCCCGAAGCCCGGCGCGATCGTGGTCGCGGTGGGCGGCGGCGGGCTGCTGTGCGGCGTGCTCGAAGGGCTGGCGCGCAACGGCTGGCACGACGTGCCGGTGGTCGCGGCCGAAACGGAAGGCGCCGACTGCTATGCGCGCTCGCTCGCGCAGGGGCATGCGGTCGAATTGCCGGCGATCACGAGCATCGCGACGTCGCTCGGCGCGAAGCGGCCGTGCGACGCGGCGGTCGAATGGGCGGCGCGACACGCGATTCACCCGGTCGTCGTGTCCGATGCCGAGGCGGTGGCCGCATCGCTGCGTTTCCTCGACGAGCACCGGATCGTCGTCGAGCCCGCGTGCGGTGCCGCGCTGGCCGCGCTCGAGCGGCCGGTGGCCGTGCTGGCGGCGGCGAAGGAGATCGCCGTGATCGTCTGCGGCGGCGTGACGGCGACCGTCGAGCAGATGCAGGCGTTGCGCGCGACGTTGCGGTAGGTGGGGCGGGCGGCGCCAGGCGGGTTGTCATGGGACGGCCGGATGGTGGTCGACGACGAATATCTCTGCGATCGTCTGCCATGACGCGACGGCCACCGTCGAGCCGATGCAGACGCTGCGTGCGGCGATGCAGAAGGCAGGGTGGCAGGAACTAGCTGGCCTGTCGGATGACGGCCGGACGGCAGTCGATCCCGGCGAACGTCGGCATCGGCTGCGCATACGCCGTCGCGAAGCATCGAAGCAACGGGTATGCAGCCCGCAGCGCGGAAATTCCCGTGATGAATGATGGAGAAGGGTGCGTATCGTCGCGCGGCGCCCGATGGAGCCGGGCGCGACGATACGGACGCCCGGTCAGTGCACGGCCGGTGCGCTTGCGCCTGACGGTGCGGACGACGCGACGGGGTTGGCGGCGGCAGGCGCGGGCGATGCGCTCGGGGGCGCCGATGCCGATACGGGGGCCGAAGCGGTGGACGCAGGCGCCGGTGCGACCGGTGTCGGCGTTGCAGCGGCCGGTGCCGAAGCGGCGGGTGACGATGCCGGACCGGAAGCGGATGCAGGCGCGGAAGCCGGCACGGGAGCCGAAACCGGCGCGGATGCCGGCCCGGACGCCGGTGCGGGCGTCGACGGCGCGGCCGCTGCAGCCGTCCCACCCGAAGCCGACCCCGACCCCGCACTCGACCCCGCCACCGGCGCGGCAGCCCGCATCGCCGCCGGCGCAACCACGGCCGACGCGGCGGCCGGCAACGAAAGCGGCACCGGCGCCGCGGGCGGCGTCGGCACGACCGGGGTCGTCATCTTCATCGGCTCGCCTTGCGGCGTCGGCGCGGGTTCGGGCAGCGGCGCGACGGGTTCCTTCTCGGCGGCCTTGACGGTCGCGCGGTCGCGGCGGGCCGGGTCGATCTTCAGGAAATGCTCGACGAGATTGAAGAAGCGCTCATAGAACACGCCGGCGGGAATCGTCTCGCTGGCGGTCTTCACGAGCGCATCGTCGCTCGACCCGATCGGCAGCGACAGCGAGCCGAACACGCTCAAGCCCACGCTGGCCGACGTATTCGACTTCTTCAGCGTGTAGCGATCCTGCACCGCGTTCACGTACGCGATGCTCGACGTGCCGTCCGCGTTCGCGTCCGCGCACACGACGTGAAACTCGATCACGACGTGCATGTCGTTGTTCGGCTGGAAATTCTTGCTGCCGTCGACCGCATCGTTACGCGACGACGACACCACATAGCCCTGGCTCAGCAGCGCGCGCCGCGCGGCCTCGCAGGCCGCGTCGGATTTCGAGTGGAACGTGTGCGCGTACGGGCTGCTGGTCGCGTCGAACTGTTCCTGCTGGTAGATCGGCTTGGGCGGCGACGAGCACGCCGCCAGCACGGTCGCGGCCGCGAGCGCGCACGAAACGGAAAACAGGCGAAATCGGTTGTGCATGGCGTCTTTCAGAAGGCTTGGCGAGAGGCCGCGCAACGGCGGTGCCTGGATGAAGCGCGCGGCAATCTCGTAAGGCCGGGGCGTCATTATAGTTTCGTTTGATGTCGCGCTCGCTTCAGTCGGCCGACGCGCCGCGTGCCGCGGCCAGCAATTGCGACGTCAGCGGATGGTGTTCGCCGCGCCGCGAGCGGATCGCGTGGATCTCCTCGGTCACGTCGCCGGCACGCCCGAGCCGCCGCAATCCGCGCAGCAGCGACGCGTCGTTCGCGCCGAGTTCGCTCAGCGGGAACACGCCGAGGCCGCGCGCGGCGAACACGGCCATCAGCGCGCTGTCCTCGAATTCGCCGGCCACGCGCGGCACGATCCGTTCATCCTCCAGCCACCGGTCGAGGCGCGCGCGCAGCGCCGAATGGGCGGTCGGCAACAGCACGGGCAGGTCGGCGAGGCACGCCGGAAAGTGCTGCCGCGCGGCCGGCGTGACGAGCGCCGCGGGGCCATACCAGTCGACCGGCGACGCGACGAGCCGCTCGCTCGTCACCCGCAGGTTCGAGCCGGACGGCGCGCCCTGGCCGGCCAGCACCAGATCGAGATGATGCAGCGCCAGCTCCGCGAGCAGCGCATCGTGCTCGCCTTCATGGCACAGCAGCCGCAGCGTGGGGGTAGCCAGCACGGGGGCCAGGATCGCGTGCGCGGCGAGCTTGGAGATGCCGTCCGCGAGGCCGACCGCGAGCCGCACGGTCGGCTGGCTGGCCGCCGCGCGCACTTCGTCGGGAATCAGCCGACCCATCTCGAAGATCGCCTCCGCGCGCGCAAACGCGGCCTGGCCGGCGTCGGTCATCGTGACGCCGCGCCCGGCCGGACGCAATAACTGGTGCCCGAGCGCTTTTTCGAGCTCGCGCACCTGCGCGCTGATGGTCTGCACGGCCATGTCGAGCCGCGCGGCCGCGCGCGCGAAGCCGCCTTCCTTCACGACGACCCAGAAGTAGTACAGATGTCGGAAATTGAGCATCGGATCGATATTTCGTAAAAACCGAACCAAAAGTCAGATTCTCTCTGATTTTTTCGAAGTTCGGGGCGGCCTATGATCGGGCTTTCCACTTTCGTATCGGCCCATTTCATGGACTACCTGCTGACGCTTGCCGTTGACCCCGCCGTCTGGGCGGCGCTCCTGACGCTCGTCGTGATGGAAGTCGTGCTCGGCATCGACAACCTGATCTTCATCTCGATCCTCAGCAACAAGCTGCCCGAGGCGCAGCGCGCCCGCACGCAGCGCCTCGGCATCGCGCTCGCGCTGGTGATGCGCCTCGCGTTGCTCGGCAGCGTCGCATGGATCGCGAGCCTCACCGAACCCGTGTTCACGCTGTTCGACCATGCGTTCTCGTGGCGTGACCTGATCCTGCTGTCGGGCGGCCTGTTCCTCGTATGGAAGGCGACCACCGAGATCCATCACCACGTGTCGCGCGACGGTGAAGGCGCGGGCGGTTCGGGCGGGGCGGTCGGCCTGACGATGTGGGCCGCGATCGGCCAGATCGTGATGCTCGACATCGTGTTCTCGATCGACAGCATCGTGACCGCGATCGGCATGACCGAGCACGTGCCGATCATGTTCGTCGCCGTGATCGTCGCCGTCGCCGTGATGCTGTTCGCTGCACAGCCGCTCGCGCGCTTCATCGACCGCAACCCGACCATCGTGATGCTCGCGCTGTCGTTCCTGGTCGTGATCGGCATGACGCTGATCGCCGAAGGTTTCGGTTCGCATGTGCCGAAGGGCTACATCTACGCGGCAATGGCGTTCTCGGCTTTCGTCGAAGGCATGAACATGCTGGCGCGGCGCGCGAAGGCGAAGCGTTCGGCATCGACGGAAGGCCATTGAGACACCGCGCGTGACACGGCTGCCGCTGCGGCGGCCGGCGTCACGCGCGTCATCTGGAATCCAGACGAAATTCGCACGGAAAGGAGGAGCGCGATGAAATGCCCTGTCTGCAAGACGCCCGACCTGCTGATGGCCGAGCGCCAGTCGATCGAGATCGACTACTGTCCGACCTGCCGCGGCGTGTGGCTCGATCGTGGCGAGCTCGACAAGCTGATCGCGCGCGAGACCGGCGATGCGCCAGCGCATCGCGACGAGCCACCCGTGCGGCACGATGCGCAAGCACCGCGCGGCCACGACGGCGGGTGGGGGCGCGACGCCCGATCGCATGACAGCCGTGACCGGCACGATCGCCGCACGCACGACGATCGCTACCAGCACGACGGCCAGCGCCGCAAGAAATCCGTGTTCGACCTGTTCGACTTCGACTGATTGCGCCGCACGTCGTAGAAAAGCCCCGCCGGGCGCGTACCCGGCGGGGCTTCTTCATGCGTGCGGGATAACGGCACGCACCAATGCTTACGCGTTGCCGGCCGTCACGTCGATGCGGCGCGGACGCATTTCCTCGCGGCGCGGAATCGTCAGCGTCAGCACGCCGTCGCGCAGGCTCGCGTCGATCCTCGACGTATCGAGATCCGGGCTCAGAACGAAGCTGCGCGCATAGCGCGTCGCACGGATTTCGGCGTGTCGCACGCGCAGGTCGGCCGGCGTCTCGAGATGCGTGTCGGCTTCGATCGTCAGCGTGTTGTCGTGCACCTTCACGTCGAGGTTCTCGCGCGGCACGCCGGGCAGGTCGGCCCGCAGCGTGACGCCGAGATGATTTTCGACGATGTCGACAGCCGGCGTGATCGCGGGCCGGCGAGCCGCTTCGGCGGCAGCGGGGTGGACGGTGTTGGTCTGACGCTCGGCCAGGGTCGGGTTCGCATTCATGTTGGTATCCTGACTATTATTGAACGGTGATCGCACGCGGCTTCGATGCCTCGCGCCGGCCGACGCGAATCAGCAGGCAGCCGTTTTCGTAGCGGGCGCTGACCTGGTCGGGATCCGCGTCCCGCGGCAACTCGACGACACGGCGGAATGCGCCGTGAAAGCGTTCCTGCGCATAGGTGCGCAGATCGTCGCCTTCGCCGCGCGCCGCAGGCTTGCGCTCGCCGCTGATCGTCAGCAGGTCCTTGTCGATCGACACGTCGAAATCGGCCGCGGCCATGCCGGGTGCGAACGCGACGATCTCGATCGCGCCGTCGGTGGCGCCGACGTTGAGCGCCGGAAAGGCGCCGGGCCGTACCGCGCGAATGCCGGCCGGGCGATCGCCGAGCAGGTTGGCCATTTGCCGCTGCACGCGGGCGAATTCGTCGAACAGGTCGCTGCCGAAATGGATACCGCTCATGTTGGTCCTCCTGAACAGGGAACGCGGGAGACGTGACGGCGCGACGCCTGCGGCGGGCGCGACGTGGAAGCTCCACTGGGTCGAAACGGGGGCAGTGCGCTGCATGCTGCACTGCCCGACGACGCGTAATTAGTGGCAGCCGAAGCGCATTTCAAGAGGGAATCTGCAATCTGCGTCAATGCAGGCCCGCGCGATTCGATGCGACAATCGCCGCGATCTGTTTGCAGACCAACGACATGGGACAATCATGGACATTCGACGCATCGCGATCGTCGGCGCCGGCTTGATCGGCGCGAGCTGGGCCGCCTTCTATCTGACGCAAGGCTTCGACGTCGTCGCGACCGATCCGGCGCCGCAAGCCGACACGCGGCTACGCGATTCGCTGGCCGCGTTTCTTGGCGACCGGGCCGCCGAACTTTCCGCGCGGCTGTCGTTCGACGCCGATCTCGTGCGTGCGCTCGACGGCGTCGACTTCGTGCAGGAGAACGGCCCGGAACGGCTCGACCTGAAGCGCGCGCTGTACCGGCAGATGGACGACGTGCTGCCCGCGCACGTGCCGATCGCGTCGAGTTCGTCGGGCCTGAAGATGTCGGACATCCAGACTGCGTGCGACAAGCACCCGGAACGTTGCCTGATCGCGCATCCGTTCAATCCGCCGCACCTGATTCCGCTCGTCGAGCTGGTCGGCGGCGATGCCACCAGCCAGGAGGTGATCGCGCGCGTGAAGGCTTTCTACGACGCGCTCGGCAAGCAGACGATCGTCCTCAACAAGGAAATGACCGGCCACGTCGCGAACCGGCTCGCGGCCGCGCTGTTCCGCGAGGTGTATCACCTCGTCGGCGAAGGCGTGGTGAGCGTCGCCGATGCGGACAAGGCCGTCGCATGGGGCCCCGGCCTGCGCTGGGGGCTGATGGGGCAATGCCTGACCTATCACCTCGGCGGCGGCGCGGGCGGGATCGCGCACTTTCTCGAACACCTGTCGGGGCCGATCACGAGCTGGTGGGACGATCTCGGCACGCCTTCGTTCGATCCGGACGTCGATCGCAAGCTGAACGACGCATTGCGCGCGATCCAGGGCGAGCGCTCGATGCAGGAACTGGCGGCCGAACGCGACCGCCTGCTCGTCGAGCTGATCGACGCGCGGCGCCGCAGCTTCCTGCCGTGACCGCGCCGCGGCGTCGCGTCCGGGCCGCGGCCGGCTACTGCTGCGCGGCGGTTTGCGGTGCCTGCGGCGTCTGTGCGAGCCATGCCGGGCTCGCGGCCTGCACGAGTTCGCGGTTGCGCGCGCGGGTCGCGGCGTTCGGCGGGTAGTTGCCGTCGTTCGTCGGCAGTTCGCCGTCGAGATAGGCCTGCTTGAGTTGCGCGATCACTTCCGCGCGGGTCAGCCCCTGCGTGGGCGCTGCGGTATCGGACGTCTGGGCAAAGGCGGGGGACAGCAGGGCGGCGGCGGCGGTCGCGACGGCGAATCGCAAGACGTTCATGGCGTGCTCCGATCAAGGGGACGGGACACCGGATGCGCGCGGCGGCTGGCCGTGCGTTCCGATGGGTCCCATTGTCGCGAGCGGGTGCTGCGCGGACGATGACGCGTTCCGGGCAAAGCTGTCAGGTGCGGGTGCGGCGCCCCCTGCGCGGGTCGCGCCAGGCGCGGCTACAACTCCGACGCGGCGGTAATCAGCGTCGCTTCGAGTGCGAGCGTCGAACGCGACGCGGCCGTCGGCCGGTCGATCACGTATTCGAGTTCGCCGAGTTCGGGCAACCCGGCGTCGAGCCGCGCGAGCCCGGCCGGGATCACATAGCCGGCGAACGCGCTGACGCCGAGCCCCGCGCTCGCGGCGGCGCGCAACACCGCGACGCTGCTGCTCACGACCGCGATCCGGTACGGCCGCCCGACGGCCTCGAGCGATTCGAGCACGCGGCGGCGCGACACGCTCGGCTCCGGATGCATCGCGAGCGGCAGCACGGCCTCGTGGCCGGTGATCCGCGAATCGGGCCCCGTGCACCAGTACAGCGGCTCGCTGCGGATCACGCGGCCGCGCCGGCTGCCGGCGATGCGCTTCGCGAACACGAGATCGTGCCGCCCTTCGTCGAGCGCGTCGAACAGGTCGCCCGACAGCCCGGTCGAGATTGCAAGCTCGACTTCCGGATTGCGTTGCACGAAGCTCGCGAGCGCGGCCGTCAGGTGCGCCGACGCGAAATCCTCCGACATCGCGAGCCGCACCTTGCCCGACAGCGGCGGCCCGCACACCGACGTGACGGCCTCGTCCATCAGTTCGAGAATGCGCACCGCGTAGCGGAACAGCGCGTCGCCGTGCTGCGACAGGTGCACGTTGCGCGTGTCGCGCTCGAACAGCGGCCGGTCGAGCAGCTCCTCGAGGCGGCGGATATGCTGGCTGACGGTCGACTGCGACAGGCTCACGCGCTCGGACGCGGCGGTGAAGCTGCCGGACTGGGCGACGGCGACGAAGCTGCGCAGCAGCTCGGGCGGTAACGGACGCATTGCTAAATCCACTGAATCGGTTTCGACAACTTCATAAATGGCCGGATATTGCGGCGCTAGTATCGGATCACGCCCCGGTGCGGCCCGCAACGGGGCGCACCGGACGCGTAGCCCGCGTCGGGCCGGCGGCTGCTTCATTCAGTCTACGGCATCCGGCGTCCGGCCCGAAACCGCATCATCCCATCGACCGCTCGAGAACGTGCCCGCATGACGGGCCGCCGGGCCGCGGCGCACTGCCGCAGGAGACACGCCCGACATGGGATCGGCGGGCAAGATTCGGCTCCTGCCGGCGGCCATGCGCCCGTCACGAAGAGACTGGAGACGACTCATGATCATCTACGGAACCGCGCTGCTGGCGTTCTGCCACCTGGCCGGACTGTTCCTCGGCGACCTGCTCGGCAGTGCAATCGGCGTGAAGACCAACGTCGGCGGCGTCGGCATCGCGATGCTGCTGCTGATCTGCCTGCGCCTCTGGCTGCACCGCCGCGGCTGGCTGCCGAAGGAGACCGAGGCCGGCGTCGGTTTCTGGGGCGCGATGTACATCCCCGTCGTCGTCGCGATGGCCGCGAACCAGAACGTCGTCGCCGCGCTGAAGGGCGGCCCGGTCGCGCTGCTGGCGGCCGTCGGCGCGGTCGCGATCTGCGCATGCTGCATCGCGGTACTCGTGCGCACCGGGCGCGACGACACGGCCTTCGCGGGCGTGCCGCAGTTCGAAGACCAGTAACGGAGGCCGCCATGCTGCAGATGCTCGAAAAAACCGTCGCCCACAACGGGCTCGTCGCGTCGTTCGCGCTGGTCGGCCTGATCATGTGGCTGTCGTCGATCGCGTCGCGCAAGCTCACGTTCGGCCGCGTGCACGGCTCGGCGATCGCGATCGTGATCGGTCTCGTGCTGGCCTATGTCGGCGGCGCCTTCACCGGCGGCGAGAAGGGGCTGGCCGACGTCAAGCTGTTCGCTGGCATCGGCCTGATGGGCGGCGCGATGCTGCGCGATTTCGCGATCGTCGCGACCGCGTTCGAAGTGCAGCCCGCCGAGGCGCGCAAGGCCGGGCTCGTCGGCGTCGTGTCGCTGCTGCTCGGCACCGTGCTGCCGTTCATCGTCGGCGCGTGCATCGCGCGCGCCTTCGGCTATACCGACGCGGTCAGCATGACGACGATCGGCGCGGGCGCCGTCACCTACATCGTCGGCCCCGTCACGGGCGCGGCGATCGGTGCAAGCTCCGACGTGATCGCACTCAGCATCGCGACGGGGTTGGTCAAGGCGATCATCGTGATGGTCGGCACGCCGGTCGCGGCCAACTTCATGGGCCTGAAGACGCCGCGCTCCGCGATGATCTTCGGCGGCCTGGCCGGCACCGTCAGCGGCGTGAGCGCGGGGCTCGCTGCAACCGACCGACGGCTCGTGCCGTATGGCGCGCTGGTCGCGACGTTCCATACCGGCGTGGGTTGCCTGCTCGGCCCGTCGCTGCTGTTCTTCACGACGCGCGCGCTGGTCGGCGCGTAGGCTCTACCGGCGGGCGGCCCGTGCGCGGGCCGCATCCATCGCCGCGTCCTCTGAGTCGCATTCGTCAACATCATCAATCGGCGGCGGCGCCAGGCTTAGAATGCCGCTGAACCATCGAAGCGGAGAACTGTTCATGACCGGATGGAATCACGCGCGGCAGGCGCGCGATGCACGCCTTGCGGCCGGCGCGGCTTACGCGGCGCAGGGCAAGCGGGTCGATGCGCGCGACACCGTCGCGTTGCTCGAAGCGGTGCTGCGGCCCGGCGATCGCGTGTGCCTCGAAGGCGACAACCAGAAGCAGGCCGACCTGCTCGCCACCGCGCTCGCCGACGTCGACAGCGCGAAGATCCACGACCTGCACATGGTGCAGTCGGGCGTCGTGCTGCCCGAGCATCTCGACGTGTTCGAGCGCGGCATCGCGAAGCGCCTCGACTTCGCGTATTCGGGCCCACAGTCGCAGCGGATCGCAAAGCTGCTGTTCGGCGGCAAGATCGCGCTCGGCGCGGTGCACACCTATCTCGAGCTGTTCGCGCGCTACTTCATCGACCTCACGCCGCAGGTCGCGCTGATCGCCGCGGTCAGCGCCGATCGCGACGGCAACCTGTACACCGGCCCGAACACCGAAGACACGCCGACCGTCGTCGAGGCCACCGCGTTCAAGGACGGCATCGTGATCGCGCAGGTCGATCGCATCGTCGACAAGGTGCCGCGCGTCGACATCCCGGGCGATCGCGTGCACTTCGTCGTCGAGGCCGGCCGGCCGTTCTACGTCGAGCCGCTGTTCACGCGCGATCCGGCGGCGATCACCGAAACGCAGATCCTCACCGCGATGCTCGCGATCAAGGGCATCTACGCGCCGTACGGCATCAAGCGCCTGAACCACGGGATCGGCTTCAACACGGCCGCGATCGAGCTGCTGCTGCCGACCTACGGCGAGAAGCTCGGGCTGAAGGGCAAGGTCTGCTCGCACTGGGCGCTCAATCCGCACCCGACGCTGATTCCCGCAATCGAGTCGGGCTGGGTCGAGCAGATCCACTGCTTCGGCTCGGAAGTCGGGATGGACGACTACATTCGCGCGCGCTCCGACATCTGGTTCACGGGCCCCGACGGGTCGCTGCGCTCGAACCGCGCGTTCTGCCAGACCGCGGGCCTCTATGCGTGCGACATGTTCATCGGCTCGACGCTGCAGATCGACCTGTCCGGCCATTCTTCGACGGTCACGGCCGAGCGCATCGCCGGTTTCGGCGGCGCGCCGAACATGGGCAGCGACGCGCGCGGCAGGCGCCATCCGAGCGAGCCGTGGCTGAAGGCCGGTGCGGAGGCCGACCCCGACACGCCGGCGGCGCTCAGGCGCGGCCGCAAGCTCGTCGTGCAGATCGGCGAGACGTTCGGCGACAAGAACGTGCCGATATTCGTCGAGAAGCTCGACGCGCTGAAACTCGCCGACAAGCTGCAGCTCGACCTCGCGCCGATCATGGTCTACGGCGACGACGTCACGCACATCGTCACCGAGGAAGGGATCGCGAACCTGCTGATGTGCCGCGACAAGGACGAGCGCGAGCACGCGATCCGCGGCGTCGCCGGCTATACGGAAGTCGGCCGCGGCCGCGACCGGAAGATGGTCGAGCGGCTGCGCGAACGCGGCGTGATCCGTCGCCCGGAGGATCTCGGCATCGATCCGCTCGACGCCGACCGCCGCTGGCTCGCCGCGCGTTCGATCAAGGATCTCGTGCACTGGTCGGGCGGCCTGTATGCGCCGCCGGCCCGGTTCCGCAACTGGTAAGGACAACGGCATGGAACAGTTGAACTATCGCTTCACCGCGCGCGAGCGCGCGAAGGGCGAGCAGGCCGCGGCGCTCGTCGGCGTGGTGGCGTCCGGCAATCTCGAAGTGCTCGTCGAGCGCGTGCTGCCGGACAACGAATGCGAGATCGACATCCGCACGGCGGCGGTCGGGTTCGGCGCGGTGTGGCAGGCCGTCGTCGCGGATTTCGTCGAGCGGCGCACGCCGGGCGGCCTGAAGCTGTCGATCAACGACGGCGGCGCGCGGCCCGACATGGTGTCGCTGCGGCTCGCGCAAGCCGTGCGGGCGATCGAGGGGGACGCATGATGAACGACGCGATCCACGATACGCACGATACGCCCGCGTTCGTCGCGAATGCCGCGAGCTGGTACGAAGCATCGGCGCGGCAGCGCATCGACGGGCTGCTCGACGCCGGCAGCTTCAGCGAATTCCTCGGCCCGGCCGAGCGCGTGACGAGCCCGCACCTGCCGCTGTTCGACCTGCCGCAGCAATTCGACGACGGGATGGTGGTCGGCCACGGCCGGCTCGACGGCCAGCCGGTGTTCGTCGCCGCGCAGGAAGGCCGCTTCATGGGCGGCGCGTTCGGCGAAGTGCATGGCGCGAAGCTCACCGGGCTGCTGCGGGCCGCGCGCGACACCGGCAAGCCGGTGCTGATCCTGTTCGATACGGGCGGCGTGCGGCTGCAGGAGGCGAACGCGGGCGAACTCGCGATCGCCGAGATCATGCGCGCACTCGTCGAAGCGCGCGCGGCCGGCGTGCCGGTGATCGGGCTGATCGGCGGGCGCGCGGGCTGCTATGGCGGCGGCGGGTTGCTCGCCGCGTGCTGCTCGGCGCTCGCGGTATCGGAGCAGGGCCGCATCAGCGTGTCGGGCCCCGAAGTGATCGAGACCAATCGCGGTGTCGAGGAATTCGACGCGAAGGACCGCGCGCTGATCTGGCGCACGATGGGCGGCAAGCACCGGCGGCTGATCGGCGGCGCGGATCGCTACGTGGCCGATACGCCCGCTGCGTTCCGTGCGGCGGCGCTCGCGCTGATCGGCCGAGCGCCGACGTTCGATGCGGCGATGTTGCGCGCGGAGCAGGCCCGCCTCGAAGCGCGTGTCGAACGGTTCGGCGCGTGCAAGGATGCGCTCGACGTGTGGCGTGCGCTGGGTGCAGCGGCGCCGGAAGCGATTCCGGGGATGCCCGACGAAGCCTTCGCCGCGCTCGCGGACCAACTGCAGGAGAGCCCGCATGACGCTCGATGAAGTTCTGAATTCACTGTTCCCGCAAGGCCACGCGATCGCCCGTCACGGCGGCCTGCTGACTGGCCACGCGGAACTGGCCGGCACGCGCGTCGACGTGATCGGCGTCGCCGACCGTCTGCCGTTCGGCATCGACGAGGCGCTGACGCTCGCGTCGCACGTGCTCGGCACGATCGAACGTGGCGGCGACACGCCGATCCTCGTGCTGGTCGACAGCGACAGCCAGCGGATGAGCAAACGCGACGAACTGCTCGGCCTGAACGAAGGGCTGTCGCATCTCGCGAAGTGCCTGATGCACGCGGATCTCGCCGGGCACCGGACGATCGGCGTGCTGTATGGCCACACGGCCGCCGGCGCCTTCATCGCGACCGCGCTCGCGACGCGCACGCTGCTCGCGGTGCCGGGCGCGGAGCCGGAGGTGATGGACCTGCCGTCGATGTCGCGCGTGACCAAGCTGTCGATCGACGTGCTCAAGGAGATGTCGCGCTCGACGCCGGTGTTCGCACCGGGGCTCGACAATCTCGTGAAGATGGGCGCCGTCG
This sequence comes from Burkholderia sp. HI4860, assembly GCF_002223045.2. Taxonomy (NCBI): domain Bacteria; kingdom Pseudomonadati; phylum Pseudomonadota; class Betaproteobacteria; order Burkholderiales; family Burkholderiaceae; genus Burkholderia; species Burkholderia sp. HI4860. The sequence goes on along the minus strand of NZ_NKFO02000003.1, from coordinate 548,483 downwards.
ACGCCGTGCTCGATCCGGCCCGCGCGCTCGACGCGCAGGTCGCCGAATGGCTCGGCAAACCGGCCGACCGCGTCGACCGGCGTGCGTCACGCGGCCGGCCGGTTGCCGCCGACGTCGCCCGGCGCGTCGAGGCACTCGCGCATGCCGCACGTTGAGCTGCCGCTGCGCCGCCACACGCTCGTCACGCTGACGGCGGCGGGGTGGGGCGCGGCATTCGCGCGCGATCCCGCGCTCGCGGCCGATCCGCTCGTGCGCGCGTGGGCCGAACGCGGCTGGCCGCTGATCGTGCGCCGCGCGTCGCCCGACGAGGCCGATGCCGGCCGCGTGCCGCTCGGCCTGCCGCTGCCGCCTTCCGCGGGCAAGCGGCGCATCGCGCTGAACGCGGCGGCCGACGCGCTCGCGACGGTCGGCCCGCTACCGGCGTTGTCCGACGTGCTCGCCGCCGCGCCCGACGCATGGCGCACGGCGTTGCGCGCGCTCGATGCGCTCGGTGAGCGTTGCGGCGTGCAGGGCCGCGTGTTCGGCAGCCTTGCATGGCAGGCGCTGACGGGCGAACCCTACCTGGGGGCGTCGTCCGATCTCGATATCGTGTTCCCGCTGCCGGACCCTGCGTCGCTCGCGCCGCTGCTCGACGGCCTCGCGGCGATCGACGCGTGCGCGCCGATGCGCATCGACGGCGAACTGCTGCGCGACGACGGCGCCGGCGTCAACTGGCGCGAACTGCACGCGCGGCAGCCTGAAGTCGCGGTCAAGACCGCGATCACCGTCGAACTGATACCGGCCGACGCGTTCCTCGGAGGGGCACGATGAGCGCATGGGCTGCCTGCCGCGTACCCGCGCCGTCCGAAGCCGAGCGCATCGCCGACCTGGCCGAGCGCAGCCTCGTGCTGGAAATCGCGACCTATCCGAAGCCGGGGCTCGTCAGTCACGTCGACACCGGCAGTCACACCGACATGGATGCCGCGACGTTCGCCCGCAGCGCCGCCGTGCTGCGGCCGTACTTCGCCGAGTTGGCCGACGCGGGCGCACGCGATGCGGACATGGCCGTGCTGCGCAAGATCGGCCTGCGTGCCGAGCACGCGATGCTCGCCGCGACCGGTGGCGTCAACACGCATCGCGGCGCAATTTTCGGGCTAGGGCTGCTGTGTGCGGCTGCCGGTCGGCGCGCGATGCCGGGAACCATGCCGGCAGGAATGACGCTCGGTGCGTTCGTCTCCCGCCGCTGGGGAGCCGATATCCTCGGCGGCCCGCGCTTGCCCGACAGCCACGGCGAACGCGCGAGCCGCCGCTACGGCGTCGGCGGCGCACGTCGCGAGGCGGCCGACGGTTTCACGACCGTCTATGCGGTCGGGCTGCCCGCGCTGCGTCGCGCGCAGCGTGACCTGCCGGGCGACCCGGAAGCCGCGCGCGTCGATGCATGCTTCGCGCTGATCGCCGCGCTCGACGATACGAACCTGCTGCACCGGGGCGGGCAGGCCGGCCTCGCGTTCGCGCGGGCGACCGCACGTGCGTTCGTGGCACGGGGCGGCGTGCGGGCGCGCGACTGGCGGCTGCGCGCGGCCGCCGCGCATCGTGCGTTCGTGGCGCGGCGGCTGAGCCCGGGCGGCGCCGCCGACCTGCTCGCGATGAGCGTCTTCGTCGATGCGCTCGAAGTTGACGAGGGCGCGCGATGACGCTGGTCATCCTCTGTTCGGGGCAGGGCGCGCAGCGCGCCGACATGTTCGACCTGACCGGCGCCGCGCCGCAGGCCGACGCGCTGTTCGCGCACGCTGGCCGGCTCCTCGGCGACGATCCGCGCGCGTGGGTCCGGCAGGCCGGGCCGGACGCGTTGCGCGAGAACCGTGCCGCGCAGATTCTCTGCACGGTCCAGGCGCTCGCCGCCGCCGCGCTGCTCGACGCGGTGTGGCCGCGCCGGCGCTGCGTCGCCGGCTACAGCGTCGGCGAAGTCGCGTCGTGGTGCGTTGCCGGGATGATCGAGCCGGACGCCGCGCTCGACCTGGCCGATGCGCGTGCGCGCGCGATGGATGCCGCGAGCGGCGGCGACGAGCGGATGGTGTTCGTACGCGGCTTGGCGCGCGCGCAACTCGCACGATTGTGCGACGGCCGCGACGCGGCGATCGCGATCGCGAATCCCGGCGACGCGTTCGTGGTCGCGGGGCGGCAGGCCGATGTCGACGCGGTGGCCGACGAGGCGTCGCGCGCCGGCGCGCTGCGCGTCGCACCCGTCTGCGTGCGGATCGCATCGCACACGCGCCGGCTCGCCGCGGCCGTGCCGGTGTTTCGCGCGTCGCTCGCCGCGACTCACGTACGGCGGCCGCTGCCCGGCACGCGGCTGTTTGCGGGGATCGATGGCGCATCGGTGCTGGACGTCGACGCCGGCCTCGACAAGCTTGCGCGGCAGATCGCGGAGCCGGTCGAGTGGGCGGCCTGTCTGGCCGCGTGCGTGGAGGCCGGTGCGACCGCGTTCCTCGAGCTCGGTCCCGGCCGCGCGCTGGCCGAGATGGCAGGGGGGGCCTATCCGGCGCTGCCGGCGCGCAGCCTCGCGGATTTCCGTTCCGTGGACGGCGTGGCGAGCTGGCTCTCGCGCGTCGCGACGGGCTGATCGGTCGCATGAAAGACGGGCGCTAACCCGTTCGCCGGAGACCGGTTTTGCGCTGTGTGTTGCGCCGGCGCAGCAGCCTCTCAGGTGGGGCTTGCCACGCGAATTGGCGTCGCTAAAATGGCGCCCGCCATGAGACCAGCCGCCTTCCTTCTCGCCGCGCTTTGCTGCGCGGCGAGCGCCCACGCCGCCCAGATTCCGTCCGATGCCGCATCGGTCGGCACATACTTTTCGTATGACAACGCAGCGGCCGACGCGACCGTCGACCTGATCGGGCAGGCGCAGCGCCGCGTGCTGCTGGCCGGCTACACGCACGTGCCGCCGGCGATCGCGAGCGCGCTGCGCGCGGCCCGCGCGCGCGGGGTCGAGGTGCGTGTCGTGCTCGTGCGTTCGCCGCGCGCGGGCAGATACAGCGGCGCGGGCTATCTGAAGTCTTCCGGTATCGACGTGGCGATCGATACGCGGCACGGCGATCCCGCGCCGCGCTTCGTGATCGTCGACGACAGCGTCGCGCTGACCACACTGTCCGAAGGCGCGGCCGCGCATGCGGAAACGGTGAACGTGTTCCAGCGTGCGCCGGAGCTCGCGCAATCCTATGCCCAGTCGTTCTGGCGGCTGTACCGGCAGGCCGGCGGCCTCTGACCTTTTCCGTCGGCCCGCGCGGGCCGGTGTGACCCTGCTTGCATCGGCGCGGCCGATGAACCATGCTCGTTGACAGGCGCCGACGCGGGTTTCGCGCATCCGGCGCAACGGCAGGGAGTCGATCGTGTTCGAGTGTTTTGCCGATCGCGCCGATGCCGGCTGCCAGCTGGCCGGTGCATTGCGCGATTACGCGGGGCGTGGCGATGTCGTCGTGCTCGCGTTGCCGCGCGGCGGTGTACCCGTCGCCTATCCGGTCGCTTGTGCGCTGCATGCGCCGCTCGACGTGCTGGTCGTGCGCAAGCTCGGCGTGCCGTACGATCCCGAGCTCGCGATGGGCGCGATCGCGACGGGTGGGGCGATTCATCTGCAGCGTTCGGTGCTGCGTTCGATGAAGGTGTCCGACGCGCAGCTCGCCGACGTGATCGCGCGCGAGACGGCGGAACTGCATCGCCGTGAAGCGCTGTATCGCGGTGCCGCGCCGCCGCTGCCGGTCGAAGGGCGTATTGCGATCGTCGTCGACGACGGCGTCGCGACCGGCGCATCGATGCGCGTCGCGCTGCAGGCGTTACGCGAGCGTCATCCGGCGCGGATCATCGCGGCTGCACCGGTCGCGCCGGCGGGTACACGGCACGGGTTCGACGATCTGGCCGACGCGTTCGTCACGGTGACGCTGCCGCTGCCGTTTTTCGGGATCAGCCAGTTCTACGCGCGCTTCGAGCAGACGAGTGACGACGAGGTGCGCGCGTTGCTCGACGCGGCGCGGCGCTGATCCGGTGTCACGTCCGCCGGATGCGGCGCGGGCGAGGGCGGCGAGCTTCGGCCCGCGCGAACACGCGCTGCAGCATCGGATGCACTTCCCCGTGCCAGCGTGCCCCCGTAAACAGCCCGTAGTGATCGCAGTCGTCGATGTCGATGCGAAAGCGCTCGTCGTCGGCGAGGCCGCTGCACAGGTCGAGCGCCGCGTGCGTCTGGCCGGCGCCCGTGACCTTGTCGCATGCGCCTTCGACGGTCAGCAGGACGATGCCGCGCAACGCCGCCGGCTCGACGCGCCGGCCGCCTACGTCCCAGGTGCCTAGCGCCAGGCTCATGCGCTGGAACACGATGTCGACCGTATCGAGGAAATACTCGGCCGGCATGTCGAGCAGCGCCGTGTATTCGAGCAGCGCGCGCCGCGCGCCGGCGAGTCCGGTCATGTCGAAGCGCGACGCAGCCAGCGCGTACGCTTCGATCAGCGACAGGAAGCGCTGCGGGTACACGAGCGCGATCTCGCCCTGTTGCAGATAGGTGGGAAACACGTGGCGGCCGTGCCCCGCGAAGCCGGGCGGCACGACGTCGATCAGGTGGCGGCGGCACCAGGCGAGCGAATGGGCGGCAGCGGCGGTGCCGAGCGCACTCGGATTCCGGCGCGCGTCGAGCGGGCCGCCGATCAGCGTGACGCTCGCGGGCGACGGGAGACCGCGCGCCGCCCGCAGCGCGAGCGCGCCGAGCGCCGGCACGGTCGCCTGGCACACGGCGACGACATGCAGCGGCCGGTCGTCGTGCGCGAGTCCGTCGACGAAGCCGTCGAGCGTCGCGACGTACTCGTCGAGCCCGAAACGGCCCGACGCGAGCGGTACGTCGCGCGCATTGCGCCAGTCGGTCACGCAGACATCGCCGTCCGCGAGCAGCGTCTCGACGGTTTCCCGCATCATCACGGCCGCGTGCCCGGCGAGCGGCGCGCACAGCAGCACCGTGCGCTGCGCGTCGGCCCGCGTGAAGCGCCGCAGGTCGCAGAACGGCGTGCGCGCGACGACGCGCTCGCCGAGCGCCGGCCATCCGATGTCGAAGTGCGGGGGGCCGTCCGGCGGCCCGAGCAGCGGCTCGAACAGGTCGTCGTAGCACGACGACGCAGCGTGCGGCAGCGTGGCCGCGGGCCACGCGTCGAACGCATGCCGCGTCGCCGCGCGCCAGGCGCGCATCCATTCCCGCTGCTGCTCGACGAGGGCGTACCACATGGCGAACCTTGAGGCGGAGGGGGGGTGAACTTGCATTATGGTCACTGTGGCCGGACATCGTGAGTCCCGCGCGCGGCGGGTTGATGTGCATCAGGCGCACGGGCGCGAAGGCCAGCCGAGTACGGTCCGCTATTTCGGCAAACGCGGTCGCGGCGCCGGCCCCCGCTCGTTGCGGGCGGGAACGGGCCCGAGCCCTAGGCGATGCCGCGCGACGCTGCTACAGTCGTCGCTCCCATTCTTCCGAAGCGGAGCGTTCGCGATGAAGCTGATCGGCATGCTGGATTCCCCGTTCGTGCGTCGGGTCGCCATTTCGGCGAAACTGCTCGACCTCCCGTTCGAACACGAGTCGATCTCGGTGTTCCGTCATTTCGAGCAGTTCAGGGCGACCAACCCGGTCGTCAAGGCGCCGACGCTCGTGACCGACGACGGCGCGACGCTGCTCGATTCGTCGTTGATCGTCGACTATCTCGATCATCGGGTCGCGCCCGAGCGGCGCTTGCTGCCCGATACCGCCGATGCGCGGCTGCGCGCGCTCGTGCCGGTCGGTTTCGCGCTGGCGGCCGCCGAGAAGACCGTGCAGGTCGTCTACGAGCAGGCGCTGCGTCCGGCCGACAAGCAGCATGCGCCGTGGCTCGAGCGCGTACTGAGCCAGATCGAGGGCGCATACGGCGCCCTGGAGCCGCTCGTCGCGGCCGCGAACGGCTGGTTCGGCGGCGCGCGCCTGCTGCAGTCCGACGTGACGGTCGCGGTCGCATGGCGCTTCACGCAGTTCATGGCGGCCGACTACCCGACGCTCGCGCGGATCGATCCGGCCCGTTATCCGGCACTGGCCGCGCATTCGGCGCGGGCGGAGGCGCTGCCGGCGTTCGTCGAAACACCGCTCGTCTAGGCGCAGCGGCGACCTGCGGCGGAGCCCCGCGCCGCTGCCCATCGCCCGCCCAGCCTTGTCAGGCAAGGCGCTGTCGATTGTTCTCGGCGGCTGACAAGTGACTTCGCATTCGCGCTGTTTATCCGGGCGCGGCCGGTCCCTAGAATCCACTCCATCGAATGACGCCTTGCCTGATGGAGCCGCAGATGAAAGCCCTGATCGAATCGAGCCTGTACCACCCGTCCCTCGTGTTGCCGCTTGCCGCGCTGACGCAGTTGATGGTCGAGCGCGATTTCAATCTCGGTCAGGTCGGGCTGATCGTCGCGGCGCGCGGTGCGCAGGCCGCCGTGTCGCGCTCGCGAGCGCTGATTTTCTGCCGCCACTGCGAAGCGCAGGCATGAGCGCGCCGGCGTCGAATGGATGAAAAAAAGCCCGGCCGGCGCAAGACGGTCGGGCGGATCGGGTTCGATCGGGCCCCGGCTTTGGCCGGGGCTTTTTCATGGGTGACGCTCAGGCGCGTGCCGGCGACCCGACACTGTAGATATCCGCTTCGTCGTCTTCGCGCATCTGGCGCACGAGCTGATGAGCTTCGCGGCGCGACGCGACGGCCGGCGGCGAGCCCTTGAGCGGCTGGCGCGCGGTTTCGGCGAGCGCGACGACCGACACGATGCCGATCACGGCGGCGCCCATCATGTAGTACGCGGGCATCATCAGGTTGTGCGTGACGTCGACCAGCCAGGCGGTCACGAGCGGCGTCGTGCCGCCGAACAGCGACACCGACACGTTGAAGCCGATCGCGAGCGCGCCGTAGCGGATCTCGGTCGGGAACAGCGCCGGCAGCGCCGACGGCATCACGCCGGTAAAGCACGACAGCAGCACGCCGAGGATCAGCAGCCCGCCGAACACCGACGCCGTGGTGCCCGCGTGGATCAGCATCATCGCCGGGATCGACAGCACGAGCAGGCCGACGCAGCCGGCGAGCATCACGGGCTTGCGGCCGACCTTGTCCGACAGGCGGCCGGCGGCGAGCGTGAGCGGCATCATCAGCACCATCACGATCAGCACGAGCACGAGGCTGTGCGATTCGTCGAAGTGCAGCGTCGACGACATGAAGCTCGGCAGATACGACAGCACCATGTAGTCGGTCACGTTGAAGATCAGCACGAGCCCGACGCACAGCAGCAGGGCACGCCAGTTGCGCATCAGCGTTTCGCGGAAGCGCGCCTTCGGCACGGCCTTGTCCTGCGCTTCGCGCTCTTCGGCCTGGCGCTTGAACGCGGGCGTTTCCTCGAGCTTCATCCGGATGTAGAGACCGATCAGGCCGAGCGGGCCGGCGATCAGGAACGGCACGCGCCAGCCCCACGACAGCAGCGCTTCCTGCGACAGCGACGCGGTGAGCAGCGCGACGACGCCCGCGCCCATCACGTAACCGATCAGCGTGCCGAACTCGAGGAAGCTGCCCATGAAGCCGCGGCGCTTGTCGGTCGAGAATTCGGCGATGAAGGTGGCGGCGCCGCCGTACTCGCCGCCGGTCGAGAAGCCCTGCACGAGCCGGGCGACGAGCAGCAGCACGGGCGCCATGATGCCGATCGACGCGTAGCTGGGGATCAGGCCGATCGCGAAGGTGCCGACGGCCATCATGATCATCGTGGCGGCGAGCACGCGCTGGCGGCCGATGCGGTCGCCGAGCGGGCCGAACACCATGCCGCCGAGCGGGCGCACGAGGAACGCGGCCGCGAACGTGCCGAAGGTCGCGAGCAACTGCGCGGACGGGCTGCTGGACGGGAAGAACACCTTGCCGAGCGTGACGGCGATGTAGCTGTAGACGCCGAAGTCGAACCATTCCATCGCGTTGCCGATGGCCATGGCGCTGACGGCGCGCTTGAGGAGGCTCTGGTCGACGACGGTGATGTCGTCCGCGACGAGCGGGGCTTCGCCGGACGACGAAGCGGTGGAAGAAGCAGCGGTCGGGCTGACGTGTGTTGCGGTCAAGGTCATGCACTCCTTTGACTGCGCCGAACGGGCGGGCCGTCCGACACGGTTTGCCGGCGAGCGCGGTGTCGGATGCGGCGCGTCGGGGCAGACCTTTAAGCACTTACTGCATTGCAGGCGGTAAAGGGCCGTAAGGGGCTGCTTCGACGCGGGCCCGATGGGCCGTCGCGACAGTGCGCTCATGAAGAATGGGCCGCGTGATGCTGGCGGCAGATGCCGGTGCGGACGGTGTCCAGCGTTCCGGCAAGCGCCCCGGAGGGGCAACGAAACGAGAAAAGCGGGCCTGTCGGGCGGGCTTTCCTGTGGGTGCAATTTCGGTCGAAGCGCCGGCCCGCAACGCGCGGACGGACTTCTTGCGAAATCGAATAGACAGAGATTGAATGTTGAAACAGGCGACATGATAGCACGATGACGGATGATCGTGCAAATTGCCGGGAAACGCCCGGCTGGCGGGGCGTCCGGCGAGGGTGGCTCGGGTATGATCGGCGGCGCACGGCGGGGCCGTGCGGCCTCGGGTGACGGGGCCGAATTCACGAGGAACCGGATGACCGAACTGATGAGGATCGCGGCGCTGTTTGCCGCCACCGCGCTGGCCGAAATCGTCGGCTGTTACCTGCCGTGGCTCGTGCTGAAGGAGGGCCGGCCGCTTTGGCTGCTGGTGCCGGCCGCGCTGTCGCTCGCGCTGTTCGCGTGGCTGCTGACGCTGCACCCGAGTGCGGCGGGACGCACCTATGCCGCGTACGGCGGCGTGTATATCGCGGTGGCGCTGGTCTGGCTGCGGGTGGTCGACGGTGTCGCGCTGACCCGCTGGGACGTGGCCGGCGCGGTGCTCGCGCTCGGCGGAATGGCGGTCATCGCGCTGCAGCCGCGCGTGTGAGCGCGGCGACGGCGCGTGCCGCCGGCCGCCTGCTTCAAGCCGCTTCGGCGGCGCCGGCTTCGGCGGACGTGCGCCACACGCAGGTGCCCTTGACCGACTTGTCGAGTTCGTCGAGCTGCGCCTGGTGCGCGGCGAGTTCGTCGTCGCTCGCGGTCACCACGACCAGATCGAGCGCGGCGAGCGACACGCGCTGGCCGTTGCCCGCACCACCGTCGGCGCCCATGTCGTCGAGCATGTCGATCACGAGGCTGTCCTGGCCGCGCGTCATCGCCAGATACACCTCGGCGAGCAGCTCCGAGTCGAGCAGTGCGCCGTGCAGCGTACGGTGCGCGTTGCTGATGCCGAAGCGGTCGCACAGCGCGTCGAGCGAGTTGCGCTTACCCGGGAACATCTGCTTGGCCTGCACCAGCGTGTCGATCACGCCGCCGCAATGCTCGGTGAACGGCGGCAGGCCGAGCCGCGCGAATTCCGCGTCGAGGAAGCCAAGGTCGAACGGCGCGTTGTGGATGATCAGCTCGGCATCCTTCACGAAGTCGAGGATCTGGTGGGCGACTTCCGCGAATTTCGGCTTGTCGCTCAAGAATTCGGTCGTGAGCCCGTGCACCGCCAGCGCGCCCGGATCGCTGTCGCGCTCCGGGTTCACGTAGAAGTGCAGGTTGTTGCCGGTGAGCCGCCGGTTCAGCAGCTCGACGCAGCCGATTTCGATGAGGCGGTCGCCCGTGCGGGCGTTCAGGCCGGTGGTTTCGGTATCGAGAATGATCTGGCGCATGTCGGGAAATACGTAGGAAACAGGGGAGCGGCCCGCGTTCAGGCCGTGAGCGATTCGACGCCGCGATTCGCGAGTGCGTCCGCGCGCTCGTTTTCGGGATGGCCCGCGTGGCCCTTGACCCAGCGCCACTCGACCTCGTGCTGCGCGACGAGCGCGTCGAGCCGCTTCCACAGGTCGGCGTTCTTCACGGGCGTTTTCGCCGCGGTGACCCAGCCTTTCTTCTTCCAGCCGTGGATCCACTCGCTGATGCCTTTCTGCACGTATTGCGAGTCGGTGTGCACGATCACCTGGCACGGCCGCTTCAGCGCTTCGAGCGCGGCGATCACGCCCATCAGCTCCATGCGGTTGTTGGTCGTGTTGGGCTCGCCGCCGAACAGCTCCTTTTCCTTGTCGCCGTAGCGCATCAGTGCGCCCCAGCCGCCGGGGCCGGGGTTGCCCTTGCAGGCGCCGTCGGTATAGATGTCGATGGTATCGGTAGTCATGAATGTTCTTGATGGGTGGTCGGGGAGGCCGCCGGCGTGAGGCCCGGTGCGAGCACGGGCTTCTTCATCCGGATCTGGCCGACGAGGCGCATGCCGCGCACGCGCTTGACGGCCGTCACCATGTAGACGGCGCCGAAGATCGGCCACCAGCGGTCGCCGGCGGCTTCCATGAAGCCGTAGCGGGCCAGCCACTGGTCGGTGACGAGCGGCGGCCGGTAGCAGCCGAAGCGGCCGCGTTCGAGGTCGAAGCCGAGCAGCTTGATCCAGTCCTTGAGCCGGATGAACGCGATCTGGTCGCGCGTGGCCGGCACGAACGGGCGGTTCGCCATGCGCCCGAACGATTGCCGCATGCCCCACAGGCTGAGCGAATTGAAGCCGGTGATCACGAGCTGGCCTTCCGGCATCAGCACGCGCTCGGCCTCGCGCAGCAGCCTGTGCGGATCGGACGTGAATTCGAGCGTGTGCGGCATCACGATCAGGTCGACGCTCTGCGACTCGAACGGCAGGTCGAGCAGGTCGCACCAGGTCGTGCTGCGGCCGTCGGGCGCGTGCTCGGGCGCATGCGCTTCGCGCGCCCACGGATACTGGTACGGCGCGCTCGCGCCGCTCGCCGGATCGAGCACGAGGCCGCGATACGGCATGCGGTTCTCGCGCAGCGCGTCGAGCTGCGGCAGGCCGAGCTGCAGCGCGTGGAACCCGAAGACGTCGGACACGATCCGGTCGAGCTGCGCCTGCTCCCAGCCCAGCACGTAGCGGCCGGGTGGTGAGTCGGTCCAGGCGGGCCAGTCTATAATTTGACGGTCAGACATAACGATGATTGCGCGCCCATGAACGAGCTGGAATACGTGCCGGTTCCGGCATTCGATGACAACTATATCTGGCTCGTCTCGGACGGCCGCGATGCGATTGCCGTCGATCCGGGGGAAGCCGCGCCGGTGCGCCGGGTTCTAGCCGAACGAGGCTGGCGGTTGACCGCTATTTTACTCACGCACCATCACGCCGACCACGTCGGCGGTGTCGCGGCCCTGCGCGATAGCCAACCGGACGATGTTCCCCTCGTCGTTTACGGCCCCGCGGCCGAGGCGATCGGCGTGGTCACGCAGCCGCTTTCGGGCGGCGCGCGCGTGACGCTCGACGCGCCGGCCGCCACGTTCGACGTGCTCGACGTGCCGGGCCATACGCGCGGCCACATCGCCTATTTCCAGGCGGCCGGGCAGCGCAACGCGGCGCCGCACGTGTTCTGCGGCGACACGCTGTTCTCGTGCGGTTGCGGGCGCCTGTTCGAGGGCACGCCCGCGCAGATGCTCGCGTCGCTCGACGCGCTCGCGGCGTTGCCGGGCGACACCCACGTGCATTGCGCACACGAATACACGCTGTCCAACATCCGCTTCGCGCTCGCGTGCGAGCCCGGCAATGCGGCGCTCGCCGCGTGGCGCGACGACGCACAGGCGCTGCGCGCGCGCGGCGTGCCGACACTGCCCACTACGATCGCGCACGAGCGTGCCGTTAACCCGTTCATGCGTGCGGACAGCGAGGCGATCCGCGCGACGCTCGAAGCGGAACTGCACGAAACGGTGCCGGATCGTCTGACGGCGTTCACGCTGATGCGCGAGTGGAAAAACCGGTTCCGATGATGATTTCCGGAGGACTCCAAAGCTCAAGCGGAGTCTGTAAAAATTGCTCCAAATGTAGGATTTCGCTGAGTTTTCGGTGTTTTTATTGACGTGAAGCACGCACTTCCGTAGTATCGCCTGCAATTTCCAGCCGTCGGAAGCAGAGATTTTCATGCGACTTATATTGAGTGCGATGGTGGTTCTGCTGCTCGCCGCTTGTGCGAGCCAGGCCCCTGTCGCCAACAACGCCGCCGATTCGCAGGCGACGTCCACTTACCTCCGTAAATCCGCCACCGCCAAAGAAACTGTCGACGTCGACAAACAATCCGTCGGCGACCTGACCAGTGCGGACTCCGATCTCTGGGGTCGCATCCGCCGCGGTTTCCAGATGCCCGACCTGCAGACCGACCTCGTCGACATGCAGACTACCTGGTACACGCAGCGCCCGGACTACGTGCAGCGCATGACCGAGCGCTCGCAGAAGTACCTGTACCACATCGTCGAGGAACTCGAGGCGCGTCACATGCCGACCGAGCTCGCGCTGCTGCCGTTCATCGAGTCTGCGTACAACCCGCAGGCGCTGTCGGTCGCGAAGGCGGCCGGCATGTGGCAGTTCATGCCCGGCACCGGCCGCACGTACAACCTGAAGCGCAACATGTGGCAGGACGAGCGCCGCGACGTGCTCGCGTCGACGAGCGCCGCGCTCGACTACCTGTCGCGCCTGCATGACATGTTCGGCGACTGGTATCTCGCGCTGGCCGCGTACAACTGGGGCGAGGGCAACGTGCAGCGCGCGATCGCCCGCAACCAGGCGGCCGGCCTGCCGACCGACTACCTGAGCCTGCGGATGCCGAACGAGACGCGCAACTACGTGCCGAAGCTGCAGGCGGTGAAGAACATCATCGCGAATCCGCAGCAGTACGGCCTTGCGCTGCCGGACATCCCGAACCACCCGTATTTCGTGACGGTCACGACGTCGCGCGACATCGACGTGGCGGTGGCCGCGAAGCTCGCGAACCTGTCGCTCGACGAATTCCGCTCGCTGAACCCGTCGTTCTCGAAGCCGGTGATCCTCGGCGCGACCGAGCCGCAGATCCTGCTGCCGTTCGACAACGCGTCGGCGTTCGAGAAGAACCTGAAGGCATACAACGGCCAGCTGTCGTCGTGGACCACCTATACGGTCAGCGAGCGGGCACGGCCGGCCGCGATCGCCGAGAAGATCGGCGTGGACGCCGATACGCTGATGTCGATCAACAAGATTCCGGCCGGCATGCGCCTGAAGCCGGGCTCGACGATCGTCGTGCCGCGCGGCGATGACGACGACGAGGACATCAGCGCCGACGTCGCCGAAAACGGCGCGCTCGCGATGGAACCCGACGTACCCGACACGCGCAAGATGCTGATCCGCGTGCGCCGCAAGCAGTCGATGGCGGCGATCGCCGGCCGCTACGGCGTGTCGGTCGGCCAGCTCAAGGCGTGGAACCGCACGCACCGCGATCTCGCGATGCCGGGCCAGGCGCTCGTGCTGCACGTGCCGGTCGGCCGTTCGGTGCCGGCGGAACCCGGCCCGGAGCGGATCGCGACGTCGGCCGGCGGCGCGCACATCGAGCGCGCGAGTCTGGCAGTCGGCGGCAAGTCGCACGGCGCAAAGCGCGGCGCGACGAAGCCGGTGGCCAAATCGACGAAGGCGGCACCGGCCAAGGCCGCCGCGCACAAGGGCAAGAAGAAGTAACGCAGTCGCGAACGCATCGTGCGGCCGGCCCGGTTCGCGCGGTTGCGGTATCATCCGACGAAATGCAAGGAAACGCCGTCACCGAGGTGACGGCGTTTTTGTTTGTGCGCGGCGCGGGGGCGCTGCCTCGATGGTCTTCATATAAGAAGGGGGAGTGATGTCGTCGGTGCAGGTGAGGGTGCTCGCGCTGTTTTCGGTCGGGTATTTCGTGTCGTACGTGTTTCGCGGTGTCAATCTGGGCTTCGCGCCGTTCGTCACGCACGAGCTCGGGTTGTCGGCCGCCGATCTCGGCCTGCTCACCAGTCTCTATTTCCTCGGCTTCGCGGGCGCACAGATCCCGGCAGGCGTGATGCTCGACCACTTCGGCCCGCGCCGCGTGACGGCCGGCATGCTGCTGTTCGCGGCCGCCGGCGCGGCCGTGTTCGGCGCCGCGCACAGTCTCGGCACGATGATGGTCGGCCGGCTGCTGATAGGCGTCGGCGTCTCGGTGTGTCTCGGCGCGGCGTTCAAGGCGCTCGCGCAGCATTTCCCGGTCGGCCGGCTGCCGCTCGTCAACGGCCTCGTGATGGCCGTGGGCGGCCTCGGCGGCGTGATGGTCGGCTCGCCGTTGACCTGGCTGCTCGGCTGGACGAGCTGGCGCGCGATCTGTTTCGGCCTCGCGGTGCTGACGGTGATCGTCGCGGCGTCGATCGGCCTGGGCGCACCGGAAGCCAAGCAGGTGCGCCACCAGGGCGGGCTCGTCAGCCAGTTCAAGGGCACGTGGCACATCCTGAGCAGCCGTGCGTTCTGGAAGATCTCGTCGTTCTCCGTCGTCACGCAGGGCGTGTTCTACGCGATGCAGTCGCTGTGGGTCGGGCCGTACCTGCGCGACGTCGCAGGGTTCGATGCGCCGCATGCCGCGCGCCTCGTGTCGGTGCTCGGCTTCGCGATGATGGCCGGCTGCGTCGGCTTCGGCGCCGCGGCGCGGGTGCTCGAGCGGCGCGGCGTGTCCGTGTACGCATTCTGCGGCGTCGGCATGGCGCTGTTCGTTGCGACGCAGGCCGCGATCGTCGCACGCGTGCCGTTGCCGCCGGCCGTGCTGTGGGCCGCCTACGGGATGTTCGGCGGCGTCGGCATCCTGACCTACGCGGTGATGGCCGGGCATTTTCCCGCTCACCTGATCGGCCGCGCGAACACGACGCTCACGCTCGTGATCTTCCTGCTGATCTTTGCGTTCCAGATCGGGGTCGGCGCGGTGCTGTCGCACTGGCCGGCGGTCGACGGCCGCTATCCGGCCGCCGCGCACTTCACCGCGTGGGGTGTGCTGCTCGCCCTGCAGCTCGCGAGCGCGGTCTGGTACGTCTGGCCCGCGCGCGGCGCTGGTCAAGCGCACTGATCCGGCGGTACGCTGGCGGGTAGGGCGGCCGCGTAAACGGGGCCGCAGCGCGTTGCGCCGCGTCGCCGGACGCGGCGCGCGCACGATCGGACGGCCATATCAATTGAAGATAGGGCCATTTTCAGGCTATAATTTGAAAGTTTGTGCTGATCAACCTCGCACCCTAGCGCCTACCTCATTCATCCCGTTCATCCGCCGCACGCCGCCTGCCGGGCGATGCCGCGAAGCCTCGTGCGCCACGCGCCGGGTTCGCGTCTCGACAACGCAGGCCGCGTCCAGCAAGCGACCACGCGCGCCCACGCAGCGCGGCGCTCGCGCGGCAGGGTAAACAGGTCGGCAGCAGGGTGTTCCCCAAGGAGCCTCCCGTGTTGCCGTCTTTTACTCCCGCCTTGCTTGCACTCGCCGACGGCACGGTCTTTCGTGGTTATTCGATCGGGGCCGAAGGCCACACGATCGGCGAAGTCGTGTTCAATACCGCGATCACCGGCTATCAGGAAATCCTGACTGACCCGAGCTACTCGCGCCAGATCGTCACGCTGACCTACCCGCATATCGGCAACGTCGGCGTCAACGCCGAAGACGTCGAAGCCACGAAAGTCCATGCCGCCGGCCTGATCATCCGTGATCTGCCCTCGCTCGCATCGAACTTCCGCATGGACCGCACGCTCGGTGATTACCTGCGCGACGAAGGCGTCGTCGCGATCGCCGGCATCGATACCCGCAAGCTGACCCGTATCCTGCGCGACAAGGGCGCGCAGAACGGCTGCATCCTGACGGGCTCGGACGACGAAGCGAAGGCGATCGAACTCGCGCGCTCGTTCCCGGGTCTCGCGGGCATGGATCTCGCGAAGGTCGTGTCGACCACGAAGCCGTTCGAATGGAAGCAGACCGAGTGGCGCCTCGAAGGCGGCTACGGCATGCAGGAAGCGCCGAAGTACCGCGTCGTCGCGTACGATTTCGGCGTCAAGTACAACATCCTGCGCATGCTCGCGGAGCGCGGCTGCCACGTGACGGTGCTGCCGGCACAGGCGAGCGCGGAAGATGCGCTCGCGCTGAATCCGGACGGCGTGTTCCTGTCGAACGGCCCCGGCGATCCGGAACCGTGCGACTACGCGATCGCGGCCACGAAGCAGTTCATCGAGCGCGGCGTGCCGACCTTCGGCATTTGCCTGGGTCACCAGATCATGGGCCTCGCGGTCGGCGCGAAGACGCTGAAGATGAAGACGGGCCACCACGGCGCGAACCACCCGGTGAAGGATCTCGGCGACGGTCGCGTGGTGATCACGTCGCAGAACCACGGCTTCGCGGTCGATGCGGATTCGCTGCCGGCCAACGCGCGCGTGACGCACGTGTCGCTGTTCGACGGCACGCTGCAGGGCTTCGAGCTGACCGACAAGCCGGCATTCTGCTTCCAGGGCCACCCGGAAGCGTCGCCCGGCCCGCACGACATCGGCTACCTGTTCGACCGTTTCACCGCGCTGATGGACGCGGCGAAGCAGCGCAACGCCTGACGTCAACGACGCAACCGAAGAACGGGAGATTCGCATCATGTTCGGCCACGCACTCGGCATCACGGATATCTGGACCTACGTGTTCGGCGTGATCTTCATCATCCTGCTGCCGGGGCCGAACTCGATGTACGTGCTGTCGCTCGCGGCGCAGCGCGGCGTGAAGGCCGGCTATCGCGCGGCGTGCGGGGTGTTCGTCGGCGACACGGTGCTGATGGTGCTGTCCGCCGCCGGCGTCGCGTCGCTGCTGAAGGCGAACCCGCTGCTGTTTTCCGTCGTCAAGTACGGCGGCGCCGCGTATCTGCTCTACATCGGCACCGGCATGCTGCGCAGCGCGTGGCAGAAGCTGCGCGCGCGCGGCGACGAGCCGGTCGAGGCAGCGCCTGCGGTCGATGGCGAGCGGCCGTTCCGCAAGGCGCTGATCGTGAGCCTGCTGAATCCGAAGGCGATCCTGTTCTTCATCTCGTTCTTCATCCAGTTCGTCGACCCGGCATTCCCGCATCCCGCGCTGTCGTTCGTCGTGCTCGGGGCGATCGCGCAATGCGCGAGCTTCCTGTACCTGAGCACGCTGATCTTCGCGGGTGCACGGCTTGCCGAGCACTTCCGCCGCCGCCGCAAGCTTGCAGCAGGCGCGGCGAGCAGCGTGGGCGGCCTGTTCATCGGATTCTCGGTGAAGCTCGCGCTGGCGACGATGAGTTAAGCGAGTCACCCGACGAGCGAACGCTTGCGCGTTTGCAGGTCGGGTGGCGGCCCAATAAAAAGAATCGACCAATCATCCGGGGAAACCATTTTGACTGACACGCCAGGAAGCAATTCGTTGAGCGAGAGCACTGCATCGATCGATTTGACGGCCGCATCCGCGGCTGCCACGCCGCGGAATGAGGCGGACGGGGCGGTCGGGGCGGTCGCGCGCATTCGGACGTCGATCGACATCGAGTCGTCCACTGCCGTGCTGTCCTTCGGCGACGACGCGATGCGCGAGCTCAGCGCGTATTCCGATCGCATTCTGGCAGACGTGAAAGGCAAGGATGTAGGCGAAGCGGGAGCGCTCCTGTCGAATCTGCAGGACCAGATCCGTTCACTGGATCCGGAGTCGTTGCAGAAGCAGGGGTTCGTTTCGCGTATGCTCGGCACCGCGCAGCGGGCAGTCGAGCGTTTCGTGCGCCGCTACGAGGATGTGTCGAGCCAGATCAACGAGGTGGCGCTGCGGCTCGAGATATGGCGCGAGGCGATGCGTCGCGACATCGCGATGCTGGACGACCTGCACGCGAACGGCGTCCAGTATGTGAAGAACCTGGACACCTACATCACGGCGGGCGAGCAGTACGTCGCTGAATTTCGGCAAAGCCGTATGCCGGAATTGCAGGCCGCGATGAGCGGCTTGTCGGACGATGAGCGCGCGCTCCAGCAGGAGAAGGTGCAGGATCTCGCACGCAACATCGATCGGCTCGAGCGCAAGGTGCACGACCTGAAGCTCGCGCGAATGGTCGGGTTGCAGCGCCTGCCGCAGATCCGCATCGTGCAGAACGGCGATGCCCTGCTGGTGGACAAGATCCATACGGCGATTCATACCGCGATTCCCGCATGGAAGGCGCAGTTCATCACCGCGCTTGCGCTTGAGCGGCAGAAGCAGGCGTACGAGACGCAGCAGGCCGTGGTCGACATGACCAATGAACTGCTGCGCAAGAATGCCGAGCAACTGCACCGCAGCGCTACGTCGATCGAGCAGGCAAGCCAGCGTAGCGTCATCGATATCGAATCGGTGCGTCATGCGAATGAATTGCTGCTGCGCACGGTGGGTGACGTAATGGAAATCCAGGCGGAAGGCCGGAAGAACCGCGCAGCCGTCGAGGTCGAATTGAAGAAGCTCGAATCCGATCTGCGGACGTCGTTGGCACGTCAGGCGGCGGGGGCGTGATGCTGCGCTGGGGCGGACGACTTCAATTGCCCAAGGTACGGCCGAAAGGCGGCACCCGGCTCTTTGTCCGTGCGTTGTGGATGAGCTTGTGGCACGGATTCGTGGCTTACGGTTCCGCGTTCGCGGGAACGGCGGTCGGGGTGGGTGCGGCGTCGCTGGTCGCCGCAGTCGGTCTGGTGGACAAGTTGCACGAATTCGACAAGCACGCCCGGTTCGTGGATTTTGGGCCGTGGGTGATCGCGGTGATGATCGCGGGTGCAGGCATGTCGCTCTTCCTGATGGGAGCGGTGATGGGGTTGGCGTTCCGCCACCTGTACCTGGTGCCGCGCGTCCATCTTGCCATCGGGCTTCTGACCGCTTTTGCCTATTTTCTGCCGACGGTCTGGCTGAGCGTAGGATGGATCGTGTTGCCGGCTGCGCTGCTCGTCTGGTGGGGGCTGCGCGCGCTGGAAACCCCGGACTCCGCGCGGATCGAGTGGTTGTTGCACAAGTATTACCGCGGGTTCCCGGAACTGCAGGACTGGATTCGGGAATACATCCTAACCGCGTGGATGTCGTCGTCACGAGCGGCGCCGCAGCCGCTGCAGCAAGCCGAGCTTTCGTCCGTGGCTGGTACGGCGGCGAACAGGCACGGACTGGCGTCAAGCCTCCTCGACGAACAAATGGCCGAAATGAGCCAGATGCACGCGCAACTGAAGGGCAGTGTGATCGAGGACGAATGGAGTGCGCTGATCAGGACCAGCCAGCGTATCCATCGAATGGTGGGCACCGATGCCGAGCGGTACAGCCTGTTGAACCACTTTCTCGCGTCGCAATTGCCCAACGCGATCAGGCTTGGTTGGTTTTTCATCAAGGCTGACGGATTGACAGAATCGAACCCGTCCCGAGCGGAACACATGCGTGAAATCGAGGCGGGTCTCAAGGGACTGCTCGGCCAGTTCGAGAAGGTGCAGAACCAGATGGCGGAGAGTGATCTGGAGGGACTCCAGGCGCTACTTCGCGTCCTGAATGAAGATTTGAAGCAGGCAGAGCAGCGGGAGGCCAGCGCGCCTCTCCTGTGAAGTCGGTGGCCAGCGAACCGGCCGCGACATGCAGCATTAACGTTTATTTATTGATTGACAGAGCCATGCCAAAACGCACAGACATCAAGAGCATCCTCATCATCGGCGCCGGCCCGATCATCATCGGCCAGGCGTGCGAGTTCGACTATTCGGGCGCGCAGGCTTGCAAGGCGTTGCGTGAGGAGGGCTACAAGGTCGTTCTCGTCAACAGCAACCCGGCGACGATCATGACCGACCCGAACACGGCCGACGTGACCTACATCGAGCCGATCACGTGGGAAGTCGTCGCGCGCATCATCGAGAAGGAGCGCCCGGACGCGATCCTGCCGACGATGGGCGGCCAGACCGCGCTGAACTGCGCGCTCGACCTGCACCACCACGGCGTGCTCGAGAAGTTCGGCGTCGAGCTGATCGGCGCGTCGCCGGAAGCGATCGACAAGGCGGAAGACCGCCAGAAGTTCAAGGAAGCGATGACCAAGATCGGTCTCGGTTCCGCGAAGTCGGGTATCGCGCACTCGATGGAAGAAGCGACCCAGGTGCACGCCGAGATCATGGCGCTCACCGGCGGCAGCGGCTACCCGGTCGTGATCCGTCCGTCGTTCACGCTCGGCGGCTCGGGCGGCGGCATCGCCTACAACCGCGAAGAGTTCGAAGAGATCTGCAAGCGCGGCCTGGACCTCTCGCCCACGCGCGAGCTGCTGATCGAAGAATCGCTGCTCGGCTGGAAGGAATACGAGATGGAAGTCGTGCGCGACCGCGCCGACAACTGCATCATCGTCTGCTCGATCGAGAACCTCGACCCGATGGGCGTGCACACCGGCGACTCGATCACGGTCGCGCCGGCGCAGACGCTCACCGACAAGGAATACCAGATCCTGCGTAACGCATCGCTCGCGGTGCTGCGCGAGATCGGCGTCGACACGGGCGGCTCGAACGTGCAGTTCTCGATCAACCCGAAGGACGGCCGCATGGTCGTCATCGAGATGAACCCGCGCGTGTCGCGTTCGTCGGCGCTCGCGTCGAAGGCAACGGGCTTCCCGATCGCGAAGGTCGCGGCGAAGCTGGCGGTCGGCTACACGCTCGACGAGCTGAAGAACGAAATCACCGGCGGCCAGACCCCGGCGTCGTTCGAGCCGACGATCGACTACGTCGTCACGAAGATCCCGCGCTTCGCGTTCGAGAAATTCCGCGAAGCCGATTCGCGTCTGACCACGCAGATGAAGTCGGTCGGCGAAGTGATGGCGATCGGCCGCACGTTCCAGGAATCGTTCCAGAAGGCGCTGCGCGGCCTCGAAGTGGGCGTCGACGGTCTCGACGAGAAGTCGACCAACCGCGACGAGATCGCGATCGAGATCCACGAGCCGGGCCCGGACCGCATCTGGTACGTCGGCGATGCGTTCCGCATTGGCATGACGGCCCAGGAAATCTATGCGGAAACCGCGATCGACCCGTGGTTCCTCGAGCAGATCGAGCAGATCATCCTGAAGGAAAAGGCGCTCGGCGGCCGCACGCTGGCGTCGCTGTCGTTCGACGAACTGCGCTACCTGAAGCAGAGCGGCTTCTCCGACCGCCGCCTCGCGAAGCTGCTCGGCGCGACGCCGGAAGACGTCCGCAAGCGCCGCGTCGAACTCAACGTGCGCCCGGTCTACAAGCGCGTCGACACCTGCGCGGCCGAGTTCGCGACGAAAACCGCGTACATGTACTCGACCTATGAGGAAGAGTGCGAGGCGCAGCCGACCACCAACAAGAAGATCATGGTGCTGGGCGGCGGCCCGAACCGGATCGGCCAGGGCATCGAGTTCGACTACTGCTGCGTGCACGCGGCCCTCGCGATGCGCGAGGACGGTTACGAAACGATCATGGTCAACTGCAACCCGGAAACGGTGTCGACCGACTATGACACGTCCGACCGCCTGTACTTCGAGCCGCTGACGCTGGAAGACGTGCTCGAGATCGTCGACAAGGAAAAGCCGGTCGGCGTGATCGTCCAGTACGGCGGCCAGACGCCGCTGAAGCTCGCGCTCGACCTCGAGGCGCACGGTGTGCCGATCGTCGGCACGTCGCCGGACATGATCGACGCAGCCGAAGACCGCGAACGCTTCCAGAAGCTGCTGCAGGACCTCGGCCTGCGCCAGCCGCCGAACCGCACCGCACGCGCCGAAGACGAAGCGCTCGCGCTCGCGGAAGAGATCGGCTATCCGCTGGTCGTGCGCCCGTCGTACGTGCTGGGCGGCCGCGCGATGGAAATCGTCCACGAGCCGCGCGACCTCGAGCGCTACATGCGCGAGGCCGTGAAGGTGTCGAACGATTCGCCGGTGCTGCTCGACCGCTTCCTGAACGACGCGATCGAGTGCGACGTCGACTGCATCTGCGACGGCGAAGCCGTGTTCATCGGCGGCGTGATGGAGCACATCGAGCAGGCGGGTGTCCACTCGGGCGACTCGGCATGCTCGCTGCCGCCGTACTCGCTGTCGAAGGAAACCGTGGCCGAGCTGAAGCGCCAGACGGGCGCGATGGCGAAGGCGCTGAACGTGGTCGGCCTGATGAACGTGCAGTTCGCGATCCAGCAGGTGCCGCAGGCGGACGGTTCGAAGCAGGACATCATCTACGTGCTGGAAGTGAACCCGCGCGCCTCGCGCACGGTGCCGTACGTGTCGAAGGCGACCAGCCTGCCGCTCGCGAAGATCGCGGCGCGTGCGATGGTCGGCCAGAAGCTCGCGCAGCAGGGCGTGACGAAGGAAGTCGAGCCGCCGTACTTCAGCGTGAAGGAAGCGGTGTTCCCGTTCGTCAAGTTCCCGACCGTCGATCCGGTCCTCGGGCCTGAAATGCGTTCGACCGGCGAAGTGATGGGTGTCGGCCAGACGTTCGGCGAAGCGCTGTTCAAGTCGCAGCTCGCGGCCGGCTCGCGCCTGCCGGAGTCGGGCACGGTGCTGCTGACCGTGATGGACGCCGACAAGCCGAAGGCGGTCGAAGTCGCGCGCATGCTGCACGACCTCGGCTACCCGATCGTCGCGACCAAGGGCACGGCTGCCGCGATCGAAGCGGCCGGCGTGCCGGTGAAGGTCGTGAACAAGGTGAAGGACGGCCGTCCGCACATCGTCGACATGATCAAGAACGGCGAGATCGCACTCGTGTTCACGACGGTCGACGAAACGCGCCAGGCGATCGCCGATTCGCGTTCGATCCGCATGAGCGCGCAGGCGCACAAGGTCACGTACTACACGACGATGTCGGGCGCGCGCGCGGCGGTTGAAGGCTTGCGCTACCTGAAGGATCTGGAAGTCTATGATTTACAAGGTCTTCACGCTCGCCTAAACTAAGCAGTCAGTTACCTGTCGAAGCAACACGTGCCGCGATTAGGCGGTGTTTCCAGTGCATC
The DNA here is from genome assembly GCF_002223045.2 of Burkholderia sp. HI4860. Classification (NCBI taxonomy): domain Bacteria; kingdom Pseudomonadati; phylum Pseudomonadota; class Betaproteobacteria; order Burkholderiales; family Burkholderiaceae; genus Burkholderia; species Burkholderia sp. HI4860. The sequence continues at coordinate 525,674 of NZ_NKFO02000003.1, read as the reverse complement.
GGAAGCGCGCTTAATCGCGGTGATTTTTTTTAAAGCCGTTTTTAGCGATTGAGCCGTTTATGAGCACCATTCCGTTGACAAAGCGTGGCGCGGAACTCCTGCGCGATGAATTGCAGCGCCTCAAGTCCGTCGAGCGGCCGGCCGTGATCAACGCGATCGCGGAGGCCCGCGCACAGGGTGACCTGTCCGAAAACGCCGAATACGATGCCGCGAAGGAAAAGCAGGGCTTCATCGAGGGTCGTATCGCGGAACTCGAATCGAAGCTGTCGGCCGCGCAGGTCATCGATCCCACCGTGCTCGATGCCGAAGGCCGCGTGGTTTTCGCATCGACCGTCGAACTCGAGGATCTCGAGTCGGGCGACACCGTCAAGTACCAGATCGTCGGTGACGACGAAGCCGATATCGACCACGGCCTGATCTCGGTCAGCTCGCCGATCGCGCGCGCACTGATCGGCAAGTCCGAAGGCGACGTCGCGGCCGTGCAGGCGCCGAGCGGCGTGCGCGAGTACGAAATCATCTCGGTCAGCTACATCTGAAGCGGGGCGACGTGATGCCGCATCGCGTGTTCCGTCTGCTGTCGGCCGTGTGGGTCGGCAGCCTGCTGACGATCGGGTATGCGGTCGCGCCCGTGCTGTTCAAGACGCTGGAGCGGATGACGGCCGGTTCGGTCGCCGCCCAGCTGTTCCGTATCGAGGCGATCCTCGGTGTCGTGTGCGGCGTGCTGCTGCTCGCGTTGTCGAACCAGCAGGTGCGGCGCGGCAGCAGCGAATATCGCCGCGTGCGCTGGGTCGTCGCCGCGATGGTCGTGTGCGTGCTGGTCGGGTATTTCGCACTGCAGCCGTTCATGAATGCGCTGCGGGTGGCCGCGATGGACGCGGGCACCGATATCGCGAACTCGCCGTATGCGAGCCGTTTCGGGATGCTGCACGGCGTCTCGAGCGTGTTCTACCTCGTCGAGAGTGTGCTGGGGCTGATGCTGATCTGGCGTCTGCCGGCGCGCGACGCCTGACGCGAATGCCGCACGGGCCCGGTCAAGGCCGGGCCCGCGGGCAGGGTGGCGGCACGATGAGCCGTGCCGCCCCGATGCTTACTTGTCCTGGAACGGACGCTTCGTGCTGGCCTGGCGCTTCTTGGCGCGCTTCACGTTACCGCCGGCCGTCACGCGCTCGTTGCCGCGCACCGTGACCTTGACCGGCCGCGGGCGACGCACGGGGCTTGCGTTCGGCGATACCTTGACGACCTTGACGGTGCGCGGTGCACGGCCTTTCTTGTCGTCGACGGCTTCGGCCGCGCTGGGGACGGTGCCGGCACGACGGCCGCGAGCCGGAGCCGCTGCGGCGGCTTCGGGCTTCCAGATCACCAGCAGCTTGCCGATGTGCTGGATCGGCGCCGCGCTCAGGCGGTCGCAGATCTCGTCGTAGATCGCGATGCGCTCGTCGCGCTCGTCGCCGAACACGCGGATCTTGATCAGCTGGTGCGCGTCGAGGTGCACCTTGATTTCCTTCAGCACGGCGTCGGTGAGCCCTTCGGCCCCGATCAGCACGACGGGCTTGAGCGCATGGGCCTGGGAGCGCAGCGCGGAGCGCTCGGCGGGAGAAAGCGAAAGGGCGGGCATGGAAATGTCGAAATCTAAATAAGGGCGCGCTGACTGAATAGCGATCGCGGGAAGTTACCGCGTCAGCCGTGCGCCGAAACCACGTAAAATCGCGGCTTGGGCCTGAAAAGGGGCCGCAGCCGCGCGAAGAAGACGCGTATTATCCGCTAAAAGCGCGGCTTCACGAAGCAATGGGCAGCAATCTCTCTCTCGAATGGCAAAAAACCGCTTCAACCAGCACTGGCTGCACGACCACATCAACGACCCGTACGTCAAAATGGCGCAGCGGGAGGGCTATCGCGCGCGCGCCGCGTACAAGCTGAAGGAAATCGACGAGCAGGACAAGCTGATCCGTCCGGGCCAGGTGATCGTCGACCTCGGCGCGACGCCGGGCAGCTGGAGCCAGTATGCCCGCAACAAGCTCGCGCAGGGCAAGAAGCGTGACGCGGAACGCGAAGGCGGCATCGACGGCACGATCGTGGCGCTCGACATCCTGCCGATGGAGCCGATCGCCGACGTCCACTTCCTGCAGGGCGACTTCCGCGAGGACGAAGTCCTTCACCAGCTCGAAGAAGTGCTCGAAGGGCGCGCGGTGGACCTTGTTATTTCCGACATGGCCCCCAACCTCTCTGGCGTGGCCTCGGCAGACGCGGCGCGCATCGAGCATCTGTGCGATCTGGCGCTCGAATTTGCGCAGAATCATCTGAAGCCGGATGGTGCGCTGCTCGTGAAATGCTTTCACGGCAGCGGCTACAGCCAGATCGTCGAGAAATTCAAACAGCAGTTTAAGACCGTCGCGCCGCGCAAGCCGAAGGCGTCCCGCGACAAATCGTCCGAAACGTTCATTTTGGGTCGGCATCTGAAACGTCCGCGCTGACGCGCAGCGAGGTGCCGCAAACGGGCTCCGGCCCTTGCCAGACAAGCGAAGCGCTATCGCGGCGGTTGTCAATGCTTATGGCGAGGGTGGTCGGACTGGATTAGAATGACCGAGGGGCGCCGCAAGGAAAATGTAGGCGCTCGTCTACGAGTGAAGGAGTGGTGCTTTGAACAACAATATGTTTTCGAAGGCAGCGGTGTGGCTGGTGATCGCACTGGTGCTGTTTACGGTGTTCAAGCAGTTCGACAAGCCCCGCGTCCAGGAAGGCGTGTCCTATTCGCAGTTCATGGACGACGCCAAGAACGGCAAGGTCAAGAACGTCATCGTTCAGGGGCGCAACCTCACCGTCACTCCGGCTGATGGCCAGAAATACCAGATCGTGTCGCCCGGCGACATCTGGATGGTTGGCGATCTGATGAAGTACGGCGTGCAGGTCAGCGGCAAGGCCGACGACGAGCCGAACGCGCTGATGTCCGCGCTGTACTACCTCGGGCCGACGATCCTGATCATCGTGTTCTGGTTCTACATGATGAGGCAGATGCAGGGGGGCGGCAAAGGCGGCGCATTCTCGTTCGGGAAATCGCGCGCGCGGCTGATCGACGAGAACAACAACGCGGTGAACTTCTCCGACGTCGCGGGCTGCGACGAAGCGAAGGAAGAAGTATCCGAGCTCGTCGACTTCCTGCGCGATCCGCAGAAATTCCAGAAGCTGGGCGGCCGCATTCCGCGCGGCGTGCTGCTGGTCGGCCCTCCGGGTACCGGCAAGACGCTGCTGGCGCGCGCGATCGCGGGTGAAGCGAAGGTGCCGTTCTTCAGCATCTCGGGTTCGGACTTCGTCGAAATGTTCGTCGGTGTCGGCGCGGCGCGTGTGCGCGACATGTTCGAGCAGGCGAAGAAGCATGCACCGTGTATCGTGTTCATCGACGAAATCGACGCGGTCGGCCGTCATCGCGGCGCCGGCATGGGCGGCGGTAACGACGAGCGCGAACAGACGCTGAACCAGATGCTCGTCGAGATGGACGGCTTCGAGGCGAACTCGGGTGTGATCGTGATCGCCGCCACCAACCGTTCCGACGTGCTCGACAAGGCGCTGCTGCGTCCGGGCCGTTTCGACCGCCAGGTCTACGTCGGTCTGCCGGACATCCGCGGCCGCGAACAGATCATGCGCGTGCACCTGCGCAAGGTGCCGATCGCGAACGACGTCGATGCGGCAGTCATCGCACGCGGCACGCCGGGCTTCTCGGGCGCCGATCTCGCGAACCTCGTGAACGAGGCGGCGCTGTTCGCCGCACGTCGCGGCAAGCGCATCGTCGAGATGCAGGATTTCGAAGACGCGAAGGACAAGATCTTCATGGGTCCGGAGCGCAAGTCGGCCGTGATCCGCGAAGAAGCGAAGCGTGCGACCGCTTATCACGAGTCGGGCCACGCGGTGATCGCGAAGCTGCTGCCGAAGGCGGACCCCGTGCACAAGGTCACGATCATCCCGCGCGGTCGCGCGCTGGGTGTCACGTGGCAGTTGCCGGAGCATGACAACGAAACGTACTCGAAGGACTACCTGATGGACCGCCTTGCGATCCTGTTCGGTGGCCGGGTGGCGGAAGAGCTGTTCATGAACCTCGTCAGCACCGGCGCATCGGACGACTTCAACAAGGCGACGCAGACGGCGCGTGCGATGGTGGCCCGTTTCGGCATGACCGACGCGCTCGGGCCGATGGTCTACGTCGACGACGAAAACGATGCATCGCCGTTCGGCCGCGGCTTCACGCGCACGATCTCGGAAGCGACGCAGCAGAAGGTCGATTCGGAAATCCGCCGTGTGCTCGACGAACAGTACGGCCTTGCGCGCCGCCTGCTCGAAGAGAACCGCGACAAGGTCGAAGCGATGACCGCCGCGCTGATGGAGTGGGAGACGATCGATGCCGATCAGATCAACGACATCATGGAAGGCCGTCCGCCGCGCTCCCCGAAGAGCTCGCCGGCTGTCGGCGGCGATTCGTCGGGTGGTGGCAGCAGCGCCGAGGTGAAGCCCGCCAACGCGCCGGCGCCTGCTTCGCCGGCGGCATAATCTCCGCTTTAGCGCCGTTCACGGGCTGGTGTGGCTTCACACCGGCCCGTTTTGCATTCAATCACGCCAGTTGCTCGTGTCCGATTCCGCTGTTTCCCCATTCATTCCCGCGCCGCTCCGGTGCGGCCGCTTCGAACTGACGTTCGAACGCCCGCTCGTGATGGGCATCCTCAACGCCACGCCCGATTCGTTCTCCGACGGCGGCCGCTTCCTCGCGCGCGACGATGCGCTGCGCCAGGCCGAGCGAATGATTGCCGAAGGCGTCGACCTTCTCGATATCGGCGGCGAATCGACGCGCCCCGGCGCGCCGCCCGTGCCGCTCGACGAGGAGCTCGCACGCGTGATCCCGCTCGTCGAAGCGCTGCGGCCGCTGAACGTGCCGCTGTCGATCGACACCTACAAGCCGGCCGTGATGCGAGCCGCACTGGCCGCCGGCGCCGACCTGATCAACGATATCTGGGGGTTCCGCCAGCCGGGCGCGATCGACGCGGTGCGCGACGGCAACTGCGGGCTGTGCGCGATGCACATGCTGGGTGAGCCACAGACGATGCAGGTTGGCGAACCCGATTACGGCGACGTCGTGACCGACGTGCGCGATTTTCTCGCCGAGCGCGCGCAGGCGCTGCGCGATGCGGGGATTGCGCCGGAGCGGATCTGCGTCGATCCCGGTTTCGGATTCGGCAAGGCGGTCGTCGACGACAACTATGCGTTGCTGGCCGCGTTGCCGGACACGGCACCCGTGCGGCCCGACGGCCGTGCGTATCCGATACTCGCGGGCATGTCGCGCAAGTCGATGCTCGGCGCGGTGATCGGCGGCAAGCCGCCGATGGAGCGCGTCGCGGCGAGCGTGGCGGCCGCGGTGTGCGCGGTCGAGCGTGGGGCGGCGATCGTGCGCGTGCACGACGTCGCGGCAACGGTCGACGCGCTGAAAATCTTGAATGCCGTGCGCGAAGCCGCGCGGCAACGATAAAGCAGAAGACGAAGGAGGAAGGTTCACCATGGGACGTCGATATTTCGGCACGGACGGCATTCGCGGTACGGTGGGCGAGGCGCCCATCACGCCGGATTTCGTGTTGCGTCTCGGCTACGCAGCCGGCAAGGTACTGGCCAGCTCGGCCGATGTCGCGGCAGGCTCGCGCCCGACCGTGCTGATCGGCAAGGACACGCGCGTATCCGGCTACATGCTCGAAGCCGCGCTCGAGGCCGGGTTCTCGGCGGCCGGCGTCGACGTGATGCTGGCCGGCCCGATGCCGACGCCGGGCGTCGCGTACCTGACGCGCGCGCTGCGCCTGTCGGCGGGCGTCGTGATCAGCGCATCGCACAATCCCTATCACGACAACGGGATCAAGTTTTTCTCCGCCGACGGCAACAAGCTGCCCGACGACACCGAAGCCGCGATCGAAGCGTGGCTCGACAAGCCGCTCGAGTGCGCATCGTCCGACGGTCTCGGCAAGGCGCGCCGCCTTGACGACGCGGCCGGCCGCTACATCGAGTTCTGCAAGAGCACGTTCCCTGCCGCGTTCAACCTGCGCGGGCTGAAGCTCGTGATCGACTGCGCACACGGCGCCGCGTACCAGATCGCGCCGCACGTGTTCCACGAACTCGGCGCGGACGTGATTCCGATCGGGGTCGCACCGAACGGCTTCAACATCAACGATGGTGTCGGTGCGACCGCGCCGGACGCGCTGGTGCGCGCGGTGCGTGCGAACCACGCCGATCTCGGCATTGCGCTCGACGGCGATGCCGACCGCCTGCAAGTGGTCGATGCGACCGGTCGCCTGTACAACGGCGACGAGCTGCTCTACGTGCTCGTGAAGGACCGGATCGCGACCGACGGCAAGGTCGAAGGCGCGGTCGGCACGCTGATGACGAACCTCGCGGTCGAAGTCGCGCTGCAGCGCGAGGGCGTGAAGTTCGTCCGCGCGGCGGTCGGCGATCGCTACGTGCTCGAGCAGCTGCGCGAGCACGGCTGGCAGCTCGGCGCGGAGGGCTCGGGCCACATCCTGTCGCTCGATCGCCACTCGACCGGCGACGGCATCGTGTCGGCACTGCTCGTGCTGGCCGCGCTGAAGCGCAGCGGCAAGACCCTCGCGCAGATGCTCGACGGCGTCACGCTGTTCCCGCAGAAGCTGATCAATGTGCGGATGAAGCCGGGTGCCGACTGGAAGGGCAGCACGTCGATTCGCGCCGCGATCGACGCGGCCGAAGCCGCGCTCGCCGGCAGCGGCCGCGTGCTGATCCGCGCGTCGGGCACGGAGCCCGTGCTGCGCGTGATGGTCGAAGCGCAGCAGGCCGCCGATGCGGTGCGCCACGCGGAGACGATCGCCGACGCGGTACGCGCGGCGACGACCTGACGCACGGGCCCGGCGCGTCAGGTCAAACACCTGCGCGCCGGTGTTCCGGTGAACCCGCACACGGCGCCTTCGGGGCGCCGTGATTTCGTCAGACGCAAAGGTTTGCGATACCTATAAAGAGAAGGGCGCGTCGCCCCCGCAATCCAGGGTCGAAAAATCGTCCGACCCTGATATGGGGCCAGCCACAAGCGGGCTTTCCGTGGCGCAGACACTGCGCTACGATCCGCTCACACCGATGTAAAACGGAAGTCTCCCGTTCCTTCCAGGCAGGCAATTCTTGCCGCTGCCGCCGTTCCGGCGCCGTCCGGGCGCCGTGCCCGCCGCACCCGATACTCCCTTTCAACCAGTCATGTTACTGTCACGCCAGTTTCATCGATTGTCACATTACCGTCATGAGGAGCCCCTAACCTTCGCGGTGCCGTAGTCATCCGCTCACACACTGGAGGTCTCATGAAATTGATGCAAACCGCGATTGCCGGCCTGGCTGGCGCGCTTTTCGCCGTCGCCGCCCACGCTGCCGACATCACGGGCGCAGGCAGCACGTTCGCGATGCCGATCTATACGAAATGGGCTGCTGACTACCAGCAGACCGGCGGCGCGAAGGTCAACTATCAAGGTATCGGCTCGTCGGGCGGCCTGAAGCAGATCGTCGCGAAGACGGTCGACTTTGCCGGTTCGGACGCTCCGCTGAAGGATGAAGAGCTCGCGAAGGAAGGCCTGTTCCAGTTCCCGACGGTGGTCGGCGGCGTGGTGCCGGTCATCAACGTGCCGGGCGTGAAGCCGGGTGAACTGACGCTGTCGGGCCCGGTGCTCGGCGACATCTACCTCGGCAAGATCAAGAAGTGGAACGACCCGGCGATCGCCGCGCTGAACCCGAAGGTCAAGCTGCCGGACACGGACATCGCCGTGGTTCGCCGCGCTGACGGCTCGGGCACGAGCTTCATCTGGACGAACTACCTGTCGAAGGTCAACGACGAGTGGAAGTCGAAGGTCGGCGAAGGCACGACGGTCAACTGGCCGACGGGCACGGGCGGCAAGGGCAACGACGGCGTCGCAGCGTTCGTGCAACGCCTGCCGGGCGCAGTCGGCTACGTCGAATGGGCGTACGCGAAGAAGAACAACATGGTCTACACGGCCCTGAAGAACTCGACGGGCACGGTGGTCGAGCCGAAGACGGAAACGTTCAAGGCCGCTGCTGCTGGCGCGAACTGGTCGAAGTCGTTCTACCAGATCCTGACGAACCAGCCGGGCAAGGAAGCATGGCCGGTCGTCGGCGCGACATTCGTGCTGCTGCACGCGAAGCAGGACAAGCCGGAGCAGGGTGTGGAAACGCTGAAGTTCTTCAGCTGGGCGTTCAAGAACGGCGAGAAGGCTGCTGACAGCCTCGACTACATCTCGCTGCCGCCGGCAGTCGAAGCGGAAATCCGCAAGCAGTGGAAGATCAAGGTGACGGACGCTTCGGGCAAGCCGGTCGCCGCCGAGTAAGCATTGCAGCGGTTCGCTGCCCGGCCGTGCCGGTCGGGCAGTGTGTGCGGTAAAGCCGGGCGTTACGGCGCCCGGCAATCAAAAGCAGGCACCCATGTCTGATATTTCCTATACGTCCTCACGGTCCGCCGATGTTGCGCAGCAACGCGCGCCGAGCCGCCTCGGGGATGTCGTATTCGGCGGTCTTGCACGGCTTGCCGCCATCGTGACCCTGCTGCTGCTCGGCGGGATCATCGTTTCCCTGATCATCGCGTCGATGCCGACCATCCAGAAGTTCGGCCTCGGCTTCCTGTGGCAATCCGAGTGGGATCCCAACTCGGACATCTACGGCGCGCTCGTGCCGATCTACGGCACGATCGTGACGTCGGTCATCGCGCTCGTCATCGCGGTGCCGGTCAGCTTCGGCATCGCGCTGTTTCTCACCGAGCTGTCGCCCGTGTGGCTGCGCCGCCCGCTCGGCATCGCGATCGAACTGCTCGCCGCGATTCCGTCGATCGTGTACGGCATGTGGGGCCTGCTCGTGTTCGCGCCGATCTTCGCGGAGTATTTCCAGAAACCGATCGGCCGCCTGTTCAAGGACGTGTGGGTCATCGGCCCGCTGACGTCCGGCGCACCGATCGGGATCGGCATCCTCGCGGCCGGCGTGATCCTCGCGATCATGATCATCCCGTACATCGCATCGGTGATGCGTGACGTGTTCGAAGTCACGCCCGTGCTGCTGAAGGAATCGGCGTACGGCATCGGCTGCACGACCTGGGAAGTGATGTGGAAGGTCGTGCTGCCCTATACGAAGACGGGCGTGATCGGCGGCGTGATGCTCGGCCTCGGCCGCGCGCTCGGCGAGACGATGGCCGTGACCTTCGTGATCGGCAACACGAACCTGCTCGACAGCGTGTCGCTGTTCGCACCGGGCAACAGCATCACGTCGGCGCTGGCGAACGAATTCGCGGAAGCGCAACCGGGCCTGCATACGTCCGCGCTGATGGAACTGGGCCTGATCCTGTTCGTGATCACGTTCATCGTGCTGTCCATCTCCAAACTGCTGCTGCTTCGTCTCGAGAAGGGAGAGGGCAAGAAATGAGCGAGCCCATCATGAATTTCCCGGGTCCGGACGGCGCCGTTCTCGACGCGATGCGCAACCGCCTGCAGCGCAAGCGCAAGGCCGTCAACGCGATCGCGCTCACCGCGTCGCTCGGTGCGATGGCATTCGGCCTCTTGTGGCTCGTGTGGATTCTCTACACGACGGTGCATCTCGGCATCGGCGGCCTGTCGCTGCAACTGTTCACCGAATCGACGCCGGCGCCGAACACGGAAGGCGGCGGTCTCGCGAACGCGATCGTCGGCAGCCTGCTGCTGTGCGGCTTCGGCACGCTGGTCGGCACGCCGATCGGCATCCTCGCGGGCGTCTATCTCGCCGAATACGGCCAGAAGAACCTGCTGGCGAGCACGATCCGCTTCATCAACGACATCCTGCTGTCCGCGCCGTCGATCGTTATCGGCCTGTTCGTGTACGCGATCGTCGTTGCAAAGTCGGGGCGCTTCTCGGGCTGGGCCGGCGTGATCGCGCTCGCGCTGCTGCAGATTCCGATCGTGATCCGCACGACCGAGAACATGCTGAAGCTCGTGCCGAACGCACTGCGCGAAGCGGCCTTCGCGCTCGGCACGCCGAAGTGGCGCATGGTGCTGAAGATCACGCTGCGCGCGTCGGTCGGCGGAATCATCACGGGCGTGCTGCTCGCCGTCGCGCGGATCGCCGGCGAAACGGCGCCGCTGCTGTTCACCGCGCTGTCGAACCAGTTCTTCTCGTGGGACATGAGCCAGCCGATGGCGAACCTGCCCGTCACGATCTACAAGTTCGCGATGAGCCCGTTCGCGGAATGGCAGTCGCTCGCCTGGGCGGGCGTGTTCCTGATCACGCTCGGGGTGCTCGGACTCAACATCCTGGCGCGCTCGATCTTCTCGAAAAAGTAACGGCGGAGCAATCCGATGAATATGGCAGAAAGCCACCTGAATCCCGTCGAGCGCACCGCTGCGCCCGCCGGCACGCAAGACGCGGCGCACGGCCGTCCGCTCGAGCCGCTGAACGCGAAGATCGAGGTCAACAACCTCAACTTCTTCTACAACAAGTTCCACGCGCTGAAGAACATCAACCTGAGCATTCCCGAAGGGAAGGTGACGGCGTTCATCGGCCCGTCGGGCTGCGGCAAGTCGACGCTGCTGCGCACGTTCAACAAGATGTTCGCGCTCTATCCGGAGCAGCGCGCCGAAGGCGAAATCCTGATGGACGGCGAGAACCTGCTGACGACGAAGCGCGACATCTCGCTGCTGCGCGCGCGGATCGGCATGGTGTTCCAGAAGCCGACCCCGTTCCCGATGTCGATCTACGACAACATCGCGTTCGGCGTGAAGATGTTCGAAAAGCTCACGCGCTCGGAAATGGACGATCGCGTCGAGTGGGCGCTCACGAAGGCCGCGCTGTGGAACGAAGTGAAGGACAAGCTGAGCCAGAGCGGCTACGGCCTCTCGGGCGGCCAGCAACAGCGTCTGTGCATCGCGCGCGGTATCGCGATCCGTCCGGAAGTGCTGCTGCTCGACGAACCGTGCTCGGCGCTCGACCCGATCTCGACGGGCCGCATCGAAGAGCTGATCGCGGAGCTCAAGAGCGACTACACGGTCGTGATCGTCACGCACAACATGCAGCAGGCCGCACGCTGCTCGGATTTCACGGCCTACATGTACCTGGGCGAGCTGATCGAGTTCGGCGAGACCGAAAAGATCTTCATCAAGCCGGTGCGCAAGGAAACGGAAGACTACATCACCGGCCGCTTCGGCTGATGACGGAGAACAACAGCCATGTCGGATAAACATCTGTCGAGCCAGTTCGACGCCGATCTCAACGCGGTGTCGTCGAAAGTGCTGGAAATGGGCGGGCTCGTCGAGTCGCAGATCGTCGGCGCGATGCACGCGCTGAACGAATTCGATCGCGATGCGGCCGAGAAGGTGATCGCGAACGAAGAAGTCCTGAACACGATGGAAGTCGACATCGACCAGGAGTGCGGCAACATCATCGCGCGGAGGCAGCCTGCCGCGCGTGACCTGCGCCTTTTGATGTCGATTTCGAAAACGATTACGAACCTCGAGCGCGCAGGCGACGAGGCCGAGAAGATCGCGAAGCGCGTGCGCCGCCTGGTCGACGAGCCGGCTGCGCGCACGGTCAACATCGCCGAGATCAAGGTGTCGGGCGAGATGGCCGTGACGATCCTGCGCCGCGCGCTCGACGCGTTCGCGCGTCTCGATACGGTCGCCGCCGCGCAGATCGTCAAGGACGACAAGGAAATCGACCAGGAATTCCGTGCGTTCGTGCGCAAGCTCGTGTCGTACATGCAGGAAGATCCGCGCACGATCTCGGTGGGCCTCGAGTACCTGTTCATCGCGAAGGCGATCGAGCGGATCGGCGACCACGCGAAGAACATCGCCGAATTCATCATCTACATCGTGAAGGGCACCGACGTGCGGCACCAGCCGCGCGACACGCTCGATCGCGAAGCCAACAGTTAATCGACTCCGTAAGGAAGAACAGAGGTGCCGATGCCCAGCAACATTCTCGTCGTTGAAGATGAGCCCGCGATTTCCGAACTGATCTCGGTGAATCTCCAGCACGCCGGTCACTGCCCGATCCGCGCGTACAACGCCGAACAGGCGCAGAACCTGATCAGCGACGTGCTGCCCGATCTCGTGCTGCTCGACTGGATGCTGCCGGGCAAGTCCGGTATTGCGTTCGCGCGCGACCTGCGCAACAACGAACGGACCAAGCACATCCCGATCATCATGCTGACCGCACGTGGCGATGAGCAGGACAAGGTGCTTGGCCTCGAAATCGGCGCGGACGACTACGTGACGAAGCCGTTCTCGCCGAAGGAGCTGATGGCGCGGATCAAGGCCGTGCTGCGTCGTCGCGCGCCGCAGCTGACCGAGGACGTCGTGTCGATCAACGGGCTGCGCCTCGACCCGGCCACGCATCGCGTCGCCGCGCATGCGGAAGGCAGCGAGATCAAGCTCGATCTCGGCCCGACCGAGTTCCGCCTGCTGCATTTCTTCATGACGCATCCGGAACGTGTGCACAGCCGCACGCAACTGCTCGACCAGGTGTGGGGCGACCATGTATTCGTCGAGGAGCGCACCGTCGACGTGCACATCAAACGATTGCGCGCGGCCTTGAAACCGGCCGGCTGCGATGCGATGATCGAGACCGTGCGCGGCAGCGGCTACCGGCTCGCCAAGCACGCGTAACGTATCCACGCATGCCGTGTGCCACGGCATGCCGTTCATTCTTTCGGGCGCTGAATCATGAACATCATCTGGGCGCGCTTTCTGGTGTCGCTCGTGCTGCTCGTGCTGATCGGCGTATTGGTCGGCGTTTTCGCCGGCCCGATCGCGGGCCTCGTGTTCGTGGTCGTGATGCTGGTCGCGCAGGGCTTTTTCAGTACCTTTCATACGCAGCGTCTGTGGCGGCTGCTCGATGCACCGGTCTATGGCGAGGTGCCGAGCGCGCCGGGCATCTGGGGCGAGATCTACTATCGCCTGCACAAGCTCGCGAAGCAGTGGCATGCGCAGGTGCGTCAGGTCGAACAGCAGCATTCGCGCTTCATCCAGGCGATCCAGGCGTCGCCGAACGGCGTCGCGATGCTCGACGATCACGACCAGATCGAGTGGTGCAACGCGATCGCCGAGGTCCACTTCGGCCTCGACGCGAAGCGCGACCTGCGCCAGCACATCACCAACCTGGTTCGCCATCCCGAGTTCGTCCGCTACCTGAACGCGCAGCATTACGAGGAGACGCTCGTGATGCGCGGCATGGGCGAGTCGCGTCAGAACGTGCTGGAAGTGCAGGTGTTTCCGTACGGCGAGAATCGCAAGCTGCTGCTCACGCAGGACATCACCGAGCTCGAGCGGACCGATGCGATGCGGCGTGACTTCGTCGCGAACGTATCGCACGAATTGAAGACGCCGCTCACCGTGCTTTCCGGGTTCCTCGAAACGATGCGCGAGTTGCCGCTGAACGAGGAAGACCGCGCGCGCTATCTCGACATGATGGAGCAGCAGGCCTCGCGGATGCGGCACATCGTGACCGACCTGCTGGTGCTCGCGAAGCTGGAGGGCGAGAGCAAGCCGCCGCTCGATCGCGCGATCGACATGCGCGCCGTGTTCGACCATCTGAAGGAGGACGCGCAGACGCTGTCGAACGGGCATCACGACATCGCGTTCTCGATCGACGAGACGCTCGGTGTCACCGGCGCGCAGACGGAGCTGTTCAGCGCGTTCGCGAATCTCGTCACGAACGCGATCCGCTATACGCCGGAAGGTGGCAAGATCGTCGTGACGTGGCGGCGCGAAGGCTCGCAGGGTGTGTTTTCCGTGACGGACAGCGGCTTCGGGATTCCGGCCGCCGACCTGCCGCGGCTCACCGAACGCTTCTACCGCGTCGACCGCAGCCGTTCGCGCGACACCGGCGGCACGGGGCTCGGCCTTGCGATCGTCAAGCACGTGCTGCAGCGGCATGACGCGCACCTGTACGTGCAGAGCGAGGAAGGGCGCGGCAGCACGTTCACCGCGCGCTTCCCGGGCTCGCGCATCATCGCGATCCGGCCGGCCGCTTACGAGGCATGATCGCGTGACGGCAGCCGTCGCTCGTTCGCCGAGCGGCGGCATGCCGGGTTCGCAACAAAAAACGCAGCCCGCGGGCTGCGTTTTTTATTGGGAGCGACGCGGCGCGCGACTTGTGCCGCGCGGCCGATTCTTCAGGAGCAGAACTTCGCGAGCAACCCGAGTTGCGCGTTGCGGATCGTCTTGCCGGCGCGACGGCGGCGGTAGTGGCCGTCGCTGTGCATCTGCCACGCCGACTGGTTGTCGCCGAGGCACACCGACAGGCCCTCGGCGATCACGCGCCGCTTGAGCTTGCGATCGCGGATCGGGAACGCGACTTCGACGCGGCGGAACAGGTTGCGGTCCATCCAGTCGGCGCTCGACAGATAGACCTCCTCGGCGCCGTTCGCGTGGAAGTAGTAGATCCGGTGGTGCTCGAGGAAGCGGCCGACGATCGAGCGCACGGTGATGTTTTCCGACAGCCCCGGCACGCCGGGTTTCAGCGCGCAGACACCGCGCACGATCAGGTCGACCTTGACGCCTGCCTGCGACGCTTCGTACAGCGCCGCGATCACCGTCGGCTCCAGCAGCGCGTTCATCTTCGCGACGACGCGTGCGCGCTTGCCGGCGCGTGCATTGTCGATCTCCGCGCGGATCGAATCGATGATGCGCGGATGCAGCGTGAACGGCGACTGCCACAGCTCGTGCAGCGTGAGTTCGCCGCCGATGCCGGTCAGTTGCTGGAACACGTGATGGACGTCCTCGCAGATCTTCTGGTCGGCCGTCATCAGCCCGAAGTCGGTGTAGAGGCGTGCCGTGCGCGGATGGTAGTTGCCGGTGCCGAGGTGCACGTAGCGGCGCAGCGACGCCTTGCCTGCCTGCACGACGCGCCGCACGATCAGCATCATCTTCGCGTGGCACTTGTGGCCGACCACGCCGTACACGACATGCGCGCCGACGGCTTCGAGCTGCGACGCCCAGTTGATGTTGGTTTCCTCGTCGAAGCGCGCGAGCAGTTCGACGACGACGGTCACTTCCTTGCCGTTGCGCGCGGCTTCCATCAGCGCGTCCATCAGCGGCGAATCGGTGCCGGTGCGGTAGATCGTCTGCTTGATCGCGACGACGCTCGGATCCCTCGCGGCCTGCTGCAGCAGTTCGAGCACCGGCTGGAAGCTTTCGTACGGGTGGTGCAGCAGGATGTCGCCGTTGTCGATCGCGTCGAACATCGTCGGCGCGTTGGTGATCGCGGACGGGGTCGACGCGGTGAACGGTGTGAACTTCAGGTCGGGACGGTCGACGAGATCGGGAATCTGCATCAGCCGCACGAGGTTCACCGACCCGGCCACGCGATAGCAGTCCTTCTCGCCGAGTTCGCTTTCCACGAGCAGGCGGCGCACGATGTGCGGCGGCGAGTCGGCCGACACTTCGAGGCGCACTGCATTGCCGAGGTGGCGCGCGGGCAGTTCACCCTGCAGCGCGACGCGCAGGTTCGTGATTTCGTCTTCGTCGACGAACAGCTCGCTGTTGCGCGTGATGCGGAACTGGTTGCAGCTCTTCACCGTCAGTTGCGGGAAAAGCTCGCCGACGAAGCGCTGCATGAACGAACTCAGCAGCACGAAGCCGTGCTCGAAGCCCGACAGCGCGTGCGGCATGCGCACGACGCGCGGCAGCGCGCGCGGCGCCTGCACGATGCCCATC
Source organism: Burkholderia sp. HI4860 (assembly GCF_002223045.2). Lineage (NCBI taxonomy): Bacteria > Pseudomonadati > Pseudomonadota > Betaproteobacteria > Burkholderiales > Burkholderiaceae > Burkholderia > Burkholderia sp. HI4860. Next base: position 509,958 of record NZ_NKFO02000003.1, on the reverse strand, counting down.
ACGGCCTGGCGTCCGAACGCGTCGCGGCCTTCGAGCTCGACGACGAAATTCAGGCTCTTGTTCAGCACGCGCGGGAACGGATGCGCGGGATCGAGGCCGATCGGCGTCAGCACGGGCAGCAGCTCGTCGAGGAAGTAGCGCCGCGCCCATTCGAGCTGCTCGTCGTTCCACGTGTCGCTCGCATGGAAGTAGATGCCTTCCTGTTCGAGTGCGGGCAGCACGGTTTCGTGCAGCATCGTGTACTGTCGATGGACGAGCCGCTGCGCGCGTTCGACGACGAGATCGTAAGCATGTTGTAACGACATGCCGTCGGGCGTCAGTGCGCCGGGGTTGTCGCGGATCTGCTCCTGCAGGCCGGCCATCCGGACTTCGAAGAATTCGTCGAGGTTGCTGCTGGTGATGCAGATGAAGCGGAGGCGCTCGAGCAAAGGGACTTGCGGATCGGCTGCCTGGGCCAGCACGCGCTCGTTGAAACCGAGGATGCCGAGTTCACGATTGAGAAGCGGATAGCGGACGGACATCGGCAGAGTAGGGGGTGATTCAGGCGATGATTCGAAAGGACGCTCGGAAACTCTCACGGTACGATGACGTGCTGATGACAATGATGTAGTTATATCGGGAAATTCTACGCTGTAACCGTTTCGTCTCATAAATGTTTCGGCTATATGCAATCGAGCAGGATGCATGCCCGTGAAGCGTGGCAATGGCAAGCGTTCCACGCTTAAAATGTTGCCTTTGATTGATCGCCCGCGGTTGCCGCACCGGCCGCCGCGGGTGAACGCGCACGGAGCCCCCTTCTGATGGTTACAACCCCCCACTTGCTGGCTGCCGTGGATCTCGGCTCGAACAGCTTCCGGCTGATCGTCGGTCGCGTCGAGGAAACGCCGGCGGGCAGCCAGATCTATCCCGTCGACGCGCTGCGCGAGCCCGTCCGGCTGGCTGCGGGCCTGTCGAGCGACAAGATGCTCGATCGCGCGTCGCAGGAGCGTGGCTGGGAAGCGCTCAAGCGGTTCGGCGAGCGCCTGCGCGATTTTCATCCCGATCACGTGCGCGCGGTGGCGACCAACACGCTGCGCGTCGCGAAGAACGCGGGCGAATTTCTCGGCGAGGCCGAAGCGGCACTGGGTTTCCCGATCGAAGTGATCGCGGGCCGCGAAGAAGCGCGGCTGATCTATGCGGGCGCCGCGCACTCGGTGCCGGCGAGCGCGGGCAAGCGGCTCGTCGTCGACATCGGCGGCGGCTCCACCGAATTCATCATCGGCTCGCACTACACGCCGATCGTGATGGAGAGCCTCTATATCGGCTGCGTGAGCCACAGCCGTACGTTCTTCCCGGCCGGCAACGTCGACGAATACACGATGCGGCAGGCCGAGCTCGCGGCCAAGCGCGAGATCCAGATCATTTCGAGCGAGTACAAGAAGGCCGGCTGGGACCAGGCGATCGGCTCGTCGGGCACCGCGCGTGCGCTCGCGGAACTCGTCGAGGCGAACGGCTTCAACGATCCGGGCATCACGCACGGCATTTCGCGCGGCGGCCTCGAGCGGCTCAAGCGTGCGCTGATCAAGTCGGAGAACGTCAACCGGCTGAAGCTGATCGCGCTGAAGCCCGATCGCGTGCCGGTGCTCGCGGGCGGCCTCGCGATCATGCTCGCGGTGTTCGAGGAACTCGGTGTCGACTACGTCGATACGACCGACGGCGCGTTGCGCCTCGGTGTGCTGTACGACCTGCTCGGCCGGACGCAGCACGAGGACATGCGTGCGGTGACCGTCGAGGGCTTCACGCGCCGCTACGGTGTGGATCGGGCGCAGGCCGAGCGGATCGGCGCGCTGGCGGGGCGCTTCTACGACGAACTCGAGGAAGCCGACGAAGAGGCGCGCGAGGAAGGGCGGATGTTCCTCGGCTGGGCGGCCGCATTGCACGAGATCGGTTTGTCGATCTCGCACAGCGCGTATCACAAGCACTCGGCTTATATCGCGAGCAACGCGGACATGCCGGGTTTTTCGCGCACCGACCAGGCGCGCCTCGCCGCGCTCGTGCTCGGTCACGCGGGCAAGCTCGGCAAGCTGTCGCAGGCGCGCGAGGTCGAGTGGCCGCTGCTGTTCTGCCTGCGACTCGCGGCGCTGCTGTGCCGGCGCCGGACCGATGCCGGGCTGCCGGACATTTCCGTTTCGCAGATGAAGAAGGGCGGGTATGAAGTGCGCCTGCCCAGCGCGTGGGTCGAGCAGAACCCGCTGACCGACTATAGCCTCAGCCAGGAGGCGGCCGAGTGGGAGAAGGTCGGTATCCCGTATCGCGTGGTGTATACCGGCGCGTAACAGGTCGAAGCGAGGTCGATGCGAGGTCGATAGCGGGGCTGGGAGGGGCGGGGCAGCAGACAGGCTTGGTGCCCCTCAGGCTTGCCGCGTGATCGTCGTGGCAGCCGCTCAGTCCGACGAGCAGACGATCGCGGTCAGGAACGGAAACGCCTGCTTCACGGTCGCGTCGCTGCCGGCCTTGCGCACGGCTTCCTCCACCGCGCTTTTCGTGCCCCGCACCACGACACCATAGGCCCAGTCGCCGATCGGCGTGCCGTCGCCCGCGCGGAAGATCGGGTCGTTCGCCTGGTATCCGAGCACGACGTAGACGCCGAAGCCGTACGCCGTCAGCGCGTGGCTCGTGCGGAATGCATTGACCGAGTTCGATTCGACGTGCATCGGCTCCGACTGGATGTCGCCGGCGGCGAGCAGCGGCGCGACGAATTTGTGGCCGGTCGAGTGGCAGTCGAGTGCGTCGTCGAGCGCCTTGGCCGACGCGGTGCCGGCAGTCGCGAGCGCGAGCAGCGATGTGCAGAGGGCGGTCTTGAGGATGTTGTTTTTCATGCGCGGATGCAGGTTGTCCCACGCGCATTATCGCGTGTTCCGGCAAGTGCCGTATGTGGGCTGCGGATGGCGCGTTGGCCCGTATGGCGTCGATGTGATTCGACGGGCCGGGCGGGCGCTCGATTCTTTCCAGTCAGCCTTTCCTGCAATGAAAGCGCAAGGTCGTCAGCCCTTTGCTTTGTGCCGACCTTCGAAATAGGGCCGCCGGGGGCTGCGTGGATCGTTGTAGCGTCGATGCCCCAATTGATCCCTACAATGAATCGAGGCGCTGCGAACCGGGAATCCCGGTTGACGCTTGACGGACCCAGAAACGGAAAAGGGGCTACGGTATGAACCGTAACCCCTTGATTCCTTGGTCGGAGCGATAGGATTCGAACCTACGACCCTCTGATCCCAAAGCAGCACTTACAGGATGCCTGCATCGCTTATCCAGTAAGGCATTCGCCGCTGTTGCCCCCAAAATGTTGCACATAAAACGAGCAAGTTCTGGCGCGGGTTTGCGGACCACTGTGGGGCAATTTTTGGGGACAATCAAGCGCTCGCACGCAGTGGTACATGTAGACGAACCTCGCTCGTCGGTACGTTTCTGGACTTGATGTAATCGAGGGTCTGTTTCTCGTTCGTGTGCGCTGCCGTTTCCTTCAGGGCCTCGATGTCATAGCCGGCGCTCTCGGCGTCCGTGAGCGCCATCGCGCGGATGTCCTTGATCGTGTACCGGGCGTCTTCCAGGCCGGCCCGCTTCTTCGCTACCTTCCACGCCTTCAGGACCGTGTTCGCCGCGTAGGGCGTTCCCTGCTTCGTGTGGATCACGTGCACGCCCTTCACGCGGCCGATGCCGCGCGCGCGCTCGAGCACCGCTTCTATTTCGGGCGTGATCCGGAAGTCGACCGAGACGCCGCTGGAATCCTCCGTCTTTGAGGGCCTGAAGTGGATCACGCCGGCGGCGCGGTCGACCCACGAGCAGCCGTCGGGATCCTTCGGATCGACGGTCCAGCGCAGGTTGCGGATTTCGGTGGAGCGCTGCGCGGTCAGGTAGCAGAGGTCGATGAAGCACTGCATCATCGGGCCGGTCGGCACCTTGGCCGTGAGCTGCCGCCCGCCGCGCTCGTATGTGAAGGTCAGCATGCAGTCCCGGATCGCCGCGAAGTGGTCGCCGCTGATCAGCGTCGTGCGCGGCTTCGGCTTCTTCAGCTTCACGTCGCGACATGGGTTCGTCGTCATCAGGCGCTGGTCGATGCACCAGTCGAAGAACCCGGACAGAAACGAGCGCATGACGCGCTGCATGGCGAGCTTGTCCTTCCAGTTGTCTTTCAGGAACTGGCGTACATAGGGCACGTCCATCTGGTCGATATCGACGTCGGCGAACCCGCGCTTGACGTAGCGGCCGTAGGCCGGCCACGCGTTTTCCTTGTGGTCCTTCTCGTGCAGCCGCACGTACTTGTCGACCAGGTGCGGGATGTTGCCCGTACCGTCGATCTTCTCGACCTTCGCCATTTCTGCGGCGAGCCGCTCGAGCATGCGCACCTCGCCGTCGTCGACGCGGCACAGGCGCTTCCATTTCTCGGTGTAGGGCTGGACCCAGTAATACGAGCCGTCGCGCACGTAGACGCGCAGCGGCAGTTTTCGCTTCGGGCTCATGCAGCTCGGTGGACAGATCGGAGGGCCGGCCGCTCGCGCGTGCCGGGCGCGTCGCCGGCGAGGCCGGCTTTCTTCGCCTGGAGCGACTCGAAGGTCGACCAGGTCATGATCACGGCGCCATTCGCGGCCGTGACGACGTCGATACCGAACGTCGCCTTGAACCAGTCGGCCTGTTTGCCGTATCGCTTTTTGCCGGTCACGCGGACGAGATCGGCCTCATTCATCAGGCGCTCGCTCATGATTCGATCCTCCGAAATTCAACGACCCATACCCAGGGGTTCGCATCCCAGCCATGGCCGCGGGCAGCGTTGAGGCCGTCCCATAGGGTTTGAAACGAGTGGATAGGCGCGATGTCGCGGCCTTCCGGAAACCAGCCGTCGGCCGAGCCGTAGGAGCGCCAGCGGCGACAGAGCTGGCCGGCGATGTAGTCCTCTCGATATTCGAGCCCTTCGGCCCGTGCATCGGCGGCGCTGATTGACTTCAACCGTTCGGCGCGCACGGCGGTGATTTCGAGCGTGATGCGCGACGCCCACCGTGGCATGTGGATGGCTGGCACCGTGGCGCCGCGCTGGCCGCGGTAGGCATGCAGCCAGCCCCAGTCGTCGCTCGCGTCGAGAGTGTTTTTGATCTCGCGGAACGCACCGTCGGCCGGGTACACGACGCCGTCGAGGCCATAGGGAGGGGCTTCCAATCCTTTCCGAGCAACAACTCCGTACGTGTCGGCCTCAGCTTCCGCGTCCGTCAGTTCGTGAGCGCGGCACGTCTCACGAACCCACAGCTTGTCCCCGCCAGCAAACGATGACTTCTGCCACGAATCCCACTGGCAAGTGCCGACCCCGGTGCTGGACGGCCCGACGCCCGTCCACTTATCGCGGCACACGGTCACTTCAGACGTGCGGGTGTCAGGCTGCGGCTTCATCACGCGGCGCGTCTGCGTCTTCCGGCCTTCGAGGATGGCGCGCACCATCGGGCCGCTGAAAAGGATCGGGCGCTCTTTCACGGGAGGCTCCATTCGATAAGCTGGGTTTCGTACCCGAGGAACAGTGGGTGCTTCGGGTCCCCCTTGGCGGTCAGGCCGAACACCTTCACCGGCTTGCCGGCGGCGCGGAGCATGTTCGCGACGACGTCGAGGCGCGGCCGCATGCTCTTCGGCAGCTTGCCGCGATCACCCCAGCACGGGACGAGCAGATCGGCATCGGCGATGATCTGGGCGAGGTGCAGGTCGTTCTCCGGGCCGATCGGGTCGACGACGGCGACCAGGTCGTGCACGTTCGGCGAGCGCCAGGCGAAGGGGTTGCCGGCGATGTACTTGCGCGCGCCCCAGCGGTGCGCGAAGCCGGTCCATTTCAGATCGGTCTGATCGCGCACGCTGGCATCGGCACGTGACGGGTTCACGCCGAAGAAGGCAACAACGAAGCCGGCCGTCGCGACGTCGCGCTCGAGGCGGTACCGGTAGCCGCAGCAGTTGCTGATGATCGCGCTCATTGGGCACCTCTGGCGGCGGCGAGCCGCTTCAGCACATTGGCCTTGACGGCCCGAAGCTGCGCCCGCCGCGCGCGGCGGCGCTGCTGAGCATTGCCGCCGGTCCACGCGTCCGGCGCGCAGGACTCGACGTACTCGTCGGTGTTGCAGCTTGGGCACGGGATATCGCCGCCGTTGTGCAGTGGTCCGCCGGGCTCGTCGCAGCTATCCAGATCCCAGAGGTAGCCGTCGATGCACATTGCGTCGATGTACGGCGCGCCGAAGTGCTTGCCATCGTAGCCGCAGCTCATCGCCGCACCATCATGCAAAGGTCGGCGTGGCGCCGGATATCAGCCGCATACGAATCGAGGTCGCCCGTCATGACGAAGTAAGTGCGCGGCGCCGCCGGCGTGCCGACGTACTTCTCGCGCAGCTCGACGCGCTTCTCGCTACCGGCAAGGATGTAGTTCGGGTGTTTCACGTGTGGCTGCCGCACGCGGGAAAGGGCGCCGTCGTTCGCAAGCTGCTCGAGCACCGGCCGCAGGATCGCAGCCGATGTGCTGAAACGCTTCGCGAGGACGGATGGGCATTCGACCTGACCCGGGACCATCACGGCGAGCACGCGCTCGGCGGCGGGGATCTTCTTCGGGGTCGCCATTACTTGCCTCCCTTCAGTGGTTCCGGATGCGTGTAGACGTGGAGCGCGGCCGGTAGGACGAGCGGCCCGGCGGCGCGCTGGTGGAGCATCATCGCGAAGTTGCCGACGTCGACCGGATCGCCCTTGGCGACGTGCTCGACCAGGTAGCGCGCAAGGGTCGTGACGTGGCACTGCTTCGGGTCGTCCCAGCCGCCGCGGCCTGCGGCGCGCTTCTCGGCGAGCTTCGCCTTCATCACGGACGAGAAGCGGTCGACGGCCAGGTCATCGGCATGCGGCGCGGGCGCCGGCGGCGCAGATTGGATCGCGAGGGCGAGTTCGCGCTCGGCAACCTGAGCGAAGGTCGATTCGACCCATCCGTCCATCGATGACGCGTGCTGCGTGCCAACCGGATCGCGATTCGTGAACTCGCAGTAGCGGAGCACCCATTCCGGCGTCGGCGCCGCAGGCACGAGCGCGTATCCGGCAGGGACTGGCGGCGCGCCGTCGAGGGCGACGACGCCGAAGCCCTTCGCTTGCAGTTCCTTAAGCAGGCTCAACCCGTGATCGATCGGATCGCCGCCGGGCTTCGCCGAGCGGCATGCCTCGCCGAGCCGCCACGCACCGACGTTGTCGGGCTGATGGCGATACGTGAACACGCGCTGCTGGCTCTTGTCGGTGGTCATGGTGTGGTCCTCGGTGGTCAGGCCGCGATGTGCGCGAGCTGCTGTTCGTGGGAGAAGTTCGCGCGGATCAGCGCGGTCGCGACGTCCGGACACACGCTGTTTCCGATCATGCGCACCTGCGCCGACTTCGACAGCGGCTTACCGTTCACGACGGGGTCGAGCACGTAGCTGTCGGGAAAACCCTGTGCGCGGGCCAGCTCGCGCGGCGTGAGCATGCGCATGCCGATGTCGACGATCGCGTAGTCCTCGCCGTGGATCGTGACCAGGCCGATGCGATCGCGCGTCGGGATCGTGTGCATCGGCTCGCGCGCGTCCTGCCACTGGCCGCCCTCGCCGTAGTACTTGATCAGGAACGCACGCACCTCGGCGTGGTGCGTTCCGCCCGCGCTGATCGTGTGCAGCGGTTCGTCGACCGGCTGACCGTCGCGGCTCGTGCCGCGCAGCTTCATGAGGTTCGACGTCACCAGGTGGTGGTGGTCCTGCGTCGTGATCGTGCCGATCGACATGCTGAGCGACGAGCCCGGCGATTCGTGGCCGCCATAATGCTTCGCGAGGAACGCGGTCACGGCCGCATGCTTCACACCCTGCGCGACGACCGTGCCGAGCGGCTTGTCGAGGCCCGGCACGCGTGGCGCCTGGCCGGCCCGCTCGCCGTAGCTGGTCTGGATCAGCGTCGCCGCGACGACGCCGAATTTGTTGCCTTGCGTCGTAACGGTATGCAGCGGCCCTGCGACGTCCTGACACGGCGTTTCGCCGAAGTTGTTCTTCACGAGCGTCGCGGCGACGACGCCCATCGCATGTGCGGCACCGGCCGGCCGCGCGCAATCGCCGCCGGCGGTCACGGTGTGCAGCGGCGCATCGGCAGCGCTGCCGATGCTGTTCGCACGGAACTTCGTCACGTGCGGCACGCAGACGGCGAAACTGCCACCCTTGGGATGTGCGGTGATCGTGCGCAGCGGCTCGTCGCCGGCATGCACGCTGTCGCGGCCGTTGTAGTGCGCGATCGGCACGATGAACGGATCCGCGCTATTCACGACGAACTTCATGATGCCTCGCGCGATGCGGCGCAGCGTCGCGTCCTTCAACGGACGGTCGCGCTCGAAGATCGACGGGCACGGGATCGACCAATCGATGCAGTCGGCCGCGGTGCGCCACGGTTGCAGCGTGCCGGCGCGCACGGCCGCGCTCTTCGGGTCGCCGTGCGTCGGCATCGGCCAAACAATCGGCAGCCCGTCGCGCCGCGCGACGAGAAACAGGCGTTTCCGGATCGTCGGCGCGCCGAAGTCGCATGCGCGCAGCTCGCGGTGCTCGACGTGGTATCCGTGGCGCGCGAGCGCATTCACGAACGAGCGGAACGTGCGGCCACGGTTCTTCGGGCACGGCCGGCCGTCCGCGCCCAGAGGCCCCCACGTCACGAATTCCTCGACGTTCTCCAGCATGATCACGCGCGGCTTCACGGTCGCGGCCCAGCGCAGCGCGATCCACGCGAGCCCGCGGATCTTCTTCGATACAGGCTTGCCGCCCTTCGCCTTGCTGAAGTGCTTGCAGTCGGGCGACAGCCAGACGAGGCCGACCGGCTGGTTGCCCGTGATCGCGATGGGATCGACGTCGAACACGCTTTCGCAGTGGTGCGCCGTGTGCGGGTGGTTCGCCGCGTGCATCGCGAGCGCCTCGGGATCGTGGTTGATCGCTACATCGACCGGGCGGCCGAAGGCGCGCTCGAGGCCGGTGCTTGCGCCACCGCCCCCGGCGAAGTTGTCGACGATCAGTTCGCTGCCGAGGTCGAGCGGCAGGGTCATCAGGTCACGCTTCACGCGAGATCTCCGTTCGATGGTCTGGCTTCAGGGGTGGGTGCTCGGCTCGCATATGGCAGCGGGTAGCATGAAGTGCCGGCGCTGCAGGCCTGGTTGTGACGGCGCCCACCCGTCACTCCGAGCACCCACCGTTGAAGCCGGTGGAAAAAAGCGGGGCGAGACATCCGCCCCGAAAGTGCCGCGCGTTTCGAGGGGGCGCGCGGCAGGCCATGGGGAAAGGGGGTTACTCTTCGCCCGCGAAGGGGTTGCCGAAGAAGAACGGGTTGCCCGTCTTTTCCTTGATCGTGCTGATCACGGTCGTGGCGGCGGCCTCGAGCACCTTGTCGGCGCGGATCAGTTCGAACCAGAAGGCGAGCTTGCCGTCGCGCACGCGGTAGCGCAGGCGCGCGTCGATCTGGTAAGCGTCGCCGTTCCAGAACACGGGTACACCGATCGCGAAGCGCTCGAACACCGACATCTTCTGCAGTGTCTGCGCGTCGTCGTCCTGCACGAACGAGAGGTTGACGCCGCCGTTCGACAGCCGGATCGCGCTCTTGAACCGCATGTCCTGCGTCGCTTCGAACGACAGGGCCATTTCGAGCATGGCCGAGCCGCTGGGCAGATTGGAGCCGTCCGGGCTCGCGATGTCCTTCAGGTTGTCTTCGATCAACGCGGCGAATTCGGTCTGGCTGAGCTGCTTCTTGTTCATGCCCGTCCAGCGGCGCCATTCCTCGCTGAACTCGGGCGAGAACAGCGCGCGGTGGTCGCGCCATGCGGGCTTCGATTCGTCCGCGCCGTGGTCGTTGATGATGCCGGTGAACGCGATCTTGCCCTGCACGTAGTCCGCGAGGCACCAGATCGTGCAGTCAGTCAGCGAGCCGTGACGTTTCACGTATTCGATGAAGCTGTCGGCGTCGCGTACGCGCACCCGCGCGACCTTGCGCAGCGGCATTGGCAGCATCTTGTGCTCGTCCTTCTCGGCGAGCGTCCAGCCCGGCGGCAGTGCGATGCGCCGCACAGCGGCCGCGGTGTTCGAGCCGATGTCGAGCGGCTGCTTCATTTCGCGCGCCAGCGTTTCGGCGAGGTTTTGATTGAGGTCGTCCATAGCTTGTAGCGTTCCTTACGAGTGGAGGGAGGGTTAGGCCGTCTTGAGCGCGGCCGGCGGCGTGTCCGAAGCGCCGTCGACTCGCTTCAGGTCCAGCTTCTGCTGGCGGGGATCGTCCGCGATGAGGTTGCCGTCCGGCGTCGCGAACAACATGGCTTCCATCGGATCCTCGGCGGGCTTCTTCAGCGTGATCTTTCCGCCGATGTGCATCGCACCGCCGCGCGTCGCCTTCTTGACGGCGATCGTGATGGTCAGGACGCCGGCCTTGCCGCTGGCGTCGACTGCGTTGACGAGCTCGGCCAGCTTGTCGCTCGCCTGGTCGATGAAGACGCCCCCGCCGATATGGCGCAGGGTGTCGGTGATGGGTCGGGTGCTCATGTCCGTGTTCTCCGTTATGTGGGTGCAGTGGTCAGCCGAGATAGGTGCGCTCGACCTGGTCGAGCGTGCGCAGGCGCACCGATGCGCCGGTCTTCGCGAGCACGATCGGCTCGCCGAGCACGACGGCGTGATCGAACAGGCGTTTCGTAAGGCGGATGTCGTTGATGCAGTAGTCGATCACCTCGCCGATGCGGCCCTGCTGCCAGGCGATCGGCGCATGCGCACCGTTGCCGGATTTGCGGATACCGAAGTTCGCCTCACACGTCGCGTCGAGGCCGTAACCGGCGTGTGAGTTGCCGCCGTACGTCGGATCGAGGCCGGCGGCGCGCCAGATCTCGGCCAGCAGGTCGTAACGGAACGAGCTCGGCATCAGGCCGATGTCCTTTCCGAGCTCGGCGTTGATCACCTTGTCGTCGAAGCCGATACCGTTGAACGAGACGAGCGGCGCGCGGTCGGAGCACAGCTCGAGGAACGCCTCGAAGTTGTCGGCGCAGAACACGCGGTAGCGCGCCTCGGCGTAGTCGTACGCGCCGATGACGCTGATCCCCATGCCGGCGTGGTCTTGCCAGCCATCGCAATACTGGATGCCGTCGATGCGCGTTTCGCCGCGACCCAAGATCGCCTTGGCGATCTCGATGTCGTAGATGAGGGAGTTGCCGAATTCGGTCATGGAGTGCCTCAGTCGTTGTCGTTGGCGGCGCGGGACTTCGCGTCGCGGTAGGTGGAGTGTTCGGCGGCCGCTTCGCGGGCGGCGCGCGCTTCGGCGCCGAGCGCGAGACAGCGGCGGATCAGCGGGTTCGTGATGGCGTCGACGGCCGAGCCGCGGCAGCGCTGCAGGCGGAATTCGCGCGCGATCATGGCGTCGGTAACGGTGGTCGTCATGCGAACCTCCAGATGCGCTCCTGCAGAATTCGCTCGTACTGCTTCATCGCACCGAACTGGGCCGACAAAAGAAACCGGTCGCACCGGTGCAGCTCTGCGAACTTCGGGGAAGCCACGAACCGCTCAAGCTTCTCGAGCCGCTCTGCAAGCTGCGCGTGCTCGTCGATTACACGTTGCTGGTAGTCGGGACGGTCGGCCATGGTCAGGCGCTCCGCTGCATGCTGGCGCGCACGCGGACGGTGTCGGCTTCATCCCATTGCTGAGCGAGCGCGAGCACCAGGACGACGGCGAGCAGGGCGGCGAACGATTTCGCCCAGAAAGCGAGCAGGGCTTTCATGACCAGAGCCCCATCAGGCGCTCGACGGGCGGCGCGATGGCCGAGCGGAGCAGATAGAACGAGGCGAGCACCGCGAGCGGCAGCCAGTCGGCGCGGGGCTTCATGCGGCACGCTCGCCGAGCAGGTCATGCACGCGTCGCGCTTCTTCCGCGACAGCCGCATCGCGGGTCACGTAGTAGGTGCAGCGCTGGATGAACGTGTCGCGCTCGAGCTTCGCGGCCCGGCGATCGCGCTTCAGCTGCGCGCGCGTGATCGCTTCGAAGTCGCCGGAGGTGCGCGGCTTCTTCAGGCGGGGCGCGCTGGCGGCCCGCCGGACGGCGGAGATTGTCTTCTTGAGCATGGGCCTCTCCCTGAGTGGGTGAGAGGCATCTTAGGCATTGCCTTATTTGATGTCAATAGGCAATGCCTTATTTTCGGTACGGAAAAAATCCCGCCTGGGCGGGATTTCCGGAAGCTAAGCCTTGGGTGGTGCGGCGAATCCGTCGAGGATCCATGCCAGTGCGAAAGCGGAAAGGGCACCGAATACGCCGATCGCGATGCAAAGATATGCCATCTGCGCCGTGTCCCGCGAATACCAAGGGGATATGTTGCGTGCAGCCGACATTGGACTAGTAGCAGTCAATACCGCCTGCAACTCGGCATCGCTTAAGGTGCCGTATTGCTGTCTCATTTCCGCGGCAGCTTGCGTGGCCGCCGAGGCTTCTTTATGGGCATGCATCATCCCGGCCGCGGCGGCAATCAGGAGCGCACCGAGCCATAGAATTCCTGTAATACGAATCATGGTCCCGATGCGCTTTATACCTTCGACGCGGCTCATCTCGAAATCTGTAGGTCGTATAGCTGGTTGTCGTCAGTCAGGCATGTGCCGGTTCCAGACTGGCTCCATCCGCTGAATGAGAAGACGCAGCGCAGATTATGTCCGTCGTCAGATTGCGCGAGAACGTTCCCATTGCCGACCGCGCTGATCGAAGTTGCATTGCCTGTTGCCGTCTGGCCACCGGAAAACGCAGTGCCGAGCGTGAACGAGCCGCCCTGCACATAAGCATATTTTCCGTTGTAGATGCGGTCGCTGATGCTGATCGCGACCGATTTGTCGATCTGCTTCGCCGTGCCGTGTGCCATTTTTCCGGGCCCGCGAGGCATGAGCGACAGATCGTATGTTGCGCAGCCGGAGAGTAAGGCACTGATGGCCGCGGCCGCCAGAAGTCTTGTTTTCATGGTCACCCCGTGTAGATTTTAAGCATGCGTCCCGACAGATGCAGCATCAGCTTCATGAAGGGAAGGGCGTTGAGCTCTGTTACCCCCTCCATCCGAAATTCCACATCGCCCGTTGCATCCTCCGCCAAATAGACGCGGCCATATCGCCGCGTCGATGCTTTCCGCCTGAAAGCTTCGAAAGATACGACATTACTTTGAACGTTGCCGCCCGTGCCCTCGCCGTTCATTTTGTTCGCCTCGTGCCGGCGCCTCCAGGTCGCTCAGCTTCCCGGCTGCGTCATTGTCCGTTGTGGGGTCGGCGGCCGCCACGTAACGCCGCATCTCGCGCTCGATGAGCGCGAGGCCACGCTCATCCAGGAGGCCGGCCCGCGTCAGTGCAACGATTTGTGAAGCAATGCGCTCTGACGTTTCGTTTACGGAAAGTTTCGCACCCGGTACGACGCGGCTGTCATCGGTAGATGTCCCGGCTATATCTTTCAGTTGGACGACCGTTAACCGGCCCTCGCTATCGCTGAACAGGATATCGATGGGCGCGATGCCCCAATGCTCCGGCCCGACGACGTCGGAGAAGTACGACACGAGTTCGTTGAGGTGCTTTTTGCCGATCCGCCCGAAGTTCATCCAGTCCTGAACGGACGGTGGCTTTACGCCGAAATGATCGGCCACGGCCTTTTTGGTGACCGCCTTTTTCTCGATGGCAGCGCGCAATGCGTCGCCCAGTTCCTTACCGGTAAGCATTGCCTTATTAGGCACGTACGCAGGCAGATACGGCAATGCCTTGCTTGTCGTAAGGTAATGCCTTATTATTTTGTCTGTCACCACAATCCCCGACTCCCTATGAACACCGATACCGGCCTCGCATTGCAGCGAGCAGCGGCGATCGCGGGCGGGCAAGCGCCCCTTGCGCGACTCGTCGGCGTCCGACCGCAGACGTATCAGCAGTGGGCGAATGGGAAACGGCCCATCCCGCCGCGGCGGGCATATCGGATCGAGTGCTCGACGGGTGTCGACCGCCGCTGGTTTCGCCTTGATGACTGGAAAGAGCATTGGCCCGAACTCGTCAACGAGCCGATCCGGCCGCTTCCGCCTGCGCCCGCTGCTGATGACGGTTCGAATTCTCCGCTCGCCGGACACACGGCGTAACCACTGAACGAGGGACCAATCACTATGGGTCTGAGGAAAGCCTACCAAGCCATGTGCCGCGCGTTCCCGGGGGGATCGGAAGCGATGGCGACGGCGCTCGGCATGTCGGCCGCGAGCCTGCAGAACCGCATCTACGAGGTGAAGGGGCAGGTGCTGCACACCGAGCACGCGCTCGCGATGCAGACGCTGTCCGGCCGCAGCGACTTCGCCGAGGCCGTTGCACGCATCACCGGCGGCATGTTCGTGCAGCTGCCGGGTCTTGATGACCAATGCGACAACCAGGAGCTGCTGACGAAGTTCACGCTGATCCTCGACCAGCTCGGCGTGCTCGCGCGCACGCATGCGCAGGCAATCGCCGACGGCGTCGTCGACGACCACGAGAAGGCCGAGCTCGAGCGCATCGCGCACGACGCGCACCGGCACATCCAGGAGCTGCTGCAGCTCACTTTCCGCATTTACCGATCGAACGAGTCGACCGACGAGACGTCGGCGGCGCGCGGGCTTCGCACGGCCTGATTTCGACACGCATTGCACATGCGGCCCGCGGGAGCGGGGTTTGAGAGCGGGGGCTCGGCCCCTTACCACGAGCGGAAGTGGAATGTGCTGAACCGCTGACACCCCGGAAAGCCACGGGGGAGAACACCAAGAATCGCCCCATAGGGCGCTACCTAAGAACGGAAAAACCGACATGACAGCACCGGGGAAAGGCACACCCAACTGCCGCGACTGCCAGCATGTGAAGCCGGACACCGGCCCGATCTCGCTGTTCGGTCTGCTTCCGTGGAAATGGGAATTCGCGCGGTGCGGCCGCACGATGCATCCCGAACCTCTCAATCCGGGCAGCACGCCCGACGTCGTCATTCACCGTCACCCGCTGGTTGGCGTCGAGCGCGCGATCACGTTCCACGCGTGCGGCCCGGCGGCGCGCTACTTCCAATTGCGGCGCACCTCCTGATGGACGCCGACATCCTGACCTTCGGCATGGCGGCGTGTATCGCCGTGTCGATCCTTTTCTGCCTGAGGAATCCCCGATGAGCCTCCACCACGAAAACCTCGCGTGGGAGATCGAGCTGCCCGCCCTGAAGAAGGTCGTGCTGCTCGCGATCGCGCGACTCGCGCACCTGACGAACCGCGAATGCTATCCGACCGTGCAGGCGCTCGCGTTCCGCTGCGGCATGAGCGAAAGCGCGGTGCGCGGCGCGATCAAGGATCTCGAGGAGCTGGGCTGGATCGAGACGATGAAGGTGCCCGGCAAGGGGAAGGTCTATCGCGTGCTGCTCGGCGTCGAGGTGCCGGCATGATGCGCCTGACCGCTCACGAGATTACCCAGCGCGCGACAGAGCTGGCCGGCGACGACGCCGGCGTGCACGTCGTAGTTCACGAAGCGCCGGGCGGCGCACGCCTGCGCATGAAGGTCGACGGTCAGCTCATCGCGCGCCACGTGGTCGAGGCTGACTTGCACGTGACGATCGACGAGTTCGCGGACCGGTACATCCGCCGCGCGCTGATGATCGGCATGCGATGCCTGTCGTGCGGCGTGAAGGTATCGGGCACGTCGATGCCCTGCGGCCATTGAGGAGGGCACCATGCGCGTCTACATCGCCGGCCCGATGACAGGGCATCCCCAACTGAATTTCCCAGCCTTCCACGCCGAGGCGGCGCGCCTGCGTGCCCTCGGGTATGACGTGGTCAATCCGGCCGAGCTGAACGCCGATCCGGCGGCCGACTGGCTGCAGTGCATGCGGACGGACATCAAGCACCTGGTCGACTGCGACGCGATCGCCATGCTCGAAGGCTGGCAGACGTCACGCGGCGCTTCGCTCGAATACACGATCGCGCTGACGCTCGGGCACGCCGTGTTCCGCGCGGTCGATATCGTCGAGGGCCTCGCGGCATGAGCGACATTCGACAACTGCCTGTTCCCCAGGAAACCAACCGTCCCGCCCCGAAGCGCATCGTGCGCCCGTGCGAGTGGGGCTTGTTCAACACGGTGAACGACCTCGAAACGCAGCTGGGTTCCGTCGAGGCGTACAACCGCCTGTGCCTTGCCGCCGAGCAGCTGAAAGCGAAGATCGACCGCGGCGACGGCAAGGCCCAGCACCCCATGTGGGCGACCGACCCGAAGATGATCTATCCGAACGGGGGGCGCCCGTGAGCATCCATCTGATGAACCAGGCGTGGCGCACGACGCTGGCGACCGGCGCGAAGTTCGTGCTCGTCGCCGTCTGCGATACCGCGAATGACGAAGGCGTGTGCTGGCCGTCCGTGGAGACGATCCGCCGCAAGTGCTCGATGGGCGAGCGGACGGTACAGCGGCACCTCGACGACCTCGAGCAGGCCGGCATCATTTCGCGCTCGTTCCGCAAGGGCCGCAGCACGACGTACCAGGTGCACGAATCGAAGTTTCCGCTCTCAACCCCCGCCAAATTGGCACCCCCGCAAGAACGGCACCCCCGCCAAGATGACACCCCCGCCAATTTGGCACCCACCCCCGCCAAAATCGACGGGACACCCCCGCCAAAATCGACGGAAACCCCCGCCAATTTGGCACCCAGAACCACCAATAACCTTAAAGAGAATCCACAGGGAACCGGCCGCACTCCGAAATCGGCCCCTGTGGACAACTCTGGGCCGAAAGCATCCGCGCAGGGTGCGCGTCTGCCGCCCGACTGGGTATTGACGAAGAAGCTTGCGCTCTGGGCGCTCCAGGAGCAGCCGACGTGGACTGAAGAGCACGTGCGCAAGGTCGCCGCTGCGTTCCGGGACCACTGGATCGCGCAACCGGGAGTGAAGGGGCGCAAGACGGACTGGGAGGCGACGTGGCGCAACTGGGTGCGGAAGGAGCCGCCGCTGAAGGGCGGCGCGGGCACGTCGCAATCGTCAGGCGGCGATGTCCGCTGGTTCGAGTCGCCGCAGGGCGTCGAGGCGCAGGCGAAGCAACTGGGCACGCGTGATCGGAAACCGGACGAGGACTGGCGCTACTACCGGGTGATCGTCGTGCGAGCGGCGAACGATCGCAAGGCGGCGGAATTCGTGATGGCCGACGCGCAACGCTTCAATGCCGTCGACCTGTACCAGTTCGCGCGCACGACGTTCGGCGACGCGCTGATGCCCGTGGACGACTACCCGTCATGAGCAAGAACGCACTTCGCTATCCCGAGAGCGCGATCGCCGGCGGCGTGTTCGGCACCGCGCGCGTGCGCGGCATGGTTGCCGACACGGCGGCCCGGCTCGCTGCCGCAGGCCCGGTGCCGCTCGATGCTGCGACCGCTCGGCTGGTCGGCGGCGCGCCGGCCGTCGCGGCCCCGACGCCGCTGCAGCGCATGCAGGCGCTCGGTCGGCTGCCGGGCGGCCGCATGAACAAGACCGAGGCCGCGTACGCCGAGCTGCTCACCGCGCGCGTGCACGTCGGCGAGATCCTCGAATTCAAGTTCGAGTCGCTGAAGCTGAGGCTCGCAGACCGCACCTGGTACACGCCGGACTTCGCGATCGTGCTGCCCGATGGCACGCGCGAGATTCACGAGGTCAAGGGTCACTGGACCGACGACGCGCGCGTGAAGATCAAGGTGGCGGCCGAGCTCTATCCCTACTACCGATTCAGCGCGGTGCGCCGCGTGAAAGGTGAGTGGGTTCGGGAGACGTTCTGATGCAGACGAAGAACAAGAAGGCGCCGACCGTCGCTGAGCGCGCATACATCGGCCTGGTCAAGGCGATGGATTGCGGCTGCTGCGGGCAGACCGGGCCGAGCGAAGCGCACGAGATCGAGCAGGGCCAGTGGTTCACGTCGATCCCGTTGTGCGCGGACTGCCATCGCGGGCAGCACAACGGCATCCACGGGCAGAAGCGCATCTGGTCGGTGCTGAAGAAAACCGAAATGACCGTGTTGAACGACACCATCGAGAAGGTCGTGGATCTGCTCGCGGATCGACGCCAGGTCGCGGCGCTGGGAGTGCAGCGATAGATGCGGCTCTTCGTTCGGGTCCGGCAGTCGTGGCGGCGCACCGCGGCGACCGGGCAGGCGTACATGCAGTTCGAGACGGTCGTGCGCCGCGTGCGGCGGCCGGCGGTCGGAAAGCGATTCCCGGACATGGTCGAGGCTGATGTCGACTTGCCCGAGAAATACCTCGGCGATGCCGCGCTGGCGGCGCGCAACGACGACGGCACATATCGGGCCGAGGTGCAGGTGAAGGTGAACCGGCAATCGCTGGCCGCGTTTCTCGCGAGCGGCGATTTGGAATGGGACGTGAGTCCCTCACGCATGCGGCGCAGATGACGCCGCGGCAGCATTTTCTGGAGATCAACATGCATTCGTTCAAACGCATTCAGCAGGCCCGGCAGTCTCTCCGCGACGAGCATTCGCCGGGCGGCGTGGGCTCCTCAGCTGTCATCGGCCATGACTTCGGCTATGCCCTCGACGCGGTGCGCCGTGGCGAGCGCATCGCGCGCATGGGCTGGAACGGCAAAGGCATGTTCGCGTATCTCGTGCCGCCGGCGGCATATCCGGTGCAAACGGGTGCCGCGAAGGCGCACTTCGGCGAAGGGGCGCTCGTTCCCTACAACGCGTACTTCGCGTTGAAGGGAGTCGACGATACGGTCAGCACGTGGGTGCCGAGCGTCAACGACTGCCTCGCTGATGACTGGTATGTCATCGAGTAACTGGCGCGACAACCAGCAGCACAAACCAGCATAGGAGCAACCAGCATGCGAACCATCACCGACCACGTCGTCAACCCGGCGAACGACAAGCTGACGATCAGCGTCACCGACGAGCCCGGCGCGGGCGGCGCCAATCACCTCTATATGGTCGAAGGCTTCGACACCTCGTCGAATCCGTCGGACCCGTTTGTCGCGCGCCACGGCCAGCCGGCGCATCACACGACGATCCTGTTCCAGAACGGCCCGATAGCCGAAGCTGGCGTGAACGGCATCACGCAGGAGGTGCTGCTCGCGATCGTGGCCGACCGGCTGCGCTCGTTCCAGGCGGGACCGTTCGCGTGCCGCGAGAACGCACTGGCGCTGACGAAGATCGAGGAAGCGCAGCACTGGCTGCAGCAGCGCACATTGGCGCGGATGCGCCGCGGGGTCGAAGGCACGCACACCGTCTGACCAGCGGCCGCCGAAATACTGCAATTAGCAAAGCGAGGACGATCGATGAGCAAGCGAGTCGACATGGACGTGATGTGGGCGCTCCCGAACGCGCACGAGAATTTTTTCGACACGGAGCGGCGCCGGTGCATCGATCTCTATTTCCGCGCTGAAGACGAGCGCCTCGGTCGGACGCGCGCCGCGCCGAAAAACCTCAAGCCAACGCGCGAGTCGATGGAAGAGCGCGTGCGCAAAGCGTTCGCAAAGAAGCAGCCGAAGTAACGGAATCTCTTTTCACCTGGAGCACACCATGAACGACGTCAATGCAGCACCGAGCAGCACCGAGCCGGCGGCCGTGTCCGTCACGATCGAGAACAAAGATTCGCTCGCGGCCGCGCCGCTTGCGACCGCAGCGCCGGTGCCGGAGGCTGGCACGACCGTGGCGGGGGAGCCGCTGGGGTCTGGTGCCGACCTGAGCACGCAGACCAGTTCCGGCGAGAATTCGATCAGCATGTCCGGGCAATCCATCGCCGATCGTTCGCCCGATTCATCGGCGTCCGCGTCGCTTTCGTCGGAATCGCTGTCGCCGGTGGCCGGTTCGTCGGGTTCTGGTGACGCGCCGGTGGTCGCGATGCCGGGGGAGTCCCCCGTGTCGACGACATTCTCCTCGACTTCTACGTCGAGCGATGCAGTAGCCTCCGCGGCGGTCGCGAGCACGAAAACCGATGCGAGCGGTGCGACACAGACCTCGATTTCTTCGGATGCTTCTGCGATTGCTGACGCCCCAGCGTCCGCGCATCGCTGGCTCGGATTGCTCGAGCGGAAGCTATCCGCGCTCGAGCACGATGCGCGCGACGAGCTGCTCGACGTCGTACGCCAGCTGCGCGAAGCACTCTGACGGGAGCGACCGCAATGCATGCCGCCATGATTGATCTGCGAATCGACTGGTTCCGCGTCCTCGCCGACCTGTGTCATGGCGGCTCGTCGCTTTACAAGCTGTCGATGACGACGCGTATCCCGCGCAGTTCGCTGCAGAGCTATCGCGATGGCGTCGAGCCGTCGCATTCCGTCGGCTCGCTGCTGCTGATCGCATGGTCAGTGAAAACCGGTCGGGATCCGATCGAAGCGCCGACGATGCTCGAGCGTCCGATCGAGGGGGCCGAAATATCGGCTACTGCCAACACAATTTAGCTGAAATCTCGGCTACCTAAACCGCTATTTAGCCAAGATTTCGTCTAGGGAAACGCTGATCAATGGACCAACTTCCGAAGTTGCAGGCGAGATGGCTTCAAATTTTCTGGATGACGAAGCGAATCGGCGCTCAATTCAGTGAATTTGGCGCGTAAGCGAGCCTCCCCTGCTCGCATTTTTCATACGCATGACGGACTGCTCCCATGGACCGATCGCAACAGATTTCGCGCAATCACCAGATTCGCCAGAGCGAACAGGCTGAACAGTTGCGCGGTGTTCTTGGCCAAGCCCTTGTATCGGGTCTTGCGATGCTGAAACAGATTCTTGACGATATGAAACGGATGCTCAACCCGCGAACGGATCTGCGCCTTGGTTCGCTCGAGCGCGATCACCAGGTCCTTCAGCGCTCCTTCTTGCATCGCCTTGATCTTTCCCCGCCTGGCAGCGACGTGCCACTTCACGGCCTTGCCCGCCATTTCCTCGCGCTTGTCGACGCCAATGTAGCCCGCGTCGGCGAACACCTGCTCTTCATGCCCGTGCAGCAGGGCATGAGCTTGCGATACATCCGACACGTTGGCCGCCGTGCCAACCACACTGTGAATCAGGCCCGAGTCGGCGTCGACGCCAATGTGGGCTTTCATGCCAAAGTGCCATTCGTTGCCCTTCTTCGTTTGATGCATTTCCGGGTCACGGCTCTTCCCGGCATTCTTGGTCGACGGCGGCGCTTCAATGATCGTCGCGTCAACCAGCGTGCCTTCCTTCATCATCAGCCCACGCTCGCACAGCGAGATGCCAATCTCGTCGAACAACTTCCGTGTCAGTTCGTGTTCGATCAGCAGGCGCCGGAACTTCAACAGCGTGGTTGCATCAGGCACGTTCTCGATCGCCAGATCGATGCCGGCGAAGGCTCGCAGCGTGATGCTGTCATACAGCGCGTCTTCCAGTCCTTCGTCCGACAGTCCGTACCACTGTTGCACGAAGTAGATTCGCAGCATCCGCTCAAGGCCAATCGGCGGGCGACCTCGCGTGCCCTTCGGATAGTGCGGTTCGATGGCCGACAGCAAGCGCTGCCACGGAACGACCTTCTCCATCTCTTCCAGGAAGCGTTGGCGCCTCGTCACTCGCTTCTTGCCTGCAATTTCCGCTTCCGCGAAGCCGATCTGCCTCTTCATCGTCGTGGGTCCGTTCCGTGAGCTGTCTTCTAAACGTCCTCGGCTACGTCTGCGATGACCGCCGAGCCGAATAAATCAGCGTTTCCCTAGCACTTTGTCGGATACTTCACATGCCTAACGAATTGCATTCGAACGTCTGTCGGGACCATGGCTGCTAAGAAAGACCTCACCCCGAAGCAGGCGCTCTTCGTCGATGAATACCTGCGCGACATGAACGCCACGCAAGCGGCGATCCGCGCGGGATACAGCGCGAAGACGGCCGAGTCGGCAGGGCCGCGATTGTTGGGGAATGTGCGGGTTCAGCGGGCGATCTCTGCGGCGCGCGAGCGACTCGCGAAGAAGTTCGAGATCACGAGGGAGCGCGTCATGTTGGAGTACGCGCGGCTCGCATTCGCGGACCCGCGAAACTTTTTCAACGCCGACGGCACTCTGAAGCGCGTGCCGGAACTCGATGACGATGCGGCGGCGGCGCTCGCCGGCTTCGAGGTGATGGAAGAGTTCGAGGGAAGTGGGAAAGACCGCTTCCAGATTGGCGTGACGAGCAAGGTGAAGTGGTCGGACAAGCGCGCGGCGCTCGACAGCATCGCGAAGATCATGGGCTGGAGCGTCGAGCGTGTGAAGGGGGAGATTTCCGGGCCGGACGGTGGCCCGATCGGAGTGAGCAGCACCGTCGACACAAGCAAGCTGACGACCGAACAACTCCGCATACTGGCATCGATCAAGATCTGAATGGGCGCTCGGGAATTCACCATCGCAGATGTACAGGCAGCACGGCGCGAGCTTTCACGCCGCAGCCTTCCTGACTTCGCCTGCCTGGTCGACATTCCGACCGTGCCGCTCACCGACGCCGACGACGAAGACCGATTTTCCGTGATGCGCCTCGGCTCGCTCGCAGCGCATCACCAACTGCTCTGCGAAAAGCTGCAGGGCATAGACGACGGCACGATCCCGAACCTGATGGTGCTGATGCCGCCGGGCTCGGCGAAGAGCACGTACAGCGACATCGTATTCATTCCGTGGTTCATGGCGCGCAAGCCGCGCCGCAACGTCATCCTCGCCAGCTATGCGACCGAAATCGCGATGAAGCAGGGGCGCCGCGCGCGGCAGCTCGTGCGTTCCGCGACGTTCGAGCGCCTCTTCGACGTCGGCCTCGTCGCCGACAATCGCGCTGCGCACCAGTGGACGCTGACGAACGGATCGGAGTTCATGGCCGGCGGCCTGCTCTCCGGTCTGACCGGCAATCGCGGCGCGCTCGGCGTGCTCGACGATCCTGTCGCGGGGCGTGACGAAGCGGAATCGGAGCCGATGCGCCGCAAGACGTGGGGCGCATACATCGACGATTTCTGCTCGCGCCTCATCCCCGGCGCGCCGCAGGTGCTGATCCAGACGCGCTGGCACGAGGACGATGTCGCCGGCCGCATCTTACCGGTCGGCTGGGATGGTGAATCGGGGTGGGTCGACGGCCGCGACGGCCGCAAGTGGTACGTGATCTGCCTGCCTGCGATCGCGGACCGCATCGACGATCCGCTCGGCCGCGAGATCGGCGAGACGCTGTGGCCGGAATGGTTCAGCCATGCGCATTGGGAGCCGTTCAAGCGGAACTCGCGCACCTGGTCGTCGTTGTACCAGCAGAAGCCGGCACCGGCCGAGGGCACTTTCTTCCAGAAGGCATGGTTCCGCCGCTACCGGCCGGGCAGCCAGCCGAAGCGGCTGAACTACTACATCACGAGCGACCACGCGCCGGCCGGCTCGAGCACGTCGGACTTCGCGTGTGTGCGCGTGTGGGGCATTGACGCGCTCGGCAACGTGTACCTGATCGACGGATTCCGGCGGCAGATGACGATGGACAAGATGACGGCCGAGGTCGTCGGAAACGTGGAAGCCGCTCGGCGCCGCGAGGTCGAGCAGGAAGATCGCCGCACCGGCCTGATCAAGAAATACCGGCCGCTCGCATGGTTCCCCGAGGACGACAACAACTGGAAGTCGGTCGCGGGCTTCGTGAAGGCCGCAATGCGCGTCGAAAAGCAGTTCGTGCGCATCGAGCCGATCACACCGCACGGCGCCGACAAGGAAGTGAAAGCGCAGGCGTTCCAGGGCATGGCGTCGAACGGCATGGTGTTCATGCCTGAAGGTCCGGAGGGCGACGACATCATCGCGCAGTACGTGAAGTTCCCGGGCGCGAAGAACGATGACGAGGTCGACAACGGCAGCCTGATCGGGCGCGCGATCGCCGATGCACATCCGGCCGTCGTGCCGGTGAAAGCGGAAGAGAAACCGGTCGATCGCTGGGATCGCGCGTTCAACAAGGTCGACAACGACGCGGAGGGATCATGGCGGACAGCATGACGGCCGCGCCGGTCGCAATCGTCGGCGCTGACGTGCAGGAATACCGCGTGCCGGACGTTTCAGTGCTGTGCCGCCGCTTCGAAGAAGCCGAGGACATGACGTACGACGCGCGGAAACGTTCCGAGCGCGATCGCGATTACTACGACGGGCAGCAATGGACGCGCGCCGAGCTGGATACGCTTGCGAAGCGCGGCCAGCCCGCGCTGACCGTGAACTACGTCAAGCGCAAGGTCGAATACCTGCGCGGCTTCGAGCGCCGCATGCGCAGCGATCCGAAGGCGTTCCCGCGCACGCCGCACGAAGACCAGCTCGCCGAGGCTGCGACGGATTCGCTCCGCTACGTCGCCGATCAGAACGACTTCGACGTGACTCGCTCGGACGTCTACGAGGACATGCTGATCGAGGGCTATGGTGGCGCCGACGTGACTGTCGTCGAGGGCATGGAAGGGTATGACGTCGACATCACGCGTATTCCCTGGGATCGCATCTGGGTCGACCCGTACAGCCGGCAGAAGGATTTCAGCGACGCGCGCTATCTCGGTGTCGTGATCTGGATGGACCGCGAGGAGGCGCTCGACACATTCCCGGATCGCCAGGATGCGATCGAGTACACGCTGTCGTCGGTGTCGATCTCGGACACATACGACGACCGGCCGAAGTACCTGCGGTGGGCCGACAACCGGCGCACGCGCGTGCGTGTCGTGCAGTGCCACTGGATTCAGGACGGCGTCTGGTTTATCGCGACGTTCACGAAGGGCGGTTATCTCACCGACCCGATGCCGTCGCCGTACATCGGCCGCGACGGCAAGCCGGCGTGCTCGCTGATCCTGCGTTCAGCGTACGTCGACCGCGAGAATCAGCGTTACGGCCACGTGCGCGACATGATCTCGCTGCAGGACGAGGTGAACAAGCGCCGGTCGAAGGCGTTGCACCTCATGTCCGTGCGGCAGACGTTCGGCAATGCACAAGCGATCAATGATGTCGACGCGGCGAAGCGCCAGCTCGCACGCCCCGATGGACACCTCGAAGTACAGGCCGCCGGCGAGTTCGGCAAGGATTTCGGCATTCTGCCGACCGGCGATATGGCGGCGTCACAAATGCAGCTGATGCAGCACGCGACCGCCGAACTCCAGGCGAGCGGACCGAATGCCGCGATGGCCGGCAAGGATCCGCGCATCCAGTCAGGCCGCGCGATTCAGGCTCAGCAGGCCGGCGGTGCGATCGAGGTCGAGCCGATCATCGACGATCTGCGCCAGTGGACGAAGCAGGTGTACGAGGCAACGTGGTTGCGCATTCGCCAGTTCTGGACCAGCGAGAAGTGGATTCGCGTCACCGACGACGAGAAGAACACGCGATGGGTTGGCCTCAACCGCCAGGTGACGCTCGCCGATGCGCTCGGCGAGCTGGCGCCGGAAGAAGCGGCCGCGATGGCGCAGCAGATCGGGCTGCAGCAGGGCGACCCGCGGCTGAACCAGATCGTGCGCGTCGACAACGACATTGGCGGCCTCGACGTCGACATCACGATCGAGGAAGGCCCGGACGTTGCGAACGTGCAGGCCGAGCAATTCCAGATGCTCGCGCAGCTCGCGCCCGCGCTGGCGCAAGCCGGCGATCCGATTCCTCCGGAAGTGCTCATCGAGGCGTCGCAGCTCCGCAACAAAGACAAGTTGCTTGAAAAGCTCGAGCAGGGCCGCGCGGCGCGCGCACAGGGCCAACAGCAGGCTCAGCAGATCGGCATGGCTCAGCAGCAGGCGAACGTTCAGAAGACGACCGCCCAGGCCAACAAGGCGAACGCCGAGGCGCAGCGCACGATGGTCGAGGCTGGGCAGCCGGGCGGCGATGCATCCGGCGCACCTGCCGCCCCGTCGTCGCTCGATCAGATGGAACAGGCCGCGAAGATCCGCAAGCTCGACGCGGAAACCGGAAAGATTCAAACGGAGGCCGTGCGCAACATCGCTGATGCGCAGCGGCCGCCGATGGTGTCGGATTTTGCATGACCTGCCGCCGGGGATACGGGCGTTATGACTGCCGCCGGGTCGAATCGGGCGTGTTGGAGAGCTGAAGATGGGCACGAGTTTGGATCAGGTTCTGAGTGGGGAATCCGCCGATACGCCGCCGAGCGATGCGCAGCAGCCGCAAGTCGCCGCGCCGGTAGACGGCGATCAGCCCCGCACGGGCGAGCCGACCGACCAGACGCCGCCGGCAGATGTCGCTGGCGATGCTGGTGCGGCCGCGCAAAACGATGCGCCGCCGGCATCCGAACAGGCTCCGATGGTCCCGTTGAAGGCGCTGGAGGAAGAGCGAAAGGGCCGCCAGGACTGGAAGGAAAAGGCGATCCGCTTCGAGGAAGAACTGAAGCACCTGCGTTCGTCGCAGGGTCAGCAGCCGTCAAGCCAACAACAGCAGCAACCGGCGCCGGCCATGCTGACCTACGAAAACGCGCTGTTGAACGAGCGCATGAACATGTCGGAAATGATGGTCCGCCAGCAACACGGCGATGCCGACGTCGACGGCGCGCTCGAGGTGTTCCAGAAGGCCGTGCAGGAAAACCCCGCGCTCGGTGCGCAGCTGGCTCAACAGCGGCACCCGTGGCAATTCATGTTCGACCAGGCGAAGCGGATTCAGGCAATGAGCGAGATCGGCAGCGATCCGGCGGCATATCGCCAGAAGGTTCGCGACGAGATCCTCGCCGAGCTGCAGCAGCAGGGCGCGGCATCGCCCGCACAACCTGTCGCCGCGGCTGCGCCGGCCGCCCCCGTGATTCCGAAATCCCTTGCGACGGCTCGATCCGCCGCGCCGCGCACTGCGCAGGCGTGGACCGGCCCGACCGCGCTCACTGACATTCTGAAACGATGAGGCTGAAAAATGGCTGAGACTACCGCCCGCGCAGGGCTTACCCCCCAGCAATGGGACGACCAGTTCTTCATGGAATACGTCCGCCAGTCGCGCTTTCTGCGCTACATGGGCACGGACGAGAACTCGATCATCCAACTGAAGGACGATCTCACCCGCAAGCCGGGCGATCGCGTGACGTTCGCGAACGTGCGCAAGCTGCGCGGCCAGGGCGTTACCGGCAATCAGGTGCTCGAGGGCAACGAAGAAGAACTCGACTCGCGCTCGATGGCCGTCACCGTCAACCCGGTGCGGAACGCTGTCGTCGTGACGGACTGGGACGACCAGAAGTCGGCGATCGATCTCCGCAACGCCGGCAAGACCGCGTTGAAGCTGTGGGCGATGGAGAAGATGCGCAACCAGACGATCGACGCGCTGTATTCGATCAATGGCGTGCTGTACGCGGCGGCGACGGAAGTGCAGAAGGATGCATGGCTCGTGGACAACGCCGACCGGGTACTGTTCGGGGCTGCCGTCGGCAACAACGTCGGCAACGATCACTCCGCGTCGCTCGCGAACATCGACAACACGGCCGACAAGCTGACGACGGACATGATCAGCCTCGCGAAGCGGCGCGCTCAGCTCGCGTCGCCGGCGATCAAGCCGATCCGTCTGAACGAGGATGAGGAGTGGTACGTGATGTTCGCGAATTCGCTCGCATTCCGTGATTTGGGCAAGGATCCGGTAATGCAGCAGGCGAACCGCGAAGCGCGCGCGCGCGAAGGCAACGGCATGAACAGCAACCCGCTGTTCACGGGAGGTTCGCTGGTATGGGACGGCGTGATCATCCGCGAGATCCCGGAAATCGCCGTGCTGTCGGGTGTCGGTGCAGGTGGCATCGACGTCGGTGCGAACTTCCTCTGCGGCGCGCAGGCGGTTGGCGTCGCATGGGCGCAGCGCACGAAGTCGACGACTGACGTGCGCGACTACGGTTTCCGGACCGGCGTCGGTGTGCAGGAAATTCGCGGCATCGAAAAGCTGCTGTTCGGCAAGGGCCCCGACGACACGGCCGACCTCGTGCAGCACGGCCTGGTCACGGTCTACGCCGCGGCTGTCGCCGACGCATAACGCGCTGATCGCACCTGGACGGCGCCGCGCGTGCGGCGCTTCCTCCTGAACCGATAGGGGAACGACATGGCAACCAAACTGATGAGCCCGCTCGCCGGGCGATCCAACACGAAGGTCGGCGTCGGCGACGCGTCGAGCCTGAAGTGCGCAACCGCGCAATACGCGCTGACCGCCGCCCTCGCGCTGAACGATGTCCTGCAGGGGCCGCTGCTGTCGAAGGGCTCGACCGTCGTCGACGTGATGCTCGTGACGAGCGATCTCGATACGAACGGCACGCCGACGATCACGCTCGACGTCGGCACCGGCGACGACGTGCAGCACTTCATCGCCGCGTCGACCGTCGCGCAGGCCGGCGGGGTCGCGCGCGCATCGGCTGCTGCAGCTCAGCCGTTGACCCTCACGCTGGACGATACGGTCGACGTGAACGTGCGCGCGGCGCCGGCAACTGGCGCGACGACGGGCACGGTGACGCTTCACGTGTTCTTCCTTCCGCCGAACGCGTAAGCGGCGCATGGGGCGGCCGCCGTGGTCGCTCCGAACTGACGAGGCTGATATGGCAAAGGTGAGATTTATCGGGGATCCGAGCGGCGAAGAGCATCGGCGCGGCACGCGCTTCGCGGGCGTCGAGCTTCCGCTGGGCCGGTGGGTCGGAATGGACGACGAACCGGCCCGCAAGCTGCTGAAGAATCCGCATTTCGAGGTCGACGGCGTCGAGGTACTCGTCGCCGAATTGCTGGTTGGTGAGCCGCGTGCCGCGGCTGCCGTCGCAATTGCCGCTCACGGCGACCTGGCGCGCGAACTGGATCTGCTGAAGGCCGCTCACGCAGCGCTCGCCACTGAGCATCGTGATCTGCTCGAAGCGTATGCAGCGCGTGGCGCCGAGCTGAACGAAGCACACGCGCGTATCGCCCAGCTCGAAGCGGCGCTCGCGAATGCGGCACCTGCCGCGCAAGGGGATGTTGATGGCGGTGACGCAGACGGATCTGGCAAACCGGGTGCTGAAGAAGATCAGGGTGCTCGGGACGGGGCAAACGGCCGACGCCGAGGATCTGCTGGTCGCTAAGCAGAAGCTGCGCGCCGTGCATGCATCGGTGCGCAAGGATGACCGGGTGCGCTGGACGATCCAGACGCTTCCGGAGGGTGCAGAGGAACCGTACGTGCTGATGGCGTCGTTCCTTACGGCACCGGAGTTCGGGAAGCCGGCTGATCCGATGTGGTGGACGTGGGGCGAGCGGGAAATCACCGCACTGACGAAGGCGCCGACATCCGGCCAACCGGTAAAACAGGAGTATTTCTGATGGATGTGAAATTCGCGGTAGCACTCGATCAGCCCGCGCAGGAACGCGATTTCGCGGTCGCTGCGGGGGATGATTTTCGGGTGCTGCTCGACGTCTATCAGACCGACTCCGAGGATTCTGTCGATCCGGTCGACCTGACTGGCTACACGCTGACGCTGAAGATCGCTGAGTGCGTGTATCCGCCGCTCACGATCGCGGCGCCTGGTGCCCCGGAATCGGCGTTCGTGTTCGTGCCGGACAATACGAAGGACGCATGCGGCCGGCTGTCGTATCGGATCTACATGGACGATGCGACGGGTAAGCGCACGACGCTCATGCATGGCGTGATGGTGGTGCACAACGACCGCCGATGCGGCTGGCCGGATGGCAGCGATTACGGCTGGCGCTATGGCCGAGGATGGCCGGTATGAAGGGCATGCTCATGACTGGGGCCTACCAGGCACGCAGCGTCATCGCGGCGAATCAGCGCTGCGTGAACCTGTACGCCGAGCAGAACCCGGCGGACTCGGAATTCCCGGTGACGCACTACCCGACGCCCGGGTTGATTCGCCGCGGCGTCGCGCCGTTGCAGGGCTTCCGCGGGCTTTACACAGCGACGAATGGCGAGCTGTTCGCCGTTGTGTCGACGGCCCTGTATCGCGTGATGTCCGACTGGTCGTTCGTCGAAATGGGGCGTATCGATTCGGTCGCCGGGCCCGTGTTCATGCTCGATAACAGCATCACGATGGTCATCGTCGACGGTACCGATGACGGCTACGAGCTGCAGCTCGACAATCATTCGTTCAACAAGATCGTCGACGGCGCGTTCTACGGATCGAGCCGCGTCGCGCTGATCGATGACTTCATGCTGTTTAACCAGCCGAATACGCGCCAGTTTTACGCGAGCGGCGCGCTCGCCGTGCAGTTCGATCCGCTCGACATCGCGGCGAAGAACGGTGCGCCCGACAAGACGGTAGCGGTCGAGGTAACGAACCGCACGATCTGGGTGTTCGGCGAGAAGACCACGGAGGTCTGGTACAACGCCGGCGCGTCGGATTTCGCATTCGCGCGATACCCGGGCACGTTCATCGAATACGGGTGCATGTCCGCGGCATCGATCGCCGCGATGGACACATCGATTTACTGGCTTGGCGCGGGCGATGAAGGCGAGGGCCTCGTCTTCCGCAGCGACCAGATGAACGCTCTGTTGATCTCGACGCCCGCACTTACGGAAGAGCTGCGCACCTACGCGCGGCTCGACGACGCGATCGGCTACACGCACCAGGCCGGTGGCCACATGTTTTACGTGCTCACGTTCCCGACCGCTGACAAGACGTGGTGCTACGACCTCTCGACGAAGCAGTGGCACGAACGGCTGTGGATGGATGACCTCGGTGCTCTTCATCGACACCGCGGCGCGTGCTTCGCGCTCTGGCGTGGCAAGCAGCTGGTCGGCGATTGGCAGAACGGGAACCTCTACGAGATGACGCTCGACGCGTTCGACGACGACGGTCAGGAGCGTCTGCATCTGCGGTCGTGGCCGAACACCGGCAACGAAGGGGACCTGATCACCTACGACCGGCTGATCGTCGATATGGAAGTCGGGCAGGCCGGTGCGAACGATCCGGAGCCGCAGGTGCGCCTGCGCTGGTCCGATACTCGCGGAAAGACGTGGGGCACGCCTCTTTCGCGCGGCCTCGGCGCGCGCGGCGAGGTCAAGCGGCGCGCGCAGTTCAACGCGCTCGGGACCGACAAGGGCATGGGCCGCGTCTTCGAAGTGTCGTGGTCGGCGAAGACGAAGACCGCGCTCAACGGCTACTACCTCAAAGCGAGCGGGGAGGCGTGATGGCGAAGAAGCTCGATATGAACTCGCCGTTCCCGAATTCGAACGTATTGCCGCTCGAGGCTGATGGCCGATGGAGCCGCGTATGGCTCGAATTCTTGCTCAAGCAGTACGAGCGCACGGGTGGCGCGCCGGGCATCGATACGCGCGAACTCAAGGCGAAGATCGACGCGATCGAAATGCTCGTGAACGCCGATCCGGCCGCCGCAATCATCGCCACTCTGCTGCAGCGCGTCGCAGAGCTCGAGGCGCTCGTGATCAGCATGCCCGTACCGGTGCCCGCGCGCGCGCCGGCCGTAGTGCTGCCGGATCCAGTCGCTGTAGTGGCGCGCTCCGCTTCGCTTCTCCCTGATCCCGTGCCCGTCGCGCCGCGCGCGCCGGACGACGTCCGAAAACTGATCGAGGCATAGAACCATGTCCGTGAACTGGAAGACCCTCTCGCAATCCGTGCTCGGCGCGGCCGCAGCGGTCTACACACCGAACGCCGGCAAGCAGGGTGCCGTGCATTCGGCGAACGCCTGGAACCCGACCGCCGCACCCGTTGTGGTGAACGTCTACCTCGTGCCGAGCGGTGGCGCAGCTGGAGACACGACGCGCGTGCATCAGGTGTCGGTGCCCGCGGGCAAGTCACTCCCGCTGACCGACATCCTGAACCTGAAGATCGTCGCTCCGACCGCGCTCTATGCGGACGGTGTCGGAGTGACGCTGACGATCACCGGTGCGGAGGCGGACGCATCGTGAGCGATCGCGTGCGCCTCGAAGCGATCGTGCTGGACGTGCTGCGCGAGCAGCTGCCCGTCGAGCGCGATGACGTGTCGGTGCTGCTGGCGCGTTTCGATCTGCATCCGGTCACGCATGGGGGCGCCGTCGTTGGAGTGGTGGCAGTCGACGGGCCAGAGATCCATATCTCGGTGCTGCCGATTGGGCGCCGAGCTTGGGCATCACGCTCGTTCATCCGCCAGGAACTCGGCGGCGTCATCGAGCGACATGGGCGCGCGGAGACGACCGTCCGGGCAACGAATGCAGCTGGCTTGAATTTCTGCACGCGTCTCGGCTTCCGTCGGACGTCGGAAGTGGATGGTGTAGTGCACATGACCTGTGAGGCAACGGTATGAGATACCGCGCATGGATGATCGAGCACCCGATCGGCGACCCGTTCGGCGGCCCGGCGAATGGTCGCTATGAAGACATGGGTAGCTTGGTGGGGGCTGGTGTTTCGCTGATCGGCGGCATGATGGGCAGCGATGCTGCTGGCGATGCCGCACAGACGCAGGCGGACGCTGCGAATCGCGCGGCTGATCTCCAGTGGAAGCAGTACCAGCAGACGCGGGACGATCTTGCGCCGTATCGTGATCTCGGCTCCAGCTTCATTCCGCAACTGCGCACGTCGCTGCAGAATCCGCTTCTGTCCTCGGTCTTCAGCTACGGCGACTTCACAGCGCCGACAGCCGCCGAGGCAGCCGCGACGCCCGGCTACCAGTTCACGCTCGGCCAGGGGTTGAAGGCGGCGCAGAACAGCGCATCGGCGCGTGGACTCGGCGCGTCCGGCGCCGCGATGAAGGGGGCCGAGGCGTATGCGACCGGTCTGGCGGATTCGACGTACGGCGACACCTTCAATCGCAGTCTCGCGACGTACAACACGAATCGCGGCAACGCGCTGAGCAATTTCGGCACGAACTACGGGATCGCGAGCGATGCAGTGAATCGGCTGCTCGGTGTCGTCGGGAACGGTCAGAACGCATCGGCCATGACGGGTGCGATGGGCGCCCAGGCAGCAGGCAACGTGGCGAGCGCGATTACGTCAGGCGCGGCGGCCTCAGCGGCCGGCACCGTTGGTTCGGCCAACGCAATCAACAGCGGACTTTCCGGGGCGGTGAACGGGCTGCAAAGCGGCTACATGCTCAACAAACTGTTTCCGACAGCCGCGGCGCCGAGCGGTGGTTCGACGCTTTATGGCGCGCCGAGCGCTTCAAACCCGACCGGCTATAACGTCGGCGGCAATACCTACGGCTTCACGGTGTGAATATGGCACTCGATCCGAACGTTGCTCTTCAGGTCCAGCCGGTTCAGATCCAGAACCCGCTGACGACGTATGCTCAAGCCGCCGCATTGCAGGGCGCCCAGCGGCAGAACCAGCTGTACGACCTCGCCATTCAGGACAAGCAGCGCGAGGTCGATCAGGCGCAGGCCTTGAACGCCGCATTCAAAGCGCCGGGAGCCATGAATGCGGACGGCACGCTGAACGCAGGCGGGATCGTCGGCAATGTCGCGTCGAGCGGATATGGCGCCGCCGTGCCCGCGCTCGCGAAGTCACTGGCTGAGACGCAGTCGGCGCAGCTCGCGCAGCAGAAGGCCAGCATTGACGGTTCGCTGCAGAAGCTCGGTGCGATCGGCCAAGTGCTCAACGGCGTTACGGATCAGGCGAGCTATGACCTCGCGCGCCAGTGGGCGGCATCGCATCTCGGACCGGATTCGGTGGCGAGCATGCCGGCCACGTACGACCCGACGCTCGTCGCAAACAAGCAGCGTGAGGCGCTCACGGTCATGCAGCAGCTCGACCAGCACAGCAAGGCGATCGACCAGCAACTCGCGCAGCAGCAGTTCGGCGAGACGCAGCGGCATAACGTTGCGACGGAAGGAATCGAGACGCGCGCGCAAAACATGCGTGCTCTCGACTACGACGCGAAGAACGGCGTTGTCGTGAACAAGCTAACGGGGCAGACGACGCCCGTGCTCGGCGCGGACGGGAAGCCGATCAGCTCGTCGATCGGCAACCTGTCCGGCGAGCAGTCGAACGCCGTTGCGTTCGGCGCGCGCGCGCTCGATGCCCAGAACATGCTGCGGCAGCTCGAGGCAGGCGGCACGACGAACACGAACCCGATCTATCGGGCCGCAAGCGGCCTGCCGGTGATCGGCGGCGCGCTTGGCGGCGCGACGAACTGGCTCAACAGCGATCAGCAGCAGTCGTACGAGCAGGCGAAGCGCAATTTCGTCAGTGCGATTCTGCGGAAGGAATCGGGCGCGGCGATCGCCGATTCCGAGTTCGTGAACGAGGACAAGAAGTATTTCCCGCAGACCGGCGACTCGCCGGCGACGATCGAACAGAAGGCGCGCGCCCGCGATCTCGCGATCGAAGCATTGAAGGCGCAGGCCGGCCCGGGCGCCTCGCTGATCCCTTCCATCGTGGCGAACGCGAACCAGGACTATGCGAGCCAACCACGCCCGGGCGCGCCGGCACCGCAACAGCAACCGGCCGCGCAGCAACCGACAGCAGCTGCCGGCGCCGCGCCCGATGCTGCGCTCGCAGAACTCCGCCGGCGCGCGGCGGCGAACCCGCAACTTGCTGCACGCCTGAAGGCGATGGGGTACTGACATGGCCGATCTGAGCGCACTGTCGGACGACCAGCTGATCGGCTCCATCAAGCCGACGTCGTACTCGCCTACGTCGTTCGCCGCGCAATACGGCGGCGTCGCGGACGCCGTCGGGAAGCAGCTCGGCGTTGATCGAAACGTGTTGCTCGCGCAGTGGGGGCACGAAACCGGCTGGGGTAAGTCGGTAGTCCCGGGCACGAACAACCTCGGCAACATCAAGGATCTGTCGGGCGGCGGCGTATCCGCTCGCGACAACATGACGGGCAGCACGGATGCGTATCGCGCCTATGCAAGCCCGGGCGATTTTGCTACCGACTATGCGAGCCTGATTTCGCGAAAGTACCCTGGCGCCGTCGGCGCCGGTACGGATATGAATCGGTACGCTTCGGCGCTGAAGGCAGCGGGCTACGCCGAGGATCCGCAGTACGTCGCAAAGCTGCAGGGCGCGATGCAGACGGTGCAGCGCGCGCAGGCGCCAGCCCAAGCGCAGCAGCCGGCCGCACAACCGGGCATGCTCGCGCGCGTAGGGAACGCTGTCGCGACGGCGTTCTCGGGTACGGCGAACGCGGCGACGCCGCAGGAGCTGGCAGGGATCAGCGACGATGACCTGCTCGCGGCGCTGGCGGCGCGCGGAAAGGGCCCGACGGCCGCTCCGCAGGGTTCGCCATGGACCGTCAATAACTTGGGTCACCAGCTCGGGCTGGCGGCGCGCGCAGTCGGCCATGGCGTTGCTGATGCGGTCGGCCTGGTCGCGAACCCGGTGAACGCGACGATCAATGCTGTCGGCGGTGCGCTCGGCCACGACCCGCAGCTGCAGGACGTCGACACGCTGATCAAGCGCGGTGTCGATTCGATCACGCCGGCGCCGGCGAACAGCTCCGAGCAGATGGCCAGTGAGATCGGTGGCGCGATCGCGAACCCGGTGAACTTGATCGGTGGCCCGATCGTCGGCGGCGCGCGTGGTCTGGCGAGCATGGTCGGCCGCGGGGCAGTCGCCGGCGCCGTAACCGGTGCTGCGCAGCCGATGCACCAGGGCGATACGCTCGGCACGCTGGCTGAACGTGCCGGCGCTGGTGCGCTGGGCGGGGCAGTCGGCGGCGCTGCGGGTTCAGCGCTCGGTGCCGTTGCTGATCGCCTGGCGACCGGTATCAGCCGCGTCATGTCGAATGTCGGCGCGCGGCTGCCGTCGACGCAGGCTGCTGCCTCTCAGAATGCCGACGCGGTTATCCGCCAGGCAGCGGCAGACCAGGGCATCGACCTTTCGGTGATCCCCGACAACATCCTCAACAACGTACGGTCACGCGTTACCGATGCGCTTGCGACCAATCGGACGCTCGACCCCGCGGCGGCGCTCCGGCAGGCAGAGGGAACGGCCGTGCTCGGCCCGCAAAACGGGCTGACGCTGGGGCAGGCAACCCGCGACCCACGCCAATTCACGACCGAACGCAACCTGCGCGGTATCCAAGGCGCCGGCGAACCGCTGATGCAGCGGTACGCGGACCAGAATACCGGCCTGATCGACTCGCTGAACCGCCAGGGCGCCAATGAGGCCCTCGGCGATTACCAGACCGGACGCCAGCTGATGGACGCACTCGGCCGCGAGGATGCCGCCTCACAGGCCCGCGTCGCTGCTCTGTACGCCCAGGCGCATGCGGTCAACGGAAATGACATCCCGCTCGACAATGAGCAGTTCGTGTCCGCGGCCCGCCAGCAGCTCGCAGAGCAGATGCGCGATCTCCATCTGCCCGGCGCGATCGACCGACAGCTCGATCGATTCGCCAGCGGCGAAACGCCCCTCAACGTCAGCACGGCCGAGCAGTTCAAGACGATCCTGTCGCAGGGCATCGCGGACAACGATGGGAAGAACGGGAACATCGTCAGGGCGCTCGGCATCGTGCGCGACGCGCTCGACAATACCGAGCCGCTACTCGGCGGCGAAGCCGCCCAGGGCGCAGAGGCGATCGCCGCATTCAACCGTGCGCGCGATGCAGCTGCCGCGCGCTTCGGCACGATCGATTCGACACCGGCTTTGAAGGCCATCGTGAGTGGCCGCGCAGTGCCGGACAACTTCTTCAGCCGATACGTGCTGAACGGCACGGCGGACGACGTCAATACGCTGATGGGGATGGTTCCGGATCAGGGCCGCGCGCTGCAGATGCAGGCGCTCGAATATCTGAAGGGAAAGGCGCTTGGTGGTGCGAGCGACGAGATCGGGACGTTCTCGCAGGGGGCGTTCAACAAGGCGCTGAACTCGATCGGGAATGTGAAGCTGAACGCACTATTTGGGCCGCAGCAAGCGGCGCAGCTTCGGCAAATCGGACGTGTCGCGGCGAATGTGCAGGCCGAGCCGGCCGGTGCCGCGGTGAATCACTCGAACACGGCTGCCGCCGGGGCGTCGATGGCGCTGAACGCTTTGACGTCGCTGGCGGACAAGATGAAGTTACCGGGGCTGAACATTGCCCGTAATTCGATCAATCAGTTCGTCAATGAACGAGCGGCGCAGACCGCGCTTGGCGGCGAGCTTCCAATGGCGGTCCAGCGGCGTTCGCTCGACTCGCTGAATCAGCTTCTCCCGTTCGTGCCCGGGGTTGCTGGGGCGGCGGCCGTACCAGCGAGCCGCTAACGTGAGAACGAACGTCCAGGACGCGGACACCATGACGCCAATCCAGAATTTTTCCATGACGGCTTCTCGTTTGAAGAGGGGATATTAAACCATGTCAATGATCCTTCCGAACGGGAAAACACAGTTCGAAGACGCAAACGGGCGCCCGCTGATCGGCGGCCAGGTCTATTTTTACCAGCCGAGCACCGAAACGAAGATCGACACATGGCAGGACATCGATCTGACGATCCCGAATACAAACCCCGTCGAGCTCGACGCGCGCGGACAGGCGCCGATCTGGGGCAATACCGTCTACCGTCAGGTGGTGAAGGATCGAAACGGCCTGGTGGTGTGGGATGCGGTCGTGGCAGCTGCAATGTCGTTCGCGGATTTCGACAATGGGGCGGCCACGAACGCGCTGAAGTTCGACGGGGTATCGCTTACGCAGCTCTTCAAGGGCCGCGTGAACCGTGTTGTGAATTCGGTCGCGGAGCTGCGCAGTCTGTCGAGTCTGGTCTATCAGCGCGCCTTTGCGGCGGGTTACTACCGGCCGCATGATGACGGCGGCGGTGCGTTTCAGGTCGATCCGGACGACGAGTCGAGCTTGGACAACGGCTGCACGATCATCGTTGCGGCCGACGGCGCTCGCTGGAAACTTCAACTGACCGGGCCGCTGTCGCTGAAGCAGGCTGGCGCATATGGTGACGGCATCGCTGGATCGAATACCGGACATGACGATACGGCCGCGATTCAGCGTTGGTTGAATGTGCTGTCACCTACGCTCGCGGGTTATATGCCGCCCGGCGTCTATAACGTCAGCGCGACCGTAACGAAGGTCGGAAGCAACATCTCGATCCTGACCGCGGGTGCGGCGAACTCGATTATCAACTGGATCGGTGCGGCCACTGACCAGGATTCCATCAGGTTCGGTGACGGCACGACCACGTGTTCGTATTGGTGCATTGGGGGTATCGGGTTCGAGTCGTCCGTGAAGATGACGGCGGGCGCCGGCGTGCACCTCAAGAAGTTCATGGTGCGCAACTCGGTCGAGGAATTCTCGTGCGGGATGATCAGCAAGAACGACAAGATGTACCACGGCGCATGGCTCGACGTCGTGAACGTGTTCTATCTGACGACCATGAACGCAACGATGATGGTCGACGGGCTGCGCCTCAACGGAAGCGGCACCGACGATTCGGGATCGGATCTGTTTCTGACGCGAGGCAATATCAGCTTCTGCGTGAACGGGCTGCATCAGGGCGGCGGCTTTGGGGGCCTCCGCACCGGGCAGCTGAACAGCTTCAATAACGGGATCAACTACCTGTTCGACACGACGATCGCTGCATGGCGTAACCGGGAAATTTTCTACGAAGCAGGATCTGTTTGCGACGGTGCGACGGTGGCCGGTGTCGTGTTCGACGACGCACTTACGAGCAATGCTCCTGTCACGTTGGCGGGCTTTATCGGGTCATCCGGACAGCTTGGCCCCGGTGCCGGGCCGTTCCATGGCGTGTGGGTCAAGCGCTGGCCCAACGGACGATTCAATGTCAGCTCGGGGCAGATTTTCAACCACAAGGGCAATGCTTTCCACATCGACGACGTGTCGATCGTGATGTCGATTTCTGCCGAATCTCACATCTTCAATAATTCCGGTTGGGGTGTGTATGCGTCGTCACGCTGGTACAACTGCTACTACTGGGCAGGCTATGTCGCAAACAACGTCCTCGGTGATTTTCATCCGAATACCGGCTGCGCGAACGGTACTACCTATACCCCGACGATTACAGCGCAAAGCGGCGCACTCGGTGCATACACGGCGACGTTGCGATGGTCAACGAACGGAAAAACCGCGACGTGGACGTTGTTCGCTTCGATCACCAACATCGGCACCGCGTCGGGGCCACTTTCGATCCAGTTGCCTTTCCAGGTTCGACTGTCGGTCGCGGTCACGGGCGTCGATGCGCAAAACAACCTTTCGGTGCACGGGTATCTGAGCTCCAACACGAGCATCGAATTCGTGAGCAAGTACGACGGTTCATTTGCCGCGGCGAACGGATCGGTGCTCGTGTTCAGCGGCAATTGCGAAATTCAGTAGGGGACTATATGGCGGAACCGACTACCAGCGCTATCGCCGCAGCAGGCGCGTTGCTCGTGAAGATCGTACCTGGCGCGGTCGGCTCGCTGATCGCGCTGAGCTTCATCGGCGACGGGCTAACGCGCAAGCAAAAGTCCGTCTCGTTCCTGTCGGGGGCGGCGCTCGCATACTACGGCGGCCCGGCTGCCGTATCGTGGTTCTCGATCACCGACAGCGGCGCGCAACAGGCAATCGGCTTTCTCGTCGGCCTGTTCGGCCTGGCGGTCACGAAAGAGCTTTTCAAAGAAATCAACAACGCAGACTTCATCGGGGCCCTCAAACGACGCATTTTCGGAGGTCCGTGATGGTCACGATTTTCGTTCTCGCAAACCTCGTCGTCCTTGCGTTCTGCATTTGGATCGCCGTCACCGATGCGATCGCGACGGGCTGGTGGGGCACGGTCGGCTTCTCGATCGTCGGCATCTCGGCAGCTGTCAACGTGCTGAAGCCGATCCGCATGCTGCCCGTGATCGATCTGCCCGAGACGATGATGACGGTCGGCACGGCGATCGTGTGCCTGTGGGTGATGTGCCGCAAGGCTTACTGGTGGACGAAGGAGCACAAGCATGGGTAACTACGACGCGGCTGCGCTTAAAGCGGAGCTTACGCTGGACGAAGGGCGCAAGCCGCGCATCTACACCGACACGGTCGGCAAGGTGTCAGGCGGCATCGGTCGCAACCTGACCGACAAGGGCTTCCGCGACAACGAGATCGATCTGATGTATCAGAACGATGTCGCGGAAACCGAGGCGTGGCTCGATCGCAATCTGCCGTGGTGGCGCCAGCTTGACCCGGTACGCCAGCGCGTGATTGTGAACATGGCTTTCAACATGCAGGGCCAGCTGCTGACGTTCGTGAACACGCTGGCGGCGATGAAGCGCGGCGACTATGCGGCAGCGGCCGACGGCATGCTTGCGTCGAAGTGGGCGGGTCAGGTCGGTGCTCGCGCGACGCGGCTCGCCTCGATGATGCGGAGCGGCGCATGACGATCCTCGACCCCCGCCTCTGGCTTGCCTTCATCGTCGCGCTCGCGGTCACGGCGGGAACTTGCTACTTCGCGGGCCACAAAGCCGGAGTTCGGACAGCGACCGCCGCAGCGCAGAAGGCGCAGCTCGCAGCCGTCGACGCGGCCCGCACCGAAGAACAACGCCGCACTGCGGCTCAATCGGAGATCGCGAAAGATGCGAACCAACAACGCACCGCGGCACTGGCTGATGCTTTTGCTGCTCGTGCTGCCGCTGGCAGCCTGCAGCAGCGCGTCGATCAACTCGTCGCGGCCGCCCGCTATCCCGCCGCTGCCGCCGGAAGCCCGGCAGCCGGCGACGCCCTCGATCTGCTTGCCGACGTGCTCGGCCGCGCTGACCAGCGCGCGGGCGACCTGGCAGAGTACGCTGACCGGGCCCGCATCGCCGGCCAGCAGTGCGAGCGCGATTACGACGCGCTGATCACGGCGGCCCGCTGACCCGCCTACCAGTCCCACCGGCGCACCTCATCCTGCAGAAGCAACCGGAGCTTGTGCAGCGCGACTAGATGGCTGCCGCCGGTGTCTTCGGTCCAGACCGATTGAACCGTCTGCCGCAGGCTCTCTGCCTCTTTGAATTGTTCCCGTGCTCGAACGATCTCGAGGATGAGCATGCGCACCTCGTGCCCCTCGGGATAGCGGCGCCACATCGCGCGCAGTTCGCGCGTCGTCGGGCAATTGAAGAACGGAAGGTCGAGGCGCGGCATGGTGCTAAAACACTGTGCGGGCATACAGTATTTGCGCCAGCGATGCGGAGCTCAAGCGCGCGAAATTTTCTCCAGATCGAGGCTAATCCGGTACTGTCGCGGCGTAGGCCGGCAGCATACATTTTGGAGAAGGGGGATTTTTGAATTTGGAGACGGTTTGCGGTGGTTTTGTGAACCATCCGCAAACCATTGTGCCGCTTGGGTATTTGTGGTCGGAGCGATAGGATTCGAACCTACGACCCTCTGATCCCAAATCAGATGCGCTACCAGGCTGCGCTACGCTCCGACGAGCCAAAGATTGTATCGTTGAATATCCGATCCGGTCAATCCCTATATGCGGGCAAATGCCGCGGCGGCAAACGCCCGCAATTTGCGACAATTCGCCCGATCATCGGCGGGCCGCTCGCCGAAGCAAGGAGAACATCATGATGAACCTGATCCTGTGGCGCCACGCCGAAGCCGAAGACTACGCGACGAGCGATCTCGCGCGCCAGTTGACCGTCCGGGGCCGCAAGGACGCGCAGGCGATGGCCAAATGGCTGCGTGGCCGGCTCGAGACGAACGCCGTGATCCTCGCGAGCCCGGCGGCGCGCACGGTGCAGACGGTCGAGGCGCTGACCGACCAGTACCGGACGGTCGACACGCTCGCGCCGGGCGGCGGCGTCGACGACGTGCTGACGGCGGCCGGCTGGCCGGAAGGCATCGCGCCGACGGTCGTGATCGTCGGTCACCAGCCGACGCTCGGCAGCGTTGCCGCGCAGCTGATCGCCGGCGGCGACGACAGCTGG
Organism: Burkholderia sp. HI4860; assembly: GCF_002223045.2. Classification (NCBI taxonomy): domain Bacteria; kingdom Pseudomonadati; phylum Pseudomonadota; class Betaproteobacteria; order Burkholderiales; family Burkholderiaceae; genus Burkholderia; species Burkholderia sp. HI4860. The sequence continues at coordinate 468,327 of NZ_NKFO02000003.1, read as the reverse complement.
AGCGTCAAGAAGGGCGGAATCGTGTGGCTGGCGAGCCGCACGCGTGACGGCAGCCGGCAGGCCGTATTGCGTGCGGTATTGACGCCCGACCTGCTCTGAGGCCCGCCTGAAGAGCTTTGAAGGGATTGATCATACGGTTTCGCAAGCTTTCTGCTAAAGTCAATTCGGCGACACGTCATTGAAAGGACACGGTCGTGCCACATAACGGTCACGGCCGATTACTACATTGGCGGGCATGTCGTCCTATTCCTTACGACCAGGAAAGCCTAATGCGAGAACTGCCGACGCCTACGCTCCCTTTTGCCTCGCTGCCCCTCGACACGTCGCGGCGCCATCTGCCGCGCGCTGCTGAAACCGTCACATCGGAGTATCGCCTGCGCGCCGCGTGGGCGCGTACGGAAGACGAATTGCGCGAAGCCCAGCGCCTGCGTTACAGCGTGTTCGCCGAAGAGATGGGCGCGCAGGTGAGCGGTCCCTCCGGTCTCGACGTCGATCCGTTCGATGCGTACTGCGACCACCTGCTGGTTCGCGATCTCGACACCCTGAAGGTCGTCGGCACGTATCGCGTGCTGCCGCCGCACCAGGCGGCGCGCGTCGGCCGCCTGTATGCCGAAGGCGAATTCGACCTGTCGCGCCTCACGCATCTGCGCGGCAAGATGGTCGAGGTGGGCCGCTCGTGCGTGCATAGCGACTACCGCAGCGGCGCCGTCATCATGGCGCTGTGGGGCGGCCTTGGCGCGTACATGATGCAGAACGGCTACGAGACGATGCTCGGCTGCGCGAGCGTGTCGATGGCCGACGGCGGCCACTACGCGGCGAACCTGTACCAGTCGCTGTCGGCAGGCTCGCTGACGGCGCCGGAATATCGCGCGTTCCCGCACACGCCCCTGCCGGTCGACGAACTGCAGACGGGCACCGTCGTGGCGCCGCCGCCGCTGATCAAGGGTTACCTGCGTCTTGGCGCGAAGATCTGCGGTGCGCCGGCCTGGGATCCCGACTTCAACTGCGCGGATTTCCTGACGCTGTTCCGCCTGTCCGACATCAACGCGCGCTACGCCCGCCACTTCCTGGGCTGAGCCGTCGGAATCGCGTCGCGCCCGCGGGGGCGCGCGCAAGCGAACGCCGTCGCGTGGCACGTGCCGCGCGACGGCGTTCGTCCATCTGATCGACGAGTGCGACCGGGCCCTGTTAATTTCGGCGATACACAATCCCCAGCGTGCCGCGGGACGGCACGTTCGAGAACGGCCCGGGGAAGGGCCGGACGGCAGCGGCGCGCTTAGTGCTTGCGCCGCCAGTCGAGCAGGTGGTGTTCGGCCATCCAGTGGTGGATCATCCCTTCGCCTTCATGGCTGCGCTTGTATTCGCGCGACTCGAAGAACGACAGGGCGACGAGCACCATCAGACCGACGAACAGCCCGATCAGGCCGGCAATTTCTTCAGACGACATGGCAGCCTCCTTTCCGCGGCACAGCGCCATGCGTATATAGTAGGACATGCGCGGCGCGGCTCCGAAGCGAGATTTCCGCTAGACTCGGCGCGGTCCCGGCGTGCGATGGGCGCGCCGATTTCCGGAGCCCTACCCGATGAACCGTTTCATGCTGGCCGTGCTGGCCGCATCCTTGCTCGCCGGCTGTACCAGCGATCCGCATCAGGCCCGTCGCGGCCATCCGCCGGAAGATCCGGCCGACTATCACGGCGTGCCGACCGACATGACGCCGCCGTCGATGCTCGACGCGCCGCCGCCGAAACCCACGCAATAACGGCCGGGTCGGCCCGCCGTCAGGCGCGGGCCGCGGGCGCGTCGGCGCCGATGTGCCGCAACAGCGCCGGCAGGTAGCGCGCCAGCGTCGCGCCGCGTGCGGCCATGAACAGCAGCAGCGCGAACCAGAGGCCGTGATTGCCGAACGTGCCGACGGCGGCAAGCGTGGCCACCACGAAGATCGAGAACGACGCGACCATTGCACGCATCAGCGATTGCGTCTGCGTGGCGCCGATGAACACGCCGTCGAGCAGGAAGCCCCAGACCGACACGATCGGCGAAAGCGCGGCCCACGGCAGGTAGCGCAGCGCCATTTCGCGGATCTCGGCCTGGTCGGTCAGGCGCGCGACGATCCAGCCGCCGGCGGCCCAGTACACGAGCGTGAACAGCAGCGCGCCGAGTGCCGACCAGAACAGCGTGACGCGTACGGCCTGCCGGAACGCGCTGCGGTCGCGTGCGCCAGCCGCCGCGCCGACGAGCGCTTCGGCCGCATGCGCGAAGCCGTCGAGGCCGTACGCCATGAACGTCTGGAAATTCAGCAGCAGCGCATTCGCCGCGAGCGTCGCATCGCCCTGTTTTGCACCGAGGTGGGCGAACCAGCCGAATGCGCCGAGCAGGCACAGCGTGCGCAGGAAGATGTCGCGATTGAGCACGATCAGCCGCTTGAGCGCGGCGCGGTCGGCGAGTGCTCGTACCGCGATCGGCGCAAGGCCGCGCGGCCACAGCCGCCACAGCATCCATGCGCCGAGCGCGAAACCGCATGCGTCCGCGGTGGCCGTCGCGGCGCCGATACCGGCAATACCCCAGCCGAAGCCATACACGTAGAGCAGCACGGCGCCGATGTTCACCGCATTGATGAACACCTGCGCGACGAGCGCGAGCCGCACGCGCTGCATGCCGAGCAGGTAGCCGAGCACGACGTAGTTCGCGAGCGCGAACGGGGCGCTCCAGATTCGCGCCTGGCTGTAGGCGAGCGCCGTGGTGCGGACGGCATCGCTGCCGCCGAGCGCGGACAGCGCAAAAGACAGCAGCGGCACCTGCAGCGCCAGTACCGCGGCGCCGAGTGCGAACGCGACGATCAACGCGCGCAGCAGGTTCAGGCGGATCCCGGCGGCGTCGCCGGCGCCATGCGCTTGCGCGACGAGGCCGGTCGTCCCCATCCGCAGGAAACCGAACCCCCAGAACACGAAATTGAAGAACAACCCGCCGAGCGCGACGCCGCCCAGGTACTGCGTGCCGTCGAGGTGGCCCGCGACGGCCGTGTCGACGGCACCGAGGATCGGCTGGGTCAGGTTCGCGAGGACGATCGGGAACGCGAGCGCGAGGACACGCCGATGCGTGACGGCGGCCGCGCCGGCCCCGTGCGATAACGCGGCTTCGGACATGGCGGACGCGTCAGGCGCGTTCCTGCACGCAGACCCAAGGCGAGACGACGACCGCCCATAGCTCCGGGTTGCGCGCCGCGTAATCGGCAGCGGTTTCGGCCGGCATGCGCGCGACGAGGCCCGACGACAGCCAGCGCGTAACCTGCTCGGCATCGTCGTCGGCAACGGCTTCCGCGACGCTGACGAGATCGAGGTCGCGTGCCACGGACAGCAGCTTGCCCTGCGCGAAGAAGCGTTCGAGATCGCACCAGTCGATCTTGGCGGTTTCGCCGAGGAGTTTGGCGTAGAGCGGGCTGTGCGACGCGCCCGCGCCGGAGTGGTGATCAGAGGACATCGTTTTCTAGGAAAGACTGCGTAGTGGCGCCACTATAAACCATCCGGCCAAGCCGGCGGCACGGCGGGCGGCCGGCCTACGCGTCGCGCAGCGCGCGGCGCACGATCTTGCCGGTCGCGGTCATCGGCAGGCTGTCGACGAACGCGATCGCGCGCGGATACTCGTGCGCGGCAAGGCGCGTGCGCACATGTGCCTGCAGCGCCTGCACGAGCGCCTCGTCGCCGGCGTGGCCGGGATTCAGCACCACGAACGCCTTGACGATCTCGGTGCGCGTCGCGTCGGGCACACCGACCACGGCGGCCATTCGCACCGCCGGATGCGTGAGCAGGCAGTCCTCGATCGGGCCCGGGCCGATCCGGTAGCCGGCGCTCGTGATCACGTCGTCGTCGCGGCCGACGAAGCGCACGAAACCGTCGGCGTCGATCGTGCCCGTGTCGCCGGTGAGCAGGTAGTCGCCGGCGAACTTGTCGCGCGTCGCGGCGGGATTGCGCCAGTATTCGAGGAACATCACCGGGTCGGGACGGCGCACCGCGATGCGCCCTTCGACGCCGGGCGGCAGCGGCGTACCGTCCGCGTCGACGATCGCGACCGCATGGCCGGGCACCGCCTTGCCGATCGCGCCAGGCTGCGCATCGAACAGCGCCGCGCACGACGACAGCACCATGTTGCACTCGGTTTGCCCGTAGAACTCGTTGATCGTCACGCCGAGCGCGTCGCGCCCCCAGGCCGTCAGCTCGGTGCCGAGCGATTCCCCGCCGCTCGCGACGGATTTCAGCGACAACGCGTAGCGTTCGCGCGGTGCCGGGACGGTGCGCATCAGCTTCAGCGCGGTGGGCGGCAGGAATGCATGGGTGACACCGTGCCGCGCCATCAGTGCGAACGCCGCGTCGCCGTCGAATTTCTCGAAGCGACGCGCAAGCACGGGCACGCCGTGATGCCATGACGGCAGCAGCACGTCGAGCAGGCCGCCGATCCATGCCCAGTCGGCGGGCGTCCAGAACAGGCGCGCGTCGCGCGGGAAGCACTGCTGCGACATCTCGACGCCCGGCAGGTGGCCCAGCAGCACGCGATGCGCGTGCAGCGCGCCTTTCGGTTTGCCCGTCGTGCCGGACGTGTAGATGATGATCGCCGGATCGTCGGCGGCCGTATCGGCCGGCACGAACTCGGGTGTTTCGGCGGCGAGCGCCGCGTCGTAGCGCAACACGCCCGGCTGATCGGGCTCATCGGGCTGATCGGGCGCATCGTCGCCGATGCAGTAGACGGTATGCAGTGCCGGCAGCCGGGCGCGCAGCGGCGCGATTTTCGCGTAGCCGGCCGCATCGGTGACGAGCGCAGCCGCGTCGCTGTTCGCGAGCCGGTATTCGAGCGCATCGACGCCGAACAACGTGAAGAGCGGCACCGCGATGGCGCCGAGCTTGTACGCGGCGAGGTGCGCGACGGCCGTTTCGGGGCCCTGCGCGAGAAAGATGCCGATCCGGTCGCCGCGCCGCAGGCCGGCGCGCGAAAAGCTGTTCGCGAGCCGGTTAGAAGCATTCTTCAAGTCGTCGAACGTGAAGCGAACAACCTCGCCTTGCGCCGTTTCGTGGATCAGCGCGAGGCGTCCGCTGTCGTCCGCCCATTTGTCGCAGACGTCCACGCCGATGTTGTAACGCGCCGGAACGTCCCACGCGAAGCGGGAGAGCAGGTCGTCGTAGCGGTCGGCGGCGGGCAGCATCGAGGTGTCTCCTGGGGGCGAACGTGATGTCGGCCGATTGGATTACATCAGGATTTCACGCAGACGAATCCACAATGGCGTCTGAGGGTAGGGAATCTTCGTACTCGTCCAATAGCCTCGGCTCAGTGCACGATTCCACAATGACGCATAAGATCACGAAAAAATCAGTGTGTGACCATGGATTTGCTTCTGATAGCTGCGGGGTTCAGCCTGATCGGAATCGGCGTACTGGTAGCGTTTGCCCGTCACGTCGATCCGTTGTCCGGCCGGTTCACCGGACGTCTGCGCAAGCGCTGACATCACCTTTCCCGGTTTTCACCGCGACGACACGCGATGCGTGCCGGCATCGCGTGTCGTCCATCGGGTGCTCAGCGCGCCGGCAGGTAGCGTGACGGGTCGATCGACCGGCCGCCGTAGCGCAGCTCGAAATGCAGCGCGACGCGATCGCTGTCGCTGTTGCCCATCTCGGCGATCGATTGCCCTTGCGTGACCGACTGGCCTTCCTTCACCAGCAGCGCGCGGTTGTGCGCGTAGGCGGTCAGGTAGTCGGCGTTGTGCTTCAGGATGATCAGGTTGCCGTAGCCGCGCAGCCCGTTACCCGCATAGACCACCACACCCGGCGCAGCCGCGACAACCGGCGTGCCCGGCGAGTTCGCGATGTCGATGCCCTTCGATTTCGAGCCGTCGAACGTGCGGACCACGTTGCCGGCGGCCGGCCAGATCAGCGCGATGGTCGTGGCCGGCTTGACGGCCGATTCGACCGGCGCGGACGGCGCGGGGCGGGCCCGGCCGGCACTGCCGGTGCCGGTGGTCGACGGCGTCGATGCGGTGGTCGTGCCGGGCGGCGGCGCGACGCGCAGCACCTGGCCGACTTCGATCGCATCGGGGTTCGTCATCTGGTTCCAGCGCACGATGTTCGATACCGACGTGCGGTTGTCGCGCGCGATCTTGTAGAGCGTATCGCCGCGCTCGACGCGATAGAACCCGGGGCCGACGGGCGCGGAGCCGCACGCGACGAGCAGGGCGGCGCAGGCGGCTGCGAAGAGTCGCTTCGTTGTTGTTCCGAACATTGAACCTCGCAAAACCCTGCCGCGCGTGACGCGACAGGCAACACAAAACGTCCGATTTTAACGGGTTCGACCCGCGCACCGCAGTTTGGGCCGTTATCGGGGCTGCGGCGCGCCGGTTCCACGCGTGGCCTGACGGCGTTTCAGCCTGCGTATCAAGCCTGTGTATCAGCCGGCGAGCGGGAGGACGCGAATCCGCAGCGTGGCCGTTTCGGTCGCGCCCGGTGCGAGCAGGCGCAGCCCGCGGCCGTTGTGGATCGCATCCGGCAGCCCGAGCCACGGCTCGACGCAATAGAAGTCCGAATCGGGCTTCTCGGTCCAGGTCGTCACCGCGTACCACGGGATCGAGCCCGGCACGTCGAGCGCGATCTCGATCGTGCGGCGGCGGCCCGGCATCACGATGCGCACCGGTGTGGCCGGCACGCTGTCGAGGCAGTGGAAGCGGTCGAGGATGTCCGGGTTGTCGAGGCGATAGCGGGCCTCGCCCGGCTCGGGCGTGCTGATCGACCCGTCGGCCTGCTGCGCGCAACGATGCGTGGGCGGCAGCTCGAGCGTGGTGTCGGCGCGTTCGCCGTGCGGCAGCGCGAAATAGAAATGGTGGCCGGCGTAGTAGGGCAGCGGCGTGTCGCCGCGATTGGTCGTCGTCAGCGCGACTTCGAGCGTGTGCGAGTCGGCCAGCCGGTAAGTCGCCTCAAACTGGAAGTCGAACGGGTAACTGGCGCGCAGCGCGTCGGTCGCGTCGAGCGTCATCGACAGCGCGGTGCCGTCGGCCGACGGGTGCGCGGCGAACGGCAGGTCGCGCGCGAAGCCGTGCATCGGCAGGTCGCGCACCACGCCGGCGGCGTCGCGCCAGCGGCCGAGTTCGCCGTCGACGCGATGACGACCGAGGAACGGGAACAGCAGCGGGTTGCCGCCGCGCACGCGTGCGAGGTTGCTCCAGTCGGCCGAATCCGGCCAGAAGATCACCGGTTCGCCGTCGACATCCCATGACAGCAGGCGGCCGCCGAATTGCGGCGCGATCCGGACGAGCGACGGGCCGGCGTGAAGTTCGTGAATGTCGTGTTGCTGGAAGGTCGGCATGGCGAATCGGGTTGGGCGGGTGGACGGGAACGGCGCGCTCCATTATCGGGCCGTGGCGGCTCGGGGAAAACCCTTCTCGGGAAATTGCGAGTTTTTCAGACTGTCATCGGTCGGGATAATGCCTCTAAACCGGTGATGTTGCCGGGTCATGACACTTCGTGGAGGGGGCCATGGATCTGGCAATGGCAATGGGTATCGCACTGTTCGGCATGTTCACCGGCAGCACGGTATTATTTTTCTATCAGCTCGGCCGCTGACGGCAATTCCTGCCGAAGTCGAAAGGCCCGCCATGCAAATGGCGGGCTTTTTGCTTTCTGAGCGCTTACAAATTGCAAGCGTTTGTGTGCATTGCCGCAATATCCAGCCAAATGCCTTGGCGCGGTAATCCGGGCTCGGCATAATCGGGGCGCGTTTTTACGGACGCGCATCGCGTCGTCCGCTTCTCTTTCCGCTTAATTTTCACTAAAAGGACCGACGCGTGAGTCTCTGGTTTCTGGTATTCCTGAGCGTCCTGCAGGGCGTCACCGAACTGTTCCCCGTCAGCAGCCTTGGCCATACGCTGCTCGTGCCGGCGCTGTTCGGCATGCACATCGACAAGCACGCACCGCAACTGCTGCCGTTCCTCGTCGCGTTGCACCTCGGCACCGCGCTGGCGCTGCTGTGGTATTTCCGCGCGCGCTGGATCGCGCTGATCAGCGGCTTCTTCGCGCAGCTCGGCGGCCGCAAGAACGACGACGGGCACCTGATGTGGGCGCTCATCATCGGCACGATCCCGACCGGCATCGTGGGGCTGCTCCTCGAGAAGCGCATCGAACGCGTGTTCCACGACCTGCGGATCGTCGCGGTCGCGCTGATCGTGAACGGCGTGCTGCTGTGGCTCGGCGATCGCATCCAGCGCAGCCGCGCGCATCAGGCACCGGAGAAGATGACGTTCAAGCAGGCGTTCTTCGTGGGTCTCGCGCAGATCGGCGCGCTGATTCCGGGCTTCTCGCGCAGCGGGCTGACGATGATCGCCGGCAATGCCGCGGGGCTGACGGCGGAGAAGGCCGCGGAATTCTCGTTCCTGCTCGGTACGCCGATCATTTTCGCGGCGGGGGTGCTTGAGCTGCCGAAGCTGTTCCATGCGCGCGACCAGCTCGCCGATGCGCTGCTCGGCGGCGTGCTGACGGCGATCGCCGCGTATCTGAGCGTGCGGTTCCTGATGCGCTACTTCGAAGGGCGTGGCCGGCTGGCTTCGTTCGGCGTGTATTGCGTGATCGCCGGTGTGTTCTGCCTCGGCTGGTTCATGCTGCATCCGCAGCCGGTTTGACGCTGCGAAGGTCGATCTCGCGTGATGCGGCGCGATGATCGGGTATAATTTCGGGCTCGGCTTCATGCCGGGCCCGTTTTGTTTCGGGGCTTCGAGGTTGGTGGTTTTGCTGCCGCTTGAAGCTTTGTGTCAAATGCGGCCCGCGCGAGCCGTGTCTTTTCTTCCCGACCGCCCTTAGCTCAGTTGGATAGAGCAACGGCCTTCTAAGCCGTAGGTCACACGTTCGAATCGTGTAGGGCGGGCCAGTGAAATCAGTTCATCAGCTGATATTTTCAAATTTCCCATCCTTTGTCGGCATGCTCGTGTACGCAGCATGCAGGTGTTTGCATTCAACCGGATCGCAACCCATCCATGCGAAGCCGGCTGCTCTCACTGACAAACACTTGATGGCGTCGTACGCTGAAATGCCAAGCCGGCCGCACGAGAAGATCGAGGCGGCGGTGCTTGGTTGGCTGACCTCCAACACTTCTCGATGTAACCGCAGATGCCAAGACGCTCCAAGTCTTGGCTTTTTTATACCGCTGACCAGCGTATTCCGTCGCAGATAGCTGGCTTGTGCCGGAATCGAAGTCCGGACGAGGGCCGCAATCCTGACCTTCAAACCGTCGCGCAAACGAAGGTTTGGCACCCTGGAGGCGTCCAGGCGTGCTCGACGGAGGGCGGGCAGGACCTCAAGGCCGCACGGACGGCGCAAGCGCCAACGCGGTTTCGAGCACGGCCCGTCCGAATGTGCGGGCGTATGCGGTCGCATCGGCGTCGTCGCGCGGTCGGTCGGCGCTCTCCTTGAACGGCAATTCGATGGTCATCGCCAGCGCATCGAATTGCTCCGCCACCCACGGGATGCACTTCCTTGGGCTCGCGTGATCAGGTCGGTCTACGGAATAGCCGCGCGCCGTCTGGAATACGGGGGAGCGCCGCAGCAGGTCCTCGTCGAACGTGCGGCGCAGGGCCTGCAAGCGTGGCGTCCAGGCGGGGCTGCCGTCGGCGCCCACCGAGAAGACGTGGGGCAGGACCTCGTCGCCATGGAAGTCGACGAGCAGGTCGAGCCCGAGCGCTCGCATGCGACGGCGCACGGCGGCCGTCTCGGGCGCATCCGGATACTCGCGGTCCCAGCAGCGGTTGAGGTTGGCGCCGTGCGCGTTCGTGCGCAGGTTGCCCAGGCGCACACCGTCCGGATTGGCATTGACGACGACATGCACGGCTGAGCCACCGTTCTCCCAAGCAGGACGCAGCTCGCCGCAAAGCCCCTGCACGAGGCCCTCGAGGCAATAACCGCCCTGCGATTCGCCCGGATGCTGGCGAGCCATGAACCAGAGGCGAGTGCGTGGCGCATTGCCCTCGAACGAGAGCATGCGGATCGGCTCGCCGAGCGCGGAGGTCCCGAGGGTCTCGAGCGTTGCGCCTGCCTGCGTCGCCTGAGCGACGAGGTTGTCCTCGGCGACGCGGTCGAAGGTCGGGAAATAGGCAAAGCGCAGGCGCCGGGCCGGGCCGGGCGCGTGGAAGACGAGCGCATCGCCATCGAAGTCCGTTGGCAGGCGGCGCCAGGCCGCCGCCTCGCCGCCATCGGCGCGCATGCAGACGCGATAATCGACCCAGCCTTTAGGGTAGGACGAGCCGGCCAAACCCTCGATGCGCACGTCGATGCCCTCGGGCGGCAGATCGACCAGCTCGAACGCGAACCATTGGGCGAATTCGGCGGCGTTGTCACGGCGCAGACGCAAACGCAGGGGAGAGCCGCTGGTGGGAGAGGCAACGTGATCGATGGCGGCGGCTTCGAAATCGGTGTCGATGTGCATAGGTGTGATCTTAGGACAGTTTCGCCGTAGGTCACACGTTCGAATCGCGTAGGGCGGGTCGGATGGATTCCTCGAAGACCCACACAGGTCCGCCCCAGGTTACCCAGCCCCGTCACTCAACCGTCACCGATTTCGCCAGATTCCTCGGCTTGTCGATATCCGCGCCACGCAAACACGTCGCGTGATACGCAAGCAGCTGCAACGGCACCACATGCAGGATCGGCGACAACAGCCCGTAGTAATCCGGCATCCGCAGTACCGACACGCCTTCGCTGTTGTCGATCAGCGTATCGGCATCGGCGAACACGTAAAGCTGGCCGCCGCGCGCGCACTTCCTGCATGTTCGACTTCAGCTTCTCGAGCAGCGCGTCGTTCGGCGCGATCGTTGCAACAGGCATCGTATGCGTCACGAGCGCGAGTGGCCCATGCTTCAACTCGCCCGCGGGATACGCCTCCGCGTGGATGTACGAAATCTCCTTCAGCTTCAGCGCACCTTCGAGCGCGATCGGGTAGTGCAGCCCGCGCCCGAGAAACAGCGCATTCTCGTGTCGTGAGAATTCCTCCGCCCAGCGCTCGATCTGCGGCTCGAGCCCGAGCACATCCTCGAGCGCACCGGGCACCCGCCGCAATTGCTTCGTGTAGCGCGCGAGCTGCGCATCGTCGACATAGCCGCGCAGCCGGCCGAGCGTGACCGCGAGAATGAACAGCGCGACCAACTGCGTCGTGAACGCCTTGGTCGACGCGACGCCGATCTCCGGGCCGGCCCGCGTCAGGAAGCGCAGGGCGGTCTGGCGCATCATCGCGCTGGTCGGCACGTTGCAGATTGCCAGCGTGTCGACATGGCCGAGCGCCTGCGCGTACTTGAGCGCGGCGAGCGTGTCGGCGGTCTCGCCGGATTGGGACACGCTGACTACCAGCGTGTTCGGCATCGCGAGCGCATCGCTGTAACGGTATTCGCTCGCGATCTCGACCTGCGCGGGCAGGCGTGCGATCGTTTCGAGCCAGCGGCGCACGGTCAGGCCGGAATAGTGACTCGTGCCGCACGCGAGAATCAGCACGTTGTCGATCTGCTCGAACGCCCGCGCGGCGTCGGGGCCGAACACGGCCGGATCGAACAGCCCCGCATCCGGGAGGGTCGCGGCCACGGCCTGCGGTTGCTCGAAAATCTCCTTCTGCATGAAGTGCCGGTACGGCCCGAGTTTGACCGCGGCCTGCGCGGAGGAAATGGTTTGCACCGCGCGCTCGACTGGTGCGCCGCAACGATCGAGTACGCGCACGCCGCCCGGCCTCAATTCGACGATGTCGCCTTCCTCGAGAAAGATGAAGCGGTCGGTGATGCCGGCGGGCGCGAGCGCATCGGAGGCGAGAAAGCATTCGCCGTCCTTCACGCCGACGACGAGCGGTGAGCCGACTTTCGCGCCGATCAGCCGCTGCGGCTCGTGCTTGCTGAACACGGCGATCGCGTACGCGCCGTGAAGCTGAGAAGTCGCTGCACGGACGGCGGCGAGCAGATCGCCGCGGTACTGGCTGTGGATCAGGTGCGCGACGACCTCGGTGTCGGTCTGGCCATCGAATTCGTAATGCACATCGGAAAGTTGCTTGCGCAACGTTTCGTGGTTTTCGATGATGCCGTTGTGCACGAGTGCGATTTCGTCGCGCGAGAAGATCGGATGCGCGTTGCAGGTTGCCGGTGCGCCGTGCGTCGCTCAACGCGTGTGCGCGATGCCGGTGCCGCCGGCGAGGCCGGTGGTGCGCACGTGCGCGTCGAGATCGGCGACACGCGACACACTGCGTTCGCGACGCGCCTGGCCGTTCACGACCGTCGCCACGCCTCATGAATCGTCGCCGCGATACTCGAGGCGACGCAAACCTTCAATCAGAATCGGGACGATGTCCCGTTGCGCGACCGCGCCGACGATGCCACACATGACACGTCTCCTCCCTGTTAGTCATCATGGACCGCGCGCGTCGTTGCGTCAGCGCGATGCGGTTGCCGTTGCCGCTGCCGTCGTGAATCCGCATCGAGCGGCGATGACGGGCGCGGCCATCCGGCTTTCGAATGCCAGATAAAGCGACTCCTCTAGTACGTTCCAGTGCGCGCCGTGCCGGTACGGGCCCGATCGCGCTTGCCAGCAGGCGACGGTGCCCCAATCGTTCATCTTGAGCGCTACCAGCGCGATCAAGCTCCACGGATAATCGGTGTTGGCGAGTTGCGGCCAGCTCTTGCCGTACTTCCGCATCCCCTGCGCGTAGAACGTCTCGCCGGATTGTTCGGGAACCTGAATACCGGAAAGGAGCGGGAGGATCTGCACCGACGACGCAAAACTGCCGCACATCAGTTAGAGTTGGAGCCCGGGGCGATTCCGCATACGATTCTGGCGCCCCCTGGGCAATGTCGAACCCGCCGAGGCCGAACGTGGCACGCAAGTGCTGCGATCCGAGTCGCCATTTCTGGCAGCCCCGACATGATCGCGTTGCCTGAGTGACGGTTTGCATGGGGCAGAATCCGGGCTGGTGCGTGCCCGCTATCCATCCGGATCGCGGGCCCGATGGCCATCCCCAGCCAGCCGCGCCAATCACCACGCATTGACCGCCGGCCCTGCCGGCGGAGCAGTCCACAAGACGGCGCGGAGCCGGCGCAGCAGAGCGCACCCGCCGCCGTTCGAATCCCCACCCGGCACCCGTGGTGCGATGCGGGCGCCTCGACCAGGAGGTGAACGATGATCACGCTGACCGTCAACGGTAGCGAGCAGCACTTCGACGGCAATCCCGACATGCCGTTGCTCTGGTATCTGCGCGATGTCCTCGGCCACACCGGCACCAAGTTCGGCTGCGGCATGGCGCTGTGCGGCGCCTGCACCATACACCTCGACGGCGTTGCGATCCGCTCGTGCATCACCCCGGTCGCAGCCGCTTCCGGCAAGCGCGTGACGACGATCGAGGGACTGTCGACGAACGTCGATCATCCGCTGCAGCAGGCGTGGCAGGAACTGAACGTCGCGCAGTGCGGCTACTGCCAGTCCGGGCAGATCATGCAGGCCGCGTCGCTGCTGAAGACGAATCCCCATCCGACCGACGCCGACATCGACGATGCGATGTCCGGCAACATCTGCCGCTGCGGCACCTACACGCGCATTCGTGCGGCGATCCGCCTGGCTGTGCGCCGCGGAGGTGCCGCATGAGCGCGCCCGAACTCTCCGTCCATAACGAAAGCCGTCGCGCGCTGCTGCTCGGCTTCGCATCCGGCGGGCTGCTGCTCGCGTTCGGCGTGCCGTCGCTCGTCCACGCGGCGACACCGGTGCAGCCGCCCGTCAGCGCGAATCCGCAGTATGGCGGCGCCGGGATGCCGCACGGGTTGCGCGACGATCCGCACCTGTTCGTCGCGATCGCGCCGGACGGCACGGTCACCGTGACCTGCATCCGCTCCGAGATGGGGCAGGGCGTGCGCACGAGCGTCGCGCTCGTCGTGGCGGACGAGCTGGGCGCCGACTGGGCGCGCGTGAAGGTCGCGCAGGCCGTGGGCGACGAGCCGCGCTACGGCAACCAGAACACCGACGGATCGCGCAGCCTGCGCCAGAGTTTCGCCGCGTTGCGCCGCGCGGGCGCGGCCGCGCGCACGATGCTCGAACTGGCGGCAGCCGCGGCGTGGGGCGTCGATGCACGTCAGGTCAAGGCGACGGTGCACGAGGTCGTCGACACGAAGAGCGGGCGCAAGCTCGGCTTCGGTGAACTGGCGGCGAAGGCAGCGGCGCTGCCGGTGCCGGATCCGGCTACGGTGGCGCTGAAGGCGCCGGCTGAATTTCGCTATATCGGCAAGGGTGAAACGGCGCTGATCGACGGGCGCGACATCGTCGGCGGCCGTGCGCACTACGGGATCGACACGCGGCTCGACGGGATGCTGTATGCGGTCGTCGCGAGGCCGCCGGCCTACGGTGACACGGTCGCATCGGTCGATGCATCGGCGGCGGAGAAACTGCCGGGTGTCGTCAAGGTCGTGCAGCTTGCGCCAACACCGCTGCCGTCCGGCTTCCAGCCGCTCGGCGGCGTGGCCGTCGTCGCGCGCGATACGTGGACCGCGATCCAGGCGCGCGCGCAACTGAAGATCGACTGGAAGCGCGGGCCCAACGCGAACTACGATTCCGCCGCGTATCGCGAGACGCTCGAAGCGGCTGCCGCGCAACCGGGCGACGTGATCCGCAACGACGGCGATGCAGCGGCAGCGCTGGCCGGCGCCGCGAAGCGCGTGCGGGCGACGTACTACATCCCGCATCTCGCGCACGCGACGATGGAGCCGCCCGCGGCCGTCGCGCGCGTGGCCGACGGCCGTTGCGAAGTATGGACCTGCACGCAGGCGCCGCAGACCACGCGTGACGAGGTCGCGAAGGCGCTCGGGTTGCCGACGGAGCGCGTGACGGTCAACGTGACGCTGCTCGGCGGCGGTTTCGGCCGCAAGTCGAAGCCCGACTACGTGGTGGAGGCGGCGCTGCTGTCGAAGGCGGTCGGCGCACCCGTCAAGCTGACGTTCACGCGCGAGGACGACATCGCGCACGACTATTTCCATGCGGTGTCGCTCGAGGCGTTCGACGGCGGGATCGATGCGTCGGGGAAAGTGGTCGCGTGGCAGCATCGCACGGTCGCGCCGTCGATCCAGTCGACGTTCAGGGCCGGTGTCGTGCATGAGCAGCCGGGCGAGCTCGCGCAGGGGATTGCGGACCTGCCGTTTGCGATTCCGAACGTGCGGATCGAGAATCCGGCCGCGCAAGCGCACACGCGGATCGGCTGGTTCCGCTCGGTCTACAACATCCCGCATGCGTTCGGCATCCAGAGCTTCGTGTCGGAGCTGGCGCACGCGGCCGGTCGCGACCCGAAGGACTTCCTGCTCGACCTGATCGGGCCCGCGCGGCGTTTCGAGCCGCACATCACGGTGAAGAACGCGAACTACGGCGAGGATCCGGCGCTGTATCCGATCGATACCGGCCGGCTGCGGCGCGTGGTCGAGACGGTCGCGCGCGGCGCCGGCTGGGGGCGCAAGATGCCGAAGGGGCACGGGCTCGGGATCGCCGCGCATCGCAGCTTCGTGTCGTACACGGCGGTGGTGTGCGAGGTGCAGGTCGATGCCGACGGCAAGATCACGGTGCCGCGGGTCGACATCGCGATCGACTGCGGGCCGCAGGTCAATCCGGAGCGGGTACGCTCGCAGCTCGAGGGCGCGGTGGTGATGGGGCTCGGCATCGCGCTGCACGGCGAGATCACGTTCAAGGACGGCCATCCGGAGCAGAGCAACTTCAACGGCTTCCAGGTGCTGCGCATGAACGAGGCGCCGCGCGAAATCCGCGTGCATCTCGTCGCACCGGACGATTTTGCGACACCGCTCGGCGGCGTGGGCGAGCCGGGCCTGCCGCCCGTTGCGCCGGCGCTGACCAATGCGATCTTCGCGGCGACCGGCACGCGTATCCGCAGCCTGCCGATTGCCGATCAGCTCGCGAAGCCGCACGCGGGCTGACGCACACTATTCCCCACGCCGGGCCGCATCGTGCGGCCCGGTGCACATCGACCCCTGCGCAAGGAGCGTGACGTGGCCTCTTCCGAAGTCAGTGTGATGCAGTCGGTTTCCCCCGCCGAATGGGATGCGCGAGTCAACCTCGCGGCAGCCTATCGTCTCACCGCGCTATTCGGCTGGGACGATCTCGTATTCACCCATATTTCCGCACGCGTGCCCGGCCCGGAGCACCATTTCCTCATCAACCCGTATGGGATGATGTTCGACGAGATCACGGCATCGTCGCTGGTGAAGGTCGATCTCGACGGACGCAAGGTGTCCGAATCACCTTACGAGATCAACCCGGCCGGCTTCACCATCCACAGCGCGGTGCATGCGGCCCGCGACGATGCGCTGTGCGTGATGCATACGCATTCGATCAACGGCGTCGCCGTATCGGCGCAGGAAGGGGGCTTGCTGCCGCTGTCGCAGCAGTCGCTCGGCGTGCTGGCGTCGCTCGGCTATCACGACTACGAGGGCATTGCGCTCAACGAGGGCGAGAAGGCGCGCCTCGTGCAGGACCTCGGCGCCAACACGAACCTGATGCTGCGCAACCACGGCCTGCTGACCGTCGGCGCGACACCGGCAGACGCGTTCGTCGCGATGTACTTCTTCGAAGCAGCCTGCATGATCCAGGTCCGCGCGCAGGCCGGCGGCGCTGCGTTGTTGCCGATCGGCCAGCCGATTCTCGACGGTATCAAGCAGCAGATCGCCGCGGTGACGCGCGGGATGGGCGCCGGGGCGCTCGTCTGGCCCGGCTTGCTGCGCCGGCTCGACCGGCGCAATCCCGGTTACGCGGACTAGCGCATCCGTCGTTGTCGTTTTAGAACGACCGTGCTAAATTCCTGCCAGCACTTTCCGTCACGGAATCCTTCATTCGGCTGACGAAGCCGGTCCCGGGAGGCAGCACGATGAGCTTGTTGATGTCGCGACGCGATCTCGCGTTCCTGCTGTACGACTGGCTCGACGCCGAAGCGCTCGTCGCGCTGCCGCGTTACGCCGAGCACAGTCGCGAGACGTTCGACGCGGTGCTCGACACCAGCGAGCGGATTGCCGAAGACCTGTTCGCGCCGCACGCGGCGCGTGGCGATCGCGAGGAGCCGCAGTTCGACGGCGAGCGCGTGACGCTGATCCCCGACGTCGCACCGGCCGTGCGCGCCTTTGCCGACGCCGGGCTGATCGCCGCGGGCCACGACGAAGCGCTCGGCGGCATGCGCTTGCCGAAGCTGGTCGAAGCCGCATCGTTCCTGTTCTTCCAGGCCGCGAACATCGCTACGTCCGCCTATCCGTTCCTGACCGCCGCCAACGCGAACCTGCTCGTCGCGCACGGCAGCCCCGCGCAGATCGACGCATTTGCGCGCCCGGAGCTGGAAGGGCGCTATCTCGGCACCATGTGCCTGTCCGAGCCGCAGGCCGGTTCGTCGCTGTCCGATATCGCGACACGGGCGGATTTCGAAGGCGATTCGCCGCTCGGCCCGCGCTACCGGCTGACCGGCAACAAGATGTGGATCTCGGGTGGCGAACACGAGCTGACGGAGAACATCGTCCACCTCGTGCTCGCGAAGATTCCCGACGAACACGGCCGGCTGCCGCCCGGCACGCGCGGCATCTCGCTGTTCATCGTGCCCAAGTACCTGCCGGGCGCCGATGGCGCGGCGCAGGGCGAGCACAACGACGTGGTGCTCGCGGGGCTGAACCACAAGATGGGTTACCGCGGCACCACCAACTGCCTGCTGAATTTCGGCGAAGGCACGCGCTACCGCCCGGAAGGGCGCGCAGGCGCGATCGGCTATCTGGTCGGCCAGCCGAACCATGGCCTCGCCTACATGTTCCACATGATGAACGAAGCGCGCATCGGTGTCGGCGCGGGCGCGGTGGCGCTCGGCTACACGGGTTATCTGCATGCGCTCGACTATGCGCGCAACCGGCCGCAGGGGCGCCCGCTCGGGCCGGCGGGCAAGGATGCCGCCGCGCCGCAGGCGCCGATCGTCGACCATCCGGACGTGCGGCGCATGCTGCTCGCGCAGAAGGCCTATGTCGAAGGCGGTCTCGCGCTGATCCTGTATTGCGCGAAACTGGTCGACGAAGCACGCGCGCATGACGATGCGGACGTGCGCGCTCAATCCACGCGCCTGCTCGACATCCTGACGCCGATCGCGAAAAGCTGGCCGTCGCAGTGGTGTCTCGCGGCGAACGACCTCGCGATCCAGGTGCACGGCGGCTATGGCTACACGCGCGATTACGCGGTCGAGCGGCTCTATCGCGACAATCGCCTCAACCCGATCCACGAAGGCACGCACGGGATCCAGGCGCTCGACCTGCTGGGCCGCAAGGTCGCCCAGGACGATGGCGCGTTGCTGCGCGCACTCGATGCGCGGATCGGCGCGACCGTCGAACACGCGCGAGCGCTTGGTGCCGAGCTGCGCGAGCAGGCCGATGCGCTGGCGCGGCGCTGGGCGCGGCTGGTCGACGTCACGCGGCAACTCGGCGCGGTCGGCGATCCGCAGGCGCGGCTCGCGAACGCGAGCGTCTATCTGGAAGCGTTCGGCCATCTCGTCGTGGCGTGGCTGTGGCTCGACGTGACGCTTGCCGCGCACGGGCACGCCGACGATTACCACGACGGCAAGCGTGCGGCGGCCCGCTATTTCTTCAACTGGGACTTGCCGAAAGTGGATGCGCAGCTCGATCTGCTCGCGCGCGTCGACACGACGACGCTCGACATGCGCGACGCGTGGTTCTGATCGTTGTTTCACCGACATTCCGGAATGCAGACGATGTCGTGGATGCCGATTCCGTCGGCTGTTGTGTATTCGCCGTGAACCGGCCATGCGGGTCCGCCCCGCAGCATGACATGATGCGCGGCGACGCCGCTCAAGGAGAGAGACGAACATGAAAGCCCTGTTGTGTACCGCATTCGGCCCGATCGACAGCTTGCGCATCGAGGACGTGACGATTCCCGAGCCGGCCGCGGGCCAGGTCCGGGTTCAGGTGAAGGCCGCGTCGCTCAATTTCCCCGACGCGCTGATCGTCCAGGGGCTGTACCAGGTGAAGCCGGCGCTGCCGTTTTCACCGGGTGCGGAATTCGCCGGCGTGATCGATGCGGTGGGCGAGGGCGTGACCGCGTGGCAGCCGGGGGATGCGGTGGTCGCGTTCACCGGGCACGGCGGTTTCGCGCAGCAGTGCGTGGCCGACGTGCACCAGATTGCCGCGCTGCCGCCGGGCATGACATTCGAGCAGGGCGCGGCGCTCGTGCTGGCGTACGGTACGTCGCTGCACGCGTTGCAGCAGCGCGCGCGGCTGCAAGCAGGCGAGACGTTGCTCGTGCTGGGCGCGGCGGGCGGCGTTGGCCTCGCCGCGATCGAGATCGCGAAGGCGCTCGGCGCGCGCGTGATCGCGGCGGCGTCGAGTGCGGACAAGCTGGCGCTGTGCCGTGAAGCGGGCGCGGACGAGACGATCGACTATGCGACCGAAGACTTGCGCCGCCGCGTGGACGAATTGACCGACGGCCGCGGTGCGGACGTCGTCTACGATCCGGTGGGCGGTGCCTACAGCGAAGCGGCGTTGCGTGCGACGGCGTGGCGCGGCCGGTTCCTCGTGGTCGGCTTCGCGGCCGGCGAGATCCCGAAGCTCGCGCTGAACCTGGCGCTGCTCAAGGAGCGCGACATTCTGGGTGTGTTCTGGGGCGATGCGGTGCGCCGCGATCCGAAGCAGCATGTCGCGAACATGCGCCTGCTGGCCGAATGGTTCGCGGCCGGCAAGGTACGACCCGCGATCACCGAGCGCGTGTCGCTGGCCGATGCGGCCGATGCGATCGCGCG
The DNA here is from genome assembly GCF_002223045.2 of Burkholderia sp. HI4860. Lineage (NCBI taxonomy): Bacteria > Pseudomonadati > Pseudomonadota > Betaproteobacteria > Burkholderiales > Burkholderiaceae > Burkholderia > Burkholderia sp. HI4860. Next base: position 448,526 of record NZ_NKFO02000003.1, on the reverse strand, counting down.
GATGGCGAACCGCCAGGTGAAGGGCAAGGTGGTGATCCTGCCGGACGCGTGACCGGTTTTCCGCGCGCGACGTGCCGCGTTCCGGCACACGCCGCGCGGCTGCGATTCGGCGCTCGAGCGCGTTACGCGATTTGCTGCAGAAGGGCCGCGACCCGCTGCCCGAGCGCACGATGCTGATCGGCCTCGAAGTGAACGCCATCCACCGGGCTCACCTCGATGATCGCGCCGGCATCGAGAAAGTGCGCACCGGCGTCGCTTGCCACCTGTTCGTACCGCTTCGCGAGTTGCCGGGACTTCGCTGCGCCGCCCGCGAAGATCTCGCCGAGGAATCCGACCTCGACGATCGGCGCAGGCGCCATCAGCACGAGCGTCGGTGATGCACCGGACGGGCCGGCACCGCACGCGGCGATCTCCGCAAGCAGCACGCCGACCGACGTCGCGATGTCGGCGGGCGTGACCGAGAAGCGTGTCTTCAGGTCGTTGGTCCCGAGCATCAGCACGACGACATCGACGGGCAAGTGACTTTCGAGGCATGCACGCAGATACGACAAACCGTTCTTGTGCCGGCCTTCGATCGGATCGTCATGCACGGTCGTCCGCGCGGGCAACCCTTCTTCGATGACCCGCCAGCTCGCGCCGAGCGTGTGCGCCAGCACGCCGGTCCAGCGTTCTTCGCGTGCGAACCGCTCCAGTACGCCGGCACGCGTCATCGGGCGGGTGCCATGGGTGTTCGAATCGCCGTAGCAGAGCACGGTTTTCTGCGTCATCGTCCCTTCATCCGTCAGTCGTTCAGTCTTTCGGCAAGCGCAGCACGTCGAGCGCGTGCTGCGAGAATTCGACCCAGAACCGCTCGTTCGCGATGCCGGCCTGCAGGACCAGGTGCTGAAGGCGCTTCGTGCGCGAATCGGCGCTCTCCGCAAAATCGCGTGCCTCGATCTGCAGATACAGGTCGAGCTTCTCCTGGTGCAGCGCGATGCGCCGCCTGATTTCGTCCTCGAGGCCGGCCGGGCCGAGCACCGCTTCCGCACGCAGGCGCACCATCAACGCTTCGCGCAGCGGCGTCGGGTCCTCCGGTTCGGCGATCCAGCGGCGCAACTCCTTCTTGCCGGCCGGCAGGATCCGGTACGCGCGCTTGCGGCCGCGCCCCGATTCGGCCGGCAGCGATTCGATCCAGCCCGTTTCCTCGAGACGCCCCAGCTCGCGATAGATCTGCTGGTGCGTCGCCTGCCAGAAATAACCGATCGAGCGATCGAAACGGTCGGCGAGTTCGGAGCCTGAACCGGGGCGTTCGGCGAGCGCGGTGAGGAGTGCGTGGGGCAGGGACATGTCGGATCGGAGGAGGCCGCGGAATGAACCGCATCTTGCCATATCGGGGCCACGGTACAAGATGACGGATGCGTTTATGCAACGGGTTGCATAAACGAAAGCGGTCGACTACTATCTGTGCAACTTGTTGCATAAAAAATGGAGACACCCCATGACGTCGCGTTACCCGCATCTGACGACCCCGCTCGAGCTCGGCTTCACGTCACTCAGGAACCGTGTGCTGATGGGGTCGATGCACGTGGGCCTCGAGGAAGCGCCGAACGGCTTCGAGCGGATGGCGGCGTTCTATGCGGAGCGGGCGCGCGGCGAGGCCGGCCTGATCGTCACGGGTGGATTTGCGCCGAACGAGCGCGGCCGTCCCGCGCCCGGCGGCGCGATGCTGACGACCGAAGCGGAAGCGGAGCGTCATCGTGTCGTGACGCGCGCGGTGCACGCGGAGGGCGGCAAAATCGCGCTGCAGATCCTGCATTTCGGGCGCTACGCGTATCACCCGGCGCTCGCTGCACCGAGCGCGTTGAAGGCGCCGATCAACCCGTTCACGCCGCATGCGCTGACGAGCGATGAAGTCGACGAGACGATCGCCGATTTCGTCCGATGTGCGGCGCTCGCGCAGCAGGCGGGTTACGACGGCGTCGAGATCATGGGGTCCGAAGGCTATCTGATCAACGAATTCATCGCCGCGCGGACGAACCATCGCGACGACGCATGGGGCGGTGCGTACGAGAACCGCATCCGTTTCCCTGTCGAGATCGTGCGGCGCGTGCGCGAGCGGGTCGGCACGAACTTCATCGTCATCTACCGGCTGTCGATGCTCGATCTCGTCGAAGGCGGCTCGACGCTCGACGAAGTGATCCGGCTCGCGCAGGCGATCGAAGCGGCCGGTGCGACGATCATCAACACGGGTATCGGCTGGCACGAGGCGCGCATTCCGACCATCGCGACGAAGGTGCCGCGTGCCGCGTACGCCTGGGTCACGCGGCAGCTGATGGGCAAGGTCGGCATCCCGCTCGTCGCGACCAACCGGATCAACACGCCGGAGGTCGCCGAGCAACTGCTGGCCGACGGCTATTGCGACATGGTGTCGATGGCGCGGCCGTTCCTCGCCGATGCCGAGTTCGTGCGCAAGGCGCGGGAAGGGCGCGCGGACGAAATCAACACGTGCATCGGCTGCAACCAGGCCTGCCTCGACCATACGTTCAGCGGCAGGATCACGTCGTGCCTCGTGAATCCGCGCGCGTGCCATGAAACCGAGCTCGTGATTCGCCCCGCCCAGCACCGCAAGCGGATCGCCGTGGTCGGCGCCGGGCCGGCAGGCCTCGGCTTCGCGGTCACCGCGGCAGAGCGCGGCCATGCGGTGACGCTGTACGAAGCCGGCGCCGAGATCGGCGGCCAGTTCAACATCGCGAAGAAGGTGCCCGGCAAGGAAGAGTTCAACGAGACGCTGCGCTATTTCCGCCGGCAGCTCGAACTGCGCGGCGTGACGCTCCACCTCAATACGCGCGCGACCGCCGAGTTGCTGCTGCAACGCGAATTCGACGAAGTGGTGATCGCGACGGGTATCGTGCCGCGCACGCCGCCGATCGACGGTGTCGGGCATGCGAAGACGCTCGGTTACCTCGACGTGTTGCGCGACGGCAAGGCGGTGGGTCGCAATGTCGCGATCGTCGGCGCCGGCGGGATCGGCTTCGACGTCGCGGAGTATCTGGTGCATCGCGACGGCGCCGAGCACGTCGACGCCGACCGCTTCTTCGCCGAGTGGGGTGTCGACCGGTCGTATGCGAACGCAGGCGGCCTGCGTCATGCGCACCCCGAGCCGGCGGCGCGGCAAATCCATCTGCTGCAGCGCAAGGCGTCGAAGGTCGGCGACGGGCTCGGCAAGACCACCGGATGGATCCACCGCACGGCGCTGAAGGCGCGCGGTGTCGGGATGTCGTCGGCGGTGACCTACCGGCGTATCGACGACGAGGGATTCCACGTGACGATCGATGGTGTCGAGCAGACGCTGCCGGTGGACAACGTCGTGATCTGCGCGGGACAGGAGCCGTTGCGCGAACTGGCGGAGCAACTGGAGGCCGCCGGGCGCAAGGTCCATGTGATCGGCGGTGCGTACGAAGCGGCCGAGCTCGACGCGAAGCGCGCGATTCACCAGGGCACGACGCTTGCCGCCACCCTTTGAGACTGATTCGTTTCCTTTCCGCCCGACGATACTGGAGTCTTCGATGACGAACGCACCGCTGCATCTTCAACCCGCTGTCGCGCAATCGCTCGACACGTGGCACGCGATGGTCGAACGCAAGGATTTTGGCGCGCTGGAGTCGATCGTCCATCCCGACGCCGTGTTCCGTTCGCCGATGGCGTTCAAGCCGTACGGGCCGGCGCCCGCGCTGTTGCTGGCGCTGCGCACGGTGATCACGATCCTCGAGGATTTCACCTATCACCGCCAGTTCGTCACCGACGACGGCAAGAGCGTGGTGCTGGAGTTCAGCGCGGCCATCGGCGACAAGGCACTGAAGGGGATCGACATGATCCGCTTCGACGACGACGGGCGGATCGTCGAGTTCGAGGTCATGATCCGGCCGTTCAATGCGCTGCAGGCACTCGGTGCCGAAATGGGCGCGCGGCTCGCGCAGCAGTTGCCGTCGTTCAAGATCGGCGGTTGAGTCGGGGTGATGGCGGCGCGGCGCGCGCCGCGCGCTTGGCGCGCGCGTTGTGCCTGCACGCGCTCGCAGTCAGTTGCGCCCGCAACATTCCATATCACGACGTGGCGGATCACGCGGTGTGCTCCGCGGGATTGAGCACGAAGTCGTATTCGAGCGTGTAGAACGGCGTGTCCATCCGAGAGCCGTCCGGCGCGATGCCGGGCGCGTGCCGGACCCAGTCGGCGACGAGCGTCGACCGTACGCCGAACACCGCATCGGAGTCGAGATAGCGGTCGCCGTCGCGGAACACGTGCGTGATCAGCGTGTCGTAGCCGCGCGCCTCGATCATGAAGTGCAGGTGCGCGGGGCGCCACGGATGACGGCCGAGCGCGTCGAGCATCGCGCCGACGGGGCCGTCGTGCGGAATCGGATACGGCTCGGCGAGGATCGAGCGGAATGCGTAACGGCCGTCGGCATCCGTGCGCAGCCGGCCGCGCGCGCGGTGCGTGACCGAGCCGTCGTCGGCCGGAAGCTGCACGTCGTAGTGCCCGTCCTCGTCGGCTTGCCAGACTTCGAGCGACGCGTGCGCGACCGGCAGGCCGTCGATGCCGCGCACGTGGCCCGACACGAAGCAGGGCTCGCCGCAGGCGCCGTTCGCGATGTCGTCGAACATCCCGAAGTCGCGGCTGCCTTCGACGTAGAACGGGCCGAATACGGTCGCCTCCGTGCAGCCGGCCGGCTTCGCATGGTTCTGCGCAGTGACGAGGGTCGACAGCCCGAGCACGTCGGAGAGCAGGATGAACTCCTGGCGCTTGTCGTCGGTGATGTGGCCCACCGCCGTCAGGAAGCCGATCGCGCTTTGCCATTCGGCCTCGGTGAGCTTCGTCTCCCGTGCAAACGAATGCAGGTGCTGGACGAGGCTGGTCATCACCGTGCGCAACCGCTCGTCGCGACAGCCGCCCAGCGACGCGATCACGGCCTGTGTGATGGTGTCTTCGTCGAGATTGCGCATAGGGGGTGTCTCCTGATGTCGTTGGATAGCGCGTTGACGTAACATTAATTCCTCCCTGGATCGTAAAAAAGAGGGTTTGGGGGAGTTTTGTTCTCCGCCAGGTGGAAGAATCGAGCGCATGGACAAGTGGACGCAGATCGAATTTTTCGTGCAGGTGGCCGAGTTGGGCAGCCTGTCGAAGGCCGCCGAGCGGCTCGGGATGTCGAGCGCGGCGGCGAGCCGCTGCCTGAACGCGCTGGAGGAGCGGCTGGGGGCGCGGCTCGTCGAGCGCACCACGCGGCGCCTGTGGCTGACCGACGCCGGGCATGAATACCACCGGCGTTGTGTGGCAATCCTGATGGAGCTGTCGGAGGCCGATGCGGCGGTCAACGAGGCGAGCGTCAACCCGGCCGGCACGCTGCGCGTGACCGCGTCGGTATCGTTCGCGTCGATCTATATCGCGCCTGCGTTGCCCGAGTTCCATCGGCGCTACCCGAACCTGAACGTGCAGATCGTCGCGGCGAACCGCTATCCGGATTTCATCGAGGCCGGCATCGACGTGGCGATCCGCACGCGCGAGCATGAAGCGGATTCGGGCATCACCGTGCGCAAGCTGGCCGAGACGCGGCGCGTGCTGGCAGCGTCGCCCGGGTATCTGGCGACGCACGGCGCGCCGGCGACGCCCGATGCGCTGTGCGACCACCGGCTGCTGGTGTACAACCTCGCGAACGATCCGCACGTGCTGCATTTTCGCCACGGCGCGAAGAAGCAGTCGGTCACGATCAAGAGCGTGCTCGATGCGAACGAAGGGCAGGTGATCCGCGCCGCGGCGCTTGCCGGGCTCGGCATCCTGATCCAGCCGCTCTACATCATTCACGACGATATCGTCGCCGGGAAGCTGGTGCCGGTGCTCACCGACTGGCAACTGCCGGCGCTCACCGTCAACATCGCGTACCAGAGCCGCCGTCACCAGCCGGCGAAGATCCGCGTGTTCACCGAGTTCCTGATCGAGCGCGTCGAACGCCTCGGGCTCGCGCGCAAGTGGAAGGAAGTCGGCCGCTGATCGCAGGCCGGTGCCCAGGCCGCGTCGGACTGCGTGCGCGGGCAAGCGGGCGCGATCGGCGTGCAGCTGCGCGACATGTGGGGCCGGCGGCGGTCGTGGCCGTGAAATACCAGCACGCGTTCGCGCTGCACAACCGTGCCGCAGGGCGACAAGCCGTGGGGCGGCTCAGTTTCCCGTTGCAGGCGTGACGGACGGCCACGGCCGCGCGCCGGGCCGGGACAACCTGACAAAATCCTGACGAACCAGGATGATATATTGTATCATTTGAAGTTTGCGCCACCGGCGCCACCGGCGGCGCGCTGCCGGGCTGCCGAGTGCGGCAGTGGGCGGCGCCATCATCCGAAGATCGATACGACGTGACGAAAACCAGACACACCCCGGCGCGCGGGGAGCGGCACCCCGCCGCATCGCGCCGGAACGCCGACGCCTGGCGCGCCCGCGCGGCACGCGGCTGCACGACCCTGCTGGGCTGCGCGATGGCGACCTCCGGCGCGTTGGCCGCCGAAGCGGCCGCACCCGCACCGGACGAACGGCATGCATTGCCGGCGATCAACGTCAGCGCACCATCCGCACCGGCCGACCCGCTGACGCAACCGCTCGAAACGGGCTCGCGGCTCGGGCTCGCCAGCCTCGACACGCCCGCGAGCGTCGAGACGGTCACGGCCGACACGATCGACGCGCGCGGCGATCGCACGGTGCTCGACGCAGTGACGCGCACCGCGGGTTTCTCGAGCGCGATGGCGCCGGGCACCGGCGGCACCGCATTGAGCGTGCGCGGCTTCAGCGGGCAGGAATCGGTGATGACGCTGCTCGACGGCGTGCGGCTGATGCCGGCCGCCGGCACGATCACGTTCCCGTTCGATACGTGGTCGGTCGAGCGCATCGAGGTGCTGCGCGGCCCGGCGTCGGTGCTGTACGGCGAAGGGGCGATCGGCGGCGCGGTGAACGTGGTGCCGAAGCGGCCGCAGCGCACGCGCGAGACGACGCTGCAGGTCGGTGTCGGCCTGGATGGTGCGAAACGCGCCGCGTTCGATACGACGGGCATGCTCGGCCCGCGGCTGTCGTATCGTTTCCATGCAAGCGATGCGCGCGCGAACGGTCTCGCCGAGCGGGTCGATACGCATACGACGGCCGTCGGCGGCGCGCTGAAGTTCGACGTGAGCCCGACGCTCACGCTGACGCTCGACTTCGACTACGGCCGCCAGATGCCGGCGACCTACTATGGCGTGCCGGCGCCGAACGGCGTGCTCGATCCGTCGCTGCGCAAGGTCAACTACAACGTCGGCGACGCGTCGATTGCCTATTACGACCAGTGGACGCGCCTGTCGGCGACCTACCGGCCGACGGCCGGCGTGACGATCGACAACCAGCTCTACTACCTGACGTCGAACCGCCAGTGGCGCAATGCCGAATCGTATGCGCTCGATACCGCGACGGGTCGCGTCACGCGCAGCGACTATCTCGACATCGGCCACCACCAGCGGCAGATCGGCGATCGGCTGAGCGCACGCTTCGACGGCACGCTGTTCGGCCGCGCGAACCGCTTCGTCGTCGGCACGGAATTCAGCCAGATCACGTTCAGCGGCACCAACAATTCGCCGTACGGCGGCGAATCGACGGTGCCCGCGCACGGCTTCGATCCCGGCGCGTTCACGAGCCCCGACCCGACGGTGCCGCAGTTCAGCACGCGGGCACGGCAGGCGGCGGTATTCGCCGAGAACCGGCTCGAAGTGCTGCCGCGGCTCGCGTGGGTGAGCGGTCTGCGCTACGACCACATCGCGTTCAGCCGCGAGCAGGCGGCAACCGGCGCGGGCTTCGACAAGCGTTTCGCGAACGTCGGCTGGCGCACGGGCTTCGTGTTCGAAGTCGCGCCGACGCTCAGCGCGTATGCGCAGTACACGACGGGCGCGGAGGGCCTCGGCTCGCTCGTGACGCTGTCCGCGTCGCAGGCGGGCTACCGGCTCGCGACCGGCGAACAGTGGGAAGCCGGCGTCAAGCAGACGCTGCTCGACGGCCGCGCATACTGGACGTTCGCCGTGTACGACATCACGAAGCGCAACCTGCTCACCACCGACCCGTTCAATCCCGCACTGCGCCAGCAGGTCGGCCGGCAATCGTCGCGCGGCATCGAGCTGACGGGCGGCGCGCGGTTGCCGCACGGCTGGACGGTCGATGCGAACGTCGCGCTGCTGCGCGCGCGCTATGACGCGTTCAACCAGAAGGTCGGCAGTGCGACGGTGTCGCGCGCTGGCAATGCACCGGCCAACGTGCCGCAGCAGACGGCGAACCTGTGGCTCGGCTGGGCGTTTGCCGAGCGCTGGCAGGCGAACGCGGGCGTGCGCTACGTCGGCGCGACCTACGGCGACGACGCGAACCGCGTGCAGGTGCCGTCGTACACGGTGTTCGACGCGTCGCTGCGCTGGCAGCCGACGTCGCGCACCGAGCTGGCGCTGATCGTGCGCAACCTCGCGAACCGCACGTACGCGGTGACGACGTCGAACGGCGGCGAGCAATGGCTGCTCGGCCCGTCGCGCTCGGCGGAGCTCGTCGCGACGATGCGCTTCTGATGCGGCACGGCGCGCCTCCCGTGACGCACATGCTCGACATCGAGCGCGTGAGCTGGTCTCCCGGCGGCGCGATCACCGTGCTCGATTCGGTGACGCTGAGCGTGGCCGAAGGCGAGTTCGTCGGGCTGGTCGGCCCGAACGGCAGCGGCAAGACGAGCCTGCTGCGCTGCGTGTTCCGTTACGCGCGGCCCGATGCGGGCCGTGTCGCGCTCGATGCGCAGGACGTGTGGCGCATGCGGCCGCGCGCGGTCGCGCAGCGCATCGCGGTGCTGCAGCAGGAGACGCCGGACGATTTCGGGCTGACGGTCGACGAACTGGTCGGCATGGGGCGCACGCCGCACCAGCGGCTGCTCGATGCGGAGACGGCGGACGATCGCCGGATCGTCGACTCCGCGCTGCACGACGTCGGTCTCGTCGAGCGCCGTGCGCAACGCTTCGCGTCGCTGTCGGGCGGCGAGAAGCAGCGCGCGCTGCTGGCCCGCGCACTCGCTCAGCAGCCCGAACTGTTGCTGCTCGACGAACCGACCAACCATCTCGACCTGCGCCATCAGCTCGAATTGCTCGCGCGCGTGCGGCGCCTCGGCATCGCGACGCTCGCCACGATTCACGACCTCAATCTCGCGGCCGCGTATTGCGACCGGCTCCACGTGCTCGCGCGCGGCCGGGTCGTCGCATCGGGCGTGCCGGCCGACGTGCTGACCGAAGCGCTGCTGCGCGACGTGTTCGGCGTCGCCGCGCTCGTCGATCGCCATCCCGTCACGGGCCGGCCGCGCATCACGCCGCTTCATCCGGAATGACCGCCATGCCGTTTCCTGTCTTGTCCTGCGCGTTGTCCTCCGCCTTGTCCACTTCGTCGCCTGTATTCCGCCGGCTGCTTGCCGCGACCGCGCTCGGCTGCGCGGCCGCTCAAGCGTGGGCCTATCCCGTCACCGTGCGCAGCTGCGATCGCGACGTGACGTTCGAGCGCGCGCCGACGCGGGCGGTGAGCAACGACGTGAACCTGACCGAGATGATGCTCGTGCTCGGGCTGAAGGACCGGCTCGTCGGCTACACCGGGATCGGCGGCTGGAAGACCGGCACCGCGCGCGTGCGTGAAGCGCTGCGCGGCGTGCCCGAACTGGCGAGCCAGTATCCGTCGCTCGAGGTGCTGGCGGCCGCGCGCGCCGACTTCTATCTCGCGGGCTGGAACTACGGGATGCATGTCGGCGGCCCGGTGACGCCCGCGACGCTCGCGCCGTTCGGCATCCGTGCGTACGAGCTGACGGAATCGTGTTCGCACGTGATGAAGCAGGCGGCCGCGTCGTTCGACGACGTGTTCCGCGACCTGAGCAATCTCGGCCGGATCTTCGGCGTCGACGCGCGCGCCGCACAGGTCGTCGCGTCGATGCGCACGCGTCTCGCGGCGGTGTCGCATGCGATCGGGCATCCGGAGCCGCTGCGCGTGTTCGTCTACGACAGCGGCACCGACAAGCCGATGACGGCCGGCGGGCTCGCGATGCCGACCGCGCTGCTGGCGGCGGCCGGCGCGCGCAACGTGATGGCCGACCTGCCGCGCAGCTGGACGCAGGTGAGCTGGGAAAGCGTGGTCGCGCGCGATCCGCAGGTGATCGTGATCGTCGACTATTCGGCCGTGACGGCTGCGCAGAAGCAGCAATTCCTGCTGAGCCAGCCGTCGCTCGCGCGCGTGGCCGCGATCCGCGACCGGCGCTTCATCGTGATTCCGTACGATGCGGCGACGCCCGGCCCCGAGAACGTCGCGGCCGTCGAGACGCTGGCGCGCGCGCTGTATCCGGCCGCGTTCGCCGGGCCGGCGCGATGAGCATGCAAGTGCATGCAGCGCGGCCCGCCATGCGCGTGGTGCTGCCGGCGCTGGCGCTGCTGCTGATCGTGTCGATCGTCGCGTCGGCCGCGTTCGGGCCGGCGCCGATCGCGATGCCGGCGGCGGTGCGGATCGTCGCCACGCACCTCGTGTCGCCGTTCGGCGAGGCCGGCGCAGTGGCGGCGGGGGCGGGCGACGACAGCATCGTCTGGTTGATCCGGATGCCGCGCGCGCTGCTGGCCGCGATCGTCGGCGCGACGCTGGCGGCGGTCGGCGTGGCGTTGCAGGCCGCGACCGCGAACCGCCTGGCCGATCCGCATCTGCTCGGCGTGAGTGCCGGCGCGATGCTCGGCGCCGTCGCGGTCACCGTGATGGCCGGCGCGGCATTCGGCCCGTTCACGCTGCCGGCCGCCGCGTTCGCGGGCGCGCTCGCCGCGACCGCCTGCGTCGTCGCGCTCGCTTACCGGCGCGGCCGGCTCGAATCGGACCGGCTGCTGCTCGCGGGCGTTTCGGTGTCGTTCATGATGGCCGCGTTCGGCAACCTGCTGCTGTATCTGGGCGACCAGCGCGCCGCGTCCTCGGTGTTGTTCTGGATGCTCGGCGGCGTCGGGCTCGCGCGCTGGGATCTGCTGCCGGTGCCGGCCGTGTGCGCGGCGCTCGCCGGCGGCGCGTTGTACGCGCGCCGGCGCGAACTGAATGCGCTGATGTCGGGCGATGTTGCCGCGGCTGCGCTCGGCGTGCCGAGCGCGCGGATGCGGCGCGAGGTGTTCGTCGTCGCATCGTTCGCGACGGGCGCGATGGTGGCGGTGAGCGGGGCGATCGGCTTCGTCGGGCTCGTGACGCCGCATCTGTGCCGTCGTGTCGTCGGCGCCGAGCACGGCAGGCTGCTGCCGGTGGCCGCGCTGACGGGCGCGATCCTGCTCGTCTGGGCCGATGTGGCCGCCCGCACCCTCGCGGCGCCGGAGGATCTGCCGATCGGGATCGTGACCGCGATGTTCGGCAGCCTGTTCTTCGTTGCACTGCTGCGCCGCCGCTGAGCGGCGCGCAGGTCAGGCGAGGGCGGCCGGGGCGCCGCTTGCCGCGCGCGTCATTGCCGGCGGAGGGCCATGCCGGTGCTGCCGCCGAACGCGTCGGCATGCGCGAGGGGCTCCGGCAAGTCAAACAGGGTGTCCGGCAGCGTCAGCGCGGGCAGCGTGATCACGAAGCGTGCGCCGCCGAGCGGCGAATCCTCGAGCCGCACGTCGCCGCCGTGCACCTGCGCGACGCGCCGCACGATCGCGAGCCCGAGCCCGAAGCCGCCGGTCTGCCGGTCGCGGCTGGAGTCGAGCCGCTGGAACGGTTCGAACACGCGGGCGCGTTCGGCGGCCGGAATGCCGGGGCCATCGTCGTCGACGCTCAACACGAGCGCGCCGGACGCGTTGCGCTCGGCGGCGAGCAGCACCGTGCGCGACGCATAACGCGCGCCGTTGCGGATCAGGTTCAGCAACGCGCGGGCGACCAGCTTCGGGTCGCATACGTGGGTCGCGGGCGCTTCGAGGGCCGACACGTCGAGCGTGATGCCGCGATCGACGATGTCGTTCGCGACGTTGCCGGCGACGCTGTCGAGCAGCGCGTCGACGACGACTTCCATCGGCGCGAGCTGGCTTGCCCCCTGTTCGAGCCGGCCGATCGTCAGCAACTCCGTGACGAGCTCGTCGAGCTCGCGCACGTCGCGCCGCAGCGCGTCGCGGCGTTCGCGCATCCGGGCCGTTTCGTCAGGCTCGGCGAGCAGCGCGAGCCCGAATTCGAGCCGCGCGAGCGGCGTCTTCAGTTCGTGCGAGATGCCGTGCATCATTTCGCGCTGCTGCTTGATCGACGCCTCGATGCGCTCGGCCATGTCGTTGAACTGCTGCGACAGCTCGTAGATGTTCGACTTGCCGGACAGCTTCACGCGCGTCGACAGCGTACCGGCGCCGAATGCGCGGGCGGCTTCCTGCAGCCTGCGCAGGTCGCGCCAGTGATAGTGAATCCACAGCACCACCGCGAACAGCGCGCTGAGCGCGAGCAGCATGTACGCATAGATCTTGATGTCGAGGCTGAATGCTTCGATCGGCCGCGCATGCAGCACCGAACCATCCGCGAGCGGCATGTAGTAATCCTTGCGGTCGTAGCTGATCGAAATCCGGCCGGCGTCTAGATCGCGCAGCGGCTCGCCGCTCAATTGCGCGCGGGCGGTGGCCATCGGCATGAAGTCGAACCGTTCGTTGCCGTATTTCGCGAGCTCGCGCAGTGCGAACTTGCGCTGCTCGCCCGGATGGCGTTCGAGATAGTCGTTGAGCACGAACGCGTAGGTCGTCAACGAGTCGCGTTCCGCCTGCGCGCTGCGATCGTAGAAGATCCGGTCGAACGACATCTGGACGAAGACGATCGACGCCGCGACGAACACGATCACGACGAGGTACAGCCGAATCAATGGGCGGAGCATTTATTCGTCCCACGCGGAAGGGCTGAACAGGTAGCCGCGGCCCCAGATCGTCTTGATCTTGTGCGGCTCCGACGACGCATCCTCGAAGCGGCGGCGCAGCTTCGAGATGCCGGAATCGACCGAACGGTCGAGTCCGTCGAACTCGATGCCGCGCAACTGCTTCAGGATGTCGTCGCGGCTCAGCACGGTGCCGGCCGCGCGCGCGAGAATCAGCAGCAGGTTGAACTCGGCGGTCTTCAGGTCGACCGGCTCGCCGCGCCACGTGACGGTGCGGTTCGGCGGCGAGATTGCCAGTTCGCCGAACACGAGCGCTTCGGGCGCGGCCACCGGCGCTTCCGCGACGGCCGGCTGCGCGCGGCGCAGCAGCGCGCGGGCGCGGGCGACCAGCACGCGCGGTTCGATCGGCTTCGTCACGTAGTCGTCGGCGCCCGTCTCGAGGCCCGCGACCTGGTCGTAGACGTCCAGGCGCGCGGTCAGGATCAGCACGGGGACGTTGGTGAACGCGCGGATGCGCCGGCAGACTTCCATCCCGTCGAGGTTCGGCAGCATCAGGTCGAGTATCACGAGGGCCGGCTGGTGCTCGCGCACCGCGGCGACGGCGAGGTCGCCGCGTCGCACGACCGTTACCGCGAATTCATAACCGTCGAGGTATTCGCGGACGAGCTGCGCCAGGCGGTTGTCGTCTTCGATCAGCAGTACACGGTATTTGAGTGGGTCTTCGTTCATAGTCTCCTCGAGGCGCACGCGCCAACGCACGCCCGGGCACGCCGGTGCGTGGCGCGGCACGCGAATTCTATCCGGCGCGCCGAAGGCCGGGGGAGCGGGGCGACAATCTCGAACAATCGAACACAATTGAGCACAGATTCCCCGAATATTCAGGACAGTCGCGGCGCAGGGCGGCACCTAGACTGCGGGCTCCGTCACTCTTATCTCAATATTGTGCGCCCAATACTTCGCCGCTACCGCTATTGCATGCCGCTCGCCGGCCTGACCCTTGCCGCCGCCGCCCACGCGGAAAACCAGTATTCGCTGTCGCTGGGTGGCGGTATCGCGCCGCGCTACCCGGGCAGCAACCAGTCTCGCGGCGTCGTCGCGCCGGGTTTCTCTGCGAAGTTCGGCAATGGCTTCTTCATCGACAGCACGCAGGGCGCCGGTTACCGGCTGGACCTGCCGCACGGCGCGTTCGTGTCGGCGGCGGTGAGCTATGACCCGGGGCGAGCCGACGAGAACCGCCTCGACTTGCCTGGCTCCGACTACCTGAAGGGCATGGGCCGCGTTCCGGGCTCGGTGCTGGTGGGCGTGCGCGCGGGCGTGACGCTGTTCAACGCGGCGGAACTGAGCGTCACGATCGACTCGCCCGTGACGCACACGTCGCGCGGCGTGTCGGGGCACATGGATCTCGCGGTGCCGGTGTTCAAGACCGCGCAGCACGAGATCATCGTGACGGGCACCGTGCATGCGGGCTCGGGGCGCTACACGCAGACGTTCTACGGCGTGACCGATGCGCAGTCGATGACGAGCCGGTTCCGGCCGTATTCGACGCGCGGCGGGATCGACAGCGCGTCGATGGCGCTCGCGTGGAACTGGACGCTGTCGCAGCACTGGTCGGTGCTCGCGACCGGCGGCGTGACGCGGCTGCTCGGCCGCTACGGCGACAGCCCGATCGTCCAGTCGCGCAGCAACTACTACGCCATCGCGGGTGCGACCTACAAGTTCTGAGCGAATCGTCGCGGCACGCATCGTGTGGCGCAGCCGGCCTGCTCGTGCCGTCACGCCGCGCGGCGTGCGGTAACATGCAGGCGGCTTCGGCGGCAGGCCGAACCCGCGGCTGCGGGCACGCGGAATCGGCGTGGCCCGGGCGCGCGGACCGAACATGCATGCCACGCCCGGTCGGCCGGGAACGCCGTACAGGCTCCGCCGGGCGCAACAGGGAGAATCCGATGAAGAAGACGATCGCGATGGTGATGGCGCTGGTTGCGGGCGCAACGTTTGCGGGATGCACGGACATGAAAACGAAGAATGCGACCGCGGGCGGCATGGTGATGAATGGCGAGCCGGCACGTACTTCGCAGGCCTGCAAGGCGGACGCGGGGCCGGACGACGCGCTGGTCGGCAAGACCGAGGCCGATGCGGCGGCGCAGTTGGACGGCTGCCTGTGGCGCGTGCTCGAGCGCGACGGCACGTCGTTGCCGGGCACGATGGATTACCGGCAGGAACGCCGCAATCTCGGCATTCGTGACGGCAAGGTGATCTGGGTGCGGCGCGGGTGAGCGGTGTGTGGCCGGTGGCGGCGTGCGTGCGGGTACGCGAGCGCGTGCCGTCGACGTCGCGCTATCTGAACCGGGTGGACGACATGAACGGGCCCGAGCTGCCGCCGACCGTGGCGCAATGATCGCCGCGCGACGCGTGCGACCGGCGGTGCGCTACTTCGAGATGTACCACAGCGCATCCGCGCTGGCGCGCGACGGCTGAGGCTGAGCGGCGGCAGCCGGCACTTGGGCCGGCGCGGGCGGCGGCGTGTTCGACGTGATCGCGGTCGGCAGCGTGGCCGGAATGTTCGCGGTCGATGGCGAGGCCGCCGCGGTTCCCGACGTCGAAGGCGTATTCACGTACCACAGCGCATCGGCCGACGCCGTGCGTTTTGCCGCGGTCGCGGTCGCGGTCGCCGGATTGGCCGCCGTATTCGTCGCCGTATTCGCCGACTTTTTCGACCCGGCGGCCGCAGCTGCCCCCCCCGTCCCGGCCTGCGCCGTCATGCCGGCGCCATTGCCCGCGCTACGCTGCGCGCGCGCCTCGAACGGCCCGAGCTGGAAGATTAACGTTTGCGCGGGACGCGTCAGGACGGCATACGGAAACTGCAGCTCCCACGACATCAGCACGCGCCCGGACGACGTCTCGGTGAAGATCGCCGGCACGTGCTTCATGTCGCTGAACTGCACGTAGATCCGCGCGCCGTCGTCGAAGACCTGGGTCGGCTTCGCCTGGTCCGCGCCCGTGACCGTCCATCCGAAGTTGTACGAGCCGGCCGGGCCGGCGGGGCCGCCCTGCGGCGGCGGAGGCGGCGGAGCCGACGAAATCGTGCGCGGACGCGTGACCTGCGGCGGGGCGGACACGCTCAGGCTCGCGAACGGGTTGTACGCCTGGGCCTGTTGCGGCGGCGTAAAGGATGGGGGAAGGATGGGCATGGGAGTATCCGGCGAATCCGGCATGGTCCGGATTGCATCATAGACCTTGCGCGCATACGCGAGGCGCTTGTCGGGCGAGGCGGAGTTGTACGCGCCGATCGCGTTCCAGTTGGCGCCGAGCTGGCGAATGTTCTGCGACAGGATCCACGCGCCGACATACGCGTTCGTGCAGGCATCGAACAGGCTCTCACGCGTGATGCCTTCGCGCGCGAGCGTCGGCAGCCAGGTGCTGTTGATCTGCATCAGGCCGATGTCGACCGTGCCGTTCGTGTTGGTGTTGACGGCGTTCGGATTCATGCCCGACTCGACCTGCGCGATGCCGCGCATCAGGCTGACGCTCACGTGCTGGAACGCGGCCGCGTCGTCGAGGCAATCGGCCCGCGCGACACCGGCGAGCGCGCACGACAGCGCAATCGTCGCGGCGATTTTCGGCGTTGCTCGGCTGATCGAACGGGTTGTCTGACGCGGCATGGCAGGATGGGGCGGAATCCGGCCGCCCGGTGCAAGGAAATTACGCAGACGCGAAGTGTGCCATAGCGCGCACGCAAATGGCTCACGTCAAACTTTCCTTTGCATTTGCCCCAGGCAATCGCCACGCATTTTTATCGTGTCCGATCACGCGATTCGGCGAAGTATTATCGGTAAAAATGGCCGGATTTTCGCGCGAATACGCGCGTCGTGGCGCTGCCGGAATACTGACGCGCCGCGTCATTTACTTGCGGAAATCGGTGCTGAATCGAACCGGATGGAAATCGCGCTGAAGTCGATATCCGAGATGAAAAGGGAGGGCGACTCAAAAACAACGGCGGCCGCAGCCGCCATATCGGTGTATCGGTGAATGCGGATGCGACCGGCCGCGCGGCGCGCAGCCGGCCGTCTCGCATCAGAAGCGGTGACGCAGGCCGAGGTTGACCATCGTCTGCGAGCTCGTGCCCGCATAGCCGTACGAACCGATCGACGCCTGCGCGGCCATCGAGCCGCCGTTGCCGTCGCCGGTCCGGCCGCTGGCGTGCTGGTACGCGGCGCTCAGGTAGACGTCGGTGCGCTTCGACAGGTTGTAGTCCGCGCCGGCCGATACCTGGTGATAGGTGGCCGACGTGTCGCCGCCCGAGCGCGTATAGCTGTAGCCGACGCCGACCAGCAATGCGTTCGTTGCCTGATAGTTCACGAAGCCTTGCCCCGTGTTGTAGTGCTCGTTCGAGCCGAACACCGAGCTGCCATCGCGGCGGTACTGCGCGTTGCTATAGCCGAGGCCGACCGTGAACGGGCCGGCGACGTACTGGCCCGCGATGCGCGCGATGCCGATCGAATGCGCGCTCGCGTAGCCGCTGTTGATCGGGCCGTCGAACGTGCCGTCCGACGAGCTGGTCCAGCCGGTGCGCTGCGTGTTCGACGCGGGGCTGTTGGTCGTGTGGAAGTAGCCGCCCGCGACGCTGAACGGCCCGTTGTTGTACGACACGGCGGCCGAATACGAATTCGCGGCGCCGGTGCTGCCGGCGATGCCGCCGAACGAATACATCGCCGAGAACTGCAGGCCCGAATAGACGGCCGACGTGTACTTCACCGCGTTGTCGACGCGGAAGCTGTTGTCGTAGTTGTCGACGTCGCCCGGCGTCGCGAACACGCTGCCGAGGTAGTTGTCGGCGGTGATGCCCTGCACGAGATCGACGAGCGGATCGTACTGGCGGCCGAACGTGAGCGTGCCGTAGCGGTCGCTCGTCAGGCCGACGAACGCCTGCCGGCCGAACAGGCGGCCGCCCTGGCCCATCCGGCCGTTGCTCGGGTCGAAGCCGTTCTCGAGCTGGAACAGCGCCTTCAGCCCGCCGCCGAGATCCTCGGTGCCTTTCACGCCCCAGCGGCTGCCGGCCAGGTTGCCCGCGCTGCTGTTGCCGAGCATCCACGCGTTGTCCTTGCCCTGAGCATGGTTCACGTAGGTGATCGACGTGTCGATCACGCCATACAGCGTGACGCTCGACTGCGCATGCGCGACGGGTATCGCCGCGAACGACGCGATGGAAATCAGCGAGAGGGTCGTGCGTTTCATTGTCATCTCCTTGCGCATTGGCTTGTGTGCGTGATCCGGAATGGCAGGAGACTACCGAGCCCGATTAAAACGGCAAAAATGAAATTCTCTTTTGTGGCCTGACGCAGACAGGGATGTCCTCCGATTCCCGCGATCGAGGGATTTGAATTGTTGAAAATTACGTATCAATCGATGGGCATTTCGCGATCTGGCCATTGCGGCTTGCATATCTCGCGATAATTTCGGCCAATTCAGCGAGGAATCGGGAGGGCCGGGATATTGTTATCGATCCGTCAAATAATTATTGAATGAATCGAATTGGCCGGCGTGTAGTGAATGTGTTAATTACGCGGCGCGCGCGGCCGGCGACGGCCTCACGGTTCGGTGACCGATTCCTCATCATGGGCGCTGCGCGTGTGGAACGCCGTGTGTATGCCATGCCGGCGTGACCGACGGCGTCGCGCTGCCCGCCGCTGCGCAGCCACCCCCGCGCACCGAAACGCCGGTCGCCGGTCTGGTTTTGTATATAATAATCATTCTCATTTACAAAATCGTTGACGCCTGCGCCTCCCGGAACCCGGCCATGTCTGCTGACAAGCTGTCTCTCCATCGAGAAATCGACGCCCTCTACACCGGCCACCATGCGTGGCTGCGCGGCTGGTTGAGCCGGAAGCTCGGTTGCGCGCACCGCGCGGCCGATCTCGCGCACGACACGTTCATGCGCCTGCTTGCGCGCAACGAGCCGATCGGCGCCGACGAGCCGCGCGCGTTCCTGACGACGGTCGCGCAGCGCGTGCTGAGCAACCACTGGCGGCGCGAGCAGATCGAGCGCGCGTATCTCGACGCGCTCGCGTTGCGCCCCGAAGCGCATGCGCCGTCGCCGGAGGAGCGGGCCGTCGTGCTCGAGACGCTGCTCGAAATCGACCGGCTGCTCGACGGCCTGCCGCTCGCGGCGAAGCGGGCGTTCCTGCTCGCGCAGCTCGACGGGCTCACGCAGGCCGAGATCGCGCGCGAACTCGGCGTGTCGCTGGCGACGGTGAAGCGCTATCTCGTGAAGGCCGGCACACAGTGCTTCTTCGCGATGGCGGCCTGACCGATGGCCGCCCCGGGAGCGAAGGCGGTGCCGCCGCAGGTGGCGCGGCGCGCGGTGGAATGGTGGGTCGACCGGCAGGCCGGCCCCGCCGACGAAGCGTTCGATGCCGCGCTCGCGCGCTGGCGCGCCGAGGATCCGGCGCACGACGCGGCATGGCGTCATATCGAAACGATGCAGCGCCGGTTCGGCGGGCTGGCGGCCGGGCTCGACCCGCAGGCCGCGCAGGCGGCGCTGCTGCCGCCGCGTGCGGGCCGCCGCCGCGCGGCCGTGAAGGCGCTGGCCGTGCTGCTGTTCGCGGGCGGTGCCGCATGGATGGCCGAACCCGCGCGGCGCGCGGCGATCTGGCCGGCGGACCTGCGCACGGCGGTCGGCGAGCGGCGCACGGTGACGCTCGCGGATCGCACGGTCGTCGTCCTCGATACCGACACGGCGCTCGACGTGCGCTTCGACGATGCGACGCGCGGCCTGCGCCTGTTGCGCGGCACGATCATGGTGACGAGCGGCCACGACGATCGCGTGCCCGCGCGGCCGCTGGTCGTCGCGACGGCACAGGGTGAGCTGCGGCCGCTCGGCACGCGCTTCGCGGTGCGGCAGCGCGACGGCGCGACCCGCGTCGAGGTGTTCGCCGGTGCGGTGCGCGTGCAGCCCGACGATGCGACGGCCGACGCACGCGTGATCGCGGCCGGAGAGGGCGCGGATTTCACGCGCGACACGATCGACGCGCCGGCGCCGCTCGATGCGTATGCGTCCGCGTGGACGGGCGGCATGCTCGTCGCGTCGCGCATGCGGCTGGCCGACCTCGTCGCCGAGCTCGACCGCTATCGCCGCGGCAGCCTGCGCTGCGATGCGGCCGTGGCCGACCTGCGCGTGTCGGGCACCTATCCGCTCGACGATCCCGCGCGCGTGCTCGACACGCTGAAGGCGACGCTGCCGATCGACGTTCACTACCTGACGCGCTACTGGGCGACGGTCGTACCGGCCCGTTCGTGAGTCCGTCGAAAAAATTTTCCGCCGACCTGAGCTGTTTCTCGATGTTCGCGTGACATGGGTAATGAAAGCAGCACTGGCCCATCGTCCACCGACCTCCCGATCATGGTTTCCATCCGTCTCACGTATCGGCGCCGTCCGGCGCCTGCCCGACATCTGCCGCGCGCGTCGCGCCCGGCCGCATCCGCCGCACCTGCCGCGCCGGGTCGCCTCGCGCGCCGGCTGGCCGGCGCCGTCCTGGTGTCGGCGCTGCTGCCGCTGCCCGCGCTGGCCGACACCGACACCGATGCGGCGCCGGCCGCGCAGCGCGCGGCACGCCGTGCGTTCGACATTCCGGCCGGCCCGCTCGAAGCGGCGCTGAACCGGTTCGGCCGCGACGCGGGCATCCTGCTCGCGTTTCCGGCCGAGCTGACCGCCGGCCTGACGAGCGGCGGCGTGCAGGGGCGCTTCGACGTCGACGGCGCGCTCGACCGCCTGCTCGCGGGCACGGGGCTCGTCGCGTTGCGGCAATCGGGCGGCGGCTACACGCTCAAGCGCGCGGACGGTTCGGTCGCACGGCCCGCGGCGGCCGGCGTCGCGGCGGGCGCCGAGTTGCCCGCGATCAACGTGCGCACCAGTGCGCTGCGCGCCGAAAGCTATCGCGCGCCGAAGGAAGCGGGCGTGCTGCGTTCCGAGATCCCGCTGCTCGACACCGCGCAGGCCGTCAACATCGTGCCCGCGCAGGTATTGCGCGACCAGCGCCCGCGCAACCTGGACGACGCGCTCGCCAACGTCAGCGGCATCACGCAGGGCAACACGCTCGCGGGCACGCAGGACACGATCATGAAGCGCGGCTTCGGCGGCAACCGCGACGGCTCGATCATGCAGAACGGGATGCCGCTCGTGCAGGGGCGTGCGTTCAACGCGGCGGTCGACAGCGTCGAGGTGCTGAAGGGGCCGACGTCGCTGCTGTACGGGCTGATGGACCCGGGCGGCGTGGTCAACGTCGTCACCAAACAGCCGCAGCTCAAGCGCTACAACGCGATCTCGCTCGGCGCGTCGACGTTCGGGCACGGCAAGAACGGCGGCAGCGCGACCTTCGATTCGACCGGGCCGGTCGGCGATTCGCGGCTCGCGTACCGGCTGATCGTCGACCAGTCGAACGAGCAGTACTGGCGCAACTTCGGCGAATACCGGCAGACCTTCGTCGCGCCGTCGCTCGCGTGGTATGGCCGCGATACGCAGGTTGCGGTGTCCTACCAGTACCGAAAATTCCATACGCCGTTCGATCGCGGCACCGCGCTCGATCCGCGCACCAACGCGCCGCTCGACATTCCCGCGCGGCGGCGCATCGACGAGCCGTTCAACAACATGGACGGCGAATCGCACCTCGCGCAGGTGAGCGTCGATCACCAGTTCAACGCGGACTGGAGCGCGCATTTCGGCTACAGCTACAACCGCGAGACCTACGACGCGAACCAGTTGCGCACGACCGGTGTCGATCCGGTTAAGGGCACGATGACGCGCAGCAACGACGCGACGCACGGCTCGCTCAGCACCGACAGCTACGGGATCGGCTACGTGAACGGCAAGCTGATGCTGGGCGGGATGCAGCATGACGTGCAG
The DNA here is from genome assembly GCF_002223045.2 of Burkholderia sp. HI4860. Lineage (NCBI taxonomy): Bacteria > Pseudomonadati > Pseudomonadota > Betaproteobacteria > Burkholderiales > Burkholderiaceae > Burkholderia > Burkholderia sp. HI4860. Next base: position 426,764 of record NZ_NKFO02000003.1, on the reverse strand, counting down.
GTCGGCTTCGATACCGAATACCGCCGCATCTACCGCAAGGACATGCTGCGGCAGGCCGTGAAGACGCCGTTCAGCTATCTCAACCCCGTCTACGGCCTGCTGCCGCCGTCGAGCACGGTGTCGGCGAGCGACAGCGACCAGACCGACACGCTGCACGATGCGTCCGCGTTCGTGCAGGACACGATCCACCTGACCGACAAGTGGATCGTGTCGGGCGGGTTGCGCTACATCACGTACAACCAGGTCGCCGGGCGCGGTCGGCCGTTCGTCGCGAACACCGATCTCAGCGGCTCGAAGTGGCTGCCGCGCGCGGGCGTCGTCTACAAGTGGACCGACACGTTCTCGCTGTACGGCAGCTACTCGCAATCGCTGAAGCCGTCGTCGTCGATCGCGCCGATGACGGGCTACATCATCGACGGCGCGACGCCGCCCGAGGAAGCGACCGCGTGGGAAGTGGGCGGCAAGCTCGACCTGCCGGGCGGGATGACGGGCACGCTCGCGCTCTTCAACATCGACAAGAAGAACGTGCTCGTGTCGCAGTACAACGACGCGACCAAGCTGACCGACTGGCGCACGTCGGGCAAGGCGCGCTCGCGCGGGATCGAGCTCGACGTGTCGGGCAAGCTCGGCGAGCGCGTGAACGTGATCGCGAGCTACGCGTACATCGACGCGAAGACGACCGAGGATCCGCTGTACGCGGGCAACCAGCTGTGGAACGTCGCGCGCCACACCGCGTCGCTCGCGGCCGTCTACGACTTCGGCACGGTGGCCGGCGGCGGCGACCTGCGCATCGGCGCGGACCTGCGCTACGTCGGCGCGCGGCCCGGCGATTCGGCGAACAGCTTCACGCTGCCGTCGTACGTGCTCGCCGATGCGTTCGCCACGTACGACACGCGGATCGGCAAACAGAAGCTGTCGTTCCAGCTCAACGTGAAGAACCTCTTCAATCGCACGTACTACCCGTCGAGCGCAAACCGTTACTTCGTCGCGATCGGCGATGCGCGACAGGTGTCGCTGCTCACCACGCTGCAGTTCTGACCACGCAATCGCCGCGCGGCCGTCATGGCGGCGCGCGGCTTCGGAGAAGATCCAGATGAACCGGAACATGAAGACCGGCGCCGTGCGCGCCGTGGCCGCGAGTGCGCGGCGCCGCGCATTGCGCACGATCGCGGGCTCGGTGCTCGCGATCGGCGCGGGCCTGGGCCTCGGCGCGGGGGTGGCCGCCCCCGCATGGGCGGCCGATGCGCCGCAGCAGGCCGTCACGCGCGTCGCGATGCTCGTGCAGTTGCGCGGCCCGAACCTGAAGGTCGATGAACGCATCGTCCAGCATCTCGGCGAACGCGGCTACGCGGTGCGCCTCATCGACGAATCGTCGACGCCCGATGCGGCGCGCGACGCCGACCTGGTCGTGATTTCGTCGACGGTGTCGTCGAAGAACGTGCGGCCGGGCTGGCGCACGCTCGACAAGCCGCTCGTGACCTGGGAAAACGACCTGCTCGACGATCTCGCGATGACGGGCAAGCGTCACGACGTCGACTTCGGCGAAACGGGCAAGGAGCGCTATTTGTGGCTCGTCAATGCGCCACACCCGATCGCGGCCGGGCTGCCGGCCGGCACGACGAACGTGTACGGCAAGCAGGCGCCGATGAGCTGGGGCAAGCCAGGGCTCGGCGCGATCACGATCGCGACCGTGTATGGCCAGCCCGACAAGGCCGCGATCTTCGCGTACGAGAAGGGCGCGACGATGGACTACGAAGCGCTCGCGCCCGCGCGCCGCGTGATGTTCTTCCTCGACAACGACACGTTCGTGAACCTGTCGCCGGCCGGTGTCGCGCTGTTCGACGCGGCCGTCGACTGGGCGGCCGGGCGGCGCTGATCGTCAACGTCGGCGCTAGGCCGGCTGCTGCGCCGCCGCCTCGATCAGTTGCGCGAGCATTTGCGCCGGCTCCGACATCGCGCGCCGCGCGCGATGCACGAGCCCGATGTCGCGGTGGAACGTGTGATGCCCGAGGTCGATCGCGCGCACGCCGGCCGGCCAGCGGCGATACACGGCGGTCTGCGGGACGAGCGCGACGCCGACGCCGTTCTCGACCAGCTTGACGATCGCGTCGAGCTCGTCGAGCTCACACGTGTCGCGCACCGCGACATGCATCTTCCTCAGGAAACGGTCGACCTGGCGGCCGCCGAACGACGCGCGGTCGTAGCGCACGAACGGCTCGCGCGCGAGCAGCTCGGCCCAGTCCTTGCCCTTCACGCCGCGCGGCACGATCAGCCGGAACGGCTCCTGCACGAGGGTCGTCCAGTGCAGGTCGCTCTGCAGCGAAAACGGCGGCCGGATGATCGCGGCCATGTCGAGCTCGCCCGCATCGACCCGATTGACCAGCTCGATCGACAGGCCCGGGATCACACGCGTGCGGCACGCGGGATGGCGGCGATGGAAATCGGCGAGCGCGGCCGGCAGCAGCGCGCTCTGCACCGATGCGATCGCGCCGATCGTCACGCGCACGGCGGCGGGCGAGCCGGGCGACGTCGAGCTCAGGTTCTCGTACAGGCCGATCAGCGCCTGCGCCTGGTCGAGCACGTGATGACCCATCTCGTTGAGCCGAGCCGAGCGGCCTTGCCGGTCGAACAGCGCGAAGCCGAGTTCGGCTTCGAGCCGCTGCATCTGCGCGCTGACCGCCGCCTGCGTGAGCCCGATACGGTTGCCGGCCGCGGCGAACGTGCCTTCCCGGGCGACGGCGACGAGGGTTTTCAGTTCGCGGATCATTGATCAATTCTGTTTGTGAATGACGCAACTATATATTGATTTAATTTTTGCTCGACCTTGACTACCATGGTGCCGTCCTCGCGCCACGCGAGCGTTCCATCACGAGGCCACCATGAGTCTTTCCCCGTTTCACCTGGCGATTCCCGTCTACGATCTGCCGGCCGCGCGCGATTTCTACGGCCGTGTGTTCGGGCTGGCAGAAGGGCGCTCGAGCGCGCAGTGGGTCGACTTCGACTTCTACGGGCATCAGCTCGTGATCCATGAGCATCCGAAGACCGCGTCGCAGGAAGGCGCGCATACGAACGCGGTGGATGGTCACGACGTGCCGGTGCCGCATTTCGGGATCGTGCTCGACTGGCCGAGTTGGGAAGCGCTGGCCGAGCGGCTGAAATCGTTCGGCGTGACCTTCGTGATCGAGCCGTATGTGCGGTTCCAGGGGCAGGTCGGCGAACAGGCGACGATGTTCCTGTTCGACCCGTGCGGCAATGCGCTCGAATTCAAGGCGTTCCGCGATATCGGCCAGTTGTTCGCGAAGTGACCGGCGGCGCGGTCAGCGCCGATCGACATTGGGTGCGAGAATGCGGCCTCCGACCCGGTTGCGCGCTTGCGCACCGGCCGGCGCCGTGCCGCACGGGATCCGTCCGTGCGAGCCGTTCTCCAAGGAACCCGTATGGACAGTCACATCGCTCCGGTGGAGCTGAAGAAGGCCTACCGTCTCCTCAACCATGGCCCGACCGTGCTCGTGTCGGCCCGCCACGACGGCGTCGACAACGTGATGGCCGCCGCGTGGGCGTGCGCGCTGGACTTCCTGCCGCCGAAGCTGACGGTCGTGCTCGACAAGAGCGCGAAGACGCGCGAGCTCGTCGAGCGCAGCGGCACGTTCGTGATCCAGGTGCCGACGGCCGCGCAGCTGCGGCTCACGCATGCGGTCGGCAGCCACAGTCTCGCGGAGCGCCCCGACAAGCTGCGCGAAGCGGGCGTCACGCTGTTCGATGTCGAAGGGCACGACCTGCCGCTCGTCGCCGGCTGTTCGGGCTGGCTCGCGTGCAGGCTGATTCCCGAGCCGCACAACCAGCAGACCTACGACCTGTTCATCGGCGAGGTGGTCGCGGCGTGGTCCGACACGCGCGTGTTCCGCGACGGCCACTGGTATTTCGAATCGGCCGATCCGGCGCTGCGCAGCCTGCACTACATCGCGGGCGGCAATTTCTATGCGATCGGGGAATCGCTGCACGTCGATCCGGACGCGAAGTAAGCACCGATCCGGGCGCGCGGTTCACGCGCGCCTGTTCAATGCCGTCAGCATGGCCTCGGCGAACGCCTGCGCGACGCGCGGCAGCGTGCGGCCGCGCTTCGTGACGAGCGCGATCGGCCGCACGAACGCCGGGTCGTCAATCGGCTTCGCGACCAGTTCGGGCTCGGCGCGCACCTCGCGCGCGGTTGCCGGCAGGATCGTCACGCCGAGCCCGCCGCGCACCATCGCGACGGCCGTCATCATGTAGGTCGGCTCGCACGCGATGTCGGGCGTGCAGCCGGCCGTGTCCAGCGCGGCATCGACGACGCTGCGCACGCTCGTGCCTCGTGCGGTGAGCACGAGCGGCACGGCGGCGACGTCCGCCGTGGTCAAGCGACGCTTGCGCGCGAGCGGATGATCCTTCGGGCACACGGCGACGAGCCGGTCGGCGCCCGCATACAGCACCTCCAGTGACGCATCGAAGGTATCGCCGCCCGTCAAGCCGAGATCGGCTTCCTCGTTGCGCACGAGCGCGGTGACGAGGCTCGCGACGCCGTCGCGGATCTCGAAGCCCGCAAGCGGCACCTCGCGCCGGAACGACTGGATCAGCTCGGGCAGCACGCTGGACGCGAAGGTCGGCAGGCACGCGAGCCGCACCGTGCCGCTCGTGCCTTCGCCGAGCGCACGTGCGTCGCGCAGCACGCGCTCCATGTCGTCGAGCGAGCGTTGCAGCAGCGGCAGCAGCTCGCGCCCGGTCTGCGTGAGCGCGACGCTGCGGCTGTTGCGGTCGAACAGGCGCGCGCCGACGATCTCCTCGAGCCGACGGATCTGCACGGTCAGCGCCGGCTGCGACAGGTGCAGGCGCGCGGCCGCACGCGTGAAGTTGCCGGCCTGCGCGACGGTGACGAACGCGCGAATGTCGCGAAGATTCAGATCCATAAGGGTTCGTGATTGCTGCGATCAAATCATTTCAATTGTGCTATCGCTGCGCCGACCTTACGCTCGTCTCCAACAAAAGACAAGGTAGGAGACACGGATGCTGCCGTTACTCGGGCTGGGCACGATCGTCGTGCTGCTGGCCGCGATTCTGTCGAAGCGGATGTCGCCGCTGGTCGCGCTGATCATCGTGCCGATCGTCGCGTCGCTGATCGGCGGCTTCGGGCTGCACACCAGCAAGTTCGTCATCGACGGGCTGAAGGGGCTCGCGCCCGTCGTCGGGATGTTCGTGTTCGCGATCCTCTATTTCGGGACGATCACCGACGCCGGCACGCTCGACCCGATCATCGACCGCATCCTGCGCGCGGTCGGCACGCGGCCGACGCGCATCGTGATGGGTACGACGCTGCTCGCGCTGCTGATCCACCTCGACGGCTCGGGCGCCGTCTGCTTTCTCGTGACGATTCCGGCCGTGCTGCCGCTGTACGACCGGCTGAAGATGGACCGGCGCGTACTGGCCGCCGCGGTGTCGATGGCCGCGGGCATCAACTTCCTGCCGTGGACGGGGCCGATGATCCGCGCGTCGGCGTCGCTGCACCTGCCCGTGTCGGCGCTGTTCAATCCGCTGATCCCGGTGCAGGCGATCGGCCTCGTGTTCGTGTTCGGCGTCGCGTACTGGCTCGGGCGGCGCGAGGAGAAGCGGCTCGGCCTGTCGCGCGACGATGCGTCGATTCCGCTGCCGAAGCGCGAGCTGACGGCCGACGAGCAGGCGCTGCGCCGGCCGCACCTGTTCTGGTTCAACCTCGTGCTGACGCTCGTCGTGCTCGGCACGATGGTCGTGATGGGCGAGAAGATTCCGCCCGCGATCATGTTCATGGTCGGGCTGTGCATCGCGCTGATGGTGAACTACCCGGACGTCGACATGCAGAGAAAGCGCATCGACGCGCATGCGCGCGCCGCGCTGATGATGGCCGGCATCCTGCTCGCGGCCGGTGTGTTCACGGGGATCATGCAGGGCAGCGGGATGCTGAAGGCGATGGCGCAGGCGGCGGTCGGCTTCGTGCCGCCGTCGATGGCCGGCCACATTCCAGTGGTGCTCGGCCTCGCGTCGATGCCGCTCAGCATGCTGTTCGATCCCGATTCGTTCTACTTCGGCGTGCTGCCCGTGATCGCGGAGGTGGCCGGCCAGCTCGGCGTGCCGGCCGTGCAGGTCGGGCAGGCTGCGTTGCTCGGCCAGATGACGACCGGGTTCCCGGTCAGCCCGCTGACGCCCGCGACCTTCCTCGTCGTCGGCCTGTGCGGCATCGAGCTGGCCGAGCACCAGAAATTCACGTTCCCGCTGCTGTTCGGCGCCTCGATCGTGATGACGATCGCGTGTGTCGTGCTGGGCATCTTTTGATCTTTCCCGGCGGTGACCGCCGCCGGATGACGGTACGGACATGACAGCAAAGCAACCTGAACGGCGCGTGCGCATCGGCGCGGGCGCCGGCTACTCGGGCGACCGGATCGAGCCCGCGGTCGAACTGGCCGAACACGGACAGCTCGACTATCTCGTCTTCGAATGCCTGGCCGAGCGCACGATCGCGATCGCGCAGCAGGCGCGGCGCCAGGACCCGGCACTCGGCTACGACCCGCTGCTCGACGCGCGGATGCAGGCGGTGCTGCCGGTCGCCGTGCCGAAGGGCGTGCGCATCGTGTCGAACATGGGCGCGGCGAATCCACGTGCGGCCGCGCGGCGCACCGCGCAGATCGCGCAATCGCTGGGTTTCACGAAGCTGAAGGTCGCGGCGGTCGAGGGCGACGACGTGCTCGACGTCGTGCTGCGCGGCGCATTCCGCTTCGAGGAATCGGGCGACGACGTCGCCGCGTATCGCGACCGCATCGTGTCTGCGAACGCGTACCTCGGCGCCGCGCCGCTCGTCGATGCGCTCGCGGCCGGCGCGGACGTCGTGCTGACCGGGCGCGTCGCCGATCCGTCGCTGTTCGCCGCACCGCTGATCCACGCGTTCGGCTGGCGGATGGACGACTGGGACACGCTTGGCGCCGCGACGGTCGTCGGCCACCTGCTCGAATGCGCGGGGCAGGTGACCGGCGGCTATTTCGCCGATCCCGGCTACAAGGACGTGCCGAACCTCGCGCGGCTCGGGTTTCCGATCGGCGAAGTGGCAGCCGACGGCACGGTCGTGATCACCAAGGTGCCGCACGCGGGCGGCCGCGTGAGCGCGGCGACCTGCAAGGAACAGCTGCTCTACGAGATTCACGACCCGGCGCGCTATCTGCAGCCCGATGTCGTCGCGGATTTCACGCAGGTCACCGTGGCCGAGGAGGCGACCGATCGCGTCCGCGTGACGGGCGGGCGCGGCACCGCGCGGCCCGATACGCTGAAGGTATCGGTGGCTTACGTCGACGGCTGGATCGGTGAAGGGCAGATCTCGTACGGCGGCCCTGGTGCGCTCGAACGCGCACGTCTCGCGCTCGAGATCGTCCGCGAGCGGTTGGCGATGACCGGTGTCGCCGCGACCGAGCTGCGCTTCGACCTGATCGGTGTCGATTCGCTGTATGGCGACGCGACGCCGGCCGTGCGCGGCGAGCCGGCCGAGGTGCGCGTGCGGGTGGCCGGCCGTGCGGCGAGCGCCGCCGAAGCCGCGCGCATCGGCAACGAAGTCGAGACGCTCTATACGAACGGGCCGGCCGGCGGCGGCGGCGCGTTCAAGTCGACGCGGGAGGTGATCGCGGTGCAGTCGGTGCTGCTGCCGCGCGCGGCCGTGACGCCGTCGTTTTCATTCGTGGAGGCATGATGCAACTGCGTGAACTCGCGCATGCGCGCACCGGCGACAAGGGCAATACGCTGAACGTGTCGGTGATCTGCCACGATCCGCGTCATTACGATCACCTGCGCACGCATCTGGATGCCGACGCCGTGAAGGCGTGGCTCGCGGGTATCGTGCACGGCGACGTCGTGCGTTACGAACTGCCGGCGCTCGGCGCATTCAATTTCGTGCTGCGCGATGCGCTCGGCGGCGGCGTCACGCGCTCGCTCGCGCTCGACGCGCACGGCAAGTCGGTCAGTTCCGCGCTGCTGGCGATCGAGGTGCCCGCCCCGGCGTGACGGAGGTCGCCGCAGGCGGCGGGCCAGCGCTTACGGAATCAGCAGTTCGCGCAGGCCGTTGGCGTGCTCGATGCGTTCGCCGCCGATGTGCAGGCGCTGATCGCGGCGATAGTCGTAGACCGCGCGCGACGCGGCGAGCTGGTCGAAATCGAGTTCGACCGCATGACGCGATTCGGTATTGCCGGCTTCGAAGATCAGGTTGCCGAACGGATCGGCCGCGAGGCTGCCGCCCGCGAACACGACGTCGTGCGCGCTGCCGCCGACGCGGTTGGCGACCACCGCGAACACCTGGTTCTCCATCGCCCGCGCCGTGGCCGACGTGCGGTGGACGGGGCGGTACGGCTCCATGTTGCCGTCGGTGATGAGGATCAGCTCGGCGCCGAGCGCGGCGAGCGCGCGGCCGGTTTCGGGGAATTCGTTGTCGTAGCAGATCAGCAGGCCGATCCGCACGCCGCGCCATTCGATCGTCGCGAAACGGTCGCCGGGCAGCACGACGCCGCGCTCGCTCACCCACAGATGCGTCTTGCGATAGCGCAGCGCGATGCCGTCCGGCGTGACGAAGACGGTCGTGTTGTAGAAACGGCCGCCGTCGTTCTCGATCAGCCCGACCACGACCGCCACATCGCGTGCGCGTGCGGCTGCGATGACGGCGCCGACGCTCGGGCCGTCGAGCGGCTCCGCGCATTCCGCGAGATTCGACGAATCGAGGAAGCCGGTGAGCTGCGCTTCCGGAAACATCACGATGTCGGTGCCCGGAGCGCAGGTGGCGATCGCGTCGAGCGTGCGTTGCAGGTTGTAGGGCGTGTCGCCGTCGCGACCGGCGAGCTGGACGATATCGAGCTTCAGTTTCATGGCGATGTCGGTATGCAGGGGCCCGTCGCCGGTGGCGCCGGAAGGGTGGGTAAGGAGGCCCCAGTATGCGCCGAAGCGGCGGATTTCCCATCCCGCCGGCGCGTTAACCCTTCGGGGGTATTGATCTGTGACGCCGCCGGTGGCGGCCCGCGATGCGCGTCAGGAGCCGGTTTGCGCGTTCAGGAACAGCGAGAACAGCTCCGATTGCGAGTTGATCGCGAGCTTTCCGTAGATGTTGCGGCGATGGACCTTGACCGTCTCGGCGGAGATCGCCAGCTTGTTCGCGACTTCCTTGTTCGAGCGGCCGCTCAGGATCAGCCGGATCACGTCGAGTTCGCGCGCGGTGAGCGGCGTGCCGAGCCGCGCCATCGCGCGCTCGAAGCCGTCCTGCGCATGGTTGCCGGCCCGCGGCGGCACCGCGGCTTCGACGGCGGCCGGCTCGAACGCGAGCCGCTGCCGCATCAGCCCGGCCACCCACGGCCGGATCAGGTCGAGCAGCGCCACCTGCTCGGGGCTGAAGCGCCGCTTGCTGCCGAGCGACAGGCACAGCGTGCGTGCATCGTCGAGCACGACGTTGAACTGCACCTCGTCCTCGACGACGTTGTGCGTGAAATAGAGCGTGTAGTACTCGGTATCGCGGAAGCATTCGGGCGCGACGTCGGACAGCCGGAACAGGCCGCTCTTCGGCGCGTCGCGGTTCGCGATGTAGAACGGGTCGAGCTGGTACAGGCCCTGCACGTAGTCGCGGAACAGCGGGTCGGGGCCGCCGCCTTCGTACGGGCATTCGGCGAGCACCTGCGGGCGGCCGTCGCCGAACGTGAGCGCGACCCAGCTGTCGACCGCGACGTATTCCTCGATCAGCCGGATCAGCGCCAGCCAGAAGCCCGGCTGGTCGAGCGACTCGATGAGCCGCCCGACCGAGCGGTGCCAGGCGACGTCCTGCAACGTGAGGTTCATGCGTGGGTCCATGTCGGGCAGGTGCGATGTGCGCTTGCGGTGCCGCGCCGTGCGTGTACGCTACGGGCTCGCGGGCCGGTTCCCGCGCGCATCGAACGGAGCCTGGGTGAAGAACGAGATCGTAACGCCGGCCGGCGCGAATGGCGAGGCCGGATGCCGCCGCCGGTTCGCGGCGGTTGTCGCCGTGCCTGCTGCGATGGCATGCCTGGGCGCGATGGCCGTGCAAACGGCTGCTGCCATGCCGCCGGCGTCGTGTAATGAGCAACTGACCCGGTTGATCGTGCCGGCACTGCGGCCGGCCGGGATGAACCGGCGCGACATCCATGCCGACGTGGACGAGCGTGACGGCAACGTCTACCGCGTCAGGCTGTTCACGATGCCGGATCATCCGGGCACGCCGAATCGCGACGCGACGATCGGCTGGGTCACGCTCGATACGCAGGCGATGCGGGCGCTCGACGTCACGCGCGATCCCGACCGGCCGGACGTGCTGAAGATCGACCGGCGCGCGTTGTCGCGTTTCGTGGCGGCGTGCGTTGCGCCGGCCGCACCAGCCGCACCCGTGCGCGACGCCGTCGATTGCGATGCGCTGAACCGCCGCGCGCAGGCGCAGGGCGATTACGTGATGGGCAGCGATGCCGGGCGGGTCGTCACCGGCAAGGGGCGCCTGCCGTTCTATTCCGCGCCGGACGACGCGTGCCGGATCGACGGGCGGTTCATCGTCGAGCACGATCACGTCGATGCGCGTGCCGACTATGGCCGGTTCACGTCGGTCGTCTACCTGAATCCGCGCACGCGCGGCATCGCCGAAGGGTGGGTGCCAACCGCGCGGCTGAAGCCGGACGGCACCGGCATCGCACCACGGCAACCGTGATCGGGTGGGCCCGCCACCATTCGCGACACTTCTTTTCGACCAGAACGAACCACGTCATGACAGTCCCGCACCGGAACACACGTCTGAAGCCGCTCGCGGCTTCGCTCGCCGCGCTTGCGGTGCTCACCGCACTTTCCGCGCCGTCGCCCGTTCATGCGGCCGAGCCGGTCCAGCCCGATCGTCTGTTGACGACCTTCATCCACGACACATACGGCAACTGGCGCGCCGACCGCAAGGGCTGGCAGGCGGACGGGGACGATCTTGTCTATGCGCCGTGCGGTTCGCTGCGCGTCGCGACCGCGGACGGCCCGCGCACGCTGCTCGCGATGTGCGGCGAGACCGAGGCGGCCGTGCAGAACGGGATGCCGGGGATGGATTCGGACGCGACGACCGGCACGATCGACCTGTATGTGCTGAAACCGGCGGCGGACGGCAAGACGCTCGAGCCGGTCATGAAGAAAACGGAGATCGCGTCGGGCGGGCGCGGCGAGCCGGGCACGGTGCGCATCGAGCGGCTCGGGCCGCACCTGTTCGGGTTCGTCATCGGCGAAAGCGACACGCGGCAAGGCTATACGCAACGCTTCCGCAGGATCTGGCTGCCGGTCGGCCATGCACTGGTGCTGGCGGCGGCACGCCTCGACGAGGCGCTCGACAACGCGGATTCGACCGAATGTGCGAACGCGCGGGCGCGCTGCGAGGAACGCCGCTTCGAGATCGCGCCGGACCTGACCGGCACCGGCGACGTCTATCCGCTGACGGTCACGGAAACGGCCACGCGCGGCGACCAGACCATCCGCGCGCGCTACACGGTGAAGTTCGACGCGGCGCGTGGCCGCTACGTCGTGCCGAAGGCCTTGCGCGAAGGGTACTGATCCATCGCGCGCAGGAACGGGCGGCGTGGCGCCGCCCGCGCATCACACGTACAGATAGCGCACGAGGTGGAAGAACACCGGCGCGGCGAAGCAGATCGAGTCGACGCGATCGAGCATCCCGCCGTGGCCCGCGATCATCGAGCCCCAGTCCTTGGTGCCGAGCGAGCGCTTGACGGCCGACAGCACGAGGCCGCCGACGAAGCCCGCGATCACGATCGCGAGCGAGATGCCGAATGCCGACCCGAAGCTGAACGGCGTCACGCGATACAGCGATGCACCGCACAGCGTGGCCAGCAGGCCGCCGCCGATGAAACCCTCGACCGTCTTCGACGGCGACAGCTGCGGTGCGATCTTGCGCTTGCCGAACAGCTTGCCGACCACGTACTGCAGCACGTCGCTGATCTGCACGACGAACAGGAAGAAGAACAGCAGCAGCGCGTTCTGCCCCGCGTAGTGCGGAATGTCGAGGATCAGCACGGCCGGCGCATGGCTCAACCCGTACACGCACACCATCAGCGCCCAGTTGATCTTCGCGTTGCGGCTCAGGAAGTCGCGCGTGTCCTGTGTGAGCGCCGACACGAGCGACATCGCGAAGAACAGGTGCACGGGCACGAAGATCGAATACATCCCGTACCAGTTGATCCCGAGCAGCAGGTATTGCACGGGAATCGCGATGAAGAACGCGATGAACAGCGTCGTATGGTCGCTCGGCGTGGTGGGCGTGAGCGTGATGAATTCGCGCAGCGTCAGGTAGGACAGCACCGCGAACACGAGATAGGTGATGTTGTTGCCGAGGCCGATCGCGATCGCCATGATCGCGATCATCGCCCACCATGCGCGGATGCGCTGGTTCAGGTTGACGATGGTCGCGCTCGTGCCGCCGCTGCGTGCGCCGAGGATCGCGCCGATGACGGTCGCGACGACGAGCACGCCCGTGACGCCCGCGACCAGTTCCCAGAAAATGGTTCGCATTATCGATATCCGGAAAGGGGAGAAGAGGGCGCCGCGTTCAGCCCGCCGGCCGCTGCGGCGGCGCGAGCGCGACGACCGCGTCGCGCATGCGGGCGAGGAACGTCGGCTTGTCCTCGTCGGCGCCGCGCTGTTCGTTCGCACCGAAGTGCACCTTGCAGATCAGCGGCACCGGCCAGATCGCGCCCTTCGGCATGATCCGCTGCAGGTTCTCGAGATAGACGGGCGCGAGCGCGACGTCCGGAAACTCGGTCGCGAGGTGGAACAGCCCGCTCTTGAACGGCTGCGGCAGGATCTCGGCGCCGCGCGTGCCTTCCGGGAAGATGATGATCGAATGGCCCTGCTTGAGCGCGTCGCGCACCGGGTCCAGCGGGTCACCGCCGGATTCGCGGTGACGATCGATCAGCACGACGTTCAGCAGCTTCTGCGCGATGTGGCGCTTCATGTCGCTGCTGTCCCAGTAGTCGCGCGCGGCGACCGGCCGCACGACCGCGCGCACGTTGCGCGGCAGCGCGGCGAGGATCGCGAGCGTGTCGATGTGGCTCGTGTGGTTCGAGAAGTAGATCTTCTGCGTCGGGGACGGCGGCGCCTGATGCCAGACCGGATACGCGCCGGCGACGAGCCGCACGATGGACAGCAGGAAATCGCGCTGCCAGACGTTGAGGATGTTCATCGGCGCTGCGCCTCCTGCGTGCCTGCATGGCCCGCTGCGCGTGAGCGGCGGGCGGGACCCCGGAATGCCGGCGCGGCAGGATGCGCGCCGGACGGCCCTTGTTTAAATTTTTTCAAATTCGTGGCTGCCTGTCGCAGGTCCGCGATAATCGGACGAGTCGCCGTCACACGCTGTTGCGTCGCGGCGAATGCGCCGGTCGGCGGCGTGATAATCGGCTGTTGCACGAGCGCCCGTTTGCAGTTCGAATGGATCTCGCTGCGATCGGGCCAGCGGATTATCGCGAGTTTCCGTCAAAAACGCCAGATTGGCGCCGCGCGTGCGGGCCGGGCGCGCGCTTGACGCATCGGGGCCGCTCGGCGACGATTAGGGCCGTCCATGGAAGGCCGTCCAAGGCCGTTTCGCCGCCCGGGGCATGGCGGCGGGAAATGTATCCGACTGTGCCGCGCAAATTAAAACGATGAGCCTCTACGCACTCAAACCCAAATTCCAGAACACGCTGCGCCCGTTCGCGAACTCGCTCGCCGAGCGCGGCGTGACGGCCAACCAGGTCACGCTGTTCGCGGCCGGCGGCTCGATCGTCGTCGGCGCGCTCGCCGGCCTCGGCGTGTTTGCCCGCGCGCTGTTCCTGCTGATCCCGCTGTGGCTGTTCGCACGGATGGCGCTCAATGCGATCGATGGGATGCTCGCGCGCGAGCACGGCCAGAAGAGCACGCTCGGCGCGTACCTGAACGAGCTCGGCGACGTCGTGTCCGATGTCGCGCTGGTGCTGCCGTTTCTCGCGATTCCGGCGTTCGCTCCGGCAGACGTCTGGCTGTTCGCGCTGACGGCGGTGATCGTCGAATGCGCGGGGCTGATCGGTCCGCTGGTCGGCGTGAGCCGCCGCTACGACGGCCCGTTCGGCAAGAGCGACCGCGCGCTCGCACTCGGCGCGTTCGCGCTGTGGATCGGGCTCGGCTTTCCGGTCGGCGGTGTTGCAGCGTGGCTGTGGCGCCTGCTGATCGTGCTGTCGATCGTGACCGTGGTGCGGCGCGTGCGGGCCGGCATCGCGGAAAAGGGCGGTTGAAAGGGCGGTTGAAACAGTTGTCAACGCAGTTGCGGTACCGGGCGCCGGAGGGCGGCGCACCAAGATTCGAATAACGAAACGAGAGAAAAACGCATGAGCGCACGCATGGCCCGCGAGGCCGACTTCATCACGCACGACGGCGAAACGCTGTTCTATCGTCACTGGCCCGCCACGGGCCCGCGCTGCCGCGGCGCCATCGTGTTGCTGCACCGCGGCCACGAACACTCGGCGCGCGTCGCGCACCTGGTCGACGAGCTCGACCTGCCCGATTTCGCATTTTTCGCATGGGATGCGCGCGGCCACGGCCGCTCGCCCGGCGCGCGCGGTTTCAGCCCGAGCGCGGCCGCGTCGGTGCGCGACCTGCAGACCTTCGTCGAACATATCCGCGACACGCACGGCATCGCGATCGAGGACATGGCGGTGGTCGGCCAGAGCGTCGGCGCGGTGCTCGCGGCCACCTGGGCGCACGATTATGCGCCGCCGATCCGCGCGCTCGTCGTCGCGTCGCCGGCGTTCCACATCAAGCTCTACGTGCCGTTCGCGCGGCCGGGCCTGCGGCTGATGCACAAGCTGCGCGGGCTGTTCTACGTGAACAGCTACGTGAAGCCGAAATTCCTCACGCACGATCCCGAGCGGATCGCGAGCTATGCGTCCGATCCGCTGATCACGCGGCCGATCGCGGTCAACATGCTGCTCGACCTGCACGACACCGCGCAGCGGATCGTCGCCGACGCGGCCGCGATCACCGTGCCGACGCAGCTGCTGATCTCGGGCGCCGACTGGGTCGTGCATCGCGGCCCGCAGGACCGCTTCTTCGAACGCCTCGGCGCCGCGCGCAAGGAGCGCATCGTGCTGCCGGGCTTCTATCACGACACGCTTGGCGAACGCGACCGCGCGCAGGCGCTCGCTCCGCTGCGCGCCTTCGTGCTGCGCGAATTCGATGCGCCGAGCCCGCGCGTGTCGCTCGCCGACGCCGACCGGCGCGGCGCGTTCCACGACGAATACGCGGCGCTCGGCCGGCCGCCCGCGAATGCGTTCGCGCGGGCGTACTGGGCGCTCACGCGCGCCGGCCTGAAGGCCGGCGGCGCGCTGTCGGACGGCATCGCGCTCGGGCTGCGGCTCGGCTTCGATTCGGGCTCGACGCTCGACTATGTGTACCGCAACCGCGCGCAAGGGCGGCTCGGCGTCGGAGCGCTGATCGACCGCACCTATCTCGATTCGCCGGGCTGGGTCGGCATCCGCCAGCGCAAGGTGCATCTGCAGGAGCTGATCGGCGCGGCGATCGGCCGCCTGCGCGGCCACGGCACACCGGTGCGGATCGTCGACATCGCGGCCGGGCACGGGCGCTACGTGCTCGACGCGATCGCGTCGGCCGCCGAGCGCGACGGCGCGGCGCCCGACGACATCACGCTGCGCGACTACAGCCCGCCGAACGTCGAGGCCGGGCGCGTGCTGATCGCGCAGCGCGGCCTCGAGTCGATCGCGCGCTTCGAGCGCGGCGACGCGTTCGACGAGGCGTCGCTCGCGACGCTCGAGCCGCGTCCGACGCTCGCGATCGTGTCGGGCCTCTACGAGCTGTTCGGCGAGAACGCGCTGATCGAGCGCTCGCTGCGCGGGCTCGCGCAGGCCGTGCCGCCGGGCGGCTATCTCGTCTATACGGGGCAGCCGTGGCATCCGCAGCTCGAGTTCATCGCCCGTGCGCTGAACAATCACCGCGGCGAGGCGACCTGGGTGATGCGCCGCCGCTCGCAGGCCGAGATGGACGAGCTCGTCGCGCGCGCGGGCTTCCGCAAGCTCGACCAGCGGATCGACGAAATGGGCATCTTCACGGTCAGCCTCGCGCAGCGGGTCGACGCGTCATGAGCGCGCTCGGCGGCGGCGCGAGCGACCTCGCCGAACCGGCCTCGGCGGCCGATGCCGGCGCCGGCGCACGCGACGCGTCGCTCGCGCTGCGTTTCGGCTGGCTCGCGGTGATGGGGGCCGTGTTCTTCTCGACCTACGGCTTTGCGAACTGGCTCGCCGCGCGCCGCGCGGCGGTGCCGACCTTCGCGTTCGGCTGGGAACACGCAATCCCGTTCGTGCCGTGGACGATCGTGCCGTACTGGTCGATCGACCTGCTGTATGCGCTGTCGTTCTTTTTCTGGACGCGCCGCGCCGACCTGCTCGACCACGTGAAGCGGCTGTTGACCGTGCAGCTGATCTCGGTCGCGTGCTTCATCGCATGGCCGCTGCGCTTCGGGTTCGAGCGGCCCGACGCCGGCGGCGTGGCCGGTGCGCTGTTCACGCTGCTGATGGGTTTCGACAAGCCGTTCAACCAGGCGCCGTCGCTGCACATCGGGTTGCTCGTCGTGCTGTGGGCCGTGTATGCGAAGCACCTGCATGGCGCGCTCGCGCGCGGCGTGCTGCACCTGTGGTTCGCGGCGATCGGCGTGTCGGTGCTGACCACCTACCAGCATCATGCGATCGACGTGCCGACCGGCGCGGCCGTCGGCTGTCTCGCGCTGTTCCTGTTTCCGTTGCGCGATGCCGCGGGCCGCCTGCCGGGCGCCGATGCATTGCCGGGCGCGGCCGGTCGTGCGCTCGCGCGCCGCTATGCGCTTGGCGCGGTGGCGCTCGCGCTCGTGGCGCTCGGGTGCGTGCCGCGCGCACCCGGCTGGGCGCTGGCGGCAGGGTGGGTCGCGCTGGCGCTCGCCTGTGTCGCGTGGATCTACCGGCGCGGCGCGCCCGGCGCTTTCCAGAAGGACGCGCTCGGGCGATTCCCGGTCGTCATGCGCTGGCTACTCGCGCCGACGATTGCCGGCGCGTTCGTCAATTCGCGGCTTTGGACGTTCCGGCAGCCGGCGCCGGTGAGGATCGACGAACGCGTGTCGATCGGCCGCACGCCGACCACGCGCGACGTGCGCCGCCACGGTTTCACCGCGCTGGTCGACCTGACCGCCGAAATGCCGCGCTGGGCGTCGGTCGATGCGTCGCTCGCTTATGCGACCGTGCCGCAACTCGACCTCGTCGCGCCGACGGCTGCGCAACTCGCGCAGGCCGTCGCGGCGCTCGAACGCCTGCATGGGGAAGGGCGCGACGTGCTGGTCTGCTGTGCGCTCGGCTACGGGCGCAGCGTACTGTGCGCGGCCGCGTGGCTGGCGGCGCGACGCGGGCTCGGCGATGCGCGCGACGCGCTGGCCGCCGTGCGTGCGATGCGGCCGCATGCGGTGTGGTCGGACGACGGCGTGGCCGTGCTGCAGCAGTGGATCGATCGCCGTCGCGGCGCGGGAGGCGCGTGATGCGCGACCCGTCCGCGCCATTCAGGATTGCCGCCGCGCGCGGCGCGCTCGATGCGGGTGCGTGGGCGATCGCGGCCGCGCTGGCCGCGGCCGGCGCCGGCTGGTGGATCGCGGCGGGCTGGGCGCCGGCGACGATCGCCCGCGTGCTGCTGGCGGTGGTCAGCACCGGGTCAGGCATCGCGGCGCTGTGGTACGCGGTGCGGATCGAGATCGACCGCCGGTTGTTCGCCGCGCTCGCGCGTGCGGCGGCGGGCGACGGATCGGTCGACGACGGCCTCGCGGCGCTCGACCGCGCGCTCGCCGATCTCGGCTGGATCGATGCGTCGAAGGCCGGACGCGCACTCGACGCCCGCGTGCGCGGTGCGGTCGGGCTGTGCCGGGCCGGTGTGCTCGTCGCGATCGTCCAGTGGGTCGTGGTCGGGCTCGCGATCGCCGTGCCGCAGATCGGCTAGCGCCCGTACAAGGCCGCCGCCGCCGCCGCCGCCGCCGGCTCGTCGCGCCGCGTTACGCGTGAGCGACCCGCTGCGACCGCGTGCGCTTCACTTCATACATCGCCTGGTCCGCATGCTCGATCAGCGCGTTCATGTCGGTGCCGTCGTCGGGCAGCAGCGCGATTCCGACGCTGACGCCGAGCCGCATCGGGCGCCCCTCGAATTCGAACGGTTCGCTCACCTGACGCGCGAGCCGCGTGCTTTGCGCATGCGCATCGTCGCGGTTGCCGATGTTCGGCAGGATCACCGCGAATTCGTCGCCGCCGATGCGCGCGACCGTGTCCGAGCGCCGCACCGCCCCCTGCATCCGCGTGGCGATCTCGCGCAGCGCCGCGTCGCCCGCGCGATGGCCGAACCCGTCGTTGATCGGCTTCAGCCCGTCCATGTCGATGTTGAGGATGCCGAGCCGGCCGTTCGCGCGCAGCGTCGTATGCATCGACTGCCGCAGGCGGTCGTAGAACAGCGCGCGGTTGGGCAGGCCGGTGAGCGCATCGTGCGTCGCGCGCAGGTACAGTTCGTTCGCCTCGTTGCGCGCCGCGTGGAACATCGCGGCGGCGATCAGGTCGGCCGTCAGCCGCAGCGTGCCCGCGTCGGCTGGCGAAAAGCCGTCGACTTCCGGCGACATCACTTTCAGCACGCCGACGGTCGTATCGGCATGGGTGAGCGGCATCACGAGCATCGAGCGCAGGCCGACCCGCCGGCAGGCGTCACGATCCACGCGCGGGTCGGTTTCCGAATCGATGCAGTGCAGCAACGCGCCTTGCTGCACGCACAGGCCCGACAGGCTGCCCGAGCGCCGCAGCCGCAGGCCGAGCATCCCGGCGGCCGTGCCGGACGCGGCGCGGTACACCATGTCGTCGCCCTCGGCGAATTCGACCGCGGCGGCGCTCGCGCCGGTGAGCCGTGGCACCTGCTCCGCCACATAGGCCATCACGCTGCCGAGATCGAGGCCGAGCTTCGCGATCTCGGTCTGCGCGGCAATGATGCGCAGCAGCGTATCGGGGGACGGAGTGGCAATGTCGACGATTTGATTCAAGTCAGTTTTCCGTGAAAGAAAGCACATCCGGCGGCGTCGGAATGCGGTAGCATACGCGCCGCCTCGCGGCCGCGCGTTCAGGCCGGGCGGTCTGCAACGGACCGCCGCCGGCCAGCCGATCCGCGCCGGCAGTATGCCGTTCGGCCTGCCGGGCGACAACGGCGCAATTCTTGCCACTCATCCCTCTCGCGCAGCATTTCCGACCGGATTGAGGTTTTTTCGCTTCAACTTCGCGAATCGGGGTAAGTTTTGCCCTATTTTTGAGATAGTGTGACGAATGGGCGTGTGCCGGTGCCAGGCGCGCGTCGCACGATGCCGCGCGATTAAAGAAAGCGCCGCATCGTTTCGATAAATGAATCAGGCCAGTTAGATATATGAGGGGAAGCAGTGGGGATGTTCACTCACGGGCATAGCTGCTTTGCGTGCATCGATTGCGATGCGACGGACGACCGGATGATCCTGACGAAACGGAGTGCCGCATGAAGCCGGCCGTGTCGCTGCTCGTCCTCTCGGCCGCGATGGCCGGCGCGTTTCATGCCGCCGCGCTGTCGGCCGCGCCGCTGCCGGCCGTGCCGGTCGCCGCCGCGTCCGGCGCTGCGCCGGCGCCGGTGCTCGCGGCCGCGCCCGCGGCGGCCAGCGCGAGTCCAGCCGGGCTGCCGGTGACGACGGTGCGCCTGCCGTTCGCGTCGCTCGGCGCGTTCGATCCGCTGCGCCTGCGCGGCGCAGACGACGCCCGCACGATCAATGCGGGCGTGCGGCTCGACCGCGTGGTCACCGGCGCGCGGCTGCGCCTGACCTACGCGTATTCGCCGTCGCTCGTGTTCCCGATGTCGCACCTGAAGGTGTCGGTGAACGGCGAGGTCATCGCGACCGTTCCGTTCGACGCCGCGCAGGCGGGCCGCACGGTCACGCAAGAAATCCCGATCGATCCGCGTTACTTCTCGGATTTCAACCAGATCGGCCTGCGCCTGATCGCGCACTACACGCTCGACCATTGCGAGGATCCGGCCAACTCGGCGCTGTGGGCCGACGTGAGCCCGAAGAGCGAGCTGATCCTCGACGAATCGCCGGTCCGCCTGCCGAACGATCTCGCGCTGCTGCCCGCGCCGTTCTTCGACCGGCGCGACAACGGCCGCGTGCGGCTGCCGTTCGTGCTGCCGGCGTCGCCCGATTCGGCGACGCTGCGCAGCGCGGGCGTGCTCGCGTCGTGGTTCGGCGCGCTGGCCGACTACCGGCATGCGCGCTTCCCGGTGTCGACCGGGCTGCCGGCCGACGACCAGGCGGTGGTGATCGGCACGGCCGCGACGCTGCCGGCCGGCCTCGCGCTGCCGTCGATCAACGGCCCGCTGCTCGCGGTGGCCGACAACCCGGCCGCGCCGGGGCGCAAGCTGCTCGTCGTCACGGGCCGCACGGCGGCCGAGGTCGACGACGCGGTCGCGACGCTCGTGCTGGGCCGCGTGGCGCTGTCGGGGCCGTCGGCGACGGTCGCGCACGTCGATCTCGGCGCGCCGCGCAAACCGTACGACGCGCCGCGCTGGCTGCCGGTGAACCGGCCGATCCCGTTCCGGGAGCTCGTCGCCGATACGCGCGAGCTGGAAGTGCGCGGCACCACGCCCGACGCCATTCGCCTGAACCTGCGCGTGCCGTCCGACCTGCATTCGTGGAACGGCGCGGGCGTGCCGATCACGCTGCGCTACCGCTACACGGCGCCGACGGTGCAGGACAACTCGACGCTCGCCGTCGAGATCAACGACCAGCTCGTGAAGTCGTACCGGCTCGGGCCGGCCCATGCCGAGGACGCGCACGGCCGCATGCAGCTGCCGTTGCTGTCGGTGCCGGAAGGGCGCGTGACGAGCGACGTCGACATCCCGGCGTTCCGGGTCGGCAGCGGCAACCAGTTGCAGTTCCGCTTCACGCTCGATTCGCAGAAGACGGGCCTGTGCTCGAGCACGGCGACCGAGCCGCAGCGTGCGGCGATCGATCCCGATTCGACGATCGACTTCTCGCACTTCGTCCATTACGCGCAGTTGCCGAACCTCGCGTTCTTCGCGAACAGCGGCTTCCCGTTCACGCGCTTCGCCGACCTGGCGCAGACGGCCGTCGTGATGCCCGACCGGCCGTCGCCGCAGGAGCTCGAGGCCTACCTGACGATGCTCGGCCACATGGGCGAATGGACCGGCTTCCCGGCACTGCGCGTGCAGGTCGCGCGGCCCGGCGACGTCGCCGCGCTGTCGGGCAGCAAGGATCTCCTCGTGATCGACGGCTCGCCCACGTCGCCGCTGCTCGCGCACTGGCGCTCGGCGCTGCCGCTCGTGATCGGCGAGCAGGGCAGCGCGGGCGGCGCAGGCGCCGCGCGCGTCGCCTTCTCGGTGAAGGAGCGCTGGCGCAACGGCGTCGGCCTGACCGAAGGCGGCGCGCATATCGAGCAGACGGGCTCGCTCGCGGCGCTCGCCGGGTTCGAGCTGCCGGGCAGCCGCGGGCGCAGCGTCGTCGCGCTGACGGCGACCGACCAGCCGCGCCTCGGCGATCTGCTCGACGTGTTCGAGAACGGCGGGCTCGTGTCGCAGCTGCAGGGCGACCTGGCGCTGGTGCGGCCGGGGCAGGTCGACAGCCTGCGCGTCGGCGAGCCTTACGTGGTCGGGTTCGTGCCGTGGTATGCGCGGGTGTGGACGCAGGCGGCGCGGCATCCGGTCGTGCTCGGCGCGGTCGGCGTCGTGGCGGGGCTGCTGCTCGCGCTCGGCGTGTTCAGCGTGCTGCAGAGAATCGCCGCGCGTCGACGGGGGATGTAACGGATGGCGCGGGCAATGGCGAAGCGACGGGCAACGCGGCCGGCGCGGCGCGTCGGCGCGGCACTCGCGCTGGCGGTGGCGATGACGTGCGCGGCGGCCGGGATGGCCACGGGTGCGCAGGCCGCGGGAGCCGCTGCGGCTGACGCGGCCGACGCGGGCTGCGGCGCGGCGTGGCCGCGCTGGGACGCGTTCAAGCGCGATTTCATCTCGGCCGACGGCCGCGTGATCGACGTCGGCTCGGCCGATTCACGCACGGTATCGGAGGGGCAGGCGTATGGACTTTTCTTCGCGCTGGTCGCGAACGACCGGCGCATGTTCGACACGATCCTCGCATGGACCGAGAACAATCTCGCGCAGGGCGACCTGAGCGCGCACCTGCCCGCGTGGCTGTGGGGCCGCGCGCCCGACGGCGCGTGGCGCGTGCTCGACGCGAACGCGGCGTCGGACGCCGACCTGTGGATCGCGTATGCGCTCGTCGAGGCCGGACGGCTGTGGCACGAACGCAGCTACACGGCGCGCGGCGCGCTGCTCGCGAAGCGCGTGCTCGACGTCGAGACGGCGACCGTGCCGGGCCTCGGCCTCACGCTGCTGCCCGGGCCGACGGGGTTCAAGCTCGCCGACGGCCAGTGGCGCGTGAACCCGAGCTACTCGCCGCCGCAGGTGATCCGTGCGCTCGGCGCGCGCTTGCCCGACGACAAGCGCTGGGCCGCGCTCGCCGCCAGCACCGGCCGCGTGCTGCTCGACACCGCCCCGAAAGGCTTCTCGCCCGACTGGGCGCTGTATCGCGCGGGCACGGGTTTCGGGCCCGATCGCGACACGCAGGCGGAGAGCGCGTACAACGCGATCCGCGTGTATCTGTGGGCCGGCATGCTCGACCGCGCCGATCCGCTCGCCGCGCCGATGCTCGCACGTTTTGCGCCGTTCGCCGACCATATCGCCGCGCACGGCGCGCCGCCGGAGAAGGTCGACACGACGACCGGCGTCGCCGGGCCGAACGACGGCAACGGCGGCTTCTCGGCGGCGGCCGTGCCGTTCCTCGACGCACGCGGCCAGCGCGCGCTGGCCGATGCCCAGGCGGCGCGTGTCGATACGCTCGCGCGCCAGTCGCCGCCCGGTTACTACACGAGCGTGCTGACGCTGTTCGGGCTCGGCTGGCGCGACGGGCGCTACCGGTTCGGTGCGGACGGCACGCTCGACGCCCGCTGGGGAGGCCGCGCGTGCGCCGCCCGCTGAAGCGCGCCGCGCCGCACGTCGCGGGATTCGCGTGGCTCGCGTCGTCGGTGTGCGCGGCGGCGCCGGGCACCGCCGCGCACGCGCCGCTGGCGAACCCCGCGGCGCCGGCGACTGCCGCGTCCGCCGATGCGCAGCGTCTGCTCGACACCGCGCGGATGTGGGGCGTCAAGCATCGCGACGACCTCGCGCGCGACGCGCTGCGCAAGGGGCTGCTGATCGCGCCGGGCGATCCCGAGCTGCTGGCCGAACAGGTGCGCGTGCTGCTGCGGCTCGGCGATGCGAAAGGCGCGCAGGCGTCGCTCGCGCGCCTGCAGGCGCAGTCGCCGAATGCGCCCGCCACGCGGCGGGTGGCTGACGAATACCGCGTCGCGACGAGCGGGCGCGGCGAGATGGCGCAGATCCGCCTGCTCGCGCGCAGCGGCCGCGCGGACGAAGCGGCCCGGCGGATCGTCGCGCTGTTTCCGAACGGCGCGCCGTCGGGCGCGCTCGGCGCCGAGTATTACCAGATCGTGTCGAATGCGCCGGGCGGACGCGAGCCGGCGATCGCCGCGCTGCGCCGCGCGGTCGCGGCCGATCCGCAGGACACGAGCGCGACGATGGCGCTCGCGCGGCTCCTGAACCAGCGCGCCGAGACGCGGCCGGAGGCGAACCGGATCGCCTGGGCGCTCGCGAAGCGCGCCGACGCCGACCATACGGAGGCGATGGCGATGTGGCGACGCGTGCTGCAGTCGGCCGGCAGCGATCCCGCGTATCTCGACGCACTGCATGCGTACCTCGCGCTCGTGCCGGACGATACCGAATTCGTCGACCGCGTCGCGGAACTGGATCGCCAGCGCGACGCGCAGCGCCAGCTCGAACGCAATCCCGACTACATCGCGCAGCAGCGCGGGCTGCAGGCGCTCGCGCGCGGCGACCTGGCCGGCGCCGATCCGCTGCTCGCGCGCGCCGTGCGGGCGCGGGCGGACGACGCCGACGCGGTCGGCGGGCTCGGCCTGCTGCGCCTGCGCGAAGGGCGGCACGACGAAGCGCGCACGTTGTTCACGCGCGCCGCGACGCTGTCGACCGACCAGCGCGGCAAATGGCAGGGCCTCGCGCGCACCGCGCAGTTCTGGGGGCTGCTCGCGCAGGGCCGCGCGGCGGCCGCGGCAGGCCGTCCGCAGGACGAGGAGCGCACCGCACGCGCGGCACTCGCGATGCAGCCGGACAGCCCGGATGCGAAGCTGCAGCTTGCCGACGCGTTGCTCGCGCAGCGCGACTGGGCACGCGCGGAGCCGTTGCTGCGCGAGTTGCTGGCCGCACGTTCGCCGGACCTCGCGGCCGTGCGCGGCACGGCCACGCTGTACGAGAACACCGGCCGCGCGGACCAGATCGGCCCGCTGCTCGATGCGCTGCAAGGCCGCGTGACGGGCCGTGACGATCGACGCGCGCTCGACGGCCTGCGTGCCGACCTGCTCGCGAACCAGGCGCGCGCGTTGGCGGACAAGGGCGAACGCGGGCCCGCCGCGCAGCGTTACGAGGCGGCCGTGCGCGCGGCGCCCGACGCGCCGTGGACGCGCTTCGCGCTCGCACGCCTCTATCGCGACATGGGGCTGCCGCAGCTCGGCCGGACGGTGATGGACGACGGGCTGGCGCAGAGCGCGACGCCCGAGATGCGCTACGCGAGCGCGCTGTACCGCAATTCGCTCGACGACGTCGCGGGCGCGCAGGCCGCGCTCGCGCCGGTCGACGAGGCGCACCGTTCGGACGGGATGCGCGCGCTGGCGCGCAAGCTCGATGCGCAAAGTGCGCTGGCCGACGCACGCGGTGCGCTCGCGCGCGGCGACCGCACGGCGTTTGCCGCGTCGCTTGCGCAGGCGCAGGCGAGTGCGCCGGACGATCCCGACATGCTCGCCGCGATCGGCGCGCAATGGATCGACGCGGGCGAACCCGACCGCGGGCTCGCCCCGTTGCACGACTGGATCGCCGCGCACCCGCGCGAAGCCGACGCGGACGTGCGGCTGCGCTACGGCGACCTGCTCGGCAGCGCGGGGCGCGACGACGTGCTGGCCGCATGGCTCGACACGCTGCGCCGGGAACCGTCGCTGACGCCCGCACAGACGGCGCGGATCGAAGACCAGTCGCTGCGGCTCGTGCTGCGGCAGACGGACGACGCGATCGCGCAGCAGGATTACGCGCAGGCGCGCACGCTGCTCGATCGTGCGAGCCCGGCCGGCCGCGCGGACAAGCGTTATGCGCTCGAACTGGCCGATCTCGAACGGGCGCAAGGCCATTACGATGCGGCGCGCGCCGCGCTTGCACCGGTCGTCGCGCGCACGCCGGACGATGCGGATACGCAGCTCGCGCTGGCCCGCATCGACGAGGACAGCGGCAATCGGGCCGCGGCGCTTGCACGCGTGCAGGCGGTGCTGGCCCGCACGCCGGACGACGACGTCGACACGCAACTGTCGGCCGTGCGTCGCCTGAATGCGTTGCGCCGTCCGGACGAAGCCGGGCAGGTGACCGACCGGCTGCATGCCGCGTATCCGTTGCGCCCGGACGTGACGGTCGCGGCCGGCCGCGTGGCCGAGGCGCAGGGGCGCTATGACGATGCGGCGTCGCTGTACCGGATGTCGCAGTCGCAGGAGCGCACGACGGGCGTGAGCCCGGGCCGTGACGGACTGACGCCCGCGCAGGCTGCGTTCGCGGATCTCCAGCAGCGGCGCAATCCGGAGATCGAAACCGGCTGGACGCCCGCCTACAAGTCGGGCGACGAAGGCATCTCGTCGTATCGTGCGCAGCAGGTGCCGATCTACATGCAGATGCCGATCCGCTACGACGGGCACGTGTTCGCGCAGATCGACACCGTGCATCTCGACCCGGGCACGCTCGACACGAGCAACCCGAACGCGTATTCGCTTACCACGTTCGGCAGCTACGCGGCGCTCAAGGCGCAGAACGCGTTGAGTCCCGCATCGATCGCGAATCCGCCGGGCTCGGGGCACCAGACGGCCACCGGCGTCGCGCTCGGCGCCGGCTACCTGACGGACGCATGGCGCTTCGATCTCGGTACGTCGCCGCTCGGTTTCCCCGTGCATTACCTGGTCGGCGGCGTGCGCTATCGCTTCGATGCCGGCCCGGCCAGTTTCTCGGTGAATGCGTCGCGGCGCCCGGAAACGAGCAGCGTGCTGTCGTATTCGGGGATGCGCGACCCCTGGACGGGCGCGGTCTGGGGCGGCGTGCGCCGGGATGGCGTGACCCTGCGCGCGTCGGTCGACGTCGGCCGCACGAACCTGTTCGCGGAACTCGGCGCGGGCGTGCTGTCCGGCCGCAACGTCGAACGCAACGCGGAAGTCACGCTGCGCACCGGCTTCACGGTGCCCGTGTACGAGCGCGCGACGATGAAGGTCAGCACCGGGCTCGTCGGCAATGCCTGGCACTACGCGGAGAACCTGCGCTACTACACGTACGGGCAGGGCGGCTACTACAGCCCGCAACGCTACCTGTCGCTCGGCGTGCCGATCGAATGGGCGGGGCGGCACGATGCGCTGTCGTGGGACCTGACCGTCACCGGCGGGATCTCGAACAGCTACGAGAAGGATTCGCTGTATTACCCGATGTCGGCGGACCAGCGGGCCGCGCAGGTGGCGGCCGGGTTCGTGTACACGGGCAGCTCGACGCGCGGCGTGTCGTTCTCGTACGGGATCAACGGGATCGTCGAGTACCGCGTGAACCCGCACCTGAGCGTGGGCGCGCAGTTGAAGGTCGACCGGTCGCACGACTACGCGCCGAGTTCGGCGCTCGTGTATCTGCGCTATGCGTTCGACGCGCGCGCGCAACGCAGCTGGCTCGTCACGCCGACGCCGGTGCGGCTTTATTCGGATTACTAGGGGAACGCGCCGTGAATACGGAACTCGATGCCACCCGTCCCGCGCTCGGCGCCGCCGGCCTGCTGGGCCGCCTGCGTGCGCTGCTGGGCGCGGGGCCGGCCGGCGGCCGCGCCGGCACGGTGAGCCGGCTCGCGATCGACGGCTTGCCCGATGCTTGGACGCAACTGGAAGCCGGCGGCCTGTACGCAATCTACGCGGCCGGCGCCACGCCGGCCTGCGATGCGCTCGTGTGGGAGAGCGCGCGACAGGCGCGCACGCGCGACGTGACGGTCGTGCTCGCGCGTGACGCGGCGCACGTTGCCGAACAGATGCAGGCGCGCGGCTTTGCAGGCGGCGCGCAGCCGGCCGGCTGGCCGCGCAACCTGAACGTGCTGGCGATGCCGCCGGTGACCGAGCCGGCCAGCGGTGACGGCGCCGGCGTGATTGCCGACGCACCGCGCCGCGCGGCGCCGGGTCCGTTCGCACGGCTGACCGGCGGCCTGCGCGCGCTGAAGCGCTACGGCTTTCGCGCGCGCTCGCTGTATTTCGTCGAGGGCGCGCAGCGCTGGTTCAGCTGGGACGACCCGATCGCGCTCGCCGACGAGGCGCACGCACTCGCCGACTGGTGCCGCACGCGCCGGATCGCGCTGGTGCTGCTGCTCGATCCCGAAGCGACCCGTGCGGGCGGTGACGCGCGCACCGACGATGCGCCGCTCGTCCGCGATGCGGATCGCACGCCGCGCAGCGGTTTTCACGGTATCTGCTCGGGCGTCGCGCAGCTGCAGCGCACGCACGGCGAGCTGCTGTGGGTCGTCGATTTCTGGCGGGCGGGCGACACGCTTGCGGCCGGTGAAGTGCGGCCGCTGCGCTTCGCGCCCGGCGGCCGTCTGTCGGCGAACGTCGACGGCGGCGCGGCCGAGCCCGCGCACCGGATGAAGATCGCGAGCGACGAGGATCGTGTCGTCGTCAGCCGCGCGGTGCTCGAAGGCACGAACCGCGCGCCGGACGGCTGGGAAATCGTCGAAGACAACGCGGCCGTCGTCGCCGCCTGCGCGCAGGCGCAGGCCGCCACCGCGGTGCTCGTGTTCCGCTCGCATGCGCAGCTCGAAGCGTTGTGCGCAGACGTTCACGCGCTACGCCGGCAGTGCGGCGGTGCGCTGAAGATCGCGGTCGTCGAGCGCGGCGAAGTGCTGCGCCAGCAGTTCGAGGTGCTCGTGCTGAGCGTCGGCGCGAGCCGCGTCGTCGCGCGCGATTTGCCGGTGTCGCGCATGCAGGCCGCCGTGCACGCGTTGCGCGGCCAGCTCTATGCGCGGCCCGTCGCGGCCGACTATCGCGCGGCGCTCGCGGCCGCGCTCGGCGATTCGGTGCTCGGCTACCTGCCGGTCGGCGCGTTCTGCCTGCGAATTCGCGCGGTGCTCGATCGCGGCGCCGTGCTCGCGCTGCCGCACACGCTCGCGAAGATCACGCTGCTGCCGGGCGTGTCGCACGTCGACGCGCTGCGCCATTGCAAGCCGCGCCGCGCGGGCGACGTCGTGACGGCCGATGCCGCGCACCTGTACGTGTTCCTGTTCGCGTGCGAACCGGCCGATGCGGAGGACGCGCTCGCGCGCATCTTCGACGTGCCGGTCGACACGCTGTCCGACCGCGTCGTATGTCTCGGGCACGGCAGCATCGACACCGAGCTCAATGCGCTGAAGGCGGAGAACCGGCGCGCGCCGATTGCCGACTACAGTGACCTGTTCGCGGCCACGCAGCCGGCGGGCGCGGCGCGCACATCGCCCGCGCGCACCGACCTCGGCGCGGCGTTGCCCGACGCGAGCGACGTGAGCCGCGCGATCGACGCGATCGATACGATCGTCGCGCTCGAGGCGATCGGTGCGACACCGACGGCCGCGGCTGTCGGTGCATCGGCGCCGGAGCCCGTCATTCCCGCCGCGCGCAAGCGCAGCGCCGTCCGCAGCGCGATGCCGCTGCGCAAGGAGGGAGTCGCATGATTGCCGAAATCGTCATCGGTTTCATCGTCGGCATCGTGATCGCGGTGCCGGTGTGGATCGTCGCGCAGCACCTCGGCATCGGCCGCGGTTTTCATGCGCCGCGCGGCATCGACCGGCGCGACGCGGTGCCGTGCGAACTGGTGCCCGTCGCGCTGCGCGGGCGGCTGCTGCCCGATGCCGCGCGCGGCGAGCATAGCGGCGAGGCGGCCCGATGAAGACGATCGCCATTGCGTCGACGACGGGCGGCGCGGGCCGCACGACGCTCACGGCCGCGCTCGCGGTGCTGCTCGCGCGTCGCGGCCGGCCGGTCGTCGCCGTCGAATTCGATGCACAGAACCTGATGGGCGCGACGCTCGGCCTCGACTCGCTGGCCGAGCATGGCCTCGCGCAGAGCCTGCTCGGTGGCGGCGAACCGTGGCATGCCCATACGTGGCGTAACGCCGACGGCGTGCTGTTCGTCCCGTACGGGCAAGTCGACGCGGCCGGCGCCGCCGCATGCGATGCGCGGCTCGCGGCCGATCCCGCGTGGCTTGCGCGCGCGCTCGACGAGATTGCGCTGCCGGCCGACGGCGTCGTGCTGATCGACACCGCGCGCTATCCGTCGACGCAGGCCGAGCAGGCGATTCGCTGCGCGGACCTGACGCTCGTCGTCGTGCCGCCCGAGCCGACCGCGTGCGCGACGACGGCCGCGCGGCTCGGTGCGCTGCGGGCCGGCGGCGGCGAACTGCAGATCGTCGTGAACCGGCTGAATCCGGCGCGCGACATGCAGCGCGACGCGCTCGGCATGCTGCGCGCGGTCGCGGGGCCGGCGTCGATGCTCGAGCAACGCATCCACGTCGATGCGGCCGTGCCCGAAGCGCTCGCGCGCGGCAGCTGGATCTTCGACGACGCGCCGTATTCGCAGGCGTCGCACGACCTGAACGGCGTCGCGAACTGGGTCGATACGTGGCTGGCGGCAAGCGCCGCCGGTCGCCGCGGAGCGACGCGATGAACGCGGGCTTCGCGCTGCGCCTGCGTGCGGCCGGCCGTCGTGGGGCCGACTGGCTCGCACGCGGCATCGGGTTGCCGGCGCAACGCACGCTGGTCGACTGGATCGTGCGGCTGTTCTTCCACGCGCCGCCGCCGGGCCGGCCGGATCACGTGCGCCGCTGGGTGCGCGTCGCGTCGCTGCGGCTGGCGCAGGAGTGGGGCGTGCTGCAGCCGCTCAGCCCGCGCGAATGGCTGTGGCGCGCGATCGTGCGGGCGCCGCGTGCGGCGGATGGCCGGCCCGCGCGCGATCCGCTCGCGTGGTTCGACAAGTATGTCGTGCCCGTCTATCTGGCCGGGCGCGCGGTCGGCCGGCGCATCGACGCGCTGCTCGCGCGCCTGCCGTGGGTGCGCTGGGGCGGCTGGCTCGATGCGCGTGCGAACGGCGTCGGCCGGCACCGCTGGCTCGCGCCGCTGCTGCTGGTCGCCGGCGCGCTGCTGTGGGCCGCGGCCGGGATGTCGCCGCTGATGCCGGGCGCGCAGTTCGCGTTCTTCGCGATCGTCGCGGTGCTGGCGCTCGCGCTGCGCCGCCTGCCGGGCCATCTGCCGACGCTCGCGCTCGCGTCGCTCGCCCTGCTCGCGACGGTGCGCTACATGTGGTGGCGCACCACGCAGACGCTCGATTTCCGCAGCCCGGTCGAGGCCGTCGCCGGCTATCTGCTGTATGGCGCGGAAGCCTATACGTGGATGATCCTGCTGCTCGGCTTCGTGCAGACCGCCTGGCCGCTCGACCGGCCGATCGTGCCGCTGCCCGACGATCCCGACACCTGGCCGACCGTCGACATCTACATCCCGACCTACAACGAGCCGCTGTCGGTCGTGAAGCCGACCGTCTTCGCCGCGCAGAGCATCGACTGGCCGACGGCCAAGCTGCGCGTGTATCTGCTCGACGACGGCAAGCGCCCCGAATTCGAGGCGTTCGCGCGCGAGGCCGGCATCGACTACGTGACGCGCGACGACAACCGCCATGCGAAGGCCGGCAACATCAACCGCGCGCTGCCGAAGACGCACGGCGAATACATCGCGATCTTCGACTGCGATCACGTGCCGACGCGCTCGTTCCTGCAGACGACGATGGGCGTGTTCC
This sequence comes from Burkholderia sp. HI4860, assembly GCF_002223045.2. Classification (NCBI taxonomy): domain Bacteria; kingdom Pseudomonadati; phylum Pseudomonadota; class Betaproteobacteria; order Burkholderiales; family Burkholderiaceae; genus Burkholderia; species Burkholderia sp. HI4860. The sequence continues at coordinate 395,679 of NZ_NKFO02000003.1, read as the reverse complement.
TGCGCGACCCGAAGTGCGCGCTCGTGCAGACGCCGCACCATTTCTTCTCGCCCGATCCGTTCGAGCGCAACCTCGGCACGTTCCGCGAGATCCCGAACGAGGGCAACCTGTTCTACGGCCTCGTGCAGTCGGGCAACGACCTGTGGAACGCGACGTTCTTCTGCGGCTCGTGCGCGGTGCTCAAGCGCAGCGCGCTGGAAGAGGTGGGCGGCGTCGCGGTCGAGACCGTGACCGAGGATGCGCACACGGCGCTCAAGCTGCACCGGCGCGGCTATACGTCGGCATACCTGCCGACCGTGCAGGCGGCCGGCCTCGCGACCGAAAGCCTCGCGGGCCACGTGAAGCAGCGCACGCGCTGGGCGCGCGGGATGGCGCAGATCTTCCGCATCGACAACCCGTTCCTCGGGCGCGGGCTCGGCCTCATCCAGCGGATCTGCTACGGCAACGCGATGCTGCACTTCTTCTACGGGATTCCGCGGCTGGTGTTCCTGACGATCCCGCTCGCGTACCTGTTCTTCCACCTGTACTTCATCAACGCGTCGGCGCTCGCGCTCGCGAGCTACGTGATCCCGTATCTGGTGCTCGCGAACGTCGCGAACTCGCGGATGCAGGGGCGCTACCGCCATTCGTTCTGGGCCGAGGTCTACGAGTCGGTGCTCGCGTGGTACATCGCGCTGCCGACCACCGTCGCGTTCTTCAGCCCGAAGCACGGGAAGTTCAACGTGACCGACAAGGGTGGCAAGATCGACGAAGGCTACGTCGACTGGTCGACGTCGAAGCCATATCTGGTGCTGTTCGGGATGAACGTGCTCGCGATCCTCGCCGGCGTGTGGCGGCTCGTGGCCGACCAGGGCGACGAGGCGTCGACGATCCTGATCACGCTCGGCTGGACCGTGTACAACCTCGCGATGCTCGGCGCGGCGCTGGCCGTGGCGCGCGAAACCAAGCAGGTGCGCGTCACGCACCGGATCGCGATGCGCGTGCCGGCCATGCTGCTGCTCGCCGACGGGTCGACCGCCGCGTGCTTCACGAGCGACTACTCGACCGGCGGCCTCGGCCTCGAAGCGGTGCCGGGGCTCCCGCTTGCCGTCGGCGACACGCTGACGGTGTGCGTGACGCGCGGCGACCGGCCGTTCCCGTTCCCGGTGCGCGTGAGCCGCGTGACGCCGACCCACGTCGGCGTGAGCTTCGACGAACTCACGCTCGAACAGGAGCGCCAGCTCGTGCAATGCACGTTCGGCCGCGCGGACGCGTGGCTCGACTGGCACGAAGGCCAACGGATCGACACGCCGCTGGGCGGGCTGAAGGAAGTGTTGCGGATCGGCCTGGACGGCAACGTACGGATGTGGAAGGGTGCGGCGCGCGGCCTGCTGGCCATGCTGGCGCCGAAACTCGATCGGGCGCGCGACTGACGCGGCGCTCATCATGGAGTGGGTTAGATGACGTTCTGGAATCTGTATTTCATCCTGAAGTTCGCGCTGTTCGCGACCGGGCACCTGCAGCCGTTCTGGCTCGCGAACCTCGCGTTCGCGGTGGCGCTCGCGGCGAGCGCGCCGATCCGGCGGCGCGCGTGGCGCATCGTGCGGCAGGTCGTCGCGATCGCGATCGCGGTGCCGCTGCTCGCGCGCGAGATGCATGCGCCGCCGCTTGCCCGGCTCGTCGAGGCCGCGCGTGAAGTGAGCACGTTCAACCTCGAGTACTGGATGGAGCTGCTGCCGCGCCTGCTGCCGCCGGTGCTGCTGCTGACGGTGGCCGGCGCGCTGATCGTCTACTTCATCGTCAACCGCTGGCTGCGCGTCGCGACGTTCGTGCTGGCCGTGCTGATCGTGATGCCGTTGTGGCAGGCCGGCAGCGGGCTGATGGCGCGCGTCGTCGCACCGCTTCCGAAGCAGGCGGCCGCGACGGGCGCGACGCTCGCCGGCCAGCCGGAGGATCACAACGCCGCGCTCGCGACGTTCCGCACGCAGGAATCGCAGCGGCAGGTCGCGTTCGGCCATCTCGGCAACGATCCGGCCGCGCAGTTCGACGTGATCGTGCTGCACATCTGCTCGCTGTCGTGGGACGACCTCGACGCCGCGAAGGCGCGCAACCATCCGATGCTGAGTCACTTCGACTACCTGTTCACCAACTTCAGCACGGCCGCGAGCTACAGCGGGCCGGCGGCGATCCGCGTGCTGCGCGCGAGCTGCGGGCAGGAAGCGCACGCCGACCTGTACAAGCCGGCGCCGCAGCAGTGCTACCTGTTCTCGCAACTGGCGAGCGCGGGCTACAAGGTGCAGTCGCTGCTGAACCACGACGGCCACTTCGACAACTTCCTGCAGGTGATCCACGACAACATCGGCGTGCCCGACGCGCCGCCGGTGTCGAACGCGGCCGCGCCCGTCGCGATGCACGCGTTCGACGGCTCGGAAATCAAGAGCGACTACGCGACACTCGCGAACTGGTACGCGCAGCGCGCGTCGGTGCCGGGCCCGGTCGCGCTGTACTACAACACGATCAGCCTGCACGACGGCAACCGCGTCGTCGGCAGCGCGCTCACGAGCATCGACTCGTATCCGCAGCGCGTGACGAAGCTGATGGACGACTTCGATCACCTGGCCGACCTGATCGCGCAATCGGGCCGCCGCGCGGTGATCGTGTTCGTGCCCGAGCACGGCGCCGCGTTGCGCGGCGACAAGAACCAGGTCGCGGGGCTGCGCGAGATTCCGACGCCGCGCATCGTGCACGGGCCGGTCGGCGTGCGGCTCGTCGGCTTTGCCGGCAACCACGGCGCGACGACCGTGATCGACCAGCCGACCAGCTTCCTCGCGCTCGCGCAACTGCTGTCGAACCTCGTGTCGAACAGCCCGTTCAAGCCGGGCACGACGCTCGCGCAGTACGCGGCCGACCTGCCGCGCACACGGATGGTGGGCGAGAACGAGGGCACGGTGACGATGCAGACGGCCGCGGGCTACTCGGTGAAAACTCCGGATGGCGTATGGATCGACGAACAGTAATGCTCCCCGCCGACAGCGACGATGACCGCCTGTCGCAACCGAACGACGTGCTCGGCCTCGCGCGGCATCTGCCCGCGCTCGATCCCGAGCGTTACGTCGACGAGCAGGCGCGCCGCGCGTTCATCGAGTCGCTCGACCGCTGGCCGACGCTCGCGAAGCTGATGGGATTGAAGCGGTAAACGCACGACGGCCGGCATGTGTGCCGGCCGTTGCGTGGCTTGCCTGCGGGCGAACCCGCCTACTGCGCGTTGTTACCTTGTTGCGCCTTGCGTTCCGGCTGGCGCGTCCACTCGTTTTCTTCGCCCGGCACCTTGCCGAAGGTCTGGTCGGCCCACGCCGCGCGGGCCGCATCGATCTTCGCACGTGCGCTCGACACGAAATTCCATTCGATGAACCGCTCGCCCGGCAGATGCGCACCGCCGAGCAGCATCACGCGGGCGCCGTTCGCGCTCGCGAGCGTCACGGTCGCATCCGGTTCGAGCACGGCCATCGTCGCGGCGGCGAGCGGCGTGCCGTCGATCGAGAGGTCGCCGTCAACGAGGTACACGCCGCGTTCCTCATGTTCGGCATCGAGCGCCAGCGTGCCGTTTGCCGTGAATTGCGCGACCGCATAGAGCGTGGGCGAGAACACGGCGACCGGCGACGTGAGCCCGAACGCGGTACCCGCGATCACGCGCACGCTCGCGCCGTCGCGCGAGAACGACGGTAGTGTGTCGGCCGCATGATGGACGAACGCGGGCGCGGTGTCTTCATGCTCGACCGGCAGTGCGACCCAGGTCTGGATGCCGTGGACCGGCTGATCGCGCGGCCGGTCTTCGTCGGGCGAGCGCTCCGAATGCACGATGCCGCGGCCGGCGGTCATCCAGTTCACGTCGCCCGGCACGATCTTCTGCCGGAAGCCGAGGCTGTCGTGATGCATCAGTGAACCGTCGAACAGGTAGGTGACGGTCGCGAGGCCGATGTGCGGATGCGGCAGCACGTCGATGCCGCTGCCGGCCGGCAGCACGGCCGGCCCCATCTCGTCGAAGAAGATGAACGGGCCGACGAGGCGGGCGGCGCGCGCGGGCAGCACGCGGCGCACGACGAGGTTGCCGATGTCGCTTTCGCGCGGCGTGAGCAGGGTCTTGATCGAGGCGGACATGGTGGGGATCGTGTAGTCGAGGCGGAGCGCGTCAGGCGATCGCCGTGTCGATGGTGATCGGATGCGTGAGGATCTTGTGCACCGGGCACGCGTTCGCGATCTGCAGCAGGCGTTCGCGCTGTTCGCCGGACAGGTCGCCTTCGAGCGTGATGCGGCGCACGATCGTGCTGCCCGCGCTGCCCGATTCGTGCGCGAGCTTCACGTGCACTTCGGTGAGCGGCCAGCCCTTGCGCTGCGCATACATCTTCAGTGTGATCGCGGTGCATGCGCCGAGGCTCGACAGCAGCAGCGCGACGGGCGTCGGCGCCGTATCGCCGCCGCCGAGCGATGCGGGTTCGTCGGCGCGCCACTGGTGGACGCCGTCGGTGAAGTGGACCAGGTAATCGACCGAGCCGATGCTCGCTTCGACGGACAGTTCGCTCATTGCAATTCCATGTGGGGAAGGGGGATCGGCTGGCGTGCGGCCATGCATGGCCGCACGCTCAGGGTTCGAGCAGGCGCTGCAGCCGCAACTCCTCGAAATCCAGCTCGGATTCTATGCGGTGCAGCACCGCGTCGTCGACCCGGCCGTCGCGATGCAGGTCGAGCAGTGCGTCGCGCGACACGCCCACCAGTTCGAGCTCGACGCGCAGCATTCGCGCGCGCACGTCCGCAGGCTGCGCGCCGTCGCGGTGCGCGCGCTCGTTGAACGCAACGCGGCTGCGGTATTCGGTCAGCAGCCGGTCGAGCGATGCGCGCTCCAGGGTCGAGCCGCGCTGCTCGCGAGCGTCGAGCTCGGCGAGCGCCGCGCCGAACGTATGCGCGCGCACCGCATGCTCGGACATCGTGTGCCGTGCGGCCGGGCGCAGCTTCAGCACGCGGATCAGCGGCGCGAGCGTGCCGCCCTGCACGACGAGCGTGGCGATGATCAGCAGGAACGTGCTGAACAGGATCAGGTCGCGGCCCGGGAAATTGGCGGGCAGCGCGATCGCGGCCGCGAGGCTCACGACGCCGCGCATGCCCGACCAGCCGAGCACGACGGCTTCGCGCCACGACCACGGTGCGTGGCCGGCGCGTGGCGCACGCAGGCGGCCCGGCAGCCACATCGCGACGAACACCCACACGATGCGCGCGGCGATCGCGGCGGCGGTGGCGGGCAGTGCGACGCGCAGGCCGGCCATCAGCACCGCACCTTCGTGATTCACGCGCGCGAGGATCGCATGCAGCGCGAGGCCGATCAGGATGAACACGAGCGCGTCGAGCACGAACACGATCGCTTCCCAGGTCGCCTTCGCCTTGATCCGCATGTCGGCGTCGAACACGCGATGCTGGCGCACGCCGAGCACGAGGCCGCAGGTGACGACCGCCAGCACGCCCGAGCCGTCGACGGCTTCGGCGACACCGTAGCTGCCCCATGCCATCGCGAAGGTCACGACGATGCCGAGCATCGGATCGCGCAGGCGCGGCAGCACCCAGCTCATCGCATGGCCGCACGCGAGGCCGACCGCGATACCGATCAGCGTGAGCGAGAAGAACAGGCCGGTGGCGCTCGCGGCCGTGATCGACACGGCGAGCGCGGCCGACACGGCCATCTGGTACAGCAGCAGGCCCGACGCATCGTTGACGAGACTTTCGCCTTCGAGCACCGCGACGAGCCGCGCGGGCAGCGGGTGGCGCTGCAGGATTGCCTTCGCGGCGACCGCATCGGGCGGCGACACGATCGCACCGAGCGTGAAGCACGCGGCCCATGGCAGCGCGGGGTTCACCGCATGCACGGCGAACGCGACCGCGACGGTCGTGAACACCACCGCGCCGAGCGCGAGCGACGCGATCGACGCAAGCTCCTGCCGGAATTCCTTCCACGCGGTGTAGAACCCGCTCGACATCAGCAGCGGCGGCAGCACGGCTGCGAGCAGCAGCGCCGGGTCCATGTCGGGCACGCGCTTGCCGAAGACCGCGACGACACAGCCGCCGAACAGCAGCACGACGGCCGGTGGAATCGAAATCCGTTCGGCGAGCCACGTGAGCGCGCCGGCACCGCAGATCAACAGCAGCAGGTAATGAAACAGCTCGACGTTGGTCATGCGTGGCCGGTGATGAACGATTGCGTCACGACGGCTTGCGATCGTTCGTGGTGCCGCCGGGCAGCGCGCCGAACATGTGCTGGCTGCACTTCGCGTCGCGCCATGCGGTGTTCAGCCGGTGGCCCGCGAGCATGCGCCGCGCGACCGGCAGGATCTGTTCGCCGGCGAGCATGCCGAGCAGGCCGGTGAGCGCGATGATCGGCGGCGCCGGCGAATTCACGCCGATCGTGCCGTAGATGGCGCCGGCAAGGACGCCGGCGAGCAGCGACAGGAAATACGGTTTCATGGCGGGCGTCCCGTGATGGCAGACGAGCGGCGCGGGGCGCGCCGTCAAGATTTCGAAAGCGTATCGGGTTTGCGTGAAGAATAAAAGGGCGGGCAGCCCCGAACAGGCATCGATCCGGGAATCGGATCGATTCCGTTTCTTGGGTGTTCGCGCCGCGCGTTTGCGGCTTAAATATTTCGGCCCGGATGACGATCCGGCGCTGACGTACCTCCGGCTCCTCCCGTTCTGACGGTCGAGGCAGGCCCCCCTTTTTTCGTTCACAGGACACCTTGCGCCATGAGCAATCCGAAACTTGAAGTATTGACGCCGCAGAACAGCCAGCTGATCTTCATCGACCAGCAGCCGCAAATGGCGTTCGGCGTGCAGTCGATCGATCGCCAGACGCTGAAGAACAACGTCGTCGGGCTCGCGAAGGCCGCCAAGGCGTTCAACGTGCCGACCACCATCACGACGGTCGAGACCGAGGCCTTCTCCGGCCATACCTTCCCGGAGCTGCTCGACGTGTTCCCGAACCAGAAGACGCTCGAACGCACGTCGATGAACTCGTGGGACGACCAGAAGGTGCGCGACGCGCTGGCCGCGAATGGCCGCAAGAAGGTGGTCGTGTCGGGTCTCTGGACGGAAGTCTGTAATACCACGTTCGCACTGTGCGCGATGCTCGAAGGCGACTACGAGATCTACATGGTGGCCGACGCATCGGGCGGCACGTCGCAGGCCGCGCACGACTTCGCGATGCAGCGGATGGTGCAGGCCGGTGTCGTGCCCGTCACGTGGCAGCAGGTGCTGCTCGAATGGCAGCGCGACTGGGCGCGCCGCGACAGCTACGACGCGGTGATGGCGATCGCGAAGGAGCACTCGGGTGCGTACGGAATGGGCGTCGACTACGCATACACGATGGTTCACAAGGCCGCGCAGCGCACCGCGACGCCGCACGAGTCGATCCCGGCCGTGCCGGCGAAGTAACGGGCGACCGGCCGCGATCGTGGCAACGGCCGGCCGCGGCGATCCGCTGTCGCCGGCCGTCGCCCGCTCAGGCTGCCGGCAGTGCCCACGGCGCGTGCGCGAAGTGTTCCGCCAGGAAGTCGAGCAGCACCGTCACGCGCGCGGCGCGCAGCATGCCGGGCGGCGTGACGAGGTTGACGTTGATGTCGGCGATCTTCCAGTCCGCCATCACTTCCTCGAGCTCGCCGCTCTGCATGGCTTCCCACACCAGGAACTCCGGCTGAAGGGCAAGGCCATGACCGGCGATGAGCGAGGGGACGATCACGTCGGCGTTGTTGGTGCGGATGCGTCCGTGCACGTTCACGCCGAAGTCGTCGCCCGAGTCCGGGTGGCGAAAGCGCCAGTGCTCGGGTGTCGGCAGGTTCGTGTAGGTGAGGCACACGTGCTTCTCGATGTCGCGCGGATGCGTGGGCCGGCCATGACGGTCCAGATACGCCGACGACGCGACGAGCGGGCGGCGCACCGCGCACAGGCGGCGCGAGCGCAGCGACGAATCGCTCAGCTCGGCGATGCGGATCGCGACGTCGAAGCCGCCGGACACGATGTCGACGATGTGATCGGAGAGCACGAGGTCGATGTCGACGCGCGGATAGCGTTCGAGAAACGCGGGCAGCACCGGCGACAGGTGGCGCACCCCGAACGACATCGGCGCATTCACGCGCACGAGGCCATGCGGTTCGAGCGCCTGCGCGGACGCTTCGCTCTCGATCAGTTCCGCATCGGCGAGCAGCCGGATCGCACGGTCGCGCAGCAGTTCGCCGGTCGGCGTGAGCGACAGCTTGCGCGACGTGCGGTACAGCAGCATCGCGCCAAGGCGCTTTTCGAGGCGCGCGATGGCTTTCGACACCGTCGGCTGCGTGACGCCGAGCAGGTCGGCGGCTTTCGCGAACGAGCCCGTCTCCGCGACGCGCGCAAAGATGGCCCAGGCTTCGAGATCAGGAAGGTGTTGCATGGTCGGGATACATGGCAGGGAAGCGGAACGGATGCAGCGCACCGCGAAAGCGGGCGTGCGATGCAGGGAATTCTAATCCGGCCGGGAGAAAAATCGTTATGGAATCTTATCTACTTTCGTTGGGCGCCGGCGTGCTGATCGGCGTCGTGTACAGCGTGATCAAGGTGCGTTCGCCGGCACCGCCGCTGATCGCGCTGGTCGGCCTGGCCGGCATGCTGATCGGCGTACAGGCCATCGCGCCGGTCCGTCACTGGCTCGGCTTCTGACCGCATCGAGGACACTTCATGAGCGCAACCGCTACTCAACCCGATCTCATCCTGCACAACGGGCGCATCACGACGCTCGATCGTGCGAACCCCGTCGCCACCGCTGTGGCGATCAAGGACGGCCGCTTCGTCGCGGTCGGCGCCGACGCGGACGTGATGCCGCTCGCGGGTCGCACGACGAAGGTCGTCGATCTCGAGTGCCGCGGCGTGCTGCCCGGCCTGATCGACAACCACACGCACGTGATTCGCGGCGGCCTGAACTACAACCTCGAGCTGCGCTGGGATGGCGTGCGTTCTCTCGCGGTCGCGATGGAAATGCTCAAGCACCAGGTTGCGATCACGCCGGCGCCGCAATGGGTGCGCGTGGTCGGCGGCTTCACCGAACACCAGTTCGTCGAGAAGCGCCTGCCGACGATCGACGAACTCAATGCGGTCGCGCCCGATACGCCGGTGTTCATCCTGCACCTGTACGACCGCGCGCTGCTGAACGCGGCCGCGCTGCGCGTGGTGGGCTACACGAAGGACACGCCCGAGCCGCCGGGCGGCACGATCCTGCGCGACGCCGCGGGCAACCCGACCGGTCTGCTGCTCGCGAACCCGAACGCGACGATCCTCTACGCGACGCTCGCGAAAGGCCCGAAGCTGCCGTTCGAATACCAGTACAACTCGACGCGCCACTTCATGCGCGAACTCAATCGCCTGGGCGTGACGGGCGTGATCGACGCAGGCGGCGGATCGCAGAATTATCCCGACGACTACGAGGTGATCCGCAAGCTGCACGACGCGGGCGAGATGACGGTGCGCATCGCGTACAACCTGTTCACGCAGAAGCCGAATGCGGAGAAGGAAGACTTCGTGAACTGGACGAAGAGCGTCAAGTACCACGACGGCACCGACTACTTCCGCCACAACGGCGCGGGCGAGATGCTGGTGTTTTCGGCGGCCGATTTCGAGGATTTCCGCGTCGCGCGCCCCGACTTGCCGGCGCAGATGGAGGACGATCTCGAAGGCGTCGTGCGCGTGCTCGCGCAGAACCGCTGGCCGTGGCGCATGCATGCGACCTACGATGAAACGATCAGCCGTGCGCTCGACGTGTTCGAGAAGGTCAACGAGGACATTCCGCTCGACGGGCTGAACTGGTTCTTCGATCACGCGGAAACGATCTCGGAACGCTCGATGGACCGCATCGCCGCGCTCGGCGGCGGCATCGCGGTGCAGCACCGGATGGCGTACCAGGGCGAATACTTCGTCGAGCGCTACGGCGCGCAGGCGGCCGAGGCGACGCCGCCCGTCGCGAAGATGCTCGAGAAGGGGCTCAAGGTGTCGGCCGGTACCGACGCGACGCGGGTGGCGTCGTACAACCCGTGGGTGTCGCTGGCGTGGCTGGTGACGGGCAAGACGGTCGGCGGGATGCGGATGTATCCGCAGCGCAACCTGCTCGATCGCGAGACCGCGCTGCGCATGTGGACCGAGTATGTGACGTGGTTCTCGAACGAGGAAGGCAAGAAAGGGCGCATCGCGGTGGGCCAGCTCGCCGACCTGATGGTCCCGGATCGCGATTTCTTCACGTGCGCGGAGGACGATATCGTCGATACGACTGCATTGCTGACGGTAGTCGGCGGCCGGATCGTGTGGGGGGCGGGGCCGTTCGCGTCGCACGATGCGCCGATTCCGCCCGCGATGCCCGACTGGTCGCCGGTGCGCGAGTACGGCGGCTACGGCGGCTGGGGCGCGACGCAGCGCAACGGCGCGCCGCTGCAGCGCGCCGCGGCGGCCGCCGCGCAGTGCGGTTGCGCAAGCGCGTGCGGCCTGCACGGCCATGCACACGCGAACGCGTGGAGCCGCGCGTTGCCGACGTCGGACGCGAAGGGCTTCTGGGGCGCGTTCGGCTGTTCGTGCTGGGCGGTCTGACATGGCAACGCCTGTGGGTTCGATCAATCCGGCGTGGGTCCGCGCGCTGCTCGCGCAGCCGTGGATCCTGCCGCTCGCGCGGCTGGCGCTGGTGTCCGCGTACCTGATCGGCGGTGTCGCGAAGGCGCTGGACTTCCATGGCGCGGTCGCCGAGCAGGCGCATTTCGGGCTGCAGCCGGCGGCGCTGTGGGCGGCGCTCGCGATCGCAGTCGAGATCGCCGGCTCGCTGTGCATCGTGCTGGGCCGCTTCACGTGGCTCGGCGCGGGCAGCCTCGGTATGCTGACGCTGGTCGCGATGGCGGTGGCCAACGATTTCTGGAATCGTACGGGCGCCGAGCATTTCATGGCGCTCAACAGCTTTTTCGAGCATCTCGGGCTGATCGCCGCACTCGTGCTCGCGACGCTGCTCGCCGATGCGAAGCGCGTGGACGGCGACGGCCGCGCGTGACCGGTTGCACCATTCGATGACACAACAAGGAAACCTGATCATGATGACCATTCGATCCGCGCTGTGCGCACTGACGATCGCGGCCGGCTGCGTCGCGGCGCCGGCGTCGTTCGCGAAACCGCCGGTGCCGCCGGCGGCCACGCCGACGGTGGCCGTCGGTCCGCAATACGACACGACGCACGTGTGCGTGGCACCGGAAGACTTCGACCGCTTCACCGACAGCTTCGTCGCGACGTTCGGCGGCAAGAAGTCGAAGCAGGGCGTGTTCCAGGTCACGCCCACGCCGAGCCAGACGATGTCGCAGCTCGTGCTCACGCCGGTCGGCACAGTGTCGGTGTTCGGCTTCAAGACGCCGATCCCGTATCCGTTCTGCGCGGAGCGCACCGGCTATCTCGTCACCGACATGGACGTCGCGATGAAGACGGCGCGCGCGCACGGTGCAGACGTGATCGTCGACACGTTCCCCGATCCGATCGGCCGCGACGCGATCATCCGCTGGGCCGGCGGCCTGAACATGCAACTCTATTGGCATACGGAAGCGCCGCACTACGACGCGCTGGAGACGGTGCCGGAGAATCGCGTGTACGTGTCGCCGGAAAGCGTGCGCAAGCTGGTGCACGATTTCGTGAAGTTCTCGAACGGCAAGGTGGTGTCCGACACGCTCACGGCGCCGGGCATCGAGATCGGCCGGCCGAACGACACGTATCGCCGCATCCGCATCGAATCGGGCTTCGGCAAGATGACCGTGCTCGTGACCGACGGCCACCTGCCATACCCGTTCGGACGCGAGATGACCGGCTACGAAGTGCATGATCTCGCCGCGACGCTGGAGAAGGCCAAGGCGGCCGGCGTGACCGTGCTCGTGCCGCCGTTCACGTCGGACGGCCGTGACGCGGCGCTCGTGCAGTTCCCGGGCGGCTACGTCGCCGAGATCCACGCGAGCGCGGCGCGATGAAGCACGAGGATACGATCCTTGCCGCGGTGGCCGGCTTCGTCGACACGCTGAGCTTCGTCGCGCTGTTCGGGCTGTTCACCGCGCACGTGACCGGCAACTTCGTGCTGATCGGCGCGGGCATCGCGGGCTTTGGCCAGGGCATCGTGCTGAAGCTCAGCGTGTTTCCCGCGTTCGTGTGCGGTGTGATCGCGAGCAGCCTGATCGCGCGGGCGATGTCCGGGCGGCCCGCGTGGCAGGGCGCGCGCACGCTGCATGCGGTGCAGGCCGTGCTGCTGCTCGGCTTCTGCGCGGCTGGCGTATGGGCGACGCCCGTCACGCAGCCCGACAGCCTGCCGGCGCTCGTGGCCGGCATCGTCGGCACGTTCGCGATGGGCGTGCAGAACGCGCATCCGCGCGTGATTGCGCGTGCCGGCGGCGTGCCGAACACGGTGATGACCGGCAACGTGACACAGGCGATCCTCGACGCGGTCGACCTGCTGTCGGCCGGCACCGCCGATGCCGCGCGCGCGGCGGCGCGGGCGCGCTTCGGCAAGATGCTGCCGGCGATCGTGGCGTTCGCGCTCGGCGCCGCAGGCGGCGCGCTCGGGTTCCGCTTCGTCGGGTTCCTCGCGCTGCTCGCGCCGGTCGGCGCGCTCGCGACGCTGGCCCTGTGCGCGGCACAAACGGCGGGTACGACCACACAGGAGCGCGCATGATCGAGCGGAGAGGGGGGAGACATCACGGCCGGCACGCCGCACGGGCCGCGCACGCGTCGATCGTCGCGGGGCTGTTGTTCGCGGGCGCCGACGCGGCATGCGCGCAAACGGTGGCGGCCTCGACGGCGGCTTCCACGCCGGTGCAGGAGCCGGCGCCGGCCGCGTCATCGACATCACCACCGACATCGGCAACGCCAACCGCCACTGCCGCATCGACCTGCACGGCCAAGCGCCCCGTGGTGCTGTTCAACCGCTGGCAGGAAGACTGGTCGGTGCTCGCGAATCCGTGCGTGCCGCGCGCACCGCTCGACGGCCTGAAATACCTTCCGCTCGGCAATGATCCGGCCTCCTATCTGTCGCTCGGCGTGAACCTGCGCGAGCGTCTCGAGACCAATGACGCGCCGCTGTTCGGGATCGGCTCCGCGCAATCGGATACGTACCTGATCCAGCGCATCGAAGTGCATGCCGACGCGCATCTCGGCCAGCACTGGCAGTTCTTCGTGCAGTTGCAGGACGCCCGCGCGTTCGGCAAGAACACGGTGTCGCCGGTCGACAAGAACCCGCTCGATCTCGAGCAGGCGTTCGCGACCTACACGGGCGCGCTCGGCGGCGGCACGTTCAAGTTCCGCGTGGGCCGGCAGGAGATGGCGTTCGACTTGCAGCGTTTCATCGCCACGCGCGACGGCCCGAACGTGCGGCAGGCGTTCGACGCGGTCTGGGCCGTGTACGAGTACCAGAAGTGGCGCTTCATCGGCTATGCGACGCAGCCGGTGCAGAACCGCAACGCGTCCGATTTCGACGACGTGTCGAATCGCGATCTCACGTTCAGCGGCGTGCGCTTCGAGCGGCAGTCGGTCGGGCCGGGCGACCTGTCCGGCTACTGGTCGCGCTACAACCGCAACAACGCGCGGTTCCTCGACGCGAGCGGTCCCGAGCATCGCGACGTGTGGGACGTACGCTACACGGGCACGCTGGGGCGCTTCGACTGGGATCTCGAAACGATGCTGCAGACCGGCACGGTCGGTAACGCGACGATCGGGGCGTGGGCGGTCGGTTCGATCGCCGGCTACAAGCTCGATGCGCCGTGGTCGCCGCGCATCGCGCTGCAGGTCGACGCGGCGTCGGGCGACCGGCATCCGCACGACGGCCGTGTCGGGACCTTCAATCCGCTGTTTCCGAACGGCTATTACTTCACGCTGGCCGGCTATACGAGTTACGCGAACCTGATTCACGTGAAGCCGTCCGTGACGCTGAAGCCGTCGGCGAACCTGTCGCTGCTCGGTGCGCTCGGCTTCCAGTGGCGCGAGACGACCGGCGACGCCGTCTATCAGCAGCCGAACATCCCGGTGCCGGGCACGGCGGGCAAGGGCGGGTTGTGGACCGGGATGTACGTGCAGCTGCGGGCGGACTGGACCATCGCCGCGAACCTGATCGGCGCGGTCGAGGCCGTGCACTTCCAGGTCGGAGATGCGATCCGCCAGGCGGGCGGGCACAACGCCGACTATGTCGGCGTCGAGCTGAAGTACGGCTGGTGACGGCGGCGCGCAGCCACCCGCACGCGACATGAAAAAGGGCAGCCCCGTGGGGCTGCCCTTCGTTCGTCCGGGGCGGCGGCGTGGCCGGCCCGTTCGCGGTGGTGACGATGCCGTTACAGGTTCGGCGACAGTTGCAGCGCGTTCGTCAGGTCGCCCATCGGCTGCGCGCCGTTGGCCTTCAGCGCGTCGTCGCGCTGTTGCAGGCCCGCGAGGCGCGGCAGCGAGAAGCGGCGCGTGATGAAGCGCAGGATCGACCCGGTGTCGTACTGCGTGTGGTCGACGAAGCCCTTCTTCGCGTACGGCGACACGATCAGCGCCGGAATGCGGGTGCCGGGGCCCCAGCGGTCGGCGGTCGGCGGCGCGGCATGATCCCAGAAGCCGCCGTTTTCGTCGTACGTGACGATCACGACCATGTTCTTCCACTGCGGGCTGGCCTGCAGGTGCGCGATCACGTCGGCGATGTGTTGGTCGCCCGAGGTGACGTCCGTGTAGCCCGGGTGCTCGTTCAGGTTGCCCTGCGGCTTGTAGAACGTGACCTGCGGCAGCGTGCCCGCATCGATCGCCTTGATGAACTCGGCGCCGTTCGCGCCGCCGTCGAGCAGGTGCTGCGCGCGGCTCGCGGTGCCCGGCGCCTGGTTCGCGAAGTAGTTGAACGGCTGGTGGTGCGGCTGGAAGTTCGGCGTCGACAGATCGGCACCGTAGATCACGTTCGACGTGCCGTTCTGGCTCGCCTGCAGCGCCTGGCCCCACGCGCCGCTGTACCATGCCCACGACACGCCCGCATTGGTCATCAGGTCGCCGATGTTGGTCGCCGTCTGCGGCGGCATCGTCGAAGGATTGGCCGGGTCGGCGAGCAGCGGATCGCCGCCCGTGGCCGCCTTGTTGCCGCTCGGCTGGTACGCCGGCTGCATCGTGTTGATGCCGTAGAAGTCAGGCGTCAGCGCGCCGTCGTTGACGAACTTCGGCGGCCCGCTCAGCGCCGAGGCCGGCGAGTTCGCGGCGACCTTCAGCGACTTGCCGTCGGCGTTCAGGACTGCGATCTTGCCGGCCGCCGGGCTCTTGTCCGCGTTTGCATAGAACGGCGCGCACGCGCAGATCAGGTACTGGTGGTTCAGGAACGAGCCGCCGAACGCACCCATGAAGAAGTTGTCGGCCAGCACGTACTGCTGCGCGACCTTCCACAGCGGCAGCTTCGACGGGTCGGCGGTGTAGTGGCCCATCGTCAGGCCGCCCGCATCGGTCCACGCGGCATACATGTCGTTCTTGCCGCCGTTGATCTGCATCTGGTCCTGGTAGAAGCGGTGCACGATGTCGCGCGTCGCGATGCTCATCGACTGGTTGAAGCCTTTCGGATCGTCGATCGCGAACGGCGTGTTCGGCAGGTTCGCCGTCATCGCCTCGGTCACCGCCGGCGTGATGCCGGTCGCGGTCAGGCCGCCCCAGATCTTCGGCAGCGTCGCCATCGTCGAGCCGTCGCGATCCTTTTGCACCGAGTTCGCGGCCGTGGCGTTCTGCAGGCCGTTCGCGCCGGGGAAGTTGCCATACAGGTTGTCGAAGCTGCGGTTTTCCGCGTAGATCACGACCACGTTCTTGACGGCCGACAGGCCTTGCTGCGTGACATCGTCGCCGCCGCAGGCGGTCAGGCTGAGCGCGGCCGCGAGGGCGATCGGCGTATAGCGAATCCAGGCGTGCTTCTTCATGCGATGTTCTCTCTTTCGTCGTTTGTCGCGTGTGGGAACCGGGTTGATGTACGGCCGGTGCGGGCATTGCGAGGCACCGACCGGTTGCGCGCATTATCTGGAACCGATTTGACAGGCGGGTGTAGGGCTGCTTTCAATTGACTGTCGGTGGAACGTCATGCAACGGTCATGGAACTGACATAAGCTCCGGCCGATTGCCCACCGCTACAAGAAGAACGACGATGCCCAGCCTTCTGAAACCCCGCGCGTTCGCGCGATCGTTGACCCCTGCCGCGGCCGCGCTGGCGCTGGCCGCCGGGCTCGCGGCGCTCGCCGGTTGCGATGCGCGGCCCGGCGCGACTACGCCGGCCGCGTCCGTCGTGCCGGCGGCGCAAGCGGCCCCGGCCGCGCCCGCGGTGGCGCCGGCCAGCCAGCCGCAGACGCGCGCGCAGGTATTCGAGGGCGTCAAGCAGATGACGGCGCTCGGCAAGCAGTTGTTCTTCGATCCGTCGCTGTCGGGCTCCGGCAAGCTCGCCTGCGCGTCGTGCCATAGCGCCGAGCATGCGTTCGGGCCGCCGAACGCGCTGTCGGTGCAGCTCGGCGGCGACGACATGCACCGCACGGGCTTTCGCGCCGTGCCGTCGTT
The DNA here is from genome assembly GCF_002223045.2 of Burkholderia sp. HI4860. Lineage (NCBI taxonomy): Bacteria > Pseudomonadati > Pseudomonadota > Betaproteobacteria > Burkholderiales > Burkholderiaceae > Burkholderia > Burkholderia sp. HI4860. The sequence continues at coordinate 379,104 of NZ_NKFO02000003.1, read as the reverse complement.
GAAGTACCTGCGCGGCATTCCACCGTTCAGCGAGCACTTCCACGATTCGCCGGACGAAGGTGACGAAAGCATCGACGCGGGTCCGACTGGCGGGCTTACCTGGGACGGTCGTGTCGATACCCGCGACGCGCAGGCGCGCATTCCGCTCACGTCGCCATTCGAGATGAGCAGCTCGCCGGCGAGGGTCGCGAAGGCGGTTCGCGCCGCACCGTATGCGGACGCGTTCCGCAAGGCGTTCGGCGACCAGGTGCTCGGCGACGACCAGGCGACCTTCGACGCGGTGCTGCGCGCGCTCGACGCGTTCCAGCAGCAGCCGGCGCTGTTCGATCCGTACACGAGCAAGTACGACGCGTACCTTGCCGGCCATGCGCAACTCACGCCAGCGGAGTTGCGCGGGCTGCAGCTGTTCAACGACGAGAAGAAGGGCAACTGCGCGAGCTGCCACATCAGCCAGCGCACGCTCGAAGGCGGCCCGCCGCAGTTCAGCGATTTCGGGCTGATCGCGATCGCGGTGCCGCGCAACCGCGCGCTGCCCGTCAATCACGACCCACGTTTCCACGATCTCGGCGCGTGCGGCCCCGAGCGGACCGACCTGAAGGGCCGCGACGAATTCTGCGGGCTGTTCCGCACGCCGTCGCTGCGCAACGTCGCGCTGCGCAAGACGTTCTTCCACAACGGCGTGTATCACTCGCTGGAGGACGTGATGCGCTTCTACGTCGAACGCGACATCCATCCGGAGAAGTTCTATCCGGTCGTGAACGGCAAGGTGCAGATCTATGACGACCTGCCCAAGCGCTACTGGCCGAACATCAACCGCGAGGCGCCGTTCGATCGCAAGCGCGGCGACCAGCCGGCGCTGAACGCGGCCGAGATCAAGGATGTGATCGCGTTCCTGGGGACGCTGACTGACGGATATCAGCAAACGGCCGCGCCGGCCAAGCCGTAGAGGCATTCATTACAGCACGCATGCTATGCTCGCTCGCTGACGGGCGTGGTGCGTACCGGATGGCCGGCCCCCGGTTCGCCGGCCTGCACCACGCCGTTCGATCGAACATCCAAGGAGAAAAAACATGTCGATGCGTGCATCCCTTTCCGTCGTCACGCGCGTGCTGGCCGGCGCCGCGTGCGCAGCCGCGATGCTGCCCGCCCATGCGCAGAACAACCTGAACTTCCTGAACGACACGCCGATCAGCTATTTCAGCAAGACCGACCGCGCGTCGCTGTCGAAGGCGGTCGTGCAGGTGCGCGACGAAGGCAAGGACGGCGAAACCACGACGTGGCAGAGCAGCGGCCGCGGCACGCAGATCGATGCGAAGCTCACGCCGACCACGACCGAGACGGACGGCAAGACCTGCCGTGAAGTCGCCACCGAGATCACCGCGAAGGGCCAGACGATGACGCTCAAGCCCGTCTACTGCAAGACGGCCGCGGGCAAGTGGCAACTGCAGAAGCGCTGAGCACGCGCGTGATGAAGCGGGGCGGCGCGCCGCGCACGGTGTCGTGCGGCGTCGTGATCCTCGATGCGGCCGGCCGCGTGTTCCTCGCGCACGCGACGGATACCACGCACTGGGACATCCCGAAGGGGCAGGGCGAGCCGGGCGAGACGCCGGCCGAAGCGGCGCTGCGCGAACTGCTCGAGGAAACGGGCATCGTGTTCGGCGCCGATCGGCTGCTCGATCTTGGCCGCTTCGCGTACCGGCACGACAAGGATCTGCACCTGTTCGCGGTGCGCGTGGCCGACGACGAAGTCGATCTCGCGCACTGTACGTGCACGTCGCTGTTTCCGAGCCGTCGCGACGGCTCGATGATTCCCGAGATGGATGCGTATCGCTGGACCCCACCCGGCGACATCGACGCGTATGCGAGCCGCAGCCTCGCGCGGTTGTTTCGCACGAAGCTGTCGCTGGTGGAGTTGCATCGGCGGTTGAGGGGCGAGTGAACGGGCGCGGCGGCTTCTGCGGCTGCATGCCCCGGCTTCGCTTCGAAGCACGCAACAAAAAACCGGCCCTGGGGCCTAATGCCGTTCAGTTAAGGTCTTTCCGAAGATATCGAACGGCATAACGAGCCGGAAGGGATTTGACGGCCCGATCGCATTTACGATCGGGCCGTTTTACGTTGATGAGCAGTTTGAGGTGCTCACGTAGTCGTTTCAGAACGGCGGGGAGCTTTGCCAATGCTGGCGTACGCGCGGCCCACATCATCTCGTGCTGGATAAGGTGGAAGGAGCGCACGAAACTGAGTTCGGTTGGCTCGCACTTGGCCTCGAAGGCAGCGCAGGCCATTTCGCGACGGATCAGGTTGTAGGCGATCAAAGCGCCCCAGATTTCCTGATAAAGGCCTTCGACAGTCCGGCTGCGTAGCGTCAGTGCGCTGCCAAGCATGGATTGCTTGAGCTCGCGATAGCTGGTTTCAACCTGCCAGCGACGTTCGTAGCAGGCATTCAAATCCGCCACCTTGAATCGACGTCGATCGGTCAGCGAAGTCAGCAGCACCCGCTCACGGCCCGCCGCATCAAGCACGCGAATCGCGCGAGCCATCCACCATTCAGGCAACTCCGGGCACTTCTGCCGCGCCTGCGGTGAAACACGCATTCGCACCAAGGCATCCTCGGATTTGCCAGACACGACTTCCCAGCGCGTATTGGATTTGGCGGGAATCAGGAAGTGGCGATTACGTTCGCCTGCGCTCAGGCCGCACAGGATCTCGGCGGATAGAAAGCCCTTGTCGAAGACCGTCAGCGAATGATCCGGAATCTGTTCCAGCAATTGCTTGGCATACAGCATCTCATTCGTGTCGTAGCGACCAAACGCAATGTTTGCAACGAGGTGAGTCGGAAGCGAGCTCAGGGTCACGGCTCGCACCTGCGGATAGCTCGCCACCTTGCCGCTGGCATAGCCCTGAGCGCCGAAGTGTTCGCGATTGGCCGGACTGTCTGGCGTGCGTAACGTGGTGCCATCCATGGCCCACAAGCTCAACCCCTTGAAGGCGTGGCGTGCCGCGTCTTGCTGGCACCAGGCTTGCGCGGTTCGCTCGAACAACCACGCCATGGGCGCATCACCCAATCGCTGCCGAGCCTGAGCGATGGCGCTCTTGCTGACGAACGTCGCTTCGTTGGGCAACACCAGATCCAGGCTATCGACCACCTCACTGATGGACCAGTGGCGGTAGATCGCCAGCGCGATGACCAACCACACGACTTGTTCGGCCGGTAAGCGCCGGCGACGAATGCTGGCCGTGCCCGTGGCATCAATGGCTTGCTCGATCCACTCCTGCGGCAGATGCTCGCCCAGCCGACTTAGGTCGGCGGGCGCTGCATCCAACAGGAAGGTCAGGTGGTCGCTTAGCATCGCGACCAAAGTTAACAGCTTGCCGCCCCGTTTACAACTCCAAACCCCGAAAACAAAAATGCCGTTCAGGTCTTAACTGAACGGCATTAGGCCCTGGGGCCGGTTTTTTATGGTCACGCGGCGGCGGCTTGGGAAGCCGCGAGCCGCGTGCGAAGCATGCCGTTACGCCGGCTTGCCCCAGCTGTCGCGCAGCCCGACGATCCGGTTGAACACAGGCTTGCCCGGCTTCGAATCGACCCGGTCGGCGACGAAGTAGCCGTGACGCTCGAACTGCAGGCGCGTCTCCGGTGCGATGTCGTCATTGCCCGGTTCGATGTAGGCCTGCACGATCTTCTTCGAGTCGGGGTTCAGCGCCTCGAGGAAGTTCGCGCCGCCCGCGTCCGGGTGCGGCTCCTTGAACAGGCGGTCGTAGATGCGCACTTCGGCCGGCTGCGCATGCTTCGCGCTGACCCAGTGGATGTTGCCCTTGACCTTGTACGTGTTCGCGCCTTCGGTGCCCGACTTGCTGTCCGGGAAGTAGTTGCAGTGCACGGCCGTCACGTTGCCGTCGGCGTCCTTGTCGAAGCCCGTGCATTCGATCACGTAGCCGTAGCGCAGGCGCACCTTGTTGCCCGGGAACAGGCGGAAATACCCCTTCGGCGGGTTCTCGACGAAGTCCTCGCGCTCGATCCACAGCTCGCGCGAGATCGGGAACGTGCGCACGCCGCGATCCGGGTGGTGCGGGTGCACGGGCGCCGTGCACGCTTCCTCGAGGTCTTCCGGATAGTTGTCGATCACGAGCTTCAGCGGGTCGAGCACGGCGACGGTACGGGCTGCCTTGTCGTCGAGGTCGTCGCGCAGCGCGCCTTCGAAGATGCTCATGTCGATCCACGAGTCGATCTTCGTCACGCCGATCCGCTCGCAGAACAGGTGGATGCTCTCCGGCGTGAAGCCGCGGCGGCGCACGCCGACGATCGTCGGCATCCGCGGGTCGTCCCAGCCGTCGACGTGGCCCTCGGTCACGAGCTGCAGCAGCTTGCGCTTGCTGGTGATCGCGTACGTGAGGTTCAGCCGCGAGAATTCGATCTGTTGCGGCAGCGGGCGCGTGAATTTGCCGGCTTCCGCGAGTTCGTTCAGCACCCAGTCGTACAGCGGGCGGTGATCCTCGAATTCGAGCGTGCACAGCGAATGCGTGATGCCTTCGAGCGCATCCGAGATGCAGTGCGTGTAGTCGTACATCGGATACACGCACCATGCGTCGCCGGTGCGGTAGTGGTGCGCGTAGCGGATCCGGTAGATCACCGGGTCGCGCATGTTCATGTTCGGCGAAGCCATGTCGATCTTCGCGCGCAGCACGTGCTCGCCTTCCTTGAACTCGCCGGCCTTCATGCGGCGGAACAGGTCGAGGTTTTCTGCCGGCGTGCGATCGCGGAACGGCGACGGCTTGCCGCCTTCCGTCAGCGAGCCGCGGTTCGCGCGCATTTCATCGGCGCTCTGGCTGTCGACATAGGCCTTGCCGCGCTGGATCAGCAGCTCGGCGAACTCGTACAGCTTGTCGTAGTAGTCGCTCGCGAAGTACTGGTGATCGACCGCGTCCTTGCGCCAGTCGAAGCCGAGCCAGCGCACCGCGTCGACGATCGAATCGACGTACTCGACGCTTTCCTTTTCCGGGTTCGTATCGTCGAAGCGCAGATGGCACACGCCACCGTAGTCGCGCGCGACGCTGAAGTTCAGGCAGATGCTCTTGGCATGGCCGATGTGCAGATAGCCGTTCGGCTCGGGCGGAAAGCGCGTCTCGACACGTCCGCCCCATTTGCCGGTGCGGTTGTCGTCGTCGATGATGTTGCGGATGAAATTGGAAGCCGCGGGGGCGTCGTTGCGTTCGGTGCTCATGCGGATGGCGTCAGGTTGTGTCGGCGCGCGCGTCGCGCCGGTTTAATCCCGTGATTCTACCTGACCGGGGTCCGTCCCGCGCGGCTTGCGGCATGATGGGGGCGGGTTTCGACCGATTATCTCGATATTGTGTCGGCTGTAACACGACGTAAATCGGATTGCCCGGGCCGTTTGGCGTTGCCTATGATGGCTTCACCGAATCAATGCCGCCGTCCGGGATGCCGCGCGGCGGGAGGAAACTAAAAACCATGATGAAAAAGACCACGTTTATCGTTCGTACCGCCGTGATCGTCGCGGCCCTGTCGCAACTCGGCGCGTGCGCCATGACGCACACGCAGCGCAATGCCGGTATCGGCGCAGCCGCGGGCGGCGCGCTCGGCTACCTGGTCACGGGCGGCCCGCTCGGCACGGTCGCCGGCGCCGCGGCAGGCGGTATCGTCGGCGCGAACGTGCGCTGACCGACCGACATGACGCGAGCCGCCTGCACAACGGCGGCTTGACGTCCGGTCGCGACGCTGCGCTCAGCGCGTCCCGACCCCGCGCACATCCTTCCAATATCAGACAGGCAGCATCAGGGAGGAACGGGTGTGCGACACTGCGCCGACGCACCATAACGATTTCACTCGTCGACGCACTTTCCATGAGCCGTTTACCCGTTCTCGTCCTGCCGGGCTACGCCAATTCGGGCCCGCTTCACTGGCAGAGTCGCTGGGAGCGTGCCGACGCACGCTTCTCGCGCGTCGCGATGCCGGACTGGGACCGCGCGTTCCGCAACGGCTGGTGTCTCGCGCTCGATCGCGCGGTTGAGGCCGCACGCGGGCCGGTGCTGATTGCCGGCCACAGCCTCGGTACGCTCACCACCGCGTGGTGGGCGACGCGCTATGCGCGCCCGGCCGCGCTCGCCAAAGTGCGCGGCGCGCTGCTCGTCGCGGTGCCCGATCCCGACGGTCCCGCGTTTCCGGCTGATGCGCACGGCTTCGGGCCCGTGCCGCTCGAACGGCTGCCGTTTCCGACCTGCGTCGTCGCCAGCAGCGACGATCCGTATGGCTCGCTCGCGTTCGCCCGCACCTGCGCGAACGCATGGGGCAGCGCCTTCCACGACATCGGCCCACGCGGCCACATCAATGCGGACAGCGGGCTGGGCGACTGGCCCGAGGCGCGCGGCTGGCTCGACGCGCTCGCCCGTCGCGATTGACCTCCCGATTGACCGGTCGATGGACCGCGCGGGGCGGGGCGGCGGTGGAGGCCGCTGCCACGCCGGCCGTCCGCACCCGCACTACTCACCGCGTTCAGATCGCCTGTTTCGCCCGCAGCGCGGCGATCTTCGTGTCGTCGTAGCCGAGCATGTCGCGCAGCACGTCGTCGGTCTGCGCGCCGAGCAGCGGCGGGGCCGTGCGTGCTTCCGGCGGCGTCGCGCTCATCCGGATCGGGTTGCGCACGAGCTTCGCGTCCGCGCCGCACGGGTGCGGCAGCGACACCTGCATTCCGCGCGCGACGACCTGCTCGTTGTCGAACACCTCGTCGAGATCGTTGATCGGGCCGCACGGCACGCCGGCCGCTTCGAGCGCGCCGATCCAGTCGGCCTTGTCGCGCGCCTTCACCATCTCCGCGAGGATCGGCACCAGCGTGTCGCGGTGGCGCACGCGCGACGGGTTCGTCGCGAACCGCTCGTCGTCCGCCAGCTCGGGCCGGCCGCCGGCCTCGACGAACTTGCGGAACTGCCCGTCGTTGCCGACCGCGACGATGATCCACCCGTCGCGCGTCTGGAACGTCTGGTACGGCACGATGTTCGGATGCGCGTTGCCCCAGCGCACCGGCGGCTTGCCGCTCGCGAGGAAGTTGGTGTTCATGTTCGCGAGCAGCGCGACCTGCACGTCGAGCAGCGCCATGTCGATGTACTGGCCTTCGCCGGTCCGGTCGCGGTGCGCGAGCGCGGCGAGCACCGCGATCGTCGAGTAGAGGCCGGTCGCGAGGTCGGCGATCGCGACGCCGGCCTTCTGCGGGCCGCCGCCCGGCTCGCCGTCGCGCTCGCCGGTGATGCTCATGAAGCCGCCGATCCCCTGGATGATGAAGTCGTAGCCCGCGCGGTGCGCGTACGGGCCGGTCTGGCCGAACCCGGTGACCGAGCAGTAGACGAGGTCGGGCTTCACCGCGCGCAGCGAATCGTAGTCGAGCCCGTATTTCTTCAGCTGGCCGACCTTGTAGTTCTCGAGCACGACGTCGCTCTGCGCGGCGAGCTCGCGCACGATCTGCTGGCCCTCGGGCGTCGCGATGTCGACCGTCACCGAGCGCTTGTTGCGGTTCGCCGCGAGGTAGTACGCGGCCTCGGCGGTATCCGCGCCGTCCGCGTCCTTCAGGTACGGCGGCCCCCAGTGGCGCGTGTCGTCGCCGGCGCCGGGGCGCTCGACCTTGATCACGTCCGCGCCGAAATCGGCAAGCGTCTGCGCGCACCACGGGCCCGCGAGCACGCGGGTGAGGTCCAGCACGCGGATATGGCTCAGGGCACCCATCGTCGAATCGTCTCCTTTCATGGCTCGCCTGGTCGGGCAAGGCCGGTTGGCATGCCGAGCATCTTAAGGCGAATCGGCTGCGCGAGTGGCCTGGAGCCTGTTTCCGCTAATAACGGGCTTGCGCTGGCCCCCAGAAGGGCCGAGCGCAAGGAGTATGACGCAGCGATCGGCCCTTCTGGGGGCCAGCCCCACGAGAGCATTTTTCCAAACAGGGGAACGTGCCTTTCCGCCCGCATTGCGGCGTCGTTCGTCGTTGCAATAGCTACGGCTATTGCGCCTCCTCTCTCCTTGCACTGCGGGCGGAAAGGCACGTTCGCAAGCCCGTTATTAGCGGAAACAGGCTCCTCCGGCCCGGCGGGAGGGCCGAGCCGCTTTCCGCCGCTTTGCCCGGAAGCCGGCCCCGATCCCGTATAATCGATCGTTTCCGAATCCATGCCGCCGCGCGCCCCGACAAGGGTGCCGGCGTTTGAAGCCGTCTTTGCCAGACTGTCCCCGCACGCCATGAAAGCTGCCGAAATCCGCGAGAAATTCCTCAAATTCTTCGAATCGAAGGGCCACACGATCGTCCGCTCGTCGAGCCTCGTGCCCGGTAACGACCCCACGCTGATGTTCACGAACTCGGGCATGGTCCAGTTCAAGGACGTGTTCCTCGGCACGGACCCGCGTCCGTACTCGCGCGCCACGACGGCGCAGCGCAGCGTGCGCGCGGGCGGCAAGCACAACGACCTCGAGAACGTCGGCTACACGGCGCGCCACCACACGTTCTTCGAGATGCTCGGCAACTTCTCGTTCGGCGACTACTTCAAGCACGACGCGATCAAGTTCGCGTGGGAACTGCTGACCACCGTCTACCAGCTGCCGAAAGAGAAGCTGTGGGTCACGGTCTACCAGGAAGACGACGAGGCGTACGACATCTGGGCGAAGGAAGTCGGCGTGCCGACCGAGCGCATCATCCGCATCGGCGACAACAAGGGCGCGCGCTACGCGTCGGACAACTTCTGGACGATGGGCGACACCGGCCCGTGCGGCCCGTGTACCGAAATCTTCTACGACCACGGCCCGGACGTGTGGGGCGGCCCGCCGGGGTCGCCTGAGGAAGACGGCGACCGCTACATCGAGATCTGGAACCTCGTGTTCATGCAGTTCAACCGCGACGCGCAGGGCAACATGACGCGCCTGCCGAAGCAGTCGGTCGATACCGGCATGGGCCTCGAGCGTCTCGCCGCGGTGCTGCAGCACGTGCACAGCAACTACGAAATCGACCTGTTCCAGAACCTGATCAAGGCCGCCGCGCGCGTGACCGACATCAGCGACCTCACGAACAACTCGCTGAAGGTGATCGCCGATCACATCCGCGCATGCTCGTTCCTGATCGTCGACGGCGTGATTCCCGGCAACGAAGGCCGCGGCTACGTGCTGCGCCGGATCGTGCGCCGCGCGATCCGCCACGGCTACAAGCTCGGCCGCAAGGGCGCGTTCTTCCACAAGCTGGTGGCCGACCTCGTCGCCGAGATGGGTGTCGCGTATCCGGAGCTGAAGGAAGCCGAACAGCGCGTGACCGACGTGCTGCGCCAGGAAGAAGAGCGCTTCTTCGAGACGATCGAGCACGGCATGTCGATCCTCGAAGCCGCGCTGGCCGATGTCGAAGCGAAGGGCGGCAAGGTGCTCGACGGCGAGCTCGCGTTCAAGCTGCACGACACCTACGGCTTCCCGCTGGATCTGACGGCCGACGTGTGCCGCGAGCGCGGGATGACGGTCGACGAGCCGGCATTCGACGACGCGATGGCGCGCCAGCGCGAGCAGGCGCGTGCGGCCGGCAAGTTCAAGGCCGCGCAGGGCCTCGAATACACGGGCGCGAAGACCACCTTCCACGGCTATGAAGAAATCGCGTTCGACGACGCGAAGGTCGTCGCGCTGTACGTCGACGGTTCGTCGGTCAACGAAGTGAAGGCGGGCCAGGACGCGGTCGTCGTGCTCGACCACACGCCGTTCTACGCGGAATCGGGCGGCCAGGTCGGCGACCAGGGCGTGCTCGCGAACGCCGCGACGCGCTTCGCGGTGGCCGACACGCTGAAGGTGCAGGCCGACGTGATCGGCCACCACGGCACGCTGGAGCAGGGCACGCTGAAGGTCGGCGACGTGCTGCGCGCGGAAATCGACGCGCATCGCCGCGCCCGCACGCAGCGCAACCACTCGGCCACCCACCTGATGCACAAGGCGCTGCGCGAGGTGCTCGGCGCGCACGTGCAGCAGAAGGGTTCGCTGGTCGACGCGGAAAAGACCCGCTTCGACTTCGCGCACAACGCACCGATGACCGACGACGAAATCCGTCGCGTCGAGCAGATCGTCAACAACGAAATCCTGGCCAACGCGCCGGGCATCGTGCGTGTGATGCCGTACGACGAAGCGGTGAAGGGCGGCGCGATGGCGCTGTTCGGCGAGAAGTACGGCGATGAAGTGCGCGTGCTCGACCTCGGCTTCTCGCGCGAACTGTGCGGCGGCACGCACGTGCACCGCACCGGCGACATCGGCTTGTTCAAGATCGTCGTCGAAGGCGGCGTCGCGGCCGGCATCCGCCGCGTCGAGGCGATCACCGGCGACAACGCGGTGCGCTACGTGCAGGAACTCGACGCGCGCGTGAACGAAGCCGCGGCCGCGCTGAAGGCGCAGCCGTCGGAGCTCACGCAGCGGATCGCGCAGGTGCAGGACCAGGTGAAGTCGCTCGAGAAGGAGCTGGGCGCGCTGAAGTCGAAGCTGGCGTCGAGCCAGGGCGACGAGCTCGCGCAGCAGGCGGTCGAAATCGGCGGCGTGTTCGTGCTGGCCGCGACGCTCGACGGCGCCGACGCGAAGACGCTGCGCGAAACGGTCGACAAGCTGAAGGACAAGCTGAAGAGCGCGGCGATCGTGCTGGCAGCCGTCGAAGGCGGCAAGATCAGCCTGATCGCGGGCGTCACGCCCGACGCGAGCAAGAAGGTCAAGGCCGGCGAGCTCGTGAACTTCGTCGCGCAGCAGGTCGGCGGCAAGGGGGGCGGCCGTCCGGACATGGCGCAGGCAGGCGGCACCGAGCCGGCGAACCTGCCGGGCGCGCTGGCTGGCGTGAAGGGCTGGGTCGAAGAGCGGCTCTGATCGTCGCGACCGATGTGATGCCGTCTCGTTACGGCATCATTTGAAATAAGAAAGACCCGATCGGCATGCGCCGGTCGGGTCTTTTTGTTGCTCCGCCGGAACGATGCGTGCCGGCCGCGCCCGACGATTCAGGCCGGCACGGTGACCGGCGGCTTCGCTGCACCATCCGCCTGCCGTGCGGCCTCGGTGAGCGCATCGCGCAACGCGGCCAACGCGGCCGACGCATAACCCTGGCGCCACGCGAGCAGCGTATCGATGCCTTCCAGTTCGGGGATCACGTGCGCGGTGATGTTGCCGGTTTCGGGCTGCAGGTCGAGCACCGAACGCGGCGCGACCGCGATGCCGGCACCGGCCGCGACGCACGCGACGATCGCGTGATACGACCCGAGTTCGAGCACGCGCGCCGGCTTGACGCCATGCGCCGCGTACCACTGCTCGACGTACTTGCGATACGTGCAGCCGCGCTCGAACGCGATCAGCGTCGGCAGGATCACGTCGCGCGGCGTGCGCACCGGCGGGTGGCCGCGCGGCGTGAGCAGCACCAGGTCCTCGCGGAAGACCGGCACCGTCTCGAACGTGTCGGGGAGCGTCTCCGGCGCGGGCGGGCGGGCGAACAGCGCGGCGTCGATCTCGAAGTCGCGCACGCGGTCGATCAGCCAGCCCGTCGTGCCCGTCAGCAGCTCGAGCGACACGTCGGGCCACGCGTGGTGATAGCGCGCGAGCACGGTCGGCAATCGGCTCGCGGCCGTGCTTTCCATCGTGCCGAGCCGCAGCCGCCCGCGCGGCGTGTCCTCGCGCACCGCGTCGCGCGCCTCGTCGGCGAGCGCGAGCAGGCGCTCCGCATACGGCAGCAGCGTATGGCCGGCCGGCGTCAGCACGAGCCGGCGGCCGTCGCGCACGAACAGCGCCGCGCCGAGTTCCTCCTCGAGCTGCTTGATGCGCGTCGTGACGTTCGACTGCACGCGATTGAGCTTGGCCGCCGCACGCGTCACGCCGTTCTCGCGCACCACGGCCCGGAAAATCGCCAGCGCCGCCAGGTCCATGATTCTCTCCGAGCGATGATTGGATTCTCAATTATTCATTTTTCGAGAACGTTTGGTCAAGCTAGGATGGAAGCATTCCGATTTCCGATCCGGCCGACGCGTTGAACGCCGGCCCTTGCCGCCATGTCCCGCTCCGATACCCCGACCGCCGCCGGCGCGCCTTTCGTCGATGATGCCGACCGCCGCGCCCGCACGGCCGCGCTGGCCTGCATGGTCGGCCTCGCGGTCGTGCTCGGCGTCGGCCGTTTTGCGTTCACGCCCTTGTTGCCGCTGATGCTCGCGGACGGCTCGATCGGCCTGAAGGCCGGCGGCTGGCTCGCGTCGGCGAACTACGCGGGCTACTTCGTCGGCGCGGTCAGTTGCGCGGCGCTGCGGGTGGCGCCCGCGCGCATGGTGCGCGTCGGGCTCGTGGCCACCGTGCTGCTCACCGCGGCGATGGGTGTCGGCCACCTGCTGCCGGTGTGGCTCGCGGTGCGCTTCGTCGCGGGCGTCGTCAGCGCATGGACGTTCGTGTTCGTGTCGCAATGGGGGCTGCGGCGGCTGGCCGAACTGCATGCGCCCGAGTGGAGCGGGGTGATCTACGCGGGGCCCGGCGTCGGCATCGTGGTGACGGGGCTGATCGGCAGCGCGCTGGCCGGCCAGCGCGCGGCGTCGGGCTGGCTCGGGTTCGCCGCGCTGTCCGCGGTGCTGTCGGTCGTGATCTGGCGCACGTTCGCGGCCGCCCCGGAGCAAGCCGTGCCGCCGGGCGGTGCCGCGCCGCATGCGGCCGCCGCCACCGCGCCGAACCCCGCGCACAAGGGCCGCCATCGCGCGGACGCCGCATGGCTCGTCGTGCTGTACGGCATGCCGGGCTTCGGCTACATCATCACCGCGACGTTCCTGCCCGTGATCGCGCGCGCCGCGCTGCCGGCCGGCTCGCCATGGCCCGACCTGTTCTGGCCGATGTTCGGCGCGGCGCTGATCGTCGGCGCGATCACCGCCGCGCGGCTGCCCGCGCACTGGGACAACCGGCTGCTGCTCGCGGCGGGCTGCGCGACACAGGCGCTCGGCATTGTCGCCGGCATCGTGTGGCCGAACGCGGCCGGTTTCTCGGTCGGCAGCGCGCTGCTCGGCCTGCCGTTCACCGCGATCACGCTGTTCGCGATGCGCGAGGCGCGGCGCTTGCACGGCGAGCGGGCAGCCGGGCTGATGGGCTATGCGACCGCGTCGTACGGGGTCGGGCAGATTCTCGGCCCGCTCGTCGCGGCGCCGCTGGCCGCGCGCTTCGGGTCGTTTTCCCCCGCGCTGTGGGTTGCGGTCGCCGCGCTGCTGCTGGGCGCCGCCGGCTTCGCGGCAACCGCCGCACGCGGGCGCCGGCAACCCTGATGTCGGCGGGGCCGGATCGTCTGCGGCCCGGGCAAACTCGCTAGAATGAAGCCTTTCCCGCGCCGAGCGGGTGCGCGGGCAGCCGGCAGGCGGCCGTCCGGCGCCTGCCAGATTCTCATCGATGACCACCGCCGATTACCGCTTTTGCCCGCGCTGCGCGAGCCCGCTCACCGAGCGCGCCGATCCCGATCATGAAGGCGGCCGCATTCGCCAGGCGTGCCCCGACGACACCTGCGGTTATGTGCACTGGAACAACCCGCTGCCCGTCGTCGCCGCGATCGTCGAGCTCGACGGCAAGATCCTGCTCGCGCGCAACGCGGCCTGGCCCGAAGGGATGTTCGCGCTGATCACCGGCTTCCTCGAGAACGGCGAGACGCCCGAGGACGGCATCGCGCGCGAGGTCTTCGAGGAAACGGCGCTGAAGGCCGAGCACGTGTCGCTCGTCGGCGTCTACGAATTCATCCGCAAGAACGAGTTGATCATCGCGTACCACGTGCGTGCGTCGGGCACGGTCGCGCTGTCGCCGGAACTGCTCGAATACAAGCTCGTCGATCCGCTGCTGCTGCGCCCGTGGCGCGCCGGCACGGGCGTCGCGCTCGCCGACTGGATGCGGGCGCGCGGCCTCGATTTCGAGTTCGTCGACCGGCCGGGGCAGTGACGGGCCGGCCCGCCAGCCGCGTTGTCTCCGCCGTGCCGCGCGCGATCGCGGCGCGGCGTTCCGCTTCATGCCGGTGCGTCGTGTCCCGCGGGCGCCGCGCGTCGTCCCCCTCGCTTCCCTCGTCCTGACCGCCATCGCCATGTCCGACAAGCCGCAACCGCGTCCGCGCGACGCCTATCGCCACTTCCTGCCGATCACGACCCGCTGGATGGACAACGACGTCTACGGGCACGTGAACAACGTCGTCTACTACAGCTACTTCGACACGGTCGTGAACGAATACCTGATCCGCGCCGGCGTGCTCGACGTCGAGCACGGGCAGACGATCGGCCTCGTGGTCGAGACGCAATGCAACTACTTCGCGCCGCTCGTGTTCCCGCAGTCGGTCGACGCAGGGTTGCGGGTCGTGAAGCTCGGCACGTCGAGCGTGCGCTACGAGGTCGGGCTGTTCGCGCAGGGCGACGCCACGCCCGCCGCGCAGGGGCATTTCGTGCACGTGTACGTCGATCGCGGCACGCGCCGGCCGGTGCCGCTTCCCGACGCGCTGCGCGCCGCGCTCGAGCCGCTCGCGGCCTGATTGCGCGGTGCACGCGTTCGCGCTCCAGGCCTTCAACGGCCTCAGCTACGGCTTGCTGCTGTTCATGCTGTCGGCCGGCCTCACGCTGATCTTCAGCGTGCAGGGCGTGCTCAATTTCGCGCATGCGAGCTTCTACATGCTCGGCGCGTACGTCGGCTACGGCATCGCGGCCGGCGCGGGCTTCTGGCCCGCGCTGGTGCTCGCGCCGCTCGCGGTCGGGCTGCTCGGCGCCGGCTGCGAACGCGTGCTGCTGCGCCGCGTGCAGGCGCGCGGCCATACGAGCGAACTGCTGCTGACCTTCGGCCTCGCGTACCTGATCGGCGAGGGCGCGAAACTCGTATGGGGCCTCGCGCCGTTGCCGGCGCCCGTGCCGGCGCTGTTCGACGGCGCGCCCGTCACCGTATTCGGCCTCGCGCTGCCGCGCTACCGGCTGTTCATGATGGGGATGTCCACCGCGATGCTGGTCGCGCTCGGCGCGCTGCTGCGCGCGTCGCGCATCGGGCTCGTCGTGCGCGCGGCGCTCACGCACCGTGCGGCCGTCGAGGCGCTCGGCTATGACGTGCCGCGCGTGATGACGGCGCTGTTCGGTGCGGGCACCGCGCTCGCGGCGCTGGCCGGCGTGATCGGCGCGCCGCTCGCGGTGATCGAACCCGCGCTGGCCGAAACGGTCGGGTCGGTCGTGTTCGCGGTCGTCGTGATCGGCGGGCTCGGCTCGCTCGGCGGCGCGTTCGCGGCGTCGCTCGCGGTCGGCTTCGCGCAGACCTTCGCGGCCGCGAGCGACACGTCGCTGCGCGACCTCACGGAATGGGCCGGCATCGCGCTGCCCGACAGCGTGGCCGCGGTGTCGATCGCGCAGCTGGCGCCGCTGGTGCCGTACCTCCTGCTCGTCGCGGTGCTGGTCGCGCGGCCGCGCGGGCTGTTCGGCGAGCGTGCCGATGCGTAACCGCATGCTCGCCGGCGTCATGCGCTGGTCTCTGTTCGCCGCCTGCGTCGTGCTGCCCGCGTGGCTGTGGCCGCATGGCGCGGTGCTCGGCTATCTCGCGCAGACGGCCGCGCTCGTCGTGCTTGCACTGTCGTACAACCTGCAGCTCGGCACGACCGGGCTGCTGTCGTTCGGGCACGCGGCGTTCGCGGGCCTCGGCGCGTTCGCGGCCGCGCACTGGTTCAACCACTTTGGCGGCCCGCTGCCGCTGTTGCCGCTCGTCGGCGGCGTGGCCGGCGCCGCTTTCGGCTTCGCGGCCGGGCTGCTCGCGACGCGCCGCTCGGGCACCGCGTTCGCGATGATCACGCTCGGGCTCGGCGAGTGCGTCGCGGCCGCCGCGTGGAGCGTGCCGGCCTGGTTCGGCGGAATCGGCGGCGTGCCGATCGACCGGGCGAGCGGCACGCCGTGGGGCGGCTGGCATTTCGGCGCACCCGTCCAGGCGTATGCGGTGATCGCCGCGTGGTGCCTCGCGTCGGCGTGGGCGATGCACGCGCTGACACGCACCCCGCTCGCGCGGCTCGCGAATGCGGTGCGCGACAACCCGGTGCGCGTCGCCGCGCTCGGCTCCGATCCCCGCCGCGTGCGGCTCGCGATGGTCACCTGCGCGTCGTTCTTCGCCGGCGTCGCCGGCACGCTGACGCTGATCGACGTCGAGATCGCGACGCCCGACAGCGTATCGATGGCGCGGTCGGCGACCGTGCTGATCGCCGCGGTGATCGGCGGCACCGGCGCGTTCTTCGGGCCGGCGGCCGGTGCCTCCGTGCTCACGGTGCTGAGCATCGTCGTCGCGGGCGTGTCGCGCGCGTGGGCGCTGTATCTCGGCGTGCTGTTCGTCGTGGTCGTCGTGGCCGCGCCGCGCGGGATCGCCGGGATCGTGCCAGCGCTCGCGCAGGCGTTGCGGCGCGGCGCGCCGGCGGCCGAGCGGTGGCGCATGCTGTGTGCGGTCGGTGCGTGTGTGTTCTGGGGCGTCGCGCTCGTCTGCGCGGCCGAGCTCGGCTACGCGTGGCGTTTCGCGCAGGACGACGGCGCGGGCTTCGCATTCGGCGCCTGGCGTATCGACGCCGATACGCCGGCCGGCTGGGCCGTCGCGTGCTCCGCGTTCGGCATCGGCACGCTGCTGTGGGGCTGGCGCGCGCGGCTCGCGCCGGGCGGGCAGGCCGGCCAGCGGGGGGACGGGCGATGAACGGCAACGCGATCGCGCTGCACGGCGTGGTGCAGCGCTTCGGCGCGCAGACGGTGCTCGACGGCGTCGAACTGAGCATCGCGGCCGGCGAGCGTCATGCGCTGATCGGGCCGAACGGCGCGGGCAAGTCGACGCTGTTCGGCTTGATCGCCGGCGCGGTGCGGCCCACGCGCGGGCGCGTCGTGCTGCATGGCGTCGAGCT
Organism: Burkholderia sp. HI4860; assembly: GCF_002223045.2. NCBI lineage: Bacteria > Pseudomonadati > Pseudomonadota > Betaproteobacteria > Burkholderiales > Burkholderiaceae > Burkholderia > Burkholderia sp. HI4860. Next base: position 362,239 of record NZ_NKFO02000003.1, on the reverse strand, counting down.
GCGCGGGCGCGGGCCGGTCGTCGCGAGCCGGCTCGGCATCGGCCGCAGTTTCCAGCAGACGAGCGCGTTCGCGCGGCTGACCGTGTTCGACAACCTGCGCTGCGCGGCGCTGCATGCGCCGGCCGAGCGGCGGCGCTGGTGGAACCGGCTGCGCGAAGCGGCGTCGGTCGATCTCGCGGCCGCTCGCGTGCTGCACGATATCGGCCTCGATGCGCATCGCGACACGCTGGCCGGCGAACTGAGCTATGCGGAACAGCGCGCGCTCGATCTCGGGATCGCACTCGCGAGCGGCGCACGCACGCTGCTGCTCGACGAGCCGACGGCCGGCATGAGCCGCGCGCAGGCGGCCCGGATGATCGCGCTGATTCGCGCCACCACGCAGGGGCGCACGGTCCTGCTGATCGAGCACGACATGGATGCGGTGTTCGGCTTCGCCGAACGCATCACGGTGCTCGTGCGCGGCACGGTGGTCGCGACCGGCGCGCCCGATGCGATCCGCGCCGATCCGGCCGTGCGGGCCGCCTATCTGGGCGAGGGCGCCCCATGAGCGCGCTGCTCGACATTCGCGACCTGCGCGCGTGGTACGGGCTGCAACCCGTGCTCGACGGCGTCGATCTCGCGCTCGCGCCGGGTGAGACGCTCGCGCTGCTCGGCCGCAACGGCTCGGGGCGCTCGACGCTCGCGAAGGCCGTGATGGGGCTCGTGCGCACGGCCGGCTCGGTGCGCATCGGCGGCGCCGAATGTGTGGGGGCGCGCACGTTCGAGATCGCGCGGCGCGGCGTGGCTTACGTCGCCGAAAGCCGCGACGTGTTTCCGCTGCTGACGGTACGCGACAACCTGCGGCTCGGGCTGCGCGGCGTCAGCGGCGTGGCCGAACGCGCGGCGCTCGAACGGCTGTTCGACCGCTTTCCGTTGCTGGCTGCGCGCGCGGATGTGAAAGCGGGGCGGCTGTCGGGCGGCGAGCAGCAGGTGCTCGCGCTGGTGCGGGCGCTGGCCGCCCGCCCGCGCGTGCTGATCGTCGACGAACCGGCCGAAGGGCTCGCGCCGCTCGCGGTCGACGAAGTCGGCGCCTGCCTCGCCGCGTTGCAGGCCGACGGTGTCGCGATCGTGCTGATCGAGCAGCGGCTGCAGTTCGCGCCGCAGCTCGCGCGGCGCGTCGCGGTCATGGGGCGCGGACGGATCGTGTACGACGGTGCACTCGACGGGTTGGGCGGCGACGTCGCGAATGCATGGCTGAGCGCCGGCTGATAGCGCACGAACGATTGTTCGGAAAACGCTGCCAGTCAATTCGTGACGAGCCGCTTTATCGCCGCGGTACCGCACAGTAAATTGCCAGTCATACCGGTTGCATATCGACGCAACGACGCAGCAACGCCGCAACCGGCACCCTCCATCGAAAGTCTTCTGACTGAGGAATGAAATCATGAGCAAGCTGGCAAACAAGGTCGCGATCGTCACGGGCGGCTCGAAGGGCATCGGCGCGGCGATCGCGAAGGCACTGGCCGCGGAAGGCGCGTCGGTGGTCGTCAACTACGCGAGCAGCAAGGCGGGCGCCGAGGCGGTCGTGAGCGCGATCGTCGAAGCCGGCGGCCGCGCGGTCGCGGTCGGTGGCGACGTGTCGAAGGCGGCGGATGCGCAGCGCATCGTCGATACCGCGATCGACACGTACGGGCGTCTGGACGTGCTCGTCAACAATTCCGGCGTGTATGAATTCGCGCCGATCGAAGCGATCACCGAAGAGCACTACCGCCGTCAGTTCGACACGAACGTGTTCGGCGTGCTGCTGACCACGCAGGCCGCGGTCAAGCATCTCGGCGAAGGCGCGAGCATCATCAACATCAGCTCGGTGGTGACCAGCATCACGCCGCCCGCGAGCGCCGTGTATAGCGGCACCAAGGGCGCGGTCGACGCGATCACCGGCGTGCTCGCACTCGAACTCGCGCCGCGCAAGATCCGCGTGAACGCGATCAACCCGGGGATGGTCGTGACCGAAGGCACGCACAGCGCGGGCATCATCGGTTCCGATCTCGAAGCGCAGGTGCTCGGCCAGACGCCGCTCGGCCGCCTCGGCGAGCCGGACGACATCGCGTCGGTCGCCGTGTTCCTCGCGTCGGACGATGCACGCTGGATGACCGGCGAGCATCTCGTCGTGAGCGGCGGGTTGAACTGATCGTGCAGGGCGGTGCAGCGGCGCGCGTGCGCCGGTCGTGCCGCCCGTTTCGTTACGCGTGCATCGCGAGCGCGTAACGGCCGACGTGCCACTGCAGGCTCTCGACGACGAGCGCGTGATTGTGTTCCGAGTCGAGCCCCGCGATCGTCATCGCACCGACGATGCCGGCCCCGGCAATCCGCAGCGGCACGCCGCCGCCGTCGAGCGCATAGTCGTCATCCGACAGCCCCTGCGACTGCAGCGACCAGCCGGCGCGGCGAAACCGCTCGCCGACCGCGAGCGAACTCAGGCCGAAGCGCAACACCGTGTTCTGCCGCCGGCGGATCGCGTCGCTGTCATCGGCATCGCTGCCGTCGAGCGCGCAGTAGAACAGCGGCGCCTGCTCGCCGACGATGCTCACCGCGATCGGCAGCCCGCGGCGCGACGCAAGATTGACAGCGATTTCCCCCATCCGGCGCGCAACGGCCGCGTCGAAGCGCGGCAGCGCCGGGTTCGACGCGTCGTCGTCGAAGGGATGGGGGTCGAGGCGAAAGAGGGTCGTCACCATGGCGGCTCCGTGGCGTCGCCGGCGCTGGGTGCGCGCGCCGGGCGTCGCATCGTCACGGGCCGCGCGCGGGCCCGTCTTTCCATCAGCGCTTCGGGGCGTCGAGCATCCACTCGTGCGCGGGATCGTTCTTGAACGCCCACGCGCGGCTCGGCCCGGCCATCACGTTCAGGTAGTACAGGTTGTAGCCGTGCGGCGCGACCACCGGGTGGTAGCCGCGCGGCACCATCACGACGTCGTGGTCCTCGACCGCGCACGCTTCGTCGAGGCTGCGGTCGTCCGTGTACACGCGCTGGAACGCGAAGCCTTGCGGCGGATCGATCCGGTGGTAGTAGGTTTCCTCGAGCGACGTTTCTTCCGGCGCCGCGTCGCGGTCGTGCTTGTGTGGCGGATAGCTGCTCGAATGGCTGGCCGGCGTGACGACCTCGACCACGAGCAGCCGGTCGGCCGCCGGGTTGTCGCCCATCAGGATGTCGCACACGTACCGCGTGTTGGTGCCTTGCCCGCGTACCGAGCGGCGCATCCGCTCGCCGTCGAGGCGTTGCACGGGCTTGTCGCCGCTCGCGTACGGCGCGGTGCACAGCGCGACTTCCGCATCGCGCGTCGCGACCAGCGTGACCGTCTTGCCGCCCGGCACGTACAGCGCATCCGGCGACACGTCCTCGAACACGCTGTCGCGCTTGCCGAGCGCATCGTAGGTTTTACCGTCGACATCCGCACGCACCGTGCCGGTGAGCACGACGACGCACAATTCGCGCGCGCCGGTGTCGAGCGTCTCGGTGTCGCCGGCCTTCAGGCGCAGCGCACGGAAGCCGACGTGTTTCCAGCCGGCCGACTCGGGCGTGACGTTGCAGATCTCGCGGTCGGCCGAGGCCTTGATCAGCAGGGGAGAAATCGTCATGGGGTAGGGCTCCGCAACAGGGTAGGGCTCATGCGTTCACGCGTTCATGTGTTCACGCGCTCAACCGGTCGACGATCGCGCGCAGCGATTCGTAACCCTTCTTCGCATACGCATAGCTCGGCGCGACGGCCGGATCCTGCTCGGCCTCGACGACGAGCCAGCCTTCGTAGCCGGCGTCCTTCAGCGTACGGAGCGTCGCCTCGTAGTCGAGCGCGCCGTCGCCCGGCACGGTGAAGGTGCCGTTGATCACGCCGTTCAGGAAGCTCCAGCCGTCGTTGCGCGCCTGCGTGACGACCTGCGGCCGCACGTCCTTGCAATGCACGTGAACCACGCGCGACACATGCTTCTTCAGCAGCGTGACCGGGTCGGCCGCGCCGCCGAAATACGCGTGGCCGGTGTCGAACAGCAGGAACACTTTCGACGGGTCGGTCAGCGCCATCAGCCGGTCGACGTCGTCGGGCGACTCGACGTACGCGCCCATGTGGTGATGGTACGCAAGCTTGATGCCGTACGTGTCGAGCAGGTGCGCGCCGAACGCGTCGAGGCGCGCCGCGTAGCGCCGCCAGGCTGCGTCGTCGACGAAGCGCGGCCGCTTCGCGACCGGCGTGTCGATGTTGCCCTGGATCGTGCCCGCGCATTCGCCGTACACAACGACCTTCACGTCGTTGTACTGCAGCTTCGTCATGTGCGCGCGGCAGCGCTCGATCTCGGCGGCGACCGCATCGTCGTCGCTCATGCCCGGCTCGACCTCGGCAAGGAATCCCGAATACCAGCCGGACACGCACACAAGGCCGAACTCGGCGAGCTTCGCCTTCAGCTCGGGGCCCGTCTTCGGAAACTTGTTGCCGAGCTCGAAGCCCGCGTAGCCGATTTCGGCGCCTTCCTTCAGCGCCGTTTCGAGCGGCGTCTCGCCGCCGAGCGACGGCAGGTCGTCGTTCATCCACGACAGGGGATTGATACCGATGCGGACGTTCCAGCTCATGACGTGTTTCCTGGGTTCGAATGTTGTTGTTTCGGCGCGGCGGATGGAAAGGGTGGGCGGATCAGCGCCGCTGCCGGGTCTTCGCATCGAGATACGCGCGGTGCGCTGCATCGACGCCGGCGCGTTCGGATACTTGTGGCACCGCGACTTCCCACCATGCGCCGCCGTCGTCGGTCGTGCGGCGGTGCGTGGTGTCGATCACGAGCACCTGGCTCTTCGTCGCCGCGCGGGCGCGCTTCATCTCGCTGCGCAGCTCGCCGATGTCGCGCACGTGCACGGCGTCGGCGCCCATCGCGCGCGCATGCATCGCGAAGTCGATCGTCGAGCGCTCGCCGCCCTCCGGCACGCAGTCGTCGAGCATGTTGTTGAAGCTCGCGCCGCCGCAATTCAGTTGCAGCCGCTCGATGCAGCCGTAGCCGCGGTTGTCGAGGATCACGACGATGATCTTGCGGCCGAGCATCACCGACGTCGCGAGTTCCGCGTTGAGCATCATGTACGAGCCGTCGCCGACGATCACGATCACTTCGCGTTCGGGCCGCGCGAGTTTCGCGCCGAGGCCGCCCGCGACCTCGTAGCCCATGCACGAGTACGCGTAGTCCATGTGGTAGTTGCCCGGCACGCCGCTGCGCCACAGCTTGTGCAGCTCGGCCGGCAGCGTGCCGGCCGCGCACACGACGAGGTCATCACGTGCGCTGTCGCGGCCCGCGTCGGCGGCGGAGTCGCGCACGGCACCGATCACTTCCGCGTCGTACGGCAGCGTGTCCTTCGGAATGCGGGTCGTGAGCTCGGTCACGCGCGCGTTCCAGGCGGTGGCCTGGTCGCGGTTGCCGGCGGTCCACGCCGGATCGGCTTGCCAGCCGGCCAGCGCGGCCGACAGCTGGCCGAGGCCCGTGCGCGCATCGGCCACCAGTTGACGGCCGCGTTTCTTGCCTGCGTCGAACGGCTGCACGTTCAGGCTCAAGAGCGTCGCATGGCCGTAGAGCGCATGCGAGCCGGTCGTGAAGTCCTGCAGCCGCGTGCCGACCGCGAACACCACGTCGGCCTGCGCGGCCGCACGGTTCGCGGCCGGCGAGCCCGTCACGCCGATCGACCCGAGATTCAGCGGATGGTCCCATGCGAGGCTGCCCTTGCCGGCCTGCGATTCGGCGACCGGTACGCCATGCGTATCGGCGAACGCGCGTAGCGCATCCCACGCCTGGCTGTACAGCACGCCGCCGCCCGCGACGATCAGCGGCTTCTTGGCGGCCTTCAGCACGTCGAGCGCATCGGCGAGTTCGAGCGCGTCGGCCGGCGGCCGGCGCATCCGGATCACCGGCGGTGCGAAGAAGTCCTCGGGCCAGTCGTATGCGAAGGTCTGTACGTCCTGTGGCAACGCGAGGCACACCGGGCCGCACTGCGCGGGATCGGTCATCACCTGGATCGCGCGCGGCAGCGCGACGAGCAACTGCTCGGGCGACGTGATGCGGTCGAAGTAGCGTGTCACCGGCCGGAAGCAATCGTTCGCGCTGACGTCGCCCTGTTCGAAATCCTCGACCTGCTGCAGCACGGGGTCGGGCAGCCGCGACACGAACACGTCGCCGGGCAGCAGCAACAGCGGCAGCCGGCCGACGTGCGCGAGCGCGGCCGAGGTCAGCATGTTGGTCGCGCCAGGGCCGATGCTCGACGTCGCGGCCATCATCCGCTGGCGGAAGTTCGCTTTCGCGAACGCGATGGCCGCATTGGCCATCCCTTGCTCGTTGTGCGCGCGGAAGGTCGGCAGGCGGTCTTTTTCCGCGTGCAGCGCCTCGCCGAGCCCGGCCACGTTGCCGTGGCCGAAGATCGCGAACACGCCGCCGCAGTACGGCAGGATCTCGGTGCGGCCGTCGGGCTGGACGACTTCGGCGCGCAGGGCGGCCAGGTAGCGCACGAGCGCCTGGCTGACGGTCAGTCTCACGGTAGAGGTCATGTCGGTCGGTGAAGAGGAAAGGGCCATGGCGGGCGTCGCGTCAGGCCGCGGCGGCGCGGGCGGCCGCGGCACGGCGGCCGAGCCACGCATCGACCAGTTGCGCGAAGTTGCCGGCGACTTCGTCGATCAGCGCCTGGTCGTCGATCCGGCCGGCGAACCAGTTCAGCGATGCGTCGGCCCACAGCGTGCGCCCGACCATGAAGCCCTTGACGATCGGGTTGGTCGCCGAGCGGAAGCTGTCGACGAGGTATTGCAGCGGCTGGTTCAGCCCGAGGATCACCGCGCCCCGGCAATACGGGTCGCGCTCGGCGATCAACGCGGCGAGCCGCGTCCAGCCGTCGGCGGTGAGCGGCGTGAGCTTCCACCATTCGGGCTTCACGCCGAGGTTGTAGAAGCGCGCGATCGTGCGCAGCACCGCGTCGTCCTCGGTGCCGGCCGGCGTGACCGCGCGCGGCGGAATCATTTCCAGCAGCAGCTCGTTGCCGCTGGCGCGCGTGGCTTCCCACAGCTCCAGCACGCGCTGCTCCTGTTCGACGCGCAGGTCGACCGGGTCGTCCGGGTGATAGTGCACGAGGCACTTCACGACCTGTTCGGTCGGCCAGTGCGTGAGCGACGAGCCGACCGAGCGCGTTTCGTCGAAGCGCAGCGGCCGCGAGCCGGGCAGCTCGACCGGGCGGCCGACCCACCAGCCGCGTCCGGTCGCCGACGCCAGCGCGTCGCTGCCGTAGCCGCCGCCGTCGATCAGCACGCCCACGTGGCCTTCGATCTGGCGATCGCGCTCGACCTGTTCGACCGCGCGCACGAGCAGGCGCTTCAAGGTCTTGATCCGCGCTTCGTCCGCGCCGGCCTGCACCGCGAGTTCGTAGAACTGACTGCGATGGTCGAACGCCATCACGCACAGGTCGTCCCATTCGCGGCGCGGCACCGTCACGCGATGCAGGTGCGCGAGCGTGTGGTCGGCGTCGACCACCGGATTGCGGCTGCCGTCGAACCAGTGCGCCAGCTCGGCCGGCGTCGGCATCGCGGCGGAGCACGCGTGGCGCGACACGACGATCGCGCCGCACGCGTTCGCGATGCGTGTCGACTCGGCCCAGTCGCGCCCGCGCAGCAGCCCCGACAGCAGGCCCGACAGGAACGCATCACCCGCGCCGAGCACGTTGAGCACCTCGACACGTTCGCCGAGATAGGTCGGCGCATCGTCGATGCGCTCGGGAATGTCGCCTTCGATCACGCAGCAGCCGAGCGCGCCGCGCTTGACGACCAGCGTCGCGTTCGTGATCTTGCGCACCGCCTGCAACGAGCCGATCACGTCGTGCGGCACGCCGCCGGCGATCAGGAATTCCTCTTCGGTGCCGACCAGCAGGTCGAATTCGCCGAGTACCTGCTGCAATTGCCGCGTCACCTGCGCGTCCGGCACGTAGCGGTTTTCGCCCGCGCCGCGCGCGGTCAGCCCCCACAGCACCGGCCGGTAGTCGATGTCGAGTATCCGCACGACGCCATGGCGGCGCGCATAGCCGAGCGCGGTCAGCGATGCCTCGCGCGTGCCCGGCGTCGACAGGTGCGTGCCGGTGATCGCGAGTGCGCGGCAGCCGGCGATGAAGTCCTCGCTGATCTCGTCGGCGCGCACGGCCATGTCCGCGCAGTTCTCGCGCACGAACAGCAGCGGGAACGTGTCGCGGTCCTTCAGCCCGAGCAGCACCAGCGCGGTCAGCCGCTCGCGGTCGGTCTGAAGTTGGCTCGTGTCGCAGCCTTCGCGCTCGAGCGTCTCGCGCAGGAAGCGGCCCATCTGCTCGTCGCCGACGCGCGAGATCATCGCGGTCTTCAGCCCGAGCCGGGCCACGCCGAACGCGACGTTGCCGGACGAGCCGCCGAGATACATCTGGAAACTGCGCGCATCTTCCAGGCGGCTGCCGTACTGCTGCGCATAGAGATCCACGGCCACGCGGCCGAGGCAGGCGAGATCGATGGGGCGGTCACTCGGAAAGGTCAGCAGGCTCATATCACGTGTCACGCTCGCGGCCGGCGTTCGGCGATGCCGGCGGATTAGGGGACCGAACCGGCGGCGGCGATCCGCATCGTGTGGGGCACGACGCGGGACTGCCTGCCGCAAGGAATCGGGCTACGGAACGGAGTCTAGACTTTTTGGAAATCCAGTTCCCTAGGTGAAATCACGTAGAAATAAATTTCCAAATTTTCGAGGAAGTGATCTACAGTTTCATCCGGATGCTTCAGTCCGTATCGGATTCGATCGGACTCGGCCCGGCGGCGCGCAACGCGCCGTCTTCCGCCCCCCGGAGATGAGGAGACAGATTGATCATGAAGACCAAGCTGATGGCCGTCGCGGCCGCCGCGATCCTGGCAGCGCCGCTCGCGCATGCCGAGAAGATCGGCGTGACGATGGCGTCGTTCGACGACACGTTCCTGACCATCCTGCGCAACAGCATTTCCGACGCAGCGAAGAAGGACGGCGCGACGGTGCAGATCGAGGACGGCGGCAACGACGTCGGCAAGCAGTTGAGCCAGGTCCAGAACATGATCGCGCAGAAGGTCGACGCGATCATCGTGAACGCGGTCGATACCGACGCGACGCCGAAGATCACCAAGATGGTGACGGCGGCGAAGATTCCGCTCGTGTACGTGAACCGCAAGCCGGTCGATTTCGACAAGCTGCCGACGGGCGTCGCGGTCGTCGCGTCCGACGAGAAGCAGTCGGGCACGCTGCAGGCGCGTCAGGTGTGCAAGCTGCTCGGCGGCAAGGGCGACCTCCTCGTGCTGATGGGCGAGCTGTCCAACGAGTCGGCGCGCGCCCGCACCAAGGACATCGAGGACGTGATCGCGACCAAGGATTGCTCGGGCATGAAGATCGTCGACAAGCGCGAGGGCAAGTGGAGCCGCACGCAGGGCCAGGACATCACGATGAACTGGCTGAGCTCCGGCACGAAGTACGACGCGATCATCTCGAACAACGACGAGATGGCGATCGGCGCGATCAACGCGCTGAAGGCCGCGCGCAAGTGGACGCCGAAGACGATCGTCGCCGGCATCGACGCGACGCCGGATGGCCTCGCATCGATGAAGAGCGGCGAGCTGAAGGTGTCGGTGTACCAGAACGCATCCGGGCAGGGGCAGCAGGCCGTCGCGGCCGCGCTCAAGCTCGCGAAGAAGCAGCCCGTCGACCGCTACGTGAACGTGCCGTTCGAGCTCGTGACGCCCGAGAACATGAACCAGTACGCGAAGCACTGACCGGTGATCCGTTGAATGGCGCGGGCCCGGCACGACCGGGTTCGCGCACGACTTGTCGAGGAACGTCCATGTTTACAGCCAGAGTCGCGCGCCCGATGGCCGGCGACGATGCGCGGGCCGCTTCGTCCGGCTCGACCGGCGCGTCGGCCCCGCCGGCTTCTTCCGCGGCCGACTGCGTGCTCGAGGTGCGCGGCGTCGGCAAGTCCTTTCCGGGCGTCGTCGCGCTCGACGGCGTGCAGTTCCGCGTGCGGCGCGGCACCGTCCATGCGCTGATGGGCGAGAACGGCGCGGGCAAGTCGACGCTGATGAAGATCATCGCGGGCGTCTACACGCCCGACCAGGGCGAGATCCTGATCAACGGCGAGCCGGTCGTGCTCAACGGCCCGCTCGATGCGCTCGACCGCGGCATCGCGATGATCCACCAGGAACTCAACCTGATGCCGTACATGACGGTCGCGGAGAACATCTGGATCCGCCGCGAACCGAAGAACCGTTTCGGCCTGATCGATCACGCCGCGCTGCGCCGCCAGACGGCCGCGCTGTTCGAGCGGCTGTCGATCGACATCGACCCGGAAACCGACGTGCGCACGCTGACGGTCGCGAGCCGCCAGATGGTCGAGATCGCGAAGGCCGTGTCGTTCGACTCCGACGTGCTGATCATGGACGAGCCGACTTCCGCGCTGACCGACAAGGAAGTCACGCACCTGTTCCGGATCATTCGCCAGCTGCGCGAGCAGGGCAAGGGCATCGTCTACATCACGCACAAGATGAACGAGCTGTTCGAGATCGCCGACGAGTTCTCGGTGTTCCGCGACGGCAAGTACATCGGCACGCATGCATCGAGCGACGTCACGCGCGACGACATCATCCGCATGATGGTCGGGCGCGAGATCACGCAGATGTTCCCGAAGGAGGAAGTGCCGATCGGCGAGGTCGTGCTGTCGGTGAAGAACCTCGGCGTCGACGGCGTGTTCCGCGACGTGAGCTTCGAGCTGCGCGCGGGCGAGATCCTCGGCGTGGCGGGCCTCGTCGGCTCGGGGCGCTCGAACGTCGCGGAGGCGCTGTTCGGCGTCGTGCCGGCCACGTCGGGCGAGATCCGCATCGACGGCAAGCCGGTGCGCATCACGACGCCCGCGCAGGCGATGAAGCACGGGATGGCCTTCCTCACCGAAGACCGCAAGGACACCGGCTGCTTCCTGAATCTCGACCTGCTCGCGAACATGGAAGCCGCGGTGCTCAGCAACCGCTACGTGAAGTTCAACTTCGTGCGGCAGGCGCAGCTCAAGCGCGACTGCGAGGCAATGAGCCGGATGCTGCGCGTGAAGTCGCCCGGGCTGCACGAGGAAATCCAGAACCTGTCGGGCGGCAACCAGCAGAAGGTGCTGATCGGCCGGTGGCTGCTCACGCAGCCGCGCATCCTGATCCTCGACGAACCGACGCGCGGCATCGACGTCGGCGCGAAGGCCGAGATCCACCGGCTCGTCAGCGCGCTCGCGGGCAAGGGCGTCGCGGTGCTGATGATCTCGTCGGAGATGCCGGAAGTGCTGGGAATGAGCGATCGCGTGATGGTGATGCACGAAGGGCGCATGACCGGCATCGTCGATCGCAAGGACGCCGACCAGGTCCGCATCATGGATCTCGCGTCGCGCTGAGCCGAACCAAGATTGGAGACAAAGCAATGGGCAACCTGAACCCGGTCGCGGATGCGCAGACCATGACCCTCAAGACGCGGCACACGAAGTGGCCGCCCGAGCTGAGCATCTTCCTCGTGCTCGTCGGCATCAGCCTGTTCTTCGAGATCGTCGGCTGGATCGTCGTCGGCCAGAGCTTCCTGTTCAACACCGAGCGGCTCGAGATCATCGTGCTGCAGATGGCCGTGATCGGCATCATCGCGGTCGGCGTGAACCTCGTGATCATCACCAGCGGGATCGACCTGTCGTCGGGCTCGGTCGTGGCCGCCGCGGCGGTCGTCTCGGCCAGTCTCGCGCAGGTGTCCGACTTCCCGCGCGCGGTGTTTCCGCACCTGACCGACCTGCCGATCATCTGGCCCGTGCTCGCCGGCGTGTGCGTCGGGTTGCTGGTCGGCCTGCTGAACGGCTCGCTGATCGCGATGACGGGCATCCCGCCGTTCATCGCGACGCTCGGCACGATGGTCGCCGCGCGCGGCTTCGCGAAGTGGTTCACCAACGGGATGCCGGTGTCGATGCTGACCGACCAGTTCGCAGCCATCGGCGCGGGCGCCAACCCGGTGATCATCTTTCTCGTGATCGCCGCGATCTTCCACGTCGTGCTGCGCTACACGCGCTTCGGCAAGTACACGTATGCGATCGGCGCGAACCGTCATGCGGCCGTCGTGTCGGGCATCAACGTCACGCGCCACCTGATCTTCGTCTATGCGATCGCGGGCCTGCTGAGCGGGATCGCCGGCACCGTGACGGCCGCGCGCGCGATCTCCGGCCAGTCGGGCATGGGCGTGATGTACGAGCTCGATGCGATCGCGGCGGTCGTGATCGGCGGCACGTCGCTGTCGGGTGGCCTCGGCCGCGTGACGGGCACCGTGATCGGCGTGCTGATCCTCGGCGTGATGACGTCGGGCTTCACGTTCATCCGCATCGACGCGTATTACCAGGAGATGGTCAAGGGCGCGATCATCGTCGCGGCCGTGATCGCCGACCAGTACCGCAACAAGAAGAAGCGCCGCTGACCCTTCGTGCATCGCCGGGCGAGGGCGGCACGTGCCGCCGCCTGCGTCCGGCACCCCGCTACCCGCCATCGTCGAGGATATTCGATGAAGATCGCGCTGGACCCCTACATGATTCGCCACCTGCCGCTCGACCGCCTGCCGCACGCGGTGGCCGAGCTCGGCTACGACCAGATCGAGCTGTCGCCGCGCAGCGACTTTCTCGACTGGTGGGTAATGCCCCGCGCCACGCGCGAGCGGATGGCCGCGTTCCGGCAGGCGATGCGCGCGAGCGGCGTCGGCCTCGCGTCGTTGCAGCCGATGTACCGCTGGGCGAGCCCGTTCGAGGACGAGCGGCAATGGGCGGTGCGCTGCTGGAAGAAGGCGATCGAGGTGGCGGTCGAGATGGAGTGTGCGCTGATGGTGTCGGAGTTCGGGCGCGGCGCGTCGCCCGAGCGCTCGGTCGGCGAACGGCCGGGGGCGAACCCCAAGGAGTTGTGCGAAGCCGCGTGGTTCCGGTCGATGGACGAGTTGCTGCCGATCCTCGAGCGCGAACGCATCGTGCTGTCGGTCGAGCCGCATCCGGAGGACTGGATCGAGCAGCTGCAGCCGGCGATCGACATCGTCACGAACCTCGGCTCGCCGTCGCTGAAGCTGTCGTACATCGCGCCGCACACGTTCTACTACGGCGACGACATGGCCGCGATGATCGCGCAGGCCGCGCCGATCCTCGCGCACGTGCGCGTGGCCGACACCTTCGACCATCGCAAGAGCAGCCAGCTGCGCTACATCGTGAACCCGCCGGGTTCGAACCAGATCCGCGTGCACCAGCATCTCGACATCGGGCAGGGCGAGATCGACTGGGACGTGTTCTTTCGCGCGCTCGGCGCGGCAGGCTTCGACGGCGTGATGTCGTCGTGCGTGTTCGCGTGGGAGGACCGCGCGGAAGCATCGTCGCGCTACATGCGCGACACGATCCAGCGCTACGTCGATCGTCATTTCGATCGTACCGCGCGCTGACGGATGACTGACCGGTGCGGCGCGTGCCGCACCGCCAATGAACGACTGGAGACTGTTAGATGACCTTGCAAATCGGCGTGATCGGCTGCGGAGCGATCGGCCAGGACCATATTCGCAGACTGACCCGCACGCTGTCCGGCGCGCGCGTCGTGGCCGTCAACGACATCGATCCGCAGCAGGCGCGCGACGCGGTGACGAAGTACGGGCTCGACGCGGAGATCTACGGCGACGGCCACGAGGTGGTCGCGGCCGCCGACGTGCAGGCCGTGCTTGTCACGTCGTGGGGGCCGACGCACGAAGCGTTCGTGCTCGACGCGATCGCGCACGGCAAGCCGGTGTTCTGCGAGAAGCCGCTCGCCGTGACGGCCGAAGGCTGCATGCGGATCGTCGAAGCGGAAGTCGCGCACGGCAAGCGGCTCGTGCAGGTCGGCTTCATGCGGCCGTACGACGAAGGCTATCGCGCGCTGAAGCGCGTGATCGACAGCGGCGAGATCGGCGCGCCGCTGATGCTGCATTGCGCGCACCGCAACCAGTCGGTCGGCGAGCGCTACACGACCGACATGGCGATCACCGACACGCTGATCCACGAGCTCGACGTGCTGCGCTGGCTGCTCGGCGAGGACTACGTGAGCACGCAGGTCGTCTATCCGAGGAAGACGCGTCATGCGTCGGCCCATCTCGCGGATCCGCAGATCGTGCTGCTGGAAACCGCGAGCGGCGTGCGCATCGACGTCGAGATCTTCGTGAACTGCCAGTACGGCTACGACATCCAGTGCGAGGTGGTCGGCGAGCAGGGCATCGCGAAGCTGCCCGATCCGCCGGCCGTCGGGCTCAAGCATTCGGCGCGGCAGTCGGTCGAGATCATGACCGACTGGAAGGAGCGCTTCATCGCGTCGTACGACGTCGAGCTGCAGGCGTTCATCGACGGCGTGCGCGCGCACGCGCTCACCGGGCCGTCGGCCTGGGACGGCTACGCGGCGGCGGTCGCGGCCGACGCCTGCGTGCGTGCGCAAAAGAGCGGGGCGGTCGAGCCGATCGCGATGGCCGAACGCCCCGCGTTCTATCGCGGCTGACCCGCAGCCGCAACTTGCCGGACTGACCGACATGACGATGAAGATGGGTTGCGCACCGTGCTGCTGGGGTGTCGACGACGTGAAGAACCCGCACCTGCCGCCGTGGCGGCAGGTGCTTGCCGAAGCCGCCAAGGCCGGCTACTCGGGCATCGAGCTGGGGCCGTACGGCTACATCCCGCTCGAACTCGACGTGGTGAGCGCCGAGCTCGAGCGGCAGCGCCTGAGCATCACCGCGGGCACGATCTTCGACGATCTGGTGTCGCCGGAGAACCTGCCGAACCTGGTGCGCCAGACGCGTGAGATCTGCGCGCTGATCACGCGGCTGCCGAAGCTGCCGACGCAGGACGGCCAGCGCTACGCGGCGCCGTACCTGGTCGTGATGGACTGGGGCCACGAGGAGCGCGACTACGCGGCGGGCCACGGCGATCGCGCGCCGCGGCTGTCGGACGAAAGCTGGGCGGCGATGGTCGGGCACATCCGGCAGATCGCGACGATTGCACGCGACGGATTCGGCGTGCGCACGGTGATCCATCCGCATGCGGGCGGCTACATCGAGTTCGCGGACGAGATCGACCGGATCGTCGCCGACATTCCGGCCGACACGGCCGGGCTTTGTCTCGACACGGGCCACCTGTACTACTCGGGCATGGACCCGCAGGCGTGGCTGCGCCGCCACGCGGCGCGCCTCGACTACGTGCATTTCAAGGACATCGACGCGGCCGTGTACGACGCGGTGATGGGCGAGCGCATCGCGTTCTTCGCCGCGTGCGCGCGCGGCGTGATGTGCCCGATCGGCACCGGCGTGCTCGACTACCCAGCGATCCGCCGTGCGCTCATCGACATCGGCTATGCGGGCTATATCACGATCGAGCAGGAGCGCGACCCGCGCCATGCCGGCACGAGCCTGCGCGACGTCGCGGCGAGCCGCGCGTTTCTCGCATCGGCCGGCTTCGCGTGATCCACCGCATCACGCCCACCCTGAACTGAACACGCACCAGGACCACCACCATCATGATTGACGGACAGATTCTGCTTGGACATTCGATTCGCTGGGGCATGGTCGGCGGCGGGCTCGGCAGCCAGATCGGCTACAGCCACCGGTCGGCCGCGCTGCGCGACGGCAGCTTCCAGCTGGTCGCCGGCGCGTTCGACATCGATCCCGAACGCGGCCGCCAGTTCGGCGTGAAGCTCGGCGTCGCGGCCGAACGCTGCTATCCCGACTATGCGACGATGTTCGACGCCGAGGCGCGCCGCCCGGACGGCATCCGCGCGGTGTCGATCGCGACGCCGAACAACACGCACTTCGAGATCTGCCGCGCGGCGCTGAACGCGGGCCTGCACGTGGTCTGCGAGAAGCCGCTGTGCTTCACGACCGAGGAGGCCGAGGCGCTGGAGCGGCTGTCGGTCGAGAAGAACCGGATCGTCGGCGTCGCTTACGGTTATTCCGGACACCAGATGATCGAGCAGGCGCGCGAGATGATCGCCCGCGGCGATCTCGGCGAGATCCGCATCGTGCAGATGCAGTTCGCGCACGGCTTCCACAGCGACGGTGTCGAGGCCGCGAGCGCGGCCGCGCGCTGGCGCGTCGACCCGAAGTTCGCGGGCCCGAGCTACGTGCTCGGCGACATCGGCACGCATCCACTGTACATCTCCGAGGTGATGGCGCCCGAACTGAAGATCCGGCGCCTGATGTGTTCGCGCCAGAGCTTCGTGAAGAGCCGCGCGCCGCTGGAAGACAACGCGTTCACGATCATGGAATACGACACGGGGGCGGTCGGCTACGTGTGGTCGAGCGCGGTGAACGCGGGCTCGATGCACGGCCAGAAGGTGCGCGTGATCGGCTCGAAGGCGAGCGTCGAGTGGTGGGACGAGCATCCGAACCAGCTGCGCTACGAAGTGCAGGGGCAGCCCGCGCAGGTGCTCGATCGCGGGATGGGTTATCTGCATCCGCATGCATTGCGCGAGGATCGCGTCGGCGCCGGGCATCCTGAAGGGCTGTTCGAGGCCTGGTCGAACCTGTATGCGCGCTTCGCGCTCGCGATGGATGCGGCCGACCGCGGCGACGTTGCGGCCTTGAAGAACATCCGTTATCCGGACGTCCATGCGGGCGTGGAAGGCGTGCGCTGGGTCGAGAACTGCGTGCGCTCCGCCGACGCGGGCGGCGTGTGGGTCGACTATCGTTGAACCGGTCGAACCGCGCGCGACGGGCCGGCGGTGCGCCGCGCGCCCGTCGCGCAAGGCTTTGCACCGACGGCCGGTCTTGGTAGACGCCCTAATCTTTACGCCGCCGCGAGCGCGTTGGACAATCGCTTCCAGTGTTGCCGTGGAGCGTAGGCAAGTGATGATCGAGCGCGTGGGAGCGAGCACGCGGCGCGGGCTGCGTCGCAAACGTGATTAAATTCGCCCTTCATGCATGTATCCAGGTGAGCCCCGGCCCGCGTTCGTCAACATCGCGCGCACATCGGGGCCGTCAACTTCGCGCTATCCGATGAGTTCATCCGAGAAACCTCCCGCCACCGTCGAGCAGTTCCTGCAGCACCTGACGCAGGAATACGACGGCCTCAGCAATCGCCTGAAGGTGATTGCGCGCCACGTGGAAACGCATCGGGACCAGCTTGGCCTGGAGGGTATCCAGTCGCTCGCGGAAGCGTGCGGCGTCCAGCCGTCGGCCGTCGTGCGCTTCGCGAAGCATTTCGGCTTTTCCGGCTTCTCCGAGATGCAGAAGCTGTTCCGCGAGGGGCTCGCGCAGCAGATCGCGCCGGGGCGCGCGTACAACCTGCGGCTGCGCGACGTGATCGAATCGGGCTCGTCGAGCCTGCAGCCCGAGCAGATCGCCGACGAATTCATCAAGGGCAGCATTGCCGGGATGCAGCAGCTGCGGCAGACGCTCGATTCGCAGGCGCTCGCGCAGGCCGTCGACCTGCTCGCCGAGACGCAGGCGATCTGGATCGCGGGCTCGCGGCGCGCGTTTCCGATTGCGGTCTATCTCGACTACGCGCTGCAGCACACCGACAAGCGCATCGGGCTGTTCAGCGCGCTCGGCAGCATGCATCTCGGGCAGATCCGTTCGGTGCGCGAGGGCGACGTGATGATCGTCATCTCGTTCATGCCGTATGCGGAGGAAACCGTGCAGGTCGCGCAGCAGGCCGTGCAGCGAGGCGCGCGGCTGATCGCGATCACCGACAGCCGGATGAGCCCGCTGGCGCGGGAGGCCGAGGTGACGCTGATGGTGCAGGACAGCGCGACGTTCGGCTTCCGCGCGTTGACGGCCACGATGGGCCTTGCGCAGAGCCTGTTCGTCGCGCTCGCGTACCGGCTCGAACTGTCGTACCTGCCGACCGCCGACGGCGCGCACGGCACGCAGGCCGGCTGACGCGTCCTGCCGGTGCTGCCGGCGCACCGCCCGCGCGACGGCGCAGCGGGCGGCGTGCCGTCAGACGGTTACTTCGCGGTCGGCATCGCGAATTCGGCGCCCTTGCCGATGCTCGACGACCAGCGCTGCATCACCGACTTCTGGCGCGTATAGAAGCGCACGCCTTCCTCGCCGTATGCATGCATGTCGCCGAACAGGCTCTTCTTCCAGCCGCCGAAGCCGTGCCACGCCATCGGCACCGGAATCGGCACGTTGATGCCGACCATGCCGACCTGGATGCGCCGCGCGAACTCGCGCGCGATGCCGCCGTCGCTCGTGAAGCACGACACGCCGTTGCCGAATTCATGCGCGTTGATCAGGTCGACCGCTTCGCCGAAGTCCTTCACGCGCACGCAGCCGAGCACGGGCCCGAAGATTTCTTCCTTGTAGATGCGCATGTCGGGCGTCACGTGATCGAACAGCGTGCCGCCGGTGAAGAAGCCGGCCTCGCGGCCCGGCACCCGCAGCCCGCGGCCGTCGACCACCAGTTGCGCGCCTTCGTTCACGCCTTGCTCGATATAGCCTTCGATGCGCTTCAGCGCGTCGCCGGTGACGATCGGGCCCATCTCGACTTCCGGCGACATGCCGTCGCCGATCACCAGCTTGCGCGCGCGCTCGGCCACCAGCGGCACGATCTGGTCCGCGATGTCGCCCACCAGCACCGCGACGCTGATCGCCATGCAGCGTTCGCCGGCCGAGCCGTACGCGGCGCCGATGAGCGCATCGACGGCCTGCTCGAGGTTCGCGTCGGGCATCACGACGAGGTGGTTCTTCGCGCCGCCGAGTGCCTGCACGCGCTTGCCGGATTGCACGGCACGCTGCTGCACGTAGGCCGCGATCGGCGTCGAGCCGACGAAGCTGACGGCCTGCACGTCGGGGTGGTCGAGCAGCGCGTCGACCGCGCCCTTGTCGCCCTGCACGACGTTGAACACGCCGGCCGGGAGACCTGCCTGCGTGAGCAGGTCGGCGATGAACAGGGCCGCCGACGGGTCGCGCTCGCTCGGCTTCAGCACGAACGTGTTGCCCGTCGCGATCGCGACCGGGAACATCCAGCACGGCACCATGCACGGAAAGTTGAACGGCGTGATGCCCGCGACGACGCCGAGCGGCTGGCGCATCGTCCAGTTGTCGATGCCGGTGCTGACCTCGTCGGTGAAGTCGCCCTTCAGGAGCTGCGGCACGCCACACGCGAATTCGATGATGTCGATGCCGCGCGCGACTTCGCCTTGCGCATCGGAGAACACCTTGCCGTGCTCGGCCGTGATGATCGCCGCGAGGGCGTCGCGGTGCTCGTTCATCAGCTGCAGGAAGTGGTGCAGCACGCGCGCGCGGCGGATCGGCGGCGTCGCGGCCCAGGCCGGGAACGCGGCGTGGGCCGACGCGACGGCCTGCTGCACTTCGCTGTCGTCGGCGAGCGCCACGCGGCGCACCGCGCGGCCGAGCGCCGGGTTGAGGACGTCCTGGAAACGGCCGCTGCGGCCGGCGACGGGCGCGCCGTCGACATAGTGGCCGACGTCGGCGTCGGAGGTGTACGCGGGAACCGGATTCATCGTGTCTCCTGGGGGGGGATCTCGGGTGAGGGTGGACAGCGCCCAGTCTAGGCAAACGCGCAGGGCGGGAGAAGGCCGCGCAGCTTGATTCACTGTTCAGAATTCTGAATAATCACCGGATGAATCAGCAAAATGTCCAGGCGCTCTGGCCGCATATCCATTCGCTGACGGTGCTGGCCGCGGCCGGCAGTTTCACGGCCGCCGCGCAGCGGCTCGGCATCAGCAAGGCCGCGATGAGCCAGCGCATCGCCGATCTCGAAAAGGCGGCCGGCGTGCCGCTCGTGCGTCGCACGACGCGCAGCGTGCGGCTCACCGACGCCGGCCAGACGCTCGTCGACAGCACGCGCGACGCGTTCGAGTCGATCGGGCAGCACTTCGCGCGCGTGAAGGATCTGGCCGGGGAACCGCGCGGCCTGCTGCGCCTGACGGTGCCGGTCGCGCTCGGCCGCCAGCAGGTCGTGCCGCACCTGCCCGATTTCCTGCGGCAGCATCCGGGCGTGCAGATCGAGCTCGACCTGTCGGACCGGCTGCATTCGCTGACGCAGGAGGGCTTCGATCTCGCGATCCGCCATACGACCACCGCGCCGCAGACCCACGTTGCGTGGAAACTGTGCGACACGCGCTCGCTGCTCGTCGCGAGCCGCGACTATCTCGACGCGCGCGGCGCGCCGCGGCACCCGAGCGAGCTCGTCGAGCACAGCTGCCTGTGCTACCTGCGCGACAACGAGCCGGCCGCCTGGAGCTTCGAGCCGCACGGCCGGCGGCGCGAGCGCGTGAGCGTGCCGGTGCGCGGCAGCTTCGCGGCGAACAATAGCGAGGCGATGCGCGAGGCGGCGCTCGGCGGGCTCGGCATCGCGCTGCTGCCGGATTTCAGCGCGCAGCGCGATCTCGACGCCGGCCGGCTGGTCGCGCTGCTCGATGGCTGGCGGCCGTCGGGCGCGTTCGGCGACCACATCTTCGCGATCCGTCCGTACAGCCCGGTCGTGCCGAGCGCGGTGCGCGCACTCGTGCGGCACCTGCGCGAACGGCTCGCGGGCGGCTTCTCGGGCACTTGAGCCCGGTGTCCGTGGGCGTCGGGCTGCCGGCAGCGCGGGCAGGCACGACGGCGCTGCGGTAAAATCACGCCTTCTCTCCGCGCCTTGAACGGCGCGTCATTCGAAGGTCGACAGCCGATGCAGATTCACAAGGAAGTGGACGCGCGCGGGCTCAATTGCCCGTTGCCGATCCTGCGTGCCAAGAAAGCGCTCGCCGATATGGAAAGCGGGCAAATCCTCAAGGTGCTCGCGACCGATCCCGGCTCGCAGCGCGATTTCGCCGCGTTCGCGAAGCAGACGGGCAACGAGATCGTCGAATCGACGACGCAGGACAAGACCTTCGTGTTCCTGATGCGCCGCCGCTGACGGCCCGCATCACGCCGCCGGCAGCGCCTGGCGCCGGCCCCCCCTTTTCTGACAATTCTTAAACCTCGCTGCGTGATCGGCTGCGTATACTGACCCGGCCGGTCGTCCGCTCCCAGCGGATGCGCCGGCCACGGTACGTCGTACGGCGGGCACGGGGGCCATGCCTGACGCTACCGTCGTACAACGGGGAGAGGACATGTCCTTCAGACCAGGGACCATTCGAAGTCCGTCCGGAGCGGAACGCAGCGCATCGGGGCTGGGCCGTATCGAGCTCGATCCGCAACAGGATCGCCACGCGCGTGCCGCGCTGGAGGCCTACGCGGATTCCGCCGCGGCCGAGATGCCGTGGCTGGCCGAGTGGCTCGACGAACGGCTGCGCGATGCCGCGCAGGACGACGGCTCGGGCGCGACCTACTGCGGTGCGACGATCGAGCGCGTGTTCGATCTGGCGCAGGCGTGGGCGGCGAGCCAGCCGGATTACGCGGCCACCGCGTGGGAGCGCGTGCGCGGCCAGCTGCAGCGGATGCTGGTACAACCGGCGCGTCCGGAGCCGCTGTTGCCACGTGTGCCGGCCGACGATGTTGCCGAGCAGGTAGCGGGCATCACGGGCGCCGATTAGGCGCTCGATTGCGCGGCAGGAAGGATTATTCGAAGAAAAGACGGTAGTCCGCGCAATTTATTGGCGAATTTCATACTACTATGATGAAATCGCCGGTTCGTCCGTGCCCCGTTTTTGAGATATTTAGCCGGGGTCGCTGGTTTGCGCAGGTGGCGCGAGCGGCGAACGACGGCTCGCCGGCCGGTATCCGGAAGCCGCGCGCATGCTGCGCGGCCGGGTTAGGGCGGGGAGCTGAACAGGACGAATCGATTTCGATTTGCGGGGTGCTATGAGAATTGCTGTACTGGATGACGATCCGGCCCAGACGGATTTCGTCAGTCAAACGCTGACGGCCGTTGGCCATACGTGCTATGCGTTCAAGGAAGGCAAGGCCCTGAAGAAGCGTCTGCAGCGCGAGACGTTCGATCTGCTGGTGCTCGACTGGAACGTGCCCGACATGTCCGGCGAGGAGGTGTTGAAGTGGGTGCGTGCCAATCAGACCGAGCACAGCCTGCCGATCATCTTCATGACGAGCCGTGACGACGAGGCGGGGATCACGCAGATCCTCAACGCCGGCGCCGACGATTACGTGGTCAAGCCGGTGTCGGGCCCGATCCTGCGCGCGCGCATCGGCTCGCTGCTGCGTCGCGCGTATCCGGTCAACGCCGAGGCCACCGTTCGCGAATTCGATCAGTTCCGTTTCGACGTGAACCTGAAGCAGGCCTACGTCGGCGACAAGGCCGTGAGCCTCACGCAGAAGGAATTCGAACTCGCGCTGCTGCTGTTCCAGCACCTCGACCGGCCGCTGTCGCGCGCGCACATTCTCGATCTCGTGTGGAAGCAGGCGACCGACATTCCGTCGCGCACGATGGATACGCACATCTCGATGCTGCGCACCAAGCTCGGCCTGCGGCCCGAAAACGGCTATCGCCTCGCGCCGATCTACGGCTACGGCTACCGGCTCGAACGGGTCGGGCAGGGAGAACCGGAGTGACCACGGGAATCACGCAGCGCACGGCGAACCTGCGCACGGTCGCGCGGCGCGCAGCCTGCGCGGTCGCGTTTGCGTTCGCCGCGCAGCATGCGGCCGCCCAGCCGCCCGCGGCGGCGGCGGGCAAGACGGTCGTCTACCGCACGCAGGCGGGCGACACGCTGTACGGCGTCGCCGCGCGCTATCTGCAGGGCGCGGACGACTGGCAACTGCTTCAACAGATCAACGGCGTGCCTGCGCCGAAGCACCTGCAGCCCGGCATCGCGCTGAAGCTGCCGGTGGCGCGCCTGCGCAAGGAAAAGCTGACCGCCCGCGTCATCGCGGTGCAGGGCACGGCCGAACGCGCGTCCGGCGATGCTTTTGTGCCGCTCGCGAACGACGCGACGCTCGCCGAGGGTGATCGCGTGCGCACGGGCCCGAACGGCTTCGTGACGCTCGAGCTCGCCGACGGCACGCACATGAGCCTGCCGCCCGACAGCCAGCTTAACCTGAAGGCGCTGCGCCGCACGGTGCTGACCGGCACGCTCGATCGTGAGTTCGAACTCACGCGCGGCTCGGTCGACAGCGAAGTCACCCATCTGAAAAAACGCGACGACCGCTTCCAGATCCGGTCGCCGTCGGTCGTGGCCGGCGTGCGCGGCACGCACTTTCGCGTGAACTACGACGCGGCCGGCAATGCGTCGACGCGCGTCGAAGTGCTCGACGGCACCGTCGGCGTCGCGGGCGGCCGGAAGCCCGCCGATCCGACGCTCGTGCATGCGAATTTCGGCAGCGTCGCGACATCGTCCGGCGCGGTCGGCGCGCCCGTCGAGCTGCTGCCCGCGCCGGCGCTTGCGCATCCCGACAAGGTGCAGGACGAGCCCGAGGTCGCCTTCGACGTCGCGCCGCTCGCCGACGCGCATGCGTACCGCGTGCAACTCGCGCACGACGCCGGGCTGCTCGACCTGTTCCGCGAAACGCGCACCGATTCGCCGCGCGCGGTTTTCCACGACGTGCCGAACGGGAACTACTTCGTGCGGATCGCCGCGATCGATGCGAACGGCCTCGAGGGCCGGCCGCGAACGTACGCGTTCGAACGCCGCGTGATGGGGCTCGACGCGAGCGCGTCGCCCGGCGCCGGCGGCTACGAGTTCCGCTGGTCGCCGAACGGTTCGGGCAAGGGCGCGCGCTACCGGTTCGTGCTGTCGCGCTCGAAGGACCTGAGCGCGCCGGTCGTCGACCAGGTCGGCCTGCATACGCGCCAGATCACCGTCGCGCACCTGCCGCCGGGCGAGTATTTCTGGGCCGTGACCGTCGAGGAGTTCGAAGGCGGCAAGTTCTACGAGAAGACCAGTCCGGTCAGCGCGTTCACGCTGTCGCGCTGATCCGCGGCGCATGAAACCCGATTCCGTTTCTCCGCGGCGGCACCTCGGCCGCCGCTTCCTGATCGAATGGATCGCGATCGGCTGCCTCGGGATCGCGGTGATCCTCGCGTGCACGCTCGGCCGGCTGTCGGCGAGCGTCGACGGCCTGATCTACGACCGGCTGCTGATGCTGCGCAGCCTGCCGCTGTCACCCGACGTGGTCGTCGTCGACATCGACAACCAGAGCGTGTCCGCGCTCGGCCGCTGGCCGTGGCCGCGCGACGTGCATGCACGGCTGCTCGACACGCTGGCGCGCGCGCAGCCGGCCGCCGTCGTCTACGACGTGCTGTTTACCGAACCGTCGTCGGAAGATCGCGCGTTCGCGGACGCAATGACCCACGTGCCGACCTTCCTGCCCGTGCTGCTGAGCCCCGAGCAGGCGGACGGCACGCGCGCGGTCGATCCGCCGGTGGCCGCACTCGCGGCGCGCGCGGTCGGGCTCGGTCACATCAACCTCGAAGTCGATCGCGACGGTATCGTACGCAGCGTGGCGCTGTACGAAAGCGACGGCCGCGTGCGCTGGCCGCAACTGATGGTGCCCGTCTACCGCGCGATCCAGGCCGGCCGGCTGCACCCGGTCGGCGGCATGCCCGGCGCGGATGCGCACGACCTGTCGCGCGATGCGGCGGGCGAGGGCCGCTATCTGATCCCGTTCAGCCGCAACACGCCCGCGTATCCGACGCTGTCGTTCGACGACGTCCTCGAAGGGCGCGTGAAGCCCGACGCGCTGCGCGGCAAGATCGTCGTCGTCGGCGTGACGGCGTCGGGGCTGTACGACCGCTTCGCCACGCCCGTGTCCGGTGAGTTCGGGCCGCTCGCTGGCGTGTATATCCATGCCAACGTGCTCGACATGCTGGCGACCGGCAGTGCGATCTCGCCGGCGTCGCGCGCCGGGCTGTTCGTCGCGTCGCTGCTGCCGCTCGCCGTGCTGGTGGGCGGCTTCCTGATGCTGTCGCCGTGGCGCGCGCTGCTGCTCACGCTGAGCCTGGCCGCGCTGGCCGTCGTCGCGAGCATGGCGCTGCTGTTCGAGGCGCGCATCTGGCTGTCGCCGGCGCCCGCGATCTTCGGGCTGATCGCCGTCTACCCGATCTGGAACTGGCGGCGCCTGGAAATGACGATGTCGTACCTGCGCCGCGAGCTGCAGCGGCTCGCCGACGAGCCGCACCTGCTGCCCGAGGCGCCGCGCACGCGCAGCGTCGGCGGCGACGTGCTGGAGCGGCAGATGGCGCTGATGGCGCAAGCCGCGCAGCGCGTGCAGGACATGAAGCGCTTCGTGTGGGACAGCCTCGACAGCATGCCCGAGCCGATCTTCGTGACCGACCTGGCCGGCACCGTGCTGATCGCGAACCACGCGGCCAAGCGCTACGGGTCGCGCCTGTCGCTGCCGCTGCCGGAAGGGCGGCCGCTGCGCACCGCGCTCGGCGAGCTGACCTTCATGAAGACCGTCGACGGCAATGCCGAACACGACGCGACGATCCGCGAACACTGGCCGGCGGCACTCGACCCGACGCTCGAGGCCGAGCACGACGCGATGGCGCGCGGCATCGAGGTGCGCGATCGTGACGGGCTCGACCATCTGCTACGCTACGCGGCGTGTACGAACGCGCAGGGCCGCGTGACGGGCTGGATCGCCGGCCTCGTCGACGTGACCGAACTGCACGCCGCCGAGCGGCAGCGCGAGGAAGCGCTGCACCTGCTGTCGCACGACATGCGCTCGCCGCAGTCGTCGATTCTCGCGCTCGTCGAGATCGAGCGCGACCGCGCCGAGACCGATGAGATGCGCGGGCTGCTCGCGCGGATCGAGCGCTATGCGCACCGCGCGCTGTCGCTGGCCGACGAGTTCGTGCAGCTGGCGCGCGCGGAGTCGCAGGTGTACCAGCTCGAGGTGACGAGCCTCGTCGACGTGCTGATCGACGCGAGCGACGAGGTGTGGCCGCAGGCGCAGGCGAAGCACATTCGCGTCGACACCGACGTCGGCACCGACATGTGCTGGGTGCGCGCGGACCGCTCGCTGATCACGCGCGCGTTCGTGAACCTGCTGAACAACGCAGTCAAATACAGTCCGTCCGATACCGTGATCACGTGTACGCTGGCGGTCGAGCACGCGTCGAAACGGATGTTCTGTACGATTCGCGATCAGGGATACGGCATTGCGCCGGAAGATCAGCGGCATCTGTTCGAGCGTTTCAAGCGATTCCATGCCGGCGAGCGACCCGAAATCTCGGGCTCCGGGCTCGGCATGGCATTCGTGAAGACGGTCGTCACGCGCCATGGGGGCAGCGTGTCGGTCGACAGCGAGGTGGGTGTCGGCACCGCGGTGACGGTGTCGCTGCCCGCGATCGACGAGCCGTCCGCCTGACAGGGCCGGGCGCGACGGCAGGCATTTGGGGAAAGCCATGAGAAAGGAATGGGCAGCGACCGCGCTGGCGGCGTCGCTGTTGACGGGTTGCGCCGGCGTGACGAGCGGCGTGAGTGTGCTCGGGCAGCCGAACGCGTTCGCATCCGGTGCGCACGGCTACGATTTCGTGCGCACGGCCGCGCAGGCCGACGATGCCGAATACCGGCAGATCGAGACGCTCGTGCGCGACGAACTCGCGCACCGCGGCTTCGATGCGAAGCCGCTCGCGGCCGCGCGCTACCGATTGTCGATCGCGTATGCGACGCAGCCGGCCTCGGTCGCGGCGCGCGCCGACGGATGCGGGGCCGCGAGCAGCGCATGCGTGACGGTCGACGGGCCGGCGCCGTTCTCGCTGCCGTTCATGGGACGCGTGTATCGCCATGTGCTGACGCTGCGCTTCGTCGACGCGAAATCGGGCGCCGACGTCTACCGCGTATCGGCCGCGCTGCGCGATCGCGATCCCGGCACGCAGCAGGCCGCGCCGGCGCTCGTGAAGAGCGCACTCGCCAAGCTGCCGTTCGGCGACGGCGGCGGCTGGCTCGTCAAGACGAAAAAAGACGACGCGGGCGCGATGCCGGGCGTCGTCTCGGTGAAGCCGGCCGAAGCGCGCTGAGCGCCGGCCGGTGAGGTGAGGGCGGGCCCGCCGGAGCGGGCCGTCGTGCCCTTGCCGCGTTCAGGCGGCCGGGTGTGCGCCGTTGCGTGCGCGCAGGTACGCGTCGAACTCCGCGCCTACTTCCGCGTGGCGCAGCGCGAATTCGACCGTCGCCTTCAGGTAGCCGAGCTTGCTGCCGCAGTCGTAGCGCGTGCCCTGGTACTTGTAGGCCAGCACTTGCTCATCGGCGAGCAGCGCCTGGATCGCGTCGGTGAGCTGCAGCTCGCCGCCCGCGCCGGGCTTCAGCGCACGCAGGTGCTCGAAGATCCGCGGCTTCAGGATGTAGCGGCCGACCACGCCGAGGTTCGACGGCGCGACTTCCGGCGCCGGCTTCTCGACGATCGCCGACATCTTGACGATCGACTCTTCCCACTCCTTGCCGTCGACGATCCCGTACGACTTCGTCTCCGACGGCGGGATCTCTTCGACGCCGATCACCGAGCTGTGATAGTGGTCGAACACGTCGACCATCTGCTTCATCACGGGCGGATTGCCGTCGAGCAGGTCGTCCGCGAGGATCACCGCGAACGGGTTGTCGGCCACGAGCTTTTCCGCGCACAGCACCGCATGGCCGAGGCCGAGCGCTTCCGGCTGGCGCACGTAGAAGCAGTCGACATGGCTCGGCTTGATGCTGCGCACCAGTTCGAGCAGCTTTTCCTTGCCGCGCGCCTCGAGTTCGGCCTCGACCTCGTACGACTTGTCGAAGTGGTCCTCGATCGCGCGCTTGCTGCGCCCGGTGACGAAGATCATCTCGGTGATGCCGGCGGCGATCGCTTCTTCAACCGCGTACTGGATCAGCGGCTTGTCGACGACCGGCAGCATTTCCTTGGGGCTCGCTTTCGTTGCCGGGAGGAACCGCGTGCCGAGACCAGCAACGGGGAACACTGCCTTGGTAACTTTCAACATGATCGAACCTTTATTCCTGTAATCGACTTGTCAGATGGTCTATGTTCACGTCCCCATTATAGTGAACGCAAACGACCTTACCCTTTGTTACGCAGGCAACCGATCGAGCTGCGCGCGCAGTTTTTCTAGCGTGCTCTGGAATTCCGCGACGCGCTTCTGCTCCTGTTCGACCACGGCCGGCGGCGCTTTCGCGACGAATGCCTCGTTGCCGAGCTTCGCATTGCACTTCGTGATCTCGTTCGTCAGGCGCGTGATTTCCTTCGACAGGCGCTCGCGTTCGGCCGCGACGTCGATCTCGACCTTCAGCACCAGCTTGTTCGGCCCGACGATCGCGATCGGCGCGCCGTGCGCTTCCTTGTCGAGCGTCGCTTCGTCCGCGAGGATCTGCACTTCCGACAGGCGCGCGAGGGCCTGGACGTACGGCGCGAACGAGCGCAGGCGCTCGGCATCGCCGGCTGCCAGCAGCGGCACCTTGGTGGCCGGCGACAGGTTCATCTCGCCGCGCAGGTTGCGGCACGCGTCGACGATCGCCTTCAGGTCGGCCGCCCACTGTTCGGACACCTCGTCGATCTTCTGCAGGTTCGCGACCGGGTACGCCTGCGTCATCAGCGACGCTTCGCCTTCCGCCAAGCCCCGCGGATACCGGCCGGCGAGCGGCGCGACCTTCTGCCAGAGCGCTTCGGTGATGAACGGGATGATCGGGTGCGCGAGGCGCAGCACCGTCTCGAGCACGCGCAGCAGCGTGCGGCGCGTCGCGCGCTGCTGTTCCGGCGTGCCGTTCTGGATCTGTACCTTCGCGAGCTCGAGATACCAGTCGCAGTACTCGTCCCACACGAACTTGTAGATGCTGCTGGCGATGTTGTCGAAGCGGTAATCGGCGAAACCCTTCGCGATGTCGGCCTCGGTGCGCTGCAGCAGCGACACGATCCAGCGGTCGGCCGCCGAGAAATCGAGGTAGCCGCCCGGGCCGCAATCGCCCGCGCCGCAGACTTCCGGCTTGTCGCTGCCGCAGTCGTGGCCTTCGCAGTTCATCAGCACGAAGCGCGTGGCGTTCCACAGCTTGTTGCAGAAGTTGCGATAGCCTTCGCAGCGCGCGAGGTCGAAGTTCACGTTGCGGCCGAGCGTCGCCATCGACGCCATCGTGAAGCGCAGCGCGTCGGTGCCGAACGCGGCGATGCCGTCCGGGAATTCCTTGCGCGTCTTCTTCTCGATCGTCGCGGCCTGCTTCGGGTTCATCAGGCCCGTCGTGCGCTTCGCGACCAGCGTGTCGAGGTCGATGCCGTCGACGATGTCGATCGGGTCGAGCGTGTTGCCCTTGCTCTTCGACATCTTCTGGCCTTCCGCGTCGCGCACGAGGCCGTGCACGTAGACGGTGTGGAACGGCACCTTGCCCGTGAAGTGCGTGGTCATCATCACCATCCGGGCGACCCAGAAGAAGATGATGTCGAAGCCCGTGACGAGCACCGACGACGGCAGGAAGTGCTTCAGTTCAGGCGTTTCGTTCGGCCAGCCGAGCGACGAGAACGGCACGAGCGCCGACGAGAACCACGTGTCGAGCACGTCTTCGTCGCGCTTCAGCGCACCCGTGTAGCCCTTCGCGGCAGCCTGCGCGCGCGCTTCTTCCTCGTTGCGCGCGACGAACACCTCGCCGTTCTCGCCATACCACGCGGGAATCTGGTGGCCCCACCACAGCTGGCGCGAGATGCACCAGTCCTGGATGTTCTCGAGCCACTGGTAGTAGGTGGTCGTCCAGTTTTCCGGGACGAACTTGATCTGGCCGCTGCGCACGACGTCGAGCGACGTTTCCGTGATCGACTTGCCCGGATTGAACGTGCCTTCCGGCGCCGGCTTCGTCATCGCGACGAACCACTGGTCGGTCAGCATCGGCTCGATCACGACGCCCGTGCGGTCGCCGCGCGGCACCATCAGCTTGTGCGGCTTCACCGAGTCGAGGAAGCCCGCTGCGTCGAGGTCGGCGACGATTGCCTTGCGCGCGTCGAAGCGGTCGAGGCCGCGATACTGCTCGGGGCCGTTGTCGTTGATCTTCGCGTCGAGCGTCAGGATCTCGATCGGCGCGAGCTTGTGGCGCTGGCCGACCTGGTAGTCGTTGAAGTCGTGCGCGGGCGTGACCTTCACGACGCCCGTGCCGAACTCGCGATCGACGTAGTCGTCGGCGATCACCGGGATCTCGCGGCCCGTCAGCGGCAGCGTGACGAGCTTGCCGATCAGGTGCGCGTAGCGCTCGTCTTCCGGGTGGACCATCAGCGCGACGTCGCCGAGCATCGTTTCCGGGCGCGTCGTGGCCACGGTCAGCGAACCCGAGCCGTCGACGAGCGGGTAGCGGATGTGCCACAGGTGGCCATTTTCCTCTTCGCTCACGACTTCGAGGTCGGACACGGCGGTCAGCAGCACCGGATCCCAGTTCACGAGGCGCTTGCCGCGGTAGATCAGGCCCTGTTCAAAGAGCGTGACGAATACGTCGCGCACGGCGGCCGACATCTTGTCGTCCATCGTGAAGTATTCGCGCGACCAGTCGGTCGATGCGCCGAGGCGGCGCACCTGGCCGGTGATCGTCGAGCCCGATTTTTCCTTCCATTCCCACACGCGTTCGACGAACTTCTCGCGGCCGAGGTCGTGGCGCGATACGCCCTGTGCATCGAGCTGGCGCTCGACGACGATTTGGGTCGCGATCCCCGCGTGGTCGGTGCCGGGCACCCACAGCGTGTTCTCGCCGAGCATCCGGTGGTAGCGGGCGAGGCCGTCCATGATCGTCTGATTGAACGCGTGGCCCATGTGCAGCGTGCCCGTCACGTTCGGCGGCGGCAACTGGATCGCGAAATCGGGGCGGGCCGGGTCGAATGCCGGGGCGGCGTAGCCGCGTTTTTCCCACTCCGGCCCCCATTGGGACTCGATGGTGTGGGGCTCGAAGCTCTTCGCAAGCGTGTTGTCGCTCATGTTGGAAATCTGCCGAAAAATGCGTGAATTGGATGCCGAATCTGACAATTATAAATGGATGCACATCGACCAGCCATCGCCGTGCCGGCGCGGGCCTCGCGGGACGCCGCAACAGCGCGTCCGTGACGTGCCGGCGAACGGATCGGGAACGGCATCGCGCGGCCGACTTATAATGTCGGGTCCGCATTTTTCTCGCCCGTTTGCTGCCGCTCCATGCCCGATCTGCTCGCCAATCTGAACCCCGAACAACTCGCCGCCGTCACGTTGCCGAACGAACCGGCGCTGATCCTCGCAGGGGCGGGCAGCGGCAAGACCCGCGTGCTGATCACCCGCATCGCGTGGCTGATCCAGCAGGGCTACGCGTCGCCGCCCACCGTGCTCGCCGTGACCTTCACGAACAAGGCCGCGCGCGAAATGATGGCGCGCCTGTCGGCGATGATGCCGATCGACACGCGCGGGATGTGGATCGGCACGTTCCACGGCCTGTGCAACCGGATGCTGCGCACGCACTGGCGTGACGCCGGCCTGCCGCAGACCTTCCAGATCCTCGATACGGCCGACCAGCTGTCCGCGATCAAGCGGCTGATGAAGGCAGCGAACGTCGATGATGAAAAGTACCCGCCGAAGAACGTGCAGTACTTCATCAACAACGCGAAGGAGCAGGGGCTGCGTCCCGACAAGGTCGACGCGTCCGACAACTTCAACCGCAAGTTCGTCGAGCTGTACCAGGCGTACGACCAGCAGTGCCAGCGCGAGGGCGTCGTCGACTTCCCCGAGCTGCTGCTGCGCTGCTACGAACTGCTCGCGTACAACGCGCCGCTGCGCGCGCACTACCAGGCGCGCTTCAAGCACATCCTCGTCGACGAGTTCCAGGACACCAACAAGCTGCAGTACGCGTGGCTCAAGATGCTCGCGGGCGGCGAGAACGCGATCTTCGCGGTCGGCGACGACGACCAGTCGATCTACGCGTTCCGCGGCGCGAACGTCGGCAACATGCGCGACTTCGAAGACGAATTCCGCGTGCGCAACCTGATCAAGCTCGAGCAGAACTACCGGTCGCACGGCAACATCCTCGACGCGGCGAACCAGCTGATCTCGAACAACGCGCACCGCCTCGGCAAGAACCTGCGCACCGACGCGGGCCACGGCGAGCCCGTGCGCGTGTACGAAGCGAGCACCGATTCGCAGGAAGCCGGCTGGATCGTCGAGGAGATCCGCTCGCTGATCAACACCGGGATGGCGCGCAGCGAAGTGGCCGTCCTGTACCGCAGCAACGCGCAGTCGCGCTCGATCGAGCACACGCTGATGTCGTCGGGCATCCCGTACCGCGTGTACGGCGGCCTGCGCTTCTTCGAGCGCCAGGAAGTGAAGCATGCGCTCGCGTACCTGCGCCTGATCGACAACCCGAACGACGACACCGCGTTCGTGCGTGTCGTGAACTTCCCGACCCGCGGCATCGGCGCGCGCTCGATCGAGCAGCTGGCCGACGCCGCGCGCCTGTACGGCTGCTCGATGGCCGCCGCGATCCCGTACGTGACGGGCAAGGCCGGCACGAGCCTCGGCGGGTTCGCGAACCTGATCGCGAAGATGCGCGCCGACACGCAGCACATGAACCTGCCCGATACCGTCGAGCACATCGTGCGCGCCAGCGGCCTCGCCGATTTCTACCAGGGCGAGCGCGAAGGCCAGGACCGTCTCGAGAACTTGCAGGAACTCGTGAACGCGGCCACCGCGTTCATCGCCGAGGAAGGCTACGGGCTCGACACGCCGGCCCGTTCGATCCCGCTGCGCGCGGGCGCGATCGCGGCGCCCGAGCTCGGCACCGCGACGGACGATCCGGCCGTCGACGTGCTCGACCCGGTATCGCCCGCCGACCCGGCGCAGAACCCCGACACGATGACGCCGCTCGCCGGCTTCCTGTCGCATGCATCGCTGGAGGCCGGCGACAACCAGGCGCAGGCCGGGCAGGACGCCGTACAGCTGATGACGGTGCACGCGGCGAAGGGGCTCGAATTCTCGGCCGTGTTCATCACGGGGCTCGAGGAAGGGCTGTTCCCGCACGAGAACAGCGTGCTCGAATCGGACGGCCTCGAGGAAGAGCGCCGGCTGATGTACGTCGCGATCACGCGCGCGAAGGAGCGGCTCTACCTGTCGTTCGCGCAGAGCCGGATGCTGCACGGCCAGACGCGCTACAACGTGCGCTCGCGCTTCTTCGACGAACTGCCCGAGCACGTGTTGAAGTGGCTGACGCCGAAGGTCGAGGCCGGTTCGCGCTGGGGTGGCCGGTCGGACAACGCCGGATACGGGCGCGACTGGTTCGCGCGGCCGGGCGGCGGCAGTCGCGAGCAGATCGTCGACCCGGCCGTATCCGCGCCGCTGCCCGCGTTCGCGGACAAGCAGCGCGCGGCCGATGCCGGCTTCCGGGTCGGCCAGCAGGTGTTCCACACCAAGTTCGGCGAAGGCACGGTCACCGCGCTCGAAGGCAACGGCACCGATGCGAAGGCGCAGGTGAAGTTCAAGCGGCACGGCGAGAAGTGGCTCGCGCTCGCGGTCGCGAAACTGCAGGCGGTGGAATGATGGGTATCGACCTGGATGTGACGCCTGCGGCCCGCCCGCTCGGCATTCTGGCCGCGCTGCCCGAGGAACTCGGCGACCTGATCGCCGCGATGCGCGCCGACGGCGCGATGAAGACGGTCACGCTCGGCCGTCGCGATTATCACGTCGGCACCGTGCACGGCGCGGCCTGCGTCGTGACGCTCGCACGGGTCGGCAAGGTGGCGGCCGCCGCGACGGTCAGTGCGCTGATCCACGTGTTCGGCGTGGCGGGCGTCGTGTTCACCGGCGTGGCGGGCGGCGTGTCGCGCACGGTGCGGGTCGGCGATGTCGTCGTGGCCGATACGCTGCTGCAGCACGATCTCGACGCGTCGCCGCTCTTTCCGCGCTACGAGGTGCCGCTGCTCGGCATCACGCGTTTCGCAACCGACACGGCGCTGACCGCGGGCCTGCGGGCGGCGTGCACGCAGTTCGTCGAGGAAGAGGGCGCGCAGTTCGCCGCGCGCTTCGGCCTGGCCGGTGCGACGCTGCATGCGGGGCTCATCATCAGCGGCGACCGCTTCGTGTCGAGCGAGCGCGAGGTCGTCGCGCTGCGCGACGCGCTGCCGGATGCGCTTGCGGTCGAGATGGAAGGCGCCGCGATTGCGCAGGTCTGTGCGGAGCACGACGTGCCGTTCGCGCTCGTGCGCACGATCTCCGATACGGCCGACGATCATGCGACACAGTCGTTCTCGCACTTCCTGTCGGCGATCGCGAGCAGCTATTCGTCGGGCATCCTCAAGCGTTTCCTGACGCTGCATGCGACGACGGCGGCCTGAAGCCGCCGCCGTTTTCTTCATTCCTTCATTCGAGCCGTTCGACCGGCCGCGGCGCGCACGCCGCGGCCGGTGCGTCACGCCTGCTTGCGCCGGCTGCTCTCGAGGTTCGGCAGGAACACCGTCAGCACGCCGATCAGCGGCAGGAACGAGCACACCTTGTAGACGAACGGGATGCTCGTCGCGTCCGCGAGCTGGCCGAGCACGGCCGCGCCGACGCCGCCGAGGCCGAATGCGAAGCCGAAGAACAGGCCCGCGACCATCCCGACCTTGCCGGGCATCAGCTCCGTCGCATAGACGAGGATCGCGGCGAACGCCGACGCGAGCACGACGCCGATGATCACGGTCAGCACGCTGGTCCAGAACAGGTTCGCGTACGGCAGCAGCATCGTGAACGGCGCGACGCCGAGGATCGACACCCAGATCACGTACTTGCGGCCGATCCGGTCGCCCACCGGCCCGCCGATCAGCGTGCCGGCCGCCACGGCCGCGAGGAACACGAACAGGTGGATCTGCGCGGCCTGCACCGACAGGTGGAACTTGTCGATCAGGTAGAACGTGAAATAGCTGTTGATGCTCGCGAGGTAGAAGTACTTCGAGAACACGAGCAGCACCAGCACGCCGATCGCACTCATCACGCGGCCGCGCGACAGCGTCGGGTGGCCGGCCGCGGTGGCCTTCTTCTTCATCGACGGATGCTTCTTGTACCAGTGGCCGATCTGCGTGAGCACGATCATCGCGACGAGCGCGGCCGCCGAGAACCACGCGATGCTGTGCTGGCCGTGCGGAATGATCACGAGTGCGGCGAGCAGCGGCCCGAGCGCGGAGCCCGCATTGCCGCCGACCTGGAACACCGACTGCGCGAGCCCGTGCTGGCCGCCCGACGCCATCCGCGCGACGCGCGACGACTCGGGATGGAACACCGACGAGCCGCAGCCGACCAGCGCCGCGGCCACCAGCAGCATCGGGAAACTCGTCGCGACCGACATCAGCAGCAGCCCCGCGAGCGTGAAGCCCATGCCGACCGGCAGCGAATACGGCTTCGGACGCTTGTCGGTATAGAGGCCGATGAGCGGCTGCAGCAGCGACGCGGTGATCTGGTAGGTGAGCGTGATCAGGCCGATCTGCGCGAACGACAGCGCGAACTGGCTCTTGAGCATCGGATAGATCGCGAGGATCAACGACTGGATCATGTCGTTGAGCATGTGCGAGAAGCTGATCGCGCCGAGCACCGGGTACACGGTGCGGGCGACGGGCGGGGCGGATGGCTGGGCGGCGGCTGCGCCGGCGGAGCCGGTGTCGAGGCTGGTTTCCATGTGAGAGCTGAACGAGTTGAGGTGGCGGGCGCGCTCTGCTGGGGATGGGCGCGTCTTGAATCGTTGCTGCGTCAAAGAAGTGTAATGTGGCGTATCGAGAATGTCAGGACAAGTTTTATCGCGAATCGGACATTCATCTGACGGATCGTCCGATACGCACTTTTTTGACCGGGTATAACGCAGGCGGCGCCCCTGCCGGTCGGCGGAGGGCGCGCCCGGGGGCCGGTGCGTGGTTTCCCGGACTCAAGAAACGGCGGTGGCGGCCGTAGAACGACCCAATGACAACAGGCGCGCCGCGCCCGGCACCGGCTATCCGCCGGTGCGGGCGCAGGACGCGCGGCAAGGCCAGCCATCGCGGGAACGCCGGGACCGACCTTTCCGGCCGCGTGATCAATACGGGGATAGTTCGATGAAAGCAGCATCTTTGCATCCACAGCCGGGTGTGGCAGCCGCCGCCCCCGACGTTGCCGCCGGCCGCGCCGCACGGCGCCCGCGCGCGGCGCGTCGCGAGCGCCGGCCGTGGACCGTCAAGGCGACGTTGCGCGCCGCCTTCGCGATCCTGCTGGTCGGCACGCTGGCGATCGGCGTGTTCTCGCTCTGGCAGATCAGCCGGCTGAACGCGTCGATCGCGTCGGTCTACGAGCAGGGCCACGTCGCGAGCCGCGCGGCCGAGGAGGTCCGGGCCGAAGTGCTGCGCGCGAGCCGTGCCCAGAAGATGCTGCTGACCGCGACCACCGCGAAGGAGCGCGACGAACTGGGCGCCGACGTGGGCGCGGGGCTCGCGTCGATCGGCCAGGCGCTCGGTACGCTGCAGCGCTACGCGGATCCGGCCGACGCCGACGATTCGGCGCGGCTGCACGCGTTCTCGACGGCGGTCGGTACGTGGAGCGCGCATCTGCGCGATTTCGTCGAACTCGTGCGTGCGCAGCCGCTCGACCTGTCGCAGATGAACTGGCAGGTCGGCACGCAGGACGTGTCGCTGCTGGTCGAAACCGGCAAGCTCGAGAAACTCGTCGCCGAACTCGTGAAGACGCGCGGTGCGAAGTCGAAGGCGACGCTCGATGCATCCGCCACCATATTCTCGTCGTCGTTCGCGATGATCG
Source organism: Burkholderia sp. HI4860 (assembly GCF_002223045.2). Classification (NCBI taxonomy): domain Bacteria; kingdom Pseudomonadati; phylum Pseudomonadota; class Betaproteobacteria; order Burkholderiales; family Burkholderiaceae; genus Burkholderia; species Burkholderia sp. HI4860. The sequence continues at coordinate 325,629 of NZ_NKFO02000003.1, read as the reverse complement.
CGGCGATGACGGGTGCGCTGATCGTGCTCGCGATCGTGATCGCCGAGCGCGTCGTGCGCCGTCTCGCGTCGCAGCTCGGCGGCGAGCCCGCGCACGCGAAGGCGATCGCCGCGGACATCGCGCGCGGCGACCTGACGCGACCGATCACGCTGGGCCGGCACGACCGCGACAGCATGGTGCGTGCGCTGGCCGAGATGCAGACCGGGCTCGCGGCGACCGTCGGCGAGATCGCCGTCAGCGCCGAGGCGATCGCGGCGGCGTCGGGCGAGATCTCCACCGGCAACCTCGATCTGTCGAAGCGCACCGAGCAGCAGGCCGTCGCGCTCGAGCGCACCGCGGCCAGCATGGAGCAGCTCACGTCGACCGTACGCCAGAACGCCGAGAACGCGCGGCAGGCGAGCGCGCTCGCGGCTAATGCGTCGGCCGTCGCGGAGACGGGCGGGGAAGTCGTCGGGCGGGTGGTGGCGACGATGAGCGAGATCGACGACAGCGCGAAGAACATCCGCGACATCATCGGCACGATCGAGGGGATCGCGTTCCAGACCAACATTCTCGCGTTGAATGCGGCGGTCGAGGCCGCGCGCGCCGGCGAGCAGGGGCGTGGCTTCTCGGTGGTCGCGGGCGAGGTGCGGCTGCTCGCGCAACGCTCGGCGACCGCGGCGAAGGAGATTCGCGAGTTGATCGGTGCGTCGGTGGAGCGCGTCGCGAACGGTGCAACGCTCGCGCACGACGCGGGCCGCACGATGGGCGACGTCGTGCGGGCAGTGAAGCGCGTGACCGACATCATCGGCGAGATTTCGGCGGCATCCGACGAGCAGAGCGCCGGCATCGAAGAGATCGGCCGTGCGGTCACGCAAATGGACGCCGGCACCCAGCAGAACGCGGCGCTCGTCGAACAGGCGGCCGCGGCCGCGAATGCGCTCGACGAGCAGGCTCAGGCGCTGAAGTCGCTGGTCGGGCGTTTCCGCATCGCCGCGTAAGCGCCCCCGGCCATCCGGCGCTTACGACTTCTTCTGCTTGTCCGGATCGATGATGACCGTGCAGGTCGTGCCCGCCGACAGCACCACGTCGGCCGGCACGTCGTCGATCTTGATGCGCACCGGCACGCGCTGCGCGAGGCGCACCCAGTTGAAGGTCGGGTTCACGTCCGCGACGAGGTCGCGGCTCTGCGGGTTGTCGCGATCGTAGATGCCGCGCGAGATGCTTTCGACGTGGCCCTTCATCACGCCGCCGCTCATCAGCCGCATCTCGGCCGGCGCACCGATCTTCACGCGCGGCAGCTTGGTTTCCTCGAAGTAGCCGTAGACCCAGAACGAGTGGCTGTCGACGATCGCGAGCTTCGCCTGGCCGGCCACCGCATAGTTGCCCTTGAAGGTCTGCAGGTTCGTGATGTAGCCGTCGACCGGCGCGACGACGCGCGTGCGCTCGAGGTTGAGTTTCGCGGCGTCGAGCGCGGCGATCGCCTGCTGGTACTGCGCATCGGCGCTCGACGCGCTGTGCGCGGCGTTCTCGCGGTTTTCCTTCGACACGACGAGCGCATCGAGATCCGCGCGGCGGGCCGCGTCGTCGCGGCGCATCTGCAGTTCCGCGCGGCGGGCGGCGACGGCCGCCTGCGCCTGCTCGACCGCGATCTGGTAGTGCGACGGGTCGATCTGCATGATCAGGTCGCCTTTCTTGACGAGCTGGTTGTCATGCACGGGCAGCTCGACGATCGCGCCCGACACGTCCGGCGCGACGTTGACGATCTCGGCGCGTACGCGCCCGTCGCGCGTCCACGGATCATCCATGTAGTGCACCCACAGCGAGCGCCCGATCAGGATCGCGACGAGAAGAATGATGGCGGTCGCGACGAAGCCGAAGAGTTTTCTGAGAATCATGATGGTTCGGAATCAACGGTAAACGGCAAGACTCAGTCCGCCGCAAATGCAGACGAGAAGGCAGGCCCGGAACAGCGACGGGTGCCAGACGAGTCGGTAGAGGCCCGTGTAGGCGAGCAGGCGGTCGACGGCCCAGGTCGCGAGCGCGCCGAGGACGAACATCAGCACCACCGTGGGCATGTAGGCATCGAGAATGGCGATTTCACGCGGCATCATGACGAGGCTCCTGGTTGGGGACGCACGGGGCGGTTGCGGTTGAGCGCGGCGAGCGGCGATTCGGGATCGAGCAGTGCCGTGCGCACGAAATGCAGGTGGCTCAGGATCCGCTGCAACTGGTGGCGTTCCTCGCGCGTCGGCGTGAACGCGTCGAGCGTCTGCCGGGTCGCGTCGATCGCAGCGTTGACCGCGGCGAGCGTGGCGTCGAAGCGTTCGGCGTCCGGCCGGGTGAACAGCGACGACAGCGCGGCGCGCATCGTCTCGATCGCGCGTCGCCACGGCGTCGTCGGCGCATAGCGCGGATCGGACGGCAGCGTGGCCAGCTCATGGCGCAGGTCGATGGCCGCGTTGCCGGTTTCGAGCACCGCGAACATCCAGCGCAGCGCGTCGCGCTGCACGTCGGGCTGGTCGGCCGACAGCGTGTGCGCCTGGTACATCAGGTCGCGCGCGCCGCTCTCGAAGCGCGTGCGCAAGCCGGCGAGCCGCGCATGGCAGGCCGCGACGGCCTGGTGGCGCAGGTCGGCGAGCAGCCGCTTCTTGAGCCACGGCGCGGTCGGCGGAAACAGCACGGCGAACGCGATCGCCGATACCAGCATCGACAGCAGCAGCGCGAGCGCATCGTTCATGAAGCTCGTCGGATCGTAGTGCGTGATGCTGTCCGGGCCGGCGAGGAAGCAGAAGAAGATCAGGTAGCCCATCCCGTAGCCCGCGAGCTTCGGCTTCAGCGTCATGTAGATGCCGATCGCGAGCAACGGCGCGAGCGCCGCGCACAGCAGCCAGAAACCGTCGATCCGCGGGTAGATGCCGAACATCAGCAGGAAGCCGGTACAAACGGCCAGCGCCGTGCCCATCCCCATCTGCGCGGCCATCGCGGTCGGGCGCGGTGCCGACGACGCGAGCGCGCAGGTCGCCGCGGCGTTCAGCACCAGCATCACGCCGCTCGGCCAAGCGGTCTCGATCCAGAACCAGCCCAGCGCGAGAATCACCGTCGCGGTGCGGATTCCCGCGATCGTGGCGGCCGTCCGGTTGGTGCGCGGCTCGTAGCGTTCGATCCAGCGTTCGCGCTCGTGCGTCGCGGTCGCGAGCGAGGCATAGGTCGCCGCATATTCCTGCAGGTCGGTGATGAAGCGGTACAGCAGCTCGGCGGCCGTGTCGAAGTCGAGCAGCGGGAAGCCGGGCTGCGTTTCGAGTTCCGCGCGCGTCGCGCGGATGCGGCGCGGCAGCGCGTCGCGCCACGCGAGCAGTTGCTCGGCCGAGTGCGCGGCGTCGATCGACGTGCGCACGGGTTCGCCATGGCGCGTGAGCAGCGGCGCGATTTCCCGGAAATACGGCTCGATCGCATCGATCGCGGCCTGCGCACCGGCCGCGTGCAGCCGGTTCATCAGCTGATGCAGCGCGTGAAAGCGGCTCGACGCGCTCATGAATTCGCTGTTCAGCCGCGCGAGCCGGCCGCTGCGCATGCGCGTGTCCGGATTCTCGAACACGGCCATGCTGCGCGCGGCCTCGAAGCCGACCACGTCGGCGACGAAGCGCGTGTGGATGGTCTCGATGTGCGCGCGGTCGAGCTGGCCCGACAGCGCCGATGCGACGTAGTCCACGAAGCTGCCGAAGCGCTTGCGCACCGTCGTGCGCATCTGCTCGCCGGTGTACTGCGGAAACACGAGCGCGCTGACCACGCCGGCCGACACGATCCCGATGATGACTTCGGAGACGCGCGTCATCGCGCTCATGAAGGCACCGTCCGGGTGCTGCGACGCGGGCAGGCCGATCAGCGCGGTCGTATAGCCGGCGAGCAGGAAGCCGTAGCTGCGGAAGTTGCGATTGCGCGCGGCGCCGGCGGTGCAGAGCGCGATCCAGATGGCGATCGCCAGCAGGAACAGCTGCGGCTGCTGCGGGAACAGCCCGACGAACGTGAGCGTCGCGATGAGCCCGAAGATCGTGCCGGCGACCCGGTAGAAGCTCTTCGCGAGCACGGCGCCGCTTTGCGGCTGCATCACGATGAAGACGGTCGTCATCGCCGTCTTCGGTGCCGGCAGGTCGAGCCGCATCGATACGCCGAGCGCGATGAAGGTCGCGAGCAGCGCCTTGAACAGGTAGAGCCACGCGGCGCCGTCGGTGCGGGCCCAGTCGCCGAACGCGGCGGCCCAGGCCGCGAACGGGCCGCCGGCGGGTGTGGAAGCGGGGGAGGAGGCTGACATGGCGTCGCTCCGCGTTACCGTGCGGCCGGCACGCCGGACGCACCGGCGGCGGCCACCTGCGCGGGCCGGGCGACGGCCGCCACGGGCTTCGCGCCCGACGCGGCGGCAGGCGCGGCTGCGCCGGTGGCGGATTCGTCATGCGACGGATGGCCGCCCTGCGGATGGCCGCCCCGAACGTCCGTATCCGTCTCGACCCCACCGCCGAGCGCGGCCATCAACTGCGCGTGCGCGGCGAGGCGTTCCGCATCGATGCGGGCGGCCGTTTCCTGCGCGCGCAGCAACTGCTGCTGCGCGACCAGCACGTTCACGTAATCGGTCAGCCCGCGGCGGAAGCCTTCGCGCGACAGCTGGTAGCTGCGGTCGTTGGCGGCCACCGAGCGTGCGGCGTCCTTTTTCTGCGTATCGAGCGAACGGATCCGCACGACCTGGTCGGCGATGTCCTTGAGCGCGCCGACGATCGTCTGGTTGTAGCGCTCGACCGCCTGGTCGTAGCCGGCATTCGCGGCGCCGAGCTGCGCACGCAGCCGGCCGCCTTCGAAGATCGGCAGCGACAGCGCGGGGCCGGCCGTCCAGCCGCCGTTCATCGCGCGTAGGAAGTCGGTGAACGGTGCGGTCACGCCGAAGCCGCCGACCGTCGCGAGCAGGTCGATGTTCGGGTAGAACGACGCCTTCGCGACATCGATGCCGCGCGCCTGCGCGTCGACCGTCCAGCGCGCCGCGACGACGTCGGGGCGGCGGCCGAGCAGGTCGGCCGGCATCGCCGACGGCAGGCCGGCCGGTGCGTCGAGCGACAGCTGCGGCCGCTTGATCGCATCGCCCGCGCCCGGGCCCTTGCCGGCCAGCGCGGCGAGCTGATGCCGTGCGAGCTGGATCGCTTCCTCATAGCTGTCGATCTGGCGCTCATAATCGGGCAGCGTCGATTCCGCCTGGCTCACTTCGAGCTGCGTGCCGAGGCCGGCCTGCAGCCGCTTGCGCGCCAGATCGGCGAGCGCGCGCTGGCGTTCGAACGTTTCGTGCGCGAGGTCGAGCAGCGCATAGTTCATCGACATGCCGACGTACGCACGCACGACGTTGACTTCGAGCTCCAGCTTGGCCGCACGCGCGTCGGCGGCGGTCGCATGCGCGGTGTCGAGCGCGCGCTCGGTCGCGTTCTTGTCCTTGCCCCACAGGTCGAGGTGGTACGACAGGCCGAGCGTGCCGGTGTTGTTCCAGGTATCGGTGTTCGCGAGCGGGCCGGGGCCGTAGTACACGTTGTCCGGCCAGTGCTGGCGCATCAGCGACAGGTTGCCGTTGATCTGCGGCAGCTCGGCCGAGCGGGCCACGCGCGCCATCGCCTGCGCTTCGCGCACTCGTGCCTCGGCGGCCGCGAGCGTCGGGTTGCCGGCCTGGGCGTTGGCGATCCAGGTGTCGAGTTGCGGATCGCGGTAGGCGCGCCACCAGTCGGCCGCGGGCCAGCCCGCGTCACGGTCGGCCGCGCGAATCGCCGCGCCGGCGTCGAGCGCGTTCGCTTCGATGCGGGCCGACTGCGGCTTGTTGTCGCCCATGCTCGCGCAGCCGGCCATTATTAATGAGACTGCAAGAACCGCCAGTGCGAGCGTCCCTTTTGTCGCCGGAGACTGCACGATTTTCTCCCTTTCCGATATAGATGAGTCGGATGCGATTATATTTTTCAGTGATTCCTGAATAAATGGACAAGGGTGCAAGTCATTTTTACGAATCCTGAGACAATACTTGTTCGCCTCTGTGCAACAATCCGTCCGGATTCAAACGGGCAATGGGATGGATACGTTACAAAACATGCGGGTATTCGTCCGCGTGGTCGACGCGGGAAGTTTTACCGCGGCCGCCCAGCAGATGAATTCGACTACCGCCTACGCGTCGCGCGCGGTCTCGGATCTCGAGGCGCACCTGCGCACGCGTCTCCTGAACCGCACGACACGCCGGATCGCGCTCACCGAAGCCGGCGAGCGCTACCTGCAGCGCTGCGAGCAGATCCTCGCGTATGTCGACCAGGCCGAAGCCGAGGCGGGTGACGCGCATGCGCGCCCGTCGGGCAAGCTGAAGGTGCATTGCTTCACGAGCCTCGGCCAGCACTACCTGGTGCCGGCCATCGCGCGCTATCGCGAGCGCTACCCGGACGTGCATGTCGAGCTGACCCTCGCGCAGCGGATGCCCGATTTGCTCGACGAGGGGTATGACGTCGCGATCGTCGTAGGCCGCGACCTGCCTGATTCCGGGCTCGTGTCGCAGCGGCTCGGCGTGAGCTATAGCGTCGTGTGCGCTTCGCCCGCGTATGTCGAGTCGCACAGCGTGCCGCAGCGGCCGGCCGACCTCGCGCAGCACGTGTGCCTCGGGATGATCGCGCCGGGCTTTCACTTCGACGAATGGGCGCTGTCGGGGCCGAACGGCGACGAGGTCGTGCCGGTCACGGCGCCGCCGTTTCGCGTGAACGTCGCCGAGGCGCTCGCGGTGGCCGTGCGGGAAGGGATGGGGATCGGCGGTCTGCCGCTCTATTCGGCGATCGGCTGGCTGCGCAGCGGGCACATCGTGCGCGTGATGCCCGAGTACCGGTCGCACGTGATGAACATCTACGCGCTGTATCCGTCGCGCCAGTACCTCGACGCGAAAATTCGCACCTGGGTCGATTTCCTGCGCGACGAACTGCCGGCCACGCTCGCCGCCGACGAAGCCGCGCTCGAGCAGTACACGCGTGCGACATGACAGCGCGGTTGACCGCGATCTGACGAGATTTGTCCTTCACGCAACATTTTTTTACGAACGCGTGTCAGACAGTTTGATACTGTGAGAATCAACGAGATACGCAACCCCGGAGTGGCAATGGATACGCACCTGATGATCGGCCTTGGAGTCCTGCTGGGCGCGGCCGCGGCCGCCGCGGCGACCCGCGACCTGCTGCGCGCGATGAAGGCGAAGGCGCAGATGAAGCCGGTGCCGGTGCGGGTGCGCGAGCAACGCCGTCCCGGCCGCTGATCGGGCCGTCACGCTCCGGGTCGGAAAAGGCCGCGCAACGCGGCCGCGCGGGCCGGCGTCCAGCCGAGCTCGACCACCTTGTCCCACGCGAACGCGGTATTTTCCAGTTCGCCGGTGCGCCTGTGGATGTAGCCGCGCGGGTTGCACACCACGCGCGTGCCGCCGTCCGCCACATAGTCGAATGACGTATGCGTGTGGCCGTGGAGCCACAGATTGACCGGCGGCTGAACGAGTTCCGCCATGTCCGTCACGAATCCCGCCGACGCCAGATCTTCCGCATAACGCGCCGCCAGCGAGCGCCGGTGCGGCGCATGGTGGGTCACGACGATCGTCTGGCCCGCGAACGGTGTGGCGAGCTGCGCTTCGAGCCACGCGCGGCTGCGTCGATGCAGCGCGATCGCGTCCGCCGGCGAGAAATCCCGCTCCGGCGTGCCTGGCGCCGCATGCAGCGCCGCATCGTGCGGCCAGGTCACCTGGATCAATCCCTTGAAATCGAGCATCACGCGCTGCCCGGCCTCGATCGAACCGGCAACGCTGGCTTCGTCGGCGCCGAACAGCGAAAAATCGGCCCAGAGCGTCGTGCCGAGCACGCGGTAGCGCTGCCCGGGATCGACGTAGACGTCGTTGTTCAGGTAATGCACGTTGTCGAGCGCCCGCGCCGCATCGCGCATCGCCGACTCCAGCGCGCCGAATTCCCCGTCGTAGTACTCGTGGTTGCCCGGCACGTAGATCACCGGCACCGCGGGATCGAACGTTTCGGCGGCCCAGCGCAGGCCTTCCGCATGATTGTGGATGTCGCCGGCGAGCACGACGAGATCCGCGTCGGCATGCGGGATCGCGTCGGGCAGGTTGCTTTCGAGATGCAGGTCGGACAGGACGCGGACTTTCACGGACGTGGCTCCGGAGTGGACGGCTTCAGCGCAGGACCTTGCCGGGATTCATCAGGCCGAGCGGGTCGAGCGCGGTCTTCAGCGTGCGCATCAGCGTCGTTTCGACCGGCGACTTGTAGCGCTGCGCGTCGTCGATCTTCAACTGGCCGATGCCGTGCTCCGCGCTGATCGTGCCGTGGTGGCGGTGCACGTTGTCGTAGACGATCCGGTTGATCGGCGCCTGGAACGCGGCCAGGAAGGCTTTCGGGTCGCCGCCTTCGGGCATCTGCACGTTGTAGTGGAGATTGCCGTCGCCGAGGTGGCCGAACGTCACCATCCGCGCGCCCGGCGCGGCTTGCTGGATCGCCGCGTCGGTCTCGTCGATGAAGCGCGCGATCGACGAAATCGGCACCGCGATGTCGTGCTTGATGTTGAGCCCCTCGTCGGCCTGCGCGAGCGGGATGTGTTCGCGCAGATCCCAGAACGCGCGCGACTGCGCGAGATTCTCCGCGACCACCGCGTCGACCACGAGCCCGGCCTCGAACGCTTCTTCCATCAGTTTTTCGAACAGCGCCCGCGCATGCGCTTCGCTTTCGTTATCGGACAGCTCCAGCAGCACCGTCTGCGCATGCGTCTGCGCGAACGGGTAGCGCAGTTGCGGGTAGTGCTTGCCGACGAGCTGCATGCAGAAGTCCGACATCAGCTCGAAGCCGGTCAGCAGCGGCCCGGCCGCGCGTTGCGCGAGGGCGAGGAAATCGAGCGCCGCGTGCGGCGATTCGAGCGCGGCGAGGGCGGTGACCTGCGCGGCCGGCAGCGGATGCAGCTTCATCACGGCCGCCGTGATGATCCCGAGCGTGCCTTCCGCGCCGATGAACAGGTCGCGCAGGTCGTAGCCCGTGTTGTCCTTGCGCAGTCCGCGCAGCCCGTCCCAGATCTCGCCCTGCGGCGTCACGACCTCGAGCCCGAGGCACAGCTCGCGCGCGTTGCCGTAGCGCAGCACCGCGGTGCCGCCCGCGTTGGTCGACAGATTGCCGCCGATCGTGCAGCTGCCTTCCGCCGCGAGGCTCAGCGCGAACAGCCGGCCGCCTTCGCGGGCGCGCGCCTGCACGTCGGCGAGGATCACGCCGGCTTCGACGGTGATCGTGTTGTTGTGCGGATCGAGCGCACGCACGCGGTTCAGGCGCGCGACGCTCAGCACGGCCTGGCTGCCGCTCGCGTCGGGCGTGGCGCCGCCGGCCAGGCCCGTGTTGCCGCCTTGCGGCACGAGCGCGATGCCGTGTGCGTTGGCCAGCTTGACGAGCGCGGCGACTTCGCCTGTGCTCGCGGGCTTCAGCACCGCGCATGCGGCGCCCTTGTAGCGGCGGCGCCAGTCGGTCAGGAACGGTTCGGTGTCGTGCGGGTCGGTCAGCACATGATCGGCGCCGATCGCGTCACGGCACGCGGAAACGAAAGCTTCGGAGGACATCATCACCTTGTCGCGTAAGGGTCAGGACGCGGCGCGCGACTTTTTCGCCGCGCGCTTGAACGGCGCGACGTACGCCAGCGCCGCCACGAAGAAGACGACGGCGAGCGCGGTCTCGCACCAGCCGAGCGTCGCGGACAGTCCGCGATCGGACATGCCGCGCACGACGCCTTCGGCGAAATAGACCAGTATCAGCATGCTCGCCCACTGCATCGTATAGATGTTACGCCGCCAGACGCCGGGCAGCGCGAGCGCGAGCGGGATCGCCTTGAGCATCAGCGCGGAGCCGCCCGGGCGCAGCGGCGCGAGCCACAGCTCCCACGCGAGCGACAGCGCGATCAGTGCGACGAGGCACGCGGTGGCGACCAGCGCGTGGCGCGGCCGGGCCGCGACGGCGGGGCGGGCGGGGGCGGTCATGCGGTCTCGGCGGCCTGGGCGCTGGACAGGGCGGCCGCCGCGCGCGCGAGCCGCACGCCGAGCGCGGCCGCGAGCGCCTTTTCGTCCGCCGACAGCCCGGCGGCTGCCGAGCGATCGTGCTGCGCGACGTGCGACGCGCCGTACGGCGTACCGCCGGTGCGCGTCGTGGTGAGCGCGGATTCCGTGTACGGGATCCCGACGATCATCATCCCGTGATGGAGCAGCGGCAGCATCATCGACAGCAACGTCGATTCCTGGCCGCCGTGCAGGCTGCCCGTCGACGTGAACACGCAGGCCGGCTTGCCGGTCAGGGCGCCCGACAGCCATTGCGGTGTGGTGCCGTCGAGGAAATACTTGAGCGCGGCGGCCATGTTGCCGAAGCGGGTCGGCGAGCCGAGCGCGAGGCCCACGCATTCCTCGAGATCGCGCAGCTCCGCGTACGGCGGGCCGTCGGCGGGGATGTCGGGGGCGGTGGCTTCGCAGACGGCCGACACGGGCGGCACGGTGCGGATGCGGGCCTGCATGCCCGGCACGCTGTCGATGCCGTTCGCGATCGCGAGCGCGAGATCGCGCGTGGCGCCGTGGCGGCTGTAATAGAGGACGAGGATGTCTTTCATGGGCGACGGAGCCGCGTGCGGCCGCGCGCGTGCCCGGTGCAGTCGGCCCCTGCTGGAATCGAGCGGCTATTATAGGGGCTGAAGCTGTCGCGTAGCGCGGCGGCGGCGCGCCGTCGGGCGCGCGGCATCAAGAAGGAGAAGTCGTTTGCCGAAGTTGAGCGTCGATCTCGACACCATCAAGCGCCTCGCGCAGTTCGCGGCCCGGCGCAGCGCCGAGGATCGCATCCCGCAAGTGGCGGGCAGCCTCACGTTCACGACGATGCTGGCGCTCGTGCCGCTCGTGACGGTCGCGTTCGCGCTGTTCACCGCGTTCCCGATGTTCGCGTCGTTCCAGATCTCGCTGCAGGGGTTCCTCGCGGATCACCTGATGCCCGCGCAGTTCAACGTCCAGATCTTCAAGTACCTGAACCAGTTCGCGTCGAAGGCGAAGGGGCTGACGACGGCCGGCCTGATCGTGCTCGTCGTCACGTCGGTGATGACGATGATGACGATCGAGTCGGCGTTCAACCTGATCTGGCGGGTGCGCAAGCCGCGGCCGTTCGCGCAGCGCGTACTCGCGTACTGGGCGCTGATCACGCTCGGCCCGTTGCTGTTCGGCGTGAGCCTGTCGATCTCGTCGTACCTGTTTACGCAGTCGCTGGCGTTTACCGGTGCCGCGCCGTCCACATCGATCGTCGAGTGGCTGCTCGCGCTCGTCTCGCTGCCGTTGACGGTGCTCGCGTTCACGCTGCTGTACGTATACCTGCCGAACTGCACGGTTGCATGGCGCGACGCGGTGATCGGCGGGCTGTTCGCGGCCGTCGCGTTCGAGCTCGCGAAGCGCGGCTTCGGCTACTACGTGCGGCGCATTCCGACCTATACGGCCGTCTATGGCGCGTTCGCCGCGCTGCCCGTGTTCCTGTTGTGGGTGTACCTGAGCTGGTTCATCGCGCTGCTCGGCGCGATGGTGGCGTCCGCGCTGCCGGCGATCCGCGTCGGCCAGTTCCACCGCATCCACTACCCGGGCAGCGACCTGCTCGACGCGCTGGAAATGCTCGCGCGGCTGGCCGAGGCGCGCGCCGCCGGCAAGCGTGGTTACACGGCGATGCGGCTCGCGACCATGTTGCGCTGCGACATGGAAACCGCGCAGCGCCTGCTGACGACGATGGAGGAGCGGGAATGGATTGCGCGGCTGGACGGCGGCGGCGAGACCACGCCGCGCTACATCCTGCTCGCGAACCCGGAGCAGCTGACGCTCGCGCAACTGTTCGACGTGCTGGTGATCGATCGCACCGAACTGACCTACCAGCTGCAGCGGCGCCGCAGCCACGTCGACGGCGCGGCGCTGCTTGCGGCGCTGTCGAGCGACCGCTTCGACGTGTCGCTCGCGTCGCTGATCGCTGCGCACCGGCTTGCGGGGGCGCAGCCGGCGGCGATTGCGGGCCAGGCGCCGGGCGCCGTGCCCGATCCGCACGCGCGGCCGCCGCGCCCCGCGTAAGCGGGGCGCCCGGCCGCGTTATAACGGGATCTTGCCCGTACAGATATCCTTGAACATCACCCAGTCGCCCATCAGGCTGTAGATCGGGTGCCGGAACGTGGCCGGGCGGTTCTTCTCGAAGAAGAAGTGCCCGACCCACGCGAAGCCGTAGCCGCAGACGATTGCCGCAGGCAGCCACAGCCAGTCGCCGGTCGCGATCGCCATCGCGACGCAGCCGATCACGCCGAGCGAGCCGACGAAGTGCAGCCGCCGCGACGTCTGGTTCTGGTGTTCATTCAGGTAATACGGGTAGAAATCGGCGAAGCTGGCGAATTGCTCCGAATGCGTATGCGCCATGGACGTCTCCTCCGGCCGCTGTTCATGGGGCCATTGTGCTGCCGGCAGTCCGCTTCCGCAAGCGGGGGGGGCGGCCCGCCGCGCGGGCCCGCGCTTTCCTTTTGACAGGCTTTCCGATAGGATCGAAAGAGGTTTTGCATTCAAGCATGAGGGGACTACGATGCGCGTCAGCGATATTCTGAAAGTGAAGGGCAACACGCTGTTTACGGTGACGCCCGATAAGCCGCTGCGCGAAGCGGTCGATACGATGGCCGAACACGACATCGGTTCGCTCGTCGTGATGGAGTACGGCGATCTCGTCGGGATGCTGACGTTCCGCGAGATCATCCTGCGCCTGCACGTGAACGGCGGCGCGATCGGCGACGTGCAGGTGCGCAAGGTGATGGACGAGCCGCTCACGTGCACGCCGGAAACGGACGTCAACGAAGTGCGACGGATGATGCTCGAGCGCCATGCGCGCTACATGCCGGTGCTCGACAAGAAGGTGCTGATGGGCGTCATTTCGTTCTACGACGTCGCGAAGACGGTCGTCGAGGCGCAGAGCTTCGAGAACCGGATGCTGAAGGCATATATCCGCGACTGGCCGGAATCGGAAGCCGAAGCGCACAAGTCGTGAACCCTGCCGCGCCCGTCGCCGTCATGCGCGGGCGCCGCCACCCGGCACGCGGCGGCGCAGGTCGGTCCTGCGCCGCCTTTTTTTCAATGACCACACGAGGCCCGCGCAGCGCTGCCCAGACGGCGCGCGCGTATTCCGCATGAGCGATCAAACGCAAGCCACTTCCAGGCGGCCTGACGAACGGCGCGCGCACGCGTCGCAGTTCGACCTGCTGCGCGAGCGCCGTTTCGCGCCGTTCTTCACGACCCAGTTCCTCGGCGCGCTGAACGACAACGTCTTCAAGATCGGTTTCACGTCGCTCGTCACCTATCACACCGCGCGGTTCTCCGGCGTCGATGCGAAGACGGCGGCCTTCCTGATTTCCGCGATCTTCATCCTGCCGTTCGTGCTGTTCTCGGCGACGTCCGGCCAGATCGCCGACAAGTACGACAAGGCGACCCTCACGCGTTTCGTGAAGACCTTCGAGATCGTACTGATGCTGGTCGGCGCGGCCGGCTTCGTCACGCACAGCGCGCCGCTGCTGTATCTGTGCACGTTCATGATGGGGATGCACTCGACACTGTTCGGGCCCGTCAAGTATTCGTACCTGCCGCAGCATCTCGGCGAGCACGAGCTGGTCGGCGGCAACGGCCTCGTCGAGATGGGCACGTTCATCGCGATCCTGATCGGCACGATCATCGGCGGCGCGGCCGCGGGCATCGAGGGCAACGGCGAGCGCGTGCTCGCGGTGAGCGTCGTCGTCATCGCGCTCGCGGGGCGGTTCGTCGCGCAGCGCGTGCCGCCCACGCCGGCGCCGCAGCCCGATCTCGTGATCAACTGGAATCCGGTCAGCGAGACCTGGCGCAACCTCGGGCTCGCCCGGCAGAACCGCACCGTGTTCCTGAGCCTGCTCGGTATCTCGTGGCTGTGGTTCGTCGGTGCGACGTTCCTCACGTCGTTCTTCAATTTCGCGAAGGACGTGCTGTCCGCAAGCCCCGACGTCGTCACGATCCTGCTCGCGACGTTCTCGGTCGGTATCGGCCTCGGCTCGCTGTTGTGCGAACGTCTGTCGCAGCGGCGCGTCGAGATCGGCCTCGTGCCGCTCGGTTCGATCGGCATCAGCGTGTTCGCGATCGAGCTGTATTTCGCGAGCCATGCGCTGCCGTCGCCCGGCCATCTGCTGTCGGTCGGCGAATTCCTGGCCGGCGCGCGCCACTGGCGCATCCTGGCGGACCTGTTCCTGCTCGCGATGTTCGGCGGCTTCTACAGCGTGCCGCTGTACGCGCTGATCCAGAGCCGCAGCGCACCGACGCACCGCGCGCGGATCATCGCCGCGAACAACATCCTGAACGCGCTGTTCATGATCCTGTCGGCCGTGATGGCGATGGGGCTGACCAAGGCCGGCGTCGACATCCCGGGGCTGTTCCTCGTCACCGCGCTGCTGAACGTGATCGTCGCGACGTACATCTACCTGCTCGTGCCCGAGTTCCTGCTGCGCTTCGTCGCATGGGTGCTCGTGCATACGTTCTACCGGATTCGCCTCGTGCACGCGGAGCGGATTCCGGCGGAAGGGGCGGCCGTGCTCGTGTGCAACCACGTCAGCTACGTCGATGCGCTCGTGCTGGCCGCCGCGAGCCCGCGCCCGATCCGTTTCGTGATGGACCACCGGATCTTCAAGACGCGCTTCGCGAGCTGGGTGTTCCGGCATGCGAAGGCGATCCCGATCGCGCCGCGCCACGAGGATCCCGCGATGCTCGCGCGCGCGTACGACGCATGCGAGGCCGCATTGAAGGAAGGCGAACTCGTGTGCATCTTCCCGGAGGGCAAGCTGACGAAGACGGGCGACATCAACACGTTCCACCACGGCATCACGGAGATCCTGGGCCGCACGCCGGCGCCGGTGATCCCGATGGCGCTGCGCGGGCTTTGGGGCAGCTATTTTTCGCGGCATTCCGATGCGCGGATGCCGCGGCCCATCAAGCGCGGCGTGATGAGCCGGCTGACGCTGGCGGTCGGCGAGCCGATCCCGGCGTCGGTCGCGACGCCCGAGGCGCTGCAGGCGGCAGTCACCGAACTGCGCGGCGCGCGGAAGTAGGCGGGGCGGGCCCGGCGGCATCGCCTCGGGCCGTCATGGCCGCCGTGAACGGGCCCGTTCGACCGGAACGGCGCGGGTGCGCAAGCGTCGCCCCGGGCCGCTCCCGTGGCCGGCCGGTGTGGTCCGAACGGTTCACACGGCCCGCGTGCCCGGGACGGCTGGCATAATAGCGGCTTACCTCTTTTTCTCGACCGGCAAACGATCGACCTGCCTGCGGCCTGGGCAGCGCATCGGTTTGTCCATTTCTCTTTGGGCGGTTCCATCATGTCCGGCAATACCCTCGGCACGCTTTTCACTGTCACGACCTTCGGCGAATCGCACGGTCCCGCGATCGGCTGCGTGATCGACGGCTGCCCGCCGGGAATGGGGCTGACCGAAGCCGACATCCAGGTCGAACTCGATCGCCGCAAGCCCGGCACGTCGCGCCACGTGACGCAGCGGCAGGAGGCCGACGAGGTCGAGATCCTGTCGGGCGTGTTCGAAGGCGTGACGACCGGTACGCCGATCGCGCTGCTGATCCGCAACACCGACCAGCGCAGCAAGGACTACGGCAACATCGTCGAGACGTTCCGTCCCGGCCACGCCGACTATACCTACTGGCAGAAATACGGCATCCGCGACTATCGCGGCGGCGGCCGCTCGTCCGCGCGCCTGACCGCGCCGATCGTCGGCGCGGGTGCGGTCGCGAAGAAGTGGCTGCGCGAGCGCTTCGGCGTCGAGGTGCGCGGCTACATGAGCGGCCTCGGCGAGATCGACGTGCCGTTCGTCGACTGGTCGCACGTCCATGAGAATCCGTTCTTCTCGCCGAATGCGGCCGTCGTGCCGGAGCTCGAGGCGTACATGGATGCGCTGCGCAAGGATGGCGATTCGATCGGCGCGCGCATCGACGTCGTCGCATCGGGTGTGCCGGTCGGCTGGGGCGAGCCGGTGTTCGACCGTCTCGATGCGGACATCGCAAAGGCGATGATGAGCATCAACGCGGTGAAGGGCGTCGAGATCGGTGCGGGCTTCGACAGCGTCGCGCAGCGTGGCTCGGTGCACGGCGACGAGCTGACGCCGGGCGGTTTCGTCGGCAACCATGCGGGCGGCGTGCTCGGTGGGATTTCGACGGGGCAGGACATCACCGTGTCGATCGCGATCAAGCCGACGTCGAGCATCCGCACGCCGCGCCGTTCGATCACGAAGGCCGGCGAGGAAGCGACGGTGGAAACGTTCGGCCGCCACGATCCGTGCGTCGGCATTCGTGCGACGCCGATCGCGGAGTCGATGCTCGCGCTGGTGCTGATCGACCATGCATTGCGCCATCGCGCGCAGTGCGGCGATGTCGAGACGCCGACGCCGAAGATTGCGGGCAGCGCGACCTGACGCAAGCGGGCGGGGCGCAGCGCGTCTCGCCGGCAGTTGCGCGGAGCATGCAAAACGGGGCGCTGCATCAAGCAGCGCCCCGTTTCGTTTGCGGCACCCGAAAAAGCGCGCCGCTCGTGGCGGCGCGTTCCGGCCATTACATGTTCGGGTAGTTCGGCCCGCCACCACCTTCCGGCGTCACCCACACGATGTTCTGCGTCGGGTCCTTGATGTCGCAGGTCTTGCAGTGAACGCAGTTCTGCGCGTTGATCACCAGGCGATCGCTGCCGTCGTCGTTCTTCACGAATTCATACACGGCTGCCGGGCAGAAACGGCCCTCCGGCCCCGCGTACGTGCGCAGGTTCACGTTCACCGGCACGCTCGCGTCCTTCAGCGTCAGGTGCGCCGGCTGGTTCTCCTCGTGGTTCGTGTTCGAGATGAACACCGACGACAGACGATCGAACGTCAGCTTGCCGTCCGGCTTCGGATACTCGATCGGCTGGCATTGCGACGCCGGCTTCAGCATCTCGTGATCCGCATGCTTGTGGTGCAGCGTCCACGGCACGTTGCCGCCCATCACCTTCTGCTCGAGCCCGACCATCAGCGTACCGAGGTACAGCCCCTTGGCCATCCACTGCTTGAAGTTGCGCGCGCGGTACAGCTCCGTGTACAGCCACGACTGCTTGAAGGCGTCCGGGTACGCGTTCAGTTCGTCGCTCTGGCGGCCGGCCTGCACCGCGTCGAATGCCGCGTCGGCCGCCAGCATCCCGGTCTTGATCGCCGCATGGCTGCCCTTGATCCGCGATGCGTTCAGGAAGCCCGCGTCGTCGCCGATCAGCGCGCCGCCCGGGAACACCGTCTTCGGCAGCGACAGCAGCCCGCCCGCGGTGATCGCACGCGCGCCGTACGACACGCGCTTGCCGCCTTCCAGGAACGCGCGGATCGACGGGTGCGTCTTGTAGCGCTGGAATTCCTCGAACGGCGACAGGTACGGGTTCGTGTAGCCGAGGCCGACCACGAAGCCGACCACGACCTGGTTGTTGTCCATGTGATACAGGAACGAGCCGCCATACGTATCCGACTTCAGCGGCCAGCCGGCCGTGTGGATCACGAGGCCCGGCTTGTGCTTGGCCGGATCGATCTCCCACAGTTCCTTGATGCCGATCCCGTAGGCCTGCGGATCGGTGTTCGCGTCGAGCTTGAACTTCGAGATCAGCTGGCGGCCGAGGTGGCCGCGGCAGCCTTCGGCGAACAGCGTGTACTTCGCGTGCAGCTCCATGCCGAGCTGGAAGTTCTCGGTCGGCTCCCCGTCCTTGCCCACGCCCATGTTGCCGGTCGCGACGCCTTTGACCGAGCCGTCGTCGTTGTACAGGATCTCAGCGGCCGGGAAGCCCGGGAAGATCTCGACGCCCAGCGCTTCGGCCTGCGCCCCAAGCCAGCGCGTGACGTTGCCCAGCGAAATCACGTAGTTGCCGTGGTTCTGGAAGTTCGCGGGCAGCGCCCAGTTCGGTGTGGTGACCGCGCTCTTCTCGGACAGGAACAGGAAGCGGTCTTCCGTCACCTCGACGTCGAGCGGCGCGCCGCGTTCCTTCCAGTCGGGGAACAGCTCGGTGATCGCGCGCGGGTCCATCACCGCGCCCGACAGGATGTGCGCGCCGATCTCTGAACCCTTCTCGAGCACGCACACGCCGATCTCGGTGCCTTTCTCGGCGGCCAGCTGCTTGAGCCGGATCGCCGCCGACAGCCCGGCGGGGCCGCCGCCGACGATCACGACGTCGTATTCCATCGATTCGCGCGGGCCGTACTGCTCGATGAGGCTTGCGGGGGTCATTGGCGTTCCTCTAACCGTTAGAATGCTTTTATTCGGGAGCGTATTGTCTGCGAAACGAAACGCTTGCCGCAACAGCATGCGGCTAGATTAGCACGATCGTTCTATTTTAGTGCTAGGGTAATGCCGCTCGGGCTGTGCTGCCCGTGGCGGCGAAACGACATCGAAAGGGGAAGTGCAAATGGGTCGGTCGATCAATCTGGAAGGCAAGGTTGCGCTGGTCACGGGCGCATCGAGCGGCCTTGGGCAGCGCTTTGCACAGGTGCTGTCGCAGGCCGGTGCGAAGGTCGTGCTCGCGAGCCGTCGCGTCGAGCGCCTGAAGGAGCTGCGTGCCGAGATCGAGGCGGCGGGCGGCGCCGCGCACGTCGTGTCGCTCGACGTCACCGATGTCCAGAGCATCAAGGCGGCGGTCGCGCACGCGGAGACGGAGGCCGGTACGATCGACATCCTCGTGAACAATTCGGGTGTCTCGACGATGCAGAAGCTCGTCGACGTGACGCCGGAGGATTTCGAGTTCGTATTCGACACCAACACGCGCGGCGCATTTTTCGTTGCGCAGGAAGTCGCGAAGCGGATGATCATGCGCGCGAACGGAAGCGGCAACGGCAAGCCGCCGTGCCGGATCATCAACATTGCGTCGGTGGCCGGCCTGCGCGTGTTTCCGCAGATCGGGCTGTACGCGATGAGCAAGGCCGCGGTCGTGCAGATGACGCGCGCGATGGCGCTCGAATGGGGGCGCCACGGGATCAACGTCAACGCGATCTGTCCGGGCTATATCGATACCGAAATCAATCATTACCTGTGGGAAACCGAGCAGGGCCAGAAGCTGCAGTCGATGCTGCCGCGCCGGCGCGTCGGCAAGCCGCAGGATCTCGACGGGCTGTTGTTGCTGCTCGCGGCCGACGAGTCGCAGTTCATCAATGGCTCGATTATCTCCGCCGATGATGGCTTCGGCCTCGCCTGAGCGGATGACGTACCGCAACAAAGAAGACTGCAATGAGCGATTATTCCCCCGTTTTTGAGATGTCGATGCCGATCCGCTGGGGCGACATGGACGCATTCGGCCATGTAAACAACACGGTCTATTTCCGCTACATGGAGCAGGCGCGGATCTCGTGGTTCGAGGCGCTCGGCATTGCCGGCGGCAACGGCGAGGGGCAGGGGCCCGTCATCGTCACGGCGTCGATGGAATTTCTCAAGCAGCTGCACTATCCGGGCGACGTGATCGCGAAGATGTCGGCTGCGAAACCCGGCCGCAGCAGCTTCGACACCGGTTTCGAACTGACGCGCGCCGACGATCCGCAGCATGTCTATGCGCGCGGCAATGCACGCTGCGTGTGGGTCGACTACGCGCTCGGCAAGTCGGTGCCGCTGCCCCAGTTGCTGCGCGACACGATCGAGCGCGCGCTCGCGGCGAAGGTCGGCTGAGCGTCGAGTCGGCGAGTCCGGGCCGGCACACGGTCGCCGGGGCGGCACGCGATACCCGTTGTTTCCCGAATCGGCCGCCGTGTGCGGCCGATTGTCATCCGGGCGCCGTCACTCACTGCCCGAGCAGGCGCTGCAGCAGCTCCGGCGTATTGTTGGTCCCGTACTTGCGCATCAGCCGTGCGCGGTAGATGTCGACCGTGCGCGAGCTGATGTCCAGCACGCGCCCGATCTGCTTGCTGGTCTTGCCGGTCGCGAGCTGCGCGGCGATCTCGCGCTCGCGCGGGGTCAGTTCGACGGCGACCCGGCGCGTCGCGCTCAAATCCTCGAAGGTCCACACACCCGCCGCAAGCGGGGCGGTGCGATCGATCGCGCGGCCGGTGACGTGGCACCAGAACAGTTCGCCGTCCGCCCGTTTCATGATTCTGTCATCCGAGTAGATGCCGTTCGCGGCCATCACGCGCGCGATGCGCTCGCCGATGCGCTGGAATTCGTCCGTCGACGGGTAGAGCACCTCGTACGACTTCCCGATCAGGTCGGCCCGCGCGCAGCGGAAGATCGACGCGAGCGCGTCGTTGCAGTCCTCGATCACGCGGTCGCGCGACAGCACGAGGCCGAGCGGCGCGAGGTGGAAGGCAGTCTGGTAATCGAGAGCGGGCATGGCGCAGGCAAGCGGAGGCAAACGCTTATGTATTTTTGCGTATTGTGCCGCATCCGCGCCGCATCGTACCCTTTCAGGCATCTCGTGGCGGTTTGCCGCGGCATAAAAACAGCGCGCCTCGACGCAGGCATCGCCGTGCATGCATAGAATGATGCGGCGGGCTTGCGGGCCACGTGGGCGCGTGAACCGGTTTCGCTGGTTTCCATAGAGGAAGGGACAACTGATGAACAAAGTCTATCCAAGCGCGGCTGCCGCGCTG
The DNA here is from genome assembly GCF_002223045.2 of Burkholderia sp. HI4860. Lineage (NCBI taxonomy): Bacteria > Pseudomonadati > Pseudomonadota > Betaproteobacteria > Burkholderiales > Burkholderiaceae > Burkholderia > Burkholderia sp. HI4860. Next base: position 304,962 of record NZ_NKFO02000003.1, on the reverse strand, counting down.
GAAGGGATCGTCCGCGACGGACAGACCTTCGCGGTGGGCGGCTTCGGCCTGTGCGGGATTCCCGAGGCGCTGATCGCGGCGTTGCGCGATACGGGCGTCAAGGGCATCACCTGCATCAGCAACAACGCGGGCGTCGACGGTTTCGGCCTCGGCCTGCTGCTGGAGACGCGCCAGATCAAGAAGATGATCTCGTCGTACGTCGGCGAGAACAAGGAGTTCGAGCGTCAGTACCTGGCCGGCGAACTCGAGCTCGAATTCACGCCGCAAGGCACGCTCGCCGAAAAGCTGCGCGCGGGCGGTGCAGGCATCCCGGCGTTCTTCACGAACACGGGCTACGGCACCGTGATCGCGGAAGGCAAGGAAACGCGCCAGTTCGGCGATCGCCACTACGTGCTCGAGCCGTCGCTGACGGCCGATGTCGCGCTCGTGAAGGCCTGGAAGGCCGACAAGTCGGGCAACCTGATCTTTCGCCGCACCGCGCGCAACTTCAACCCGATGTGCGCGATGGCCGGCAAGATCACCGTCGCCGAGGTCGAGGAGATCGTCGAGAACGGCGCGCTCGATCCGGACCACATCCACACGCCGGGGATTTTCGTGCAGCGCATCGTGCTGAACGCGACGCCCGAAAAACGCATCGAACAACGCGTCGTACGCGCCAAAGGAGACTGACATGGCCTGGAATCGTGACCAGATGGCCGCGCGCGCGGCGAAGGAATTGCAGGACGGCTTCTACGTGAACCTCGGCATCGGCTTGCCGACGCTCGTGGCGAACCACGTGCCGGAAGGTGTCGAGGTGTGGCTGCAGTCGGAGAACGGCCTGCTCGGCATCGGCCCGTCGCCGACCGAAGACGAAGTCGACGCCGATCTCATCAACGCCGGCAAGCAGACCGTCACGACGCTGCCGGGCTCGTCGATCTTCTCGTCGGCCGATTCGTTCGCGATGATCCGCGGCGGCCACATCAACCTGGCGATCCTCGGCGCAATGCAGGTCAGCAAGCAGGGCGACCTCGCGAACTGGATGATCCCCGGCAAGATGATCAAGGGGATGGGCGGCGCGATGGATCTGGTCGCCGGCGTGAAGCGCGTCGTCGTGCTGATGGAGCATGTCGCGAAGGGCGACCAGCACAAGATCCTCGAGGAATGCAACCTGCCGCTGACGGGCGTCGGCGTGGTCGACCTGATCATCACCGATCTCGGCGTGATCGAAGTGACGCCGTCCGGCCTGAAGGTGCTTGAACTCGCCGACGGCGTGAGCGTCGACGAGATCCAGGCGAAGACGGGCGCGCCGCTCGACGTCAGCGCGGTCGCATAAGGTTCCGCGCGTACGCGCAGCTTCGACGCCCCGCATGCCGGACGACGGCATGCGGGGCGTTTGCCATGGTGTCCTCCGTCCGGCCGATTGTCGGGTGCCCGGCGAGCGGACCCGTGCGGCTGAAGCGGTTTACAATCGTTTGCATCGGGCGTCGCATGCGTTGCCCTGCGCGTCGCCCCCCGTTCGACAGGATGCCAACGATGCCAACGACCCCAGCGAATTCCCAGGTTCCTCGCCAGCGGCGCGTGCAGTGTGCGAGCGCGGCCGGCCTTCACCACGTCGCCTATACCGAGTGGGGCGATCCCGCCAACCCGCGCGTGCTGGTCTGCATGCATGGCCTGACCCGTTCCGGGCGCGATTTCGACCGGCTCGCCGCGGCGCTGTCCGATACGTATCGCGTCGTCTGCCCCGATGTCGTCGGGCGCGGCCAGTCGGATTGGCTCGCCGATCCGCGGCTCTATGCGATCCCGCAATACGTGTCCGACATGGTGACGCTGATCGCGCGGCTCGACGTCGAATCGGTCGACTGGTTCGGTACGTCGATGGGCGGGTTGATCGGCATGGCGTTCGCGGGGCTACCGGGTTCGCCGCTGCGCCGGATGATCGTCAACGACGTCGGCCCGCGCATCGAACCCGAGTCGCTCACGCGCATCGGCGAATATCTCGGCGTGCAGCCGCGCTTTGCGACCCGGCAGGAGGGCATCGACTATCTGACGTCGCTGTCGCTGCCGTTCGGGGCGCTGACCGCCGACGAATGGCGCGAGATCAACGGGCCGCTGCTGCGCGAGCTGCCCGAAGGGGGCTGGACGGTTCGCTACGATCCGCGCATCGCCGAACCGTTCAAGGCGACGACGCCCGAATTGGCGGCGCTCGGCGAGGCCGCGCTGTGGCACGCGATCGAGACGACGAACGCATCGTTGCTGGTCGTGCGAGGCGAGACGTCCGACCTGCTGTCGCGCGAGACGGTGGCCGAGATGGAGCGTCGCGGCCGGCATGTGACCCATGCCGAGATTCCAGGGGCGGGCCACGCGCCGGCGTTCATCGACGCAAGCCAGATTGCGCTCGCGCGGCGGTTTTTCGTCGAAGGCGGCGCATAAACGCGTCATAATATGCGGTTCGACGGCACGCGGGCCGTGCCGCCGCCCGAATCTCCATCCACTCACGACCGGAACATTCCATGGCAGTCATTCGTCACCACGTCGGGGCCCGTCTCTCCGAAACCGCGATCCACAACGGTACCGTGTATCTGGCCGGCCAGATCGCCGAAGACACCACGCAGGACATCAGGGGCCAGACGCGCGAAGTGCTCGGCCACATCGATCGCCTGCTCGCCGAAGCGAATAGCGACAAGGCGCATCTGCTGTCGGTTCAGATCTACATCTCGGATCTGGCGAACTTCGAAGGCATGAATGCGGAGTGGGATGCATGGGTCGCGCAGGGCAACACGCCGCCGCGCGCCACCGTCGAGGCGAAGCTCGCGGATCCCGCGCTGCTCGTCGAGATCGTGGTCGTCGCCGCGCAGCGGAGCTGAACTGAACGTCACCCGACGATGATCGCATTTCGCCAGGCCGAGCAATGACCGAGTCCGTTTCCGCCTCCCCCGTCGCGGCGCCGTCGTTCGATGACGTGCTCGCGTTCGTGCGCGAGCGGGCCGGCGACGTGCGCCTGTCGTCGGGCGAACTGCTTGCGGATCACTCGGCGGGCACGGCGTCGATCATGCGCACGCTGAATGTCGATCCGTCCGCGATGCAGGCGGCCGCGCTGTTCGTGCTGACGCCGCACCTGAGCGACCCCGAGCGCGAACTCACCGAGCGTTTCGGCGACGAAGTGGCGCGGCTCGTGTCCGACGTGCGCAAGCTGTTGCGGCTCGGTACCGTCAGCCTGCGTGCCGCGCAGAACGCGGGGGCCGACGCCGGGCGCGATGCGGCCGAAGAGCGGCGCACGCAGATCGAGGCGCTGCGCAAGATGCTGCTGGCGTTCGCACAGGACATCCGCGTCGTGCTGATCCGGCTCGCGTCGCGCTTGCAGTCGCTGCGCTACTACGCGGCCGCGAAGATCGACCCGCCGCCCGACGTCGCGCGCGAGACGCTCGAGATCTACGCGCCGCTCGCGAACCGTCTCGGCATCTGGCAGTTGAAGTGGGAGCTCGAGGATCTCGCGTTCCGCTTCGAGGATCCCGTCACCTACAAGCGGATCGCGAAGCTGCTCGACGAGAAACGCATCGAGCGCGAAGCGTACGTCACGCAGGCGATCGACCGGTTGCAGCAAGAGCTGGCGGATGCGCACATCCAGGCCGACGTGAGCGGCCGGCCGAAGCATATCTACAGCATCTGGCGCAAGATGCGCGGCAAGGAACTCGACTTCTCCGAGCTGTACGACGTGCGCGCGTTTCGCGTGATCGTGCCGGACATCAAGGATTGCTACGCGGTGCTCGGCATCGTGCATCACCTGTGGCAGCCGGTGCCGAAGGAATTCGACGACTACATCTCGCGGCCGAAGCCGAACGGCTACAAGTCGCTGCACACGGTCGTGATCGGCGACGATGGCCGTGCGTTCGAAGTGCAGATCCGCACGCAGGAGATGCACCGTTTCGCCGAGTACGGCGTCGCCGCCCACTGGCGCTACAAGGAAGCCGGCGCGCGCGGCTACGGCGGCCAGTTCTCGGCAAGCGACAAGTACGACGAGAAGATTGCATGGCTGCGCCAGCTGCTCGCGTGGAAGGATGACGTCGAGGACGGCGCGGAAAAGTCCGGCGACAAGGCGTGGGCGCAATTGCGCGAGACGTCGCTCGACGACGATCACATCTACGTACTGACGCCGCAGGCGCGCGTGATCGCGTTGCCGCAGGGCGCGACGCCGGTCGATTTCGCATATCACCTGCACAGCGAGCTGGGTCATCGCTGCCGTGGCGCCCGCGTCGACGGCGCGATGGTGCCGCTCAATACGCCGCTCGCAAACGGCCAGACGGTCGAGATCGTCGCGGTGAAGGAGGGCGGGCCGTCGCGCGACTGGCTGAACCTGCAGCTCGGCTATTTGAAGAGCCCGCGCGCGCGTCAGAAAGTGCGGGCCTGGTTCAACTCGATCGAGCAGGAAGAAAACGTCGCGCATGGCCGCGCGCTCGTCGAAAAGACGCTGCAACGCGAGGGCAAGACGTCGGTCAGCCTGGATAATCTCGCCGCGAAGCTCGGCTTCAAGTCGCCCGAGGAGTTGTTCTCGGTCGTCGGCAAGGAAGAGTTCAGCCTGCGCAATGTCGAGCACGCGCTGTCCGATGCGCCGCCGCCCGAACCGGCGCCCGAGGCGCCTGCCGATTTCGAGAAGCGCAGCAGCGGCGCGAGCGTGGCGCATGGCGCGTCGACCGGTGTGCTGGTCGTGGGCGTCGACGCGCTGCTGACCCAGCTCGCGCGCTGCTGCCGTCCGGCGCCGCCCGATCCGATCAGCGGTTTCGTCACGCGCGGCAAAGGGATGTCGATCCACCGCACCGATTGCCCGACGTTCCGCCGGATGGTCGAGCGCGCGCCGGAGCGCGTGCTGCAGACGACCTGGTCGGCCGACGTGCTCGGCGGGCGCGGTGCGTCCGTCTATCCGGTCGACCTGATGATCGAGGCGAGCGACCGGCAAGGGTTGCTGCGCGACATCTCCGAAGTGTTTGCGCGCGAGAAGATGAACGTCGTGGGCGTGAAGACGCAGAGCCGCCGCAATGCGGCATTCATGCAGTTCACGGTCGAGGTGTCGAATTCGGCGCAGGTGCAGCGCGCGTGCACGCTGCTCGGCGAGGTGCAGGGCGTCGTGCGGGCGGGGCGAAAGGCCTGATGTGGGGTTCGAACACCGTTATTTTGCTGCGACCGCATAAAAATACTTGCCAAGCGGGTAAGGGCTCCATATAATCTTAGCTTCACTAGGCTCGTAGCTCAGCTGGTTAGAGCACCACCTTGACATGGTGGGGGTCGTTGGTTCGAGTCCAATCGAGCCTACCAACGAATTGAGAATGCCCGCTTGCCGGGTGTTCGATGCAGCAAATAACTCAACGCGAACAAGGCGAATACGGTTATGGCACCGCGAACGTTGACCGAAACTTTTTCGGAGCGACGCTAGTCGAGGAACCCTTTCGCCCTTTCAGTTTGAGTGAAGTATCGAATGCGGCCCCTCGAAAGCGGGGCCGCATTTTTTTTGTCGTGAAATTTTCCCGCGTGATTTTTATATCGCGTACCTGGTCTGCCGCCCACTGTCGGCATCACGGAGATTGCTATGGTTTCGATACGCTTGCCTGACGGCTCAGTTCGACAATACGAGCATCCGGTGACAGTTGCCGAGGTTGCAGCCTCGATCGGTCCCGGCCTTGCGAAGGCTGCGCTTGGTGGCAAGCTCGATGGCGAGCTCGTCGATACGTCGGCCGTGATCGACCGCGACGCGTCCCTCGCGATCGTGACCGACAAGGACGCCGACGGCCTCGACATCATCCGTCACTCGACGGCGCACTTGCTCGCGTACGCGGTGAAGGAACTGTATCCGGACGCGCAGGTGACGATCGGCCCGGTGATCGACAACGGTTTCTATTACGACTTCTCGTATAACCGCCCGTTTACGCCCGAAGATCTGGAAAAGATCGAAAAGCGCATGCAGGAGCTCGCGAAGAAGGACGAGCCCGTGACGCGCCGAGTCGTGTCGCGTGACGAAGCGGCGGGCTACTTCCGCAGCATCGGCGAGAAGTACAAGGCCGAGATCATCGAGTCGATTCCGCAAAGCGACGAAATCAAGCTGTATTCGCACGGCGGCTTTACCGATCTGTGCCGCGGCCCGCACGTGCCGTCCACCGGCAAGCTGAAGGTCTTCAAGCTGATGAAGGTCGCCGGCGCGTACTGGCGCGGCGATTCGAAGAACGAGCAGCTGCAGCGCATCTACGGCACGGCCTGGACGAAGAAGGAAGACCAGGACCAGTACCTGCACATGCTCGAGGAAGCGGAAAAGCGCGACCACCGCAAGCTCGGCAAGCAGCTCGACCTGTTCCACATGCAGGAAGAGTCGCCGGGCATGGTGTTCTGGCATCCGAAGGGCTGGGCGCTGTGGCAGCAGGTCGAGCAGTACATGCGCCGCCGCGTGAACGAAGCCGGCTACCTCGAGATCAAGACGCCGATGATCATGGACCGCTCGCTGTGGGAAGCGTCGGGTCACTGGCAGAACTACCGCGAGAACATGTTCACGACGGAGTCGGAGAAGCGCGACTACGCGATCAAGCCGATGAACTGCCCGGGTCACGTCCAGGTGTTCAAGCACGGCCTGCGCTCGTACCGCGACCTGCCGCTGCGTTACGCGGAATTCGGTTCGTGCCACCGCAACGAGGCGTCGGGCGCGCTGCACGGCCTGATGCGCGTGCGCGGCTTCGTGCAGGACGATGCGCACATCTTCTGTACGGAAGACCAGTTCATCTCGGAATCGATCGCGTTCAACACGCTGGCGATGAGCGTGTACAAGGACTTCGGTTTCGATCACATCGACATCAAGCTGTCGCTGCGCCCGGAGCAGCGCGCGGGTACGGACGAAACCTGGGATCGCGCCGAGCAGGGCCTGCGCGACGCGCTGACGGCGTGCGGCCTCACGTGGGAAGAGCTGCCGGGTGAAGGCGCGTTCTACGGTCCGAAGATCGAGTACCACATCAAGGATGCGCTCGGCCGTTCGTGGCAGTGCGGCACGCTGCAGCTCGACATGGTGCTGCCGGAGCGCCTCGGCGCCGAGTATGTCGCGGATGACAGCAGCCGTCGCCGTCCGGTGATGCTGCACCGTGCGATCGTCGGTTCGATGGAGCGTTTCCTCGGCATTTTGATCGAGCACCACGCTGGTGCGATGCCGGCCTGGCTCGCGCCGTTCCAGGCAGTTGTGCTCAATATCGCCGAAAGTCAGGCCGAATATGCGCAATCTCTGGCCCAATCGTTGCAAAAACAAGGGGTTAGAGTGACGGCCGATTTGCGCAATGAGAAGATTAGCTATAAAATACGCGAGCACACGCTGGAAAAGGTGCCTTATCTCCTCGTCGTGGGGGACAAGGAGCGTGATGCGCAAACGGTAGCCGTGCGTGCCCGTGGCGGCGTCGATCTTGGCGTGATGCCGGTCGAAGCCTTCGTTGAGCGTCTGCAGGAAGACCTGCGCTCGTTCAAGTAACCGCCCTGGCAGCGCGGCTCGTTTTTTTAATTTTTAGAGGAAACGTAACATCGCTACTGATAAGTCGTCGCACCGCATCAACGGTGAAATCACTGCGCCGGAAGTGCGCCTGGTCGGGATCGAGAACGAACCGCTCGGTATCGTAAAACTCGCTGATGCTTTCCGTAAATCGGAAGAACTGGATGTTGACCTGGTGGAAATCGCGCCGCAAGCGGTTCCCCCGGTTTGCCGTCTGATGGATTACGGCAAGTTCAAGTACCAGGAGTCGAAGAAGCAGCACGAAGCGAAGCTGAAGCAGAAGGTCATCCAGGTCAAGGAAGTCAAGTTCCGCCCGGGTACCGATGACGGTGACTACAACGTCAAGCTCCGCAATCTCGTGCGCTTCCTCGAAGAAGGCGACAAGACGAAGATCACGTTGCGTTTCCGCGGCCGCGAAATGGCTCACCAGGAAATCGGTATGCGGATGCTTGAGCGTCTGCGCACGGATCTCGAGGAAGTCGGCCAGGTCGAGCAGATGCCGAAGATGGAAGGGCGCCAGATGATCATGGTGCTCTCGCCGAAGAAAAAGAAGTAACGGGCCCGCGCGCGTCGCGCGCAGGTTCGCAGAGGTTCGGCGCGTTGCCCGGTCAGGGCGGCGCGCCAGCAATGACGGCGGCTGCGCAAGCGGTTTGCCGTACACAAGTGGACTGGGTTTCGAAGGGCGGGTCAAGGGCGCAAGCCAACCGCACACCCATCGCCATCTAATAAACTGGAGTTGTTCGTCATGCCTAAGATGAAGACCAAGAAGAGTGCTGCAAAGCGCTTCGTGGTGCGTCCGGGCGGTACCGTCAAGCGCGGTCAAGCCTTCAAGCGTCACATCCTGACCAAGAAAACCACGAAGAACAAGCGTCACCTGCGCGGCGCAACGGCAGTTCATGATTCCGATCTGAACTCCGTCCGCGCGATGCTGCCGTTCGCGTAACCCCTAACTGATACTCTAAGGAGAGAAACATGCCTCGAGTCAAACGTGGGGTAACCGCACGGGCCCGCCACAAGAAGATCATCAACCTGGCCAAGGGTTATCGCGGCCGCCGCAATAACGTCTACCGCATCGCCAAGCAGGCGGTGATGCGCGCTGGTCAGTACGCGTACCGCGATCGCCGCAACAAGAAGCGTGTGTTCCGCGCACTGTGGATCACGCGTATCAACGCGGCAGTTCGCCAGCACGACATGACCTACAGCGTGTTCATCAACGGCCTGAAGAAGGCGTCGATCGAACTCGACCGTAAGGTTCTGGCCGACATGGCGGTGTTCGACAAGGCTGCTTTTGCTGCGATCGTCAAGCAGGTGAAAGCCGCCGTTGCAGCCTAATTGCGAAATTAGCACTGCGTGGTTAGTTGCAGCGAGGTTCCGGTAGTCTCGGCCGCTGCAGCGAAAACGGGGCTCTTCCGAGCCCCTTTTTTGTTTGGTGGGCGATTTCGCTCACCAAGACCGAATGACGTTGGAAATGATGGGATCTATGGATCTGGACCAGATTGTCGCCGACGCGCAGCAGTCCTTCGAACAGGCTGCCGACATCACCACGCTCGAAAACGAGAAAGCACGATTTCTCGGCAAGTCGGGTGCGCTGACCGAGTTGCTGAAGGGCCTCGGCAAGCTCGATCCCGAAGCACGCAAGACCGAAGGCGCACGCATCAACGTCGCGAAGCAGCAGGTTGAAGCCGCGCTGACCGCCCGTCGCCAGGCACTGGCCGACGCGCTACTGAATCAGCGCCTCACTGCCGAAGCGATCGACGTGACGTTGCCGGGCCGCGGCGCCGGTGCAGGCAGCCTGCACCCCGTGATGCGCACGTGGGAGCGTGTCGAACAGATTTTCGGCTCGATCGGTTTCGATGTGGCCGACGGCCCCGAAATCGAGACCGACTGGTACAACTTCACGTCGCTGAACAGCCCGGAGAACCATCCGGCGCGTTCGATGCAGGACACCTTCTACGTCGAAGGCAAGGATGCCGACGGCCGCCAGCTGCTGCTGCGCACGCACACGAGCCCGATGCAGGTGCGTTACGCGCGCATGAACCGTCCGCCGATCAAGGTGATCGCGCCGGGCCGCACGTATCGCGTCGACAGCGATGCGACCCACTCGCCGATGTTCAATCAGGTCGAGGGGCTGTGGATCGACGAAAACATCAGCTTCGCCGACCTCAAGGGCGTCTATACCGACTTCCTGAAAAAATTCTTCGAGCGCGACGACATTCTCGTGCGCTTCCGTCCGTCGTATTTCCCGTTCACGGAACCGTCGGCCGAGATCGACATGATGTTCGAGCAAGGCAAGAACGCCGGCAAGTGGCTCGAGATCTCCGGTTCGGGGCAGGTGCATCCGACCGTGATTCGCAACATGGGCCTCGATCCCGAGCGCTACATCGGCTTTGCGTTCGGCAGCGGCCTCGAGCGCCTGACGATGCTGCGCTACGGCGTCCAGGATCTCCGGCTGTTCTTCGAGAACGACCTGCGTTTCCTGCGCCAGTTCGCGTAACGCCGCGCGCCGCGCCGACCTGTGCCCGTGCACGCCCCGACGGACATTTCCGAGGGGCCCGGGCGTCGATCTAACCTGTTTCGAACGTAGACATCCATGCAATTCCCTGAATCCTGGTTGAGAACCTTTGTCGACCCGCAGCTGACGACCGACGAACTGTCGCACGCGCTGACGATGGCGGGGCTTGAAGTCGAATCGCTGAGCAAGGCTGCGCCGCCGACGTCGAAGATCGTCGTCGGCCGCGTGCTCGAAGTCGTCAAGCATCCGGATGCGGACAAGCTCAATGTCTGCCAGGTCGACGCCGGCACCGGCGCGACGCTGAATATCGTCTGCGGCGCACCGAACGTCGCGCCCGGCATCAAGGTGCCGGTCGCGCTGGTCGGCGCGGAACTGCCGCCGGCAGAAGAGGGCGGCAAGCCGTTCGCGATCAAGCTGTCGAAGCTGCGCGGCGTGGAGAGCCAGGGGATGCTGTGCTCGGCACGCGAGCTGAAGCTTTCCGAGGACCACAGCGGCCTGATGGTGCTGCCGGAAGACACGCCGGTCGGCCAGGACATCCGCGAGACGCTCAATCTCGACGACACGATCTTCGAAATCAAGCTGACGCCGAACAAGGCCGATTGCCTGTCCGTGTTCGGCATCGCGCGCGAGACGGCTGCGATCACCGGCGCACCACTGACGCCGGTCGACATCCGCCCGGTGCGCGTCGAACTCGACGAAACGCTGCCGGTGCGCATTGCCGCGCCCGATCTGTGCGGCCGCTTCTCGGGTCGCGTGATCCGCGGCGTGAACGCGCATGCGAAGACCCCGCAGTGGATGGTCGAGCGCCTCGAGCGTTCCGGCCAGCGCAGCGTGTCGGCGCTCGTCGACATCTCGAACTACGTGATGTTCGAGCTCGGCCGCCCGTCGCACGTGTTCGATCTCGACAAGATCCACGGCGGCATCGAAGTGCGCTGGGGCAAGCGCGGCGAATCGCTGAAGCTGCTCAACGGCAACACGGTCGAACTCGACGAAACGGTCGGCGTGATTTCGGACGACCGTCAGGTCGAAAGCCTGGCCGGCATCATGGGCGGTGACAGCACGGCCGTCACGCTCGATACGACCAACATCTATCTGGAAGCCGCATTCTGGTGGCCGGACAGCATCCGCGGCCGCGCGCGCAAGTACAACTTCTCGACCGATGCGGCGCATCGCTTCGAGCGCGGCGTCGACTACGCGACGACCGTCGAGCACGTCGAGCGCATCACGCAACTGATTCTCGAGATCTGCGGCGGCAAGGCCGGCCCGGTCGACGATCAGTCCGTGAACCTGCCGCAGCGCGCGCCGGTGAAGATGCGCGTGTCGCGCGCGAACCGCATCATCGGCGTGCAGATCGGCGCCGACGAGATCGCCAGCATCTTCACGCGCCTCGGGCTGCCGTTCGAGCGTGAAGACGACGCATTCCTCGTCACGCCGCCGTCGCATCGCTTCGACATCGAGATCGAGGAAGACCTGATCGAGGAAGTGGCCCGCATCTACGGCTTCGAAAAGATCCCGGCGCGTCCGCCGGTCGCGACGAGCGAAATGCGCGCGACCAACGAGACGCGGCGCTCGATCCACGACATCCGTCACGCGCTCGCCGCGCGCGACTATGCGGAAACCGTCAACTTCAGCTTCGTCGATGCGGAGTGGGAGCAGGATTTCGCAGGCAACGACCAACCCATCCGTCTGCTGAACCCGATCGCGAGCCAGCTGTCGGTGATGCGCACGACGCTGTTCGGCAGCCTGATTTCCGTGCTGCGCCACAACCTGAACCGCCGCGCGGATCGCGTGCGCGTGTTCGAGGCCGGCCGCGTGTTCCTCACCGATACGGCGGCGAAGGCCGGCGAGCTGACGGTCGAGGGCTACGTGCAGCCGAAGCGCGTCGGTGCGCTTGCGTACGGTCCGGCGCTCGACGAGCAATGGGGCACGGCAACCCGCGCGGTCGATTTCTTCGACGTGAAGGGCGATCTCGAGGCACTGCTCGCGCCCGCAACCGCACGCTTCGTGAAGGCGGAGCATCCGGCCCTCCATCCGGGCCGCAGCGCGCGCATCGAAGTCGATGGCCGTGCGGTCGGCTGGATCGGCGAACTGCACCCGCGCCTGATGCAGAAGTACGAGCTGCCGCACGCGCCGGTGATGTTCGAGGTGGACGCGGACGCGCTGATTGCACGTGCGTTGCCCGCGCCGACCGACGTATCGAAATTCCCGCCGGTTCGTCGCGATATCGCCGTTGTCGTCGATCAGGCGGTCGAGGTTCAGGCACTTTTCGACGAAATGAAGAAGGCGCTTGCCGAAGAGGCCTGCCGATTCGTTCAGAAGGTTGTACTCTTCGACGAATTTCGTGCAAAATCAAACACTTCCGGTGGTCTTGCCGCGCACGAGAAGAGCCTTGCCTTCCGCGTGACGCTGCAGGACGCGGCTGGCACGCTACAGGACGAGGTCGTCGATCAGGCGATCCAGACGCTGGTCGAGCGGATGGCTCGTGCCGGTGCGCGCCTGCGCGGCTAAGGAGGAGGTCCGCCCGCTCGCGGGCGGCCTTTTCCGATCGTAAGTTTTGATTTAACGCGCTGTATGGCAGATATGAACGACATGACCTCGAGTGAATTCGAAGCCCTCCTGACGGCGCAACGCAGCGCCATGAACCGCGACGCTTCGGCGCCGGCGTCTACCGAGACGCCCACGCTGACGAAGGCGGAACTGGCGGAGCTGCTGTTCGACAGCGTCGGGCTGAACAAGCGTGAAGCGAAGGACATGGTCGAGGCGTTTTTCGAGGTGATCCGTGACGCGCTCGAAAACGGCGAGAGCGTCAAGCTGTCGGGGTTCGGCAATTTTCAGTTGCGCGACAAGCCGCAGCGCCCGGGCCGCAATCCGAAGACGGGCGAGGCGATTCCGATCGCGGCCCGCCGGGTGGTAACCTTCCACGCGAGCCAGAAGCTGAAGGCGCTGGTCGAAAACGGCGCGGAGTAAGCCCCGCGCGCTGACGTCTCCGCGCGGCCGCCGCGCACCCTTTACCGACGGTTAACCGACGATGACCACTACGGTTGAGAAAGTCGTCTTGCCTCCGATTCCCGCGAAGCGCTACTTCACGATCGGTGAAGTCAGCGAGCTGTGCGGGGTCAAGCCGCATGTGCTGCGTTATTGGGAACAGGAATTCACTCAGCTGCGGCCGGTGAAGCGGCGTGGCAATCGGCGGTATTACCAGCACCACGAAGTGCTGCTGATCCGGCGGATTCGCGAGTTGCTGTACGAGCAGGGATTCACGATCAACGGTGCGCGCAACCGGCTCGATTCGCCGGCCGGCGAGCGGGCTGCGGCAGCACCCGTCGAGCCGGAGGCGCAGGCCGCCGATGCTCGTACAGCGGGCAAGCCGGGCGCGACCGTCGACGTCATTGCATTGCGGCAGGCGCTGCTCGACGTGCTCGACGGACTGAAGCACGACTGAGTGCGAAGCGCGAAGAATGAAATGAAAAGCCCGGTTGGCAGCGTGCCACCGGGCTTTTTTCATGCGTGCCGGGTGCGTTTCAGCGTGACGCCAGCGGGTTCTTCTGCCCCATGTCGACGACCAGCGTACCGTCGGGCAGCATCCGCACCGAGCCTTGTGCGACCTGGTTGCGGTAGCCGTACAGGTCGAAACGCATCGGGCCGGCCTCGGCGGAATTGCGGATCAGCGCACGCACGTTCAGTTCGAGCACGTTGAACATCTTCATGTCGCCGCCTTCCATCCACATGTAGCTCGGTGCATCGATCTGCGGCCGTTGCGGCGCGGGCGCGCCTGCCATGCGCCTGAACGTGAGGCGCAGCCCGTCGCGTTCGACCGTTGCCTGTCCGAGCTTGCCGTTCAGCACGGGGGGCGGGAACACCGTGTACTGGTCGAGCACGAGCGTGTCGCCGCGCAGTTCCGCGCCGCGCCGCTGCAACGGCGTCAGCGAAGCGAGGTCGATGCCGAGCGAACGCAGCAGCTTCGCCTGCGGGATGCCGAGCACCGACACCTGGGACGGCGTGAATGCGAGATGCCGGTCGTCGAGCACGGACAGCGTGCCCTTCATGTCGGTCGGCAGCCAGACGCCCGGCACGTGGTTCCACAGCTTGATGCCGCCCTCGACGCGCAGGTTCGTGCCGTCCGCGCTCAGTTGCAGATCGTTGAGCGAGCGCGGTGAGTAGTCGAGCAGATAGTTGTTGAAGAGCGCCGACATCGCCTTCCACGACTCGACGACGGTGCCGCCGAGAATGCGGATGTCGTACTGGTTCGGATCGTCGAGATCGACGGGGTCGCCGGGCCGCTTCGATACGAGCTCGACGTCGAGGTCCTCGACGTGAAAGCCGATATCCCCGGACAGGTTGAAGTCGACGTTGTGCAGATGGATCGTCGGGTTGCGGTTCGACACGTGCCGTTCGTTGAACGGCGTGGTCGACGTGTGCCGCATCGCGACCTTCTGCATGCCGGGGTGAGCGGGGTTCGCCGCGAGTGCGTAGGCTTCCCAGTGCTGGCGTATGTCGCGCAACGCATTCTGTTGCGCGGCGAGGAAGCTGTCGTTCAGGCGCGCGGTCGCGTTGCCGAGCAACGCGCCGCTGGCCGGGCCCGCATACGACGGCATCCGGATCGCCATCGCGCCGCTTTCGTCGAAATTGAAGTAGCCGGCCGATACCTGGTCGCGATAGTGATACAGGTCGAACACGAAAGTCTGGTCACGTTTCGTGGAATCGACCGGACCGATCAGGATGTCCGCGTTCATCGGCATCGAGCGCATGAACTTCACGTCGCCGCCGCGAATGTACATCGCTTGCTGTGGCGCATTCGCGGGCATCGCGAAGCCGGCATGCGTGCCGTCGTCGAGCTTCAGGTCGAGCCCGGCCGGCGTCACGCGCAGCGCGGTGATCGTGAGCTTCAGGCGCGGCGGCGGCATCAGCTTGTCGACCGACATCACGAGATCGTCGCCGGCGAGTTGCGCGATCGGCGTCTGGACTTTCAGCAGGTCGGCCATCTTCACGTTGGCCGCGCGCATCACCGGCTGCGCGTTGATGCCCGATACGCGCACGCCCGTCGGATGGAACACGAGCTGGCTGCCGTCACGGATCGCGAGGGTGCCGGTCAGCGAGAACGGCACCCAGCCGTCGCGCTGCATCTCGCCTTGCAGGTGAATCACGCCGTCGCCGGCCGACACGGCGAGCTTGCGCAGGGGCGCGTTGCGGTAGCCGAAGATGTACGTGTTGAAGAGGGCGGTGAGTTTCGCGTCGTCGAGCGTAACCGTGCCTTCATGCACGTCGATCTGGAAACTGGTCGGATCGTCGAACACGATCGGCGCGCCCGCTTGCGTCGGCACGAGCGTGGCCGACAACTGGTGGATGAAGAAGCCGAGATTGTTGACGATGCGGAAATCGACGTCGCGCAGGAACGTCATCGCGCCGTTCTGGCCGGAGTCGCGCAGCGTGAACGGGCGCGGTTGCGTGAGGCTGATCGATGCGAGCGACGGCACGGTGCGTGCGACCTGCTGCTCGCGGGCGAGGCGTTCGGCCTTGGTGCGTTCGATCTTCGTCGACGCGACCGACGTGTTGCCGTCACGCTGCGCGGAGGATTCCGCGCAACCGGCGCACAGCAGCGCGAGCGCCAGCACGCCGCAGCCGAACATGCGGGACGTCGTGGGCGAGAGGGGGCGGGCCGCGCGTGGCGGGCCGGAAATCCAGTCGAAAATTGCCAAAGGCAAGCGATGGCCGCGCCGGACCGCATTCCGCATCGTCTGTCTCCATGTCTTGTCGTGATCGACGGCGGCGCGCGCCACTGCACGGCGCGAGCGTCGATGCCGTGCAGTGTGGCATAGCGCGCTAGAGCGGCGTTACCAAACAACGGGCGCCGGGGTAGGGCCGTCCGGCGGGCTGCGGGACAATGGATTCAGGGTGATTGGGCGGCCGGATCAAACGGTCGTTTGGTTTGCGCGGCCCGTCGCCGGCGAATGTCGCTGCGACCGGGAAAATCCGCCGCAGCCTTGGCCGATGCGGGTTTCGCCGGATGCGACGGGCAGCGGCCGCGGCGGTCGAAGCGGGGCTGCGATCCGGCCCCGACGCAGCAGCCGCGGGTCGGTCAGACCAGCATGTGCCGCCGGATTGCGTTCAGCGTCGCCTGGTCGAGTTGCAGCCCGTTCGCGATATACGACGTCATCGAGCCGTACGATGCGGTGACTTGGTCGAATGCCGCCTGCAGATAGTCGGTGTGCGCGCCTTGCAGCGCGGTCATCATGGCTGCCGCATTTTGCCCGCCGGCTTTCTGCGCCTGGGCGACCGAAGTCGCGATTGCCGATGCACTGTAGACGTTCGTCAGCAGATAGTCGGCGAGTATCGTTTGTTCAGACGCGCCGAGGATCGTGTGCAGGATCACGGTGGCCCAGCCCGTGCGATCCTTGCCGGCCGTGCAGTGGAACACGAGGTTTTCGCCTGAGCCGGCGAATCCGGTGAAGAGCGCGTGATAGCTGGCATGCGCGGTGTCCGACGTGACGAACGCGCGGTACATACTCAACATGAATGCCGTCGCGGTGGCGCCGGTGGTCGGGAGCGGCTCGACGCTGGCCGCCCCGAGCACGTTGAGGTTTTGCCAGGTGGCCCCGGCCAGCGGCACATCCGGTTGCGTCTTGATCTCGGCGGGCGTGCGCAGGTCGCAGACCTGCCTGATGCCAAGCGTGCCGACGGTGGCGATGTCCGCGGCCGACAACGCGAGCGCGGAGGAACGATAGATCACGCCTTTTTTCATCTTGGCGCCGCTCGTTGTCACGTAGCCGGTTCCGTCCGGCCCGGCCGAGTCGCGAAAATTCGATACGGAACTCAACCGCGGTGTCGTGACCGGCGCGACCGAAATCGAGTCGCCTCCGCATGCCGACAGAAGCGATGCGCTTCCCAGCGCCACGCCTATCGTACCGGCGCCCAGCCGGAGAAACTGTCGACGGGAAATTTCGTGTTTCTGATGCATTCAATGCCCTGTATCGGAGACGGTTACAAGGGGTCGCGACTGCGGTGGTGGCCGAGGTTGCCTCCTGTATCACGTGCGACGCGGCAAAGCCGGGCCGGATCGATCGGCATGCAGTCGGACGGTTCGCCCGTGCGCATCGATCTCGCGCCGGGTAACCGCACGGTAACGATTTGCGGCGAACCGGCCATCGTCCTTTTCGATTAGGTCGGAATGCGGGTTGTCAGGGCCGGCTGCGCGTTGTCGACAGGTAGGATCGGCGGCGGCAGCGCGGTAAGATCGACATCAGTGGCTGTATCGACCAAAGCACAGTAGCCATCACGGGGAAACGTCATGGATCTCAAGGAAGTCGACGTATTGGGTGCGGGCGTGGGCGATCACTGGTACTACGCGTCGAAGGCGAGTGCGATCCGTCGGTTCCTTGGGGTGCCTGGTGCAAACCGGATACTCGATGTCGGTGCAGGCTCGGGCTTCTTCTCGAAGCACTTGCTGGAGCGTACGCAGGCGACGGAGGCGTGGTGTGTCGATACGAGCTATGCGGACGATACCGACGGCGAAGCGTCCGGCAAGCCCATCCACTTTCGGCGATCTGTCGACCGATTCGACGCCGATCTCGTGTTGCTGATGGATGTGCTCGAGCATGTCGACGACGATGTCGGTCTGCTCACGCAGTATGTGAAGGGGGCGCCTTCGGGGAGCCGCTTTCTGATCACGGTTCCCGCGTTCCAGTTCCTCTGGAGCGGGCACGACGATTTTCTCGAGCACAAACGCCGATATACGCTGGGCAGTCTCGAGGACGTGGTGCGCCGCTCGGGGCTCGACGTCGAGCACGGCGCCTATTATTTCGGTCTCACGTTTCCGCTTGCGGCAGCGTTGCGGCTCGGCGAGCGGGTGCGTCGGCAGCCGAGCGAGCCGGCGTCGCAATTGCGTCGTCACCATCCGTTCGTCAACGGCTTGCTCAAGTCGATCTGTCGGATCGAGTTACCGATATTCCGTTTCAACCGCGTCGCCGGGCTCACGGCCATCTGTGTGGCGCGCAAGCGGTGAATGCGAGGCGGCGTCGTGTGGTTGCTGTTGCGCAATTCGTTCATGCCACGCGCGTCGTTGCCCGCATCGGTGCCTTCGCGCCAAAAAATTTCACAAGAATATTCACAAAATGCATGCGGCCCGTTCTAAATCGGAAAACTGTCTGTTATAATTTTTTTCTTTCGGGGCGTAGCGCAGCCTGGTAGCGTACCTGCATGGGGTGCAGGTGGTCGGAGGTTCAAATCCTCTCGCCCCGACCAAATTAAGCCCGCGTAATCAATCGGTTACGCGGGCTTTCTCTTTTCTACCTCGGCGCGTCCAGGTGCCCATTTGGAAGACTTCCAAAATCAGGCGGCCGGCAACGCCATCCTGATCGTTGAGACCGGCACCTCGCGCGACTTGATGTAGATCTCGGTCGTGGCCCGATCCGCGTGCGCTGCAGCGATCTGCAGCGCGTCGATGTCGTAGCCCGCGCGCTTTGCGTCGGTCATGGCCTTGGCCCGAATATCCTTCACGGTGTAGGGCATCTTCGCGAGGCCGGCGCGACGTTTCGCATCTCGCCAAGCGTCCCGGCACGCTGCGTCCGTCTTCGGCGCCCCGTTCTCATCGCGCACCACATATCGTTGGCCGAACGTCGGCGCGAGCGCCTTCGCTCGAATGAGCACGGCTTGAATCTCGGGCGTGATCGGCCAGTCGACCGTTTCGCCGCTGCTGTCCTCGGTCTTCGACGGCACGAAGTGGATGACGCCGGCTTTCTCGTCGACCCAACTGCACCCGAACGGGTCGGAGGGGTCCGCCTTCCAGAGCAGCTCGCGGATCTCGGTCGAGCGCTGGATGGTCAGGTAGCAGAGGTCGATGAACACCTGCATCATCGGGCCGGTCGGCACCTTCGCCGAGATCGTGCGCTTCTCGCCCTTGATCTTCTTTTCGTAGGTGTAAACACCTAGAGCCTCGCGGATCGCGAGGAAATGCTCGTTCGGGATGTAGACCTTCCGCTTTTTCGGCTTCTTGACCTCGATCTCGCGGCACGGGTTCGACGCGGCATACCGCTTGACGGTCGCCCAGGCGAAGAACTTCGACAGCCATGCGTGCATGGCCTGAAACGTCGGCAGCTTGTCACCCCAGTTGTCGTGCAGGAAATCGTAGATCGCCCCCGCATCGACCTGCTGTATATCGAAGTGGACGAACCCAGTTTTCACCGACTCGCCGCGCCGGCGCCACTCGGCTCGGAACGACTCGGCATACTTCGTCTGGTGCGTGTCCATGTAGATGTCGACCAGGCGCGGCATGTTGCCGGCGTTCGGATCGATCTCGATCTTGCGCTTCTCTTCGGCGAGACGCTCGAGCATCTTCGTCTCGCCATCCTCGACGCGGCAGAGCTTGATCCACTGTTCGTCGGTGGGGCGTACCCACCAGAACGTGCTGGACCGGACGTAAACCCGGCGCGGCCATGGCTCGTCTTTCTTTCTACGCCTTGCGTTCAAGCTGCCCTCCGGAGAGGAACGAGCTGCGGGCGCTCGCCACCGCCAGAAGTCGGGATCCCGATTCCGGCGCGCTTCGCCTGCAGCCCTTCAAAGGCCGACCAGGTGATGATGATTCGGCCGTCGGCGCTCTGCACGGGAGTTAACCCGAAGTGCAGCTTGAACCATGCGACTTGCGCGCTATGGCGCTTCTTCCCCGTGACGTCGATCAGGTCCTGTTCGCTCATCAGTCGAATGTTCACGATACCTCCGGGAATTCGTTGTGTGTGCGGCCGTCGAGGTGGCGGCCGGCGGCGCGCTTGCCGGCACGGTGGACCATCGCCCAACCGTCGCCGCTCGCCGCGCCGTTCGGGAAGTCCTCGACGCGGTGGCCGCCCGTCGCAATACGGCCGTCGCGCGCGATCGCGGCGGTTTCGAAGCGGCCGGTGCCGAAGTCGCCAGAGCCCAGCGCCCATTCGCCGTGTTGTTTGAAATGGAATGCGACGCCGGCGGCCGAACACTGGTCGCGCAGCGAGCGGGCCCAGTCCGGGTGCATGGGCCGCGCGCCGGGACCGCTTTCACCGCCGACGATCACCCAATCGATCATCTCGTCCAGAACCCGATGAGGCTCTTCTTGACGGGGAGACGTGATCCCGTATCCCGTCAGCACATCCACGCGAAGATCCTCGTCCCATTCGTGACCGCGAATGGCATCGAGGCGCACGGGGCCGAGCAAAGGTTCCATCGACAGGAAGCGCACGCGCGCCGGCACCTCGAGCAGCTTCGGGATGTCGCGGTCGGCTTCCTTCTGGTTGACGATCGTCGCACCGATCCAGACGTTATCGGGCAGCCGCTCGACGCCGATGTGGCGCAGCATCGTCGGCACGTTGCCGATCCGCTTCGTCAGCAGCAGCCAGTCGAGATTCGGCGTGTCGACAATCAGCTTGAACAGGTCGCGGCGCCACAACAGGTCGACCTCGTTGTCGAACACGTCGGCGAGCGAAGCGCAAAACACGCGCTGGCGCCGGCCGTGGATTGCGTAGAACGTGCTGTCCCGGTTCCACTGCAGCGGCTTCCGCCAGTTCGCTGCCGACGTGCGGCGACGCGGCGCGCCGGGCCCCCAGTTCACGGCCACACCTCCCGCGAAGCGCGCGTTGCGCGTCTCGGCGTAGCAGTGGTCACAGCCCGGGCCCACCTTCTGGCAGCCTTCCCACGGGTTGAAAGTATGATCGCACCATTCAATCTTCGTGTTCTCGCTCATGCTTCTGCTCCCATGCGGTCGAAGTGCAGGACCTCGTCGGGCACTTCGAAGATACCGAGCCGTCCGGTGTAGGGGAGGAATGGCAGCGGTCTGGCGTTGCGCAGCGCGAAGCCGTAGTTGCCTTCGATGTGCCACGGCGATTCAGCGCGCGACGGCGGCACACAGTCGAACAGGTCGGTGACGCCGATGATGCCGCCGCGCGCCGAGTCGTCGAAGCGCTGCAACTGCTCGTATGCCACGCCTGCCACGATCGCGAAGCGCATAGCGTTCTCGTACTCTGCGCGCGTCATGCCCTTACTCGCATGGATCAGCAGTGGCCCGCGATACGACGTCGGCCAACTTCGATTTTCGATGTCTTTGTGGCCGTGGGCCACGAGCCAAGCCCACGGCTGGCGGATTGAAAGGGCTTTCATTGGCTGGCTCCTGCGCGGGCAGTGTCGTGTTTGGCCCGGGCCTCGCGATAGTGTTCGTCGCAGCAGAAGCCTTGTCCCATCCAGAGCGATGAAGACGGATTGCCGCAGAAGCACGCCGGGAGCGGATTTGCCTGATTTGCATTGAACCAAAACTGAGCATGCTTGCCGTGGGGTGCATCGAAATCGGGGAAGTTGCCCGGCCCCTCCAGCGTGTTGACGATCCAGCTCAGGCCGGCTTCAGCACCTTTCCCGTACTGCCACTCGATAACTGCCGACTGCATTGCGACGGTCTGGTCGTGGATGATGTCCGACAGGCTCTTGATGAGCGACTCCGACCGCGTGGCGGCGCACGTCTCCTGTTCTTTCCGCTTCAGGCGATCGCGCATCGATTCACGTTTCTTCTCGCGCACGTACAGCGCGACCGGGCCGTCTTCGGTGTCGTAGATTTCGAGCAGCAGCCAGCCGTCGCCGGCCGGCGCGCTCGGCGTCCAGAAGCTGCAGTTCGCACAATTGGATGCGAAGTACTGTTCGTACGTGTCGCAATCGACGTCGTTCTCCATGTGGATGAACGCGGCTTCGATATCGAAAGCGGCGAAGAACGTCTCGTAGTTCACGTCCTCGTCGAGGTACGGGACGGACGGGTGCGACAGCATGCCTTCCTCGTCGCGCACGATCTCGCGCGGCGTGAGAATCGCGCGGCGCAGCCCCTGGAGGTCGGCCGGCATAGCGGCGCGCGGGGTATCGGTGGTGGTCATTGTTCCCGGCCCTCCATGTCGGCAGCGGTGATGACGTACTGGCGCACATTGACGACGCTGTAGAACGTCGGCTTCGCGTGCTTCTCGATCCAGCCGGCCAGCAGCGCATCGAGTTCGGCCCTTGCTTCTGGCGTGACGTCCGGGTAGCCATCCGCGTATTCGCCGACTTGGTCGTAGGCACGATCTCCCATCGTGCCAATCACGTCGTCCGCATCGCATAGGTACTTGATCGGGACGGGTTCGGCATCGCCGACGAACACCACGTCGCCGACGGTGAGGTCGTCGTGTGTGTCGAGCAGCTCATCAAGCTCGTCACACGTGAAATCCTCGTTGTTGCGGCTCCAGACGACGCGCACATCAGCTGCGTGGCTGCTTTCGGTTTGGATGGTCATGATGTAATCCTCAGAAAGTTTTCGTGAGATCGCGATCAACGGCTTTGCCGAGCGATCGAAGGACGTTCGCGAGGCTCGCTCGGTCGTGATGGTTTGCTGTTGCCTGGCGCAGCAGGCCGAAATACGAATTTGCGACCGGCATCAGGTCGGCGGCCGGCGTCTCGGCGACGCGCCGCAGCGCTTCGTTGCGCGTGCGTTTCCGCGTCTCGCGGCGCCACGGCTTGATGACCTGGCCGACGAAGTCGATGCCGCGGTCGATCGGTTGCAGGATGGTTTTGCGCGGGTTGATCCGCGCGCCGAGCTGCGCGGGCAGGAACGCGGTTACGTCGGCGAGGATCTCGTTCAGCCGCGCCGGCGAGTTGTGCAGGAACACGAAATCGTCGACGTAGCGGACGTAGTGCCGCGCGCCGAGCACGTGCTTCGCGCGTTGGTCGAGCACGTCGAGGTAGACGTTCGCGAAAAACTGGCTCGACAGGTTCCCGATCGGCAGCCCAAGGTCCGGTGCCTGTTCGAGCAACCGCTTGTGGGGCGGCACGAGCTCCATCATGGCGGGATCGCCGTGGTACTCGTAGTCGCCCCGTGGATCGTGCATCAGCACGGTTTCGGTCAGCGATCGCCAGAACGGCTCGGAGATCTTCGCGAGCAACAGGTCGCGCAGGATCAGCTTGTCGATGCTGACGAAGAAGTTCGCGAGATCGCACTTCAGGTAGAACGCGCGCCTCGACCAGTTCTGCGTGATCGATCGCACCTTCGATTCGAGGCGCTGCGCAGCGTACAGCGTGCCGCGCCCCTTGATGCAGGCGCAGGAATCGGCGATGAAAGACCGCTCGAAGCGGGGGCCGATCCGGTTGTACAGCAGGTGGTGCACGATGCGATCGCGAAACGCAGCCGCCCAGACTTCGCGCGGCTTCGGTCGCGTAATGACGAAGCACTTCGAGCGGCCGGGCATGTAGCTGCCGTCGGCCAGCTCGTCGTACAGGCGGCGCAGGTTCCGTTCGAGCCGCATCTCGAACGCGAGCGCTGCATTGCTGTTTCTCTTCGTTCGCCGACAGTCGAGATATGCTTCGACCAGCTCGGCGAACGATAACGGCCCTCGATCTGCGGACGGCGCGGGCGCGCAACTCGTTGTTCTGGTGGTTGTTGTTCTGGTTGCCATTGTTGAAGTTCTGGTACCACGCCCAGCCGGAGGTATCGTGCGATCTACGTCGCCCGGCCGATTTCTCAGTCGGGAAACTGCGCTGGACCTTTCCGCACGCCGGCGGCCGGTTTCCTCATTGCGCATGGCGGTGGCCTTGTGAGCCAGCGGCACGACCAGATTGATATATCGCTCAGCCGCGAAGGCCTTGACCTTAGCGGAGCGGGCGACGGTTTGCGGCGTTCTTCCAGCCGGTGGCCTGCTTCCCGATGCTCGTCGTTTTCTCGACGGCAGCTGCGTAGCCTTCCCGCGCGATCAGGCGCTTGTCCATGCTGAGCCGAAGCAGCAGCTCGATCACCTGAAGGCGCTCGAGCAATTCGACCAGGTGCGGCGCCTTGTTGGCCGCGACGTTCGCGCGGAACACCAACACCATGATCTCGATGCACTCCGCGCTGATCTTCTCGCCGATACTGCGCTTGAAGTCGCGGGGCATGTTCTTGACCAGGCTGGTGACGTCATCGAGCAGCCCGTAGGCCGCTCGATATATCGGGAGTTGGTTGTGCAGGGCCACGGTGGGTTAAATGATCAAAAAACTGAAGGGATAAATCTGCGGACGGCGCGGGCGCGCAACTCGAGGCCCTGGCGGTTGCCGTACTGGTAGCCACCGTTGAAGTACTGGCACCACGCCCAGCCGGAGTTCGATTCGTGGCGCTCGCTGGACCAGTACCAGCTCGGCTCGAACTCGCCCTTCAGGTTCGCGAACAGGAGCGATTGCTCCCGCCGCGTCGGCAGTTCGCCGCCACGTTCGGCGGCCCAGGCCTTCGCCGCTTCCCAGTCCAGATCTTCGGCATCGCCCGGCAGGAGAATCAGGTAGTGGCTCAGCGAACCGTCTTCGAGAAGGATCTGCCCGGCGATGCGCTCACCGGCCGCGAGCGGAATCGTGACGGCGTCGACTTGGTACTCGGTCGCGCGCGGCTGCTTTTTGAACTCGTCGATCATCGCGCCGATGCGCGCGTGATCTGCTTCGATCTGTTCGAGCGTGATCGTCATTGCATGCTCCGATTGTGAATGGATGAAGGGTTAAATCGACAATCTGCGGACGGCGCGGGCGCGCAACTCGTAGCCCTGGTGGTAGCTGATCTGGGTGCCATCGTAGAAGTTCTGGTACCACGCCCAGCCGGCATAATCGGGATCGTCATCCGGCGTGTTGGACCAGTACGCCGCCTTCTCGAACAGGTCGCGGTGCTGCTCGTAGGCGACCACGAGCTCGGCGCGCGTCGGAAGGTCCCCGCCGCGGCTCTTGGCCCAGTCCATCTGTTCCTGCCAGGTCCCGCGATCGTTCTCGCCGGGCAGCAGGATCGTGTGCGTGACGTCGCCGTTCTTGTCGACGAAGCCGCCGAGGTAGATCTCGCCTTCAGCGAGCGTGGGAAGCTGGATCTGCATGGTTTCTCCGGAAAAGAGAAGGGCGCCGAATCGCGCCCTTCGAATGCCGCTCGGACCGAGGTAAGCCGCGCGGGATAGGCTCTGTTGAATCAGCGGGGCATCCATTGCGTGCCGCGCATGATCCGGCCAACCGGTTCGAGCACGAGCACCTCGGATTCCTTCTCGCTGCGCACGAGCGCGCTGCCGCGGCGTTGCGCGAGTTCGAGCGACGCGTGACGCTGCGGCTTACACGTGCGGCCGATCGTCACGAACAGCGGTGCGCGGGCGCCGACCGGGCCGAGCGTCAGCTCGTCGATACGAGCCTCGAGCGTCGCGGCGTTTGTGCGCCAGGTGTCGGCCTTCAGATGCGCGGCGTCGCGTTCGGCGGTGAGGCGCTCGACGTCGGCGCGCAGGTCCGCGATGGTTCGCGCGGCGTCGATGACGCCGGCGTTCGGGTCCAGCGACTTCTCGACCAGGCCGACGGATACCAGCGCCGGCGCTGCGGGGGACGACGGCGTGTCGCCTGGCGGCGGGGGCGCCTGCAGCGCGCGCGCGAGCCAATACACGTATTCGTTGCCGCCGCCGGCGCGCTTTTCGCGCTCGACCAGCCCGTCGCCAAGCATGCGGTTCAACTCCTTCGTCACGTCGAGCTGCGGAAGTCCTGTTCCGGTCGCCACGGCCTTCGCCGTGGCTTCCGACGTATCAGCGAGATACCGCTCAATGTCCTCTCTCACGCTGCCTCCCGTACTGCGCGCGGCGCGGTGGCGCCGACCTGTCCATCTTCGACCCAGAATGCCTCGATGCCGTCCGGCAGGCCGGCCGGCGCCGACTTCAGGCTCATGAACACGAGGGCGGTATCGACTTGGCCGGTGTAGGCGAGATCATCGAGCCAGTAGAGCAGCCGGTCGCGCTGCGGCCCGACCAGGACGTCGGCACGATCGAGCACGAGCATCTTCAGGCCTGAGAAGCGGCTGATTGCCGCGGCGATGTGCGCGTCGACGCGCCAGCGTTCCGATTCGGAGAGCAGGGCGTACGCGCGGCCGTCGGCGAGAACTTCCATCTCCGGCGTGATCGTCACGTCTGCCCATTCGGACATCTCGGCCAGGTCCGTCAGGCGCTCGTTCATCGGCGTGAGCGCTTCGCTGAGCAGGTCGGCCGGTATGCCGTTCGGCGCGAGCGCGTCGGCGATCGCCTCATATGCCGCGACGTCTTCGTGCAGTGCCGCAGCCTGCTTTGCCAGATCGGCGGCCCCGGCAGCGCGCCGCTCGATTTCGCGAAGCGTCGCAATGTCGGTGTCGAGCTGCTTTCGATGGCGCTGAAGGTCGGCCAGCTCCGAGCGCGCGGCGTCGCCGCTTTCGCGCGCAGCGGCCGCGCCGCTTCCCTCCGCGTCGTCTTCGAGCGCCCGCAGCTGCGTCGCGGCCGATTCAGCTGCTTCGACGTCACGTTTCCGGTTCGCGGCCGCGTTTTGCAGCGTCTTCAGGCCGTGCTCATACTCGGGCAGCTTCGCGGCCGCGTCGGCGTCGCGCGCTCCGGCTGCGGCCGCCGCCGACAGTACGCCGTTGAGATAGCGCAGGAGTGCGCCGCAGTCGGGGCACGTACATTCGGTGCCGGCCGGAGCCGCGCCGGCGAGCACACGAAGCGCTTCGACCTTGGGCAGGAATTCGGCGACCTGCTCGTCGGCGAGCTGCGCGAGCTCGACCGCCTTCGCGTAACCGGCGGCGCGCGTGCGAAGGTCGGCGATTTTCGACGCGCGCGCACGTGCCGCGGTGTCCGCCGCGTCGGCTGCGCCGATCTGCTGCTGCAGTTCGCCGATCCGGTCGTCGAGCGCCGCGCGGTCGCCTGTGAGCTTCCGTAACGCTGCTTCGTCGAACTCGACCGGCGCCGGGCGCCAGGTCGCACCCTTCTGGCTGCCGTAGGTCTCGCCGGTCGCGTTGCGCCACGACTGCTTCGCACCGCGCGCGCGGTCGGCCGCCTCCTTCTGCGCCGCCTCGAAGCCGGCGCGCAACATAGGTGTGACGGCTGCGAGCCGTGCGGCGGCCGGCGCTGGCAACGCATCGGCGCGAAGCCCGAGCTTATCGAGCAGCCGGAGACGCATTTCGTCGACGCCGATCTTCACACCCATCAGGTCGTACAGGAACGCGCGGCGCTCGGCCGAACCGAGGTGCGCGAACCGCTGCGCGTCGAGCACCAGCGGAAGGCGCGGATCTTCGGCGAGTTCGCGCTTCAGCTTCCCCGACGGCAGCATGACGCTGTTTGCCTGCTCGCCGCACGCGACGACGATCTGGCCAGCCTCGGAACCCTCGGTGACGAGCGACCCGTATTCCTTCTTCAGCGAGACGCGCACGGTGTCACCGGTCAGCGCCATGCGCACAGCTTCCTGCAGACTGCTCTTGCCGGCGCCGTTTGGTCCGGCGAAGAGTGCGACGGGCTTCGACAGCCGCAGGTCTGCGGCGTGGATCCCGAGCACTTTCGAGACGTAGATGTCGGTGATCTTCATGGGAGATTCCGGTTAGTCGGCGCTGATCGGCGCGCGCGTGCGGCGGGCAGCACCGGCGCGCGGTTGTTGCTGAGCCTGTTCGGCTGCTGCGGTGATGGCGCGCATGCGCGCCGATGCCGCTGCGTTCAGGTCCGCCTTTGCGGCTTCGTCCGGCACCCCGGCGATCGCGCTGCGCGCGAGGTCGAGATCCTCGGCGGTCGCGGCGGACTCGATGTCCTCGCGGATGCCGCGCACCAGGCCCTCGACGTCGAACTCGAAACCGCCTTGGCTCTGACTGGCGCCGGCGCGAGGCTCGTCCTGGTCGCCGACCGGATCCGCCTGCGCGGCAGCCGGCGCGCCGTCGGTCTGCGGTTCGGACGCGGGCCCAGTCTGTGCCGGCGCGGTGCCGCGCGGTACTTCGTCGGCAGGTTGGACGCGGCTGACGCGCAGCTCGTCGAGCGTGGCGCGGTTCACCGAGTAGCTGCCGTCGTCGTGCACGTCGACGATGTCGGCCGCTTCCTCGACGGTCGTGAGGCCCATCAGCAGCTCGGGCGCATACAGCTTCCCGAAGAACGACGCCGTGCGATAGCGCAGCATGACCTCGTCCATCGTCTGCCACTTGCTGCCGTTCTTCGTGTACCAGCCTTCCTTGACGGCCATCTCGATCGACACGGCGGGCGACTCGATGCGTTCGCCCGTTTCCTTCTCGATCGCCCATGCGACGCAGACCTTGTCCGTGATCGGCACGCTGATCGTGCGCTTCTGGCGCTGGTTGTTCTCCCAGAACGTCTCGACGTAGTCGACGTTTTTCGCGCCGAGCACCTTGATGTCGAAGCGCAGCGGAGAGAACCGGCCGCAGCCGTTCACGGCGGCGATGATCCACTGCGAGGACCACGACGGCCGGCCCTCGACGATGTATAGGTTCTGCATCACCATCAGCGGATCGGCGCCCATGCGCTGCGCCATGTTCAGCGCCACGACGGCGTTCGCGAGCGCGTTCGGGTTGTCGCGTGATTCCTTCACATTGCCGTACTTGTCGAGCTTCTCGATCACCTTGCGGTACGCGGCGGGCACGAGCGTTGACGACGCGAGCAGGTTCGCCGCGCGCTGCATCAGCTCGAACGATTGAAGGGAGCCGAAGCCCGGGGCGACGGCGGGTAGGCTGGCTTCGCGCGGGAGCGGTGATCGGACGGATTCCAGGGTGGTAGGCGTGGACATGGAGATCTCGCGAGTTAGTCGTGGAACTGGCAGGTGCCGTGGCGCGGGCAGTACTTCTTGTCGCACAGCAGCGATTTCGGGTTGGGGTAGAAGCGGCCGGACCGGAACATGTCCGCGGCGAACTGGATCAGCCCGGGTGTTTCCTCGGTGCCGACCATCACGCGCTTCGAATTCGCGATCGGCGCGGTCGCGACCTCGGGCATGCCCTTCGTCTTCAGGCCGATGATCTCGGCGGTGTCGCCGATTTTTTCGCCGGTCGTGTGCTCGTACAGCAGCTCGTACGTGCCGATCTGCGGGCCGTGTCCCTTTGTGACCGCCGCGCCTTTCTGGACTGCCGATGAGCCGCTTTTCAGGTCTGCGATGCCGACGCCGGCTGCCGAGCGGCGCACGCGTGCACGGTCCATCGTGCCGGTCAGGCGCACGATGACGTCGCCGCCGCAGTCGATTTCGAGGGGCTTCGTTTCCATCTCGACCGCGATGAAGTGGTAGCGCGGCGCGAAATCGAGGCAGTACTTCGTCGTGAGCGACAGGCCGATGCGCTCGGCGTCGGACATGCTCAGGTCGTCGCGCTCCGGATCGAACTCGTTCTCCGGGTCGCGCAGCTTGTCGACGAACGCGCCGGCCGCATCGTCTACGGTCAGGCCCGAGCCATCGAGCCGTGCCTGGTCGAACACGGCCGTGCCGGCGTGAATCGCGGTGCCAAGTGCGGCGCGCAGGCCGACCACGTTGCGCATGTTCAGGAGGTGGATCCCCTCCCAGCGGTACGCGCAGTCGAAGAGTGCGCCCCAGCTGGACGCGCGGACGGTGTAGACGGACGGGTTCATCAGGTTCTCACGAGGTTGGCGACGGCGCTGGTGCCGTCGGCATTGAGGGCGGCGACGGCATACATGCATGCGGCGGCGATCAAGCTCGCGACGATGTAGCTGACGACCGGGCTGCGCGCGTGGATGCGTTCGAGCAGCGCGCCGAGAAAATCGAAGGGCGTCATCCGAGGCTCCGCAGATAGGGGCCGGCGACGAGCGAGCCGTACCAAAGGCCAGCGATCGCGATGCCGTAGGCGGCCATCCACACGCCGGCCTCGATGGCGCGCCGAACGCGCGGCGCGCGGTCGGCGACGAGCAGCAGTGCGTTATCGTGCGTGGCGCGCATCATGAATTCACCTTCTGAGTGGAACGGCGACGAGCGTTCTCTTCGGCCTTCAGGCGAGTGAGTTCGATGAGATTCATGTCCGCAACGAGCGCGTGATGTGTGTCACAAAGCAGAAAACACTCGTCGTCGCCGCGGAACCAGTCGACCTGAAACTCGACCTGCCACTTCGCCGTCGCGCTGCAGCAGTTGCAGAGCTTCGTGCCTGATCGACGCCGATTCATCCCGATGCGGGGATATTCACGCCGGCTCATCGATTCAATCCCGCGACGGTGATGTGGCGCACAGGATCAGCGACCGGAACCGGTGCTGAGCAGCCGGCCTTGCCGAGCGCAGCGTCGACGACGGCACGGATGCCGGACGTGAGCACGGTTTTTGAGGCAACGAGGCGCAGCGCGGTGACGATATCCGGCGATGCCGCGATCAACTGGGCGCGCGCCTGGGACTTCTCGCCCGTGCCGAGCACGATGCAGATTCGCTCGTCTTCGCCGAGCACGACGATGCAGTTGCCGTCGTAGTCGAGGTAGTCGCCGGGCTCGCACGTTTCCCACGGCCCTTGCGGATGGTTGGTCTGTCCCATGTGGTCTCTCGGTGTGGTTGGCGCGGCTCAGCCGCGGTGGTGTTCGTCGTCGTTCCAGCGTTTGAGCGCGTGGGCGAGTTCAACGACGAGCCAGAGGATCAGGAGGGCAATTACGCCCACAACGAAGCGGCCCATGTCAGATCCCGCGCAGGAGACGCAGCGAGGGCGCGCCGTGGTCGGCGCAGTGGCTGATGCCTGCGTTGCCCGGGCCGAGCGCGACGCCGCACGACGAGCAGGTAGTCTGCGCGAAGCGCGGCGCGACTGCGGCGAGGTCAGCGGCCGAGATGCGGCGCGCGATTTCCGCCTTCAGGACGTCCTGACACACGTTCCAGACCTCGTAGACGTCCTCGATGTAGCCGCGGCGCAGCGCTGCGTCGAGCACTGCGATCTGATTGGCGGAGAACGGCAACACGTCGAACGTCACGCGCTCGGCAATTGCCTCGTTACGCTCGTCGCGCGTCAGCGCCGCATCATCGGCTGCTGCTTGTCGGTGGTCGGCGAGGGCGTCCATACGCGAAGGGAGCGCGCGGACGTTTCCGACCTGGCGATTGTTCGGATGCATCGCACCCTCCATGCAGTTGAAATTGATGAAGGGTTAAATGGGCAATCTGCGGACGGCGCGGGCGCGCAACTCGCCGTACTGGAGGCTGGTGTACTGGTAGCCATCGCCGAAGCCCTGGGACCACGCCCAGCCGGAGTAGCCCGGATCGGTGTCCGGTTGGCACGTCCAGTACGCGTCGCGCTCGAACTCGTCGCGATGGTTTTCCAGAAGGAAGAGCATTTCGACCCGCGTCGGCAGGTCGCCTCCGATCGACTGCGCCCACTCCATCTGGGCCTGCCACGTTGCGTCGTCGTTGTCGCCCGGCAGGAGCACGACGTAATGCCGTTCGCCGGCCGTATTCGTGACGATGCCGACGTAGATCTCGCCCTCGGCGAGCTGCGGAATGGAAACAGCGGTGGGGGTGGGCGCGTTCATGGAAACTCCAGAAAGGAAGAACTGCTAAGTAAATTGGGGTGTGAAACGGCAAACGGTGCTTGCTGCTGCAGCTCTCACCGGTGGCGCCTCGAATAAGAACCGCCACCGGTCAGAACTGCTTTCACTCGCGCGCCCGGCTACTCCCGGCCGTGCCGGCTCCGAGCCGCGCGAGGTTGTGTGCCGATTACCACGCCATCGGTCACGTGTTGCTCTGGCTGTCTTGCATCAGGCTCGCTCGGCGCACAGCGGTCTTCCGCTGCGTCCGTCCTGACTCACGACGCTGATCGCGCCGGCCGGTTGCTCCGCAGAAGCGGTCCCGGCATACCTTCGATTGTTAGAGAGCGATCCGCCTGGGCGGTGGCGCAGCGCGTTGTGTGCTGCGTTGGAGTGAAGTATTGCAAATGTACTAAGCTCGGTCAAGTACATTTGCAATTGAATTTGTCATAGCCTTGCTGAGGGGAGAGTGCAGTGCTTCGGAAAGGCTTACTCGCTCGACAGCGCCCAACAATGCTATTGAAAGCGCCCCCATTATTTCGCTAAACTACTGTACATCCATACAGTATTTCGTCAGAAGAAATTGCGAGGGAAGCGATGAACGGGGATGCTAAGGCAGCAGGGCTGCGGTGCAAGCCAGGCGATCTGGCGATCGTCACGAAGTGCGGTGTGCCTGGGCGAATCGGGTTGCTCGTGCGCGTTGTGGGGCGTAGCGCTGATGGCATCCATGATTGGCTGACCGAGCTTCAGGGGCCCGGCGTCATGGCCAGAAGTGTTGTGACAGGGAAACTTGCGAGGCGGACGCGTGCCCTGATGTATGACTGGAATTTGACTCCGATTACTGGCCTGGATCTTCAACGTCAAACGGTTCATCAGGATCAGGAGCGCGTTTCCCTAAAAGCCTGAGCGTTTGCTTCAGGACATCGAATGCCTCAGGGGACGTTCCGTTGCGGTCGGCCTCCTTGATCGCCTCGATCAATGCTCGCGCAGCGCGGCTGACGTCCGGCGATTCACTGAGCTGCTTTGCAATCACGGGGATGGCATATGACGTCCCTTTCGTATCGCCATGCTGGAGCCATTCGGGGGACACATTGAGGGCGTGCGCCAGCGCAAGGATGTGTTTCGAGCCCTTGTTCCTACCGCCCTCAATCTGCGCAATGGTCGACTGCGAGACGTTGGCCGCCTTTGCTAGGTCCTCCTGCGACCACTTTGCCTTCTCGCGCAGTTCGCGCACGCGGAATCCGAATGTATTCATATTGCAATCGTAATAGGGTGTGCGATTGCATTGGTACTTGCTATTCAAGTACAAATGCAATATTCTGGGTCGCATGAACGCTCAACAGATGATTTCTGACCTCATGGCCGCCGGTCTCACTCAGATGGAGATCGAGCGACGCACGGGTATCGACCAATCAACCGTTTCCAGCCTTTACACGGGGAAACGAGGAAAGCGCGTGTCCTACGAGGTCGTGAGCAAGCTTCTCGAACTGCACAAGGAAGTAATCGGCGATCCGAAGGAGGGGGAGTGAAGAAGACCCGCGTGTTCAAGCCGGTGCGGCTCGAACGGAAGCCGTCGAGCGGCAAGCATGCTCGGCTCGGCTCCATCGGAACGTACGAGGTACACGACAACTTCGTCGTGACCGTCAAGGTTGACGGAGTCCGGCCGTCCGGCGGTGGGGGCGGACTTATTCCTCGATCAACGAGCGAAGCCGAATTGGATGCCGAAGCAGATCGGATCAGGGCTTTCGGTCGATTAGCTCTTTGAGCGCGTCGCGATGTCCAAACAGGCTCGCCTTCCAGTCGTCGTCGCGCCCGATCTTCGAGAACGACGCGGCGATCGAGCTGATGTTGCGATCGAACTCGGCGAAGAGGGCATCGCGTTCCGGATAGAGGCGCGCCAGCGCGATGAATCCGGCCTCGAGCGCCCGAAGATGGGCCTCCAGCTTTTCCATCGTTACATCTGTTTTCTTGTCGGTCATGCGAACCCCGTCGTGAATGGGTTGAGGAAGTAGAGAGCTTCAATTCTCGCATAGCGGTGGTTCGCATCTTTTTCAATAAAAATCGGGGCTATCGTCATGTCAAGACGCGCCGAATTTCGAAACGAAGTAAAAACGCGGCTGCGTGATCGCGTGTACGACGCGCTTCAGTTCTACAAGCAGCTGCACGGTATCGATTCCGACTCCGCCGCGCTCAACCGCATCGCGGAGGTAGCGCTGTTCGGCGTTGTGGGTACTTTGCCCGTCCAGCTCGCGGGCGTCAGTGCCGATGTGGGACAGACTGGCCCACAGGTGAATGCATGACGGGTCGCCGCGTGGAGCAGGCGGTCCTGCTGCCAGTGGCCGAAGCAGCTGATCTGGCAATGCGTGCGGCGGCGGAGGGCATCCCCGTTACCGATTTCCTGGGAATTCAGGTGCTACGCGGCGCGTACGGCGCCATGCACCCGCTCGTCATCGAGTTCGAGAAGCGGCCCAAAGCGGCCCAATCTGGGACCGATGATGAGGAGCAACAGCCGTGAACGACCTCCCGAATCCTCTCACCGCCGCCGACTGCGACGTGCGCGACTTCGCGTTCATGCCGCTCGACGTCGTACGCCTGCGCGACAGCGACATTGCTGCGCTGGCGTCAGCTGACGAGTTCCGTGCCGCCGTGTTGCTTTGGTGCGCAGCGTGGCACCAAGTGCCCGCGGCGTCGCTTCCTGATGACGATCGCGTGCTCTCGCAGCTCGCCGGCTACGGCCGCGTCGTCACCGAGTGGCGCAAGGTCCGCGATGGTGCGCTGCGCGGTTGGCTGAAGTGCGCCGATGGTCGCCTGTACCACCCCGTCGTCGCTGAGAAGGCGCGCAACGCATGGTCCGCGAAACACGAGCAGCGTTACAAAACCGAGTGCGCGCGCATCAAGAAGCATAACCAGCGGCACGAAATCCAGATCGAATTTCCCTCGTTCGAAGAGTTCTTGTCCCCCGACTATCGCGACCCTGTCCCTAGGGACAAACAGAAAGTGTCCCCGGGGACAAGCGGTAAGCGTCCCCCGGGACAAGCGGGTGGTGTCCCCCCAACTGTCCCCGGGGAAACCTCATCCAAGGGAGAGGGAGAGGGAGAAGTAAACCTAAAAGCAAGCGGCGGCGGCACAGCACAGGCAGTAGGCGACGATGCGCAGAACGCCGCCGCCGCTTTCGTCGAGATCCTTCGCACCAGCGGCATCGGCTTCGCCGCCGACGACGAGCGCGTGCGCAGCTGGCCCGCGCTCGGCGCGACGCCGATCGACCTCCGCACGGCGATTCAGGTCGGGCTCCTGCGCCGGAAGCGTGAGGGCTCGACCCAGCCGTTGAACATCGGGCTGCTGAACTCGCTGCTGCCCGAAGCGATCGCGCAGCGCACCGGCCGCGCCGGTACTAGCCCGACCACTGCGGCCGCCGGCCCGTGGCACACCAGCTGGCCCGGAATCGTCGCCCATGGCCGCACGCTCGGCCTCGAGCAGGACGAGCACGAGACGTGTCCCGATTTCAAGCTGCGCGTGATGCGCGCTGCGGGCGATGGCCCGTGGTGGGACGAGCACAACCGCGCATTTCGCAACAGCGCCGGCCCGGTCGCGGCTGGCTCGATCCTGGAGGCCGGCCGATGAGCCATGAGCAGCAGTCCATGACCGCGGCGACGCTCGTCGCGCGCAGCGTCGAATTCACGATCCCGGGAACCCCCGTCGCGAAGGGACGCCCGCGCTTTTCACGCCAGGCCGGCAATGTGCGCACGCACACGCCCGAGAAGACCGAGCGGTACGAGAACCTCGTGAAGCTGGCCGCGAGCGCTGCCATGCGCAGCACGGAGCCGTACGCTGGTCCGATCCGTCTCGTCGTGCACATCGGCATGCCCATCCCGACGAGCTGGTCGCAGAAGCGTCAACGCGCGGCCGCCGCCGGCGAGATAGGCGCCACCAAGAAGCCGGACGCGGACAACGTTGTCAAGGCGTTGAAAGATGGGATGAACGGGGTTGCGTACGTCGACGACGGCCAGGTCGTCGATCTCTGGGTTGCGAAGCGCTATGCGGTCGTGCCCGGCGTGCGCGTCGAAGTCATCGAACTGAACCTGCAGCGAGCATAGGGAGGGCCCTTTGAAGACGAAAACCACGAAAATCACCCTCGACACGGTGCTGTCGGTGATGAAGCCGGGGCAGCGCTACACGGCGCACGACCTGTCGCGCAACGCGGACGTGCCGCTGTCGACCGTGCGGCACCTGCTCGCGAGCGACCGCGCAGCGACGCGCGTGGACGTGAAGCGGGGCGAAAAGCGTGGCCGCATGTTCTCGCTGGCCGGCACGTGCGGCGGCGACCAGCACGTCGACACGCGGATCCGCCCGGACTTCACGAGCCACCTCACCGGGTATGCGGGCTGGCTCGGCAGCCACCAGGCACTGGCCATGACGACGCGGGGTGCGCGATGAGCGATGTGATCGAGTTCAAATCGGCGTTCGACGCCGTGCGCTTCGCGCTCTGCTACTCGTCGCAGCAGTACGGCGAGACGATCATGGCGAAGCGCATGCGCGGCGAGATCGGCGGCGACGGAATGGGGCTGATCGGGCTGGCCGGCGCCGGCCAAGCGGGCATGATCCGGCGCGAGCTGGAAACGCTGCCCGAGTTGCACATGTCGGTGATCGTCGCGCGCGCCGCCCCGCATGTGCTGCCGTGCTCGTGCGCGTCGGCATGCTGCAGCGGCAGCACACCGAACCTCGAATGGCAGGCTGCTATCGGCTGGCTGACGCGCGCGTCAGCGGCATACTGCTCGGGTTTCTCGCACTACCGCGTGCGCCGCGCGATCATCGAGCGGCTGTTTGGCGTGAAGTGCGATTTGTCGGAGATCGCCGACGAATGTGAGGCGCATCGGAACACCGTGAGCAAGCAGAACGCGGCCGTGCGGCTCTGGATCGATGGCGACCGAAAGGGTGAATCCGTTGGTGTTGCGCAGGTCGCATGGCGCGAGATCGAGCGGAAGCTCAACGAGATCGGATTGTTGAAGGAGAGTGAAACCACTTGACGATGTGCATTTCATGCACAA
The DNA here is from genome assembly GCF_002223045.2 of Burkholderia sp. HI4860. Classification (NCBI taxonomy): domain Bacteria; kingdom Pseudomonadati; phylum Pseudomonadota; class Betaproteobacteria; order Burkholderiales; family Burkholderiaceae; genus Burkholderia; species Burkholderia sp. HI4860. The sequence goes on along the minus strand of NZ_NKFO02000003.1, from coordinate 268,716 downwards.
TAATCCGCGATATTCGATACACGTGATACGTGCGTCCAAAGCCCGCTGAGCGAAAGCCAGCGGGCTTTTTGCATTGGGGTTCCGCCATGTCTTTCCGCATCCTCGAAACCCGCATGTACCGCGACCCGATGCTTGTGCTCGAGGCGAAGCAGGAAGCCGAGCAGCGCGAACGGCAGCGGCAGGCGCTCAGGAACGAGCCCAGCCCAGCGCGCCGCGCTGCCGAGGCGCTGTTCGACCTGCCGCCGCGGTTGGATAGCGCGGCATGAGCAGGGCGCAGAGGACGGCGCCCGGCAGCAACCGGCCCATGCCGCCTGACGCGCTCTTCGACGACTCGAACTGGTTTCGTCACCTCATGCCGGCCGACGGCGTGAACGACTGGGTGCACCACACCTTCCTGCGTGACGGCGCGCCGCTGCACAACGGAGATCACGCGCACCTGGTCGACGCCGACGTTGCCTACCTCTGGGCGGCCGTCGAGAACGTGCGCCAGATGCGCCGCGTCGTCGGCCAGTGCGAAGAGGTGATGATCCGCGCCGGCGGCTGGCAGCGCGCCCGGCAGGAGCAGCAGCTCTGCGAATGGTTCGGCCGCGTGCCGGCGTTCCTGATCACGCTCGACGCGCACTATGCGCGCGAATGCAGCGACATGGAGTGGTGCGCGCTCGTCGAGCACGAGCTGTATCACATCGGCCAGCGCGACGACGGATTCGGCGCGCCGGCATTCACGAAGGACGGCATGCCGAAGCTCGGCATCCGCGGGCACGACGTCGAGGAATTCGTCGGGATCGTGCGGCGCTACGGCGTCGGTGGCGGCGCCGGCGACACCGCGAAGCTGGTCGACGCCGCGCGGCGCGCACCCGAGGTCGGACACGTCGACATCGCGCGCGCCTGCGGCACCTGCATCCTGCGGGCCGCGTAACTGAACGATTTTCCGCTATGGCAGCACTTCCCGACGCGATCAAGGTGTACATCACCCAGTCGCTCGCATGCTTCGACACGATCTCGCGAGTCGCGAAGGCGGTGCGCGATGAATTCGGCGTCGAGGTGTCGCCGCAGCAATGCGAGCGCTACGACCCGACGAAGCGCGCTGGCTCGGCGCTCAGCCAGAAATACCGGGAGATCTTCGAGCACACGCGCGAGGAATTCCTGAAGGACACGTCGCGCATCGGCGTCGCGCATCGCGCCGTGCGCCTCCGCAAACTCGACCACGCTGTCGGCATCGCCGAGCAGCGTGGAAACATTCCGCTGATGGCCCAACTGCTCGAACAAGCTGCGAAGGAAGCCGGCGACGCGTTCACGAACCGTCACCGCCTGGAGCACACGGGCAAGGAGGGCGGTCCGATCACCGCGATCTCGACTGTGACGAACGACCCACAGGAGGCGGCGAAGATCTACGCCAAGCTCATGAACCCGTAGCATGCCCATCCCGTTCCCGTTCGACTTCCGCACACCGGACTACGTGCAGGTGTTCGAATGGCGAGCGGAGCGGCTGAAGCGCATCCGCGCGAACCCGGCCATGCTGCCGGCGCTGCGGACGTTCTATCGTGACAACCCGGCCCAGTTCATCATCGACTGGGGCATGACGTTCGACCCGCGCAACGTCGAGCGCGGGCTGCCGGCGACGATCCCGTTCCTGCTGTTCCCGAAGCAGGAGGAATGGTGCCAGTGGTTCATGGAGCGCTGGAAGTCGCAGGAGCCGGGCATCACCGAGAAAACTCGCGACATGGGCATGTCGTGGCTCACGGTCGGCCTTGCCGACACGATCTGCCTGTTTCACGAGGGCGTCGCGGCCGGGTTCGGCTCGCGCAAGGAAGAGTACGTCGACAAGATCGGCGCACCGAAGAGCCTGTTCTGGAAGGCGCGCGAGTTCCTCCGGCTGCTGCCCGCCGAGTTTCGCGGATCGTGGGACATCGGCACGCACGCGCCGCACATGCGGATCCTGTTCCCTGACACCGGGTCGGTGATCACGGGCGAGTCGGGTGACGGCATCGGCCGCGGCGACCGCGCCAGCTTCTACGTGGTCGACGAGTCCGCGTTCCTCGAGCGGCCGCAGCTGGTCGACGCATCGCTGTCGGCGACGACGAACTGCCGCCAGGACATCTCGACGCCGAACGGCATGGGCAACTCGTTTGCCCAGCGACGGCACAGCGGCAAGATCAAGGTCTTCACATTCCACTGGCGCGACGACCCGCGCAAGGACGACGCCTGGTACGCGAAACAGGTCGCCGAGCTGCCGGCCGTCGTCGTCGCGCAGGAAATCGACATCAACTACGCGGCGTCCGTCGAGGGCGTCGTGATTCCGTCGGCATGGGTGCAGGCCGCTATCGGCGCGCACGTGAAGCTCGGCATCGAGCCGACCGGCCTGCGGCGCGGCGGCCTTGACGTCGCCGACGAGGGCAAGGACAAGAACGCGTTCGCGGGCCGCTACGGCTTCCTGCTGAACTACCTCCGGTCCTGGTCGGGCAAGGGCGGCGACATCTACGAGACGGTCGAGAAGACCTTCGGCATCTGCGACGAGCTCGGCTACGAGTCGTTCGACTACGACGCCGATGGCCTCGGCGCGGGCGTGCGCGGCGACGCGCGCGTGATCAACGAGCAGCGCATCGCGATCGGCAAGCGGCCGATCAATGACGAGCCGTTCCGCGGCTCCGGGCCCGTGCATGACCCTGAAGGCGAGATGGTCCAGGAGCGAAAAAACCAGGACTTCTTCGCGAACCTGAAAGCGCAGTCATGGTGGGCGTTGCGGCTGCGCTTTCAGGCGACGTATCGCGCCGTCGTCGAGGGTAAGCCGTACAACCCGGACGACATCATCTCGATCGACCCAGCGCTGGACGAGCTGTCCGCGCTGACGATGGAACTGGCGCAGCCAACCTACACCGTCAACGGCGTGGGGAAGATCGTCATCGACAAGGCGCCGGAAGGCACGAAATCGCCGAACCTGGCTGACGCGGTGATGATCGCGTATCAGCCGGCCGGTCAGGTTCTGGACATCTGGACAAGGTTGGCAGGATGAATCGAAAACAACGCAAGGCCGAGCAGCGGCAATACCGCGCGATGGCTGCGGATTCTGCCAACGCGAAACGCTGGCTGACGCCGGACAGCTTCCAGAACTTCGAGGCGCGCGTCGGGCTCGGCACGCCGAACCAGTCGTCCGCCTACCAGTACGGGTTCGACTTCATCTCGCGCAACCGCGTGCAGATGGAGGCGATGTACCGGTCGTCGTGGATCGTCGGCCAGGCCGTCGACGTCGTCGCCGAAGACATGACGCGCATGGGCGTCGAGATCGGTTCCGACATCGATCCCGAGGACAAAGACACCCTGAACCAGGGGTTCGAGAACCTCGCTATCTGGGACAGCCTGTGCGACACGGTGAAGTGGTCGCGCCTCTACGGCGGCGCGCTCGCCGTGATGATGATCGACGGGCAGGACGCGTCGAAGCCGCTGCGCCTGGACACGATTGCCGAGGGCCAGTTCAAGGGCCTATGCGTGCTCGATCGTTGGCTCGTGCAGCCGACGCTCAATGACCTGGTGCAGGAGCCGGGCCCGGAGCTGGGCATGCCGCGCTACTACGACGTCGTCGCCGACTCGATGGCGCTGCCGCGCCAGCGCATCCACTACAGCCGCGTGCTGCGCTTCGATGGCGTCACGCTGCCGTACTGGCAGCGCATCGCCGAGAACCTCTGGGGGCAGTCCGTCATCGAGCGGCTGATCGACCGCCTGGTCGCGTTCGACAGCACGACGATGGGCGCGGCGCAGCTCGTGTTCAAGGCGCACCTTCGCACGATGAAGGTGAAGGACCTGCGCAAGATCATTGCGATGGGCGGCCCGGCGCTCGAGGCGCTCCTGAAGAACGTCGACTTCATCCGTCGGTTCCAGTCCAACGAAGGGCTGTCGCTGATCGACGCCGACGACGAGATGCAGATCGACCAGTACGGGTTCACCGGGCTGGACGCCGTGCTGCTGCAGTTCGCGCAGCAGCTCGCCGGCGCGCTGCAGATCCCGCTCGTGCGGCTGCTCGGCCAGTCACCGGCCGGCCTGAACGCCACCGGCGAGTCGGATCTGCGCACGTACTACGACAACATCAAGCAGCAACAGGAGCGCCGGTTGCGCCGGCCGCTGAACGTGCTGTTCGAGGTGCTGTTCCGCTCCGTGCTCGGCAAAGCCCCCCCGAAGGGCTTCTCGTACGACTTCCGCGCGCTGTGGCAGATGACGGACGAGCAGAAGGCCGCGACGGCCAACACGATCACCGACGCGGTGACGAAGGCTGTCGACGCTGGTCTCGTGACGCCGGCCGGCGGCATGAAGGAGCTGCGCGCGTCGGCCCATCGGACTGGCGTGTTCTCGTCGATCACCGACGAGGAAATCAAGCAGGCCGAGGACGAGCCACCGCCGGCGGCTGAGATGGAGCTTCCCACTGATGCTGATGACCCGAACGACGGACCGCAAGCGACGCCGCAATCCGGTGCGCCTGGCCGCGCCCGAGCGTCAGCTAAGGACGCAGCTCCGCAAGATCGCCGAGCAGGTGGGCGCGTTGGTCGATGGCTTTCCGCCTGGCGATCCCGCGTACGCGCCGACGATCGAGCAGCTGCTTAGGCGATATGCCGAAGCGCTCGGCCCGTGGGCCGAGGTCACCGCCGCGCGGATGCTCGACGACCTGAACCGGCGCGACGAGCAGGCATGGATGCAGCAGGCGGCCGACATGTCGCACGCGCTGCGCGACGAGCTGCGGCGCGCGCCGACCGGCGAGACGATGCGCGCGCTGATGGCGGAACAGGTGGGGTTGATTAAGTCGATCCCGCTGGAGGCCGCCGAGCGCGTGCACCGTCTCACGATCGAGGCGCTCGAAGACAGCACGCGCGCGGCTGCGATCTCGAAGGAGATTCAGCGATCGGGCGAGGTGGCAAAGAGCCGCGCCGACCTGATCGCCCGCACGGAGGTTTCGCGCGCGGCGACGTCGCTGACGGAAGCCCGTGCGCTCGCCGTCGGCAGCACGCACTACATCTGGCGCACCAGCGGCGACAGCGACGTGCGCGCCGGCCACCGCGCGATGGAAGGCAAGGTCTGCGCGTGGAACGACCCGCCGGAGGTCGACGAGAACGGCCGCGTCATGCGATTCCACCCCGGGCAGATCTGGAACTGCCGGTGCTGGGCCGAACCGATTATTTCCGAGGACTGATATGCGCTTCTACACCGTACAGAAGCTCGGGCCGAAGCGTTCGCTCACGCCCGAGGGTTTCCTGCTGTGCGAGGACGTTCCCGTCGCGCGCACTGGCGAGATGCTGTACGCGGATGGCGAGGTGCCGATCGAGGCCGGCCCGGACGGGTTGATCCGTATCAGCCGCACGCCGGAGGAAGTGTTCCGCGACGCGACCCTCGCGAGCTGCGCCGGCAAGCCGGTGACACTCGACCATCCGGACGACTTCGTCACGCCCGCAACGTTCTCCGCGCTTGGCAAGGGCGTGATGCTGAACATCCGCCGCGGTGACGGCATCGAGAACGACCTGATCCTCGCCGACCTGCTGATCACCTCGCAGGACGCGATCGAAGCGGTGCAGGACGAAGAAATCGAAGAGGTCAGCCTCGGATACGAGGCCGACTACGAACAGGTATCACCCGGCCGCGGGGTACAGCGGAACATCGTTGTCAACCACGTAGCCATCGTCCCTCGCGGCCGCTGCGGCCCGCGCTGCGCGATCGGCGATAAGGAACCCGAGATGAAGACGAAAGACAGCAAGCCCTCGCGCCGGCCGGCGTGGCTCGATCGCCTGATGCAGTCCATGAAGGCTAAGGACGAAGCAGGCGTCGAGGAAGCGCTCAAGGAAGGGCAGGAAGCCATGGACGAAGAGTCCGAGGAAGAGCGCAAGAAGCGCGAGGCGGCCGAGGCCGGCAAGACCGGCGACAACGCACTGATCCTGAAGACGTTGCGCTCGCTCGATCGCCGCATGGCACGCATCGAAGCCCGCGACGCCGACCGCGAGCGCGAAACCGAGGACGACGACGAGGAAGAGGACGACGAGACGGACGAGACGAAGGACACCGTCATCGAAGCCGAAACCGCTGGCCGCCTCGATCAGTCGGGCGTCGATCTGTATACCGGCGACTCCGCTCGCCTGATTCCGGCCCGCGCCGAGATCCTCGCGCCGGGCGTGAAGCTCCCGACGCTCGACGGACTGAAGACGAAGGACCGCGCGGCCGCGCTCTGCCGCTGCCAGCGCAAGGCGCTCGACCAGGCGTACGAGACGGACGCCGGCCGCGCCGCGATCGCGCCGTTCCTCGGCGGTCGCTCGCCGGACTTCGACACCATGCCCGCGCGCGTCGTCGACACCATTTTCACCGGCGCGGCCGAACTGATGCGCGCGAAGAACAACGCCGGCGCCTCGAGCGGCAAGGTCAACACGCGCGATTTCGGCAAGGCAACCACGATCGCCGATATCAACAAGCGCAACGCGGAATTCTGGTCCAAGCGGGCCGGCCAATAAGGAGAGTGCCACATGGGCAACGCAATTCTGTTTCGCATGCCTTCGGGCATTCCCGGCGACATCAGCCGGCAGTCGCAGGCCACCGTCGAAACCGGGTTCTTCGATTCGACGAAGCCGTTCTCGGCATACGGTCTGTTCGGCAAGATCGCGAACGGCAAGTTCGTGCCGATCGGCGCCGGTGACGTCGCCACGACCGTCTACGGCCTGCTCGTGCGTCCGTTCCCGACGCAGAGCTCGCAGGACCCCGTCGGCACGTCGACGCCGCCGACCAGCGGCCCGGCCGACGTGATGCGTCGCGGCTATATGACCGTCCAGCTGAACGCCGGCGTCGCCGCGCTGAACGGCCAGGTCTACGTGCGCGTCGCGGCGGCCGCGGCCGGCAAGCCGATCGGCGGCATCGAAGCTGCGGCCGACAGCACCAACACGATCGCCATCGCCGGCGCGACGTTCATGGCGGCGGCCGATGCCGCCGGCAACGTCGAAATCGCCTACAACATCTAAGGGAGCCGACATGACGACTCACAACAAAACGCTGCTTGCCCGCGCGGCGGGCATCGCCATCGTCGGCGCGCCGGCGATCATCCGCGCACGCACGCGCGACGCGCTGATGACCTTCGACGCGGCGACGATCGACAGCACCGGCTCGTTCCTCGTCGGCGAGCTGGAACGGCTCGACCAGACGCTGCACATGCCGCTCGCGTCGGTCACGTGGTCGCGCGACATCGACCTCCGCGAGGACGTGTCGATCGCCGACGAGGTGTCGTCGTTCACGAACTCGACGTTCGCGGCCGCCGGCGGCGCTTCGCCGAACGGCAAGTCGTGGATCGGCAAGGACGCGAGCGCGATCGCCGGCCTGTCGCTGGACATCGGCAAGACGCCGAACCCGCTGACCCTGTGGGGCATGCAGATCGGCTGGACGATCCCGGAACTCGAATCCGCGCAGAAGCTCGGCCGCCCGGTCGACCAGCAGAAGTTCGAGGGCATGCAGCTGAAGCACAACATGGACGTCGATGAGCAGGTATACATCGGCGACCCGATCCTCGGCGTGACGGGGCTGGTGAATGCGGCGTCGGTGACCAACGCCAGCAACGCGATCACCGGCAACTGGGGCAGCGCGACACCGGCGCAGATGCTCGCGGACGTGAACGAGCTGCTCAATAGCGTGTGGGCGGCCTCGGCTTATGCCGTGTGCCCCGAACGCCTGCTGATCGACCCGCTCAACTTCTCGCGCCTGAACTCGGAAATCGTGAGCAGCGCGGGCAACATCAGCATCCTGCAGTTCCTGAAGAACAACTCGCTGTCGAACGCCATCAACGGCCGGCCGCTCGAGATCTACCCCTCGAAGTGGCTCACTAACCGCGGCGCGAGCAACACGAACCGCATGGTCGCGTACACGAAGGACAAGAACCGTGTGCGCTTCCCGCTCGTGCCGCTGCAGCGCACGCCGCTCGAGTACCGCGACATCCGCCAGCTGACGACGTACTTCGGCCGGCTCGGTGTCGTCGAAGTCGTGTATCCGGAAACCATCGGCTACCGCGACGGCGTGTAAGGGGACATCATGGCGAAGACGAAAATCTACGTTGCGAAGGCGTTCAAGCTGCTCGGTGCCGACGGCAAGCACACCGACTTCCACGTCGGCATGCACACGGTCGACGAGGCCGTCGCGGAAAACTGGTACGTGAAGCACCACCTCGGCGATCCGGGCGACGCGCCGGCGGCGGCCGGCAGCGACATGTCAGCTGCGCTCGCGGCGGCGCGCGCCGAGCTCGAAGCCGAGGGCGGCCGGCTGGCCGAGCAGCGTGCCGAGCTCGATGCGATGTCGAAGGGCATCGACGCGCGTGCCGCCGAGCTCGACGCGCGGGAGGGCTCGATCGCCGCGCGCGAACTGGAGCACGCGTCGAACGTCGCGGCGTTCGAGGCAGCCCAGGCGGCAGCTGCCGAGGCTGCTTCGCAGAAGGCGAGCGGCAGCCAGAAGCAGGGCGGCAAGCAGGCATAATGGCCGCAGGCGGGGCGCCACCGGCGCGCCCGCCATCTCCAACCGAAGGTGACCCGTGGACATCGCTCAGTTCCGCCAGACGTTTCCCGAATTCGAGAATTCGACGCTGTATCCCGATGCGGTCATCCAGATCTGGCTGACCGTGTCCGTGTCGCTCGTGAACCCGGACCGCTGGCAGGAGCTGACCGACATCGGCATCGGGCTCTGTACTGCGCACCACGTCGCGCTGTCGATGCGCGACCAGAACGCGGCGGCCATCGGCGCCGTGCCCGGGCAGGTGACCGGGCCGCAGTCGGCGAAGTCCGTCGACAAGGTGAGCGCCAGCTACGACACGGCGGCCGTCGCCATCAAGGACGGTGGATTCTGGAACAGCACCATGTACGGGATCCGCTATCTCAGCCTCGCGATGATGATGGGCGCGGGCGGCATGCAGCTGTAGCGCCGCCGCTGCCCGTCGGGAGAATCCCATGGGCAGCATGAAGGTAGACCGCCTCGACGAAGTGCTGAAGTCGATCGCCGGTCTCGTGAAGCAGGAAGTGCTCGTCGGCGTGCCCGACAGTACGGCCGGCCGCAAGGACGACGGTCAGCCGCTCAGCAACGCCGAGATCGGCTACATCCAGGAGACTGGATCCCCAGCGAACAACATCCCCGCGCGCCCGCACCTCGTGCCAGGCGTGCAGGACGCGCGGCCGAAGTTCGAGCCGCAGCTGCAGAAGGGCGTCGAAGCGGCGCTCGACGGTGACCTCGAACAGGTCCAGCGCCGGCTGAACATGGCCGGCATCGCAGCGCAGAACTCCGTGCGCGCGAAGGTCAACAGCAACATCGCCCCCGAACTGGCTGAATCGACGCTCGAAGCGCGGCGCCGGCGCGGCGTCACGCGCGAGAACACGCTGGTCGACACCGGCCAGTACCGCAACTCGATCACGTACGTGATCCGCAAGAAGGGGTAGCGCATGGCCTTCCTCGACGTTACCGAAGTCCTGCTCGATCCCGATTTCATGGATACCGGCCTGATCTGCAACCGCATGGCGCAGGTCGTCGACGTGCACGGGCGCGGCCAGAACACGCCCACCGCGAACACGTTCTCGGCCGTCGTGACGAGCGACAAGGGCGACATCCTGCACCGGAATGCCGACGGCAGCCGAATCATCGGATCGATCACGGTGCACACGATGTTCCGGCTGATGGACGGCAGCGCCGGCCACGACGCCGATGAAGTCGTGTGGGCGGGCCGCACCTACACCGTCGTCAACGTGAACGACTACTCGCACTTCGGCCGCGGCTTCGTCTGCGCGACGTGCGACCTGAAACCGCTTTCCGGATGACACCATGACCGACAGCTCGACCGGCGGATACCTGGCGCCAGCCGTCGATACGCCGCCGGACGAGGATGATGCCCTCGACGACCTGGTGCACGACCTGGTCGCGGGCATCACGGCCCTGTCTCCCGACCTCGTGCGGCCGCGCTGGCAACCGGTCGTCGCGAAGCAGCCCGAGCCGAGCGTCAACTGGTGCGCCTTCGGCATCCAGACGCAGACACCTGACGCGAGCCCGGCGATCGTGCACAACGGCGCGAACGAGGGCAGCGACACGTACATCCGTCATCAGGATCTCGACGTGCTCTGCACGTTCTACGGCCCGCAGGCCAAGGGCTACGCTCAGCGGCTTGCCGACGGTCTCTCGCTCCCGCAGAACCGCGAACAGCTCCAGCTGCTCGACATGGCGTTCGTCAGCGTATCCGAGATCCGCGCGGCGCCGGACCTGGTCAACCAGCAATGGGTGCGGCGATACGACATGTCCGTGAAGCTGCGCCGCAAGGTCACGCGCACCTACGCGGTCCTGAACCTGAAGTCCGTGCAGGCGTCGACGACGACAGACGCGTCGCCGCCGGTCACATCCACCATAAACGTCAACCTGTAGGGGATCAGCATGTCCAACGGACTGCCGGTATCGCGCCGCATCAACGTGACGCTCAGCCTCGCGGCGCTCGCGGCTCAGGGCGCGAACCTGAACGCCGCGCTGTTTCTGGGCGCATCGACCGTGATCGATACCAACGAACGGATGCGTGCATACACTGGGTCGAACCTTGCCACTCAGGTGGCATCCGACTTTGGCACGAGCGCGCCGGAGTATCTGGCTGCGGTCGAATACGCGAGTCAGTCGCCGCAACCCACGCAGCTCTGCATCGGCCGCTGGGCGAAGACGGCGACGTCGGGCTCGCTGCGGGGCGGCGCGCTGTCGGCGGCGCAGCAGGCGCTCGCGCAATGGCAGGCGATCACGAACGGCGCGTTCAATATAACGATCGACGGCACCGCGCGCAACGTATCCGCGCTGAACTTCTCGTCGGCCTCGAACCTGAACGGCGTGGCCTCGATTGTGCAGGCGGCGCTCGCGTCGTACGCGACGGTTGTGTGGACCGGCAGCCAGTTCCAGGTGACGAGCAAGTCGAGCGGGATCGGCGCGGCCGCGAGCGGCACGATCACGCTGACGGCGAACCCGGCCGCGAACGATACCGTCACCATCAACGGCACGGCCGTGACGTTCGTCGCTTCCGCGCCTACGGGCAGCCAGGTGCTGATCGGTGCCAACGCGGCTGCGACTGCGGCCAACCTGCAGGCGTTCCTCGCCGCTTCGACGGACGCGAACCTGTCCCAGTGCAGCTACTCGACGACCGGCGCCGTCACGACGGTGACTGCGATCGCGGTGGGCAACGCTGGTAACGCGATCACGCTGGCGAAGTCGAGCAGCGCGATCACGCTGTCGGGCGCCACGCTCGCCGGCGGTGTCGCGGCGTCGACGGTCAGCTACGCGACCGCGCCCGGCTCCGGCACCGACGTTTCGGCGATGCTGGGCCTGACGAGCGCGCTCGCGTCGGCGCCGGTGAACGGCATCGCAGCCGAGCAGCCGACGGCCGCAGTGGCGATCTTCCTCGACCGCTTCGCGAGCAAGTTCCTCGGGATCGAGTTCGCGGACACGGCGGTGACGGACGACCAGCACGTCGCGGTCGCGGCGATGATCGAGGCCGACCAGGCGCATATCTACGGGATCACGACCCAGAATCCGCAGACGCTGGATCCGACCGTGACGACCGATCTGGCCAGCCGCCTGAAGGCGCTCAACTACCAGTACTCGGTGATCCAGTACTCGAGCGCGAGCCCGTATGCGATCAGCTCGTTCCTCGGCCGTCTGCTGACCGTCGATTTCAACGGCAACAGCACGACGATCACGATGGACTACAAGCAGGAGCCCGGCATCGTCGCGGAAACGCTGTCGACGTCGCAGGCCAATGCGCTGCAGGCGAAGAACTGCAACGTCTTTGCGGCGTACCAGAACAACACCGCGATCGTGCAGTACGGCGTCACGCCGAGCGGCATCTTCGTCGATTCGATCTACAACGCGATCTGGTTCAAGAACGCAGTCCAGACGGCGGTCTACAACCTGCAGTACCAGAGCCCCACGAAGATCCCGCAGACGGATGCGGGCAACGCGCTGATCGCCGGCGCGATCTCGTCGGTGTGCGACCAGGCCGTGACGAACGGATACCTCGCGCCGGGCGTCTGGAACTCGGCCGGCTTCGGCGCCATCGTGCAGGGGCAGACGCTGTCGAAGGGCTACTACGTGTACGCACCGCCGATCTCGTCGCAATCGCAGGCGGATCGCGAGGCGCGTAAATCCGTTTCGTTCCAGGTCGCGGCGAAGGAGGCGGGCGCGATCGGCGACGTCGACATCGCGCTCACCGTCAACCGGTAAAGGAAGAAAACCACCATGAGCACCTACAGCTTTGTGGACGTCACCGCGACGATCGTCGGGCCGACGGGCGTGTTCTCGCTCGGCTACGGCGAAGCCACGGCCGAGGAAGGCATCGTGATCACGCGCGCTGGCGACAAGAACACGATGACCATCGGCTCCGACGGCGAGGGCATGCACAGCCTGCACGCCGACAAGTCCGGCCAGGTGACGCTGCGCTATCTGAAGACGGCGCCCATCAACGCCAAGCTGATGGCGATGTACGACGCGCAGTCGCTGTCGAGCGCCCTCTGGGGCAAGAACCTGATTGAGGTCTCGCAGACGGCTGCCGGCGACGTCATCACGGCGCGCAGTTGCGCGTTCAAGAAGGCACCGGACCTGAAGTATGCGAAGGACGGCGACATCGTCGAGTGGATCTTCGACTCGATCAAGATCGACAGCCTGCTCGGGACGTACTGACCATGGCGACCGAAATCCAACTGGGCGGCAAGCGATACCAGATCGGGCGCTTGAACGCGATGCAGCAGTTCCACGTGAGCCGGCGCATCGCGCCGATCATCCCGTCGATGATCCCGGTTCTGATGAAGTTCTATGCGGAGATCGAGCGCACGCGCAACGCGGCCGCAAATGCAGCCCTCGCCGCGCTCGCGGCCGACGCTGGCGGAGCTGGGGCAGCAACCGAACAGCGTGACGTGCTGGGCCTGGTCGACTCGATCGCACCGGTGCTGCAGCCGTTCGCCGATGCGCTCGCCGGCCTGAAGGACGAGGACGCCGAGTATGTGTTCGGCACGTGCCTGTCGGTGGTCGAGCGCCAGCATCAGAATGGCTGGGCGAAGGTCTGGTCGGCTGCCCATAAGACGTCGCTGTTCGACGATATGGACATGGGGTCCATGCTGCCGCTGGTCGTGCGCGTCGTGGTCGAGAACCTCGGCCCTTTTATCAACGGGCTGCTTACCAGCCAAGCGAGCAGCCCGGCGGCGACTACGGCTGGTTGAAGTCGCTGCCCGGCGGCGAGGACTGGCTGCTCGCGCCCGTGCACGCGCAGATGTGCCGGTTCGAGTCCTTGAAGGACGGGACGCTTGACCTGGCCGACGTCGCGCTGATGAACGATTCACTCACCGTCCGGGCAGACAACGAAGCGGCTTGGCGCCGCAGACAGGAAAGAGAAAATGGCTGAATCGGTCGTCATACGCGAGTTCCTGGTCGCTCTCGGCTTCAAGGTCGACGAGAAGGGCCTGAAGAACTTCACGGAAGGCGTCGAGGGGGCAACGAAGGGCGTCACGCGCCTGATCACCACGATCTCCGGCGCCGCGCTCACGCTCGGTGCGGGCGTGTCCGCGTTCGCGTCGAAGCTCGAACGGCTGTACTTCGTGTCGCAGCGCACGGGTGCCGCGGCGACGAGCCTGCGCGCGTTCGACTTCGCCGCGCGCAACCTCGGCGTATCGACCGAGGCTGCGTTCGGCACGATCGAGAATCTCGCACGCTTCCTGCGAAATAACCCGGCCGGTGAAGGGTATCTCGCGAGCCTTGGCGTGCAGACGCGGAACGCGAACGGCGAGCTGCGCGACACGGTCGACATCATGTCGGACCTCGGCGGCGCGCTCGCCAAGATGCCGACGTGGCGCTCCGCCCAGTACGCGAACATCTTCGGGATCGACGAGAACCTGATGCTCGCGATGCGCAACGGGGACTTCGAGAAGTTCCTGAAGCAGTATCGCGAGATGTCGGCGACGACCGGCCTGGACAAGGCGGCCGACGATTCGCACAAGTTCATGGTCCGGCTGCGCGAGATCGGGACGACGTTCGAGAACCTCGGCATCCGCATCGAAGGCGTGATGCTGCAGAAGATCGGGCCGCAGCTCGATCACTTCCAGAAATGGATGGACGACCATGGCGAGGAAATCGCGCGCCGGATCGGCGACATCGCGAGCGCCTTCGTCAACGCGGCAGCCGCCATGGGACCGCCGCTGAAGTGGCTCGCCGACCAGTTCCTCGAGCTGGACAAGGCGACGGATGGTTGGTCGACGAAACTGCTGTTCATGGTCGGCATCTTCAAGGTGCTGGGCGGCTTCCAGATCATCGCGGGCGTATGGAAGATGGTCGCGGCGCTGCGCGCGATGGGAGCCGCTACGGCGGCCGCATCGACTGCCGGCGCGGCGGCTGGCGCCGGCGGGTTGCTCGGCCGCCTGCTGCCGTTTGCCGCGCGGCTTGCTGGCGGTCTGGGGTTGCTGCTGCACAGCGAAGACCTGAACAGCGGCGAGCAAGAAGAATTGCGCCGGCGCCAGGCTCTCGGGCCGACGATTGACGGTCAGCCGGGCGCCGACACGTCGACGCCGCCGCCGGCAGCGGCCGGCGTACCAGGTGCCGAGGCCGCTGCCGGCGGCAGCAAACTGGCCGCACCGGGCTTCCTCGATCGCGTGCGCGCGGCGATCGCGGCGGCGAAGGAATCCGAGCGCAAGTATGGCGTGCCCTGGCTGGTCACGTTCGCGCAGTGGGCGCTCGAAAGTGGGTTCGGTAGCAGCGGCCTTTCGAAGCGGAGTAACAACCCGTTCAGCATTCAGGCGACAGCGGGTCAGGACTTCGTATGGGGCCTTGACCATCGGGCCGACGGCACGCCGTACCAGGCGAAGTTCCGCCGGTTCAAAACGCTTGAGGACGCGTTCGATGCGCACGCGCAGTTGCTGGCGAAGGGAAAGCCGTATGCGAACGCCCGCAAGGTGATGGGCAATGCGTTTTCGTTCGCCGACGCACTGACCGGCGTCTACGCGGAGGACCGCAATTACGGCACGAAGCTCAAGAAGATCATGTCGAACGCACTGCAGAATCCCGAGTGGCTCGCTCCGGCGGCCACCCAGGCCGGCGCGTCGAATCACGTCGAGATCAACCAGGACGTCAAGATCCAGGTGAGCGGGTCCAGTGACCCTGATGCGACCGCGCGGTCCGTCGCGCGCGAGCAAAAGGGCGTCGCTGACGCCACGGTGCGGAACATGAAGGGGGCGATGACGTGAGCACGCTTTCCGACATCCTCGATGTCACGCTGGTAGGCAGCAAGAAGATTGGCACCGTAACGATCGCGGCAGCGATCGAGGAGGTGTACAGCGATGAGGTGGTCGTGACCGAGCACCCGGTCGAAACGGGCGCGCCGGTGAACGACCACGCGTACATGCGGCCGCGCGAGATCCTGATGAAGTGCGGATGGAGCAACGCCGACTACGAGGCGCTCCTCGGCGCGGCCGTCGTGTCGTTCGACGAGACCGGCGCCAACACGATGGCGACCGGCACGTATGTCGACGCGGTGTACAGCCAGCTGCTGCAGATTCAGAGCCTTCGCAAGCCGATCGATATCGTGTCGACGCGCCGGAAGTACTCGAACATGCTGATCACTGGGCTTTCAGTCGTTACCGACCAGAAGAGCGGTTCAGCGTTGATGCTCACGGCGTCGTTAAAGCAGGTGATCATCGTGAGCACGCAGGCTACGAAGCTACCGCCGCGCGCGAATCAGGCGAATCCGGCCGCTACTGCCGAGACGCAGAACGCGGGAGCGAAGTCGGCTGTGCCGGCAACGCCGGCGCCGGGCGGATCGGTTCCACCGACGAGCATGTGATGACGACGTTCTACGAAATCCCGCTGACGCCCGATCCGCAGACGTTCACGATCACGCTGAGCAGCGTCATTTATCGGCTGACGGTCCAGTATCGAGCCGCCGGTGGTACCGGCTGGATTCTTGATATTGCCGATGCGAACGGCAACGCACTTGTGAACGGCATTCCTCTCGTCACGGGCGTCGATCTGCTCGGCCAGTATGCATATCTCGGCTTCGGTGGCCGTCTATGGGTGCAGGGTGCGGTGAGCCCTGACGATGTCCCGACGTTCGACGACCTCGGCGTGGGCTCGCATGTTTTCTGGGTGACCGACTGATGGCAACGCAACAATTTGGCCGCAAGGTCTCGCTGATCGTCGGGCCTGACTCAGGCGATGCACTGGACCTGTCAGGCCTGCGCATTGTGTTCCGCGTGCAGCGCGGCGACCTCCAGACACCGAACTCGGCGCGGATCCGAGTGTACAACGTGTCCGACAATACCGCGCAGCGTGCGGCCGCTGAGTTCACGCGCGTGGTGCTACAGGGCGGTTACGAGGGCAATTACGGGATCATCTTCGACGGATCGATCATCCAGGTGCGGCGCGGGCGCGAGAGCCCGACCGACACATACATCGACATCACGGCCGCCGACGGCGATATGGCGTACAACTTCGCAGTGGTCAATACGACGCTCGCGGCAGGCTCGACGCATGCGGACGTCGTCGACGCATGCTTGAAGGCGATGGGGAAGTACGGCGTGACGGCGGGCTATATCGCGGATATGCCATCGAACCCGATGCCGCGCGGCCAAGTGCTGTTCGGTATGGCACGTGACCACCTCGAAACGGTAGCACGCTCGACGCAAACCCTCTGGTCGATTCAGGACGGACAGTTGCAGATCGTGCCCGAGACGTCGTACGTGCCCGGCGAGATCCCGGTGATTGATGCGACATCGGGCATGATCGGGCTACCCGAGCAGACGCAGAATGGCATCACCGTGCGCATGCTGCTCAACCCTGCCGTGAAGATCGGGCGCCTGATCCAGCTCGACAACTCGAGCATCCAAAGGTACGAATTCAGCCTGAGCAGCGCCGACGCTATCGCCAATCGAAACACGTCTCTGCAGAACAAAATCAACGGGGACGGCTTCTACTACGTGATGTCGAACGAATTCTGGGGAGACACGCGCGGCAACGATTGGTACAACGAGGTGATCTGTTTGGCCGTCGATGCGACAGCTCAGGACCTGAACCTCGTAAATAAGAGCGATCAGGGAGTCAGCGGTGTTGTGCCGCCGAAGCTCGGGGTAATCGACCCTTATGGCTGACGGAACTGTTGCTTGTAAGCTGCGATGTTCTTCTGTCGCTGCTCTTCGGTCATAAGTGGCCCGAGAACGCGCCCGTCACCATTGTCGAGAACGTCTACACGATAGAGGTTCATCAGGTTCACGCTCGGAAGAAACGTCCCGTCGTTGCCGACTATGACGGCCTCTGCTCCCGACGGGTCGTTGGTCCGCGCCCAACATCCGGCGATCGGCTTCTTGAATGCCGGATTGAAGATGAACGCGAGCCTCATGTGTTTGTAGTTCGCGACCGCGAGCGGACATGCGACTTTCGGATCTAGCATGTACAGCATCGACGCGTTTTTGATTACGCCGTCGACGGGCGGCTTCATCGCCATGACGTAAGCCTCACTGGTTTCTGCAACCGCGCTTGCGCTGGCGAATGACAACGCGGCAAGTGCAACAGCTAAAATTTTTTTCATTCTTCCCCCATGGATCGAAAAGAGCGAGTCGACGACGAGCTGGCCTCGCTGCGCTCGGCGCTGCGCGGGTGGCAAGTCGGAATCTGGACGGCACTTCCCGGCGTGATCGAGTCATTCGACGCTGCCGCGCTGACCTGCGTCGTGCAGCCGACCATCAAGGTTCCGGTCCGGGCCAATGACGGCACGGTTACGACATCTGCGTTGCCTCCCGTCGTCGACTGCCCGATGCAGTTCCCGTCTGGCGGAAATTGTACGCTGACCTTCCCGGTGGCTCCAGGCGACGAATGCCTCCTGGTCTTCTCGTCGCGCAGCGTCGATGCCTGGTGGCAGTCGGGCGGGGTGCAGGAGCAAGCCGCGCAGCGCATGCACGACCTATCCGACGGGTTCGCGCTGCTCGGCTTCCGATCGCGCCCGCGTGCGCTGCCGGGCATCAGCGCGACGTCCGCACAGCTGCGCAGCGATGACGGCGCGACGTACGTCGACCTGAACCCGGCAGCCGGCACGCTGAAGCTCGTCGCGCCAGGCGGCCTCGAGATCGATGCGCCGACGGTGAAGGTCAATGCCGGCACATCCGTCGAGGTGAACTCGCCCCAATCGACGTTCACGGGAGCGCTCACGGTCGAAGGCGTCTTCACCTTCCTGGCGGGGCTGATCGGCAGCGCTGCCGAAGGCGTCGCAGCGACGATCACCGGCACGATCAACTTCATCGGGACGCTGACCTCGAACGGCAAGCGCATCGACGACTCGCACACGCACTCCGACCCGCAGGGCGGCAATACCGGCCCGGTCAACTGAGACATTCATGCGATACCGAAAACTCGACGCTGACGGCGACTACGTCTTCGGCGGGTCGGCGAACGACTTCCTCGTGAACTCGCCGGACGCCGTCGCGCAGGCGGTCATCACGCGCCTGCGGCTGATTCGTGGCGAGTGGTTCCTAGATACCACGGTCGGCATGGATTGGCCGGCCGTGATCGGGAAGAACACACAGGGCACGGCCGACGCGGCGATCCGCGCGTGCATCCTCGGCACGACCGGCGTCACCGAGATCACCGAGTATGCGAGCTCGCTGGACAGCACGACCCGCACGCTGACCGTCACCGCGACGATCACGACGCTCTACGGCACCACCACCTTCGAGACGACCCTGTGACGACGACGCTCACCACTGTCGCGCCAACCATCAGCGCGAGCGGCATTACCGCGCCGACCTATGCGGACATCTACGCCTACTTCCAGGCGAAGTACCAGGCGATCTATGGGACGGACGTCTACATCGACCCGGACAGCCAGGACGGGCAGCTGCTCGCCGTATTCGCGCAGGCGATCGCGGACTGCAACTCGGTCACGATCGGCGTCTACAACTCGTTCAGTCCGTCGAAGGCGGTGGGCGCCGCGCTGTCGAGCAACGTGAAGATCAACGGGATCCAGCGCGAAGCGGCGTCTTATTCGAGTGCCGACATCACGCTGGGCGGCCAGGCCGGCACGACGATCACGAACGGGATCGTGAAGGACGGCAACAACTACCAGTGGGCGCTGCCGGCGACCGTCACGATTCCGCCGGCTGGCGAGATCACGGTTACGGCGACGTGCACGACGATCGGCGCGATCACCGCGCTTGCCGGCACGATCAACCAGATTGGTACGCCGACGCGCGGCTGGCAGACGGCTTCGAATGCGTCGGATGCTGCCGCCGGCGCGCCGGTCGAGCTGGACCCCGCCCTGCGCGCGCGGCAGAGCGTATCGACGGCGCTGCCGTCGCAAACGGTGCTCGACGGGATCGTCGGCGCTGTCGGGAACGTCCCGGGCGTGACGCGCTACGTCGCGTACGAGAACGACACCAGCGTGACGGATGCGAACGGTATCCCTTCGCACTCGATCGCGCTCGTCGTCGAGGGCGGAGACGCGACGGCGATCGCCAACGCGGTCACGGTGAAGAAGACCCCGGGCGGAGGCACCTACGGCACGACGCAGATCATCACGACGAACCGCTACGGCATGCCCGTGCCGATCAACTTCTTCCGGCCCACCGATGCACCGATCGCCGTCGCCGTTGCGATCCGTGTGTTGCCCGGCTATACGACCGCGACAGGCATCGCCATGCAGAACGCGATCGCCGCGTACATCAACAGCGTCGTGATCGGCGGGGGCGCGGCACAGAGCGTCGAATGGGACGAATGCGTCACGCAGGCGAAATCCATCAGCGGCGCGTCGACGTTCAAGATCATGAGCCTCGTGCTCACTGGGCCGCGCGGTGCCGGATCGCCGGATGTCGCTCTGCTGTTCAACGAATCGGCCTCGTGTACGGCTGATCAGGTGACGATCACGACGGGGTGAGCATGGCTGAACTGGACGACTACACCGGGCTGATCACCTCGGAGCATCAGCCGCGTCCGATCTTTATGGCGGTCGTCGCGGCATGGCTATCGCCGATCGTCGACCAGATCAACGTGCTCGGCGGCATGCCGGCGCTCTTTGACCTCGACTCGGCCGTGGGCGACCAGCTCGACACGCTGGGGGAATGGATCGGCCTGTCGCGGCAGGTGAGCACGCCGCTGGTCGGCGTGTACTTCGCCTTCGACATCTTCGGCCTTGGCTTCGATCAGGGGGCATGGAAAGGACCGTTCGATCCAGACACCGGCCTCGTGTCGCTGGACGATGGAACGTATCGAATGGCGCTGCGCGCGAAGATCGCGGCGAACCACTGGGACGGAACGCCGGACGCCGCCGGCGCGATCCTTGAAATGCTGGCGCCGCCCGGCACACTGGTCTTCATCGAAGACCACTGCGACATGTCGATCACGATCGGCATCGCTGGGAAGCAGCCCAATGCGCTGTATGCGGCGCTTCTGACGAAGGGCTTCCTGTCCCTGAAGCCGGAAGCGGTCCACGTCAACTACGCCTTTACGTCGCTCGACGGCTCGCCGGTGTTCGGTTTCGACGTCGACAACGAGTACGTCGCCGGATTCGACGCCGGCGCGTGGTCGACGACGAGCCTCACCCCGCAAAACCTTCTCGACTACACCTTCGCCCTCGACGTTTCGACGCTCGCCTGACGCGTCGTCACGACATTTTCTGGACTTCACATGGCAATCGAAAACGACTTTCTGCCGTTCGCGGTAGGTGCCGGCGCGAACGTGCTGACCCAGGCCCAGTACGCTGCGCTGGCTGCGGTCTCGCAAGGCTTCCAGTCCGGCACGGCGCAGTCCGCTGCATGCAACAAGGCGTGGCGGCAGTCGACCATCATGGGCGCCGTGCTCGCGCAGTTCATCGTCGCACGGACCGGTCAGCCGGCGATCGACGACGGCACCACGGCGACGCTGCTGGCGAACCTGCTTGCATCGGCCGCGGCGGTGAACGGGGATGCGACCAAGACGTTTGCCGTCGCTACCGCGACAGCATCGAATCAGGCCGTCAACCTCGGCCAGCTCGCGAACCTCAAGACCGTTGCGGCTTTCGCCACGAACGGCACGTTCACGGTACCGGCAAACGTGACAGGCATCTGGGTGAGCGGCGTTGCGGCCGGCGGCGGCGGCGGTGCAGGTGCCAGCACGGGCGGCTTGTCGACGCTTGTCGGCGGTGGTGGTGGTGGTGGCGGAGGGAGCGGGCAGTTCCTCATGCGCGCGTTTTTCGCCGTGACGCCCGGGCAGCAGATCGTGATCTCGATCGGAGCTGGCGGAATCGGCGGCGTCGTCGGCGGCGCGAGTGCCACTGCCGGGGGAAACACGGTGATCGGCACGCTCGCAACGCTGACTGGTGGCGGCCCGGGATCAGCCGGCGTGGCCGCGACGGTGAACGCTATCGGCGGTGGCGGAAACGGCGGCCTCGGTGGCTCGGGCAACCCGGGCGGCCAGGCCGGTACGGACGGCAACTATATGGGCAACGGCGGCTTCGGCGCGTCGTCGCCGTTTGGTGGTGGCGGTGCTGGCGGAAAGTCGGCTCAGGGCAGCGCACAGGCGGGCACCGGGGCCGCGTTCGGTGGCGGCGGTGGCGGCGGTGGCGGTTGTTACGGTAGCTCCGCTGGGACCGCTGCGGGCGGCGGCTCCGGCGGTCAGGGTCTGGTCATCATCGAGTGCTGAACGACATGAAATACGCATACTTCGACAAGAATACCGCGCGCGTGCTGCGCCTGCTCGACACCGACGCACTGAACTACGCGTCGCTGCCGCCCGAATCGAACCTTCTGCAGCTCTCGGATGCCGAATACACGGCAGCTGAATCGGGCACCTGGTACGTCGTGGGCGGTGAGATGACGCAGACCGCACCTGTCGTTCCGGCAGCCGAGCTGCTCGCAGCTGCGCAGATGGCACAGATCGCTATGCTGACCACGGCCTGCTCGAACGCGATCACGAAGGGGTTTGTATCGTCCGCGCTCGGCGCGGCGCATACGTATCCGGCGTCGATCACCGATCAGCAGAACCTCACGGCTTCGGTGCTTGCTTCGATCTATCCCGGCCTCGCTGCGGGCTGGACGACGCCGTTCTGGTGCGCGGACGCGAGCGGCGCGTGGACCTACGCCGAGCACACGGCGCCCCAGATCCAACAGGTCGGGCAGGATGGCAAGACGGCGATCCTCGCTGCGTTGACGAAGAAACAGCAGCTCGTCGATGCGGTCATGGCAGCGACGAAGGTGACGGATGTTCAATCGGTGGTCTGGAGTTGATGAGATGAAGCGACGAATCGGTAAATTGTTCTGCGCGATTGCCTTCGCGCTTTCGCTTGCATTCGTGGTGTGCGCGCCGGCGCGCGCGCAGTTCGTTCCCGGCCAGATACTGACGGCGTCGCAACTGACGAACATGTTCACGTCAGTGTCGCAGTTCCGTAGCACTGCACCGGGCAGCGTTTCGCGCACGGTGATGGACAAGCTGCAGGACGTCGTCAACTTCCGCGATTTCGGCGGGAAGTGCGACGGCACGACGAACGACGACGCGGCGATGAATGCGGCGCTGTCGAACCTCACCGCGGGCGAGCTGCTCGTGTTCCCGGCCGGAACATGCGTGTTCAGCACGCCGAAAGCGCTCCCGATCGTGCAGAACGTATCGATCCGCGGCGCGGGGGCGCGGCAGACGGTGCTGTTGTACACGGGTTCGAACACGACTTCGGACATCTGGACAGTCGGCGACGGCACGACCTCGATGACCGGCTGGTCGATCTCGGGACTGCGCTTCGACTCGACGACCACGATGACGGCCGGCGCAGCGCTGCACCTGAAGCGGATGCAGAACGGCAGCGAGCTGTTCGACGTCGACGCGGGCGTCTTCGGGCAACCCACGCGCAAGCTGTACAACGGCGTGTGGCTCGACAACGTCAACGTCTTCAAGTACTCGAAGTTCAACATTCAGGTCCAAAATCAGGGCTTGATGATGAACGGGTCACCGACCAGCGACGAGGGCTCCGACATCTTCCTCGACGACGGCGTCGTGACGTTCTCGAACATCGGGTACCACGTCGGGGGCGGCCAAGGCGGCGTGTATTTCGGGAAGATCCTCGCGTACGGCAACGGCACGAACTACCAGGTCGACAACGCGCTGGCCGCGCGACTGAACCGCGAGATCTTCTTCAGCGATCAGTGCATTTCCGATGGCTCGTACGGTTATGGCGTCTGGATCAACGATTCGCTGACGTCGAACGCGCCGATCGTGATGAACGGTGCATTCGGATCTGCCGGCGTGCTGGGGGGCAGCCCGAACGGAATCGAGATCTACATCCAGAAATGGCCGAACGGCCGCATCTCGCTCGGGCCCGGCCAGCTCTACAACGCGACGAGCGATGGCATGCGCGTCGACGATGCGAGTACGATTATCACCATCGATTCGACGCGCCACATCTTCAACAACGGCGGATATGGCGTCAACGCGACAGTGCCGACGACAAACATCTACAGCCTGTCGCAGTACGCCGCATCGAACACGCTCGGCAACTACTCGAGCAACGTGAAGCTCGGTGCTCTGAATATCGGCGGCGCGCTGTCTGGCACAACGCTCACGAACACCGCGCAGCAGATCGACAAGGCCTACACGTACACGGCGCCAGCGAGCGGCGCGACGGTGGCAATCGCGAGCGGGACGCAAACGGCGGTGATCGACCCGGCTGGCACGCTCGCCGCGCTCACAATCACGCTGCCTGCGTGCAGCAGCGCTTACGACGGCTCGATCGCGCGTTTCTCGTCGACTCAGACAATCACGGCGCTCACGCTCGGCGCTGCGTCTGGGAGCGTGGCAGCTCCGGCGACGTCACTCGCCGCAGGAGCGGGGCACGGGTATCTCTGCCGGGGTACGAATACGACCTGGTACCCGTTGTACTGACCCATCAAAAAAGTCGAACAGCAGCCGCCCACCGGGCGGCTTTTTCATTTCCGGGGGATGAATGACCGATACCGCAACGGCGCGCACGCGCGTCGAGGAACGGCTGCGCGCGGGTGACCGCCGCTTCTCGAAGCTCGAACAGCGAATCGACGCAAGTGATGCGGCGGTGAAGGCGCACCTTCAGCGTCAGGACGAGAAGATCGACGCCATCGTGGCGTCGGTTTCCATGATCCAGACGAACACGCAGTCGATGGTCGACACGTGGGATGGCGGCGCGCGCGCGGTGCGCGCGTTGTGCCGTCTTGCCGATGCGTGGCGCTTCCTTGTCCGGCACGTCGCCGGCCCGACGATCGCGTTCGGCACCGTTGGCGTGATCGTTTTTCGCTACCTGCGACACGAACCGATCCCCGACTGGGCGAGCGCGGTCGTGAAGCTGCTTCTGGGATGACCATGACACCTCAAATCTTGTCCGCCGCGCTGAAGATTCCGCTCGAGCGCGCGACGCCTTGGGCTGATCCGCTGTCGGCCGCAATGGCGCTGTATGCGATCGACTCGCCCGCGCGGCAGGCCGCGTTCCTCGCACAGTGCGGGCACGAGACGGGCGGCTTCCAGTGGCTCCGCGAGATCTGGGGGCCGACGGCCGCGCAGCGTGCGTATGAGCCGCCGGCGGCGAAGGCGGCCGAGCTCGGCAATACGCAGGCCGGGGATGGTTTCCGGTACCGCGGGGGCGGCCTTCTGCAGATCACTGGCCGGTACAACTTCCGTGTGATGGGCCAGAAGATCGGGATCAACCTCGAGGGCAACCCTGACCAGATCGCGCAGCCGAGCGTT
Organism: Burkholderia sp. HI4860; assembly: GCF_002223045.2. Taxonomy (NCBI): domain Bacteria; kingdom Pseudomonadati; phylum Pseudomonadota; class Betaproteobacteria; order Burkholderiales; family Burkholderiaceae; genus Burkholderia; species Burkholderia sp. HI4860. The sequence continues at coordinate 244,017 of NZ_NKFO02000003.1, read as the reverse complement.
GCAGCCGAAGCGTCTGCTCAGTTCTGGGCTGACCACGCGCTCAGCGCGTTTGCTGATGCCGGCGACTTCCTGTCGATCAGCCGCGCGATCAACCTCGGCAATCCGCGCTCGGCTGCGACGCCGAACGGCATGGACGACCGCCTGGCGCTCTGGGGTTCCTGCAAGAAGGCTCTCGGCGTGGCCTGATGCACCAGTTTTCGATTTTTCGAAATTTCGCAATCCAGCTCGGCCGCGCGCCGGGCTTTTTCATTTTCGGACCAGACATGACCCGATGCAGCCATGACGTCGCGCTCGAGCAGCGCTGCGAGAAGTGCACGGCCGAGGGCCTCGCCGGCCTGCCGAAGATCGCCGGCGAGCATGCCGTGCGCGTGACCGACGTCGAGATCGAGTACTACCCGGACCATCCGCCGCGCACCGAATCGGCCACGTTCCGGCGCACGAAGAAGGAAGGGCATGCGGCCGGCCTGCGCTGCGCGATCAGCGGCCAGCCGGCGCCCGAGTATCACCACCTGTTCTGCGAGTGGGCGGATTCGGACGCGATCGACTGGGCCATTGTGCGCGGCGTCGCGCTGGGGGACGTGAAAGAGCTGCCTGTGCTCGATCCGACCACCGACCGGCCGACGAAGGAACTGTACCCGGTCGAGGAATCGTTCCTGTGGCTCGTCTGCAAGCTCGTCGAGCTGCGCGGCTTCGACTGGCACGCGTTCGATCCGGCGAAGCCTGAAGTCTTCGTCGACGCGATGACGAACATGCTGCCGCTGTCGGCGAAGTTCCACCGGTCGCCGACGCACGGCATCCATCACCGGTCGTTCCCGACTTTCGTGTTCCAGGCGTTCCCGCGCAAGGCCGGGTTCGTCTTCACCCCGGACGAGCTCGTCCAAGACCACAAGGAGTAGCCATGCCGAAATCCATTCTGCAAACCGGCGCCGTCACATTCACGGCGTCCTCGTTCGTCCCGCTCATCGATTGGGCTGCATCGGCGATGGGCGTGAAAATTCCGCTCGACGCGCAGCTGCAGCTCGCGGCAGGGCTGATCACGCTCGGTCACGCAGTCGTCAATCGCTTCTTCCCGCAAGCCACCACGCAGCAGTAACTGTCTGCCGCACGCCGCGGCGCCACTCCCGAAGGAAGCCACATGAAAAAGCTCATGCCGCTCGCGGCAGGTATCGTCGCGTCCGTTCTCATCGTCGCGGCCGGCTGCACGACGGCCCAGCAGCAGAAACTCGCCGATCTGGCAGCGACCGCCAAGGTGCAGGTCGCGCAAGCATGCGCGGTCGTGCAGCCGACGCTGCTCGACCTGAGCGCGTCGCTGCCGAATGACGCGAACCTGAAGCAGCTCGCGGCGGACAACGGCGAGATCTGCACGGCCGCGAAGGCGCTCGACGCGACGAACGCGCAATCGCTGGTGAACACGCTGATCCCGCAGGCGATCGGCCTGGTCGGCATGCTGCCGATCGACTCAGCCGCGCAGGCATCGATTCGACTCGCGCTCGGCGCCGCGTCGATCGCGCTGTCGAACTGGCTGGTGGTCTACGGGCCGCCGGCCGCTGCGTCGACGCCGCTCGCGGGCGCGCCGCTGCAATGACCCCGCGCGATTACGCGCTGCTCGCGCAGGAGGCGTATTCCGCGAAGCCCGACATCGGCAAAGCGGACAGCGCCTCGCGCGCGATCGTGCGGCAAACGGCGGCCGGCCTGGTCGTAGCCTTCCCGGGTACCGACAATCTTGACTGCGTCGCGGCTGACCTGGACGCGCACCCGATCGACGTCATCGGCATCGGCCAGGTGCATCACGGATTCTGGAAGGCGTGGGGCGCGATCGCCGTCGATGTGCTCGGAGCGATCGACGGTCGGCCGGTGACGCTCGTCGGGCACTCGCTCGGTGCTGCGATCGCGATCATGGCCGCGGCGGCGATGGTGGTCAGCGGGAATCCGCCGGCAGCCGTCTACGGTTTCGAGCCGCCGCGCGTGAGCACAAACGGGAGCGTGGCAGCGGTGCTCGCGAAGGTGCCGTTGCACCTGTACAAGAACGGGAACGACATCGTGACGGACCTCCCGCCTGACTGGAAGCATGCCGGCGCGATCCAGCCGATCGGCCGCCCAGCGCTTCCGTTTCCGAACGTGACTGACCACGCGATCGCGCGCGTGATCGGCGCACTTTCAGTCCTCGGCGAACCGGGCTTCGTCCTGGAGAATCAAGCGTAGCTGGTGCAGAGCGACGAGGTGGCCGCCGACATCTTCGCTCCAAACCTTCTGGACCGATTTCCGGAGGTCTTCCGCATCCCTGAACTGATGCCGACACCTCGCGATCTCGAGGATCAGGCGACGCACCTCATGGCCGTCCGGGTAGCGACGCCACATCTCGCGTAGCTCACGATTGGTCGGCGACTGGAAGGATGGCAGGGGCTGGTGAAGCATGATCGGACGAAAGATACTGTATTTACATACAGTGTATAGAGATCGAAGATGCTCGCAATGTTTTCCAATTAGAGCCAGCTCATCCCCGTAAAGCCCCGTCGTTACGTGCTCAAAAAAACATCAATATATTGGAAGCATTACCCATAGAAGCCATGCCAGCAAAGGCATTCGGCCCGATTTTCAAGCTGCATGGGGTGCAGGTGGTCGGAGGTTCAAATCCTCTCGCCCCGACCAGACAAAGAACCCGCGTCAGCTCAAGCTGACGCGGGTTTTTTCTTGCCGGTCGCTTTTTTGCACATCGCGGCGCGGCCCCGGTAAAATGCAAGGTTGATCCACGGAAAGCGCCGTGATTTAGCGGAAGAGGATTCCCCGAACATGACTGATCTTCGTCTTACCATGCGGTTCGCTGCAGTGCTCGCCACCGGCGCGCTCGTCGCCGGTTGCGGTACGTCGTCGCCCACAAAAGTGGACTACAAGAGCGATTCGAAATCGAAGGAAGCGTCGCTCGCAGTGCCGCCCAACATGCTCGACGAGACGGCCGATCAGCGTTCGCTGCCGCCCCAGGGCGGCGCGACTTCCCTGTCCGCGCTTCAGCAGGTCCAGCAGGCAGCGCCTGCGCTGGACACCGTTGCTCCGGCCGTCGCCGGCATGCATATCCAGCGCGACGGCACCGAGAGCTGGCTCGTGATCGACGGCAAGCAGCCCGCCGCCGTCTGGCCGCAGGTTCGCCGCTTCTGGCAGGAGCAGGGCTTCCTGCTCGTCGTCGACCAGCGCGACAAGGGCGTGATGGAAACCGACTGGAACGAAACCCATCCGCAGATCAACGACGGCCTGATCCGTAGCGTGATCTCGAAGGCGATGGGCAACTCGTACGTGACGGCCGAGCGCAACAAGTACCGTACGCGTCTCGATTCGGCGCCGAATGGCGGCACCTACGTGTTCATCAGCCAGAAGGGGATGCGCGAAGCGATCACGGGCTCGAACAACGATTCGAGCAAGTGGGAACCGAAGCCGAATGATCCGGCGCTCGAGACCGAATACCTGAAGCGATTGATGGCGGTGCTTGCACAGAACGAGCAGCGCGCGAAGAACGGCGAGCCGCCAATCGCGAACATCAAGGACAACACGGTACCGGTGGCCAAGGACAAGAAGGCCGACGACGCATCGTCGAAGGCTACTGCAGCGATTGCCGCGCAAAACGTTTCCCGCGCGTCGGCGCAAGGCAACGATGCGGCTGATGCTGCCGTCCCGTCGGAAGTCACGCTCGGCGAGCCGTACGACCGGTCGTGGCTGCGCGTTGGTCTCGCGCTCGATCGCGCGAACTTCACCGTCGACGATCGCGATCGCACCAAGGGCCTGTATTTCGTGCGCTATGTCGATCCGAAGGATCTGACTTCGGCCGAGCAGGGCTTCTGGAGCCAGTTGTTCCACGGCAAGAAGGAAAAGCAGGCGAAGCAGTACCGTGTCAACGTGAAGGCACTCACGGCCGACCAGACGCGCATCGCGATCGTCGACGATGCGGGCGCGATCGATACATCGTCGCCGGCTCGCCAGATCATGGGGCTGCTCGTGAATCAGCTTCGCTGATCTCGACGTTTCTCCGCATCGATGAAAAGCCCGCCACATGGCGGGCTTTTTTTATCGCCGCTCGCCGGCGCGCATGTGTGCGGAAGGTTCGGTCCCTCCTCGTGACGTTACGTAACATCCGTGCGTTACGGCGGTAAAACCCATGTCGCATCGTCGAAGGTCAAAAATTTATCCTTTTAAATCAATAGGGTGGTCGGCCTGTGGTGGCTGGCACGCAACCTGCTTTATATGTTGGAATTGTTGAAACAGGGAGGATGGCGTCAGATGCCGGGGGTGCGCCGCGAGTGCCCGATCAACGGTATCGACGTCTTCGAATGCCGACGCGACAAGCGTCGGCGCAACTGATGACGATCCGCGCCAGCGTGCGGATCTCGATGGCCCCGTCGCCTATCCTCGTAGGGCGACGGTTTCGCCCGCGCTTCTCTGAAGCGCGGGCTATTTTTTTGGGGCCGTCGTGTGACGCCGTGCTGGCGCAGCCGCTGCACGATTCGCGTATTCTCGGACTTTTCCAGACGAAGGTGGGGGGCGGGAATGGCGGAAATTGCAGTGGTGGCGCTGATCGTGGCGAAGCCGGGCGCCGAGGAGAAGTTGCGTGCGCAGCTCGAAGGGATCGTCGAGCCGACCCGCAACGAAGCGGGAGCGTTGCAGTACGACCTGCATCGGGACGTGAAGGAGCCGGCGCGATTCGTATTCGTCGAGCGCTGGGAAAGCGAGGAGGCACTGGCTGCTCATGCGCGTTCCGCGCACATTCTCGCTTATCGGGAAGCGGCCGCGGACTGGATCGAGCGTTCCGAAATCCGCGTGCTGTCGAAGCTCGTCTGAGCCGGGCAGGGCGACCGGACGTGTCCGGTCGTGGGATGCGTCAGTGCGACGTGTTGGGTACGTCGAGGATCAGGATGATCGTCCAGTCGGCGTCGCCGTCGTGATGGTACTGGCGCTCGGCGACGATGAACGGTTGCTGCTTGCCTTGCGGGCCGAGGAAAAGCACGTCGCCCTCCATCGGCAGGCACTCGATCGGCGGCAGCGCGAGGAACGCGTCAGCCGAGCCGCGGGGCATCAGTTGCTTGATCTGGCGAGTGGCGGCTTCGGTCCACTCGATGTCGAGTTGAATGTTGCTCATGCTGTCCTCCGCACCGGGGTGCGCACGGGTGGAAAATTTCGGTGCGCGACTTTAGCACAGCGCACGGGCACCGCAACCAAAAAAGCCGAACCCGGTTGCCCGGATTCGGCTTTTCGCTTGTGCGGTGCCGCCGAACTTACTGGCTGGCAGCGTCTGCGGCCTTGGCAGCCTTCTTGCCGGCCTTCTTCGCAGCTGCCTTGTGGTGAGCAGCCTTCTTGCCGTGGTGATGCTCTTCCTGCACCGCCGGCTGAGCGGCTTCAGCCGCTTGCTGCTGCTGCAGCGCCTGTGCGCGCTGCTCGATCTCGGAGATCTTGGCCGGATCGGTAATCGTCTTGATTTCCGTGCTCTCTTGCGCATACGCTGCGCCAGTCAGCGCCGACATCGCTACCAGGATAGCCAGGGACGTCTTCTTCATTGCTTTACCTCCGCTAAGTGGTGATGAACCCGAGTGTTGCCGTTTTGTCTGGCGACTGCAATCGAGTGCGTGTCGAGTGTAACAAAAGTGACGGATCAATGTGCACCGGATCGTGGCGCGACGCAACGCCCCGTTGAAGTCGCGCAACACTTCGCGCGCTTCGTCACGTGCGTGCCATCGTCGTCGCCGCAGTCATTTCCGCTCCGGTTTCCCCGGAGTCGTCAGAACCACCCGAGCCATCGATACACATGGAACTGCGCGATGCCGACCAGTTCATGAAGCGCCTGCTCGGCGTTGACTACATTGCGCCAGCGCGGCAGCCAGCCTGTTTGCGCACGCCGGCGATTCGCATAAACGGGCTGCGGATCGATCCCGAAACGGTGGAAATCGAGCAATGCGCGGCGCATCTGGTATGACGAGGTGACGAGAATGCGCGCGTCGTCATACTGTGAGCGTAGTATAGACGCAGTGAATTTCGCGTTTTCGTAGGTTGTGCGGCTTTCCGGTTCCAGAACGAGGTCCGTGGGCGCGACGCCTTCGGCGACGAGTTGGCGCCCGTACACGGCAGCCTCGGTTTCGCCGTGATGCTGCGGGTCGCCGCCCGACATCACCACGGTGCAGCGCTCGGCTTGCTGCCGGCAGGCGCGGTAGAGCGCTGCGACCTTGTGGATGCGGGCGGTTCCGTCAGGTGGCGGCCGCAGCCCGGAGTCGGTGCGCTTCGTCCCTGCGCCGATGAGAATCAGCGTGGTCCGTCCATGCATGTCCGGGTGCTCGACGGGTGCGACGCCCGCCTCGGTCCAGGCGATCAGCGGCGCGGCGAGCCAGCCTGTCGCGAGCAGCCAGAACAGCGCAACGGCGACGATCGAGATGATTCGTCGCCGCTTGCGGCAGAGCATGAAACAGATGAAGAGAAGTGCAAATGAATCGAACAGAATCAATTTGATTGGGGTATGGTGTCTTTTTATGGACGGCTGACGATCCGGCCCTGACGCGACGCCGACCGTCGGCGTCCAGAATCGGTGGCGGTATCGGCGGGCGGAGACTCCGCCCGGCGCGCCGCTTCGCATTGTCGCTGCACTTTAAGAAAGAATCGAGATGGCCACGTATTCCAATGAAGCGGTGCTCGACGCATTGAGACGAGTGCAGTACCGCCAGGTACCGTGGGCACGCCGCCCGGGTGTGTTCGAGTATCTCCGTTCGCTCGGGCTCATGGACACGGTCAGGCAGAAAACCGTTGCCCCCGCGCCGGGCTTCCATGCGCCGGTCGACATTGCCGTGTTGACCGAAAGCGGTCGAGCCGAATTCTCGCGCCTCGAGCGCGACGAGAAATTACTTTCCTGGACCGATCGCCGCATGGCCGACTACGCATTGAGCGAAGCGAGTGCCGTGGCGATTCTCGAAAGCCGTCTGTAGCGGTCGATCATCCCGTCACGCGCATCGCCGTGCGGTTGGCGATGCGCCAAAAAAAAGGTTCATCGCGGATTACCGGGGAACGCGGCGCGGATCTTGAGGAAGAAGTATTCCTCGTCGCGATACCCGTAGGCCCGACGTTTGATGACCTTGATGGTGTTGTTGATGCCTTCGACGACGCTGGTATTGAGCGGATGGCGGCAGCGGGCGAGGATTCCGTGCCAGTAACCCTGTAGGCGCTGCGCGAACAGTTGCAGCGCGGCAATCCCGCTTTGCCGGGCCTGCTCGATCCAGTGTTCCCAGGCCTTTTCCGCCCAGGCAGGCTTTCGGTAGAACCAGAGCCGTTTGAGTTCGTCGCGTAGCACGTAGACGCACAACAAGGGCTGATTCGCTGCCAGCAGTTCCTTCAGATGCACGGACTGCTCGGGCTTCAGGTTGTGGCGGTTGCGCAGCAGCAGCCAGCGACTGGATTTCAATACCTTGCGGGCCGGCCGGTCATGGCGTAACTGATTGGCCTGATCCACACGTACCCGATCGATCACCTCGCGCCCGTACTTGGCCACGACGTGGAACAGGTCGTAGACCACCTCGGCCTGCGGACACTGCGCCTTGATTTCCAACTCGTAGGCCGTGGTCATGTCGATCGCGACTGCTTCGATGCGCTCGGCGACACCCTCAGGAAGCTGCTCGAAGAAGGCGCGGGCCGTCTCGCGTGAGCGTCCCGATCCAATCCAGAGCACCTGCCGGCCGATCGGATCGACCACCACCGTGGCATACCTATGGCCTTTATGGAGTGCAAACTCGTCCATCGCCAGATAGCGGATCGTCGACCAGTCCGGCTCAGCCACACGCGCTTGCAAGCGCATCTTGTCGATCGATTTGACCGTGTGCCAGCCCAGATCGTAGAAAGCCGCCACTGCCTGTACGCTGGCCGCTTGCAGCAGTTTCTCGCAGGCCTTGGCAAATCGCTCCGTCACTCGCTGGTAACGGCCCAGCCACACCAGCTTCTCCAGTCGCGGACCGCCGCAGCGTTCGCACCAGACCCGGCGGCGGGGGACGTGCAGCACCACCCGGTACTCGAACAACGGCAGATCGCGCACGCGGCGAACCGTCGTCTCGTGGATTTGATGGCACCGTGCACCGCATTGCTCGCAGTACATCACCTTGCTGACCGGCTTCAAATGCAGCGACAGCGTACAGCCTTCTCCTTCCGGCCATTCCACCCGCTCTAACCGATAGCCCGTCCAGCTGCCCAGTGCCTGAAGTGCCTTGCGATCGAGCAATTGCTCCTCCTGACGTCCTTAAAGTCAGGCGTCAGGTTACGCAATCCCCCTCAAACGCTCCACGGTTTCCCGCGATGAACCAAAAAAAAGCCCGTATCGCGAGGATACGGGCGTACCGGATACTTTTGCTGTTGCCACGCTGTGCTCATGGCAACGTTGTGACTCGTCGCATGCGACGCAGTTCCCGACCGCGGGCATTTTCTTTGGCTAAATCCCGAAATTGGCAGGACTACGGATGACGCGGTACGTCGGTCGGCTGCGAGCCGATGCGCGCTCGCGCGTTGCTGGCGATGTCGCCGCGCAGGTCGCCGCGCGGCACGGTTTGCCGGCTGGGCGGATTGGCGGACGGCGGCTGGCGGAGGGTGTTCCGGTGATCCTGCTGGCGATGGGGCGGCTTCACGCGATCGTCGGCGTGGGCTGGGGCCGACAACGCCATGGAAATGACAATGCCGCATGCGACGAGCAGTGACATTGGTTTCATGGCGGGGCTCCCTTCAAGCCGTCGACGCGGCCTGTTGATATTTCGCTAAGGTAAGCGTGGGAGTGCAGGCTAGCTGTAAATATTGGTAAATAGATGTATCGCGACACGACAACGGTAATCGACGGCAACGCGGGCGTCGCGAACAGGTCGCGACGCTGAAAGAAACCGGGCGGCCGAAGCCGCCCGATCGAGCATTCGTTACGCCATCTTGACGGGCGCGCGCCAGGATTCCGGATTGGTCCAGAAGGCGCCGCGCAGCCGGTCGCGGCTCGGCGGTGCGGGCGGCTTCGCGGCGCTTGCGCCGATGCGCCCGCGCAGGGAAATCTGCCGGCCGCTCGTGCCGAGTCGCTTCACGATTTCGGCGAGCGTGCCGTCCGCCTGCCATTCGTCGAAGCGACGGCGGCAAGTCGGCGGCGACGGATAGCGGCCCGGCAGCTTCGACCAGCCTTCACCCGTCGACAGCACCCACAGCACGGCGTTCACCACCGAGCGGGCTTCCACGCGGGGGCGGCCACGCCGCTCACTCCGCGCGGGTTCAGAGCAAAACAGACCCTCGACCAGCGCCCACTCGTTATCTCTCAAATCGTCGAACAGCATCATGTCCTCACCTCAGCGAAGCTAACTCCGGTGCGCTGCCCTGCGCCGCGCACTCTTCAGGCACTCGATCATCGAGTGCCGGGTGGGGGCGTCCGGTTGGCCGGCAGCGGCGTTTCTGCTCTTCCGTCCGACGAAAACCTGCGCCCTGTGCGCCAGGTAATGCACGAAGCGTGCCATGTCGGAGGTAATTCCCTCGAGAGCCGCTTGGCAGCGAGCTAACGGCTAAGTCAGCTAGGGGCGTATAAGACGCCAAAATAACCCGCCAGCAAATCGGGACAATCACCAATCTTGTGCAGTTCGCCCGCACCACGTGCGTTCGCGGATGTATTGCACCGCAGCGAAACATGTGGGGCAGGTGCCTGATTCGCACATCGAAGCCGGATTCGCGCATTAAAATCGCGCATCGATATCGACGATTGATGAGGTCGGGAAATGAACGTCACGCTGCGCCAGCTTCGCGTCTTCATCGAGGTCGCGCGGCTCAAGAGCTTCAGTCGCGCGGGAGACGAGATCGGGCTCACGCAGTCCGCGGTCAGTCGCTGCGTGCGCGAGCTCGAGGCCGAACTCGGGTTGAAGCTGATCGATCGCACGACGCGCGACGTGCAGCTGACCGATGTCGGTGCAAACCTGATCGCGAGCGTATCCCGTCTGCTCGACGATCTCGACGACACGCTGCGCGAAATTCGCGAGATCGGCGAGCAGCGCCGCGGGCGCGTGATCGTCGCGGCCAGTCCGACGATCGCGTGCCGACTGATGCCGCGTGTGGTTGCGTCGTGCGAGCGCCAGTTTCCGTTCGTGACGCTGGGTTTGCGCGACGACGTGCAGAGCGACGTGTTGCGCAAGGTGAAGTCGAGCGAGGTCGATTTCGGCGTCGTGATCGGTCCGCTCACGGTGGCCGATCTCGTCTGCGAATCGTTGATGACCGATTCGTTCTGCCTGGTCGCGCGCGCGGACCATCCGCTCGCGGCGCGGGCCGAGGTGCCCTGGACGGCGCTGGACGGCGAGCGCCTCGTGCTCCTCGATCATGCATCGGGAAGCCGGCCGCTGATCGATGCCGCGCTGGCCGCTCATCATGTCAACGCGACGGTCATGCAGGAACTCGGGCATTCGGCGACCGTGTTCGGACTCGTCGAGGCCGGCGTCGGCGTGAGCGTGCAGCCGTGGCTGTCGCTGCCGCTACCGGCCGGCTCGACGCTCGTCGCGCGGCCGCTCACGCCACGCACCGAGCGCACGGTCGAACTCGTGCGCCGCCGCGACCGGTCGTTGTCGCCCGCTGCGCAGGCGATCTGGGAACTCGTGCGGCAGATGCCGGCGAGGGCAGAGGACCTCGACTGACGTGGATCGACGTGCGCCGGCCCTGCTTGCGGGCCGGTACACTACGCGGATCGTGTTCCTCGAAGGTGGTTCTCGATGGTGCATTCCGCAGATTCTCTTCCGGTGGCGCGCGACGCCGTGCACGCGCTGCGTCCGTCGCTGATCCGGGAAGTGGCAAACGCCGGCTTTGGCGTGCCGGACATGCTGCCGTTCTGGTTCGGCGAATCCGATCGCGTGACGCCGGACTTCATCCGGGACGCCGCCGCGGCGGCGCTGCGCGATGGCGCAACCTTCTACACGCACAACCTCGGCACTGCGCCGCTGCGCGACGCGATCGCGGCCTACGTCAGCGCCCGTCACGGTGCGACGGCGGCCGACACCGTGGCCGTGACGAGCTCGGGTGTAAGCGCGCTGATGCTGGCCGCGCAGATGCTGGTCGGTCCGGGCGAACGTGTCGTCGCGGTCACGCCGCTGTGGCCGAATCTCGTCGAGATTCCGAAGATCCTTGGGGCGCAGGTCGAATGCGTACCGCTCGGCTATGGCGATGCGGGCTGGCAGCTCGATGTCGAGCGGCTGCTGGCGGCGCTGACGCCCGATACGCGGATGCTGCTGATCAACTCGCCGAACAATCCGACCGGCTGGACGATGTCGCGCGACGACCAGCGAGCGGTGCTCGCCCATTGTCGCCGCCACGGCATCTGGCTGGTCGCCGACGAGGTGTACGAGCGGCTCGCTTTCGACGCCGGCGGTGCGGACGGTGCACCATCGTTCCTCGACATCGCGTCACGCGACGAGCGGGTCGTGGTCGTGAATTCGTTTTCGAAAGCGTGGGCAATGACGGGCTGGCGCCTGGGGTGGCTCATCGCGCCGGCAGCGGTGATGGCCGACCTGTCGAAGCTCGTCGAATACAACACGTCGTGTGCGCCGGGCTTCGTGCAGGCCGCGGGTGAGGTCGCGCTGCGCGATGGCGAGCCGTTCGTGCGGTCGTTCGTCGCGGCGCTGCACGATGCGCGCGATCACCTGGTCGCCGCGCTGCGCACGCTGCCGGGTGTCGAGGTGCCGCCTCCGCCGGGCGCGATGTACTTGTTTCTGCGCCTGCCGGGCGCGTCGGACAGCCTCGCGTTCTGCAAGACGCTGGTGCGCGAGGCGGGGCTCGGCCTCGCGCCTGGGCGCGCATTCGGCCCGGAGGGAGAAGGGTTCGTGCGCTGGTGCTACGCGTGCGATCCGGCACGCCTCGACGCGGGCGTGGAGCGGTTACGGCGGTTCCTGGCACGGGGCGTGGCCGACCGCTGAAGCGGGGCCGGAGCGGGCGCGCCGTGCTGGCGGCACCCCGTTCGGCTCATCTTTACGCACCGGGCAATTTTGCGTAATATGGCGCTCAGTCACGCGGTTCCGTCGTTGAGCCGTGCTGTTCCGTCCGGTTTGGGCCTGGCCTGAAGTTGGTTCGCCGCCCCCGGTTCGTGCTCCCATCAATATGACCGATCAGAATCGGGCGAGCGCGTCTTCCGTTCCTTTCGTCTGTTTGTTGATCCGGTTCGTTTGACCACAGGGTCTGGCCTAGCTGCATGAATACCCAAGAGGCGAAGATCGTCCTCGAGACTGCTTTGATCTGCGCGCAGGAACCGCTGAAACTCGGCGATTTGCGCAAGCTCTTTGCCGACGGCGTGTCGGCTGACACGGTCCGCACGTTGCTCGAAGATCTGAAACAGGAATGGTCCGGCCGCGGCGTCGAACTGGTGGCGCTGGCAACCGGGTGGCGCTTCCAGAGCAAGCCGGCGATGCGCCACTATCTGGATCGCCTGCATCCCGAGAAGCCGCCGAAATATTCGCGTGCGGTGCTCGAAACGCTCGCGATCATCGCGTATCGGCAGCCTGTCACGCGCGGCGATATCGAAGAGATTCGCGGCGTGACGGTCAATACGCAGGTGGTCAAGCAGCTCGAGGATCGCGGCTGGATCGAGGTGATCGGTCATCGCGACGTGCCGGGACGCCCGGCGCTGTATGCGACGACCAAGCAATTCCTCGACGACCTCGGCCTGAAGGCGCTCGATGATCTGCCTGCGCTCGAAGAGCCGGCCGCGAACATCGAGGCCGCGCTGCTGGCGCAGCAGGCGATGGATTTCGACGAGGGCATGCCGGTTGCCGGCGATGCAACGGGCGACGCGCCGCAAACAGATGAGGCATCCGCCGGTCAATCGGCAGAATTGCCGGACGATCCTGCGGCGGATGTCGCGTCGACGCATGAAATCGCGAGCCGCGATACGCTCGATGCTGTTCACGGGCAAACGGAACGAATGGAACAGGCTGGCGCCGAAGCAGTGCCGGCCGGTGTGCAGCCCGAGCCGCTGCGCGCGGATGGGAGCGAGGAAGATCGCAAGCCGGCTGCCGAAGCGGTTGCCGGAGACGGAGCGGAAGCGGCCGGCGATACGCCTGGCGAGGCCAGCCAGGCCGACGCCCCCCGCTCCCGTCCTGCGGACGACGAGCTGCTGGACGACACGTCCGACAGTCTCGCCGATGCCGTGCGAAGCGCCAGTGCACCCATCGGTGCCGATGCGCTGCCGGACGACGAAGCAGAACCTGAACAGCGTCGCGCCTGATCGCGGCCAACTTCTTGCCGCGCCCGCGCCGGGCGCGAGACCTGACATTTTGAGGTTGTTTTGACAGATATCCACGATATTGAATCGTCCGCGCCTGCCGTGCAGGCAGCGCGTGCCGACGATGCACCGGAGCAGGGCGCTTCGGCCGAGGGCGGCGACGAGCGTCCCCGCCGCGGTCTGCGGCGAGGCCCGCGCAGCCTGATCGCGCGGCGTCGCGCGGCAGCCAAGTCGAAGGGCGCCGAAGGCGAGCCGCAGGGCGGCGAAGGCGCTGACGCGCAGCCGGCCGAGGCCGCCGAAGCGCAGCAGCCGACGCGCGCGCCGCGCAAGGAAGGTGCGGCTAAGGGGGCTCGCAAGCCGGCGGCCAAGCGCGAAGGCGCGGCCAAGGCTCAGGGCGGCCAGGGTCGTCGCGGCAGCGCGCCGAAGGCTGAAGGCGGCGCGGCAAAGGTGGAGGGCGATGCGTCCCAGGACGAACTGTTCGCCTACGTGACGTCGCCGGCATTCGACGCGGACAACTCCGCGGGCGGTAGCGGCGTGCGTGCACCGATGCTGCGTCGCGGCCGTAGCCAGCCGGCGAACAAGCGCGTGCTGTCGCCGGACGACGATGCGCCGAAGCTTCACAAGGTGCTGGCGGAAGCGGGCATGGGCTCGCGCCGCGAAATGGAAGAGCTGATCGTGGCCGGCCGCGTGTCGGTGAACGGCGAGCCCGCGCACATTGGCCAGCGCATCATGCCGACCGACCAGGTGCGGATCAACGGCAAGCCGGTCAAGCGCAAGCTGCCGAACAAGCCGCCGCGCGTGCTGCTGTACCACAAGCCGACGGGCGAGATCGTCAGCCACGCGGATCCGGAAGGCCGTCCGTCGGTGTTCGACCGCCTGCCGCCGATGAAGACGGCGAAATGGCTCGCGGTGGGCCGCCTCGACTTCAATACCGAAGGTCTGCTGATGCTGACGACTTCCGGTGACCTCGCCAACCGCTTCATGCATCCGCGCTACAGCGTCGAGCGTGAGTACGCGGTGCGTGTCGTCGGCGAACTGGCCGAAGGCATGCGGCAGAAACTGCTGCACGGCGTCGAGCTCGATGACGGCCCGGCGAACTTCCTGCGCATCCGCGACGGCGGCGGCGAAGGCACGAACCACTGGTATCACGTTGCGCTGGCCGAAGGCCGCAACCGCGAAGTGCGCCGGATGTTCGAGGCGGTCGGCCTGATGGTGAGCCGCCTGATCCGTACGCGTCACGGCCCGATTCCGCTGCCGCGTGGCCTGAAGCGCGGTCGTTGGGAAGAGCTCGACGACGCGCAGGTGCGCAAGCTGATGGCGACCGTCGGCCTGAAGGCGCCGTCCGAAGAGAAGGGCAAGCGCGCCGGTGCGGGCCAGGCGGAGCGTCGCCAGCCCGATCCGATGCAGACGTCGATGGGCTTCATCAGCCGTGAGCCGGTGCTGACGACGCATGGGCAGCTGGATCAGCCCCGTCGTGGTGGTGGTCGTCGTGGCGGGCCGGGCCTGCCGGGCCTGAGCGGCTACGGCAGCCTGCCGGTCGCGCCGTCGGGCTACGGCAATCGCGCTGGCGGCGGCCGGGATGGCAACCGTGCGGGCGGGGGCGGACGCGATGGCAATCGCGCCGGCGGTGGCCGTGGCGATGTCGACGGCAATCGCGCGTCGTATGGCGCAGGCCCCAAGCGTGGCGGCAGCAAGGGCGGTAACCGCAACCCGAACGGCAATCGTGCCGAGGGTGCCGGCAATGGCGGCGGCCCGCGCGGCGGTCAGCGTCCGCAGCGCAGCCGCACGCGCAGCCGCTGAGCATTCAGTCAGGCATGCGGCGCAAGGCCGCCGGTGTGCCGGCCGGATCGGCATCCGGCCGGTCTTGTCGGCGCGAGGCATTGCGTCGATTGCTTTCGACTGTATATATGTCGCGCGGTGCTGGATGGCCGCCGGCATGACCGATCACCGGCCTGTCGTCATGGCGCCGGTCGATCGTGCAGCCCGATTTCGCATTTTTGGGCCCGTAAAGGCAGGCGACACGCTGCTTTTACCGGCTGGCTTGGCGTTTGCGCCAAAAATCGCTATAATCGCGGAGTCGCTGGGCGTACGGATTCAATGTGCGGCTCAGGTGCGACCACCAGTAAGAAGATGGGCGTTCCGCCCATTTTTTTTTGCTGAAACGGTTAGGCATCTCGGGTAGCGCTTCCTGCGCCGGCTAAGGCGCGCGCCCGCGGGTGTAATCGCGAGCGGCGGGCGCGAACACCTGAGAGGACACAGTGCAACTGACGGAACTGATAGAAACCACGGTCACCGGGCTCGGCTACGAGCTGGTGGATCTCGAGCGCACCGGGCGCGGCATGCTTTGCATCTATATCGATCAGCCTGCCGGCATCTCGCTCGAAGATTGCGAAAAGGTCACGCGTCAGCTCCAGCACGTCTTGACGGTCGAAAACATCGATTACGAACGGCTCGAAGTCTCGTCCCCGGGGCTCGACCGCCCGTTGAAGAAGCTGGCCGACTTCGAGCGCTTCGCTGGCAGCGAAGTTTCCGTGACCTTGAAAAAGCCTCTGGACGGGCGCAAGACGTACCGGGGCATTCTGCACGCGCCGAATGGCGAAACGATCGGTTTGGAATTTGAGAGGAAGAAGGGCGAGGCGGCCATGCTGGATTTCACGCTGGCCGATATCGACAAAGCCCGCCTGATTCCGCAAGTTGACTTTAGGAGCCGCAAATAATGAGTCGCGAAGTGTTGATGCTGGTGGATGCGCTGGCGCGCGAGAAAAACGTCGACAAGGATGTGGTGCTGGGCGCCCTCGAGGCTGCGCTCGCGTCCGCTTCCAAGAAGCTGTTCGACGAAGGCGCCGAAATCCGCGTCCATATCGATCGCGAAAGCGGCGAGCACGAAACCTTCCGTCGCTGGCTCGTCGTGCCCGACGAGGCAGGCTTGCAGGAGCCGGATCGCGAGATCCTGCTGTTCGAAGCACGTGAGCAGAAGCCCGACGTCGAAGTCGGCGAGTATGTCGAGGAACCCGTTCCGTCGATCGAGTTCGGTCGCATCGGCGCGCAGGCCGCGAAGCAGGTGATCCTGCAGAAGGTGCGCGACGCCGAGCGCGAGCAGATCCTGAACGACTACCTCGAGCGGGGTGAAAAGATCATGACGGGTACGGTGAAGCGCCTCGACAAGGGCAACTTCATCGTCGAATCGGGCCGTGTCGAGGCGCTGCTGCGCCGCGATCAGTTGATCCCGAAGGAAAACCTGCGCGTGGGCGACCGCGTGCGCGCCTACATCGCGAAGGTCGACCGCACCGCGCGCGGCCCGCAGATCGAGCTGTCGCGTACGGCGCCCGAGTTCCTGATGAAGCTGTTCGAGATGGAAGTGCCGGAAATCGAGCAGGGCCTGCTCGAGATCAAGGCGGCTGCCCGCGACCCGGGCGTGCGCGCGAAGATCGGCGTCATCGCGTACGACAAGCGGATCGATCCGATCGGCACCTGCGTCGGCATCCGCGGTTCCCGCGTGCAGGCCGTGCGCAACGAGCTCGGTGGCGAAAACATCGACATCGTGCTATGGTCGGAGGATCCCGCCCAGTTCGTGATCGGCGCGCTCGCGCCGGCAGCTGTTCAGTCGATTGTCGTCGATGAAGAAAAGCACTCGATGGACGTCGTCGTCGACGAGAACGAGCTGGCTGTCGCGATCGGCCGCAGCGGTCAGAACGTTCGTCTTGCAGGCGAACTGACCGGCTGGCAGATCAACATCATGACGCCGGACGAATCCGCCCTGAAGCAGGGTGAAGAGCGCGACCGGCTGCGTGCACTGTTCATGGCGCGTCTCGACGTCGACGAAGAAGTTGCCGACATCCTGATCGACGAAGGCTTCACGAGCCTGGAAGAGATCGCGTACGTGCCGCTCAACGAAATGCTCGAAATCGAGGCGTTCGACGAGGACACCGTGCACGAACTGCGCAATCGCGCACGCGACGCGCTGTTGACGATGGCCATCGCGAATGAAGAAAAGGTCGAGAACGCAGCGCTGGATCTCAAGAGCCTCGACGGCATCACGCCGGAGCTGCTCGCGAAGCTGGCCGAACACGGCGTGCAGACGCGCGACGATCTCGCCGAGCTGGCTGTAGATGAACTGGTCGACATGACCGGAATGGAAGAGGATGCCGCTAAGGCGTTGATCATGAAAGCACGTGAACATTGGTTCCAGTGAGAAATGACCATGGCGCACTGATTTGATGGCGGCCGTATGGCCTGACCCGATGCTAACCGCAAGGAATCGGTCCTTGCACTAAGAGGAATGAATGGCGAGTAACAACGTAGCCCAATTTGCCGCGGAACTGAAAATGCCTGCTGGTGTGCTGCTCGAACAGCTGCAGGCAGCGGGCGTCCAGAAAGCGAGTGAAGACGATGCGCTGTCCGAAACGGACAAGGCGCGTCTGCTCGATCATTTGCGCAAGTCGCACGGCGCAACCGACGGCGACAAGCGCAAGATCACGCTGACCCGCAAGCATACGTCGGAGATCAAGCAATCTGACGCGACGGGCAAGGCTCGCACCATTCAGGTCGAGGTCCGCAAGAAGCGTACGTTCGTCAAGCGCGACGACGTGAGCGAGGGTGCGGAACAGGGTCAGGCGCAGGTTGCCGAGGCGGACGACGATGCGGAACTGAAGCGTCGCGAAGAAGAAGCGCGCCGTGAGGCCGAGCTGCTCGAGAAGCAGGCGCAGGAGCTTCGCGAGCGCCAGGAACGCCTCGAGCGCGAGGAAGCAGAGCGCCGCGCCCGCGAGGAAGCGGCTGAAGCCGAGCGTCGTCGCGCCGAGGAAGAGGCCGCAGTGAAGCGTGCCGCGGCCGAAGCGGCGGCGCAGCAGCAGGCGGCCGCGCAGCAGGCTGCGGCAGCCGAGCAGCAGGAAACGGCCAGCACGCAGTCCGCGCAGGACGAAGCACGCGCAGCCGCCGAACGTGCGGCTCAGCGCGAAGCGGCGAAGAAGGCTGAAGACGCTGCCCGCGAGGCGGCGGACAAGGCGCGCGCCGAGCAGGAAGAGATCAGCAAGCGTCGTGCAGCGGCAGAAGCCGAAGCGCGTGCGATCCGCGAAATGATGAACACGCCGCGCAAGGCCGTGGTCAAGGCAGTCGAGCCGCCGAAGCCGGTCGAGCCGCCGAAGCCAGCCGAAGCGAAGGGCACGCTGCACAAGCCGGCGAAGCCGGAAGGTGCGCAGGCGCGTCCGGCCGTGAAGAAGCCGGCCGGTGCGGCAGCGCCGGCCACGACTGCGCCGGCAGGTGCGGGCGACCGTAACAAGAAGCCGGGCGCAGGCAAGGGCGGCTGGCAGGACGACGCGTCGAAGCGTCGCGGCATCAAGACGCGCGGCGATTCCAGCGGCGGTGTCGACCGCGGCTGGCGCGGCGGCCCGAAGGGTCGCGGCCGTCACCAGGACAGCTCGACGTTCCAGGCGCCGACCGAGCCGATCGTTCGTGAAGTGCACGTGCCGGAAACCGTGTCGGTTGCCGACCTCGCGCACAAGATGTCGGTCAAGGCCTCCGAAGTCATCAAGGTGATGATGAAGATGGGCCAGATGGTCACGATCAACCAGGTGCTGGACCAGGAAACGGCGATGATCATCGTCGAAGAACTGGGCCACCGCGCGGTTGCCGCGAAGCTGGACGATCCGGAAGCGCTGCTCGTCGAAGGCGAAACTGGTACCGATGCGGAGCAACTGCCGCGTCCGCCGGTCGTCACGGTCATGGGTCACGTCGACCACGGCAAGACCTCGCTGCTCGACCACATCCGCCGCGCGAAGGTTGCAGCGGGCGAAGCGGGCGGCATTACGCAGCACATCGGCGCATACCACGTCGAAACGCCGCGCGGCGTCATCACGTTCCTCGATACGCCGGGTCACGAAGCGTTCACGGCAATGCGTGCACGCGGCGCGAAGGCGACCGACATCGTGGTGCTTGTGGTGGCAGCCGACGACGGCGTGATGCCGCAGACGAAGGAAGCCATCGCCCACGCGAAGGCAGGCGGTGTGCCGATCGTCGTCGCGATCAACAAGATCGACAAGCCGGACGCGAATCTCGATCGCGTCAAGCAGGAGCTGGTCGCGGAAGGCGTCGTGCCGGAAGAGTACGGCGGCGATTCGCCGTTCGTGCCGGTTTCGGCGAAGACGGGCGCGGGTATCGACGATCTGCTCGAGAACGTGCTGCTGCAAGCCGAAGTGCTGGAACTGAAGGCACCGGTCGAGGCGCCGGCCAAGGGCATCGTGATCGAAGCGAAGCTCGACAAGGGCAAGGGCCCGGTCGCGACGATCCTGGTGCAGTCCGGTACGCTGAACCGAGGCGACGTCGTGCTGGCGGGTACGGCCTATGGCCGCGTGCGCGCGATGCTCGACGAAAACGGCAAGCCGACGAAGGAAGCCGGCCCGTCGATCCCGGTCGAAATCCAGGGTCTGTCGGAAGTGCCGGGTGCGGGCGAAGAAGTGATCGTGCTGCCGGACGAGCGCAAGGCGCGTGAAATCGCGCTGTTCCGTCAGGGCAAGTTCCGCGACGTCAAGCTGGCGAAGCAGCAGGCCGCGAAGCTGGAAAGCATGCTCGAGCAGATGGGCGAAGGCGAAGTGCAGAACCTGCCGCTCATCATCAAGGCGGACGTGCAGGGCTCGCAGGAAGCACTCGTGCAATCGCTGCTCAAGCTGTCGACCGACGAAGTGCGCGTGCAGATCGTGCACAGCGCGGTGGGTGGCATCAGCGAAAACGACGTCAACCTCGCAACGGCATCGAAGGCTGTCATCATCGGCTTCAACACGCGTGCAGATGCACAGGCGCGCAAGCTGGCCGAGTCGAACGGTATCGACATCCGCTACTACAACATCATCTATGACGCAGTGGATGAGGTGAAGGCGGCGATGTCGGGCATGCTGGCGCCGGAGAAGCGCGAAGTCATCACCGGCATGGTCGAGGTGCGCCAGGTCTTCAAGGTACCGAAGATCGGTGCAGTCGCCGGCTGTATGGTGACGGACGGCGTCGTCAAGCGCTCGTCGTCGGTGCGCGTGCTGCGCAACAACGTCGTGATCTTCACGGGCGAACTCGAATCGCTGAAGCGCTTCAAGGACGACGTGAAGGAAGTGAAGCAAGGCTTCGAGTGCGGTATGTCGGTGAAGAACTTCAACGACATCGTCGAAGGCGACCAGTTCGAAGTCTTCGAAGTGACCGAAGTCGCGCGTACGCTGTAACCCTCGCGCATCGGCTCATGGGCGGGGCAGGCTTTGGGCCTGTCCCGCCCATTTTCATGGTGGCGTGCCAACACTGGCCGCCGCTTTATCCTGATAAACGGATCACGGATCGATCATGTCCAGGAAACGTACTTCCCCCAATCGCAACGTGCAGATCGCTGACCAGATTCAGCGCGATCTGTCCGAACTCATCATGCGCGAGGTCAAAGACCCGCGCATCGGCATCGTGACCATCCAGAGCGTGGAGCTCACACCGGATTACGCACACGCGAAGGTCTACTTCACCGCGTTGACCGGCGATCCGGACAAGACGCAGGAAGCGCTGAACCACGCGTCGGGTCACTTGCACAACCTGTTGTTCAAGCGCCTGCACATCCATACGGTGCCGACGCTGCATTTCCACTACGACCAGACGATCGAGAAGGCCGTGGAAATGTCGCGCCTGATCAAGGAAGCGAACTCGACGCGCGCGAAGGACGACGACGAGGCCGATTCGGCCGCCAAGGACGACTGAGCTCGACCGGCCTATGACGACTGCAGCACCCCAACGTCCGCGCGTGCCCCGGCGCGTGCTGGACGGTGTCCTCCTGCTCGACAAGCCGGTCGGCCTGTCGAGCAACGATGCGCTGATTCGCGCGAAGCGTCTGCTGCTCGCGAAAAAAGCCGGTCACACCGGCACGCTCGATCCATTGGCTTCCGGCCTGCTGCCGCTGTGCTTCGGCGAGGCGACGAAGTTCTCGCAGGATCTGCTCGAAGCGGACAAGACCTACGAGGCGACGATGCGTCTCGGTCAGCGTACGGCCACCGGCGACGCGGAAGGCGAAGTGATCGAGACGCGGCCCGTCGAATGCGACCGCGCGGCGGTGGGAGCCGCACTCGTGCGCTTCACCGGCGAGATCGTGCAGGTGCCGCCGATGTATTCGGCGCTCAAGCGTGACGGCAAGCCGCTGTACGAATATGCGCGGGCGGGGCAGACCGTCGAGCGCGAGGGCCGCAACGTGACGATCCTCGCACTCGACCTGCTCGCGTGCAACCTGCCTGACGTGACGTTTCGCGTGACCTGCAGCAAGGGCACTTACGTGCGTACGCTGGCGGAGGATATCGGCGAGGCGCTCGGTTGCGGCGCGCATCTGACGATGCTGCGTCGCACGGGCGTCGGCGCGCTGACACTCGAGCATGCGGTGACGCTCGATGCGCTGTCCGATGCAGACGAAGCGTCGCGCGATGCATGGCTCCAGCCGGTCGACGCGTTGCTGTCGACGTTTCCGCTGGTTCGTCTCGATGAAACCAGCGCGAAACGGTTCCTGCACGGCCAGCGCCTGCCGCTGTCGGCGCTCGATCCGATCGACGCGGCCGAAGGCGAGCGTGTGCGCGTCTATGACGCCACTCGGCTGCTCGGCGTGGCGCGCAAGGCGAACGGCGTACTGGCGCCGGAACGGCTTGTCGTCACGGCGGCCTGACGCAGCCGCGCGAACGCTCCCGCTCGAATGAAAAAGCCCGGTCGATGTCGACCGGGCTTTTTGTTTGCGTCCAGGATGCGTGTTCAGTGTGCAGCCGATGCCGCGGCACCTGCATCGCCGCCGCCCGAGCGCTCGGGTTTCGTGATCCAGATCAGCCCGATCAGCAGCACGAAGATTGCCGCCGAGATGTAGAACAGGTCGTTCACGCCGAGCTGCGCGGCCTGCTGCGTGGCCATGTTGTTGATCAGCCCGTGCGCCTGGTCCTGCGTCAGCCCGAGGTTGCCCATCTGCGTGACGGCCTGGTTGAACGTCGGGTTGTAGACGTTCGCCTGCTCGACCAGTTGCGCGTGATGGAAGTTGTTGCGATGGTCCCAGGCGGTCTGGAAGATCGACGTGCCGATGCCGCCGCACATGATCCGCACGAAGTTCGACAAGCCCGATGCCGCGGGGATGCGGTGGCCGGGCAGGCCGGACAGCGTGATCGACACCAGCGGGATGAAGAAGCCGGCCATCGCGATGCCCTGCACGAGCGTCGGCAGCGTCAGCGACCATTCGTCGACGCCCGTCGTGTAGCGCGAGCGCATCCAGAAGCACAGCGCAAACGTCAGGAACGACGCCGTCGAGATGAAGCGCGGATCGGTGCGCGGCAGATACTTCCCGGTGAGCGGCGACAGCAGGATCGCGAACAGCCCGACCGGCGCCATCACGAGACCGGCGTCGGTCGCGGTGTAGCCGATCTGCGTCTGCAGCCACAGCGGCAACAGCACGAGGTTGCCGAAGTACAGGCCGTACCCGATCGACAGCGCAACCGTGCCGCCGGTGAAGTTCCGCATGCGGAACAGCGACAGGTCGACGACCGGGTGCTCGGCAGTCAATTCCCAGATGACGAAGAACGCGAACGCAATGACGGCGGTCAGCGCGAGCACGATGATGGTCGTCGACGCGAACCAGTCGAGATCCTTGCCCTTGTCGAGCATGATCTGCAGCGATCCGACCCAGACGACCAGCAGCGCGAGGCCTACGCCGTCGATCGGCGCGCGGCGCACGGCCGACTCCCGGTTGCGATAGATTGCCCACGTCGCGGCGGCGGCGGCGATGCCGACCGGGATGTTGACGTAGAAGATCCACGGCCACGAGTAGTTGTCCGAGATCCAGCCGCCGAGGATCGGGCCGGCGACGGGCGCGATCAGCGTCGTCATCGCCCATAGCGCGAGCGCCATCGGTGCCTTGGCGCGTGGATAGCTCGACAGCAGGAGCGCTTGCGACAGCGGAATCATCGGGCCGGCCACCGCGCCTTGCAGCACGCGCGACCCGAGCAGGAACGGCAGGTTGGGCGAGAGACCGCACATCCACGACGAAATCACGAACAGGATGATCGACGCGAGGAACAGTCGCACTTGCCCGAAGCGGTCGGTCAGCCAGCCGGTCAGGGGCACCGAGATCGCGTTCGCGACCGCGAACGACGTGATGACCCACGTGCCCTGGTCGGACGACACGCCGAGGTCGCCCGAGATGGTCGGGATCGCGACGTTCGCGATGGACGTGTCGAGCACGTTCATGAACACCGCGAGCGATACCGCGATCGTCCCGATCACGAGTTGCCCGCCCTGCAAGGGCGGGTGAGAGACAGGAGCCTGTGCCATGTCGGTTGCTTTTTCCGGAGTCGGAACGGTTACATCATCTTCGCGACGGCATTCGACTTCGCCGCGGCCGGCGCGGATGCGTTGCCGCCTGCGTTCTCGGCGATGATGCGGGCGATTTCGGCATCGGCTTCGTCGCCGTACTTCGCGAACACGTTGGTCTCGTAGACGGTGTTCGGTGCGTTCACGAGCTGGTCGCCGCGTTCGTCCTTGATGTCCACGTCGACCTGCATCGACAGGCCGATGCGCAGCGGGTGCTTGTCGAGATCCTTCGGATCGAGTTCGATCCGCACCGGCAGGCGCTGCACGACCTTGATCCAGTTACCCGTCGCGTTCTGCGCCGGCAGCAGCGAGAACGCCGAGCCCGTACCGGCCGAGAAGCCGACCACCTTGCCGTGGTACGTGACCGACGAGCCATAGATGTCGGCCGTCATCTCGACCGGCTGGCCGATGCGCATGTGCTTCAGCTGGACTTCCTTGAAGTTCGCGTCGACCCACACGGCATTGAGCGGCACCACCGACATCAGCGGGTTGCCGGGCGACACGCGCTGGCCGACCTGCACCGAGCGCTTCGCGACGTAACCAGTGACCGGCGCGGGCAGCACGTTACGTGCGTTCGCGAGGTACGCGTCGCGCACCTTCGCGGCGGCGGCCATCACGTTCGGGTGCGATGCGATCGTCGTGTTCGCGGTCAATGCGCGATTCGATGCGAGCTGCTGCTGCGCGGCGTCGACCGACGCCTGCGCGGCCTTCACTGCGTCGCGGGCATGCGAGATCTCTTCCTGCGACACGGCGCCCGTCTGCGCGACGGCGAGGCGGCGACGCAGGTCGTCCTGCGCCTTCGACAGGTCGGACTGGCGCAGCGCGACTTGCGCGCGGTACTGGTCGTCGTTGACGAACAGGCCGCGCACCTGGCGCACCGTTTGCGCGAGATTGGCTTCCGCCTGCTGCAGCGCGACCTGCGAGTCGGCCGGGTCGAGCACGACGAGCGGATCGCCGGCCTTGACGGTCTGCGTATCGTCGGCCTTCACCGCGATCACGGTGCCGGTGACTTGCGGCGTGATCTGCACGACGTTGCCGTTCACGTACGCGTCGTCGGTCCCTTCATGGAAGCGGGCGACGAGGAAGTAATACAGGCCGTACGCAATGGCTGCGATCACGATGACCGCGACGAGCAGCGTCATCATTCGCTTGCGCTTGCCGTTGTTCTGCGGCTGCGCGCTGGCGGCGTTTTGTTGGTCGCTCATGGCGATTTTCTCCGTCCGTTATTTCGAGTGTCTGCGTAGTGGTGGCGCCGGATCAGTTGGCGGCCTGTTTTGTCGGCTTGTCGGCATCGGGTGCGGCGAGCGGCGTGCCGGTCGCGTCGAACCCGCCACCCAGCGCCTTGATCAGCGCGAGCTGCATGTCGCGGCGGCGCATCTTCAGGTTGGTCACCGTCTGCTCCGATGCGAGGCGGTTGCTGTCCGCGGTCAGCACCTGCAGTTGCGGCGACAGGCCGGCCTTGTAGCGGATGACCGCGAGGTCATAGGCGCGCGTCGATGCGTCGAGTGCGCGTTGCGCATCGCCCATCTGGCGATCGACCGCGCGGATCGATGCGACCTGCGTCGCGACGTCGTTCAGCGCACTGATCAGCGCCTGGTTGTAGTTCGCCACCGACAGGTCGAAGTCCGCGTAGCGGCCCTTGAGCTGCGCGCGCAGCGCGCCGGCGTCGAAAATCGGCAGGTGGATCGCCGGGCCGAACTGCGCCTGACGGCTCGCGAAGTTCAGGAATTTGCCCCAGCCGAACGCATCGAAGCCGAAGCCGGCCGCGAGGTTCACGTCGGGATAGAACTCGGCCTTCGCTTCCTTCACGTCGTGCATCGCGGCTTCGACCTGCCAGCGCGCGGCGACGATGTCGGGGCGGCGCGAGACGAGATCGGCCGGCAGGTTGCCGGGCAGGGCGACTTCACCGCTCGGGTTCACCACGGGCGCGGCGATCTGCAGCCCGCGGTCCGGGCCCTTGCCGAGCAGCGCGGCAAGCTGGTAGCGCACCGTCGTGATCTGGCCATCGAGATCGGACAGCGAAGCCTGGGTCGTCGCGATATTGCCGCGCGCCGTCTGGCGTTCGACGTTGGTGTCGAGGCCGGCCGACACGCGGCCGTCGGTGATCTTGCCGACCGTCTCGCGGTTGGTGATCTCGCGCTGCGCAATATCGCGCAGCGCATAGAGTTGCGCGAGCGAGTTGTAGGTGCGTGCGACCGACGACGCGAGCGTGATGCGTGCCTGCTGCATGTCGGCTTCGGCCGCCTTTTCCTGCGACACGGCGGTATGCAGGCGCTCGCGGTTCTTGCCCCACAGGTCGAGTTCCCACGACGCGCTCGCGAGCGCGTTGTTTTCGCTGTACCACTGGCCGCCGTACGGGGGCGGGAACAGCGCGTTCGACGAATACAGCTCGCGCGTCCACGAATAGCTGGCTTCCGCCTTCGGCATCAGGTTCGAGCGCGACGATTCGATGTATGACGACGCCTTTGCGATGCGCGCCTGCGCCTGCGCGATAGACGGATTGCCCTGCAGGGCTTCGTCGATCAGCTTCGGTAGTTGCGGATCGCCGAACTGGCTGGCCCAGTCGAGCGCCGGCCACTGGCCGCCCTGGGCCGGCAGGCTCTGGGCGGATTCGAATTGCGACGCGGGGGCGATCTGCTTGTCGCTCTTGATGCCGATGTAGTTCGCGCAGCCCGCCAGTGCCAGTGCGGCGACCGCGGCGGCGACGGCGGCGCGGCACGACCCGGCGCGCACGGACAACGGGGAGGATTTCATCGCGCTGATCCCTGACTCGGAATGAATGATGGACACTGCAAGGATTTCCTTACATTAATCTGTCAAAAGTAATTGTTATGGCAACTATTACGTGATGCTGCCGCCGGCGGTCTCGCAGTAGTTGCTGAGAATGCGGCGCAGCATGCTCTTCAGAAACCCGACTTCCTCCGGCGTAAACCCGTCCAGCACCTGGTCGAGCACGCTGCGGAAAATCGGCGGCAGCCGTTCGGCGAGTGCACGGCCTTCGTCGGTCAGCTCGAGGCGCACGACACGCCGATCCTCGACGCTGCGGACGCGAGAAAGCAGGCCGCGTTTCTCGACCCGGTCAAGCAGGCGCGTGACCGCGCTCGCGTCGATCCCGTACTCGCGCGCGAGCTCGGCGGCCGTCGAGCATTTGCCGACCGCGATCATGAACAGCATGCTCGCCTGCGTGCCCGTGATGCCGAGCTCCTCCTGCGTGCGTTGCGTGACGAGATTGGTCATCACGGACTTCACGCGCGACATCAGATAACCGACGCTGTCGTTCATCTGATACGAGGACAGCGGCGAGACGGGCGGTTGGGTAGAAGAATCCGACATAAAACCCTGAAGCTGCAATAGTTGACTAGGCAGCAGTATAGGCACAGTTGCTTGCCGCGGCAAATGTTAATCGAACGGCAAAGGGCGCGCTTTGTGTCCCATAAATCCACTATCCCAATAAGGTTTTTGGGGCTTGCCAATGGCGCGGGCTTCGGCCGACCGGCGGGTTCGAGGGGAGGGTGTGCGGTCGTCTGGTGTTGCGTCGCAACGTGCCGGTCAGCTCCCGACATCCGCACGTGCTATAATTTGTGGCTTTCCAAGCTGCAATGCGCGCGCCCGTGAAAAACGAGCGGGCGCTTTTGCGCGTTCAAACGATTTCCAGGTTTCTATGACCCGCGCCCTTCGCAATATCGCCATCATCGCCCACGTCGACCACGGCAAGACCACGCTCGTCGACCAACTGCTTCGCCAGTCCGGCACCTTCCGCGAGAACCAGCAGATTGCCGAGCGGGTGATGGACTCGAACGACATCGAAAAAGAGCGCGGGATCACGATTCTCGCGAAGAACTGCGCGGTCGAGTACGAAGGCACGCACATCAACATCGTCGACACGCCGGGGCACGCGGACTTCGGTGGCGAGGTGGAGCGTGTGCTGTCGATGGTCGACTCGGTGCTGCTGCTCGTCGACGCGGTCGAGGGCCCGATGCCGCAGACCCGTTTCGTCACGAAGAAGGCGCTCGCGCTCGGCCTGAAGCCGATCGTCATCGTCAACAAGATCGACCGCCCGGGTGCGCGGATCGACTGGGTGATCAACCAGACCTTCGACCTGTTCGACAAGCTCGGCGCAACCGAAGAGCAGCTCGATTTCCCGATCGTCTACGCATCGGGCCTGAACGGCTATGCGTCGCTCGACCCGGCCGCGCGCGAAGGCGACATGCGCCCGCTGTTCGAGGCAGTCCTCGAGCACGTGCCGGTCCGCCCGGCGGATCCGGACGCACCGCTGCAGTTGCAGATCACGTCGCTCGATTATTCGACGTACGTCGGCCGGATCGGCGTCGGCCGCATCACGCGCGGTCGCATCAAGCCGGGCCAGCCGGTCGCGATGCGCTTCGGCCCGGAAGGCGAAGTGCTGAACCGCAAGATCAACCAGGTGCTGTCGTTCACGGGTCTCGAGCGCGTGCAGGTCGAATCGGCCGAAGCAGGCGACATCGTGCTGATCAACGGTATTGAAGACGTCGGCATCGGCGCGACGATCTGCGCGGTGGATACGCCGGAAGCGCTGCCGATGATCACCGTCGACGAACCGACGCTGACGATGAACTTCCTCGTCAACTCGTCGCCGCTCGCCGGCCGCGAAGGCAAGTTCGTCACGAGCCGCCAGATCCGCGACCGCCTGATGAAGGAGCTGAACCACAACGTCGCGCTGCGCGTGAAGGACACCGGCGACGAAACGGTGTTCGAAGTGTCGGGTCGTGGTGAGCTGCACCTGACGATTCTCGTCGAGAACATGCGTCGTGAAGGCTACGAGCTGGCCGTGTCGCGTCCGCGCGTCGTGATGCAGGAAATCGACGGTGTCCGTCACGAGCCGTACGAACTGCTGACCGTCGACGTCGAGGACGAACATCAGGGTGGCGTGATGGAAGAGCTCGGCCGCCGCAAGGGCGAGATGCTCGACATGGCGTCGGACGGCCGCGGCCGCACGCGTCTGGAATACAAGATCTCGGCGCGTGGCCTGATCGGCTTCCAGAGCGAATTCCTGACGCTCACGCGCGGCACGGGCCTGATGAGCCACATCTTCGACTCGTACGCACCGGTCAAGGACGGCTCGGTGTTCGAGCGCCGCAACGGCGTGCTGATCTCGCAGGACGACGGCGCTGCCGTGGCCTACGCACTGTGGAAGCTGCAGGATCGCGGCCGCATGTTCGTGAAGCCGGGCGACGCGCTCTATGAGGGCATGATCATCGGTATCCACAGCCGCGACAACGACCTCGTCGTGAACCCGATCAAGGGCAAGCAGCTGACCAACGTGCGCGCGTCGGGTACCGACGAAGCGGTGCGCCTCGTGCCGCCGGTCCAGATGTCGCTGGAATACGCGGTCGAATTCATCGACGACGACGAGCTCGTCGAAGTGACGCCGCAATCGATCCGCCTGCGCAAGCGCTTCCTGAAGGAGCACGAGCGTCGCCGCGCGAGCCGCGAAGGCGCGGTCGACTAAGCGTTCCGGTCGTTCGCTGCATCACGGAAAAGGCTGCTTGCGGGCAGCCTTTTTTGCATCTGCGCAGCGTGCAATCGGATTGTCTGCAAAACACTGTTCCTGCGGGTCGTGGCAATCCGGCAAAACCCCGTCGCGCGGTGCTTTCAGGCACATTTCGCCGTGAACTCCGGTATCGGTTCTGTGATATGCTGCGCGCACGCAAGTTTTAGGTCCTTCCAAGCAAGACTTGATTCGCAATCCGCTAAACGGTCAGGCCGTGTCGCGGAAGGTTGAGTAACCCGCTATTTCTCGAGAAGCTCGAAGAAAGGTGAGCGTAAAATGTCAGATGTAATGAAGCAGTTTCAGCTGAACTCCTATCTGTTCGGCGGCAATGCTTCGTACGTTGAAGAACTGTACGATGCATACCTCAACAATCCGGCATCGGTGCCGGAGAACTGGCGAGAGTATTTCGACGCGCTGCAGAATGTGCCTGCAACGGACGGTTCGAATGCCAATGACGTCGCCCATTTTCCGATCGTCGAATCGTTCGCCGAGCGCGCGAAGGCCAATGCCTTCATCCCGCGCGAAAGCACGACCAACCTGGCTGCGGCACGCAAGCAGGTGCACGTCCAGTCTCTCATCAGCGCGTATCGCTTCCTCGGCTCGCAATGGGCCAATCTGGATCCCCTGAAGCGTCGCGAACGTCCCGCCATTCCCGAGCTCGAACCCGCGTTCTACGATTTCTCCGAAGGCGACCTCGACCAGACGTACAGCGCAAGCAACCTGTACTTCGGTTTCGACCAGGCTTCGCTGCGTGACATCGTCAAGGGCCTGCGCGACACGTACTGCGGCACGATCGGCGCCGAGTACATGTACATCAGCGACCCGGAACAGAAACGCTGGTGGCAGGAGCGCCTGGAGTCGACCCGCGCGACGCCGAACTTCTCGGCCGACGAGAAGAAGCACATCCTGAATCGCCTGACGGCCGCCGAAGGCCTCGAGCGTTACCTGCATACCAAGTACGTCGGCCAGAAGCGCTTCTCGCTCGAAGGCGGCGAAAGCTTCATCGCGGCGATGGACGAAGTCGTCCAGCACGCGGGCAAGCGCGGCGTGCAGGAAATCATCATCGGCATGGCCCACCGTGGCCGTCTGAACGTGCTGGTCAACACGCTGGGCAAGATGCCGGCCGATCTGTTCGCCGAATTCGAAGGCAAGCACGTCGACGACCTGCCGGCCGGTGACGTGAAGTACCACAAGGGCTTCTCGTCGGACGTGTCGACGGAAGGCGGCCCGGTCCACCTGTCGCTCGCGTTCAACCCGTCGCACCTCGAAATCGTGAACCCGGTGGTCGAAGGTTCCGCGAAGGCGCGGATGGACCGTCGCGGCGACGAAGACGGCCTGCAAGTGCTGCCGGTGCAGATCCACGGTGACGCGGCCTTCGCTGGCCAGGGCGTCGTGATGGAAACGCTGAACCTCGCGCAGACGCGCGGCTACGGCACGCACGGCACGCTGCACATCGTCATCAACAACCAGATCGGCTTCACGACGTCCGACCCGCGCGATGCGCGCTCGACGCTGTACTGTACCGACGTCGTCAAGATGATCGAAGCGCCGGTGCTGCACGTGAACGGTGACGATCCGGAAGCTGTCGTGCTCGCGATCCAGATCGCGATCGACTACCGGATGCAGTTCCACAAGGATGTCGTGATCGACATCGTCTGCTTCCGCAAGCTGGGTCACAACGAGCAGGACACGCCGGCGGTCACGCAGCCGCTGATGTACAAGAAGATCGCGCAGCACCCGGGCACCCGTGCGCTGTACGCCGAGAAGCTCGTGCAGCAGGGCGTGATCACCGCGGAAGACGCCGACAACTACGTGAAGGCGTACCGCAAGGCGATGGACGACGGTCACCACACGGTCGACCCGGTCCTGTCGAACTACAAGAGCAAGTACGCGGTCGACTGGGTCCCGTTCCTGAACCGCAAGTGGACGGATGCAGCCGACACGGCCGTGCCGCTCGCAGAACTGAAGCGCCTCGGCGAACGCATCACGACGGTCCCGGAAAACTTCAAGGTCCACCCGCTCGTCGAGCGCGTGATCAACGACCGCCGCAACATGGCGCGTGGCGACCAGCCGCTCGACTGGGGCATGGGCGAACACCTCGCGTTCGCGTCGCTCGTCGCATCGGGTTACTCGGTGCGCCTGACCGGCCAGGACTCGGGCCGCGGCACGTTCACGCACCGTCACGCGGTGCTGCACGACCAGAACCGCGAGCGCTGGAACGACGGCACGTACGTGCCGCTGCAGAACATCGCCGAAGGCCAGGCGAAGTTCACGGTGATCGACTCGGTGCTGTCGGAAGAAGCGGTGCTGGGCTTCGAATACGGTTACTCGACCGCCGAGCCGAACACGCTCGTGCTGTGGGAAGCGCAGTTCGGCGACTTCGTCAACGGCGCGCAGGTCGTGATCGACCAGTTCATCTCGTCGGGCGAAGTGAAGTGGGGCCGCGTGTCGGGTCTGACGATGCTGCTGCCGCACGGCTACGAAGGCCAGGGTCCGGAGCACTCGTCGACGCGTATCGAGCGTTTCCTGCAACTGTGCGCCGATCACAACATGCAGGTCGTTCAACCGACGACGCCGGCACAGATTTTCCACCTGCTGCGTCGCCAGATGATCCGCCTGTTCCGCAAGCCGCTGATCGTCGCAACGCCGAAGTCGCTGCTGCGTCACAAGGAAGCGGTGTCGGACCTGTCGGAACTCGCGAAGGGTTCGTTCCAGCCGGTGCTGGGCGAAACCGACGGCGGCATCGACGCGAAGAAGGTCAAGCGCGTGCTGGCATGCTCGGGCCGCGTGTATTACGACCTCGTCGCCCATCGCCGCGAAGCGAAGGCGAACGACGTCGCGATCATCCGTATCGAGCAGCTGTATCCGTTCGCGCACAAGCAGTTCGAAGCCGAAATGAAGAAGTACGAGAACGCGACTGAAGTGGTCTGGGTGCAGGACGAGCCGCAGAACCAGGGCCCCTGGTTCTACGTCGAGCACCATCTGAAGGAAGGCATGAAGGAAGGGCAGAAGCTGGCATACAGCGGCCGTCCGGCTTCGGCCTCGCCGGCGGTTGGCTACTACGCGAAGCACTACGAGCAGCAGAAGGCCCTCATCGAAGGTGCGTTCGGCCGCCTGAAGAGCGCATCGATCGCGAAATAACCGACGGAAGCGAAACGGGAAGGCGCCATGCGCTTTCCCGTCTCTTTTGGCCCGCCGGGCGCGTTGCGCGCCGCACCGGCCGAAGGAATCGCACGAACCTCGTCACACCCCAGATTAAGCATCCAGGAAAATCACATGGCTATCGTAGAAGTCAAAGTCCCCCAGCTTTCGGAGTCGGTTTCGGAAGCCACCATGCTGCAGTGGAAGAAGAAGCCGGGCGAAGCAGTCGCTCAAGACGAAATCCTGATCGAACTCGAGACCGACAAGGTCGTGCTCGAAGTGCCGGCACCGGCTGCGGGCGTGCTCGCGCAAGTGCTGCAGAACGACGGTGACACCGTCGTTGCCGATCAGCTGATCGCAACGATCGACACCGAAGCGAAGGCAGGTGCAGCCGAAGCCGCGGCAGGCGCCGCCGAAGTCAAGCCGGCAGCAGCGCCTGCTGCAGCCGCACCGGCAGCACAGCCGGTCGCTGCAGCCGCATCGTCGACCACCGCATCGCCGGCCGCATCGAAGCTGCTGGCCGAGAAGGGCCTGTCGGCAGGCGACGTCGCGGGTTCGGGCCGCGACGGCCGCGTCACGAAGGGCGACGCGCTGGCAGCAGGCAGCGCACCGAAGGCCGCACCGGCTGCCGCACAGGCGAAGACCGCCGCTGCGAAGCCGTCGCTGCCGGAAGTGAAGGTGCCGGCATCGGCCGCGACCTGGCTGAACGACCGTCCGGAACAGCGCGTGCCGATGTCGCGCCTGCGCGCGCGTATCGCCGAGCGTCTGCTCGAGTCGCAGCAGACCAACGCGATCCTGACCACGTTCAACGAAGTGAACATGGCCCCGGTCATGGAGCTGCGCAACAAGTACAAGGACAAGTTCGAGAAGGAACATGGCGTGAAGCTCGGCTTCATGTCGTTCTTCGTGAAGGCGGCCGTCCACGCGCTGAAGAAGTTCCCGCTCGTGAACGCGTCGATCGACGGTAACGACATCGTCTACCACGGCTACTTCGACATCGGTATCGCTGTCGGCTCGCCGCGCGGCCTCGTCGTGCCGATCCTGCGCAACGCGGATCAACTGAGCCTCGCCGAGATCGAAAAGAAGATCGCCGAGTTCGGCCAGAAGGCGAAGGACGGCAAGCTGTCGATCGAGGAAATGACGGGCGGTACGTTCTCGATCTCGAACGGCGGCGTGTTCGGCTCGATGCTGTCGACCCCGATCATCAACCCGCCGCAATCGGCAATCCTCGGCGTGCACGCGACGAAGGAGCGTCCGGTCGTCGAAAACGGCCAGATCGTGATCCGTCCGATCAACTACCTCGCGCTGTCGTACGACCACCGCATCATCGACGGCCGCGAAGCCGTGCTGTCGCTCGTCGCGATGAAGGATGCGCTGGAAGATCCGGCACGCCTGCTGCTCGACCTGTAAGCCGAGTTTCACCGCATTGACCCGCACCGCACGGGCGCGCGACACGCGCGGCCCGTGCGGCTGCACAAGAAGAAAGGATTGTCATGTCCAAGGAATTTGACGTCGTCGTGATCGGCGCCGGCCCCGGTGGCTACATCGCCGCGATCCGCGCCGCGCAGCTCGGCAAGACCGTTGCCTGTATCGAGAAGTGGAAGAACCCGGCCGGCGCGCTGAAGCTCGGCGGTACGTGCCTGAACGTCGGCTGCATCCCGTCGAAGGCGCTGCTTGCATCGTCGGAAGAGTTCGAGAACACGTCGCACCACCTGGCCGACCACGGCATCACGGTCGACGGCGTGAAGATCGACGTCGCGAAGATGCTCGGCCGCAAGGACGCGATCGTCGAGAAGATGACGAGCGGGATCGAGTTCCTGTTCAAGAAGAACAAGATCACCTGGCTGAAGGGCCATGGCAAGTTCACCGGCAAGACCGACGCCGGCGTGCAGATCGAAGTGAGCGGCGAAGGTGAAACCGAAGTCGTCACCGCAAAGAACGTGATCATCGCGACGGGCTCGAAGGCGCGTCACCTGCCGGGCATCCCGGTCGACAACAAGATCGTGTCGGACAACGAAGGTGCGCTGACGTTCGACTCGGTGCCGAAGAAGCTCGCCGTGATCGGCGCAGGCGTGATCGGCCTCGAGCTCGGCTCGGTGTGGCGTCGCCTCGGTGCCGAAGTGACGGTGCTCGAAGCGCTGCCGGCCTTCCTCGGCGCAGCCGACGAAGCGCTCGCGAAGGAAGCGGCTAAGCTGTTCAAGAAGCAGGGCCTCGACATCAACCTCGGCGTGAAGATCGGCGAAGTGAAGACGACCGCGAATGGCGTGTCGATCGCCTACACGGACAAGGACGGCAACGCGCAGACGCTCGACGCCGACCGCCTGATCGTGTCGGTCGGCCGCGTGCCGAACACCGACAACCTCGGCCTCGAGGCAATCGGCCTGAAGGCGAACGAGCGCGGCTTCATCGACGTGGACGACCACTGCCGCACGGCGGTGCCGAACGTGTACGCGATCGGCGACGTGGTGCGTGGCCCGATGCTCGCGCACAAGGCGGAAGACGAAGGCGTGCTGGTCGCGGAAGTGATCGACGGCCAGAAGCCGCACATCGACTACAACTGCATTCCGTGGGTGATCTACACGTACCCGGAAATCGCATGGGTCGGCAAGACGGAGCAGCAGCTGAAGGCGGAAGGCCGCGAGATCAAGTCGGGCAAGTTCCCGTTCTCGATCAACGGCCGCGCGCTCGGCATGAACGCGCCGGACGGCTTCGTGAAGATGATCGCGGACGCGAAGACCGACGAACTGCTCGGCGTGCACGTGATCGCGGCGAACGCGTCGGACCTGATCGCGGAAGCCGTGGTGGCGATGGAATTCAAGGCGGCGTCGGAAGACATCGCCCGCATCTGCCATCCGCACCCGTCGATGTCGGAAGTGATGCGCGAAGCGGCGCTCGCCGTCGACAAGCGCTCGCTGAACAGCTGAGCGCGGTGTAGCGCCGGCCGGCCATCGGCCGGCGCAGCCGTCTCATGACGAGGGCGGGCGGGGTTTCCCGTCCGCCTTCGTTTTTTCCGGTTTGCCCGATGAACGTCACCGAATACTACACGCGCGAACTGACCACGCGCGGCTATCAGTCCGATCCCGCACAGCGCGCGGCCGTCGATCGCCTGCAGCAATGTTTCGACGAATGGGTCGAGTACAAGGCGCGCCGCTCGAACGCATTCAAGAAGCTCATCAATCATCCCGACCTCCCGCGCGGCGTGTACATGTGGGGCGGCGTCGGTCGCGGCAAGAGCTTCCTGATGGACAGCTTCTACGCGGTCGTGCCCGTCCAGCGCAAGACGCGCCTGCATTTCCACGAATTCATGCGCGAAGTGCACCGCGAGCTCGAGGAACTGAAAGGGCAGGCCGATCCGCTCGACGAACTCGCGCGGCGCATCGCGAAGCGCTACCGGTTGATCTGCTTCGACGAGTTCCACGTGTCGGACATTGCCGATGCGATGATCCTGTACCGCCTGCTCGACCGCCTGTTCAACAACGGCGTGCAGTTCGTGATGACGTCCAACTACGATCCCGACGACCTGTATCCGGACGGCCTGCATCGCGACCGCATGTTGCCGGCAATCGCGCTGATCAAGTCCAAGCTCGACGTACTCAACGTCGACGCGGGCGTCGATTATCGCCAGCGCACGCTCGCGCAGGTGAAGATGTATCACACGCCGCTCGGCGCGGATGCCGATCGCGAATTGCGGCATGCGTTCCAGAAGCTCGCGGCCGTTCCCGACGAAAGCCCGCTCCTGCATATCGAGAAGCGCGAACTGAAGGCACTGCGCAAGGCGGACGGCGTCGTATGGTTCGACTTCGCGACGCTGTGCGGCGGCCCGCGCTCGCAGAACGACTATCTCGAGCTGGCGAGCCGCTTCCACGCGATCGTGCTGTCCGAAGTACCGCAGATGTCGCCGCGCATGGCGTCCGAGGCGCGGCGCTTCACGTGGCTCATCGACGTGCTGTACGACCACAAGGTCAAGCTGCTGATGTCTGCGGCGGTGCCGGCGGAGCAGTTGTACATCGAAGGCCCGATGGCCAACGAGTTTGCGCGTACGGTCTCGCGAATCGTCGAGATGCAGTCGAAGGAATACATCGAAACGCCGCGCCGCATCGTCGATACGTCGCTGACCTGAGTGCGATTTCCGGCAATTGACGGGATTCAATCGTCAATTCCGGTCAAATTAAAGCAATCTCGGGGTAATTTCGGATTTGTCTTATATTCATTGTTGAGGTGAGCCGATATCGTTGTGCCATGGTTACTAAGGCTGGAGATGTCCATGACACCGTATCGCGATCTGACCGATCAAGAGTGGCGCTGCGTTGCGTCGCTTCTGCCCGAAATGCAGCCGCGCACCGAGTTGCGCGGCCGCCCGTTGGCCAATACGCGTGCCGTCCTGAACGGCGTGCTCTGGGTGATCTACAGCGGCGCAACGTGGTCGGCCATGCCGCGTCGTTACCCTTCGTACCAGACTTGCCATCGTCGCTTCAAGGTATGGCACGAGACGGGCACGTTGATGAGTGTCATGCGTGAACTCTATGGCGACGCAGGCGTGAATTTGTGCAACGAGTTGTCCACGCGGATGCGCAAGCATACGCAATCGAAGGCGGCGGAAGCACGCAGCAATGCGGCGCCCGCATATCGCGCACTGGGCAGCTATGCGTCGGACACGCTGAAGCATGCAGCGTGATGTTCATCAGTTCCCGCCACGCATGCACCAAAACAAAATCGGCCTGACGACTTCGTCGCAGGCCGATTTTTTCATTGAGCCGCGCGTTTAAGCGCGAGCCGCATTATTGCTGGCGAACCCAGGTCTGCGAACGACCGAGCAGCGACACGCCGATGTAACCGCGCACGACGAGTTTCTGGCCGCCGTCTTCAAGCGTCATCTTGCACTTGTAGACCTTGCCGTTCTCCGGGTCGAGAATGTTGCCGCCGTCCCAGTGGTCGCCATCCTTCTTCATGGCCTTGATGATCGTCATGCCCTTGATGAGCTGATCCTTGCGCTCGTCCGTGCAGGCGGTGCAGCGGCGATCAGGCGTATCGTTCGCGCCGAGGCCCTTCACGACCTTGCCGGTCAGCGCACCGTCGCCGTCCTCGGCGATCTGTACGAGTGCCTTCGGCTGATGCGTGTTGTCGTCGATCGTTTGCCACATGCCGATGGGGCTGTCTGCTTGTGCGAACGTGGGCGCGGCGCAAGCGAGCAGTACGCCGGCGACGGCGATGGCACGAAACGGGTGGGTCAGTTGAATCATTGTCGTCCTCCTTGTTTTGCATGTCCTGTTCGATTTGCCCGCACGACCGTCTGCATGGGGCGGGCATGTTGCGAGCTTCGCCAGAATACGTGAAACCGCGTGTCACGTTTGATAGAGGGGACTCTAATCGAAACAGCCCGCTGGCGCGGGCTGTTGGGTGCCCGATCAGTTGAGCTGATACGAGAATGCGGCGTTGATGCGCGGGCTGCGTGACGCACTTTCGACGGGAGCGTCACCCACCGGCTTCGCAACGTTCAGGTCGAGGCTGTAGAAGCGGCTGTCGGTGAAACGCACGCCGATACCGACCGACGACATGCGGTTCGGCGACGGCGTGCCCGCGTGCAGGTACACACGCGCCATGTCGTAGGCGATGTACGGCGTTACGGATTTCATGTACGTCCAGCCCGGCGTGAAGCCGCGGTTGACCTCCAGCGACATCCCCCATCCCGAGTCACCCGACGCTTCGCCCGGCTGATAGCCGAGCGCGTAACGCGTCGAGCCGAACGAGATCTGCTCGGATGTCGGCAGCGAGTCGGGGCTGTATTGTCCGGTCAGCGAAACCGACGTGCCGATCCGGAACGGCCACTCGTTGGTTTGCGTGAAGGTCGCGCCGGTCCGGACGAAGGTCAGTGATGTCGGGTCGGCGTATGTGATCGTCGAGCCGTTGGCCTGGGCGACCTGCGATTTCGACGCGCCGAGGATGTCGAACGCCTTGGCTACGTTGACGCTCAACTTTCGCACTTGCTTCGGTTGGACGTTGGTGTAGTCAAGTTGCAGTTGCAGCACGCGGACCTGCGACCGATTGTTGAGCGTCGCGCCATTGATCTGGTTCTGGTAGTTGTCCTCGTTGTGGGCCGCGTAGCCCGACACCGTGCCGAGCAGGCTGCGCTGGTTGTTCAGCAGGATCGGATAGGATGCCGAAAGACCCAGCTTCTCGTTCTTGACCGTGCGCTGCACGTACGATGGCAGCCCCGGGTTGTCGGTCGGCTTGCCGCGATAGGTGCTCGCGTCGAGGCGCGTGATCAGGCCGCTGCTGCCCACGGGTACCGCACCGCTGAATGCGAAATAGGTTTGCTTGTCGCGCCCCGGCGGCGCCAGCGCGGAAATGCTCAGTTGCTCGCCGAACGACGTGAGGCCGTTTTCGGTCGCGGTGATGAGACCCTGGACGCCCGGATGGTTGAAGTCGATACCGGTGCTGACGTTGAACGGCTTGCGGTCGACCGCAAGTTCGAGCGTCGTGGCACCGTCGGTGGTTTGCGGCGGCGGTACGTTCGCCTTGACCGTGAGGCCGGGCAACAGGCCGAAGGTGTTCACGTAGCGTTCGAACGTCGCGCGGCGCAGCGGGCGATCGGCAGTGATATGCGCGGCGATCGCACGAATCTTCGATTCCATCGCACCGGGCTTGCCGGTGACCTTGACGTCCGACACATAGCCTTCGACAACCGTGATGCGCACGACGCCGTTCTCGAACGTCTGCGCCGGAACGAACGCGAACGACAGCGCGAAGCCGCGATCCTGGTACAGCTTCGTCACGCCGTTGGCGGTTTCGATCAGGTCGCCGATCGTGATGTCCTTGCCGACGAGCGGGGTGAAGCGACGCGAGATCTCTTCGAACGGAACGGATTTCACGCCTTCGACCTGGAATGTGGTCGGTGTCAGGTGACGCGACAGCAACTCCTGCAATTGCGGTGCTTGCGGTGCGACCTGCACGGTCACGTTCGGGCCGGTTTTCGGCGCGTTGATCTGGGGCAGGGAGTCGAGCGGGTTACCGCCGACGCGCGTTTGTGCATGTGCCGTGCCTGCTGCCGCGATGGCGAGCAGCATCATCCATCTGTCGAGTCTGGATTTCATTGTTCTTCCTCGTTGGCCTTGCTCTTCGTCTTCTTTGTAATGCCGGCGCGCGACACCAGGGTGCCGCGCGCCGCGTGCCGCAATGCCGGTTGTGTTTGTACGGCCGCGCCATTCGCTCCGGCTGCGACGGTGCGACCGTCCTCCTTACTTGCCAACGCTACCCAGCGTACCCAGCAACCCCGTTACCGGTGCCAGCAGCCCCGTCGAGCTGCCGCCCGACGTTGCCGTACCCGTGACGCCGCCAACCAGCGACGTGACCGGTGCGAGCGGGCTCGATCCCCCGGATCCTGCTGCGCCGCCGACTGCTCCGGTGACAGTATTCAGCAAACCGGTGACAGGCGCGAGAGGGTTTGCACTGCCTGCGCCACCCGTCGCGCCACCGAGCGTGCCCGTGACCGTCGACACGAGATTCGTGACGGGGGCGAGCGGGCCGCCGCTGCCGCCCGCCGCACCGCTCAGTGCGCCGGTGACGGTGGAGACGAGGCCGGTGACGGGCGCGAGCGGGCTGCTGCCCGAGCCGCCGGTCGCGCCGCCGAGTGCGCCCGTGAGCGAGCCGAGCGGCGTCGAGCCGAGACCCGACAGCAGGCCGCTGAGCGGATTCGTCGAGCCGGAACCCGACGACGTGCCGTTCTGTACGGTCGCCGTCGAGCCGCCGACGAGGCTCGTGATCAGGCCGGGGATCGGTGCCGCGCCGTTCGGGCCGTTCGGGTTGACGAGGCCGCCGGCGTTGGTGACGGTGTTGCCGACCGCCGTGACGAGCTGACCGACGTCGCCGACGAGCGGCTGGCTCGACGTGCCGCCCACCTGCTTGCCGGCCGAGCTGATCGCGCCGCCGACCTGGCCGAGCAGGCCCGAGACGGGTTGGCCGAGGCCGGTCGTCGTGCCGACCTGTTGCGTGACCTGGCCGGCGGTGATCACGAGCGGCGTGATTGCCGAGCTGAGCGGTTGCGTGACCTGCTGCACGGCGCCCGACGACAGCGTCGAGCCGATCGTCGTGCCGGCGGCCGTCAAGCCGTTGGCCACCGTGTCGAGGACGGTGCCGACCGGCGTCGTGACGGGCGCGAGCGGTGCGAGCTGGCCGGTGCCGAGCGCCTTGACCGTCGAGCTCAGGCCGGACACCGTGTTGCTCGTCGCGCCGACCACGTTGCCGAGGCCCGCGACGGTCGTGCCGACCGGATCCTTCGCCGTGCCGATCTGCCCCAGCCCGTTGCTCACCGCGTCGGCGGCGGCGCCGACGATCGTGCCGGTGCTCGAGAGCGTGCTGCCGACACCCTTCGTCACGCCGTCGCCGAGGCCCGGCAAGCTGATGTTGCCGACCGTGCTGCCGAGGTCGGTGGCCGTCTGGCCGACCGTGCTGACTACGCCCTTGGTGCCGGTGGACGTACCGCTGGTGCCGCTCGTGCTTGGCGTACCGCTCGTGCTCGGGTTGTTATTGTTGTTGCTGCTGGTCGGCGGCGAGCTGACGCCACCGCCGCCGCAGGCGGCCAGCAGGCAGGCGGCGGCGAAGGCCGTGAGGGGCGCGCGCCACTGGCGCAGGGCGGCTGTCGTGAGAGAACGTTGCTGGGACATGATGGACTCCTCGCTGTCTTGTCGATTGATGGATGTTGGTTTACTTGCCGTGCGTGCCGCCGAGCAGGCCGCCGATCAGCGACGTGACGGGCGCGAGCGGATTCGACGACGAACCCGAGTTCGTGACGGCGCCCGTACCGCCGGTCAATGCCGGTGCGCCGACCGTGCTGGTCACCGTGGACACGACGTTCGTCACCGGAGCGAGCGGGCTGCTGCCGCCTGCACCGCCCGTCGCGCCGCCGAGTGCGCCCGTGACCGCGCCGAGGAGACCCGTGACCGGGGCGAGCGGGCCACCGCTCGTGCCGCCCGTTGCGCCGCCGAGCGCGCCCGTGACCGTCGAGACGAGGCCGGTAACCGGCGCGAGCGGGCCTCCGCTGCCGCCTGCTGCGCCGCCGAGCGCACCCGTGACCGTCGAGACGAGGCCGGTAACCGGGGCGAGCGGGCCGCCGCTGCCGCCTGCTGCGCCGCCGAGCGCACCCGTGACCGTCGAGACGAGGCCGGTAACCGGGGCGAGCGGGCCGCTGCCGCC
Source organism: Burkholderia sp. HI4860 (assembly GCF_002223045.2). NCBI lineage: Bacteria > Pseudomonadati > Pseudomonadota > Betaproteobacteria > Burkholderiales > Burkholderiaceae > Burkholderia > Burkholderia sp. HI4860. The sequence continues at coordinate 202,600 of NZ_NKFO02000003.1, read as the reverse complement.
GCCCGCTGCGCCGCCGAGTGCGCCCGTGACCGTCGAGACGAGGCCGGTGACCGGAGCGAGCGGGCCGCTGCCGCCGCCGGCTGCGCCGCCGAGCGCACCCGTGACCGTCGAGACGAGGCCGGTGACCGGGGCGAGCGGGCTGCTGGCGCCGCCCGTTGCGCCGCCGAGCGTACCCGTGACCGTCGTTAGGAGGCCCGTGAGCGGGGCGAGCGGGTTGGTCACGCCGCCGGTGCCGCCCGTGAGCAGGCCGCCGACGGCCTTCACGGTGTTGCCCGTCGACGAGACCGTGTTGCCAAGACCGGTCGTGACAGGGTTGCCGCCCGCCGACGCGAGCAGGGCGCCGGCCTGGTTCAGGCCGTTGCCGACCGTGCCGAGCAGCGTGTTGACGGGCGCGCCGAGGCCGGTCGCGGTGCCGATCGTCTGGGTCGTCTGGCCGACCATCGTCGTGATCGGCGTGATGGCCGAGCTGACCGTCTGCGTGACTTGCTGGATCGGGCCGGTCGACAGTGCATTGGTGAGGGTGGTGCCGCCGTTCGATACGGCGCCGCCGAGCGTCGACACGAGGCCGCCGACGGCGCCCGTGACCGGTGCGAGCGGCGTCAGCGGACCGCTGCCGAGGCTCGAGACCAGGTTGCCCGTCTGCGTGACCGCGCCGCCGAGCTGGTTGACCACGCCGCCCGTGCTGGCGAGCGTGGTGCCGAGCGGATCCTTCGTCGCGCCAAGCTGGCCGAGACCGTTGCCAAGGCCGTTGCCGAGTGCGGTCACGGCGCCGCCAACGCTCTGCACGATGCCGCCCGCGGCTTGCGTGGTGGCCGGGTTGACGCCCGGCAGCGACTGGTTGGCGATGACGGAGCCGAGGCCCGAGACGGTCCCACCGGCGCTCGTGATGATGTTGCTGCTGCTTGCGAGGACAGTTCCCACTGGGTTCGACGACACCCCCGAGGTGCCGCTCGTGCCCGACGTACCGCTGGTGCCGCTGGTGCCGGAGGTGCCGCTCGTGCCCGAGGTGCCGCTGGTGCCGGATGTACCGCTCGTACCGGACGTACCGCTGGTGCCCGAGGTACCGCTGGTGCCGCTCGTGCCCGAAGTACCGCTCGTGCCGGAGGTGGAGATCGTATCGCCGCCGCCCGAGCTCGAACCGCCGCCGAGCCCCTGGCTGATGGAGCCGGAACCGCCGCACGCGGAGAGGGAAAGCATGGCTGCAACGGTGGCCGCGATCAGAGTCGTCCGGAACACGCCATGAGGGATAACCTTAATGTCCATTTTGTCCTCGCATTAAAAATGTGTTGTGAACTTCGTTGTGTTGAGTGGTGCGCGCACTACTCTGCAACTGTCGTGCCATTTCGATGCTCGACGGTTCGACAACAGGTTTTAAACGAGGCAATTCCTTGTCGGAAAAGGAAGTTATGGAAATTGAAAGATTGTTGAATCTGTTTAAGGGCAGGCGAATGAGAACGGTTTCGCGCGTTTCGTAACGTAACGTCACAACATTGGCGTTACGCGTGCGGCGTAACGTGGGGCCGCGCAGGCTTGGTGGACGAGGCAATTGTTTTACTGGTGGATTAGGTGTGCACATCTAACCTATCGTAAATCCTATGTGTAAGTCGTACCGAAACGCCGTACAAATACATGGTGCTCCTGGTCATTTTTTCGATCCGTGTTGTTAAAAGAGGTTGGAATTTAAATGGGATCGGATATAGAATCGGCAGCAGATGTAAGCAAATGTACGGTTCGGTACACAACGTTCGAGGAGGTGACTATCGCGAATGTTAACTTGCATCAAATGTTGAGCCATGCCCCTCGGGGCGACCTATAAAGAAAGCGCACCCGGTTGTCGTTACAGCAGATGTGGCGAACAGCGTGGGGCAACCGGCCAGATATGCGGGGACGTATACGTATAAAAGGCCAAAGAACGTAAATACAGGCACGAGGAATAAAATGAAAGCAATCATCAAGCGTTTCCTTCGGGAAAATGACGGGGTTACCGCGATCGAGTATGGGCTGATTGCGGGTCTTATCGCTGTCGCGATCTTGGCGGGTGCCTCAACGCTCGGCACTAATCTCGGCAATATGTTCACGAATCTCGGGACGTGTCTCACCACCCCGGGCGGCGCGAACTGCTCGGCTGCCAAGATCTTTACGTAATACACCTGACGTTAGTTGGTACGACCTCGAAACATTGAGTCGTCTTGATGTTGCGGCGAGCGGATTGCCTTTGGCAGTCCGCTCTCTGCGACATTTGCGGCAGGTTGTGTTGCGATGGCACATTTCATATTCAGCGGGATGTTCCTGGTCTGGGCTGCGTTCGTCGCGACCAGCGACATCCGTTTTCGGCGTGTTTCGAATTCGCTCGTCCTGGCCGGGTTGGTCAGTGGCCTAGGCGGAGCGTATTTCAACGCCGGTCCGTTTGGCATTCTCCCGGCGCAGGCGATGATCGGCCTGCTGGTCGGGCTGGCCGCCTTTTTCCCGCTCTTTTTGCTGCGCGTCATGGGCGCGGCGGACGTCAAGATCTTTGCCGTGATCGGCGTGTGGTGCGGCGCATATGCGCTGCTGTGGATCTGGATTGCCGCCAGTCTTGCCGCCGGTATTCATGCACTGGCCGTGATGCTGCTGTCGCGCACGTCGATCGGCGCGTTGCGGCAACCGGGCCAGCCGGCGATGGCGCTCGGGAAATACCGGGCAACACCCTATGCGGCATGCCTCGCGGCACCGGCTGCCGCATGGGTTGTCTTTCTTGTCGCCACGGGGAGCTTGCGATGAAACGACAGATGCAGCGGCGTGAACGCCGCCGGCAGCGCGGCGCGACGGCCGTCGAGTTTGCGATCGTGTTTCCGTTATTGTTCGTGATTTTCTACGGCATCGTCACTTTCGGGATGATATTCGCGATTCAGCAGAGCCTGACGTTTGCCGCCAGCGAAGGTGCACGGGCCGGGCTGGCTTACGCCCCCAGCCTCGCTGCGCGTATTACGAACGCAACAACGACCGCGCAGAGCGTCGTCGCCTGGCTGAATGTCGGTACGCCGCAAGTTGCGGCGCCGCAGTGCAGTTACGACACGTCGGTTCCACCGTCGCTGTACTGCCTGTCCGTCACGGTGAACTACACCCCCAAAGACTGGATTACGACCATGCCATTTCTGGGAAGCATACTGAGTCAACCATTGACGAGTACGGCGGTCGTGCAGATTCCGCAGTCGATCCTTTGAAGTGCGTATCGTGACGCGACCAGCAAGCTGGCGCGCGAATCGGGCAGAAACCTATCGGACTTTCAATCCGGCATCCACACGACAACATGGCCAACAATTTGACGAAGATCATCGCGGGACTGCTGATTGCAATCGCCGTATTGCTCGGAATTTATGCGTGGATGCTCGGGCGCAGCACGCAGAATGCCGTGCCAGTCCAGCAAACCGTTGCGGCAAACCCGGTTCCGGTCGTGATTGCGACGCGCGTGTTGCCGGCCGGCCAGCCGATCACGGCCGACGCACTGAAGGTCCGGCAGACCGCGCCGGTGCCGACTGGCGCATTTGCCGATCCGTCCGTGCTCGTTGGCCGGGTGCCGGCAGCGGATATTCCGGCTTCGTCGCCGGTTGTCGCGGGGGCGCTGGTGTCGGGGCTTGCCGAGGATGTCCAGCCGGGCGAGCGTGCGGTCGCTGTCCGAGTCGACGAAACCAATGCGGTCGGCAACCGGTTGCGGCCCGGCAACTACGTCGACATATTTCTCAATCTGAAGCGCGAAGGCGGGGGCACGATGCTTGACGGCGAAATTTCGCAGACTCAGGCGCGGCTGTTGTTGTCGAAGGTGCGTGTGTTGTCGTTTGGCGACGCGACACCCGATCGAGACAGCGGCAACACCACCAATGGCAACAACGGTCAACCGTCCAGTGTCCGCATCGCGGTGCTTGCGGTGCCGACCGCGCAAGTCGATGCGCTGACGCTTGGCGAGTCGAGTGGTCGCCTGACTTTCGCGTTGCGTAACCCGCGCGATGACGAGCTTGCGATCCAGACGGTCGCGGTGCGGACGGACAACAAGCTGTCGCCGTCGGCGCTCGCCGCCGCGGGCGTCTCGCTGCAACAACTGTCCGGCACACCGAGAACCCCGGTGGCCAACCCGAACGTGCCGCCACTGCCATCGCATCTGCCGCCGGTGGTGCGGGCGGGCGGCGGGGGCGGCGGCGGCATCGAAGTGATCCGCGGCGGCCGGTCGGAAACGGTTGCCTATTGAACGACATCGAAGGCTATCGATTTCAGCGACGACAAATAAAGGGCCGCGTGACGGTCTACCAAACAATGAAAAACACACTGATTGCATTCGCGATTGCTATCTGCACCATGACTTTCGCATCGTTTGCGAGCGCGAGCGGCACGATCGAACTGGCGGTTGGCGCGCAGCGGCAGCTTTCGGCGGGCCGCGCGCTGCAGCGTGTTGCGGTCGGCGATCCGGCCATCGCCGACGTCCTGATCATGAAGGGCAGCCGCTCGGGTTCCGTGTTGCTGACGGCGAAGGCGCCTGGCGCGACAAATGTGATGCTGTGGGAGCGCGGTCACGAGGAACCGACGGTCTGGAACGTCGAAGTCGTCGACGCAGCTGCGCAAGCGGTGCTCGACAACTCCACGCCGCGCGTGAATGCATACGGTGGCACCGCGGTGCTGCAGGGCTCGTCGACGTCGCTCGATGCGCATGCTCGTGCGGCGGCAGTCGGCAAAAACATGAGCGGGAAGGGCGCCGTGATCGATCGCTCGACGGTCGCGGGCAAGAGCGTCGTGCAGGTCGATGTGCGGGTCGTCGAATTCAGCCGATCGGTGCTCAAGCAGGTCGGGTTCAATTTCTTCAAGCAGAGCAACGGCTTTTCGTTCGGCTCGTTTTCGCCCGGCGGCGTGCAATCGTATAGCGGTGGGTCACCCGGCACCGCGGGGTACGTTCCGACGCTCGGCTCGCCTGTCTCGTCCGCGTTCAATCTGGTCGTGAATGCCGCGGGCCGTGGGATCTTCGCCGACCTATCGCTGCTCGAGGCGAACAATCTCGCCCGTGTGCTTGCGGAGCCGACGCTCGTTGCGTTGTCGGGCCAGAGCGCGAGCTTCCTCGCTGGCGGTGAGATTCCGGTGCCGTCGCCGCAAGGGCTCGGCTCGACCGCGATCCAGTGGAAGCAGTACGGTGTCGGACTGTCGCTGACGCCCACGGTGCTGAGCCCGCAGCGGATCGCGTTGAAGGTTGCGCCCGAATCGAGCCAGCTCGATTACGTGAACAGCGTGACGATCAGCGGTGTTGCGGTGCCGGGGATCACGACGCGCCGAGCCGACACGACGGTCGAGCTCGGCGACGGCGAGAGCTTCGTGATCGGTGGCCTGATCGATCGCCAGACGATGTCCAACGTCAACAAGGTGCCGCTGCTCGGCGATTTGCCGATCATCGGGACGTTCTTCAAGAATCTGAACTATCAGCAGAACGACAAGGAATTGCTGTTCATCGTGACGCCGCATCTCGTCGCACCGATCGCGAAGGGCGCGGTATTGCCCGCGACGCCTGGCGAACTGTCGGAGCAGCGTGACGGGCCGGTCTGGAAATCGTATCTGGGCGGAGCGGCATCACCAGATGCAGCTCCGGGTTTCTCGAAATGAGTGCGATGCATCGCGGATTGCGACGCCTCGCCACGCCTTGTGTAATCGGGGGTGTTCAGCATGAACGCGCGAATCCAATCATTGTGTGAACCCGCCGTGACCGACTATTTCGTTTGCGCATCGCGACAGGAGGCGCATGTCCGCTGGCTGGCCGATACGCTCGTATCGGCCGGTGCGGTCGAGGCTGCGTCCCTTGAGCCGGGCGTGCTCGCGCAGCGCATTACGGGTCTCAACCCTGCGCTCGTATTCATTGATTTTTCCGGTGGTAGCCCGGCGGCGAGCGTGGCGGCTGCAGCGGTACGCGCATCCCATCCGGGCCTGCCGATTGTCGCGCTCGGCTCACTTGCCCAGCCGGAAAGCACGCTTGCCGCATTGCGTGCCGGCGTGCGCGATTTCATCGACGTATCGGCGCCGGCAGAGGAGGCATTGCGGACGACACGCGGACTGCTTGCGAACGTCGGCGAGCCGGCGAGCCGCCATGGCAAGGTGGTCGCGTTGCTTGGCGCGCGCGCCGGCATGGGCGTGAGCACGCTCGCTGCGAATCTCGCCGTATGGCTGCAGAAGCACGCAGTGAGTCCCGGGGGGAGCGGTGAGTCGAATGGCGGCACGCCGGCCGGCCGCCAGACAGCGCTGGTCGACCTGGGGCTGCCGGCAGGCGATGGCGCGTTGTTCCTGAATACCCGCTGCGAATTCCATTTCATCGATGCGGTTCACAACCTGCGCCGCATCGACCGAACCTTTGTGAATACCGCACTGACCCGGCATGAGAGCGGTGTCGCATTGACGACGCTTCCAGCCGATCTCGGCGGGCTGCGCGATGTCTCGTATGCGTCGTGTGCGGGATTGCTGAACCGATTTCGTGCCTTCTTCGATCAGCAGATCGTCGATCTCGGTGGTTTTTCGAATCGCGAGTTCGTTGCCCAGATGACGACTTCGGCCGATGAGGCGTGGCTCGTCTGCGATCAGGGCGTCGCGTCGATCGTGTCCGCAGCCGATCTGCTCACCGGGCTGCGCGACGCGGGTGTCGACACCGATCGCGTACGGCTCGTCGTCAACCAGTACGATCCCGCACTCGACCTGACGCCTGCGCAGATTGCCGAGCGTCTCGGTCTGGCGCTGGTGGGGACGTTGCCGTCGCGCCGCGTCGCGATCGGTCATGCGGCAAACCAGGGCCGGCTCATCGTCGACATGACGGAGCGCGACCCGTACGTGCGCGCGCTCGAGTCGCTTGCCGCGCGGCTGCCGGGTGTGTCGGTCAGGTCGACCGTCACGCGACCGGCATCCGGCCTGTCTGCGCTGAAGCGCTTCATTCAACCCTCGTCCAAGCGGTCGTAAGCGATGGCACACGACATTCAATTCGCCGACGGCGCAGCGCCGTTCTCCCAGACGCAGCAATTCCACGATATCAAGAATGCCGCGCATGAACATCTGCTGACGCGCATCGAAGAACTGGGCGCCGAGTTCGGCCGATGGTCTCGCCAGGCGATCAACCAGTTCGTCGATCTCGAGATCGACAGCTTCGTGCGCCTGCGCCGCATTCCGCTCAACGAGAACGAGGTGCGTGCGATCGCCGAGGCTCTTACCAAGGAGCTTGCGGGCTTCGGGCCGATCGAGGACCTGCTTGCGGACCCGGCCGTCGAGGACATCCTGATCAACGGGTACAACGACGTGTATGTGTCGCGTCACGGGATACTCGCGAAGCTGCCGGTGCGTTTTACCGACAACGCGCACCTGCTGCGAATCGTGCGCCGGATCCTCGCACCGATCGGCCGACGTCTCGACGAGTCGAACCCGATGGTCGACGCGCGGCTGCCCGACGGTGGCCGCGTGAACGTCGTGATCGAACCGCTGTCGATCGACGGCCCGGTGGTATCGATCCGGAAATTCCGCAAGGATCCGTTGAAACCGTCCGACCTGCTCGGCAACGGGACCTTCAACGAAGAGATCAACACGCTCCTGCAGGCTGCGGTCGAGGCGCGCTGCAACATTCTCGTGTCGGGCGGCACGAGTTCCGGCAAGACGTCGTTGCTCAACGCGCTCGCATTCCACATTCCCGAGATCGAGCGTGTCGTAACGATCGAGGACACGGCGGAACTGTCGCTGAACCACCCGCACGTCGTACGGCTCGAGAGCCGACCGGGCGGTTTCGACGGCACCGGGGTCGTGTCGATTCGGGACCTGTTGCGCAATACGCTGCGGATGCGTCCGGACCGGATCATCGTCGGCGAAGTGCGGGGCGGCGAAGTGCTGGAAATGCTGCAGGCGATGAATACCGGTCACGACGGCTCAATGGGCACCGTGCATGCGAGTTCGCCGCGTGAGTGTCTGTACCGTCTCGAGATGCTTGCCGGCTTTGCCGGCTTCCAGGGCACTGAGTCGAGCCTGCGTCGGCAAATCGCGAACGCGATTGACTTCATCGTGCAGATCGGGCGCCTGTCGAACGGACGGCGGCGGATCCTGTCGATCACGGAAGTGACCGGGTTGTCCGACAACATCATCGCGACGCAGGAACTTTACCGCTATGAAGCGCGCGTGACGCCTGAGGGCGAGGAAGTCGACCATTGGGAGACGCTGGGCATTCATCCGCATTCGCCGAAGCTAGCGCGCTTCCGTCAGACGCTGACGAGCGGTGGGTTCGGCGATGGCGGGTTTGGCGGGGGCTTCGGCGGCGGGTTCGGCCGCGGCGGCGGGGGCTTCAATGTATAGCGCGATGGCGTGGGTGCTGGCTTTCGCGATGCTGTGCGTTGCGGCAGCGGTGATGCTGTGGCGTCACGCGGAGAACCGGCGCATACGGACCGATGCGAAGCGATTTATCGACAGCCGGCTCGAACTGGGTGCACGTGCCGGGGTTGCCACGCAGGCAGCACGGCCGTCCACGGCAGGCGCCGCGCGTGCGGTGTCGCCGCAACCGGGCACTGCACGGAGCGCATCGTCCGTTACGTTCTGGAAGCACCAGTATGCGGTCGCATCCGAATATCTGACGAACCTTGCGAGTCGCGCGGGGATCGAGGATGCGCGCGGCAAGACGCTCGTCGCGCTCGCCGTGCTGGTTGCGGTCGCGACGTTCGCGGGCAACCGCGGTGGCGCGCTCGCGTGCTTTGCCGCGCTTGCGTGCGGATGCTCGATTTTCGGCGTCTGGCTCGCGTCGCGAATCCAGCGGCGCAGGCTGAAGATTGTCCGGCAGATCCCGTCGTTCCTCGACGGCATCGTGCGTCTCGTGACGCTTGGCAATAGCGTGCCGGCGGCATTCCAGTCCGCGCTGCTGACGACCGAGGAGCCGCTTCGCGGCTGTCTCGACCACGTGTCGAGGATGCTGCGAGGCGGTGTCGAAATCGATCGCGCAATGGTGCACATCGCGAAAATCTACCGAACCGAGGAGTTCGAACTCGTCGGTTCCGTGTTGCGACTGTCGGTCAAGTACGGCGGCCGCGCGGACGTGATGCTCGAGCGCATGGCCGTGTTCATGCGCGACCTCGAACAGGCGGAGCGCGAGTTGACAGCAATGTCGGCAGAAACGCGGTTGTCGGCGTTCGTGCTCGTGATGTTGCCGATCGGGATCGGCAGCTTTATCGTCGTGACCAATCCGAAGTATCTGCACGGGATGTGGAACGACCCGGGCGGGCGGACGCTCCTGATGTTCGCGTTCCTGTTGCAATTGGCCGGCAGTGTGTGGCTGTATCGAATGGCTCGGCTCAGGTGATGCTATGACAGCGACTCAGATCGGAGCGATTGCCCTGGCGAGCGGCGCACTCGGCGTGCTGCTGTTCGGCGTGATCGCATTGTTACGCGCAAGTGCCGCGACGCGTGCCGAGCGCGCGCTTGTCGATGCGCTCGACCGGCGCATGGCCACGCTCGAAGCAGCGAAAGCGCGGACCGCGCCGGACGGCGGCGATGCGCCAGCCAAGCCCGACGTCCGGCGGGGGCAGCGCGTCGAACGTATTCTCGATCGTCTGTCGGCGGCCGGTGTGCGCTGGCTCGATACCGGGCTCGGCAAATACGCTGTCGCGGAAGAGGATCGCCGCTTGCTCGAGCAATGCGGTTACGTCGACACGCGCACGCGCGGGCTGTTCCTGAGCGCGCGGGTCGCGTGTGGGATTGGGCTGCCGCTGCTGTTCGCGATTTTCGCGAGCGGGCATATGAAGGGCAGCATGTGGATGGTCGGCATGTTTGCCGCTTTCGGGCTCGGCTTCATGTTGCCGAAGCTATACGTACAGCGCCGCGCGGCGGCGCGGCGTCAAAGCGTGATCGACGAACTGCCGTTGCTCGTCGACATGCTGCGTCTGCTGCAAGGCGTCGGGTTGTCGCTCGATCAGAGCCTGCAGGTCGTGACAAACGATTTTCGCGGAATGATGCCGGTACTGTCCTCGGAAATGGGGATCGCGCAGCGCCAGTTCGCGGCAGGCCGGACGCGCGAGCAGTCGTTGCAGCGTCTGTCCGGTGGATTCGACAACGAGGATCTGCGCGCAATCGTGCGATTGATGGTCCAGGTCGACAAACATGGCGGTGCGGTGCAGGAGCCGCTCAAGCAGTTCGGCGACCGGTTGCGCGAGACGCGCCGTGCGATGTTGCGTGAACGGATTGGCCGATTGACCGTGAAGATGACAGGCGTGATGGTGTTGACGTTGCTGCCCGCCTTGCTGATCGTGACAGCCGGGCCGGGTTTGCTGGCGGTGACGCACGCATTGTCGGCGCGCCATTGACGGTGGAAGGAAAGACGATGAAGCGGATCAGCGGGATGGCATCGCAAATGGGTGTGGCTGCGGCAGTGGTGCTGCTGCTTGGTGCGTGCGCAACCAAGGAAAACGGGTATGGCGTCAGCGCGCAGACCGAGCGTGCGGCGCTGATGCAGGCGGCCGATCAGAAGCAGTCCGTTCCGGATACGCCCGGGATGTACCTCGGCCTGATCCAGCGGATGCAGGGGCAGGGGCTTTACTTTGCTTCGCTTGCGCACATCGATGCGTACGACAAGACCTTCGGCGCGATTCCGGAGTCGATCCTGTTGCGCGCGGACGCACTGCGGATGACCGACCAGCCGGTGGCCAGTGCGGCCGTCTATACGCAACTGCTGAAAACACCGCTTGCCGCGCGAGGCTATCGCGGGCTCGGGTTGATCGCGGGCGCGGCAGGCGATTTCGATCGTGCGGCGCAGGTACTTGCGCAGGCGTCGGATCTTGCGCCGACCGATGCGTCGCTGTTGTCCGATCTCGCATATGCGAAGTTGCGCAGCGGCGACGTCGTCGGTGCGCGGGTGCCGTTGATGAAGGCGGCCGAATTGGATCAGCGCAATCCCAAGATCGTCAGCAATCTTGCGCTTTACCTGATCGCGGCGGGGCGTACACAGGATGCTCAACGGTTGATGAATCAGCAACATCTGCCGGCGGATATCCGCAAGGACATCGCCGGCGACGCGGCGAAGATCGTCGCGGCGGCACGTGCGCAGCAGCGTGCGGTCGCGACACCATCGGTGGTGTCGCGTCGCGCTGCTGCAGCGCCGATTACACCGATGGCGAACAATTTCGGTTATGACCAGACCGTGCCACTGTTGCAGCGCTTCGCACAATGAACAGACATCGGGAAAACGACATGAACAATAAATATCATCGAAACGTGCGCGTGGGCCGGATCGCGGTACTCGGTGCGATCGTGTGGATCGCGGTCGGCTCGGCTGTCACCTATGCACAGGATGCCGGTGCGCCGCGCGCGTCCGACGTCGAGCGCTCCGCGAAGGAATGGCTCGCCATGCAGCGCGACAATCGTGCTGCAGCGCCGGCGCAACCGGTGCTCGGCGACGTTGCGTCGCTGGTCTATCAACGCTATCTCGACTCGTTCAAGAACAAGATTCCCGACACGATGAATTCGCAGCTCGGCTCTGCCAGCGGTATGTCGGGTGGCGGTCTAAGCGCGCAGTAAGCGAGACGGCGATGCGCACAGATCAATCACACGTGGCTCGGCGGCGCCGCGTCGGCTGCCCGGGGGGGCGTCGCCAGCGTGGTGGTGCAGCGATCATGGCGACGATCTTCCTGGCGATCGCGGTCATCGTGTTGGGCGCGACTGATATAGGTCGCTTCTATGCCGAACGACGCCATATGCAGGCGGCCGCCGATACGGCCGCGCTGTCTGCCGTGACGCAGGTCGCCAGCGATGCCACTTGTGCGGCCGCAACGACTGCGGTTAATCAAGTCACGAACGTGCCGGCAAGCCTGCTGTCGGGAAAGGCCACGGCAGCCGTGACGTGCGGGATCTGGAGCCCACCGGCAACCAGCGGCGCGAGTGCCCAGTTCACACGCACCTCGGGAGCAGCGCTGCCGGCCAATAACCAGTGCGCCGGCTTGTCAGGCGGCGCGGTCGGCGCCGGGCAATCGGTCAACGCCGTGTGCGTGACCGTTTCGGAGCCGGTGAGCGGGATTTTTATCAACGACGTAACGATCAGTGCGTCGGCTATCGCCAAGAGCGTGCCGACCGATACCTTTACGCTGACCACGTCGCTGGCGGCGTTGAACGGCGGGTTGGCCAATCAGTTGCTCCAGGTGCTGACGGGGTCGCCCAACGCGTTGAGCCTGCAGGTCCTCGACTACCAGGGGCTGGCGCAAGTTAACCTGAAACTGGCAGGTATTCTTGCCAATCTGCCGGTCGGCACGACCACGGGCGTATTGAACGGTACCGTGACGCTCGGGCAACTGGCCTACGCCGCAGTTCAGGCAGCGACGCAGCAGAATCTGGTCGGAGCCAACCTGAACGTGCTGAACGCGATCGTTGCCTCGCTCTGTTCCGGCACCGTCTGCGGCGGTCCGCAGATCGCGCTTGGTCAGCTGGTTTCTGCCGCTACCGCTACCGGAACCTCCGCCGTCAACGCCAGCGTCAATGCTCTCGGACTGCTGTCGACGGCATTGCAGATCGCGAACGGCACGAATTCGGTCGCCATTCCCAGCATCACGGTTCAGACGCCGACCGCGCTGGCGCCGCTGCTGAACGCAACCGTATCGGGCTCGGTGTCGCTCGCGGGGACGCCGCCGTCCACCGCGAGCGGTCCGGCCGGGCCGACGAATTGCGGAACCTCCAATTGCACGACCAACACGTCGACTGCGCAGGGGAACGTGTTCCTCAATACGTCGATATCGTTGCTGTCGACCTGTCCGACCGGCGGGCTGGTCTATCCGGGAGGTACGTGCCCGTCGGGTAGTCCCACGCCGCTTGCCGCGGTGCAACTGCCGATTACCGCCTATGTGGCACCCGCGACGGCGGGCCTCGCATCGGTCACCTGTACCGCGAACGGCACGAAGACCGCTCAGGTGAACGTGCAGACTGGAGTGGTAGCCGTGTACATCGGCGGTTCGGCGAATACACCGATCAACCTGAACGCGCCATCCGGGTACACCCCCGGCAGTGGAACCCCGATCACGCTGGTAGCCGTCAACCTGCAGAGCCTGCTCAGTCTACTGGGGCTCAATACCGTGATTTCAGCGCTCAATGTGCTGACGCTGGGGTTGATCAACCTGAATCAGATATCCGTCAATATCAGCCTGAAGCCCGGACAACTGACGGTTCCCGTGGCTAATCAAACGCCGACTGCGCTGACGTTCACGTATCCCGGCCCCGGGTCATCCGCTTCGCCGAGCCCGGCGTCACCGTACACCCTGGGCACGGGAACGGACCAATTCCTGGCGCCCGCGGTTCAGGGTATCGTCGGTAGCGGCCTGTCGGTTTCGGTGTCGGCGAGCGGCGGGTTGGTGGGGGTGCTGGCCGGCATCCTGAATCCCTTGCTGGATATCCTGACCGGGCCGCTTCTGACCGCGCTCGGAAGCACACTCGTTCCGCTGCTCCTGCAACCAATCGACTCGCTGCTGACCTCCGTCACGGGCCTGCTCGGATTGAGCCTGGGGAACGCCTATGTCACGAACACACCGGACTCGATCAAATGCGGCAACCCCATGCTGGTTCAATAAATGCCTGAACGTTCAGTCATCAATGCGGGCAGCGTCGCTGCTGCCTGCGACAGATCGCTGATCTGCAATGCAAAGCAACTCGTCAATCACTGAAGCCGCACCCGAATCATGAGAACCACGCCCGCAATCGAAGAGCTCGACCTGTACGTCTGGGAAGGCAAGGCGGACATTGTCGACCGCGTCGCCCGGTGCATGGCGAGCTTCGACGTCGAAGTGATCCGCGCCGACAACGCGGAGATCTCGCCCGAGCGCGCCGCCTTGCGGCCGTCGCTGGCAATCATCAGCGTGACGATGATCGAAATCGGCGCCGCGTTCCTGCGCGACTGGCAGGCCAACATCGGCATGCCGGTCGTCTGGGTCGGCGCGGCGCGCGATCACGACGCGTCGCAGTATCCGCCCGAGTATTCGCACATCCTGCCGCTCGACTTCACGTGTGCCGAGCTGCGCGGCATGATCGGCAAGCTCGTCACGCAGCTGCGGGCGCATACGGCCGAAACGTCGCATCCGACCGAACTCGTCGCGCACTCGGAATCGATGCAGGCCCTGCTGCACGAAGTCGATACGTTCGCCGATTGCGACACCAACGTGTTGCTGCACGGCGAAACCGGCGTCGGCAAGGAGCGCATCGCGCAACTGCTGCACGAAAAACATTCGCGCTACCGGCATGGCGAATTCGTGCCCGTGAACTGCGGCGCGATTCCCGACGGCCTGTTCGAGTCGCTGTTCTTCGGTCACGCGAAGGGTTCGTTCACGGGCGCGGTTGTTGCGCATAAAGGCTATTTCGAGCAGGCGGCCGGCGGCACGCTGTTCCTCGACGAAGTCGGCGATCTGCCGCTGTACCAGCAGGTCAAGCTGCTGCGCGTGCTCGAGGATGGCGCGGTGCTGCGCGTCGGCGCGACGTCGCCGGTCAAGGTCGATTTCCGGCTGGTCGCGGCGAGCAACAAGAAGCTGCCGCAGCTCGTGAAGGATGGCCTGTTCCGCGCCGATCTCTACTACCGGCTCGCGGTGATCGAGCTGAGCATTCCGTCGCTGGAAGAGCGCGGCGCCGTCGACAAGATCGCGCTGTTCAAGTCGTTCGTCGCACAGGTCGTCGGCGAGGAGCGGCTCGCTCAGTTGTCCGATCTGCCGTACTGGCTGACGGATTCCGTCGCGGACAGCTATTTCCCCGGCAACGTGCGTGAACTGCGCAACCTCGCCGAGCGTGTCGGCGTGACGGTGCGGCAGACGGGCGGGTGGGATGCCGCGCGGCTGCAGCGGCTGATCGCGCACGCGCGCAGTTCGGCCCAGCCGGTCCCGGCAGAGAGTGCGGCCGAGGTGTTCGTCGATCGCAGCAAGTGGGACATGAACGAGCGCAACCGCGTCATTGCGGCGCTCGACGCAAACGGCTGGCGGCGTCAGGATACGGCGCAGCAGCTCGGCATCAGCCGCAAGGTACTGTGGGAAAAAATGCGCAAATACCAGATCTTCGACGAGGAACCCGAGACCCGCGAAAGCGAGTAATTAATGAGATAAAATCGCGCTGAATTACAACGACTCGGGCGGGAATAGAACTTCATGAGCCATATGACGGGGTTGGGAAGGGCGTGCGTATTGTTCGCCCTGGCGGGAGGCATTCAGGGCGCATACGCGCAAAGTCTGGCGGACAGCGGTTCGCCGGCCGTACAGCAGGCATCGGCGCCGGTGGCGGCGATTCCGGTGATCGATTCGCAGACGTCGTTGCAGCCGCAGGCGGGCGAGTCGACGGGGCCGAGCACGGTCGACGACTTGCAGCGCCAGATCCAGGCGCACTCGCTGACCGAAATGCGCACGAGCTACAACGGCAGCTACGGCGCGAGCCTGCTGTTCAACGTGAAGGACGGGGCGTACTTCGTCGCGTTGTTCCAGCAGAAGGCGTTCTGGCGCGTCATCAAGACTTACGACGAAACGCGTGCGGAAGCGATCTATCGCGATTTCTCGCGCCAGGCGGAGCGGCTGGCCGTGAACGAACTGCGGGCGGCGAAGCTGGAATCGCAGAAGGCGCAGATGGACAAGCAGATCGAGGTCACGCAGGATCGCGCGCGGCGTCTGCAGGCCGATATCTCGATCGCCCGCCAGCAGCAGGCGGCGGTCGCGGATCGCCAGAAGAGCGTACGCAACGAGACGGCCGCATTGCAGGCGCAGCAGGCCGAGCTTCAGTCGCAACTGCGCGCGTTGCAGCAGCAGGTGCGTTCGTTGCAGCGTGAGGCCGATGCGGGCCTGCCGACGACGGCACGCTGAACCCGGCGGCGGTGCGGCGACATGCCGCGCCGGCCGCACAAGTAAAAAGGGCAAGCCGGTTGGCTTGCCCTTTTGCTTTACTGGCCGTCCGGCACGATTCGCCGGCGGCGCGTCACGATGACCGGCCCGCTGCCGCCGCGGGAATCCGACGACGAGGCGTTGCCGGATGCGTCGCCGGTGTCGCGCGGTGCGCCGTAGCTTTCGCGCGGTTCACGGGGTTCGCGCGGGGCACCGTAGCCTTCGCGCGGTTCGCGCGAGCCATAGCCTTCACGTGGTTCGCGGGAGCCGTAGCCGCCGTCGCCGCGCGATTCACGCGAGCCGCCGTGCGAGCCGTACGGGCTGTGACCGCCGCCTTCACGGCCGCCGGGGCGCCCGCCGGTGCGCGGCCCGCGGGGGCCGCTGCCGCCCGGGCGCGAGCCGCCCGTGTCGAGCTGGATCGTGGAAATCGCGCGCTTGTAGATGCCTTGCAGACCCACGGGGGTGCGCAGCATCACCAGGTACTGGTCGAACGACTCGATGCACCCCGTCAGACGAATGCCGTTGACGAGATAGATTTCAACGCGCTTACGTTCCTTGCGCGCCGAATTGATGAAGTCGTTTTGCGGATGGGATTCTGCGGGATTGGCCATTGAGGTGCGGCAGGAGCCTGCGTCAGAGAATATGTTGTGCGTGTGTGTGGCGTGTTCGTCCACAAGGTGTTTGGCGGGATTCTACCCTGTTCAATCGGGGAGCGCGTAGTCGTGATTGTGTCGAACCGTAACCCACTATAGACGTTCCAGCGCGATTTCGCGATTCGGCCAAACGGCTAATGCCATTTCGTTACGTCGCGTTACGACTCTCGCAAGGCCGTATCACCTGGGTTCGCGCGCGAACGTTTACTTTAGTCGCGCGAGCCGGGCGGGCCGGCATATCAGGGATTCAGAACATGAACAAGAGACGATGGGCAGGGTGGGTCGGGAGCGTGGCGTTGCTGGCTTCGGGCAGTGCGATGGCGGGGCATGTCGACCTGTCGGTCGGCATCGGCGTACCGGTCGCACCGGTCGCACCGGTCTATGTCGAGCCGGCCCCGGTCTATGTGGCGCCGCAACCGGCCGTGGTCGCCTATCCGGGCTACGGATATGGCTACTACGGCGATGACGACGACGATCGCTATCGCAAGTGGCGCAGGCACTATGACAAGCATTGGCACCGGCACCACGGCGACGACGATGACGATTGAGCCCCAGGCCAGCCCCGCCGGCGCGCATCAGAACGCGTAGTCGGGGTTTTTCGGGTCGAATGCGGTGTCGTCGAGCGTCGTCGGGGCGATTTTCTCGATGACGATCCGCTCGAAGATCTTGCCGTCGTTGTCATAGGACTCGACGGTCCGGAAATAGGGTGCGTGCAGGTCGAGCCCGAGGACTTCCTTCTTCGCGTAGAACTGCGGCCGGCCGGTCGGTGTTTCGTAGGTGAGCGCAACGACGCGCACGCCGTTGATGGTTCTGGCTTCCACATCGGTCGGCCGCTGCACGCCGGCTTCCAGGTATTTCTTCCCTTCGGTCAGGTACAGGTTCGTGATGAATTCGGTGCCGAGATCCTTCACCTGGTGATTCGACTGGGCGCGCGCGAGTGTACCGTCGATAGCCGTCCACAGCGGAATCTTGCCGAGCAGGCCGCCGAGGTGGCCGTACATCTCGTCCTTGCGCTGCGTCGTGTCGTAGATGGTTTCCTGCCCGGCGTGCGCGCCGCCCGGCAGCCATTTCGCATAGACGCGCAGCGGCTCGCGGGTGGTCTTCACCAGCATGCGGTCGGGCGTATCGGACCATTTTCCGCTGATGCGTTCCTGGCGCACCATCGTGAACTGGTAGGACGGATAGCCGTTGGGGCCATTCCGGATAT
This sequence comes from Burkholderia sp. HI4860, assembly GCF_002223045.2. Lineage (NCBI taxonomy): Bacteria > Pseudomonadati > Pseudomonadota > Betaproteobacteria > Burkholderiales > Burkholderiaceae > Burkholderia > Burkholderia sp. HI4860. The sequence goes on along the minus strand of NZ_NKFO02000003.1, from coordinate 184,907 downwards.
AGAGCGGCACGGCGAGCGGATCGAGCGCCTTGAAGAGCGCCGTGAGCGTGGCGTCATCGAGTTGCGCGAGCGTGCCGCGCTGCGCGGCCGTGCGCAGCCAGCGTGCCTGTTGCGCGACCGGCTCGCGGGTGACTTTCGCGAGATCGGGCGGCAGGGCGACCTCCTGCGCCGCGCTCACGGCACTGGCGGCTTCCTGCGCATGCAGGCCAGTCTGGGCGAGCGACAGCATGCACGCGACTGCCATAGCGGCGGCATGCCGCGCGTGGCGCTTCTTTCCTTCGTTCATCGACGGCGTCTCCCGGGGCGATGGTGTGTTCAGCTTTGCTTCGCGGCCTTGATTTTGGCGAGTTCCTCGTCGCGCAACGCACGGCGCAGGATCTTGCCGACGTTCGTCTGCGGCAGCGCGTCGCGGAACTCGACGAATTTCGGCATCTTGTAGCCGGTCAGGTTCTTGCGGCAGTGCGCGAGCACGTCGTCGACCGTCAGCGCCGGGTCGCGGCGCACGACGAACACCTTGATCCGTTCGCCCTGTATCTCGTCAGGAATGCCGATCGCCGCGGCTTCGCTGATGCCCGGATGCATCACCAGCACTTCCTCGATCTCGTTCGGATACACGTTGAAGCCCGACACGAGGATCATGTCCTTCTTGCGGTCGATCAGGCGGATGAAGCCGCGTTCGTCCATCACGCCGATGTCGCCGGTGCCGAGCCAGCCGTCGGCGTCGATCACCTTGGCCGTCTCGTCGGGGCGCTGCCAGTAGCCGCGCATCACCTGCGGGCCACGCACGCACAGCTCGCCCGGTTCGCCGACGGGCGCCCAAGTGCCGTCCTCGCGACGAAAGCGCACGAGGGTGGACGGCGCGGGCAGGCCGATCGAACCGCTGAACGCGGCCATGTCGTTCAGGTCCACGGGGTTCATCGTGACGATCGGCGAGCACTCGGTCAGGCCGTAGCCTTCGACGACCGGCCGGCCCGTCACCTGCTGGAAGCGCTCCGCCACCGCGCGCTGCATCGCCATCCCGCCGGCCATCGCGAGCTTCAGCTTCGAGAAATCGCGCTTGCGGAATTCCTCGTTGTCGAGGAACGCGTTGTACAGCGTGTTGATGCCGGTGATCCCGGTGAACGTCTCGTTGCGGATGATCTTCATCACCATCGTCATGTCGCGCGGGTTCGCGATCAGGATGTTGCGCCCGCCGAGCCCCATGAAGATGAATGCGTTCACCGTCAACGAATAGATGTGATACAGCGGCAGCGGCGTGAGTACGGTTTCGACGTCGCCCGAGACCTGGTCGGCGATCCAGGCCTTCGCCTGCAGCAGGTTCGCGATCAGGTTGCCGTGCGTGAGCATCGCGCCTTTCGCGACGCCGGTCGTGCCGCCCGTGTATTGCAGGAACGCGAGGTCGTCGCGCGTGGTCTGCACCGGTTGCGGCTTGCCGCGCGCCCCGAGCGCCAGCGCCGAGCGCAACCGGATGGCCTGCGGCAGGTGGTAGGCCGGCACGAGCTTCTTCACGTGCTTCAGCACGAAATTGATCAGGCGTCCTTTCGCGTTGAAGCCGTCGGCGAGCAGGTCGCCGAGCGCGGTGACGACGATGTTCTTCACCTGCGTTTCCGGCAGCGCGTCCTGCAGCGTGCGCGCGAAGTTCTCGAACACGACGATCGTCTGCGCGCCGCTGTCCTTCAGCTGATGCGCGAGTTCGCGCACGGTGTAGAGCGGATTGACGTTGACGACGATCGCGCCGGCCTTCAGCGTGCCGAACAGCGCGACCGGGTACTGGAACGTGTTCGGCAGCATGATCGCGACGCGGTCGCCGGGCTTGATGCCGATGCCTTGCAGGTACGACGCGAACGCGTCGACTTTCTGCGCGAGCGTGCGATAGGTCATCGATGCGCCTGCGCTCACGTAGGCGACGCGCTCGGCGAAGCGGCTCGTGCATTCGTCGAAGAACTGCACGAGCGACGCGTATTGCGTGACGTCGATCTCGTGCGGGACGCCGGGCGGGTACGACGCGTACCAGATGCCGTCGGTGTTCGGCGGAACCTGGGCCGCTGCGGTTGCTGCGGAAGATGACATGACGAGTCTCCGGTCTTTGCTCTCGGCGAGGGCGGGCGCTTCGGCGCCGGCCCGTGCCCCGTGCCGCACGGTCGATCGACAGGGCGCTTCGACGCCCCGCACGACCGCGCGTTTCAATCAAATCGTGAACAGGAAGCCGCGCGTGGCCTCGCGCGCTCAGTTCGTGGAATGCAGCGTCGCTGTGTCGACGAGGGGCGCCGCCGACTGCGGCAGCCCGAATGCTTCGCTGGCTCCCGCATCGTCGAGCACGGCCGCGAAGATCGACAACTGCGCGCTGTCGGGCATCGGCGCTTTCAGCGCGGCGACGATCAGCGACGACAGTCGCGCGATCATCTGCACGTCGTTCATCGTGCGGCCTTGCGAGAACTCGTCGATCAGGCTTTCCGTTTCGGCGCCCGCGAGCGCGCCGGACAGCGCGCCGATCGCGAAGTGCAGCCGCCAGCCGAGCTCCGTGCGCGGCAGGTGCGGCAACGCGCGCTGGAACGCGTCGAAGAAGCGGCCCGCGACGCTCGCGTAGTGCGCGGTCAGGAAGTTGCGCACGAACGGCGACGGATCGGTGTACGCACGGCCGATCAGGCGCAGGAAGCCGGGCCCGCCGCGTTCGGGATTGCGCGAGGCCTTCAGCGCCGGAATGAACATCGCGCCGAGCACGTGCTCGCAGGTGATGTGCGTGCCGAGTTGCGCATCGAAGCGGTCGAGGATGCCGAGGCGTTCCTGGTTGAGCTGGTCGAGCCGGCGCGACAGCATCGCGTGGATCAGCGCTTCCTTGCTGCCGAAGTGGTAGTTGACCGCGGCGAGATTGACCGCCGCGCGCGAGGTGATCTGGCGCATCGACATCGCCTCGAAGCCATGCTCGATGAACAGGTCCTCGGCCGCATCGAGGATGCGCGCCTTCGTCCCGCCGGTCTGCCGCGTGCCGGATGACCGTGCCCCGGACGGCCGTCCCGCGGATGGCCGCCCCTCCTGACTTACTGCCATGTCCCGCCTCCCATGCCGGTCGCCCGGCCGCGAACTGGTGATTTGTTTGTCTGATTCAAACAGCCGTTTTTATTAAGATAAAAAATCGCGCACGGAGCGGGCAAGCGGGGAATCTGGACAAATTCCTCTAGTTCGATGTGCGAATGCGGAAAGTATCGAGCGTGCCCTCGACGGGACGGGGCACGCGTGATGATGCGGTGCGGCAATGCGCGGGATCAGCCGACCGTGCTACGCGTATTGACCGATTGCGTCATGTCGATGCCGCGCCGCTCGCGGCTGAACAGGATCAGCACGGCGATCACGACGGCGACGATGCCGGCCACGAGCGCGAGCGCGAAGCCGTAATTGTTGTTGTTCGACACGGCGAGCGACGCCTGCATCGTCGCGTTGCCCGACGCGAGCAGGTTGCCGAGCTGGTAGACGACGCCGGGGAAGGTCGCGCGGATCTCGTCGGGCGAGATCTCGTTCAGGTGAACCGGGATCACCCCCCACGCACCCTGCACCGAGATCTGCATCAGGAACGCCCCCGCGGCGAGGGCAACCGGGCCGCTCGAGAACGCCCACAGCGGCAGCACGGGCAGGGCGATCAACGCGGCGATGAAGATGGCGCGACGCCGGCCGGTCCGTTCCGAGATCGCGCCGAACGACAGGCCGCCGACGATGGCGCCGATGTTCAGCACGATCGTGATCCACGACACGGTATGCGGATCGAAGTGATGCTGTTCGCGCAGGAACGTCGGATACAGATCCTGCGTGCCGTGCGAGAAGAAGTTGAACGCGGTCATCAGCACGATCGCGTAGATCGTGAGCTTCCAGTTCTGCTTCAACGTGGAGCCAAGGCTCGGGCGCGGGCGCTTTTCCATCTGCTTCCATGCCGGCGATTCGGGTACGTGTGCACGCACGTACAGCACGAGCAGCGCGGGCAGCACGCCCACCATGAACATGCCGCGCCAGCCGATGTACTGGTAGAACAGGCCGAACACGACGGACGCGAGCAGGTAGCCGCTCGGATAGCCGGCCTGCAGCAGCCCTGAAACGAAGCCGCGCGCATGGGTCGGCACGGTTTCCATCGTCAGAGCCGAGCCGACTCCCCATTCGCCGCCCATCGCGATGCCGAACAACGCGCGCAGCACGAGCAGCGCGGTCAGGCTCGGTGCGAAACCCGAAGCGAGTTCGAGCAGCGAGTAGCATGCGATGTTGACCATCAGCGTCGGGCGGCGGCCGAAGCGATCGGCGAGCCGGCCGAAGATCAGGGCGCCGAGCGGGCGCATCGCGAGCGTCAGGGTGAGCGCGAACGCGACGGCGGGAATCGTCGACCCGAATTCGGCGGCGATGTCCTTCAGCACGAACACCATCAGGAAGAAATCGAACGCATCGAGTGTCCAGCCGAGGTAGGCGGCGATCGTGACGTTGCGTTGTTCGCGGGTCCAGCTCATGTCCGAGGTCTCCTCGTTGGCTTGCGCGCTCACGTTGTGGATGCGGATGCCGGCCCGGCTTGCGCGCGGTGCGGGGGCATGGATCGAGTGTAGGCGGCGGCGCCCGACGATGTGGGGCGCGATAACGTCGAATCGGGAATAATCCCTAGGAAATGAACTGTTTCGGAAATGGCAATGCCGTCGCACGAAACCGGCGACAGGCATCTGTATCATTCTGGAAGGCTGTTTGTATCTGTTTTGTAATGCGCCCGATGCACATCGTCACCGAATCAGGAGTCCCGATGACCGAACGTTCCGCCGCCACGCTGCCCGTGCTCGAGACGGCGCGGCTGTGGCTGCGTCCGCGTGTGCTGGCCGATCTCGACGCATGCCTCGCGATGGATCGCGATCCCGAGGTCACGCGCCATATCGCGGGCCCGTGGCACGATCCCGTCGAGCATCGGCGTTTCGTCACGCACCGGATCACGTGCGACTATCCGCCGGGCCTCGGCTACTGGTCGATCTTCGAGAAGGCCGCGCCCGATGCGTTCATCGGCTGGATCCTGCTGATTCCCGACTATGCGGATGGCGCGCGCGACGTCGAGATCGGCTGGCGGCTGGTGCGTGCGACCTGGGGGCGCGGCATCGCGAGCGAAGCCGCGGCAGCCGTCGTGCGCCACGCGTTCGACACCGTGCGCCTGCCGCGCGTGATCGCCGATATCGCCCAGGCCAACAGCGGCTCGCTGAATGTTGCGCGCAAGCTCGGGATGCGTCGCGTGAGCGTCGTGCACGATGGCATTCCTTACATTCGGCATCGTCTCGAGCGCAACGATCTGCGCGCGTAGCGCGGCGCCGTGCGCGGGCGGGCGTCGCGCGGTTGTCAGAGATCGTCAACCGGACGCGTATCGAGGTCATGACGTATTAACGGCTCGCGCGATCAGGAGTATCGTTGCCGGAATTTCGCAACATGGGGTACGACCATGGCTCTCGGCAACGATGTTCACCTGATTCCCGTCAAGCTTGAAGAACTGCGTCCCACGCAGATGACGGTCGGCTATCGCGAAGTCAAGGCGAAGCGCAAGCACTGGAAGGCGCTCAGCAAGCGCGCGCGCAAGGCCGCGATCGAATCGCACTGGTTCCCGGCGGTGCTCGGCCCGGACGGGCTGCACTACATCACCGACCACCACCACCTCGGCCTCGCGCTGATCGAGGAAGGTGAGGCACGCGTGAACGCGATGCTGCTGAAGGATCTGTCATGGCTCGACGAGACGATCTTCTGGCGGATGATGGAACACAACCAGTGGGTGCATCCGTTCGGCGCGGACGGCACGCGTCGCGACTACGCGAATCTGCCGAAGGCGCTGACCGGGCTCGTTGACGATCCGTACCGCAGCCTCGCCGGCGAGCTGCGCACGGCGGGCGGCTATGCGAAGGATGCGACGCCGTTCAGCGAATTCCTGTGGGCCGACTACCTGCGCCAGCACGTGTCGCTCGACCAGATCCGCAAGAACTTCGCGAAGGCGCTCGACATCGCTCTGCATCGCGCGCACGAGCAGGATGCACGCTATCTGCCCGGCTGGTCGGGCGTCATTGCCGTCAAGCCCTGACCGCCTCATGACGAGCGCCCCGATCCGCCCCGATGCCGGCCCGCAGCATGCCGACCATTTCGCCGCGCTCGACGCGGCCGCGCCGCCGCCTACGCGACGCATCGGCCTCGATGCGCTGGCCGGCCTGTCGATCGCGGGGCTGCTGATCCCCGAGGCGGTGGCGTACGCGGGGCTGGCGAACCTGCCGCCGCAGGCCGGTCTCATCGCGTTGCTGTCGGGGCTCGTCGTCTATGCGCTCACCGGCAGCAGCCGCTTCGCGATCGTGTCGTCGACGTCGTCGTCGGCCGCCGTGCTCGCGGCCACCGTGCTCGCGGAGTCGGGGATGGCGCTCGCCGCGCAACTCGCGCTCGCGGCGGCACTCGTCGCGATGACGGGCGTGCTGTTCATCCTGGCCGGTGCCGCGCGGCTCGGCGGCATGTCGGATTTCGTCGCGCGGCCGGTGTTGCGCGGCTTCACGTTCGGCCTCGCGCTGACGATCGTCATCAAGCAGTTGCCGAAGATCCTCGCGATTTCCGTGCAGCACAGCGATGCGCCGCATGTCGCGCTCGACCTGATCACCGGCGTGCCGCACGCGAATCTCGCGAGCGTCGTGCTCGGCGCCATTGCGCTGGCGTTGCTGTTCACGCTCGGGCGCAGCTCGCGCGTGCCCGCGACGCTCGTCGTGATCGTGCTGTCGATCGCGGCCGGCTATGCGATCGACTGGCAGCGATACGGGATCGCGATCGTCGGCCATATCGATTTCAAGCATATCGAGTTCGGCCTGCCGACTCTCGACCGCAACGCGTGGATGCAGACCATCGAGCTTGCGTTCGCGCTGATGCTGATCCTGTACGCGGAATCGTACGGATCGATCCGCAACTTCGCGCTGAAGCATGGCGACAACGTGTCGCCGAACCGCGACCTCGTCGCGCTCGGCTGCGCGAACCTCGTGTCGGGCCTGCTGCACGGCATGCCGGTCGGCGCCGGCTATTCGGCGACCTCGGCGAACGAAGCGGCCGGCGCGCAGTCGCGCTTTGCCGGCCTGTGGGCGGCGGGCGTGGTCGCGCTGATCGTCTGGCTGCTGCTGCCGCAGCTCGCGCGCACGCCGGAGCCCGTGCTCGCGGCGATCGTGATCTTCGCGGTCAGCCACTCGCTGCATCCGTCGGTATTCCGGCCTTACTGGGCCTGGCATCGCGACCGCCTGGTCGTGATCGCCGCGCTGCTTGCGGTGCTCGTGCTCGGCGTGCTGCACGGGCTGCTCGCGGCCATCGGCGTGAGCCTGCTGCTGACGCTGCGCAAGCTGTCCGAACCGAACGTCAGCGTGCTCGGCAGGCTGCGCGACAGTCACGATTTCGTCGACGTGGCGAGCCATGCCGACGCGAAGCCGGTGCCGGGCGTGCTGATCGTGCGGCCCGAGGCGCAACTGTTCTTCGCGAATGCGGACCGGATGCTGAACCGCGTGCGTGCGTTGATGAAGGCCGCGCCGGACGCGCATACCGTGATGCTGAGCCTCGAGGAAACGCCGGATGTCGACAGCACGACGATCGAATCGTTGCGCACGTTCGCGGCCGAATGCACGGCGCGCGGGTTGCGGCTCGCGATCGTGCGGCTCAAGGTGCACGCGCTGCATGCGTTGCGTCGCGCGGCCGACGACACGCTGCACGACGATGCGATGTCCGAACTGAGCGTCGACGAGAGCCTGCAACTGCTGCAGGCCCGGATGCCGCCGGACGGCAGCGACGGCACGACCGCCGCGTGACGGGGCGGCGCGGGGGCGCCGCGCCGGTGAGTGCTATGGCGACACCACGGCGTCGGCGGAGCGATCGATCATGTCGGTCACTTCGGCCGCCGTCGGCGCATAAGCGCCTGCATGCGCACAGGCGACGGCCGCGCACGCGGCTGCGTAGCGCAGATGTTCGGCGGCGGATGCGTCGGGACGCGCGAGCTGGCTCGCAAGCCAGCCGCCGATGCTCGCATCGCCGCAACCGACGGTGTCGGCCACGTCGGTCGGGAACGCGGGCTGGAACAGCACGAGGTCGCGATGCAGGAGCTGCATGCCGGATGCGCCGCGCGTGACGAGCATCGCGGCGTCCGGCGCCCACGTGCGCAGCTGCGCGAGCGCGGCGGCTTCGTCGAGTTCGGGAAACAGCCCGCGCAGATCCTCGTCGGATACCTTGATCCAGTCGGCGAGCCCGGCCAGCCGGCGCAGCGTGTCGCGATACGACGGCGCGGCCATCGGTGCGCGGAAGTTCGGGTCGAACGAGATCCGCTTGCCGGCCGCCTGCGCCGCTTGCGCCACATCGATCAGGCGCGACGCGAGCGGCTCGCGCACGACGCCGAGCGAACCGACGTGCACGATCTCGGCCGCGTCGAGTGCGCCGGCGGGCAGGTCCGCCGGATCGAACGCGAGATCGGCGCTGTTCTCGCCGATGAAGAAGTAGTGGGGCGGCTGCTTCGACACGACCATCGCGAGCAGCGGCGCGCGATCGACCTGCCGGATGAAGCGCAGGTCGAGCCCCGCCTCGGCGCTCTTGCGCATCAGCTCGTCACCGAAGGTGTCGCGGCTGACCGTGCCGGCGAAGGCCGTCGGCACGCCAAGTCGCGCACCGACGCGCGCGACGTTCCAGCATGAGCCGCCGGCGACGCTGTGCCAGTGCTGGTCGTCGTCGCGGATGAAATCGGTCAATGCTTCGCCGAATACGATCAGGCGGGGAAACGTCGTCGTCATGTCGAAACCTTGTGCGGCGGCGTTGCACGCAGCCATGCAGCGGTTGATCTGAAAGGACGGGCAGTGCGGGTCGTCGCACGTCGCGGCGCGGCCCGGCACCGCCCGGTTGCTCGGGCGGACAGGTGGCGCGATCAGCGCGGGGTGCTCCAGCCCTTGTAGCTCTTCACGTTGTCGCGCGTGATGAGTGTCGGCTCGATCAGGATCATCGGGTTGGCCGGCTTCTGGCCGTTCATGATGCCGTAGCCGACGTTGACGGCCTGCTGCGCCATCGCCCAAGGGTCCTGGCTCGACGACGCCTGCACGAGCGTATTCGACTTGAGCGCGACCTCGATATCGGGCGCGCCGTCGACCGACGTGATCACGATGTTCGGGCGGTTCAGCTGCTTCGCCGCGAGATCGCTGCCGATCGCCTGCGGGTCGTTGATCGTGAACACCGCGTCGAGCTTCGGAAAGCGCGTCAGGTAGCCTTGCATCGCGTTCATCCCGCCTTCACGCGAGCCCTTGCCGTCCTGGTCGCTCGATAGCACCTTGATGCCGGCGCTTTTCGCGAGCACGGTCTTGCAGCCGTTGACGCGATCGATCACGGCCGACACCTGCGGGCCGTTCTCGATGATCACGTTGCCCTTGCCGTTGAGTTTCTTCGCGATGTAGTCGCATGCCAGCTCGCCGGCCTTCACGTTGTTGGTCTGCACGGTCGCGTTCGCGCCGGCGGCCGCGACGTCGACCGCGACGACCGTGATGCCGGCCGCCTGCGCCTTCTTCACCGCCGGCTCGATCGCCTTCGGATCGGTCGCGTTGAGCAGGATCATGTCGACGTGCGCGGAGATGAAGTTGTCGATCTGCGTGAACTGCTTGTTCAGGTCGTAGTCGGCCGACACGGCCGTGACCTTCGCATTCGGGTTGATCTGCCTGGCGCGCGCCTCGGCGCCCTTGACGATCGTGACGAAGTACGGGTTGCCGAGCGACCCGACCGTGACGCCGATCGATTTGAGCGGCTTGTCGGCCGCGTGCGCGGCGGAAGCGCCGAACGCGAGTGCGCAGGCGACGGCGGTCAGGGCGGCTTTGTGCTTGAACATGTCGTGGTGTCTCCGTGAAGTGGCTTGGCGGGCGGGCGCAGGGATCGGCCTGCGCCGCCAGGTTGAATGGACGGGCAGGGGCTCAGGTGCGGGCCGAATCGCGCTGGCGGTAGCGGTCGAGCGCGACGGCGCCGATGATCACGAGCCCCTTGATGATGTACTGCCAGATGTCGGACACGCCGAGCAGCACGAGCCCGTTGGTCAGCACCGCGATGATCAGCGCACCGATCAGCGTGCCGACGATCGAGCCGACGCCGCCGACGAAGCTCGTGCCGCCGAGGATCACCGCGGCGATCGCGTCGAGTTCGTACGACTGGCCGAGCTGCAGGCCGTTGGCCGCGTAGAGCCGCGCGGCCGACATCACCGCACCGAGGCCGGCGAGCAGCCCCGACGCCGCGTACACGAACAGCTGGATCGCCCGCACGTTGATGCCCGACAGGCGGGCGGCTTCCGGATTGCCGCCGACCGAATAGATGCGCATCCCGAGCACCGTGCGGCGCAGGATGAACCACGAGATCGCGATCACCGCGCACGCGATCACGACGAGCCACGGCACGCCGAGGATCGTGCCGTTGCCGATGAACGCGAACGGCAACTGCGGATTGAACACGGTCGTGTCGTTGCCGATCAGGCGCGCGACGCCGCGCACGGCGGTCATCGCGCCGAGCGTGACGATGAACGGCGGCAGGCGCAGGAACGAGATCAGGCCGCCGTTGATCGCGCCGAACACGAGGCCGACGACGAGCGCGAACGGCACGCCGAGCCAGCCCCAGCCGGGGATGGTCGACGCGAGGAGTGCCGCGACGGCCGCGGCGGCGAGCACCGAGCCGACCGACAGGTCGATGCCGCCCGTCAGGATCACGAAGGTCATGCCGGCGGCCAGCACGATGTTGATCGACGCCTGCTGCGTGACGATCGACAGGTTCTGCAGCGTGAAGAAGCCGTCGGTCAGAAAGCCGAAGCCGATGCACAGAACCAGCAGCACCGGCAGCATGCCGGCCGTGCGGATCAGCGACTGCATGCGGGCGCGTTGATCGGCGCCGCGCAACAGCGGCGTGCGGGTGGCCACCGGCTGGGCCGTCGCGGAAGCGAGGTTCCGCTGCTTGGTCGGGTTGATCATTTCGGTAACCTGGATGTAAGAAGGAAATGAAAAGGGGCGAGCCTCAGTGCGCGTCGGCGAGCTCGGCTTGCGAGCCGGTGGCGAGCGCGATGATGGCTTCCTGCGTGATGGGCGTAGGCGTGTAGCCGCCGAGTTCGCCGGCGATCTCGCCTTCGCGCATCACGAGCACGCGGTCGGCGACACCGATGATCTCCGGCAGTTCGCTCGAGATCACGATCACGCCCACGCCGGCCCGGGCCAGTTCGTTGATGATCCGGTAGATCTCGGATTTCGCGCCGATGTCGACGCCGCGGGTCGGTTCGTCGAGGATCAGCACGCGCGGCTTCGTCTCGAGCAGGCGCGACAGCAACACTTTCTGCTGGTTGCCGCCGGACAGCGCGCCGACGTTGACGTTCGCGTTCGGCACGCGGATCGACAGCGACGCAATGGCGTCCTGCGCGCGCTCGGCACCGCGCGCGAGATCGAGTGCACCGAGCCGCGCGTCGCGGTTGCAGACCGAGATGTTGATGTTGTCGCGCACGCTCATGTCAAGGAACAGGCCCTGGCGCTTGCGGTCTTCGGTCAGGTAGACGAGGCCCGCGTCGATCGCGTCGCGCGGCGAGTGCGCGCCGAACGTGCGTTCGCCCACCTTCACGTCGCCGCGCACGCGCGGTTCGGCGCCGAAGATCAGCCGCGCGAGTTCGGTGCGGCCTGCGCCGACCAGCCCCGCGATGCCGAGTACTTCACCGGCGTGCAGGTCGAGACTGCAGCCGCGCACGCGTGCGCCGTCGGCGATGTCGCGGACCGACAGCAGCAGGTGGCCGGGGTCGTACGGTGCGTGTTCCTTCTTGTAGAAACCGGAGATGTCGCGGCCGACCATCATTGCGACGAGGCGCTCGGCCGACAGCGACGCGCGTTCGAGCGTGCCGACGTACGCGCCGTCGCGCAACACCGACACGCGGTCGGACAGCTCGTAGATCTCCGCCATCCGGTGGCTGATGTAGATGATCGCGAGACCTTCCTCGCGCAACTGGCGGATCAGGCGGAACAGGTGCTCGGTTTCGCGCGACGACAGCGGCGTGGTCGGCTCGTCCATCACGAGGATACGCGCCCGGGTGTGCACGGCGCGTGCGATCTCGACGAGCTGCTGCTCCGCGATCGACAGCGTGTCGACGAGCGTGTCGGGCCCGAACGATGCGCCCAGGCGCGTGAGCACGTCCTCGCAGCCGCGCGCCATCGCCGCGCGGTCGATCGTGCCCCAGCGCCGGTTGCCGCGCCGCAGTTCGCGGCCGATGTAGATATTTTCCGCGACGGTGAGGTTCGGCGACAGGCACAGTTCCTGGTAGATCACCGCGACGCCAGCATCGCGCGCGGCGAGCGGGCCGTCGATGTCGATGCGGGCGCCGTCGATCAGGATCTCGCCGCCGGCGTCCGCGCGGTATGCGCCCGACAGGATCTTCATCAGCGTCGATTTGCCCGCGCCGTTTTCGCCCATCAGCGAATGGATCTCGCCGGGATAGACGGTCAGGCTGACGTTGTCGAGCGCGCGCACGGCCGGGAACGTCTTGCTGATCCCGCGCATCTCGAGCAACGGACGGGGCGACTCAGATCGCGACATGGTTGACCTCCTGCGAGTCGATGCGGGCGCCCTTGAGGATGCCGGCCCGCGGGGAGAAGTTGAAGAACATCGGCAGCGTGGCCGCGCCGATCGCACCGGCGTCGGCGCCGAACGTGCCGCGTACGAGCACCGGCGTGCCGCGCGCTTCGGGCGCGGTGGCCACGAGCGCGGCGCGCAGACGCGTCGTGACCGCGTCGAGCAGCCCCGCGTCGGTATCGGCGTCGAGCACGACCACCGGCGCGTCGACCACGCACAGCACCGCGCGCAATGCCGGCGCCAGCGCGTCGACGCAATCGTCGATCCATTCGTCGACGGCGGGCAGGCCGCGGGCGATGCACGCTTCGAGATCGGCCCGGTTGTCGACCGTTTCGCCGTGATGGCGCAGATGGCGCACCAGCGCATGCAGCGACGCGCGCGCGAGCAGGATGTCCCACGGGCCGCGTGGCGGCGGCGCGGAAGCCAGCCGGCTCGGCGGCACGGGAATCACGGCGATGTCGCCCGCGTTGCCGGTCACGCCGCGCAGGCAATCGCCGTCGATCGCGATGCCGCCGCCGATGGCCGGCCCGATGAACAGGTAGACGAAGTCGTCGCATTGCCGGCCGTATCCGTAGAACAGCTCGGCGATCGCGGCTGCGTTGCCGTCGTTTTCGCCGAACACCGGAAGCGACAACGTGCGACCGAGGTCGGCCGCGAAATCGACGTCTTCCCACGCGCGGAACGTGTCGGGTGCGAGGCCGAGTTCGCGCATCCACGCGCCGAGGTTGTAGGGCTGGGCGACGCCGATACCGGTCAGGCGGGCGCGCTCGTGGTCGGGGAGCAGCGCCTGCATCGCGTCGATGTCGTGGCGGACGATCTCGAGCACGTCGGCGGGCGGCGGCAGCAGCGTGTCGTGCGAGCGGCGGCCGAGCACGTCGCCGGCGAAGTTGACGAGCGCCGTTTCGATGCGCATGCGGTCGAGATGGACGCCGATGCCGAACGCGCCGCGCGGGTCGAGGCGGATCAGCGAGGCCGGCTGGCCGCGCTGGCCTTCGGTGCGGCCGGCGAATTCGATCAGTTTCGCATCGGCGAGCGACGCGATGATGCTGCCGACTGCCGTTCCCGTCATGCTCGCGAGGCGGGCGAGGTCGGCCTTCGACGCGCTGCCTGCGCGGCGCAGCGTCTTCAGCAGCAGGCGCTCGTTGTAACGGCGCACGTTGGCCGAGTTGCTTCCCTGGCCGAAGTGCGGGCTTCTCATGGCGTCTCCTTCCATGGTGCGCTGTCGGGCAGCGCATTAAATAAATCACGTTGATTTATTTAACCGCGCGCACGCCGGCGTGTCAGCCTAGGGAAATCCCGGTTGAGGGTGACGAGGACTTGGTGTCGCCAGGAGAATTGGGGGCGAATCGCGAACACGCTGAAATCGGGAAATTTGGAATTCGTCTGATGGACCGGGATGCGCATACGCGTCACGATTGCCCGCGGGATTGCACGTGTCGGCGTAGCCCGCACGAGGTGAAGCCCGACGGTGCTCTTTCGCACGGCACGGAATCGCTCATTGGACATCCGGCATGGCGCAATCGGCATGGCGCCGTGTCTTCTTTCGGGAGAAATGTATGCAACGCACGACGCGGCCTTCGGTGTCGCTGCTCGACCCATATACCGGCAGCGAGCCGCTGCCGCTTTACACGACGACCGTGGCCGTCACCGGCGGCGAATCGGCGCACGGCCGATCGTCAGGGCATGCGCGCTCGGCAACCGGCGAACTTGATCTGCCGTTGCGTTTGCCGGTGGAACTGGGTGGCGCGGGTGGTGGAACGAATCCGGAGCAGTTGTTTGCCGCCGGGTTCGCGGCGTGTTTTCACGGTGCGCTGACGCTGGTTGCGATGAGGCGCCGGGTTCGCTTGCCGACGGACCTGGCGATCTCGGCGAGCGCGACGTTTCAGCGCGATCCGTCGGATGGCCTGTTTGCGCTCGAACTGGAGGTCGAGGTCCGCATGCCGGGTGTCGATCTCGATGACGTGCGCATATTGGTCGCGGAAACCGAAGCGGTATGTCCGTACGCGAAGATGGCAAGAGATGGCATTCGGCACTCGGTGCGCGTGATGGGAGCAGGGTGAGTTGCGCTTCCGGAACCGGAAATGAAAAAAGGCCGGCTAGAAGCCGACCTTTTTATAAAACAGATGGTGCCCAGGAGAGGACTCGAACCTCCACGATGTTGCCACCGCTAGGACCTGAACCTAGTGCGTCTACCAATTCCGCCACCTGGGCACGTTTTGCAGTGAGCTGCTTGCTGCAAAGAAGGAAAATTATAGCGCGTCTTTCGGGGCTGTCAACACTATTTGAGGTCGCGAACGAAAATAATTGGTCTGGCGTGTTCGTTCGGGTGGGGCGGGCAGAGCGCACGAACTCTCGTTGCAGTGAACGTGACTCATTGATATCGGTGTACGCGCTTGCGTATCGATTCCGGCGCCGGAAATGAAAAAAGGCCGGCTAGAAGCCGACCTTTTTATAAAACAGATGGTGCCCAGGAGAGGACTCGAACCTCCACGATGTTGCCACCGCTAGGACCTGAACCTAGTGCGTCTACCAATTCCGCCACCTGGGCACGTTTCGCTTGCTGCAGTGCGAAGACCGCTATTCTAGCGTGTCGGCGGAGTCTGTCAACACAATTTCATCCGAAGTGATAAAAATATTCGCCCCTCGCGTGGCAGGCCCTCACGCGCCGACCGGCTCCGCGCGCCTTGCCGTGAAATTCCAGCGCTGAGCCTGTCCCGTATCGACGCGAGCGGGCAGCAGTCCGGCCGCGAGGAAGGTGTCGGCGATCTTCTGTTGTTCGCCGAAGTTTTGCGCGACCACGGCGCGGACGAGATAGCTGCGTCGCGCATTCGCGCGTGCGATCGTTGCCGCGTCGAGTCCCCAGATGGGCGCGAGCGTGTTCGCGGCTTCCTGCGGGTGGTCGCGCAGCCACGTGCCGGCTTGAGACAACTGGTCGAACAGGATCTGAACGACGTCGGGTCGCGCGACGGCGAAGCTGCTCGAGGCGAGGTAGTAGCGCTGGTACGACGCGAGTCCGTCGCCGTCGGCCAGAATTCGCACGTCGGGATTCCGGTCGACCGATGCGACATAGGGATCCCATGTGATCCATGTGTCCACGCTGCCGCGCTCGAATGCAGCACGGCCGTCCGCCGGCGTCAGGTAATGGATCGCCACATCGGCGGGCGTGAGCTTCGCGCGTGCGAGTGCGGCAAGCAGCAGGTAGTGGCTGCCAGCCGCCTTCGTGACCGCGATGCGCTTGCCTTTGAGGTCGGCGAGCGTGCGCAGCGCGCTGTCCTGCTTCACGACGATCGCCTGCGCTTTCGGCGAAGGAGCTTCCTGCGCGACGTACACGAAACGCGCATGTGCGGCCTGCGCGAAGACCGGAACCGTGTCGGCCACGTCGGCGCTGAAATCGACGGCACCCACGTTGAGCGCTTCGGTCAGAGGCAATCCGCTCGCGAATTCATGCCACGACACGCGCAGGCCGAGCGGTGTCAGCGCCTGCTCGAGCGTGCCGCGCGTCTTCAGCAGCGTGATGAGCGTCGACGACTTCTGGTAACCGATGCGCAGCGTGGCTGGCGCGTTCTCCGCGTGTGCCCGTACGCCCGCGACAGAGAGGCCTGCGGCCAGTATCGCGCGCGCGAACGCGCGGCGGTTCATCGACGTCATGAGTGGTGCTCCTCGTTGGATGCGTTGAAAGCAAGGCGGCTAACGTAGCAACGGGGAGGGCGATTGATAAACGATTAATTCTGCTATCGATCGGAATGGCCGACATAAGGGGGAATGGCCGACATAAGGGCCGACGGCCGGCGCCGCGATGCGCGGCGCTGAAAATGAAAAAAGGCCGGCTAAAAGCCGACCTTTTTATAAAACAGATGGTGCCCAGGAGAGGACTCGAACCTCCACGATGTTGCCACCGCTAGGACCTGAACCTAGTGCGTCTACCAATTCCGCCACCTGGGCACGTTTTGCAGTAGCTGCTTGCTGCAAAGAAGGGAAATTATAGCGCCCCAATTATTCGTGTCAACACTTTTTTACGATGCATCGCAAACCGGGCTCCGCCGCGCCTGCCGGCGGCATTCCGGTCTTTTGGTGACACAGGCGGGTGATAGAATGACCCGCCGCCGTCAATATAGAACTGTCTGACGGACACCTCTATGTTGATGCCGTGCACCATCAATCAACGCAACGAGAACAACCATCGACAAACCCTTGAGCAAATATCCGTACCCCATTCCGAGCCGTGAAGAAATTCTCGGCGTGCTGCGTACGAGCGACGCGCCGCTGGCCGCCAACGACATCGCGGAAGCACTGTCGATCAAGCGTCAGGAGCGCGAGGGGTTCTTCCGGCGTGTCGCCGCGATGGAACGCGACGGCCAGATCCGCCTCGACAAGCGCGGCCATTACCAGTTGACCCATCCGTCGAACTTCGTCGCCGGGCGCGTGCAGGGGCATCGCGACGGCTACGGGTTCGTGATCCGTGACGACGGCCAGGACGACCTGTTCTTGCCGAACGGCGAAATGCAGAAGGTGATGCACAACGATCGCGTGCTCGCGCGGATCGTCGGCTACGATCGCCGCGGCCGCCCGGAAGGGCACGTCGTCGAAGTCACCGAGCGCGCGAACAAGCGCGTGATCGGCCGCCTGCTCAACGAGAACGGCGCGCTGATCGTCGCACCGGAAGACAAGCGCATCGGCCACGACATCCTGATCACGCAGAACGTGAAGAAGGCGAAGGTCGGGCAGGTCGTCGTCGTCGAGCTGACCGATTTCCCGAGCCGCCATTCGCAGCCGCTCGGCCGTGTCGTCGAGGTGCTCGGCGACATCGACGATCCGGGCATGGAAATCGAAATCGCGGTGCGCAAGTACGGCGTGCCGCACGAGTTCAGCCAGCCGGCGCTCGACGAAGCCGCCGCGCTGCCGGACAAGGTGCGCCCGACCGACCTGCGTTTCCGCGTCGACCTGCGCGACGTGCCGCTCGTGACGATCGACGGCGAGGACGCCCGCGACTTCGACGACGCCGTCTACTGCGAGCCGGTCAAGGTCGGCCGCGGCGACGGCTACCGGCTGATCGTCGCGATCGCCGACGTGTCGCACTACGTACAGCCGGGCAGCGGGCTCGATGCCGACGCGCTCGAGCGCAGCACGTCGGTCTACTTCCCGCGCCGCGTAATTCCGATGCTGCCGGAGAAGCTGTCGAACGGCCTGTGCTCGCTGAATCCGCAGGTCGACCGCTGCGTGCTCGCGTGCGACATGGTGATCACCGCGCGCGGCGAGATCAAGGCGTACCAGTTCTATCCGGCCGTCATCCATTCGGCGGCGCGCCTGACGTACACCGAAGTCGCCGCCGTGCTGTCGAACACGAAGGGGCCGGAGGCCGCGCGCCGCGCGGATCTTCTGCCGCACCTGCAGGACCTGTACGGCGTCTACAAGTCGCTGTTCGCCGCTCGGCAGAAGCGTGGTGCGATCGACTTCGACACGACCGAGACCTACATCGTCTGCAACTCGCAGGGCAAGATCGAGCAGATCGTGCCGCGCCAGCGTAACGATGCGCACAAGCTGATCGAGGAATGCATGCTGGCCGCGAACGTCTGCGCGGCCGATTTCCTGAAGCGCAACAAGCATCCGGGCCTGTACCGCGTGCACGCGGGGCCGACGCCGGAGAAGCTCGAGAACCTGCGTGCGTTCCTGCGCGGCATGGGCCTGTCGCTCGGCGGCGGCGACAAGCCGCATGCGAGCGACTACGCGGCGCTGATGGCGCAGATCCGCGACCGGCCCGATGCGCAGATGCTGCAGCCGATGCTGCTGCGCTCGATGCAGCAGGCCGTCTACAGCCCGGACAACATCGGTCACTTCGGCCTGGCCTACGAGGCGTACGCGCACTTCACGAGCCCGATCCGCCGTTATCCGGACTTGCTCACGCACCGCGCGATCTACGCGATCCTGTCGGGCAAGAAATACGTGCCGAAGGCGCCGGAAGGCTTCGAGCTGAACACCGCGCTGTCGCCGCGCGCCCGCGCGATGCAGCAGGCCGACGACGAATCGCGCGGCCGCTCGCGTTCGAACACGGCGATCTGGGAAGAGCTCGGCCTGCACTGCTCGGCGAACGAGCGCCGCGCGGATGAAGCATCGCGCGACGTCGAGGCCTGGCTCAAGTGCTACTTCATGCGCGACAAGCTCGGCGAGGAGTACGGCGGGATGGTGAACGGCGTCACGTCGTTCGGCATCTTCGTGCAGCTCGACACGCTGTTCATCGAAGGGCTTGTGCACGTCACGGAACTCGGCTCCGACTACTTCCAGTACGACGAGATCAAGAACGAGCTGCGCGGTGAACGCACGGGCATCCGCTATCGCCTGTCGGATCGCGTGCGCGTGCAGGTGAGCCGCGTCGATCTCGATGCACGCAAGATCGACTTCCGCCTCGTGCGCGATACGCCGGTGAAGGCGCCGCGTCCGTCGCCCGCGCCGGCGTCCGCTGGCGGCGGTGTCGACCGCGGCAATGGCCCGCGCGTACGCACGCTGCCGCAGGTGGAGGATCCCGTGCCGCGCCGCAAGAAGGCCGCGAGTGCGCCGAGCGTCGCGGTGAAGGAAGCGCGCGCCGCGCGCAAGAAGGGTAGCAGCGGTGGCGGTGCGGCGGCGAAGCCGGCCGCGAAGAAGACGCGCGCCCGCAAGAAGTATTGAGCGTTCGGGGCGGCGCCCGCGCCCGCCCTGCAGTATCGAGAGACGCCGCGTGACCGGTCATCAACCGGCAACGCGGCGCTTTCCTTTTCCATGGATCGCGGCTGCGCGCGTCGCGCGGCCGCACGTTTGATCGAAGGTTGTTCCAGTCATGTCACGTCTGAAGGTTCTTTACGGTTTTCATGCGGTGACCGCACGTTTGCGGCACGATGCATCGACGGTTGCGGAGGTGCTGTACGACCAGACGCGCCGCGACCGCCGCATGCAGGACTTCCTGCACACCGCGAAGGAAGCGGGCGTGCGGCTGATCGCGGCCGACGAAACGCGCCTGTGGGGCCTCGCGCATACCGAGCGTCACCAGGGTGTCGTCGCGCGTGTCGAGGACGTCCCGCTCGCGCAGAACCTGTCCGAGCTGCTCGACGGCATCCAGGGCCCGGCGCTGCTGCTGGTGCTCGACGGTGTCACCGATCCGCACAACCTCGGCGCGTGCCTGCGTGTTGCCGATTCGGCCGGCGCGCACGCAGTGATCGCGCCGCGCGACCGTGCGGTCGGCCTGAACGCCACCGCGGCCAAGGTAGCGAGCGGTGCGGCGGATACGGTGCCGTACATCACGGTGACGAACCTTGCCCGTGCGCTGCGCGAGCTGAAGGAGGCCGGCGTGTGGATCATCGGCACGTCGGACGAGGCATCGGCGACGCTCTACGAAACGAAGCTCGACGGCCCCGTCGCGCTCGTGATGGGCGCGGAAGGCGAAGGCATGCGCCGGCTGACGCGCGACACCTGCGACGAGGTGATGAGCATTCCAATGGCCGGCAGCGTGGAAAGCCTGAACGTGTCGGTTGCCAGCGGCGTATGCCTGTACGAAGCCGTGCGCCAGCGGCGCGTGAAGGGCTGACGCAGCCCGCCCCGCGCGCCCTGCGCGGGCCTCGAATGACCCGAACGACGCGTGCCGCGATCCGATGCGGCACGCGGCTCTCCGGAGCTCGCGACCGATGACCCTGTTTCGCGCTGGCGCATCCTGCGCCGTGCTGTGCCTGCTGGCTGCCTGCACGTCGCCGTCGCTCGTCGAACGTGGTACCTACTACGCCGACACGAGCCTGCACGCGCGCGGCGCCGATTCGCGGATCCGCTTTCTCGTGATGCATTACACCGAAAGCGACGAGGCGAAATCGCTGCGCACGCTGACGGGCGATTCGGTCAGCGTGCATTACGTCATCCCGCCGCAGCCGCGCATCGAGCGCGGGATGCCGGTCGTCTACCAGCTCGTTCCGGAATCGGAGCGCGCCTGGCACGCGGGCGTCAGCGAGTGGCAGGGCACGACCGAGCTGAATGCGGTGTCGATCGGTATCGAGAACGTGAACCGCGGGCCGCTCGATCCGCAAAACCGCACCTGGCAACCCTATCCGCCCGAACAGGTCGCGGCGCTGACTCGGCTGTCGAAGGACATCGTCGCGCGCTACGGGATTCCGCCGACGCGTGTGGTCGGGCACAGCGACATCGCGCCGCAACGCAAGATCGATCCGGGGCCGTTGTTTCCGTGGCATGCGCTGGCCGAGGCCGGCGTCGGTGCGTGGCCGGACGAGGCGACCGTGGCCGCGCGGCTCGGCGGTCGCGATCCGCATGCGCCGGTCGACGTGCGCGAACTGCAGCTCAAGCTCGCGCGCTACGGTTACGACGTGGCCACCGATGGCGTGCTCGACGCACGCACGCACCGCGTGTTCGCCGCGTTCCAGATGCATTTCAGGCCGTCCGACTATGCAGGCAACCCGGACGCCGAAACCGACGCGATCGCGCAGGCGTTGCTCGACAAGTACTTTCCCGGCACGCAACCGGCGGACAATGCGCCCGCGGCGGGCGCGCCCTGAATCCGTCGCGCCCGGCACGCCGAAAAACCCGGGCCGTCATCCGAGTCCGGTAAACTGGCGGTTTTCCGCAATCCCGCAGCATTACCACTCCATGACTCAAGACGAACTCAAACGCCTCGTCGGCCAGGCCGCCGCTGATTACGTGATCCAGAACGTGCCGGAAGGCGCCGTGATCGGCGTCGGCACCGGCTCGACCGCCAACTGCTTCATCGACGCGCTCGCCGTTGTCAAGGCGCGCTATCGCGGCGCCGTGTCGAGCTCCGTCGCCACGACCGAACGCCTGAAGTCGCACGGCATCAACGTGTTCGACCTGAACGAGGTCGACTCGCTGCAGGTGTACGTCGACGGCGCCGACGAGATCGACGCGAGCGGCGCGATGATCAAGGGCGGCGGCGGCGCGCTGACGCGCGAGAAGATCGTCGCATCGGTGGCCGATACGTTCGTCTGCATCGCGGACGCCAGCAAGCGCGTGCCGGTGCTCGGTGCGTTCCCGCTGCCGATCGAAGTCGTGCCGATGGCGCGCACGGCGATCGGCCGGCGCGTGACCGCGCTCGGCGGCGTGCCGGTGCTGCGCGTGACGAAGGACGGCGCGCCGTACATCACCGACAACGGCAACGAGATCATCGACGTGAAGGGCCTGCAGATCGCCGATCCGCGCGGTTTCGAAGCGCAGGTGAACGCATGGCCGGGCGTCGTGACGGTCGGCCTGTTCGCCGAGCGCGGCGCGAACCTGTGCTTGCTCGGCACGGAAAACGGCGTTGAAACGATCGTTTATTCGGCTAATTGAAAGATATGACAAGCAGTCCGTAATGATGTGTCGCGTGTCGTAATGGACTGAATGTTTAAATCTTGTGGAAATCGGGGCCCGGTAGGCGCAATGCGCTTCCCGGGCCTTATTTTTGGTTCATCGCGGATTACCGGGGAACGCGGCGCGGATCTTGAGGAAGAAGTATTCCTCGTCGCGATACCCGTAGGCCCGACGTTTGATGACCTTGATGGTGTTGTTGATGCCTTCGACGACGCTGGTATTGAGCGGATGGCGGCAGCGGGCGAGGATTCCGTGCCAGTAACCCTGTAGGCGCTGCGCGAACAGTTGCAGCGCGGCAATCCCGCTTTGCCGGGCCTGCTCGATCCAGTGTTCCCAGGCCTTTTCCGCCCAGGCAGGCTTTCGGTAGAACCAGAGCCGTTTGAGTTCGTCGCGTAGCACGTAGACGCACAACAAGGGCTGATTCGCTGCCAGCAGTTCCTTCAGATGCACGGACTGCTCGGGCTTCAGGTTGTGGCGGTTGCGCAGCAGCAGCCAGCGACTGGATTTCAATACCTTGCGGGCCGGCCGGTCATGGCGTAACTGATTGGCCTGATCCACACGTACCCGATCGATCACCTCGCGCCCGTACTTGGCCACGACGTGGAACAGGTCGTAGACCACCTCGGCCTGCGGACACTGCGCCTTGATTTCCAACTCGTAGGCCGTGGTCATGTCGATCGCGACTGCTTCGATGCGCTCGGCGACACCCTCAGGAAGCTGCTCGAAGAAGGCGCGGGCCGTCTCGCGTGAGCGTCCCGATCCAATCCAGAGCACCTGCCGGCCGATCGGATCGACCACCACCGTGGCATACCTATGGCCTTTATGGAGTGCAAACTCGTCCATCGCCAGATAGCGGATCGTCGACCAGTCCGGCTCAGCCACACGCGCTTGCAAGCGCATCTTGTCGATCGATTTGACCGTGTGCCAGCCCAGATCGTAGAAAGCCGCCACTGCCTGTACGCTGGCCGCTTGCAGCAGTTTCTCGCAGGCCTTGGCAAATCGCTCCGTCACTCGCTGGTAACGGCCCAGCCACACCAGCTTCTCCAGTCGCGGACCGCCGCAGCGTTCGCACCAGACCCGGCGGCGGGGGACGTGCAGCACCACCCGGTACTCGAACAACGGCAGATCGCGCACGCGGCGAACCGTCGTCTCGTGGATTTGATGGCACCGTGCACCGCATTGCTCGCAGTACATCACCTTGCTGACCGGCTTCAAATGCAGCGACAGCGTACAGCCTTCTCCTTCCGGCCATTCCACCCGCTCTAACCGATAGCCCGTCCAGCTGCCCAGTGCCTGAAGTGCCTTGCGATCGAGCAATTGCTCCTCCTGACGTCCTTAAAGTCAGGCGTCAGGTTACGCAATCCCCCTCAAACGCTCCACGGTTTCCCGCGATGAACCTTATTTTTAGCCGTATAAATCACCCGGTCAAAAAGAGGGATAACCCTGTCAGGTGTTTACCAGATAGCGAAATATCCTCGAACTCATCAACTTATAGATCATAAGAACAGTCGTAACCAGGGCCGGCGGAACTGCGGAGCAGGTGTTCGCAAATCGACGCACGGGGAGGTGTCATGGAGCAGGGCAAAGACCGGTCACTGGTCGCGAAAGTGATGGATGGGCTTGTCTCGGGAATCGTCGAGGACAAGTACGGCGGCATCTTGCCGCCGCAGGACGTGCTGTCGAAAGAGTTCGATGTGAGTCGCACCGTGATGCGGGAAGCGCTATCGATGTTGCTTGCACGCGACATGCTCGACGTGCGTCCGAAAGTCGGCACGCGCGTGCGGCCGATGCGCGACTGGCGGATGATCGACGAAGACGTGGTGAGCTGGCGATTCCGGGCGAAACCCGATCCGCAGTTCATGCGCGACGTCATCGAATTCCGGATGCTGATCGAACCGCGCGCGACCGCGCAGGCGGCGGTACGTGCGACGGCTGCCGACATCGCAGGCATCCGCGAAGCGTTCGATGCGTTCAAGGTGCTGCAGCCGGGCGACCCCGGCTACGACACGGCGGACGAGTTGCTGCATACGCGGATCGTGCAGGCGAGCGGCAACCAGTTCTTCCAGCAGATGGCGGCGATCGTGCGCGGTGCGGTGCGTCTCGTGAATCCGCGTGTCGTGCAAAAGGAAGGTGCGCACGACATCGTCGTGAAGGCGCATGCACGGGTGGTCGACGCGATCGAGCGGCGCGACCCGCGCGAAGCCGAAGCCGCTTCGCTCGCGCTGATCGATTTCAGCGCCGACGAGATCTCGCGCGATTTCTCCGTCGACGTGCCCATGCGCGCCTGACGCTGCGCGAGTCGCTCATCCGTGTGCCGCGGGCCGTTTATCATGACGGCCGGCCGGCAGCGTGCCGGCCATCGTCATACGACCGACACGGAAGATCAGGATGAACGACAACGACCAACGCACGGTGCGCTTCGGCATCGTTGGCGCAGGCAGCATCGCGCGCCGTTTCGCGCAAAGCCTCGCGCACGTGCCGGGCGCCACGCTCGCCGGTGCCTGGGCCCGCCGCGCCGATGCCGCGGCAGACTTTTGCGAAGCGTACGGCGGTACGCCTGCTACAAGCCTCGACGCACTTCTCGCGAGCGATATCGACGCGGTCTACATCGCGACGCTCCATGACAGTCACGCGCAGTACACGCTGGCCGCGCTGGCTGCCGGCAAGGCCGTGCTGTGCGAAAAGCCCGCGACGCTGAACGCGGCGCAGCTCGACACCGTGCTGCGTGCGGCACGCGACGCCGGGCGGCTTTTCATGGAGGCGATGAAGCCGCCGTTCTTCCCGCTGTACCGTCAGTTACGTGCGCATCTGCACGACGATCCGATCGGCGAGATCCGGCTCGTGCGGGCAGGATGCGCGTCGTCATCGGTGCCGGACGACCATGCCGTCTATCATCTCGATCGCGCGGGCGGCGCGCTGCTCGATATCGGGATCTACGAGGCGTTTCTCGCGGTCGACTGGCTCGGCGCCGCGCGCGACGTGCAGACGCTCGGCCGCGTCGGGGCAACGGGTGTCGACCTGTTCGCAAGCCTGAACAGCGTGCATGCGAACGGCGGGATCGCGCAGCTCTTTTGCGGGCTCGACGTGATGGGGCGCGGCGACGCGCTGATCGCCGCGGCCGGCGGCCACGTGACGATTCACGAGAAATGGTGGAACCCCGCGCGTGCGACGATTCGCTATGCGGACGGGCGCACCGTCGAACTCGACGCACCGGTCGACGGCGGCGGGCTGAACTACGAGACCGCGCATTTCTGCGACCTGCTGCGCGCGGGCAAGACCGAAAGCCCGATCATGACGCATGATCACTCGCGGCAGATGATCGCGATGACCGACGCCGCGCGCGCGGCGCTCGGCGTGCGTTATTCGGGCGAGTAAGCGGGAGCCGGGCACGCGCGAGCGGCCCGGCGCGCGGCGTGCGCTCAGTGCCGCGACGGCAGCGACAGGCGCTTTTCGTACCAGCGCTGCACCCATTCGAGGATCTGGCACAGGATCCAGTACACGGCCGCCGCGGCGAGATAAAGCGGCAGCGGCTGATAGGTTGCCGCGATTACTTCCTGCGCGCTGCGCAGCAGTTCGGTCACGGTAATCACGGACACGAGCGACGTGTCCTTGATCAGGCTGATCAGGCTGTTCGACAGGCTGGGCACCGCGATGCGCAGCGCCTGCGGGCCGATCACGTAGCGCAGCGTCTGCCCCCACGACAACCCGAGGCTGTACGCGGCGAGCCATTGGCCGCGCGCGATCCCGTTGATCGCGCCGCGCATGCTTTCCGACATGTAGGCCGCGACGTTCGCGGACAGCGCGATGACGCCGGCGGGCGTCGGGTCGAGCGAGATCCCGAGGCTCGGCAGCCCGTAATAGATGACGAAGATCTGCACGAGCAGCGGCGTGCCGCGCATCAGGCTCACGTACGCGCGTGCCAGCCACGCGAGCGCGTTGACCCAGATGCGTTCGAAACCGTCGAGCGCTTCGCTTTGCCGGATGCCCATCATCGCGAGCACGACGGCGCCAAGCAGGCCGAACACCATCGACAGCACGGCGAACTTGACGGTCAGAACGGCGCCCTGGGCGAGCACCGGCAGCGATTGGACGAGCAGGGACGTTGTCGACATGGAATACGAATCGAATGCGTGCGCGAAAGCGCAATCATAAACCGGACGCATAAAACAAAGGGCGGCATCGTGACGGATGCCGCCCTTTCCGGCCCGCCGTCAGGCGGGAAATGCAGGCGTGCTTACTTGATCGGCTTCGTCACGTCGATGCCGAACCACTTGTCCGAGATCTTCGTGAAGGTGCCGTCGGCCTCGAGTTGCGCCATCGCGTCGTCGATCGCCTTCTGGAACTTCGGGTTGCCCTTCTTGAACGGGATGCCCGACGGGTTCGCCGAACCGACGTTCGCGCCCGGGCGCAGCGGCAGTTGCGAGTTCTTCGTCAGGTACGCGAGCATCAGGCGGTCGTTGAGCGCCGCATCGAGACGGCCGGCCGCGAGATCGCGCAGGTACTCGGGCGCGCCCGGGTACGTCTTCACGTCGATGCCCGGCACCGACTTCGCCATGTCCATGTAGTTCGTGCCGAGCGCGACGCCGAGCTTCTTGCCCTTCAGGTCTTCCAGCGACTTGAAGTCACGCGTGTCGTCCTTGCGCTGGATCAGCTGCGCGGACGAGTACGTGTACGCCGGCGAGAAGTCGAGCGTTTCCTTGCGCTTGTCGGTGATGCCGACCTGGTTGGCGATCACGTCGAACTTGCCGGCCTGCAGGCCCGCGATGATGCCGCTCCATTCGGTCGTCACGAATTCGGCCTTCACGCCGAGCTTCGCGGCCACGGCCTTCGCGATGTCCACGTCGAAGCCGACGAGTTCGCCTTGCGGGTTCTTCGAGTTGAACGGCGGGAACGTGCCTTCCAGGCCGACCCGCAGCGTGCCGCGTTGTTTCACCTGGTCGAGGAGGTCGGCCGCATGCGCGGTGGCAGCGGCGAACGACGTGCCGATCAGGCCGGCAACCAGCAGCTTCTTCAGCAGCGCAATCTTCATCGTGTGTTTCCTTGCCCTGTCCGGGTCATTGATTCTGATAACGGGGTCGATCATAGCAAAAATGCAATCGACTTTTAAATATCGTTTGTTTATGCCTATATTACGCGGTGCGTTCGCGGGCGACGGCCTTCACGCATTCCGCGACGAGCGCGGGACCGCGGTAGATGAACCCCGTATAGAGCTGCACCAGCGCCGCGCCGGCCGCGAGCTTCGCCCGGGCATCCTCGCCCGAGAAAATGCCGCCGACGCCGATGATCGGCACTTCGCTGCCGACTTCGGCGTGCAGCTTGCGGATCACTTCGTTCGACGCGTCGAACACCGGGCGGCCGGACAGGCCGCCGGCTTCGTCCGCATGCGGCAGGCCCTGGACAGCCGCGCGCGACAGCGTCGTGTTGGTGGCGATGACCGCCTCGATCTTGTGGCGCAGCAGCGTGTCGCCGATTTCCTTGACCTGTTCGTCGTCGAGATCGGGCGCGATCTTCAGCGCGAGCGGCACGAGCTTGCCATGCAGGTCGGCGAGGCGCTGCTGCTTGTCCTTCAGCGCCGCGAGCAGCGCGTCGAGTTCGCCCGCGCCTTGCAGCTGGCGCAGGTTCTTGGTGTTCGGCGACGAGATGTTGATCGTCACGTAGCTCGCGAACGGGTACACGCGTTCGAGGCAGTACAGGTAGTCCTCGGCGGCGCGCTCGATCGGCGTATCGGCGTTCTTGCCGATGTTCAGGCCGAGGATGCCGCGATAGCGGGCCGCCTGGACGTTCTTCACGAACTGGTCGACGCCGTGGTTGTTGAAGCCCATCCGGTTGATCAGTGCTTCGGCCTGCGGCAGGCGGAACATGCGCGGGCGCGGGTTGCCGGGCTGCGGGCGCGGCGTGACCGTCCCGACCTCGATGAAGCCGAAGCCGAGCGCCGCGAGGCCGTCGATGGCCGCGCCGTCCTTGTCGAGGCCGGCCGCGAGACCGACCGGGTTGCGGAACGTGAGCCCCATCACGGTGCGCGGCGCGTCAGGCACGCGGGCCGACAGCGCGCAGGCAAGGCCCGTGCGGCCGGCCGCGCCGAGCGCGCGCAGCGTGAGGTGGTGAGCGTCTTCCGCATCCATTTTGAACAGGGATGCGCGGGCCAGCGGATAGAGGGAACTGAACACGGGAATTGGGCGGACAGCCGGAATGAATGACAACCCGCTATTTTACCGGGAGTTGGGCGGCAGGGGCGCGCTTCGCTTCGTCACCCCCGCTGCGCGCGACAGCCCGAGCCGGAATGCCCGCCCGGCAACGGCGCACGGGCCAGCGCCGCATCGACGGGCGGCAGGTCGATCCGTTCCGGATCGAGTATCTTCCAGCGGCCGTCGATCAGACCTTCGAGCGGGTGGAAGTTCGCCTTGTAGGCCATCTTCGGGCTCTCGCGGATCCAGTAGCCGAGGTACACGTAGGGCAGGCCGAGGCTCTTCGCCTGCTCGATCTGCCACAGGATGTTGTAGGTGCCGTAGCTCGTGTGCCGGTCGTCGGGCTCGAAGAACGTGTAGACGGACGACAGCCCGTCGCCGAGGATGTCGATCATGCTGACCATGCGCAGCTTCCCGGGCTCGCCGCCCGGGGCGTCGAGGTCGCGGAATTCGACGAGGCGCGAGTTGATCCGGCTCTGCAGCAGGAATTGCTCGTACTGGTCGCGGCTGTCGCGATCCATGCCGCCGCCCGCGTGGCGCGCGGACTGGTAGCGCATGTAGAGCGCGTAGTGTTCTTCGTCGTAGTGCAGCGGCGAAACCGTCGCGACGAGCGTGCGATGGCGCTTCCACATCCGGCGCTGCGTACGCGACGGCGCGAACGCGGCGACGGGGACGCGCACCGGCACGCAGGCACGGCAGCCGTCGCAGTACGGACGATACGTGAAGACGCCCGAGCGCCGGAAGCCGGCCTTCACGAGCTCGGTGTAGATGTCGGAGTTGATCAGGTGGCTCGGCGTCGCGACTTGCGAGCGCGCGACGCGGCCGTCCAGATAGCTGCACGGATAGGGCGCCGTTGCATAGAATTGCAGCGCCGAAAGCGGTGAAAGCGGCAGCTCAGTCGGGTGAGTCATGGGCAGCTCTCGTTGCAGGGAGGGAGTGCCGCGCTAGCGCTCGATTCCGGAGGGGGCCGCCGTTTCGGCGCGGCCCGTCAGCGCGGCGAGCACGCGCTTGTCGAACTGCCACGGAATCGGCGGTTCGGCTACCGCGCTGCGCACGTGAGCGACAAAGGCCTTGCGTGCGATCTCTCGGCCGCCGAGCGACGCTAGATGCGACGTATTCTGTTGGCAGTCTATCATTTCCAGCCCCTGCTCGCGAAGGTGCGCGACGAGCGTGGCCAGCGCGATTTTCGACGCATCGGTCGCGTCCGCGTACATCGACTCGCCGAAAAACATCCGCCCGAACGATACGCCGTACAGGCCCCCGACGCGCCGCCCGTCGTGCCACGTCTCGATGCTGTGTGCGTTGCCGGAGCGGTAGAGCGACGTGTATGCGTCGATGATTTCGGCCGTGATCCACGTGCCGCGCTGCCCACGGCGCGGCGCCTGCGCGCACGCGCGCATCACGCCCGGAAAGTCGTGGTCGACCCGCACTTCCCATTCGGGCTCGCGCAGCACGCGCTTCAGTGTCTTGCGCAGCGAGGGCGATACCTTGAATTCGGCCGGCACGAGGATCATGCGCGGATCGGGGCTCCACCACAGCACGGGCTGGCCGTCCGAGTACCACGGGAAGATGCCGCGCAGGTACGCGTCGATGAGGCGCGAGGGTAGCAGGTCGGCGCTCGCGGCGAGCAGCCCGGGCGCGCCGGTCGCGGGACCGAGCGCGCGTTCGATGGGCGGAAACGGATCGTCCGGGCCGAGCCAGGGGACCATGGGGCGGGGGCTCAGCCGTTGCGCAGCGAGCGGAAGATATCGCCGGTGTGCACGCCGTAGTCGCCCGCGGCGCGATCGGCGAAGAAGAACCGCAGGGTCTGGCTGACGGTCGGGAACGCGATTTCGTCCCACGGGATGTCGGCTTCGTCGAACAGCTTCACTTCGAGGCTTTCCTCGCCGGCCTCGAACGCCGGATCGGTGAGCCGCGCGAGGTAGAACAGGTGGACCTGGTGCACGTGCGGCACATTGAGCAGCGTGAACAGGTTCTGCACCTCGACGCGCGCGCCGGCTTCCTCGAGCGTTTCGCGTGCGGCGGCTTCGGCCGTCGTCTCGCCCATTTCCATGAAGCCCGCGGGTAGCGTCCAGAATCCGTAGCGCGGTTCGATCGCGCGGCGGCACAGCAGGATCTGGTCGCCCCAGACCGGAACCGTGCCGACGACGTTGCGCGGATTCTGGTAGTGGATCGTGCCGCAGTGATCGCAGATGAAGCGCTCGCGGTTGTCGCCCGGAGGAATGCGCGCGATGACTTCGTGACCGCAGACGGAGCAGAATTTCATGTCGAGTGGAAGGGACGAGGTGATGCGAGTGTATCACCGGGGCGCGGCATTCTTGAACGCCTGCGCGTGCGCACGGCATGGGGTGCGAAGCGGAGGGTAGGTGTACGCGAAGAGGGCGCGGCGCCCGGGCGCGGAAAAACAAAAAGCCCGGCGCGGAGCCGGGCTTTTTGCGTAATTCTGGACGGTTGGTTGCGGGGGTAGGATTTGAACCTACGACCTTCGGGTTATGAGCCCGACGAGCTGCCAGACTGCTCCACCCCGCGTCCGTCGAAGAAATGAATTATAAGGAGTAACCCGAATGCGTGCAAGCGTTTTCTGACAATTTCTTGTCGCTGCTTGTGGGGCCGGTACGGCGGGTGCGTGCGCTAGAATCGAGCGGTTTGTTTCGTTTCTTCGGCAGCGGGGCCATGCGCGATCGTTTCGGCGCTGTTGCGACTCTCATTACTGTATCGACGGATTCATGGACATCGCTCACGATCTGCAATCGATCGGCGCGCAGGAACAGGCGCTCGTATTTCCCCATTTCGACCCGGCCCGCGCGTGGGCGCTCGGCAACCGGATGCACGCGCTCGCGACGTCGCGCGGCCATGCGATCGCGATCGACATCGTCACGTTCGGCCAGCCGCTGTTTTACGCGGCGCTCGCTGGCGCCACGCCCGACAATGCCGACTGGGTACGCCGCAAGCGCAACGTCGTCGCCCATTTCCGCCGCAGCTCGTACGCGATCGGCCTGCGCATGCAGCAGGCCGGCGCGACGCTCGCCGACAAGCACGGGCTGCCGATCGCCGAATATTCGCCGCATGGCGGCTCGTTCCCGCTGACCGTCGCCGGTGCCGGCGTGATCGGCTCGATCACCGCGTCGGGGCTGCCGCAGCGCGCGGACCACGAATTCGTCGTCGAGGCGCTCTGTGCCGAGCTCGGCCACGACTACGCCGTGCTGGCCCTCGCGAGGAGCTGAGCGATGCAGCTTCCCGGTTACGCATGGCTCGCGATCGCGATCGTCGCGGAAGTGATCGGCACGTCGGCGTTGCGCGCGGCGGACGGCTTCACGCGCCTCTGGCCGTCGTTGCTGGTCGTGGCCGGTTATGGCATCGCGTTCTACTGCCTGTCGATCACGTTGCGCACGATGCCCGTCGGCATCATCTATGCCGTCTGGTCGGGCGCGGGCATCGTGCTGATCACGCTCGTTGCGATGCTGCTCTATCGCCAGGTGCCGGACTTGCCGGCCGTGATCGGCCTCGGCCTGATCATCGCCGGCGTCGTGGTGCTGAACCTGTTCTCGAAGATGCAGGCGCACTGAGCGTGCGACTGCCATTTGCCGGATGACCCTCATGACCGATTCCACTTCCGCTGCCGTTTCCGCCGAATCCGCTCAGCCCGACGTGCGCGCGACTGTCGCGAACCGCATCGGCTTTCTCGAACTGAACCGGCCGAAGGCGCTGAACGCGCTGTCGGTCGGCATGATCCGGCTGATGCAGCAGGCGCTCGACGCGTGGCGCGACGATCCGGAGGTCGTCGCGGTCGTCGTGCACAGCCCGCATCCGCGCGCGTTCTGCGCGGGCGGCGACGTGCGCTTCTTCCACGATGCGTGGCAGCGAGGCGACCGCGATGCGGTCGACACGTTCTTCATCGAGGAATACACGCTCAACCACACGATCTTCACTTACCCGAAGCCTTATATCGCGCTGATGCACGGTGTCGTGATGGGCGGCGGCATGGGGATTTCGCAGGCGGCGCGGCATACGGGCGGCCTGCGGGTCGTGACCGACTCGACGAAGATGGCGATGCCTGAAACCCGTATCGGCCTGTTCCCGGACGTCGGGATGAGCTGGTTCCTCGCGCGCACGCCCGGCGCGCTCGGCCGCTATCTCGCCGTGACCGGCGCGACGCTCGACGCGGCCGGCGCGCTGTACGCGCAGCTCGCCGACGTCTATCTGCCCGATGCCGCAGTGCCGGCGCTGCTCGACACGCTGCGCAGCGCGCGCATCGCCAGCGGCGAGCAGGCGGTCGCGTGCGTGGCCGACGCGGCGGCCGCGCACAAGGTCGTGCCGACGCCCGACACGTCGGCGCTGGCCGACGCGCGTGCCGGAATCGACCGGCATTTCGCGCAGCCGGACATCGGTGCGATCCTCGCGTCGCTCGACGCCGAGCAGGACTGCGCCGCTGTCGACGGATGGGTCGAGAAGGCGAGCCACGCGATGCGCGAACAGTTGTCGCCGCTGTCGATGGCCGTCTCGCTGGAAGTCGTCGAACGTGCACGCGGCGCAACGATGGCCGATTGCCTGCGACGCGATCTCGATCTCACGCGCTCGACGTTCGCGCGCGGCGACGTGATCGAAGGCGTGCGCGCGCTGATCGTCGACAAGGACCACCAGCCGGCCTGGCGTTTCAAGTCGTCCGCCGATATCGATCGCGCGGACGTGCTCGCGATGTTCGACAGCCCGTGGATGCCGGACACGCATCCGCTGCGGAAGCTGCAGGACTGACATCGGTCGGACTGACCGAAGCGCGCTGGAAACGACAAGGCCGCCTGCACGAGCAGGCGGCCTTTTTCATGGGTGCCGACCGGTGGGTGGCGAAGGGCGCAGCGCTTGCCGCCGCGTTATTCGTCGCCTGCGTCGTCCGACATGAACGCGCGCATGAACACGAGGGCGCCGAAGCCCCATACCGCGTTCGCCGCGAAGCCGGCCGCGAGCACGGGCATCATGTTGCCCGACGGCCAGATGCCGCGCAGCGGATCGATCGCGAACACGCGGGCGGCCGTCAGCACGATGCCGCCGAACACCAGCGCGCCGATCCACGAGGCCTCGCGCTCCGGCGAGACGCGCAGCAGCCACGCCATCGGGATCGCGCAGCACGCGCTGATCAGCGCATTCGCGACAAATTCAGGAATGCCGAGCGGCGCGAACGGCTGCGTGGAGAAGCCGGTTGCGGCGATCAGGTCGGCCGTATGAAGGAGGGCGAGCGTGGCTTCGCGGAAGAACAGGGCGGCCAGGAAGCCGGACAGGAATGGCAGGATGACTTTCTGCATCGATGAGTGCACCGCAGGCGCGCACGGCCGGGGCCGTCCGCGCGGAGTTATTCGGATAGGTGCGCCATTATAGGGCCCGCCCGCCGCGATATTCGCTCCAGCGTCGTGCTAATCACGAAAGCGGAAAACCTAAGCTCAAAAAAATCGTTCCAAAGCCCTGCACCGATCCCTAGACTGATTTCCCAGAAACAGCCGTGCAATCGCGTCCTCGCCCGCTGCACGGCCTGACCGGCGAGCCATCCCGATTCGAACGCACACCATGCATGCGCCGCGCATCCGCGACGCGAGCAGGGCGGTGTCTTTTTCAAATTCCGGCAAGGACAGTCAAGCAGGAGCAGCAGATGAATGTGTTCTGGTTTATCCCCACGCACGGCGACAGCCGCTACCTCGGTACGGCCGAAGGCGCGCGCGCCGCGGATTACGATTACTTCAAGCAGGTCGCGGTGGCGGCCGATACGCTCGGCTACGAGGGCGTGCTGCTGCCGACCGGCCGTTCCTGCGAGGATGCGTGGGTCGTTGCGTCGAGCCTCATCCCGGCGACGCAGCGCCTGAAATTCCTGGTCGCGATCCGTCCCGGCATCGCGTCGCCGGGGCTGTCGGCGCGGATGGCCGCGACGTTCGACCGCCTGTCGGGCGGCCGCCTGCTGATCAACGTCGTGACAGGTGGCGATGCCGCCGAGCTCGAAGGCGACGGCCTGTTCGCGGATCACGACACGCGCTATGAAATCACCGACGACTTCCTGAACATCTGGCGCGGGCTGCTGTCCGCGTCGCACGACAACGGCGGGTTCGACTACATCGGCAAGCATCTGCAGTCGAAGGGCGGCAAGGCACTGTATCCGCCCGTGCAGCGTCCGCATCCGCCGCTGTGGTTCGGCGGCTCGTCGCCGGCCGCGCACGAGATCGCGGCCGATCACATCGACACCTACCTGACCTGGGGCGAGCCGCCCGAGGCCGTCGCGAAGAAGATCGCCGATATTCGCGCCCGCGCCGAGGCGCGCGGCCGCAAGATCAAGTTCGGCATTCGTCTGCACGTGATCGTGCGCGAGACCGAGGACGAAGCATGGCGCGACGCCGAGCGCCTGATCAGCCGCCTCGACGACGAAACCATCGCACGCGCGCAGAAGGCGTTCGCGAACATGGATTCGGAAGGCCAGCGCCGGATGGCCGCGCTGCACGGCGGCAAGCGCGGCGGCCGCGAGGCGCTCGAGGTGTATCCGAACCTGTGGGCCGGCGTCGGCCTCGTGCGCGGCGGCGCGGGCACCGCACTCGTCGGCAACCCGGAGCAGGTCGCCGAGCGCATGCGCGAATACGCGGATCTCGGCATCGAGACGTTCATCCTGTCCGGCTATCCGCACCTGGAGGAGTCGTACCGTTTCGCGGAACTCGTATTCCCGCTGATCAAGGGCAACGGCGTGGCGAAGGCGACCGGCCCGCTGTCGGGCCCGTTCGGCGAGATCGTCGGCAACAGCTATCTGCCGAAAGCGGCCCAGAGCTGAGCGACAGGAGGCCTGCGATGACAACGAAAACGTCGACGACGGCCGCGGCCGTGGCCGCCCGCGCATGGCGCGGCGTCGCGCCGTGGCTCGTGCCGCTCGCGCTGCTGGCGGCATGGGAAGTCGGCGCGCGCATCGGCTGGCTGTCGACCCGCGTGCTGCCCGAACCCGTGGCGGTCGTGCGAGCGGCCTGGTCGCTCGTGACGTCGGGTGAAATGTGGGCGAACGTGAAGGTGAGCACGTGGCGCGCGCTGTTCGGTTTCGCGATCGGCGGCGGCGTCGGCCTCGCGCTGGGGCTCGCGACCGGCTTGTCGAAGGCGGCCGAGGTCGCGCTCGATTCGACGATCCAGATGATCCGCAACATCCCGGCGCTCGCGATGATTCCGCTCGTGATCCTGTGGTTCGGCATCGACGAGAAGGCGAAGCTGTTCCTCGTCGCGCTCGGGGTGTTCTTCCCGGTCTACATCAACACGTATCACGGGATCCGCTCGGTCGATGCAAACCTGATCGAGATGGCGAAGAGCTACGGCGTACGCGGCTTTGCGCTGTACCGCGACGTGATCCTGCCTGGTGCGTTGCCGTCGATCCTCGTCGGCGTGCGCTTTGCGCTCGGGCTGATGTGGGTGATGCTGATCGTCGCGGAAACGATCTCCGCGCAGTCGGGCATCGGCTACATGACGATGAATGCACGTGAATTCCTGCAAACCGACGTGGTGGTGGTCGGCATCCTGCTGTACGCGGTGCTTGGCAAGCTGGCCGACGTGCTGGCGAAATGGCTCGAGCGCGTGACGCTGCGCTGGCACCCCGCTTATCAATCAGGAGCAAAGGCATGAATGCGACGACTTCGGCGGCCGCCTACGGCCCGCTTGCCGGCGCAGACCTCGAGGCCGAACTGGCGCAGGCGCGTGTCACGGACGGCGATGCGCGGGACGCAGCGGTTCTCGAACGTGACGCCGGCGCATCCGTCGTTCCGCTCGCGCGGCGACGGCCGGGAAGCCCGGCCCCCGACGATGCCGTGACACTATCGGGTGTCAGCAAGCGCTTCGGGGCACGCACGGTGCTCGACAACGTCGAGCTCGGCATCGCGCGCGGCAGCTTCGTCGCGATCGTCGGGCGCAGCGGTTGCGGGAAATCGACGCTGCTGCGTCTCGTCGCGGGACTCGAGCAGCCGAGCAGCGGCACGCTCGAAACGCGCGGCGAGGGCGGCGGCGAACTCGATACGCGGATCATGTACCAGGATGCGCGCCTGCTGCCATGGAAGACCGTGCTGCAGAACGTGATGCTGGGCCTCGGACGCGGCGCGCGCGACCAGGCACGCGCTGTGCTCGATGAAGTCGGCCTGCTGGAACGCGCGAACGACTGGCCCGCGCAACTGTCGGGTGGCCAGCGGCAGCGTGTCGCCCTGGCCCGTGCGCTCGTGCACCGGCCCCAACTGCTGTTGCTCGACGAGCCGCTCGGCGCGCTCGACGCGCTGACCCGCATCGAGATGCACGCGCTGATCGAGCGGTTGTGGCGCGAGCATCGATTCACTGCGCTCCTCGTCACGCACGACGTGCAGGAGGCCGTCGCGCTCGGCGACCGCATCCTGCTCATCGAGCAGGGGCGGGTGGCGCTGGATCAGCCGGTGCCGCTCGACCGGCCGCGCGCCCGCGCGTCGGCCGCGTTTGCGGCACTCGAGGATCGCGTGCTGAAACGCGTGCTCGCCGGCGGGCCCGGTGCGGCCGACCACGACGCACCGCATGAAGCAGACAACGTTCGACCGGTCGGGCAGATCCGCTGGGCCGTTTAAATCCGGGCGGCAGCGGCCGCCCGTTCTGAGATCTTTTTCTTCGGAGCGATCAACCTGATGAGCATCACTGCAATCAACGTACGTAACCAGTTCAAGGGCAAGGTCAAGGAGATCATTCGCGGATCGGTGGTGTCCGAGGTCGACGTCGAGACGCCGTTCGGCATCGTCACGTCGGTGATCACGACCCGTTCGGTTGACGAACTCGAACTGAAGGTGGGCGCGGAAGTCGTCGCGCTCGTGAAATCGACCGAAGTCTCGATCGCGCGCCTCTGAGCCCGCGTGTGCTGCACCGGCGCGGCGCCGCGGGCAACCTGCCCGTTGGCGCCGCTTGGCATTGGCGCAGCGCGTTTGCCTTGGTATTCGACGTCCGGACGAAGTGCTAGGATGGAGCGACACCGATGCCGGAGGCCAACGCATGACCCCCATCCTTTCCCCCGAAGCCATCGAGGCGCTGAAATGGATCGACCAGTTCGGTGAAAGCCGGCCGGTTCCCGCTGCGTTCGACGACGTCGTCTACGCGTTGCTGAACGAGGGGCTGATCTACCAGGCGGCGGCCGACCGGGTCGACCTGACGGCCGATGGCAAATCCTTTTTATCCGACGAATACGATTGAGCGCACGGCGCCGGCCGCCAGGGCGGCCTGGCGCTGCGTCGCCACGGAGCGTGCGATGGAACCGAGAGGCAGCGACCTCGGCGATTTCAGCGAGCCGTACCGCGGCTTCGAGATCGAGGTGAAGACCGAGCAGGTCTGGGACGGCGAGCATGCGCATTACCGCGTGCTGCAGGGCGATGCGGTGCGGATCGACTGGCGGCTCGTCAAGGTCGACGGGATGCTGCTGACCGAACGGCGCGTGATCGAGCGCGTGCTCGACGAGGCCCGGCGGGCGGTCGATGCTGAGCTGTGCGAGGGGTAGCACGCGTGCCGGGCAGGCACGGCCCGTGTTGCGGTAAAATACCGGGTTGTTTCCGCGCCGCCAGGCCTGTTGCCCGAAATCCATGTCCGTACCGTCTTCACTTCCTCCCCGCCGCGTATCCGTCGCGCCCATGCTCGACTGGACCGACCGGCATTGCCGCTCGTTCCACCGTACGCTGACGCGCGACACGTGGCTGTATACGGAGATGATCACGACGGGCGCGCTGCTGTTCGGCGATGCCCAGCGGCATCTCGCGTTCACGCCGAACGAATCGCCGGTCGCGCTGCAACTGGGCGGCAGCGAGCGGGACGATCTCGCGCGCGCGGCGAAGCTCGGCGAGCAGTGGGGCTATGACGAAATCAACCTGAATTGCGGATGCCCGTCCGAGCGCGTGCAGCGCGGTGCGTTCGGCGCGTGCCTGATGAACGAGCCGCAACTCGTTGCCGACTGCGTGAAGGCGATGCGCGATGCGGTGTCGGTGCCGGTCACGGTCAAGCACCGGATCGGGGTCGATGCGGTCGAGGACTACGCGTTCGTGCGCGACTTCGTCGGTACGGTGGCCGAGGCTGGCTGCGAAACGTTCGTCGTGCATGCGCGCAATGCGATCCTGAAGGGGCTGTCGCCGAAGGAGAATCGTGAGATCCCGCCGCTCAAGTACGACTATGCGTATCAGCTGAAGCGCGATTTTCCGTCGCTCGAGATCGTCATCAACGGCGGTATCACGACCCTCGACGAGGTAGCGCAGCATCTCGAGCATGTCGATGGCGTGATGCTTGGCCGTGAGGCGTATCACAACCCGTACGTGCTCGCCGAGGTGGATACGCGCTTCTACGGGTCGACCGCGGCGGTGCCGACGCGCGAAGAGGCCGAGGCGAAGCTGATCGAATACTGCGCGGCCGAACTGAAGCGCGGAACCTACCTCGGCGCGATCGTGCGGCACGCGCTCGGACTGTATCGCGGCATGCCCGGCGCACGCGGCTGGCGTCGTGTGCTGTCCGACAACAAGAAGCTCGCGCGAGCCGATCTGGCCGTGTTCGACGAGGCGCGCGCGCATCTGAACGAGGCCGAAGAAGTTTTTGAAAAAAAAGCTTTGCAAGATTCAAAAGTGTTCGTATAATCTTGTTCTTCGCTGCTGAAACACAAAAGCAGCGAAGAACAAAAAGCAGTAACAGTGGTGGCTGTAGCTCAGTTGGTAGAGTCCAGGATTGTGATTCCTGTCGTCGTGGGTTCGAGTCCCATCAGCCACCCCACAGAATTCCAAGCGGTATCAAGTTGTTAAAACGGCACTGTCCTAAAAGACAGTGCCGTTTTTGTTTTGGAATTCCAAAATTCGGAATGACAGACCTCGTCGCTTTACGATCTTCATTCGATGGTTATGCCGTCCACGCAGCCGACCAATAACACGACACTCCGGTATTTGTTCCGTGATCGTGAACTTGGTCGAGACGAGAAACGTCCGGACGAACAGAAGCGGCGACCTCGGCAACGAACAACGCCGCTATATGCGCAACCCGTGCTTAACGATCGGCCACATTACTCGCGATCCCCGCCTGACCCGGTCGAGTGTTTCGAAAAACCACCCACGACCACAACGCGCCTCCCGCCACCTTTGCAACGAACTGCAATGCGGCGATCGTCGGAAACACTGCCCCGAACGCAATAAGCGGAAAGACGATGGAGTCGACAGCCGCACCCGCGACGTTCGCTCCGTTGGCGCGCGCCAGTATCGGAAAACGACGTGCGAGTTGAAACACGATTGCACTCGCGACGGCTGCCGAACCGAACGCTACGAGAGACGCGACGGCGATTTCCTTGGCAGCCGGATTGAGCGCGTAACTGACGACGCCGGCCGCTGCGATCAACGCAAGCATCCTTGACCAAAGTGCGCGGCCGCGCCAGTCCAGGTGAAGACGGTCTCGAATCGCGAGATCGAGTCCGATCAGAAAGAACGCGATGATCGGTGTAGCAGCGGGTCCGAAATGAGCGACCATCAGGTTCGCGACAGCGACTGCTGCGATATAGATCAAGACGTACATGATTTCACTGCAGTGAAGAGTGCGCGCTGCGCCGATTCGGAGCCGAAGTTTGCCATACATGGCCGATTGAACGGAGTGCTGCTTCGCTACGAGCAAGCCGGGTGGAACTGCGCGATTGGCGAACAGCCGGAGTTGCGAGCGACAGATTATCGTCACTGCGCCGCCGGTTTTCATCCATGGATCTTCGACGCGAGATGGGATGGTCGTATCCCGTCGCCATGATGTTTCGAAGTTTCCTGTCCCAGCTAAGGTTCTCGCGCCCCGTGCCGTTATCTTCCATGGACAGCCCTCGTGCCTCGAATGCTGATCCGTTTTCTTGCCTGCTCGCGTTCCGCGTGAGCAGGCTTTTTTCGTTCCTGGCCGCGCTTTGCCGCATGAATGGCGGAATGGGACAGGGAGTTGGCGTGAACCGAGGGCGCGCAACAGTCTTACATTGGTGTAATGTGTCGCCTTCCTCGTGCCCGCATGCTTTGCA
Organism: Burkholderia sp. HI4860; assembly: GCF_002223045.2. Classification (NCBI taxonomy): domain Bacteria; kingdom Pseudomonadati; phylum Pseudomonadota; class Betaproteobacteria; order Burkholderiales; family Burkholderiaceae; genus Burkholderia; species Burkholderia sp. HI4860. The sequence goes on along the minus strand of NZ_NKFO02000003.1, from coordinate 144,779 downwards.
GGGCCGTTCGATCCCGGCGACCGATGATGGTGTCGGGATTTTTTTTGCCTGCATTCCGTTGCGCGGGCAATGCGTTGCGGCGACGTCCGGCGGGCAGGCGCTGACGTGATCGCGTCAGCCGCGACCAGGACGAGCTCCGGCGAACGTCACGAGCCAGCGGATGGCGACCGTGCATGCAAGGTACGCGACGATAATGTGCGGAGTGCGATGCCTTGATTTCGTCGTCCCGGGACTCGCCGACACGGTATCGTTCGAGCGCAGCGTCGTTGAGGGTTGCATACCGCAACGCGCGGTACATTTTGCGGCGAGACGTACCGATCAAGAGAACAAGCTGAAGGAGTGACCACCGATGCCGGCAACCCGGGCCACGCTGCGTGCCGCGACAGCGCAAGACGCACACCACATCGCTCGCCTGCACACGCTGAGCTGGCAAACCGCATACAGCCACATCCTGCCGGCTCCCTATCTGGCCGACGAGGTCCCGACGGAGCACGCAAACCGATGGCGGCACTATCTCGATCGCAATGAAAAAGAGTGGGGTCTCGTGCTGATCGCCGACGCGGATGGCGAGCCCGTGGGTTTCGTCAGTGCCGAGCGTCCTGTCGACCCGGTGCTGGGCGTGTTGCTCGACTGCCTGCACGTCCATCCTTCGCATCACGGAAGCGGCACGGGCAAGCGCATGATCGACGCCGTTCGTGTCTGGGCGCGCACGATTGGCGCGCACAAGGTCCACCTGAAGGTGCTGGAGGACAACGTACGCGCAATCGGTTTCTATGAACACAACGGATGGCAACTCGCGGGTATCGAGACGAGCCGCATCGGCCAGACGGTGGTCACCGACCGGATCTATGCGATACAGGCGTAGCGGCCTGGCGACATTCGAGCGAACGGTCGCACGATGTGCGGCCGTCGCCGGGCGAAGGCCGAACGGGCTCCGTCGCTACTCGCCGCAGTACCGCACGAGCAAATCGGCTTCCGTCTCGTGCACCTCGACGGGCAGGGTCGTTGCGCCTGCATAGGCCAGATAGCGTGCGCGATGCTGGCCGTTGCGGAACGACGCGACGCCGACCTTCGACAGGCCGGGGATGCCGAGCAGCGTTCGCGTTCGCGTCTCGCGAAACGTGATGTATGGCATGTCCGCAATCCTGTCCTGTTCAGGATCGAGGAATTCGCGAATGCCCGCGGCTTTTCCAGGGGCCCAGTACAGAACGGACGGGAGCACGTAGTCCGTCGTGTCGCGGTCGGCACATTCCAGCAGTTTCGGCAGGTCGATCGTCACGACCCGATGGCGCGTATCGTCAGACGAGAATACCCGCTTGAGGTGCGTGTAGGCATAGGGTGTGTGCCCGGGAAGCTGGATAACCCAGACTTCTACGCCATTTTCGTGTGCGTGGGCGAGTGCCATTGTTTCCTCTGATGCCGCGAGCGGCCTTATTGATTCCAGTTTAGCAGCGCGATTGCGGCGGCGAGGCAGGACAATACCCGAAAGAGGAAATCGGAGCGATTCGCGGCAGAATCTGAGCCGCCAGCAAAAGCGCGGAGGAGAATGGTGGGCAAATCGATTGCGCTCATGTGTCGGCGATCGATATCGACAGGTCACGAGAATATCTCGATACTGCCCGAGGACATGATGCGCCGCGCGAATTTCATCGAAGATTCATACAGTGTCGAGGAACAGGATGCGCGGCTCATCGTAAGTACGGCACTGGCAGATTGACCGGAGAAAACCATGTCGTCGAAACTTGAAATCGAGTACCTCGATTACTGTTTCACCGCGATGCTCGAAATCAGGGCGTCCGGTCGGACAGGCGTTGTCGACTGGCATCTCGAATCCGATTCGCGAAGCAAGACGCTTGCGTGGATCGTGTTCGATCGCTTTCTCGAGCGACATGATTTCGCTGATGAAGAGGATGCGCGCGCTAACATCGTCGACTGGCTGGAGCGACTGGCCGATCCGCGCTCGGGCGCGCCGGTCGAAATGGCGAACGCGAATGCGAATGCGGTTGCTGCCGGGGCGGTGGCGACGGGCGTATCGACCACATCGACTGCCGAAATCGTCGGCGAAACCGTCATCGATATCGCTGGCGACCTCGACTGGATAGAGCGGGTCGCAGAATGGCTTTTCAGCTGACCGTCACGATGACGAAACCCGGTTGTCATGACGCGCGTCCCGGTGTTCGAAAAATACGGTTTCGAAAAAGTCGGTACCGGAAAATGAAGCCCCAATCGTGTCGATCGGAAAAATAGAATAAACCTGCTTTGACAACGCCTGCGACTTACCGGAAACTGGGTTCGGGCTGAAAATATCCGATTGAATTAAAACAAAATAAAACTCCAGAAATGAAAAGAAGAACGCTGCTGACGGCGGGCGTGATCGTTGTCGCTGCCGGCCTGACAGGCTGCACTGCAATGCTGTTCGAAGACGGCCATTACGAAGAGACAGTCGACCGATTCCTCGTCAGCGAGGACGGCAAGAAATTCGTCGTGCTCGGCAAGAAATATCACTACATCTTCGAGATGCCGGAGCATCTCGGCGCGGTGCTGGCATCGCCTTACCGGAAATCGATCGAGGCGTCGCTATCTGGGTTCGTCGCGCAGGGCAGCAAGATTTCGGGCGATTTCTCGCTGCGGCTCCATCGCGATGACATGACCAATGAGGATTGGAATCGTGCGCTGGAGGACGGCTTCACGAAGCTCGGAGACTGGGATCTCGGGATGAAGGGTGAACTGGCCGGATCGCGCTATCTCGCCGATGGTTTTGCGCAACGCAAGACGTGGTCGTCGTTTGCGCATGCGTACAAGATCCCGGTCACCGACCGCATCACGACGGCGGGCAAGGCCGTGCGCGTGCTAGCGACGCCTGTCACGCTCGCAGCCGACGGCGTGATGATGATCGGGGCCGTGGTGCTGTCACCCGTCATCGTGGTGGTGCTCGCGCCGGTCGCGGGCGTTGCGCTCGGACCGTGACGCGATCCGCGCGGCACGCGAGCGAACCAATTGCTGCGGCATTGTCACCAAATGGTGAGTTGCCGCACAGATCGTTGCGCGGCCCACGCTCACAATTTGGCCGGTTGACCGTTCTTCCCCGGCCCGGTCAACCGTTTCCCCGCTCGCTCGCGCAGGAGCGGGGGCTTTTTGCCCGTCCGACGCGGGGAGGCTGCGTCGACGGAACCGGACGGGCGTCCGGCGGGCGGCGTGAGCGCATCGATTGCGCACCCCGGCATCCGTTCGCCTGATCCGCACGAATCGCTTTCCTCGTGCCTGAGCGAACCCTCAGGCCCATCGCCGGTTTCGGCCGGTGATGCCTTGGTCCCGGCGGCGCGCAAGCATGCCGCCGGGATATTTTTTGCGCTGGATGCGTTGCATCACGTGTCGCACAGTGGGCAGGTCGACCCGCTCAGCCAGCCTGTTCCACGCTGGTTTCCCATCCGTCGTAATCCCCTCCGAGTGCACGCACTTCGTGGTTGATCGCGATCGTATGGCGCGTGATGTCGGCCAGCGCCATGGTGCCTTCATGTGAAAACCGGACCGCCGACTTGCCGTCCTCGGTGGGCGCCACCGATTCGACCGGATAGCCTTTCGATTCGGCCCAGTCCGCGAACTGATGCGCGTCGCTCGGGTCGGGGAAGTACGCCCAGTGCATCACGCGCCGACTTACGTCGCTGGCGTCGCCTTTCTTGCGCAATTCGTCCAGCACGCGCATGTCGCGCATGATCAGCCAGTCGTCATCGGTCGGGTAGAGCGTCTGCCAGTACGCTTCCTTGTCCGGATCGTCCTGATGCGCGTACTGCAGGGCGTAAGTCGTCTGATCGGCCAGCGCGTCGACGATCTCCGCCGCTGCCTCTTGGTCGAACGGCACGTAGAAGAGGAAATCCCGATGGCCGTCGACGGTGATGCGGCCAACCTGCACGCCCCCTTTCGCTGTGATCGTGGCGTCGAGCAGATCCTCGATCGTCGCGAGGTCGGTGAATTCGTCGCCGGTCGGCAGGCCCTCCGGTGTCGGATGCGCAAAGGGGACGCGCACGCTGAGCAGCGACGTACGCGGATCGCCTTCGGCGATTTCCGCAAAGCTGTGGTTGAAGCTGATGAAAGCCTGATGGTCGCCCATTCTGGCAGGGAAGGTTCCCCAGGCGTCGGTCATGTGTTTCTCCCGTGCACGATTGTCTGTTGACGGTTGTAAAGCGTCCCAATGTATCATCGAAAATCACGTGGGCCGGAGAAGCGCGCATGATCGCGAGTCTGGGCATTCTGGTGCCGGTCGAAGACGATCGCTTCCGGGCGGTGGTGGATTTCTATCGGTTGGCGCTCGCGCTGCCCGTGCATGCCGAAGGCGTGTCGGCTGCGGGGAATCCGTGGCATCGCTTTGTCTTGGACGGGGCGACGCTGACCATCCATACGGGTAGCGGTGGCAAGTTTCCGTATCCTGAGTTTCGTCCGACTGGCCATGGCATTGCGTTGGCGATCGAAGTCGCGCACGTGTCGGAAGCCGTCGCGCGACTTGAGTCGTGTCGCGTCAGTATCCTGAACGAGTGGGACTACGGCGACGGCACGATCGCGATTTCCGTGGCCGATCCGGCGGGAAACGTCTGCGAGATCTGGGGCCGTCCGTGATCGTGTATCGGTGCGGCGGGCCGCAAAAAATTCGAAGGAGATGCCGATGTCGATGTTTGCGGTGAATGGCGTGCGAATCGATCCGCTCAGCGCGCGCGTGACGCACGTGCGCTGGGCGGCCGTGAATCCGGCTGACCGGTCGTGGGCGGCGACGCCCAGCGAAGCACCGGTGGCAGATGTGGCGCGTGCGCTCGCGTCCGGTAACGATGTCCGCGCAATCTTCTCGGCAGCGGACGCCACCGCGATCGGGCCCCGGCTGAAGCGCGTGCTGTATCGCGATGCATCGGAAGGCATCGAACTCGACATCGATGCAACGAACGAGTCGCGCACTTTGCGCGACCTGCCGCAAATCTGACCGGCGCGGCATGCGTCAGCGATAACGGGTGCCGCCGCATGGAGGGTGGCACCTGGCCGAACGGCCGCTCGCGCGACGTCGATCGCGAGGAGTAGTATTGGATGACTGTCATGCTGCATTGGCGGTTGCGCCGAACGGTCTGACGGGGCACGTGATCTTGAGCGAGCCCGTTTTACCGGAAGCGAATATCGCAAACGCGTACGAGACCATGTCCAGACCGCTCCTCGCCCTGTCGGCATCCGCGCTTTGTCTGGCGCTGTCGGCTTGCCAGACCGCGCCCGAGCCGCCTCCGTTACCGTCGCCCGACACCGCGTCGGCTGCCGCGGCCGTGCCGGCATCGTCGCCGTCCGAGCCTATCCGTGGCGTCGGCCAGGCACCTCATCTGGCAGGGCAGAGCCACTGGGCCATTGGTCAATGCACGACCAACGGTACCGTCAAGGTGTGCAACTGAACATGACCGATGCCGACGGAGCGTGGCCCGTTCCACGCGGACGAAGGCGCGTTGTCGTGCGTCGATACTTACCTTCACCGATCCCGACCGTTTTCCGGCGACGGGCCGCCTGTCTCGGCGCGTCGATCGGATACCCGGCCTCGATGAGCGGGTTGTCGTCGATGTGAGCGATTGCGCGATGAACGACGAAAGCGAAACCACCGATTCCGGCCGGCATGTCGATCCCGATGCGGGAACCGTCGTCGGCCCGTTGCCGGTGATGCTGGCGGTCGACGGCCGGAGCCTGAAAGGAAGGGCGATCGCGTGCGCGGTGCTGGCCGTGGCGAGCCTGTGCGGTTACGCGGCCGCGCCGGCGCTTTGGCCCGTGGCGGTACTGGCCGTGTTGCTGGCGCTGGCGGGGGCCGCCTTCTTCGTGTCGTCGCGGCGCAGGATGGCGCTGCATGTCGACGAGACGGGCTTCAGGCTGGTCGGGGCTTTGCGCGAGCAACCCGTCACGCGATGGCGTGACGTCACCGAATTCCGGATCATCAGCGTTGCCGGAAATCGCTACATCGGCTACCAGTTCTCGGCGCTTTCATCGCGCAACAAGGTACCGGGTGGGGTGATGCTGCCGATCGCCCGGTTTGCCGATCTGCCGCTCGACGCGGTGGCCGGATTGCTGGAGGCATGCCGCCGGCAGTTCGGCGTACCGGACAACGAGGCCGACCTGACGGGCCGATGACGCCCGATGCGGGGAACCCATGTGCGCCGATACCGGGAAAACAAAAAAATGTCGGCCGCCGTGTCGATTTCCGCCGGGTTCGTCCGTCGTAGCATCGGAGGCGTGCGCATCGCGCGTCCGTCCCGATTCCGATACGACAACCGCCCGAAGGAGCGACACCCATGTCCACGTCCGTCAAACCGATCCCGGAAGGGATGCGCACGCTGACGCCGCACCTGATCTGCGCCGGCGCAACCGCAGCCATCGACTTTTACAAGCGTGCGTTCAATGCGAGCGAACAGTTTCGCCTGGCGATGCCCGACGGCCGGCTCGCGCACGCGTGCCTCGTGATTGGCGATTCGACACTGATGCTGGTGGATGAAATGCCCGAGCACGGCGCGCTCGGGCCGAAGGCACTGAAAGGCACGCCGGTCTGCCTGCACCTGTACGTGCCGGACACCGACGCGGCGATCGCGAAGGCGGTCGCGGCCGGCGCGACGGTCACGATTCCGGCGGCCGACATGTTCTGGGGCGATCGCTACGGACAGGTCGAGGATCCGTTCGGCCATCGCTGGTCGCTCGCGACGCATCAGCGCGACCTGACGCCCGAGCAGATCGCGCAGGCCATGGCCAGCGCGCCGCCGTGCGGAAGCTGACGCAACCACGCAACACCAATTGAGCAACGGGGCGGCGGCGCGTGCCTGCGCCCGTTCCGTCCGCGCTTACGCGCCGGTCGACTTGCCGCGTTGCTTGTGCTCGTACATCCGTTGATCGGCCGAGGCGAGCAGGTCGGCCACGTCGCGATGGTGCGCGGGATCGTAGTCGACATGCCCGACGCTGAACCGGATGTCATAGCCGCGTGCGTCGGCCGCGTTGCGCAGCGCGAGCGCCCGCGTCACGCGTTCGACCGGCTCGGCCACGTCGGCCGGATCGGTGGCGCTCAGCAGCACGACGAATTCGTCGCCGCCAAGCCGGGCGATCACGTCGCTGTCGCGCAGCGCGCCCGTCAGCGTGTCGGCGAAGGCCTTGAGCGCGTGGTCGCCTTCGGCGTGGCCAAAGCGGTCGTTGATCGACTTGAAATCGTTCAGGTCGAAGAACAGCAGCACCGCGTGACGGTCGAGGCGATCGCACAGGCTCAGCACGTGGCGGGCGAGAATCTCGAAGCCGCGCCGGTTGGTCAGTTGCGTGAGCTCGTCGGTGGTCGCGAAATGCAGTGCGGCGATCTCGCGCTCGGTCATGTGGGCGAGATCGCCGAGCAGCGCGAGCTCGTCGGGTTCGAGCGAGCGCGGCCGCGTGTCGATCAGGCACAGCGTGCCGATGGGTGCGCCGTTCGGTGCCGTGATCGGCCGACCGGCGTAGAAGCGGATGCCGGGCGCGCCGGTGACGAGCGGGTTGTCGTGGAAGCGATTGTCGTTCAGCGCATCCTGGATCACCATCGTATGGCCCTCGTGCAGCGCATGGGCGCAGAACGACACGTCGCGCGACGTTTGCGTGACGTCGAGCCCGGCATGGCTCTTGAACCACTGGCGATCGTCGTCGACGAGGCTGACGAGGGCGATCGGTACGTCGAACAGCCTGCGTGCAAGACGCGTCAGGCGATCGAAGCGCTCTTCGGGCGGCGTGTCGAGGATCGAGAGCGAATGAAGCGTATCGAGCCGGGCCGCCTCGTCAGCCGGTTTCGGGGCGATTTGCATGGGCCTTGTCTTTTGTTCCGGCTGCGAGGCCGGTTACGGGATCGTATGTCGGACAGTATCGCGCATTGTTCCGCGCATCGCCACGTTGCCAATCCGCCGACCGGTGGTTTCGGCCCGGCACGAATCGATGCAGATCGGGTGAGAAGCAGGCGCCATGGGGCCGCGTTTCGCCGAGATGCGCAATCGGCGGCGCGATACCTCAAGGTACCCCGGCGCAGTGCCGTAAACAGGGCGAGTCCATTCGTTCATCGCCTCCCACCACACCATGGTTCGATTTCTGTACGCGGGCTATCTCGCGTTTGCGCTGTATCTTCTTTATCCGATGGTTCAGAACACGCTGGCATTCGGCGTCGTTTGCGTGAGCAGCGCGCTGCCCGGCGGCTTGCCGCCGTCGTCGGCAAGCGGCGCGAGCGGACAGGCGAATCGCTGTGCGCCGACGACGCAGGCCGGTGCGGCGACCGGGCGGGCGCCCGACATCCATTGAGTGCGGCGGCGCGCTGGCCATTCGGCTGAATTGAGCTTCGCGCCACGCTCGCCGATCATCAGTACCACGGCGGATCGAACACGGGGCGCGCGCCGCGCGGCCTGCCTCAGTAGCTGGAGTGGTACGGCGTGCCCTGGTCGAAGCGGCTTTGCCAGTGCGTGAGATAACGCGACGCGAGTTGCGGGTTGTTCCACACCACGACGACGTTCTCGGAATTGCGGCTGGCTGCCGATGCGCTGTAGTTGAACGAGCCCGTTTCGACGTGCTCGGCGTCGATCACGAGGTACTTGTCGTGATGGATCGCATAGGCGTCGATCGTGCGCGTCGGGATACCCGCGTTGACGAGCAGGTTCAGCGCCTGCTTGCTGCTCTTGGCGCGATTGCCCTTGTCGTCGACGACCACCGCGACATTCACGCCGCGTCGCTTCGCCGCGAGCAGTGCGCGCGTGACGGGCGGCGACGTGAACGAATAGGCGGCGACGCGGATCGAGCTGCGCGCGGCGCCGATCGCTTTCAGCACGAGCGCTTCGGCACCGCCATCGGGCGAAAACGCCGATTCGACGACCTGGGTCGCGGGCGCTTCGTGAGTGGGGGCCGGCAGCCAACGCGACACCAAGTCGATCGCCTGCTGGAGCAGCGATTCACTTTGCGTCTTGCCGAAGGCGGCGTACGGAGTGGCGAGCAGGGAGGCGGCGAGACAGGCAGCGGCGAGGCGATTGCGCGACAACATCTTGGACAGCGAACAATTTCGAGACAGCGGGCCGTGAGTGTAACGCAGACGTGGCGGCCTGGTCACGTGTGGATGAGACGGGACGACGCATCGCGATGACCGTGATCGCAGGGGCGGTGATGCAAAGTTGCGTTGTACAGGATCCGAGTGCGTGATCGGGTTGATCGACGGATGCAGGCGATAGCAGCGCGCGATTGCGCGTGCGATGGTGGTGGAATGGCAGCGTATAAGCCATGCGCGCGCGGCCGGTTGGGCATGATGCGGCACGCAACAGCAGTGTGAGTGCGACTAACGATCCGTGTGCGCTACGCGTTCACTCATGAATGCACGACGCAGCATCAATCCTCGGCCGCGGGCGCCCCGGCTGCCTCGGCTGCTATCCAACCGGGGCCACGCTCCGGCTGCACGTCGCGCGCGTCGAGCGGCTCGCCGCACGCGGAGCATACGGTGACCGCATGCATCAGATGGCCGCACGTGCGGTGACGCAACTGCACCGGCGGCCCCTGGCCGTCGTCTTTCCAGCGGTCGCCCCACGCCGTCAGTGCGAGCAGGGTCGGGTAGAGGTCGAGGCCCTTGTCGGTCAGCCGGTATTCGAACCGCGGCGGCCGCTCTTGATACGCGCGCTTGACCAGCACGCCTTCGTCGACGAGTCGCGCGAGCCGCTCGGCCAGCACATGACGCGTGAGGCCAAGCTGGGTCTGGAACGCGTCGAAGCGGCGGCAGCCGAGGAACGCGTTGCGGAGGATCAGCATGGTCCAGCGGTCGCCGAGCACGGCGAGCGTACGCGCGACTGAACAGTTCAGCGTGCCGATGTCATCCCATTTCATCGTCGAGTCTCTTGCATCCTTGGCGGCGGTTCAGCGAAACAGCGGGTTCGATTATAGAACCCGCCTTCGGTTGTAACGGGCCCGGCCACGTTGACAACGGCCGCCGTCGTTGTCAATAATGAGTTCCAATTTAGAACTTACTCGCGCGGCGACGCGCTTTCAACCCGGAGACAACCCGATGAACCCGCTTTCCCTGTCTGGTCTCGATCTGTTGCGCGCGGCGGTATCGGGCGATGCGCCGCTCGCGTCGATTTCCGAGACGATCCCGATGCGTCCGCTCGACGTCGAGCTCGGTTATGTGAAGTTTTCGGCGCGGGCAGACGACCGGCACCTGAATCCGCTCGGCGGCGTGCACGGCGGGTTCGCCGCGACGGTGCTCGATTCGGTCACCGGGTGCGCGGTGCATTCGATGCTGGATGCGGGTGTCGGCTACGGCACGGTCGACCTGCATGTGAAGATGCTGCGGCCCGTGCCGCGCGACGTCGACCTGGTCGCGGAAGGGCGCGTGATCCACCTGTCACGTTCGCTGGGCGTCGCGGAGGGCACGCTGAAGACCGCGGACGACAAGATCGTCGCGCATGCGTCGGCGACCTGTTTCATCCAGCGGCCGCAGTGACGGCGGGCGGCGGCGCCATCGTCCGGGCCGGCGCGTGAACCTCGTTGCCGGCGCCGAAGGCCGCCTGTAAGCGTAGCCGGAGCCTGTCTGAAGCAGTCGCTTCAATGTGATAGCGTTCCTGCTTTCCACCGACGCGACAGGAACAGCATGGAATACCGCACACTTGGCGATTCGGGCATCGAGGTGAGCCTGATCGGCCTGGGCACGATGACGTGGGGCGAGCAGAATTCGGAGCGTGATGCGCACGAGCAGATCGATTACGCGATCGGGCAGGGCGTCACGCTGATCGATACCGCGGAGATGTATCCGGTACCGCCGAAACCCGACACGCAGGGGCGCACCGAGGCGTACATCGGCACCTGGCTCGCGCAGCATCGCGCACAGCGCGATCGCATCGTGCTCGCGACGAAAATCGCCGGGCCGGCGCGGCAGCCGCACAATCCGCGCCATATCCGCGGCGAAGGCAACCAGTTCGACCGCAAGAACCTGACCGAAGCGCTCGACGGCAGCCTCAAGCGCCTGCAGACCGACTACGTCGATCTCTACCAGCTGCACTGGCCCGATCGCAGCACGACGACGTTCGGCCGTCCCGCCTATCCGTGGGTCGACGATGCTTATACGGTGCCGATCGAGGAAACCCTCGGCGTGCTCGCGGAATTCGTGAAGGCCGGCAAGGTGCGTGCGATCGGCGTGTCGAACGAAACGCCGTGGGGCGTCGCGCAGTTCCTGCGCGCGGCCGAGAAGCTCGGGCTGCCGCGCATCGCGAGCATCCAGAATCCGTACAGCCTGCTGAACCGCACGTTCGAGAACGGGCTGTCGGAATTCACGCATCGCGATGGCGTCGGCTTGCTCGCGTATTCGCCGCTCGCGTTCGGCTGGCTGTCCGGCAAGTACGAGAACGGTGCGCGTCCGGCTGGCGCCCGCATCACGTTGTTCGAACGCTTCCAGCGCTACAGCAAGCCGCAGGCCGTCGAGGCGACGTCGCGCTATGTCGCGCTCGCGCGCCGTCACGGGCTGTCGCCCGCGCAGCTCGCGCTGGCGTTCGTCAACAGCCGGCCGTTCACGCGCAGCAACCTGATCGGGGCGACGTCGCTCAAGCAGTTGAAGGAGAACATCGGCAGCGTCGACGTGAAGCTGTCCGACGAGATCCTCGCTGAGATCGACGCGCTGCACGAACTGCAGCCGAACCCGGCGCCTTGACCTGAAGGCGGCGTCCGGCCCGCACGGCAGCGATGCCGCGACGGGCCGCACCGGCGGCGCATCGTCGCGCCGTCGGTTGTTCCGTTAGCGCATCTTGAGCCGCGTGCGCGCGACGAACAGCGCGGCGAGGCTCAGCAGCGCGCACCCCATCAGATAGAGCGCCGGCGACAGCCGGTTGCCGGTCGCGCTGATCAGCCAGGTGATGACGAACGGCGCGAAGCCGCCGAACAGCGTGACCCCCGTGTTGTAGCTGACCGCGAGCCCCGTTGCGCGGGTTTGCGACGGGAACAGCTCGGCCATCAGCGCCGGCAGCGCGCCGCAGTACATCGCCTTCAGCGCACCGATCCAGACCAGGGCAGCGAGCATCGTCGCGAACGACGCGTGACGCGTGAGCCACGCGAACGTCGGGTACACGGTGACGAGCATCAGGACCGCCGCGACCGCCATCATGCGGATCCGCCCGGTACGATCGGACAGGTGGCCGACGACCGGTGTGACGAGCGTGAGCACGAAGCCGGTCGCGAGCGTGGCCGCGAAGCCAGTCGATGCGGGCAGCCCGAGTTGCTTGATCGCGTAAGTCGGCATGTACAGGATCATGTAGTTGATCGCGGTCGAGATCACGAGCGCGCCGATCGACAGCAGCACCCGCACCTTGTGTTCCGCGAACAGCTCGCGCACCGGCGCTGCCGAGCGTGCCTGCGTCTTGAACTCGACGCCTTCGTCGACGTAGCGGCGGATATACAGCCCGACCGGGCCGATCGCGAGCCCGAACAGGAACGGCACGCGCCAGCCCCAGCTTTCGAGTTGCGCGGTCGTCAGCGTGGCGGTCAGCAACGCGCCGAAGCCCGATGCGAGCAGCGTCGCGAGGCCCTGGCTCGCGAACTGCCAGCTCGACATGAAACCGCGCCGCTGCGGCGCGTGCTCGACGAGGAACGCGGTCGAACTCGCGAATTCGCCGCCCGCGGAAAAGCCCTGCATCAGCCGCGACAGCATGATTCCGAGCGGCGCGAGCAGGCCGATCGACGCGTAGGTCGGCATCAGCGCGATCAGCAGCGTGCCGGCCATCATCATCGCGATCGACAGCAGCAGCGACGCCTTGCGGCCCGCGCGATCCGCATAGGCGCCGAGGATGAAGCCGCCGATCGGCCGGATCAGGTAGGACAGCCCGAACGTGCCGAGCGTCAGCATCAGCGACGTTGCTTCGCTGGTGGCGGGGAAGAACAGCTTGGCGATCGTCACCGCGAAGAAGCCGTAGACGATCAGGTCGAACCATTCGAGCGCGTTGCCGATCGACGCCGCGAAGATGATGCGCCGGATCTTCGCGGCGCTGGGGCGGGCGGCTTCCTGCGAAGTGAGGGTGGTCGTATTCATCGTGTTTGCACGTCCCGTGAGAAGGGCGAAGCGCGTTACAGGGCGGCGCCGGCCGCGGCGGGCGCGGTGCGGCGAGCGGTCGGCGCGTCGTCGCCGAGATCCCAGAAGAGGCCGGCCATCATCTGCAGCCCCTCGCTGACGACGCTCGCGAGCAGGTGCTCGTCCGGTGCGTGCTGCGAGCACGCCGGGTACGAGTGCGGCACCCACAGCGTCGGCAGCCCGAGCGTGTCGGCGAACACTTCGTTCGGCAGCGTGCCGCCGAGATTCGGCAGGATCGCGGGCTTCTTGCCGGTGGTCCGCGCGAGCGACGCGACGGCCCAGCGCACCCACGGATCGTCCGGCGGCACGCGCGTCGCCGGTGCGCCGCGCTCGACGTCGATCTCGATGTCGGCGAAGCCGTGCGCATCGAGGTGCGTGCGCAGATGCGCGTGCAGCGCTTCCCAGTCGGTGCCGACGACGAAGCGCAACTGGCAGTGCGCGTACGCGGCGGGCGGGATCGCATTGACGGGGTGCTCGGGGTTGCCGGCCTTGAACGCGAGGATCTCGAACGTGTTCCAGCCGAACACGCGCTCGGGCGCGGTGAGGCCGGGCTCGCCCCAGTCGGCGTCGAGCGCCGGATCGCCGGGGCCGCCGCCGACGGAAAGATCGGCGAGCGCATCGCGCACGGCGGCCGGGATCGGCGGCGGACGCAGCCCCGCGACGCGAATCGTGCCGCGCGCGTCGACGAGGCTCGCGAGCGCATGCGCGAGCACGATCGCCGGATTGCGCAACAGCCCGCCCCAGTTGCCGGAGTGATGGGCGCCGTCGCGGGCGCGCAGGCTCAGCTTGAAATTGACCGAACCACGCGAGCCGAGGAATACCGTCGGGCGCGCGGCGGCGATGCGCGGGCCGTCGGAGGCGATCAGCACGTCGGCCGCGAGCGCGTCGCGCTCCTGGCGGCACAGTGCGTCGAGGCCCGGCGAACCCGTTTCCTCGCCCATCTCGATCAGCAGCTTCGCGTTGAAGCCGAGCCGGCCGCCGCGCGCGTCGAGCACGCTCGCCAGCGCGGCCAGGTTGATGGTGTGCTGGCCCTTGTTGTCGGCGCTGCCGCGGCCGTACCAGCGGTCGCCGTCGGCCGTCAGCGTCCACGGCGACAACGGCGCGCGCCATTGCGCGTCGTAGCCGCGCACGACGTCGCCGTGGCCGTAGATCAGCACGGTCGGCAGCGTGTCGTCTTCGTGGCGCGACGCGACCAGGAACGGGCCGCCGCCGTCGACGGGATTGTCGACGATCCGCGACGTGAAGCCGAGGCGCGCGGCCTCGGGGGCGATCTCGTCGGTCAGGTAGGCGCGTAGCGCGGCTTCGTTGCCGCTGTCCTGGCTTTCGGTGCGCAGGCCGACGCGGCGGCTCAGGGTCGTGAAGAACGCACCGGATTCGAACTGGTTCAGCGCGTGCTGGATGGCGGCGGTACGGCTCAAGTCGGGTCTCCTCTGACGGGTTCCTGCACGCGCCGGATCGGGCACGCAGCGTGAAGTGCGATCGATTCTAGGAAGCCGTTTTTTTTGTCACAATGATCGAATTTCGAACCTTTCGTTGCCGAAAAGGCAAAGCGGCACGGCCGGCAGCCGGGCGGAGACAGAACGATGGCGGCTTTCCTGCATGGCCTGGCATTGCGGTATTTCGTCGAAGTGGCGCGCACCGGTTCGATCAGCGACGCGTCCGCGCGGCTGCACGTGGCCGTATCGGCGATCAGCCGCCAGATCGCGAAACTGGAGAGCGAGCTCGGCGCACCGCTGTTCGAGCGCCGGCCGCGCGGGATGGCGTTGTCGGAGGCCGGCGAGCGGCTGCTGGCGTTCGCGCAGCGCAGCCTGCTGGAGGCCGAGCACGTGATGAAGGACATCGGCGGGCTCGATGCGCTGCACGGCAGCCTGCTGAAGATCGCGTGCTCGGAAGGGTTCGCGATCGACTTCCTGCCCGGCACGCTCGCCAGCTTCAAGGCGCGCCATCCGGGTGTCGATTTCTCCGTATGGGTGGTGTCGCCGGCGGACGCGACGCGGCGTGTGCGCGATGGCGACGTGGACATCGCGTTGAGCTTCAGCCTCGCGCCGGAGAAGGGCGTGCGCGTCGACCACTCCGAGCGCGCGCCGATCTTCGCGCTGGTGCGGCACGACCATCCGCTCGCGACGCGGGAGGCCGTGTCGCTCGCCGATGTCGCCCGTCACCCGCACGTGCTGCCCGAGGCCGGCACGACGGTGCGCCAGTTGATCGACATCGCGTGCGCGCTCGACGGGCTGCTGCTCGAGCCCGAACTGACGAGCAACAACACGGCGGCGATGTACGGTTACGCGCGGCGCACGGGCGCGGTGATGTTCACGGGGCTGCTGTCGGTGCGTGATCGCTGCGCCGCGGACGGCTTCGTCGTCGTGCCCGTGACGAACCCGCAGCTGCGCGAGCGCAGCATCCAGGTGCAGACGATGGCGGGGCGCGATCTGCCCGCGTCGGTTCGCGCGTTCCGCGATCATCTGATCGACGCGATGCAGGCCGCGTCGGCGCCGCCGACTGCCGCGCGCGGCCCGAGAGGCCGGCCCGTGAGATAATCGTCAATCCGCCTTCCGTGCCCATGCGGCTCATCGAGCCGCATCGCCCCTGTTCGACGCCAAATTGAAGAACCTGATTGTCACCCTCGATCGCGCCGGCGAGTTCGACGAGATCATCGACGTGCGCACGCCGCTCGAGTTCGCCGAGGACCATATTCCCGGCGCGCTGAACGCACCCGTGCTCAGCAACGAGGAGCGCGTGCTCGTCGGGACGATGTACCGCCAGGTGTCGCCGTACGAGGCGACGCGGGTCGGCGCGGCCATCGTCGCGCGCAACATCGCGCGCCATCTCGACACGACCTTCGCCGACCGTCCACGCAACTGGCGGCCGCTGATCTACTGCTGGCGCGGCGGCAAGCGCTCGGGCTCGATGACGACCTGGTTCAACCTGATCGGCTGGAAGGCGCGCCAGCTCGACGGCGGCTACAAAGCGTACCGCCAGTCGGTATGCGCGACGCTCGACTCGCTGCCGACGCGCTTTCGCTACATCGCGCTCGTCGGCCATACGGGCTGCGGCAAGACGCGCCTGCTGAACGCACTGCGCGACGTGGGCGCGCAGACGCTCGATCTCGAGGCGCTCGCGTGCCATCGCGGTTCGCTGCTTGGTGCGCTGCCGGGCAAGTCGCAGCCGGCGCAGAAGGGATTCGATTCCGGGCTCGTCGAAACGCTTGGACGTTTCGACCCCGAATGGCCGGTGTTCGTCGAATCGGAAAGCCGCAGGATCGGGCTCGTGCAATTGCCGATCGCGTTGATCGAAGCGTTTCACGCGGGGCCGTGGGTGCATGTCGACGCGGCGCACGACGAGCGCATCGCATTCCTCCTCGACGATTACGCGCACCTGTTCGACGAACCGGATGCGTTCAAGGCGCAGCTCCATCGGCTGATCGGCCTGCACAGCCGTGAGCAGGTGACGCACTGGAAGGCGCTGATCGACGCGGACGCACGGGCCGAACTGTTCACCGAGCTGATCGACAAGCATTACGATCCCGCCTATGCGCGCACCTATCGCGCGACGTACAACAAGCCGAACCGGGCGCTGACGTTCACGTTCCGGCCCAACGCCGCCGATGGGCGCGAGCAGGCGCGTGCGCTGCTGGCCCAGCTCGCACGGGCCGGGCTACCCGCATCGGCCGCGTTTGCTGCAGGCGCGACATTCGAAACTGATCAAAACCAATCGACGACCACACGATGACGACCACACGCACCCAACCCAGTCCGGCCCTCGGCTGGATGACCTTCCTGCTGATCGCGGTCGCGGGCCTGTTCTATGTGAAATGGTTCCCGTACTACAACAAGGCGTTCGTCGCCGCCGAGCATCATTCTATCGGCCAGTCGATCCTGATGGGCACGTCGGCGGCGGCGCCCGAGCCGTCGCTGAAGGCCGCGCTCGACTACGCGTGGGCGTACGGCAAGGCGATCTGGCAGGCAATGGTGCTGGGCCTGCTGCTCGGTTCGGCCGTGCAGGCGCTGCTGCCCGCGCATTGGGTCGCGCGCGTGCTCGGCCGCACCGGCTTCGGCAGCGTCGCCGCGGGCGGTCTGCTGTCGCTGCCCGGCATGATGTGCACGTGCTGTGCGGCGCCGGTCGTCGCGGGGCTGCGTGCGCGCCATGCATCGCCGGGCGGCGCGGTCGCGTTCTGGCTCGGCAACACGGTGCTGAACCCGGCGGCACTGGTCTTCATGGGCTTCGTGCTCGGCTGGCACTGGAGTGCGCTGCGCCTCGTGCTCGGCATCGCGATGGTGTTCGGGATCGGCTATCTGCTGAACCGCATCGCACGCCCCGAAGACCGCAGCATCGACGATGCGCAGCTCGCCGCGCTGGCGGCCGAGCAGGCAGCGGCCGGCAATCCGTTCGTTCGCTGGATGAAGCTGCTCGCGCGCATGGCCGTGCGACTCGTGCCCGAATACATCGTGCTCGTGCTGCTGCTCGGCGCCGCGCGCGCGTGGCTGTTCCCGCATATCGGCCCGGACATCGGCAATCATCTCGGCTGGATCATTGCATTCGCGGTCGCGGGCATGCTGTTCGTGATCCCGACGGCCGGCGAGGTGCCGATCATCCAGGCAATGCTGTCGCTCGGCATGGGCGTCGGCCCGGCCGCCGCGCTGCTGATGACGTTGCCGCCGATCAGCGTGCCGTCGCTCGCGATGCTCGCGCGTTCGTTCAAGCCGTACATGCTGGCGATCGTCGCGACGCTCGTCGTCGTGTTCGGGATCGCGAGCGGGCTGCTCGCGGTCGCGCTCGGGTTCTGACGCGCGCAAGCGGCGCGCCAAACGCGCGCAATCGCGTATTCATCCGGCGCCGCCGTTTCACGCGTGCGGCGCCATTTACAAGAAGCAAACAGGAAAACGCATGACCCAACCGAAGATCCATCCTCGACTCGAAAAGGCGCTGACGCGCGGCGATCTCGCGATCCGCCAGGCCAATTCCGCGCGGGCGACTGCCGTGCTGAACGCACTCGGCACGATGATCATCGAGGCCTCCGCAACGATCGGCGTCGAGGCCAGCATCGACATTCCGCAAGGCGACCGCATTTACGATCCGGTCAACGGCTTGTGGCCGCAGAAGATGCTGGTGTCGTTCGACGGCCCGGTGGACGAAGCCGACAAGGAAGAGCTGCGCACGGTGTATCTGCTGGCCGACGATCCGGGCACGCAGTTTCGCGTCGAATGGCATCGCGCGGACGGCAAGCTCGGCCGCCAGGAAGGCGGCCCGCTCGCGACCGTCGCGTTCCTGACCGACGTCGAGATCCCGTGGAGCGACGACGACGAGTAAGGTCGTCGCAGAAGGCCGGCGCTCGTGCGCCGGCCGTCAGCGCATCATCCGCCGCCGGAACAGCCACGCGGACAGCAGGAATCCGCCGACCGCGTAACCGGTAAGCACCACGACATGCAACGCGACGTCGGTTGCCGGCCGGCCGAGCATCGCGGGCCGGATCAACTCGACGGCATTCGCGAGCGGCAGCGCCTGCGCCGCATGCTGCGCGATCGGCGGCAACTGCGTGATCGGGAAGAACACGCCCGACAGCAGCAGCATCGGCGTCAGCACGAGCGTCTGATAAAACATGAAGAAATCGTAGGACGGCGCGAGCGCCGTGACGATCATCGCGATGCTGGCAAACGCGAGGCCCGCGAGCGCGATCACGGGCAGCGCCGCGAGCATCGACGGAAACCGCGCATAGCCGAGCGCCCCCGCGACGAGCATGATCGCGGCCCCCGACAGCATCGCCTTGCTGGCTCCCCAGATAATTTCCCCGAGCACGATGTCGCCGAGCGCGAGCGGCGTATGCATGATCGCTTCCCACGTGCGCTGCACGTGCATGCGCGAGAACCCCGAATACATCGACTCGAAGCTCGCGGACATCATCACGCTCGACCCGACCGTGCCGGCCGCGAGGAACGCGATATACGACACGCCGTCGACATGGCCGAGCATCAGCCCGAGCCCGAACCCCAGCCCGAACAGATAGATCATCGGATCGGCAAGATTGCCGAACATCGACGCGAGCGCGAGCTTGCGCCAGACGAGATAGTTGCGCCGCCAGACGGCGATCCAGTTGGTCGCGTTCGCGGGCATCGCGATCGCAAAGCGCGACACGCGCGGCGGTGCCGACGGTGCGGCGGTCGAATAGTTGCGGACGTCCATGATCGATCAGTCCTGCATTTCGCGGCCCGTGAGCCGCAGGAACACATCTTCAAGATTGGCCGGGCGATGCAGATAGCGCAACCCCGTGCGCCCCTTGAGTCGCGCACTGAGCGGTTCCGGATCGCTCACGTAGCAGAACAGCGTCTCGCCGCTGATCTCGGTGCGCTTCGCGAACGCCGACAGCTCGTCACGCAGCGTGGCCGGATCGGGCCCGTAGATCTCGATCACGTCGCAGCCGATCTCCGATTCGATCAGCGCGTGCGGCGCGCCTTCGGCGATCTTGCGGCCTTCCTCGATCACGCACAGGCGGTCGCACAGGCGCTCGGCTTCTTCCATGAAGTGCGTGGTGATCAGGATCGTCTTGCCGCGGGCGAGCAGCGAGCGCAGCCGCTCCCACATGAGGTGACGCGCCTGCGGGTCGAGGCCCGTCGTCGGCTCGTCGAGCACCAGCACATCGGGATCGTTGACGAGCGCGCGGGCGAGCGTCAGGCGGCGCTTCATGCCGCCCGACAGCTCGCCGACCTTCGCATCGGCCTTGTTCTCGAGCTTCGCGAATTCGAGCAGCGGTTTCACGAGCGCGTGCGCGGCCTGCGTCGACATGCCGAAGTAGCGGCTGAAGACGAGCAGGTTCTCGCGCACGGTGAAGTCGGGGTCGAGATTGTCGAACTGCGGGACGACGCCGACGCGCTGGCGCGCATGCCGTGCACGCGATGGAACCGGTTCGCCGCAGAGCGAAATGGCGCCTGCATCGGGATGCGTGAGGCCGAGCAGCATTTTCAGCGTGGTGGTCTTGCCGGCGCCGTTCGGCCCGAGCAGGCCGTAGCATTCGCCGGCCTGGACGGTGAAGGACAGGCCGTTGACGACGAGCTTGTCGCCATAGCGCTTTTCGACGTTCCGGAAATCGATCGGTGCAACGGACATGGGCATGTTGTCGTTGTAGGCCGGCGCGGAAGTGTTCCGCTGTTGCCGGATGCGTGGCCGGTTGACGAACCGATCGGACGACTGCGTGTCACACGGGCATGACCGAAGCGCACGACGCCGGCGCCTGATGGCCCGCTGGAGTACGAACGGGCCATTCTAGTGCATCGATTGCGTCTCTTCAGGGCATGCCTGCACGGTGCGATGCCGGTACGCACCGATCGTGCACTGCATCATCGCGCACGAGCCGAGCGGGGCGAATCAGCGTTTTCCATCCCTTGCGTCCTGAATTGCGGCGCACCATGATGAATGCGTAGGCTCGTTGTTGCGATAGGGAGGTTTCATGGCTAGCTACAACAAGATTTTGCTGTGTTACGACGGCACGCTCGAAGGACGCAAGGCACTGCGTTGCGGCGCCAATCTCGCGATGGACCTCAAGGCCGAGACGCATTTGCTGTCGGTGGTCGACATGCGCTCGAGCATTGCACAGAGCGCGGGTTTGCTGACCGACGTCGCGTGCGGCCGGTTCGAGGAAACCGCGCGTGAAATCCTGCAGGAAGGGGTGAACTGGCTGCGCGAGCGCGGCGTGCAGGCCGAAGGCCATTTCGCGTTCGGCTATCCGATCGACGAAATCGCGAATCTCGCAAGGGAGCTGAAGGTCGACCTCGTCGTCGTCGGCCATCGGTGCCGTAGCGGGTTGTCCAGATGGTGGATGGGGTCGGGCAACACGCAACTGCTCGATCGCGTGAACTGCAGCATTCTGGTGGCGTGTTCGTCGGCGCAGGAGCAGAAGGAAGAAATCGCGCGGGAGCGTGAAGCGGCCACGGCGAACGGCAAATGATCCAATGATTCGATGACTGCCTGACCGGCGAATCGCGTCGGTCGGGCGTCGTGTCACGTCCGCGGGGCGGGCGCTGACCGCGGCCACTCAAGGCCGGTTAAGCGTGCAGGTCGATCGCGGACAACTTCCACGAGAACAGGCCGAAGCGGTGGAATATCGCCGCATAGCGCGTGCCGTCGGCACTGCGCTGGTAGGTCACGACGAATTCATCGATATTCCGGTACCCGGCGCTGGTTTGCTGCGGGTGCGGCGCAGGCGTTGCATCGACCGGGCTGGCCGGTGCGGCAGCGGCGGGTGGCGATGACGCAGCGGTAGCGGCCGCGTTGCTACCCGGAGCGGCTGCGCTCGCGGGAGGAGCCGGATTGGCCGATGGTGCCGCCGGCGCATTGCTACCGGGCGGCAGATTCGACCATTCGGGTGGACGCTCACCTGGATTGCCGCGTGGTGGCAATCCGCTCATCAGTGCGGCCACGCCTTCCGGGGTCGCGTACGCATCGACCAGCGGGCCGATCAGTGCGGATCCGATCAGCGCACCGAGCACCGCGAACGGATTGTTCTTCTTCACCGCGTCGATTCGGCGCATCAACTCTTCAGTGACCTGCTGCTTCAGGCTGATGCGCAGCGACGGGAAATCGACATATTCACTGATGGCCTGCGCATCGCGCGCATCGATCGCCGATTTCAGGCGACCGAGCGCGACGTACGGCGATGCGTACGCATAGCCGATCGCCACAACGATGGCGACGGCCAGCACGACGATCAGAAGGGGCTTGAGCCGCCATGCGCGGCCCGAAGATCCGGTCACGTTGCCTCCGGTGCGGGGATGTCCGCAATCAGAGACCGCCTGGCGTGGCCGATCGTTCCTCTGCAATGCAGCGATCGATCATCCGGCACACGGCATCGATCGTGCCGACCATGATCAGGCGCGACCGGCCGTGATAAACGCGCACCGGTGCACGGCGCGCGGGTTCGGCGTGATTCAGGCCGGCGTTCAGCGATACCCGCGCGAAAGCGGGGAGCGCCGACGGCAGCAGGGACGCCTGCCGTTCGACTGCGACTTCTTCTTGCACAGGCGCCGCTGCGGACAGCGGAGCGCAGGGCGTGCGGCCGCGCAGGTGACGCAGGCGGCCGAATTGACGGAAAGGCAGCAGACGGGCAAGGCGTTCCATGATGTTCTCCTCAGCGAGACGGAATGTCAGAGTTCGCCCGAGCGAATCAGCCCGACGGCGATGCCTTCCAGCGCGAATTCCGCGCTGCCGGCCTTGACGAAGATGTTTTCGTAATCCGGGTTCTCCGCGATCAGCTCGAGACCGCCCGGCCGGCGCATCAGGCGCTTGACCGTGACGTCGTCGCCGAGACGCGCGACGATGATCTGGCCGTCCTTTGCTTCCGTGCGCTTCTGCACGGCGAGGAGGTCGCCGTCGAGGATGCCGGCGTCGCGCATCGACAGGCCGCGCACTTTCAGCAGGTAGTCGGGCTTGCTGGAGAACAGCGCGGGATCGCACGCGTAATGCTGCGAGATGTGCTCCTGCGCAAGGATGGGGCTACCGGCCGCGACGCGGCCGACGAGCGGCAGCGACAGTTGCATCAGGCCGGCGTGCGGCAGCGTGAACTGGTGCGGGGCATCGTCGATGCCGAGCAGGCGGATGCCGCGCGACGCGCCGGCGGCCAGCTCGATCACACCCTTGCGCGCCAGTGCGCGCAGGTGCTCCTCGGCCGCATTCGGCGAGCTGAAGCCCAGTTCGGCCGCGATCTCGGCACGGGTGGGCGGGAATCCGGAGCGCTCGATCGCGCGACGGATCAAGTCGAACACTTGCTGCTGACGGGCGGTGAGTTTGGTCATGGCTCAACTGTATGGATAGACAGTGAGCTGTATTTTTATACAGTAGTCCGCGAATTTCAAGTGTTACTTGAGGTTCGACGCGATCACGCCGGTTCCGACGCGATTTCACGACGCCCGGACGTCGATTCATCCGCCGCAACCGTCCATCCCGTCTGCGTTAGCACTTTTGAGTATTAAAAAATAAGGAACGATTATTTTTAATCATGTAACCCGTTCGTTAGACTGGCCCGACATCGCAATACCGACAACACTGGAGAACCAAGGATGGGCAAGCGCAATACGGGGCTGGTGGGCGGAGTGGGCCGCCTGATCGCAACACTCGCGCTGGGCGCGGCGGCGGCGCTGGGCGTCGCGACGCACGCACAGGCCGATACGACCTTCCTGAACGTGTCGTACGACCCGACGCGCGAGCTGTATCAGGACTTCAACCAGGCGTTTGGCAAGGAGTGGAAGGCGAAGACGGGCGAGACCGTCAACTTCAAGCAGTCGCACGGCGGCTCGGGGGCGCAGGCGCGCTCGGTGCTCGACGGCCTGCAGGCGGACGTCGTCACGCTGGCGCTCGCGTACGACATCGATGCGCTCGCGAACAAGGGGCTCGTCAACAAGGACTGGCAGAAGCGCCTGCCCGACAACGCGTCGCCGTACACGTCGACGATCGTGTTCCTGGTGCGCAAGGGCAATCCGAAGGGGATCAAGGACTGGGACGACCTAACCAAGCCGGGCATCTCGATCGTCACGCCGAACCCGAAGACGTCGGGCGGCGCGCGCTGGAACTACCTGGCCGCGTGGGCGTACGCGCTGCACAAGCCGGGCGGCAACGAGCAGACGGCGAAGGAATTCATCACGAAGCTCTACAAGAACGCCGGCGTGCTCGATTCGGGCGCGCGCGGCGCGACGACGAGCTTCGTGCAGCGCGGGATCGGCGACGTGCTGATCGCATGGGAAAACGAGGCATTCCTGTCGGTCAAGGAATTCGGCACCGACAAGTTCGAGATCGTCGTGCCGTCGGTGAGCATCCTGGCCGAGCCGCCCGTCGCGGTGGTCGACAAGGTGGTCGACAAGAAGGGCACGCGCAAGCTGGCCGAGGCGTACCTGAACTTCCTGTACAGCCCGCAGGGCCAGGAGATCGCGGCACGCAACTACTACCGGCCGCGTTCGAAGAACGTGCCGGCGGAGCTGACGAAGCAGTTCCCGAAGCTGAAGCTGTACACGGTCGACGATACCTTCGGCGGCTGGACGAATGCGCAGAAGACGCATTTCGCGGACGGCGGCGTGTTCGATTCGATCTACAAGCCGCAGTAACGCCATAACAACGGCGGCGCGCCACGATAGCGCGCCGCATCCCCGACGGGGCCGCCGGCGCGATTCACTGCGCCGGCGTTTGCGTCGGACCCATGAGCAGCATCGACCCAGCAAGAGCATCCGATGACGACGTACACCTTTCGCAAGCCGAGCGCGCTGCCCGGTTTCGGCGTGACGCTAGGCATCACGGTGGCCTATTTGAGCCTCGTGGTGCTGATACCGCTCGCCGCCACGTTCCTGAAGACCGCGACGCTGTCGTGGGACCAGTTCGTCACCGCCGTCACGTCGCCGCGCGTGCTCGCGTCGTACCGGCTGACGTTCTCGGCCGCGCTCGGCGGCGCGCTGATCAACGCCGTGTTCGGCTTTCTCGTCGCGTGGGTTCTGGTGCGCTACACGTTCCCGTTCAAGCGCCTCGTCGATGCGGTCGTCGACTTGCCGTTTGCCCTCCCGACGTCGGTCGCCGGCATTTCGCTCGCGGCCGTTTACGCGACCAACGGCTGGGTCGGCCAGTATCTCGCGCCGCTCGGCATCAAGATCGCGTTCACGCCGGCCGGCGTGCTGGTCGCGCTGACCTTCATCGGGCTGCCGTTCGTCGTGCGCACGGTGCAGCCGGTGCTCGAGGATTTCGAGCGCGAGCAGGAAGAGGCCGCCGCGTGCCTCGGCGCGTCGCGCTGGCTGACGTTCCGCCGCGTCGTGCTGCCGGCCGTGCTGCCGGCGCTCCTCACCGGTTTCGCGCTCGCGTTCGCACGCGCCCTCGGCGAATACGGCTCGGTGATCTTCATCGCCGGCAACGTGCCGATGAAATCCGAGATCACGTCGCTGCTCATCATCACGAAGCTCGAGCAGTACGACTACGCGGGCGCGACCGCGCTGGCAGTCGTGATGCTCGTCGTGTCGTTCCTGATGCTGCTGCTGATCAACACGCTGCAGTGGTATCTGCAGCGCCGTACGAGCAAGGGCGCGAGCGGTCCGGCGCCCGCCGCCGTCACCGCCGCCGCCGCAGGAGGCCAGCAATGAGCCAGGAGGCCACCGTCGTGCTGAAAACCCCGTCGCCGGCCGCGCGTGCCACGAAGCGGCTCGACCCCGTCAGCGAGTCGCGCGTCGTGCGCTGGCTGCTCACGGGCATCGCGCTGGCGTTCCTCGCGTTTTTCCTCGTCGTGCCGCTCGCGGCGGTGTTCGTCGAGGCGCTGCGCAAGGGCGTCGGCTTCTATTTCGAATCGCTGGCCGATCCCGATGCGTGGTCGGCGATCAAGCTGACACTGACCGTCGCCGTGATCGCGGTGCCGCTGAACCTCGTGTTCGGCGTGTGCGCATCGTGGGCGATCGCGAAGTTCGAATTCCGCGGCAAGGCGCTGCTGACGACGCTGATCGACCTGCCGTTCTCGGTGTCGCCGGTGATCTCGGGCCTCGTGTACGTGCTGCTGTTCGGCGCGCAGGGCTGGTTCGGGCCGTGGCTGCAGGATCACGACGTGCAGATCATCTTCGCGGTGCCGGGCATCGTGCTCGCGACGATCTTCGTCACGTTCCCGTTCGTCGCGCGCGAGCTGATTCCGCTGATGCAGGCGCAAGGCACCGACGAGGAAGAAGCCGCGCGCGTGCTCGGCGCGTCGGGCTGGCAGATCTTCCGCCGCGTGACGCTGCCGAACGTGAGGTGGGGCCTGCTGTACGGCGTGATCCTGTGCAATGCGCGCGCGATGGGCGAGTTCGGCGCGGTGTCGGTCGTGTCCGGCCACATCCGCGGCGTGACCGACACGATGCCGCTGCACGTGGAGATCCTGTACAACGAATACAACTTCGCGGCGGCGTTCGCGGTGGCGTCGGTGCTGGCGCTGCTCGCGCTCGTCACGCTCGCGCTGAAGCTGATCGCCGAGCGTCATCTTGCGGCCGAACTGGCCGACGCGCACGACACCGTTCCCGCACATGCCGGCCCCGTCGGCGCCGTTTCGTCGAAATCGTAAAGAGGCAACCAGAATGGGTATCACCGTCCGTAACCTTCAGAAGCGCTTCGGCGATTTCACGGCGCTCGACAACGTATCGCTCGACTTCCCGCCCGGCGAGCTGGTCGCGCTGCTCGGGCCGTCCGGCTGCGGCAAGACCACGCTGCTGCGCGTGATCGCGGGCCTCGAGCACGCGGATGCGGGCCAGGTCGTGCTGCAGGGGCTCGACGTGGCATCGGTCGGCGCACGCGACCGCCAGGTCGGCTTCGTGTTCCAGCACTACGCGCTGTTCCGCCACATGACCGTGTTCGAGAACGTCGCGTTCGGGCTGCGGGTGAAGCCGCGCCGCGAGCGGCCGTCGGAAGCCGCGATCCGCGAGAAGGTGCACGAACTGCTGAAGCTCGTGCAGCTCGACTGGCTCGCGCAGCGCTATCCGTCCGAGCTGTCGGGCGGCCAGCGCCAGCGTATCGCGCTCGCCCGCGCGCTCGCGGTCGAGCCGAAGGTGCTGCTGCTCGACGAGCCGTTCGGCGCGCTCGACGCGAAGGTCCGCAAGGAGCTGCGCGGCTGGCTGCGTCGTCTGCACGACGACCTGCACATCTCGACGATCTTCGTCACGCACGACCAGGAGGAGGCGCTGGAAGTCGCCGATCGCATCGTCGTGCTGAACCGCGGCCACGTCGAGCAGGTCGGCAGCCCGCAGGACGTCTACGATCATCCGCAGAGCGCATTCGTCTACGAGTTCCTCGGCGCGGCGAACCGGCTGCCGGGCACGGTCGCCGGGCGTGGCTTCGTCGCCGAGGGGGCGGCCGCGCCGATCGAGGTCGACGCCGATTTCGCAGGCCCTGCGAACGCTTATGTGCGGCCGCACGACCTGCAGCTGTGGCCGGTCGGCGAAGAAGGGCACCGCGACGGTATCGCGGTGGACGTGCGTCGCGTGATCCCGCTGGGCGGCTCGGTACGCGTGGAGCTCGAGGCACGTGCAGGCGGCGCGCTCGAGGCGGAACTCGATCGCGACGCATGGCGGGCGCTGTCGCTGCAGGTCGGCGACGGTGCGACGGCGGTGCCGCGCGCGGTGCGTGTGTTTCCCGCGCGTTGACGAGAAAATGCAGGGCAGGGGGCGGGATACGCTCGGAATCGACAATCAAACAACGACAGCCTAAGAGGCATACCCATGAATTTTCAGCAATTGCGGTTCGTGCGCGAAGCGGTGCGCCAGAACATGAACCTGACGGAAGTCGCGAACGTGCTGTACACGTCGCAGTCGGGCGTGTCGAAGCAGATCAAGGATCTCGAGGATGAGCTGGGCGTCGACATCTTCATCCGGCGCGGCAAGCGGCTGACGGGGCTCACGGAGCCCGGCAAGGCCGTGCACCAGCTGATCGAGCGGATGCTGCTCGACGCCGAGAACCTGCGCCGCGTCGCGCGCCAGTTCGCCGACCAGGACAGCGGCCATCTCGTCGTCGCAACGACGCACACGCAGGCGCGCTACGCGCTGCCGAAGGTGATCCGCCAGTTCACCGA
The DNA here is from genome assembly GCF_002223045.2 of Burkholderia sp. HI4860. Taxonomy (NCBI): domain Bacteria; kingdom Pseudomonadati; phylum Pseudomonadota; class Betaproteobacteria; order Burkholderiales; family Burkholderiaceae; genus Burkholderia; species Burkholderia sp. HI4860. The sequence continues at coordinate 117,162 of NZ_NKFO02000003.1, read as the reverse complement.
CGTGTTCCCGAAGGTGCATCTCGCGCTGCGCCAGGGCAGCCCGCAGCAGATCGCGCAGATGATCCTGAATGGCGAGGCCGATCTCGGCATCTCGACCGAGGCGCTCGACCGCTATCCGGACATCGTCACGTTCCCGTGCTATTCGTGGCACCACACGGTCGTCGTGCCGAAGGGCCATCCGCTCGTCGGCCGCGAGAACCTGACGCTCGAGGAAATCGCCGAGTACCCGATCATCACGTACGACCAGGACTTCACGGGCCGCTCGCACATCGACCAGGCGTTCACGCAGGCGGGCGCCGTGCCCGACGTCGTGCTCACCGCGATCGACGCGGACGTGATCAAGACCTATGTCGAGCTCGGCATGGGGATCGGCGTGGTCGCGGCAATGGCCTACGATCCGCAGCGCGACACGGGGCTCGTCGCGCTCGATACGCAGCATCTGTTCGAAGCGAGCACGACGCGGGTGGGGCTGCGCAAGGGTGCGTTCCTGCGCGCGTATGCGTACCGGCTGATCGAGATGTTCGCGCCGCATCTGAACGAAGCGGAAATCGCGGGGCTGTTGCGCGAAGCCGTTTGACGGCAGCGCGTCGTGCGTCATCCGCGCGCTCGGCGCGGATGGCGCGACATACCGGCGCGGGTTGTCATGTATTGGGCAGTGGCAGGCGATTTGCCGCTGCCTGGGTCGATCGACTCACCGTATCATCGACCGCCATCGCGGTTTCCGTCCGATTCTTCGCCGCACGCGGCGAACCACATGTATTCGCTTGCCGGCCCAACGACAAGAACAAGAGCGTCGCGTGCACGCCTCGTTGCGGGTTAGGCCATCTGCCCTATCGAGCGATCCATTGGCCCGTAAATGTGATTCAATGCGCGTGAATGCCGGGTGACGTGCGCTCGGGCCGTCCGTTGGTCGCGATCTTGCCGGCCGGATCGCGCCAGTGACGCAACGCGCAACACCGGAACGAAGTGCGAAAGGCAACGCTGGCAGGCCGTCCGCCTTCAAGAAACCACGCACGTGGATCGCCGGCTCCGGCATGCCCGCAGACCTATCGCGCAGCACGCAACACGCGTGACGAAGAGGTAAACAATGAATCTGAAATGGCTTCTCTTTTCCTTCGAAGGCCGGATCGGGCGCCTGCCGTGGTGGATCTACGCGCTGGTTTCCACGGTGCTCAGCGCGATTTTCGATGCGAGTTCCCGCGGTGCGCCGGAAGACGATCTGCCGCCGCTGGTGATGCTGGTGGCCGTCGTCATCGCAGTCGTCGCGGTGTGGTCGTCGATTGCGGTCGGTGTGAAGCGGCTGCACGACATCGACAAGTCGGGATGGTGGATGCTGCTGCTGTTCGTGCCGATCGTCGGCGCGCTCGCGTTGTTCGTGATGAACGGCTTCATCGCCGGCACGCCGCATGCGAACCGCTTCGGCGAGCCGCCGTCGGCCGATGAAGACGAACCGGCGCCGCGGGGCCCGGCGTGACACGCGCTCCGAATAAACCCTTAAATATTGATCAGACAGGTTGCACGCCGACGCGAATCGGTACAGCATAGCCTTCACTCCGCCGGCGTCCCGCCGGCGGCGGCGCGTAAACGACAGCGCGCCAGGCAGTCGGCCGTCTGCCTCGCTTCCATTCCGTGGTACCGACAGCAGCATCGATGGCCATTGCCCGGGTAGTGTGGCGCAAACGTTTGCTCACATTAAAACAACAGTCAAATAATCGTCCGGCCCTTGGGGCCAGTCGCCAGGAGATGAGTATGAATGTTCGCTTTCGCCGTCGCTTCCTGACCGCCGCGCTCGCCGCCGTCGCGGTCGCCGCCGCACCGGCCGTCCACGCGCAATCGGCAGCCAAGCCGAAGGTCGCGCTCGTGATGAAGTCGCTCGCCAACGAGTTCTTCCTGACGATGGAAACGGGCGCGAAGGAATACCAGAAACACAACGCGGCCCAGTTCGACCTGATCACCAACGGCATCAAGGACGAAACCGACACCGCGAACCAGATCCGCATCGTCGAGCAGATGATCGTGTCGAAGGTCGACGCGATCGTGCTCGCGCCGGCCGATTCGAAGGCGCTCGTGCCGGTCGTGAAGAAGGCGGTCGACGCGGGCGTCATCGTCGTGAACATCGACAACCGGCTCGAACCCGACGTGCTGAAGTCGAAGAACCTGAACGTGCCGTTCGTCGGCCCGGACAACCGCAAGGGCGCGCGCAAGATCGGCGATTACCTCGCGAAGCGGCTGAAGGCGGGCGACCAGGTCGGCATCATCGAAGGCGTGTCGACGACGACCAATGCGCAACAGCGCACGGCCGGCTTCCAGGACGCGATGAAGGCGGGCGGGATGAAGGTCGTGTCGGTGCAGTCCGGCGAATGGGAGATCGACAAGGGCAATGCGGTCGCTGCCGCGATGCTCAACGAATACCCGAACCTGAAGGCGCTGCTGTGCGGCAACGACAACATGGCGATCGGCGCCGTGTCGGCCGTGCGCGCGGCCGGCAAGCAGGGCAAGGTGCTCGTGGTCGGCTACGACAACATCAACGCGATCAAGCCGATGCTGAAGGACGGCCGCGTGCTCGCGACCGCCGATCAGTACGCGGCGAAGCAGGCCGTGTTCGGTATCGACACGGCGCTCAAGGCGATTGCGGAGCATCGCAAGCAGGCCGACATGTCGGGCGTCGTCGAGACGCCGGTGGACCTCGTGACGAAGTGACGCGGCCCCGATGCGGCCGCCGCCCTCAAGAATCGGGCGCGGCGGCCGTTATCCGGGGTGAGCGCGATCACGGCCACTGCATGCACATGCACTTGTGAGCGTCACACCCGCGCGCCGCGTGCGCGCGGCCGCAACCAGGATCGCGATGGACCCGACTTTCCAACCCTCCCGCGCAGCCGCTCCCGTGCTGTCCGTCTCCGGCATCGGCAAGACCTATGCCGAACCCGTGCTCGCCGACGTCACGCTGACGCTCGAGGCGGGCCATGCGCTTGCGTTGACGGGCGAGAACGGCGCCGGCAAGAGCACGCTGTCGAAGATCATCGGCGGCCTCGTCGAGCCGACCGCCGGCACGATGCAGCTCGGCGGCACGCCGTATGCGCCGGCGAGCCGGACGCAGGCCGAGGCACTCGGCGTGCGCATGGTGATGCAGGAGCTGAACCTGCTGCCGACACTGACGGTTGCCGAAAACCTGTTCCTGAACCGCCTGCCGCGGCGCTTCGGGATCATCGATCGCGCGCGGCTGCGCGACGATGCACGGGCCGCGATGGCGCAGGTCGGGCTCGACGCGGTCGATCCCGATACGCCGGTCGGCGCGCTCGGCATCGGCCACCAGCAGATGGTCGAGATCGCGCGCAACCTGATCGGCGACTGCCGCGTGCTGATTCTCGACGAACCGACCGCGATGCTGACCGCGCGTGAAGTCGAGCTGCTGTTCGAGCAGATCGACCGGCTGAAGGCGCGCGGCGTCGCGATCGTCTACATCTCGCACCGGCTCGAGGAACTCGCGCGGGTCGCCGAGCGCGTCGCGGTGCTGCGCGACGGCCGGCTCGTCCACGCGGGCGACATGGCGGCGACGACGTCCGACGGGCTCGTCACGCTGATGGTCGGGCGCGAGATCGGCGAGCACATCGATCTCGGCGAGCGTCATGTCGGCGCGCCGCGGCTCGTCGTGTCGGGCCTTACCCGCGGGACGGCGGTGCGCGACGTGTCGCTCGAGGTGCGCGCGGGCGAGATCTTCGGCATCTCGGGGTTGATCGGCGCGGGACGCACCGAGCTGCTGCGGCTGATCTACGGCGCGGATGCGCCGGACGCGGGGACGATCGCGATCGGCCAGCCGCCGAAGCGGGTGCGGATCGGTTCGCCCGTCGAGGCGGTGAAGCAAGGCATCGCGCTGATCACCGAGGATCGCAAGGGAGAAGGGCTGCTGCTGACGCAGTCGATCACCGCGAACGTGTCGCTCGGCCAGCTCGACCGGCTCGCGCGCGGCGGGATCGTCGACGGCGCGCGCGAAACGGCGCTCGCCGAGCAGCAGATCGACGCGCTGCGGATCCGTACGCACGGCGCGACGCAGGCGGTCGGCGAGCTGTCGGGCGGCAACCAGCAGAAGGTCGTGATCGGCCGCTGGCTCGCGCGCGACATGGGCGTGCTGCTGTTCGACGAGCCGACGCGCGGGATCGACGTCGGCGCGAAGTTCGAGATCTACACTTTGATGGGCGCGCTCGCGCGCGAAGGCCGCGCGCTCGTCGTCGTGTCGAGCGACCTGCGCGAGCTGATGCTGATCTGCGACCGGATCGGCGTGATGTCGGCCGGGCGCATGACCGCCGTGTTCGAGCGCGGCAACTGGACCCAGGATGCGCTGCTGGCCGCGGCGTTCGCCGGCTTCGGCCGCGACACGCCGCCGGGCGGCGCGCAGCATCCGGACGCGGGGCACGCGCAAGGCGCCGCTCCCGGCACTTCGAATACAGGACGACCGCAATGACCCAGCCTCCCGTAACCCCGACCGACGCAGGCGCGCAGCAGGACGTGACGGGGCGCCGTGCGCGCACGCTGTCCGGCACGCGGCTCGGCCTGTCGAACTACCTCGGGCTCGCCGGTGCGCTCGCCGCGATGATCGCGCTGTTTTCGGTGCTGAGCTCGCATTTCCTGACCTACGATACGTTCAGCACGATCGCGAACCAGATTCCCGATCTCGTCGTGATGTCGGTCGGGATGACCTTCGTGCTGATCATCGCCGGGATCGACCTGTCGGTCGGCTCGGTGCTCGCGCTCGCCGCGTCGATGGTCAGCGTCGCCGCGCTGAAATGGCAGTGGGGGCCGCTGCCGGCCGCGCTGATCGGCATCGCGGTCGCGACCGTCACGGGCGCGTTGACGGGCGCGGTCACGGTCGGCTGGCGGATCCCGTCGTTCATCGTGTCGCTCGGCGTGCTGGAGGCCGCGCGCGGCCTCGCGTACCAGCTGACGAATTCGCGCACGGCCTATATCGGCGACGCGTTCGATTTCTTGTCGAACCCGATCGCGCTCGGCATCTCGCCGGCGTTCCTGATCGCGGTCGCGGTGATGATCGCGGCCCAGTTCGTGCTGACGCGCACCGTGTTCGGACGCTATCTCGTCGGGATCGGCACGAACGAAGAAGCGGTCCGACTTGCAGGGGTTAACCCGAGGCCGTATAAAATTCTCGTATTCGCATTGATGGGCGCCCTCGCAGGGCTGGCGTCGTTGTTCCAGATTTCGCGGCTCGAGGCGGCCGACCCGAATGCGGGCGTCGGCCTCGAACTGCAGGTGATCGCTGCCGTCGTGATCGGCGGCACGAGCCTGATGGGCGGGCGCGGCTCGGTGATCAGCACGTTCTTTGGCGTGTTGATCATCTCCGTGCTGGCCGCGGGGCTGGCGCAGATCGGTGCGAACGAGCCGACGAAACGGATCATCACCGGCGCGGTGATCGTGGTGGCGGTCGTGCTCGATACGTATCGTAGCCGGCGCACCCGCGTGCGGTAAAAAGACAGACAGAACAGACCAGAGAGAAACGGGAAATGGCGACGATCAAGGATGTGGCGGCCATGGCGGGCGTGTCGTTTACGACCGTCTCGCACGTGGTGAACAATTCGCGGCCGGTGTCCGCGGATGTGCGTGCGAAGGTCGAGGGCGCAATCCGCGAGCTGAATTACGTGCCGTCGGCCGTGGCGCGCTCGCTGAAGGCGCGTGCGACGGCGACCATCGGCCTTGTCGTGCCGAACAGCACGAATCCGTACTTCGCCGAGCTCGCGCGCGGGATCGAGGATCAGTGCGCGGCCAATGGCTATTGCGTGTTCTTCTGCAACTCGGACGACGATCCCGTCAAGCAGCGCAACTACCTGCGCGTGCTGCAGGAAAAGCGAATCGACGGGCTGATCGTCGCGTCGGCGGGCGAGGATGCGGTGCTCGCGCAGACGCTCGCGGATATCCACGCGCCGCTCGTCGTCGTCGACCGCAACATCGAGGGGCTCGCGGCCGACCTCGTGCAGATCGACCACGAGCGCGGTGCGTACCTGGCGACGCGTCACCTGCTCGAGCTCGGGCACGCGAAGATCGGCTGCATCACGGGGCCGACCGACACGGCGGTCAGCGCCATGCGCGTGCACGGCTTCATCCGCGCGATGGCCGAGCGCGGGGTCGACATCGTGCCGGGCGCGATCGCGGAAAGCGACTTCTCGTGCCTCGGCGGTTATCACGCGGCGTCGCGGCTGTTCGAATCGGTGCGGCCGAGCGCGATCTTCGCGGGCAACGACCTGATGGGCGTCGGCGCGCTGCGCGCGGCGGCCGAGCGCGGCATGCGCGTGCCTGACGACTGTTCGATCATCGGGTTCGACGACATCGAATTCTCCCGTTACACGTATCCGGCGCTATCGACGGTCGGCCAGTCGGTGCGCGCGCTCGGCGAAATGGCCGCGCAGACGCTGATCGAGCGCATCGGCGGCGGCTCGACCGCTGTGCCGAGCCGCCGCCGCGTCGTGTCGCCGCGCCTCGTGCTGCGCGAGTCGACGGCGATTTACCGCGAGCCGCCGGCCTCCGGCGGTCGCGCATGACGGCGCCCGCGGCAGGCGCCGGCCGCGTGACGGTGGTCGGCAGTCTCAACATGGATCTGGTCGTGCGCGCGCCGCGTCTGCCGCTGCCGGGCGAAACGCTCGCCGGTCATGCATTCGCGCAGGCGGCGGGCGGCAAGGGCGGCAACCAGGCGGTTGCGGCCGCCCGGCTCGGCGCGCAGGTCGCGATGATCGGTTGCGTCGGCGCAGATGCGCACGGTGCCGCCCTGCGCGCGGGGCTCGAAGCCGAGGGGATCGACTGTGCAGGGCTCGCGACGAGTGCGTCGGCGTCGACCGGCGTCGCGCTGATCGTCGTTGACGATGCGAGCCAGAACGCGATCGTGATCGTCGCGGGCGGCAACGGCGAGGTCACGACGGAGATGGTCGCCCGGCACGAAGCCGCACTGGTGTCGGCCGACGTGCTGATCTGCCAGCTCGAGACGCCGCCGGACGCGGTGTTCGCGGCGCTGTCGGCCGGGCGGCGGCTCGGCCGCACGGTGGTGCTCAATCCGGCCCCGGCCGTCGCACCGCTGCCGGATGGCTGGCTGCCGCTCGTCGACTTCCTGATCCCGAACGAGGTCGAGGCGGCCGCGCTGACCGCGCTGCCGGTGCGTGACCCGGCGGAGGCGGAAGCCGCCGCGCGCGTGCTGCAGGCAGGCGGCGCGCGCAACGTGCTGGTGACGCTCGGCGCGCGTGGCGTGCTGGCGCTGACGGCCGATGGCACGGCGCGGCATTATCCGGCGCCGGCCGTGCAGGCCGTCGACACGACGGCCGCCGGCGATACCTTCATCGGCGGCTTTTCCGCGCGGCTCGCGGCTGGCGCGGACGTCGACACGGCCATCCGCTTCGCGCAACGCGCCGCGGCACTGTCCGTCACGCGAGCGGGCGCGCAGCCGTCGATTCCCACGCTGGCCGAACTGGCCGAATAGGGCCCGATCAAGCATCGTGGCCGGTCCGTCGCAAACGACGGCCGGCCGCCCGCCTGCGACGCGCGCCGGCAGCGGAGCGCCGCCCATTCCTTGGCTTCCAAACACACGCTGAAACACGCATTATTCATTCAGTTATTTGTAATAAACAGACGAATAATTCGAAAAAATAGCGGAAACACCATCAAGTTGTGCGGTGCATGGTCGTAAATGCACCAAGTGAAGCAATGCTTCGAAGCGACGGGCTGTCCCGTCCATCACGACGCAACACAGGAAGGATGATGGTGTTCAAAAACCTGACGATTCGTGCGCGCATCGGTCTCACGATGGCGTTTCTGGCGGTACTCCTCGGGGTGATCGGCGCGCTTGGCGTGTACGGCATGACGCGCGCGAACGACACGACGCGCGATATTTTCACGAACCAGATGCCCAGCGCGGTCGACGTTTCGGTGGCCGAGATCTACGCTGCGCGCGAACGCCTGGCGCTCGACCGTGGGGCGCTGCTGGCCGGCACACCCGACGCGGCGGCGGCCGTCGAACGAAGCCGCGCGATGCGCGCGCAGTCCGACACGTGGTGGCAGAAATACCTCGCGTTGCCGCGCGGCCCGGAGGAAGACCGGCTCGCGCAGGACGTCGCCGCGAAGCGGCAGGCGTTGCAGCACGCGTGTGACGCGTTCGCGAGCGTGATCGGGGCGAATCAGGCCGACCGGATCGGCGAAGGCGCGAAGCAGCTTCAGGCGAGCTACAACGACCTCTCGGTGGCGAGCGAGGCGCTGCGCAACTTCCAGTTCACCGATGCGCAAACCGGTTTCGACCGTGCGGAATCGGCGTTCGACACGGTGCGCGTGTTGGCGATTGCCGCGCTGGTGGCCGGCCTTGCCGCCGCGGTCGTGTCGTGGCTGACGCTGAGCCGCGCGATCGGCCGTCCGATTGCCGACGCGCTCGCGCATTTCGACGCGATTGCCGCCGGCGACCTGCGCCGGCCGATCGTCGTGGATCGCCGTGACGAGATGGGCCAGCTTCTCGAAGGCCTCGGCAAGATGCAGCGCGGGCTCGTCGACACGGTGCGTACCGTGCGCGGCGGTAGCGAGTCGATCGCGACCGCGGCGCGCCAGATCGCGGCCGGTAACATCGACCTGTCGTCGCGCACCGAGGAACAGGCCGCGGCGCTGCAGGAAACCGCGTCGAGCATGGAGCAGCTGACCGGCACCGTGAAACAGAACGCGGACAATGCACGCCAGGCGAGTTCGCTGGCCGCGAACGCGTCGGAGATTGCAAACAAGGGTAATACGGTGGTCGGCCAGGTGGTCGGCACGATGGGCGAGATCAACGACAGCTCCGCGAAGATCGCCGACATCATCGCGATCATTGAAGGAATCGCGTTCCAGACCAACATTCTTGCGCTGAATGCCGCAGTCGAGGCGGCGCGGGCAGGCGAGGAAGGCCGCGGTTTCGCGGTCGTCGCGGGCGAGGTGCGCAGCCTGGCCCAGCGTTCGTCGGCCGCGGCCAAGGAGATCAAGGTGCTGATCGACGCGTCGGTGGAGCGCATTCGCTCGGGTTCCACGCTGGTCGACGAAGCAGGGCGCACGATGAGCGACGTGATCGGTGCGGTGCAGCGCGTGACGGACATCATGGGCGAGATCGCGGCGGCCTCCGAGGAGCAGAGCGGCGGGATCGACCAGGTGGCGCGCGCGGTCGCGCAGATGGACGAGGTCACGCAGCAGAATGCGGCGCTCGTCGAGGAAGCCGCGGCTGCCGCGCAATCGCTCGACGAACAGGCCGGGCGCCTGCGTGAAACGGCAGCGGTCTTCCAGCTCAATGAAGACGACGCCCGCCCGGGTGTCTCGACACCGGTGGCCGTGCGTCACGCGCCGCGTGCGGCCGCGGCAACGGTCGCGGTGCCCGTCCAGGCTGCCGTGCGCGACGAGCGCGACGCACCACCGAAACGCGTCGCCGCAGCGGCGCCGGCACGCAAGCCCGTCGCTGCTCCAGCGGCGCCCGCGCAAGCGGCCGCTACCGCCGGCGCGGACGATTGGGAAACCTTCTGATTCGCGCGCATCGCGCATCTATCCCCATTTGGTGACGAACGACGCCCGCGACATGCGGGCGTCGTCGTTTCCGCGACGGAAATAATGTGACAGGCGACGGGCATGAACGACGATCGTGCCGCGTCGCATGCAGGGTGAAACATGCGTCGAAGGATGCGTGCACAGGTGCTGCGTCATGTTCCCGCATCCGTCGTACGGGTATTTCCGTAAGGGCGCTGCGAAAAAAATTTGTAACGGTGCGCACAACGTGTCGTCGAAAACGACCGCTCGAACGTATAGGGATGAAGGGGAGAAGTGACGACGCCGGATATGTCCAACACACAAGACGTTCCGTTGTTCGACGAGACGCGACGGATGCAGTTTCTGCGGCTCGGGAGGTCGATTGTAAAACGACGAAATGTGTTGTCCAAGCGGTGTTGTCGAGAATGACGAACTTCATACGAAGAGTTCGTGAAAAAAAATAAGAAAGGGTTTAGGATGAATTCGAACGCGCTTGCTTCTGCGCAGTCGTACGAAGGCAGGCACGTCTTCAGACTCAGGCGAGGGAGGTAGCATGGATATTTACAGCAGCTTCGCGAACCGCTTCGAAAAAACGCGAGAGGAAGAGCTCTCGCTGGAGGAGTATCTCGCGCTCTGCAAGAACGATCCATCCGCGTACGCGACGGCTGGTGAACGCATGCTGGAAGCAATCGGGGAACCTGAACACATCGATACCCGCAACGACCCGCGCCTGTCGCGGATCTTTGCGAACAAGGTCATCAAGGTCTATCCCGCATTCCGTGAGTTCTACGGAATGGAGGAGGTGATCGAGCAGGTGGTCGCCTACTTCCGACACGCTGCGCAAGGGCTCGAAGAGAAGAAGCAGATCCTCTATCTGCTTGGCCCGGTGGGCGGCGGCAAGTCGTCGATCGCCGAGCGTCTGAAGCAACTGATGGAGCGCGTGCCGTTCTATTCGCTGAAGGGTTCGCCCGTCAACGAATCGCCGCTCGGGCTGTTCGACTACGACGAAGACGGTCCGATCCTCGAGGAACAGTACGGCATTCCGCGCCGCTACCTGAAGAACATCCTTAGTCCGTGGGCCGTCAAGCGGCTGCACGAATACAACGGCGACATCCGCCAGTTCCGCGTAGTGCGCCGCTATCCGTCGATCCTGCGGCAGGTCGGCATCGCGAAGACGGAGCCGGGTGACGAGAACAACCAGGACATCTCGTCGCTGGTCGGCAAGGTCGATATCCGCAAGCTCGAACAGTACGCGCAGGACGACGCCGACGCGTACAGCTACTCGGGCGGCCTGTGCCTGGCGAACCAGGGGCTGCTCGAGTTCGTCGAAATGTTCAAGGCGCCGATCAAGGTGTTGCACCCGCTGCTCACCGCCACGCAGGAAGGCAACTTCAAGGGCACCGAGGGCTTCGGCGCGATTCCGTTCGACGGGATCATCCTCGCGCACTCGAACGAGTCGGAGTGGAAGGCGTTCCGCAACAACCGCAACAACGAAGCACTGCTCGACCGGATCTTCGTCGTGAAGGTGCCGTACTGCCTGCGCGTGTCGGAAGAGACCAAGATCTACGAGAAGCTGATCCGCAACTCGTCGCTGGCCGAAGCCGTGTGCGCGCCGGGCACGCTGAAGATGATGTCGCAGTTCTCGGTGCTGTCGCGCCTGCACGAGCCGGAGAATTCGAGCCTGTTCTCGAAGATGCAGGTGTACGACGGCGAAAACCTGAAAGACACCGATCCGAAGGCGAAGTCGTATCAGGAATATCGCGACTACGCGGGCGTGGACGAAGGGATGACGGGCGTGTCGACACGCTTCGCGTTCAAGATCCTGTCGCGCGTGTTCAACTTCGATTCGAGCGAGGTGGCGGCCAACCCGGTGCACCTGATGTACGTGCTCGAACAGCAGATCGAACGCGAGCAGTTCCCGCCGGAAACCGAGCAGAAGTACCTGTCCTTCGTGAAGGACGTGCTCGCGTCGCGCTACGCGGAATTCATCGGCAAGGAGATCCAGACGGCCTACCTCGAGTCGTATTCGGAGTACGGCCAGAACATCTTCGACCGCTACGTCACGTATGCGGACTTCTGGATCCAGGACCAGGAATTCCGCGACCACGACACGGGCGAGAGTTTCGATCGCGCCGCGCTGAACGCGGAGCTGGAGAAGATCGAGAAGCCGGCCGGCATCAGTAATCCGAAGGATTATCGCAACGAGATCGTGAACTTCGTGTTGCGTGCACGGGCGGCGAATGCCGGCAAGAACCCCGTGTGGACGAGCTACGAGAAGTTGCGCGTCGTGATCGAGAAGAAGATGTTCTCGAACACCGAGGAACTGTTGCCGGTGATTTCGTTCAACGCCAAGGGTTCGGCGGAGGAGCAGCGCAAGCATGAGGACTTTGTGAACCGGATGGTCGCGAAGGGCTATACGCCGAAGCAGGTGAGGCTGCTTTGCGACTGGTACCTGCGCGTGCGCAAGTCGTCATGACACGCGCGGTACCGCGCCCGTACGGCGTCGCCGTACGGGTGTTTTCAGAGACGCCGCCCGCATGACGGGAGACGGCATGTGCGGCGAGCGTCCCGGCATATCGACTTTCGAGCGGGAGACCGGGAGTGCTTCATCAAATCATCGACCGCAGGCTGGCCGGCAAGAACAAGAGCATCGCCAACCGCGAACGCTTTCTGCGTCGCGTCAAGAACTACATTCGTCGTGCCGTGTCCGATGCGGTGCGCGACCGTAGCATCAAGGATATCCAGAGCACGCAAAGCATCACGATTCCGCGCAAGGACATCGCGGAGCCGAATTTTCGGCACGCCCCTGGCGGACGTCGTGAATACGTGCACCCCGGCAACGAGGACTACGTGCGCGGCGACAAGATCCCGCGTCCGCAGGGCGGCGCGGGCGGGGGCGGCAGTCAGGCGAGCAACGAGGGCGAAGGGCAGGACGACTTCGTGTTCGAGTTGTCGCGTGACGAGTTCATGCAGTACTTCTTCGACGATCTCGAACTTCCGCGCCTCGTGAAGACGCACCTGCTGACGGTGCCGAGCTGGAAGAACGTGCGCGCGGGCTGGTCGGCGGAAGGCACGCCGAACAACATCGACGTCGTGCGTTCGCTGCGCAGCGCACTCGGGCGTCGCATCGCGCTCGGCTCGCCGCTCGTCAACGAGTTGCGCGAACTCGAGGCGCAGCTCGAGGCAATGAAGCGCGATCCGGAAGACCGGCGCGCGGAGATCGCGGTGCTCGAGGCCGAGATCCATCACCTGAAGGGGCGCATCTGGCGGATTCCGTTCATCGATCCGTTCGACCTGCGCTACATCAACCGCGTGAAGCAGCCGCAACCGTCGAGCCAGGCCGTGATGTTCTGCCTGATGGACGTGTCGGGCTCGATGGACGAGCAGCGCAAGGATCTGTCGAAGCGCTTCTTCATCCTGCTTTACCTGTTCCTCAAGCGGAACTACGAGCGCATCGAGGTCGTGTTCATCCGTCACCACACGCGTGCCGAGGAAGTCGACGAAGACACCTTCTTCCATTCGACCGAGAGCGGCGGCACGGTGGTGTCGAGCGCGCTCGAGCTGATGCGCAAGGTGATGAACGAGCGCTACTCGCCGACCGAGTGGAACATCTACGGCGCGCAGGCGTCCGACGGCGACAACTGGACCGACGATTCGCCCAAGTGTCGCAAAATCCTGGAAGAGGATATCCTCACGAAGACGCGTTACTTCGCGTATATCCAGGTCGCGCCGGAAGAGCAGAACCTGTGGCTGGAATACGCGCAACTGGCCTTGTCGCAGCCGCATCTCGCGATGAAAAAGGTGGAATCGGCTGCCGACATCTACCCGGTGTTTCGCGAATTGTTCGAAAAGCAGGTGGAAATGTCATGACGACCCGCCATCTGCACAACGAGTCGCGCGGCTATGCGCCGCGCCCCTCCGGCGACGACACGGCCGGCCCTGCCGCATCGCAGCAACGCGGGCAGGCCGAACCGCCGCCGCCGGCCGCCGACTTGCCCGGCTCCGGGCGAAAGGAAGCGCGTATGAACGTTGCCGAACGCAAGCCGCTGCCGTGCCCGTCCGACTGGACGTTCGAACTGCTCGAGGAATACGACACGCACATCTCGCAGGTTGCCGAACAGTACGAGCTCGATATTTACCCGATCCAGCTCGAACTGATCAGCGCCGAGCAGATGATGGACGCGTATGCATCGGTCGGGATGCCCGTCAACTACCGTCACTGGTCGTTCGGCAAGCATTTCCTGTCGACCGAGAAGAGCTACCGTCGCGGCCAGATGGGGCTCGCGTACGAAATCGTCATCAACTCGAACCCGTGCATCGCGTACCTGATGGAAGAGAACACGATGACGATGCAGGCGCTCGTCATCGCGCACGCGGCGTACGGGCACAACTCGTTCTTCAAGGGCAATTACCTGTTCCGGCTGTGGACCGATGCACACGCGATCATCGACTATCTCGTGTACGCGAAGAACTACGTCGCGGAATGCGAGGAGCGCTACGGCCTCGATCGCGTCGAGGAACTGCTCGATTCGTGCCATGCGCTGATGAACTACGGCGTCGACCGCTACAAGCGGCCGCAGAAGCCTTCGCTGTCGAAGGAAGCCGCGCTGCGGCGCGAGCGCGAGGCGTACCTGCAGTCGCAGGTGAACGAGTTGTGGCGCACGCTGCCGGGCAAGAAGCCCGAGTTGATGGAAGAACAGGAAGAGCGCTATCCGCCCGAGCCGCAGGAGAACCTGCTGTATTTCGCGGAGAAGAATGCGCCGCTGCTCGAGCCGTGGGAGCGGGAAGTGATCCGCATCGTGCGCAAGATCGGCCAGTATTTCTACCCGCAGCGGCAGACGCAGGTGATGAACGAAGGCTGGGCGACGTTCTGGCACTACACACTGCTGAACACGCTGTACAACCAGGGGAAGCTGGAAGACAGCTTCATGATGGAGTTCCTGCACTCGCACAGCAACGTGGTCTACCAGCCGCCCGTCACGAAGCCGTACTACAGCGGGATCAACCCGTATGCGCTCGGCTTCTCGATGATGAGCGACATCCGGCGGATCTGCGAAGCGCCGACGGAAGAGGACTACAAGTGGTTTCCGGAGATCGCGGGCACCCCGTGGCTGCCGGCGATGCACTATGCGATGCGCAACTTCAAGGACGAGAGCTTCATCGCGCAATACCTGTCGCCGAGCCTGATCCGTGACATGCGGCTCTTCTCGGTGCTCGACGACGACATGCGCGATTCGCTCGAGGTGTCGGCGATCCACGACGATTCGGGCTACCAGTACGTGCGGCAGGCGCTGTCGCGGCAGTACGACATCCATCACCGCGAGCCGAACATCCAGGTGTGGGCGGTGAATACGCGCGGGGATCGCAGTCTCACGCTGCGCCACTTCATGACCGACAACCGCCACCTGTCGAACGACAGCGACGAGGTGCTCAAGCACATGGCGCGGCTCTGGCAATTCGACGTGTTCCTGGAAAGCGTCGACGAGGCCGGCACCGTGCGCAAGCGCTACGAGTGCCGCTATGTGCCGCCGGAGGTGCGGATCTGAACGTCGCCGGCAGAAAGTTTGCATCGGACGCCAGCCTTGGGCTGGCGTTTTCATATGACGAACGCGTGGCAGGAGAAAAATCTTCTACATCCGGACGAACCCGGAGAGCCCGTTACTTTACATTTCGCTAAAATTCCGTAGCGCCGTGCGCCGGAACCGGTGCCACGTACGATCGCACGCGGCGGCCCCCAGCCGTCTCGCCCAGAAAGCACTAAAAAGGAACTGACCAATCCATGGCCGTCCAGACCGACCAAGCTGCGCTGTCCGCGCATGACACCCGGCGGCGCGTGTTCGCCATCGTCGGCGCCTCGTCGGGCAACCTCGTCGAGTGGTTCGACTTCTACATCTACTCGTTCTGCGCGCTGTACTTCGCGCCGGCGTTCTTCCCGAGCGGCAACACGACGACGCAGCTACTGAACACGGCCGGCGTGTTCGCGGCCGGCTTCCTGATGCGTCCGATCGGCGGCTGGCTGTTCGGTCGCATCGCCGATCGTCACGGCCGCCGCAACGCGATGATGATCTCGGTGCTGATGATGTGCGGCGGCTCACTCGTGATCGCGGTGCTGCCGACCTATGCGCAGATCGGCGCGCTCGCGCCGGCGCTGTTGCTGATCGCGCGGCTGTTCCAGGGGCTGTCGGTGGGCGGCGAATACGGCACGAGCGCGACCTACATGAGCGAGGTGGCGCTGAAGGGCCGTCGCGGCTTCTTTGCGTCGTTCCAGTACGTGACGCTGATCGGCGGCCAGCTGTGCGCGCTGCTCGTGCTCGTGATCCTTCAGCAGACGCTGTCGGCCGACGAACTGAAGGCGTGGGGCTGGCGCATTCCGTTCGTGGTCGGCGCGGCGGCCGCGCTGATCTCGCTGTACCTGCGCAAGTCGCTCGACGAGACGTCGACGACCGAATCGCGCGACAAGAAAAACGCGGGCACGATTCGCGGCGTGTGGCAGCACAAGGGTGCGTTCTTCACGGTGGTCGGCTTCACGGCCGGTGGCTCGCTGATCTTCTACACGTTCACGACGTACATGCAGAAGTACCTCGTGAACACGGCCGGCATGCATGCGAAGACGGCCAGCAACGTGATGACCGTCGCGCTGCTCGTTTACATGCTGATGCAGCCGGTGTTCGGCGCGCTGTCCGACAAGATCGGCCGCCGCACGTCGATGATCCTGTTCGGTTCGTTCGCGGTGATCGGCACGGTGCCGCTGATGCATGCGCTGAAGGACGTGACGAGCCCGGTGGCCGCATTCGTGCTGATCACCGTCGCGCTCGCGATCGTCAGCTTCTACACGTCGATCAGCGGCCTGATCAAGGCCGAGATGTTCCCGCCCGAAGTGCGCGCGATGGGCGTCGGCCTGTCGTACGCGGTCGCGAACGCGATCTTCGGCGGTTCCGCCGAGTACGTCGCGCTGTGGTTCAAGTCGATCGGCAGCGAGGAAACCTTCTACTGGTACGTGACCGTGCTGTGCGCGATCTCGCTGCTCGTGTCGTGGCGGATGCGCGATCCGAGCAAGGAAGGGTATCTGCGTCACGAGCCGTGATCGGCTACGCAGTGTGCGCATCGAGCGCACGCGCATCATGACGAACGTCCCGCCACCCGGCGGGACGTTTTTTTTTGCGGCGTGCGATTACGCGGGCGGCGGCACGTGGTCGGGCGCCGGATCGGATGCGCTCGACCGGCTGCCTTGCTCGACCAGCCATTCGAACATCCGCTCGACGATTGGCGAGCGCGACGGGCCTTCCATGCGCGACAGCCACCACGTGGTGCCGGGCAGGCGCGGGTAATCGGCGAGCACGGTCAGCGTGCGCTGGTCGATGCCCGCCTGCGCGACGAGGCGCGGCAGGCACGCGATGCCGCGGCCGCGCAGCACGGCGTCCAGCACGAGCCGCTGGTCGTCGTAGATCGCATGCATCCGGAACGCCGACAGCTGCTCGCGGAACACCGTCGCCAGGCGCTCGTCGGTCAGGCTGGCTTCGAGACAGATGACGCCCGCGTGCAGCGGGTGCGCGTCGCGCGGCACGCGTTTGAGTCGTTCCGCCAGCGGCGTCGCGCACACCGTCACCCACTCGTCGCGCATGAACGGGATATCGAGCAGGCCGGGCTGCAGCATCGGGCGCGTGCCGATCGTCATGTCGACGTCGATTTCGTCGACGTAGCGCGCGGTTTCGTCGGTCGACAGCAGCGGGCACAGGTCGGGCAGCGCGTGCTGCAACTGATCGAGGCGCGGCTGCAGCCAGCCGTGCAGCAACGGCGCGGGACACACCAGCACGACGAGCCCCGGGTTCAGGTAGGTCGCGATGCGGTCGAGGCCGCCGCGCAACGTGTCCATCGCGCGCTGCACGCTGCGCTGCAGAACCTCGCCGGCGATGGTCAGTTCGACGCCGCGGCCGCGCCGGCGGAATAGCGGCTGCCCGAGTTGTGCTTCGAGCTGCTGGATCTGATGGCTGATCGCCGATTGCGACAGGTGCAGCTCATCGGCTGCCCGCGAGAAATTGCCCAATCGGGCTGCGGCTTCGAAGCCGGTCAGCAGTTTCAGTGACGGAACGCGTTGCATCGAGGTATGAGGTGAATTGATTGATTCGGCCAAGAAATATCAATATTCATCAAGTTTAACCTGACGCACAATCGGCCATCAATCACAACGGAGACGGAACGATGGGTCGCTTTGATGCTCGCCAGCGCGGTTACCGGATGCCCGCGGAATGGGAATCCATGGATGCCACGTGGCTCGGATGGCCGGTTCTGCACGATCGCGAGGATCTGTGGGGAAGCCACTACGCGCAGGTGTGCCGCGAATTCGCGCTGGTCGCGCGCACGATCGCCCGTTACCAGCGTTGCGTGGTGGCCGCGCACCACAGCCAGGCCGACGCCGCGCGCGAGATGGTCGGCGCGAGCGTCGACGTGCTGCCGGTCGCGGCGGAGGACAACTGGCTGCGCGACTGCGGGCCGGTCTTTCTGGTGAGCGAACGGCGCGGGCTGGGCGCGGCCGTGTTCCGCTTCAACTGCTGGGGCGAGAAGTACCAGCCGTACGACGGCTGCCAGCAGGCCGGGCAGGACATCGCCCGCGCGGCGGGTGCGGAGATCTTCAATTCGCACCTGGTGCTGGAGGGCGGCGCGTTTTATGTCGACGGGCAGGGCACGCTGGTCACCACCGAGAGCTGCCTGCTGCATCCGAATCGCAATCCGCACCTGAGCCGCGCGGAGATCGAGGCGGAGCTACGCCGGATGCTGGGCGTCGAGAAGATCATCTGGCTGCCGGGCAATCCCGACGAAGTGGAGACGAACGGGCACGTGGACGGCATCGCGTCGTTCATCGCCCCCGGCCGGATGCTGTGCCAGACGGCGCTGCCGGAGCAGGGCGACTATTTTCACGTGATGCGGGAAAACCGTCGCGCGCTGGAGCTGGCAACCGATGCGGCGGGGCGTCGCTTCGAGCTGCTCGACCTGCCGTCGCCGATCGTCACCGAACGATTCGGCTCCGAGCGTTACTGCGATTGCTACGCGAACTACATTCTGGTGAACGGCGCGGTGATCGTGTCCGCGTTCGGCGTCGAGCAGGATCAGGCGGCGCGCGAGGCATTCAGCCGCGCGTTCCCCGGGCGTAACGTGGAGATGCTGCCGATTCCGACATTGTCGATCGGCGGCGGCAGCATCCACTGCTCGACGCAGCAGCAGCCGTCCGTCGCGCACTGAGCGACGTTTCGTCAGCGGTTTCCGATCCCACCGAGGAGCCATCGCAATGCCGTCCAAACACATCACCGTCGCCGCCGTCCAGATGGCGTCGGGCAGCTGGAATCTCGAAGACAACATGGCCACCGCGGAGCGCCTGATCCGCGCGGCCGCCGCACAGGGCGCGAATCTCGTGCTGTGCCCGGAACTGTTTGCGATGCCGTACTTCTGCCTCGACCAGAACGTGCGCCATCTCGAACTCGCGCAGCCGTTCGAAGGCAACGCGCAGATCGCCCGGTTCGCGGCGCTGGCCGGCGAGCTCGGCATCGTGCTGCCGATCGGCTTCTTCGAGCGTGCGGGCAATGCCGCGTACAACTCGATCGCCGTGGCCGATGCAGACGGGCGCGTGCTCGGCGTCTATCGCAAGACACATATCCCGGACGGGCCGGGCTATACGGAGAAGTTCTATTTCACGCCGGGCGACACCGGCTTCAAGGTGTGGGACACGCGCTTCGGCCGGATCGGCATCGGCATCTGCTGGGACCAGTGGTACCCGGAGACGGCGCGCAGCCTCGCGCTGATGGGCGCCGAGATCCTGTGCTTTCCGACCATCATCGGCTCGGAGCCGTTCAGCAGCACGTTCGATTCGTCCGGCCACTGGCAGCGCACGATGCAGGGCCACGCGGCCGCCAACATGGTGCCGGTCGTGGCCGCGAACCGGATCGGCCGCGAAGTGGGCTTCGGCAACGGCAATCCGGCGCAGCAGGGGCTCGCGGGCGTGTTCTACGGGTCGAGCTTCATCGCGGATCACACCGGCGAGAAGCAGGCCGAGGCGAACCGCACCGATGAAGCCGTGCTCGTGCACACGTTCGATCTCGACGCGATCCGCGCCGACCGGCAATCGTGGGGCTTTTTCCGCGATCGCCGCCCGGAGATGTACCGCACGTTGCTGACCAGCGACGGCGTGTCGTCGTGTTATCGATGAGGGAGGCCCGATGAAACGGAAAGCCGGGTTGCGCTTCGTGGTGCCGGGCCTCGCGCTGTGCGTGCTGGCCGGCACGGCCCGCGCTGACGACGAGAAGGTGCTGAACCTGTACAACTGGAGCAATTACTTCGCGCCGGATACGCTGGCCGGCTTCGAGAAGGAAACCGGCATCAAGGTGCGCTACGACGCGTACGACAGCGACGAGACGCTGCAGTCGAAGCTGCTGACCGGCAACAGCGGCTATGACCTCGTGTGGCCGACCAACGACTTCATGGCCAAGCAGATCCAGGCGGGCGTGTTTCGCAAGCTCGACAAGGCCCGGCTGCCGAACCTGAAGTATCTCGATCCGTCGCTGCTGAAGCAGATGGCGCAATCCGATCCGGGCAATCAGTACGGCGTGCCGTACATGTGGGGCACCGTGGGCGTCGGCTACGACCGCGCCAGGGTGCGCGCGATCCTCGGCAAGGACCTGCCGGCCGACAGCCTCGACCTGCTGTTCAAGCCGGAGATCGCGGCGCGCGTCGCCGCGAAGTGCGGGCTGGGCCTGCAGGATTCCGCGAGCACCGTGCTGCCGCTGGCGCTGCGCTATATCGGCCGCGATCCGATGCACCCGTCCGCGCAGGACTATGCGGCCGCGCAGGCGATGCTGATGAAGATCCGGCCGTACATCCGCGAGTTCGTCAATTCGTCCGATGCCAACGAGCTGATCGACGGTGAGCTGTGCGTGACGGTCGGCTTCTCCGGCGCGATCAACCTGGCCGCGCAGAAGGCGAAGGCGCGCGATCCGAAACGCGACGTGGTGTACGACATTCCGCGGATCGGCACCCTGATGTGGTTCGACGCGATGGTCATTCCGGCCTCCGCGAAGCATCCGGACAACGCGCATGCGTTCATCAACTACATCCTGCGTCCGGACGTGACCGCGAAGATCTCGAATTCGACGCGCTACGCGAATGCGAACCAGGGTGCGCTGAAGCTGATGGACCCGGCGCTGGTACGCGATCCCGGCATCTATCCGGACGAGGCGACGCGGCGGACGCTGTTCACGCCGATCGCCGAATCGCCGGCCGCGATGCGTCTGGAAGGCCGGACCTGGCTCGGCTTCAAGACGGCGCGGCCGTGACCGCGCATCATGAAGCCGCCGAACGATTGAAACCACCGAAGCACACGAAGCAATCGGCAAGCGAAAGAGGAATGTCATGACAACGAGACGTCAACTGTTGAAACGCGGCCTGTCCGTATCGGGGGCGGCGCTGGCCGCCGGCGCGCTGGGCGGGTTGCTCGGCCGCGCCGCGCACGCGCAGCAGGGCGCAACCTGGCACATGCCGGACGAGGGTGCGCCGCATACGGCGACCTGGATGGCGTTCGGCCCGAGCGAGGACATCTGGGGCGCGCGGCTGTTGCCCGTTGCGCGTGCGAACCTGGCCGCGATCGCGAAGGCGATCGCCGCGCACGAGCCGCTCAAGATGCTGGTGCGCGAGCAGGACTATGCGATCGCGTCGCGGCTGTGCGGTTCGTCGGTCGAGCTCGTCCAGCACCCGGTCGACGATCTGTGGATGCGCGACACGGGGCCCGTGTTCGTGAAGAACGCGTCGGGCCAACTCGGCGGCGTGAGCTTCAATTTCAACGGCTGGGGCAACAAGCAGGAGCACGACCAGGATGCGGACGTCGCGCCGTTCGTGGCGGAGCGCGCCGGTGCGCGGCTGGTCGACACGCGGCTGGTGCTCGAAGGCGGCGGCATCGAGGTGGACGGCGAGGGCACGGCGATCATCACGCGCAGCTGCGTGCTCAACCGGAACCGCAATCCGGGCGTCAGCCAGGCCCAGTGCGAGGCGGAGCTGAGCCGGCTGCTCGGGCTGAAGAAGATCATCTGGTTGCCGGGCATCGCGGGCAAGGACATCACCGACGGGCATACCGACTTCTACGCGCGCTTCACGAGCCCGGGTGTGGTGGTGGCCGGGCTCGATACCGATCCGTCTTCATACGACCACGCGGTGACGCGGCAGCATCTGGAGATCCTGCGGAAATCCACCGATGCAAAGGGCCGCCCGTTGAAAGTCGTCGTGCTGCCGGGGCCGAAGTCCGTCCGGCATCAATACGAGAACGAGGCGTTCGCGGCCGGCTACATCAACTTCTACGTGTGCAATCGTGCGGTGATCGCGCCGGCGTTCGGCGACAGCCGCGCCGACCGCAATACGCGCGACACGCTCGTCGACCTGTTTCCGGGGCGCGAGGTCATCCAGCTGAACATCGACGGCATCGCCGCGGGCGGCGGCGGCATTCACTGCACCACGCAACAGCAGCCGGCCTGAGCGCGGCTGCGGGCCGGCACGCGTGAACGGCCCGTACGACCGTAGCAGGCAGCTGTTCATTCCGGACTACTGACAACAATGCGGATTCCGTCTTGCGAGACGGAATCCGGCGTGCTCGCGTGCGCGCCGACCGCACAAGGGAGTTGAAACCTGATGAAACGACGTACCCATGCGAGCACCGGCAAGCGGATGCAGCGCACACCCGATAGCGGCCGGCGCGGCTTCGTCCGATATTCGGCCGCTTTTCTCGGCGTGCCGCTGCTCGGCAGCCTGACCGCTTGCGGTGGCGGCGGGGACGGTGCATCCGGCGCGGCTTCCCCGTCGCCAGGCACGACACCTGGCACGACGCCGTCGACGCGGCAGGTCAAGTACCGGCTGCCGGCCGAAGATGCGGCGCACGCGTCGACCTACATGGCGTTTGCGTCCGGCGCGGATGGCATCTGGATGCCCGTCACGCCGCAAAGCACGGATGCCGGCATCGACCGCGTGCGGGCCGACCTGATGGACGTCGCGAAGGCGATCGGCGCAACCGAACCGGTCGACATGCTGGTGCTGCCGGCCGATCTCGACGCGGCCCGCGCGCTGCTCGCGACCGCGAGCGTCGCAAACCCCGACCTGCATGCGCGCTATGCGGCACGCGCCGCGGGCGCGGGCGGGATCAACCTCGTGCCGCTCGCCGACGGCTTCAACGATTTCTGGGTGCGCGACACGGGGTGCCTGTTCGTCAGGGATACGACGAACGGCGATGCGCTGAATGCGATCGGCTTCAATTTCAACGGCTGGGGCAACGCGAACACCGACGGCGCCGGCATGAGCCCGGGCGCGACGGTTCCGCCGGAAGTCGCGGCCGCGAGCAACCGGTCGAAGGCGGGCAAGTTCTTCCAGCCGTTCAGTCGCGACAACGCGGTGGCGGGCTGGATGGCGCAGCGCAAAGGCGCGAGCCTGATCCGCAGCACGCTGACGCTCGAAGGCGGCGCGATCGAGTTCGACGGCGACGCGACGGCGATCCTCACCGAATCGTCCGTGCTGCACGTGAACCGGAATCCGCAGCTGTTCGACATCCCGAACGGCGTGATCGCGAGTGCGACGCTGCTGCCGACGGCGAAAGACACGGTGCTCGCCGAACTGCAGCGCACGCTCGGCGTGCGGAAGATCATCTGGCTGCCCGGCACGGCGACCTATCCGCGCGGCAGCGGCGTAGGCGGTGCCGGGGGCGCGGCGACCCCGGCCGGCGAGACCGACATCACCAACGGGCACGTCGATTTCTACGCACGCTTTTTCGCGCCCGGCGTGGTCGCGTGCTGTTTCGACGCGTCGAATTCGACCGGCGAGCGCGCGTTGACGGACGCGAACCGGCAACGGCTCGCCGGGCAGACCGATGCGAACGGCCGGCCGCTGCAGATCGTCGAGCTGGTGCCGCCGGTCAATTTCGGCACGTCGTCCGGCACGACCCTGAACGACCGGCAGATGACGAATTTCGCGGCCGGCTACATCAATTTCTACGCCTGCAACGGTGCGATCGTCATGCCGAAGTTCAACGACGCGGCGGCCGACGCGGCCGCGGTCGCCGCGATCCGGCCGTATGCGGGGAGTCGGGCGATCGTGCAGGTCGACATCCTCGGCATCGCGTCGGGCGGCGGCGGCATCCACTGCGCGACGCGGGAGGTGCCGGCGTGAGCGAATCCCGTCATATCGATATTGAAATCGATTCGTTGTCCATGACGGGCGAATTCCTTAATCTGGGCCTGTAGTTCGTGTGACACCTCCTTGACTGGGATTCGCGCCCGCTGCTTGCAGCGGGCGTCTTTTTTGGTGCGCTGCGTCTCATGTAGACGCTGGCGGGAATGGTCGCGCCCGCTTGCTCGCCCGTCCGGTTACCGCATGCCGGCGCGCCGGTCCGGATCGGCCGCACCGGTGACGGCTCGATGCACCCGGCGACGGGCTGCTTGCGCTTTCGGGCGGGATCCAATTCCTGCCTGCTGGCAGCGCCGGAGGTAGGCGATGAGCGTGCGGTTCGCCTTCGCGCATTCCCGGGGGAATGGGTCACGTCGACAACAAGTCTATTTCGAGACAAGCAGAAATATATCGATTGGATAGCTTGCGTCACCCGCGCGATCAGAAAAAAATATGCCGAGATAATTATCATGTGACTTGTCCTATGTTTTTGATTTTTTTGCGGTAAGGAATTGATTCGTTTTCCGTTTTCGCCGCACTTGTTATGTGAAAAGTCAAAACAATTTTTACACTTCATGAGTTGAATCGAAACGCCATGTCGAATTGTTCGCGTCGTGTGTGCGTCGCGCGGCGCTCCTGATTCGATCCGATGGGGCTTCGTGAGGCGCCATCATCGCGGCTGATCAGCGCGCCGGATGGAAAAATGATGCTCATCTTTCTTACTCGTACTATTTGATGGATGATTGCGAGCCAATAGAATTGCTTCGTTGTCGTTTTTCTTGGGTAAACAATTTAATTATTCGAGATGACGCGACGCGATCGGCGCTTCGGGGAATCGAGTCCATGAAAATCCGAAGCCGATCAGGCTGTTCCGAGAACAATCTTCTATTTTGAGAGGAATTCCAGAGATGAACTTGAATTTGCTTCGGAGTTGCATTGCGGCAGGCATCGCGAGCGCCGTACTGGTACCGTCACTCGCCCATGCATTTGACGGCGAACTGGCCTTCTACGGAAGCATCTCCGACGTTACGTGCAACGTGAACGGCCAGGCGCCAGGCGCCGGCAACCGGCAAGAGGTGCAACTCGGCGACCGCATCAGCCCGTCCACGTTCGACAAGATCGGCGCGACGTCGCCCGATACAGAGTTCAACGTGAAGATCGGCGGGAATACGGGCTGCACCGACGGCACGAAGGTCGTGATCGAATTCGATCCGGTGTCGGTCAACATCAATCCGTCGACCGGCAACCTGAAGCTCATCGGCACCAAGCCGGCGGAAGGCGTCGAAATCCAGATCAAGGACGCGGGCAACGGCAAGACCGGCAAGATCATGCTCGGGAAGCCCCAGAACATCTCGGATGCCCAGGTCGCGACGGTCGCGAGCAACACGGCGACCTTGACCTATAAGGCGGCATACGTGTCGACGGTCGCGAGTACAAACATCAAGACGGGTTCCGGCAATTCGTTTATCCGGTACATGCTCGCTTACCACTGATCGTCGCAATTCGCGTTCCACGTCATGACATTTTCAATTCGCATTCCTTATTTGAGAGTCGTGGCCGGTGTCGTGGCGTGGACGGCCTGCGCCACGCTGGCGCAGGCCGCGCTCCTGCTCAACGGTACGCGAGTGATCTTTCCCGAGCACGCTCGCGACGTGACGATTCGGATGGAGAATTCCGGCACCCAACCGGTGCTCGCACAGAGCTGGATCGACGACGGACGAGCCGACGTTCCGCCCGAGCAGATGCGCACACCGTTTGTCGTTGCACCGACCCTGGTGCGAGTCGAGGCAGGGCGCGGTGCGGTGTTGCGCATCACAAACATGCAGGAATCGCTCCCCACCGACCGCGAATCGGTGTTCTGGCTGAACGTGCTCGAGGTGCCGGCGGTTCAGCAAGATGCGGAAAACCAGTTGCGCTTCGCGTTTCGAACCCGGATCAAGTTGTTCTATCGGCCTTCGATACTTGTGAACGACGTCGACACGGCACAGGACCAACTCGCCTGGAAGGTGCCCGCCGAGGCGACGCACGCGGGCCAGCGGCAGGTCGCGCTCGAGGTGTCCAACCCGACGCCGTACTACGTTTCCTTCGGGACGGTCGAGGGCGAAGTCGGCGGCAACTTCATCTCGGCCGGTGGCGGGATGGTTGCGCCGTTCGGTACGCAGCGGTTTCCGTTACCCGGCGTCGCGCAATCGCATCGCCCGACGTCCGTGCGCTACGTGACGATAGACGACTACGGCGGGCGCACCACCATAACAAGAAAACTGATCGACTAAGTCGCGTCACTCCAAGCAACGCATTCAGCAGGCACCACCCGGCATACCGATTCCGATGTATCGATTCGGTATGCAAAATAACGCTATCCACATGCGCAGGTCAGTAGTTTTCCATTCGTCACGCACGTCGGAGGTTGGTCCGCAACTTTCGCAGCATCCATGTCTGCTGGCAGTCGCCTCGGTGTTTGCGTTGATCGCGATGACGTCGGGCGCGAACGCCGGCGCGGAGACGATCGACGTGGCGGTGCGGGACGATGCACACGGTGAGCGCGCCGACGCGTCGCCGGAGGCCGGCAAGACTCATTTCGACGGCTCCATGCTGATGCACGGCCTGGGCGGCGAGCGGATCGATACGACGCCGTTTGAGCGTCCGAACGCCGTCATGCCGGGGCTGCGTCGTGCAGATCTGATCGTCAACGGTCAGTGGCGCGGCGTGGAGGAGATCACCTTCCGTCGTGGTGCGCGGGGCGACGTGCTGCCTTGCTATGACCGGCTTCTGTTGCAGCGGGCCGGTGTCGATCTCGACCGGAGCGCGCGGGGGCAGGACGCGGACCAGCCGTCAAACCCGATGCCGGATGGAACGATTTGCGATGCGCTCTCCCGGTACATACCCGGTGCCGCACTGTCGTTCGATGCGGCCGAGCAGAAACTGTATCTGACGGTGCCGGCGTTCTACATGCGGCTTGCCGGCCGGAGTACCTACGTCGATCCGGCGAACTGGACGAACGGCGTACCCGCCGCCTGGCTGAACTACAGCGCCAGCGGATTCACGACCCGCTCGGGCGGCGCCGAATCCTCGCAGCTCTACACGGGCCTCTCGATGGCGGCCAGCGCCGGGCGGTTCAGGATTCGCCACAACGGCAACTTCACCTGGTCGCAGCGCGGCGGCGCGCGCTATCAGCGCGGCTACGTCTACGCGCAGACCGATCTTCCCGACTGGCATGCGCAGCTGTTGGCCGGCGAAAGCTCGACCAGCGGGATGCTGTTCGACGCCGTATCGTTCCGCGGCGTGCAGATCGCCAGCGACGACCGCATGCTGCCCGACGAGCAGCGCTACTACGCGCCGGTCGTGCGCGGCGTCGCGCAGTCGAATGCCAAGGTGGCGATCTACCAGCGCGGCTATCTTGTGCACGAAACGACCGTCGCGCCGGGGCCGTTCGCGATCGACAATCTGCAGGCGATGAGCTACGGCGGCGACCTGAACGTGACGGTGACCGAGGCCAGCGGCGAAACGCGCAGCTTCGTGGTCCCGTTCGCGACGACGGTTCAACTGCTGCGCCCCGGCAGTACGCGGTTCAGCGCGATGGCGGGCAGGGCGATCGACCTCGGCGGCAACGTCGGCACCCAGTATGTCGGCCAGTTCACGGTGCAGCGCGGCGTCAGCAATGCGGTGACAGCCTACGGCGGGGCGGCGTTCGCGAGCCGCTACCAGTCGGTGTTGATGGGCGTCGGGCTCAACACGTCGATCGGCGGCTTCGCGGCCGACATCACGATCGCGCGCACCCAGCCGTCAGGCAGCGAGCGCCTGACCGGCTCGAGTGTTCGCGTGTCGTACAGCAAGAACCTGCCGAACAGCGGCACGAACTTTTCGCTGCTCGCGTATCGCTACTCGACGAAAGGCTACCTCGGCCTGCGCGACGCGTTGCTGCTGAACGGTCAGAGCAACCAGGGTACGGACGCCGCATCGTTCGCGCGGCTGCGCAATCGGGTCGATCTCAACGTGAGCCAGCAGGTCGGGCGCTCGGGCAGCGTTTATGCGAACGGATCGGCGCTCAGCTACTGGGCGGGCGGCGGGCAGTCGCTCAGCTTCACGCTCGGCTATAGCACGCAATGGCGCGACGCGACGCTGACCGCGTCGGTGCAGCGCGTGCGCAATCTGTCCGCGCGGCAATCGTCGTTCGGCGGCGGCTCGGACAGCACGCTCGTCAGCGTGAACGTTTCGATTCCGCTGGGACGCAATACGCGGCGTGCGCCGATCTTCAGCACGTTCATGACGCAGGACAGCAGTGCCGGCACAAGTGTCAATGCGAGCCTGGCCGGCCGCTTCGGCGAGCGGGGTGACGGATCGTACTCGCTGTCGTCGAGCTATGACGGCAACAGTCGCGCGCCATCGGGCAGTTTCGGCGTCGGCTATCAATTGCCGGCCGCGTCGCTGTCGGCGAGTATCGGCATCGGGAGCGATTACCAGCAGGCGTCCGCCAGTGCGACTGGCGCCCTGGTGCTGCATCCGGGTGGCCTGACGCCTGCGCCCACCTTGAGCGAGACGATCGGCGTCGTGCATGCGCCGCACGCGCGGGGCGCGCTGGTCGCGAACACGAGCGCACGTGTCGACCGGTTCGGCTACGCGATCGTGCCGAGCCTCACGCCGTATCAGCTCAACAAGATCGACCTCGATCCGAAGGATATTCCCGACGACGTCGAGCTCAGGACGGTATCGCGCAGCATCGCGCCTCGTTCGGGCTCGATCGTCATGCTGTCGTACGACACGCTGAAGGCGCGCGCGCTGCTGATCGACGCACAGACCGAGGACGGCCGGCCGCTGCCATTCGCGGCGCGTGCACTCGATGCACGTACCGGCGCCATGCTGGGCGGGGTCGGGCAGGGGAGTCGACTACTGGTGCGCAGTGCCGACGACGACGGGCAAATTCGCGTCGAATGGGGCACGCGTGCCGATCAGCGGTGCGTGATCGACTACTCGGTGTCACCGCAGGAGCAGACTGCCCGCGGCTACGTGACGCTGACGCGCGTCTGCCGTGCGATTCCCGTGACGGCGCCTGTCGCCGCAGGCCGTGGCGAGGGGCAATAGGTCGATGCACGGTCACGCTTTCCTTCCCGCACCTGTGGTTATCCGATCGTCGTGCCGAGCCCTCGCAACGACCCGCACTGCCAGGATCGTGCGCGCCGCGGTGGTGGCTTGCGCGGCGAGCGTCGGCGCGGTCACCGGCCACGCGGCGCTGTCCGTGGTCGGTACCCGCTTCGTCTATCCCGGCGATGCCCGTACGCTGACGATCCTCGCGCGCAACGGTGGGGCTGACCCGATCCTGGTTCAGGCGTGGCTCGACGTGGGCGACGCGAATGCCGATCCGAGTCGCCTGCGCGTGCCGTTTGTCGTTTCGCCACCGCTCACGCGACTCGATCCTGCTCAGCCGCTGTCGATCCGCGTGCAGTCTGTCGGGGGCGATTTGTCGACCGACCGGGAATCGTGCTTCTGGCTCAACCTGCTGGAAGTGCCGCCAGCCACCCCAGCGGCCGACCGAGTGCTGCGTATCGCGTATCGGCTCCGAATGAAGCTGCTGGTTCGGCCGCCCGGTCTGGACGGCGATCCGGACGACGCACCGAAACGGCTCGAATGGATGCATGGCGACTCGCACGCCGATTCGTCGATCGTGGCGCGCAACCCCACGCCGTACTACGTGACGCTGACGCGCATCCTGCTGAACGGTGAACCCGTCGTGCTTGCGAACGGCGCGGTGGACGTCGCGCCGTTCGGTCGGGCGGAGATCCCGACCGGCATGAAGGCCGACGCGAAGGCGGGTGGCGCGATTGTGTTCGACGCCGTCGACGACAGCGGTGCAGCGCTCGAGCATCGGGCGAGGTTCGCGCGGCCGTGATCGACCTACCGCCAATGCTTGCAGTACCCGTCCTGTCGGGGGTCGACAGGGTTTCAACCACAACAAGGAAAACGAGAATGAACAAGGCATATGCTTTGGTATGGAACGCCAGGCAGGGCGTTTGGCAGGCGGTCGGCGAACGGGTACGCCGGCACGGCAAGTCCGCGACGCGCGTGCGCGTCGTCGCGGTGGCGGCGCTGTTTGCGAGCGGCGCGGCGACGTCCGTGCATGCGCTGCCGACCGGCGAGAACGTCGTGTCCGGGAAAGCCGACATTCTGCGCTACGACAACGGGCAGCAGATGTCGATCAACCAGCACACCGACAAGCTGGTCACGAACTGGCAGACGTTCGACGTTGACAAAGGGCAGCGCGTCACGTTCAACCAGCCGTCCGTGACGTCCACCGCGCTGAACCGCGTGGTCGGTCAGGATGCCAGCGCCATCTATGGCACCATCGAGGCGAACGGCCGCGTGTTCCTCGTCAATCCGAACGGCATCCTGTTCAGCAAGAGCGCGCAGGTCAATGTCGGCGGCCTGGTGGCGACGACGCTGGACATCAAGAACGACGACTTCGAAGCCGGTCGTTTCCGCTTTTCCGGCAAGTCTCCGAGCGAA
Organism: Burkholderia sp. HI4860; assembly: GCF_002223045.2. Lineage (NCBI taxonomy): Bacteria > Pseudomonadati > Pseudomonadota > Betaproteobacteria > Burkholderiales > Burkholderiaceae > Burkholderia > Burkholderia sp. HI4860. The sequence continues at coordinate 86,967 of NZ_NKFO02000003.1, read as the reverse complement.
GTGCAGAACTACGGCAATCTCGTGGCGAGCGAAGGCGGCGCGATCGCGCTACTTGGCGCGAAAGTCGTCAACAGGGGGACCGTGCAGGCGCAGCTGGGCACCGTCGCATTGGGCGCGGGCAGCGACGCCACGCTGAACTTCGACGGCAGCAAGCTGCTGAGTGTACAGATCGACCAGGGCATCATGAACGCGCTGGTCAGCAACGAGCAGTTGCTGAAGGCGGACGGCGGACGGGTGCTGATGGGCGCGAAGACCGTCGATACGGTGCTGCGCACGGTGGTCAACAACCAGGGCACGATCGAAGCGCGCACGCTCAGGAATGTCGCGGGACGAATCTCGCTGGACGGTCACGACGCCGGCACCGTCAACGTCGCGGGTGTCATGAACGCGAGTGCGGCGACGCCGGGCAACGGCGGCACCGTCGACACGCGCGGCGCCGACGTGAAGGTGGCGCTCGGCGCGATGGTCGATACGCGCGCGACCAACGGGCGCGGCGGTACGTGGCGCATCGCATCGTCCGACGTGTCGGTCACGGCGGGTGCGAATCAGCCGGGCACGATCGTGGCGGATACGCTGTCGCGCAACCTCGCGACCACCGACGTCGAACTGATTGCCGAACGTGGCGCGATATCGGTCGACGGGCCGGTGACCTGGGCCAGCGGCAACCGGTTGGCGCTGACCAGCCGGCAAGACGACGTGTCGGTCACCGGCGCGCTGCGCGCGACCGGCGCGAATGCGCGCGTGGCCATCGACGCGAAGAACAGTGTGCGGATCGCGGCACCGATCGCGCTGACCGGCGCGAATGCGCTGCTGACGCTCGACTATGGCGTCGCGCATTCGCTCGCGGGTGGCGCGGCCGTGACGCTGTCGGGAGCGGGGGCCGGCTTCGAGTCGAACGGCTACCGCTATACCGTGATCCAGAACCTGCAGCAACTGCAGGGCATCAATACGAATCTCGGCGGGCTGTACGTACTCGGCAACGCGATCTCCGGCTCCTGTTCCTGGTATGCCTGTACCACGTTCAAGACCATCGGCTCGGGCGCTTCGTTCTTCGGCGTGTTCGATGGTCTCGGCAATTCGATCAGCAACCTCGTCATCACGAGCAGCGATCCGTATGCGGGGCTGTTCGGCCGCAACACGGGGACGCTCGCCAACCTCAACCTGAAATCGTTGAGTGTCAGTGCCGCTTCCGGTGTCGGTCCGGTATCCATCGGCGGACTGGTGGGCGAAAACGCCGGCAAGATCACGAACGTGACCGCGACGGGCATGAAGGTGAGCGCCGGCGCGAGCCGCAGCAATGCGCTGGGCGGACTGGTCGGCATCAATCGCGGCGAGCTGTCCCAATCGTCATATGCCGGATCGGTGACGGGCAACGGAATGTCGTATGCCGTCGGCGGGCTGGTTGGCGAGAACCGCGTGGATTGGAAGGGGGGCGGCATCGTGTCCGATGGCGATTCCAACGCGACCGTATCCGGCGGTGCATCGAATCTCGCATCGATCGGCGGTCTGGTAGGCGTGAACCGGGGCGGTGACATTTTGAACTCGACGAGCCGCGGCACCACGTCTGGCGTCAATATTGCCGGCGTGCACGTCGGTGGGCTCGTGGGCGCGAACCTGTTCGGCACGATCTTCAAAGGCACGGCGCTGGGGCGCGTGACAGGTGGTGGCTCGGGCGGTACGGCGGGCGGGCTCGTCGGCCTCAATACCGGCAAGATCGTCGAGTCGATTGCGAGCGGTGTCGTCGACGGCCGATACGCACAAGCGATCGGCGGCTTTGTCGGACTGAACCAGGGCAACGTGACGGACGGCAAGGCAATGGGCGCCGTCATGAGCGCATCGACCGGTTCGACGGGCGGTTTCGTCGGCAGCAACGTGGGCGCGGACGCGGTCATTTACATGAGCGAAGCGCATGGCGCGGTCACCGGTGGTCAGGGTGCGAACGGCGGCTTCGTCGGCAGTCACCTCGGCGGCAAGATTGCACACTCGGTCGCGCGCGGCAAGACGACCGGTGGCAACTACAGCAAGACGGGCGGCTTTGTCGGCAGCAACGCGGCCGAACTGACCAACAACGACGCAAGCGGCGACGTGTCTGGCGGCACCAGCGCGTCGGTGGGGGGCTTCGCCGGCGCCAACACGACGTCCGGCACGATCGAGACCGCATGGGCAACCGGCAAAGTGTCGGGTGGCTCGTCGAGCACCGTGGGCGGGTTTGCCGGAGAAAATCTCGGCACGGTGCTCGACGCAACGGCATCGGGGACGGTCAGCGCCGGCTACTATGCGACGCTCGGCGGCCTGATCGGCCTGAACGCCGGGCTCGTCGAGCGCTCGGGCGCGAGCGGGCGGATTAATGTGTCGTCGTATCAAACCCTGGGCGGCCTCGTCGGCATCAACCGCGGCATCTTCCGCAACAGCTTCGTATCCGGCGAGGCTGCGCTGCAGAGGATCGCCGGCCTTAATCTCGGTGTGATCGAGTAATGCAGCAGGCGGCGGGCGAGCATGACCGGCGTCCGCCGCCGATGCAACGGGAGACAGCATGAAGACGATTCAATGGCACTCGCCCGGGAGAGCCGGTCAAGCGATGCGTCGCCTGGCGATGGCGGGATATCTGGTGATTGCATTCGGCGCGCATGCCATCGCGCAAGAAAGCGGTGGCTTGACAGCGGTGGATTGCAGCTACAGTAACCTCGACGCGACAGCCTGGCGCATGGTGACACCGTTGACGAGTACGACGCCGGATAACGCGATCTTGTATCAACGTACCGTTTCTCTCTTTGTCTCATTCAAGTACGGCAAGGCTTTGACGCAGCACGAACTGGTGACCGCGGGACATTGGGCGCCGGGCAGTATCGTCACGGACGGCACCGCGCAGACGAATGTATCCGGCATCGGCTTGCAATGGGCCGGTGTGTCCGGCGACAGCGTCGAACGCACGCTGCAGCAGGGCGCGTTGCCGATGGTGACCGCGAAGTACGGGCTCGGTAGCTCGGGCGGCGTCGGTTCTGAAACGCAAATCATGCGTTTCCGGCAGTATCTGGTCCTCACGAAGCCGGCCGCACAATTGCCGCAAGGCAAGCTGGTCGTCAAGAACCTGCCGGGCAATCCCACTGTCGCAATCTATGCGATCGACTTTCCGAAAGGTCTCGCGTCGGTGGGCGGCACCGTGACGGTGCCGGAGCAGACGACTCCCCCCAACCTGTGCAAGCAGATGAAGGCGTTTGTCGGCGTCGGCAACGTATGTATCGGCAGCGAGTGCGAACTCCATGTGCCGAATCGTTGCGAGGTTGTGACGAACACGGTGAAATCCGTCACGCTCGGCAATTTCGCGATCAGCAGTTTCCCCGCGATGCATGCCACGTCGAAGCCGGTCAATTTCGATATCACGCTCAGCAATTGCGCGGCCGCGGCCAAGCCGTCGATCAGTTTCCGGGACAAGGCCCCGCAGCCGAACCCGGACAAGACGCTGCTGCAGCTGAGTGCGCCGGCCGGTCAGGCGGTTGCACGGGGGTTCAACATCGCGATGAAAAACGAGTTGACCGGTGAGCGGATTGCGTACGGCGAGCCGGGCACGGCCACGACTTATCCGATGCGGCGCACGGGTGACCTTGCCTCGATCCCATTGAGTGCCTGGTACGTTCGCACCGGTACGGATGCGGAACTGAAGCCCGGCTATGCGGGCGGCGGCGCGGAATTTTCGTTTACGTTCCCGTGACGACGCGCGCCGCATCGCGCGGGGCTCATTACGAAACCCGCTGAGCAAATCACCATTTGTTGGTTCGGATTCGCCGCACGCGCTGATACGTTAGCGGCTTCGCGACGACACACTCCGTCGCGATGTTCTTCGAACCGGGCCGCCGCGCGATCCGCGGCGGCCTTCATAACAAATCAGGTCGTGCTCATGAAATTCCACACGCTCGCTACGTGGCTCGTCGGAGCTGCGCTCATCACCGCAGGCACCGTCGCGCAGGCGGACCGTCTCGACGACATCAAGAAGGCCGGGGTGCTGCGCGTCGCAACGTTCGACAGCAACCCGCCGTTCGGCTATGTCGACGGCAAAAGCAATCACATCGTCGGCCTCGACGTCGATTATGCGAAGGCACTCGCCGACAAGCTCGGCGTGAAGCTGCAGCTCCAGCCGACCAACCCGGCGAACCGCATTCCGTTCCTCACATCCGGCAAGGTCGATCTCGTGCTCGCGAACTTCACGATCACCGACGAGCGCGCGAAGCAGGTCGACTTCAGCATTCCGTACTTCTCGTCGGGCCAGCAGTTTCTCGCGAAGAAGGGCGTGCTGAAATCGGCCGACCAGCTGAACGCGCTGCGCGTCGGCGCCGACAAGGGCACGACCAACGAAATCACGCTGCGCGAGAAATTCCCGAAGGCGACGATCGTCGCGTATGACGACACGCCGTTCGCGTTCGCCGCGCTGCGCGCCGGCAACGTGCAGGCGATCACGCAGGACGGCCCGAAGCTGATCGGGCTGCTCGCGAACGTGCCCGACAAGCAGAACTACGAGATCCCGGCGTTCACGATCTCGAACGACTACATGGGCGTCGGCGTGCCGAAGGGCGAGACGCGCCTGCTCGGCTTCGTCAACGACACGCTGAAGGGGCTCGAGGCGAACGGCCGCGCCGCGCAGATCTACGACGCATGGTTCGGGCCGACGACGAAGACGCCGCTCACGCGCATCTTCCGGATCGGCGACAAGACCTGATCCGCATCGCACGCGCGCCGCGACGGGCCAAAGCATCATTGGCCGAGCGGCGCTTTTCGCATTCTTCCGATCGCGCGCTTCGCGCCCGCAACACAGCATGCTCGGGTTGGCTCCCAAATACCTGTCCTGGCTCTGGCAGGGCTTCCTGCTGACGCTCGGCCTCGCGGCCGCGTCGGCCGTCGTCGCGACCGCCGGCGGGCTGCTGCTCGCGGTCATGCGCCATGCGCGCGGCACGGCGCCGCGCGCGATGGCGGCCGCGTACGTCGTCACGTTCCGCAACACGCCGCTGCTCGTGCAGTTGCTGTTCTGGTATTTCGGTGTCGCGTCGCTGCTGCCCGAACCATGGATCGCGTGGCTGAACGCGCGCCATGCATTGAGCATCGGCCCGTTCACGCTTGCGTGGCCGTCGTTCGAATTCGTCGCGGGCTGGGTCGGGCTGAGCGCCTATACGGCCGCGTTCGTCGCCGAGGAGTGCGAAGCCGGCCTGCGCGGCGTGCGGCGCGCGCAACACGACGCAGCGGCCGCGCTCGGCCTCACGCCGATGCAGTCGCTGCGTTACGTGGTGCTGCCGCAGGCGGTGCGCATCGCGTTGCCGCCGCTGTTCGGCCAATACATGAATCTCGTGAAGAACTCGTCGCTCGCGATGGCGATCGGCGTGGCCGAGCTGTCGTATGCATCGCGGCAGGTCGAGACCGAGACGTTCAAGACCTTCGCCGCCTTCGGCGTGGCGACCGTGCTGTACGTCGCGGCGGTGGCCGCGATCGAAGCGCTCGCGTATGCGGCCACGCAATGGCGCGACCGGCTGGGAGCGGGGCGCTGACGATGGATCTTTCGCTGCTGTTCGCCAATCTGCCGTATCTGCTCGTCGGCGCGTTCCCGGAAGGGCCGCTCGGCGGCGCCGCGCTGTCGCTGCTGCTCGCGATCGCGTCGGCCGTCGCCTCCGCCGTGCTCGGCATCGCGCTCGGCGTGGCGATGGCGCTTGCGCGCGGCCCCATGCGCGTGCTGCTGCTCGCGTTCATCGGCTTCTTCCGCGCGATTCCGGTGCTGATGCTGATTTTCTGGACCTACTTCCTGATGCCGATGCTGCTGCACATGGACGTGCCGGGGCTCGCGACGGTGGCGTGCGCGCTCGCGCTGATCGGCGGCGCGTATCTCGCGCACGCGGTGCATGCGGGCATCGTCGCGGCCGGCGACGGGCAATGGCAGGCCGGGCTGTCGCTCGGGCTCACGCGCTGGCAGACGGTGCGCTACGTGCTGCTGCCGCAGGCGATCCGGATCATGACGCCTTCATTCGTCAACCAGTGGGTCGCGCTCGTGAAGGACACGTCGCTCGCGTATATCGTCGGCGTGCCGGAGCTGTCATTCGTCGCGACGCAGGTGAACAACCGGCTGATGGTGTATCCGGCACCGATCTTCCTGTTCGTCGCGCTGATCTATCTGGTGCTGTGCACGTCGCTCGACGGCGCGGCACGCTGGCTGCTGTCGCGGCGCCCGCGCGCGGAACGCGCCGCGCACGCGGCGGCGGAATATACGGAACCCGCGCGGTGACGCTCGCTTGCTGCGCCGTTTCGAATGACCGAAAAGGCCGGCGGACAGTGCGCCAGGCCCGACAGGCAGGAAGAGCGACAAGGAATGCAGGGAACCTGCCACGCGCCGCTGCTCGTCGAGCAACGGCGGGCAGCAGGGGCATCACGATGCCGAGTAATGCGTATTGAAGACGGCGCGCAGCGTCGATGAATCGGTTGCGAAATCGCCCCACAGCGGCCCGTCGTTCTGCGCGAACGCGAACGGCGCCGTACGGATCGACGCGAGCCGGAAGCGCCATTGCGCCGCTTCCTGGCGGAAGGCGGTGAGCTGCATGTCGGACAGCGCCGTCTGCGCGCTCGCGAGCGTGACGAGCGGATCGACCGGATTGTTGGCGACGCGCACCTCGAAGTGCAGGTGCGGGCCCGTCGCCGCGCCCGTCATCCCGACCGAGCCGATGCGCTGGCCCTGCTTCACGGTCTCGCCCGTCTTGAGGCCGTGCGCGAACGCGGACAGGTGCGCGTAGTAGGTCGAGTAACCATCGGCATGATCGACGATCACGTAGCGGCCGTAGCCGCCCGGATCGGTGCCGACGAACGACACGACGCCATCGGCCGCCGCATCGACGGGCGTGCCGCTCGGCGCGGCAAGATCGACGCCCGTGTGGAACGCCATCGCCTGCGACAGCGGGTGAATGCGTTCGCCGAAGAACGAGCTGATGCGTGTCCACTTGACCGGCATCGTGAAGGCGGCGGCTTCGAGCGGCGAGCCGTCGAGCGCGTAGTACGCGCCGTGCTCGGCGCCCGGCGCGCGGAACCAGATCGCGCCGAACGTGCGGCCGGCGACGCGCAGTTCGAGCGCGGTGAGGCGCGGCGTGCCGTCGCTCGTGTCGAACGCGACGCGGTAGTAGTCGCCGCGCTGCGCGCTCGCCCGCATCGCGACCTTGCCGCTGACGAGATCGCCGAGCTGGATGCGCACCTCGGGCGGCACGTCGAGACGGTTCAGCGTATCGGACAGCGTGAGCTCGATGTCGCCCGCGCGCATCCCGTGCTGGTTTTCAGGGGCCGCGAACTGGAACAGGTTCGCATAGCCGAGCATCTCGTTGCGGTGCGCGCTGAGCGGCGCGAACAGCCCCGGCTGCGGGCTGCGGTCGTTGCGTTCGCCGGCATCGTTGCGCTCGCCGATCGTGCGGGCGAGCTCGCTCGTCACGAAATGCTGCGCGGTGGGAAACGGCGTGTCGGACAGCACGCGCTGCGGCAGCGCGGCCGTGCCCGAATCGACGGCGCCCGGCAGTTGCGACACGGCCGGCAGCGCGGCGAGGCCGAGTGCGGCGAGGGCGCCGAGCACGGCGGCCGGCACGAGCGCGCGCGCAATGCGCTGCGCGCGGCCGGGTGCGAAAGCATCAGGGGTAGCGGCAGACTTGACCAAGGTGTCCACATCCAGGAAAGCGGTTCAAAGGGGTGTGGGCGGGGTCCACCGGCGGCACATCCGTCGGGCAGCGACGGGGCGGGCGGCGGGCGTGCAACAAAACAGGCCCCGCCAGGGGCCTGTGTCGTTTCCGTTCGACCCAACGCGCGGGGCGGGCCCGCTTCGAACGGCGGCGTGCATGCCGGGTCGTACCCGGTTATCACGAAGACGCTAAAGAAAGATGACAGCGTCAGTCTACCGATGTTCCGCGAAACGTTAAAAATTTTAAAGGGGGTCAGCTCATTCGTTTCGCAGTGCGGTAAATCGGGTTAAATCAGCATTTATTACGACAAATTCCGTCAGTCCGGCAATTTGTGCGCGCGGCTTCGCAGCGCGGCGGACGTGCGCACGGTGTCGAAGCCGGCGTCGAGCATGGCCTCGGCGTCGTTCCACAGGTTGCCGCGCAGCCGGTTGGTCCAGATCATCGACGCGAACACGCCTTCGAGCAGCGACACGAGATAGACGGCGGCCAGGTGCACGTCGAGATCGGCGGCGACTTCGCCGGCCGCGATCGCGCGGCGCAGCAGCGCCTTCGTGATCCGCAGCATCTGCAATTCGAGCAGCATGCGGCGCCGCTGCAGCGCGCCGTTCTCTTCGCTCTGCTCGCACTTCGTATAGAGGATCACGAGCACGCGCTGCATCGGGCCCGGCTCGCCGCATTCCTGCAGATAGTGCGACGCGGCGCGCCGCAGCGTGGCGAGCGGGGGCAACCCTTCGCCCGCGTCGAAGCCTTCCGACGTGCGCGCGAACGCGCGGTCGCACATCGCGAGACACACTTCCATCTTGTTGCGGTAGTGGCCATAGACGGCGCCCCGCGACATCCCGGCGGCCTCGGCGAGGTCCGCCATCGCGGTTTGCGCCACGCCTTTCTCGAGCAGCACGAGCTCGGCGGCGTCGAGGATCCGGTGCTTGATGGCGAGCGATTCTTCGCGGGTCTTGCGAGCCATGTCCTGAAATTCCTTACAGTTCGCTGTCGTTTTATTGAGACAGTGTGACGGTCAGATTGAAACGGCGTGTATTTAATCAGTCGTGACTGATTATAATCGGCCACCCTGAGCCGCCGCATTTTATCGGTGGCGAACGATCCGAGGTCACACATGAATAACAATCGCTCCCTGTTGCGCCACCGACTGGCGCCGTTCGCGCTGGCGGCCGTGCTGGCCGTGGCCGGATGTGGAAAGGGCGACAAGGACGCGGCGCCGGAGGCCGCGAAACAGGCGACGGTCGTGACGGTGCGCCCGACGGCCGTGCCGATGACCGTCGAATTGCCGGGCCGGCTCGATGCCTACCGGCAAGCGGAAGTGCGTGCGCGGGTCGCGGGCATCGTGACCGCGCGCACCTACGAGGAAGGCCAGGAAGTGAAGCAGGGCGCGGTGCTGTTCCGCATCGATCCCGCACCGCTGAAGGCCGCGCGCGACGCCGCGCAGGGCGCGCTCGCGAAGGCGCAGGCCGCCGCGCTCGCGGCGAGCGACAAGCGCCGCCGTTACGACGATCTCGTGCGCGACCGTGCGGTGAGCGAACGCGACCACGCCGAGGCCGTCGCGGCCGACACGCAGGCGAAGGCCGACGTCGCTTCCGCGAAGGCGGAGCTCGCGCGGGCGCAGCTGCAGCTGGACTATGCGACCGTCACCGCGCCGATCGCGGGCCGCGCCCGGCGCGCGCTCGTGACCGAAGGCGCGCTCGTCGGCCAGGACCAGGCGACGCCGCTCACGACCGTCGAGCAGCTCGATCCGATCTACGTGAACTTCTCGCAGCCGGCCGCCGACGTCGACGCGCTGCGCCGCGCGGTGAAGAGCGGGCGGGCGACGGGCATCGCGCAGCACGACATCGCGGTGACGCTGCTGCGCGCCGACGGCACCGCGTATCCGCTGAAGGGCAAGCTGCTGTTCAGCGATCTCGCGGTCGATCCGACCACCGACACCGTCGCGATGCGCGCGCTGTTCCCGAATCCGGAGCGCGAGCTGCTGCCGGGCGCGTATGTGCGGATCGCGCTCGACACGGCGGTCGACCAGCGGGCGATCCTCGTGCCGCGCGATGCGCTGCTGCGCACGGCCGACCGCACGTCGGTGCGGGTCGTCGGCACGAACGGCAAGGTCAAGGACGTCGAGGTCACGGCCGACCAGATGAGCGGCCATGACTGGCGCATCACGCGCGGCCTCGCGGGCGGCGAGCGCGTGATCGTCGACAACGCCGCGCAGTTCGCGCCCGACACGGACGTCAAGCCCGTCGAGCAGGCGCCGCCGTCGAAGGCAGTGCCGGCAGCGGCCGCTTCGCAGGCGGCCGCCCGTCAAACCTGACTGGTCAACACCACACCACCATGGCACGTTTCTTCATCGATCGCCCCGTCTTCGCGTGGGTGATCGCAATTTTCATCATGCTGGGCGGCGCATTCGCGATCCGCGCGCTGCCCGTTGCGCAGTACCCGGACATCGCACCGCCCGTCGTCAGCCTCTATGCGACGTACCCGGGCGCGTCCGCGCAGGTCGTCGAGGAATCGGTGACCGCGCTGATCGAGCGCGAAATGAACGGCGCGCCGGGGCTGATGTACACGTCGGCCACCAGCAGCGCCGGGATGGCGTCGCTGTACCTGACGTTCAAGCAGGGCGTGAACGCCGATCTCGCGGCCGTCGAAGTGCAGAACCGGCTGAAGACGGTCGAGGCGCGGCTGCCGGAACCGGTGCGACGCGACGGCATCCAGGTCGAGAAAGCCGCCGACAACATCCAGCTCGTGGTGTCGCTGACGTCCGACGACGGGCGGATGACCGCCGTGCAGCTCGGCGAATATGCGTCGGCGAACGTCGTGCAGGCGCTGCGTCGCGTCGAGGGCGTCGGCAAGGTGCAAGTCTGGGGCACCGAGTACGCGATGCGGATCTGGCCCGACCCGGTGAAGATGGCCGGTCACGGCCTCACCGCGTCGGATATCGCATCGGCCGTGCGTGCGCACAACGCGCGCGTGACGATCGGCGACATCGGCCGCTCCGCGGTGCCGGAAAGCGCGCCGATCGCGGCGACCGTGCTCGCCGACGCGCCGCTGAAGACGCCGGCCGATTTCGGCGCGATCGCGCTGCGCACGCAGGCCGACGGCGCCGCGCTTTACCTGCGCGACGTCGCACGCATCGAGTTCGGCGGCAACGACTACAACTATCCGTCGTACGTGAACGGCAAGGTCGCGACCGGGATGGGCATCAAGCTCGCGCCGGGCTCGAACGCGGTCTCCACCGAGAAGCGCGTGCGCGCGACGATGGACGAGCTGTCCGCGTATTTCCCGCCGGGCGTGAAGTACCAGATCCCGTTCGAGACGTCGTCGTTCGTGCGCGTATCGATGAACAAGGTCGTCACGACGCTGATCGAGGCCGGCGTGCTGGTGTTCCTCGTGATGTTCCTGTTCATGCAGAACCTGCGTGCGACGCTGATCCCGACGCTGGTCGTGCCGGTCGCGCTCGCGGGCACGTTCGGCGTGATGTATGCGGCCGGTTTCTCGATCAACGTGCTGACGATGTTCGGGATGGTGCTCGCGATCGGCATCCTCGTCGACGATGCGATCGTCGTGGTCGAGAACGTCGAGCGGCTGATGGTCGAGGAGGGGCTCGGGCCTTACGACGCGACCGTCAAGGCGATGAAGCAGATCAGCGGCGCGATCATCGGGATCACCGTGGTGCTGACGTCGGTGTTCCTGCCGATGGCGTTCTTCGGCGGCGCGGTGGGCAACATCTACCGGCAGTTCGCGCTGTCGCTCGCGGTGTCGATCGGCTTCTCGGCCTTCCTTGCGCTGTCGCTGACGCCCGCGCTGTGCGCGACGCTGCTCAAGCCCGTGTCGGGCGACCATCACGAGAAGCGCGGCTTCTTCGGCTGGTTCAACCGCTTCGTCGCGAACGCGACGCAACGCTATGCGACGCGCGTCGGCGCGATGCTGAAGAAGCCGGTGCGCTGGCTCGTCGTCTACGGTGCGCTGACCGGCGCGGCGGCACTGATGCTCACGCAACTGCCGACCGCGTTCCTGCCGGACGAGGACCAGGGCAACTTCATGGTGATGGTGATCCGGCCGCAAGGCACGCCGCTCGCGGAAACGATGCAGAGCGTGCGGGAAGTCGAGTCGGCCATCCGCCGCGACGAGCCGATCGCGTTCACGTATGCGCTCGGCGGCTTCAACCTGTACGGCGAAGGGCCGAACGGCGGGATGATCTACGTCACGCTGAAGAACTGGAAGGAGCGCAAGAACGAAGACGCGCACGTGCAGGCGATCATCGCGCGCATCAACGAGCGCTTCGCGAGCACGCCGAACACGACGGTGTTCGCGATGAACTCGCCGGCGCTGCCCGATCTCGGCTCGTCGAGCGGCTTCGACTTCCGGCTGCAGAACCGCGGCGGGCTCGACTACGCGACGTTCAGCGCCGCGCGCGAGCAGTTGCTCGAGACGGGCCGCAAGGATCCGGCGTTGACCGACCTGATGTTCGCCGGCACGCAGGACGCGCCGCAGCTGAAGCTCGACATCGATCGCGCGAAGGCGTCCGCGCTCGGCGTGTCGATGGACGAGATCAACACGACGCTCGCGGTGATGTTCGGCTCCGACTATATCGGCGACTTCATGCACGGCACGCAGGTGCGGCGCGTGATCGTGCAGGCCGACGGGCTGCACCGGCTCGATCCGGACGACGTGAAGAAGCTGCGCGTGCGCAACACGCGCGGCGAGATGGTGCCGCTCGCGGCGTTCGCGACGCTGCACTGGACGCTCGGGCCGCCGCAGCTCACGCGCTACAACGGCTTTCCGTCGTTCACGATCAACGGCTCGGCCGCGGCAGGCCACAGCAGCGGCGAGGCGATGACCGCGATCGAGCGGCTCGCCGGGAAGCTGCCGGCCGGCACCGGCTTCTCGTGGTCGGGGCAGTCGTTCGAGGAGCGGCTGTCGGGGGCGCAGACGCCGATGCTGTTCGCGCTGTCGGTGCTCGTCGTGTTCCTCGCGCTCGCGGCGCTCTACGAGAGCTGGTCGATTCCGTTCGCGGTGATGCTGGTCGTGCCGCTCGGCGTGATCGGCGCGGTACTCGGCGTCACGCTGCGGATGATGCCGAACGACATCTACTTCAAGGTGGGGCTGATCGCGACGATCGGGTTGTCCGCGAAGAACGCCATTCTGATCGTCGAAGTCGCGAAGGACCTGGTCGCGCAGCGCATGTCGCTCGTCGATGCGGCGCTCGAGGCCGCGCGCCTGCGGCTGCGGCCGATCGTGATGACGTCGCTCGCGTTCGGTGTCGGCGTGCTGCCGCTCGCGTTCGCGTCGGGCGCCGCGTCCGGCGCGCAGATGGCGATCGGCACCGGCGTGCTGGGCGGCGTGATCACGGCGACCGTGCTCGCGGTGTTCCTCGTCCCGCTGTTTTTCGTGATCGTCGGCCGCCTGTTCGACGTCGGCCCGCGCCGGCGCGGCGGGGCACAGCCGGCGACGATGGAGGGTTCTCAATGATGTTTGCGCTCAATGCACGCGCCGCGCTGCGGGCCCAGGTTGCGCTGGCCGCCGCGCTCGCGCTGGCCGGCTGCACGCTCGCGCCGCGTTACGAGCGGCCGGCGGCGCCGGTGCCGGCGACTTATACGCCGGTCGACGGCAGTGCCGCGCCCGCGGCCGAGGTGTCGCCCGCCGACGCCGCGCTGCTCGACGACTGGCGCAGCTACTTTACCGATGCCGCGCTGCAGGCGTGGATCGATGCCGCGCTCGCGAACAACCGCGACCTGCGGGTCGCGGCCGGCCGCCTCGAGGAAGCACGCGCGCTCTACGGCGTGCAGCGTGCGGACCGGATGCCGTCGGTCGATGCGAACCTGGGCTATGACCGTACGCGCCAGTACGACCCCGTCGTGCGCGAAAGCGCGATCAGCGGGCTGTATCGCGCGGGCGTCGGCATCAGCGCGTACGAGCTCGACCTGTTCGGCCGCGTGCGCAGCCTGTCCGACGCGGCGCTCGCCGACTATTTCGCGACGGCCAACGCGCAACGCACGGTACGCATCGGCGTGATCGCCGACGTGGCGGGCGCGTACGTATCGGAGCGCTCGCTGCACGAGCAACTCGCACTGGCGCAGCGCACGCTGGATGCGCGCCAACGCATGGCCGCGCTCACGCAGCGCCGCTATGCGGCCGGCACGAGCGACGCAATCGAGCTGCGCTCGGCCGAGATGCTCGTGGCATCCGCGCGCGCGTCTCAGGCTGCACTCCAGCGCGAGCATGCGCAGTCCGTGCGGGCGCTGCAGGTGCTCGCGGGCGATTTCGCGCGCAACGTGCCGGGTGACACGACTGCGCTCGACGCACTGTCGATCGCGCCCGTGGCGCCCGGCGCGCCGAGTGCGTTGCTTGAACGGCGGCCGGACATCCGGCAGGCAGAGGCACGGCTCAAGGCCGCCAATGCGCAGATCGGCGCGGCGCGCGCCGCGTTCTTCCCGCGCATCACGCTGACGAGCGACTACGGCTCGGTCAGCGATGCGTTCTCGAGCCTGTTCACCGGCGGCACGAGCGTGTGGACGTTCGCGCCGCGCCTCACGCTGCCGATCTTCGCGGGCGGCCGCAATCAGGCGAACCTCGACGTCGCGAACGCGCGCAAGCACATCGCGGTGGCCGATTACGAGAAGACGGTGCAGACCGCGTTCCGTGAAGTGGCCGACGCATTCGCCGCGCGCGACTGGATCGATCGCCAGCTTGCCGCGCAGCAGGACGTGTATGCGGCCGACGGTGCGCGGTTGAAGCTCGCCGAGCGCCGTTACGCGGGCGGTGTCGCGACGTATCTCGAACTGCTCGACGCGCAGCGCAGCACGTACGAGTCGGGGCAGGAGCTGATCCGGCTCAAGCAGCTCAGGCTCGCGAATGCGATCACGCTGTACCGCGCGCTCGGCGGCGGCTGGTCGCCGGCGTCGGCGGAGGCCGCAGCATCCGCGTAATGCCTGTCGCCTGACGCAAGCGCGTCGGGCGGCATGACGGTGGCGGTGCGCTTCGATGTGCCGCCGCCGCTTCCTTCGATCCATACCGCTGTTTCGGCGATATCTTTCCTCTCACTGCCAGGCTGGCCAGGACGCTTTCATCCTGTAGCAACGCGCATGCGTGCGTTCCGGAACAGCCCTCGTCTTGCGACCGCTCGCGTCGCCATTCCACGCAAACGTGTGCGGGCCATTTTTCCTTCTTGCCCTGTTGAGATCCGGACCGGATGACGGGTTCCGGCGACCGCTCATGCATATGATTTACGATCCGGAATTGATGGTTGAATTAATCAATATATTGGAAATAATAAGAGCGGCAAAGTGTCGCAGTAAAACGTTTGTATTCGTGTCGCAATCGTTTGCGCGAAAAAATTGAATTGATTGAATCGCTGGTTAATTTCCTGTTTGTTGAAAATGATTTGATATTGGTGTTGTCGTCCGGCAACGATGGCGGCATTGGACAATGCTTTGTCCTTTTCGACGAAGATTTATCGGGAGCCAATACCAGCACGGCGGGGCGGGGTGGTTTAGGCTGTCGATCGGGAATTTCCTTAATCTTCAATTGCTTCCGGAAAATAAAAAAGGACTGCGGATAAAAATTGAATGATTGTAAATCGACAGGAATGAATGCGGATTTAGAGGGGTAAATCGGACATTGTCAGATGCATTTGACAATGATTTACAGAAAACTTTCATGATTATCTCGATAATGCCGCCTCGTGTCGGACGGAAGCCACCATGCGCTGCCGTTTGTGTCCGCCACGTCAACTACTCCATTTGCAGTCCTTACGGGAAACGTCATGAAAAAATCCATCCTGACCGCTGTCGCACTCGCGGCCCTGTCGACCTCGGCCTTCGCAGCGGGCACCGGCACGATCAACTTCACGGGCGAGATCGTCGCGGGCGCATGCGGCATCGATTCGGGCTCGGTCAACCAGACCGTGAACCTCGGCAAGGTGCCGACCAACGTGTTCAAGCAGGCTGGCGACAAGTCCACGCCGACCAACTTCGACATCAAGCTGACCGACTGCGACACGAGCGTCGCGCAGAACGCGTACTTCACGTTCACGGGCACGTCGAGCGCCGGCCAGCCGAAGCTGCTCGCGACGATCGGTTCGGCAACCAACGTCGGTATCCGCCTGCAGGCAGCGTCGGGTGAATACCTCGACAACGGCGCCGAACAGAAGGCACCGACCGTGCTGCAGAACGGCACGAACATCGCACGCTTCGCTGCGATGTACGAAGCGACCGCAGCCGGCGTGACGCCGGGTACCGCCGACGGCGTCGCGAACTTCACGGTTCGCTACCAGTAAGCCGCCGTACCGGGGAAGGGTGCGCGCACCCTTCCTCGTTCGCTTTTCCTCCTTTTCTCCCTCCCTGGACTTCCGGTAGCGCCGCGTGCGAATCAGACATTCCTTCCTTTGCGTCTCCGTGCTGGTGGTCGGCAGCCAGAGCCATGCGACGGAATTCAATTCGTCGTTCCTGAACATCGACGGCTCGAACAACGTCGATCTGTCGCAGTTCTCCCAGGCGGACTTCACGCTGCCGGGCGAGTACATGCTCGACGTGCAGGTCAACGACCTGTTCTACGGGCTGCAGGCGATCGAATTCATCGCCGTCGACACGTCGGGGGCGGGCAAGCCGTGCCTGCCGCCGGAACTCGTCGCGCAGTTCGGGCTGAAGCCGTCGCTCCTGAAGGACCTGCCGCGCTTCCAGGGCGGACGTTGCGTCGACCTCGGCGCGATCGAGGGCGCGACCGTGCGCTACCTCAAAAGCGACGGGCGGCTCAAGATCACGATTCCGCAGGCCGCGCTCGAGTTCACCGATTCGACCTACCTGCCGCCGTCGCGCTGGTCCGAGGGGATTCCGGGGGCGATGCTCGACTATCGGGTGATCGCGAACACGAACCGCAACTTCGGGACGGGCGGTCGCCAGACGAATTCGATCCAGGCCTACGGGACGGTGGGCGCGAACTGGGATGCATGGCGCTTTCGCGGCGACTACCAGGCGCAATCGAACGTGGGCAATACGGCCTACGCGGACCGCACGTTCCGCTTCAGCCGGCTTTATGCCTTTCGTGCGTTGCCGTCGATCCAGTCGACGGTGACGTTCGGCGACGACTACCTGACTTCCGACATCTTCGACACGTTCGCGTTGACCGGCGCGTCGATCCGCAGCGACGATCGCATGCTGCCGCCGTCGCTGCGCGGCTATGCGCCGCTGATCTCGGGCGTCGCGCGCACCAACGCGACCGTGACCGTTTCACAGGCAGGCCGCGTGTTGTACGTGACGCGCGTGTCGCCGGGCGCGTTCGCGCTGCAGAACATCAACACGAGCGTGCAGGGCACGCTCGACGTCGCGGTCGAGGAAGAGGACGGCAGCGTGCAGCGCTTCCAGGTGACGACGGCCGCCGTGCCGTTCCTCGCGCGCGCCGGGCAATTGCGCTACAAGGCCGCCGTCGGCAAGCCGCGCCAGTTCGGCGGCGCCGGCATCACGCCGTTCTTCGGCTTTGGCGAAATCGCCTACGGCCTGCCGTTCGACGTCACGGCGTACGGCGGCTTCATCGCCGCGTCGGGCTATACGTCGATCGCGCTCGGCCTGGGCCGCGATTTCGGCGCGTTCGGCGCGCTGTCGGCCGACGTCACGCATGCGCGGGCGAAGCTGTGGTGGAACGGCGCGACCCGCAACGGCAACTCGTACCGCATCAACTATTCGAAGCACTTCGACGGGCTCGATGCCGACGTGCGCTTCTTCGGTTATCGCTTCTCCGAGCGCGAATACACGAACTTCGCGCAGTTCTCGGGCGACCCGACCGCGTACGGCCTCGCCAACAGCAAGCAACGCTACTCGGCGACGCTGTCGAAGCGTTTCGGCGATACGTCGACCTATTTCTCGTACGACGAGACGACCTACTGGGAACGCGCGAACGAGCAGCGCGTCGGCCTCACGCTGACGCGGGCGTTCTCGATCGGCACGCTGCGCAACCTGAACGTGAGCGTGTCGGCGTTCCGCACGCAGAGCGCCGGTGCAAGCGGCAACCAGGTCTCGGTCACCGCGACGTTGCCGATCGGCGGCCGTCACACCGTCACGTCGAACCTGACGACGGGCAGCGGCAGCACGAGCGTGAACGCGGGCTACATCTACGACGATCCGAGCGGCCGTACCTACCAGGTCAACGCGGGTGCGACCGATGGGCGCGCGTCGGCGAACGCGAGCTACCGCCAGCGCTCGTCCGCGTATCAGCTGACCGCGCAGGCGTCGACGCTCGCCAACGCGTATGCGGCGGCATCGCTCGAAGTCGACGGTTCGTTCGTCGCGACGCAATACGGCGTGTCGGCGCACGCGAACGGCAATGCGGGCGATACGCGCCTGCTGGTGTCGACCGACGGCGTGCCGGATGTGCCGCTGTCGGGCACGCTCTCGCATACCGATTCGCGCGGCTATGCGGTGCTCGACGGCATCTCGCCGTACAACGTGTACGACGCGACCGTCAACGTCGAGAAGCTGCCGCTCGAAGTGCAGGTGACGAACCCGATCCAGCGCATGGTGCTGACCGACGGCGCGATCGGCTTCGTGAAGTTCTCAGCCGCGCGCGGCAGCAACCTGTACCTGACGCTGACCGACGCGGCCGGCAAGCCGCTGCCGTTCGGTGCATCGGTGCAGGACGTGGCGAACGGCAAGGAACTCGGCATCGTCGGCGAGGGCGGTGCGGCGTTCCTGACCCAGGTTCAGCCGAAATCCACGCTGGCGGTGCGGGCGGGCGAACGCACGCTCTGCACGATCGACACGCTGCCGAACCAGCTCCAACTCGAAGGCACGCCGATTCCGGTGACGTGCCAGACGCCCGGCGAGTCGCATGCAGCGGCCGCACGGGTCGAACGATGAATTCACGGATCCCGCGATGAAACATTCCTTCTCCCTTTCCCTTCCCCTTTGGCGGCGCGCATGGTGCGTGCTCGCGACCGCCGGTGCGCTGGTCGCCGGCGCCGCGCAGGCGGCGATCGTGCCCGATCGCACGCGCGTGATCTTCAACGAAGGCGAGCAGGCCGCGATCGTCACGATCACCAACAAGAGCGCGACGTACCCGTATCTGGTGCAGTCGTGGCTCGAGGACGCGAACGGCAACAAGATCACGTCGCCGCTGATGGTCGTGCCGCCGCTGCAGCGCGTCGAGGCGAACGAGCGCAACGTGCTGCGGATCGCGAAGCTGCCCGGCACCAAGCTGCCGGCCGATCGCGAAACGGTGTTCTACCTGAACATCCGCGAAGTGCCGCCGAAGACGGATACGCCGAACACGCTGCAGATCGCGCTGCATACGCAGATGAAGCTGTTCTATCGCCCGAAGGCCGTGCAGCCGGCGCGCGAAGTGGACTGGACGCTGCCGATGACGTTGCGGGTCGACTCGGCCGCGCACACGCTCGTGTTCGACAATCCGACGCCGTATCACATCACGATCGTCAACCTGGCTTCGGGGGCGCAGAAGACGCAGGTGCCGCTGGAGCCGGTGATGGTGAGCCCGATGAGCAGCACGGACGTGCCGTTCAAGGCCGCGACGCCGTCGACGCTGTTCGTCACGCACGTGGACGACTACGGTGGCCAGGTGGCGGTCGAGTATGCGTGTGAGGCGGGTGCTTGCAAGAGCGTGAAGAAATGAGCGGGGCAATGCATAAGCAGGGATCACTCGCGGGTTGGCTTCGCTGGGTCGTGCTCGCGCTGCTGATCGCGGCTATGCAGCCCGCGTGGGCACTGCGTTGTCTGACCAACAGCGGTGCAACGTCGCTGACCGAGCCGGTTGGCGGGGTCGCCTCGTATCCGACCGACGCGCCTGACGGCTACGTCATCTGGGTGTCGCCGCCCCGCACGACGTCGGGGTATTGCTACAAGGACCTGGGCGACGACAAAAGCCTGAGCGTCATCGACAACATCTATTTCTACGCCAATCCGAATCGGACGGATCCCGCAGCATGGGGGCTCCAGATCGGGATCCGCTACAAGGGTGTCGATTACTTCGACCGGACCAGCGCACCGGGCGGCGGCGTACCGACCGGGTTCTGGGTGGATCCGTGCAAGCGCTCCGATTTTGTTGCCGGGCGTTGCAAGCGCACGCAGATCAGCATCGACTATCAGATCGTCATACGAAAGAAGGGCAACTGGATTCAGCCACCCAACGACATCTACACGGTGTTCCAGTTCGACGGCGAGGGCGGCCTGAATGCGTTCGGCACCAGCTTTCAGTATCGCCTGAGCGGCCTGCGCAATCTCAAACCGACGCCGTGCTTCGTCGACGTACTCGTGACGCCTGAACCGGGGATCGTCAACTTTGGTCAGGTCCAGTCGGTCGGCAACGGCTTTCTGCCAGCCGTGCCGCGCAAGCGCTTCTCGCTGTCGCTGACCAAGAAATGCAACGTCGCAGTGCGGGTCGACGGATATTTCGAAACGAGCTTTCCGGTCAGGAACGGTTTGCTGGTGCCTTCGAGTGACAGCAATTTCGGCATCGGGATCGAAGACAGCACGGGCAAGGCCGTTCCGTTCAACGAGCAGTTCACCTTGGCGCAATTCCCGTCGAACGTGATGAATCAGAGCGTACTGATGGACGCCGTGCTGAAGTCGTTCGGACCGCCAAAGATCGGCCGCTTCGATGCGACAGCGACGATCCGGTTGTTCATCTATTGAGGTCGATCGCAGCGTGATCGGGGCAAGCGTATCTGGACAGCGAATACCGGCCGATGTTATGGCAAGTCCGTCTCGCTCAGTCTGCGCTGCGCCCGGTTCAACGCAAATGGAGCGTTCCGACGCAGCCTGTAGAAAAGGCGCCGGTTTCCCGGCGCCTCTTGTCGTTTACCGCACCCAGCGGCAAACCTTGTGATGGTGATGCTCGAAGTGACACACGCGGTGCGGACGGGCTTCGGCGATCGCCGGCACGAGTACGGCGGCGGCGAGCGCCGCGACGGTCAGGGTTTTGAGTAGCGTCTTCATGTTGAGGTCCTGTCGTTGAATAGCGGGCTACGGGAGCGGCAGCGCATTACCACTGCGGCCGCTGATCGTCGCGATGGTCGTCCCGGCGATCGTCCCGGCGGTCGTCATGCCCGTCGGGATGCCGAGCTTCCCAGTCGTGGCGCTCCCAGTAGCGATTTCCGTCCCAGTAACGATCGCCATGCCAGCCGATCGTGACTTCGGTCGGGGCCGGATAGGCGACGCAGCCGGTGAGCATCACGCTCGACAGCGCACCCAGCATGACAGCGGATAGCACGATGGATTTCATGTTGTTCTCCCTGGGGAAACGGCACGTCGATCGTACGGGCCCTCAAAATTTCACGTGGTAAGAAGTTGCTACCGCACATGACACGACGGCCCAGGCGTTTCGTCAGAACCCCGTGAACGCAGCGGCAGCCGTATCCGCCGGACAGACGCATCGATCGCCGCCTGCCACGACCGGCGGCATGCGTCCTATCTGCCCCGACAACGATTCCGCCGATTGTTCAGACAAATCCTGATAACCGGAAGGGTCATTTCGTAATCGTATTGAGAATGATTTGCGTTTACGTTAAATTTCGCTATCTCGGAATTTGACGGAGCAGATCGATGGCGATGGCGGAAGTGCTCGACCGACCGGCGGCGGCAGCGGCAAACCCGTTCCTCGGCAGTTTTCCCGACCGGCCGCCGCGTGCGCGCCGCACCGCGGAGCCCCGTGCGCAGGGCGCGTTGCTGGACGTGCTGATCTCGCATCGCGCGATGCTCGTCAATGTCGCGCGCGGCTTCGTCGGCTGCGCGAGCCGCGCCGAGGACGTCGTGCACGACGTGTTCGTGAAGCTCGTCGAATTCCCGAACCAGGACGCGGTGCGCCAGCCGGTCGCCTACGTGACGCGGATGGTGCGCAATGCGTCGATCGATGCATGCCGCCGGCAAAGCCTCGAGAACGTCTATCACACGGAAGAGGACGACGGCTTCGACGTGCCGTCGCCCGAGCCGACGCCGGAAGCCGCGCTGCTGACACGCGACACGCTGCAGCGCGTGTGGGCGGCGCTCGACGACCTGCCGGCGCGCAGCCGTGCGGCGTTCGAGATGGTGCGGCTGCGCGAGGAGACGCTGCAGACCGCGGCGCGTGCGCTGAACGTGTCGCAGACGCTCGTGCATTTCATGGTGCGCGACGCGGAACGCCACTGCGCGGAATGCCTCGACGCGTGCCATCGCGGCGTCGCGTGCCCGGTGTTCCTGGGCGGCCGCGCACGGCGCCGGTAAAAAACCGCGCCGGCCAAACGTCTATCAGACAGGAGCGGCCGAAACCGCCGCTTCGCCACCTTCAACCGCCTCAGCGATTTCCGATCATGACGCAAGCCACGACGCCTTCCGCCGACACCGACGACCTCGTCTACACGGTCGTCATCAACGACGAAGAACAGTATTCGATCTGGCCGACGTTCCGGCCCGTGCCGGCCGGCTGGCGCGAGATCGGCGTGAGCGGCCCGAAAGCCGACTGTCTCGCGCACATCGAGACCGTCTGGACCGACATGCGCCCCGCGAGCCTGCGCCGCGCGATGGACGACGAGCGCGCCTCGCGCGCGTCGTGACCCGCTGCGCCGTGATCCGGCGCGCCACCTGAAGAGGACGTTGCATGACCCTGCTATCGTTGCCGACGCTCGACGACCTGCGTATCGAGCCGGGGCTGCCCACCGTCGTGTCGCCGCGCGGCAGTGACGGGATGTCGATCGACGACGTCGCGCCGCTCGCGCGCGAGATCGCGGCCGACACGCTCGAACGGGCGGGCGGTGTGCTGTTCACGGGTTTTCACGTGCCGTCGATCGATGCATTCCAGCAGTTCGCGGCATCGTTCGGCGATCCGCTGATCGGCTATGAATACGCATCGACACCGCGCAGCCAGGTCGAAGGCGCGGTCTACACGTCGACCGAATACCCGCCGCATCGCGCGATTCCGCTGCACAACGAGCAGTCCTATACGCGCGAATGGCCGCTGCGGATCTGGTTCCACTGCGCGCTCGCCGCGCCGAAGGGCGGTGCGACGCCGATCGCGGACAGCCGCGCCGTCTATCGCGCGCTCGATCCGGCGTTGATTGCGCGTTTCGAGAAACGTGAACTGCTGTACGTGCGCAATTTCGGGCAGGGGCTCGACCTGCCGTGGCAGCAGTCGTTCGGCACCGACGAGCCGGCCGAAGTCGAGCGGATGTGCGCGGCGCGCGGCATCGAATGCGCATGGCGCACGGACGACGACGGCGAGCTGCTGCTGCGTACCCGCGAACGCTGCCAGGCCGTCGCGCGGCATCCGCGCACCGGTGAGCGCGTGTGGTTCAACCAGGCGAACCTGTTTCACCTGTCGGCGCTCGACGACGACATGCAGGAGGCGCTCGTCGACGCGGTCGGGCTCGAGAACGTGCCGCGCAACGTGTATTACGGCGACGGCGAACCGCTCGAAGCCGACGCGCTCGCGGAAATCCGCGGCGTGCTCGACCAGCAGCGCATCGTGTTCCCGTGGCGCACGGGCGACGTGCTGATGCTCGACAACATGCTGACCGCGCATGCGCGCGACCCGTTCGAGGGGCCGCGCAAGGTCGTCGTCGCGATGGCGCAGAGTTATACGGTCCCGCGCGACCGAACGGAGGATTGATGACGCGTCGTACCGCCGCGCTTGCCGCGCGCGGGCTGTCGGTAGGGTATCGCGACCATGTCGTGATCGACGGGCTGGACCTGTCGATCGCGGCCGGCCGCGTAACCGCGCTGTGCGGACCGAACGGCTGCGGCAAGAGCACGCTGCTGCGCACGCTCGCGGGCCTGCAGCCTGCACGTGCCGGCCATGTCGAAGTCAATGGCCAGCCGCTCGCGGCGTTTCGCCGTCGCGCGCTCGCGCGCGAGCTGACGATGCTCGCGCAGTTCAACCAGATTCCATCGGGCCTCACGGTGCGCGAGCTCGTCGCGTACGGGCGCTATGCGTACGGCGGCTTCCTGCGCGGCCTGTCGCGGGCCGACCATGCGGCGATCGACGAGGCGCTCGAAACGAGCGGCCTCGCGGGCGACGCGGAGCGTGACGTCGGTGCGCTGTCGGGGGGCGAGCGCCAGCGCGCGTGGATCGCGATGGCGCTCGCGCAGCAGGCGCCGATCGTGCTGCTCGACGAACCGACGACCTATCTCGACATCCATCACCAGCTCGACATCCTCGATGCGCTGCGCACGCTGAACCGCACGCGCGGGCTGACGATCGTGTGGGTGCTGCACGACCTGAACCAGGCGGCCGCGTACAGCGACGAAATCGTGCTGATGCGCGCGGGCCGCCTCGTCGCGCAGGGCACGCCCGACGCGATGCTCGATCCGGCGCGGCTGCGCGCGGCGTTCGGCGTCGAGATGCTGAAGCTTTCGCATCCGCAGACGGGCGCGCCGATGTGCGTGCCGGCCTACGGGCCGACGACCGACGGCGTGCCGCAGGCGGCCGGCGTCTTCGACCGGGATCTCGCCGTATGACGACGTTCGCGATGCGCAAGCGCCTCGCGGCGGCGGGGAAGGGCACGGCATCGAGCCGGGCCGGCGCGATCGCGTTCGGCCTCGTCGCGCTGATCGCCGCGCTCGCGGTGCTGCGCGTCGCCCCCGATCTGCGCGTGTGGTGGGACGCCGTGCCCGGCAGCGATGCCGCCGCGCTCGCGCACGTGTTCCTGTTCGACCTCAACCTGCCGCGCGTCGCGGCCGCGCTCGTCGCGGGCGGCTGCCTCGGCATCGCGGGCGCGCTGTTCCAGTCGCTCACGCGCAATCCGCTCGCGTCGCCCGACCTGCTCGGCGTGACGGGCGGCGCCCAGCTCGGCCTGCTCGCGGCGATGCTCGTGCCGGCGCTGGCCGGCGTCGCGTCGGTGCCGCTGCTGTTCGTCTGCGGGCTGGCCGCGGCCGCCTGCGCGATCGTCGCGGCCGGTGGCTGGCGCGCGACGCCGTTGCGCCTCGTGCTCGCGGGCAGCGTGTGCATGCTGCTGTTCGCGGCGCTGTCGACGCTCGTGCTCGCGTTCTTCGAGCAGAACATCGCGGGCGCCGCGTTGTGGACCAACGGCAGCCTCTATCAGCCGGGCGCGACGGGCCTCGCGCTCGCCGCGCGCTGGCTCGTCGTGCCGCTCGTCGCGTTGCCGTTCGTGATCCGGCCGCTGAACCCGCTCACGCTCGGCGACGATGCGGCGGCCGCGGCCGGCGTGCGCGTCGACGCGACGCGGCTCGCCGCGACGATCGTCGCGGTCGCGTTCACGAGCGTGGCGGTCAGTATCGCGGGCCCGCTGTCGTATGTCGGCCTCGTCGCGCCGAACCTGCTGCGCCAGGTGCGCGGCGCGCGTGCGGCACGGCTCGGCGTGCTGGTGCCGCTGTCGGCGCTCGCGGGCGGTGCGCTCGTGCTCGTCACCGACAGTGCGGTGCTCGCGTCGGGTCTCGACGCGACGCTGTCGACCGGCGTCGCGATCGCGCTGGTCGGCACGCCGCTGATGCTGGCGATGATCCGGCGCGGCGCCGCGTGGTCGGGCGTGCTGCACGCGGATGCCGAACGCGCGTCGGGCGGCGGCTCGACGCGGCTCGTCGGCTGGCTCGAACGGCTCGGCTGGCCGCTGCGCACGGCGCTGTTCGTCGTGGCGGGCGTGCTGATCGTGTTCGTCGGCGTGTCGGCCGGCCGCGAGTGGCTGTCGATCGCGCGCTGGTCGGCTGCGCTGTCCGGCCACGATGCGCTCGCGCGGATGCTGATCGACCTGCGCATGCCGCGGCTGTTGTGCGCGCTGCTTGCCGGCGCGTTGCTGGCGGTGAGCGGCGTCGCGATGCAAAGCGTCGTGCGCAATCCGCTCGCGGGCCCCGAAGTGCTCGGCGTCACGCAGGGCGCGGGGCTCGTCACGCTGTTCGCGTTGTCGACGTGGCCGCTGATGGGGCATGTGACGCTCGCGGCGGCCGCGCTGATCGGCGGCGGGCTGTCGCTCGCAGTCACGCTCGCATTGAATCACCGGCATCGCTATGCGCCGCTCGCGGTGGCGCTGACGGGCATCGTGATCGGCGCGCTGTGGACCACGCTCGCGCAATGGCTGATTACGCAGGAAAGCGTGCAGCCCGCGCGCTTCGTCGTGTGGCTCGTCGGCGGTACCTATGGCCGGAGTTGGGGCGAGGTGTCGATGCTGCTGCCGTGGTGCGTGCTCGCGGTGCCCGTGTTCGCCTGGCTCGCGAAACCGCTCGACATGCTCGCGCTCGGCGACGACCAGGCCGCCGCGCTCGGCCTGCCGGTGGCCGCGTTGCGGCCGCTCGCGCTGACGATCGCGACGCTCGCCGCATGCGCGGCCGTGGCGGCGGTCGGGCCGGTCGGCTTCATCGGGTTGATGGCGCCGCACGTCGCGACGATGCTCGGCGCGCGCCGGCACCGGACGCGGCTGTGGCTCGCGGCCGGGTGCGGCGCGCTGATCCTCGGTGTGGCGGATCTCGCGGCGCGTACGGTCGTCGCGCCGCGCGAAGTGCCGGCCGGCGTGCTGACCGCGCTGATCGGCGCGCCGTACCTGCTCGGGCTGCTGATCCTCGAGGGGCGCCGCGCCCGGCGCGCCGGGCGATGACGCCCGCGCTCGACGGCGCGCGCGCCACGCGTTTTTCGACGTTCGCGCCCGAACCGTTCGCCGAACACCTCGACGTCGTCTGGCTCGGCATGCCGGACGACGCGCACGATGCGCCGGGCCGGAATGTCGTACCCGTCAGCACGCTGCCCGATCACCGCGAGGCAATCCTCGACGCGATGGTCGGCCATTACGGCGGCGATCCGGCGCAGCATGCGCGTGCGCTGATGTCGCAGTGGAGCAAATACTATTTCGGCCGGGCGGCGCCGGCCGGCGTCGTCGCCGCGCTGACGCTCGGCCGGCCGCTCGACATGTCGCCCGAGCGCACGTTCGTCGCGCTCGACGACGGGATGCCCGTTGCACTGTATTTCCCGCACGATGCGCTCGGCACGCCGTGCGACGATCCGGCGCCCCGCTATGCGGGGCTCGTCGCGCATCTCGGCGCGGTGATCGACCTGCTCGCGGCGATGGGCCGCGTCACGCCGCGCGTGCTGTGGAGCAACGCGGGCAACCTGCTCGACTATCTACTCGATACGTATCGTTCGCTGCCGAGCGTGGCCGACCCCGTCCGCGATGCGGACTGGCTGTTCGGTTCGAGCTGCGTGCATGGCGAGCCGAATCCGCTGCGCGTGCCCGTGCGCGATGCCGTACCGCGCTCGGCGCTGCTGCCGACGCCGTTTCGTGCGCGCCGCGTGTGCTGCCTGCGCTATGAAATTCCTGGAGAAACGCAACTGTGTGGAAGCTGCCCCCTGCTACTGACGATGGACGACGCGGCGCTGGCCGAGCAGGACGCGATCCGGTGACGAATGCCGGCCGCCGGCACGCGCTCGGCGCACTCGCGGCGGCACTTGGCGCCGCGTGCTGCGGTACGTTTTCCGCATCGTCCGGCGCAATGGCCGCGACCCTCGACGCCCATCGCGCGCAGGGCGCGCGTGCGCCGGGGGCGGTGTCGCTGGCCGGTAACCCCGTCGTGTCGCAGGCGAGCGCGACGATGCCGGTGCGCCCGCAGCGCGTGGTCGCGCTCGACTTCATGTTCGCGGAGAGCGTGATCGCGCTCGACCTCGTGCCGGTCGGGATGGCCGATACCGCGTTCTATCCGGGCTGGCTCGGCTATCAAAGCGAACGGCTCGTGAACGTGACCGATATCGGTTCGCGCCAGGAGCCGGGGCTCGAGGCGATCGCGGCGGTCAAGCCCGACCTGATCATCGGTGTCGGTTTCCGCCATGCGCCGATCTTCGACGCGCTCGACCGGATCGCACCGACGGTCCTGTTCCAGTTCAGCCCGAATGTGTCGGACGGCGGCGTGCCGGTCACGCAGCTCGACTGGATGCGGCAGATCTTTCGGACGATCGGTGCGGTGACAGGGCGCGACGCGCGTGCGCAGGCGGTCGATGCGCAGCTCGACGCGGGCATCGCGCGCAATGCGGCGCGGCTCGCGGCCGCGGGCCGCAAGGGCGAGCGCGTCGCGCTGCTGCAGGATCTCGGCTTGCCCGACCGCTACTGGGCCTATACCGGCAACAGCACGTCGGCCGGGCTCGCGCGGGCGCTCGGGCTCGATCCGTGGCCGAAGAAGCCGACGCGGGAAGGCACGCTGTACGTGACGTCGGCCGACTTGCTCAGGCAGCGCGAGCTGGCCGTGCTGTTCGTGACCGCGTCGGGGATGGACGTGCCGCTTTCCGCGAAACTCGATTCGCCGGTGTGGCGCTTCGTGCCCGCGATGAAGGAACACCGGATCGCGCTGATCGAACGCAATATCTGGGGGTTCGGCGGACCGATGTCGGCGCTGAAGCTGGCCGACGTGATGACCGATACGATGCTGAAGCTGCCGGCCGTGCGTTGAGCCGAGTGCGCGGCGGTCGATCGGCGGATGACGCCGCTTCGACTTCGACGGGCAGGGCGTTGCGGTCGGCTTGCGCGCGCCACGCGTTGATCCGGCTCGACCTGGCCGTGTGGCCGGCGGTCGCGCTCGATGTGATGCGCTTCGGTCGAGCGGCGTGCTCGCCGGCGGCGGCCATCGCTTGTGCACGGGGCACGTGGTGAATCACCCCGGCGTTCTGCGATCCGATCGCGCGACGCGCCTGCCACATTGCTTCCTGAAACGACAATCGCCGACGTACTGCCCTTGCAGCGCGTCGGCGATTTTTTCCATCGACTGTCGAATTACGCGCTCAGCGCATCGACACCATCCTGCGCGCGAGACCGCGCCGGCGTCGTATCGCTGACGATGCGCCCGTTGTCGAGCTTCAACAGACGGTCGGCGAGATCGAAGTAGCGGTCGTCGTGCGTGATCACGATCACGGCCTTGCCGCGCGCACGCAGCTCGGGCAGCAGTTGCTCGTAGAACACGGCCTTGAACGACGGGTCCTGGTCGGCCGCCCATTCGTCGAACAGGTAGAACGGTCGGTCCTCGAGATAGGCGACGACGAGCGCGAGCCGCTTGCGCTGCCCGGTCGACAGCGCGCGGGTCGAGAATGCGCCGTCCACCACCTTCACCTTGTGATCGAGCGCGAGCTTCGCGACCAGCGCGTTCGCACGCGCATCGGCCTGCGCACGGGACGGATCGTCGGGGTCGACGATGCCGAGCAGCGCATCGAACAGGTGGAAATCGTTGAACACCGCGCTGAAGCGCTGCCGGTACGCGGCGCGCTCGCGCCAGCCGATCGTGCGGCCATCGACCTCGATCGTGCCTTCCTCGGGTTCGTAGAGGCCCGTCAGCACCTTCGCGAGCGTCGTCTTGCCGCTGCCGTTGCCGCCGACGATGAATACGAGCTCGCCCGGCTGGATCGTCAGGTTGATCGGCCCGATGCTGAACATCCGTTCGTCGCGTTCGTGGAAGTACGCATGCGTGACGCCGCGCAGCGTGACGGCGCCGGCCGGCGGCACGTCGGGGGCGTCGGACGCGGGCGGCACCGTGCGCAGCGCGCCGAATTCGGCCATCACGCCTTCGATCCGCGTGAGCGACACGCGGGCCGCGTTGACGGTCGGCAGGTTGTTCAGCAACCCGTCGAGCGGCACGAGCATGAACAGGAACACGACGACGTAGCCGGCGGCCGCGGCCGGATCGGCATGCACGCCGAGCTGCGGCCAGAACGACGCAATGCCGAGGAACACATAGAACAGGAAGATGATCCAGCCGACCCCGACCGCGTACGCGCTGAACGCGCGGCGGCGGTGGTCGCGCACTTCGCCGATCGCGGCGCCGAGCTGGCCGTCGACGAACTGGCGGGCGCGCTCATCGTGCAGCTTCAGCTCCTTCGCACCGGAAAACAGCGAGCCGAGATAGCCGAACAGGCGATCCTGCGCCTGGCCGGCCGCCTCGAGCGACGCGATCGCGCGGCGGTCGCCGGTGTGATAGCCGAGCGAGCCGGCGATGATCGCGGCCAGCGCGAGCAGGCATACCGGCCACGACAGCCACGCGAGGTAGCCGAGGCAGCCGAACACGATCGAGCCGTGCATGACCAGGTTCGGCAGCGCGAAGAACAGCATCGACACGTTGGTGGCGTCGTCGGTCAGCACCGACTGCACGGGCGCCGCGCCGATCCGCTCGATGTCGCGCAGCTCGGCCGCGCCGACGCGCCGCGCGAGATGCACGCGCAGCCGCGCCATCGTGTCCTGCGACAGGCGGGCAAACAGCGTGCCCGACACGATCCGCGTGACGAGTGCGATTACCGCGCACAGCGCGAAGCGCCACGCGAGCGACGCATCGGCCGCGCCCGGCTGCGACAGCGCGCGGTTCAGCGTCGCGACGAGCAGCACGCTCGCGACGCCGTTCAGTACGCATGCGGTGAGCGCCAGCGCGAGCGACACGCGGCTTTCGCGCAACAGCGCAAGGATCAGGCGCGCCGCGGGGCGGCCGGGGGAAGCGTCGAGGGACGGCGGGGAAGAAGGCTCGTGGGCGGCTGTCATCGGCAACGTCGGTAAAGGGAAGGCAAGCGAAAACGCGGAAACGGCAAAACTGGCGCGAAAGCAGCGGGCGAGGCGCGGCCCCGTTCCGGCTTTCCTCCCTGATAGACGAACGGGCCGCGCAAATATTTAGCGACCCGTTCAAAAAAAGCGTCCGCACGCGCTTTGCGCACAAAACGGTAAAAAATCGGCCGCGCCGTTCGTCACACCAGTGAAGCCGCCCCAAGCGGCCCCGAGACTTGGCCGAAGCGGCCGGACCGAAGGACTTCATGCACATGACGAGTTTCCCGACTGCGCTGCATCACCGAATCCGCGAACTGGCGCGCGTCGCGCCCGACGCACCCGCCATCGCGGTCCCTTTCCAGAATGACTTGCGCCTGTCGCGCGGCGCGCTCGACGCGCGGGCGTCGCGGCTGGCCCGGCAACTGCGCGCGGCCGGCGTCGGCGCGGAAGTGCGGGTGGGCGTGTGCGTCGAGCGCTCGGCCGAACTGTTCGTCGCGCTGCTGGCCGT
Source organism: Burkholderia sp. HI4860 (assembly GCF_002223045.2). Classification (NCBI taxonomy): domain Bacteria; kingdom Pseudomonadati; phylum Pseudomonadota; class Betaproteobacteria; order Burkholderiales; family Burkholderiaceae; genus Burkholderia; species Burkholderia sp. HI4860. Next base: position 56,351 of record NZ_NKFO02000003.1, on the reverse strand, counting down.
GCTGAAGGCGGGCGGCGTGTTCGTGCCGCTCGATCCGCGTCATCCGGCCGCGCGCCTCGACTGGATCGTCCAGGATGCGCAGTTGCGGTACGGGATCGCCGACGCGGCCGGCCGCGAGGCGCTCGGCACGCCGTTCGAACACACGTTCGATGCGGCCGGCAGCGCGGCGGACGGGCAGGAGATCGTTGCGGATGACGAAGCAGTGCCCGTCCACCCGCGTTCGGCCGCGTACATGATCTATACGTCGGGGTCGACCGGCACGCCGAAGGCGGTCGTCGTCGAACACGGGCCGCTCGCCGCGCATTGCGACGCGCTCGCGGCCGCGCTGCCGATCGAGGCCGGCGACCGCCTGCTGCATTTCGCGTCGGTCAATTTCGACGCCGCGCACGAATGCTGGCTCGCGCCGCTCGCGACCGGCGCCAGCATCGTCGTGGCGCCGCCGCAGCCGTTCGCGCCGGATGCCGCGCATGCGTTGCTGGTGAGCGAATCGGTCAACGTGGCCGCGTTCCCGCCCGCGTACCTGCGCGAATTCGCGGCGGTGGCCGCACGCGATGGCGTGCCGCCGGCCCTGCGCGTGCTCGCGTTCGGCGGCGAAGCGCTGCCGCAGCAGGCGTTCGAATTCGTGCGCAGTACATTCCCGTCGGTACGCCTGATCAACGGCTACGGGCCGACCGAGGCCGTGATCTCGCCGATGCTGTGGCCGGTCGAGCCGGGCGAGACGCCCGTGCTGGCCGCCGACGATGCGTATGCGTCGCTGCCGATCGGCCGCGTGATCGGGCCGCGCGTCGCGCGTGTCGACGGCGGCGAGGGCGAGGGCGAGGGCGACGGCGTGGGTGAGCTGCTGCTGGGCGGCGTCTGCGTCGCGCGCGGCTATCACGGCCGCCCGGCGCTGACGGCCGAGCGCTTCATTCCCGATGCCGACGGGGAACCCGGTGCGCGCGTGTACCGCACCGGCGACCTCGCACGGCTGCGCGACGACGGGGCATTCGACTATCTCGGCCGCCTCGACGACCAGGTCCAGGTGCGCGGCGTGCGAGTGGAGCCCGCTGAAATCGCTGCGTGCCTGCGTTCGCATCCGGGCGTGGCCGACGCGGCCGTGGTTGCTGAAACCGGCAACGGGCCGACGCGGCTGATCGCGTGTGTCGCGCTGCGCGCGGCGACTGACGACGCGGCCCTGAAAGCGCATGTGGCCGCACAACTGCCGCCCGCCTGGCAGCCGCACCGGTTCGTCCGGTGCGATGCGCTGCCGTATACGCTGAACGGCAAGCTCGACCGTGCCGCCCTGCGCGAGACGATCGCCGCCGCGCGCGACACCGCGCAAGGCAGCGGCGACGCACCGCGCACGCCGACCGAACAGCAGCTCGCCAGCCTGTGGCAGACACTGCTCGGCCTCGACGTCACGCCGTCGCGCGACGACCGTTTCTTCGCGCTGGGCGCCGATTCGCTCGCCGCGATGCAGTTGCAAGCCGCGATCCGTGCGGCAGTGCGCGTGAACCTGCGGCTCGACACGCTGTTCGCCGATCCGGCGTTGTTCGAACTGGCCGACGCGGTCGATCGTGCGGAACGCGAAACCGGCGAGCCGCTGGCCACGATTTCCGCACGCCGTGCACCGGCCGATGCGGCCGTGTCCACCGCACCGCATGTCGACCGTGCCGCGTCGCTCGCCCAGCAACGTTTCTGGGTACTCGCGCAAACGCGCGATGCGAGCGCCGCGTATCACATCGCTGCACACTGGACGATCGACGGCACGCTCGACCGCACCGCGCTGCAGCGCGCGCTCGATCACGTGATCGGCCGCCACGAAGCCTGGCGCACGACGCTCGTCGACAACGACGACGGCGTCGTGATGCAGCGCATTCACACCCATCTGCCGGTGTCGATCGCCGACATCGACCTGCGCGACCAGCCGCCCGCCGCCCGGGACGCGCACGCCGCCCGTCTCGCCGAGCGCGATGCGGCCGAGCCGTTCGACCTCGCCCGCGGCCCGTTGCTGCGCGCGACGCTGGTCGCACTCGCCGACGACCGCCACCGCCTGCTGCTGACCGCGCATCACGCGATCACCGACGGCTGGAGCTCGCGCTGCGCGTTCGACGAACTGTCGGCCGCCTATCGCGCGTATGTCGAGGGCCGCGAGCCGTCGCTGCCCGACCTGCAGATCCAGTACGCCGACTATGCGGACTGGCAGCGCGACATGCTGGCCGGCGGCGAGGGCGAGCGCCAGCTCGACTACTGGCGCGGTGCGTTGCGCGACGTGCCGGGCCCGCTTGCGCTGCCGGTCGATCGCCAGCCGGGCGCCACACGCACGCTGCAAGGCGCGCGCGTGTCGGTGCGGCTGCCCGACCCGGTCGCGGCCGACGTGCGGCAACTCGCGCGCGACGCGCAGGCAACGGTCTTCACGGTGCTGCTGGCCGGGCTCGACGCGTGGCTGTCGCGCGTGACCGGCGCAACGGACGTCGTCGTCGCGGTGCCGGTCGCGCATCGCCAGCGCCCGGAAACTCGAGCGCTGCTGGGCCTGTTCCTGAATACGGTCGCGCTGCGTGTGCGCGTGGCGCCGACGCTGCCGTTCCGCACGCTCGTCGATGCGACGCGCACCGCGGCGCTCGACGCGGTCGCGCACCAGGACGTGCCGTTCGAGCGCGTCGTCGATGCGGTGAAGCCGCCGGTCAAGCGCGGCGACGAATGGCTGCGCGTGAAATTCGCGCAGCAGTTCGACGCGCGGCACGACAGCGTGCTGCCGGGCGCGACGGCCGTTGCCACGCCGGGGCCCGACCTCGCCGCACGCTTCGATTTCGCCGTGGATTTCACCGACGATGCGACTGGCATCGAACTCGTCGCGGCCTATGCGACCGACTGCATCGACGCCGACACCGCGCGGGCGTGGCTCGACAGCTACGCGGCGCTCGTCGGTGCGGCTGCGCGCGATCCGCGCCAGACGACGGCCGTGCTGCCGTGCGAAGCATCGGCCGCCTCGCGCCAGCCGCGCGACGGCCGTGCGCTGCGCGTCGAACATGCCGACGTCGTCGCCGCGTTCGCGCGGCAGGCTGCCGCATATCCGCATCGCGTCGCGCTCGCCGACGCGTCGGCGTCGCTGACGTTCGCCGAACTCGACGACGCATCGAACCGCATCGCCCGTGCGCTGACCCAGCGCGGCGTGGCCGCCGAAGTGTCCGTCATCGTCTGCATCGAACGCTCGGCGCGCTTCGTCGTCGGCCTGCTCGGGGCGCTGAAGGCGGGCGCACTCGCCGTGTTGCTCGATCCCGCTCAACCCGCCGCGCGACTGGCCGCGGCGGCAGCCGACTGCGGCGCGCGCTGGGCGCTCGTCGCGGATGTCGCAGGCTGGCCTGCCGGCATCGACGCACAGCCGCTCGACGTCGATGCGCTCGCGCAGGACGCGACGCTCGCCCACGCCACCGGCGTGCGCCTCGCACCGCATCCCGAGCAGGGCGCATACCTGATCTATACGTCGGGCTCGACCGGCACGCCGAAGGGCGTCGTCGTGTCGCACGGCGCGCTGGCCGACTACGTGCAGGGGATGCTCGACGAACTCGCGTTCGCCCCGGACGCGTCGTTCGCGATGGTATCGACCGTCGCGGCCGACCTCGGCCACACGACGCTGTTCGGCGCGCTGTGTGCGGGCCGCACGCTGCACCTGCTGCCGGCCGCGTGCGCGTTCGATCCCGACTTGTTCGCCGACGAGATGCGCCGCCGCGACGTCGGCGTGCTGAAGATCGTGCCGAGCCACCTGCAGGCGCTGCTCGACGCACGTGTGCCGGCCGACGTGCTGCCGCGCCACGCGCTCGTGACGGGCGGCGAAACGCTCACGTGGGCGCTCGTCGCGCGCGTGGCCGCGCTGGCGCCAGCCTGCCGCGTGATCAATCACTACGGGCCGACCGAAGCGACCGTCGGCGCGATTGCCTGCGACACGGCGTCGATCGCCGCCGATGCGCGCGATCCGGCGAGCGGCGTGCCGCTCGGCCTGCCGCTGCCGAATGCACGCGCGCTGGTGCTCGACGCGTTCGGCGCATGCGTGCCGGCCGGTGCGACGGGCGAGCTGTACCTGGGCGGGCCGGGCGTCGCGCGCGGCTACCTGGGGCGCCCGGCGCAGACCGCCGAGCGCTTCGTGCCCGATCCGTTCACGCCCGGCGCACGGCTGTATCGCACGGGTGACCGCGTGCGCTTGCGCGCGGACGGCCGTCTCGCGTTCCTCGGGCGTATCGACGACCAGGTGAAGATTCGCGGCTATCGTGTCGAACCGGGCGAGGTGAGTGCGGCAGTGCGTGCGGCCGGCCCGGTCGCACAGGCCGAAACGCTCGCGATCGAACACGACGGCCGCCTGCGGCTCGCGACGTTCGTCGTGATGCGCGACGGTTCGACATTCGACGAGGCGGCCCTGCGCGCGGCGCTTGCCGCAAAGTTGCCCGACTACATGGTGCCCGCGCAATTTGTCGCGCTCGCACGCCTGCCGGTGACCGCGAACGGCAAGATCGATCGCGCGGCGCTGCGTGAACTGGCAGCGGCGCCGGTCGTCACTGCTTCCGGCGATGCACCGCAGGGCGCGGTCGAAACGGTGCTCGCCGAAGTCTGGCAGGCCGTGCTGAAGGCGCCGAAGGTCGGCCGCGACGACAACTTCTTCGAGCTCGGCGGCGATTCGATCCTCGTGCTGCAGGTGATCGCCCGTGCACGCAAGCGCGGTGTGCGCTTCACGCCGAAGCAGCTGTTCGACGGCCCGACGGTCGCCGAACTCGCACGTATCGCGAAGACGGAGGACGTCACTGCCGCTGCCGCCGTGAAACCTGCGGTCGCAGCCGCTGCCGGCGCGTCGGTGACGGCGCAGGTCCTCACGCCTGCCCAACAGCGCTTCTTCGCGCTCGATATCCCGCATCCGGGCCACTGGAACCAGTCGGTCACGTTCGACGTACGCGGGCCGTTCGACGCCGACGCATTCGCGCGCGCGTTCGACGCACTGCTGACGCATCACGACGCGTTCCGCCAGCGTTTCGCGCGCGGCGCGGACGGTACGTGGCACGCCAGCGATGCGGCAAAGCCATACGACGCGCTGCCGTTCGTCGAAGTCGCCGCCCGCGACGCAACCGACGCGCTCGCGCGCTTCGACGCATTGCAGCGCCGTCTCGACCTCGGCCGCGGGCCGCTTGCCTGCGCCTGCGCGGCACGCTTGCCGGACGGCTCCACGCAGCTCTATCTCGCGATTCACCATGCGATCGTCGATGGCGTGTCGTGGCGCATCCTGCTCGACGATTTCGACATGGCCTATCGTGCCGCATGCGAACGCGTACCGGTCCGACTGTCGCAGTCGGGCCTGCGTGCGGATGCATGGGCGGCACGGCTCGCCCGTGCGGCAACGGAACCGGCATCGCCGTTCGCGGCCGAGGCCGCGTACTGGGCCGGCATGGCGCAGGGCGACGACATCGTGCCCGATCATCCCGACGCAGCGGCGACGAACGCCGATGCGGCCGCTGTCGTGCAGACGATCGACGCAGCCTTGACCCGCGCGGCACTGACCGATGCGCACGCGGCCTACCGCACGCAGACGATCGAACTGCTGGGCGCGGCGCTCGCCCTGGCGCTGGCCGGCACGAGCGGTGCCGCATCGTGCCGCGTCGAACTGGAAGGGCATGGCCGCGAGGCGCTGTTCGACGACACGGATGCCAGCCGCACGATCGGCTGGCTGACGAGCCATTATCCGGTGACGCTGCCGATCGCGGCCACGGCAAGCGACACGCTGTGCGCGGTGAAGGACACGCTGCGCGCGGTGCCGCACAAGGGGCTCGGCTTCGGCGTCCTCGCGCACTACGGCGCTGCGGCGACGCGTGCGGCGCTGGCCGCCGTGCCGCGTCCGCGCGTCACGTTCAACTATCTCGGCCAGTTCGACGCGCCGCGCGACGCCACGCTCGTGCCGCGCTTCGGCGGCACCGGCGTCGAGCGCGATCCGCAGGGGCCGCTCGGCAATACGCTCGCGATCCACGCGTACCTCGACACGGATCGCGACGGCGCTCGCACGCTGAAAGTGCACTGGGTCTATGGCGCACCGCAATTCGAGCGCGCGACGATCGACGCATTCGCCGAACGTTTCGCGGCGGCGCTGCGCGAACTCGTCGACGCCTGCGCGTCGCGCGTGGCGCATCGCGGCGGTGGCGCGACGCCGGGCGATTTCCCGCTCGCGCAGGCCGCCGGGCTCACGCAGGCCGCAATCGAGCGCACGCCGCTCGACTGGCGCACGATCGACGACGTCTATCCGTTGTCGCCGATGCAGCAGGGCATCCTGTTCCATGCGCTGTTCGCCCCCGGTCACGCCAGCTACGTGAACCAGCTCGTCGCGACTGCGACCGCACTTGACGCCGACCGGTTCGCGGCCGCGTTCGACGCGTCGATCGCACGCCACGACATCCTGCGCACGAGCGTGATGCCGGACGAAGCCGCGCCGCTGCAGTGCGTACATCGCCACGCACAAATGCCGGTCGAGCAACTCGACTGGCGCACGCGCGGCGACACGTTCGACGCCGATTTCGACGCATGGCTCGCCGCCGATCGCGCACGCGGCTTCGACTGGCGCGAGCCGCCGCTGATGCGCCTCACGCTGATCCGTGTGACCGATGACGCGTGGCGCGTCGTGTGGACGCGTCACCACGTGCTGCTCGACGGCTGGAGCACCGCGCGCCTGCTCGCCGACGTGCTGCGCGACTATCGCGACCCGGACGCCGTGTCGCCGTTCGCGAGCCGCCCGGCGCTGCGTTATCGCGACTTCATCGCGTGGCTCGGCACGCGCGACCGCGACGCCGACGAACGTTTCTGGACCGAACGCCTCGCACGCCTCGACGCACCGACGCTGATCGCGGAACGCACGGCCGACCGCGCGGATGCCGACATGGTCACGTGGCGCGCGACGCTCGATTCGGACACGCTGACGCGTGTCGCACAGACGGCGCGCGCACTGAAGCTGACGGTCAACACGCTGGTACAGGGCGCGTGGGCGCTCGCGCTGCAGCGGATGACGCACCAGCCGGCCGTCGCGTTCGGCGCGACCGTCGCGGGCCGCCCCGATGCACTCGCGGACGTCGATTCGGTGCTCGGTCTGTTCATCAACACGCTGCCGGTGATCACGGCGCCCGCGCCGCAGCAACGCGCGGCCGACTGGCTGCAAGCGCTGCAACGCGAGAACGCGGCCGCCGCCGAGCACGCGCACACGCCGCTCGCCGACATCCAGCGCTGGGCGCGCGGCGCGGGCGGCGCACTGTTCGACACGCTGGTCGTGTTCGAGAACTACCCGGTCGACGAGTCGGCGCGCGACGCCGATCCGCGCGCACTCGCATTGAGCGACGTGCGCAGCATCGAATCGACCGATTTCGCGCTGACGCTCGTGATCGAGAGCGGTGCCGAACTGACGATCGACTACGGCTACGACACTGCGCGCGTCGACGCGCGGCAGGTGGAGACCTGGCACCGCGCGTTCGTGTGCGCACTCGATGCACTGGCCCGCACGCCGGATGCGCGGCTCGGTACGCTGTCGATCGCCGACGAAGCCACCCGTGACGCACTGGCGCAGGCGCAAGCCACCGCCCAAGCATGGCCGGCTGCGCAGCAACAGCCGCTGCACCTGCAATTCGCCGAGGCGGCACGGGCGACGCCCGACGCGATCGCGCTCGAATACGCGGACGTTCACGGTGGCGTGCATCGCGCGACCTATCGCGAACTCGACGTCAGCACGTCACGCATCGCGGCCGCGCTGCGCCGGCGCGGCGTGCAGCCCGACACGCCGGTCGCGCTGTGCGTCGAGCGCTCGTTCGACATGGTGATGGCGCTGGTCGGCGTGCTGAAGGCCGGTGCGGCTTACCTGCCGATCGATCCCGACTATCCGGCCGAGCGCATCGCCTACATGCTGCGCGACGCGCGGCCGGCCGTCGCGATCACGCAGGCCCATCTGCGCGAGCAGGTCGAGGCCGCGCTCGGCGAGGGCGTCACGACGCAGCTGCTGACGGTAGCGGACCTGCTCGCCGACGAAGCCGAAAGCGGCGCTGCCGATGTGACGGCCACGATCGACGACGCCCAGCTCGCGTACCTGATCTACACGTCCGGTTCGACCGGCAAGCCGAAGGGCGCCGGCAACACGCACGGCGCGCTCGCGAACCGGATCGCGTGGATGCAGCACGCGTACCGGCTCACGCGCGATGACGTCGTGCTGCACAAGACGCCGTTCGGCTTCGACGTGTCGGTGTGGGAATTCGTGTGGCCGCTGGCGATCGGCGCGAAGCTCGCGATCGCCGCGCCCGGCGACCATCGCGATCCGGCGCGCCTCGCGGCTGCGATCCACGCGCACGGCGTGACGGTGCTGCACTTCGTGCCGTCGATGCTCGCCGCGTTCGCCGCGCATCTCGACGATTTCTCGGCCGCCGCGCAGTGCGACAGCGTGCGCCTGATCGTCGCGAGCGGCGAGGCGCTCGCGCCCGAACTCGTCGCGAAGATCGCACGACTGCTGCCGAACGCGACGCTCGTGAACCTGTACGGGCCGACCGAAGCGGCGATCGACGTGTCGCACTGGACCTGCGGCCCCGACGATGCGCATGCGGCCGCGGTGCCGATCGGCCATCCGATCGCGAACCTGCAACTGCACGTGCTCGATGCGGCATGGCAGCCGGTGCCGGCCGGCGCGACCGGCGAACTGTATCTCGCGGGCGCGGGCCTCGCGCGCGGCTATCTCGGCCGTCCGGCGCTGACCGCCGAGCGCTTCGTGCCCGATCCGTTCGTGCCGGGCGCGCGCATGTACCGCACGGGCGACCTCGCACGCCGGCGCGCCGACGGTGCGCTCGACTATCTCGGCCGTGTCGACACGCAGGTGAAGCTGCGCGGCCAGCGGATCGAGCCGGGCGAAATCGAGGCGCTGCTGCGCGCGGCGCCCGGCGTGAACGACGCGGTCGTGATCGTGCGCGACGAGCAGTTGATCGGCTATGTCGCACGCGGCGACGCGGGCCCGCTCGACCGCGCGGCGCTGCTCGACGCGCTGCGCGCGCAATTGCCGGCCTACATGGTGCCGTCGCAACTGATCGAACTCGACGCGTTGCCCGTGACGCCGAACGGCAAGTGCGACCGCCATGCGCTGCCCGCGCCGGTGCGTGAAGCCGCGGCCGACGTCGCGCTCGAGACCGACACCGAACGCGCGCTCGCCGCGATCTGGCAACGCGTGCTGCACGTGGACGCGATCGGCCGCGACGGCGATTTCTTCCTGCTCGGCGGCCATTCGCTGCTCGCGACGCAGGCCCACGCGCAGGCGAACCTGCACTGGGGGCTCGCGCTGCCGCTGCGCACGCTGTTCGACACACGCACGCTGGCGCGCTGCGCGGAGGCGATCGACGCGGCCTGCGCGGCCCGCGGCGCGACCGATGCGGCGAGCGCGATCGATGCGCTGCTCGGCGAACTGGAAACCCAATAAGGACGACGGATGACGAAGGTTCAACCCGACTGGCTCGCGCTCGCGACGCGTTTCGCGCAACTGCCGGACGCGCAGCGCGCGGTCTTCATCGACAAGCTCGGCGCGGCCGGCATCGACTTCCGCGTGCTGCCGATCCCGCCGCGCACGGCGCGCCACGACCGCGTGCCGGCGTCGTTCGCGCAGACGCGGCTGTGGCTGCATGCGCGGCTGATCGATGCGCCCGATGCGTATCACATCACCGAGCGCCTGGCGCTGACGGGCCCGCTCGACGCGCATGCGCTGCGTCTTGCGTGCGACGCGCTGATCGCGCGCCACGAGGCGCTGCGCACGACCTTCGACGAAGCGCAGGACGGCGTCGCGCAGACGATCCACGCACCGTTGCGCTGCCCATGGCGTGAAACCGATCTCGAAGCGCTGCCGGATACGCAGCGCACGGCGCGCGCGGAAGCCGTCGCGACGGCCGACGAAGCCGAGCCGTTCGATCTCGGCGCCGCGCCGCTGATACGCGCGCACCTGGTGCGCTTCGATGCGACGCATCACTGGCTCGCACTGACCGTCCATCACATCGTGTCGGACGGCTGGTCGTCGGGCGTGATGCTCGAGGAGCTCGCGGCGTTCTATCGCGCGTATGCGTCCGACCGGCCGGTGCCGCTCGCGCCGCTGCCGATCCAGTACGCCGACTACGCGCTGTGGCAGCGCCGCTGGCTCGACGCCGGCGAGCGCGACCGCCAGCTCGCGTTCTGGCGCGAACGGCTCGATCCGCAACGTGGCGTACTGACGCTGCCGGGCGCGACGGCACGACCCGCGCGCCGCAGTGCGCGCGGCGCACGCCACGTGTTTGCGCTCGACGCGCGCGTCGGTGCGCAACTGCGCGCATTCGCGGCCGCCTCGGGCGCCACGCCGTTCGCAGTGCTGCTCGCCGCGCTCGATGCGCTGCTGGCGCGCGCGACCGGCGACGCGCGGATCTGCGTCGGCGTGCCGGCCGCGAACCGCGAACGCGCGGAAGTCGCCGGCCTGATCGGCTTCTTCGTCAACACGCTGGCGATCGACGTCGACGTGCCCGCGCACGGCGATTTCTCGTCGCTGGTCGCGCGCACGCAACGTGCGCTCGTCGACGCGCAGATGCACCAGGACGTGCCGTTCGAGCAGGTGGTCGATGCGCTCGGCGTGCCGCGCAGCGCGAGCCACCATCCGCTGTTCCAGGTGATGGCCGCGTACGGCGAGCGCCGCGCGCTGCCGGCGCTCGGCACGGCAGCGGCCGCGTTGCTGCCGTCGGGCACGCCATCCGCGAAATTCGACCTGACGCTGTCGGTCGAAGCGACGCCGGATGGCACGTTCGATGCCGCCTTCATCTACGCGCTCGACCTGTTCGAAGCGGACGCGATCGCCCGGCTGGCCGCACGCTTCGTCACGCTGCTCGCCGATGCGCTCGCACGCCCCGACATGCCGATCGGCGATCTCGACTGGCTGCCCGCCGCTGAGCGCGCACAACTCTTCGCATGGAACGCACCGGCAGGCGCAACCGAATCCGAACCGTTCGTGCCCGTGCATGCCCGCATCGCCGCGCATGCTCTGGCACGGCCCGACGCACGCGGCGTCGCCGATATCGATCGTGCGCTGACGCGCGGTGAAGTCGATGCACGCGCGGCACGCCTGGCGCGCCATCTGGTGGCGGCCGGCGTCCGCCCGGAAATGCGCGTCGGCGTCGCGCTGCAGCGCTCGGTCGACCTGCTCGTCGCGCTGATCGCGGTGCTGAAGTCGGGCGCCGCGTTCGTGCCGCTCGATCCCGCGCATCCGCGCGAACGGCTCGCGCAGATCGTCGGCGACGCGAACATCACGCATGTGCTGACCGACGGCGCGAGCGCCGCGTCGCTGCCCGAGCTGCCGGAGCTGCGCGTGTGGCGTGCGGACGAAGTCGATGCCCTCGACGAAGCCGCGCACGTCGTGCTGCCGGACGTGCTGCCGGGCCACGCGGCCTATGCGATCTACACGTCGGGCTCGACCGGCAAGCCGAAGGGCGTGATCGTCGACCACGCGTCGTTCGCGCTGCATTGCGCGGCGATCGCCGAACGCTACGGCGCGGGCGAGAACGACGTGTTCCTGCTGTTCCAGTCGGTCAACTTCGACGGCGCGCACGAGGGCTGGTTTTCGCAATACATGTCGGGTGCGGCCGTGTCGGTGACGGCCGACGTGCTGTGGCCGCCCGCGCAGACCTGCGCGATGATGGTCCGCGACGGCGTGACGATGACGTACGTGCCGCCCGGCTGCGCCGCGCAGCTCGCCGAATGGGCGCTCGCGCATGGCGCACCGCCGACGCTGCGCTCGCTGACGGTCGGCGGCGAGGCGACGTCGCGCGAGGCGTTCGCGATGCTGCGCCGCGCGCTGCCGAACGTGCGCGTGGTCAACGGCTACGGCCCGACCGAAACGGTCATCACGCCGACCCTGTGGATGTTCCGGCCCGGCGACGATCTCGCGAAACTCGGCGACGCCGCGTACCTGCCGATCGGCACGCTGGTCGGCGCGCGCACCGCGCACGTGCTCGACGAACGGCTGCATCCGCTGCCGGTCGGCGTGATCGGCGAACTGTACCTGGGCGGCGAGGGGATCGGCGTCGCGCGCGGTTATCTGGACCGCCCGGCGTTGACGGCCGAGCGCTTCGTGCCCGATCCGTACGGCGCACCGGGCGCGCGGCTGTACCGCACCGGCGACCTCGTGCGGCGTCGCGCGGATGGCGTGTTCGACTTCATCGGCCGCGTCGACCACCAGGTGAAGCTGCGCGGGCTGCGCATCGAACTCGGCGAGATCGAGGCGCAGCTTGCCGCGCACGACGCGGTGCGCGAAGCCTGCGCGGTCGTGCACGGGCAGGGCGCACTGGCACAGCTCGTCGCGTATGTCGAATTGACCGCCGACGCACAGGCGGCTGCGCAGCCGGTCGAAGCCGCGACGCTCGACGCGCACCTGCGCCGCACGCTGCCCGACTACATGGTGCCCGCGCAGCTGATCGTGCTCGACGCGCTGCCGCGCAACGCCAACAGCAAGGTCGACCGCGCACGGCTGCCGGCGCCGGTACGCGTCGAACGCGCGTACGAAGCGCCGCACGACGGCGACGAAGCCGCGCTCGCGGCGATCTGGTGCGACGTGCTGAATCTCGAACGCGTGGGCCGCGGCGATCACTTCTTCGATCTCGGCGGCCATTCGCTCGCCGCCGTGCGCGTCGCGACGCGCGTGGCCGAACGGCTCGGCCGCGACGTGCCGGTGCGCGCGCTGTTCGAGGCGCCGGTGCTCGCGCAGTATGCGTTGCAGGTGGCCGATGCGCCGCGCGCCGCGCAGGCCGGCACGGCTGCGCCGGGCGTGGCCGTCGCCAAACCCGATGCACACGGTGTGTGGCCGCTGTCGCCCGCGCAGCTCGGCCTGTGGTTCCTGTGGCGCGCGCAGCCGGACAGCGCCGCGTACAACATTCCGGTTGCACTGCGGGTGCGCGGCCCGCTCGACGTCGATGCGCTGCGTGCGGCGTTCTCGGATGTCACGGCCGTGCATCCGGCGCTGCGCACGCGGCTCGTGGCGCGTGACGGCGCACTGCCCGGCCAGCGGATCGACGCCAATGCGTCTGTCGAACTGCCGGTGCTCGACCTGTCGGCGCAAGCCGACGTGCTCGCCCGCGCCGCAGCGCTGACCGACGAGGATGCGCTCGCGCCGTTCGATCTGGCCGCCGATGCGCCGCTATGGCGTGCGCGCGTGCTGCGTCTGGGCGCGGAAGATCACGTGCTGTCGGTGACGATTCATCACATCGTGTCGGATGGCGAATCGATCGAGCTGTGGCTCGATGCGGTTCGTGCGCGCTATGTTGCCCGCGTGCAGGGCGGCGCCGGCGCCGTGCCGGCCGATGAGGCCGTCCCACTGGCCGCCCAGCCGCTCGTGCTGCCCGCGCCGTGCCATCCGGCCCGCGTCGCCTACTGGCGTGACGCGCTGGCCGATCTGCCGACGCGCGTGCTGCCGCAGCGCGCGGACGCGCCCGCCGTACCGCAATGGCGCGCGGCCCGCATCGCGTTCGAATTCGACGGCGCACTGATCCGCGCCGCACGCGACACGGCGTCGGCCGCGCACGCGACGCTGCCGATGCTGCTGCACGCGGCGCTCAACACCGCGCTGTTCCGCGCGACGGGCGCGGTCGACCAGCCGGTCGGCGTGCTCGCGTCGACGCGGGAGCTGACGGGCGATGCGGCCCGCGACGCGCTCGGCCTCTTCATCAATTCGGTCGTCGTGCGTACGCGGCTCGACCCGGCCGCGCGTCGCGCGGACGTACTTGCGCAGGTGCGCGACACGGCGCTCGCCGCCTATGCGCACGCCGACGTGCCGTTCGCGGACGTCGTCGCGGCGCTGCGCGCGCCGCGTGCCGCGCAGGCCAATCCGCTGTTCCAGGTGATGTTCAACTACCTGCGCCCGACCGGTGCCGCGGCGCGCGACTGGGCCGGCCTGGCGCTGGCCGGATTCGACGATGTGCGCCATCGCGTCGTATTTACGCTGGAGCTGGACGTCGTCGAGCATCCGGACGGCCGCGTAAGCGCCGCGTTCTCGTATGCGGACGAACTGCTCGATCGCGGCTTCGTCGATGCGCTCGTCGATCTCTATCACGACGAAGTCGCGCGTTTCGCCGGCGCGTCGGAAGCGGTGCTCGGTGCGCCCGACAAGCGCGTCGTTGCGCAGGCGTCGCATCGAGCGCGGACCGACAGCAACGCACGCGCCGCAACGCCATCCCGCGCACCGCATGCGGCGGCCGCGCTCGCGGCGCTGTGGTCCGACACGTTCGCGACGGCCGCGCCCGAACCCGATGCCGAACTGTTCGAAGCCGGCGCGACGTCGTTCGACGTCGTGCGCTTCGTCGACGCGGCCGGCCGCGCCGGCCACGCGCTGACGGTCGCCGACGTGTTCGCGTCGCCGACGCTCGCGGCACTCGGCGCGCGGCTCGATGCGCACACGGAAACGGGACAGGAGGCGCGCCATGCTGGCTGAAGTGCGTCCGGACGGATTCACGATGCTCGATACCTACCGCCTCGCGTTCGCCGACGGCCTGTTCGCCGTGCGCGACGGCACGGAGATCCGCGTCGCGCAGGGCGACGGCATCGGCGCGCAGTTGCTGCGCGCCCAACTCGGCGACGACGGCGCGCTGCGCCTCGTCGCCTACAACCATCGCGCGGCGCCGGCCGACCAGCGGCGTGCGCTGCTGGCCGCACTGGCCGCGGCGTTTTCGGACAGCGCGCGCCACGCGGCGATCCGGCTCGACCCGGCCGCGTGGCCGGCGGTCGCGCTCGATGCGCTGCGCGCGAGCGGCGTGCTCGCCGACGGCGGCCGCTGCATGCGTGAAGGCTGGGCGCAGCAGGCCGATCTGTGGCGCGTCGGCGCGCATCTGCCGTGCGCGACGTTGCCGATGTTCACCGATGGCCGCCGTCATCCGCGCCGGCCGCCCGCGCCGCGCGGCGAGGTCTACGCGCGCGACTTGCCGGCGCTCGGCGTGCGCTTCACGCTGCGCGGCTGGCAGCCGGCCGAGGATGCCGAACGCCTCGCGCGCTGGTTCGACCAACCGCGCGTGCGCGACGGCTGGCCGGGTACGCAGCCCGGCGCGGACGGCCCGCAAGGCGCCGCGCCCGACACCGATCCGCACGTGATTCCGCTCGTCGGCTGCTTCGACGGCGAACCGTTCGCGTACGTCGAGGCGTACTGGCTGAAGGAAGACGCACTCGCGCCGCACGTCGCGGCGCGCGACTACGACCGCGGGCTGCGGATGCTGGTCGGCGAGTCGCGCTGGCGGGGCCCGCATTGCGTGGCGGGCTGGCTGCCGTCCGTCGTGCATTACCTGTTTCTCGACGACCCGCGTACCGAAGCGGTCGGCTGTGCCGTTCCGGCCGGCCACGCGCGGGTTGCCGACCATCTCGCGCGGCATGGCTTCGCGCGGCAGCGCCGTCTCGCGCTGGCCGACGCGCAGCCGCTGTGGATGCGCACGCTGCGCGAGACGTTCTTCTCCGGCCGTCACGTCTGACGCGCCGGATTCACCGACAAGGGAGCTGAGACATGCAGAGAGAAACCGTATTCGACCTGATCGGCGTCGGCTTCGGGCCGTCGAATCTGGCGCTGGCCATCCGCCTCGAGGAACGGCGCGCGGCGCGCCCGCTCGCCCATTGCTTCATCGAGCGCCAGCCGGAATTCGGCTGGCATCGCGGCATGCTGCTCGACGACTGCCGGATGCAGATCTCGTTTCTGAAGGATCTCGTCACGATGCGCGACCCGACCAGCCGCTACACGTTCATCAACTACCTGTTCGAACGCGGCCGGCTGAACGAATTCGTCAACCTGAAGAACTTCTATCCGACCCGCGTCGAATTCCACGACTACCTGAGCTGGGTGGCCCAGGCGTTCGACGATAGCGTCCACTACAGCGAGACCGTCCTCGCGATCGAGCCCGTGCACGGCGACGGTGCGAAGATCGACGCGCTGCGCGTGCTGTCGCGCGACGCCGCCGGCCACGAGCGCCAGCGCGTCACGCGCGCGCTGTCGGTCGGCGTCGGCGGCACGCCGGCGGTGCCGGACGCGTTCGCCGCGCTCGGCCGCGACCGCGTGATCCACTCGTCGTCGTACCTGACCGACATCGACCGGCTCGTCGCGTCGCCGGATGGCGAGCGCCGCCGCGTCGCGGTGATCGGCGCGGGGCAGAGCGCGGCCGAGGTGTTCATCGACCTCGCGCGCCGCTTCCCGCACGTCGACGCGAGCCTCGTGATGCGCGCAGGCGCCTTGAAGCCGGCCGACGACAGCCCGTTCGTCAACGAGATCTTCAGCCCCGAGTTCACCGATGTCGTCTATGCGCAGCCGCACGACGCGCGCCGCGCGCTGCTCGAGCGCTATCGCGACACGAACTACGCGGTGGTCGACCGGCCGCTGATCGAACAGATCTACGAAATGCTGTACCTGCAGCGCATCGACGGCACGCCGCGCCATGCGCTGCTCGCGAACAGCGCGATCGAGGCCGCGGTGCGCACCGCCGACGGCCGCATCGAGCTGACGCTGCGCGACCGGATGAGCGGCGCCACGCGCGTCGAGCGCTTCGACGCGCTCGTGCTGGCCACCGGCTACCGCCGCGACACGCATTCGGCGCTGCTCGACGGGCTCGCGCCGCACCTGGGCGACGCGCTCGCACGCGGCGACGTCACGCGCGACTACCTGCTCGCGACGCCCGCGCACTTCGCGCCGCGCATCTACCTGCAAGGCTGCTGCGAAGACAGCCACGGCCTGTCCGACACGCTGCTGTCGGTACTGGCGCGCCGCGCGGACGAAATCTGCGCGTCGCTCGAAGACGGGATCGCACCCGCCCATGAAGAAGGCGCGGCCCGGGCAACACAGGAAAAACGACAGGAAAACGGGGTGAGCGCGAGCCGGATGGCTTTCGCTCTTTGACAAAGGCGCGGTCGGAGACCGCATGAAAAAAGTGGAGCAGAGAAAGATGGAGTGGGCAACAGGCACGCGGTTGCGTGCGATCGCAGCCGCGGCGAGCGTGGCGTTCGGTGTGGCGGCAGGGCACGCACAGGCCCAGACGGCACCGGCCGTGAACGCAGGCGCAGCGGCGTCGGCCAGCATTGCGCAGAACGGTGCGGCGGCGAATGCGTCGGCCAGTGCATCGACCGGCACGCTGCCGACGATCAACGTCAACGCGGCCTCGGAAGGTGACGGCACGGTCGGGCTCGTCGCGAAGCGCAGCCGCACCGGCACGAAGACCAATACGTCGATCAACGAGATCCCGCAGACGATCAACGTCGTCACCGCGCAGCAGATCGAGATGACCGGCGCGACCGACGTGAACGCGGCACTGCGCTACGTGCCGGGCTTCTCGTCGTACGGCTCGGACAACCGTTCCGACTGGTACGCCGCACTGCGCGGCTTCACGCCGACCGCGTACGTGAACGGGCTGCAGGTGCCGAACACGATCAACCTCGCGAGCTGGCGCGTCGATCCGTACATGATCGACAGCATCAGCGTGCTGCGCGGGCCGACCTCGGTGCTGTACGGTGCGGGCGACCCGGGCGCGATCGTCGACGTGCAGACCAAGCTCGCCGACGGCGAGCGCGTGCGCGAGGCCGGCGTGCAGATCGGCAACTACGCGCGCAAGCAGTTCATGATCGACGTCGGCGACAAGCTCGACCCGGACGGCAAGTACGCGTACCGCTTCGTCGGCGTCGCACGCGACGGCAACGCGCTGACCGGCCCGAACAACGACCAGCGCGTTGCGCTCGCGCCGTCGTTCCGCTGGCGCCCGAACGCGGATACGTCGCTGACGCTGTCGGCCACCTATCTGCAGGACTGGGGCGACATCTCGTCGAACTTCCTGCCCGCGCAGGGGACGGTGCTGCCGAACCCGAACGGCCAGATCAACAAGGACGTGTACGAAGGCGATCCGAACTTCAACTACTACCGCAAGAAGCAGTGGTCGGTCGGCTATCAGTTCGAGCGGAACCTGACGCCGGCGTGGACGTTCCGCCAGAACACGCGCCTGATGCACCTGTCGCTCGACAACGGTTCGGTCTTCGGCAACGGCTTCGTCGACGGCAGCACGACCGACGTGTCGCGCTGGGCCGGCGTGTTCCAGATGAACTACAGCCGCTTCGACATCGACAACAACCTCGAAGGCCGCTTCGCGACGGGGCCGCTCCAGCACACGCTGCTGCTTGGGTTCCAGTACAACCGCCAGACCGCGACCGACAGCGAGTGGCTCGCCGCCGCGCCGCCGCTGAACATCTACAACCCGGTCTACCAGCCTGTCACGAAGGCGGTGTTCACGCCGGACTCGACGTTCCGCACCAACACGTACACGACGATGAACACGTTCGGCCTGTACGCGCAGGACCAGATCAAGTGGAACCGCTGGACGCTGACGCTCGGCGGCCGCGAAGACTGGGTCAACATGCGGATGGACGACCGCGCGGCCGGCACGTCGACGAAGGCGGACGTCACTGCGTTCACCGGTCGCGTCGGTCTCACGTACCAGGGCGATTACGGGCTGTCGCCGTACGTCAGCTACGCGACGTCGTTCAATCCGCTGATCGGCGTGAACCTGCTTGGCGGCGGGTTGCCGCAGCCGACCCGCGGCAAGCAGATCGAGGCCGGCCTGCGCTGGCAGCCGCCCGGCAAGAACCTGATGCTGAACGCGGCGATCTACCAGATCAACCAGACCAACGTGCTCACGCCGGCGCTGCCGAGCCAGGACAATACCGGCACGAAGTCGGTGCAGACGGGCGAGGTGCGTTCGCGCGGGATCGAGCTGAGCGCGACCGGCAAGGTCACGCGCAACCTGTCGGTGATTGCCTCGTACGTGTATCAGGACGTAAAGAACGTGAAGGCCAACGACGTGTCGCTGAACAACTGGCCGGTCGACATTCCGCGCCCGCGCCAGATAGCGTCGCTGTGGACCGACTGGACCTGGCACACGGGGCCGCTCGCGGGCTTCGGCCTGGGCGGCGGCATTCGTTACCAGAGCGCGTCGGCCGGTGGGGCCGACAACTCGCTGACTGTATCGAGCGTCACGCTGTTCGACGCGGGCGTGCACTACGACACGCGTAACTGGCGCTTCGCCGTGAACGGAACGAACCTGGCCAACCGCCACTACATCAGCGGTTGCCAGTCGGCGAACGTCTGTGTGTTCGGCACCGACCGTACCGTGATCGCGACCGCGAAATACAACTGGTGACGATGTGCGCCGCGTCCCGCCGGCCGGCCATCGTGGCCGGCGCGGGCGGGCCGCGGCGCCTTCGTCCGCTTATCCACGACGTATCCATGCCGAAGAAAAATCTCGTCTACATCCAGTCGCTGCGCAACGGCGCGGCCGATCGTGCCGGGCAGCCGGTCGCTTATCGGGGCGGCACGCGCTACATGAAGGCGCCGCTCGAATATCTCGTCGAACGCCTGAACGATTCGCCGCTCGGCGAGCGTTACACGCTCAAGGGCGTGATCGTCGACGACGACGACGGTTCGCCGGCCGACCGCGCGAAAGTCGCCGACTACGGCTTCGCCCGCACGCCGGGCCGCCCGTGGATCCTGCCGGAAGGGTTGACGGTGCAGGGCCGGCCGGTCGACGAACTGTTCTGCACGATTGCGTCGACGTACCGGCGGCTGCCGCGCGACGCGCGCGAGCGCGCTACGGCCAAACAGGCATTCGAGCGCCGCCTGCTCGAGCGCCTGCTCGAACTCGACGCCGACATCGTCGTGCTCGACGGGCTGCTCGTGATCCTCGACGAGCTCGTGCGGCCCGGCGCGCGCTTTCACCGGCGCATCGCCAACATCCACCCGGGCATCACCGCCGACGGTTCGCCGTACCAGCGGCGCGGCGCGTGGGCGACGCTCGACGCGCTGCACGGCGCGCGCGGCGAACGGGTCGACTGGTCGAACGGCACGACCTCGCCCGTCGAGCCCGTGACGATGACCGGCGCGTCGTTTCACTACGTCGACAACGGCATCGATTCCGGCGAGGTGATCTGCGACGTGCTCGACACGCCGATCTCACCGGACGACACGATTCTCGAACTGCGCTGGAACAACTTCCAGCGCAGCCTGTTTCCGGCACTCGAGCGGGGGCTGCACGTCCTCGCCGACCGCCACGACGCGGGAGCACTGTGATGGAAGACACGTTGACGAAACCGGCCGGCACGGCGGACGCCGTCGAAGGTGAAGTGGCCGCCGCGCTCGACGGCGCCGCACCCGGGCAGGCGACGGCCGTCGCCGAGCACACGCTCGACGCGTGGCGGCCCGACGATTCGCCGGACGTATTGCTCGCGGCGTTCGTCGCGCTGTTCAACACCGACACGCGCTACGACGCGGCGACGATCACGGTGCCGCGCGGCGGCGCCGACGCGGCAGCCGTGGCGGCGTACGTCGCGCGCGCGGTGCGCGAGGGCGTGATCGACGGCGCGCAGGTTGCCGGCGACGCGCTGCGCTTCACCGTGTCGCGTGCGACGTTCTGGCAGAATCCGCGGCCATGGCTGAAGGCGCCTGCGTCGGGTGGCATGCCGCTGCGCCATGTGATCACGAACGGCCACCGGCACCCGGTGCGGCCGCCGTCGCCGGCCGGCGAGATCTATGCACGCGCCATGCCGCAGGTCGGGATGACGTTCAGCCTGCGCACCGTCGATGTCGACGCGCACGCGGACCTGTTCAGCGGCTGGATGAACCTCGATCGCGTCGCGCACTTCTGGGACCAGCGCGGCACGCGCGACGAACACGCGGCGTATCTCGCCGAGCGGCTCGCCGATCCGCACATGCACCCGATGATCGGCTATTTCGACGACACGCCGTTCGGCTATTTCGAGTTCTACTGGGCGAAGGAGGACCGTCTCGCGCCGTTCTACGACGCGCACGACTATGACCGCGGGCTGCACCTGCTGATCGGCGATTCGCGCTTCCAGAGCGCCGGCAAGCTGCATGCGTGGTGGAGCGGGGTGCTGCACTACATGTTCGTCGACGAACCGCGCACGCAACGGCTCGTGGGCGAGCCGCGCGTCGACCACGTGCGGCACATCGCGTACATGCACCGGCTCGGGTTCTACACGCTGAAGGAGTTCGACTTCCCGCACAAGCGCGCGGCGCTCACCGTGATCGAGCGCGATACATTCTTCGACACTTTCAAATTGCCGTGACGGCGCGGGTGCGCGGTGCGGTGCGAGGGTGCGCGCGGCACCGTGGCTCGCGGGCATCGGCCGTCCGGCATATGGACCGCGCGGCCTGCGTCGTGAAGAATGGATCGCTCTCCTCATCGACGACAGGCCCGCCACATGGCAAAAACATCCGCGACAGCATGGGGCGCGACATCCCGTTTGCGCGCGCCCGCATTGACATATGCCAGCATATGCCTAGAATGGACGCATCGTACTCCCATGGAGTGGCTCATGCGCACCGTTTCCATTTTCAAGAACGCCCGTAACCAGGCCATCCGCATCCCGAAGGACATGGAGTTCGAGGGGGTGACGGAACTCGAGATCCGCCGCGAGGGCGACACGCTGCTGCTGCGGCCGGTGCGGCCCACGTGGCTCTCGTTCGCGAGCGAACCGCCGGCCGACGCCGACTTCCTCGCCGAACGCCCGGCCGTCATCGAGTCCAGCCGCTTCGACCTGGCCGATGGTGGCGCCGCCCCGACGGAGTCCGGCCAGTGACCACGCTCTACATGCTCGATACGAATATCTGTTCGTTCATCATGCGTGAGCGGCCGCCCGTGGTGCTGTCGCGATTGCAATCGTGCGTCAATGCGCAGCACCGGATCGTCGTCTCGGCGATTACCTATGCCGAAATGCGGTTCGGCGCGGTCGGCAGGAAGGCGTCGCCGAAGCATGCGGAACGCGTGACGGCCTTTGTTTCGCGGCTGGACGGCGTGCTGTCGTGGGACACGGCGGCCGTCGATGCAACGGCCGCGATTCGTGCCGATCTCGCCGCGCGCGGCACGCCGATCGGCGCGAACGACGCATCGATCGCCGGCCATGCGATCGCGGCCGGTGCGGTGCTCGTCACGCACAACAGCCGCGAGTTCGGTCGTGTGGCCGGGTTGTCGCTCGAAGACTGGGCGGCTTGAGCGCCGTTCGGGATCTGTTCGGTCGCTCGGCGGTTGCGCATCGGCGCGTCAAGCGCGCGACGCGGGTTCGTCTGCGAGAAAGGCGTTGCGGAATGCGTCGAGATACCGGTCGGCGTCATCGCTGAATTCACCGGGCAACAGCGCAAATGCACGTGCCAGCAGATCCTGGCCGAGCACGGCATAAGTTGCTTCGTCCGACAACAGCGCACGGATCGCGTCACGCGTTTGTGGCGAAGCGATGCGTTTCGCCTCTCGCGCGAGCAGCGCGGCAGCGGCGAGTCCCGGCTGGAACGCGTGGATTTCGAGCAGGTCCGGCGCGGCATCCCAGATACGTTCGCGATTGCCGGCGTCGTGAAAATTCCGCAGCAGGAACAGCAGGTCGTACGCATCGCTGTTCTGGCGTGCACGCCGGTCCTTCCAGGCGAGCAGCTTCAGCAGCGCCAGTGCCGGCAGGCTGGCCACCGGCACCACGGTGCGCGCATCGATCGACACGGGGTGGGCGGTGTCCACCGCTTCCTGAAACCCGAGCACGTTCAGCACGAATTCACCGCCGGGCGGCCATGCGATTTCGCCCGGAGGCGTTTCGAGCGGCCCGAACGGCACGAGATCCAGCTCCGTGCGAAAACCGTCCGCGCCGCTTTCGAACAGCAGTTTCTGCTGCTGTTTCGGTGCGCGCGTGAACTGCCCGGTCGCGACAAGTGCCTCGACGAGCCGCGCGTGAAACGGCCAGCTCACCGCGCACACTGCAACGTCGACATCTCTCGTCGCGCGCACCGGCCGGATGCCGTGCACGTGCCACATCAGGATGTCGCGCGCGGTTGCGCCGGCGACCACGAATGCCGTGTCGAGACGCGCGCAGGCCGAGCCGACGGCCTGCAGCAACGCGACCGCCGCAGGCTCCAGCGGCCGGCGTGCGTCGACCTCAAGCGGGCGGTTGGGCGAGGTATCGGTCATGGATGCGATCGGCGATGGAAAGATTGCGGCTGTCGCCGGACGCGACGAGATCCGCGTAGATCAGCAGCGGCGGCACGACCGGTACTTCCTGCTCGCGCCAGGCAAGCTCCGCAGACCGCGGCCAGAACGCTTCGACGATCTCGACATCGCCGCGCTCGTCCGGACGCAGGCGGCCCTGAAGCAGCAGCCGGTTCGACGCGGTGCCGTGCGTATAGACGGTGATCGCGGCGGGTTTCAGGTCGCGCGTCAGCAAGTCGGCTGCCGGCTCGCCGCCGAGTCGCGCATCGAATGCCGCGAAATCGAAGCCGCGCCACCAGTCGGGCGCGAGGCTGGCAAACCGGCGGCTCGGCAGTTTCGCGCGCAAGCGGCTCGGATAGAGCGCGACCCATTCCTGTACGAAGCGCGGCCAGTCGGGCATCAGGCGCTCGCCGTTGCGGCGTTGCCCGACGAGGCCACGCGCGATCAGGTCGTCCATCGCGAGATTGACCGTACCGAGTGCAACGTCCGATGCAGCGGCGATCGCCCGATACGGTTGCGCGACCAGGCCCGGCTGTGTCGCGAGTGCGAACATCACGGCCAGCCCCTTCGGCGTCGTCGCGCGCGACGCCTGTCGGGGCGGTGTGCGTGCGGGCTTCGGCCGGCCCGCGATCATCACGGTCGCCTCCGGTTCGATCAGGCATGCGTTGCCGGCGGTATCGAGAAACGGGATGCCCTGGTCGGTCAGGCCGGCGGCCAGTTCCGCCGAAAGATACGGGGCGACCAGCATCAGCGACCGTTCGCCGGGCGCCGCGGTGTCGCCGCGGCGGCGCAATTCCGCGAGCGCGCCCGCCAGCGATTCGACGCGCAGGCTCACGGCGACTGGCATCTCGAATGCCTGCCCGGCAACGTCGAAGCGGATCATGGCGTCGGCGCGCGCCTTCCAGTCGGCCGACACACGCACGGGCCGGGCACGAAAGCGCCGGGTCGCGCTTTCGAACGCGGCGCACGCTTCGTCGAGCACGCGCTGTTCCGACACGGAGAGGGGGGTGTTCGCGGGCATCAAAGGGAATCGCTTGTTCACTTTTTTGTCAGCGTACACAAAAAATGTACAAGCGTCAAAAAGTGAACAAGCATTCGCAAGATATTGATGCGTAGGAACTATTTGATGATTCTGAACGATAGTCACCGCGGCCCTCACACGCAAGAAATCGATGGGTGGCACACAGTGTTGCGCGGCCGGCTCGTGGGCGGCAGTCGTCCGGATGGCCAGCTTGCGCGCCTCGCGCATCGTTCCCAATATGGCAACTACTGGTTGCTACCACGACGACTTTCCGTCTGCCCGGTTGCTGCCGAACCCACTATCCTTGCCTGCATATTCCCCACAGGACAGGAGACGACACCGTGACGCACAGCGTGATTCCCGCCAGCCTCGCCGACGAAATGATCGAGATCCGGCACCGCATCCACGCCCACCCCGAGCTCGGCTTCGAAGAGTTCGCGACGAGCGACCTCGTCGCGGAGCAACTGCAGTCGTGGGGCTACACGGTGCACCGCGGGCTGGGCGGCACGGGCGTCGTCGCGCAGTTGAGGGTCGGCAGCGGCGCACAGCGGCTCGGCCTGCGCGCCGACATGGACGCACTGCCGATCCACGAGGCCACCGGCCTGCCGTACGAGAGCAGGATCGCCGGCAAGATGCACGCGTGCGGCCACGACGGCCATACGGCGATGCTGCTCGCGGCCGCGAAGCACCTGGCGCGCGAGCGCCGCTTCTCGGGCACGCTGAACCTGATTTTCCAGCCGGCCGAGGAAGGGCTCGGCGGCGCGAAGAAGATGCTCGACGAAGGGCTGTTCGAGCTGTTCCCGTGCGACGCGATTTTCGCGATGCACAACATGCCCGGCTTCCCGACGGGCAAGTTCGGCTTCCTGCCGGGGTCGTTCATGGCGTCGTCGGATACGGTGATCGTCGACGTGCAAGGCCGGGGCGGCCACGGCGCGGTGCCGCACAAGGCGGTCGATTCGGTGGTCGTCTGCGCGCAGATCGTCATCGCGCTGCAGACGATCGTGTCGCGCAACGTGTCGCCGCTCGACATGGCGATCGTCACGGTCGGCGCGATCCACGCGGGCGAGGCGCCGAACGTGATTCCCGATCGCGCGCAGATGCGCCTGTCGGTGCGCGCGCTGAAGCCGGAGGTGCGCGACCTGCTCGAGACGCGCATCAAGGAAGTCGTGCATGCGCAGGCGGCCGTGTTCGGCGCGACCGCGACGATCGACTACCAGCGCCGCTACCCGGTGCTCGTCAACGATGCGGAAATGACCGCGTTCGCGCGCAACGTCGCCCGCGAATGGGTGGGCGACGCGAACCTGATCGACGGGATGGTGCCGCTCACCGGCAGCGAGGATTTCGCGTTCCTGCTCGAGAAGCGGCCGGGCTGCTACCTGATCATCGGCAACGGCGACGGGGAGGGCGGCTGCATGGTGCACAACCCCGGCTACGACTTCAACGATGCGGCACTGCCGACCGGCGCGTCGTACTGGGTGAAGCTGGCGGAGGCGTTCCTGGTTTGACAGCGAAAACGACGCATACGGCGCGAGGCGCGGCATCGACAAGGTCGCCGCAACGGCGGAGCGCCGGAAGTCCCAGACTCGGGAAAACGATGGCCGCATTGAAAGAGAAATGACTCATGTCGCAAAACACATCCGTTTCCCGGCGCGACCACTTTGCCGAACTCGTCGATACCCAAGTGCAATCGGAACAATACGGTTCCGCAAGCGACGTCGAACGAACCGGTTTGCGGCTTCTCGAATCACGCGACATGCAGGTGCGCGCGTTGCAGGAAGCGTTGAAGGCCGGGGAGGTATCGGGAGCACCCAGGCCATTCGACCGCGAGGCCTTCCTGGCCCGCATGCGGACCGCGCATGACGGCTAAAGGCAGCGTCGGCTCACACCGCTGGCCGAACTCGATCTCGAAGACATTTGGCGCTATACCGTCGGGCGTGGGTCGCTCAAGCAAGCCGACCTTTACCACCGCGATCTGATCGGGACCATGGAAGCGCTGGCGCGCGGTGAAAAGGTCGGCCGGACTTGCATTGTTCGCGATGGATATTTCCGGTACGCCGTGGGCTCCCACGTCGTGTTCTATCGTGAAACGGAATACACGATCGATGTGATTCGAGTCCTGCATCAACGCATGGACATCGAACAACATTTGTAGTCGTACAAGGAAGGCGTGTGATCGTTGCGACGGGGCATGCAATCCCGGTATGACTCGTGCGATCCCGAATCTAGAACGCTTCCCCGCTGAACAACGCCACGACCGCCTCCGGATTCGACGGCCAGTACATGTGCATGTACGTCGCGACAATCGCATCGCGACAATAGACGGCCTCGCCGTAGCCCGCCGCGCCATCGGGACGCGCGGCATGCGCGACCGCCTCCAGCGGCGTCTCGAGCCGCGAATAATGGAACGTATGCCCCCGCATCGTCCCGCTGCGCGTGTCGAGTTGCTGCATGCCGAGCGCCGCGAACCGGCGTTGCATCGTCGCGTGACCCGGCAACAGCCCAAGCAACGGCGTCGTCACGCCGTCCACGTCGGTCAGCGATTCACACAGATACACCATCCCCCCGCATTCCGCGACGATCGGCCGGCCGGCCGCTGCGTGCGCGCGAATCGACCGCGCGGTCGAGGCATTCGCCGCGAGTGTCGCCGCATGCAATTCCGGATAGCCGCCCGGCAGGAACAGTGCGTCGCAATCGTCCGGCAACGGTTCGTCGGCGACCGGCGAAAAGAATCGCACCTGCGCACCGAGCGTGTCGAGCAGCGCGAGATTCGCCGGATAAATGAACGAAAAAGCCGCATCGCGCGCCACCGCGATCCGCTTGCCGGCGAGCGCACGCGGCAGCGGCGCCGCTGCATCCGGTTCCGCGAACGCAACGGCCGGCGGCAACTCGGCCAGCGCCGTTTGCGCGAGCACGTCGGCCGCGCGATCGAGCCGCGCATCGAGATCGTCGATGTCGTTCGGCTGGTGCAGGCCGAGATGCCGCTCCGGCAGCGCGATGCCCGCATCGGCCGGCACGTGCCCGAGCCAGCGCAGGTCGTCGGGCAGCGCCTGTTGCAGCAGTTCCGCATGCCGGGCTGACCCGACGCGATTCGCCAGCACGCCGTGAAACGGCAGCCCCGGCCGGAACCGCGCGAGCCCGAACGCGATCGCCGCGAAGGTCTGCGCCATCGACTTCGCCGAAATCACCGCGACGACCGGCACGCCGAACGCGGCCGCGAGGTCGGCGCTGCTCGGCGTACCGTCGAACAGGCCCATCACGCCCTCGATCAGGATCAGGTCCGCGTCGCGCGCGGCGTCGGCCAGCAGCGCACGGCAGCCGGCCTCGCCGACCATCCCGAGATCGAGCGCATGCACGGGTGCGCCGCTCGCGCGTTCGAGCAGCATCGGATCGAGAAAATCGGGCCCGGTCTTGAATACGCGCACGCGCCGGCCGAGCCGGCGGTGCAGCCGTGCCAGGCCCGCCGTCACCGAGGTCTTGCCCTGGCCCGACGCGGGCGCACTGACGAACAGCGCGGGGCAGGCGGGCATGCTCAGAACTCCACGCCGCGCTGCGCCTTCACGCCTTGCTCCTTGTACGGATGCTTGACGAGCCGCATTTCGGTGACGAGGTCGGCTGCGTCGATCAGCGCATCGGGCGCATGCCGCCCGGTCACGACGACGTGCACCGACTCGGGACGCGCGGTGAGCGTCGCGAGCACCTCGTCGAGCGGCAGGTATTCGTACTTCAGCACGGTGTTCAGTTCGTCGAGGATCACCATCCGGTAATCGCCGCTCTCGATCATCCGGCGCGCCTCGTCCCAGCCCTTGCGCGCGGTCGCGATGTCGGCGTCGCGGTTCTGCGTGTTCCACGTATAGCCGTCGCCCATCGTCACGAAATCGCATTCGGCCACCGCGCCGAGGAAGTCGCGCTCGGACGTGTGCAGCGCGCCCTTGATGAACTGCACGACACCGAGCCGCATGCCGTGGCCGAGCACGCGCACGGCCATGCCGAACGCGGCCGTGCTCTTGCCCTTGCCGTTGCCGGTGTTGACGATCAGCAGGCCCTTTTCGTTGACGGCGGCGGCCTGCTTCTTCTCGTGGCCGGCACGGCGGCGTTCGGTCATCCGTTGATGGGATTCGGCGTCGGTTTTCATCGGATTCGTCCTGTCGAAAGAAAGCGAAACAAAGGGTTCAGAGCGGGCCGGCGAGTGCGACCGTCACGCCGTCCCGGATGGATTTGGGGCCCAGCAGCCGGCCATGCGGCGCCGCGAGCTGCGCGCACGGCTCGGCCACGCCCGCGACGCCGAAGCGGGCGCGCGCGGCGGCCGACGGGCCGCTCGCGGCCAGTTCCGGGCGGCTCGCGAGTTGGGCCGCGTCGAACGCGACGAGCGGCCAGCCGCGTCGCGCGCACAGCGTGCGCAGCGCGCGGGCACGCGCCTTGTCGGCGAGCGTGGCCACGAGCGCGGGTTCGGCGGCCGGGTACGGCATCAGCGCCGCGCGGATCGCGGCATCGAGTTGCGCGGCCGTCACGCCTGCACGGAAACCGATGCCGAGCGCGACGCGCATCATGCGCCGCCGCCGAGCGCGGCCCGTACCGCGGGATCGTCGGCGAACGCCGCGACGCGCCCGATCACGACGATCGCCGGCGAACCGATACCGGCGGTGCCGATGCGTTCGACGAGCGTATCGAGCGTCGCGAGCACGTGGCGTTGCTCAGGGCGCGTCGCATGCTCGATCGCCGCGCACGGCGTCGCGCCGGGCAGGCCGCCATCGCGCAGCGCGGTGGCAATCGCGTCGAGCCGGCGGATGCCCATGTAGATGACGATCGTCATGCGCGTGGCCGCGAGCGCGCGCCAGTCGGGTTCGTCGGCGCCCGCGCCGTGGCCCGTGACGAAGATCACGCCCTGCGCGTCGCCGCGCTGCGTGACCGGGATGCCGATCGCGGCCGGCGCGGCGATGCCCGCGGTGACGCCGTTCACGACCTCGACCGGGAATCCCGCCGCGCCGAGCGCGGCCAGCTCCTCGCCGCCGCGGCCGAACACGAACGGATCGCCGCCCTTGAGCCGCGCGACGCTGCGGCCCGCGCGCAGATGCGCGAGCATCGCTGCGACGATCGTCTCCTGCGGCGTCGACGCATGACCGCCGCGCTTGCCGACGTGCTCGATGTGCGCATCGGCGCGCGCATGGCGCAGCACGTCGGGATTCACGAGATCGTCGACGAGCAGCACGTCCGCCGCGCCGATCGCGTGGACGGCCTTGAGCGTCAGCAGGTCGGCGTCGCCGGGGCCGGCGCCGACGAGCCACGCGCGGCTCATCGGGCGCGGCACGGCGCGCACCGTGTCGAAACAGGGGAACAGGGCAGGCGGGCGGCCCGGCGGCGGCCAGCGGACAGGTCAACCATGATGGATCGAACGAAGCCCGCGCGGACGCGGGCGGAATGCGCACCTCATCCGTCCCCCGCGGATCGGGCGTTCGGCGAGCGTCGGGCTCGCCCCTTGCGTCGGCCGGTATCCGGGCTGGCCGCTTGCCAGGCCGCAGCCTTCCCGCCCGGTTGACGGGCAGTGGCATCGTGGGCGGCCTGGGCGCGTGCGCGATAAAGCGCGTCGCGCGGGCGGCGTACCGTTGCGGGGACAGCACAGGCCGGGCGGGGGTCCGCCTCCTGTTTCCCGTTTAACTGCATGTGCGGAATGCGCATGCGGGCACCGAACGCGGCGCTACGATAGCACAGCGCCTCCCCCGCGCGAACCGCCTCGCACGGCTTCCGGCCACGCGCGGCAGCCATCCGGAACCGGGCCCGGCGGCCCGTTCCGCCTTGACGCTCCCCGCACCGCCGCCTACACTCGCACGCGTTTTGGTGCTCGCGCGCGCCGCTCCGGTGCGCGCAGTTAAACGGGAAACAGGGAGCCTGCCTGCACCGCAGTCGAGCCAACCTGTGCTGCCCCCGCAACGGTAAGCGAACGCGTCGCGCGCATGCGCCACGCAACGCCGCTTCGCCGCATGCCGCGTGCATGCGGACGACCGCCACTGGATGCCGCGCATCCGGGAAGGCGAAGCGGCGTGTTCGTCAGCCCGGATACCGGCCGAAACGTTGGGGTTCAGCGCCGCGGGGAGGCGGCGCATCGTCCACGGCCGCAGCCGGCCCGACGCCCGCGTATTGCCCGCTTGCTCCACCGATCCGCTCCTGCGCGAGTCCGCGCCGGCCGACCGGCGCGGCGAATGGCAGGCAGCGCGTGCCGGGCCGGCGGCAGCCGTGTTGGCATTCACGATGTCGACCGTTCGCAAGGAAGCACCATGTCCGATTCGTCATCCCGCCCGTCCCGCGATTGTCCATGCGGATCGCGCGGCGGCATGCCCGCGATCCGCCAGATGAACTGCCACGCCGCCCTCGACGCGACGATCCCGGGCTGATTCCATTTTCGACACAGGACCTACCATGACCCTACGCAAGCTTCCCGTCACGATCGTCACGGGCTTTCTCGGCAGCGGCAAGACCACGCTGATGCGTCACATCCTGCAGCACGCCGAAGGCCGCCGCATCGCGGTGATCGTCAACGAATTCGGCGAGCTCGGCATCGACGGCGAAATCCTCAAGGGCTGCGGCATCGGCTGCGAGGATGCCGATGGCGCTGAGGGCGAAGCGGCGGGCCAGTTGTACGAACTCGCGAACGGCTGCCTGTGCTGCACCGTGCAGGAAGAGTTCTATCCGGTGATGGAAGCGCTCGTCGAGCGCCGCGCGGATATCGACCACGTGCTGATCGAGACGTCCGGCCTCGCGCTGCCGAAGCCGCTCGTGCAGGCGTTCAACTGGCCGACGATTCGCAACGCCTTCACGGTCGACGCGGTCGTGACCGTGGTCGACGGGCCGGCGGCCGCCAGCGGCCAGTTCGCGGAAAACCCGCAGGCGGTCGACGCGCAGCGCCGCGCCGATCCGAACCTCGACCACGAATCGCCGCTGCACGAGCTGTTCGCCGATCAGCTGTCGTCCGCCGACCTCGTGATCGTGAACAAGGCCGATCTCGTCGGCGACGCGGAATTCGCGCAGATCGAAACCGCGATTCGCGACGAGATCCCGCCGCAGGTGAAGATCGTGCGCGCGACGCGTGGCGAGCTCGATCTCGCGATGCTGCTCGGCCTCGAATCGGCATCGGAAGAAACGATCCACCTGCGTCACGACCATCACGGCTCGGCCGATGACGGCGATCACGATCACCATCACGACGATTTCGACTCGGTGGTCGTGTCGGGCGACGCCGGCACGCGCGAAGCGACGATCGCCGCGCTGCAACGCGTCGTCGAAGCGCACACGATTTACCGCGCCAAGGGCTTCGCCGCGCTGCCCGGTGCGCCGATGCGGCTCGTGATCCAGGGTGTCGGCCGCCGCTTCGACAGCTATTTCGACCGTCGCTGGCAGGACGGCGAAACGCGCGCGAGCCGCTTCGTGCTGATCGGCGAGGATCTCGACGCGGCTGCGCTGCAACGCGCGTTCGACGCCGCATGCGCGGCCGAACCGCAACAGGCGTAACGCACGATGCATCTGCTGCGCACCACGCCGGGCGGCTTCGTCGACGATACGCAGGGCGTCGTCCGGATCGACCAGCAACCGGCCGACATCGTGATCCTGAGCTCGGCCGACACGACGCTGTCGCTGCTCGCGAGCGTCGTGCCGCATCTGCCGGCCGGCTTCCCGAGCGTGCGGCTCGCGAACGTCACGTTCCTGCGGCAGCCGGCGTCGGTCGACTTCTATGTCGACGACGTGCTGCAGCATGCGAAGTCGGTCGTGATCGATCATCTCGGCGGCGAGGCGTACTGGCCGTACGGAATCGAGCAGGCCGTGTCGCTCGCGTCGAAGCGCGGGCAGCAGCTCGCGATGTTCTCGGGCGACCTGCAGGAAGACCCGAACCTCGTCGCGAAGAGCACGGTCGCGCCCGACCTGTGCCGGCTGTGGTGGCGCTACCTGCGTGAAGGCGGCGTGCACAACGCCGAGGCGCTGCTGCGCAGCATTGCATTTCACACGCTCGGGTTCGGCGAAGAACCCGAACTGCCGCGCCCGCTGCCGGCCGCCGCGCTGTATCACCCGGCGCGCGACCGCGCGAGCGTCGACGACTGGCGGCCGCGCTGGACGCCCGGCGCGCCTGTCGTCGCGATCCTGTTCTATCGCGCGCACTGGCAGGCCGCGAACACGGCCGTGTTCGATGCGCTGGCCGATGCGCTCATCGAAGAGGGGCTGAATCCGCTGCCAATCGCGGTCACGTCGCTGAAGGACGCGGTGAGCCGCGAAGTCATCACGCAGCTCTGCGACGCGCACGACGTCGCGCTCGTGCTGAACACGACCGCATTCGCGGCCGGCGCGATCGACAGCCCCGGGCACGACGTGCTCGCCGGCGACGCGCCGGTATTGCAGGTGATCCTGTCCGGCGGCAATCGCGACGCGTGGGTGGCCGACAACCAGGGCCTGCACGCGCGCGACATCGCGATGCACATCGCGCTGCCCGAGGTCGACGGCCGCATCGTCACGCGGGCGGTGAGTTTCAAGGGGCTCGCATACCGTTGCCCGCACACCGAAGTCGACGTCGTGCGCTACCAGCCGGATGCCGAGCGGATCGCGTTCGTCGCGGCGCTTGCGCGCGGCTGGTGCCGGCTGCGCACGCTCGACCACGCCGACAAGCGCGTCGCGCTGATTCTCGCGAACTATCCGCAAAGCGAAGGGCGGATCGGCAACGGCGTCGGCCTCGACACGCCGGCGTCCGCGCTGCGCGTGCTCGCGGCGCTGCGCGATGCGGGCTACACGGTGGCCGACCTGCCGCCCGACGGCGACGCGCTGATCGCGCGCCTCACCGAAGGCGTGACCAACGACGCGGCCGTGCATGCGTTGCGCCCCGCATTCCAGAGCTTCCCGCTGGCCGACTACGTCGCGCGTTTCGCGCGGCTGCCGACGGCCGTGCGCGATGCGCTGAACGAACGCTGGGGGCCGCCCGAAGCCGACCCGACGCTGCGGCACGGCCGCTTCGCGATCGCGGGCTGGCGCGCGGGCAACGTGTTCGTCGGCATCCAGCCGTCGCGCTCGCGCGACGAGAACGACTACGCGAGCTACCACGACGCCGAGCTCGTGCCGCCGCACGCGTATCTCGCGTTCTATTTCTGGCTGCGCGATGCGTACCGCATCGACGCGGTCATCCACCTCGGCAAGCACGGCAACCTCGAATGGCTGCCGGGCAAGAGCGTCGCGCTGTCCGACGCGTGCTGGCCCGACCTGACGCTCGGGCCGCTGCCGCACCTGTATCCGTTCATCGTCAATGATCCGGGCGAGGGCAGCCAGGCGAAGCGCCGCGCGCAGGCCGTGATCATCGATCACCTGATGCCGCCGCTCACGCGCGCGGAAAACTACGGCCCGCTGCAGGATCTCGAACGGCAGGTCGACGAATACTACGAAGCGCTGATGGTCGATGCGCGGCGCGCGAAGCTGCTGCGCAAGACGATCCTCGCGACGATCGCCGAGCATCGTCTGCATGACGAACTGAGCGTGTCGCCACCGCGCGATGCGGGCGACGAGGATGCGCTGCTCACGCGCGTCGACGCGTGGCTGTGCGAACTGAAGGAAGCGCAGATCCGCGACGGGCTGCACGTGTTCGGCGAATCGCCGATCGATCGCCAGCGGCGCGACACGCTGCTCGCGCTCGCGCGCTTTCCGGTCGGCGACGGCAAGGGCCCGCGCGCCGGGCTGATCGGCGCGCTCGCGCGCGATCTCGCACTCGGCGACGACTTCGATCCGCTCGCGGCCGACTGGGCCGCGCCGTGGGTTGGCCCGCGGCCGGCGATCCTGCAGGCGCTCGACGCATCGCCGTGGCGCCATGCGGGCGATACGCGCGAGCGGCTCGAACGGCTCGCGCAGCAATGGCTGGACGGGCTGTGCGCAACGGGCGGCGGCGGCACGGGCACCGACGCGACACCGCCCGGCGACTGGCCGCACACGCTCGCCGTGATCGAACGCGTTCGCGAAACGCTGCTGCCCGCGCTCGACGCGTGCGGCAGCGAGGAAATGCGCCAGCTGCTGCGCGGGCTCGACGGCCGCTTCGTGCCGCCGGGGCCGAGCGGCTCGCCGTCGCGCGGCCGCCCCGACGTACTGCCGACCGGCCGCAATTTCTACTCGGTCGATACACGCGCGGTGCCGACGCAGGCCGCGTGGTCGCTCGGCCTGAAATCCGCGCAGCAACTGATCGAGCGCCATCTGCAGGATCACGGCGACTATCCGCGCGCGATCGGCTTGTCCGTCTGGGGCACGGCGACGATGCGCACGGGCGGCGACGACATCGCGCAGGCGTTCGCGCTGCTCGGCGTGCGGCCGAAATGGGCGCACGGCAGCCATCGCGTGACCGACTTCGAGATCCTGCCGATCGAGATCTTCGACCGGCCGCGCATCGACGTGACGCTGCGCGTGTCGGGCTTCTTCCGCGACGCGTTCCCGAACCTGATGCACCTGTTCGACGCGGCCGTGCAGGCGGTGGCCGCGCTCGACGAACCCGAGGAGCTGAACCCGATTCGCGCGCGCATCGAGCGCGAACGCGAAAAATGGGTCGCGCAGGGCGTGGCGCCGGACGAAGCGCGGCGCCGGGCCGGTTGGCGCGTGTTCGGCGCGCGGCCGGGCAGCTACGGCGCGGGCCTGCAGGACCTGATCGACCAGCGCCGCTGGCAGACCGACGCCGATCTCGCCGATGCCTACCGTCAGTGGGGCGGCCATGCGTACGCACAGAACAGCGCGGGCGATGCGGCGGCCGACGTGTTCGGCGAGCGGCTCGCGACGATCGACGTCGTCGTGCAGAACCAGGACAGCCGCGAGCACGACATCCTTGATTCGAACGACTACTACCAGTTCCAGGGCGGGATGACCGCAGCCGTGCGGCACCTGTCCGGGCAGCAGCCGAGCATCTACCACGGCGACCACGCGAACCCGGCCGCGCCGAAGATGCGCACGCTGCGCGAGGAAATCGCGCGCGTGATCCGCTCGCGCGTCGTCAACCCGAAATGGCTCGACGGCGTGAAGCGCCATGGCTACAAGGGCGCGGCCGAGCTGGCCGCGACGGTCGACTACCTGTACGGCTATGACGCGACCGCGCGCGTGCTGTCCGACCATCAATACGCGCTCGTTGCGGACGCGTACCTGTTCGACGACGCCACCCGTGCGTTCCTCGAACGGCACAACCCGAAGGCGCTGCACGGCATCTGCGAACGTTTCGTCGAGGCGATGCAGCGCGGCCTGTGGCAGCAACCGGGCGACTATCGCGAACGGATCGAAGCGGTCTGGCTCGCGAGCGAACAACTCCAGGAAGGGGGACGGCGATGACCGATCCGACGACGCACCGCGCCCGCGCGGTTTTTCCGTTTGCGGCGCTCGTCGCACAGGATGCACTGCAGCAGGCGCTGCTGCTCGCCGCGATCGACCCGTCGCTCGGCGGCGTGCTCGTGAGCGGGCCGCGCGGCACCGCGAAATCGACCGCGGCGCGCGGCCTGGCGGAACTGTTGCCCGAAGGGCAGTTCGTCACGCTGCCGCTGTCGGCGAGCGACGAGCAGGTGACGGGCACGCTCGATCTCGCGCATGCCCTCGCTGAAAACGGCGTGCGCTTCCGGCCGGGCCTGCTCGCGCGCGCGCATCTCGGCGTGCTGTACGTCGACGAAGTGAACCTGCTCGCCGACGGGCTCGTCGATACGCTGCTCGACGTCGCCGCGAGCGGCGTGAACATCGTCGAGCGCGATGGCGTGTCGCACGCGCACGATGCGCGCTTCGTGCTCATCGGTACGATGAATCCGGAGGAGGGCGAGCTGCGTCCGCAGTTGCTCGACCGCTTCGGTTTGATGGTCGAGCTGGAGAACTGCTTCGACGCCGCGCAGCGCGAGCGGATCGTGAAGGCGCGGCTTGCATTCGATCTCGAGCCGGATGCATTCCGCGCGCGTCATGCGTCCGCGCAACGCGCACTCGTCGACCGGATTCATGCGGCACGCGCACGGCTCGCGGCGCTCGAGTTCGACGATGCGGTTCATGCGCGCGTCAGCGCGCTGTGCATCGACGCGGCCGTCGACGGGCTGCGTGCCGATCTCGTGATGCTGCGCGCGGCGCGTGCGCTCGCCGCGCTGGAGCAGGCCGATGCGGTAACGGTGTCGCATGTCGAGCGGGTGGCCGACGCGGTGCTGCGGCATCGTCGTCATGCGGGCACGCCGCCATCGTCGCAAGCGCCGCAGAAAGACGACGGCCCCGACGGCCACACGCCTTCCGATGCGCGCGAGCGCCCCGACGATCCATCGGGTGCGGCGAAGAACGATGCCGCGGCATCGCAGGGCGACTGGGGCTACCTGCCGCCCGAACCGGCCGGGCTGCGCGACGTGAAAAGCGTGGTGCCGCTGCCGCTAAAAAAACGCTGAGCCATCGAGCCGGCGCCGCCGCGGACACCGTTCGCGGCCCTCGATGGCAATCAGGCGCAGCCGCGCGCGTGCCGGGCACGACACGCACCGGCACCACCGTGGCGTGGCCGGCGACGCTCGTCGCGAAGCGCGGCGGCCCGCTGCATCGCGACCATCTGCGTTTCCGCGAACGTGCCGGCACGCCGCACGCACTGCATTGCTTCGTGCTCGACTGCTCGGCGTCGATGCTGTCGCACGAGCGGCTCGCACTGGCGAAGGGGCTGATCGTCGCGTATTTCGACCAGGCCGCGCGCGACCGCGTCGAAACCGCGCTGATCTGTTTCGGCGGCCATGGCGCCGTGCGCCGCTTCGGCCCGGCCGTGCCGCGCTGGTGGAATGCGCGCTGGCTCGAACCGGTCGAAGGCGGTGGCGGCACGCCGCTCGCG
The DNA here is from genome assembly GCF_002223045.2 of Burkholderia sp. HI4860. Classification (NCBI taxonomy): domain Bacteria; kingdom Pseudomonadati; phylum Pseudomonadota; class Betaproteobacteria; order Burkholderiales; family Burkholderiaceae; genus Burkholderia; species Burkholderia sp. HI4860. Next base: position 19,507 of record NZ_NKFO02000003.1, on the reverse strand, counting down.
GACGGCATCGCGGCCGCCGCGCAATTGCTCGCACGCGCGGCGCGGCGTGAGCCGGGCAAGCAGCGCTGGCTGTGGGTGCTGTCCGACGGCCGCACGCGCGAGACGCCCGCGAAACCCGCGGCGGCCGATCACGTCGTGTTCGTCGACTTCGACGATGCGGCCGTGCGAATCGGGCAGGGCGCGCGGCTCGCCGCGGCGTGGGGCGCGCAGTGGGTGACGGCCGACGCGCTGTGCACGGGCCGCGCCGGCTGATGGCCGGCCGGCGGTGCGCTATGATCGCCGCTTCTGCTTCAACCCATTGGAACAACCCGCCATGCAAGTACTGGTCGATGCCGACGCGTGTCCCGCCGTCATCAAGGACATGCTGTTTCGCGCCGCGCGTCGTGCAGAAATCTGCGTGACGCTGGTCGCGAACCAGTTTCTGCGCACGCCGCCGTCGCCGTTCATCAAGGCGGTGCAGGTGCCGGCCGGTTTCGACGTGGCCGATGCGCGCATCGTCGAGCTGGTGGAAGCGGGCGACCTCGTGATCACCGCCGACATTCCGCTGGCCGCCGCCGTGCTCGACAAGGGCGCACATGCGCTCGACCCGCGCGGCAACTGGTTCAGCCGCGAGAACATCGAGGAACGCCTGTCGACGCGCGCGATGATGGACCAGTTGCGCAGCGCGGGCATCGACACGGGCGGCCCGGCGCCGTTCAGCGCACGCGACGGCAAGGCGTTTGCCTCGCAGTTCGACCGCTTCCTGGCGCGGCACGGCAAGCCTTGAGGTGGCGTCGCGGCGGCCGCGTGTCGTGATCGCCCTGCGTGGGGCGACACCTGCGCGCCAGGCGCTGCATCACCGAATCCGCGTGGAATCGCGCGCATCGCCCCCGCGAGGATGCAGGTTTGTCCTTACGCTGCTATCGTGGCGCAAACCACAACACAGCATAGGAGGGCGCGCGTGTCACCGACTCAACTTCTCGTTCCGACCTTCACCCAGATGCTGCGCGCGCAGTCCGCGTGGCTCGACAAGGCTGCCGCGCATCGTCAGGCCGCGGGCGATGCGCCCGACGCGGCGATGTCGCTGAAGCTGGCGCCCGACATGTATCCGCTCGCGGCGCAGGTGCGCTTCTCGTGCTTCCAGGCGATGGAGCCCGTCCACCGGCTGCGCGGCGAGCCGCTGCCGGCCGCATTGCTCGCATTGCGCGAGGCAGGATGGCATGCGGATGCGCAGCCCGGCACGCTCGCCGATGCGCAGGCGATCGTCGCCGGCACGCTCACGTTTCTCGGCGACCTCGCACCGGATGCGCTCGACGGCGGTGCCGTGCGGCCGATCGCGCTCGACTTGCCGAACGGGATCGCGTTCGACATGACGGGCGAGCAGTACGCACGCGACTGGGCGCTGCCGCAGTTCTACTTCCACACGATCGCCGCGTACGCGATCCTGCGCCACCACGGCGTCGAACTCGGCAAGGCCGACTACGTGCCGCACATGCTCGCGTACGTCCGGCCGGGCACGATTCCACAAGGTTGATCAGGCTGGCGTCGGGCAATCTCGAAGCGACATGACGCGGGCAGGTTTCGTCTGCAGCCGCAACCGGCTGCGCAGCCCGACGGCCGAAGCGGTGTTCGCCGCGAGGCCTGGCGTCGAAACCGGCTCCGCGGGCCTCGCGCCGGATGCGGACACGCGCGTGTCCGCCGAGCAGCTCGACTGGGCCGATGTCGTATTCGTGATGGAGCATGCGCACAAGGCGCGGCTGGCGGCGCAATTCGGCGCGCATCTGCGGCACAAGAAGATCGTGTGCCTCGACCTTCCCGACCGTTCCGCCGGCATGCAGCCGGAACGCGTCACGCTGCTCGAACGCAAGGCCGGCCCGTTCCTGCGCACGTGAGCGGCGCGGGGGATGCGGACGTCAGCGCAGCCGGCCGTTCGCGATCGCCGAGAAACAGTCGAGACGCAGCAGCTCGATGATCTTGCGCGTCGGCACGCTCGCACGCAGCGTGTCGAGCCGGTCGACGGTGAACCACTTGCAGCGGGCGATCTCGTTGCTCGCGCGCGGCGTCAGGTGCGCCGGCACGTCGGCCACGAACACGTGATGGAGCTTCGTCAGCCCGCCGAACTGCACTGCGTAATCGAGCGCGAGCCCCTCCAGCCGCGTTTCCTCGGCAAGCTCCCGCAGGGCAGCATCGAGCGGCGTCTCGCCACGCCGGATCGTGCCGCCCGGCAGCGACCAGCGCGACGCGGTGCGGGCGACCAGCAGCACGCTGCTGCGCTGACGGCACACGATCGTGGCACGTTCCTTGATGACGGCGAGAGTGTCCAGCCCGGTACTCATGTTCGGTAAAACAGGTGCTGAATCGTGGAGAAAATGCGTGTCGGCGGCGCGTGACCCGCCAGCCGCCACCACGGCGTAGAGGCAGCCGCACCGATCTTAGCGGCCGTTCATGACAGTTCCATGCACGCCCTCGCGGGGCAAACGCCGAGTCACGCGTGCGTATAGATGCCGCTGCGCGTGGGCTTCACGTGGCGCGGCTGGCGGCGCTTGTGGACAGCCCGCCGATGGTGGGACGGCGGCGGCGTGACGTGCCGGCGCGCGGGCGCGGGCCGGGCGGTCGGTGAGGCCGCCTGCGGCGATCCACCCGGCATCCCGGTCTGTCCTTCGCCGAAGTGGAACGTCTGGGTTTGCGCATGTCCGACGCCCAGCGTCGACGCCAGCATGAAGGCCGCCAGCAGCATCCGTTTCATGAATGATCCGCCCGATTATTTTGAGATGAAGGTTGCCCGCCAGCTTAACGAAAGGCGGTAGGCCGCCGCAACCGGCCCGTGTTCGGCGTCGCTCCCGCTTGCTCACGGCGGCGTCTTTCGCTTCGCGTCAGGGTGCCGCCGGGGTTGACAACGTAATTCCTGAGTGTGAATATAAATTCACATACAAGAATTATTCGCCGAATCCGGAAGCTCGCGCCCAGGCGCCGGGCCTGCCGGACCGGCCGTCCGATCAACCGGAACCAGGAGCGGGACGCATGGCGGAACACGAGCAGCAGGGCGCACTGGCGGGATTGCGCATCATCGATCTGTCGCGGGTGCTGGGTGGCCCGTATGCGACGCAGATCCTGGCCGACCACGGCGCGGAGGTGATCAAGGTCGAACCGCCGTCCGGCGACGAGACGCGCACCTGGGGCCCGCCGTTCGACGGCGATACCGCGTCGTACTTCCTCGGCGTGAACCGCAACAAGCTCGGGATCGCGCTCGACCTGACGCAACCGGCCGACCGCGAGCGGCTGCTCGGCCTGCTCGAACACGCGGACGCGATCGTCGAGAACTTCAAGATCGGCACGATGGAGCGCTGGGGGCTCGGCTTCGACGCGCTGCATGCGCGGTTTCCGCGCCTCGTCCATTGCCGCGTGTCGGGCTTCGGCGCGGACGGCCCGCTCGGCGGGCTGCCCGGCTACGACGCGGCCGTGCAGGCGCTTGCGGGGCTGATGAGCGTCAATGGCGAAGCCGGCGGCGCGCCGCTGCGGGTCGGCGTGCCGATCGTCGATCTCGTGACCGGGCTGAACGCGGCGCTCGGCGTGCTGATGGCGCTGCGCGAGCGCGACGCGAGCGGCCGCGGCCAGTTCGTCGAATCGACGCTGTTCGACTGCGCGCTGTCGATCCTGCATCCGCATACGCCGAACTTCTTCCATTCGGGGAAGGCACCCGTGCGCACCGGCAATGCGCATCCGAACATCACGCCGTACGACAGCTTTCCGACGGCGAGCGTCGACATCTTTCTGGCGGTCGGCAACAACGGGCAGTTCGCGGGCTTGTGCGACGTGCTCGGCACGCGCGACTGGCTCGACGATCCCCGTTTCGCGGACAACCGCGCGCGCAGCGCGAACCGCGCCGCGTTGCGCACGCTGCTCGACACGGCGCTGGCCGCCCACGACGGCGCGGCGCTCGCCGAGCAACTGATGCGCCGCGGCGTGCCGTGCGCGCCGGTGCTCGGGCTCGATGCGGCGCTCGACCATCCGCACGTCGCGCATCGGCGGATGAAGGTCGAGCTGGGCCGGCATCGCGGCATCGCGTCGCCGATCAAGCTCGGCCGCACGCCGGCCACGTACCGGCGGCCGCCGCCCGCGCTGAACGAACACGCGGCGCAGGTGTTCGCCGACGCCGCGGCCAACGCTGACGACCGCGACCACGACACGCACCGGGACTGACCGGCACCGCGGCCGCCGGCCGTGCCACGCGCCCGACGGCGCCGTACGGCCACTCGCACACCACGCCGGGCGACGACGCGCGCACCGGCTGAAAAGGAGACGCATCATGCTTGCATGGATCGGCGCGATCGCCATCGTCGCGCTGTTCGGCCTGATCATCACGAAGCGGCTGTCGCCGCTCGTCGCGCTGATCGTCGTGCCGGTGGCCGCGTCGCTCGCGGCCGGGTTCGGGCTCGCGACCGGCAAGTTCATCGTGCACGGCGTCCAGAACATCGGCCCGATCGCCGGGATGTTCGTTTTTGCGATTCTTTTTTTCGGAATCCTTACCGATGCCGGGATGCTCGATCCGATCATCGCGGGCGTGCTGCGCGTGATCGGCTGCCATCCGCCGCGTATCGTGATGGGCTCGGCGCTGCTCGCGCTGCTGATCCATCTCGACGGTTCGGGCGCCGTCACGTTTCTCGTCACGCTGCCCGCGATGATGCCGCTCTATACGCGGCTCGGGATGGATCGCCGCATCCTCGCGTGCGTCGCGTCGATGGCGGCCGGCGTCAATTTCCTGCCGTGGGTCGGGCCGATGCTGCGCGCGTCGGCGGCGCTGCACATTCCCGGCTCCGCGATCTTCATGCCGATGATTCCGGTGCAGATCGTCGGGCTCGTGTTCGTGTTCGGCACCGCCTACGTGCTCGGCGTGCGCGAGGCGAAGCGGCTCGGGCTCGATCGTGCCGGCGCGGCGTCGCTCGCGATTGCGCCGCGGGCGCTGACCGATGCCGAGCGCGCATTGCGCCGGCCGGAACGCTTCCGGATCAATCTCGTGCTGACGCTCGTCGTGCTCGTCACGCTCGTGTCGGGCATCGTCGACCCGATGGTGATGTTCATGCTCGGCACGGTCGCCGCGCTCGTGATCAACTACCCGGACGTGCAGGCCCAGCGTGAGCGGATCGACGCGCATGCCAAGGCCGCGCTGATGATGGCGAGCGTGCTGCTAGCGGCCGGAGCATTCACCGGCATCATGTCCGGCACGGGCATGCTGAAGGCGATGGCGGACGTGGTCGTCGCGCACGTGCCGGTCGAGCATGCGCGCCACATGCCGTTCGTGCTCGGGCTGCTGTCGATGCCGCTCAGCCTGCTGTTCGACCCCGATTCGTTCTACTTCGGCGTGCTGCCGGTGCTCGCGGAAAGCGCGAAGCTGCTCGGCGTGCCACCGATCCAGATGGCGCAGGCAGCACTGCTCGGCCAGATGACGACGGGCTTTCCGGTCAGCCCGCTCACGCCCGCGACGTTCCTGATCGTCGGCCTGACCGGCGTCGAGCTCGCCGAGCACCAGAAATTCACGATTCCGTTCCTGTTCGCCGCCACGGTGCTGATGGTATTCGCCGCGGTGATCGTGGGCGTGTTTCCGCTGTGAGCGCCCGGGACCGGCCGCTTGGTATCAACGCGCCGAGAGGGCCATCCCGCAACGGGACGTTCTTCGAAGCGCAAGCCTCGACGCCGCCGGGCGTTTTCCTTCTTGAAAGCGGCGCAGCCGCTTCGCCTTTTCCAGGAGTGCATGCCATGCAGTTCGACCTGACCGATGACCAGCGCGCGATCGAAAGCGCGATCGAGAAAATCTGCGCGCGCTTCGGCGACGACTACTGGCTCGAACGCGACCGCGCGGGCGGGTTTCCGGCCGACTTCCACGCGGCGCTCGCCGAGGCCGGCTGGCTCGGCATCGCGATGGACCCGGCCCATGGCGGCGCCGGGCTTGGGATGACCGAGGCCGCGCTGATGATGCGCACGATCAGCGCGTCGGGCGCCGGCCTGTCCGGCGCGTCTGCCGTCCACATGAACATCTTCGGGCTGAATCCGGTGCAGGTGTTCGGCACCGACGCACAGAAGGCGCGCTTCCTGCCGCCGCTGATCGCCGGGCGCGACAAGGCGTGCTTCGCGGTGACCGAACCCGATGCGGGCCTCGACACCACGCACCTGAGCACGCAGGCGCGCCGCGACGGCGACCATTACGTGCTGAGCGGGCGCAAGATCTGGATCTCGACCGCGCAGGTCGCGAACAAGATGCTGATCATCGCACGCACGACGCCGCTCGACCAGGTCGCGAAGCCGACCGACGGGCTGAGCCTGTTCTATACCGACCTCGACCGCTCGCGCGTCGAGGTGCGCGAGATCGAGAAAATGGGCCGCAAGGCGGTCGATTCGAACATGCTGTTCATCGACAACCTGCGCGTGCCGGAAAGCGACCTGATCGGCAACGAAGGCGACGGCTTCCGCTACCTGCTGCATGGGCTGAATCCCGAGCGGATCCTGATCGCCGCGGAGGCGATCGGGCTCGGACAGGCCGCGCTGCGCCGCGCGACGCAGTATGCGTGCGAGCGCGTCGTGTTCGGGCGGCCGATCGGGCAGAACCAGTCGATCCAGCATCCGCTCGCGCAGGCGTGGATGCAGCTCGAGGCCGCGTGGCTGATGGTGATGAAGGCCGCGACGCGCTACGACGCGGGGCAGTCGTGCGGCGCGGAGGCCAACGCCGCGAAATACCTCGGCGCGGAAGCCGCGTTCCAGGCGTGCCAGACGGCGGTCGCGACGCACGGCGGGATGGGCTATGCGAAGGAATACCATGTCGAGCGCTACCTGCGCGAGTGTATGATTCCGAGGCTCGCGCCCGTGAGTCCGCAACTGATCCTGTGCTACATCGCGGAGAAGGTGCTCGGGCTGCCGAAGTCGTACTGACCGGTCCGACCTGGCAGCCGGCCCGGTGCGCGGTGTCCCGTTCCGATTCAAGCACTCGTCATGGACGTCAAACTCGTTGCCCGCACGCTCGACCTGTTCGAGCTGTTCGCCGCCGAACGGCGGCCGCTGCCGCTCACCGAACTCGCGCGCCTGCTCAATGTGCCGGCGTCGAGCTGCCTCGCGATGGCGCGCACGCTCGTGAGCCGCGGCTACCTGTACGAAGTACGCAAGCGCGGCGGCTACTACCCGACGCGCCGCCTGCAGACGCTCGCCGCCGCGATCGACGCGACCGATCCGGTCGTCGACATCGTCCATCCGCATCTCGTCGCGCTGCGCGACGCGAGCCGCGAGACGGCGGTGCTCGGCAAGATCCAGGGGGTGTCGGTCACGTATCTCGACGTCGTCGAATCGGAGCAGGCGATCCGCTATACGCGCGCGCCGGGCGAACTGCGCCCGCTGCATGCGAACTCGATCGGCAAGGCGATCTTCGCGGAACTGGCCGGCGACGCGCAGCAGGCGCTCGGCGCGCAGTTGCCGTTCGAGCGCTTCACCGACGCGACGGTGGCGGATCTGCCCGCGCTCGTCGCGCAAACCGCCCGGTTTCGCGAACTCGGCTGGGCCGAGAACTTCGGCGAGAGCGCGCCCGAGCTGTCGGCCATTGCGGTCGCACTGACGCTCGACGGCGACTGGTACGGGCTGTCGGTGGTCGGGCCGACCGAGCGGATTCGCCAGCATCGCGACACGCATGCGGCGCTGCTCGTCGACGCGAAGGCGAGGCTGCTGGCCGAGCACGCGCGCGACTGAAAGCGGGCAGGGTGCTACCGATCAGCGGGCCGTCCGCCGGCGATCCCGTAGCGGGCGATCGCCGTGAACGGCCCCCGATGCACGGGCCTGAAGCCTAGCGCCGGCCGCTACGCCGCATCACGACTTCACCCACACGCCGCCCGCACTCGGGTTGTCGCCTTGCGTCCACCATTTCGCGCAGTATTTCGCGCCCTGGTACATCACGCAGGTGCCGCCTGAATACGCGGTGGTGGCCGACCACGTGGCGGTGCCGCCGCCGACCGCCTTCCACACGGCGGCCTGGCCGGGCACGTCGCCCTGCGTCCACCATTGCGCCTGGTACGTCGTGCCCTGGTAGGTGACCGTCGCGCCGGCCGTATAGACCTGGCCGGCCGCCCAGGGCGCACCCGGCTGCGGCGTGCCGCCGTTCGAGCCGCCGCCGTAGTTCGGATCCTGCGTGACGCCCGCGCCCCACTTGCCGTCGAGCTGCTTGAAGATCGTCGCGAACGCATACGGCTGCTGCGCGACGCCCGAGCAGGTCGGCGACGCATACGAGCCGCCCGACGGGCAGGCCTGGTCGCGACCGACCGACCAGTTGCCGAAGAAGCCGTAGCCGTTGCCGACCGCCGCGTTCAGCGCGCTTTGCGCATTCGCGAGCGTGAAGGTTTCGCCCTGCACGTCGTTCACGCCGATCATCGGCGTGACGCCGACCATCTGCCAGAGCTGCGCATTCGTCTTCGGCTGGCCGGCCGATTTGAAGGCCGTATCGAGCTGCGAATAGAGCGCCTGCGCGGCACTGATCGCGGCCGCGCCCATGTCGAGGTTCGCGGGGCCATAGTCCATCGCCATCACGTTCACCGCATCGAACGCGGTCTTGTTCGAGATCGCCGCGTTGACGACGTTCAGGCCGTCCTGCGTGAGCCCGGTCGGCATCGTCGGCAACGTCAGCGTGACGTGCAGCGGCTTGCCTTTCGCCGCATAGCTCGCCTGCAGCTGCGTGACCGCCTGGAAGTTGCGTGCGACCGCGGCCGTGTCCGTTTGCGACGCACCTTCGATGTCGAAGTCGATGTGCGTGAGGCCGTACGTGTCGATCACGGTCTGGTACGCGCTCGCCAGCGCGGGGACCGTCGTGCACGCCTGCATCAGCGGCGTGCCGTTCGCGCCGCCGAACGACACGGCGACTTCGCCGCCTTTCGCGCGATAGCTCGCGATCGACGTCGACAGCGCGGTCAGCAGGCCGCCGCTTGAGCCGTTGCCGATCGGCTGCACGCCGCCCCACGACGGCACACAGCCGTTGCCCGCGACCACGAACGCGAGCGTGAACTGCTGGATGCCTTGCCGGACGCCGATCTGGTCGACGAGCGGCGTCGGATAGAGCGTCACGTCGACATAGGGCGCATAGACGCCGGCGCCCTGGGACACGCTCGCCACGGCAAGCAGGCAACCCGCCGCAAATGCGCGCGGGATGAAACGCGGCAACACATTGTTGTTCATTGTGTTCTCCAAGTGGAAGAGGGATACGCTGGCCCGCGTATCGCCGCCGGTCGGGCGACCGGGCATGCCCGGCCGACGGCGTGCTCATCTTGGAGGATTCGCGTCGAATAGTGAATGGTCAGGAGTTCTTTTTGTTATTTGATTCCCGATACGTAACGATCTTGCCGATTCGACACAGTTCCGGCATGCGCGACGCGGGTGATTTTTCCGATCGACCGGGTGAGGCCCGCCGCGTATTGCTCGCCGTGCTTCAAGCCGATGGCGGCTGCACGAGCGAGCGTGCCAGCGCGACGAAGCGTTCGACGCACACCGATGCGAACGGCTCGTTCCACGACACGATCTGCTCGACCGCGCGCGTGCCGGCGAGCGGCACGTAGACGACGCCCGGACGCTGCAGCGTCGCCGTGAAGCCCGGCACGATCGCGATGCCGCGCTCGGCGGCCACCAGCGACACGAGCGTCGTGATCTGTGCGGCGGTCGCGCCGATCCGCGGCGTGAATCCGGCTTGCGCGCACAGGTCGTCCAGTGCCGCGGTCAATGCCGAGCCGTAACCGGGCGGAAAGGTGACGAAGGTTGCGTGCGCAAGCGCTGCGACGTCGACGCTCGCACGGCTCGCGAGCGGATCGCCGGCCGGCACGGCCGCGACGAGCGGTTCGCGCGACACGACGAGCGACGCCACCGGCGCGCCGGGCGCACCGTGCCATGCCCAGCCGAAACCGATGTCCATCGTGCCGTCCGCGATCTGCTGGCGCTGGCTTGCGGTCGCCACCTCGCGGAACGCGAGCTCGACATCGGGCATCGTCCGGCTCGCGACGCGGATCACGTCCGGGAACGTGTCGGACATCGGAATCGAACTCGCATAGCCGATCACGATCCGCCCGGCGATGCCCTGCGCGATCTTGCGTGCACTCGCCTCGGCCTCGGCGGCCGCGCTGACGACGTGGCGCGCATGGTCGAGGAACGCGGCGCCCTCCGGCGTCAGCCGCACCGCGCGCGTCGAACGCTCGAACAGCCGGACGCCGAGCTCGCTTTCCAGCGCGGCGATATGGCGCGTCAGCGGCGGCTGCGCGACCCGCAGGCGCAACGCCGCGCGGCCGAAGTGCAGTTCGTCGGCGACGACCACGAAATAGCGGAGGCGGCGCAGGTCGAGCATTGTTGTCGTTCCGGTATCAATCGCGATGAAAACGGTATTGGCGTGCACGCGGCGCGCTCGTCAGACTGTCGGTATCGACGACCAGGCAGCTCCGATGAACGACAGGACCACGCGCATCGCGTTCTTTCTCTGCGGCTTCGCCGCGTTTCTCAATCTGTATTCGACGCAGGGCATCCTGCACGAACTCGCGGCCACCTTCGGCGTCAGCGCGGAGCACGCGGGGCAGGGCGTGAGCGCCACCACCACGGCCGTCGCCATTATCGCGCCGTTCGTCGGCGTGCTGGCCGCGCGCATCGAGCGGCGCGTCGCGATCTCGCTCGCGGCGGTGGCCGTCGCGCTGCCGGTCGTGTGGTCCGCGCAGGCGGGCAGTTTCGCGTCGTTCCTCGGCGCGCGCTTTGCGGCCGGTCTCGTCATGCCGTTCATCTTCGCGCTGTCGATCGCGTATATCGCCGAGCGCTTCGATCGCGGCACGTCGGCCGAGATCAGCGCGCTGTTCGTCGCCGGCACGACGCTCGGCGGTTTCGCCGGCCGCTTCGCGACCAACCTGATGACGTCGATCTGGGGCTGGCGGCATGCGCTCGACGTCGTCGCGGCGTTGTGTCTCGTCACGGGCGTCGCGATCTACGCGAGCCTGCCGGCGTCCGGCCCAACCGCGCGGCGCGTCGAGCATGAGGCAGATCGCGGCGCGGGGCCGTCCTGGCGCATCGTCACGCGCGGCCCGCTGCTTGCGTCGTTCGCGATCGGCGCATGCGTACTCGCGTCGCAGGTCGCGACGTTCACGTTCGTCGGCCTGCGCCTCGCCCGCGCGCCGTTCAACTTCGGCACGGTCGGGATCGGCGCGATCTATGCGGTGTTTCTGGTGGCGGTGGTCGTGACCCCGCTGGCAGGACGCCTCGCGCGGCATCGCGGCCCGCGCGCGCCGGGGCTTGCCGCGGCCGCGCTCGCGATCGGCGGGGCGCTGTTCACGCTGTCCGACCACGTGCCGGTGATCCTGGCCGGCCTCGCGCTCAGCTCGACCGCCGTGTTCGTCGAACAGGCGTCGGCCAACACGTTCATCTCGCAGGCGGCGTCGAGCGCGCGCTCGACGGCGATCGGCATCTACCTGTCCTGCTATTACTTCGGCGGCAGCCTCGGCTCGATCCTGCCGGTGCCCGGCTGGCATCGGTGGGGATGGGCCGGCTGCGTCGCGTTCGTGGTCGCGGCGCAGGCCATCGTCGGCGTGCTCGTATGCCGGTTCTGGCATGCCGACGGTGCAGCCGGCACTGCGCAGGCAGACACGCGCGGCGTCACGCCGACGCGCTGACCGGGTTCAGCGATACCAGCGCGGCGTATAGACCCACTCGCGTGCGTTGCCGACCGCGAAGCGCCGCGTCGTCGACGAGCCGACGATCACCATCGTGCGCATGTCGACCTGGTCGCTGCGCAACGCGCCGAGCGTCGTCGTCGTGAGCGTGGCGCCCGGCCGGCCGATGTCGCGGCCGAGCACGACCACCGTCTCGGCGCTGCGGTGCGCGCGCACGACGTCGAGCGCGCGATCGAGCTGCCACGGTCGTGCGCGCGAGATCGGGTTGTAGAACGCCATCACCAGATCGGCCTGCGCCGCATGCCGCAGGCGCGTCTCGATCACGTCCCAAGGCTTCAGGTTGTCCGACAGCGAGATTGCACAGAAATCATGGCCAAGCGGCGCACCGGCCTGCGCGGCCGTCGCGAGCGACGCCGAGATGCCGGGCTCAATGCGCAGGTCGACCGCGGCCCAATGCGGGTCGCGCGCTTCGTCGAGCGCTTCGAGCACGGCCGCGGCCATCGCGAACACGCCCGGGTCGCCCGACGACACGACCGCGACGCGCCGGCCTTCGGCCGCAAGCTCGAACGCATGGCGGGCGCGCTGCATCTCTTCGCGATTGTCGGTGCCGTGCACGCGCTGGTCGTCGCGGAACGGGCCGGCCATGTTCACGTAGGTCGTGTAGCCGAGGATGTCGGTCGCGTCCGCGAGCGCGGCGCGCGCAGCCGGCGTGAGCCACGCGGCGCCGCCCGGGCCGAGGCCGAGCACCGTCAGCCGGCCGCGCGCACGGCCGAGCGTGGCTGGATCGACCGGATGCGACGCGACCGTGCATGCGATGCCGTTCGTCGTGGCACGCAGCGTGTGTGCGACGCGCAATGCGCGACCGAGCAGGGTGGCCGCATCATCCGTCGCGTCAGCGTCGCCGCCTTTATCGGTATCGGCATCGACGAAACGCAGCGGCACGTCGAGCGTGTCCGCGGCTTCTTCCAGCACGGCATCACCGATTGCCGATGCGGGCGCAACGATCGCCGCGAGCGCCAGTCGTGCGAGACCTTGCGAATCGAGTGCCGCATCGATGCGTGCGGCAAGCGCTTCATCCGCGTGGATAGCCTGCGCATCGACGCCGATCACCACGCTGCGCGGATGAATCACGAGTTCGTCGCGCGACCCGCGCCATGCGTTGGGTGTCACGCGAATCGCATGCGCGGCCGCATCGTCGCGCGGCAGCGCGACATCGTCGAGCCACGGCGCCGCGCCGTCGATGCGCGTCGACGCGCCCGCGAGCAGATCGGACACGAAGCGCTTGCCCTGGCCGAGATCGGCGAGTGCATAGCCTTCCGGCGGATTGAGCACGCACGCGCCGAAACGCAGTTCGCCGCTCGTCGTGATCGCCGGCGCAACGCCGACGCATGCGGCGATTTCCCGCGCGATCACGTTGACGCCCGTCAGCCCGCCGAGCAGCGGCACGACCGCCGAGCCGTCTTCCGCCACCGCGAGCACGGGCGGCTCGACGCCCTTGTCGGCGAGCGAGGCGGCAATGCAGCGGATCACGATGCCGGCCGCGCACAGCGCGACGATCGGCAGCCCGCGCGCATAGAGTTCACGCAGGTGCGCGCCGAGATCGTCGAACGGCACGTCGGCCGCGACGCGCGATGCGAGGCCATGCACGCGCGCGCCCGGATAGCGCGCCTGGATGCGCCGCGCGGTATCGAGCGCGCCCGCGCCGAGAATCACGATCGCGGGCGGAGTCGTCATCCTTGCCATTTTTCCCCCGGCACGACGAGCAGCGAGAAATACGGCGACGCCATCGGATCGACTTCGTCGAGCGGCACGATGCGCTGGCTCGCCATCGTCGCGCGCTCGACATACAGCGCGCGCTTCGCGAGCCCCAGTTCGTCGAGCACGCGGCGCACCTTGTCGAAATTGCGGCCGAGCTTCATCACGACGGCCGCGTCGGCCCGCGCGAGCCGCTCGCGCAGTTCGGGCTCGGGCAGTACACCCGACAGCACCGACAGGCTCTGGTTGCGATAGACGAGCGGCTGGCCGAGCACCGCGGTGCCCCCGAGCATTGAACACACGCCGGGGATCACCTCGGTGTCGTAGCGCGGCGCGAGGCGGTCGTGCAGGTACATGTACGAGCCGTAGAAGAACGGGTCGCCTTCGCAGATCACCGCGACGTCGCGCCCCGCGTCGAGGTGCGCGGCAACGATCTCGGCAGCCGTGTCGTAGAAGTCGGCGATCACCGTCTCGTAGCACAGCGGTGGCGGCAAGGCCTCGGTCGTCACCGGATAGACGAGCGGCAGTTGCGTCTGCGCGTCCTGCAGGTGCGCTTCGACGATGCCGTACGCATTGCCTTTCTTGCCCTTCGCGACGAAATACGCGACCACGGGCGCGGCCTGCAGCACGCGCAGCGCCTTGATCGTCATCAGTTCGGGATCGCCGGGGCCAACGCCGACCCCGAACAGGCGTCCGCGCGCGGTCGTCATTCGACCTCCGTCGCGAGTGCGTTGACCGCAGCCGCCGCCATCGCGCTGCCGCCGCGCCGGCCGAGCAGGGCGACGTACGGCACGCCGCGGCTGTCGGCATCGAGCAGCGCCTTCGATTCGGCCGCGCCGATGAAGCCGACCGGGAAACCGAGGATCAGCGCGGGGCGCGGCGCACCGGCGTCGATCATGTCGAGCAGGTGGAACAGCGCGGTCGGCGCATTGCCGATCACGACGACGCTGCCCGCGAGATGCGGGCGCCACAGCTCGAGCGCGGCGGCCGAACGCGTGTTGCCGAGATGCCGCGCGAGATCCGGCACCTCGGGCTCGCCGAGCGTGCAGATCACGCGGTTGTCGGCAGGCAGCCGTGCACGCGTGATGCCTTCGGCGACCATCCGCGCATCGCACAGGATCGGCGCGCCGGCCGCGAGCGCCGTGCGGCCCGCCGTGCCGGCGCCGGCCGAGAAACGCAAGTCGTAGACGACGTCGACCATCCCGCACGCATGGATCACGCGCACCGCGAGTTTCTCGAGGTCGGGCGGAACCTGCGACAGGTCGGCCTCGGCGCGGATCGTCGCGAACGACTGGCGGTAGATTTCCTGCCCGTCGCGAATGTAGTCAAGCATCGGTGGTGTCCTGGCTGTGCCGCGCGCCCGTCAGTCGGGCCGCGGCCTGGTCAATCGTCAGATGGCGCGCGAGCGGGGCGCCGAGGCCCGCCGCGGCGTCGCGCCGGTAAAGGTCGTAGTGCGCGGGCGCAACCGCGACGAGCGTGTGCGTCGCGGGATGCGGCAGCGCGCAGTGGCGCTCGCAGCCGGTCAGGTGCACGTCGACTGCGTGGCCGATGCGGGCGGCGAGCGCGAGGGCGTCGTGCTTCGTGTCGGCGCGCGCCTTCGCGCAGCCCGCGCTGCCGGTGCACGCGACGAGCGTCGCCAGCGGGTCGGACGACGCGCAGACGAGGCCGAGCGACGCGAGCGCATCGCGCGTGGCCGGTGCGCGTTCGCGCGATACGCGATGCAGGAATACGCCTTGCCATGGCGTCATCGACAGCGTGCCGTCGCCGTCGGTTTCGGCCAGCGCGGCGAGCCGTTCCAGTTGGGTGGCATCGAGCCGGCCGAGCACGAATTGCGCGCCGACGTTGCAGCGCGTCGCATCGAGCGACGGGCGCACGCCGAAACGCAACGTCGGGTCGGTGCACGTGCGGCGCCAGCCGGCAAGCGCCGGATCGGCTTCAAGCGGAAAGGGCAGGTAGTGCTGCGCGCGTTCGAGCAGCACACGTTCGCCGCATATTGCGAGCAGCGCGCGCATCCGCGTGACGTCGGCCGGTGCGAGATCGAGGAATGCGAGCAGCAGCGCGCGAACCAGCGCGGTAGCTTGATCGGGCGCGACATCGACCGAAGCGGGTGGATCGTCGTATGCAACCGGCGGACAGCCGGTCAGCCCGGCCGCGATGCGCACCGCGCCATCGCCGCGACGCCAGGCGGCCAGCCAGATGTCGTGCGGATGGTCGAGCGCCGCAACCGATTCGCCACCGTCGAGCTGGATCGAGAATTTCGGCGACAGCTCGCCGCGGCGGGGCTCGCGCGCCAGCATGTCGAAGAGCGGCGCGGCGAGCGCGCGGCTGTCGACGAGTGCGGCAGGGTCGTGGCCGGCGAGCGGGCTGAGCATTACGTTGCGCACGTCGTCGCTCGCGGCGAGCGCGGCGCATCGGCGTCTGCATTCGAGGTGGCGTCGACGGCGGGCCGAGACCCGCTTCGAGCAACGCACGCGTCAGCGCGTCGGCCGCGCCGTCGCGAATGCCGCGCAGCTGGAGATTCGCGCGATTGGTCGCGTCGATCGCGCCCGAGCCGAAGGCGCGCGCGGCGGCGGCGATCGCACGTGCCTGACGCGCGTCGAGCCTGCGCCCGGCAGCTTGATCCGGCACAGCCCGCCGTCGACGGCCGCGACCACGCGCACGAGCCCGGGCAGGCCGACGGGCGCACGACGGGCGACGCAGGAATCGAAACGGGGGGGAACTCAACGGGGTACCGGGACAGTGTCGGGCCGCGGCCAACGTATCGGTACACCCCGCCCGACGCGACTGGCACGCACGCACTTTCTGGCCGGCAGGTCTCCTGGCTGACAGGTCGGCGCCGGCTCCCGGCCTTCCCGTGGAACCAGTGGCATGAGGGGGAGATCGGCTCGCTGTCTACAGTTGCGGGGGCAGCCACAGCGGCGCGTGGCGCGCCCTGTGTTCCCTCTTCGGCCCCGAGGGGCACCGGCGAACGAACGGCCGTAGGATACCCGATTTTCGAGACGATCCGGCATTGTCGATTTGCCGCACAACCGCGTCACAGCGCAGTTTCAGCCGGTTTTGCTCTATCTCGCAAATGGTACGATTGGCAGCTCGACACCAGGCCGGCGACCGCCGGTATCCGCGATGAGACTCGCCAGACGGAGCTGTTCGGCATGGGCATTGCGCTCGGCCTGCTGGCCATCCCGGCCTGGATGCTGCTCGCGTGCGTATTGATCCGCTTGCGCCGTCGGCCGAGTGGCCGAAGAATGTCGGCCTCGCGGGCCTCGGCGTGCCGATCGTGGCGGGCGCACGTTCCTGTACCGGAAAACCGATGCACGCTCGCTCACGTGGCTGCTGCTCGGCTGGCTGCTGATCGCGTCGATCGGCGGGATGGTTCTCGCCTTGCTGACGTTCGTCGTCGGCGTGCCGCTCGGGTGACGTCGTCGTCGCATCGCACCGGCGGGCGGGCAGCACGCACGGCGCGGGGCGGATCGGGATCATCAACGAATCAACGCGCGGCAGCCCGGCCGCCGCGCATCGCAACACACGGTAGGAAATCGAACGATGGGGAGGGTGCATGACGGCGTGGCTGACGGTAGTGGGCATCGGCGACGACGGTTACGCGGGGCTCGGACGCAGTGCGCGGCGCGCATTGCTCGACGCGACGCTCGTCGTCGGCGCGAAGCGGCATCTCGACATGCTGCCCGCACGGCTGCCGGCCGCGCGCGAAACGTGGCCGTCGCCGTTCGACCTCGCGGGCGTGCTGGCGCGGCGCGCGTCGCCGTCTGCGTGCTCGCCAGCGGCGACCCGATGCTGTTCGGCGTGGGCGCCACGCTCGCGCGCCGGCTTTCCCCCGACGAATGGCGCGTACTGCCCGCGCCGTCGTCGCTGTCGCTCGCGGCCGCGCGCCTCGGCTGGCGCTGCAGGATGTCGGCGCGGTCTCGCTCGTCGGCCGGCCGCTGGCGACGCTCGCGCGTCACCTGCTGCCGGGCGCCGCCTGTTCGTGCTGAGCGCCGACGGACGCACGCCGGCCGCGTCGCGGCCGAACTCGTCGCTCGCGGCTTCGGGCCGACGCGCATCAGCGTGTTCGAACATCTGGGCGGCCCGCTCGAGCGGCGCCTCGACGGCCTCGCGCAGGACTGGCGCATCGACGAAACGGCGCGCTCAACCTGGTCGCACTCGACTGCCAGCCCGGCCCCGACGCGCCGCGCCGCGCGCTCACGCCCGGCCTGCCGGACGATGCGTACCGTCACGACGGCCAGCTCACCAAGCGCGACCTGCGCGCGATGACGCTCGGGCGTCTCGCACCGGCGCCCGGCGAACTGCTGTGGGACGTCGGCGCCGGCAGCGGCTCGATCGGCATCGAATGGATGCGCGCGCATCCGTCATGCCAGGCGATCGCGATCGAAGCGCATGCGGAGCGGCAGCGCTTCATCGAGCACAACCGCGACGCGCTCGGCGTACCGGGCCTGCAGCTCGTCGCGGGCCGCGCGCCGACGCGCTCGCGGGACTCGCCGCGCCCGACGCGATCTTCATCGGCGGCGGGGCGACCGCGCCGGCGTGCTCGACGCGTGCTGGGCCACGCTGAAGCCCGGCGGCCGGCTGGTCGCGAACGCGGTCACGCTGCAAGGCGAGATGATGCTCGCCGCCTGGCGCGACGCGCATGGCGGCACGCTCACGCGCGTGTCGCTCGCACACGCCGAGCCGCTCGGCCGCTTCGATACGTGGCGACAGACGTTGCCGGTCACGCTGTACGACGTGCGCAAGCCCGACGCGGCCGACATATCCGCCTCGTCGGCCGCGACGAACACAACGGACGCGTGATGCGCGACGAGACTCCCGAACAGCCCGCCGCTACGCTTCGGCTATACGACCGGCAGCTGCGCGACCGCGACGTCGCTCGCCGCGCGCGGCTGCTGCTCGCGGGTCGTGCGGACGACGCGGTCGAGATCGTGCTGCCGAAGGGGCAGCGCGTGATGATGCGGCTCGCGTTCTGCCGGGCCGCCGACGGTGCGGAAGCCGGCACCATCAAGGATGCCGGCGACGATCCGGACGTTACGCACGGCGCGCTGATCTTCGCGCGCGTCGCGCTCGCGGCGGCGCCCGGCGTGCGGTTTCATGCGGGGCCGGGCGTCGGCACGGTCACGCGCGCGGGGCTGACGCTGCCGGTCGGCGAACCGGCGATCAACCCGGTGCCGCGCCAGATGATGACGACGCACCTGACGCGCTGGCGGCCGAGCACGGCTATGCGGGCGGCTTCGACGTGACGATCGGCGTCGAAGGCGGCGAAGCGCTCGCGCTGAAGACGATGAACCCGCGCCTCGGCATCGTCGGCGGGCTGTCGATCCTCGGTACGACCGGCATCGTGCGGCCGTTCTCGTGTTCGGCCTATATCGCGTCGATCCACCAGGGCATCGACGTCGCCCGCGCGAACGGCATCGCGCATATTGCCGCGTGCACCGGCAACGCGAGCGAGGACGCGATGCGCGCGCACTATCAACTGCCCGACATGGCGCTGATCGAGATGGGTGACTTCGCGGGCGCGGTGCTCAAGCACCTGCGGCGCGCGCGGTCGCACGGCTGTCGATGTGCGGCGGCTTCGGCAAGCTCAGCAAGCTCGCGGCCGGCCATCTCGACCTGCACAGCCGCCATTCGAGCATCGACCTGCCGCTGCTCGCGCAGTGGGCGGCCGAAGCCGGCGCAAGCGACACGCTGCAGGCCGCGATGCGCGCCGCGAACACCAGCCAGGAAGCGCTGAAGCTCGCGCACGCCGACGGCGTGCCGCTCGGCGATCTCGTCTGTGCGCAGGCGTTGCGCGTCGCGCGCGACATCGTGCCGCGTCGGTCGCGGTCGAGATGTTCGCGATCGACCGGCAGGGCCGCTTCGTCGGGAGGCGCGATGAGCCTGCGCATCCTGCTGCTCGGCGGCACCGGCGACGCGCTGAAGATCGCGCGCGCGCTCGGGTCGGCACGTCTACAGCCTGGCCGGCCTCGGCAAGGTGCCCGACGATCTGCGCTGCGACGTGCGTGTCGGCGCTTCGGCGGCGCGCGGCTGGCCGCCTATCTGCGCGACGCCGGCATCGGCCTCGTGATCGACGCGACCCACCCGTATGCGGCGCAAATCAGCGCGAATGCCGCCGC